>CAWAPD010000006.1:0-233876 GCA_963783865.1 uncultured Actinomycetes bacterium | reverse complement strand
GTGACCCGACTCCGATTTGCCATCGACACATCGTACCAGCGATCTGCATGGTCCGGCGCACTCGCGTGAACGACTCTCAAATGGGTCCGACATGCGTACGCACCTATGCATGAGGTGCCCTTGTGGCTAGCATACGGGTTCGGACGCGAATTGGAGCTCGGCAGCTCGCGGGGTGCCCGCCAAGCTGACCGACGCGGAGGGTGGTCGCTGAGTGATTCCTCATCGCCTGAAGGCCGTGGCAAGAAGCGTTCTTCGTCGAAGCAGCTTCGGCGGGCGTCGTGTGCGACACACAAGTTACTCGCAAATGGGCGAGGATCTAGTCATCGCATACCACCTTTGGACTCGGGGATACGATCTCAGCCGAATCCGGTATCTGGACATCGGGGCCTGTGACCCGAAGAGCTTGAGCAATACGTACTTGTTCTATCGAGCAGGCGCGTCGGGGGTCCTGGTTGAGCCGAACTCGGACTTGAATCGGCAGCTGACGAAGGCTCGCCCGCGAGATCGCATCATCAATGTCGGTGTCGCCAAACAGGATCAGAACGCGGCCGACTTCTTCGTCGCCAACATGCCGACACTCAGTACCTTCTCGAAAGAAGAAGCCGACTTCCTAGCCAGCGCGAAGGGCCGAGAAGCCTATGGTTCCAACCTCCGGCTCACGTGCATGCGGCAGGTCCCGCTCGTCAGTATCAACACGATCATCGCGGAGTCCTTCGGGGGTCAAGCCCCTGAGCTGGTCTCGATTGACACAGAGGGCACAGACGAGGAGATCGTGTTCTCCTTGGACTATGACCGTTTCACGCCCTACACGATTTGTGTCGAGGTCAACACGGGCTATGAGGAGATTCGGCGGCACCTAGAAGACCGCAACTACGTCCTGATTGGCTACAACCAACTAAATGCGATCTTCATGCAACGGCGGGTGCAGTGACTGGCGGCCACGCCGAGCAGCCTACCGTCGTTGTCCAAGCGCACGCAGCGACAATGCGACCGTCCGAGAGTCCAAGCAATGCAGTGCATTCTCGGACGTTCGTGACCGATGCTCTCCGTCCCACGAAGGTTGGGCCAATGGAGCAATCAAGTCACGCTTAGGTGATAGGGAGAAGGCGCCTCATGCGAGAATCGAAGTCCGGCTATGTTCGACCAGACGCTATTCCGGCCGATCTCGGCGGCGGGGAGACGCCCGACGAGCGCCGTGCTGGAGTGCTTAGGTTGTTGGAACAGGCACCCTTCGATGGAGTGCACTCAATTCTCGATGTCGGCGCCGGCTCAGGGCAAAGGTAGCGCGCTTCCTCGCCAAGAACGAAATGGAACTGGTGGCAACCGGGCTCGAGTTCTCCTCCTACGGCATCGAACCGAAGCACTTCCGTGAAGCATATGGCGTGACGCTAGTTGAGTGCCCGGTCGAGAGTATGCCGTTGCCGAAGGCCAATTCGACCCTGTGGTCATGAGCCATGTCCTGGAACACTGTCACAATGCAGGACAGGCATTGCAGGAAGTGCGGCGGGTCCTGGCCGACAACGGGCGACTGTTCATCTTCGTCCCGCCGTACACCACGTACGTGTGCTCAGGGCACGTCTCCACCGGGTGGAACGTCGGCGAGCTCCTCTACGTGCTGCTACTGAACGGCTTCGATGTTCGGGCCGGCCACTTCGTGGAATACGGGCACAGCGTCTGTGGGTTCGTGCGAAAGGCGTCTGTAGCTTTGCCGGCGCTCCGTGGGGACCGAGGAGACATCCGCATCCTGGCTGAAAGCGGTCTCTTCCCACTGCCGGTTGTCCACGACCAGCCGCCCCCGAACCCTGCGGCCGTGCAACCCAGCACAGCGGACGCCGCGAAGAGGCTGAAGCGTCTGTGCGGCCAGCGCCGGGCCTCGCGGCCCGGCGCGGGTGCTCTCTTCTGCTCCGGCGGTCGCCCCCCCACCCCGGAGGACGCATCCAGTCAGTTGATCACGAAGCTGGCGTCGCTCCAGTCGTAGACGCTCCAGGCGCTGGTCGACGAGGCGCGGTAGTAGACCACGACCCGGTAGGCGTCGGGCGGCAGCTTGGCCGTCTGGCTGCCGGCGAAGGTGGTCGCGTAGTCGGCGCTCGAGCCGTGGGCGTCGACGATGCGGCCGATGTACCAGGTGTTGTGCGAGTCGACCAGCCAGACGCCGAACTGGCCCTTGGCGACGGCCGCGTTGGCGCTCCAGGTGACGTCGACGGGGTCGCCGCGGTCGTAGGGCTCACCGCCGTTGGGGGCGGTGACGGTGAGCGAGCTGAGGCTGACGATCGCAAACGTCGCGTCGCTCCAGTCGTAGACGCTCCAGGCGCTGGTCGACGAGGCGCGGTAGTAGACGATGACCCGGTAGGCGTCGGGCGGCAGCTTGGCCGTCTGGCTGCCGGCGAAGGTGGTCGCGTAGTCGGCGCTCGAGCCGTGGGCGTCGACGATGCGGCCGATGTACCAGGTGTTGTGCGAGTCGACCAGCCAGACGCCGAACTGGCCCTTGGCGACGGCCGCGTTGGCGCTCCAGGTGACGTCGACGGGGTCGCCGCGGTCGTAGGGCTCACCGCCGTTGGGGGCGGTGACGGTCAGCGAGCTGAGGCTGACGATCGCAAACGTCGCGTCGCTCCAGTCGTAGACGCTCCAGGCGCTGGTCGACGAGGCGCGGTAGTAGACGACGACCCGGTAGGCGTCGGGCGGCAGCTTGGCCGTCAGGCTGCCGGCGAAGGTGGTCGCGTAGTCGGCGCTCGAGCCGTGGGCGTCGACGATGCGGCCGATGTACCAGGTGTTGTGCGAGTCGACCAGCCAGACGCCGAACTGGCCCTTGGCGACGGCCGCGTTGGCGCTCCAGGTGACGTCGATGGGGTCGCCGCGGTCGTAGGGCTCACCGCCGTTGGGGGCGGTGACGGTGAGCGAGCTGAGGCTGACGATGCGCAAACGTCGCGTCGCTCCAGTCGTAGACGCTCCAGGCGCTGGTCGACGAGGCGCGGTAGTAGACCACGACCCGGTAGGCGTCGGGCGGCAGCTTGGCCGTGAGGCTGCCGGCGAAGGTGGTCGCGTAGTCGGCGCTCGAGCCGTGGGCGTCGACGATGCGGCCGATGTACCAGGTGTTGTGCGAGTCGACCAGCCAGACGCCGAACTGGCCGCTTGGCGACCGGCCGCGTTGGCGCTCCAGGTGACGTCGACGGGGTCGCCGCGGTCGTAGGCCTGGCCGCCGCCGCCGTTGGGGGCGGTGAGGGTCAACGTGAGCGGCAACAAGGTGAAGTGCAGCGTGGTCGCCGCAGCATTCCCCGCCTGGTCACTCGAGTGCACCACGAGTGTGTGTGAACCTGCGCTGAGGTTGTCGATCCGCCCGCCATTTGCGAACGTCGCCCCGTCGAGTGTGGACGAATCCGTCGCCGGTCCCGAGCCGGCATCGTCGACCGTCCAGCTCGCGTGTATATCCGAGCCCATGAGTATCGTGGCGCCATCGGTGACGCCGGTCACGTCGATCGTCGGGGCGACGGTGTCGACCTTCACGCTCGATCGATTGCATCTGCTCGACGTTGGCCGGGCTGGCCGCGTCGACCGAGTAGAAGTAGATCGTGTCGTGCCCCTCGAAGGCGGCGCCCGAAGTGTCGATGCTCGGGCTCGTGCCCTTCGGTCCAGTCGCTCGCCACCGACTGGTCGGGCGCCTCTTCCCCATCCTTGCGGATCGCGTAGAAGGTGTGGGCGACGCCGGGGCCGCCGACGTCGGCGGCATCCAGCGTCGCCGTGATCGTGCCACCCGTGTACCAGCCGTTGCTGCCGAGTGTGCCGCCGCTGAGCGTGGCCGTCGTGGTCGGCGGACGGCCTACCGTGAACCACGCTCCCATGGAGTTGGCCGTCCAGTCGCCGACCGTGGGACCATACAGAATCGAGATGGCGTAGCTGCCGGCCGGTACGTCGGCGGGCCACGCCAGCTGGTAGGAGGATGAGCCGTCGGCGCTCACCATGCCGATCTGATACTGCGTGCCGCCGCTGGCGATGGCCGCGACGCGGAAGACGCCGCTAGAGGGTGCTCCGACGACGCTCCACCTGACGGTCGCGCCCGTGCCGGCATGGATCGTCTGACTGCCGTCGGGAGCGGTGACCGAAAGGCCGAGCGAGACGTGCAACAGCACGCTTACCGTGTCTGCGCTGGAGTTCGCCGTCACCAGATCCTTGGTTCCGTTGTGATCGAGGTCGCCGATGGCGACGCAGTGGGGACCGGCGCCGGTCGCGTAATCGGTCCTGGCGGCGAACGTGCCGTGGCCGTTTCCTGTCAGCACGCTCACGGTGCTCGCGTTCGCGTTCGCCGTCACCAGGTCGAGCTTGCCGTCGCCGTTGATGTCACCGAGGGCGACCCACCAGGGCCCCGGGCCGGTGGGAGTGTCCGTCTTGGCGCCGAAAGACCCGTGCCCGTTGCCGGCCAGCACGCTGACCGTGTTGGCGTTGACGTTCGCGGTCACGAGGTCGAGCTTGCCGTCGCCGTTGACGTCGCCGACGGCCACGCAGTACGGGTTGTCGCCGGTGGCGAAGTTGGTTGGGCCGCCGAAGCCACCGCTGCCGTTGCCCAGCAGGACACTCACCGAGTCGACGCCGTGGTTCCCCGTCACCAGATCGAGGTTGCCGTCGCGGTTGAAGTCCCCGGCGGCCACCGACTTGGGCTCGCTGCCGGTGAAGAAGTCGGTCCTGGCGCCGAAATGGCCGGCGCCATTGCCCAGCAGCACGCTGACAGTGTCTGCTCCGTCGTTGGATGTCACCAGGTCGAGATGGCCGTCGCCGTTGAAGTCGGCGACGGCCACGCAGGTCGGCATGCCGCCGGTGGCGTAGTCGGTCTTGTCGGCGAAGCCTATGCCGCCGGCGCCGTACGCCAGCAGCACGCTGACCGTGTCGGCGCTCTGCGTTCGCCGTCACCAGGTCCGGTGCCCCATCGCCATTGAAGTCGCCGACGGCCACGGAGCTGGGGCCGTCTCCGGTCGCGAAGTCGCTGTTGGCGCCGAAGTCGCCGAAGCCGTCACTCACGAGGATGCTGACGGTGTCGGCGTCGTGGTTCGCCGTCACCAGGTCTTGCTTGCCGTCGCCGTTGAAGTCCGCGAGGGCGACGGACTGCGGGCCCGTGCCGGTCGCGAAGTCGGCCTTGCCCGCGAAGCTGCCCGTGCCGGCGTCACGCAGAGCCACGGTGGTGAGCTCTCCGGCGGTGATCTGCACGACATGTCTCCACCCGGAGACCTCGCACTGCTGGTAGTCGTCGTTGCCCACGGCCACCACCGTGCCGTCCGCCCTCAGGCCCACGGTGTGGTATCCGCCGGCGGCGACCTGCACGATGTCGCTCCAGCCGGAGACGTTGCACTGGCCGGCGTCGTTGTCGCCGATCGCCACCACCGTGCCGTCCGCCCTCAGACCCACGGTGTGCGAAGTCCCGCAGGCGACTTGCACGATGTCGCTCCAGCCGGAGACGTCGCATTGTCCCTGGCCGTCGGTCCCCACCGCCACCACCGTGCCGTCTGACTTCAGCCCAGCAGTGTGATACGCACCGGCGTCGACTTGCACGATGTCGCTCCAGCCGGAGACGTCGCATTGACCGACCTGGTCCATTCCGGCCGCCACCACCGTGCCGTCCGCCTTCAGACCCACCGTATGCCACCCTCCGACTGCGACCTGCGCGATGTTCGTCCACAGGGTCGCGGCGCTCTGGCCGTAGCCGTCGTATCCGATGGCAACCACCGTGCCGTCCTTCTTCAGACCGACCGTCTGATAGCCCGACGCGTCGACTTGCGCGATGTTTCTCCAGCCCGAGACCTGGGCAACGCCGAAATTGTCCCAGCCGGCCGCGATCACCGAGCCGTCCGCCTTCAGACCCACCGTGTTCGGGCCTGCGGCAGCGATCTGCACGATGTTCGTCCAGCCGGAGACGTCGCACTGGCCGACGTCGTCGATCCCTCTCGCTACGACCTGAGTCTCAGCAGGCGCCGCCAGCGCCACGCTGAAGTAGACCGTCGTCGTGGCCGTGTTGCCCGCGTTGTCGGTCGCCGTGACGACCAGCGTGTGCGACCGGGCGATGGTAGTCGGGATCGTGTAGCCGTTCGTCACCGGCAGGCCGTCGAGGGTGGCCTGCTGAGTGAAGATCCCGGTGCCGCTGTCGGTCGCCGTCCAGGACGCAGTCAGCGACTCGCCCACGGCATACGTGGCGCCGTGGGCCGGGCTGGTGACCGTGATGTGGGGCGCGGTCGTGTCGGCAACCGTCACCTTGAAGGAGGTCCCGTAAGCGTTGTGGTGGGCGTCCATGGCGACCACGTTGACGGTGGTCTCGCCGAGCGGGAAGAGCGAGCCCGAGGCCGGGGTGCAGACCGCGGTGATGTCGCCGTCGACGGCGTCGGTGGCGACGATGTTGGCCCAGCTCACGTGGGCGCCGCCGGAACCGGTGGCCTCGGCCGTGATGTCGTCGGGTCGGGCCAGCACCGGCGGGGTCGTGTCGCGCACCGTGACGACCAAGGTGCCGGTCGCCCTGTTGCCGGACGCGTCGCTGGCGGTCACCGTCACGACGGTGGTCCCCAGGGGGAAGACCGAGCCGGAGGCCGGCACGGAGGTCACCGTCGGGTGGGCGTCGCCCGTGTCGGTGGCGGTCGGCGTGAAGCTGACGACGGCGCCGCCGGCCATGGTGGCCTCGGTGGTGATGTTGTCCGGCGTGGTGAGGTGAGGGGCGCGGGTGTCGACGACCTTCACTGTGGTGGTCTTCGTGGCCGTGTTGCCGGCGGCGTCCGTGCCGGTCAGCGTCACCGTGGTCGTACCCAGGGGGAAGGTCGAGCCGGAGGCGGGCGTGATCGTCAGCGTCGGAATGGGGTCGACCGTGTCGGTGATGGTCGGATGGAAGTCGACCACGTTGCCGGCCGGGCTCGTGATCTCGAGGGTCAGGTTCTGCTCCCCCGGCGGCAGGGTGATGGTCGGCGGCGTGGTGTCTTGGACCGTCACCTTGAAGGTGGTCCCGTAAGCGTTGTGGTGGGCGTCCATGGCGACCACGTTGACCGTGGTCTCGCCGAGCGGGAAGAGCGAGCCCGAGGCCGGGGTGCAGACCGCGGTGATGTCGCCGTCGACGGCGTCGGTGGCGACGATGTTGGCCCAGCTCACGTGGGCGCCGCCGGAACCGGTGGCCTCGGCCGTGATGTCGTCGGGTCGGGCCAGCGTCGGCGGGGTCGTGTCGCGCACCGTGACGACCAAGGTGCCGGTCGCCCTGTTGCCGGACGCGTCGCTGGCGGTCACCGTCACGACGGTGGTCCCCAGCGAGAAGACCGAGCCGGAGGCCGGCACGGAGGTCACCGTCGGGTGGGCGTCGCCCGTGTCGGTGGCGGTCGGCGTGAAGCTGACGACGGCGCCGCCGGCCATGGTGGCCTCGGTGGTGATGTTGTCCGGCGTGGTGAGGTGAGGGGCGCGGGTGTCGACGACCTTCACTGTGGTGGTCTTCGTGGCCGTGTTGCCGGCGGCGTCCGTGCCGGTCAGCGTCACCGTGGTCGTACCCAGGGGGAAGGTCGAGCCGGAGGCGGGCGTGATCGTCAGCGTCGGAATGGGGTCGACCGTGTCGGTGATGGTCGGATGGAAGTCGACCACGTTGCCGGCCGGGCTCGTGATCTCGAGGGTCAGGTTCTGCTCCCCCGGCGGCAGGGTGATGGTCGGCGGCGTGGTGTCCAGACCAATCGAGGCCGAGCAGGTGAGGGTCGCATCGGCGTTGCAGTACTGGGCCTGCACCGTCTTCGAGCCGTCGCTGCCGGGCAAGGTCCAGGGACGAGTGGGCGCATAGGCCTCCCAGGCAGTCCAGGCGCCGCCCTGATCGCGGAACCGCATCTCGGTGGCGCCGCTGACGGCGTTGCCGATGGTCACGGTGGACGAGGTCGTCCAGAGCACGCCACCGTTGATCGAGACGCTGCCCGCCGGCGGGGTGCCCGTGTTGAGCAGGACGCTGACCGTGCTTGCGTTGCCGTTCGCGACGGCCAGATCCAGCCTGCCGTCGGCGTTGAAGTCGCCAAAGGCGACTGACATGGGGGTCGCGCCGGTGGCGTAGTCGGTCTTGGCGGCGAAGCTGCCATTGCCGTTACCGAGCAGGATGCTGGCGCGTGTTGGTGTTCCAGCTCGCCGTTGCCAAGTCGGCCCTGCCGTCGCCGTTGACGTCGCCGACGGCGACTGAGCCGGGTTGCGAGCCGGTGGTGTAGTCGGTGTGGGAGGCGAAGGTGCCGCTCCCGTCGCCCAGGTAGATGCGGACGGTGTTGGCCGGCGAGACGGCCACGGCCAGGTCCTTCTTCCCGTCGCCGTTGAAGTCGGCGATGACGACCGCTGCGGCCAGGAGCCGGTGGCGTAATCGGTCTTGGCGGCGAAGGTGCCGTTGCCGTTGCCGAGCAGGATGCTGACCGTGCTGGCGTTGTTGTTGGCCACCGCCAGATCGAGCTTGCCGTCGGAATTGACGTCGCCGACGGCGACCGACTGGGGGACCGCCCCGGTGGCGTAATCGGTCTTGGCGGCGAAGCTGCCGTTGCCGTTGCCGAGCAGGATGCTGACCGTGTTCGCGCCCGAGCTCGAGTTCGCCGTCACCAGATCGAGCTTGCCGTCGCCGTTGAAGTCGCCGATGGCGACCGACGCGGGGTTCGCGCCGGTGGCGTAGTCGGTCTTGGCGGCGAAGCTGCCGTTGCCGTTGCCAAGCAGGATGCTGACCGTGTTTGCAGTAGCCGTTCGCCACCGCCAGGTCGGCCTTGCCGTCGCCGTTGAAGTCGCCGACGGCGACCGATTGGGAAGGCGTGCCCGCGCTGTAGTCGGTCTTGGCGGCGAAGGTGCCGTTGCCGTTGCCCAGGAGGATGCTGACCGTGCCGTCGTTGTAGTTGGCCACGGCCAGGTCGAACTTGCCGTCGCCGTTGAAGTCGCCGACGGCGACCGATTGGGCGGACCGCGCCGGTGGCGTAGTCGACGTGGGAGGCGAAGGTGACCGCGTCGGCGGGCGCCACGGCCACCGATGCCCAAGGATCGCCAGCAGGATGAGCGCCAGGGCGAGACATCCGAGTGACAGGCAGGCTATGCGGGCACGGCGCGGCGACGCACTCATGGCAGGGCTCCTCGCTAGAAGTGGGAAAGCTGGCGGCGGCGGGACGGCGGAGAGATCGGGGCCGAGGCTGTGCCAGAGCGTATGGGTTTTGCGCTCCAGGCAGGCAAGACCGCAAAGGTGTCTCGCACGACCACCAGCCCCCCTCGCCGCGGACGGCCCATCGCCGGCCGACGGCAGCTTAAGACATCGTACTCCCAAGGCCGCACATAGACAACAGCGGCCGCTCAGCTGCCATCAGTGCCCTCCGGTCACCTGCCTCGACGGGAGCCGCAGGGCGTCCCGCCTCGCGCGTTCGTACAGCGGGGCCACCGTCACGTTGGCCGCCGACTTGTAGCTGGTGGTCCAGCTCCAGACCGAGTGTCGGGCCGGTAGTAGATGGCCACCTTGTAGCCGCAGCCGGTGGGCACGTTGAGCGGCAGGCTGGCCGAGTAGGTCCCGTTCACGCCCACGCTGAGCGGCACGTGCTGGTCGATGCACCAGCTGCCGGTGCTGTCGATCAGCCAGACGCAGAACTCGCCCTGGGTGGGGGCCGGCGAGGCGACGGTCCAGCTCACCGTCGGGCTGGTGCCCACCGTCCAGGCCGGGCCGCTCAGGTCGGGGACGGTCATCGTGATGGCACCGCAGCCGTTCACCGTGATGCTGGCCGGCGAGGTGTAGCTCGTGGTCCAGCTCCAGACCCGGTGTCGGGCCGGTAGTAGATGGCCACCTTGTAGCCCGAGCCGGTGGGCACGTTGAGCGGCAGGCTGGCCGAGTAGACGCCGCCGGTATCGTGGGCGTCCCAGGCCACCGTGCGGCCGATGTACCAGGTGCCGTTGCTGTCGATCAGCCAGACGCAGAACTCGCCCTGGGTGGGGGCCGGCGAGGCCACGGTCCAGCTCACCGTGGGGCTGGTGCCCACCGTCCAGGCGGGGTCGCTGCCCGGGGTGGGCGCGGTCATGGTGATGGCACCGCAGCCGTTCACCGTGATGCTGGCCGGCGAGGTATAGCTCGTGGTCCAGCTGCCCGAGCCGGTGGTGGGCCGGTAGTAGATGGCCACCTTGTAGCCCGAGCCGGTGGGCACGTTGAGCGGCAGGCTGGCCGAGTAGACGCCGTCCGTGTCGTGGGCGTCCCAGGCCACCGTGCCGGCCGATGTACCAGGTGCCGAGCTGTCGATCAGCCAGACGCAGAACTCGCCCTGGGTGGGGGCCGGCGCGGCCACGGTCCAGCTCACCGTGGGGCTGGTGCCCACCGTCCAGGCGGGGTCGCTGCCCGGGGTGGGCGCGGTCATGGTGATGGCACCGCAGCCGTTCACCGTGATGCTGGCCGGCGAGGTATAGCTCGTGGTCCAGCTGCCCGAGCCGGTGGTGGGCCGGTAGTAGATGGCCACCTTGTAGCCCGAGCCGGTGGGCACGTTGAGCGGCAGGCTGGCCGAGTAGACGCCGCCGGTATCGTGGGCGTCCCAGGCCGCCGTGCGGCCGATGTACCAGGTGCCGTTGCTGCCGATCAGCCAGACGCCGAACTCGCCCTGGGTGGGGGCCCAATCCGTCGTCCAGGAAACGGTCTGGGTCGAGCCGACCGTCCAGGAGACGGGCAGCGAGGGGGTAGTCATCGTGATCCCGTCGACCACGCTGAACGTCTCATCCGGCCAGGCGACAGCCGTCCAATTGTCGGCGTCCGGTCCGTAGGCGATGCAGATCTGATAGTCGCCGACCGGGACGTTCGGCGTCCAGTCGAGGCTGTAGTCGGCCGAGCCGCCGTGAGCGTCGACGCCGCCCAGGTCGTACCAGTCCCCGCTCCCTGAGTCGCCGACGGCCCAGACCTCGAAGACGCCGCTGTCCACCGCGGGGGTGGTCTGCCACGTCACCTGGGTCGGCACGCCGCGGACGACTGTGTCGCCGGTCGTCGGGCCGACCACGCTGAGGCTGGCCTGAACGAGCAGAGTGCCGTCCACGTAGGTGATGTCGTAGTTGCCGAGACGGGTGCTGGTGTCGGGCACCGCGTCACTCGGAGCCAGCGGGTACGTGCCGACAGCCGCGTTCGTGTCAGCGGCTTCGGGGCAGGTCAGCGTGACCGACGCGATGGATTCGCTGCCCACCAGGCCGGAGGCCTCGAAGTACGTCCCGCAGGTTGCGAGGTCGAGCGACTCGCCCCAGCTCTTGTAGAGGTCGTCGGCCGTGATCGTCAGCGGCGCCGGCGTGATGTTGGCGGTCAAGCCGGGCTGGCGTCAGCGTGTAGTTCCCTGTGCCCGCACCGGTGACCGTCAGGCCGGTGACCGTCACGGCCTTGTCCGTGCCCGCGTTCGCGTTGTCGAACGCGCCGGCCGCGCCGCTGGTGTCGAGTGTGACGTCGTCGTTGTTCACGACGCCGTTCACAGTGGCGTCGCCACAATTCAGGTCGGCGTCTGGGGAGCCGTCGTAGGTCTTCGGCTCGACCGTCACGCCGTCGACGGTGAGGCCTGCCTTGGCGACCGTCAGCGTGCCCGTCTCGTAGTCGATGATGTAGTTGCCGACACCGGTGCCGCTGGCGCCGCTCGCAGCGATGTCGTAGGTGCCGTGGTCGGCGGTGGCGGCAGCGCCGTCGCTGGCCAGGGTGACCGAGGTCACGCTGTCGCCCGAGATCAGGCCGCTCGTGTCGAACTCGGTCCCGGCGAACGTGAGCGTCTGGCCGTAGGTCTTGCTCGCGTCACGCGCCGTGACCGTGAGGCCGGCCGGATCGATCACGCCGGTGTTCACGCTGTGGGTGGTCACGGTGTAGTTCCCGCCCGAGTTGCCGTCGTTGACGGTGTAGGCGCTCACCGAGAGCGTCTTGCTGGTGCCCACGTTCTTGGTGTCGAAGGTCTGGGCCTTGCCGCTGACCGTGTCGCCGGTCTGCAGGCCGCCGACCGTAGGCGCGCCGCTCGAGGTAGTGGTGCCGTCGTAGGTCTTGGAGTCGCTGACGGCGTAGATGTCGAGGCCGGCCCTGGTGATCACGCCGCCCGAGATCGTGGCGAACGTGACCGTGTAGTTGTTGCCCGAGTTGCCGTCGGCGACCGAGCCGGCGGGGGTCAGGGTCTTGCCCGTACCCACGTTCTTGTTGGCGTAGGTCTCGGTCCAGGAGGCGGTGTCGCCGCTCGCCAGCGAGCCGCTCGTGATCGTCGGGATCGCGGCCGCCGTCGTTCCACCGTCGTAGACCTTGGAGTCGGCGGCGGCGGTCACGGTGATGGCGCGGACGCTGATAACGCCGGTCGTGTTGGTGACGAAGCTGACGCTGTAGTTGTTGCCCGAGTTGCCGTCGGTGACTGAGCCGGCCGGGGTCAGTGTCTTGCCGGTGCCCACGTCCTTCGTGGCGTAGGTCTCGCTCCAGGTGGCCGTGTCGCCACTCGCCAATGACCCGGCAGTGATCGTGGGGACTGCGGCGGCGCTCGTCGTGCCGTCGTAGCCCTTGGTGTTGGTGGCGGCGGTGACGGTGATCGCCCGGGCCGTGATCACGCCGGTCGTGTTGTTGACCCAGGTGACCGCGTAGTTGTTGCCCGAGTTGCCGTCGGTGACTGGAGCCGGCCGGGACCAGGGTCTTGGAGGTGCCCACGTTCTTGTCGGCGTAGGTCTCGCTCCAGGTGGCCGAATCGCCGCTCGGCCAGCGAGCCGCTGGTGATCGTCGGGCAGCGCCGAGCGGTCGTGGTGCCGTCGTAGCCCTTGGTGTTGGTGGCCGCGGTCACGGTGATCGGGCGGGCGGTGATGGTGGCGGTCGTCGCCGCGGTCGTGTTGCCCAGGGTGTAGTTGCCCGCGTCGGTCGCCGCTCGATCGAGATGCCGGTCACCGAGACCGCCTTCGCGGTACCGACGTTCTTGTTGGCGAACGTGGCGCCCGTGTAGGCGAGCGTGACGGTGTCGCCGCTGACCTTGTTCGAGCTGAGCGTTACCGTGGCGGTGGTGGTCCCGTCGTACGTCTTGTCGACGCCGGTGGCGGCGACCGTTCAGGGTGCGGCCTTGTTGATCACGCCGGTTGCGATCGTCCGCCAGGTGACAGTGTAGTTGGCGCCGCCGTTGCCGTCGCTCACCGACCCGGCCGGCGTCAGCACATGGGCGGTGCCCACGTTCTTGTTGTCGTAGGTCTCGCTGAAGTTCGCGCTGTCGCCGGTGGCCAGCGAGCCTGTGGTGACCGTTGGGACGGCGGCGGCGCTGGTCGTGCCGTCATAGGTCTTGGTGTTGGCGGCCGCGGTCACGGTGATGGCGCGGGCCGTGATCACGCCCGTCGTGTTGTTGGCGAACGTGACGGCGTAGTTGGCCCCGCCGTTGCCGTCGCTCACGGTGCCGGCCGGGACCAGTGCCTTGCCCGTGCCGACGTTCTTGTCGGCGTAGGTCTCGCTCCAGGTGACGGTGTCGCCCGTGGCCAGCGAGCCCGCCGTGATGGTCGGAACGCCGGCGGCGGTCGTGACGCCGTCGTAGCCCTTGGAGTTGGTGGCCGCCGTCACCGTGATCGGGCGGGCGGTGATGGTCGCCGTGGTGGTGACGGTGGTGCTCGCCAGGGTGTAGTTCCCGTTGTCGGCGCCGGTCTTCGTGATGCCGGTCACCGTGACCGTCTTGTTGGTGCCGACGTTCTTGTTGGCGTACGTGGCGCCGGTGTAGGCGAGGTTCACCGTGTCGGTGGTGATCTTGTCCGAGCTGAGCGTCACCGTGGCGGCGGTCGTCCCGTCGTAGGTCTTGCCCGTGCACGTGGCGGTGACGTTCAGGGTGCGAGTGGTGATCACGCCGACGTTGGCGTTCGTGAACGTCACCGTGTAGTTGGCGCCACCGTTGCCGTCGTTGACCGAGCCGCTCGGGGTCATCCTCTTGTTCGTGGCGACGGTCTTGTTGTTGTAGGTCTCGATGAAGTTCGCGGTGTCGCCCGTGCCGAGCGAGCCCGTGGTGATCGTCGGCGCCGTGGCGGAGCTGGTCGTGCCGTCGTAGACCTTGGTGGTGGCGGCCCCGGTCACGGTGATGGCGCGAGTCGTGATCGTGCCGGTCGCGACCGTGTTCAGCGTGACCGTGTAGTAGCTGGGCCAGGGACCCGTGTAGGTCGTGCCACCCGAGACGATGCTGACCGTCGGGGTCAGCGTCTTGCCGGTGCCGACGTTCTTCGTGTCGTAGACCTGCCCGTAGGTGACGGTGTCGCTGGGAGCGACGCCGTCGCCGGTCACTGTGGGAGCCGTCGCCGAGCTCGTCGTGCCGTCATACGTCTTCGAGGCGGCGACCGCAGTCACCACGATGGAACGCTTGTTGATGGTCACCGTGAACGTCTGCGAGGCCGTGTTCCCCGCCGTGTCGGTCGCCTGAGCCGTGACCGTGGTCGGCCCGCCCACGGCGAACGAGTACGGGTTGGAGATCTGGGTCAACGGAGAGCCCATCCAGTACGTCACCGCCGGCGACGTCGGGGCCACATCGCTCGCGGTAGCCGTGAATGTCACGGGCGTCATCAGCCCGGTCGCCACCGTGCTGACGTTCGGAGCGGTGATCGTCGGCGCCGTGTCGTCGAGCGTGAAGGTCACGGCCGTCCCGGTGAAGGGGTTGCCGGCCCGGTCGATGGTCGACGCCTGCACGGTGTAGACGGCGTCGCTCTGCGAGCTCCACGTCGGCAGGGTGGCCGAGCTGGTCCAGGTGGTGCTGGTGCCGATCGTGGTCGCGGCGTTGGTCGCGGCCAGCGGCGCCACCTCGACCTGCCAGGCCGACCCGTTCCAGTACTCGTTGTCGGTCGACCGCTTGAGCGTGAAGGTCGTGCTGTTGGCCGGCAGACCGCAGCCGCCGGTGTTGTCGGCGACCGTGCCCGAGAACGACGTCGGCACGGAGCCGGCCTTCCAGACGTTGCCGCCGGAGGGCGTGGTGACCGAAGCGGTGGTGGGCGGGGTCGTGTCCGGCCTGAACGCCACGGTCTGGGTCACCCAGGCGACGGCGGTACCGGTCGTCGTGCGTGCCGTCGTCGCGCCCGCGGTCGCCTTCGTCTCGTCGGCGGCCATGATGCCGGGGTTGCTCGCGTTCTGGTAGCGGCCGGTGATCCCCGCCGGATAGGCCAGCGTCGTCGCCGCGGCCGTCCCGAACAGCGAGACGACGCGCGAGTTGGCCGCGGTCGTGGTCACCGAGTTCGCCGTCTCGGTCGTCGTCGTTCCCGAGCGCGCGGCGACGATCGGCGCGACCGACGTGTCGACGCCCGTATAGCGCAGGATGCCGCCGGTGATGCGCGCGGCGCCGGTGCACGTGAACGTGACCGAGTCGCCGCCCGCCGCGACCTTGTAGTAGACCGCCTGCCCGAACGACGTGGACTGGTTGGTGGCGTTCACCAGGGTCCAGCCGGAGGGTGTGGCGGGAGCGACGTTCGTCCCGGAGTACGTGAACTGCGCCAGCAGGAAGTCGCCCGCGATGGTGCCCGACGGCGCCGTGAGCGACAGGGAGCTCGAGGTCGAGTTGCCCGTCTGGCCGCTGCCGCCGGCGATGCCGGGCGTCAGGACCACCGTGTGCGCCACCCAGCCATAGCCGGCGGCGCCCGCCGTCGACCGTGAGGTGCTCGCGCCGGCGGTCGCCTGGGTCTCGTCGGCGGCCATCGCGCCGGGGCCGCCGACGCCGGTGTCGGTCGCGCCGGGGACCGAGTAGCGACCGGTCGTCCCCGTCGGGTAGGCCAGCACGCCGTAGTGGTCGTCGACGAAGAACGAGATGACCTGGGAGTTGGCGGCCGTCGTGGTCACGCTCGGCGAGTTCAGCGGCGTGTTGGTCGCCGAGGCGACGGCCACGAGCGGCGCCACCGTGGGGTCGACCCCGCCGTAGCGAAGGATGCCGCCCGAGATGCGGATGTACTGGTTGGCCTGCAGGTTGCGGCTGACGGTGAGCGTGACGTTGTCGGTGCTGCTGCCGTCGGCCTGCCGGTAGTAGATGGCCTCGCCGACGTTCTGACCCTGGTTGGTCTGGTTGAGCAGGGTCCAGCCGGTCGACACCGAGATCGTCGAAAGACTTCCGCCGTTATAGGCGAACTGCAGGATCAGGAGATCGCCCACGCTGCCGGACGGCGCCGTGACGGTCGTGGTGTTGGGCGAGGTCTGCGACGAGACGGAGATCCCCACGCTGTTGCCGAAGCAGATGGCCGCCGAGGCGTACGCCGGCACGGCGGCCAGCACGACCACCGCCACCAGAAGACAGAAGACGAAGCCCCGCACGTGGGAAAGGCGGCTCGTCGCCGCCCGCCACGTGTGACTACCTGACTGGTTCATGCCCGCACCCCTTCAACGTTGGAGCCTGCCCGGCCGGCTGCACTGGAGCCGGCACGGCAGCGCCCGCACACTGTCGCTCGCGATCTTGCGGCTGTATCGACACTCGCTTCGACTCGCTCAAGCACTTTCTCCGCTGTGGTATTCAGGCTGGGCGTCCCGCGCCCCTGCCCCAGAGGGGCAGCGCCATAGAGGAGGCCGCCTCGTCTCAGGCTGAACACACCTGCTCGCCGAGGGGACGCCCCAGCCTACGGTTAGCCTGCCGCGTTCGCAATCGGTGAGTACTGTGCATCCGTCTAGGCGAAAGCCCTTCGAGCGCGCAGACAGGCACGAAGCGGGGCGAGTACGAGATATGGGGACGGGTACGAAGACCGGGGCGAGTACGAAGAACGGGGCGGGTACGAAGAACGGGGCGGGGTGTGGCTTTCGCCACACCCCGCCCCGTCGCACAGCGGCGGTTCAGTCCGGGCTACTGCACCGTGAACGTCGCGTCGCTGAGGTCGGTGATCGTGCCGTTGTAGGTGACGGCGATGCGGTACTCGCCCGCGGGCAGGCCCGCCTGCCAGGTGAAGCCGTACTCGGTCTGGCCGAACACGGCCGCGGTCGAGCCGAGCGAGTAGAGGACGTTGCCGACCGCGTCGGTCGCGGAGACCGCGAAGCTGCCGCTCGACACCGGATGCGAGAGCGTCCAGCTCACGTCGAACGGGCTGTTCGGCGAGAAGCTCTCGCCGCCGTTGGGGGCGGTCACCGCGAGGCTGGGCGGCGGAGCCGCGGCCAAGGTGAGCAGATCGCTCGTGACCAGCGGGGACACGTTGCCGACCCCGTCGGTCTCGGTGATCTTCACGCGGTAGTTGCCCAGGGGGGCCGGCGTGATCTTGTCGTTCATCGTGCCGTCCCACATGATGGCGTACTGCGCGGCGCAGGGGGACCGACACGTTGATCGTGCGCTGCGTCACCCCCGAGAGGGTGAACTTGACCTGCACCGTCCCCGCCCTCGCTGGCCGTGACATCCACCTCGAGCGGTCCGTCGCTGTCGGGCATCCAGGTCGGGAAGGGCGTCAGCGCGTCGAGGCTCACCGTCGGGATCGTCGCGTCGGTCGTGACCGTCTTCGCCAGCGAGACCGTGCCGACGCCGTTGGTCGCCGTCACCGTCAGCGTGTAGGTGCCGTCGGGCACCGCGGTGGCGCCGTCGTTGCGCCCGTCCCACGTGAACGTGTGGACGACCGGTGTGGCGGCGTTGCCCGTCTCGGCGGTCGTCGGCGGCTGGATCGTGCGCACCACGTTGCCGTCGCTTGTCGGACACGGTGACTCCCACCTGGGCGTCGGCCAGCAGCGAGTAGCTGCCGGTCGTGTGGTTCAGGCTCGCCGAGGTGCTCAGCGGGTTGAACTTGGCCGGTGTGCGCGAGAACCCCTTGAGCGTGCGGTTCACGATCACCGGCACGTCGGCCGTGGTCGTGCGTCCGTAGCTGTCGCTCACCGTGATCCGTGCCGTGTAGGTGCCGTCGGCCACCGGCACGTTGCTCGACGTACCGGAGTCGAAGTAGGTGCCGTTCCAGGACGAGGACTCGTCCGCGGCCGGCACGTCGGCCCCGCTCTCCAGCGTCTTCACGAGCGTCGATCCGCTGAAGATCTGCACGGTGTACGAGGCGATGTCGTCGTGCGTGAAGGTGATGTGCGTCGTGTCTTGCGAGCCGTCGCCGTTGGGAGTGAACGGGTTGGGCGAGGCCGCCGGCGAGACGATCGCCGGGCCGCTCGAGTCGGTCGTCACGGCGATCGGCGCCGAGGTGGTGACGTTGCCCGCCGTGTCGTAGACCTTGGCCGTGAGCTGGTGGGCACCGTCCGCGATGCCCGAGGCCTGGGTCGGCGTCCACGACATGCTGTAGGTGCCGGTGTAGAGGCCGCTCGCCAGGTGGTAGTCGGGCGCGAAGTCACTCGAGCCGACGAGCGTGCCGTCGAGGAAGAAGTCGACGCGCTGCACGCCGATCGCGTCCTTGCCCGTCGCCGTGAAGGTCGCGGGGTCGTGGATCTGCGTGGCCGAGGTCGCCAGGGTCACCGCGCTGGGCGCCGTCGTGTCGTTCTTCAGCGACGGCAGCGTGTAAGCGGTCCCCAGGCGGAGCTGGTCGGTGTAGGTCGAGGCCGACGTGGTGTCGGTCATGTGCATGATGCCGGCCTCGGCGTAGAGCATCTTGCCGGCCCCGGTGTAGACGCCGGTCGAGGTGTCCTGGAACAGCAGCTTGCCGTCGAGGAAGACCTGGATCTCACCCGAACCGGGGGCCCCGTTCCTGACGTGCATCTGCAGCCAGTGCCACTGGTTGAAGGTGACGCCGGTGGCGACCGTCGAGCCCGCCGCGTTGTAGCCGCCGGTCGGGTTCTTCCAGTTGACCATCAGCGTGTACGCCGTGGACGACTGGGTGAAGGCGTACAGACGTGCGTGCGCCGTCTGGGCGGAGGTGTTCAGGCGCAGCAACCCCACCTCGGTGGCCGCCGGCCAGGTCTGCCTGGGCACGTCGAGGTAGGCCGAGTAGTAGATGTCGCTGGCCGAGACCCTGGCCTGCACGTTGGCGTTGTCGTTCTCGCCGCTGAGAGGCGTGTCTTTCGAGTACAGCGCGCCCGACCCGGCCCACGGCATCGTCGGCGTCGGGTTCGGGGCCGGGTTCACCGTCACCACGTTGCTGGTGCCGGCGCTGATCACGAGGTTAGTCCAGGGACCGGCGAACGGCGTGTCGGTGGGCAGCAGGCCCGAGGGCCGGTTGAAGTCGTCCTCGAAGATCGTCTTGGCGTCGTTCGGCCCCAGGTAGGTGCCGATGAACTTGACCTGTCCGCTACCCCTCATGTTGGTGATGCCGCTGACCGTGACCGTGTAGACGGTGGCGTTGGCCTGGGCGGCCGTGGTCAGTGTCACCGAGCGGTTGGCATTGCCGAGGACCGCCGCACTCACCGCAAGCGCCGGCGAGAAGACGTAGTGGGCTGTGTTGGTCGCGGTCGAGTCGACCGCCCGGTTGAACGTGATCTCGACGTGCGTCGAGTCGAGCGCCGACGCCGTCTGCACGGAGACCGGCGGCGCCGCCAGAGCGCCGCCTGCGAGGACGAGGCTCGCGGCGAGAGCGATCACGCTCACGCTGAGCCCACACCACAGCTTGCCCTTCATGACCCACCCTCCGAGTAGCCCTGACAGCCAATTCAGTGGTGATACCCACGCATGGTGATCGGCTACCGTTGCAGGCGTACGCAGGGGAACGGGTGAGGCGGGGCGGGCCGGCTCACGCCGGCCCGCCCCGCCTCCGGATGCTGCCTCGGGCGGCGCGGCGTATGCTCTACCGGATCCGCGCGCCAGCATTGCCTCGAAGGACAGGCCGGCGCGCTTCCCGCGATCGGAATGGGGCCCAAGACGCCGAGTCGTGTTCGAGTCGCATATCGACGCTCGACAGAGGCGGCAGACCTTGCGCGGGTGTGTGTGCTCCACCGCGATCTGACCGGTCTGACGCGGCTTCGCTTCGCCGCACCCGATCCGCCTGTCGTCGTCGCCCTGCATCCGCGCGTGCTCGGCGGCACGCCCGTGCTCGTTCGCGCCGGCACGCCCGACTTCAGGACCTTTCTCTCGACCTTCGCGGCCCAGTATCATTCGGCGCCCCTCGAGGCCGGCCGTGTCGACCGGATCCTCGATCTCGGCGCCAACGTCGGGTACACGGCGGTCGACCTGGCCGCGAGGCACCCGCGATCGACCGTCATCGCCGTCGAGATGGACCCCGACAACTTCGCCCAGGCCGTCGAGAACACGGCGGCCTTCGGGGACCGCGTGCGTTGTCTGAACGCCGCCGTCTGGATCCACGATCGCGGCGTCTCCTACGCCTGCGACGCGGACAGCGACGCCTACGCCGCCATTGACTGCGCCGGCTCAGCCGACGGCCGCGACGCCCGTAGCGTCACCGTCGACCAGCTCATCGACATGCTGCCGGGCATGCACGCCGATTTCGTGAAGATGGACGTGGAGGGAGCCGAATCCGTGCTGCTCCGGCCCGAGAACGCCGAGTGGCTCGATCGGGTGGGGTCGCTGAACGTCGAAGTGCACGACGCCCTACTGCTCTCCGCGATGTCGGAGCAGCTCAGGCACGCCGGGTTCCACGTGCGGCGCTCCACCTCTCACTGGAGCGCCCTGGAGGCGTGGCGGGCGCCGGGCACGGACGACTGATGTCGAGCAAGAAGCCGCAGACGACGGGAGGGGCGGCGGCCAGGAAGCGGCCGGGCCGGCTGCCGCCGGCGCTCCAGCCGGTCAACCAGCCGGCGCGTCACGACGAGCCCGCCGCGGCGACGCCCGGCCGCTCGGGCCGCCGCCCCTCTCCCCTGTTCCTCGCCACTCTGGGGGTCTCGTTCCTGGCGCCGCTCGTGCTCTACCTGCTGACGCTGGCGCCGACCGTGACCTTCGAGGACAGCGGCGAGCTCATCTCGGCGGCCGCCACCTGGGGCATCCCGCACGAGCCCGGCTACCCGCTGTGGACGATGATCGCCCACGTCTTCACGTGGCTCCCTCTGTCCACCGTGGCCTGGCGCGTGAACCTGATGTCGGCGCTGTGCGCCTCGCTGGCCGCGCTGCTGCTCGCCTGGACCACCGTGCTGGTCATCGACCTGGCCCTGCCGACGCGGCCCGGCCGCCGGCCGGAGCCCACCGACGAGCACGGCCACCGTCTCTCGCCCTGGCTGCCGGTGTGGGGCGGCCGCCGCGCCGTGCTGGCCTGCGGCGCCGGCGCGGCGGCCGCCGTGCTCTTCGCCACGGCCCAGACGACCTGGCAGCAGTCGATCATCGCCGAGGTCTACCCGCTGCACGCGCTCCTGGTCTCGCTGGTCGTGCTGCTCGCGGTGGTGTGGACCCGCGCCTCGCGCTCGCGCCAGCGCGTCCGCCTCTTCTATGCGACCTGCTTCACCCTCGCGCTCGGCCTGAGCAACCACGACACGATGATCGTGCTCGTCCCCGTGTTCGGCCTCTACTTCGTGATCGAGACCGTGCACGACGCGCGCGCCTGGCCGACCTGGCGGCAGTGGCTGATCGGCATCGGCTGCGCGCTGGCCGGGCTGCTGCCCTACCTCTACCTGCCGATCGCCTCGCGGCGCGACCCGGTGATGGACTGGGGCAACCCCGAGAACTGGACCAACTTCTGGCGCACCGTCACTCGCCACCAGTACATGACCGGCGGGCATTCGGGTGTCGGGCCCAGCACCCAGGAGCTCGAGTACTACGGCCGCCTGATCTGGCACCAGTGGCTGCCGCTGTTCCTGATCGCGGCGATCGCCGGCCTCGTGTTCCTCTTCCGGCGCCAGCGGGCGCTGTTCTGGCTGGCCGTCATGTTCCTGGTGGCCACGGGGCCGCTGACCACGCTCGTGACCGACTTCCCGGTCAAGACGACGAACGCGGCCGTCAACGCCCAGGACAAGGCGCTGGTCGAGGTCTTCTACATCCCTTCGTACCTGATGCTGGCGCTGCTGGCCGGGCTGGGGCTGTTCTGGGGGGCGCGGCGCCTGATGCGGCGCGTCGACAGCGAGGCGGCGAGGCGCTGGCTGGCGCCCGGCCTCGCCGCCGTCATGGTCGCCGCGCCGCTCGCCTGCGCCGCGCCCACCTTCGGCCGCGTGACCATGCACGACTACCGTTTCGCCGCGGCCTACGCCCACAACATCTGGACGGCCGCGGCCCCCGACTCCCTGGTCATGACCGACCTCGACCAGTTCACCTTCCCGCTCAACTACGCCCAGGACGTCGACCACCAGCGGCCCGACGTCGTCGTCCTCGACCAGGAGCTGCTGCGCCGCTCGTGGTACATCCAGGACCTGGAGAAGCGCTACCCGCAGCTCATCGCCGCGTCGCGGCCGCAGGTCGACGCGTTCCTGGCCGCCGTGGCGCCGTTCGAGCAGGGCAAGCCCTACGACGGCGCCGCCATCGACGCCGCCTACTACGCGATGATCCGCTCGTTCGTCGACCAGTACGTGAAGTCCGGCCGCGGCGCGTACTTCACCTACGCGCCGGCTGAGCCGATCATCAAGGGGCTCTACGCCGAGTCGGTGGTCGCCGCCACGCAGGCCGTGACGAAGGGCGCCGGCCTGAGCGACACCCCGGTCGACGCCTTCGACTTCACGGATCTCACCGGCGGCAAGGTGCCGCTCGACCGCAACGCGAAGATGATCCGCAGCTACTACGCCGCCCTGCTCGCCGAGCGCGCGCTCGCTGCTCCAGAACGCGGGGCGTGCGGCCGAGGCGACACAGGCGCAGCAGCTGGCGCAGGGCCTGCAGAGCGGAGACTGAGTGCTGGGCTGAGGGCCGCGCCGCCGGCCGCATGGCGGCTCGGCGCGGCCGCCCGAACGGCTACCGGGCGACGGCTACCGGGCGACCACCAGGTGCCCGCGGCTGTTCACGACGCCGGGGAAGCACAGCCGGTAGGACTGGGTCTTGCCCAGCTTGACCTTGGTCGAGCAGTAGCCGTCCGTCCCGGTCGTCATCGTGCGGACCGTCTGCCACGGGCCGCTGCCGAAGCGGTGCTGGATGACCAGCGTGCGGCCCACGATCCCGCCCAGGCTGGCGCTCGTGAGACGCCCCTTGAGACGGATCAGCGAGCCGGCGCGGGCGCTCGTCGGAGCGGTCAGCGTCAACCGGTTGCCCCGGGCGTAGACGTAGTACGAGGGCTTGCGCGTGCCGTTCACCCTCCTCAGGCCCGTGTAGCACCCGGTCGGGTCGGTGTCGAGCCCGGTGTGCGAGCTGTCCTTGATCAGGAACCAGAACAGCGCCTTGATCTGGGGGTGCTTCGCCGCCATGGCGAACGCCATGCGCAGGAACCGGGCCTGGTCGACCTCGGACACGGGGGCGCCGAAGTCGTTGCTGTAGGACGTGCTGAACGCGTACTCCGTCAGGTAGAAGGGCTTCTTCGGGAACAGGTGGAGCATCACCGAGATGTTCGACAGGCCCACCGTCGTCAAGGGGTGCACGGGCAGGCAGTGCGGGTCCATGTTGAGCGCCCCGCCGAGCACGTACGGGTGGTGCGAGAAGGCGTCGAAGTAGGCGCCGGCGCCGTCGGACTTGAGCTTCTGCGCGAACACCTGCGGCGAGGTCTTGTACCGGGTGCGATCGATGGTGCCTCCGCCCGGCGCGGTCGAGCCGCCGATCAGGATCGCGTCGCCGTCGACGGCCCTGACCCCGGCCTTGAAGCGCTTCAGCATCGTCTCGTACTTGTGCTCGGCGAAGTAGGGGTCGCTGTTCGTCGTCTGCGGATAGATGTACGGCCACAGGTTCGGTTCGTCCCAGCACTCGTAGCCGAAGACCTGGCCCTGGAGCAGCGTCGCCAGGTGGGTCATGAACGCCTGGAAGTCGTCCATCGCCGACGGGTCGATCGGATAGAAGTTCTGATAGCCCGAGGCGTAGCCCGGCGGAGGGTCGTTCCAGAAGCTCTGGTCGGAGGCCCACTTCGGCGTGTAGCACACGAGGACGACCACCTTGAGATGCTGCGCCCGCGCCGCGAGCACGGCGTCGACCACCGCGGCGAGGTAGCCGGTGTCGTCGTAGACGCCCCGGCTCGGTTCCGCCGTCGGCCAGTAGACGTCGTAGCGGACCATGGACGCCCGCAGCTCCGTCTTCATCTCGGCGTAGGTGTCGGCGGCCTGGTCGGCGGTGGTGGGGTTCACCCCCGAGAAGGCGTGAGCGACCGAGCGGGCGTGGGCGCTCGTGGGGGCGGCCGCGCCCAGCGCGGCCGCCCCCACGAGCGCCACCAGGAACGCCGCCGCCGCGGCCGTGAACGATACCCGCTTCATGTGCTGGGTATCGGGCCTGGGCAGTCGTTTCTTGAGCTTCAGACGGGTCATTCGCGGGGCCCAGCGTACCATGTCCAGGTCCTTCGCAGACCCTCGGCGAACGGGACCTCGGCGCGCCACCCGAGGGCCTCGCGCGCGCGGGCCACGGCGGCGCGCGAGCGACGCACGTCGCCCTCGCGCGCCGCCTCGCGGCGCACCTCGAGCGCGCGGCCGGCCGCCCGCGCGACCTCCTCGGCGATCGCGTTGACGCTCGTCTCGGCCCCGGCGCCGATGTTGATGGGCCCTGCCCCGGCCTCTTCACGCTCCAGCGCCATCCGGCACGCCCGCGTCACGTCGCCGACGAAGACGAAGTCGCGCGTCTGCTCGCCGTCGCCGTACACGGTGACCGGCTCGCCGGCGACCGCGCGCTCCATGAACGCGGCGATCACGCCGGCGTAGTCCGAGGCGGCGTCCTGCCGGGGGCCGTAGACGTTGAAGAAGCGGAGGACGGCCGGCTGCAGCCGGCCGTCCTCCGCCGCCTCCAGCAGCAGCCGCTCGGCCGCCAGCTTGCTGGCCGCGTACGGAGACAGGGGCGCCGTCGGCGCCTCCTCGGCGATCGGCGGCTCGGCGGCGTCGCCGTACACGGCGCACGTCGAGGAGAAGACGACCCGGCGCGCGCCGGCCAGCGCCGCCGCCGCGAGCACCGCCTGGGTGCCGCCGGTGTTCACGGCGACCGTCTCTTCGGGCGCCTCGAACGAGCGGCTCACGGACGCGATCGCCGCCAGATGCGCCACGCCCCAGCAGCCGTCGACAGCTCGGGCGACGAGCCCGCGCTCGCGCACGTCGCCCTCGATGAGCTCGATCCGCGAGAGGCGGCCGGCGAGGTTCTCGCGCTTGCCCGTCGAGAAGTCGTCGAGCACGCGCACGGCGTAGCCGGCGTCGAGCAGTCGGTCGACGAGATGCGAGCCGATGAACCCGGCGCCGCCGGTGACCAGGACGCGCCGGGTCATGCGCCGTCCGCGTCGATCTCGGCGAACAGCGCCTCGATCAGGCGGTCGGCCGGCACCGTGGCGACCTTGCGGCCGTGGGCGAAGACCACGCCCTCGCCGCTGCCGCCGGCGATGCCGAAGTCGGCGTGCGCGGCCTCCTGGGGCCCGTTCACGCGGCAGCCCATCACGGCGACGCTGATCGGCGCGGTGTAGCCGCGCAGGCGGCGCTCGACCTCGTTCGCCAGGGCCACGATGTCGATCTCGGTCCGGCCGCAGGTCGGACACGAGATCAGGTTGGGGCCCCGGCGGCGCAGCTCGAGCGCCGCCAGGATCGCCCACGCCACGTGCGCCTCCTCGACCGGGTCGCCGGTCAGCGAGACGCGGATCGTGTCGCCGATGCCTTCGGCCAGCAGGGCCCCGATCCCGACCGCGCTCTTGATCGTGCCCGACCACACCGTGCCGGCCTCGGTCACGCCGACGTGCAGCGGCGCCTCGGTCCGCGAGGCCAGCAGGCGGTAGGCGGCGATCGTGTCGGGCACGCTCGAGCTCTTCACCGACAGCTTGAACTCGCGGAAGCCCCACTCCTCTAGCTGTTCCGCGTGACGAACGGCGGCCTCGACCAGCGCCTCGACGGGCTCGCTCTGGGCGCGCGACCGCAGGTCGCGCGGCAGCGAGCCCGAGTTCACCCCGATGCGCAGCGCCGCGCCGTGCGCCGCGGCCGCGTCGACGATCTCGCGCACGTGCGCGTCGGAGCCGATGGTGCCCGGGTTGATCCGCACGCAGGCGGCGCCGCGCTCGAGCGCGGCTACCGCCAGTCGCCAGTCGAAATGGATGTCGGCGATGATCGGCACCGGCGAATGCTCGACGACCTCGGCGAACGGCTCCACCTCGGCGGCGGTCGGCAGGCTCACCCGCACCAGCTCGCAGCCCGCCCCGGCGAGGGCGCGGACCTGGTCGAGCGTGGCGGCGGCGTCCGCGGTGGTCGTGTTGGTCATCGACTGCACGACCACCGGCGCGCCGCCGCCGATCGCCACGCCGCCCACGTGGATCTGTCTGGCGCTGCTCATGGGACCAGCATACTACCCGTCAGGAGCGAGCCCGGCGGATCGGGGAGAGCCTGACACTGGGGCGCCCGCGACGACGCCGGCGACCGCCGCCGGCCCGCCTGCGACCGCGGCCGGAGGCTAGTTCCCCAGGTGGTGGATGTCGTTGATCGTCAGGAAGAGGAACAGCGTGATGATCAGCACGACGCCGACGGCCATCACGCGTTCGAGCACGCGGGGGTCGACGCGCCGCCGGCGCACCTTCTCGAGCACGTTCAGCGCCACGTGCCCGCCGTCGAACGGCAGGATCGGCAGCAGGTTGATGATCGCCAGGTTGATCGAGATGAACGCCAGCAGCAGCGGATACCAGTTCTGGCGCACCGCCTGCTGCGAGATGTCGACGATCCGCACCGGCCCGGCGACTCCGTCCGGCCCCGTGGCGCTGATCTTGCCGGTGACCAGCAGGCCGAAGCCCTTGAACGTGTCGCGAACGATGGAGCCGGTGGTCTTGACGCCGTACCAGGCCGCCGTCCACGGCGGCGGGCGCGGGCTGACGACCTTGGGCCCGACGCCGAGGAAGCCCTGCGAGGCGTTCCCGTCCTTGATCGTCAACGTCACCTGGACGTCCTGCTTGACACCCTCCGGGGTGACGTAGGTCAGGTCGACGGTCTGCCGCGGGTGCGCCAGGAAGAACGACGTCGCCTGGTCCCAGCTCGTGAACGCGACGCCGTCGGCGGCAACGAGCCTGTCGCCGACCTTCAGCCCGGCCGCGGCCGCCGGCGTGCCCGTCCGCACCTCGCCGATGGTCAGCGTGACCTTCGGGACGCCGCTCAGCAGCACGAACAGGAAGAGGATGACGACCGCCGCGACGACGTTCATCGCCGGGCCGGCGAGGATCACGATGTTGCGTTGCCAGATCGGCTTGCGGTGATACGAACGCAGGTCGGGGTCGTCGTCGGTGTCGACCGGCACGGACGTGGCGGCGTCGGCGGCGTCGGCGGGCGGCGCGGAGTCGCCGGCGGAGCCGGCCTTCCGCGCCGCCTCCTCCTCGGGCGTCATCCCGCTGATCTTACAAAAACCTCCCAGCGGGATGATGCCGACACCGTACTCGGTCTCGCCGCGGCGGAACCGGAACGCCGCCGGCGGGAAGCTCACGTAGAACCGCTCCACGCGCATGCCGAACGCCTTGGCGGCGATGAAGTGGCCGAACTCGTGGATGATGACCAGCAGGTCGAGCCCCAGGAAGGCGACGACCCAGGCCCAGTGCCCGGTCACGACGGCGACCACGATGGCGCCGGCCAACAGCAGCGCCCAGGGGCTCAGCCGGCTGTCGCCGCCGCCGGACGCGCCGGCCGCCTCAGGATCGAACGAACGCCGGCGCTTCTTCTCGGGTGGCTTGGCGTCGTCGCGCCCGGCCTTGCCGCGCCGGTCGTCGCGTGTGGTGTCGTCGCGTGTGGGGGTGGGATCGTCCATCGGCTCTCTCAGCAGGATACCGCGAAGCGCGCGGGAGTACGCACCGGGTCGTGAGGGGGAGCGGTCAGCGCAGGCCGGCGACGACGCTCCGGGCCGCCGCGCGCGCCTCGGCGTCGAGCGCGAAGACGTCGTCGAGCGCGGCGCACTCGCGGTCGCCCAGGCGCGCGAGGCTCGCCTCGACGACCTCCGGGATGCCGAGGAAGCCGATCTCACCGGCGAGGAAGGCGGCCACGGCGACCTCGTTGGCGGCGTTGAGCACGACGGGGGCGGCGGCTCCGGGGCCGCCTCCGGCGGCCCATGCCGCCGCCGCCCTCTCCCCCGCCTCGCGCGCCAGCCGCAGGCAGGGGAACGCCTCGAGGTCGGGCTCGGCGAAGGTGAGGTCGCGGGCGAAGAGGTCGAACGGCGCGACCATCGGCAGCGGGGCGCGCTCGGGGTAGCTCAGCGCGTAGCCGATCGGCGTGCGCATGTCGGGCACCCCGAGGTGCGCCAGCAGGGCGCCGTCGCCGAAGCGCACCATCGAGTGCACGATCGACTGCGGGTGCACGACCACGCGGATCTGCGGGTAGGGAACGCCGAAAAGGTAGTGCGCCTCGATCACCTCGAGGCCCTTGTTCATGAGCGTGGCCGAGTCGATCGTCACCTTGGGGCCCATGACCCAGTTGGGGTGTTTGAGCGCCTCGTCGCGCGTGACCGCGGCCAGCGCGGCGCGGTCGCGGCCGCGGAACGGGCCGCCCGAGCCGGTCAGCAGGATCTCCTCGGGCGGCGACAGCGGGTTCTCGCCGGTCGCGACGCCGGCGCGACCGGCGCCGGCGCGGCCGCCTTCGAGGCACTGGAAGATGGCGCTGTGCTCGCTGTCGACGGGCAGGATGCGGCCGCCGTGGGCCCGGGCCGCGGCCAGCACGAAGGGGCCGCCGGCCACCATGCTCTCCTTGTTGGCCAGGGCCAGCGTCGCGCCCGCCTCGAGCGTGGCCAGGCTGGCACGCAGGCCGGCGGCCCCGACGATCCCGTTCAGCACCACCAGTTCCTCGCCGGCCGCCTGGGCGTCGGCGGCGGCCGCGGCGATCAGCTCGGCGATCCCCTCGTCGCCGGCGTACACGCGCAGCGACGATCGCCGAGCCGCCTCCGCGGCCGCCGCCGGGTCGTGGAACCCCACCACGCCGACGCCAAGCTGTGCGGCCTGGGCGAGCACCGCATCCACGCCGGTGTTCGCGACGAGCGCGGCGACGCCCAGTCCGGGCGTCGCCGCGCACACCTCGAGGCCCTGGCGCCCGATCGAGCCGGTCGCCCCGAGGACCACGACCCGCCGCGGCGCGACCATCAGAGCGCCCCGGTCAGCGGAACAGCACCGGCCATCGGAACCGCCCCGGCCATCAGAACAGCCCCGTGATCAGGAAGTACGAGGCCACGGCGGCGAAGATCATCGCGTCGAAGCGGTCGAGGATGCCGCCGTGGCCGGGGAAGAAGCGCCCGGCGTCCTTCATCTGCGCGTCGCGCTTGAGCAGCGACTCGAACAGGTCGCCGACCGGGCCGGCGACCGCGATCGTCAGGCCCAGCAGCAGCGAGTGGAACTCGCCCACGCTCGGGTAGTAGAGGCCGATGAACACGACCATCAGCACCGTGCCGATGAAGCCGCCGACGAAGCCCTCCCACGTCTTCTTGGGCGAGAGGCGCGGCGCCATCGGCGTGGCGCCGAAGTAGCGCCCGGTGAAGTAGGCGACGGTGTCGCCGGCCCAGGTGCCGAACACCACCATCAGGACCAGGCCCAGCCCGTCGGGCAGGCGGCGGATCAGCTCGAGGCTGCCGAACCCCATGCCCAGGTACACCAGCCCCAGCATCGTCACCGCCATCCGCACGGTCACGCCCTGTTGCGGCCCGGGGACCGCGCCCAGCGCGAACGCCAGCACCAGCCCCAGGGCGATGCCGCCGGCGACCCCCTGCGGCGTGTGGAACCACGCGGCCCAGATGACCACGACGAGCCCCGCGAACCCGGCCAGCGCCAGCGGCCGGTAGCGCTTGACCATGCGGTAGAACTCGCTCAGGCCCAGCAGGCCCAGCGCCATCATCATCCCGAAGAACCAGAGGCCGCCGTGGACGATGATCACGATGGCGAGCGCGCCGAGCACCACGCCCACGACGACCCTCGTGCCTAGCACGAGACGCCTCTGGGAGCCGCTGAGCGGCCGCGTGACGGCCGCGCAGCCTCGAAACGCCTCGTGAGCCTCTTTCGCGCCTGCCGGCGCGACAGCGCCATCAGCGGCCGCCGAACCGTCGGGCGCGCTGCGCGTACGCCGCCAGGGCCTCGTCGAGGTCCCGCGGCTCGAACTCGGGCCACAGCTTGGGCGAGAAGTAGAGCTCGGTGTAGGCGAGCTGCCAGAGCAGGAAGTTGGAGATGCGCTCCTCCCCGCTGGTGCGGATCATCAGCTCGGGGTCGTGCATGTCGGGCGCGTAGAGGTAGCGCCGGAAGCTCTCCTCGTCGAGCTCGCCGTGGTCGGGCGCCGCGGCGTAGGCGGCGGCCGCGTCGAGGATCTCGTCGCGGCCGCCGTAGTTGAAGGCGATGAACATCGTCATCCGCGGGTCGGCCGGGTTGGCGGCCTCGGCCGCCGCGATCTTCGCCAGGAGGTCGTCGGGCACGCCCGTCCGCCGGCCGACGAAGCGCACGCGCACGCCCTTGGCCTGCACCTCGGGGACCTCGTTGCCGATCTGCTCGACGAAGAGCTGCATGAGGGCGGCGACCTCCTCCGGAGGCCGCCGCCAGTTCTCGCTGCTGAACGAGTAGCAGGTGACCTCGGCGAGACCGTGGTCGAGGGCGCGCTCGATGAGGCGGCGAAGCGCCTTGGCGCCCGCCCGGTGGCCGGCGGCCACGGGCAGGCCCCGGCGCTTCGCCCAGCGCCCGTTGCCGTCCATGATCACGGCCACGTAGCGGCACTCGGCGCCGCCGGCCGGCCGGTCGGGCAGGGCGCGGGGGCCGCGCAAGCGCGAGAGGAATGAGCGTCGAGGCACGGCCGGCCTAGACTTCGAGGATCTCGGCCTCTTTGTGCTTCAGCAGCTCGTCGATCTTGTGCACGTGCTCGTCGGTGAGCTTCTGGAGCTGCTCCTCGGCGCGGTGCTCGGCGTCCTCGCCGATCAGGCCCTCGTGCTTGTACTCCTTGAGGTCCTTCATCGCGTCGCGGCGGATGTTGCGCACCGCGACGCGCCCGTCCTCGGCCAGCCGGTGCACGACCTTCACGAGGTCGCGGCGGCGCTCCTCGGTGAGCGTCGGGATCGGCAGCCGGATGACGTTGCCGTCGTTGCCGGGGTTGAGGCCCAGGTCCGACTCCCTGATCGCCTTCTCGATCGCCTTCATCGCGCTCTTGTCGTAGGGCGTGATGGTGATCATCCGCGGCTCGGGCGCCGCCAGCGTCGCCACCTGCTTGAGCGGCGTGACGGCGCCGTAGTAGTCGACGTGGATGCGGTCAAGGAGACCCGTCGAGGCGCGGCCGCTGCGCACCGAGTTGAACTCGGACTGCGTGGCGGCGATCGCCTTGTCCATGTGGGACTTCGCGTCGTCGAGCAGCTCTTTCTCCACGTCACACCCTCCCTGTGTCCGCGGCGGCGGTGCGCACGACGGTCCCCACCCGTTCGCCCCGCAGCACGCGCTCGATGTTCTCGCCGGTCATCTTGAACACGTGGATCGGCAGCTCGTTGTCCATGCACAGCGACAGCGCCGTGGTGTCCATCACGCGCAGGCCGCGCTCGATCGCCTCGAGGTGCGTGAGGCTGGGGATGAACTTCGCGCCGGGCGTCGTCTCGGGGTCGGCGTCGTAGACGCCGTCGTACTCGCGCTTGGCCATGAGGATGGCCTCGGCGCCGAGCTCGAGCGCCCTCAGGGCGGCGGCCGAGTCGGTCGAGAAGTACGGGTTGCCGGTGCCGGCGGCGCAGATCACCACGCGGCCCTTCTCGATGTGGCGCAGGGCGCGGCGGCGGATGTACGGCTCACAGACCGCCTGGATCGCGATCGCGCTCATGACGCGCGTGTCGACGCCCTCGTGCTCGAGCGCGTTCTGCAGCGCGAGGGCGTTCTGCACGGTGGCGATCATCCCGATGTAGTCGGCCGTGGCGCGGTCGAAGCCATCGGCGGCGGCGGCCACTCCTCTGAACACGTTGCCGCCGCCGACGACGATCGCCAGGTCCACGTCGAGGGCGCGCACGCGGTGGATGTGCTCGGCCAGCTCGCGCGTGCGCGCCGGGTCGATGGCCGTGAGGCCCTCGCCGGCCAGCGCCTGGCCGCTGAGCTTGAGGAGCACGCGGTGGAAGGCGGCGGTCCGCCCGCCCGAGCCCGCTTCCCCCTGCGAGCCAGACGCCACCGTCTAGCCTTCGGTCGTCTCGCCGAGCTGGTAGCGCACGAAGCGGCGCACCTCGACGTTCTCGCCGATGACGCCGATCAGGTTGGTGCGCAGCTGCTCGATGCTGACGTCGGGGTCCTTGACGAAGGGCTGCTCCATGAGGCAGACCTCCTTGAAGAACTTGTTGAGCTTGCCGTCGAGCATCTTCTCGATCACGTTGTCGGGCTTGCCCTTGGCCTGCTCGCGGTAGATCGCCTTCTCGCGCTCGACCACCTCGTCGGGGACCGCTTCGCGGCGGACCCAGAGAGGGTTGGAGGCGGCGACCTGCATGGCGAGGTCGTGGGTGAACTCCTTGAAGGGCTCGCTGCGGGCCACGAAGTCGGTCTCGACGCCGACCTCGACCAGCACGCCGATCTTGCCGCCGGCGTGGATGTACGAGTCGACGGCGCCCTCCTTGGTGACCCTGACCGACTTCTTCTGGGCCGCGGCGAGCCCCTTCTTGCGAAGCTCGTCGACGGCCTTGTCCATGTCGCCGCCGGTCTTCTGCAGCGCCTTCTTGCAGTCCATCATGCCGGCCCCGCTCTTGTCGCGGAGCTCCTTCACCAGAGCAGCGCTGATCTGCGTCACTGGGCATCACTCTCTTCGCTGGCGGCCGGCGCCTCGGCGGCCGTCTCGTCGGTCTTCTCGGTCTTGGCGGCCTTCTCGACCTTCTCGGCCTTCTCGGTCTTGGCGGCCTTCTCGACCTTCTCGGCCTTGGGCTTTGCCGCGCGCGCAGGCTTCTTGGCCTCGGCGGCCTTGACCGCCTCGGCGGGCTTGTCTTCCTTGGCCGGCTTTGCCGGCTTCTCGGCCTTCTCGTCGGTGTCGGCCTTGTCGCCCGTGGCCGGGGCCTCTGCCTTCTCGCTCTTCTCGGCCTTCTCGATCTTCTTGGGGGCGGCCTTGGCCGGCTTCGCCGGCTTGGCGGCCGCCTTGGCCGGCTTGGCCGGCGCTTCGGCCGCCTCGGCGGCCTGCTCCTCGGCCTCCTCGGCCTCTTCGGCGACCTCGACCGCGACCTCGGCCTCGATCACGGCCTCGTCGGCCACGACCTCGCTCACCTCGGCGACGGCCACGGCCTCTTCGGCCACGACCTCGGCCACGACAGCTTCGGCGATGGCTTCGTCGACGACGTCGTCGGGCGCGCCGGTCGCGACGGCCGCTTCGGCGATCTCCTCGGCCACGACGGCCTCGACGACGGCCACCTCGGCGACCTCCTCGGCCGCCTCGGCCACGACCTCGGCCTCGACCGCTTCGACCACGGCCGCGCCGGCGGCGACCTCGGCCGCCTCGGCGGCCTTCGCCGCCGGCTCCGGCTTCTCGGGCTTGGGCGCCGTCATCTCCTGCACGGTCACCTGCGCCTTGCCGTCCTCGACGGCGCGGATCATCGTCTTGACGATGAGGGCGCACGACCGGATGGCGTCGTCGTTGCCGGGGATGACGAAGTCGACCTCGTCGGGGTCGCAGTTGGTGTCGACCAGGGCGACGATCGGGATGTGCAGCTTGCGCGCCTCCTTGACGACGATCGCCTCCTTCCGCGGGTCGATCACGAACACCGCGTCGGGCAGCCGCTCCATGCCGGCCACGCCGCCGAGGTTGGTCTCGAGCTTGCCGAGCTCGGCCCGCAGCTGCATCTGGTCGCGCGTCGGCAGCACGCTGAGCGAGTCGTCGGCGACGAGCTGGCGCAGCTCGTGCAGGCGCTTGATGCGCTTGGAGAGGGTCGCGAAGTTGGTCAGCAGGCCGCCCAGCCAGCGCGTCGACACGAACGGGGCGCCGACGCGTTCGGCCTCTTCCCTGAGCGTCTCCTGGCACTGCTTCTTGGTGCCGACGAACAGCACCGTACCGTTGCGCGAGGCGACGTTGCGCAGGAACCCGTAGGCCTCGTCGATCAGGACGGTCGTCTTCTGCAGGTCGATGATGTAGATGCCCCCGCGCTCCGCGAAGATGTAGGGCTTCATCTTCGGGTTCCAGCGGCGGGTCTGATGGCCGAAGTGGACGCCGCTCTGCAGCAGGTCCTTCATGCTGACGGTGGCCAAGGGTGTGCCTCCTCGTGGTGGTTGCTGATGTCGTGTGCCGGCGGAGGCGCTCGCGGAACCCCGGTCTGGGGCACCGCCGCGAGCCCGGCGCCGCCGGGTCGGGTGAAAGGGCAAGGCATTGTACCACACGGGGTGCGCGCTCAGGCGTGGCGGCGAGGCCGCTCCCGGGAGGCGGGCGCGAGGCTGGGGAGGCTGGGAGCCGGGCGGAGCGGCGGGCGCCCGGAGGGGCTGAGGGGCGGCGGCGGGCGCCCGTGGCGCCCGCCGCCGCCCCTCAGCCGATCACCGCCGGTTCGATCTCGTCGCGCAGGCGGCCCTTGAGCCGCAGGATCGCCTTGGTGTGCAGCTGCGAGACGCGCGACTCGGTCACGCCCAGCACCTCGCCGATCTCCCGCAGCGTCAGGTTCTCGTAGTAGTAGAGCGCGATGACGACCTTCTCGCGCGGCGGCAGGGCGTCGATCGCCGCCGCCAGGCGCGACTTCATCTCGGAGACGTCGAGCATGCGCGAGGGGTCGCGGCTCTTGGGGTCCTCGATCGTGTCGATCAGCGAGGCGGTGTCGCCGTCGGAGCCGGAGATCGCCCAGAGCTCGTCGAGCGCCACCAGCGAGGTGTTCGAGATCTGCGTCAGCGTGTGCTGGAACTCGGGCAGCGACAGGCCCAGCTCGGCGGCGATCTCCTCGTCGGTGGGCGCCCGCTGCAGCCGGTTCTCGAGCAGGGCGCAGATGCGCTCGATCTCGCGCGCCTTGCTGCGCACCGAGCGCGGCACCCAGTCGAGCGAGCGCAGCTCGTCGATGATCGAGCCCTTGATGCGCGCGATGGCGTAGGTCTCGAACTTGATCTCGCGCTCGGGGTCGAAGCGCTCGAGGGCGCCGATCAGCCCCAGCAGGCCGTAGCTGATCAGGTCGGCCTCCTCGATGTGCGCCGGCAGGCCGCTGCCCATGCGGCCGGCGACGTACTTGACGAGCGGCGCGTAGGCGAGGATCAGGCGGTCGCGCGCCTGCTGGTCGCCCTCCTGCTTGAAGCGACGCCAGAGGTCGCGGATACGGGTGTCGTCGAGTCGGCTCATCTCTCCCGGCGGCCGCACCGCACGCTGCCGTGGGGCCTCCCTGCCTGTGGGGCCTGAATGGTATCACTCCTAGGATGCCCCCGCCGCCGCGCGGCAACCACCTCACGGCGGGGGGTGAGCTCGCCCCCCGCCCGGCCCGCCGCCGTTCGTGGGACCATCGTCACGACCGCGGGTGGTGGCGCTCGTAGACCTGCCGCAGGTGCGCGCCGCTCACGTGCGTGTAGACCTGGGTGGTCGAGACCGAGCTGTGGCCCAGGAGTTCCTGGATGGCGCGCAGGTCGGCGCCGCCCTCCAGCATGTGGGTCGCGAAGGCGTGGCGCAGCATGTGCGGCGAGGCCGGCTCGAGCCCGGCCTTGCGGCAGTGCTTGGCCAGCAGGCGGCGCACGTCGCTGGTGAGCAGGCGGCGCCCCGTGCGCGTGAGGAGCAGGGCGTCGGAGGGCGGGGCGGGCTGCGCGCGGCCGGCCGCCGCGCGCAGCCCGCCCCGCCCGTGGTCCAGGTACCGCTCGAGCGCGGCCACGGCCTCGTCGCCCAGCGGCACGACGCGCATGCGGCCGCCCTTGCCCCGCACCAGCAGCTCGGAACGGGCCGTGTGCACGTCGGCCAGGTCGACGCCGACCAGCTCCTGGCTGCGCAGTCCCGCCCCGTAGAGCAGCTCCAGGGCCAGGCGATCGCGCAGGGCCGCGGGCTCGGCGCCGCCGGCGGCCGCCATGAGGGCGTCGATCTCGCCCGGCCGCAGCGTGCGCGGCAGCCGCCGGCGGCGCCGCGGCCCCGGCAGGTACTGGGAGGGGTCGGCGGCAAGGGCGCCCGACTCGGTCAGATACCGGCACAGCGAGCGCACCGTCGACAGCTTGCGGGACAGGCTCGCCGGCGCGTAGCCGCGGTGACCCAGATACGACGCGAACGCCCGGACCTCGCGCCGGTCCAGGTCGCGCACGTCGTGGCCGCGCGCGCCCAGCCACTCCTCGAGCTGGCCCAGATCGCTGCCGTAGGAACGCCGCGTGGCCGCGGCCATGCCGCGGACCTCGAGCGAGCGCAGGAACGCCCGCGCGTCACCCGACAACGGCCTCTCGGCCGCCGTCACCTTGCCCGAACGTGAGCCGCCCGCCTGCGTGTCGCCTCGGCGAGCCTCCGCCGCTCCGCCCGCGGCGTCGGCCGCGGAAGCCTGTCCGGTCACGCCCGTCGCCGCCTCCACTGTGGGGGATGTCTAGTGGTCTTCTTTCGCCGGTCCCGGAACCGCCTCCTTCTCACCACGCGCCGCGGCGCGGTCGTATCGTGGACGTACCGGGGCCCGGGTCATCCGGTAGGCTCCGGCCGCGTCGGTCTCGATCGCCCCCTCGAGCTCGAGCAGGGTCAACACGGTCACGACAGACCGCGCCTCGCAGGCGAGCGCCCCGACCAGCTGGTCGACCGTGTGACGGCCGGCCGCCAGCCGCTCGAGGACCCGTGCCTCGAGCCCGTCGCCGGCCCGGGAGCGTGCCTCGCGACCATCGGGCTCGCCTCCGGCATCGCTGGGGCCGGCCGCGGCGACACCGGCGGCCGGCAACCCGATGGCCTCGCACACGTCGGCGGCCGACTCGCAGAGGCGGGCGCCGTCGCGCAGCAGCAGGTGGGGGCCGGCCGACAGCCGTCGGCCGGCCTCACCGGGCACCGCCAGGACCTCGCGGCCCAGCTCGAGCATGTAGGCCGCGGTGTGCAGCGAGCCGCTCCGCGCGCTGCCCTCGACGATGACGACGGCGTCGGCCAGTCCCGCGATGATGCGGTTGCGGGCCGGGAACCGCCAGGCCAGCCCGGGAAGGTCCCAGCCGTACTCGCCGACGATGACCCCACGCCGCCTCACCTCGGCGAACAGGTCGCGGTTGGCACGCGGGTGGACGACGTCGACGCCACACCCCAGCACCGCGGCCACAGTCGCCTCACTCTCGGCGGGAAGCGCGGCCAGTGCCTCGCGGTGCGCGGCCGCGTCGATGCCCAGCGCAAGACCGCTCACGACCGAGACGTCGCGGCGCGCCAGCTCGCCGGCGATCAGCGCCGTCATCTCGAGGCCGTAGGGCGACGGACCGCGGGCGCCCACGACGGCGACGGCGGGACCCTCGAGCGCCTCGAGCGCGCGCCGCCAGTCGTCGCCGGCGATGTAGAGCGCGGTCGGCGCGTCGTAGACCGCCCGCAGGCGCTCGGGGTAGTCGGGGTCGACCCAGGTGACGACCGCCCGCCCGGAGTCGCCGCGCGGCGCCGCCCACGACGGGTCGTCGGCCGCCGGAGCGGCGATCCCTGCGGGCGGTCGCCGCACGTGCCGCTGCAACCGGTGCCATGGCTGTGCGACCGCCGCGTCGATGCCCCCGAACGACTTGTGCAGGCGCTGGAGCAGCCCCGGGTCGTAGGCCGCGGCGCGCGCCAGCCGCAGGCAGGTGTCGCGCGCCTCGACGCCCGCCGCGGTCACCGCGGCCCGCGGTACGAGAGGCTCTCGGCCAGGTGCTCCTTGGCGATCGTCGCCGACCCCGCGAGGTCGGCGATCGTCTGCGCCACCTTCACGACCCTGTCGCAGGCGCGGCCGCTGAGGTGCATGCTCTCGTAGGCGCGGTCGAGCAGGTCGACGGCGGGCGGCTCGAGCCTGCACAGGCGGCGCAGGTGCCTCGCCGTCATGTGCGCGTTGGCCCACACGCCGGCGCCGCCCAGGCGGAGGCGCTGCGCCTGCCGCGCCGCCGTGACCCGCGCCCGCACCACCTGGGACGGCTCGCCCCGGCCGGCGCCCCGGCGCCGCCGCGGCGCCACCCGGGGCACGACGACCCGCAGGTCGATGCGGTCGAGCAGCGGCCCGCTGAGACGCGCGTGGTACTGCGCGATGCGATACGCGGGACAGGTGCACTCGCGCGCGCGGTCGCCCAGGAACCCGCACGGGCAGGGGTTCATCGCCGCCACCAGCATGATGCGGGCCGGGAACGTCAGCGACGTGAGCGCCCGCGAGATCGTCACCTCGCCGTCCTCGAGCGGCTGCCGGAGCCCCTCGAGCGCCGAGAGGCGGAACTCGGCGAACTCGTCGAGGAACAGCACGCCCAGGTGGGAGAGGCTCACCTCTCCCGGCCGGGGCGTGCTGCCGCCACCGACGAGACCCGCGGTGGAGATGGTGTGATGCGGCGCCCGGAACGGCCGGCGGGTGACCAGGGGAACGTCGCCGGGCAGCAGGCCGGCGACGGAGTAGACGCGGGTGATGTCGACGGCCTCGGGCACCGAGAGCGACGGCATGATCGTGGGCACCCTGCGCGCCAGCATGGTCTTGCCCGACCCCGGCGGACCGGTCATGAGCAGGTTGTGACCGCCGGCGACGGCGACCTCGAGCACGCGCTTGACGGCCTCGTGGCCGACCACGTCGGAGAGGTCGACGTCGTCGCCGGCAGCCACGTCGAGGAGCTCGGCCGCCGCGGTGCCGGCGATCGCCGCCGGGGCAGGGTCGGAGATGACGGCGACGGCTTCGCGCAGCGAACCCGCCGGCAGGACGCCGAGACCGTCGACCAGGGCGGCCTCGCGCGCGTTCTCGCGCGGCACGATCAGGCGCTTCACCCCTCGCCGTCGCGCGCTCTGGGCCAGCGCCAGGACGCCCGTGACCGGTCGCACGCCGCCGTCGAGCCCGAGCTCGCCGACGACCGCCGTCGACTCGTGCCGGCAGCGCGTCTGCGCCGTGGCGAGCAGGAACGCGAGGGCGATCGGCAGATCGAAGGACGGGCCCTCCTTGCGCACGTCGGCCGGCGCCAGGTTGACGGTGATGCGTCGGGAGGGAAACTCGAAACCGCTGTTGACGATCGCCGAACGCACGCGCTCGCGGCTCTCCTGCACGGCCGCGTCGGGCAACCCGACGACCGTGAACGCCGGCGCCCCGGCGACCACGTCGGCCTCGACGTGCACCGGGTGGCTCTCGAGACCGCTCAGAGCCTCGCTGGAAACGCGGGCCAGCACTAGCCGTCGCCCTCGAAGGCGGCCTCGATGTGGCGGATCTGGGGCGGGCGCCGCAGGGCGTCGACGGCGATCACGTCGTAGCGCACGTCGTCGACGCCCCGCAGCGCCCGCGGGTGGCTGCCGAGCCACAGGGCCGCCAGGCGAGCGACCTGGCGGCGCTTGCGTGCGGTGACGGCGTCTTCGGGCGCGCCGCACGCACGCGTGCGGCGCGCCTTCACCTCGACGAAGGCGAGCGCCCGGCCGCGGCGCGCGATGATGTCGATCTCGCCGCGGCCGACCCGCTGGTTCACCGACAGGATGCGGTACCCGTGGCGAACCAGGTACGCCACGGCGAGGCGCTCGGCCTCGCGCCCGAAGGCGAGGGTGCCGGCGGTCACCGCGCGGCGGTCGGCCGAACCGGGCAGCCGCGGGCCGGACAAGCGAGATCGGAAGCCATGGACCGAGCGTAGCGAGGGCGCGCGGCGGCGGGAACAACGGGGCCGGCGCCGCGAGGTGACGTTGGCCGATTGCCTACCCGGCCACGTCCTCCTCGAGCAGGAGGGACAGGTCGAGCTGCTGGTAGGCGACGGAGTTGAACGACATCCTGTGGATCTCGCACACCCCGTGCTCGACGATCGCGTCGCGGTGGGCTTCGCACGCGTAGCCCACGTGCGAGTCGAACCCGTACAGCGGCCAGCGCTCGTGCGCGGCCATCATCAGGCGGTCGCGCGTCACCTTGGCGACGACGGAGGCGGCGGCGACGGCCGCCGAGCGGCCGTCGCCGCCGACCAGCGCCTCGTGCGGGACGGCGTCTCCGCCGAGCGGGAACCCGTCGACGAACGCCACCCGTGGCGCCGGCTCGAGCAACGCCAGGGTGCGGCGCAACGCGTCGAGGTTGCAGACGTGCAACCCACGTGCGTCGATCGTCCCCGGCGAGCAGGCGACGACGGCGACCTGGGCGGCGCGCGCCAGCACGGCCTCGTACAGGCGGGCGCGCGTGGGCCGCGTCAGCTTCTTGGAGTCGTTCAGGTCCTCGAGCTCGGCGAAGGCGGCGTTGTTCCAGTCCGCGTAGTCGAACACGACCGACGCCGCCACCAGCGGCCCGGCCAGGCAGCCCCTCCCCGCTTCGTCGGCGCCGCCGACGGTCGTCCGCCCGGCGCGCTCGAGGTCGTGGGAGAAGCGGGTGTTCATGCCGCCAATCTAGACAAGGACGGCCGCCGCCGCAACGGGATCGACCGCGACGGGATCGACCGCGACGGATCGGCCGCCCCCCGGCCGGAGCATCAGGCGCGGGACGTCGTCCGCGCCGCCCCGGTCACGGTACGCCGATGCGCGTGGGCGGCCAGTAGGTGAAGAACGCCTGGCCGATGAGGTTGGCCGCCGGCACCGGGCCCCAGACGCGGCTGTCGTCGCTGGCGGTGCGGTTGTCGCCCATCACGAAGTAGCTGTCCGCCGGCACCGTGTAGGGCTGCTGCAACGACCATGGCTGGGACATCGTCGTGCCGGTGACCATCGGCGCCGGGTCGGTGGCCGCCTGCTGGCCGTTCTCCTTGGCCACGTACGGCTCGTCGAGCTCCTTGCCGTTGACGTACACGCGGCCGTCCTTGAGCGAGATCGTGTCGCCCGGCACGCCGATGATGCGCTTGATGAACACCGTCTTGTTGTCGCCCGGCCAGCGGAAGACGACGATGTCGCCCCGCGACGGCTTGTCGAAGTGGTAGATGAAGCGCGCGACGAGCACGCGGTCGCCGACGTCGAGGGTCGGGACCATCGACGGCGAGGGGATGCGGTACGGCTTGACGACGAACGCCTGGAGCAGGAACGCGAGGGCAACCGCCGCGATCGCGATGACCGCGTAGTCGATGATGGTGTTGCGCTTCAAGGAGGCGGCGCCGCCGGTGGGCAGGCCTGGGTCAGTGCTGCTTCTCGCGGACGCGCGCCCGCTTGCCGACCTTGTCGCGCAGGTAGTAGAGCTTGGCGCGCCGCACGTCGCCGATCATCGTCACTTCGATCTTCTCGATCTTGGGCGAGTGCACCGGGAACGTACGCTCCACGCCGACGCCGAACGACTGCTTGCGGACCGTGAAGGTCTCGCGCGCGCCCGGGCCCTGGCGCTTGATGACCGTGCCCTGGAAGATCTGGATACGCTGGCGGCTGCCCTCGATGACCTTGAAGTGCACCTTGACGGTGTCGCCGGCCTTGAACTCGGGGATGTCGTCGCGCAGCTGCTGCCGCTCGATGTTGTCGATCGCCTTCACGGGATCCTCTCTCGGATGAATCGCGGCGGCTACTGTACCAGACTCGGCGGGGATGACGCAAAACGTCGAGCCCCGGCAGGCGCCGGGGCCGGTCGGTCGTCACCGCTCCGGCGCTCCGCCTTCTCCGCTCCCGCGCTGCGCGCGCCGCCAGCCTTCGATCTCGGCGTGGTGGCCGCTCAGCAGGACCTCGGGCACCGGCCAGCCGCGGAACTCCGCCGGCCGCGTGTAGTGCGGGTGCTCCGCCTCGCCGTCGAGCGCCTCCGAGAACGAGTCGGCGCTCACGCTCTCGGGGTTCGAGACGGCGCCCTCGATCTTGCGCACGACGGCGTCGAGCAGGGCCATGGCCGCGATCTCGCCGCCGCTGAGCACGTAGGGGCCGATCGAGACGCGGTCGGTGACCAGATGCGAGACGCGCTCGTCGATGCCTTCGTAGCGCCCGCAGAGCAGGACCAAGTCGGTCTGGGCGAGCTCGCCGGTCAGAGGGTCGTCGAGCTGACGCCCGCGGGGCGTCAGCTCGACGACCCTCCGCCCCTCCTTCACGCGCTCCGCGTCGCCGCCGAAGACGGCCTCCAGCGCCGCGCACACCACGTCGATGCGCAGGACCATGCCGGCGCCGCCGCCGTAGGGCGTGTCGTCGACCTGGCCGTGCGAGAGCGGCGTGTGGTCGCGGTAGTCGTGGAAGGCGAACGCCGTGCCCCGGTCGCGGGCCCGGTTCACGTGCACCTGTTGGGCGAACCACTCGAACGCCTGCGGGAACAGCGTGAAGACGTCGACGTTCACAGCAGCCCCTCGCGCACGCGGACGGCGCCGGTGTCGTCGTCGACGCTGACGAGCTCGGCCACGAACGGCACCAGCTCGACGCCGCCGTCGGGGCGGCGGATCTGGAGGATGTCCTGCGCGGCGCCCATCACCACGTCGTCGACCACGCCGAGCTCGCGCTCGCCCGCCAGCACGCGACGGCCGAGCAGCTCGGAGACGACCCAGGTGTCGCCCTCGTCGAGGGCGGGTGAGGCGGCGAGCACCACGGCGCCCTGCACCGCGATCGCCGCGTCGCGCGTGTCGACGTCGTCCAGACGCACGAGGGGGCGTCGATCGGTCCCGCCCGTCCGCCGCAGGCGGACGGGCGCGAGCCCATCGACGCCCTCTCTGGCGAGGAAGAACTCCTCGCCTCTGGTCAGACAGTCGAGGCCGCGGGGCGCGAGGTCGAGGTAGAGCTCGCCGGTGAGGCCGTGGGCGCGCCCCAGCGTTCCGCAGACCCAGCGGCCCTCGGCCACGGCGGCAGCCTAGTCGACGATCTCGACGATCGCCCGCTTGCCGTCGCGGACGGCGCTGGCCTTGACGATGGTGCGCAGGGCGCGGGCGATGCGTCCCTGCTTGCCGATGACCTTGCCCACGTCGTCCTTGGCCACCGTGAGCTCGAGCACCACGGTGGTCTCGGTCTCGGTCGCCTCGACGTGCACCTCGTCGGGCTTGTCGACCAGCGACTTGGCGAGGTACTCGAGCAGCTCCTTCAACACGACCCCTTCAGTCGCTTCCACCGCCGCCACCCTAGGCGTCGATGCCTTTGACGGCGAGCAGACGCTTGACGGTGTTGGACGGCTTCGCGCCCTTGTCGAGCCACGCGCGCGCCTTGTCGGCGTCGATCTCGATGAGGGACGGGGTCTCGCGCGGGTTGTACTGCCCGATGGTCTCGATCGAACGCCCGTCGCGGCGGGCCGCCTGATCGGCGACGACGATGCGGTAGATCGGGTTCTTGGCGCCGCCGACGCGGCTCAGCCTGATACGAACGGCCATGGATCACCTCTTCCAGCTAGAGAACAGCATCCTACGGTTCCGGCCACGGATGGCGTCATGATACCACAGGCCTCGGAGGGTCCCCGGAGGCTCAGGGAGACGGTCTGAAGGACGCCGCCCGCGCTCGCCGGCGGCGCGCGGAGCGGCGCCCTACCCGCCCATCCCGGGCAGCTTGCCCATCATCCCGGGTCCGGCGCCGCTCGAGAGCTGCTTCAGCATCTTGCGCATCTCCCTGTACTGCTTGAGCAGGTTGTTGACGTCGCTCACCCGGGTGCCGCTGCCGCGCGCGATGCGCTGCCGACGGCTGCCGTCGATGAGCTCGGGATGCCGCCGCTCCTCGGGCGTCATCGAGAAGATCATCGCCTCGACCCGGTCGAGGGCGTCGTCGTCGATCTGCACGCCCTTGAGCTGCTTCATGCCGGGCACGCCGGGCAGCATGCCGAGGATGCTCGACAGCGACCCCATCTTGCGCACCTGCTTCATCTGGTCGAGGAAGTCCTCGAAGGTGAACTCGGCGCGGCGCAGCTTCTCTTCCATGCGCTGCGCGTCACGCTCGTCGACGTCCTGCTGCGCCTTCTCGATCAGCGTCAGCACGTCGCCCATGCCCAGGATGCGCGACGCCATGCGGTCGGGGTGGAAGTAGTCGAAGTCGCCGATCTTCTCGCCGGTGCTCGCGAACTTGATCGGCTTGCCGGTCACGGCGCGCACGCTCAGCGCGGCGCCCCCGCGGGCGTCGCCGTCGAGCTTGGTCAGCACCACACCGTCGATGTCGACGCGGTCCCGGAAGGCGTCGGCCGCGTTGACCGCGTCCTGGCCGGTCATGGCGTCGATCACGAGCAGGATGTCGTGCGGCTTGACGGTGGCGCGCATGCGCACCAGCTCGTCCATCAGCTCCTCGTCGACGTGCAGGCGGCCGGCGGTGTCGATGATGACCACGTCGCCCTTGTCGCGGGCGAACGCGACGCCGTCGCGGGCGATGTCGACGGGGTCGGCGTCGGCGCCGGGCGCGTAGACGGGCACGCCGACGCGCTCGGCCAGGGTCACGAGCTGGTCGATGGCCGCCGGACGGTAGACGTCGGCGGCCACCAGCACCGGCCGCTTGCCGTCCTTCTTCAGGAAGTTGGCGAGCTTGGCGCACGTGGTCGTCTTGCCCGAGCCCTGCAGGCCGGCCATGAGGATCACCGTCGGCGGCCGGCCGCTGAACGCCAGGCGCGAGTCGCCGGCGCCCATCAGGGCGACCAGTTCCTCGTCGACGATCTTCACCACCTGCTGGGCCGGCGTGAGGCTCTCCATCACCTCGGCCCCGAGGGCGCGTTCCTTCACGTGGTTGACGAAGTCGCGCACGACCTTGAAGTTGACGTCGGCCTCGAGCAGCGCCAAGCGGATCTCGCGCATGGCCCTGTCGACGTCGTCGGTGCTGAGCTTGCCGCGACCGCGCAGCTCGCCGAAGACGCCCTGCAGGCGTTCCGAGAGCGAATCGAACATCAGATCAGCCTTCTCGAGTCTGGGGCGGAGGGACCATGGTAGCACGCACGTCGACGGCCCAGAGCCGGTGCGCCGTGCCTGCCCAGGAGACCACCCTCTCGACCCGCATGCCGAGCCTGAGCGCCACCCTCTCGGAGCGGCCGTTCCCGGGGACGATCAGCGAGTAGAGCCTGGGGATGTCGCCGCGCTCGGCGACGTGGCCGACGACGGCGCGCGCCGCCTCGGTGGCGTACCCCGTGACCCCACTGGTCGCCGCGCAGCAGCCATCCGAGCTCGGGCAGCCGCTCGCCCTCGATCTCGCGCCAGGCTGGTCCGCAGGTGCCGATCACGCGTCCGGTCGCGACGAGCACGACCGCGTACTCGCCGATGCCGTCCGTCACGGTAGCGCTCGACGATGACCCTTCGAGCTCGGCGAGCGTCTCCGCGCGTCGGAGGGCGCGGGCCTCCCACCAGAGCACGCGCGGGTCGGCGTAGACCTCGGCCAGGTCGTCGAGATCGGCGGGGGTCAGCTCCCGCACCTCGAGGCGGGCCGTGCGCAGGGGCAGCATGCGGCAGTCAGTCTTCGCCGACGTCGAACAGGGCCCGGGCGAACTCGTCGGCGTCGAACGGGCGCAGGTCCTCGAGCTTCTCCCCCACGCCGATCAGCTTGATCGGGATGCCGAGCTCCTCGTGGATGGCGACCACGATGCCGCCCTTGGCGGTGCCGTCGAGCTTGGTCAGGACGACGCCGGTCACCGCGACCGCCTCGGCGAACATCTGCGCCTGGCGCAGGCCGTTCTGCCCCGTCGTGGCGTCGATCACGAGCAGCGTCTCGTGCGGGGCGCCGGGCTGCTGCTTCTCGATCACCCGGCGCACCTTGACGAGCTCGTTCATGAGGTTGACCTGGGTGTGCAGGCGGCCGGCGGTGTCGATCACGACGACGTCGGCGGCGCGGGCGCGGGCGGCGACCAGGCCGTCGTAGACGACGGCCCCCGGATCGCCGCCCTCGGCCTGGCGCACGATGCCGCAGCCCACCCGGTCGGCCCACTGCGCCAGCTGCTCGCCGGCCGCCGCCCGGAACGTGTCGCCGGCGACCATCAGCGGGGTGCGTCCCAGCTCGTTCAGGCGGAACGCCAGCTTGCCGATCGTCGTGGTCTTGCCGGTCCCGTTCACCCCGACCATGAGGATCACCGACGGCGCGGCGGAGACGTCGATCAGCTGGCGCTCGGGCGGCTCGGGCTTGAGCATGCCGGCGACGATCGCGGCGAGGCGGCCCAGGAGCTCGTCGCGCGAGGCGATGCCCTCCTGGGCCGCCTCGCGTTCGAGCTGCTCCACGATGCGCACCGTGGCGTCGACCCCGACGTCGGCGAAGATCAGCGCCTCCTCGACCTGCTCCCACGAGCGCTCGTCGAGGCCGTCGAACAGCACCGTGCGCATGTGGTCGGCCAGGGCGCCGCGCGCCTTGCCGAGGTTCTCGCGCAGGCGGCCGAACAGGCCGCGGCGCTCCTCGTCCTCGTGTTCCACCGCGGCCGGCGGCAGCATCGGGCCCAGCCCCTTGAAGACCTCGTGCCAGTCCATCGGTCCGTCAGCCCCTCGCGGCCTCGGCGTCGATCTCGTCCTCGGCCATGCGGGCGCTGACCACCTGCGAGGTCCCGTCGGGCCCCATCGTCACCCCGTAGAGCACGTCGGCCGCCTCCATCGTCCGCTTCTGGTGGGTGATCACGATGAACTGGGTGCGCGTGCGGTACTCCCGCACCAGCGAGACGAACAAGCCGATGTTGATGTCGTCGAGGGCCGCCTCGACCTCGTCGAGGATGTAGAAGGGCGCCGTCTTCGAGAGCAGCAGCGCGAGCAGGAAGGCCAGGGCCACGAGAGCGCGCTCGCCGCCCGACAGCAGCCCGAGCTTCTTCCCGAGCTTGCGCGCCGGCTTGACCTCGATGGCGATGCCGGCCGGTTCCTCGGGAGTCTCGCCGGCGACCGGCACGAGCCGGCCGCTGCCGCCGGGGAACAAGCGTGCCGACCATGTGCGCGAAGTTGTCGCGCACGGCCTCGAAGGTCTGCTCGAAGTCGGCCTCGATCTGGCCGGTCAGCTCGGCGATCAGGGTCTCGATCTCGGCGACCGACTGCTCGAGGTCGCGCGTCTGCTCGCGCAGGAACGAGACGTGCTCCTGCAGGCGCTCGCACTCCGCCTCGGCCAGCGGGTTCACCGCCCCGATGCCCTCGCGTCGACGCTCGAGGCGCTCGATCGAGGCGCGCAGCGCCTCGGCCGCCGCCTCGCCGGCCGGCGCCGTGAAGACGGCCGTCTCGAGCAGGCCGGTCACCTCGTCGAAGCGCGCCGCCAGCTCGGTGCGCCGCTCGTCGGCGCGGGCGATCTCGACCTGGGCCGCGGCGCGCCGCTCGCCGAGGTCGTCGACCGCGCGCCGCAGCCCCGCCTCCTCGTCGGCCAGGCGCCGCGCGGCGCTGCGGTCGCGCACCTTGCCCTCGGCCTCGTCGGCCTCGGCGCGGGCGCGTTCGTCCGAGCGCCTCCAGGCGCGACGCGAGCGCGCCCAGGGCCTCGCCGACCGAGCCGCACGCCTCGCGCAGCGCCGGCAGGCGCTCGAGCCGGGCGTCGATCTGGGCGAGGCGCGCCGCCGCGTGCTCCGCGCGCCGGGCGGCGCGCCGGCGCTCGTCCTGGGCCCGGTCGGCCCGCGCCTTGCGCTCCTCGAACTCGATGCGCGCCAGCGTCACCGCGGCCACGGCGTCGCGCTGCGCCGACTCGGCGGCCGCGAGCCGCACTCTCGGCCTCCGCCGCGGCGGCCTCCAGCGGCTCGCGGCCGCTCTCGCTTGCCGTCAGGGTCTCCTCGAGGGCGCCGACGTCGCCGTCGCGCGCCGCCAGCTCGCCCTCGCCCGCCTCGACCGTGCGCGAGAGCCGCTCGCGCCGTTCGGCGGCGATCCGTTCCTCGGCCTGCGCCCGCGTCAGCGCGTGACCCGCCTCGGCGGCCTCGCGCCGGGCCGCGGCCAGCGTCTCGGCGGCGGCGGCGCGGGCGGCCGCGAGCGCGTCGGCGCTCGCCCGCGCCCGCGCCGCCGCCGCCACCCCGCGCGCCTCGCGCGCCTTGAGCGCGTCGAGCCGCTCGCGCAGGCCGGCGGTCTTCGCGCGACGCTCGACCAGCACGGCCGCCGGCAGTCCGGCCGCCAGGCCGAGCTGGCCCGTCGCCGGACGGTAGTAGGCGCCGTCGCGCGTGACCGCGAGGCCCGTGAACGAGTCGGGAAGAGCTCGCAGGTCGTCGACGATGACCACGTCGGCCAGCAGGCCCTCGAGGCCCGCGTCGCCCTCCACGCTCACCTTGTCCAGCAGCCGCACCGCGCCCGGGAAGCCCCCTGTGTCGGCGCTCCGCGGGCGCGCCAGCACGAGCCGCACCAGCCGGACGCCGGCCGTGCGCAAGGCGGACAGAAGCCCCCACTGATCGACCCCGGAGCCGACGGCGACGGCGCCCGGGAACTGGGCCAGGGCGGCGCCGAGCGCCGCCTCATAGCCGGGCTCGCACGACAGCGCGCTGGTCAAGGCCGTCGCCCCCGGGTGCTGCTCCATGACCTGCAGCACGTCGTCGCCGACGTCCCGCAGCTCGCGCAGCGCCGCCTCGGCGTGCTCGAGCTCGGTCTCGGCGGCGGCGCGCTCGGCGATCACGCTCCGCACCGACGCCTCGGCCTCTTCGAGAGCCCTGAGCGCGGCGGCGCTCTCCTCGTCGGAGGCGAGCGCCGCCGCCTCGGCGTCGCCCCCCGCGATCCCGGCGCCCTCTGCCCGCTGCTGCGCCAGGGCGACCGCCCCCGCCGCTTCTTCCAGCGCGCCGGCGGCCGCGCCCGACTCGCTCGCCGCCCGTTCCAGCTCGTCGCTCAACGCGGCGCGCCTGTCGCGCAAGCGCGCCAGGCGCGCCTCCACAGCCTCGCGGTCGAGGTCGGCGGCGGCCGCCTGCGACCGCGCCGCCGCCGCGCCGGCCTGCGCCGCCGCCAGCGCGCCGCTCGCTTCTTCGTGCGCCGCCTCGGCCGCCGCCAGCGCCTCCTCGAAGGTGTCCAGAGACGTCGCCGCGGAGCGGGCGTCGCCGCCGTCGGACGGGTCGACGAGCGCGCCCTGGGCGTCGGCGGTCAGCCCTTCGCGTTCGGTCAGCGCGGCGCGTTCCAGCTCGCCGGCGAGCTGCAGGCGCTGCTCGATCAGGCGGCGCGTACTGGCCAGCCTGTCCGCCAGGTAGCGGGCTCGCAGGGCACGCGCCGCCCGCTGCTCGCGCTCCTGCAGGTCGCGCGTGAAGGTCTCCTCGTCGGCCAGCCGCTCCGTCTCGATCGCGGCCAGCCGGGCGTCGGCCTCGTCCTTCTCGACGGCGACCTGCTCGATCGCCGCGCGGCTGGCGGCGAGCCGGGCGTCGACCGCCTCGAGCTCGCCGGTCAGCAGGCTGCCGCGGGCCTCGGCGATCTCGCGCTCGACCGAGCGCCGCAGCTCGGCGGCGTTCGCCTGGCGCCGCAACGGCGCCAGCTGCGACGCCGCCTCCTTCTCGAGGTCGCGGGCGCGCTCGAGGTTGCGCCGCACCTCGCGCAGCTTGATCTCGGCCCGCTCGCGCCGGCGCTTGTAGACGCCGAGGCCGGCGGCCTCCTCGATCAGCGCCCGGCGCTCGACCGGCTTGCTCGCCAGCAGCGACTCCACCCTGCCTTGCCCGACGATCGCGTGCAGCTCGCGCCCCAGGCCCATCTCGGCCGTCAGCTCGAGCACGTCGGCCAGCCGGCACGGCGCCCGGTTGATCAGGTAGGTCGTCTCGCCGCCGCGCTGCACGCGACGCCCGATGCTCACCTCGGGCGTCGGCACCGACAGTGCGCCGTCGCCGTTGTCGAACGTCAGCTCGACCTCGGCCGAGCCGCTGGCCCGGCGCCCGTCGCTGCCGGCGAAGATCACGTCCTGCATCGAGGTGCCGCGGATCGTCGACGGGCTCTGCTCGCCGAGCACCCAGGTGATCGCGTCGGAGACGTTGCTCTTGCCGCTGCCGTTGGGCCCGATGATCACCGCCACGCCGGGCTCGAAGACGAGCTCGGTCTGGCGCGGGAACGACTTGAACCCCTTGATGCGCAGGGAGCGCAGATACATCCGGTCAGTCCGTCACTGTCCGGCGGCTTCGGTCGAGGCGGCCTCGCCACCCTCGTCGCGCTTCTTGGAGCGGCCGCGCAGGCGCATGCGGCGCGCCGGCTTCTTCTCCTTCTGCTCGAGCGCCCGCAGCGCCACCCCGGCGGCCTCCTGCTCGGCCCGCTTCTTGCTCGGGCCCACGCCGCGGCCGGCGGCGACGCCCTCGACCAGGGCCTCGACCAGGAACTCCCTCGCGTGGGCCGGGCCGAGCGTGTCGACGAGCTCGTAGTGGACGCTGCGGCCCATCTTGGCCAGCTGTTCCTGCAGCTCGGTCTTGAAGTCGACGTAGCTGCGCTCGGCGAAGTTGATGTGCTCGGTGAACGCCTCGATCACGGCCGGCCGCACGACGTCGATGCCGTAGGTGAGGTAGAGGGCGCCGATCAGCGACTCGGTGACGTCGGCGAGCACGTTCTGGTTGGCCGACAGCTGGTCGAGCTCGCCGTTCTCGTAGTAGGCGCCGAAGCGCTTGACGTAGGCCGGCAGGCCGAGCCGGGTCGCCACCTTGGCGCAGGTGGCGCGGCTGACGATGTAGGCGCGCAGGCGCGCCAGGCTGCCCTCGGTGTGGCGCGGGAAGCGGCGGTACAGCTCGGTCGTGATCGCCAAGCTGAGCACGCTGTCGCCGAGGAACTCGAGACGCTCGTAGGACTGGCCGCGCTCGGCCACCCACGACGTGTGCGTGAAGACCTGGCGCAACAGCCCTTCGTCGAGCTGCTCCGCCAGGGCCAGCAGACGCCAACCCATGCCGTTCTCTCCTACTGGGGAGGGCCGTCTTCCCCGCGGGAAGCCGGCCCTCCGGTGTTCATCACGCGATCGGACCCGCCTTAGCCAAGCCGCCCCATCACGAAATCGACTGCGTCGCCGACCGTCTTGATCTCGGCCGCCTCTTCGTCGGTGATCTTGATCCCGAACTTGTCTTCCATCGTCATGACGAGCTCGACGAGATCGAGTGAGTCGGTCTCGAGGTCCTCCTGGAAGCGAGCGTCCATCGTGACCTTGTCCTCGTCCACGCTGAGCGTCTCGACCAGGATGGCCTTGACCTGCTCGAAGACTTCTTCTCTCGTCATGCGGCTACCTCCGCCCATCGGTTTCGCGTAACTCTACCAGACCCCGGGAGGGGTGCAACACGCTCGGCGGCGGCCGCGTCAGCGCCCGTTGCCCAGCGCCTCGATGCGCTCGGCCAGCACCGGCAACAGGTCGCTCGTCACGCCGCGCGAGGCCGCCCGGATGCCGCTGGCGATGCCCTTGGCGCCCGAGTTGCCGTGGCCGACCAGCACCGGCCGGCGCAGGCCGAGCAGGTAGGCGCCGCCGTACTCTTCGGGGTCGAGGGCGGCGCCGATGCGGCGCAGGTCGGGCGCCATGATCGCGGCCCCTATCTTCGCCCGCAGCGAACCGAGCACGGCGTTGCGGATCTCGGTGACGATGGTCTGGGCCGTGCCCTCGAACACCTTGAGCGCCACGTTGCCGGCGAAGCCGTCGGCGACGATGACGTCGGTCTTGCGCCGCACCAGATCGCGCCCCTCGACGTTGCCGTAGAAGTTGACCTGAGAGTCGGCGGCGATCAACCGGTGGGCCTCGATGGTCATGGCGTTGCCCTTCTCCGGCTCCTCACCGATCGAGAGCAGACCGACGGTCGGCTTCTCGATGCCGAGCACCTCGGTCGCGAAGACCTGTCCCATCACGGCGAACTGGCGCAGGTGCTCGGGCCGCACGTCGGCGTTGGCCCCGGCGTCGAGGAACGCCACCGGCAGGGGCACGGACGGCAACAGCGTGCACAGGGCCGGCCGCAGGACACCCTTGAGACGGTGCACGTGGAGCATGCCGGCGGCGAGCACGGCGCCGGTGTTGCCGGCCGAGAACGAGGCGTCGGCCTCGCCGGTGCCGGCCAGGCGGACCGCGGTCACGAGCGACGACCGGGGCTTGCCCCGCACCGCCGCGACCGGCTCGTCGCCCGAGCCGATCCGGTCGGGCGCGTCGACGATCTCGACGTACGGGCTCTCGCGCCCGGCGATCAGCTCGCGGAGCCGCGCCTCGGGGCCGGTGAGCACGACGTGCAGCAACTCGCCGGCGACCTGCAGGGCGCCGTCGACGACGACCTCGGGGGCGTGGTCGCCCCCGAGCGCGTCGACGGCGACCCGGACGGTGACGCCGGGCTTCTGCGCCGTCAGCGCGGCCTGGATGTCGTGGGGCGTGAGGACGCGCCCGTCTCTCATTCGGCCTCGAGGCCGGCGACCAGGCGGTCGAGGTCGACGTGCGTCTCGACCACGTTCAGGATCGCGTCGACCTTGCGCCGGTCGTGCACGCCCAGGCGGCCGAAGAGCTTGCGGATGCCGTCGCTGGCGGCGACCGTGTCGGTGGCGACCGAGACGAGCGGCACGCCGAGCTCCTCGGCGCGCCGCAGCACGGTCGGGCTGGGCACGTAGTTGCCCGTCAGCACGAGGGCGGTCGTCGGCGTCTCCAGGGCGGCGAGGATGATCTCGGCCCGGTCGCCGCCGACCACGACGACCTTGTTCTCGCTGTGCTCGAAGTAGCGCAGCGCGTGCTCGGGGCTCATGGCGCCGATCAGGAAGCTCTCGGCCATGGCGTCGCCGTGCTCGGCGCCGCACAGGTAGGTGGCGTCGAGCGCCTGCACGATCTCGTCGACCGAGACGGCGGCAAGCGGGCTGTCGGCCGGGATGATGCCGTAGCTCTCGATACCGTTGGCGGCCAGGAACGCCACGTACTCGGTGGCGACCACGTCGAGGCGCGTCTCGGGCACCATGTTGAAGACGGCGCCCAGCAGGCGCCCTTTGAGCGTGTCCTTCACGTAGCAGACGTCGTCGAGCAGGCGGGCGCCGGCGAAACGGGCCACGAGCAGCGCGCGCAAGTCCAGGCGGGCGACCACGTCGGCTCCGCTGGTGCGCAGGAACCTTCCCTGCCAGATCTCGCCCAGACCCTCGCACACGACGACGTCCTTGCCGGCGCGCACGCGGGCGAACGCCTGTTCGACACGGGCGAGGGCATCGACGTCGGAGCCGCTCAGCACCGAGTGCAGGGCGCCTTCGTCGAGGACCACCGGGCAGAGGTCGGAGAGCGGGTCGTCGAGCCCGAGGACGTCGGCGGCGAAGCGCGCGTCGTCGTCGACGACGGCCTCGCCGGCCTCGTGGGGGACGATCCCGACCGGCTTGAAGTAGCCGACCTCGAGACCCCGGCGACGCAGGGCCAGCGCGAGACCCACGGAGAGCGTGGTCTTGCCGCCGCTGCCTTCGGTCGAGGCGATGTAGAGGGATCTCATGGGGCGAGACCCGGCCGGGCGGGCGGCGAGCCGGGACGGCCCTCGCCGCCCGCCTCACCACCGGCCATGGGGACTAGTCCTCCTTGTCGAGGACGATGACCTCGCGACCCTTGTACGTACCGCACGTGGGACAGGCCCGGTGCGGGAGCTTCGGCGACTTGCACTGCGGGCAGATGCTGCCGGTGTGCTCGTCGAGCTTCTGCTGAGCGCGACGCTTGTCCCGCTTGGTCTTCGACGTCTTCCTCTTCGGTACGGGCATGCGTGACTCCTGACGGTTTGGCGAAGGTACATACTGTACGTGACGCCTGCTGCAAAGTACACCGCCGCTCGCGGGCTGCCGGCTAGGCCCCGGTGTGCTCGTGCGGCGCCGGCGCCAGGTTCAGGTCGGCGCCGCAGACCGGGCAGAGACCCTTGCAGTCCGGCCGGCACACGAGCTGCCCCGGCAGCGCGTCGGCCAGCGCGTCGCGCACCCACTGGTCGAGGTCGAGCACGCCGCCCCGGACGTAGGCCTCGCCGGGCTCCATTCCCTGAGACCGCCCGTCGAACACGTAGTCCTCGGCCGCGATCCGCACCTCGACGGCGGCGTCATCCAGGCAGCGCTGGCAGGGGCCGCGGACGACCGCGACGGCGGCGCCGTGCAGCGCCAGCCGCACCCCGACCCGGGTGGCGCTGAGCGCGAGCTGCACGGCGCCGCCGTCGACGGCGTACGTCTCTCCGCCCAGCGCGAACGGCTGGACCTCGACGCGCAGCGTCCGGTACGCCTCGCTGCGGTCGTCGAACTTGAGGGTGCGCAGGTTCAGGTGACGCATGGCACTGCTCCGGCGCGCCGGCCGCCCGGCCGGCGCGCCTCACGGGTCAGGGCTGGGGCTCTTCCTCGGCGGCCGGCTTCTGCAGGCGCTCGCGCCCGCGCCGCACCGCGGCGATGAACTTGTCGAGGTTCACCTCGAGGTTGCCCAGGACCTCGTCGGCCCAGTCCTCGGCCTCGAGCCTGATCTCACGCGAGCGCTCGCGCGCGTCCTCGAGCAGGTCGTGGGCCTGGCGTTCGGCGGTGCGCACGACCTCTTCCTGCGAGGCCTGCTGCTCCGCGTTGGTCTTGGCTTCGGCGACGATGCGCTCGGCCTCGGCCTTGGCCTCGGCCAGCATCTCCTGCCGCTCCTTGACGATCCAGCGCGCCTGCTTGACCTCTTCGGGGATCGTCGAGCGCATCTGGTCGAGCAGGTCGTAGATCTCTTCGCGGTCGATCATCACGCTGTCGGTGAGCGGGACCGAGCGAGCGTTGTGGATGAGGTCGTCGAGCTTGTCGATCAGTACGAGTACGTCCATTCAGGCATCCCTCCTGAGAACAGTCTATGCCTTCCGCGCGAACAGCTCGGCCATACGCCGGGCGACCGCCGGAGGCACCAGATCGTCCACCGAACCACCGAAGGTGGCGATCTCCTTCACGCCGCTCGAGCTCAGGAAGCTGTGCTCTGGCGATGCCATCATGAACACAGTTTCGATGTCGGGAGCGAGCTTCCTATTCAACTGGGCCATGGCGAACTCGTATTCGAAGTCCGAGATGGCCCGCAGTCCCTTGAGGATGACGTTCGCCTCCCAGCGCCGTGCGAACTCGACCACGAGCTCGTTGAAGCGGTCGACGTACACGTTGGGGTAGTCGGCCAGGGCCTCGCGCAGGAAGGTCGTGCGCTCGGCCGCCGTGAACATCGTCTGCTTGCGCACGGGGTAGTCGATGAGGCCCACGACGACGCGGCGGAACGTGCTGGCGCCGCGCGTGATGATGTCGAGATGGCCGATGGTGACCGGGTCGAACGTGCCCGGGCAGATGGCTGTCACGTTGCCCGGCACGTCAGCGCCCCGTCATGAACGTCACCTGCGTGTCGCCGTACAGTCTGGCGCTCCTCTCCTCGAACGGGAGCGTCACTGCTGCTCCCCTGGCCGTCTCGACCACGAGCAGCCCCAGAGGCGCGAACACGCCGCCCAGCAGGCGGGCGAGATCGGGCTCGAAGGCCGGGTAGAGCGCATACGGCGCGTCTACGAACACGAGATTATACTGCCTCCCCCCGGCGACGCCAGCCTGCAACGCGGCCCGGAAGTCGCGGCCGTCGACGCTGAAACGGTCTTCGTCGACGGCGACGGCCGCGAGATTCGCCTCCAGAAGGGCCCGGGCGGGGGCGGCGCGCTCGACGAAGTCGCAGCGCGCCGCCCCCCGCGAGAGAGCCTCGATGCCCAGGGCGCCGCTGCCGGCGAACAGGTCGAGCACGACGAGGCCGGCCAGCGGTCCGGCGGCGTCCTCAGCGTCCGTCTGTGGCGCACCGAGCTCGTCTCTGACCACCAGCGCCTCGACGGCGTCGAACACCGCCTCGCGGACACGGTCGGAGGTGGGGCGGGTGGCGCGGCCGGCCGGCGCCTGCAGGCGCCGGCCGCGCCACTCGCCCCCGATCACCCTCATCGCGATCCCTCCCCGCCTCAACGCCGCGCCGCTTTCCCCGCGCCGCGCGCGCCGTTATCCTAACGGTTCGACAGGTAACGACGGTGGCAATGATCGTTCGCGCCACCCGAAAGGCGACTCCCCGACCGATGGACTACGGCCTGCTCGCGCTCGTGATCTTCGCCGCTGTGGCGCTCAACACCCCGTTCGGCGCCTGGCGCGCGACGACGCGCAAGTTCTCGTGGCAGTGGTTCGTGGCCATCCACGCCCCGATCCCCTTCGTCTTCGTCATCCGGCGCGCGGCGGGCTTCGGCTGGGACTACGTGCCGGTCATGCTGGCCTGCTGCCTGACCGGCCAGTTCCTGGGCTCGTGGCTCTACCACGTCGCGTGGCGCCACCGCCACCCGGGCGGCATGGACGCCGCCGAGCCGGCCGCCACCGACGCGCAGGCCGTCGACCCGCCCGCTCGCAACCCGCGGGTCGCTTTGGCCTCCGAACCCGAACCGCGGCCGACGGTCGCAGCGCCGCGCGGCTAGCCCGCGGCGTCGACGCCCAGCACCACCGGGCTCAGCTCGACCGCCTCGCCGACCTCCAGCCCCGCCGCCAGCAGCGCTGCCGCGCGATCACGCAGGTCGCGCCGCCGTGCCTGCACCAGCGCGACCGGCTCTCCCGCCTCGACGCGGTCGCCCACCTGATGGAGCAGCGTGACGCCGGCGTCGGGATCGACCTCGTCGTGGGCGCGGGCGCGACCGGCGCCGCAGGCCTGCGCCGCCTGCCCCACCGCCAGCGCGTCGACGCGCCGCAGCACGCCCGCGCCCGGCGCCGGCACCTCGGCAGCCGCCAGGCGATGGAACTCGCCCGGCTTGAACGTGCCGCCCTGCACCGCGATCCAGCGCTCGAACCACTCGGCCGCCTGGCCTGAGGCGAGCGCGCGCTCCGCGCGCGCTCGCCCTTCCACCGCGTCGACGCCGAGGTCCGACAGCGCCAGCAGCTCGCCGGCCAGCGCCAGCACGACCTCGCGCACGTCGTCCGGCCCGCCGCCGCCCAGGACCTGCCACGCCTCCTCGACCTCGAGCCGGTTGCCGACGGCGCGCCCGAGCGGCGCGTCCATGGCCGTGAACACGCAGGTCACGCGCCGGTCGTAGGCGGCGCCGACCAGGCGACAGCGGCGCGCCAGCTCGCGCGCCTCCTCGAGCGTCGCCATGAACGCGCCGCTGCCGACGGTCAGGTCCAGGACGAGGCCGTCCGTGCCGCTGGCCACCTTCTTGGCCATGATGCTGGCCGCGATCAGCCCGGGCTCGTCGACGGTCGCCGTCACGTCGCGCAGCGCGTACAGGATGCGGTCGGCCGGCACCAGGCGCTCGCTCTGGCCCACGACGGCGACGCCGATGCGCTCGAGCTGGCGCAGGAAGTCGCCCTGCGACAGCTGCACCTTGAAGCCCGGGATCGACTCGAGCTTGTCGAGGGTGCCGCCGGTGTGGCCGAGGCCGCGGCCCGACATCTTGCCGAAGATGGCCGCGCAGGCCGCGACCAGCGGGGCCAGGACGAGCGTCACCTTGTCCCCGACGCCGCCGCTCGAGTGCTTGTCGAGCACCGGCCGGCGCAGGACGCCGAGGTCGAGCGTCTTGCCGCTGTCGACCATCGCGTGCGCCAGCGCGACGGTCTCGGCATCGGAGAGACCCCGGATGACGATCGCCATCAACAGGGCGCTGGCCTGATACGGCGGCACCGAGCCGTCCACCACCCCGTCGACGAACGCCCGCAGGCGCGCCTCGTCGAGCTCCCCGCCGTCGCGTTTGCGCGCGATCACGTCGTTGACGATGTCCACCGTGCCTCCCGCTCCCTTCTCAGCTCATCCGGCGGCCGTGGCCTCTCGACCGCCCGACTACGGTCCCCGCCCACAGCCGTCTGGTGACGTCACCCTATGGCCGCGACCAGCGCCGCGCCCAGACGCGCGCGCAGGCCGTCGGCGAGGGCGGCGCCCGCGGCCAGCACGTCGGCGTGGGCGGCGGCGTCGCCGCTGCGGTTCACGACCAGCGAAAGCACCGTGACGCCGGCGCCGGCCGCGAGCGCCGCCTCGACCTCGGGCGCCGTCGACATGCCCACCGCGTCGCCCAGGGTCGCCAGCCATGCGGCCTCGGCCGGCGTCTCGTACTGCGGCCCGGGCACGGCGACGTAGGCGCCCGGGCGGGCGTGGAGGGCCGGCGCCAGGGCGCCGGCCACCGCGCCCGCCCGCTCCTCGTCGCAGACGTCCAGCACCGGCGGCTCGCCGGCCGCCGGCACCGGCCGCTGCAGGTCGACGACGCGACGGGCGACGATCACCGTGCCCGGCTCGACCGCCGCGCCCAGCCCGCCGGACGCGTTCGTGAGCACGACGTGCGCCACGCCCGCCGCCGCCATCTCGCTCACGGGGCGTCCTGCTTCGCCGCGCTCCCAGCCCTCGTAGAGGTGCGGCCTGCCCCACGCCAGCAGCGTGCGGCGCCGGCGCCCGTCGCCGGGGTCCCAGTCGCAGACGACGAGGCGGTTGGGGTGGCCGGCGACTCGCGTCGCCGGCCACCCCAACCGCTCGTAGGCGATCTCCTCCACCAGGCTCGGCCCCGTCGGGCACGACGCGCCAGACCGGAGCCGAACACCACCGCGACCTCGGCCGCCGGCAGCGCCCGCGTGGGGGTCATCCGATGACCGTCCCCGCCAGCGGCGGCTCCTCGCCGGTGAGCCGCGCGAAGGCGGTCGCGCCGACGTCCTCGAAGAGGCCGTCGTGGCGCCCGCCGCCCAGCCCCCACGCCAGCAGCGGCGCGTACTCGCGCGAGTGGTCGGTGCTGGCCGTGGTCGGATCGACGCCGTGGTCGGCGCACAGCAGCAGCGCGTCGCCGTCGCGCAGCGCGCCGAACAGCCCCGGCAAGGCGTCGTCCACCTCGCGCAGGCCGGCCGCGAACCCGGCCACGTCGTTGCGGTGCCCCCAGACCTGGTCGAAGTCGACCAGGTTGGCGAACAGCAGCCCGCGCTCCATCTCCCGCAGGTGGCGCCGGCAGGCTGCCAGGCCGGCGGCGTTGTCGGTGGTGTGGTCGTCGACGCTCACGCCGCGCTGCGTGAAGATCTCGCCGATCTTGCCGACGCCGACCACCGGCACGCTACGGTCGCTCAGCTCGTCGAGGTACGTAGGACCCGTCGGCGGCAGCGAGTAGTCCCGCCGCCGGGGCGTGCGGGCGAAGCTTCCCGGCCGGCCCTCGAACGGCCGCGCGATGACCCGGCCCACGGCGTGCTCGCCCTGCAGGATCGCGCGCGCGGCCAGGCACCAGTCGTAGAGCCGGGGGACCGGGACGACGCTCTCGTGACAGGCGACCTGGAAGACGGAGTCGGCCGACGTGTAGACGATCGGCTCGCCCGTCCGCAGGTGCTCTTCGCCGAGCTCCTCGAGCACGGCGGTGCCCGAGGCCGGCCGGTTGCACAGGACGGAGCGGCCGACGGCCGCCTCGAACGGCTCGATCACCTCGGGCGGGAACCCGTGGGGGTAGGTCGGGAACGGGCGCTCGAGCACGAGCCCCATCATCTCCCAGTGGCCGGTGGTCGTGTCCTTGCCGGCGCCGCGCTCGAGCAGGCGACCGTAGGTCGCCCCCGGGCGCGGCGCCCCCAGCGGCAGGCCGACGACCTCGCCCAGGCCAAGCGCGGTCAGGTTGGGCAGCGACACGTCGCTGCCCTCGAGCACGTGGCGCAGGGTGTCGGAGCCCTCGTCGCCGTAGGCGGCGGCGTCGGGCAGCTCGCCGGCGCCGACGCCGTCGAGCACGATCACCGCCACCCGGGTCACGTCGCGCCTTCGCCGGCGGCGTCGGCGCCGCCGGGTGCGGCGCCGCCGTGCTCCGTGGTGTCGGGCGGAGCGATGCCAGGCGCGGCGGCGTCGGGCGCGGCGGCGGCGACCCCGCGCCGCCGGCGCGCCCGCGGATGGGTCGTGTAGAAGACCTCACGCAGGTGGTCGGCCGTCACGTGGGTGTAGACCTGGGTGGTCGACACGTCGGCGTGGCCGAGCATCTCCTGCACGCTGCGCAGGTCGGCGCCGCCCTGCAGCAGGTGCGTCGCGAAGCTGTGGCGGAAGGTGTGCAGGCTGACCTTCCCGGTCACCCCGGCGGCGCGCAGGTAGCCGCGCAGGATGTAGGCGAGGCCCTGCCGGGTCAGGGGCCGGCCGCGGGCGTTCAGGAACAGCTCATCGTAGCGGCGCTGTCCGAGCAGGCGGCGGCGGCCGTCGGCCGCGTAGCGGCCCACCGCCGCCGCCGCGTACCGCCCGAGCGGCACGACGCGCTCCTTGTCGCCCTTGCCGATGCAGCGCACCAGGCCGGCCTCGAGGTCGACGTCGGCCACCCGCAGGGTGACCAGCTCGGAGGCGCGCAGGCCGCACCCGTAGAGGAGCTCGAGCAGGGCCAGGTCGCGCTGCCCGAGCTGCCCCGCCGGCAGCACGGTCGCGAGCACCCCCTCGACCTCCTCGACGCTGAGCACCGCCGGCAGGCCACGGCCACGTTTGGGCGTGTGCAGGCGCGCGCTGGGATCGGTCTCGCGGCGCCCCTCCCGCATCAGGTGGTGGAACAGCCCGCGCACCGCGGCCATGCGGCGCGCGACCGTCGCCGTCGCGCCGTCGCCGCCGGCGCCGGCGAAGTACGACGCCACGTCCTCGTCCGAGCAGTCGCGCGCCGCGACGCCCCGTGCCCGCAGGTGCGCCCCGAGCGCCAGCAGGTCGCGCCGGTAGGCGGCCACCGTGTTGTGGCTCATCCCGCGTTCGAACTCGAGGTGGTCGAGGTACTCGGCGACCGCCGGGTCGGCCGGCACCGCCGGGCGCGACGCGCCGCGCGGCTCGGGCCGGGGAGCGGGTGGGGCGACCATCGGCAGGCGGCGGCGGGCCCGCGGCCCGTCAGTCGGGCCGCGTCGCCGCCGCCGCCTCGATGATGGCGCGCAGCAGGCTCGCGGCCTCGTGAAGGCGGACGACAGGCAGGTACTCGTCGGGTGTGTGGACGTTCTCCATCCCGACGCTCAGGTTCACCGAAGGCAGGCCGGCGGCGTTGTAGACGTTCACGTCGGAGCCGCCGCCGCTGCCGATCAGGCGCGGCGTGAAGCCGGCGCGTTCGAGCGCCGTGACGGCGATGCGCACCGGCAGCGCGTCGTCGTCGAGCGCGAAGGCCGTGAACTCGTCGGTCACCGTGACCTGCACGTCGACCCCCGTCTCGGTCGCAGCCACGTTGATCGCCTCGAGCATGTCGCCGACCTGCGCCGCCAGCTTCTGCGGGTCGTGGCTGCGCGCCTCGCCCTCGAGGCGACAGCGCTCGGGCACGATGTTGGTGGCGCTGCCGCCCTCGATCACGCCGACGTTGGCCGTGGTGACCTCGTCGAGGCGCCCGAGCCGCATGGCGGCGAGGGCGCGCGCCGCCGCCAGGATCGCGCTGCGGCCCTTCTCGGGGGCGATGCCGGCGTGCGCGGCCGTGCCGTGGAACTCGGCCTTGACCATCTTCTGCGAGGGCGCCCGCACGATCACGTCGCCGACCGGTCCAGTGCTGTCGAACACGAACCCGGCCCGCGCCTGCAATCCCGTCAGGTCCATCGCCTTGGCTCCGCGCAGCCCGACCTCCTCGGAGGTCGAGAACACGCCCTCCACACCGCACGCCGGAGGCGAGGCGGCGAGCGCGCAGAGCGACGCCAGCAGCACGGCCACGGCCGCCTTGTCGTCGCCGCCCAGGATGGTGTCGCCGGCCGTGCGCACGGCGCCGTCGACCACGACGGGCTCGATCGGCCCTTCGACGGCGACGGTGTCCATGTGGGCGGCCACGACGATCGGCGTGCCGCGGCCCTCGCCCGGCAGCCGCACGATGATGTTGCCGCTGCCGGCGCCGGTCGCCGGCGCCGTGTCGTCCTCGAGCGGGTCGAGACCGGCCTCGCGCAGCCGGCGCTTCACGAGGTCGGCGACCCCCCGCTCGCTGCCCGAGGGCGAGGGGATGCGGACGAGCTCCAGGAACAGCTCGAGCAGGTCGTCTACTGCTGTGTCCACGTGGCCTCCAGCTCACCTTCCCTGGCGACGCGCAGCGCGCAGGCGGCGCCCACGAAGTCGCGGAACAGGGGCGCCGGCCGCGTGGGCCGCGACTTGAACTCGGGGTGGAACTGCGACGCGACGAAGAAGGGATGGTCCTCGAGCTCGATGATCTCGACCAGGCGACCGTCCTGGTGGGTGCCGCTGACGACGAGCCCCGCCTGCTCGAGCCGCGGCCGCAGGTCGTTGTTGACCTCGAACCGGTGCCGGTGACGCTCGTAGACCTCGTCGCTGTCGTAGGCGGCGAAGGCCTTCGTGCCCGGGCGCACCTCGACGCGCTGGGCGCCGAGCCGCATGGTGCCGCCCATCGCCTCGACCGTCTTCTGCTCTGGCAGCAGGTCGATCACCGGGAACGGCGTCTCCTCGTCGAACTCCCACGAGTTGGCGCCGGTCATGCCGCACACGTTGCGCGCGAACTCGATCACGGCGCACTGCATGCCCAGGCACACGCCCAGGTACGGCACCTTGTGCTCGCGACAGTACTGGACGGCCTCGATCTTGCCCTCGATGCCGCGCATGCCGAAGCCGCCGGGGACGATCACGCCGTCGACGTCGCCGAGCCGCTCGTCGACCGTCGCCGGCGTGATCTCCTCGGAATCGACCCAGACGATCTCGAGCTTGCGCCCGTGGTGGATCGCGGAGTGCTTGAGTGCCTCCCACACCGACAGGTAGGCCTCGTGCAGCTGCACGTACTTGCCGACGAGGGCGATGCGGACCTTGCCCTCGCAGGCGTCGATGCGCTCGACCAGCGCGTCCCACTCGGCCATGTCGGGCGGCCCGCACTCCAGCCCCAGCATGCGCACGACGAGGTCGTCGAGGCCCTCGTCGTGCATGATCGGCGGCACCTTGTAGATGTCGTCGGCGTCGGCCGCCGAGATCACGGCCTCGGGCTCGACGTCGCAGAACAGGGCGATCTTGTCGCGGATGCCGCGCGAGACCGGCAGCTCGGAGCGCACGACGATGATGTCGGGCTGGATGCCGATCTCGCGCAGCTCGGCCACCGAGTGCTGGGTCGGCTTGGTCTTGGGCTCGCCGACCACGCCGATCACCGGCACCAGGGTGACGTGCACGTAGAGCACGTTCTCGCGCCCGATGTCCTTGCGGAACTGGCGGATCGCCTCGAGGAACGGCAGGCTCTCGATGTCGCCGACGGTGCCGCCCACCTCGGTGATCAGCACGTCCGCATCGAGCTTCTGCGCCAGGCGGTGCACGCGGCTCTTGATCTCGTTCGTGATGTGGGGGATGACCTGGACGGTGCCGCCGAGGAAGTCGCCGCGGCGCTCCTTCTGGATGACCGCGTTGTAGATGCCCCCGGTGGTGATGTTGGAGTCGCGCTGGACGAACTCGTCGATGAAGCGCTCGTAGTGGCCCAGGTCGAGGTCGGTCTCGGCGCCGTCCTCGGTGACGAACACCTCACCGTGCTGGAAGGGGCTCATCGTGCCGGGGTCGACGTTGATGTAGGGGTCGAACTTCTGGTTGGCGACCTTCAGGCCGCGCGCCTTGAGCAGGCGCCCGATCGAGGCCGCCGTGATGCCCTTGCCGAGCCCCGACACCACACCGCCGGTCACGAAGATGTGCTTCGCCATTCCCCCTCGCTTCTCAGGTCGTCGTCGCTGGTCTCCCCGGATACGGGCGCGCCGAGACATCCGTCGGCGGCGGCGCGAACGGGGGGTTTCGGTGGGTGGTGGGCTCTGCCCGTTCCGAGACGACGGGCCGGCAGCTGAGTATCCCCGGTGAGCCCTGGATCACTTCGGGCGCAAGTATAGCAGAGGGCCCCGGCGCGACGGCAAGCGTCGCGACGGCGGCGGGCGGGCGCGTCAGCGCCCGCCGCCCGCCGCCCGCTCGAGGAGCTGCTGCGCGTGCTCCCGGGCCGCGGTGTCGTCGGGCGTGGCGCCCAGCATGCGGCAGAGCTCGTCGAGACGACCGTCGCCCTCGACGAGGGCGACGGTCGTCTCGGTCATGTCGGCCGCCGGGTCGCTCGACTTCGTGATCACGAACTGGCGCTCGGCGAAGGCGGCGACCTGCGGCAAGTGCGTGATGCAGACGATCTGCGTGGTGCTGGCGAGCGCCGCCAGGCGCTCGCCCAGCACGTTGGCCGTCACGCCGCCGATACCGGTGTCGACCTCGTCGAAGATCAGCGTCTGCACGTCGTTGCCGAGATGGACGAAGCTCTTGATCGCGAGCATGGCCCGCGACAGCTCCCCGCCCGAGGCGGTCTCGCGCAGCGGGCGCGGCGGCAGGCCGGGGTTGGCCGAGAAGACGAACTCGGCCTCTTCGGCGCCGCGCGGCCCCAGGGCCTGCCAGCCCTCGCCCCGCGGCTGCAGCTCCACGGCGAAGCGCGCGTGCGGCATGGCGAGGCCCTTGAGCTCGGCGAGCACCGCCTCGGCGAAGGCCGGGGCGGCCGCCGCCCGCGCCTCGGAGAGGCGTCCGGCGGCGGCCACCGCGGCGGCCTTCGCCTGGTCGAGGCGCGCGAGCAGCTCGGTCTCGTCGGCCTCGAGGCGCTCGAGCGCGCCGATCCGCTCGCTCGCCTCGCCCGCGAAGGCGATGATGTCGTCGGCGCTCGCCCCGTACTTGCGGGCGAGCGTCCTGAACCTGTCGTAGCGCTGCTCGACCGCATCGCGGTGGGCCGGGTCGACGTCGAGCCCGTCGAGGTAGTCGCGCAGCGCCGCGGCGAGGTCCTCGGCCTCGGCGACGACCCCGCTGAGGCGCGAGGTCAGCGGCTCGAGCGTGAGGTCGAGCGCCTCGGCTTCGCCCAGCAGCCCTTCGCCGGTGCGCAGGGCGTCGAGGGCGGCGCCCTCTTCGCCGCCGCCGAGCAGGCGCAGGGCGCCGCCCACCCGCTCGACGAGCTTCTCGGCGTGCCGCAGGCGGTCACGTTCGAGCGCGAGCCGCTCGTCCTCGCCCGGCTCGAGCCCCGCCGCCTCGATCTCGTCGACCTGGAAGCGCAGCAGGTCGAGCTCACGGTCGCGGTCGTGCCCCTGGGCGCGCAGGGCGTCGAGCTCGCGGTCGAGGGACCGGGCGGCGGCGTACGCCTGCGCGTACGCCGCCGCCCGGTCCTCGAGGCCCGCGGCGCTGTCGAGCAGGTCGAGCTGGCGCTCGAGCTGCAGCAGCCGCGCGTGCTCGAGCTGCCCGTAGAAGGCGACCCGGTCGCGCAGCGCCGCCTCGACGGCGGCCACCGACGACACCACGCCGTCCAGGTAGGCGCGCGAGCGTCCGCCGCGCGTGATCTGGCGGGCGACGGCGACGGCGTCGCCGTCGCCCGCCTCACCACCCTCATCCTCGAACACCGCCTGCACGAGCGCACGCTCGGCGCCGGGCCGGATCAGCCCCTCCTCGCCCTTCTGGCCGAGCAGCAGCCCGATCCCCTGGGTGAGCAGCGTCTTGCCGGCCCCGGTCTCGCCCGTGATGACGTTCAGGCCCGGCGCGAACTCGAGCCGGGCCTGAGCGATCAGCACGAGATCGTCGATCGCCAGCTCAGCCAGCATGGTGGCGGTCGAAGAGCTTCTCCTCGACGTTGTGGTAGAAGGAGCCGCCCTCGCGCACGAGCAGCCGGGCACGCTCGCTCCCGCCCGTGATCTCGACGGCGTCGCCGCAGCACAGGCGCGCCACGACCCTGCCGTCGGCCATGACGTCGGCGTCTTCGGTCGGTGAGGCGTTGTGCACCCGGATCACGTGATCGGCACGCAGCACGAGCGGCCGGAACCCGATCGAGTGCGGGGCGATGAAGTTGAGGACGAGCGCCTCGGCGTCCCACACCACGAGCGGCCCGTTGCACGACAGGTTGTACGCCGTGGAGCCGGTCGGCGAAGCGACGATCATGCCGTCGCAGAGCATCTCGCCGACCGTGGTCCCCGACACCTCGTACACGAGGCGCAGGACCCTCTGGGCGCGGGCGCGGACGAGCACGATGTCGTTGACGGCGACGTAGCGCTTGCCGCCCAGCCGGGCCTCGACCGTGACCAGGTCGACGAGCTGGTAGGCGCCGGCCACGATCTCGCGCAGCTGCCGGGGCCACGCCGCCTGCTGCATGCTGGCCAGGAACCCGACGTTGCCGAAGTTGATGCCGGTCGTGGGCACGCCGCTGCCGAGCATGCGGTCGAGGGCGCGCAACAGCGTGCCGTCGCCGCCGAGCACGAGGCAGACATCGGCCGCGCGCAGCGCCGCATCGTCGACGCGCGTGTAGGCGCCGCCGCGGGTGAGGCCGTGCTTGCGCCACTCGTCGGCCGGGACCAGCAGCTCCACGCCCAGCTCGTCCTTCATGGCGCCGAGCTGCTCGAGCGTGGCGTGCGTCACCGGCGGCAGGTTGTGGGTGAGCACGCCGATCCGGCGCAGCCGCTCAGCCATGGACCGCCTCGACCGCCCGGCGAGCCGCCTCGTGGGGCGCGACGCGGACCGCCGGCAGCGGCTCGCGTGCGTCGCAGAAGCTCACGAAGTACTCCACGTTCCCCTTGGGGCCCGGATGGCCCGAGTCGCAGCTGCCCAGGATGGCCGCCCCTTGTCGCTCCAGCCACTCGCCCACATCGGCGACGACCGCCTCGTGGACCCGCGCGTCGCGTACCACGCCGCCCTTGCCGACGTGCTCGCGGCCGGCCTCGAACTGCGGTTTGACCAGGACGAGGCCGCGATAGCCGGGTCGGGCGCATTCTAGCACGGGGGCCAGGGCCAGCTTGAGCGAGATGAAGGACACGTCGGCGGTGACGAAGGTGGGGCGGAACGGGAGACGTTCACAGGGCAGTTCCCGGGCGTTCGTGCGCTCGAGCACGGTCACGCGCGGGTCGTCGCGCAGGCGCCAGTCGAGCAGCCCGTACCCGACGTCGACGGCGATCACCCGCGCCGCCCCGCCCTGCAGCAGCCGGTCGACGAACCCGCCGGTCGACGAGCCGAGGTCGATCGCGTCGACCCCCGTGACGTCGACGGCAAGCTGCTCCAGGCCGTGATCGAGCTTGTCGCCGCCGCGCGAGACGAAGCGGGGGCGCTCGTCGACGGCGACGCTGCACGTCGCCTCCACGAGCGCCCCCGCCTTGTCGACCGTGACCCCGTCGACGCGCACCTCGCCGGCCATCACAGAGGCGCGCGCCTGGGAGCGCGTGGCGAAGAGGCCGCGGGCCACGAGCAGCGTGTCGAGCCGCTCGCGCACGAGCTAGGAGATGCGGGCGAGCCCCGGCTGACGGGCGAGCACGTGGGCCGCGATGGCGTCGGCCGACAGGCCGACGCCGGCGAGCAGCGTCGCCCGGTCGCCCTGCGGGACGAACGCGTCGGGCAGGCCGCAGCGGCTGACCCGGACGCCGCTCTCGGAGAGGTGCTCGGCCACGGCGCCGCCGAAGCCGCCGGCGAGGCTGTTCTCCTCGATCGTCACGATCGCGGCGTGCGTACGCGCCAGCTCGTCCAGGAGCGCGGTGTCCAAGGGCTTCACGAACCGGGCGTCGACCAGGGTCGGGTGCACGCCGTCCTGGACCAGCCGGTCGGCCGCCGCCAGCGCGAGGCCGACGCCGGTGCCGACGCCGACGAGCGCGACCTCGCGCCCTTCGCGCAACACCTCTCCCCTGCCGATCTCGAGCTCGCGCAGCTCCGCAGGCGGCACGAACGGCGCCGCCAGGCCGCGCGGGTACCTGATCGCCACCGGGCCGTCGTGGCGCAGCGCGGTGTGCAGCATGTGCTGCAGCTGCTCGTGGCTGGACGGCGCCATGATCACCAGGCCGGGCACGACACGCAGGTACGAGAGGTCGAAGGCGCCGTGGTGGGTCGGCCCGTCGTCGCCGACGAGGCCGGCGCGGTCGAGCGCGAAGGTGACCGGGATGTTCTGCAGGCCGACGTCCTGCACGAGCATGTCGAAGGCCCGCTGCAGGAACGTCGAGTAGACGGCGACGACGGGCCGGAACCCGGCCAGCGCCAGGCCGGCCGCGAACACCACGGCGTGCTCCTCGGCGATGCCGACGTCGAACAGCCGCTCGGGGAACTCCTGCTCGAAGGGGTCGAGCCCGGTCCCCTGCGTCATGGCCGCCGTGATCGCCACGACGCGCGGGTCGAGGCGCCCCTCCTTGACGATCGCGTCGCCGAAGGCCTGCGTGTAGGTCGTGCCCTCGGGCTGCGACCGGCGCTCGCCGTCGGACAGCCGGAACGGCCCGATGCCGTGGTACTCGGCCGGCTTCTCCTCGGCCGGCTCGAACCCCTTCCCCTTGATGGTGCGCACGTGCACCACCACAGGACGTTCGGTCTCGATCGCCTGGCGGATGCTCGCGCGCAGCGCCCCGAGGTCGTGGCCGTCGACGACGCCGATGTAGGCAAAGCCGAGCTCCTCGAAGAGCAGCCCCGGCCCGAGGAAGGCCTTCATGCTCTCTTTGACGTCCTTGCCCAGGTTGTAGGCCCGGGCGCCGACGGCGGGGATGCGAGCGATGGTGCGCTCCATGTCCTCGCGCAGCCGCGTCAGACCCGGGTCGAGGCGCACGCGGTTCAAGTACAGCTGCATGGCGCCGACGTTGGGCTTGATCGACATCTGGTTGTCGTTCAGCACGACGACCAGCGGCGTGCGCAGGTGGCCGGCCTGGTTCAGCCCTTCGAAGGCGACGCCGCCGCTGAAGGCGCCGTCGCCCAACACGCAGACGACGTGTCCCTCCTTGCGCCCGGCGAGCTGCGCCGCCTCGGCCAGGCCGAGCGCGTAGCTCACCGACGTCGAGGCGTGGCCGGTGCCGACGATGTCGTGCTCCGACTCGCAGCGCGACGGGAACCCGGAGAGCCCGCCGGGCTGGCGGATGGTCGAGAAGCACCCGGCCCGGCCGCAGATGATCTTGTGGGCGTAGGACTGGTGGCCCACGTCCCAGACGATCTTGTCGCGCGGGCTGTCGAGCACGCTGTGGAGAGCCACCGTGAGCTCGACGGCGCCGAGGCTGGCGGCCAGGTGCCCGCCGGTCTCGCTCACGCACGACAGGATCAGCTGCCTGATCTCGTCGGCGACGTCCTGCAGCTCGGCGACGGAGAGGTCGTGGAGGTCACGGGGTCCCGTGATGCGGCTCAGGCGACTCATCGTGGATACGGAGTATACACCGCGCCCCCCACCCCCTGGCCGGCGGTGGCGTTCTACGAGCGGCGGCTGAAGATGTGGTCGGTGACGGCGCGCAGGCTGCCGTCGCCGCCGAGCGCCGCGAGCAGGGCGAGGGCGCGGGCGTGGCTCTCGCGAGCGAGCGCCCGCGCCCCATCGAGCCCGAACCGCGACACGTAGGTGGTCTTGTCGGCGAGGGCGTCCTTGCCGGCGCTCTTGCCCAGGTCGTCGGCCTCGCCCTCGACGTCGAGGATGTCGTCGACGATCTGGAACAGCAGCCCGAGCTCGCGGGCGAAGTCGCGATACGGCTGCAGGCCGTCGCCCCCCTCGACGCCGCAGAGGACGGCCGCGCCCACCACCGAGGCCTCGATGAGGGCCCCGGTCTTCAATTCGTGGAGCAGGCGCAGGACGTCGTCCGTCTCGGCGACCCCCGCCACGTCCATGTACTGCCCGCCGACCATGCCGGGTACGCCGGCGGCCCGCGCCATCTCGCTCAGGGCCCCGAGCCGGGCCTCGGGCGTGCCCGCCTGGCGCTCGAGCACGAGCCGGTAGGCCTCGGCGAACAGGCCGTCGCCGGCGAGGATGGCGATGTCCTCGCCGAACACCACATGGCAGGTCGGCTTGCCGCGGCGCAGCACGTCGTCGTCCATGGCCGGCAGGTCGTCGTGGATGAGCGAATAGGTGTGCACGAGCTCGAGGGCGGCCGCGTACGGCAGGATCTCGGCCGGCGGCCGCCCGAGACGCTCGGCCACGGCCAGCGCCAGCACCGGGCGGATGCGCTTGCCGCCGGCCAGCAGCGAGTAGCGCATCGCCTCGGTGAGCCTGGCGGCAGGAGGCGCGGCCCCGAAGTCGAGCGAGTCGAGGTAGCCCTCGACCAGCGCCCGCAGGTGCTCGGGGTAGCCCCGGTCCGGCGCCGGGGCCGCGCCTTCTCCGCCTCCCGAGGCGCCGGTGGTCACGGCTCCCTGCCTGCCTCTTCGAGCAGGCGCGCCGCCTCGTCGGCGAGCTCGGCGGCGCGCTCGAACAGGCTCATGGCGATCTCGGGCGAGCTCACCTCGGCGGCGCGCCCCTCCAGGTCACGGAGCTGCCCCGCGATCTCGCGTACACGGGCCAGCGCCGCGTCACGTTCCTGCGGACTCATGCGGTCTCCTCCCCCGTCTCCTCGCCGATCTCCTCGCCGGTCGCGTCGCCGGCCGCGTCGGCGCGATCGCGCGCGATCGCGCCGAGGATGCCGTTGACCAGGCTCCCCGCCTCGTTGGTCGAGTATCGCTTCGCCAGCCGCACGGCCTCGTCGATCGCGACCTCCGGCGGCGTCTCGCCGCTGTCGATCTCGTAGAGCGCCAGGCGCAGGATACTGCGTTCGAGCGGAGCGATGCGCGAGAGCGGCCACTCGGTCGAGTGGGCGCCGAGCTCGGCGTCGAGGCGCGCCTGTGAGGCCAGAACCCCCTGCACCGTGCGCTCCGTGAACTCGTCGGCGACGTAGCCTTCGCTGTGCGCCCGGTCGGCGAGCAGCGATTCGACCGGGGAGCCGGTGAGCTCGCGCTGGTAGAGGACGAACGCCGCGTCGCGTCGCGCCTGCTTGCGGCTGGCTCGCCGGGCGCCGGTCACGGCCGCCGCGTCAGAGCTTCTCGATCGCGAACAGCTCCTGACCGTACTCGACGGCGGCGCCGTTCTCGACCAGGACCTGGCGCACGATCCCTTCGACGTCGGAGCCGAGCTCGTTCATGAGCTTCATCGCCTCGAGGATGCACAGGGTCTGCCCGATGGTCACCTCGTCGCCGACGCCGACGAACGGCGCCTCGGTAGGCGATGGCGACGCGAAGAAGGTGCCGACCATCGGCGCCCGGACCACATGGTAGCCGTCGCTGACGACGGGGGTCGACGGGGCGGCGGGCGGCTCCGCCGAGGCGGAGCCGCCCGCCGCCCCTGCCGCCTCCGCTCCCGACTTGCGCATCGAGATCTTGAGGTCGCCCTCCTCGATCACCAGCTCCTGCACGTCGCTCGTCTCGACCAGCTCCAGGATGTCCCTGAGACGGTCGGCGCTGGCCTCGTCCATGACCGGCTGCGCCTGCGAGGTGAGGTAGTGCGGCGTCTGCGTGCCGAACACGTCGCGCTCGGGCCCGATGTGGTGGCGCTCGAGGTAGGCGCGCGCCGTCTGCGGGAAGAGCGCGTACGACAGCACGTCCTCGTCGTTGCGCGCCAGGTCGCCGATGTCGCCGCGGAAGTCGTCGAGCGTCTCGGTGAGCTTCTCGGCCGGCCGCTCGTGCATCGGCTGCTCGCCGTCGAGCACCAGCTCGACGATCTCCGGCGAGACGGGGCCCGGCGCGGCGCCGTACTTGCCGCGCAGGTACGCCTTCATCTCGTCGGGCACGATGTGCCAGCGGCGGCCGGAGAGGACGTTCAGCACCGCCTGGGTGCCGACGATCTGCGACATCGGCGTCACCAGCGGCGGGAACCCGACCTCGGCCCGCACGATCGGGATCTCCTCGAGGACCTCGGGCAGGCGGTCGAGAGCGTTCTGCTCCTTGAGCTGGCTCTCGAGGTTGCTGATCATGCCGCCCGGGACCTGGTGCGAGTAGACCTGCATATGGGTGAGCGAGGTGACGCCCCGGTCGTGCCGCCCCGCCAGCCGCACGCCCTCGAAGTACTTGGCGATCGCGAACAGCTTCTCGAGGTCGAGCTCGGAGTCGTACGGCGTGCCGATCAGCGCCGTGACCACCATCTCGGTCGCCGGCTGCGAGTTGCCGAAGGCCATCGGCACGGTCGCCGTGTCGATCACGTCGACGCCGGCCTCGATCGCCTTCAGGTAGGTCATGGGCGCCAGGCCGCCGATGTAATGGCAGTGCAGCTGCACCGGCACGTCGAACTCGGCCTTCAGCCGCGTGATCAGCTGCTCGGCGTAGAAGGGCGACAGCAGCGCCGCCATGTCCTTGATGCAGATCGAGTCGGCGCCCATGTCGAGCAGGCGGCGGGCGACGTCCATGTAGTGGTCGAGCGAATGCACGGGCGAGATCGTGTAGACGACCGCCGCCTGGAAGTGGGCGCCGGTCTCCTTGATCGCCGCCGCCGCCGTCTCGAAGTTGCGCGTGTCGTTGAGCGCGTCGAACACGCGGAAGATGTCGATCCCGCTCTCGGCCGCCTTGTACACGAAGCGGCGCACGATGTCGTCGCCGTAGTGGCGGTACCCGACCAGGTTCTGGCCGCGCAGCAGCATCTGCAGGGGCGTGCGATGCACGTGCGTCTTGATCGTCCGCAGCCGCTCCCAGGGATCCTCGTCGAGGAACCGGAGGCAGGCGTCGAAGGTGGCGCCGCCCCAGCACTCGAGCGAGTGGAACCCGGCCTCGTCCATCTGCTCGAGGATCGGCGTCATGTCGGCCGTGCGCATGCGCGTGGCCCACAGCGACTGGTGGGCGTCGCGCAGGGTGGTGTCGGTGATCCTGATGCGGCGCGCGCGCATGCTAGACCCGGGTGATGTAGGCGGCCGTGCGGGTGTCGACGCGCACGCGCTCGCCCTCCTCGATGAACAGCGGCACCTGGATCGTGACCCCCGTTTCGAGCGTCGCCGGCTTGGTGCCGCCCTGGGCCGTGTCGCCGCGCAGGCCGGGCTCGGTGTGGGTGATCGTCAACTCGACGTGGTTGGGTGCCTCGACGGCCGCCGGCTCGCCGTTGAGCGCCAGCAGCTGGACCTCCTGGTTCTCGACCACCCACTCGAGCGCCTCGCGCGCCATCTCCGGGCGCACCGAGAGCTGCTCGTAGCTGCCGGGGTCCATGAGGACGACCTCGTCGTCGGTCGAGTAGAGGTAGGTCATCGCGCGGGACTGTGTGTGCACGCGGTTGAACTTCTCGCCCGAGCGGAACGTCTTGTCGAGCACCGCTCCGGTGGCGATGTTGCGCACCCGCGTGCGCACGAAAGCGCCGCCCTTGCCTGGTTTGACGTGCTGGAACTCCACGATCGTGAAGTTCTCGCCGTCGATCTCGATCGCCATGCCGTTCTTGAACTGGGCGGTGGACACTACGTCGGCCATGTCACTCTCTGCGGGTCGGGACTGAGGATGAGGCGCCCGGCTGGCTGCGCTCCCCGGCGCGGTGGCTCCCCATGATACACGAAAGGCCTGGAGGCGTTGAACGTCCTAGCCGGTGACGACGAGCTCCTTCGGGAACGAGGTCAGGGGCAACCCCGCATCGGCGGTGACCGCCACGGTGTCCTCGATGCGCACCCCGAACCTGCCCTCCAGGTAGATGCCGGGCTCGACCGTGCACAGCATGCCCGTCGCCAGCCGATCCCCGCGCAGGCGGCCGAGGGCCGGCGCCTCGTGGATCTCCAGGCCCACACCGTGGCCGGTGCCGTGGCCGAAGCGGTCGCCGTGGCCGGCGGCCGCGACGACGGCGCGCGCGGCCGCGTCCACGTCCTCGCGGCCGCGCGCGCCGTCGCGCACGGCCGCCAGGCCGGCGAGCTGGGCGGCGAGCACCACGTCGTACACCTTGCGTTGCTGCGCCGACACGCGGCCGGCGGCCACCGTCCGCGTCATGTCGCTGCAATAGCCGTCCACGCGCGCCCCCGTGTCGATCACGACCAGCTGGCCGGCGCGGATCCTGTCGTTCCCGGCGATCGCGTGCGGCAGGGCCCCGCGGGGCCCTGCCGCCACGATCGCCGGGAACGACTCGCCCTCCGCGCCCCGCGCGTGGTACTCCTCCTTGAGCCGCCAGGCCACCTCGCTCTCACGGCGCCCGACGAGACCCTCGGCCAGCACGACGGCGAGCGACTGGTCGACGATCGCGGCCGCGGTCCGGACGGCCTCGATCTCGGCCGCCGACTTGACCATCCTCAGGCGGCTCACGCGCTCGCCCACGTCGCGCAGGGGGCCGCGATGCAGGCGGCGCAGGGTCCGGTAGCCGGCGTGCGTCAGGTGACCGCCCTGGCACCCGAGGGCGCAGTCCGCGCCCGCCGAGTCCACGAGCGCCGCGGTCACGTCGCCGATCAGCGACGGTCCGCGCGCCTCGACCAGCTCGACGCCGGCCGTCTCCCGGCGCACCTGCTCCCAGTAGCGAGAATCGGTGACGATGGCGGCCCACTCGCGACCGATGAGCAGCACGGTGTCGTCGCCCCGGAAGCCCGAGAGATACCGCACGTCGGCCTCGCCGCTCACCAGCACCGCGTCCACCCGCCACGCGGGCAGCAGCGCCTGCAGGCGGGCGATGCGCGCCGGCCCCTCCCGGGGGGCGGCCTCACTCGCCACGGATCATCTCCAACAGCGCGTCCACGGCCTCGAGATACCCGTCCAGCCCCTTGCCGGACACCGTCACGGCCGCCAGGTCGGCGAGCACCGACTGCTGCCGCCACGGCTCGCGCCGGCCCACGTCCGACAGATGGACCTCGGCCACCGGCACGGCCAGAAGCTCCAGCGCGTCGTGGATCGCCCAGCTGTAGTGGGTCCAGGCGCCGGGGTTGAAGACGACCCCGTCGGCGAGCTCGTCGCCGCGGGCGAGCGCGTGCAGCTGCTCGACCATGCGCCCCTCGTGGTTGGTCTGGAAGCAGCGCACGTCGGCGTCCCGTTCGCGGGCATGGGCGGTGACCGCCCGGCACAGCTCGGCCAGGGTCAAGGTCCCATAGTGCTCGGGGTCGCGGCGGCCGAGCATGTCGAGGTTCACGCCGTGCAGCAGCCACAGCACCTTCACCGCGTCGTCAGCCACGCCAGGACCTCCCTCTGGGTCTCCACAGGAACCGCCACCGAACCGACGGGGTCGCCGAACGCCCGCAGCAGGACGAACCGGGCCTGCCCGCCCACCGCCTTCTTGTCCCGGGCCACGAGGCGCAGGACCTCATCGACCGGGACGTGCTCGAGCCGCTCCGGCGCCCGCGCCCGCGTGAGCAGCTCCTGGCCGCGCGTGACGTCGGCCGGGTCGAGGCCGGTCAGGCGCTGCGACAGCCACAGCGCGGCCCGCAGGCCGAGCCCGACGGCCGCGCCGTGCGGGTAGGCGTCGAAGCCGCCCGCCGCCTCGATGGCGTGGCCCAGGGTGTGGCCCAGGTTGAGCCAGGCGCGCCTGCCCGTCTCCTCGCGCTCGTCGCCGCCGACGACCGCCGCCTTGAACCGTACCGAGCCGGCCACCAGGCCGGGTGTGGGCTCGCCGCGCTCGAGCGTGGACGCGGTGAGCGCCAGGAGCTCGCCGCCCGCCAGGAACCCGTGCTTCACGGCCTCCGCCCAGCCGTTCGGCAGCTCGGCGGCCGGCAGCGTGCGCAGCGTGTCGAGGTCGGCCACGACCAGCCACGGCTGATAGAAGGTGCCGAGGTGGTTCTTGCCCTCGCGGAAGTCCACCGCCACCTTGCCGCCGACCGACGCGTCGACCATGGCCAGCAGCGTCGTCGGCGCCTGGACCAGGCGCAGCCCCCGCAGGTAGGTGGCGGCGGCGTAGCCGGCGAGATCGCCGACCACGCCGCCGCCCAGCGCCACCACCAGGTCGTCTCTGCCCACGCCGAGCGCGTACAGGCGCTCGTAGAGCTCGGCAAGGCGGCCGGGGTTCTTCTCGCGCTCGCCGGCGGGCACCACGACCGGCGTCACCGTCGAGCCCCGGGCCGTCAGGGCCGCGACCAAGGGGTCGAGATGGTGCCGAGCCACGTTGGTGTCGGTGGCGACCACCACGTGCGGCCCCGCCGTCTCGACGAGTTCGCCGAGCCGGCCGAGCAGACCTCGCCCGACGAGCACGTCGTAGTCACGCTGCCTGGTCTCGACGGCCACGCGGATCGGCTCGGCGGCGCTCACTCGATCACCGCCTCGACGACCTGCTCGACCGCGGCCTTCAGCCGCGTCCTGCCGCCGGTGCGCACCACGTGGGTGGCCACCTCCTGGTAGAGAGGGGCTCGCTCGCGATAGAGCGCCTGGAACGCGGCTTCGTCGGTGGCCAGAGGGCGCGTACCCGACTGCGAGCGCAGGAACAGGATGTGCGGGGGCGCGTCGAGCCAGACGACGTGCGGGAGGCGCCTCAGCGCCTCCCGCACGTCGTCGCTCGTCACCGCGCCCCCGCCCAGCGACACCACACGGTCGCTGCGTGCCGCCTCGTCGAGCTCGAACGCCACGACCTCGCGCTCGATCTCGCGGAAGCCGGCCTCGCCGCGCTCGGCGAAGATCCCGGCCACCGCTCCGTGAGCGCGCACGATGAGCTCGTCGGTGTCCACGAACGGCAGGCCCAGGCGGCGCGCCACAGCTGTCCCCACACGGGTCTTGCCGGCGCCCATGAACCCCACGAGCGCGACGCTCCCGCTCACGACATGCGCTGGCGCTCGCGCGCGGCGGCGACGGCGGCGACGAACGTCGCCACATCGGCGCCGCCGAACCGCGCCAGCGCGGCATCGGCGAGCGCCAGGGCGACGACGGCCTCGGCGACGACCGCGGCCGCCGGCACGGCACAGACGTCGCTGCGTTCGATGTGTGCCTCGACCGCCTCGTGGGTCCGCAGGTCGACGCTGCGCAGCGGCTGCATCAGCGTCGCGATCGGTTTCATGGCGGCGCGCACGACGACCGGTTCGCCGGTCGAGATGCCGCCTTCGACACCACCGGCCCGATTGGTCGGTCGCCGATAACCCTCACCGTCCCGCCATTCGATCTCATCGTGGACCTCCGAGCCGCGACGCTCCGCGCCGGCGAACCCGAGACCGATCTCCACGCCCTTGATGGCGGGGATGCTGGCCAGCGAGCCGGCCAGCGCCGACCAGAGCCTGCGATCGGGTTGAGCGTACGTGCCGGCGCCGGCCGGGAAGCCGAAGGCAACGACCTCGAACACCCCTCCGAGCGTGTCGCCGTCCTGCCCGGCGGCGGCGATGGCGTCCTTCATCGCCCCGGACGCCTCCGGATCGAGACACCGCAAGGGGTCGGCGTCGACTTCGGCGAACGCGTCGGCCGACGCCGGCCGGGCCTGCGAGCGCACGCCGCCGACCGCGACCACGTGGCTGTGCACGGTGCAGCCCACCTCGCTCAGCAGCCGGCGGGCCACCGCTCCGCAGGCGACCCGCGCGGCGGTCTCGCGCGCGCTTGCCCGCTCGATGACGTCGCGCAGGTCGTCCAGCCCGTACAGGAGATGCCCACCCAGGTCGGCGTGCCCCGGCCGCGGTACCCTCAGAGGCTCGGCAGGATCTTCCACCGCGCCGACCGCGATCTTGTCGCCCCACGCGGCGGCGTCACGGTTGGCGAGGACCAGCGCGACCGGCGCGCCCGTGGTGCGCCCGTACCGCACGCCGCCGACGATCTCGACCCTGTCGTGCTCGATCTGCTGGCGCGCGCCACGCCCGAAGCCGAGCTGCCGCCGAGCCAGGTCGCGGTCGATGTCGTCGGCCGCCACTCGCAAACCGGCAGGACAACCGTCGAGGATGGCGGTCAGCTGCTTGCCGTGGGACTCCCCGGCCGTCAGGAAACGCAGACTTGCCATGCCCCTACGATATACGAGCCTCTTCGGGCAAGGCAAAGCTCAGGCGACGGGCGGGGGAGCATGAAAAAGGGGGCGGGCTGCAAAAGCAGCCCGCCCCCTTGGTACGTGGTCTACTTGCCGACCGACTGTCCGACGTGGAGCGTGGCCTGCGCGTCGGCGTGGAGGATGGTGACCGTCTGCGCGCCCACGTTGATGCCGAGGACCTTGATCTGACCCCAGCCCGTGGAGAACACGTCACCGACATGTTTGTTCGCGTAGGTGACGCTGTCGACGACCATCGTGCAGCTGGCCTTGCCGTTCTGGGTGTCGATGCTCAGGACCTTGATCGAATGGCCCGACTGCGTCACGGTGGAACCGCTCGAGCCGCCGCTGCCTCCCGAGCCACCCGAGCCACCGCCTGAGCCGCCGCCGCCCGAGCCGCCGCCTCCACCGGAGCTGGTGAAGACGATGGTGACGCTCATGTAGTCACTGACCACGTGCGAGCCGGAGCTGTTCACCGTCGTGACTTTCGACACCGCGTTCGTCTGCACGGTGAACGTGGTCCCGCCGTTGCTCTGGCCGGTCTCGTCGGCCAGCGTCCAGCCCCCGATCAGGGTGAACTTCACGGAGCTCGCGGTGATGTCGGAGATCTGGTACTTGCCCAGCAGCACCTTGCCGACGGGCTGGTTCGCGAAGGTGCCATGATTCTTGATCGTGACCGTAGCGCCGGTCGGGACCGAACTCGCCGACGGCGAGGGGCTCGGCGCCGGCGAGGTGCCGCCGCCCGTGCCTCCGCTGCTCGTCGGCGCGGCCGTGACCTGGATGAACGGATCGCGGCTATGGAACTGGTCGAGGATCGGCTGCGCCTTCGCCGGATCGACCGACAGAGGGTTGACGGGATTCGTCGAGGCCGTGGTGTCGGCCAGGCCGACCTGTCCGGACGAGGTCGCCTGTCCGTAGGTCCCCATCGCGCTGGCGTTGCCGCCGCCTGACCGCGCCGCCGCGATGGCGGCCAGCGTCATGCCGAGCACCGCGACCAGCACGAGGATCAGCGTCGAGCGGTTCAGGTTTCTCATGGCGCACCCGTCGTCGTCGTAGCCGTGCCCGCCCCCGGCGGGACCCACTGGTACCCGTTGATCGTGACGGTGGCGCCAAGGGCAGGATAGGGGTCACCGCCCGTACCCAGGACGAGCTGGGTCACCGCGAACATGCGCCCCGTCACGAGGAACTGGTCGTTCCGGTAGTCGACGTAGTTCTCGAGGCGGTACAGGAAGTCCTCGACGTCGAAGTAGCGGCCGTCGAAGCCCAGGCTCAGGGTCTGAACGTTGAACCCGGCCCCGGTCGTCGTCGTGACCGCCGGCTGCAGCAGACCCCAGAAGAGCCCCGCCTGCTTGGCGGTCTTCTGGAGCTCGACGATGAACCCGGGCTGCGCGCCGTCGGCGGTGATCAACTTGTTCATGCGGATCAGTGCCGCCTCGGCCTGCGGAGCCGTCTTCTTGTATTCCTCGTACTGGTGGGCCTGGTTCTGGAGGGCCGTGAGCTGGGACTGAGCCGCCTGGTACTCGTCGTCCTTGCTCTGCAGCTTGCTCTGCAGCGGCGTGTAGAGGAAGAAGTACCACAGGAGACAGACGGCGACGCCGACGACGCCGACGATGATGTAGACCTCTCGGCCGCGCAGCCGGCTCATTGTCCGCCTCCTGAGCTGATCGACTGCGGTGGAGGCGTCGTGAATGGACGCAGGCCCGCGTCGATCTCGAACGTCACGAGTCCCGAGTTCTTGTCCTTCGCCGCGTTGGCGAGGGCGATGTTCTGCAGTTGAGGCATGAGCCCGAGCCTGGTCATGAACTCGGCGACCTGGGAGAAGTCCTTGCAGTTCCCCTGAAGCTTGAGGTCGGTGCTCGACGATGTCGTCGAAGTCGTCGAGCCGCCGCCCCCGGTGATCGCACTGCCGGCGATCATCGTCGAGGGCACCGTTATCGTCATGGTGCTCAGGCTCACGTTGTCGGGGATAAGCAGGCTCACCTCTTCGAGGATGCTCGACATGAGCACGCGCGAGTTGTAGATCTGCAGGCTCGTCTGCGCCATCTCCTGGCTCTGCGTCTGCATGGTCTCATACGGTTGCAGGGACGCGACCACGGCCTGCTGCTGCGCCACCTGGGCGGTGGCCTCGTCGATCTTCTCCTGCTTCGGGCTGAGCTGCCTGTACGACAGCAGATAGAGCCCGCCAAGCAGAGCGACGATCACGACGAGCGCCAGGATGGCGAACGCGATCCCTTGCTCGCGCGCCGCCTTCGCGCGTTCTTCGCTGGGCAGAAGGTTGATGCGAGTCATCGCCTACCCCTCGTCGTCCACAGCCAGCCCGATGGCGATGGCGAGCCTTGGCGCCATCCACTCGAGCTGGACCTCGGTGAGCTTGGTCTTGTTCTCGCCGATCCCCCGCAGCGGGTTCCCGATCTCGACGGGCAGGTGCAGCCCCTGCGAGAGGTAGTAAGCGATGTTCCTGGTGAGCGCGCCTTCGCCGGTCAACACGAGGCGCGAGATCTCACTGGTCTGCTCCTGCGTGTGGTAGTAGTCGATGGACCGGCGAAGCTCGTCCGAGAACGGCTCGCACGCCTGGTCGAGGACCTGATGGATCTCTCCCTGGGTCTCGACGGTCAGATCGCTTGGAGCGTCGGGCTGCTCACCCTGCAGGCCGACCTGGATGCGCAGCGCATCGGCCTCTTCGGGCTGGACGGCGCGGTGGTTGACCAGCGCCTGGACGAGCGAGTCGCTGCCGAGGTTGATGACGCGCGTGAACTGGGGTACGCCGTTGGCCGCGATCACCAGGTTGGTGATGCCCGACCCCATGTTGACGAGGGCCACGACCTCGGTACCCGTGGCCTCGGGAGGCGCTCCCTGGTCGATGAAGCTCGGCTTGGGCGCCAGTGCGCGGATCATGGCGAAGGCTTGCAGGTCGATCGCGTTGATCAGGAGCCCGGCCTTCTTGGCGACGGCGACGAACTGCCGCACCATCTCACGCTGGGCCGCGACCAGCAGGACCTTCTGCTTGACCGTGCCGTCCTCCTCGGCGTACGAGGCCAGCACCTTGTAGTCGAGGATGGCCTCGTCGACGGGGATCGGGATGTGCTCCTGCGCCTGGAACTCGACGGCCGCCTTCAGCTCCTTCTCGTCGATCTGCGGGAACTCCATCGTCCGCACGACGATCTTCTGATTCGCGACCCCGAGGTCGACGCGCTTGGAGAACCCTCCCTCTTTCCACAGCGCCTTGATCTCGTTGGCGAGGGAATCGGCGTCGACGACCTCGCCCTCGAACACCAGTCCTTCGGGAAGGACCCGCACGGCGGCGTTGGTCAGCACCTGCTGCTTTCCGCTCTTGATCTGCACGGCGGCGATCGACGACTGTTCGAGATCGAGGCCTACGCGTATCGCAGTCTTGGCCATTGGCTTCCCCGTTCGCCTGATTCTCTTCCACGCAGGTTGTCGGCACGACTGCAGGACCCCTTTAGACCTACGTCGCGGCCGCTGCCCCCGAGCGCCTTCTCACACCCTGCCCCGCAAGGGGGTACAAAGGTGGTAGGACTACCAGATTGCTCAGGCCTTGACCCGGGCACTCCGGATGTTTGACATGCCGGGCGCGGAATCCTGCCCGGAGGCCACCGCCGCCTCGACGCAGAGGGGCGCCGAGACGGCGAGCGCCGTGGCGAACACCGACCCGCGGACCCTCAACTGCGCCCGCACCTCGAGGCGCCCCTCGACGACCAGCACGCCGGTGAACTCGGCCGGCGCGTCGACCTCGGCGTCGCCAAATATGACAACGGTCACCGGACAGGCAGCCGGTGGCGGAGGTCGTTCCCCGTGCACGAGACAGGGCCCGGCCGTCGCTCGCACAGTGATGAGCCGGCCGCGCCCCGGCAGGGTCGCCCCTTCGGGCGGCGAGACCGCTGCGACGGGAGAGATCGCCTCGAGCGCCACGGGGGACGGCGTCTGCTGGGAGTGTGCGGTGAGCGACGCGACCGTCGCCGCCGCCGGTCCGGCGACGATGGAGGGCGGCGCCGGCACACCGGCGTGCCGGTCGCCGTCGCCCTCGATGCCGGCGCCGCCGTCGTGCTCCTCGTGACCGGCGACGAAGATGGAGCCGGCCGCATGCACCGCGGCCGTCGCCTGCAGGCCACCGTAGGCCAGGTCGGGGAGGCAGGAGAGCGAGGCGGGCGGCGACGTGAGCGTGACCCATTCCCGGCCCCTCACGTCGCCGCCCGCCTCGAGCCCGCAGCCGGTCAGCTGCAGCGGCGACTGGAGGTCGACGTCGCCGGCGACGACCAGACCGCGGGGGAGCCCGTCGCCGGTGTCGACGACGATCGACGAGCTCGTCGCACACGCATCACCGCGCGTGGCCCGCACGGAGATGCTCACCGCCCTGGACAGCGCCGCACCGACGTACGACCCTGAGGGCAACCACGCCGGGTCGACCGACGGCTCCGGCCGGAGGGTGGCGCCGACGAGACCGTCGTCGACGCTCTCGGACCACTCGACCGTCTCGCCGGCACCGGGGATCCCCACCCAGCCCCATCTCATGGCCTCGAGCAGGTCGGCCGTCCCCGCGCGCGCCGCCGCCCTTGCGGCGGCACCTTGCGTGTCGGCGCGTGAGATGGTGGCGCCCGACAAGGCGAGCGCGAGACATCCGGCCGCGGCGGTGAGCACGAGCGCCGAGACGACCAGGACGGCGGGCAAGACGAAGCCCTGCTCCCGCCTCACGCCGCACCGCCCAGGGCGACGCTCCAGGTGAGCGCCGGGGCGCCGGCGACCTCGGTCGTGAACGTGAGCCGATGCACCTCGGCGAGCGACGGCGCCGGCAGGCGGCCCGACCCGTCGAGCGCCAGCCGGCGGCCCCGGCCGTCGAAGTACTCGATCCCGAACGCCGTCACCTGCTCGGCCAGGTGGCTCCCCGGGGCCTTGCGCCAGAGCACGGCCCGGCCCGCGTCCCACACGTACGTGACGATGGTCGCCGTCCCGCTCGCGGATGGCGACGCGAACGCCAGGGTCGTGCGGGTGCACCCGGTGTCGGGCGTGTCCAGCAACCCGACCGCCTGAGGCACCTCGTTCAGCGTCACGCGGCGCACCGCCGCCAGCGTGCTGACCGCTTCGGTCTTCGGCGCGGCATCTCGCCAGGACCGGCAGACCTGCCAGCACCACGGCCACGCGAGCCCGAGCACGAGGCCGCCCAGGGACGCCGCCACCAGGAGCTCGACGAGTGAGAAGCCTCTCGCCCCCCGTCGACGACACGTGCGTCCCCCGGTCAAGCCCGCCTCGCTGCAAGCAGATGAGTGTCGTCCGTCGATGCCTGATGCAGCACGAGGCGCTGCTCGACGACCGACGTGTGGCCGCGCCGCCGCCAGCTCGCCGAGACGAGCACGACGAGGTCGGGAGACGGCAGGTCGTCCGCACAGATCGAGGGGCGCCCCTCGACGTCGGCTGGGTCGCTGGGCGCCCACCCGTCGCGGGTGCCGACGACGAACCAGGCGCGCGTCTCGAGGTCCACCGCGCGGACGCGAGAGTGGGTCACGAAAGAGCCGGCCGGCGAGGACGGCGTGGCCTCCGGCTCGAACCGGGCCGCCTCGATGTTGAGCTCCGCGACCGAGTGAGGGAACACGATTCGGACCACGTCCTCGCCGTCACCGGCCGTCTTGTCGGCCGCCGCGAGCGGCAGCGAGCGGAGCCGCTCGACGAGGTCGGTGACGGCGAGCTCGGCCGAGGCTCGGTCGTCGGCGTCGGCGCGGGCGCGCGTGGCGAGGACCAGTGTGCCCGAGACCGCGACCCACACGATGAGGAGGACGGCGGCCGCGGCGACGCACTCCAGCAGCGTGAAGCCGGGCGACCGTCTCAGCCGCATCTGATCCTCCCCGCGAGCTGCAGGACGACCGTCCGCGTCGATCCGCCGCAGGTCACCGCGAACGTGCCGGCGCGGGCGCTGCCGCTGACGCCGCAGGGGAACCCGGTCTCTGCGAAGCGGACCGTGTCACCGGGGTAGTTCGAGTCGACCGAGGCCGGCGCGAGACTGCCTCGCTCGGCGACGCAGCCGTCGTCGCCTTCGGCCGGGACACGCACCTCGTAGGACGCGTCGCGCCGGTCGACGACCACGTCGACGGCGCAGCCGCCGGCGCAGGCGCGCGCCTGAGCCGAGCGTAGGACCAGTGCCAGACGCTGCGCTCCGACCGCCGCCGCCGATGGACCCTGGGCCAGGACCAGCGCCGGGACGGCGACCGCCGCCAGGATGGCGGCGACGGCCAGAGCCACGACCAGCTCGATCAAGGTGAACCCGTGGCGCACGGACGGCCTCCGATCGCATGAACCCGCCGCCCGGGAGGATGCTACGCGAGCCGGCCGCGACGCCGCCAGCCGGCGGCGGCGCGGCCGGGTTCACGAATCGCGGTCACGGGAGTGATGATCGGGGCGCGGCGCTTGGCGCCGCGCCCCATCCCCACCTCAGTACCCGAGCGTGTGCAGGTACCCCTCGACCAGCGGCTGTCCGACGAACAGCGCGATGATCGACCCGGCCGCCAGGAACGGCCCGAACGGGATCGCCGACTTCGCCGACCCGCCGTGCAGGATCACGACGATGCCGACGACGGCCCCGATCACGAAGGCGAGGAACATCGCCGGGACGACGGCGGACCCCAGGTAGACGCCCATGCAGAGGGCGAGCTTCACGTCGCCCATTCCCATCCCCTCGACCTTTCGGACCCGCTCGTAGATCAGGGAGGCGGCGAGCAGGAAGCCCGCGGCGGCGAGGCCCGCGACGACCCACTCGAGCCAGTGGCTGGGCTCGATCGCGATCATCAACACGAGCCCCACGGCGGCGGCCGGCAGCACGACGACGTCGGGGATGATCCGCTCAGCGAGGTCGATGTCGGCCACCAGCACCAGGACGGCGATGAAGATCAGGTTCGGCACCAGGACCCAGGTCCAGCCGTCGTGCACCGCCATCGCGGCGAACAGCACGGCGGTCAGCGCCTCGACGACCGGGTAGCGCGCGCTGATCGGCGCGCCGCAGGCGCGGCAGTGGCCGCGCAGCAGCAGCCAGCTCACCAGCGGGATGTTGTCGCGGGCCTGGATCTGCGTGTGGCAGTGCGGGCAGAACGAACGCCCGTGCGCGATGCTGATCCCGCGCGGGACGCGATACGCGCACGCGTTCAGGAAGCTCCCGATGAGCAGGCCGAACACGAAAGCTGCGACGGTGAGGAACCAGAGAGGCACTACGCCGCATCGCCCCGCTGGCGAACACGCCTCACAGATACCCCGCGAAGACGTCGGCCAGGAACTGCTCCCAGCGGTCGGCGGGGACCAGTTGCTGCAGCGGGGCGACGGCCTTCATGCGTGCCGTCTTGTCGTTCGGCAGCAGCGCGTCCAGCGCCTTCACGGCCTTCTCCTGGATGTACCCGTCGCCCTGGCCGTAGACCTGGGCCCACAGGGCCACCGCCTTGGCCTTGTCGTGTCCCCGCTGCGCGAGGTCGGCGGCCAGCAGGGTGATGTACGCGGGATGGCCGGGAAGGGCGGCGGCGCGCTGGTACCAGTAGGCGGCCAGCCGGTGGCGGTCCTTCCCGCCGAACGTGTAGGCGAAGAACGCGAGAGAGGCCGGGAGCCGCCAGTCGTGGGGATCGGCCTCGAACCCCTTCTTCAGGAGAGCGTAGCCGAGGTCCGGCCGCGCCGGATCGAGATCGAGCATCGCGAAGGACCCGAACTGGTACGGAGTTGACCACCGGGGGCTCAGCGCGGTGATCAGGTCGACCATCGCCGGGAGGGAGTCGAGCCGGTGGTCGCTCTTCGTGTGTTCGCCGTAATACTGGATCAGGTACAGCCAGTAGGCGTCGGCCACCGTCACGCGGTCGCTGGCCGAGAGGTTCCGGAAGATGCCCGGGGACGGGATGAAGACCTGGGGGTTCGAGGCGGCGGCGGCCGGCCGATGCGTCTGGAAGGCCACGACCCCGGCGACGCACACCGCCGCCAGGACCCCGACGCCGAGCCGGCGCAGCCAGCGCATCAGAACTCCTTGCGCCTGAAGATCAGGGTCGCGACCAGCAGCGCCAGCACGCCGTAGGCGACCAGGTACCCACACCAGGCGAGGACGCTCCAGGTCCCGGAGCCGCTCTCCCCCACGACCGCTGCCCGCAGGTCGACCGCGCCGAAGTTCGGGATCAGATAGAAGATCGCGTCGGAGACCCAGCGCAGCACGGCCGTGTGGCTGAGCCGGCTGAGCGACAAGACATGCGTGCTGAGCTGACCCGCCGCGAACACGCAGATGCCGAGCACGCTGGCGAGCGTGGCCGACGTCACCGTCGAGAAGAGCATCGTGATCGCCATCACGACCAGGACCTCGAGGTAGATCAAGGCCGAGGCCAGCAGCAGCGATCCGGTGGGGGACTTCGTCACGATCCAGTCGAGCGCGAACAGGAAGAGGGCCATCCCGCCCGTGACCGCCGCCATCGTCATGGCGAACCCGGCGAACTTCCCCCAGACGAACTCACCGCGCGTGACCGGCTTCGAGAAGATCACGAACACGGTGCGCTTCTCGACCTCTTTGCGCACGAGGCTCGCGGCCACGAACACCGCGACGATGAGCGAGAAGAAGCTCACCGCCACGAGACCGAAGTCCTCGATCATGCGGCCCTGCTGCCCGAGGCTGATGCTCGCCAGCCACAGGCTGGCCGCGATCATGGCGAGGGCGAAGAGGATGATCACCGCGAGGATCCGGTCGCGGATCGTCTCGCGGAAGGTGTTGAAGGCGATGGCGACCAGCCGCGTCACGCCCGCACCACATCCATGAAGAACGTCTCAAGCTCGCTGGCCGGCCTGCCGTCGAGGGCCTCCGCCACGGCTCCCTGCCAGATGACCGTGCCGCCGCGCATGATGGCGATGCGCGTGCACAGCTCGGCCACGTCGGCGAGGATGTGAGAGTTGAACAGGATCGTCTTGCCGCGCCGGTGCAGGCGTTCGATGATCTCCTTGACCTCGACACGGCCGATGGGGTCCAGCCCGGTCATCGGTTCGTCGAGGAGCACCAGGCGCGGATCGTTGATGAGGGCCTGAGCGATGCCGACGCGCTGCAGCATGCCTTTCGAGTACTTGCGCAGCTGCAGCCGGCCGGCGTCGCTCAGGCCGACGTCGTCCAGGATCGAGAGCACGCGCCCTCTGCGGCCCTCGCCGTCGAGTCCGTGCAAGCGGTCGCAGAGCCGCAGGAACTCAGCCCCGGTCAGGTAGTCGTAGAAGTACGGGTTCTCGGGCAGGTACCCGAGCTCGTGCAGGCCGGCGACGCCGAGTCGAGTCGAGCCGCTCGTGGGCCGCATGAGGCCGAGCGCGACCTTGAGTGTCGTGGTCTTTCCCGCCCCGTTGGGGCCGAGGAGACCGAACACGTCGCCCTCGCGCACGACGAGGTCGACGCCGTTGAGTATCCGGACCTTCCGGCGGCGGAACCCGACCGCGACCGTCTTGTGCAGGTCGCAGATCTCCAGCATCGCCGCCGGCGGGGCTTCAGGCGCTGCGCTCAGTCTCCACTCCTCGTCATCGTGCCGTCCGCGCCGGGTGGACCGGGCGGATCATGCGTACTCTAGCGCGTTTGCCCGCGACCGCGCACTCGGCCCGGTCACTACCAGGATGGATCGGTGGGGGAGGAAGATGAGTCCCGACGCGGCGGGGCCCGTCCCCGCCACATCGGAAGGCGTCACGGGACGGAGAAACTGCCTCCGTCGGTCAGATGCCCCACGATCCGGCACGAGCTCCCTGAAGCGAGTTGGGTATAGGTGTAGTCACCGACCGCCAGGGAGTCCGCCATCGGATCGTTCGTCCAGGGGTTGTTCGGCCAGTTGTCCACGTAGGGGTCCCCGTTCAGGTCGACCAGGGACGCCGCGTTCGGGACTGCCACGGGATACTGGTCTTGATGGTCCACCGCGTAGCTGGCCACGCCGAGCTCGATGTCGTGCACGCCGCCCTTCACCGCGGCTGCCTTGGCCTTGTCCCTCTGATTGAGGAACAGCGGGATCGCGATCGCCGCGAGGATACCGATGATGATGATCACGATGAGGAGCTCGATGAGCGTGAACCCCGACTGTGTCCTGCGGCGGATCATGATCGCGCCTCCCCGCGCTTTCTCTGTGTGTATGTGCTTCCCTTCACTCAACAGTCTGCCCAAAGGTCCCGCGGCTGGACATCCCATCTTCGACACAGGTCCCGGCCCCACGTGGCACGTCCTGGGACGCAAGACGGGGCGGGGCCGCTTGCGCGGCCCCGCCCCGAACCCTGCTCACTGTGCGGTCAGATCACGGAACCTTGAACGAACCGCCGTGGTAGAAGCCAGTAAGGGAGAACGTGCTGTAGGGGGATGCTGACGTGTACGTGTAGTTCCCCAGCGAACCGTCGCCCACCATGTAGACATTCGCCCACGGGTCCTTGGGCCAGTTGTCGACGTAGGACCCCAGGGGCTGCGGGGCGGTACCGTTGGTCGGCGCCGTGTCCTTGTCCGCCACCGCGTTCGGGTAGACGTCCTGCTGGTCGACGGCCCAACTCTGGATACCCACCTGGATCGAGTGGATGCCCTCCTTGACGGCCGAGGCCTTCGCCTTGTCCCTCTGGTTGAGGAACATCGGGATCGCGATCGCCGCGAGGATACCGATGATGATGATCACGATGAGGAGCTCGATGAGGGTGAAACCACCCTGCTTGGTGAACCGCTTCATTTCTGTGTCACCTCCCTCCACATGAGATCGAAACTGCACAACCTCTTGACGGCGAAAAAGGCCTGTGGCGCCTTCGCTGGCCACAGACCTCGAGCACTCCGCTGTGGCGGCAACCCAGCCGACTCTGCTCGAGTCCTGTGGCTTTGCGCCCCGCCCTCACGAGCGGTTTGCCTTTCTCACCTTCGCAACTAGCCTGCCCACCTGCTCAGACCCTAGACACTTTTCCGTACTCTTCCAGCCACTGACGTCCGGTATCGGTTGACGGTAGCGTTTCCTTGAGAGTGACCGTCTTGCCCCGCGCTCCTTGACGCACAGGTCGAGTACCTTGGACGCCAGTCCTGCCGCGGCGGGTCAGCCCGCGCGGCGAGGCGCGCCCGATCACCAACCTTCTGGCGCGCGACCCGGCCCCACGTGGCACGTCCTGGGACGCAAGACGGGGCGGGGCCGCTTGCGCGGCCCCGCCCCGAACCCTGCTCACTGTGCGGTCAGATCACGGAACCTTGAACGAACCGCCGTGGTAGAAGCCAGTAAGGGAGAACGTGCTGTAGGGGGATGCTGACGTGTACGTGTAGTTCCCCAGCGAACCGTCGCCCACCATGTAGACATTCGCCCACGGGTCCTTGGGCCAGTTGTCGACGTAGGACCCCAGGGGCTGCGGGGCGGTACCGTTGGTCGGCGCCGTGTCCTTGTCCGCCACCGCGTTCGGGTAGACGTCCTGCTGGTCGACGGCCCAACTCTGGATACCCACCTGGATCGAGTGGATGCCCTCCTTGACGGCCGAGGCCTTCGCCTTGTCCCTCTGGTTGAGGAACATCGGGATCGCGATCGCCGCGAGGATACCGATGATGATGATCACGATGAGGAGCTCGATGAGGGTGAAACCACCCTGCTTGGTGAACCGCTTCATTTCTGTGTCACCTCCCTCCACATGAGATCGAAACTGCACAACCTCTTGACGGCGAAAAAGGCCTGTGGCGCCTTCGCTGGCCACAGACCTCGAGCACTCCGCTGTGGCGGCAACCCAGCCGACTCTGCTCGAGTCCTGTGGCTTTGCGCCCCGCCCTCACGAGCGGTTTGCCTTTCTCACCTTCGCAACTAGCCTGCCCGAGCGCCGGGACTCTAGACAGAACTTCTCCTGGGGCGAATGCCTTGGTGTGCAAACGACGGTCCTCGCGTTGGCGCCACGGCTCCCCCGTGCGCACGGATCTCAGAACCCTCGCAGCGGATCGGCGTGGGCGATCGCCGCCAGGCGGAGCCGATGGTCGCCGGACCGTCTCGCGTGAGCGGTCAGATCACTTTCTTCGTGAGGACCAGCTTGAGCTTCGAAAGCGCCTTGATCGATTCGCGCGAGACCTTCTTCTGGGTCAGGCCGAGCGCCGCCGCGACCTCGTGCTGCGTGAACTCCCTGAAGAACAGCAGGTAGATCAGCTTGCGCTGGAAGGCGTCCAGATGGTCCAGGGCGTCGTAGAGCGTGATGCGGTCCTCGATCGGCAGCGAGAAGGACGTCCTGCGCAACGAGTGCAGCCGCTCGCGATCGATGGTCGCCTGCCCGTCGTCGCCGGCGAACGAGTCGGGCAGACCGTGGAGATCGATGCGCGCGTACAGGCCCAGCACCTCGAGGATACCGGCCTCGCTGATGTTCAGGTCATCGGCGATCTCGCTCAGGTGGGGAGCTCTGCCGAGCTGACGCGTCAACTTGGCCGACGACTCTTCGATCTGCGCGTACACCTTCTTGACCCAGCGCGGCTGGCGCAACAGCAGAGAGTCACGCAGGTGGTGGCGGATCTCGCCCTCCACGACCGGCACGGCGTAGGTCGAGAACTTGACGCCCCTCAGGGGGTCGAAGCGCTGCACCGCCTTGATGAGGCCGAGGTTCGCGACCTGGAGCAGGTCCTCGTACGGCTCGTCTGCGGTGGCGAACCGCTTGAGCACGTGGTGGAGCAGGGCCTGGTTGCGACGGACGAGCGTGTCGAGCGTGGCCGCCGAGCGCGACGCCGCATACTCGGCCACCAGCTGCTCGTTGTCCATGCGCTCCCCGTGTGACGCTTAGCGCGTCACTGCTTCACGACGTTCATCATGTTGAAGATCGGCAGGTACATCGAGATGACGACCGTGCCCACCAGCGCGCCCACCCCGAGCATCATGATCGGCTCGAGGATCGAGGTCAGCGACTTCACGGCCGCGTTCACCTCGTCCTCGTAGAAGTCGGCGACCTTCTGGAGCATCTGGTCGAGCGAGCCGGTCTCCTCGCCGACGGCGATCATCTGCACGACCATCTCGGGGAAGACGCTGACACCCTGGAGCGGTTCGGAGATCGTCTGGCCTTCCTTGACGTTCGTCTGCACGTCCATCATGACCTTCTCGATCAGGGCGTTGCCGGCGGCCTTGCCGGTGATCTCGAGCGCCTGCAGGATCGGCACGCCGCTGGAGATCAGGGTGCCCAGGGTGCGCGAGAAGCGCGCCACGGCCATCTTGCGCATGATCTCGCCGATGCCCATCGGGATGTTCAGCTTGAAGCGGTCCCAGGCCATCGTGCCCTGCGGCGTCGCCTTGACCCTGCGGACGACGATCACGACCCCGATGATCACGGCCAGCACGATCGCTCCGCGCCAGCTCTTCATCACGTTCGAGGCCCCGACCATGATCCGCGTCAGCATCGGCAACTTGGCGTTGCCCATCGACTTGTACATGCCGGCGAAGATGGGGATCAGGAACAGCACCATGCCGATGAGCACGATGATGGCGAAAGCGCCGATCATGATCGGGTAGACCATCGCCGACTTGACCGCGCGCTTGATGCTGTCGTCCTTCTCGAGCTGCGCGGCAAGACGGTTGAGGACCTCATCGAGGATACCGCCGATCTCGCCGGCGCGGACCATGCTGACGTACAGGCGGCTGAAGACTTTGGGATGCTTCTCGAGCGCGTCGGACAGGGAGATGCCGGCCTCGACGTCGGCCCGGACCGCAGAGATCACCTCGGCGAGCTTCTTGTTCTCGGTCTGCTCCTCGAGGACCGACAGCGCGCGCAGCATGGACAGGCCCGAGTTGATCATCGTCGCGAACTGGCGGGAGAAGACCGTCAGGTCCTTGGACTTGACGCGCTGCATGCCGGCGAAGATGTCGATCGAGGCCAGGCCCTTCTTGACCTCGTTCAGGTCGACGACGGTCAGTCCTTTGTTGCGCAGCGTGGCGGCGACCTCAGCCTTGCTGGAGCCGTCGACCTGCCCGCTCATCGAGGCGCCCTTCGCATCGAGAGCCTTGTATGCGAACGTTGCCATCGCCCTCAGTGCTCCTTCGCTCGGCCCGGACGAGCCGGGACTGACGTCCGTGCTGCTGTCACAGCTTCTTCTTCGCCATCTCGGCCCATACCTTTAGGCCGTGCGGGCGGTCTGACCGCCTACGCCGAGCAGGCGGCGGAGGTCTTCGGGCGTGCTCGACCGGCGTTCGGCGAGCTCGCGCGAGATGACGCCGCGCCGCACGAGGTCGGCCAGCGCGGCGTCCATGGTCACCATGCCGTACTGGGTGCCGGTCTGCATCACCGAGTAGATCTGATGGGTCTTGCCTTCGCGGATCAGGTTGCGGACGGCCGGCGTGGGGATCAGCAGCTCGCAGGCGACGCAGCGGCCGCGGCCGTCGCGGGTCGGCAGCAGCTGCTGGGTGCAGACGCCCATCAGGGTCGTCGAGAGCTGCACCCTGATCTGCTCCTGCTGATGCGGCGGGAACACGTCGATGATGCGGTCGATCGTCTGCGGGGCGTCCTGCGTGTGCAGCGTCGCGAACACGAGGTGGCCGGTCTCGGCCGCCGTCAGCGCGGTCGCCATCGTCTCGGTGTCGCGCATCTCGCCCACGAGGATCACGTCCGGGTCCTGGCGCAGCACGCTCTTGAGGGCGCGGTTGAAAGACTTCGTGTCCGCGCCCACCTCGCGCTGGTTGACCATGCACTTCTTGTGGCGATGCAGGAACTCGATCGGGTCCTCGATCGTCATGATGTGCTCTTCGCGGACCTCGTTGATCTCGTCGATCATCGCGGCCAGGCTGGTCGACTTGCCAGAGCCGGTCGGCCCGGTCACGACGACGAATCCGCGTGGCTTGGTGGTCAATTGATGCAGCGCCTTGGGCAGCCCCAGCTCGTCGAGCTTCTTGATCTGCACCGGGATCAGACGGAAGGCGGCGCCGAGGCTGTTGCGCTGGAAGTACGCGTTGACGCGGAACCGGGCGCGGCCCGGCACCGAGTACGAGAAGTCCATCTCCCACTCGTTCTCGAGGCGCTGCCGCTGGTCCTGCGACAGGATGCTGTAGATGAGCTCGCGCGTGTCGTTGGCGCCGAGTCGGGGGTAGTCGAGGCGTTCGAGCACGCCGTTGGTGCGGATGATCGGCGGCGCCCCCACGGTGAGGTGCAGGTCGCTCGCGTCCCTCTCGAGCACTTCCAGCAGAATGTCGACCAGATCCATGTCCCTCGTCCCCTTGCCGGTCTCGTCAGATGATGACCCTGGCGATCTCTTCGACCGAGGTCATCCCCTGAAGGACCTTCTCGATCCCGTCCTCGCGCAACGACTTCATGCCCTCGGCCTGCGCTACTCGTGCGATCTCATCGGCACTTTTGCGTTCGACCGTGAGCCTTCGGATGGCTTCGCTGACGATCATGACCTCGTAGAGGCCGAGCCTTCCCTTGTAGCCGGTGTTGTTGCAGCGGCTGCAGCCCTTGGGCTTGTAGAGGACGACCTTGTCCATCTCGAAGACCTCCGGCGGGAAGTCGTTCTTCTTCAGCATCTCCTGGCTCGGCTCGTAGGCCTCCTTGCACTCCTTACACAAACGACGCGCCAGGCGCTGGGCGAGAACGCAGTCCACGGCCGACGAGGTGAGGAAGGGTTCGATGCCCATCTCGGTCAGGCGAGACAACGCGCCCGGCGCGTCGTTTGTGTGGAGCGTGCTGAGGACGAGGTGGCCGGTGAGGGCCGACTCCACGGCGATGGAAGCCGTCTCGCGGTCGCGGATCTCACCGATCATCACGATGTCCGGGTCGCAGCGCAGGATCGAGCGCAGGGCCGCGGCGAACGTCATGCCGGCCTTCATGTTCACCTGCACCTGGTTGATGCCGCCGAGCCGGTACTCCACCGGGTCCTCGACGGTGATGATGTTCTTCTCGGTCGAGTTCAGGATGTTCAGCGCCGCGTACAGCGTGGTCGACTTGCCCGAGCCGGTCGGCCCCGTGACCAGGATGGCGCCGTACGGCTTCGTGAACGAGCGCTGGAAGCGTTTGAGCGACTTCTCCGAGAAGCCCAGGTCGGTCAGGTTGAGCATGACGTTCGACTTGTCCAGGAGGCGCATGACGATCTTCTCGCCGTACACGGTCGGCAGCGTCGCCACGCGCATGTCGATCGGCTTGCCGCCGACCACCAGACCGATGCGCCCGTCCTGCGGGATGCGCCGCTCGGCGATGTCCAGCTCGGCCATGATCTTCAGGCGGCTGAGAACGCCGCTCTGCATGCGGCGCGGCACCGACATGATCTCGTGCAGCACGCCGTCCATGCGGAACCGCACGACGAGGTCTTTGGCCTGGGGCTCGAAGTGGATGTCGCTGGCTCCGTCGTCGACCGACTGGGCGATGACCGAGTTCACGAGCTTGACGATGGGGGCCTCTTCGGTCTGTTCGCGGATGTCGTGGACGTCATCCACGATGTCCTTGAGCGCGGCGTTCTCTTCGGCGTTCTCGGTCACGTGGTCGTCGAGGCGGTTGACCTTGCCGATCGCCCCGAAGACGTCTTCTTCGCTGGCGATCGCGGGCGTGATGTCGTAGCCGGTCATGATCCGCAGGTCGTCGATCGCCAGCACGTTGGCCGGGTCGACCATGGCGACCTGCAGCGTGTTGGAGTCGACGAAGCGGATGGGCATGACGGAGTAGCGCCGGCAGAGCTTCTCGGAGATCAGGCTGGCCGCCTGCATGTCGACCTGGGTGGCGGTGAGGTCGAGGTACTCGATCCCGAACTTGGCGGCCAGTGCCTTGGCGAGGTCGAGCTCGCTGACGACGCCGTCCTCGAGCAGGAGCTGGCCCAGGCGCTTGCGGGTCTCCTTCTGCCGCCCCAGGGCGCTCTCGACCTGCTCCTCGGTCACCAGTCCCATGTCGGCGAGGATCTCGCCCAGGCGCTTCTTCGAGGCCTTGAGGGGGACCGGGCTACCGGCCGCGGCGGCGGCATCGGCCGCCTCGAGGCGCTCGAGGACCGAGGTCACGCCGCTCTTCTCGGCCGATGCGCCGTCATCCCCCTCTTCGTCTGCATCGGGCTCGAGCGCATCCTCGATCGAGCCGCCGACGATCTCGATGGTCGTGTCGACCTCGGGGATCGGCATCACCCCCGATGTGTCGTCGCCCTCGTCCAGCCCCGCCAGAGGATCGAGCACCATGCCGTCGATGTCGTCCAGCGCCCCTCCGTCCTTCCGTCGCTTCTTGGCCCGACCCGATGCGGCGCGCGCGTCACCGTCGCCGGATCCGTCGTCCGCGTCCCCGGCGTCGAGGATCTCGTCGAGCAGCCCGCTGTCGTCGATCTTCATCGCAGCTTGTCCTCACGCCTGCCTTGCCGCCGCTCGCATCACGTCGAGCGGCGCGGCCCGACCGGTCCACAGGGCGAACGAGGCGGCTGCCTGCCACACGAGCATGTCCACGCCGTCCATCGCCCGCGCCTCGTGCGCCCGGGCCTGTTCCAGAAGGTGCGTCGGCCGTTCTGCGTAGACCACATCACAGACTATGTGGGTCCGACGTATGTTATCGACCAAAACCCCGGGCACTTTACCGCCCGCGTGCATGCCGAGGGGTGTCGCGTTGACCAGGATGTCGGCACCCGACACGACTCCCGCGTCGAGCCCGGCGAGCGCGACCACGCGCACGCTCGCCTCAGGCCCGGCGGCGCGGACGCGCGCCGCCGCCGCCTCGCCGTGGGCGGGCGTGCGGGCGACGAGCGTCAGCTCCCGCACGCCCTCGCGCAGCAGCGCCACGGCGGCGGCGCGGCCCGCGCCGCCGGTGCCCAGGACCACGGCCGACAGGCCCGCGACGGGGTCGGCCACGACGTCGCGCAGCGCGTCGCGGAACCCCGTCACGTCGGTGTTGTGGCCGGCGAGCCGGCCGTCGTCGACGACGATCGTGTTCACGGCGTCGAGCAGGCGGGCGTCGTCGCTCAGCGTGTCGAGCCCAGCGACGAAGCTTTGCTTGTGCGGCATCGTCACGTTGACGCCGCGCAGCCCGAGCGCGCGCACGCCCCGCACCGCCTCGGCGACCGTCGCGGCCGCCACCGGAAACGTCACGTAGACCATGTCGATCCCGAGGGCGGCGAAGGCGGCGTTGTGGATGGCAGGCGACCGCGACTGCGCGACGGGATCGCCGATGATCCCGACGACGCCGGTGGTGCCGGTGATCCTCAGCAGGGTCTCCTTCCCGCAGCCCGTCGGACGTGCTGCCTAGCTTTCGCGTCGGGCGGCGACCTCCTGCAACCCGGCGGAGTCACTGCTGGGCGCGCGCCTTGTCCTGGAGGAACCGGGCGTACGTGGACGACCAGTAGTGCCGCCCGCTGCCGTCGCTGCGGGCCACGTAGTACAGGTAACCGACGGCGGCAGGGTGGGCGGCGGCGCGCAGCGCCGCCGCCCCCGGGTTGGCGATCGGCGTCGGCGGCAGCCCGGCGTGAAGGTACGTGTTGTAGGGCGACCGGACCCTCAGGTCCTGGTAGGTCAGCTGCGTCTTGTAGTGCGGCAGCGCGTATTCGACGGTGGCGTCGATCTGCAGCGGCATGCGCCGGTGCAGCCGGTTCCACATGACGGCCGCCGCGAGCGGCCGCTCGGCGGCTACCCGGACCTCGCGCTCGACCATGGAGGCGATGGTCACGACGTCGTAGGTGGTCAGGTTCCTGGACCGCGCGTGCGCCAGGTCGATGCCGGCCATGGTCCGGCGGAACGCCGTCAGCTGCAGCCGGATGAACTGGCGGGCGGTCACGGCGGGGCCCACGGAGTAGGTCGCGGGGAACAGGAAGCCCTCGAGCGGCCCGCCGCTGTGGAAGCCCTGCACGTGGAACGACAACGGGTGCACGAGCGTCTCGTCGACGTAGGACCTGGCGTCGAACCCCGGCACCTGCCGGGCGATCGAGGCCGCCATCTGGCGGGCCGTCAGGCCCTCGGGCAGCGTGACCTTCAGGGTGACGACGGTCCCTCCCTTGAGCAGGGTGGCGACCAGCGAGTCGTAGGGCTCGTTCGTATGGAGCCGGTACGTGCCCGACTTGAGGTCGCCGGCGTGCCCGTCGGTCTCCACCCGGATCTCGAAGGCGCGAGCCCGTTTGACCACCCCCGCCTGTTCGAGCAGCACCGCGACGTCGTGCAGCGAGGACCCCTCAGGGATGGTGACCGTCACCGGCGGGCCCGGCGAGCCGGTCGAGAAGTAGATCGACACGAGCAGCGCGCCGACGCCGACGATCACGAGGAACACGAAGGCCGCGATCACGATCGCCGCCAGCGTGCGGCGGCGCCGGCGGGCGGCCGCGCTGCGAGCGGCCGGGTCCGGCACCTCTCCCCGTCGGCGGCGAGGCTTCCTGCGCCGCGGCTGCTGCGCCGCCGTGCGGCGCCCCTCACGCGCGGCGCGCTCGCGGGCGCGCCGCTCGGCGGCGCTCTCGCCGGGCGACGGCGACTGTGGCGGCTCAGGCATGACCGGGCCCCGGTCCATGGCTGTCGAGGTAGTCCTGCAGGATCTGGGCCGCCGCCCGCGCGTCGAGCGGGCGGCGGCCTCCCTTCTGTTGCGCGATCGTGGTCGTGAAGCGCTCGTCGAAGGTCACGACCGGCACGTCGACGGCGGCGCTCAGCCGGGCGACGAAGCCGCGCACCTCCCTCGCCTGGGCATGCTCGGCGCCGTCCAGCGAAACCGGCAGACCGACGACGACCCGCTCGGGCCGCTGCTCGGCCACGATGGCGGCGACGCGCGCGAGCCCTTGGGGCGTGCCCGCCCGCTCCACGACCGCGAGGGGGCGCGCGATCGTGCCGGTCGCGTCGCACACGGCCACCCCCGTGCGCGCGGCTCCGTAATCGAGCGCGAGCAGCCGCACCTAGCCTCCGAGCAGGCTCTGGACCTTCGCGCCGCCGGCTTCGAGCGCGGCGGCGATGCCGGTCACGCCGGGCCCGCCGCCGCGCGCCAGCGTCGGCTTGCCGCCGCCTTTGCCGTCGATGTGGGGCAGCATGTCGGCGAGCAGGTCGCCGGCCCGCACGCCACGACCGACGGCCCCGTCGCCGACGGCCACCACGGCCGCGACCCGGCCGCCGACGTCGCTGGCGAGGATCACGATCGCGTCGGCCCGACGCTCGCGCACCTGGTCGGCGAGCGTCAGCAGGTCGTCGGGCGCCTCGACGCTGGGACTGCCGGCGACGACGGGCACGCCGGCGACCGTCTGCGCCGTCGCGAGCAGCGCCTCGAGCTGACCGGCGGCCTCGCCGCTCTCTACGGCCGTGGCCTTGCGGCGGAGCTCGTCGATCTCGCCGAGCCGCCGCTCGAGCGCCGCCTCGACGCGGTCGCGGGCGACGCCGAGCGTACCGGCCAGAGCCTCGAGGCGCCGGTCGGCCGTGCGGTAGTACTCGATCGCGGCGGCGGAGGTGACCGCCTCGACACGCCGCGTGTTGGCCCCCACCGAGGTGCTGGCGGTGATCTTGAACGGGCCGATCTGCGACGTCGACGACACGTGGGTGCCGCCGCACAGCTCGCGGCTGAACTCGTCGATCTCGAGCACGCGCACGAACTCGCCGTACTTCTCCTCGAAGAAGGCGAGGGCGCCGATCTCGGCCGCGTACTCGCGGGTGGTCACGAACGGCCGCACGGGGTGGTTCTCGACGATGCGTCGGTTGACCAGGTCCTCGATCTGCCGCAACTCCGCCGCGGTCGGCGCCCGGCGCGTCTTGTAGTCGAAGCGCAGCTTGTCGGGACTCACCAGCGAGCCTCCCTGGCGCACGTCGTCGCCGATCACGATGCGCAGCGCGTTGTGCAGCAGGTGAGTGGCCGTGTGGTTGCAGGCCGTCTGGTGGCGGCGCACCGCGTTGACCATCGCCTTGGCGCGGTCGCCTTCGGCGACCGCGCCTTCCGTGACCCGGGCCACGATGACCTGGTCGCCCTCGAACCGGACGACGTCGACCACGTCGAGCTTGCCGGCGTCGGTGTGGATCCATCCGGCGTCGGCGACCTGGCCGCCGCCCTCGGCGTAGAACGGCGACTCCTCGAGCTTGAGAGCCACGCGCCCGTCGCCCAGCTCGCGCAGCGCCCGGATCATCGTGTAGAGCTCGAGCCGCTCGTAGCCGACGAAAGTCGTGACCCGGTCGGCGGTCTCGCGCTGGAAAGCCTCGATCTCGCCCGGGCCCGTCTCGCCGGCGCGCTGCGCGGAGCGGGCGCGCTCGCGCTGCGCGGCCATGAGCCGCTCGAACCCCTCCTCGTCGACGCTCATGCCGGCGTCCTGGACGATCTCGCGCGTCAGGTCGAAGGGGAACCCGTAAGTGTCGTGGAGCTCGAAGGCGACCCCGGGCGGCAGCTCGCTGCCGGAGTCGCGCGCCCGGCGCAGCGCCTCGTCGAGCGTGCCCATGCCCTGCTCGATCGTGCGCCGGAACCGGACCTCCTCGTCGCGGGCGATCTCGACGACGGCATCGCGGCTGGCGGCCAGCGCCGGGTACGCCTCGCCCATGAGCTCGCAGACCTGGCCGCACATCTCGGCCAGGAACGGCTTCTCGAGGCCGATCGAGACGGCCTGCTGCACGGCCCGCCGGATGATCCGGCGCAGCACGTAGTCGCGCCCCTCGTTGCCCGGCAGCACGCCGTCCATGACCAGGAAGGCGACGCCGCGCGCGTGCTCCGCCATGGTGCGCAGCGCCCGCACCGAGGCGTCGCTCGACCCGTAGTCGACGCCCGACAGCCGCTCGCCGAGGGCGATGAGCGGGCGGAACAGGTCGGTCTCGTAGACGGTCGCCACGCCCTGGCTGACGGCGCTGACCCGTTCGAGGCCCATGCCGGTGTCGATGCTCTTGGCCGGCAACACCGCGAGCTCGCCCCTCTCCCCCATCTCGTACTGCACGAAGACGAGGTTCCAGTACTCCATCCAGCGGTCGCAGTCGCAGCCGGGGGCGCAGTCGGGCCGGCCGCAGCCGACCTCGGCACCCATGTCGAAGTACAGCTCGGAGCACGGCCCACAGGGACCGGTCGGCCCTGCCGGACCCCAGAAGTTGTCGGCCCGGCCAAGGCGCACGATCTCGTCGTCGCCGAACCCGCGCGCCCGCCACAGCTCGATCGCCTCGTCGTCGGCGGGAACCTGGTCGTCGCCGCCGAACACGCTCACCTTGACCCGGGACCGATCGACGCCGAGTTGCGCCGACAGCTCGAGCGCCCAGTCGATGGCCTCGGCCTTGAAGTAGTCGCCGATCGAGAAGTTGCCGAGCATCTCGAAGAAGGTCAGGTGCCGCGCCGTGCGGCCGACGTTCTCGATGTCCGAGGTGCGGAAGCACCGCTGGCAGGTGGTGAGCCGGCCCGCCGGCGGCGTCTCGACGCCCAGGTAGTACGGTTTGAACTGCTGCATGCCGGCGGTGGTGAACAGCACGCTGGGGTCGCCGGCCGGCACCAGCGAGGCGGGCGGCGGCGTGGCGTGGCCGTGCGCCACGAAGAAGTCCTGGAAGGCGCGTCTGATCTCGGCGGCCGGCACGCCGCCGCCCGGTTCTCGGTCCACAGTCACCTCGGTCGTGTAGTCGCGGGCGCCGCTGGGCCCGCTGACGACTCTACAGCACGTCCTCGCCGATGTCGGCCCGCAGCTTCTCGAGGGCCCGCCGGATGAGGCGCGAGACGTGCATCTGGGAGATACCCACCCGCGACGCGATCTGCGACTGCGTGAGCCCCTCGAAGAAGCGCAGGTGGAGGATGTATCGCTCGCGCTGGTCGAGGTTGGCGAAACCCGGGGCCAGCAGGGTGCGGTCCTCCATCGTGTCGTAGGCGTCCTCGTCGACGCCGACGTAGTCGATCAGGCCGCCCTCGTCGTCGCCCGACTCGCCGTTGGGCGTCGCCTGGAGCGAGACCGCGTTGTAGGCCTGGCTCGTCTCGAGCGCCTCGAGGACCTCCTCGGGCGTCGCTCCGGCGGCCTCGGCGATCTCGTTGATCGTGGGCGAGCGCTGCAGCTTGGGCACGAGCTCGTCGATCACCTTGTTCAGGCGGATGTTCAGCTCCTGAAGGCCGCGTGGGACGCGCACCGACCAGCCCTTGTCCCGGAAGTAGCGCTTGATCTCGCCGATGATGTTCGGCGTGGCGTACGTCGTCAGCTCGACGCCGCGGTTCAGGTCGAAGCGGTCGATCGCCTTGATCAGGCCGATCGACCCCACCTGCACCAGGTCGTCGAAGTGCTCGCCGCGTGACGAGTACCGTCGCGCCAGCGAGCGCACGAGCGGCAGGTACATGGTGATCAGCTGGTCGCGGGCCCGCGTGTCGCCGTACAGGTGGTAGCGGCGCAGGAGGTACTGGTCGAGCTTCTCCGACTCGTCGCGACCCTCGGCGGCGCGTCCCCGCACGCCCGGCACCCCGGCGGGCTCGTCGACCTCGTCGGCCTCACTCCCGGACTCGTCCTCGTCCTCGTCCTCTTTGCCGTCGGCCTCGACCGCCGCGTCGTCGGTCACGTCGCCGGACTCGTCGTCGAGCCAGCGCCGGCCGTCGGCTGGGTCACCCCGCGTCATCGAGCCTCACCGGCCCTCGTGCCGCTTGCTGAACTCGACCGCGAAGCAGCCGTCGGCGGCCTCGCAGACGGTGAACGTCTGGACGACGGTGTCCATGACCAGCCGCGTGGTGAACGTGCCCGGCGCCGACGGCGTCTCCATCGCTTCGCGCAGGGCTTGGGTGTGGAACGGACCGGCCTTCACCTGGAGGCCGTCGTCGCCGACGGCGACGACGAACCCGCAGCGCGGGCCGTCGCCGCAGCGCACCACCGCTGCGAACAGCTCCTCGACGGCGAGCCCCAGGTCCTCGAGCTCCTCGAACGACAGGCCGACCCGGGCCGCGACGCCCCCCAGGATCATGCGTACCACGGGCACGGCATCGGCGGACGCCGCCACGTCGAGACGGATGGTGTCCGGCCCGCTCACGACGACTAGCCCGCCTGACGGTCGGCGACCGACAGCAGGTCCTTCACGACCTGCTCCTCGCGACGCCGGGCGGCGGTCAACCCGTCCTCGAGCGCGAGGGCCGCATGCTTGCGGGCGCTCTCGTAGGCGCGACGGGCCTCGCCGGGAAGTTGCAGGAGGATCTCGGAGTAGCTCTGACCGGTGGCAGTGCTCCGTTGATGGACGAAGTAGGCGAGACCCGCGCTGGCCAGCACGCTGCCGAAGACCAGCGTACCGACGAGCCTCACTCCGTCGGCTCCTCGGGTGTCACCGGAGCGGCCGCGTCGGCCGGGGACGTCGTGTCGGTGGCCACACCCGACGCCGTGTCGGTTGCGGCTGCGTCCGGCGTCGCTTCACCGGCCGGGCCGGGCTCGGCCGGCTTCGACCACGCCGCCGAAGGCGGCGCCGCCGCCTGCCAGGCGTCGCCGTCGTCCCAGTCGTCGCCCGGCTCACGCCGGCTGAAGAAGCTCGACACGGCCTGGGAGACACCGGCGCCGAACGCGGCGGCCTTCTTGGCCGGCACCGAGATCGCCGCCTCGACCGCGCGGGTCGTGGCGTCGACCTTCTCGGTCGCGTCGACCACGGTCTTCATCACGGCATCGACCTTGTCGAGCTCGGTGTTGACGCCGTCGAGCGTCTCCGTCGCCTCCTTGAGGAGCGGCACGACCTCGGTGTCGACGTCGCCGAGGAGCTTCTCGGCCGCGCTCAGAGCGGTCCCCAGGCGGATGCACGCGTAGATGAGCCCGATGCCGACGACGACCAGGAAGAAAGCTGCTGCAAACCGCAACACCACTGAAGGCGTGCTCAGGGCGACGATGGCGAGGGGAAGGTTCATGGACGCCTCCATGTCGACTGTCTGTGCCCGGTGGGACGGTCGTGCGCCGCCACCTTATCACACTCCCCCGAAGCCGGTCAGCGTATGCAGCACCCGTCGATGACCCCGCCGCCGACCACCACGTCGCCGCGGTAGAAGACGGCGGACTGCCCCGGTGCCACACCCGCGAACGGTTCCGTCAGGGTGACGGCGGCGCGATCGGCTCCGGCCCGCCTCAGGCGGGCCACGCCGATCGCGCCGCTCCGGTAGCGCAGCTGCACCTCGAGGCCGTCGGCGTCGCCCAGGCCGCGGTCCACCAGGCCGCGCAGCGCCACCTCGCGCGTCAGCAGCTCCTCATAAGGTCCCGCGACCACCCGGTTCGCGGCTGCGTCGACCGCCAGCACGTACAGGGGCTCGGGCGCGCTCAGGCCGAGACCGCGCCGCTGTCCCACGGTGAAGCGCCAGGCGCCCCGGTGCCGCCCGATGACGCGGCCCGCGCGGTCGACGACGTCGCCCTCGCGGGCCGCCAGCCCGCGGGCGGCCAGGAAGGCGGTGTGGTCGCCCGGCGCGAAGCAGACGTCCTGGCTCTCCGGCTCGCCCGCCACCGGCAGACCCTCGGCGGCGGCGCGCTCGCGCACGTCGCTCTTGGAGGACTCGCCCAGCGGCAGCAGCAGGCGGTCGAGCACCCCCTGGTCGAGCCGCCAGAGCATGTACGACTGGTCCTTGGCGCGGTCCCTACCCCGGGCCAGCATCCGCCGGCCGTCGACCAGCGGGGCGCGCGCGTAGTGGCCGGTGGCCACCCAGCGCGCCCCCAGCCGGTCGGCCAGGCGAAGCAGCCGGCGGAAGCGCAGGGGGTTGCAGTCGGCGCAGGGGTTGGGCGTCTCGCCCGCCGCATACGAGGCGACGAACGGCGCGACCACGCCCTCGGCGAACTCCTCGACGTCGTCGATCGTGTAGTGCGGCAGGCCCATCGAGTGGGCGCTGTCGCGCGCGCGCGCCACGGCCGCCGGAGAGCAGCAGCTGCGCTGGTCATCGCCGGGCCAGAGCTCGAGCGTGACGCCCGCGACCTCGTACCCCGACTCTCGCAGAGCCAGGGCCGCGACCGCGCTGTCGACGCCGCCGCTCAGGCCTACGAGGACTCTTTTTTTCGCAACACCTTGGGGATCTCGTCGCCCCGTCCCTGCTTGCTGAGGTAGTCCTCGATCGCCAGGTGCAGCGCGTCGGCCGCCAGGTTGGAGCAGTGCATCTTCTGGGCCGGCAGGCCGCCCAGCGCCTCGGCCACGGCGCGGTTCGAGATCTCCGCCGCTTCGTCGAGCGTCTTTCCCATGACCATCTCGGTCACTATGCTCGAGGTCGCCACGGCGGCGCCGCACCCGAACGTCTTGAACTTGACGTCGGTGATGTGGTCGTCCTCGACCTTGATCGTCATGCGCATCACGTCGCCGCACACCGGGTTGCCGATCTGGCCGGCCCCGTCGGGGTCGTCGACCTCGCCCACGTTGCGCGGGTTGCTGAAGTGGTCCATCACAAGATCGGTGTACATGCTTTACCTCTTCACGTAGAGCGGGCTCATGTCGCGCAGTCGGGCGACGATGGGCGGGAAGACCTTCAGGAACTCGTCGACGTCGGCGTCGGTGTTCTCGCGGCCGAGGGTCAGGCGCACGCTGCCGTGGGCCTCTTCGGCGCCGTAGCCCATGGCGAGGATCACGTGCGACGGTTCGAGCGAGCCGGACGCACAGGCGGAGCCACTCGAGACCGCGATGCCCTTGGCGTCGAGCTGCAGCACCATCGATTCGCCCTCGATGTAGCGCACCGACACGCAGACGTTGCCCGGGAGCCTCTCGGTCGCGTGACCCAGGTAGACGGTGTCGTCGATGAGCTCGAGCCAGCCCTGGGCGAGGCGGTCGCGCAGCTTCTCCAGCCGCGGGAGCTGCGCGCCCATCTCCTGTTGGCCCAGCTCGAGGGCCGCGCCGAGCCCGACGATGCCCGGCACGTTCTCGGTCCCCGAGCGCAGCCGCCGCTCGTGACCGCCGCCGTGCAGGATCGGCCCGACGCGCGTGCCGCGACGGATGTACAGGGCGCCGATCCCCTTGGGGCCGTACAGCTTGTGGCCCGAGAGCGACAGCATGTCGACCCCGAGCTCGCGCACGTCGATCGGCACTGCCCCGACGGCTTGGACAGCGTCGGTGTGGAAGGCCGCGCCGTGCTCGTGCGCGATGCGCGCCAGCTCGGCGACGGGCTGGATGGTGCCGACGACGTTGTTCGCGTACATGACCGAGGCGAGCTTGGTGTCGTCGCGGAAGGCGGCCGTGTAGGCCTCGAGGTCGATCATGCCGAACGAGTCGACCGGCGCGAAGGTGACCTCCCACCCGGTGCGCATCAGGGCGCGGGCCGTCTCCATGACGGCGGGGTGCTCGACCGCGCTGACGATCAGGTGGGCCGGTTCGAACCGCTGCAGGAACCCGGTCAGGGCCATGTTGTCGGACTCGGTCCCGCCGCTGGTGAAGACGATCTCCTTGTCGGCGGCCCCGAGGGCGCCGGCGACCTGGGCCCGCGCCCGCTCGACGGCGTCGCGCCCCTCACGGCCGAGCGCGTGGATCTCTGACGGGTTGCCGTACCGCTCCACGAAGTACGGCATCATGCGCTCGAAGACGCGCGGATCGACCGCCGTGGTCGCCGCGTGGTCGAAGTAGATCGTCCTCATGTCGCGACCGCCTCCACGGCCAGTTCGTCCAGGTCGATGTCGCCGAGGGCGCCGGCGATCGCGTCGTCGAGCCGGCGCCACACTCGCCGAGATGCGCAGCCCTGGGCGCGGTCGCACGTCTCGGCGTCGGGCAGGCACCCAACCAGCGAGAGCGGCCCCTCGATGGCCGACATGATGTCGGCGACCGAGATGTCGCCGGCGGACCGTGCGAGCTCGTAGCCGCCGCTCGCGCCCCTGGTCGTGCTGACGAGGCCCCCGTCGCGCAGGCGCGCCAGGATGCGCTCGAGGAACGCGGTCGGCAGACCTTCACCGGCGGCGATCTCGGGCAGCGGCACGGGCCCGTCGTGCTCGCGGCGGGCGAGGTAGATCATGGCTCTCAAGCCGTATTCGCAGCGTGAGGAGATACGCACCCACGGCCTCCGTCGATAACCGACACTACAGGTCGGGATTATCGTACCACAGGCGGGTGCGTGGCGAAACGTGCGCGGCCGAAGCTGGTGGGAGACGCGTCCCGCAGGGACCGCGGCGGCCGGCGTCGAGCGTCAGCCGCCGGCCGGGGGGCGGCGATGGTTGCGGTGGTTGCGGTGGTGCGCGGAGGGCTCTGGCGTCAGACGCTCAGCGCAGGGCGTTGGCCATCACCTGCGACATCGTCTGATAGTCGATCCAGCCCGTGTACTCCTGGTACACGCTGCCGTCGCCGCTGATCACTGCCAGCACCGGTGGTTGGCTGACCTTCAGCTGGGCGAGCAGGTCGCCGGTCTTGGAGACGTCGGCCGCCTCGTACGAGAAGAACGATCCCTGTGCCTCGAACTTGGCCTTGAGCTTCTCGAAGTTGGCGAGCATCGCCTCGTCGTCGCTGGCGCCCTTGACGTAGACCAGCAGCACGACGCCGCGCTTGTCCTTGAGGGGATCCGAAACGTACTGCGGCGTGTTCGGGCCCGGCTGGACCTTCATCACGGTGTAGGTGCCGCCGCTCTTCATCATCGGCTGGGCGATGGCGCCGCCGGCGAGGCCGTAGCTGCCGATCCAGTTGTTGTCGGCGGCCACCGACACGGCGGGGGACGGGTTTGTAGCACGCGCCCACACGTACAGGGGCGTGACGACGGCCATGATGGCCAGACCGCCCAGGAGCACCACCCCGACCCTCACCAGGAACGACCTGCTCGTACCGGTCTGCCCGTTCATGTCCGCCCTCCGCCCCTCAGGGTTCAAGCGCTCCACCTTGCCGTGTTTGTCCTCGTGTTGAACCTGCTCTAGCAGGTGGGTGCCCTCTCGCCGCTCCTGAGAGCGGGGCGAAGACCAGGCTCCCGTGGCTCTGATGTTGGCTCAACAAAGCCACAAATCACGCACAAGGTCGAGCTCTGGCATCGTACCAGACATTGCGCCAACAGTTGTGTCGGCATCCTGACCGGATGCTTGAGCCCCGGCGGAAAGGTATTACGCCGGTCGGAGGTGCAAGTCCTTCAATTGGCGCCCCGCGACGGAGGCGGGAGCGTGCGTCATGGGGTCGGATCCCGAGGCCGTCTTGGGGAACGCGATCACGTCGCGGATCGAGCTCTCACCGGCGAGACGCATGACCAGCCGGTCGAGACCGATGCCGATGCCGCCGTGAGGCGGCGCGCCATACTCGAGGGCCTCGAGGAACCAGCCGAAAGCGTCGTCGATGCGCTCGTCGCTGTACCCGAGCGTGTGCAGGATGCGCCGCTGGACGTCGGCCCGGTGGTTGCGCAGCGAGCCGGAGCCCAACTCGGTCCCGTTCAGGACGAGGTCGTACTGGGCGCCGTACACCTTCAGCGGCTCGGTCTCCAGGTAGCCGATGGTCGCGTCGGTCGGCAGGCTGAACGGGTTGTGCCCGTAGGTGAGCTCGCCGCTCTCGGTGTCGATCTCGAAGAGGGGGAACTCCACGACCCACAGGGCCGACCAGGGGGTCGTCGGCTGCAGGCCGAGCAGGTCGACGAAGGCGAGGCGGAGGGCGCCGAGCACGGCGGCCGCGACCGGCGCCGCGTCGGCCGCGAACACCACGAGGTCGCCGGGCTCGGCGCCCGCGGCCTCGAGCAGGCCGGCCTGCTCGGCCTCGCTGAGGAACTTGACGATCGGGCCGCGCAGCGCGCGCCCGTCCTCGACGTACACGTAGGCCATGCCCTTCGCGCCCTGGTCCTTGGCGAGCTCGGTGAGGGCGTCGATGCGGGCGCGAGAGAGCGCGGCCCCGCCGGGCGCCCGCAGGGCGCGGACCACCCCGCCGGCCTCGACCGCGCCCCGGAACACTTGGAAGCCGCTGCCGGCGAAGAGGCCGCTGAGGTCGACGATCCCGAGGCCGTAGCGCAGGTCCGGCTTGTCGCTGCCGTAGCGCGCCATCGCCTCGTCATAGGTCAGCGTGGGCAGCGGCAGCGGCAGCGGCCCTTCTCCCACGGCGTCGAAGATCGCCGCCAGCATCCGCTCGAGCAGCTCGCGTATGGCCGCCGCGGTCATGAACGACATCTCGACGTCGATCTGCGTGTGCTCAGGCTGGCGGTCGGCGCGCAGGTCCTCGTCGCGGAAGCAGCGCGCGATCTGGTAGTAGCGGTCCTGGCCGGCGCACATCAGGATCTGCTTGAACATCTGCGGCGACTGGGGCAGCGCGTAGAAGGTGCCCGGCTGCAGCCGCACCGGCACGAGGAAGTCGCGCGCGCCCTCGGGCGACGACCTGGTCAGCTGCGCCGTCTCGATCTCGAGGAAGCGGTGGGCGTTCAGGTACCGGCGGGTGGCCGTCACCACGGCGTGACGCAGCTCGAGGTTGGCGGTCATGACCTGGCGGCGCAGGTCGAGGTAGCGGTACTTCAATCGCAAGGTCTCGTCGACGTCGCCGCCCTCGTCGCCCTCGACGGCGAACGGCGGGGTCCTGGCCGGGTTGAGCACCTCGACACGGTCGACCGAGACCTCGACCTCGCCGGTCGCGAGGGCCGGGTTCACCGTCTCGGGCGACCGCGCGACGACGCGGCCCTCGGCGACGATCACGTACTCGGAGCGGAGTGTCTCGGCCACACGGTGGGCATCGGCGCTGACTTCGGGGTTGAAGACGAGCTGGACGACGCCGCTGCGGTCGCGCAGGTGGATGAAGATCAGGCTGCCGAGGTCGCGGCGGACGGCGACCCAGCCGGCGAGCACGACCGCGCGGCCGACGTCGGCCGCGCGCAGCTCGCCGGGCAGCGCGTCGCGCTCGGGAGACGGACTCACGTCTCTTCCCCGCGTGGGCTGCCGTTGCCGTTCCCGTCGGGATGGCCGTTGCCGCCCGGCTCGTCGACACTCTCGTGGAACTCCTCCTCGGCGAGCCAGTCGTCGAACCACTCGCCGACCTCGGCCACGGGAACGTCCTCCTCCTCGCCGTTGCCGAGGTCGCGCAGGCGCACGGCGTCGTCGGCGACGTCGTCCAGGCCGACCAGCACCGCGACGTCGGCGCCGCTGCGCGAGGCTTGACGCAGCTGCCCCTTGGCGCCGCGGCCGGCGAGGTCGCACTCGGCGTCGAGCAGCCACTCGTCGCGCAGGCTCTGGGTGATGGCGAAGGCGTCGCCGCGGCGGTCCTCATCGAAGCAGACCACGTATGCCAGCGGCCGCGGCGGCTCCTCTTCGGCCATGCCGGTCACCAGCGTGATGCGCTCGAGGCCGGTGCCGAAGCCGACGCCCGGCGTCGGCGTCCCGCCGATCTGCTCGATCAGGCCGTCGTAGCGGCCGCCGCCGCCGACACCGCTCTGGGCGCCGAGCGACGTCGAGCTGAACTCGAACGTGGTGCGCGTGTAGTAGTCGAGCCCGCGGACGAGCGTGAAGTCGACGCGCGGCTGCAGGCCGACGCGCCGCACCAGCTCGACCACGGTCTCGAAGTGGCGCGCGCACTCGGGGCACAGGTGGTCGACCAGGTGCGGCGCCCCCGCCAGCACCGCCTGGCACCCGGGCACCTTGCAGTCGAAGGTGCGCAGCGGGTTGAGCTGGGTGCGCACGCGGCATTCGTCGCAGAGCGCGTCGGCGTGCTCCTCGAGGTAGGCCTTCAGGCGCGCGATGTAGGCCGGCCGGCACGTCGGGTCGCCCATGCTGTTGACGGCCAGGCGCAGCTCCCCGACCTCGAGCTCGTCGTAGATCGTGGCCAGCATGGCGATGATCTCGGCGTCGACCAGCGGCTCGGCCGAGCCGATCGCTTCGGCACCGAGCTGGTAGTGCTCGCGGTAGCGGCCCGACTGGGGACGCTCGTAGCGGAACATCGCGGCGTGGTACCAGAGCTTGACCGGCTGCGGCAGCTTGCGCATGCCGTGCTCGAGGTACGCGCGGCAGATCGGTGCGGTGCCCTCGGGGCGCAGCGTCAGCGAGCGTCCGCCGCGGTCGTCGAACGTGTACATCTCCTTGCGGACGATGTCGGTGGCGTCGCCGACCCCGCGCTCGAACAGCCCCGTCTCCTCGAGCTCGGGAGTGACGATGCGCCGGTAGCCGTAGGACTCGAACACGTCGGCCGCCGTGGCCACGATCAGCTCGCGCCGCTCGGCGCCGTCGGGCAGCAGGTCGTAGGTGCCCTTGGGGGCGCGCGGCGCGCTCACCAGCGGTGCTCCGGGTCGTAGCGCAGCGGCGCCAGGAACGGGTTCAGCGCCAGCTCGCGGCCGAGCGAGGTGTCGGGACCGTGTCCGCAGTGGACCATGGTGTCGGGCGGGAACCGGCGGACCAGGGCGGCGATCGAGTTCAGCAGCTCGTCCGACGATCCACCCGGAAGGTCGGTGCGGCCCACGCTGCCCTGGAACAGCAGGTCGCCCGAGAAGAGGTGGCCGGGCAGCGCGAAGGTGAACGAGCCCGGCGAGTGGCCCGGCGTCGGGATGGCGGTCAGCGGCACGACCAGGTCGAGCTCGCGCTCGCCGTCGAGCAGGTCGAGCTCGGCCGACACGGCCTCGACCGGGAACCCGGCCAGCGGGCCGCGTCCGGGATCGGTCACCTGGGGCGCGTCGGCGGCGCCCAGATAGACCGGCGTGGCATAGCGCTGCGCAACGGCCTCGACGGCGCCGAAGTGGTCGAAGTGGCCGTGGGTGACGAGGATCGCCTGCGGGGTCGCTTCGACTTCGTCGAGCGCCCCCGCCACGACGTCGGCCTCGTCGCCGGGGTCGATGACGAGCGCCCGGCTGTCGCGGACGATGAGGAAGCAGTTGGCCCCCAGGGGGCCGAGCGTGAGCTGGAAGACTTCGATCGTGTCGGTCATGAGGTCGCCTTCGGGTCGTTTGCGCCCGGTAACGCTATCAGCCCGCCGCGCCGCCAGTCGAGCCGGCGCGGCCGCCCGCGCGCGTCAGCTCGACACCACCCGGTAGGCGTCGTAGACGGTGCCGATCGCCTTGATGTTGGCGAGCACCGTCGCGAGCTGGTGTACGTCGCCGATCTCGAGCGTGAAACGGTCGCGCACCACCCCGTCGGACAGCGTCTGCACGGAGGCGCCGAGGATGTTGACGCCCGAGTCGGACAGCGTGCGGGCGATGTCCTCGAGCAGGTGGTTGCGGTCGAGCGCCTCGACCTGGATCTCGACCCGGAACGCCTGGGCGCCGAGACCCTCCCAGCTGACCTTGGTGAACCGCTCCCGGTTCTTGGCCAGCAGGGCGCGGGCGTTCTTGCACTCCGAGCGGTGGATGGTCACGCCCTTGCCGAGCGAGATGTAGCCCAGGATCTCGTCGCCGGGGATCGGCTTGCAGCACTTGGCCATGCGCACGACGATGTCGCGCATGCCCTCGACGGCGATGCCGAACTCGCTCGACACGGCCGTCGCGGGGGCCGAGGCCGCCGGCTCGGTCGGCAGCATCGCGACCTCGGGCACGGCGACCTTCTCGCCGCCGGTCAGCTTGAGCGCCCGGTTGACCACGGTCCGTACCGGCACACGACCGCTGCCCAGCGCCGCGTAGAGGTCGTCGGCGCGCTGGTAGCCGAGGTCCTTGACGACGGGCGTGAACGCGTCGGACGACAGCAGCTTCTGGGCCGGCAGGCCCTGGCGGCGCATCGCCTCCTGCAGCAGGTCGCGGCCCGAGTGCTCGGAGTCTTCGCGCTCCTCGCGGCGGAAGTACTGGCGGATCTTCTGCCGGGCGCGCGGCGTGGCGGCGATGCCGAGCCAGTCTCGCGACGGCCCGCGGCTGGACTTGGAGGTGATGATCTCGACGATGTCGCCCGACCGCAGGCGGTGGTGCAGCGGTACGATGCGTCCGTTGACCTTGGCCCCCACGCAGCGGGCGCCGACGTCGGTGTGCACGGCGTAGGCGAGGTCGATCGGGGTGGACCCGGCGGCCAGGCTCTTGACGTCGCCCTTGGGGGTGAACACGAACACCTCGTCCTCGAAGAGGTCGATACGCAGCGTGTCCATGAACTCGCGCGGGTCGCCGGTCTCGGACTGCCACTCCATCATCTGCCGCAGCCAGGCCAGCTTGTCGGCCGGCCGCACCCCGTCGCTCTTCGCCTTGTAGAGCCAGTGGGCGGCGATGCCGAACTCGGCCGTCTGGTGTTGGTCGAACGTGCGGATCTGGATCTCGAGCGGCTTGCCGCTGGGCCCGATGACCGTCGTGTGCAGCGACTGGTACATGTTGAACTTGGGCATCGCGACGTAGTCCTTGAAGCGGCCCGGGATGGGCTTCCAGAGCGCGTGGATGACGCCGACCGCGCCGTAGCAGTCCTTGACCGTCTCGACGAGCACGCGCAGGCCGGTGAGGTCGAAGATCTCGTTGAACTCCTTGCCGCGGCGGCTCATCTTCACGTAGATGGAGTAGAAGTGCTTGGCGCGGCCCTGGATCTCGGAGCGGATGCCGACGGTGGCGAGCTCGTCCTCGAGATACCGGGCCGCGTCGGCGACGTAGTCCTCGCGATCGGCGCGGCGCTGCGAGACCATGCGCTCGATCTCGGCGTACTTGCGCGGGTGCAGGGCCTGGAAGGAGAGGTCCTCGAGCTGCCACTTGACGCTGTTGATGCCCAGGCGGTGGGCCAGCGGCGCGTAGACCTCGAGCGTCTCCTTGGCCTTCTGGATCTGCTTCTGGCGGCCCAGGTAGCACACCGTGCGCATGTTGTTCAGGCGGTCGGCGAGCTTGATCAGGATGACGCGGATGTCCTCGGCCATCGCCACGATCATCTTGCGGTAGTTCTCGGCCTGCTCCTCTTCCTGCGAGTTGAAGCTCATCTTGGTCAGCTTCGTGACGCCGTCGACGAGCATGGCGATCTCGTCGCCGAACCGCTCGCGGATGAACTCGATGCTCGTGCCGGTGTCTTCGACGACGTCGTGGAGCAGGGCGGCGGCGATGGTCGTCTCGTCGAGCTTCAGCTCGGCGCAGAGCATCGCCGTCCCGACCGGGTGGTTGATGAAGTCCTCGCCGCTCTTGCGCACCTGGTCGCGGTGCTTGGCGCCGGCGGTCACGAAGGCGCGGGTGATGAGCTCGCGGTCGGGCTCGGGGTTGTACGACGAGACGGCGTCGAGCAGCATGTCGAGGAGGAGCCGGTGCTTGGCCGGCACCTCCGCTAGAGCCGCATCGAGAGACAGCTCTGCAGGAACCTCGTGCGTGTGAAGCGTGCGTGCCATGCGCTGAACGTGGCGGTGGTCGTGAGGTCGACCTTGCCGTCGACCGCGGTCACGACGACCCGCCTGTCTCCCTTCTTGCCGCGCTCGGAAGCCACCAAACCGGCCTCGGTCAGCGTGCGCCAGGCGGCGGCGACGGCCGCCGGCTTCGCCAGCAGGCCGTCGCCGCCGCCCACGACGCCCTCTTCGACCTCGGCCGCCGCCCGCTCACCCGGGCCCCCCAGGGCCCGGTAGAGGCGGCGGCACGCGGCCTGCAGGTCGTAGTCGGTCGCGACGACCTGCTGCGTGAAGTGTACCTCCGCCCGTCCCCAGACGAAATGCGCGTCGGCCTCCGGCCCGAGCGCCGCGAGCACGGCCGCGAACAGGCCGCCGTCGAGCGGCGGGTCGACGAAGGCGACGTGGTCGAAGGCGGCGACGAGCGCGGGCGAGGCGGCGGCGGTGGCCGCGCTCGCCATCACGATGGCGGGCGCGGCGTCGCCGCCGCCCTCCCCCCCACCGATGGCCTCCCCAAGGCGTTCGTGGGCGCAGGCGGCGTTCAGGTACAGGCACCCGGCGCCCAGCTGGGGCAGCCACAGGTCGCGCGTGAGCAGCGGGCGCCGGCGGGCGACGTCGGCGACCAGCACCAGCAGACGCCCGCCGGCGCCCGCCAGCGCGGCCAGCGTGGAGGCGACGGGGCGGCCGCGGCGGTCGGCGAGGCGGCCCTGGCGCCGCAGCTCGCCGACCGCCGCTGCCGCCCCGTCCCCAGCATCGCCGCCGGCCAGCTCGCCGCTCTCGAGCAGCTCCCACAGCTTCTCTCCCGACCAGCGCGACGGGCACGCCGCCGCGCACGGCGTGGCGCAGAGGTCGTCGGCCGCCGTCGCCACCGGGCTGATCCCCTTGAGCTGCACCTGGGCGCTGGTGACGCCGTTGTACTGGTTGCGCGTGAGGCGCAGCGGCACGTCGAAGCGGACCTCGCCCTGGAGCTCGGCGATCTTGTCGAACCCGAAGCGGATCGCCGGCGCCGTCACCCCGTCGACGCGCACGTCGCACTGCAGGTGACGGCGATCGCGCGTGAGCCGGCACGAGCGCACCTCGGCGCCGTGGGCGAGCAGGGTGATCGCCGGGTTGCCCAGGCCGTGCGGCGCGAACAGCTCGAGCTCTTCGGCGACCGGCAGGGTGAGCTCGTCGCCGGCCACGATGGCGTCGACGCGCAGCAGCCGCCGGAAGTCGGCCTCGGTGAGGCGCTCCCCGGCGAACTTCTGCAGCGCGGCGCGGAACGCGGGCACGTCGGCGGCGTGCAGCCTGAGGCCGCACGCCGCCTTGTGGCCGCCGTAGGCCAGGAGTGGCTGCGAGCACGCGGAGACCGCCGCAAGCAGGTCGAACGCGGGGATGCTGCGCCCCGAGCCCTTGGCTACGCCGTCGTTCTCGGCCAGCAGGATCGCCGGCCGCGAGACCTGCTCGACGACGCGCGCGGCGACGATGCCGACCACGCCCTCGTGCCACCCCGGCGACGACAGGACGACGGCCGGCGGCAGGGGCTCGGGCACCATCGCCAGCGCCTCGCGCAGGATCGTGGCCTCGAGCGCCTGGCGGTCGGCGTTGAGCTCGGCCAGGCGCTGGGCCAGCGGCAACGCCGTCTCGCGGTCGGCGGCGGCCAGCAGGTCGACCGCCGGAGAGGCGTCGTCGAGGCGTCCGGCGGCGTTGAGACGCGGCGCCAGCCGGAAGGCGATCGAGGTGGCGTCGAGCCGCAGCGGGTCGACGCCGGCGACCTCCATGAGGGCGGCGAGGCCGGGCCGCGGGTTGCTGCGCAGCCGGCCGATGCCCATCGCCACGAGGGCGCGGTTCTCGTCGACCAGGGGCACGACGTCGGCGACCGTGCCGACGGCGACCACGTCGACATACGGCCGCAGGCTCAGGGGCAACTCGACCTTGTCGGCGCCGCGCTCCTGCATCAGGGCGTGGGCGACCTTGAGGGCGACCCCCACGCCGGCAAGGTGGGGGAACGGCGCGCCGTCGAGCTTGGGGTCGACGCAGATGCAGTCGGGCGGCGGCCCCAGCGGCTCGTGGTGGTCGGTGACGATCACGTCGAGGCCCAGCTCGCGGGCTCGCGCGACGGCGTCGTGGGCGCCGATGCCGCAGTCGACGGTGACCAGCAGCGTCGCCCCCGTGGCGGCGAGCTCCTCGATCGCCTGTAATGAGAGACCGTATCCCTCGGTGAAGCGATTGGGCAGCCGCCACACGACGTCGGCGCCCAGGTCGCGCAGCGCGTCGCAGAGCAGGAACGTGGCGGTGACGCCGTCGGCGTCGTAGTCGCCGTAGACGGCGATGCGCTCACCGCGACCGAGCGCCCGGTCGAGACGGCTGCGGGCCTCGGCCATGCCCGGCAGCAGCCAGGGGCTGTGGACCAGGTAGTCGGGACGGAGGAACGCCTCGGCCTCGGCGGGGTCGGTGAACCCGCGCCGGGCGAGGATCTCGCCGGTCAGCGGGCTCACGCCGAGCTCGCCGGCCAGCAGGCGCGCGCGCGCGAGATCGACGGGGGCGATCGACCAGTCTTCAGCCATCATCCCTACGACTGTACCGCACGCGCGCGACGGATGTGACGCTCCCAGAGGCGGCCGCCGGCGTAGGCGCAGGCGCCGAGGACGCACCCGAACGCGAGGGCGCCGACGAGACGGCCGCCGTATCCGTGACGCTCGCCCACGACCAGGCCGAGCGCAAGCGCCAGCCCGGCGAGCGGCGGCAGGCTCGCCACGGCGATCGTCGCGACGCGGCCGCGGCCGGCCTCGTAGCCCACCCCGCCGGCGACCAGCCAGGCCCCGGCCGAAGCGGCGTCGAGCAGGACCGTGGCGAGAGCGTTGGAGACGTCGCCGGCCAGGTGCCTCACCACGGCGACGAGCGCCAGCGACAGCATCTCGAGGGTCAGGCCGGCGAGCAGGCCCAGGACGACCGCCAGCACGAGCCGCCAGAGCGGTGGCGCCTCCTCGTCGGGCACGCGATCAGGCGTCGTCTGGTCCGGCAGGAGGCGCGGCGTCAGCCGGGGGTGGAGCGTCGGCGGCCGGCGGCGACATGGATGTGTCGGCAGGCGGTGGGGTGGTTGCGCCGGTCGCCGGCGACGCGCGCCTCGCCGTGCGACGCGCCGCCTCGACATGGCGACGCGGCAGCGGCGGGCGCCTTGAGACCGGCAGCCGCCTGCGCCTCGCGCAGCCGGGTGTAGGTGGACTCGAGCTCGGTCTCGAGGGCGCGACGCTGATCGGCCGCCCGCAGGTCGGCTGCGAGCGTCGCGCCCAGCCCGATGACGACCACGAGACCGGCGGCGATGACGAGCAGCCAGGCAAGTGCGAGGTGCCATGTCGTCACGATGAGGTCGAACGCGACCGGCACGCCGTGGTTGGCGACTGCCAGCACGAGCAGCACCGCGGCGATGACGAGCAGCACGATGAGGACGGTGTCTTTCACGGCGGTCAGCCTTGCTCGGGGTCCGGCGGCAGTATAGCAACCGGTCCGGCCGGCCGGGCGTTCACGGCCTCCGCGGTCACGACCCCTTCACGACGTCGGCCGCCGCCCGCTCGCGGGCCAGCCACCGCGACAGCGCCGCCGTCTGCGCCTTGACGGTGAGGTCGTGGACGAGCGCCGACCGCACCTCCGCGAAGCTCCGTTGGCGCGCGGCCCGGCGCCCCAGGACGCGGTCGATGTGCCAGCCGCCCAGGGCCTGCAGCGGACCGATGATCGTCCCGGTCCGGGCCTGCCGGATGGGGCGCGTGAGCCCCTGCGGCAGCGACGCGACCAGGACCCAGCCCAGGTCGCCTCCGGCCTCCTTCGCCTGAGGATCGGTGCTCAGGACGCGGGCGACGGCGCTGAACTTGTCTCCCTTGCGCAGCCGCCGCAGGGCCTGGGCCGCCTGACCCTTGGTCTTGGTCACGATCTCCTGCAGCCTCACGGCGGCCGGCACCGCGAGCTGCGTCCGATGCGCGCCGAAGTACGCCAGCGCGTCGGCGGTCGTCGCCACCGTCCCGGGGAACTTGCGCGCGGCGAGCAACTCGGCGAGAAGCGCCGCGCGCAGCTCCGCTCGGTAGTCGTCGAGCGTCACGCCGACGCTTGCCAGCGACTGCTGCAGGGCGTCGGTCCCCCCAGCCCCGCTCGCCACGTCGGCGAGGCGCTTCTCCACGGCCGCATCGTCGACCGCCACCCCGAGGCGAGCGGCCTCGCGCTGCAGCAGGTGGCGGCGGACGACGGCTTCGAGCGCCTGATCGTCGCTCAGGGGTTTGCTGCCGAGCTTCGAAAGGGCCACCACCCGGTCGACCTCGTCGCGGCCGACCGGCTCGCCGTTGACGCGGGCGGCGACGGAAGTCGTCGCCGAGGGCTTGGGCGACGGCGAGCTCCCGCAACCGGCCGCCAGCAACAAGCAGGCGACGACGCCCGCGAGCGTCGCGCCGACGCCCATGGCGACGACCGATCGCCGCCAACGCGCAGCGGCAGGACGCGACGACGATGACGGAGGGTCGGGGCTCGGGGCCCGGCGCAGCATCGTGCGGACTGACCCTCTCAGGAGTCGGCCGGCGCGGCGGCGGGCGGACCGTACCGCGTCGGGAAGAAGCAGGCGACCTGGTGCCGCGCACCCGCCTCGCCGGTCACGGCCAGCGGAGGCACCTGCGTGGTGCACGGATCGGGCTGCATGCGGGGACAGCGCGGGTGGAAGACGCACCCGGACGGAGGGTTGGCCGGGCTCGGCACGTCGCCCTCCAGGATCAGCCGCCTGCGCTCGCGCTCAGCCTTGGGGTCGGGGATCGGCACCGCCGAGAGCAGCGCCTCCGTGTACGGATGCTGCGGCTGCACGTAGAGCAGCGAGCTGTCGGCGATCTCCATGACCTTTCCCAGGTACATCACCACGACGCGGTCGGAGAGGTGCTTGACGACCGACAGGTCGTGCGCGATGAACAGGTACGTGAGCTTGAGCTGCTCTTGCAGGTCCTCGAGCAGGTTGATCATCTGGGCCTGGATCGAGACGTCCAGCGCGCTCACCGGCTCATCGCAGATGATCAGGCGCGGGTTGAGGGCCAGCGCCCGGGCGACGCCGATGCGCTGGCGCTGACCGCCCGAGAACTCGTGCGGGTAGCGTTCGGCGTGCTCGGCCGTGAGGCCGACGATCTCCAGCAGGTCGAGCACGCGGCGCTTGCGCTCGGCCTCGCTGCCGATCTGGTGGATGCGCAGCGGTTCGGCGATGATGTCCTTCACCTTCTTGCGCGGGTTCAGCGACGCGTAGGGGTCCTGGAAGACGATCTGCATGTCGCGGCGCAGGCGCTGGACCTCGACCCGCGACGCGGCCATCACGTCGACGCCATCGAACACGACCCTGCCGCCGGTCGCCGGCAGGAGCCGCAGGACCACACGACCGGTGGTCGACTTGCCGCAGCCGCTCTCTCCGACCATGCCCAGGGTCTCACCCTCGTCGATCGTGAACGACACGCCGTCGACCGCGTACACGTAGCCGCTGGTTCGCCTGAGCACCCCGGTCTTGATCGGGAAATGCTTCTTCAGGTCGCTGACTTCGAGGATGCTCATACCGCTTCCGACCTGAACCTCGGCAACGACGCCCTGATGGCCTCGCGCTCCTCGAACGGGATCCAGCAGTGCACGCCGTGCTGCTCGCCGATCATCTCGAGCTCCGGGAACTCACCCGCGCACTGCCCCAGTTCGTAAGGGCAGCGCCCCGAGAACGGGCAGCCCGCCGGCAGAAGCAGCAGGTTCGGCGGCTGTCCCTTGATCGGCGTGAGCCGTTCGTGCTCGCTCACATGCAGCCTCGGCAGCGACCCGAGCAGGCCCCACGTGTAGGGCTGGTGCGGGTCGTAGTACACCTCGTCGACGGGGCCGAACTCGACCGTGCGCCCGCCGTACATGACCATCACCTTCTGGGCCATCTGGGCGACGACGCCCAGGTCGTGCGTGATCATGATGACACCCGAGTGGTACTGCGCCTGCATCTCGCGGATCACGTCCATGATCTGCGCCTGGATCGTGACGTCGAGCGCGGTCGTCGGCTCGTCGGCGATGAGGATGTGCGGATTGCACGAGATCGCCATGGCGATCATCGCGCGCTGGCGCATGCCGCCGGAGTACTCGAACGGGTACTGGTCGACGCGCTGTTCGGGGTCGGGTATGCCGACTTTGGCCAGCAGCTCGGTCGCCATCGTCCAGGCCTCGCGCTTGGACTTTCCCTGATGGAGACGGATGACCTCGGCGATCTGGTCGCCCACCTTGAACACGGGATTGAGGCTGGTCATCGGGTCCTGGAAGATCATCGCGATGTCGTTGCCGCGGACGTGGCGCATCTCGTCGGGCTTGAGGGCCAGAAGGTCGCGTCCCATGAGGGTGATCGTGCCGGCGACGATCTTGCCGGGCGGGTCGGGCACAAGGCGCATGACCGACAGGGCGGCCACGGTCTTGCCCGACCCGGACTCGCCCACGATGCCCAGGGTCTCGTCACGATCCAGCGTGAAGCTCACGCCGTTGACCGCCTTGACGATGCCTGCGTACGTGAAGAAGTGCGTGGTCAAGTCGGTGACTTCGAGGAGACGCTCGGCCATCCGCTATTCCTTGAGCTTCGGGTCGGTGGCGTCGCGCAGGCCGTTGCCGAACGAGATGAAGCCGAAGACCGTGACGACCAGAGCGATGGACGGGAAGGCCATCATCCACCACTGGCCGGCCATGAGGTAGCTCGTGTAGTCGGCGATCATGTTTCCCCAGCTCGCCTGAGGCGGCTGCACGCCGATGCCGAGAAAGCTCAGGGCAGCCTCAGTCACGATGGCGCCGCCCACCCCCATGGCAGTGGCGACGTAGACGGGGGCCATGCTGTTGGGCAGCACGTGCCCGAAGATGATGCGCAGGTCGGTGCCGCCGGCGGCCTTGGCCGCCTCGACGTACTCCTGCGTCTTCACGCTCAGCACGGTGCCGCGCACGAGACGCGCGTAGCTCGCCCAGCCGAGGATGCCGATGGCGATGAACACGTTCCTGAACCCCGGACCGAGCACCACCAGCAGCAGCAGCACGAACAGGATGTACGGGAAGGCGAAGAACACGTCGGCGACGCGCATGATCACCGCGTCGACCGCGCCGCCGTAGTACCCCGACACCGGTCCGAGCGCGAGCCCGATGACGAGGCCGATGCTGACCGCGATCACGCCCACGAGCAGCGAGATGCGCGAAGCGACGAGCACCCGCGACAGCACGTCACGGCCGATGTAGTCGGTGCCGAACGGGTGCGCCAGCGACGGCGCCTGCTTGGCGATGTGGTAGTTGACGCCGTCGGGGTCGTACGGCGCGAGGTAACCGCCGTGGATGCCCGTCACCCAGAACACGATCTGCAGGATGCCGATGGTCATGAACACCACGATGATGCCGAGGCCCACCAGGGCGAGCTTGTTGCGCTTGAGGCGCCGCCAGGTGTCGGCCCAGAGTCCGAGCGGCTTGGTCGACACCATCTCGGGGATCGACGTGCCGGGGGTCGACTCGAGCGCGGCGTCCTGCACCGCGGCCGTCATGCCGGGTTGAGCCTGCCCTGGGGGGACGAACGCCACCGGCTACTCGTACCTGATCCGCGGGTCGACGTACGCGTAGGCGATGTCGACGACGAGGTTCGCGATCACGTAGGCGAACGTGGCGAACAGCACGCCGGCCGCCACGACCGGCAGGTCGCGCGCGGTGATGGCGCGGTAGATCATCAGGCCCACGCCGGGTCGCGCGAACACCGTCTCCGTGATGATCGCGCCGCCGAGCAGGGCGCCGAGGTCGATGCCGGCGATCGTCAACACCGGGATCATGGCGTTCTTGAGGCTGTGCTTGAGCACGACCGACCGCTCGCTGAGTCCCTTGGCGCGCGCCGTGCGCACGTAGTCGGTACGGATGACCTCGAGCATCGAGGCGCGCTGCATGTAGGAGATGTAGGCGATCTCGACGAGGCCCACCGCGATCGCCGGCAGGATCAGGGCCGACAGGTTGGCCCAGTCGCGCGGTATCACCCACAGGAACGTGTTCCCGCCGATCCCCACGATGGGGAAGATGTTGAGCCCGGTCCACTCGCCCAGCTTCAACCCGAAGAACCACTGCAGGAAGATCGCCAGCACGAACACGGGAATGCCCCAGATGAGCAGCGCCACCGTGGTCAGGGCGGTGTCCCAGAACGTGTACTGGCGCAGCGCGGAGTACACGCCGAGCGGAATCCCCAGCAATTCCATCAGTACCGCCGCGATGGCGAGCTGGGCCGTGACCGGGATCGCCTGGAGGAGCATGTCACGCACCGGGCGCTCGAACTGGTACGACTCGCCGAAGTCGCCGTGCACCAGCCTGTTCACGAAACTCACGTACTGCCTGTAGATCGGCTGGTCGAGGCCGAGGTTGTGCCGGACCTCGGCGACGCGCTGCGGCGTGGCGTTCTTGCCCGCCAGCAGGTAGGCGGGGTCGCCGGGGATGAGGAACATGATCAGGAAGGTGATGATCGTGACCCCGATGAGGACGATCACCAGCTGTATCAGTCGTCTGCCGATGTAGCCGAGCATGCTAGATGACTACTCTCCGTCCAACGCCTCCAAAGGTGGGCGGCGCGCCGGCGCGAATGCGCCGGCGCGCCGCCCTCGTGCAGTCTACGCGGTCACTCCCTTCGGGACAACCGCCTGCAAACGAGCGTTTTCTCCCTTACTGGGCCACCCATACCTTCCACATGTCGACCGTGGACAGGGGGCTGTAGACCTGGTTCGCCACACGCGGGTTCGCGATGCGGTAGTCACGGTAGTCGTACAGCGGGATCACCGGAGCGTCGGCCAGGATGATCTTCTCGGCCTCCAGGTAGGTGTTCTCACGCTGCGTGTCGTCGGTCGTGCCGCGGGCCTGCTTCACCAGGGCATCGACCTGAGGGTTGGAGTAGTACGTGCCCAAGTTGATGCCAGAGACGCCCGTTGTGAACAGTGGGAACAGGAAGTTGTCCATCGCCGGGTAGTCGGCAAGCCAGCCGAGGCGGTAGATCTGGTCGCCCTGGTTCTTCTGGATCTTCGTGAGGTACGTGCCCCACTCGAGGCCGGTCATCGTGGCGTTGAGGCCCACGGACTTCCAGCCGGCCTGCACCGGCGCCAGGATCTTGTCGTGGTCGGCGGCGGTGTTGTACCAGAGCTTGAGCGTCGGCACGGTGCCGAGTTGAGCGACGATGTCCTTGGCCTTAGCCGGGTCGTACGGGTACGCGAGGGTCGACTTCTCCGAGCCGGGGATGCCGTGCGGCACCACGCCGGTCGGCTGCAGGTCGACGCCCTCCTGCACCGTGTTGATGACAGCGTCACGGTCGGTGGCGTACGACAGGGCCTGGCGCAGCGGCAGGTTGGCCGTGCCGCCGACGACCGGGTCCTTCCAGTTGAAGCAGATGTAGTAGACGGCGAGCTGCGGCCACATGTTGTAGCTCCAACCCTTCGACTTGGCCATCGTCTGGGATGAGGCGACCTGGCCGACCGGCACTGCCGTCCAGTCGATCGTGCCCTTCTGGAACGACAGCCACTCGGTCGAGGGGTCGGAGAACATCGGCATGTGGACCGAGTCGACGTACGGACCACCGGTCTTGCTCCACCAGTTCGGGTTCTTGACCAGGTCGATGTACTGGTTGTGGACCCACTTCTTGAAGACGAACGGGCCGGTGCCGACGGGGGCCGCATTGAACTTCGAGAGGCCTTCCTTCGTCGCGTAGTCGACCGGCCAGACCGAGGCGATCGGGTGACCGAGGCTCGTCGGGAAGTCGGCGAACGGGTACTTGAGCTTGACCTGGAGCGTGTAGTCGTCGAGCGCCTTGACGCCGGTGAGGCCGTTCTTGGCCCCTCCCGAGTCGTCGGTGCCCACGATCGGCTCCATGATGTAGGCCGGTGTGCCGCTGACCCAGTTCGCCGGGTCGGTGACGGCGTTCCACGAGGCGACGAAATCCTGCGCCTTGACCTCGCGGTTGACCGGGGCTTGGAACATGACGCCGTGCTTGATCTTGAAGGTATAGGTCTTCGCGTCGGAGCTCACCGTGAAGCTCTCGCAGAGGCTCGGCACGGTCTTCATGATGCCGTCGGGCTGCAGGTCGTAGGTAAACAGGCCCTCGAACATCTGATGGGCCACGTTCCAGCCGATGCTCTCCTGCTGGGTGACCGGCGCGATGCCGACCGGCTCGCCGTCGAGCGGGAAGTTGTAGGTGCCGCCGGCCTTGGGCGTGCCGCCGGTGGTGGTCGTGCCGGAGCTCCCCTGGTTGCTACTGCCGCAGCCGGCGAGCACGAGCGTGAGCGCCACAACGAGCACGGCCACGATCAGGATGACCCGCGACCTCGTGTTGAGGTTGTTCAATGTTGCCTCCTTCGAACACTCAAGGGACACGAGGAACACCCCCTCGGGGTTCCCCGGTGGCCGGACCCTGCCCCAGGTCGGGCCGAATCATCGTCTGTCGCTGGTCGCACCCCCCTTTCCCCTGCCGGCGGCGCCGGCGGTCCCGTCGGTGCTGACGCTAGGACGCATTCACAACCGCCACGCGAGGACGAAGCTGAGGACGAAGTAGACGATCCCGGTCGCGATCGTGTAGCGGGTCAGGTTCTTTTCCATGACGCTCGCCTGCGCGGCGAAGGAGAAGCCGGAGGAGCTGCTCATGCCGGCGTCCTTGCCGGAATGCATGAGGACCAGCGCCACCAGCAGCGCGCAGCACGCGAGATAGACCATGATGAGGATGAGGTTGAGCACTGTGCTCCTTGTAGTCGCCATGCCAGTTTGGCGGGTACTGTATCAGAATAGGCTCACGTATGCAGGCACACAACCCCGAGCCGCAGGTCCCGGCGACGGACGGCCATGCCGTCGCCGACGGCGCCTAGTCCCCTCGGCGTACGAGCAGGTCGCGCCCCGTCATCTCGGAGGCCGCGGGCAGTCCCAGCAGGTGCAGGACGGTCGGCGCCAGGTCGGCGAGGATCCCCCCTTCGCGGACGGCGACGCCGTCGACCGTGGCGATGAAGGGGACGGGGTTCGTGCTGTGCGCCGTGTTCGGCCCTCCGTCGGGCTCGACCATGTTGTCGGAGTTGCCGTGGTCGGCCGTGATCAGGCAGGCGCCTCCGAGAGCGCGCACGCGCTCGACGACGCGCCCGACGCACCGGTCGACCGCCTCGCAGGCCGCGATCGCCGCCTTCAGCACGCCGGAGTGGCCGACCATGTCGGCGTTCGCGTAGTTGACGACGACGAAGTCGAAGGCACCGGTGTCGAGCTGCCCGAGGAGCTCGTCGGTGACCGTGAAGGCGCTCATCTCCGGCTTCTTGTCGTAGGTCGGCACGTCGCGAGGGCTGGGCACCAGGATGCGTGTCTCGCCGGGGAGCTCGCGCTCGACGCCGCCGTTGAAGAAGAACGTGACGTGGGCGTACTTCTCGGTCTCGGCGATGTGCAGCTGCCGCAGCCCGTGCCCGGCGAGGACCTCGGCCAGCACGTTGGCGACGCGCTGGGGTGGGAACGCTTTGGGCAGGGGGAACTCCTTCTTGTACTGGGTCAACGTGACGAAGCGCGCCGCAGGCGGGTGGGCGCCCCGGTCGAAGCAGTCGAACGGCTGCTCGGTGAAGGCGCGCGTGAGCTCGCGGGCGCGATCGGGACGGAAGTTGAAGAACAGGCAGACGTCACGATCGCGCACGCGACCCTCGTCGCGCGCCCCGATCACCGTCGGCTTGACGAACTCGTCGGTCTCGCCGCGCGCGTAGGCCGCGGCGACGGCCTCGGCGGCGCTCGCCGCCTGGAGGCCGTCGCCGTACGCCAGCGCGTCGTAGGCGAGCTTGACCCGGTCCCACCGTGTGTCGCGGTCCATGGCGTAGTAGCGCCCGCTGACCGTGCCGTAGCGGCCGAGGCCGACCGCGTCCATGTGCGCCTGGATCTCGGCCAGGTACCCCGGCGAGCTCTTCGGACCCGTGTCGCGCCCGTCGAGGAAGGCGTGCAGGACGAGGTGCGCGACACCCTGCCGCACGGCCAGGTCGATGCACGCCTTGAGGTGGCCCATGTCGGCGTGCACGCCACCGTCGGAGACGAGCCCCATCAGGTGCAGCGTGGTCCCCGCATGGGCGGCCGCGTCGAACGCCTCGACCAGCATCGGGTTCTCGAAGAACGACCCGTCCTCGATCGCCTTGGTGATGCGCGTGAGGTCCTGGTAGACGACGCGGCCGGCGCCGATGTTCAGGTGGCCGACCTCGGAGTTGCCCATCTGGCCCGCCGGCAGGCCTACAGCGGGCCCCGACGCTTCGAGGATGCCGTGCGGGCACGTGGCCCATAGCCGGTCGAAGTCGGGCGTGTCGGCCAGCGTGACGGCGTTGCCCGGCCCGGGCCGCGTCGAACCCCACCCGTCGAGCACCATGAGCACGACGGGCCGGTAGAGGCGGCCGGCCGGCGAGAGCGCGGCGTCCGGTCCGGAGGCCGTGGCCCCCGGCCGGCCGCCCTCTCCCGTCGTGCTCACGAGGCCGCCTGGAACCGCACGATGCGGGCGAACTCCTGCGGGTCGAGGCTGGCCCCGCCGACCAGGACGCCGTCGATGTCGGGCTGCGCCATCAGGTCGTCGATGTTCGCTGCCTTGACGCTGCCGCCGTACAGCACCCGCACCTGATCGGCGGCGGGACCGAACGCCCGGCGCACGCGCGAGCGCACGAACGCGACCGTCTCCTGCGCCATCTCCGGCGTGGCCGTCTTGCCGGTGCCGATCGCCCAGATGGGTTCGTAGGCGATCGCCAGGCGGCCGAGCTCGTCGGCCTTGAGCGCCCCGAGGTCGCGGTCGAGCTGGCCGCCGACCTTCTCCTCGGTGCGACCGGCCACGCGCTCGGCGTCGGTCTCACCGCAGCAGAGCACGGGCAGCAAGCCCGCGTCGAGGGCGACCCGGACCTTCTGCGCGAGGTCGGTGTCGTTCTCGGCGAAGTACTGGCGCCGCTCGGAATGGCCCAGCACGACCGCAGCGACGCCGGTCTCGAGGAGCATGCCCGCCGCCACCTCGCCGGTGTAGGCGCCCTCGGGCTCGTGGTGCATGGTCTGGGCGCCCACCATGATGCCGCTGGCGCGGGTCGCGCCGACCAGCGCCGCCAGCGAGGTGAACGGGGCGCACAACAGGACGTCGCGGTCGTCGACCCCCGCGACCAGCGGCGCGAACGCCTCGGCGAACGCGACCGCCTCGGCCGAGGTCTTGTACATCTTCCAGTTGCCCGCCATCAGCGGCCGGCGTGCGCTCATCGTCCCCGTTCCTTTCTCGCCGCGCCCGGCGGGCGCGGCGTCACTTCCGGTCCAGAAGCGCCTCGACCCCGGGCAGCGGCTTGCCTTCGAGGAACTCCATCGAGGCGCCGCCGCCGGTCGAGACGTGGGTGATCCGGTCCTCGACCCCGAACCTGCGGATCGCGCTGACCGTGTCGCCGCCGCCGACGACCGTGACCCCGGGACATCCGGCCACGGCCTGGGCGATCGCCCGCGTGCCGCCGGCGAACTCGTCGATCTCGAACAGGCCCATGGGCCCGTTCCAGAACACCGTGCCGGCGCCGCCGATGCGGGAGGCGAACGTGTCGAGCGTCCGCGGCCCGACGTCGAGTCCCATCTCCGCGGTCGGGATCTCGTCGACGGCCACCGTGCGCTTGGCCGCTCCCTGCGCTGCCGCGGCGGCGACCACGATGTCGGTCGGCAGCAGGAACTCGCACCGGGCGCGCCCGGCGGCCTCGACCACGTGCCGGGCGACGTCCGACGTGCCCTCTTCGACCTTCGAACGCCCGACCTCGACGCCCTGCGCCGACAGCAGCGGGAAGCACATGGCGCCGCCCACCAGGATGGCGTCGGCCAGGGTCAGCATCTTCTCGATCACGCCGATCTTGTCGGAGACCTTGGCGCCGCCGAGGATCACGACGAACGGGCGCCGCGGCTCGGCCAGCAGGCGCCCGAGCACCTCGAGCTCGCGGGCCATCAGCAGGCCGGCGACGCCGGGCAGGATCCGCGGCACGCCGACGGTCGACGCGTGGGCCCGGTGGGCCGTGCCGAAGGCGTCGTTGACGTAGACCTCGGCTTGCGCGGCGAGCCGGGCCGCGAAGGCCGGATCGTTCGCCGTCTCCTCGGCGTGGAAGCGCAGGTTCTCGAGCAGGAGCAGCTCGCCGGGGCCGAGGGCGCCGGCCGCCGCCTCCACCTCCGGACCCACGCAGTCGCCGGCCATGGCGACCGGCCGTTCGAGCAGCTCCGAGAGACGAGCGGCGGCCGGCGCCAGGCTCATCCCGGGGACCACCTGGCCCTTGGGCCGCCCCAGGTGCGAGGCGATCACGACGGCGCAGTCCTGCTCGACCAGCCGGCGGATCGTCGGCAGGGCGGCCCGGATGCGCGTGTCGTCGGCCACCGCGCCGCCCTCGAGCGGCACGTTGAAGTCGACGCGCAAGAAGACGCGCTTGCCCCGCACGGGATAGTCGGCGATCGATAGCTTCGCCACGCCTCTCCCCTCCTCCGCGGTCAGGCGCTCAGAGGACGCGCTGGGCCAGGTCGACGAGGCGGCACGTGTAGCCCCACTCGTTGTCGTACCACGACACGACCTTGACCATCGTGCCGCTGGCCATGGTGAGGGCCGAGTCGACGATCGATGAGGCGGGGTTGCCGACGACGTCCATCGAGACGATCGGGTCGTCGCACACCTCGAGGATGCCCTGCATCGGCCCGCCGGCGGCGGCCCGGAGGGCCGCGTTCACCTCGTCGGAGGTGACCTCGCGGGCGACGATCGCCGTCAGATCGGTGCACGAGCCGTCGGGCGTCGGCACGCGCAGCGAGAAGCCGTCGAGCTTGCCCTTGAGGTGCGGCAGCACCAGGCCGACGGCGCGGGCGGCGCCGGTCGTCGTCGGGATGATCGAGAGCGCGGCGGCGCGGGCCCGGCGCAGATCCTTGTGCGGGAAGTCGAGGATCTTCTGGTCGTTGGTGTAGGCGTGGATCGTGTTCATGAAGCCCTTCTCCACGCCGAACGCGTCGTCGAGCACCTTGACGACCGGCGCCAGGCAGTTGGTCGTGCAGCTGGCGTTGGAGATGACGTCGTGCTGGGCGGCGTCGTACATGTCGCCGTTGACCCCGAGCACGATGGTGACGTCGGCGTCGCCGGCCGGCGCCGAGATGATGACCTTCTTGGCGCCGGCCTGGAGGTGCTTCGCCGCCGCCTCGCGCTTGGTGAAGCGGCCGGTCGACTCGACGACCACGTCGACGCCGAGGGCGGTCCACGGGAGCTTCTCGGGCTCGGTCTCGCTCAGCACCTTGATGGGGTGGCCGTCGACCACCAGCGCGTCGCCCTCGAGGACGACCTCACCCGGCCAGACGCCGTGGACCGAGTCGTACTTGAACAGGTGCCGCATGGTGCCGGCGTCCATCACGTCGTTGACGGCGACGATGTTCACGTCGGCGCCGCGCTTGGCGGCCGCGCGTACGAACAGGCGGCCGATCCTGCCGAACCCGTTGATCCCCACGTTCACGCTCATGTGTGTCCTCCGCTTCGGTGACGCGGTCAGCTTACCAGAGGGATAGTGTGCGGCCGCCGTCTGCGCCCCGGCGCCGGCGGCCGCGCGTTCCTAGCTCGTTCCCGCGCGCCGCAAGAGGCTAACGCGCAGCGCCGGATCCGGTCCTGTCGCCCAGGCCCGCGAGGGCTTCGAGGCGACGCAGACGGTGGTTCAGGGCCGACTTGGACAGCGGCGGGCGCGCCGCCGCGGCCAGCTCGCCGAGGCTGAGCCAGGGGTTGGCCACGCGCAGCTCGGCCGCCGCGCGCAGCGCCGGCGGCAGCGAGGCCGCGCGGGGGCTGCCAAGCAGCTCCCGCGCGGCCTCGACTTGCCGGCGCGCGGCCCCGGCGGCCCGTCCGGCATTGGCCTGGTCGCAGTTCGCCAGCCGGTTGGCCCGCCCGCGGACCTCGCCGATCACGAGCTTCTCCTCCCAGCGCAGCCGGGCCCCGTGGGCGCCGAGCGTCGCCAGCAGGTCGGCCGCCGTCTCGCCGCGCTTCGTGTAGCAGGCGACGTTGCGCCCGCGCGACGCGACGTGGAACTCCATCCCCAGCCGTTCGAGCAGGCCCGCAGCCTCCTCGGCCAGCTCCTCGCTCTCGACGGTGAACTCGGCGTGGACCGGCGTTCCCGGGCTCGAGATCGACCCGCAGCCGAGGAACAGGCCGCGCAGCAGGCTGACCTGGCAGCAGTGGCGGGCGACCAGGCGACGAGGCACGACCGTCTGCAGCCGGAACGAGTCGCTCAGCACGCCGGCCTCGTTCAGGACCTGCAGGTTGCGGCCCTCGTCGCCCAGGACGACCTCGTAGCGGAGGCCGGTCGGAGGCGTACGGGCGGTCCGCAGCTGCGCTTGCACGCCGAGCGGCTTGAGCAGCGACAGCAGGGACCGGGCGACCGACGGCAGCGCCAGCGACACGCGCAGCGTGTACTGGCCACCGGCGGCGATCTCGAAGGTGCCGGCGCCGAACACCAGGCCGGAGACCTGGGCCAGCCGGCAATGCTGCTCCGCCGGCAGGATCGCCGCGAGCTCGCGCTTGACCTCCTGCGTGAAGCTCACCCGGTCACCGCCCGGCGAGACGGATCAGCGCCGCCGCCAGGCGCCCCGGGTCGTGGCGGAACACGTCGCTCTCGGCCGCCACCGTGGCGTGGACCACGCGCACGCCGAGCGCGGCCAGCTGCTCGTCGTCGACGAGCACGGGCCGCGCTCCCGTGCGCTCGTAGCTCGCCACCACGGCGGCCGACGGGGGCGCGTCGTTCACGAGGACAGCGTCGACCAGGCCGGCGGCCCCGTGGCGGTAGACCGCGTTCAGGTGGTCGGCCGCCGTGTAGCCGTCGGTCTCTCCCGGCTGGGTCATGACGTTGCAGACGTACACGACGCGGGCGCGCGTGCGCCTGATGGCCTCGCGCACGTCCGGGATCAGCAGGTTGGGCACGATGCTGGTGTAGACGCTCCCGGGCCCGAGCACGACGAGGTCGGCGGCGGTGATCGCCTCGAGCGCCTGCGGCAGGGCCGCCGGCCTCCCGGGCTCGAGCCAGACACGCTGCGGCAGGCGGTCGGCGGCGGTGATCGTGCTCTCGCCCGCGACCCGTTCGCCGCCCTGGAGCTCGGCGTGCAGCACGACGTCCTCCAGCGTCGCCGGCAGCACCCGGCCGCTGACCTTGAGCACGTGGGTCGACTCCCGGACGGCACGGTCGAAGTCTCCGGTGACCTCGGCCAGGGCCGTGACGAACAGGTTGCCGAAGCTGTGGCCCTGCAGCCCACCGTCGGCGAACCGGTACTGGAACAGCCGGCTCATCAGCGACTCGTCGTCGGCCAGCGCCACGAGGCAGTTACGGATGTCGCCGGGGGGCAGCACGCCGATCTCGCGCCGCAGCAGGCCGGAACTGCCGCCGTCGTCGGCGACGGTGACCACCGCCGTCAGGTTGCTCGTCTCGTGCTTGAGCCCGCTGAGCAGGGCCGCCAGGCCGGTGCCGCCGCCGATGGCGACGACCCGGGGGCCGCGCGCCAGGCGGGCGACGTCGCGGATCTCCCGGGCGCCGCCCTCGGGACGGCTGAAGCGGAAGAGGCGCACGAGGCCGATCCCGAGGGCGGCGCCCCCCAGAGCCAGCGCCAGCGCGGCGACCGCCGCCACCCGCAGCGGGTGTCCGGCCGCCCAGCCGACGCCGAGCTGGTCGCGGACGTGCTGCGAGGCGACGAGCCCCAGCAGGACGACGGCCGAGTAGCCGGCCACGGCCGCCCCGACGACGATCAGCAGCACCCACCGTTTGACGCCGACCCCCGGATACAGCCACTGGAGGCGTGAGCGCTGCATCGTCAGTCGCGCAGCATGTCCCGGTGCCGCACGGTCGTCTGAAACCCCTTGGCCGCGAAGTGCTCGGCCAGCCACGCCGAGATCGTCACCGAACGGTGCCGTCCGCCGGTGCAGCCGATGCCGACGGTCAGGTGCGCCTTGCCCTCGGCCACGTAGCGCGGGAAGAGGTAATCGAGCAGGGGCACCAGCACCGCGAAGAACTCGGTGCAGTCGACCGACCCGAGCACGTAGTCGCGCACCGGGTCGTCCAGGCCCGTCAAGGGCCGCATCTCGGCGTCGTAGAAGGGGTTCGGCAGGAAACGCACGTCGAGCAGCAGGTCGGCGTCGAGCGGTACGCCGAACTTGTAGCCGAACGACACGAAGGTGAACACGAGGCTCTGGCGCCGGCCGCGGTGGATGACCTCGTCGCTCAGCAGGCTCTTCAGCTCCTGTCCCGTCAGCGAGCTCGTGTCGACGACGTGGTGGGCGCGCTCGCGCAGCGGTCCGAGCAGGTCGCGTTCGCGGAGGATGCCCTCGAGCACGGTGCCGTGCTCGGCCAGCGGGTGGCGGCGGCGAGTCTCCTTGAAGCGCCGCACCAGCACGTCGTCGGACGCCTCGAGGAACACGAGCGAGTACTCGAGACCGTGGTCGTGCAGATCGTCGAGGACGCGCGAGAGCTCGGCGAAGTACTCGCCGCCGCGCACGTCGGAGACGACGGCGACCTTGCTGACCTTGCTGCCCTCGAGGCGGACCAGGTCCACGAGCGTCGAGAGCAGCTGCGGCGGCAGATTGTCGACGCAGAAGTAGCCCGCGTCCTCGAAGACGTCCATGGCCAGCGTCTTGCCGGCCCCGGAGAGGCCGGTGACGATCACGAAGGGCATGGGACCGCTCACGCGGACCTCCCCAGGTCGGCGCCCTCGAGCTCGAGCAGGCGCCGCTTCCAGGCCGGGTCGTCCCCGTAGTTGCCCAGCGTGCCGTCGTTGCGGATCACGCGGTGGCAGGGCAGGATCACCGGCAGCCGGTTGCCGGCCATCACGCTGCCGACCGCCCGGTAGGCGTTGGGGTGACCGGCGCGGACGGCGAGGTCCCTGTAGCTCAGGACCTCGCCGTAGGGCACCGCGTGCAGCGCGCGGAGCACGGCCGTCTCGAAGGAGGTGGCCGCGATGGCCGCCGCGTAGGCGTCGACGTCGAGCGGAAACACCACCAGCTCGCCCGCGAAGTAGCGCTGCAGCAGCAGGCCCCAGGCGCCCGGTTCCGCGCCCGAGCGAGCCAGGTGGGGGTCGGGGATGTCGTGCTCGAGAGGCAGCCCGCCGGCCAGAAGCAGGCGCCCGACGCCGAACGGCGTGTCGTAGCGCTCCTCGCGGGCGGTGTCGGTCGTCGCCCTCATGTGCCTCCCCTCCCTCAGCCCGCCTTGTGCAGCTGGGCATAGATCTCGCGCGCCACGCGCGGCGGCAGCCCGGGCACGCTCTCGATCTCCTCGCGCGACGCGGCCAGGAACCGCTCGGGGCTGCCGAAGTGCTCGAGGATGCGCCGCCGGCGCACCGGCCCGACCTTGGGCAGCTCGTCGAAGACCGACTCCCGCTGCAGCTGGGCGCCGCGTCGCTGTCGGTGGAAGGTTACTGCAAAGCGGTGCGCCTCGTCGCGGACGCGCTGCAGCAGCAGCGAGGCGGCGCTGTCCGGCGCCAGGGCGAGCGGCGCGGAGCGTGCCGGCACGAAGACCTCCTCACGCTGCTTGGCCAGCCCGACGGCCGGCACGTCGACGCCGCTCGCCCGCAGCGCCGCGAGCGCCGCCGACAGCTGCCCCTTGCCGCCGTCGATCACGACCAGGTCGGGGCGGGTCGCGAAGCTCTCGTCGTAGTCCTCGCCCGTTCCCCCGGCGCCGGCGGCGAAGCGCTCGAAGCGGCGGCCGACGACCTCGCGCATCATGGCGAAGTCGTCCTGCCCGTCCACCCCGCGCACGCCGAACTTGCGGTAGTGCGCCTTCTTGGGCCGGCCGTCGACGAACACGACCATCGAGCCCACGGCGTGCTCCTCGCCGAGGTTCGAGATGTCGTAGCACTCGATGCGCAGCGGCAGCGAAGGCAGGCCCAGCGCGTCGCGCAGGCCGGCGAGGGCCTCTTCGCGCGCCTCGCGCGTGCGCGCGAGGCGCGCCTCCTCCTCCCCGGCGGCCAGCTCGGCGTTGCGCTGCGCCATCTCGAGCAGGCGGCGCTTGGGCCCGCGCTGGGCCCATCGTACCTCGACCCGCGATCCACGGCGGGCCCCGAGCACGGAGGCGATACCGCCGGGCGCGAGGTCGACGGGCACGATCACCTGCGGCGGGATGTTCACGCCGTCCCCGTAGTACTCGAGCAGGAACTCCTCGACCACCGTCGCCGGCTCGCGGCCGGCCGTGTTCTCGACGTGGTAGGTGCGCCGGTCGACGAGGACGCCGTCGGCCACGCGCAGGACCTGCAGGTTGCCGCCCGGGTCGCCCTGCCACAGGCCGATCACGTCGAACGTGCCGGCGCCCTCGGTGCGCGCCGCCTGCTGCTCCTTGAGCTGGCGCACGGCCTCGAGGCGGTCGCGCAGGAGCGCCGCCTTCTCGAATTCCTTCGCCTCGGCGGCGGCGCGCATCTCGCGCAGGATGCCGCGCTCGACCTGGCCCAGCCGCCCGCGCAGGAACCCGACGACCTCGTCGATCACCTCGAGGTACTCGGCGTGCGAGCAGCGGTCGTCGCAGGGCCCCAGCGAGCGGCCGATGAAGTGCTGCAGGCAGGGCGCGCCGCTGGGCCGGCCGGGCGCCGGCCCCTTGCACTTGCGGTAGGGGAAGATCCGCCCGGCCAGCTCGAGCGTCTCGCGCACGCGGCGGGCGCTCGGGTACGGGCCGAAGTAGAGGTTGCCGGGCACGTGGCGGCCGCGGTGGAAGCGCACCCGCGGCCACTCCTCGGTCAGCGTGACCTCGATGTACGGGTAGCTCTTGTCGTCGCGCAGCCGCAGGTTGAAGGGCGGCCGCGACTCCTTGATGAAGTTGTCCTCGAGGAGCAGGGCCTCGCCCTCGGAGGCGGTGACCACGACCTCGATGTCGCGCGCCCGCGCGACCATCTCGGCGATGCGCCCGACCGGGCCCCCGCGTCCCGGGCGCAGGTACGACCCCACGCGCTTGCGCAGGTCCTTGGCCTTGCCCACATACAGGACCTCTCCCGCCTCGTCGCGGAAGCGGTACACGCCGGGCGCGCCGGGCAGGCCGCGCGCCTGCGCGCGCAGGCCCTCGAGCGGATCGTCGTGCGCCGAAGCAGCCACCATCGTGCCCTCTATCCTACTCTCGGGCGCCGGCCGCCCCGGCGGCCGGCGCGCGCTTTGTGACGGCCTTGGCCCAACAAACGAGTGTTCTAGTCCGAGTTCGGCCGGTGTGCCGATACTTCTTACAGAGAGTTGAAACGCATTTTGGAGGCCGACTCGATGCAGGCGAACTCGATCACCGGACAGCGATCTCTGCATCGCCGCCCTTCCGGAAGGAGCACCATGGCCACATTCCACCGCCGCTCGCGGCTCTTCCTGGTGGGCGTCGGCGCTCTCGCGCTGGCGGCCGTGGCGCTCCCAGCGGGCGTCGCGCTCGCCGGCGGCGTGCCGGGGGCCGTGACGGGGCTCACCTCGTCCACCCATCCCGTCGAGTCGGTGTGGTACAGCTCGAACTCCCCGGTGTTCACATGGAACCCGACCGCCGCCAACGGCTCGGCCGTCGCCGGCTATTCGATCATCCTCGACCAGAACCCCGCGACCGTTCCCGACGCCATCACCGACCGGCAGTCGCTCGACTTCCTCGCCCGAGTCGCCTCTGCCGTCGGCAGCGGCCCCACCGAAGATCGCGTCGCCGACCTCGACCGCGACGGCAAGCTGGACCTCATCGTCGAGAACGCGGGCTCGAACACCATCAGCGTCCTGCTGGGGAACGGCGACGGCACGCTGAAGCCCAAGGTCGACTACGCGACGGGGACGCAGCCGTGGTCGATGGACGTCGCCGACGTCGACGGCGACGGCCTGGCCGACGTGGTCACGGCCGACTGGGCCGCCAACACGGCGAGCGTCTTCCTCGGCAACGGCGACGGTACCTTCCGGCCCAGGGTCGCCTACGGGACCGGCACGAACCCCGAGTGCCTGCGCCTGGGCGACGCCAACGGCGACGGCCCCCTCGACATCGTCACGTCCAACGCCGGCGCCAACAGCGTGAGCATCCTGCTCGGGAACGGCGACGGCACGTTCGGCGCCGCGACCCATTTCACGGCCGGCGCGCATCCGACGTCGATCGACACCGGCGACGTGGACGGCGATGGCAGGCTCGACATCGTCACCGCCAACTACGACGCCAGCAGCGTCAGCGTGCTGACGGGCAACGGCGACGGCACGTTCAACGCGAACGTCGACTACAGCGTCGGCTCCGGTCCCGAGACCGTCGCCGTCACCGACGTCGACAGGAGCGGCCGGCCCGACATCGTCACCGTGAACGGCCCGGGCGGCAGCGCCAGTGTCCTGCTCAACAGGGGCGACGGCACCTTCGCCGACAAGGTCGACTACCCGACCGGCGCCATGCCCTACTCGCTCGACGTCCTCGACCTCAACCGCGACGGCGACGTCGACCTGGTGACCGCCAACCACAACGCGGACACGGTGAGCATCCTCTATGGCAACGGCGACGGGACGTTCGTCCCCAAGGTGGACAAGGCCACCGGCAACGGTCCGTTCTGGGTGGCCCTTGGCGATTTCAACGGCGACGGGTACGGCGACCTGGCGGTGACCGACTACTCAGCCGGGACGGCCAGCCTGCTGACCGGCACCGCCTTCCTCGGGGCGTCCTCCAGCGGCAAGGCCGACGGCGTCTGGTACTTCCATGTGCTGGCGGTCGACGCGGCGGGCGTCCCCGGCCCCGTGACCACCCGGGCTGTGCGCATCGACACCGCCGCCCCGTCGACCACGGAGACCGGCGCCGACAGCGCCTGGCACAGCAGCGCCGTCACCTTGACCTTCACGCCCACCGACGCCACGTCGGGCGTCGCCGACACCCAGTACAGCCTCGATGGCGGCACCACGTGGACGAGCGGCACGTCGCTCGTGTTCGGGGCGCCGGCCGACCACACCGGCGACGGCGACCACGTCGTCCTCTACCGGTCGGTCGACCTGGCGGGCAACGTCGAGCCCGCGGGTTCCTGCGAGGTCAGGATCGCCACGCTGTCGCTGAAGGCGAACGGCCACGGCACCCTTCGCAAGCGCTGCCCGGTCAGGGTCACCTGGCCCGCGGTCGACGGAGCCGCCACCTACGACGTCTCCGTCGGCGACGTGTCGTACGGCTCCACGGCCGACCTCAGGTTGACGGTCTTCCTGGCCCCGGGCTATCGCGCCACATTGCCGCCCGTCCTGGTCGTCGCGCGCGCCGCCGACGGTGCATCTCTGGCCTACGGCTACACGCACGTCGCGAAGCGCTGAGCCGACCCGAGGAACGGGGCGGGCGGCCCGCAGGGGCCGCCCGCCCCGTTCCGTTGCGGTGTGCGTTCGGCGGTGACGGCCCTGTCAGGCGACGCCGGCGCGACGGCGCTTCGTCGTCGCGCCGGCGTCGCCCCGCGGCGCGGCCACCGCCGCGTCGCGGCGGTCGAGCACGCGGCGCAGGAAGTCGCCGGTGTAGGACGTGCCGACGGCCAGGGCGGCGAGCTGCTCGGGCGTGCCCGTCGCGACAACCTCGCCGCCCTCGTCGCCGCCCTCGGGCCCGAGGTCGACGACCCAGTCGGCCGACTTGATCACGTCGAGGTTGTGCTCGATCACGACCACCGAGTTGCCCTGGTCGACCAGCCGCTGCAGCACCTCGAGGAGCTTCTCGATGTCGGCGAAGTGCAGGCCGGTCGTGGGTTCGTCGAGGATGTACAGGGTGCGCCCGGTCGCGACCTTCGACAGCTCGCTGGCGAGCTTGACCCGCTGGGCCTCGCCGCCCGACAGGGTCGTGGCCGGCTGCCCGAGCTTGACGTAGCCCAGGCCGACGTCCTGCAGCGTCTGCATGCGGCGCGCGATGCGCGGCACGTTGGCGAAGAAGCCGACGGCCTCTTCGATGCTCATGTCGAGCACCTCGGAGATGTTCTTGCCCTTGAACCACACCTCGAGCGTGTCGCGGTTGTAGCGCTTGCCCTTGCAGGCGTCGCAGGGCACGTAGACGTCGGGCAGGAAGTGCATCTCGATCTTGATCTGGCCGTCGCCGTGGCAGACCTCGCAGCGCCCGCCTTTGACGTTGAAGCTGAAGCGGCCCGGCTTGTAGCCGCGGACCTTGGCCTCGGGCGTGCTGGCGAAGAGCTGCCGGATGTGGTCGAACACGCCGGTGTAGGTGGCCGGGTTCGACCGCGGCGTGCGGCCGATCGGCGACTGGTCGATGTCGATCACCTTGTCGAGCTGCTCGGCGCCGTCGATGGCGTCGTGGTCGCCGGGCCGCTGCTTCGTCCCGCGCGTGAGGCGAGCCGCCATGCCTTTGAACAGGATCTCGTTGACGAGCGTGGATTTGCCCGACCCCGACACGCCGGTCACGCAGGCGAAGGCGCCGACCGGGAAGCTCACGTCGATGCCGCGCAGGTTGTGCATGCGGGCGCCGCGCACGGTGAACCAGCCGGCGGGCCGCCGGCGCGCCGGAGGCACCTCGATGCGCCGGAGGCCCGCCAGGAACTGTCCCGTCAGCGACTCGGGCTCGGCGGCGATGAAGCTCGGCGGTCCTTCGGCCACCACGCGGCCGCCGTGCTCGCCGGCGCCGGGGCCCATGTCGACGATGTGGTCCGACGAGCGCATCGTCTCTTCGTCGTGCTCGACCACGATCACCGTGTTGCCCAGGTCGCGCAGGCGCAGCAGGGTGTCGATGAGCCTGCGGTTGTCGCGCTGGTGGAGGCCGATGCTGGGCTCGTCGAGGATGTAGAGCACGCCCACGAGGGCCGAGCCGATCTGGGTGGCGAGGCGGATGCGCTGGGCCTCGCCGCCCGACAGCGTGGCCGAGGCGCGGTGCAGCGTCAGGTAGCCGACGCCGACGTCGTTGAGGAACCGCAGGCGCTCGGCGATCTCCCTTATCACGCGGCCGCCGATGAGGCGCTCGGTGTCGGTCAGCGACAGGTCGCCCAGGAACCCGAGCGCCTCGCGCACGCTGAGACGCGTGAACTCGGAGATGTTGCGGTCGCCGACGGTGACCGCCAGGCTGGTCGGCTTGAGGCGAGCGCCGCCGCACTCCGTGCACGGGCGCTCGCTCATGTACTCCTCGATCTTCTCGCGGATCGCCTCGGACTCGGTCTCGGTGTAGCGGCGCTGCAGGTTGGCGACGATGCCGCGGAAGTTGGCCCGGTAGTGACGCCAGCGGCCCTCGTAGTTGCGGTAGCGCATGTCGATCTTGTCGGGCGTGCCGCGCAGGAAGAGGTCGCGCTGCTCCTGCGGCAGGTCCTGCCACGGAGTCTCTGGGTCGACGCCGTACTTCTGCACGATCGCCTCGAAGATGTCCTCCATCCAGCCGGTCGCCAGGCCGTAGGGCAGCAGCGCCCCCTGGCCGATCGACAGGCTCTTGTCGGGCACCACGAGGTCGGGGTCGATCTCCCGCGTCGAGCCCAGGCCGTGGCAGGCCGGGCAGGCGCCGTGCGGGTTGTTGAACGAGAAGATGCGGGGCTGGATCTCGGGCATCGAGATGCCGCAGTGCAGGCAGGCGAACTTCTCGGAGAAGGTCAACGTGGGGCCGTCGGCCAGCTCGACGTCGATGATGCCTTCGGAGAGGGCGGCGGCGGTCTCGATGGAATCGGTCAGCCGCCGCCGCAGCCCCGGCTTCATGACCAGGCGGTCGACGACGACCGAGACGTCGTGCTTGTACTTCTTGTCGAGGTCGAACTCCTCGTCCAAGCCGCGCACCTCGCCGTCGACCTTGACGCGGGTGAACCCGTCGGCGCGCAGGCCGGCCAGCAGGCGCCCGTACTCGCCCTTGCGCCCGCGCACGACCGGCGCCTCGACGCTGAACCGCGTCTCCTGGTCGAGGTCGCACACCTGGTCGACGATCTGCTCGAGCGTCTGGCCGGCGATCGGGCGTCCGCAGTTGGGGCAGTGCGGGTGGCCGACGCGGGCGTAGAGCAGGCGCAGGTAGTCGTAGATCTCGGTCACGGTGCCGACCGTCGAGCGCGGGTTGCGCGAGGTCGTCTTCTGGTCGATCGAGATCGCCGGCGAGAGCCCGGAGATGTCGTCGACGTCGGGCTTCTCCATCTGCCCCAGGAACTGGCGCGCGTAGGCCGACAGCGACTCGACGTAGCGCCGCTGGCCCTCGGCGTAGATCGTGTCGAAGGCGAGCGACGACTTGCCCGAGCCGGACAGGCCGGTGATGACGATGAAGCGGTCGCGCGGCAGCGTCAGGGAGATGTCCTTGAGGTTGTGCTCGCGGGCGCCGTTGATGACGATCGTGTCGGTCAAACTCTCGCTCGGGGTCCTCTCAGTCGACGAGCAGCAGCCCGGTCCAGCGCGGCTCGTCGGTCGGGAAGCGCACGTCGAGGCCGGCGGCGGCCGCGGTGCGCACGACGTCGATGCCCAGGGCCTCCATGCTGGGCCGCGCCGCGAACGGGTGGCGGCAGGCCGCCACCGGCTCGCCCGGCGCGGCCTCGGCGGCCGTGCAGACCGGGCAGAGGGCGCACTCGCCGCCGTCCAAGGCGGCGGCCAGCGCGTGCCCGCTCTCGAGCGCCTCGGTCTCGAGCTGCGTCATCAGGCCCGAGAACGCCGCCTGGCTGTCGCGCAGGATGGCCCCGTAGGTCTTGTTCGCCTCGAGCTGCTCGAGGCTTCTTGCCGCGGAACCGGCGCTTGATGTCGGCCGGCGTCAGCGGGATCGCCACCTGCACGACGAGCGCGTGGTCGTAGCGGGCGAGCGCCCCGGCGAACTCGTCGGGCGTCGGCACGAACGGCGGGCACATGAGGTTGCGCCCGTAGCCGGAGCAGCGCGGCGCGATGCACTTGAGGCGCACGCGCGGGTCGACGACGACCTCGCGCGCCGACAGCGGCCGCGCCGCGGCCGCGCCGAGCTCGACGGCGCGGCCGGCGAGAGCGTTGACGCTGAGATCGACGGTGGTCATGCGCCTCCCGGCAGGGTGACCGGCGCGGGGCCGTGGCCTCTCACGAGGCCAGCTCCCCGCGCCCCGACAGCTCGCGCGACAACTCCTTGATCTCGTCGCGCAACTTGGCGGCGTACTCGAACTTGAGCTGGTCGGCGGCGGCGAACATCTCGGCTTCGAGGTTGGTGATCAGCTTCTGCAGCTCCACGGCCGGCATCGCGGCGCCCTTGCGGTCGACCGCCTTGAGCGACCGGCGGCCCTTGACCGGCGTCGTCGCCGACGCCATCTGGGCGATGTCGGTCACGCCCTTGACGATGCTCCGCGGCGTGATGCCGTGGGCCTCGTTGTACTCGACCTGCCGCTGCCGGCGGCGGTTGGTCTCGTCGATCGCCACCCGCATCGCCTCGGTCTCCCGGTCGGCGTACATGACCACCGTGCCGTTGACGTTGCGCGCCGCCCGGCCGATCGTCTGGATGAGGCTGGTCTGCCCGCGCAGGAAGCCCTCCTTGTCGGCGTCGAGGATGGCGACCAGGGTGACCTCGGGCAGGTCGAGCCCCTCCCGCAACAGGTTGATACCCACCAGGACGTCGAACTCACCGAGGCGCAGCTCGCGCACGATCTGGATGCGCTCGAGGGTGTCGACCTCGGAGTGCAGGTAGCGCACGCGGAACCCGTTCTCGACCAGGTAGTCGGTGAGGTCCTCGGCCATGCGCTTGGTCAGGGTCGTGACCAGCACCCGCTCGCCGTGCTCGATGCGCCGGCGGGCCTCGTTCATGAGGTCGTCGATCTGTCCGGCCGTCGGCCGGACCTCGACGGCCGGGTCGACGAGGCCCGTCGGCCTGATGATCTGCTCGACCACGTTCAGGCTCTCGCGCAACTCGAACTCGCCCGGGGTGGCGCTGACGAACACGATCTGTGGCACCTTGGCGACGAACTCGTCGAAGCGCAGCGGCCGGTTGTCCAAGGCGCTCGGCAGGCGGAACCCGTAGTCGACCAGCGTCTGCTTGCGCGAGCGGTCGCCCTCGTACATGCCGCGGATCTGGGGCACGGTCATGTGCGACTCGTCGATGAACACGAGGTAGTCGTCGGGGAAGAAGTCGAGCAGGCAGTTGGGCGTGGCGCCGGGCTCCTTGCCGAGCAGGATGCGCGAGTAGTTCTCGATGCCGTTGCAGAAGCCCATCTCGCGCAGCATCTCCATGTCGTAGTGGGTGCGCTGGCGCAGGCGGTGGGCCTCGAGCACCTTGTCGTGCTCATCGAACCAGGCGCAGCGGTCGTCGAGCTCGCGTTGCATCTCGGCCAGCGCCCGCTCGATCGCCGGCCCGCTGGTCACGAAGTGGGTCGCCGGGTAGACGGCGACGTACTGCGGCCGGTCGACCGCTTCGCCGCTGACCGCGTCGTAGCGGGTGATCGCCTCGATCTCGTCGCCCCACAGCTCGACCCGCACCAGGTTGTCCTCGTCGGCCGGCCAGACCTCGAACGAGTCGCCGCGCACGCGGAACTTGCCGCGGCCGGGCTCGTAGTCGTTGCGCTGGTAGTGGATGTCGACCAGCTTGCGCAGCACGGCGTCGCGGTCGATCGCGTCGCCCGTCCGCAGCAGGACGACGCTGTCGAGGTAGTTGTCGGGCGACCCCAGGCCGAAGATGCAGCTCACGCTGGCGACGATCACCACGTCGCGGCGCATCAGCAGGGCGTTGGTCGCGGAGTGCCGCAGGCGGTCGATCTCGTCGTTGATCGACGAGTCCTTCTCGATGTAGAGGTCCTGCTGCGGGACGTACGCCTCGGGCTGGTAGTAGTCGTAGTAGCTGACGAAGTACTCGACGGCGTTGTCGGGCAGGAACTCGCGGAACTCGTTGCAGAGCTGGGCCGCCAGCGTCTTGTTGTGCGCGATCACCAGGGCCGGCCTGCGGGCGCGGGCGATGACGTTGGCCATGGTGAAGGTCTTGCCCGACCCGGTCACGCCCAGCAGCGTCTGGTAGCGGTCGCCACGGGCCACGCCCTCGGTGAGCTGGTCGACGGCCTGCGGCTGGTCGCCGGTCAGGGTGTAGCCGGAGGAGAGTCTGAAGTCGGTGTCGGTCACCCGTCCATGGTACCAGTGCGAACATATGTTCGCAATGCCCGAGCGGCCCGGCAGTGCGCCGTCAGGGAGCCGGGCCCAGGCGTGAGCCGTAGGCCCGGCGGTAGATCGTCTGCAGGCGCTCGACGTCGCGGACGTACTGCCGCGTCTCGGCGAACGGGATGTCGGAGACCCTGAGCCGGCCCGAGCCCGCGGCCCGCAGCCACGCGTCCACGTTCCCCTGCCCCGCGTTGTAGGCCGCCACGGCCGCGACCTCGTCCCCGTCGTAGTGGTCGAGCAGGCCGCGCAGGTAGTAGGAGCCGTAGAGGATGTTGATGCGCGGGTCGTGGAGGTCGCCGAGCATGAAGTCCTCCCCCCCGCTCTCGCGCGCGATCTCCTCCGCCGTCGACGGCAGCATCTGCATGAGGCCCACGGCCCCCATCCGCGAGCTCGCGTCGCTGTGGAACTTGCTCTCCTTCTCGATCATCGCGGCGATCAGGGCGGGGTCGAGACGGTTGCGCGACGCGCCCTCGCGGATCGCGTCCGTGTAGGTGAGGGGATAGCGCAGGCGTGCGTACCACCCGGGCATCTCGTGATCGACGATCGCCCAGCCCGCGGCGAGCGCCACCAGGACGAGGACGACGGCGACGGCCAGGCGCCGCACGGGAGCTCAGCCCTCGCGGCCGCGCGCGGCGGCGACCAGGATGGCGGCGTAGGTCTCGGCCAGGAACTCCTTGAGGCGGCGGCGCGAGCCCGAGTTGTCGAAGACGAAGTCGCTGCGCGCCGCCTTCTCGGCCTCGGGGAGCTGGCGGGCGCTGCGGCGCCCGAACTCCGACGCCGTCAGCTTGGCCGTCAGCCGCTTGCGGCGGGTCGCCTCGGGCGCCGTCACCAGCAGGACGTGGTCGAACGCGTCCTCCATCCCGCTCTCGAACAGCAGCGGGATCTCGATCACCAGCAGGGCGGGACGGGGCGAGCGAGCCTCCTGCTCGTGAGCCCAGGCGCCGATGCGGCGCTTCACGTGCGGGTGCAGAAGCCCCTCGAGCCAGGCGAGCTCGGCGGCGTCGGAGAAGGCCAGGCGCGCCAGGGCCGGGCGATCGATCTCGTGACCGGCGACGGCGTCGTCGCCGAAGTGGCTCCCGATGCGGGCCACGACGGCCGGTTCGGACAGCAGGCCGTGGACGAGATCGTCGGCCGAGATGGTCTCGGCGCCGAGCTCATGCAGGTAGGCGGTCGCCGTGGACTTGCCGGAGCCGATGCCTCCGGTCACGCCGAGACGGGGGATGCGATGTCTGCTCATGGTCGATGGCCGGGGGCGGCGAGCGCGTCCGCGCCCGCCGCCCCCGCTCCTCATGGAGCCGTCAGGCCCCGGTCTCGCTCTCGGCGCCGGCTTCGGCGTCGGCCGCAGGCTCAGCGGCGTCGGCCGCGTCGGCGGGCTGCGCCTCCGCCTCGGGCTGCGCCTCCGCCTCGGGCTCCGCCTCCGCCTCGGGCTCCGCTTCCGCCTCTTCGGGCTCAGCCGGACCGCTCCCGAACACCTCGTCGCTCAGCCCCAGGTTGGGCTCGTCGACGGCGGCCTCGATCGCCTCGGCCACGGCCTCTTCCTCGGCCGCCTCTTCGACGACCTCGGCCGCCATGACCTCGGCCTCCTCTTCGGCCTGCGTCTCTTCGACTGCCTCTTCGATCTCCTCGGCCACGGCGGCCTCTTCGGCCGCCTCTTCGACGGCCTCGGCCGCGACGGCCTCTTCGGCCTCTTCGGCCTCTTCCTCGACCGCCTCGGCCTCGTCGGCGGGCTCGGGCTTGTGCATGGGTTCGACCGTCTGGCCTTCGACGCGCTTGATGCTCAGGCTCAGGCGGCGGCGGTCGGAGTCGATCTCGATGATCTTCACGAGCACCTGCTGGCCGACCGAGACGACCTCGTCGGGCCGCTCGACGTGCCGGTTGGCGAGCTCGGAGATGTGCACCAGACCCTCGATGCCCTCGTAGATCTCGACGAAGGCGCCGAACGCCACGATCTTGGTCACGCGGCCCTGGACGATGTCGCCGACGTGATGCTCGGCGACGACCTTCTGCCACGGGTCTTCCTGCGTCTGCTTGAGGCCCAGGCTGATGCGCTGGCGGTCGCGGTCGATGTCGAGGACCTTGACCTTGACCTCCTGGTTGACCTGCAGCACCTCGGACGGGTGGTTGATGTGCGTCCACGACAGCTCGGAGATGTGGATCAGGCCGTCGATGCCGTCGAGGTCGACGAAGGCGCCGAAGTCGACGATGTTCGAGATCGTGCCGGTGACGATGTCGCCGACGTTCAGCTCGTCGATGATCTGCTGGCGGACCTCCTTGCGCTCCTCCTCGAGGACCGCGCGGCGGCTCAGCACGACGTTGTTGCGGTTGCGGTTCATCTCGATGACGCGGCAGTTGAGCTCCTGGCCGACGTACTCGCTCAGGTCCTGCACGCGGCGGATGTCGACCAGCGAGGCCGGCAGGAACCCGCGCACGCCGAGGTCGAGGATCAGGCCGCCCTTGACGACCTCGATGACCGTGCCGGCGACCGGAACACCGCTCTCGTGGGCGTCCTCGATGCGCTTCCAGGCCTTCTCGAAGCGAGCCCGCTTCTTGGACAGGATCAGGCGCCCGTCGGCGTCCTCCTTCTGCATGACGAGGGCGTCGATCTCCTCGCCGAGGGCCACCTCCTCGGAGGTGTTCACCGACTTGCGGATCGACAGCTCGCTGACGGGGATGACGCCTTCGGACTTGTAGCCGATGTCGACGAGGACCTCGTCCTTGTCGATGCGCACCACCTTGCCGGTGACGATGTCGCCTTCACCGAACAGGTTGATGGTGGCGTCGTAGTTGGGGACGAGCTCCCCGTCGACCTCGATCAGGTAGCCTTCGCTCTCGGCGATCGCCTGGGCGTTCTCGGGAGAGGTCGCGGTGGCGGCGGGGTCTACGGCCTGCTGGGTGTTCTCGGTCATGTCGGTCGGTTTCCTTTCCGGTCATGCGGTCCGTCGATGCATCGGGGAGTCTGCGACCGCACGGGACCGCTCGCGGGGCGCAAACCAATGGAGTGTACCACCGACGGCGGGGCGGGGCACGTGACGCGGCGCCGCGCGCGAGCGAGCGGGGCGGCGGGCCCTACTTCGCGTCGAGCCAGTTGTCGCCGACGCCGACGGCGACCTCGAGCGGTGGGTCCATGTCGTAGGCGCCGCACATCGCGCGCCGCAGGATCTCCACGGCCGGCTCGACCTCGGCGGCCGGCGCCTCGACGACGAGCTCGTCGTGCACTTGAAGAACGAGGCGAGCGCCCATGCCGGCCTCGTCGTAGGCCCGGGCGGCGTCGATCATGGCGACCTTGATGATGTCGGCGGCGCTGCCCTGCAGGACGGCGTTCACCGCCAGGCGCTCGCCCAGCGAGCGCTCGCGGAACGTCCGCGCCCGCAGCTCGGGCACCGGGCGGCGGCGGCCGAAGATGGTGGTCACGTAGCCGGCCGCCGCCGCGTCGGCGATCGTCTTCTCGCGAAACGCGGCCACGTGGGGGTACCGCGCGAAGTAGGCCTCGATGAACGCCTTCGCCTCGTCCTGTGGCATGCCGACCTGCTCGGAGAGCCCGAACGCCGACAGGCCGTACATGATCCCGAAGTTCGTCGCCTTGGCGCGCTCGCGCTGGACCTTCGTGACCTCCTCCACCGGGATCCCGGCCACCGCCGCCGCCGTGACGCGGTGCACGTCGTCGCCGCGGTGGTAGGCGTCGATCAGGGCCGGCTCCTGCGCCAGGTAGGCCATCAGGCGCAGCTCGATCTGCGAGTAGTCGGCGACGATCAGGCGGCTGCCCTCGGGCGCCACGAAGCAGGCGCGGATCTGGCTGCCGAGCTCGGTGCGGATGGGGATGTTCTGCAGGTTCGGGTTCTGGCTCGACAGCCGGCCGGTCGACGCCACCGTCTGGTTGAAGGTCGTGTGCAGGCGGCCGGTCCGCGGGTCGATCGCCGCCGGCAGCGGCTCGAGGTACGTGTTCAGGAGCTTGGTCAGCTCGCGCCACTCCTCGACGGCCGGCACGATCTCGTGCTGGTCGCGCAGGGTCTTCAAGACGCGCGCGTCGGTCGAGTAGCCGGTCTTGCCCTTTCGTCCGGCGGCGAGCCCCAGACGGTTGAACAGCACGTCGGCGAGCTGCTGCGTGGAGCCGATGTTGAAGTCGCCGCCGGCCAGGTCGCAGATGCGGTCGCGGAGCTCGTCGATGCGGTCCCGTAGGCGGGCGGTGATCTCGCCCAGGCGGTGCGCGTCGATCACGACCCCGGCCGCCTCCATGTGCGCCAGCACGACGGTCAGCGGCAGCTCGATCTCGCGGAAGAGGCGGCCGAGCTCGAGGGCCTCGAGGCGAGGCGCCTGCTCTTCGTGCAGGCGCCACGTCAGGAAGGCCCTCGTGGCCGCGGCCGCCTCGGCCTGCGGCCCGTCGATCAGGCCGTCGTCGCCGGCGCCGGCGAGGCGGAAGAGGTCGGTCTCGCCGCGCTCGGGCGCGATCAGGTAGGCGGCGACGGCGGTGTCGAAGGCCACCGCCGCCGTCGCCGCCGGGAACTCGGGCAGGCTCTTGGCGTCGTGGGCGACGACGTGGGCGGCGAGGCGCCAGAGGGCGCGCCAGCTCTCGACCCCGAGGCGCGCCGCCACGACCGCTTCGGCGCCGGCCCAGGCCGCGGCGATCCACGACTCCTCGCCGTCGGGCACGACTCCCAGCGCCGTCTCGCCGCTCTCGAGCATCGCCGCCAGCGGCCCGGGGCTCTCCTCGATCACCAGCTTGGGGCGGGGGCCGGCGAAGGCCGGCGCGGCCGCGGCCGCGCCGGCCCCCGCCCCCGCCGCCCCCATCTCGCGCACGCGGCGGCTCAGCGTGTTGAACTCGAAGCGCCGGAAGAAGGCGTCGATCTCGTCGACCGGCAAGGCGTAGCCGCGCCGGCCCACCATCTCGACCAGGTCCTCCTCGAGCGGCACGTCGAGCACCATCGTCGCCAGGCGCTTCGACAGCCGGGCGTTCTGCTCGTGCTCGGCCAGCAGCGCGCGCCGCTTCTCGGAGCCGACCTCGTCGAGGTGCTCGTACATCGCCTCGATCGTGCCGAACTGCTGGATCAGCGCCGCCGCCGTCTTCTCGCCGACGCCGGGGATGCCGGGGATGTTGTCGGACGTGTCGCCCTTCAGCCCGATGAAGTCGGGCACCTTGTCGGGCGTGATGCCGTAGCGCTCGACGACCCGCGCGGGATCGTAGATCTTGACGTCGGTCACGCCGCGGCCGGTGGCCATGACCCAGATGTCGTCGTCGACGATCTGCAGCGAGTCGCGGTCGCCGGTGACGACGATCGCCCCCACGCCCTGCCGCTTCGCCTCCTCGGCCAGCGTGCCGAGGATGTCGTCGGCCTCGTACCCGACTTTGACCAGGTTGCAGGCCCCGAACGCGGCCACGAGCTCCTCGAAGTAGGGCCACTGCTGCGAGAGCAGCTCTGGCATGCGCGGGCGTTGGGCCTTGTAGTCTTCGAACTCGTCGTGGCGGAAGGTCTTCTCGCCGGCATCCCAGGCGACCACGATCCCGGCGGGCTCGAACTCCTGCACGATCTTCAGCAGCATCTGGCTGAGGCCGTAGATGGCGTTGGTCGGGAACCCGTCGCTCGTGGCGATCGTCTCGGGCAGCGCGAAGTAGGCGCGGTAGGCGAGGCTGCTACCGTCGAGCAGGAACAGGCGACGATTCGGCGAGAGTTCGGCCATCGGTTGGGATTCTACCCCGGCGGCGAGGGCGGGGGCGGCGGCCGTTCCCGGCCGCCGCCCCCGCCCTCACGCGGGGATGAGCTTGAGCAGGAAGACCGTGGTGCCGGCGCCGTCGCACTCGATGCGCAGGTCGTCGACCAGGGCCCGCATCGAGGGGATGCCGCGGCCGCTGTCCGCGAGGGCGTCGGGGGGGCAGATACGCGCCGACGACAGCCCCTTGCCCTTGTCGGTGATCTCGACCATCACGCCGCCGGTGATGACCCCGATGCGCACGATGACGTCGTCGAACTCCTCGTAGGGAGAGCCGTGGCCGACGGCGTTGTTCAGCGCCTCGCCGACGGCGGCCATGAGCTCGAACCGGGCGCGCCCGGTCAGCCCGAGCTGCACGAGCTCGACCTCGACACGCCGGCGCGCCGCGGGAACCTCACCGCCGACAGCGGTGAAGCTGAACGCCTCCAGCCAGCGCGGCTTATCGTCGGCGCGCGCCACGGCCTCGGCGTGCGAGCGGCCGTGACGGCGGCCCGCTCCTGCGAAATGCATCCTCATTGCTTTGGTCCTTCGGGCGCGACAACGTTTCTCCTCCCGTCCACCCGGCTCTGCACACGACAGCGTTGTTCCCCTGTGAATCCAATCGTCCCACCCCGGTGTTCAGGGCGCTGGATGCACGTGTTATGGAGTGTTCAGACGGGTGTACGGGCGTCGACGGCGGCGCGCCCACATTCGCGCGGGGTATGTCGCTCCGGCCGGGCCGGAGCCCAGCGCGGCCGGGGTCTCAGGGCATCGTCTCGAAACGGCCCTGGACGGCCATCACGCCGGTCACCGCGCCGGCCGGGTCGCACAGCGGCTCGACCGTGACGTCGATGACGGACATGCCCGACTCGAAGGAGTTGCGGTATGGACCCGCATAGTGGGCGGACTCGCCGTCGAGGGCCCGCTCGAAGAGGGCGCGGACGTTCGGTTCGCCGAGCTTGCGGACGTCGAACCCGAGCACGTCGTTCAGGGAGACGCCGGCGTCGGCGAGAAACTGTGGGTTGGCATCGACGACGCGCAGGTCGCGGTCGGCGACGATGATGCCGACGTTGGCGGTATTGAAGATCGCGCGATAGCGCTCCTCCGAGACCGCCAGCCGCTCGACCGCGAGCCGCTCGTTGGTCATCTCGCGGCCGAGGACGATCGTCTCCCCGCCGTCCAGCGGGACCACCCGGAACTCGACCCAGCGGCGTTCCCCGGTCCGATCGAAGAGCGTCTCGAACGACTGCACCTGCCGCGACAGCCGGGCGGCGGCGAGCGCCTTCCGCAGCGGGGCCGCCACCTCGGCGGGCATGACCTCCTCGGGGCGGCTGCCGAGGAGCTCGTCGGGCACCACCTCGTGGACGATGTCCTCGCTGGCGTGGTAGTCGACGATGCGGCCGTCACCGTCGAGTCGGATCGAGGAGTCCGGCAGGGCGTCGAGCAGGCCGTGGAGCTCTGCCGCGGCCCGTTCGAGCATGACCTCGGCCCGCTTCTGCGCCGTGATGTCGATCACGGTCACGATGATCGCCGCCGGGTCGCATCCCTCCTCGGGACCCAGGACGCGACAGTCCACCAGGACCCAGACCGGCTCTCCATCCCCTTCGCGGATGGCCCCGACCACACGGGAACCGGCGCCCCTGCCGCGAGGCCCGAGGAACTCGTTCCAAAGACCGGCGTCGGCACGGATCGCGCTGCCGTCCTCGCGCACGACCTCGACGCCCTGCCAGAGAGGAGCCTCGATGATGTTGCGACCCACGATGTCGGGGCGGCGCACCTGCAGGAGCTCGAGCGCCCGCCGGTTGACCTCGATGACGGTCAAGTCCAGCCCGATCACGAGGACGCCTACCGGGATGGCGTCATGCAGCCGCGGCGCCATGCCGACGCCGGGATGCACAGACGTGCCGTCGATCGCGTGCAGATCCAGATCGCGTGTCGCCGTCTCGACTCCCCTCCGTGGTACGCCGGTCGTGCCGGCCCCGCCGCCCGCACGGCTACCCTGCTGGCAACTATCGGCACGGCGGAGCCCTACGAGAAGACCGAACACGTCGGCGACCCGAGGTGGGAGGAAGTGGTGTCGGAAGGGGGACTTGAACCCCCATGAGGAAATGCCCTCACTAGGCCCTCAACCTAGCGCGTCTACCAATTCCGCCATTCCGACACGCGCGAACCGGCGCGATGCGCGACCCGGCGACCACGGAGTATAGGGCCGGCGACGCGGGGGGTCAACGCAGGCCCGCGGCGCCTTCGGGCCCCCGCCCGCGGGCGCCGGAGGGGCAGCGCCGCAAGAGGCGGGCGAGCCGCCGTAGCGCGACTCGCCCGCTTGCGTCGCTGCCCGCCGCCGGCGCCAGACGGAACGGACGTACGCTGTGAACGCCTGAGGGTCCAGCCCTCACCGTCCGCGCCGGATGGTGTCCGGTGACTTCCGCTCGGTGGCGTCGTACAACGCCGTCGGCGGGCCTGACGCTGCGACCCGTCCCGGAGGTCGAGCCGCACCAGAACACTACAACCGCTCCGGGGCCCGGCACAACGTTCGCGGCCGGGGTACACTCGCGCCGACATGGCCATCTTCGTCGGCAACTGCTCGTGGACCGACCCGACGCTGATCGCCTGCGGGCGCTTCTACCCCGCCTCGGCGACGTCGGCCGAGGCCCGCCTGCGCTTCTACGCCACGCGCTTCCCCATCGTCGAGGTCGACTCCACCTTCTACAGCCCGCCCGAGGAACGCACGGCGCGGGCCTGGGTGGCACGCACGCCTCCCGGCTTCGTCTTCAACGTCAAGGCGTTCGCCCTGCTCACCGGGCACGGCGCGCCGCCCGAGCGCCTGCCCCCCGCGCTGCGCGCCGAGGTCGGTCCGCGCGAGCGCGGGCGCTCGGCCAACGTCTACCTCAAGGACCTCAGCGCGGCCGGCGCCGGCGCCCTCTGGCAGCTGCACCGCACCGCGCTGGCGCCGCTCCACGAGGCCGGCAAGCTCGGCGCCGTGCTGTTCCAGTTCCCGCCCTGGTTCACGATCGGCCGCTCGGCGCGCGAGCACCTGGCCCGGCTGCGCGAGGAGCTGCCCGACTACCGGATAGCGGTCGAGTTCCGCGGCGGGGGCTGGCTGCGCGACACCGATACGGCCGGCGAGACCCTCGCCTTCCTGCAGGGCCAGGGCCTCGCCTACGTGTGCGTCGACGAGCCCCAGGGGTTCCGCTCCAGCACGCCCCCGGTGGCGGCGGCCACCGCCGGCCTGGCGATCGTGCGCTTCCACGGCCGCAACGCCGAGAAGTGGGAGGCCCGCACCAGCGCCGCGTCGGAGCGCTTCAACTACCTCTACGAGGAGGCCGAGCTCGAGGAGTGGGTGCCACGTATCGAGCAGCTGGCGGCCCACGCCGAGGAGGCGCACGTCCTGTTCAACAACAACTACCAGGATTTCGGCGTGCGCAACGCCCGCCACATGACGGCGCTGCTGACGGGGGCCGGCCTGCAACCCCGTCCGGCCGGCCCCGAGACCGAGCCGCGCCTGTTCGACGATCCGCCGGGAGGCTAACCGCGCGCGAACCCGCTATCATGGACGCTCCGACGTCGGGGAGGTTCCACCGTGTACGCACGCATGCCGTCAGGCGCAGAACAGGACGCTCTCGAACGCGAGTCGCTGGACCTGCTGGCGCAGCTCCTCCAGGCCGACACCACCAACCCGCCGGGCAACGAGACCCGCGCCGCCCGCGTGCTGGTCGACTACTTCGCCGGCCACGGCATCACCGCCGACCTGGTCGGCGACCTGCCCGACCGCCTCAACGTGATCGCCGCCGTCGAGGGCGTGCGGCCCGGGCCCACGCTGGCCTTGCTCGGCCACCTCGACGTCGTGCCGGCCGAGCCCGAGGAATGGTCGGTGCCGCCGTTCTCCGGCGCGATCCAGGACGGCTACATCTGGGGCCGCGGCGCGACCGACATGAAGAACCAGGTCGCCGCCCAGGCCGTCGCCGTGGCCCGCCTGGCCGCCTCGGGCGCCGACTTCGCCGGACGCGTCCTGTACGTCGCCACCGCAGACGAGGAGCGCGGCGACTACTGCGGCGCCCGGTGGCTGGCGCAGAACCGGCCCGACCTCGTGCGCTGCGACTACCTCATGAACGAGGGCGGCGGCACCTACTCGATCGTCGACGGCACCCGCCTCTACCCCATCACCGTGGGCGAGAAGGCGTTCGCCCAGTTCCGCATCACGACGCTGGGGACCGGCGGCCACGGCTCCGTCCCGCTGCACGACGCCAACGCGGTCGAGCGGCTCGGGCGCGTCATCTGCGCCCTGGCCGACCACGAGCTGCCGGTCGTGATCGCGCCGCTCACAGCCGACTACATCGACCGCCTGATCGCCGACCCGGAGCTGCGCGAGCGCCTCAAGGACCCGTCGCGGGCGCGCGCCGCCGTGCGCGAGCTGGCGGTGGTCGACGAAGACGCGGCCGGCCTGATCGAGCCGCTCCTGGGCATCACCTTCTCGCCGACGATCATCCACGCCGGCGGCGAGGCCGTGAACGTCATCCCCTCGCACGCCTCGGTCGACGTCGACTGCCGCATCCTGCCGTCGCACACCCGCGAGGACGTGCGCCGCGAGGTCGACCTCGCGCTGGCCGGCATCGAGGACTGGGAGTTCTCGTGGGTCGACGTCACCGACGCCAACGAGTCGCCCGTGCCGACCGCGCTGAGCGAGGCCGTCGACCGGGTCATGGCCGAGATGGTGCCGGGCTCGGTCGTCGTGCCGCTGCACCTCTGCGGGTTCACCGACTCGCGCTGGTTCCGCGAGGTCTTCCCCGACGTCGTCGCCTACGGCTTCTGCCCGTACGTGGCCGAGGACTCGGAGACCATGGGCAGCCGCGAGCACGCCAAGGACGAGCGCATCGCCACCGCCGACGTGCCGTTCCAGGCGCTGTTCTTCGAGCGCCTCGTCCACGAGCTGCTGGGGTGACCATGGTCGAAGCCGAGCGCCACGCCGAGGACGCCGCCTCCGCGGCGCCCGCGCGCGGGCGCTTTCGCGGCGTCCTTCTCGGGCTGGCCGCCGGAGACGCGCTCGGCGCGCCGGCCGAGTTCATGACCGCCGACCAGGTCCGCGAACGCTGGGGCGTGCTCGACGAGATGGTCGGCGGCGGTTGCCACCGGGTGGAGCCCGGCGAGGGGACCGACGCCACCGAGATGACGTTGTCCCTGGCCGAGAGCCTGGCCGGCAACGACGGGTTCGCCCCCGACGACGTGGTGCGCCGCTATCACGAGTGGTTCGTGGCCGGGCCGCGCGACGTGAGCCTGACCACGCGCACGGTCATGCTCACCCTGAGCGCGGGCACCCCGTGGGACCTCGCCTCGCGGCGCGCCTACGAGATCCTCGGCTTCCCCACCGCCGGCAACGGCAGCATCATGCGCTGCTCGCCGATCGCGCTGCGCTACTGCAGCGACCCCGACGAGCGGCGGCGGGTGTCGCTCAGCGAGTCGGCGCTCACGCACTTCGACCACCTCGCCGGCTGGGCCTGCGCGGCGTACAACGACCTGGTGGCGGCGGCGATGGCGGGTACGCTGCGCGAGCAGCTCCCCGCCATCGCCGCCTCCTACGACGACGAGGACCTGCGCGTGGCCGAGGTGCTGCGCGACGCCGCCGAGGCCGAGCCCGAGGAGGTCGAGTGCGCCGCCTTCGTGCTCGACTCGCTGCGCGCCGCCCTCTGGGCCGTGCTGCGCTGCGACTCGTTCGAAGAGACGCTCGTCGAGATCGTCAACCGCGGCAACGACAGCGATACCGTGGCCGCCATCACCGGCGCGCTGGCCGGCGCGCTCTACGGCGACGCCGCGATCCCGCCGCGCTGGCTGGCGGCGTTGCACCAGCGCGAGCGCATCGTCGCCGCCGCCGACGCGCTGGCCGCGCGCGCCGGCGCCGCCTGACGCCCGAGGCATGTACTCCCGACCGCGATCGCACGGAGGAACCACGTGAGCTGGCTGACCAAGATCTCGCTGCGCAACCGCTCCATCGTCGGCTTGTGCGTGGTGGCGGCCGTGGCGATCGGCGCCTACGCTATCACCTCGCTCAAAGAGGAGCTCATCCCGAGCCTCAAGTTCCCGTACCTGACCGTCTTCACCCTGGACCCCGGCGCCTCGCCGACCGACGTCGAGCGCTCGATCACGACGCCGCTCGAGCAGGCCCTGAAGACGACCAGCGGTATCAAGGAGTACGACTCGTTCTCCAACGACGGCATGAGCGTCATCATGGCCCAGTACGAGTTCGGCACCGACATGAAGGCCAAGCAGTCCGAGGTGCAGCAGGCGGTCTCCGGCGTGGCGCAGACGCTGCCCACCGGCGCGCAGGCCCCGTCGGTCGCGGCCCTGAACTTCGACACCCTGCCGGTCGTCCAGCTCGCCGTCGTCTCCTCGCTGCCGTCGCAGCAGCTCGCCGCCGTCCTGCAGACGAAGGTCGTCCCCGAGCTGCAGCAGATCGCCGGCGTGCAGGCGGTGACGCTGTCGGGCATCGAGCAGCTCCAGCTCCAGATCAAGCTCGACCCCAAGAAGACCCTCGCGCTGGGCGTGCAGCCCACGCAGATCATGAGCACGATCCAGCAGGCGAACCTCGTCCAGGCGGGCGGCAGCGTCACGGCCGGCAGCATCGTCTATCCGATCACGGTCGCCACAGCCGCGCAGACGATCAAGGCACTCCAGGACCTCGTGATCCTGCCGGCCACGAGCGCGACGTCGTCCGCGACCGGGGCGACGGCGGCCACTACCGCCTCGGCGACCACCACGAGCGCCTCTGCCACCTCCGCCACGACCACGAGCGCCTCCACGGCCGCCGCCCCCGTCACCCTGGGCGACATCGCCGCCGTCAAGATCGCGCCGGCCGCGCCCCTGGCCGTCACGCGCACCAACAGCCAGCCCACGGTCGGCATCGCGGTGAGCAAGTCGCAGACCGGCAACACGGTCACGATCGCCGATGGCGTGCAGGCCGCCATCCCGCAGATCAAGGCGGCCCTCGGCCCCCAGTCCAAGGTCATCGTCGTCCTCGACCAGTCCACCTTCATCAAGCAGAGCATCACCTCGCTCTGGCACGAGGGACTGATCGGCGCCATCTTTGCCGTGCTCGTGATCTTCGCGTTCCTGCTGAGCTGGCGCTCGACGCTGATCGCCGGCGTCTCGATCCCGCTGAGCGTGATCGGCGCCCTGATCATCCTCTGGTCGCGCGGCGACTCGCTCAACATGCTCACCCTCGGCGGCCTCACGATCGCCATCGGACGGGTGATCGACGACTCCATCGTCGTGATCGAGAACGGCTACCGCCACCTGCAAGAGGGCGACGACCCGAAGACGGCCGCCTACACCGCCACGCGTGAGGTGTCGGGCGCGATCACGGCCAGCACGCTGACGACGGTGGCCGTGTTCCTGCCGCTCGGGATGGTGCACGGGCTGGCGTCGGAGTTCTTCCGGCCGTTCGCGCTGACCGTCACCTTCGCCCTGGCCTGCAGCCTGCTGTGCGCGCTGACCGTGGTGCCAGTGCTCGCCGCCAGCCTGCTGACCAAGAAGCAGGTCGGCCACCGCGACCCCGACGAACCGACGCGGCTGCAGCGCGCCTATCTGCCCGTGCTGCGGCTCGCCCTCGGTCACAAGATCGTGACCCTCGTGCTCGCCGCCGCGATCTTCCTCGCCGTCATGCTCGTGGCCGGGCCGCAGCTCAAGACGAACCTGTTCGACAACTCGGCCCAGAACACGATGAGCCTCTCGCAGCAGATGCCGGCCGGGACCAGCCTCGACGCCACGGCGGACGCGGCCACCCAGGTCGAAGACGTGCTGGCGCACACCAAGGGCGTCGAGGTCTACCAGGTGACGATGGGCAACACCGGCAGCCTGTTCGGCGCCGGCGGGGTCAACGCCTCGGCGAGCCAGGCCACGTACACTATCCTGACCGATCCCAACATGAGCAAGAACGCCATCGTGGCGTCGGTGCGGGCCCAGGTCGCCAAGCTCTCGAACGCCGGCCAGGTCACGGTCAGCGGCGAGGACGCCTCGATGGGCGGCTCCAACAACCAGATCGAGGTCCGCGTCTCGGCGGCCGACCCGGTCGCGCTCAAGCAGGCCAACGACATGGTCTTGCGCGCCGTCAAGGCCGTCGACGGGCTGGCCGACGTCACCTCGAACCTCAGCGAGGGCCGGCCGTCGGTCAGCGTCGCCGTCGACCAGCAGAAGGCGGCCGCCGCCGGCGTGAGCCCCGCAACAGTCTCGCAGTACACGGCGCTGGTGCTCAACGGCATGCCGCTGGGGACCGTGCCGACGCCGAACGGGCCCCTCACGGCCGAGCTGAAGGTCACCGACTTCACCTTGCCGCCGATCCCCGGGGCCGCGGTCAAGCTGCTCCAGCGCCTCCCGGTGGTGAGCTCGACCGGGACGGTGCCGCTGGGCTCGATCGCCAAGGTCGTCGAGGTGATGGCGCCGGTCCAGGTGAGCCACGTCGACGGCCAGCGCACGGCCACGGTCACCGCCTCGGTCGTCAACGACAACGTCGGCCAGGCGTCGGCCAGGGTCACCAAGGCGCTCGACGCCCTGACCCTGCCGGACGGCGCCACGTGGGACCTCGGCGGCGCCTCGCAGATGGTCAGCGACGTGCAGCGCAGCTTAGGCATCGCGATGCTGATCGCCATCCTGGTCGTCTACATCATCATGGTGGCGACGTTCCGCAGCCTGCTGAACCCGTTGATCCTGCTGGTGAGCATCCCGTTCGCGGCGGTGGGCGCCGTGCTCCTGCTGCTGCTGACCGGCACGAGCCTCGGCATGCCCAGCCTGATCGGCCTGCTGATGCTGATCGGCATCGTGGTGACCAACGCCATCGTGCTGCTCGACCTGGTCGAGCAGTTCCGCCGCAAGGGCGCCGACGCGCAGACGGCCGTCGTCGAAGGCGGCCGGCGGCGGCTGCGCCCGATCCTGATGACGGCGATCGCCACCATCCTGGCGCTGACCCCGATGGCGCTCGGGTTCGGCAAGGGCGGGTTCCTCTCGACGCCGCTGGCCATCGTCGTGATCGGCGGCCTGTTCACCTCGACGATCCTCACGTTGATCCTGGTGCCGGTGCTGTACGTGGGCCTCGCCGACGTGCTGGAGCGCGTGCGGGGCAGGCGGCCCAAGGAGGCACCCGCGGCTGTCGAGGCGGCTCCGGCGGAGTAGGCGGCAGGGAGTGAGGGGCGGGCGCCTCTAACGGCGCCGGCCGCCACCTCGCTGTGTAGTATCTGGCCAGCCCCACACTGACCCCCGAGGGAGGCAGAGCGATGCCCAAGAACAACGCCAAGAAGGCGCCCGCGAAGGCGAAGGCGGCGGCGCCGGCTGCGGCGGCCGCGTCTTCAGCGGCCGCGCCCGCCCCGATCACCCGCGACCGGATGCTCAGGCTGCTCAACGCCGACCTCGCCAAGGAGTTCCAGGCGCTGGTGCAGTACGTGCAGCACGCCGCCGCGATCACCGGCCCGCAGTACGACGCGATCTCGGCCGAGCTGCTGATCCACGCCACCGAGGAGCACACGCACGCCGTCTCGCTGGCCCAGCAGATCGACTTCCTCGGCGGCGTGCCGGGCGTCGACGTGGCCAAGGCTCACATCTCGCCCGACTCCAAGGTGATGCTCGAGCAGGACCTCGAAGGCGAGCTCGACGCCATCGCCCGCTACAAGGAGCGCGTCGGTCAGGCCGAACGCCTCCAGGAGTACGGCCTGCGCCGCGCCCTCGAGGACATCCTCATCGTCGAAGAGGAGCACGCCCGCGACCTGCAGAACGCGCTGGACCTGTAGGCGGGCCAAGCCCGGAAGGTTCAGGGGCGGGGGAGCGGGCCATTGGCCCGCTCCCCCGCCCCCCTCCTCATCCCCAGCCGACGTGCTAGACTCGCCGCCATGAATGACGCCCCGTCGAAGAATATTCGCATGACTGACGCGCGCAACGGCTTGCCCAAGCACGCCTCGAAGAGTCCTCGCGCGAGCCCATCGAATCACGCAGGGCCTGACTGACGGCTTCCTGCTAGAGGCGTTTCACAGCTGATGAACGCAGCGTCCTGTCCGTCGCGCTGCCTGCGACCGAGGCACGCATCAGTCCTGTAGCGACGTCCATGTCGGCTGGATTCGATGAGACGGAGCGGAGTGGTACGAACGCCGACCACCCACCCACGCCAGCCCGCATGCTCCGCCGGAAGGCGCGGGCAGAGAGGCGGGGCCAGCGACAGGTCCTGCAGCCTTGATTGAAGAAGGGTACTCGGTGGAGGCATCCGAGCCGGCGTCGAACCATGATCCAAGAAGGGACCCTTGCTAAGTCGACGCGGGCGCCTCCGTCGTCCGACGCGTCCTATGCAGCGTATCTAAGAATCGTCCGATGTCCGTATCCCGAACCGCAGAAGGCAAGGAACAGCCTGCTTCACGGTCAACCGACCGAATCGCCACTCTCACCCTGGGGGAGCCGCGGATTCATCCTGAATGACTCCACCGAGTGATTGCGTCACCTCGACGTCATGCGACACGAGCTGCATCAAGTGCCCGCCACCGCCCCTGCGCCTTGGAGGCACGACAAGCTGCACCGGGCAGACGTTGAGCGATGTTGGGAGCGACCGCGAGGGTACCGCCCGATTCGCACCAGCCTGTTCGAACGGATACATCAGGCACACTGTCGGGCTTGCGCGACCGACCAAAGTCGACCTCAGAACCCCACAGAGACCATCGGCACGTCGGAACAGACAGACACCTGGGCTGTTGCATGCTCCACAAAGCCACCCTTAGAGCCGAACTACGACCCACTGGAGAAGCTGTGGCGAGAGCGCGACGGCCCACTCCTCCTCGGCTGCACCCCCGAATCCACACCCGCACGCCAGCAGCGGCCGCCGCATAGCTGACAGTCGTAGTCGCGGCTCCCGTCGACGAACGCAAAGTAGACCCGACGCTCGCTCACGAGTACGCCCTCGCCTGCACCTCGTACATCTCGGCGTAGGTGCCGCCCAGCGCGATCAGCTCGTCGTGCGAGCCGCTCTCGACGATCCGTCCGTGCTCGACCAGGTGGATGTGGTCGGCGAGGTGCACCGTCGAGAAGCGGTGACTGATCAGGATCACGGCGCGCCCCTGAGCCAGCTCGCGGATCTGCTCGAACGCCTTCCACTCCGCCAGCGGGTCGAGAGCGCTGGTCGGCTCGTCGAACACGAGGATCTCGGCGTCGCGCACGAACGCCCGCGCCAGCGCGACCTTCTGCCACTCCCCCACGCTCAGCTCCTCGCCGTCCTCGAACCACTTGCCCAGCACCGTATCGTAGCCGTCGCGCAGGCCGCGGATGACCTCGTCGGCCCCGGCGGCCTGCGCCGCCCGCTCGATCGCCGGATCGTCCTCGGCCAGGTCGACGTTGCCGATCCAGATGTTGCGCCGCGCCGAGAGCTGATACTCGGCGTAGTCCTGGAACACGACGCTGATCGCGCGCCGCAGGTCAGTCACGCCAAACCGATCCAGCGGGGCGCCGTCGAGCGTGATCCGGCCGCCCGAAGGGTCGTAGAGCCGGCACAGCAGCTTCACGAGCGTTGTCTTGCCCGAGCCGTTCGGGCCCACCAGCGCCGCCACCTCGCCCGGCCGGATGGCGAACGACACGCTGTCGATCGCCCGCCTGTCGGTGTCGGGATAGGCGAAGCTCACGCCGTCGAACACGATGCCCTCGCGCATGGGTCGCGGGACCGGCTTCGGCTCCGCCGGTTCGGCAACGGTGCGCTCCAAGGCCGTGAACTCGTGGTACTGCGTGAGGAAGATGTTGTCCTCGTAGAGCGAGGCGAAGCCGCTCATCACCGTCTGCAGCGAGCTCAGCCCCAGCTGGAACGCCATGTAGTAGGCGACCATGCCCGAGACGGTGATCGTCCCCTGGATCGTCTTCCAGGCGATGAAGGCGAACGTGCCGAAGACGGCCAGCGTGGCCAGCGCGCCGCTCGCCAGGTCTCCCGCCGACCGCTTCGCGGTCAGCGTGAGCCGCTCGCGGCGCAGCCCCTGTCGCAGATCCACGAACCACCCGCGCACCACGCCGCCGAGGTCGAACAGCCGCACCTCCTTGGCGCGGGTGCCGTCGGTGAGGAGCCAGTGGTAGTACCACGACATGCGATCGGTCATGGCGCGGTCGCGCTGCCAGGCATAGAGCTTGCTCGAGTACCGCATGCGGAAGTACGCGCCCGGCAGCGCCGCCGCGACGATGATGAGGCCGACGACCCAGCTCAGGGACAGCAGCGCGATGACGACCGCCACCAGCGAGATGCCGCTCTGGCCGATCGACACCAGGTCGTTGACGATCTTGGCCGGCCGGTAGGGCGCCTCCTGCTGGGCGCGGTGGAGCACGTCGTAGTACTTCGAGTTCTCGTAGTACTCGAGGTCCACCTCGATCGACTTCGCGTGGATGATGTCGGAGATGTGGTCGGTGACGACCTGCCCCTGCGCCTCGCTGACGAGCTGCGAGAGCGAGCGCACGAGGGCGATCGCCAGACCGACCAGGCCGGCCACGACGATGAGCCACAAGACGTGGTGGAAGGCGGCGGTCTTGTCCGCGGCGGTGGCCCCTTCGGTCACCGCCGCGATGATCAGCTTGGTCATGTAGATGGCGACGAGCGGCAGCAGGCCGGCCACGACCGCGAGGACGATGTTCGCGAGCGTCCAGCCGGGCGCGATCGACCACACCAGGCGCACGGTGCGCCCCAGGTGGAGCACGCTCTTCAGGCTGGGCTTGGGGGCTTCGTCGGTCAGCTGGTGGATCCCGCGCTAGGCATGACGGTGCGTGGCAGCATCATACTTCAGCGGACGATCACGAGTAGGGCCACGCGGAAGTTGGACGAACGACAAACGAGCGGACGTCGCTCGGAAGCTCAGGCGACTACGAGTGGCTTGTCGCCGGACGCAGCCCGTGCAATTCGGGACTTCCCCTGGTAGCACGCTCCGAACGTGTTCTGTGGACCGCTCGGTACCGCCCCCTTGCACGCTCGCCAGCACGTTCTCTTCGGGGGTGCCACGGGTCAGGACGACGAGCTTAGGCGTAGTCCAGCTGGGCTCGAGCTACCTTGGGCAAGCCAATGTCCTTCTGTTGTTCCGAGTGTCTGCTGCAGTCTATGACGCGTCGTCGGCACTTCATTCGCGAAGGTTGATAGTACATTCGCCGCGCAGACCGACAACCCTCGCGCCGCGCCAGGCGATTCGCAGCGGCCGTCCACGAGGCGTCGGGACGGCACTCCGATCTCGTTCGACTGCCGTGCAGACCGACGATTCACAGTGTCGCCCTGTTCGAGTTCCGTGAGGACCCATGCGACCAGTGGCCTGACGTAGGTAGCAGCAGGCCGCGAGCCGCGATTGACGCAGTGCTACGGGATCGCGCACTCGCGCCGCAGCACGAACAGCGGCGCACTTGAAGACGTAGCACGCACGGGACGGATGCGAAGCGCAGCCGCCTCCACGCGATTCCTGCCAGCCCGCCGCCTAGTGGGCCCGCCCCATGGTCCTGCGAAGAGACGCGCCGCGCGCTTACCGCAAGCGCTCCAGCGCCGGTCGAGCGTGCGCAAAGCCCAGGCGATGTCGTCGAGCATGATCAGAGGCGTCGAGGCACGGCGATGAGCCTCGGCGACACAGCTGCATTTCTGACTGCGCTTGGCCAAGGCCGAGCACATGTCTGTCGGCTCATCGCCCGCACAATCACGTCTGCTGGGCACGGTGAACACAGGCGACGTCACTCACCAGAGGCGCTCCGAGGAGTGCCCTTCGTTCACGTGCAGGCGCGTAGCCCGGTGGAGCACATGATCCCAGTCGAGCTCCCGTCGCTGCACGACCTCAGCGACTGAACGAATGTCCTCTACCCGGCTCCAAGCGTGCTTCGATGCGTGCACGCTCAGCGACAGGAGACAGGTCCTCCGATCGACAGCACACACAGCGCTGTGAGAGCGAAGTCGAACGTGGAAGCGCGTTCCAGTGAGAGTATCGACTATGGCGAAGACCGCAACCCCGTGCCCGTCCATCCAATGCAGATCGAGCAGCAAGCCGTTCGTTCTCGGCGCCTTGAACGCGTACTCACCCTCCACCGCAGCGGGACCGCCACGTATCGCGATGCCATCGGCAGGCACGGCAATAGCCATTCTCAGCAGAAGGCTTCTGCGCACGGTCAACACGTGAGCCGTGCCGACCAAGACGTCGAGATCGACCGCATTGCCGCAGCGCCTGACTCCCCGTACGCTATCTGCGCCAGCCTGGTCCCTTGTATGGGCACTGCGATGATGCCATGCTCCCTAGCAGCTGGCCCAGAATACGGACAAGTTGCGCACCCGAGCGCAGGTCTGCGGCGGCTGTTGACCTGGTTCAGGCTGCGCAGCTCACCGAGTACTGCCTCGGGCACTGCATCAGGGCACTTACGGGCGATTCGACGATACAGAATCCCGACTATCCCATGCCTGAGTGCGGTGTCCCGGAGAAGCTGCCAATCGGTCGTCGCCTCGAGGGCGGCCCTCAATTCACCTTCTGCGTCCCGAAGGACCTCGTCGGGCAACGCACAGCCTAGAACCGCCTGGTATTCGGGTCGTGCGCCGATGGGGGCTGCGCGGTCGGATGACGGGGAGGGCTCAATCGTGCTGCTCACGCCGGACGTCCTTTATGGCTGAACTCGCGACACGCGACGAGGAGTGGCTGGTCGATTCGCGGAGTCGCTGAACCTGGCTGTCAGCTACCGAATCAGCCGGATGGCCGGCACCGGCTCTCGAGCCAGCGCGTCCGCGCGAGCATGGGCGACGGCGCAGAAGTACTCCACCCAATCGTCCATTCTGCCTGTCTCAAGAGCCGCATGGGCGGGACACCAGAGACAGAGGTTGATGATGTCGCACTTGCGGCACTTCTCGAGGAACTCCGGGTTGGCGCCGCGCAGGTCATGCACGCGAGGCACCCACTCCTCCCAAGCCTCTCGCAGGGAGCCACTGCGCAGGTCGTACACCGTTCCCGGGTGCCAAAGGGAGCTGCACAGTCGGAAGCGTGCCGTCCGTAGCCGACGTGAAGCTCGCCATTGCCAGCACCGCAGTGGAAAAGGTGGTCGCAGCCGTCGTGCTGGAACTCGGGTTTGATGAGCTCGCCGTCGGCACAGCCCTTTTGAAGCGCGTCAAAGCGTTCCTCATCGGCGCGCTCCACCGCAACCACCTCTTCCGGCGTGAGACGCTCCGCACGGATCTCGTTGTTGCGAACCGGGTCGCCGTCGAAGCGCAGATGAAGGAGCGGATCGAACCGATAGTAGTCCTTGGTACGCTCGTGGCAGAACCGCGAGATCTCGTCGAGCTCGTGCACATTCGAGCGCATGGCCATTGCCTTGAGACGCACCTTCAGACCGCTGTCGAGAAGCATGTCCAGGCCGCGCACGAAGGCATCGTAGGAGCCGGGGCGACGCGTGACGGCTTCGTACGTCTCACGCGTCGCCCCGTACACACTCACCTCGATGTCGCGCGGCGGGTAGTGCCGTAGCAGCTCGACGTGCTCCGGCGTGACCAGACAGGCGTTGGTGAACATGCTGACCAGCAAGCCGAATCGCTTCAGGCCGAGATAGATCTCCTCGAAGTCCCTGCGCAGCAGCGGCTCGCCGCCGGTGAGGCACCAAAGGGCGCCCAGCTCGACAGCCTCGCTCGGCAATCGTCAGAATCTCGTCACACTGGTCAGTTCTGCCGCCTGCGCCACGCGATCGCCACCCGGCAAGTTGATGTAGCAGTGGCGGCAGTCGTTGTTGCATCGAGCCGTGATCTCCAAGTCGAACGAGCGTGGCGCGCGCTTGTACTCGAGCTTCTTCCACAGGCCGAACTCCTGGATCTCGATCCTCTCCGGCACCAGTGATCCCGCGCGAGAATCATATCCGCCTGACTCTGCAGCGCCTCGTCCAATCCCGTGCCACGGTAGCGAATGCGCACATATGAATCCTCCGCGCGCCACCCAATCCCGGACCGCGCACGAATGTCACCCAGGCGCTGGCTCGCGCGAACGTCGTCCACCAGTCGCGCTCAGCGTCCAGCGGTCGATCGTCGCTACCGTGCCACGGTTCCGCTGGGTTTGAAGTTTTCGGGTTCAATCTCGCGACACACGGCGTCCCCCAATGTGGCTATTGACCGGCACACGAACCGTGAATTGCACACTCGAATGAACCCGCTGATACCACTGGCGAGCCAGCCGAGCGATATAGGGCTCGGCCTCTGCTGTCCGCGTAGCCGCGCGCTGCCAGCCAGAAGCGACCACGCAGTCTTCCCCCCGACAGGGCCAGTCGGACAGAGTGGTAGCGCTCGACCATCCACCGACTCGCTGGTGGCCCCAATGGCGCCGGAACACCGTTTCGCACTTGATGCTGACGACCACACCGAGCAAGTCGTCGTCGAAGATGGCGGGATCGCCTCCCGTGCGCGATCGATCTGGTCGAGTAATCACATATGGGCGCCCATCCCGTTCACCGGTGGCGACAGCACGGTGACCGAAAAGATACCCCGGTGTGCGACAGACGACGATGTCACCGACGGCAACCTCGGCCGCAGTGCACGACCGGATGCACAATCGTCGCCAGGACGAATGGTTGGGTACATGCATGTCCCCTGAGCGCGAAAAGTAACGGCATCGCGATCTGCGAGTACGCGGCCGATGTCTAGGGAACCAACTGCAAGGCTCGGCTCGAAGACGGATGGAGCTTTTCTCAGTCTTGCCCGTCGCGAGTCTGCGGTCAACCCTTAGCCCTGCAGTGTGAGAATCCCCGTCGCGCCATCTCGCTGGTAAAGCCCAGCACGTCAGCTTCTAACTCCGCTCGAGGGGCGTCAAACTCCTTGGCGAGCGCAGCTACGACATCACCCAGCGTTTGTTGCCCGTCCAGCTTCCGCCAGATGGCACGGCCCGAGTCGTTCAACGTGTAAAGTTCATCGTCCGAGTCGCCCATTCCCGCCACGAGAGGGACGATGATGATCTCGCCTTCGATCTCGCGTGCCACCACGTCGTCCGATGGCTCACAGACTGTTTCTGCGGTCATCTCTGGCACTGCTCGCAACAGACCTCCAAGTCGAATCGTTTTCGCTCAAAGACGAACCATGCCGAACCTACGAAGTATCGCTGCGAAGTACATGCCTGAGGATCGACGAGGAGAGCCGCAGCGACCACGCCAACTGAGATGGAATCCCAAGTCAAGACAACCGGCGCTCCCAACGCGCAGCGAGCACTCGCCTAACCAGCCCAAACGGCCGTTCCAACCATCGGCGACAAACCCACAACACCCCAGACGACACCGCGTCGCCGACACCGACCAGCGAGCCGGAAGTCAAAGAGGCGAGACGGCAGCTGGGTCAGGAGGTGGACTAGCCAGGCAAGGCGAATCGCACTTCCCCGAGCCGCCCGGTCCGGTCATGCACGCATTATTATTCATCTTGGTCCCGGTGTTCACACTGGTGTTCTTGCATGCAGTCAGCACAGCTTCCTCGGGCCTGTTCCGCACCAGAACGGTCATCTCCGGCTTCTGCCACATGGTCTTCTCAGCTACCATAGACTGACCTACCTCCTTCTAGGTCCTTCGGGCTAGCGCACGTATCAATGTACTCTACCATGCACTGCAGTCAAGCGGCCGTTCCCCCGCCAAGGGGCAGAACTTGAGTCGAGCGGCCACGAACTCGCGACCATCGCGTAATCCCTAGTCTGGCACAGACTACGCTTCTTTGTTGTCCTGCAGCCCGCAACAGCCTTAAAGGACCGCTCCTTCCCTGGGCGTGCAGTCGGCGCGTACAACATCCTCGAGCACTGCTGCACGCCAGAACGCTGATCTCCGGATTGCGCCAGCGGGTCCCGGCGAGCCGTCACGTGTGAGCCGCCTTCTCATCGTCGCGCCTGTGCTGCGTGCCTAACCCTGTTCCGCCAGTCCAAGATCTCCCATGCAACTTCGCCATCCTTCAGCCAGCCCAGGTAGCACGCCTGTGCATGGGCAATCCGGCAGAGGTACTCCACCGGCGAGTCGAGGGTGCCGTGTTCGGCCCACGACTTCGCCGGGCACTGCTCACAGAAGCCCTTGAGAAAGCACACCGCGCAGCGCCGCAAGTACTCCGGGTTCGTCGCGCGCAGGTCACGGAGGCGGGCGAACTGCTCAAGGGCGTCGCGCAGAGACGATGCGAGCACGTCGACCGTGAGCTCGGGTGCGCGCACGCTCATGCACGGCTGCGCGCGACCGTAGGCGTCGATGCAGAGGCCGTGGCCGGCGCCGCAATGGAAGAGCTCGGCACCAGGCGGGCCCATAAAACGCGAGCCGAACTCGGCCATGTCGGCGCGGTACTTGGCGGCGTCGCGGGTCAGCACTTCACACCTTCTTCGGGTAACAGTCGTAGCGACTCGATGAGCCGGTTCTTCGCGATGTCATCCCGGCGACTGCGCAGATCGAAGAACATGGGTAGCGGGGCGGCGCAGTCAACCGCTGGATGGTTGCCGCCCAGGCTTCGAACTCGTCGATCTCGCTCCGGTTCGGTGGCAGCAAAGCTGCCTTGACAACGAACGGGATCTGGCGATCTAGAAGCAAATCCACCCCACGGCGGAACTGGACGAACGAGCCCGCCACGCGCGAGACGGCCTCGTACGACTCACGGTGCATTCCGTAGACAGTGACTTCCATCAGCTCGCGCGGCGGGATCCGCGCCAGCAGGTCGGCCAGGTCGGGCGTGATGTGCCGCGCGTTGGTGAAGATCGTACCGCGAGGCCGAGGCGGCGGGCGTAGACATCGAGTAGCCGGGCGGCGTGTCCATCGCCGGGATGGTCGCGGCCCAAGCTCTCGAACTCGTCCATCTCGCCCCGGTTCGACGGCAGCAGCGCGCCCTTGACCACGAACGGCACCCCGCGGTCGAGCAGCAGGCGCACGCCGCGCGTGAACTGCCGGTACGCGCCCGGGCCCGCGTCCGCCTCGTCGTACGAGCGCTCGGTCATGCCGTAGACCGTGACCTCGATCGTCTCGAGCGGCGGCACCTGCGCGAAGAGGTCGGCGAGCTCCGGCGTGATCGAGCCGCGCGTTGGTGAAGATGAGCACCTTCAGGCCGAGCCGCCGGGCGAAGAGATACAGCTCCTCGAAGTCGGGGCGCAGCAGCGGTTCGCCGCCGGTGAAGCGCACGGAAAGTGCGCCCAGACCGGCGGCCTCAGTCAGCACGGCCTTCCACTGGTCGGTCGACAGCTCGCGCTCGCGCGCCGCCCTGTCGCCGGCCGGCAGGTTGATGCAGCAGTGGATGCAGTCGTTGTTGCAGCGCTCAGTCAGCTCGATGTCGAGGCTCGTCAAGAGCGGGTCGACGCCGTGCCAGAGGTCGGTGGTGGCGGCCGGGCGGGTGACGGCGTACCCGGCGTCGCTCACGCCGTCACCCGCCCGGCCGCCAGCTCCCGCGCCAGCTCGCGCAGCTGCTCGACGATCGCGCCGCTCTTGTCGAAGCGCATCTCGAAGAACGGCACCTCGGCCGCCATCGCCTCGATCAGGTCGATGCTCTTGTGCCACCAGGCTGCGTCGACGTGCGGCTTGATCAGCGTCGCCATCAGCGTCGCGACGATCTGCGTGCCGGTCGTCGATGCGCACGAGCCGGTTCTCCTTCGCCTTCTCGAGGAACATGATCGCGCCCAGCGGCGCCGACGCGGCCGACACGTGCGGGACCGTGCCGTGACTCCAGGTGCCGTGCACGCGGTAGCCGTCGGGCCAGCGGCGCACGATGTTGCGGTCGTCGCAGAGGATCTCGACCTCGTCGCCGAGTTCCCGCTGGAGCAGCGTCATGCTCGTCGACTTGCCGGCGGTCGGAGTGCCCGACGAACATCAGCCCGACGCCGTCGAGCACGACCGCACCGGAGTGCAGGTAGCACGCCTCGCGGTCGGCAAGCACGCGCGCCGAGCAGGATCTGGTCGGTCGGGAACATGGTCAAGCGAAGCGACGCCACCTCTGCGCCAGGCGCTGCTCGCGCATGATCGTCGTTGTAGATGCGCGCCGCGCGTGTGGTCTGTCGTTGAACACGGCGACGCCTTGGATGCTCGCGGTCGTCGGCCGTCGGCCGCGATGCCGAGGTAGATCCACGATGCGCCCTTGCGGTAGATCGCCCACGGCGGCTTGCGGTAGACCTGCTCGCCGAGGTCGTCGCAGTCGAGCTCGGGCAGGCCGAAATGGTGGCGGATCGAGATCGTGTCCTCGCCGGGCCCGTCCACCCGGAACTGCTCGAACTTGTGCTCGAAGGTCGAGTCGGTGATGGGAAGGTCCGACTCGACCTTCACGGTGATGCCGGCGATCTCGAAGTAGCGAGTGTGGTTCGCGGCCCAGTCGTCGGCGTAAGCGCGCGAAGCGCGGGCGACGTCGCACAGGTAGTCCACCCTGGCACCCAGGCGACCGTGCTCGAGCGCGCCGTAGACCCCGCACCAGCGACAGTCGCCGCGCAGGTCGCAGGCGGCGCAGCCGTCCAGGTACTCCTCCCCGCCGCGCACCCTGTCGGCGAGCGACGGGATGAACTCCTCCCAACCCCCGCGCACCGTGCCGGCGCGCAGGTCGTAGCGCAGCTCGGAGTCCTTGACGAAGCCGCAGAAGCTCATGCCGCCGTACGGGTCGACGTGGAAGTCGCGGCGGCCGTCGATGCAGGCGGCGAAGAGGCGGTCGTCGGCTGGGGGCGCCGCCGCAGGCGGCGCCCGTCACGACCGCCCCTTCGCCGCCCGATGCCTCCACGTCCGCCAGCGCCTCCGAGAGACCAGCCGCTCCGTCATCGCTGCAGTCCGGCGGATCCAGCGCCACCACGTCTGCCGGGTCGAGCCGCTGCCGCGCGATCTCCTCGTTGCGCGCCTCGGAGCCGCAGGCGGTCATGAACAGCCACGGCGCGCCGACGCGCCAGTGCCGGCTCAGCGACTTCGCCAGCTCCTGCATCTGCGTCCCACTCGTGCCAGTTGTCGCGCATCGGGATGAGCTGCACGGTGAACCCCGCGCCGGCCTCCTTCAGGCGTGCGAAGCCCTCCATCGTGGCCTCGAACGAGCCCGGGTTGCGGGTGATGTGGTCGTTCACCTCGGCCGTGGCGCCGTAGAGCGCGACCAGCTTGCTGCCCTTGCGCCGCATGAGCTGCGCGATCTCGGGCGTGATCAGGGTGCCGTTGGTGTTCAGCGTGTAGCCGACGGACTTGCTCGTGATGTAGTCGAAGATCTCGGGGAAGTCGGGCCGCAGCATCGGCTCGCCGCCCGAGATCGACCAGCGCCGGCAGCCCAGCGCCCGCGCCTGGTCGACGACGTCGCGGATCTCCGCGAGCGTCAGCTCGCGCGCCGCGACGTCGGGCGTGTCGGCCTCCCACAGCCAGCAGTGGCGGCAGCGGTTGTTGCAGCGGTAGGTCAGGTCGAGGCTCGCCTCGAGCGGCAGCCTGGGGAGGGATTCGACTCGTCTGACCTGCGTCAGGTCGGCTGTCACCGGCAGCTCCAGCGGGGCGTCGGGGTCGGCAGCGGCATGGTCGCGGTTTCGAGGACCATTGTAGTCCATATTCGGACGGGCCGGGCCTAGGCTGGAGCGTTGCGGGCGCGCGAGCGCAGCGCCAGCGCCGCGAACAGCGCCGCCCCGACCAGGCTCACCACCAGCGCCACCGCGAAGTTCTGCCGCCCGCCCACCTGCGCCATGATCACCCCGCCGATCAGCGGGCCGACCCCGCGGCCGGCGCAGTCGACCAGCGTCCAGGCGCCCATGTAGGTGCCGCGCAGACTGCGCCGGCGCCATCTCCGACACGGCGGCCGACGAGATCGGCCAGAACAGCGCCTCGCCGAGGGCGAACACGAGCACCAGCGGGACGATCGCCGCCACGCTCGAGACGAACGCCGACAGGCCGAGTCCCAGGCCCATCAGCAGCGCCGACAGGGCCATCAGCCAGAGCTTGTCGGTGCGACGCGTGAGGTGGACGACCACCGGGCCGGTCAGGGCCACGACGGCGGCGCTGCCGGCCAGCAGCGCCGCCCAGGCGCTGGCCGGCATCCCCAGCGTGTCGGTCAGGTAGACCGGGAAGATCCAGAGGAACTGGCCGAGACAGAGCAGCGGCAGCAGGGCGGCGCCCGAGAACAGCAGGAACCGCCGGTCGGCCGCCACCAGACCGAGACCACGCACGAACCCCACCTCGCCCTCGCCGGTGCGCCCGGCGTCGGGCGGCCGCGTCTCGGGCAGCGCCAGGACGACGATCGCGACGAACACGGCGCACCCCGCCGACGCGACGGTGAAGAGCGTGCGGTACCCGAGCCCGGCCGAGAGCAGCAGCGCCGCGATGCCCGGCCCGACGACCGTGCCGACGTTGATCGCGCCGCGCCACACGCTGTACGCCACCGGGCGCCGCCCCATCGGCAGCAGGTCGGCGATCATCGCGTTGCAGGCGACCAGGTAGAGCGGCCAGCCGAACATCGCCTCGAGGATGGCCACCGCGGCGATCGGCCAGAGGCTGTGCGACAGGGCCATCACGGCGTAGAAGATGAGGATCGTCACCGCCGAGGTGAACAGCAGCGGCCGACGGCCCAGGCGGTCGCAGGCCACGCCGCCGACGACCTGCAGCGGCAGCCCGGCGAGCGCCGAGACCGTCCACACCACGCCGACCACCGCCACCGAGACGCCCAGCTTCGAGGTGACGAAGATGGTCTCGTAGGGCATGCCGACCGAGATCGCCAGGCAGAAGGCCGCCGTGCCGGCGATCAGCACCCGGAACGCGTGGGGCGAGCCGCGGACGGCCGCCGCCAGGCCGGCGAAGCCGCCGACGGCGGCGGCCTCGGGGACGCCGGCGCCGGTGTCCACGACACCGGCGCCGGCGTCCGGCGGCTGTCCCGGCAGCAGGGGATCGGTCACGTCACGCCACCGTCGGCGAGCCCGGCGTCGGGGCGGCGCTGCCCGCGGCGCCCGCGCAGCGCCAGCGCCGCGAACAGCGCCGCCCCGACCAGGCTCACGACGAGCACGACGGCGAAGTTCTCGCGCCCGCCGACCCGCGCCATGATCAGGCCGCCGATCAGCGGCCCGATGCCGCGTCCGGCCGAGTCGACCAGCGTCCAGGCGCCCATGTAGGTCCCGCGCAGTGCCGCCGGCGCCATCTCCGATACGGCGGCCGACGAGATCGGCCAGAACAGCGCCTCGCCGAGCGCGAGCAGCATCATCAGCGGCACGATCGCCGCCAGGTTGGAGACGAACGCCGTCAGGCCCAGGCCGAGGCCGATCAGCGCCGCCCCGAGCGCCATCAGCCAGAGCGCGTCGGAGCCCCGCGTCAGGTGCACGAACAGGGGACCCACGAGCACGACGACCAGCGCGTTCAGGGCCAGGAGCGCCGCCCAGGAGCCGGCCGGCAGCCCGAGGGTGTCGGTCAGGTAGACCGGGAAGATCCAGAGGAACTGGCCGTAGCAGAGCAAGGGCAGGAAGGCGGCGGCCGAGAACAGCACGAACCGCCGGTCGCCGAGCACGACCCGCAGCCCGCGGCGGAACGTGGTCTCCGGTCCGTCGGCCGCGGCGGCGCCGGCCGGTTTGGTCTCGGGGATCGCCACCACGACCGCGGCGACGAACAGCGCGCTCCCCAGCGAGGCGACGACGAACAGCCCGCGATAGTCGACGCCGGCCGCGAGCAGCGCCAGGGCCACGAGGGGTCCGACGACCATGCCCACGTTGATGGCGGCGCGCCAGACGCTGTAGGCGACCGGCCGCCGCCCCGGGGGCAGCAGGTCGGCGATCATCGCGTTGCAGGCGACCAGGCAGAGCGGCCAGCCGATCGCCGACTCGAGCACGGCCACGAGCGCCACGGGCCACAAGCTGTGGGCGGTGGCCATCACGAGGTAGAAGACGACCAGGGTGACGCCCGAGGCGACCATCAGGGGACGCCGGCCCACGCGGTCGCAGACCACGCCGCCGACGAACTGCAGCGGCAGGCCCACGAAGGACGAGACGGTCCAGACCAGCCCGACGACGGCGATCGACACGCCGAGCCGCTCGGTGACGAAGATCGTCTCGTACGGCTCGCCGATCGCCATGGCCAGGCAGAAGGCCGCAGTGGCGGCGACGAGGATCCGGAACGCGCGCGGCGAGCCGCGCAGCGCGGCCGCGAAGCCCGACAGGCCGCCGATCGGCGCCTCGGCGGCGTCGGGCGGCGCCTCGGGCAGCAGGCCGTCGGTCACGTCACACCACCACCTGGGGGCGGCGCCGGGGCCGCTGCGGCGGCGCCGAGCGCCGCAGCAGCGGCAATAGCGCCGCCCCGGCCAGGCCGACGATCAGCGCCGCGAGGAAGGTCTCACGGCCGCCGAGCACCGCCAGCGCCGTGCCGCCGAGCCACAGGCCGAGGGAGGCGCCGCCGTTCCAGACGACCGTCCACACGCTCATGTAGCGGCCGCGCACCAGTTCGGGCGCGAAGTCCGAGACGATCGCCGACGCCACCGGCGCCAGCAGGATCTCGCCGAGGCTGATGACGGCCACCGCCACCACCAGCCAGGGGATGCCGGTCGCCAGGGCCGTGCAGCCCATGCCCAGGCCCAGCAGCAGGCTCGAGACGGCCAGCAGCACGTACTTGTTGCGCCGCTGCAGGCGAGCGACGACCGGGTACTGGCCCACGGCCACGATCGCCGCGTTCATGGTCAGCAGCAGGCCCCAAGTGCGGAACGGCAGCCCGACCGTGCCCGTGATGTAGAGCGAGTAGACCGACCCGAACAGGCCGATGCAGAGCACCGGCAGCGCGGCGACCAGACAGAAGAGCAGGTAGCGCCGGTCGCGCAGCACCGCGCCGAAGCCCGGACGGTGACCGTCCGGCTCTGGCGGCGGCGGGGCGGCCGGTGGGTCGGTCGGCGGCCGCGGCGATCGGCCGCGACCCCGGCGGCGGCCGCGCGCTGCGGCCGCGGCCGGAGCCGCGGCCGCCGCCCCCCGCGGCCGGCTCTCCTTCATCCAGATCAGCGCGACCGGCGTGAACGCGGCGCAGCCGGCGGCCGCCGCCAGGAACAGCTCCCGGAAGCTCGCGCCGAACCCGAGCGCCACGGCCGCCGCCGACGGGCCGACCACGACGCCGATGTTCATCGCGCCGCGCGAGATCGTGTACGCCTCGGTCCGCTTCTCCGGACCCACGAGGTCGGCGATCATCGCGTTGCTCGCGGTCTGGAACAGCGGCCAGCCGAAGGCGACGTCGATCGCCACCAGCAAGGCGACGGCCCACACCTCGCGCACGAACGCGAAGCCGACGAACCACACCACACCGATCAGCGTGCCGAGGATGAGCATCGGCCGGCGCCCCACCCGGTCGGACAGCGTGCCGCCGACCAGCTGGAACGGCATCATCGCCAGCGGCACCAGCCCGAACACGGCGCCGATGACCGGCGTGGAGACGTGGAGGTCGCGATTGAGGTAGATGCTCTCGTAGGGGAAGGCCAGAGCGGCCCCGCCGACGTAGACGAACGTGCCGGCGACCAGCACCCAGAACTGATGCGGGAAGGTGCGCATCTCGCGCAGGAACCGCCTCAGCCGCTTCACCCCAGGCCCCCCATCGCCACCCTCTCCGACACTGCGTCCATCGTATCGGATGGGCGAGGCGGGCACGAACGGCGGCCCCGGACGTGGACGGGCCCGCGGCAGTCTCTTCGAGATCCTGCCGCGGGCCCCGCCCGTGCGCCCGGGGGTGACGTCCAGCCGCGTGACGGTTGGGAGGGGGCGTCCTCCTCAGGCGCTCTCGCTCGAACTCCACCTCGGGCGGCCTGCCGGCCGCCACATCACCCGTCGCAGCGACGACTTCAGCTCCAACAGCGTCGGGCTCGAGCGCCTCGGGGCGGAAGACTCCAGGCCGGACGTCCTGCCCCGGCGCAAGCTCAGGCGGTCCGCTCACGCGTCCCGCCGGTCTCACGCCTTGCACGCCTGCCTATCCTCGGGCACCGGCGGGCTCGGGCAAAGGGCCGATGTTTCGGCAAACTTCGCACGCGGACGTGCGCAAACTTGCGCGTTGTTGGCGCGCAGCGCCTGTTGACGCTCCCCGGGGTTTCGACGTACCGTCCGTCCCATGCTCCTCAGCGTTCAGCTTGCCGCCCGCCGCCTGGGTGTCTCCCCCCACACCATCCGCCGCTGGACCGCCTCGGGGTTCCTGCCCTGCACCCGGACCGCCGGCGGCCACCGCCGCATCAAGCAGGAGGACATCGACGAGCTCTCGCACCTGGTCGGCGACAGCGGCCAGCTTGCCGCCCGGCTGGCCCGCGAGCGCGAGCTCGAGACGCTGGTCAACACGGCCGTCACGCTGTCGAGCCGTCTCGACCTGCCCGAGCTGCTGGCCGAGATCGCCCGGCAGGTGACCACGCTGCTCAACTGCCACTTCTGCGCCATCTCCGAGTACGACGAGGAGTCGCGCGTCGTCACCGTCCTCGCCGACTTCGACAACAGCGGCCGGCGCTGGCCCGACTACCGCCCGTACACGGTCACGGAGTTCCCCCTCACGCGGCGGGTGTTGAACGAGCAGGAGATCGCCGTCGTCAACGTCGGCGACCCGAACGCCGACCCCGCCGAGGTGGCGATCATGCGCCGCTACGGCAGCCGGGGCCTGCTGCTCGTGCCGCTGATCCATCAGGGACGCTCGGTCGGCCTGCTCGAGGCCATCGACCACCTGCGCGAGCGCCGCTGGACGCGACAGGAGCTCCGTCTCGCGCGCGCCCTCGCCAGCCAGGCCGCCGTGGCGCTGCTCAACGCGCGGGTGTTCGGGCAGCTGCGGCGCAGCGACGACGACATGCGCCGCGTCGGCGCGGCGCTCGACGTCGTCGCCGCCCGGCTGCCGGCGATCACGGGCGCCGCCACCGTCGGCGAAGCCTTGCAGGCGGCGGCCACCCTGGCCTGCACCTCCCTGGGCGCGACCTCGGCCGTCGCCGAGCTCGGCGGCGAGAGCGCCGACGCGGCGGCGCCCGCCGCTGGCGAGCCCTCGCCCGCGCGGCGGGCGCCGGCTCACGCCGGCGCCGTCGTGGCGACCGCGCCCGCCGGCGACGAGGAGCTGACCCTCACGGTGAACCTCGCCGGCGAGGCCGGCGAGGCGACGCTGGGCGTGCTGCGCGTGCTGGCCGCCGCGGCGGCGCAGGCCGTCACCCGCCTCTAGACGAACGACGGCGGGGGCTAGACGAACGAGGGCGGCGGTGGCTCGCGCCACCGCCGCCCTGCCCCCCCAACGTGCGCTTACGCTTCGACCGGCAGGTCGACCACGCCCCACGGGGTGCCGTGCTTGGTCATCAGATCGAGGAACGGCTTCGGGTCGATCTGCTCGGGGGCGAACACGCCGCCCGTCGGCGCCAGCCCCTTGGCCAGCATGATCCCCGCGCAGGCGGCCGGGACCCCGGTCTGGAGGCCGGTCCCCTGGACGCCGTACTTCTCGTAGGCCTCGTCGTGCGAGGTGATCTGGTACATGTAGCGACGCGCGGCCTTGCCGCCGATCGTGCCTTCGGCCAGCACCCCGACGCAGACGGCGCCGTGCAGCTTGCCGATCAGGTCGACCGACTTCGGCAGCCGGGAGACGAGCAGGTCGAGCGGCCGGAACCGGGCGCCGTCGAACTCGATCTCCTTGTTGTGGTCGAACCCCAGCTTGCGCCAGGTCAGCAGCAGGTCGACCCAGCCGGGGTCGAGCGCGATGAAGAAGTCGGCGTTGCGCAGGCCCTTGTCGCCGAGGAAGAGCGGCATGAGCTGCGACTCCTCGTGGTCGACGTTCCAGCACGTCAGCCGTCCGACCGGGGCCGGGAAGTCGAAGTCCCGCGAGAACGACAGCGACTGCCGGCGGGTCATCTTGCCGTCCTCGAAGGCGTGCGGCGGCAGGATCAGGCACTCCTCGACCATCGTCGTCGGCGAGAAGCCGGGGGCGAAGTCGTAGCCGTCGGCGCTGCCGTTGTCGCCGTCGAGCACCGTCAGGCGCTCGACCGTGTCGAACTGGTCGTAGAGGTGGCGCGCGAACACGTCGCTGGCGCCCGGGTCGATGCCGAAGAAGACGAGCGCCGTGAGGCCGGCCCGCTTGAACTCGTCGTGCTTGGCGAGCTCCTCGTCGACGTCGGCCGTGCCGACGACGTCGCGCGGGCCGGCCGCCGCCATGTCGAGATAGTTGGTCCCCGTCTCGAGGCAGGCGTCCATCACCTCGAGGTTGACCTCGGGGATCAGGCCGTTGATGACCAGGTCGACATCGGCGAGCGCCTTGACCAGCGCGTCCTTGTCGTGGACGTCGAGCTGGAGCGTCGACGCCTTGCCGGCCGGGAGCTTGGGCGCCACCGCGGCGGGCCGTTTCTCGTCGATGTCGGCGAGCACCACATGGTCGATCTCGGGCTCGCCCGCGACCGTGCGGGCCGTCACCTCGCCCACCGAACCGACGCCGAGTTGCAGGACACGCATGCAGATCACCCTTTCCGCCCGTCTCCGGGCCCTCCGCGGCGCCGCGAACTTCTGGTAGGGACCATCGCGAACTTCAGCGACGGTCGGTCGCGGGCCGCCCGTTCGAGTGATGATTCTCGCAGGTTTTCGGCCTGCGGGGCAGCCTCAGTGTTTGCTCAAACTTGCTCACCATTACTCGCGGAACTTGCTCGTTGTTGACGCGCGGCCGGGCCGCCTGTATGGTCGCGGCACGATGAGCTCCTACCTGAGCGTCCAGCTGGCCGCCCGACGGCTGGGGGTGTCCCCGGTCACGATCCGGCGCTGGACGGCGACCGGGTTCCTGCCCTGCACGCGCACCGCCGGCGGCCATCGCCGCATCGCCGTCGACGACATCGACGAGCTGGCGCGCACGATCGGCGGCAGCTCGCATCTGGCGGCCAAGCGGGCCCGCGAGCGCGAGCTCGACAACCTGGTCGAGACCTCGATCGCGGTCGCCAGCCAGACCGACCTCCAGCCGCTGCTGGCCGAGATCGCCCGCCGGCTCACGCGCCTGCTCGATTGCGACTTCTGCGCGGTCTCGGAGTACGACCCCGCGCGCCAGACGGTGCGCACCCTGGCCGAGTACGACGCCACCGGCAAGCGGCTGCCCGACCCGGGCGTCTACCACGTGCGCGAGTTCCCGCAGACACGCCGGGTGCTCGACGAGCAGACGCCGGCGGTCGTCAACGTCGACGACCCGAGGGCCGACGCCGCCGAGGTGGCGCAGCTGCGCCGCGACGGGGACCGCAGCCTCCTCATCCTGCCGCTCGTCTACCGCGGCACGTCGATCGGGCTGATCGAGGTCATCGACGCGAGCCGGGCGCGACGGTACACGCGTCAGGAGCTGCGCCTCGGCGAGGCCGTGGCCGGGCAGGCGGCCGTCGCCCTGCGCAACGCCCGCCTGCTGGCCGACTCGGGCCGCGGCGAGGACGCGCTGGCGCGCTTGCGCGAGGCGCTCGCGGCCCTGGCGCCGGCGACGGCCGAGGCCGTGGCCGAGGCCGACGCCGGCGCCGTGCTCGAGCGCCTCGCGCGGGCCGTCTGCGCGGCCCTGCCGGCGGCCTCGTGCGTGGCCAGCGGGGCCGGCCACACGGCCGGGGCGACGTCCGCGGACGCCGGCGGCGCGACGGCGGCGACAGCGGCGCCGGCGTCCACCGGCGGCGCGACCGGCGAAGGTCACATCGTCGTGGCCGGTCGTCCAGACGGGGTCACCCTGACCGTCGCCCTGCGCTCGTCCGGCGTCGAGGGCGCGCAGGAGCTGCTCGACCTGCTGGCCGGCGTGACCGGCGCGGCGCTCGCGCGCCGCGCCTCTGCGCCGGCCTGACGCCGGCATCGTCCACCAAGGGTCCCGGCAAGCGCCCGACGCGCGCCGGAGCCTCTGCTATGCTGGCTGGGATGGCGCCCCCCGAGCTCGTCTTCATCGACACCGAGACCACAGGCCTCGACCCGGCGCGCGACCGCATCATCGACCTGGCCGCGGTGCGCGTGGACCGGCGGCTCGAGGTCGTCGAGCGACGCTCGCTCCTGCTCGACCCGGGCCGCCCCCTGCCGCTCGTGGTCACGCGCCTCACCGGCATCTGCGACGCCGACGTGGCGGGCCAGCCGTCCTTCGCCGAGGCGTGGAGCGGGTTCCTCGGCCTGCTCGACGGGGCGACGGTCGTGGGCCACAACGTCGGCTTCGACACCGGGTTCCTGACCGAGGAGGCGCGACGGGCGGGGCTGGCCCCGCCCGCCGCGCCGGTCTTCGACACGCTCGACGCCGCGCTGCTCCTCTTCCCCGAGCTCGACCACCACAACCTGCGGGCGCTGGCCGCCGTCCTCGACGCCGGCACGCCGACCCACCGTGCCCTGGCCGACGCCCAGGTCACGCTCGCCCTGTTCGCCGCCCTCTGTCGCCGCGCGGCCTCGCTGACGCCGCCGGAGCGCCGCCTCCTGCAGGCCGCCGGCTGGGCGCCGCTGGAGCTCCTCGACCGGTTCCCGCTCGCCCCCGGCGGCGAGGAGCCGGCGGGCACCGACGACGAGGGCCCGCCGCCGCGCGCCGGCGAAGCGCCCGAGGCGCCGCCCGCCCTCGACTGCGCGCCCGACGGCTGGCGGCCCGAGCTGGCCGCCGACGGCGGCCTCGCAGGCCGCCTCGTCGGCTTCCGCACGCGCCCGGGGCAGGTCGCCCTCGCCGAACGCGTCGAGACCCTGCTCGACGGCGGCGGGGTCGGCCTCTACGAGGCCGGCACGGGCATGGGCAAGAGCCTCGCCTACCTGCTGCCTCTTGCGTTCCACAGCGCGGCGAACGGCGCCCGCGTGGCCGTCAGCACCAAGACCAAGGTCCTCCAGCGCCAGCTCGCGAGCCACGACCTGCCGCTGGTCGCGGCCACGCTGCCCGGCGACTGGCGCTGGTCGCTGCTCATGGGCCGCGAGAACTACGTCTGCCGGCGTCGCCTCGATGAGGCGGTCGCCGACGCGGCGGCCGGGCTGCCCGACCGCGAGCGCCTGCTCGGTCTCGCCTGGATCCTCGGCCGCGGCCGCCGCGGCGAGGTCGACCTGTCGGGGCTGCCGTACCGCGCCTCGACCGTGCTCTCCGCGCTCGCGCAGCTCGCGCGCGAGCTGCGCTCGACCGCGGCTGCCTGCCCCGGCCGTCGCTGCGCGCGCTCGGGGAGCTGCCCCTGGCGCCAGGCCCGGCGGCGAGCCGAGCGCGCGCACCTCGTCTGCGTGAACCACGCGCTGCTGCTGACCGGCCGCAACGTCCTGCCCGAGTTCGACGACGTCGTGATCGACGAGGCGCACCTGCTGCCGGCCGAGGCGACGTCGGCGTTCTCGGAGAAGGTCGACGGCAGGGCGATCGAGCTGCTCGCCGCCGACCTCGGCGGCGGTCGCGGGCCTCAGGCCCTCGCGGCGCGCCTGCGAGCCGCCGCCCGGCGCGCCGAGGCGATCGACGCCGCCGCGCTCGTGGCGGCGGCCGACGCGTTCGAAGTGGCGGCGTCCGACCTGCCGCCGCGGCTGCGAGAGCTCAGCGCGCGCTTCGAGGAGCTGGCGCCGCTGGCCGCCGGGCCTGGCGCCGACACCGATGCCGCCGCCGGCTACCCGCGGACCGTGCGCCTCACGCCGGGGCTGCGCGAGCAGCCGGCGTGGGACGCCGCGGCCCAGGCGAGCGCGGTGCTGGCCGAAGGCCTGGCCGCGCTCGCCGCCGCCGCGGCCTCGGCTGCCGACGCGCTGCCCGAAGAGCATCGCGACCGGCCCCGCGTGGCCACGCTGGCCGACGACGCGGGTCGCGCGGCCGCTCTGCTCAGCGAGCTGCCCGAGGGAGCCGACGCCGACCATGTCGTCTGGGTCGAACTCGAGCCGGCCGGGGGCTCACGGGGCGGGCGGGGCGGGCGGCGCGACGCCGCCCGCCCCGCCCGCCCGACCCGCGCCGCCGCGCCTTCCTGGTCGCTGACGCGCGCGCCCCTCTCCCCCGCCGCCCACATCCACGACGCCCTGTGGGAACGCCTGCGCGCCGCTGTGCTGACCAGCGCCACGCTGACCACCGGCGACGGCTTCGCCTACTACCGCTCCCAGGCCGGCCTCAGCGGCGACGTCGAGGTCGACGAGGCCGTCTTCCCCTCGCCGTTCGACTTCCCGCGCCAGGCCGTCCTGGTGCTCGAGCACGACCCCTCAGCCCAGGTCGCGCCACACGAGCTGCCGCGCCGCCAGGCCGAGCGGCTGCGCCGCCTCACCGAGATCACCGGGGGACGCCTGCTGGCGCTCTTCACCAACCGGCGCCAGATGCACGAGGTCGCCCAGGCGGTCGGCGCCCACTGCGAAGTCGACGACGTGCTCCTGCTCGCGCAGGGGCTGCACGGCAGCGCGGCGGCCCTGGCCGACGAGTTCCGTGCCCAGCCGGCCACCGTGCTCCTCGGCGTCGACGCGCTGTGGACCGGCCAGGACTTCCCCGGCGACACGCTCGTCTGCCTGGTCATCGCGAAGCTGCCGTTCCCTCGCCAGGACCCGCTGTTCCAGGCCCGGCGCGAGGCCGCCGAACAGGCCGGCCTCGACTGGTTCCGCAGCTTCTACCTGCCCGAGGCGGTGCTGCGGTTCCGGCAGGGGTTCGGGCGCCTGATCAGGACCGAGACCGACCGTGGCGCCGTCGTCGTGCTCGACCCGCGGCTCACCCAGAAAGGGTACGAGAAGGAGTTCCTCGGCAGCCTGCCCGACTTGCCGGTCGTGCGGGCCGCGCCCGACGACCTGCCCGACGTGGTGGCAGGGGCGCTCTCGCGCCTGGGGGTGCTGGACGCCGAGTGCCGGAGCGGGTGAGCCTGCCGGGCGGCGAGCGTGGGTGCTAGCGCCGGCGCTTGCCGCCCTTCTTGCGCTGGGGCCGACGAGGCGGCGCCGGCGGCTCGGCCGCCGGCGCCGCCTCGTCGGCCTGCGCCGCGACCTCGTCGACGAGCCGCCGCCGGATCACCACCGCCTTCGACACCTTGCCGCAGGACGGGCAGGTGAGGCGCTTGAAGGTGTAATAGGTGCCGTCGGCGTTCTTGCCGATACCCGACTGCGTGAGGAAGTCGACGGTGAGCGGCACCTTGAACATGGTGCCGCAGTTGCTGCACAGGTAGCGGTAACCCATCGTGTAGGCCCGCACCGAGCTGAACAGCACCGCCAGCCCGATCAGGATCGACGGCAGCAACCCTATGGCGGGGTAGAGGACGAAGGCGATGAGCACGAAGGCCAGCACGAGCCCCGCGAACAGCAGGAACGTGCGCCCCATCTCCCTGAGAGTCTTCCTCACGCGAACACCAGCCTCCTCATTCCCAGCGGAAGTACCGCACCGAGAGTCCCATGAACACGACCGTGAACACGGCCAGCACGGCCAGGTCGAGTCGCACGAACCACAGCGAAGTGCCGTGGATGATCACGTCACGCAGCCCGTTGGCAAGATACGTCAATGGCATCAGCTTGACCACCGGCTGGATCCAGGCCGGCGCGTTGTCCATCGGGAAGAAGATACCCGACAGGAACATCATCGGCGTGCCGATCACCTGGCCCAGCGCCGCCGCGACCTCGACGTTCTTGGCCACCGCGGCCACGAAGAACCCGATCGTCACGAAGCAGCCCGCGCCGACCAGCGCCATCACGGCCACCCGGCCGAGCAGGTGCACGCCGGCGACGTGCACGTGGAAGACGAACACCCCGACGGCCAGCACCAGCGCCGCCTGGATCAGCGAGCGCACAAGGTGGACGACCACGTTGGCGCCGATGAAGCTGCTGAGCGGCATCGGCGTGGCGCGCAGCCGGTGCAGCACGCCCTTCTGACGGTAGGTGACGAACGTCCCCGACACGGCGTAGATACCGTTGGTCATGATCGCCATGGCGATGACGCCGGGGACGAGGAAGTCGATGTAGTCGAACCCGGCGGCGGCGACGGCCTGCATCTTGAGGGCGAACGCCGGCTTCGTGTCCGTCGCGAAGTACGACAGCTGCTGCAGGACCTGCTGCACGACGCTGTTCACCTCGCTGGCCTGGATCATCGACGAGTTGTCGTAGTAGTAGGGCATCTCGAGCGGTGCGGCGGCGGCGCTTTGGCGGCCCCCTCCGGCCGCCGTCCCGGTCAGCGCGCGCTGCGCGAGGCCGGGCGGCAGGACGAGCACGCCGGCGTAGTCGCCGTTCTTGAGGTCGGCCAGCGCCTGCCGCTCGTCGCTCACGACGCTGACCTTGACCGCCGGCACCTGCTTGAAGGCGGCCACGACCGCCGTGGCGGCGGCCCGGTCCTGCGGCACGATCGCCAGCTTGGCCGTGAACGCGTTCGGCTGGCCGAAGACGATCCCCAGCAGGCCCATCAGCATGACCGGGAAGAAGAACGACCAGAACAGCGCCTGCTTGTTGCGCATGGTCATCTGGGTGTCGTGCCAGACGAAGTCGAGGAAGGTGCGCATCAGCGGCCGCCCCCGAGACCGAAGCGGCGGCGCTTCTTGTCGGCGTCCGCCGCCTCTCCGGCGCCTTCGTCTTCGTCGACCAGCTTGCGGCCGGTCATCTGCAGGAAGACGTCCTCGAGGTCGGCGCCCTTGACGTCGAGATGCTTGACGCGCACCCCGCGCTCGACGCCCAGCGCGAGCAGCGAGGTGACGGCGCGCTGGGCGTCGAGCGCCACGACCTCGTATCCCTCCTCGGCCTCGCGACAGCCGGTGGCGCCGTCGATGGCGCAGAGGTCGTCGAGCGGCAGCGGCTCGCTCAGGTCGAAGCTGATGGTCGCCTCGGCGCCGAGCTGGTTGATCAGCGTGCGCGGCATGTCGAGGCCGCGGATGTGGCCGAGGTCCATGACCGCGACGCGGTCGCACAGCCGCTCGGCCTCTTCCATGTAGTGGGTCGTCAGCACCACCGTGGTGCCGTCGCCGTTGATCTCGCGGATCACGTCCCACAGGGCGCGCCGGGCGCGCGGGTCGAGGCCGGTGGTCGGCTCGTCGAGGAACGTGACGACCGGGTCGTTGACCAGCGCCAGGGCGATCGACAGGCGCTGCGCCTGGCCGCCGGAGAGCTGGTCGGCGTACGCGTCGGCCTTCTCGGCCAGGCCGACCCGGTCGAGCAGCGCGACGCAGTCGTCCTTGGGGCGCCGGATGCCGTAGCAGGTACCGAACAGGAAGATGATCTCGTGCAGCTTCTGGTAGTCGAACAGGGCCGTGGCCTGCAGCTGCACGCCGATGCGGCGCTTGACCGCCTTGGGATCGGGCCACACGGCCAGACCGTCGATCGTGATGCTGCCGCCGTCGGGCTTGCGCAGGCCTTCGAGCATCTCGAGCGTCGTCGTCTTGCCGGCGCCGTTGGGACCGAGGATCCCGAACACCTCGCCGCGCTCGACGGCGAACGAGATGCCGTCCACGGCGACGAGGTCGTCGTAGCGCTTGGTCAGGTCCGCGACCTGGATGACCCGACCGTCGTCAGGCATGCCTCAGTAGCCGGCGACGTGCGTGACGCCGGGCGACAGCAGCGAGGTGACGAGGAACATGACGCCGAGGACGACGAAGACCACGACGGCGAAGCCGAGGGTCGTGAAGAACCCGCTCCAGAAGGTCCGCGCCATGCCGTGTCTCCTCGTGTCGATCGTCCGCGCTCGAGACTAGTATCTCGCATCCCCAGCCCGAAGCGAACCCATTCGCGCGACGCTCAGGTGCCGGCGGCGGGTGGCGCCGTCTGCGGAGGCTCGGGTGGCGCCGTCTGAGGCGGCTCGGACGGCGGCGCCGGGGGGGCCGGCGGCGGCGTCCAGCCGGCCGGCGGCGGCGGAGGCGGGCCGGGCGGGGGAGGCGGCGCCCACGCAGGGGCCTGGGGCGGACCCGGCTGCTGCCAGTCCTGGGCGGGCGGCGACCCGGGGGCCAACGGACCCGGCTGGGCGCCGGGCCAGGCAGGCTTCGGCGTGATCCTGCCGCCGCCCTGCCAGTCGGTCCCGGGCGGGCGCGCGGACGGCAGCCAGACGCCCTCACCGGTCGCCTGGAAGTACATCGCCAGGAAGGCGGCGATCTGCCACGGCAGCACGACGACCGAGATCAACCAGCTCAGGAACCCGCCGAAGCCGAACGTCACGGCCCCGACCGCCGAGCCGGCGACGCTGTTGATGCCGCCGGCGATGAGCCCGATGATCAGGTAGAGGGCGAGCGTGATCCAGAAGCCCTTCTCTGACACGAGCCGCCGGCTCTCGCGCATGCCGTCGATCACGCCGACGCGGCGGTCGATCATCAGCGGCAGGACGTAGAGCCAGATCGTGCCCAGGTACAGGCCGAGCGCGATCTCGCAGGCCAGCACGACCAGGCTCATGAGGATGCCCAGCACGAGCAGCCCGGTCACGTGGTCGACCCCCGCCACGATCGCCAGCACGACGGGCGCGGCCAGCACGACGGCGAAGGCGAACCCGATCGCCAGGAACATCAGGAAGGCCACGAAGTAGGCGCCGAACCGGTCGAAGCAGGCGAACACGTCCCCGATCTCGGCCGGCCGGCCCTCGCGCACCCGGCGCATGACCATCAGGTAGAGCCCCGCCACGAGCGGGACCAGCACGATCCCCAGGCTGAGCGTGCCCAGCAGCACCGTGATCAGGGAGGCCACGATCAGCGCGAGCGCGTCCTTGGCGAACAGCTCCCAGGAGTCTTTCAGGGCCTTGCCGATGTCCATCGTTTCTCCCTCACGGCGTCGTTGGTCGCCGGTATCGTACACCGCGCCGGGCGACCCCTCGTCGGCGTCGCGCCGAGTTGTGCGCACCCCAGGGAGGATGTATACCTGCATCGACTCTATGCTATCGGAGCCTGAGGCCGCTCGGGCGAGCCCGCTCGCCCGCGCGGCCGCCATCGTTGGGGGGCAGGACTGTCCCGCTGCACGGGAGAACATGCCCACGTGAGCGCCACACCACGGAAGCCGAAGATGCCGCAGACCGTCGTCATCGCCCTCGGGGGCAACGCGATCCTGCAGCCGGGCCAGGTCGGCACGTTCGAGGAGCAGCTCGTCAACGTCGACCACAGCTGCCGGCGCATCGCGCGACTCGCGGCGGACGGCTGGCGCGTCGTGCTCACCCACGGCAACGGGCCCCAGGTCGGCAACATCCTGATCCAGAACGACATGGCGGCGAAGCTGATCCCGCCGATGCCGATGGACGTGTGCGGCGCCGAGACCCAGGGTCAGATCGGCTACATGCTCCAGCAGAGCCTGCACAACCACCTGCGGCGGCTCAAGGTCGCCGCCCCGGTCGTCACCCTGCTGACCGAGGTCGTGGTCGACGAGGCCGATCCCGCGTTCCAGGCGCCGTCCAAGCCGGTCGGCCCCTTCTACCCCGAGTCGCGAGCCCGGCAGATGGCGATCGAGGAGGGCTTCGCCATGCGCGAGGACTCCGGCCGCGGCTGGCGCCGGGTCGTGCCCTCACCCGAGCCGAGCGAGATCGTCCAGCTCCCCGAGATCGAACGCGCGTTGGCCGGCGGCGCCGTCGTCGTCTGCAGCGGCGGCGGCGGCATCCCCGTGGTCCGCCACCGCGACGGCTCGCTGCACGGCGTCGAGGCGGTGATCGACAAGGACCTCGCCGCCGCCCGCCTCACCCTCGATCTCGGCGCCGACGTGCTGCTGGTGCTGACCGACGTCGCCAACGTGTTCGTCGACTACAGGATGCCCGCCCAGCGGGCGCTCGGGCGCGTGTCGGTCGCCGAGCTCGAGGAGCTGCGCGCCGCCGGCCACTTCAAGGCCGGCAGCATGGGTCCCAAGGTCGACGCCGCCCTGCGCGTCGCCCGGTCCGGCCGGCGCGCCGTCATCGCCTCGCTGCGCGACGTCGCGCCGGCCCTGAAGGGCGACGCCGGGACCTCGGTCGTCCCCTGAGGCACCGTCGGGCGCGCCGTGCATCTGTTCCTTTGCCGGTCTCCGGCCGATAAATGGGACCGGTACGGGCGCCATCACGCGACGAGGGAGGCACAGCCGGTGTTCAGGCGGACCATCACCATCCTGGCGGTCGCGCTGACGGTCATGCTGGCGGCGGTCGCCCCCGGCTGCGGCTGCGGCGTGACCGGCGGCGAGGGCTCGAAGGCTGTCGACGTGACGATGGGCGGTCACCTGATGACCGACACGCTCCTGAGCTTCAAGGCGACCGGCTACGCGAACCAGCAGCTGTGGATCGTGAACACGGCCTCCGAGCACCCGCTGGCGATCGGACCCGGCACCCCGATCAGGAACGCCGACGGCAGCGTAGCGGCCCAGGTGCAGGGGCACGACATCAGCATCCCGCCGGGCGGCACGGGGATCCTCGCGCTCACGGCTCCGCTGCAGATCAGCCGGACCTACTACCTGGGCGCCAACTCGTCGGGCAAGCCGAGCATCCGCCAGATGTTCATCTGCCCCGGGAGCCCGCCATCGGGCAGCGGCGGAGGCGGAGGCTACGTCCCGCCGATCCCGCAGGACACGCAGGCGTACCCGACCGAATGACACCGGCGACGGGGCGGCGAGCCGACGGCTCGCCGCCCCCGTCGCGTCTGAAGGGGCGGGCGGCGAGCCGTCGGCTCGCCGCCCGCCCCTTATACTGTCCGGCCATGGCCATCATCTCGTTCGACAACGTCGCCAAGTCCTTCGGCGGGCAGCAGCTGTTCACCGGCGTCTCGTTCGCGCTCGACGCGCGCGACCACGCCGTGCTCGTGGGCCGCAACGGCAGCGGCAAGACCACGCTGCTGCGCCTGGTCGCCGGCGCCGAGCACGCCGACAGCGGGCGCATCGCCCGCGCCCGTGGACGCCGCATCTGGCTGCACGAGCAGACGCCCGAGCTCACCGCCGACCGGCCCGTGCGCGAGTACCTGCTCGAGGCGTTCGGCCACGTGCTCGCCATCGAGCGCCAGCTGCGCGCGGCCGAGGCGACCCTGAGCGGGCTGGGCCAGGACAGCCCCGAGCTGGGCGCGGCGATGCGCGCCTACCAGGACCTGCAACGCCGCTACGAGCACGCCGGCGGCTATCACTACAACGCAGACCTCGACGGCGTGCTCGAAGGCCTGGGCCTGCCGGGAGCGATGCTCGACCGGCAGCTCCTGTCGTTGTCGGGTGGCGAGCTGACGCGGGTCACGCTCGCCCGCGCCCTGCTGGCCGACGCCGACCTCCTGCTGCTCGACGAGCCCACCAACCACCTCGACCTCGACTCGGTCGAATGGCTGGAGGACTACCTCTTGGCCTACCCCAAGGCGTACGTCCTCGTCACCCACGACCGGCGCCTTTTGGAGCGGGTCGGGTCGCGCGTGCTGGCGCTCGAGCACGGGGTCGTCGAGAGCATCGGGGCCGACTTCGCGACGTACTTGCGCGAGCGCGACGCCGCGACCGACCTGGCGGCGCGCGTCTACCAGCAGCAGCAGGAGAAGGTCGAGCAGCTGCAGCGCTACTACGACCGCTTCCACGCCAAGAAGGACAAGGCCAAGCAGGCCAAGGCCAAGCTCACCCAGATGGAGCGCATCAAACGCGAGATGAAGCCGCCGCCGCGGGCGGCAAAACGGCTGCACCTGGGCCTGCCGCAGCCGTCGCCGTCGGCTCGCGTCGCGGTGGAGATGAAGGCGCCGGCCGTGGGCGTGGGCGCGTTCGCCGCGGCCGCCGGCCGCGGCCGCGCGCCCACGCCTGCCGCCGGCGCCCTCGAGGGCCGCGTGCTGGTGCGCGACGTGCACCTCGTCGTGGAGCGCGGCGAGAAGGTGGCCCTGCTCGGTCCCAACGGCTCGGGCAAGACCACGCTGGCGGAGACGATCGCCGGCCTGCGCACGCTGCCCGAGGGGGTGGTCGTGCTCGGCCACAACGTACGCCTCGCCTACTTCTCGCAGCAGGGCCGCGAGCTCGACGAGCGGGCGACGGCCCTCGAGTCGGTGCTGCCCCAAGCCGGTCACGACGAGCAGCTCGCGCGCAGCCTGCTGGGCCGGTTCCTGTTCACCCCCGACGACGTGATCAAGCGCGTGTCGCAGCTCTCCGGCGGCGAGCGCAGCCGGCTGCGCCTCCTCACGCTGCTGACCGGCGACGCCAACCTGCTCCTGCTCGACGAGCCGACCAACCACCTCGACATCGACTCCGTCGAGGCGCTGGCGGCCGCGTTGGCCGACTACACGGGCACGGTCGTGCTCATCACCCACGACCGCCATCTGATCGACGCCGTCGCCTCGCGCGTGGTCGAGATCGAGGACGGCCGGCTCGTCGACCACCTGTCCGTCGAGCGGTACTGGGAGGCGCGCGCGCAGCGCGCGCCTCACGACGAGGACGCGGCCGTCCGGGCGGGCGCGCCGGCGGCGGCCTCGCGGCGCGAGGCGGCGCCGCACCCCGCCGAGGAGGCCCGCCGTCGGCGCGCCCGCCAGCGCCAGCTCGAGGCCGACGTGTTGCGGGCCGAGAAGCAGCTCGGCGAGATCGACGCGCGGCTCGCCGAGCCGGGCACCTACGCCGACCACGCCGTCGCCGCGCAACTCGCCGCCGAGCGCTCTCGCCTCGAGCGCGAGCTCGACCGGCTGCTCACCGAATGGGAGACGGTCGCCGAGTGAGCCTCCGCCGGCGGCCGGCCGCCGACCTCCTCGCGCCGTCGGCGGCGGCGCTGGCAGGGCTGAGGCGGCGGCTTCTCGCCTGGTATGCCGCCAACGGCCGCGACCTGCCTTGGCGGCGCACCACCGACCCCTACGCGATCCTCGTCAGCGAGGTCATGCTGCAGCAGACCCAGGTGTCGCGGGTCGTCCCCAGGTACGGCGCCTTCCTCGACCGCTTCCCGACGCTCGAGGCGCTGGCCGAGGCGTCGCTGGGCGAGGTCCTCGAGGAGTGGCTCGGGCTCGGCTACAACAACCGCGCCCTGCGCCTGAAGCAGGCGGCCGAGCGCGCCGCGCCGGCGTTGCCCGGCGACCTCGACGGCCTGCTCGCCCTGCCGGGGATCGGCCCGTACACCGCCCGCGCGGTCATGGTCTTCGCCCACAACGCCGACCTGGCGGCGGTCGACGCCAACGTCCGCCGCGTGCTCGTCCACGAGCTGGGCCTGCCGCCCGGCCTGCCATCCGCCGGGCTTCAGGCGGTCGCCGACGCGGCGCTGCCTCGCGGCCGCTCCCGCGACTGGCACAACGCCCTCATGGACTACGGCTCGTCGGTTCTCACGGCGCGGGCCACCGGCATCGCGCCGCTCACCCGCCAGACGCCGTTCGCCGGCTCGCGCCGGCAGTACCGCGCCCGCCTCGTGCGGCTGTTGAGCGAACGCGGTCCGGTCGCCCGGGACGACGTCGGCGGCCTGGTCGGCCTGCCGGCCGACCAGGCCGCCGACGTCGTCGCCGCCCTCGTCCGCGACGGGATGCTCGTCGTCGACGGCGGCATGGTCGGGCTGGCCTGACCGGCGCGTACCGCGCCCTGCCCCCGGGTAGGATGTGCGCGTCGGCTTCTCGGCAAGGAGGCGTCGTGGCCTACGCGATCGAACTCACCGCCATGCCCGAACAGGCCATCGTCTACCTCGGAGGCAGAGCGCCGATCTCGGCCCTGCGCGGCCGGATCGTCACCCTCACGGCCGCCGTGCGCGAGGCCGGCCTGCTACCCGCTGGACCCGCGATGGCCCGCTACTTCGAGGAGGAGTTCGATCCACAGGACTGCGACTACGAGGTCGACATCCCGATCTGTCAGGACCAGGACGGGTCGTTCCCCGACCGCGTGGGCGAGCACCGCACCGACCTCATCCCCGCCCACCACGCCCTGGTCACCGAGCACGTCGGCCCGTACGCGGGGCTGCACCTGGCCTTCGCCGCCCTCACCGAGGAGCTGAACGCGCTCGGCTACGCCGTCGCCGGCCCGATGACAGAGGTCTACGTCAGGGGACCCGGCGAAACCGCCGACCCCGCGGAGTACGTGACCGAGCTGCACCTGCCGATCGCGCGCTGACCGGCGACCCTCGCGGGTGACGGGCGCGGCAGGCGAGGGGCGGGGGCGGCGCGCGCCGCCCCCGCCCCTCGCCGCGCCTCACCTCGCGAACGTCAGCGGGATCGACACCTTGTCCCGCACGCTGCCATCCTTCATCGAGACGTCCCACACGCTGAGCGTGCCGGCGGCCGCCGATGTGGTGAACGACAGGGTCACAGAGAACGTCCCCCGCGTGCCCGATCCCGACGTCGCCTGCTCGACGTGCTTGAAGAGCGTCTTGCCCTGGGCGTCGACCAGCGAGATCCAGAAGGTCGCCTCGAACACGTTCGCGGTGCCCTTGACCTTGAGCGTGCGCAGGGCGTCCGTCCCCGCCGACGGCAGCGGTACCGTGTCGAACGCCGTCGGCGTCTCGACCAGGATCGCCGGGGTGACGCTCTCGTAGTCGGCGCGCGTCTGGGGCTGGCTGAGGTCGACGCCGTTCAGGGTCGCCAGGGGCTTGCCGTCGAGCTCGAACAGCACGCCCTTGCTCACCGTGGAGAACTGCGTGAGCGTGTAGACCACCTGCGCCAGGCTCTGGCGCGTGGCGGCGGTGCCGCTGGTGCCGGCCAACGAGCCGCTCAGGTCGACGGTGGCAACGCCGCCCGAGATCGTGACGCCGTGCAGCGTCGTCCCCTGGGGCACCGCGGTGCGGAAGCCGATGGCCCGGGCCTTGGCGTCGGGGCCGGCCAGGACCGCGTTCACGCTGGCCGTGGCCACCATCGTGCTCTTCGGCGCGGTCACGTGCAGGGCCGCGACCTTCTGGGCGCGGATGAAGTACGCCGTCACCGTCATCGTCGCCGTCGGCGAGGGCGACACGGACGGGCTGCCCGAGTGACTCGCGACGCCCGACGGGGTCGTGGTCACGGTGACCGTCTCGCTCGGCGACGCCCCGCCGCTCCCGCCGCACGCCGCCAGAGCGGCGGCCGCGACCAGGACGGTCACGGCAGCGGCCGCCGCGCGCCACGCCGCACGCCGGCGGTCGTCAATGAGCGTCCATCGTCTCATCACTGCCTCCCTCCACGATCCGCCGCACCCGCTCGACGAACTGCTCGGCGAAGCCGAACGCCTCCTCCGCCTCGAGGTGCGAGATCGAGCCCGACACGTCGTAGACCACCCGGTGGCGCGTGACGCGCATCCGGTCGAACAGGGCCATCTCCTCGTGGTAGCGCGGCCCGAAGTACTCCTCGCAGAACTTCACCACGGCGACGTGGCCGCCCTCCCCGCTGGTCGCGTGGTAGCCCTCCCACAACATCAGCGCGCGGCCGGCCTGCAGGACCGCGTTGTAGGCGATGGCGAAGGCCCAGTCGCGGTCGTCGGCGAGCAGGCGCCGCGCCGACGAGAGGTCGCGCCGCGCCAGCGCCAGCTGGCGCGGCGCCTGCTCGCGCCCGCCGCGGTACTGGCGCACCAGGCCGGCTCTAAGCAAGCGCTCGTAGCTGCTCATCGGTGCCGATCACCATCGTCCGCCGGCCGGCCAGCACGTCGAGCACGAACCCGTCGCGGTCGCGCACGCGCTGCCCGAACTCTCCCTCGTCGAAGACCACGAAGTTGATGCTGTGGCGCAGCGTGTCCTCGAGCGGACGCAGGGCCGCATGCAGCTCGCGCACCGAGGGCGCGCCGATGACCATGAGGTCGATGTCGCTTGCCGCCGTCTCGCGCCCCGCCGCGACCGACCCGTAGATGAAGGCGAGGCGCACGCCGGCGACGCCGGCCAGCGCCTCGCCCAGCGCCCACTCGACCCCGATCGTCTTGGAGACCATGCTGCGCAGCTCCCCGTAGAGCGGGTGGTCCTTGTTCAGACGGTAGAGCGTCAGGTTGGCCTGGCGCCGCATCATCAGGTAGCCGTCGCCGGTGAGACGCAGCACCTCGCGGCGAACGTTCCCGGCCGACACGCCCAGCTCGCGCGCCAGGCCGCGCAGGTGCCACTCGGCGTCGGGGTCGGTGAACAGCAGCCGCAGCAGCGCGGCCCTGGTGCGCGAGCGTGTGAGGTCGAGGATCGCCATCGTCTGTACTCCCGATGTACGACGACTGTACTCCGTTCTGAGTACAGATTCCAGACGGCCCCGCGGTCTCCTCCCCGCCGCCCGCAGGCGAGCTCAGGTGCGGAACATCGTGAGCAGGAAGACGAGGTCCTCCGCGGCCACCACGGCGTGCTTCAGCTCCGCCGGCATGTAGAAGAGACGTCCCGGCCGGGCCTCGTGAACGACGCCGCCGAGCGTCACCGTGCCGGCGCCGCGCAACACGTGGATCGTCGCCGGCACGCTCGCCGTGTGCTCCGACAGCTCCTGGCCCGTCGCCAGGGTGAACAGGATGATCTTGTGGTGGTCGTTCTCGACGATGCTCTTGCTGACGATGCCGTCGGCCGCGAACTGCGCCAGCTCGTCCAGGTCGACCCCGATCGCGCCGGTGTCAGGCATGGGACTCCTCCTCGTCGAGTGGTCTGCCGCTGCGCGGCGCCGCTCGCCTCGCACAAGCGGCGTCGGCGGCGGGCCGGGCACGTGTTCCTGCCGCCACACTATAGCCTCCCCACGCCTTCGGGTGTCTGCCGTTTCGGAGCGCGGTCCCAGGCTCGTCTTTGCCGTTTGGTCGTAGCTCGGGGCGGGTACCTTGTGATAGGTTTCGCACGTTCCCGTATTTCTCCCCAGAAGGAGGGTTGCCATGAATCCCCGTGTCCTGCTCCTGATCAACCGCGTCCTCGACGATGCCGGTGAGGCTATGCGTACGCCCTCCGGGGTGAACGTCGACTTGCTGCGCGGCTACGGTCGCCACGGCAGCGGCCTGCCGCACTACTACGGCAACGAGATCCCGAACCGTCGCTGACGGGGAGCCGCTTCATGCGGGCGGGGCGGGCGCCACAGGCGCCCGCCCCGCCCGTTTCTCTTGGCGCGGTCGACCGTGGCTGAGTCGCTGCCGGCCGCCTGAGGCCGGGGGCCCAAGGGGCGCGGCGCCGACGCCTAGGCGTCGGCGCCCTCGAAGCAGGCGGGGTAGACGCGGGTCTTCTGCTTGCGGCGCCGGTAGGTCTTCGCCAGCTCGAGGAAGATCCCGATGTCGCGCTCGAGGTCGCTCTGCGTGCCGTCGAAGTAGAAGATCCGCATCGGCATGTGGTCGCAGTCGCGGCTCACCGTGGGGTAGATCGCCTCGGTGACGATGCCGTTCATGCACGTGAAGGGGCTGATGTCGATGATCCCGTCGGCGCCCTTCTCGTAGAGGTAGATCGCCTTGCCCGTGCTGAGCACCATCTCGCCGAGGGCGCCGTCGTAAGGGAGGTACGGGTAGCTGAGCTCGAGCACCTCGCGCACGTCGTGCGGCTCCTCGTAGCCCGTGAACTCGTCGCGCACCGGCGCGTAGATCGCGTGCTCGTCGCGTCGCTGCACGGTGACCGTCAGCTTGCGCGCGAGGTTCTCGCGCGACCAGGTGCGGCCTTCGTCGGCCAGTCGCCGCTTGTACTCGTCGTCGGTGTACCAGATCCACTCGCCGATGTCGGCCAGCCAGCACTCGCCCCCCTGCTCCTCGACCAGGCGGATCAGGTCGGCGTTGGCGAACGTGTTGAGGCGGCAGAAGATCTCGCCCACGACGCCGATCAGGGGGCGCGACCGGTCGTAGCGGGCCGGGACGGCCCGGAACCGGTCGCGCGAGCGCGCGACGGCCTCGATGACCGCGGCCAGGCGCTCCTTGTGGGAGACGCCCATCAGGGACAGGGCGCCGGCGACGTCGTCGAGCGATTCCTGGTAGACGGCGTCGGCGGCGCCCTTCTCCGTCTCGTAGGGCCGCGTCTTCAAGAGGAACTTCATGAGGATGTCCTGGGCGACCACCGCCCGCCACGCCGTGCGGATGAGGTCCTGCGAGTACTCGCCGATCGAGGCGTAGCCGTCGCTCGAAGTGATCGTCATTACCGGCACGTCCTCGTAGCCGAGGTCGTCGAGGGTACGCCGGATCAGGTGCCGGTACTGGCCGAAACGGCACGGCCCGTTGGCCTCGGGCATCAGGAAGGCGACGTTGTCGCGGCCGAGGTCCTCGATCATGCGCAGGAAGTCGCCGACGGTGATCTTCTGCGGATAGCACTCGTCGCCCGAGGTGACCTTGCCGCCGAGCTCGAGCGTGCGCTCGTCGGAGTGCGTCGTGACCTCGGCCGGGAGGCCGATCGAGCGGATCGCCGCCGCGAACAGGTAGCTGCCGCCGTAGGGCATCTGGGGCAGGTAGAGCGTGCGCCCCTGGAGCCCGAAGGCGCCGATCGCCTCGCGGACCCGCGGGTCGGTCACGCCGGCCGTGCCGGTCGTCATCGCCATCGCCTCAGACCGCCGACCCGCTGAGCTCGCCGGCCTGCAGCCCGTCGCCGGGCTCACATTCGTCATCGCCGTCGCCCGACCACCAGCGCAGGAACCCCTTGCTGTCGAGGTACGCCTCGCAGCGCGTCATGGCGCCGGCGTCGTTCTGGTGCTCGTCGAACTGGAGCGTGAGGAACGGCTTGCCCGACGCCTTGCGGATGTAGTGCTTGATGTACGAGTCGGGACCGCACTTGAAGTTGGTCAGGTAGATGATGTGGAGCGCGGGGCGCTCGCCCACGAAGCGCGCCGCCTGCAGGATCTTGCGGCCGTAGTTCCAGTACATGTTGGGCACGATGTCGCGCACGTCGACGCCCTGGAGCGGCAGGAAGTCCATGGGGATGACGTTGACACCGTAGAAGGTGCGCAGCTTGCGCGGGATGTCCATGTTGACGCCCCTGTCGTACATGTTGTACGGCCGGCCGATGACCACGACGCCCGGCTCGCCGCTCTCCTCCAGCGTCGCCAGCGCCCGGGCGCCGGCGGCCTGCAGCGTCTGGCGGAACGCCTCCTGGACGATCGCCGCCTCCTCGAGGGCCGGCCTGATCGCCCGGGCCGGGACGCCGAGCGCCTCGACCATGTCGCGCAGGTCCTTCGCCAGCTCGTCGAACCCCAGCCGGAACCGCACCCGCGGCGTGAGCATGCGCGACCGGTGCGCCTCGAGGCGCGGGGCGGTGCGGATCACGAACGGCAGCGTCTGGCCCCACGGGCAGGCGTGCGAGTTGACCTCGGGGAACTCCGTCTCCTCGTTCAGCTGGTTGGGCAGGAAGACGAAGTCGACGCCCTCCGTGAGGAGCGACTCGACGTGACCGTGGGCGACCCGGATCGGGAAGCACGGCTCGGCCACCGTGATGTCGACGCCGCTCTCGCGGATGGACTTGTCGGTCTCGCGCGACAGCACCGGCCGCACGCCGATGGAGGCGAAGAACGTGGCCCAGAACGGCAGCCGGTCGAACGTGTACATGGAGCGCGGGATGCCGACCGTGAGGTCGGCCGCCGCCGCGCGCTTGAAAGCCCGGTCGAAGGGGTCGAGCAGAAGCTTCTCGCGCAGCGCCACGAGGTCGTCGATCGCCGGCTGCTTGTCGACCTTGGCCCGCTTGCGGTAGCGGTCGGAGCACTTGTCGCCCCAGTAGGTCTTCTCGCCCTCGATCGTGAACTGGCGGATGTCGCACTCGTTGGAGCAGTGCTTGCAGACGAAGTCCTTGACCGTGTAGTCGATTGCCTCGAGGTCCCAGCCGCGGAACCTGGTGATCTCGCCGGTGCGGCGCATGCGCTCGCGCGCCAGGAGCGCCATGCCGATGGCCCCCATGACGCCGTTGTGCGGCGGCACGATGATCTCCTTGCCCAGGATCTGCGAGAAGGCGGCGGCGACGGCGTCGTTGTAGGCCGTGCCGCCCTGGAAGAAGATGCAGTCCCCGACCTTGCGCTCGCGCACCAGCCGGTTCAGGTAGTTGTAGGCGATCGAGTAGGAGAGCCCGGCCACGAGGTCGCGCCGGTCGGCGCCGCGCGACTGGTAGCTCATCACGTCGCGCTCCATGAACACGGTGCAACGCTCGCCCAGCCGGATCGGCGCCTCCGAGCGCAGCGCGAGCTCGGCGAACTCGCCGATGATGTCGATCCCCAGCTTCTCGGCCTGCTCCTCGAGGAACGACCCGGTGCCGGCGGCGCAGGCCTCGTTCATGGCGAAGTCGACGACGATGCCGTCCTGCATGCTGATGAACTTGGAGTCCTGGCCGCCGATCTCGAAGATCGTGTCGACCTGCTTGCCGATGCGCTTGCCGATGAAGTCGGCGCCGGTCTTGTGGGCGGTGATCTCGTCGGTGATCAGGTCGGCGCCGCAGAGCTCGCCGATCAGCTCGCGGCCGGAGCCGGTCGTGCCCACGCCGAGCACGCGGATGCGGTCGCCGATCTCGTCGCGGATCTCGGCCAGCCCGGCGTTGACCACCTCGACCGGACGCGCCTGCGTCTTGGTGTAGATGGCCTTGACGACCTCGCCGGCGTCGTCGAGAACGACGAGGTTGGTGGAGACCGAGCCGATGTCGATGCCGAGGTAGGTGTCGACCACGGCACCCTCGGCCGGGAACTCGTAGGGTCGCGCCAGGTCGCGCAAGAGCAGCACGTCGTCCATCGCCAGCGGCTCGGCCACCGGGAACTCGGCCGCCGGCAGCCGCGAAAGGTCGAGGGTCAGCGTCGCGGCGCCGCCGGCCCCGTCCTCGGCCTCGAGCAGGCCGGCGCCGACGGCGCCCGTCCAGGCGTACAACTCGGGCACGAAGAGCTGCCCGTCCCGCAGGTCGAACGCGTCGCGCACCGCCTGCACGGCGCCCTCGTTGGCGGCGACGCCGCCGATGAAGGCCACCGGCGGCTCGATCATCTTGCCCTTGGTGATGGTGCCCTTGTAGTTGCGGATCACGGCGTCGCAGAGGCCTTTGAGCACCTCGGGGGGCTGGTAGCCCTTCTGCTGGGCGTGGATCATGTCGGACTTGGCGAACACGCTGCAGCGGCCGGCGATGTTGGCGGCGCGCCCGGCGCCCATCACGATGCCGCCGACGTCCTCGATGTCGTAGAGCAAGCGGCTGGCTTGCTGGTCCATGAACGAACCGGTGCCGGCCGCGCAGTCGCCGTTGGTCTGGTAGTCGGCGATGCCGGCGCCCAGCGTGCCGCCGTCGACGTCGAGGCGCAGGAACTTGGAGGTCTCGCCGCCCATCTCGAACGCGGTGACGACGTCGGGGTGAAGCCCAGAGAGGCCGCGGGCGATGGCCTTGAACTCGTTCTCGAAGGTGGCGTCGAGCGCCTGCGCGATGGGCCGGCCGCCCGAGCCGGTCAGGCGCACGCCCTGCACGACGCCGGGGCCGGTCGCAGCCAGCAGTTCGTCGAGGAGCTGGCGCGTCGCCTCGCTGGGGCTGCCCAGCAAGCGGCGGTAGCGCGTCGCCAGCACCGGCCGGCCGGCGGCCGTGACGGGGCCCGAGGGGAGCGTGAGGAAGAGATCGGGGTGCCCGGCCGCCAGGCGCTCGAACAGGTCGAGGTCGTCAGCCTCGCCGACGAGCGCCGACTTGAGGCTGATGCAGCCGATGTCCATACCGAGTACGACCATGGGGTGGTGGGAACGACCTCCTGCGGGGACTCGCCCCGCCTTGCGTCTGTGTAGGGTAGTATGCGCGACCCTCCTCCGCAAGACGCCCCGAGCGTCTCGCGGCCCAATGCAGACTATTGTTGTCCGGATTCCGGGTCAACCGTTGCCGGGCTCCTTCATGCGCCTCCCTCGCGGGCCGACGTCACCGGCGGCGAGCGGTCGTCATCCTGTTCGCCACCGGGCCGGCCGCATAGCGTTGGGGGCGGCCGGCGGGTGTCGTCCGCCCCCCGCCGGCCGCCCCTTCACCCCTATCGCAAGGAGACCCGATGGACCCACGCGACCCCCTGACCAACACCGAGCGCCGCGACCTGGTCGCGTTCCTGGTCGACCGCTATCAGGCGTCGGCCCGGCGACCCGCCGACGTGCTCGACGACGACGAGCGGCGGCGCTTCGCCGCGGGCGACGCCCGCGAGCAGCGCCGCCTCTTCTTCAAGCTGCTCTGCTACGGCGCGCTCTCGGCTCAGCCGGCACCCGAGGCGGTGATCGCCGCCGACTGGCAGCGGCTGGTCGGCGCCGGCGTGCCCGACGACGTCTTCGACGGCAGCTTCGACGTGCGGCGCTACGCCGTGGCGGCGCCGGTCGCCCGCAACGACAGCAAGGGCAAGGTCATCGACTTCGTGCGCCTGGCCGAGACGCAGGAGTTCTGGGCCCGCCTGCTGCCCCAGCCGCCCGACCCCATGGCCGTCGTCGACGTGCTGCACGGCTGCTCGGGGGGCGCGTTGAAGTCGCGCGCCTTCTGGGTCGTGCGCGAGATGCTGCGCTATGGGCTCTGGCAGGCCGACGGGCTGGCGCGCTTCGCCTGCGTGCCCGACGGACGCGTGCGCAAGCGCGCCTCGCGGATGGGCCTGATCGACCTCGCCGAGAGCGCCGACACGCTCGACGACATGAAGGCGGCGTCGGCGGGGCTGCACGCGGTGCTGGGGCTGGCCGGCAACGGCGCCCGTGAGCTGCACGACCTGCCGGTCTCGCTGGCCGACCAGCGCTGCGAGATCTGCGACGGCGGCCGCATGGCCGGCTGCCCGGCGCCGCACTGCCGGTTCCGGCGGGTCCTGGTGTCGGAGGCTGCCGCCTGAGGTCCCGGGCCGGCGGCGAGGCGCGCCGGGCGGGTCGGGCTGCGCTAGCGCAGCCCGACCCGCCCTGCCGCCTCGAACCTCTGTCCCGTCGGCAGGTCGAGCGGGTCGGCGGGCGGCGCGGCGATCTCGAGCCAGCGCGGCTCGGCCGCCGTCCGGATGTCGAACACGAGGAGCAACGACCGCGACTGGCCGGGGGCGAGGGTCACGCCCCACGCCGGGCCCTTCCGCAGACGGTTGGTGACGCCGGCCGTCCGGTACACGACGCCGGTCCCGTCGTCGAGGCGGAAGACCTCGTCGGGGACCTTGACCGCATGGGCGGCCGTGTTCGTCAGGGTGAGCCGCAGGATCGCGAAACGCCCCTCGGCGCGCACGGTCGTGTCGCCGAGGTCGATGGCCGACGCGGCGCGGACGTCGTCGACGACGACCCGCAGGCCGGGCACGTCGAGCGGCTGGCCCAGCCCGATAGGCGGCTTGGCGGCGCCACGCGCGGCCAGGCCGGCGACGACGACGGTGACCACGGCCAGCGAGCACAACGCGACGATGACACGCGATCTGGTCAGGATGCTCCCTTTCGTGTGGTCGGACGGGCGGCGCCCGTCCTGGGGCGAGTATAGCAAGCCGGACGGGCGCCGCCCGCCGGGCTACCTCGCCGTCACGCGCAGGAGCGAGGGCGCGGCCGCGGGGTTGCCGGCCTTGTCGCTCGCCGCCAGCGCGAGCAGGTAGGAGCCGCTCGTCGCCGGCGTGAACCGCCAAGCGTTCACGGCCCCGCTCGACACCCACCCGAGGGCGTGCGTGCCCACGACCGTCCCGTCGGCGCGCTGCACCGTGACCGTCACGCGGTCGCTCGGGCTGTGCGCGTCGGCCACCGTGTAGCGCAGGGCCAGCGTGTGACCGGCGCGCATGGCCACGTGCGCCGACCTCCAGGCCGGCTGCGGCCGCACGAGGTCGACCGTGCACCAGACCTTCACGCTCACCGTCCCCACGTCGTCGACCGCGGTGACGACAAGCGCGTACTTGCCGCTGGCCACGAAGGCGCCGCCGGCGTCCTTGCCGTTCCAGTCGAACGAATGGCGGCCAGCGGCCAGCGTGGCCCGCGCCAGGCGCTTCACGTCGGCGCCCGAGTGCGTCACCTCGACCGTCACCGACGCCTGTCGCGTGGTCGTGAACGCGACCGTCGTGGCGTCGCGCACGCCGTCGCCGTTGGGCGAGAAGTAGACGGGCGAGGCGGCCGGCGACGCCAGCGCCGTATCGACGAGCACGTCGACGGCCGCCGAGCCGGTGTTGCCGGCCGCATCGCGCGCGTCGACCTGGACCCTATAGGCGCCGTCGGCGGCGGCGACGGACCCGCCGCCCGCGTCGACCTTGCCGTTCCAGACGAACGTGCAGCGGCCGGCGGCCGCCGCCGACCACGGATCGGCAGCCCTGACCACCGCTCTCTGGTCGTCGAGCACCCGGATCCGCACCGACGCCGGCTCGGGCAGCGTGCACGTCAGCTTGACCCCGTCGGCGTGACCGTCGCCGTTGGGGCTGATCACCTGCGGGTTCGCCGCCAGACCCGACAAGACGGGCGCGACCGTGTCGACGCGGACCGCGAGGGTCGCGGCGCGCGCCGCGCCGTCGGCGTTCGTCGCGTCGAGCCGCAGTTTGTAGGCGCCGTCCGGAACCACGTCGCCCGCCGTGTCGCGACCATTCCACGTGGCAGCGGCGGCCGTGCCGCTGCCGTCGATCGTGCGCAAGACGGTCCCGTTCGCGTCCTTGACCGACAGCGTCCAGTCGGCCTGCTCAGAGAGCGTCGCCGTGAACCGGCAGGTGTCGCGCGATCCGTCCCCGTTGGGCGAGAAGGCGGCCCGGTTCAGGCGCGGAGCGTAGACCTTCGGGTTGCCGATCTTGGCGACCGCGGCCCGGATCGTGGGCAGCAAGCCATAGAGAGCGTTGCCCGGGCACGCCGTGTAGTTCGCGTCGCGGTGGCCGGCGATGGCGGGCAGCTTCACCCACTGGCCGGCCCGGAACTTCTGCGTGGTCGAGCAGAGCACCGTCGCGGTGCTCAGCGGGTTCACGTGATGGACGTCGAGCTTCCAGGCGATCAGGTGCTCGAGCGCCGACAGGGCCGCGGCAGACGGCTTGACGCTGTCGTAGGTGCCGATCACCGACACTCCCTGGCTGTAGGTGTTGAAGCCCAGCACCTGGGCGCCCATCACGCTCTTGGTCACGCCGCCGTAGCGGCCCTGGTAGACGTTGCCGAAGCGGTCGACGAGGAAGTTGTAGCCGATGTCGCTCCAGCCCTCGACCTGCGTGTGGTACCAGTACATGCCGCGGATGATCGCCGGCACCTGGCTGCGCGAGTACGAGTTGGTGGTCACCGTGTGGTGCACGAAGATCATGCGGCACTGGCCGTAGCTCGGCGTGCCGCTGCGCAGCGACTCGTCGGCGCCCCACCCGGCCCGCGTGATGAAGCCCGGCTCGGCCGGCATGCCGAGACGGTCGCCGGCCGGGTCGGGCGCAGGGCTCGGGGCGGCGGGGGTGGGCGCGGTCGCGCCCACCCCCGCCGCCCCGAGCGTGTCGATGACGGCAAAGCGCAGGGCCCACACCGGCCCCCGACGATCGACCCGGTAGCGGAGATACCGCGCCCGCCCGACCCAGAGCGGCTCGGAGCAGCGGTCGGTGGCGCTCTGCACGCTGCCGCGCGGCACCGACAGGTCGAACGGCAACCGATACCAGCGCGTCCAGCTCTGACCGTCGAGACTCGTCGAGACCAGCACGCGCAAGGTGCTCGCGGTCGCCCGGCTCGACTGCAGCAGGACACCGACCGTGTCGAACGCGAAGCCGGGATCGACCACGCCGACCGGCGCGACGGCCGGGGCGGCGAGCGTCGCCGGCGCGGCCTCGCCGCCCGCCGCGCTCCCGACGATCGCCCCGTGGGTGACGGGGAAGCCCTCTGCCGAGGACGCGCCGGCCGCGGGCGGGGAGGCGGTGGCCGTCGCCCCGCTCGCGGCCATCGCCGCGACCGCCGCGACGAGCGCGACGGCGGCGAGCATCGGTCTGCGACGGCTGCACCTCATGGGGTCTCTATCGGGTCCTCGACGAAAGAATTGAACGGGGTCTGAGATTTCGGGCGGGCGGGCGCCATTCCTGCCACCGCACGCGAGGGGGCTCGCGGCCGGGCCGCGCGCCCCCTCACCGGCAGCTAGACGCGGACCGTCTCCGGCGCGGTCTCCGGCGTGGTCTCCTGCGCGCCTTCGCGCACGCCATCCGGCGCGGCGACGTCCTGCCCGCCGTGGTCGTTCCCGCAGGCGATGCTCTCCCACACCGGCGCGTAGACGCGCTCGACCTCGCCGGCGTAGTCGTCGATGCGGTCGACCAGCGTCGTGATCAGGCTGTCGGCGCCGCGATGCGTGGGCCGGGCGCCCGTCTCCGCCATGATCTCGCGCGCCACCCGCGGGTTGTCGATCAGCATGCACGGCATCAGCAGGTTGTGGTTGTACGGCTGCCGCCGGCGGATCTCCCGGAAGTAGGGCGAGTCGAAGGCCTCCTTGAGCGACACCTCGTGCACGTTGTCGGTCGCGAAGTGGGTGAAGATGCAGGGTTCGACCCACCCGTCGTTGTTGATGTGGATGTAGTGCTTGGCCGCGATGCAGCCGCCCACGTAGGGCGCGTCGCCCCAGAAGTCGACCGGGAACAGCGCCTTGGTCGAGCGCACGCGCAGGATCCCCTTGCGGAACTCGTTGCGCTCGGCCGCCGTCAGCATGAGGTCGACGTCCGGGTCGACCCCGACCGGCATGTACAGGAAGTTCCAGGCCAGGGCGGCGCCGCGAGCGACCATCTCGTCGACGAACGCGTCGCCGACCAGCGTCCGCCAGTTGCGCCGGGTCACCGTCGCCGAGTAGCCGAACACGAGGCCGCGCTCGCGCAGCCCGTCCATGGCGGCGACGATCGTGTCGTACGCGCCGGGGCCGCGCCGCGCGTCGGTGAGCTCGCGCGGCCCCTCGAGGCTGAGCATCGGGGCGATGTTTCCGAGCTCGGCCAGCCGGTCGAGCGTGGCCTCGTCGAGCAGCGTCCCGTTCGTGTAGATCTGGAAGTAGACGTCGGGGTTGGCGCCGTAGAAGTCCAGCAGGTCGCGGCGGAAGAACGGTTCTCCTCCGAGGACCGTGATCAGGTACACACCCATCTCGTTGGCCTGGTCGACGATGCTCTGGAACGTGGCCACGTCCATATCGCTGGAACGGTCGTACTCGCCGGCGAAACACCCCTCGCAGCGCAGGTTGCAGCGCATGGTAGGGCTGACGAGGATGGTGAACGGCGTCGGCACGCCTTCGCGCTGCGTGAAGTCGGTGCGCTTCTGCGACCCGCGCAGCATCGTGTTGATGATGAAGCACTCGACGAAGCGTTCGCGGGCCTTCGGGCTGAGCCCCTGGGTCACGTGGACGGCCATGTCGAGGGCGGGATGGTCCTCCTCGACCTTGTGGCGCACGAACGCGACCTCGTGCCGGTGGCGTTCGGGAGTGATCTTCTCGGCGATCTTGAAGGCGCGGACGATCCTCTTCTTGTCGCCGCTCTCGGCCAGCCTGAGGATGCGGTTCACGGCCTGACGTTCGACGACCGAGTACAAGCCATCCGTGCGACTCACGCGCGCTCCGCCCCCTCGCGAACGAATCGATACTGCCTCTGAAGCCGATGATATCACCGCCGCGAGCCTGAGCCGTTGCTCGCCGAGGCCCGTTCCCGCCGCCCCGGCTGGGCGCCGTGACGGCATCGCCCCGCGGCCCGGCATGCGCCGTCCGGCCACGGCCCGGAGGGGCCCCGGCTGCCATGTTGCCTATGCGGCTACGGAATATCCGTCTAAACCTTCAGGAACTGGGTACGCGGTCGATAGTGATAAGTAACGAAAGGGCAAACCTGCCGCGAGGCAGGGACGCAAAGCCAGAGGTCTTGAGGTGATCAAGATAGCTCGGTTGCCGAAACCCAGCGGTCCTGCGGCCTATCCGGCCATTCACTCCACGCCTCCCGTTCTGCCTGCCCTTTCCCCGTGACGGATGCGACGCCCTGACGGGCTTCGCCGGATCGCACGAGGAGGCAGTGCGATGAGAGCGAGATCCATTGCCGTCGCCGCGGCGCTGGCGCTGTGCGTCATGCTCGCCGTGGCGGCGCCGGCGCTGGGGGCGCAGCCCCAGGCGCCGGCGCCGGTCGACCCCAGCGTCCTGACCGAGCTGGACTGGAACCCCGGCGGCGCCGTGCCGGTCATCGTCTACGCCCCCGGTCACCTCGACGACCTGCTCGCGGCCCTGCCGCAGGCCGACGACACGCAGTCACTCGCGATGATCGGCGCCGCCTCCACCGATCTGACCGAGGATCAGCTCGCCGACGTCGCCGCCCTGCCGTTCGTGGCAGCCGTAGCGGCGGACGCGCCGGTCTTCGCCACGTCGGCGACGTCGGCGCCGGTGAGCAGCCTCGATATCACGAACGCCACCATCGGCCTCGGCTCGCTCGCCTCCCGCGACGCCCGGCTGACCGGCGCCGGCGTGACCGTCGCCGTGATCGACAGCGGCACCGACGACCTCCCCGATCTCGACGCCGCCGACGGATCGTCCCGCATCGTCGGCTGGGCCGACTTCGTCGGCCGCAGCCGCTGGCCGTACGACGACGGCGGCCACGGCACGTTCGTCGCCGGCCTGATCGCCGGCAACGGCGCCGCCTCGCGGCCGGTCGACCAGGGTGGCCGGGCGACGCAGCAGTTCCGCGGCGTCGCCCCCGGAGCCGGCATCGTCTCGCTGAAGGTGCTCGACCGCTACGGCCAAGGCACGGCTTCGGCGCTGATCGCCGCCATCCAGTGGACCATCCGTCACAGGGACCAGTACGGGATCCGGGTCATCAACCTGTCGGTCGAGGGCCCGCCGAGTTGCCCGGCCGCGTTCGACCCGATCGATCTCGCGGTCGAGGCAGCGTGGAAGGCGGGCATCGTCGTCGTCTGCACGGCCGGTAACGAGGGCTCGTTCGGCCGCGGCGGGATCCTCTCCCCCGGCAACGACCCCTACGTCATCACCGTCGGCGCCCTCGACACCGCGCAGACGGCTACCCGGGCCGACGACGCGGTGGTGAGCTGGAGCTCGATGGGTCCGACCATGTTCGACGAGTTCGCCAAGCCCGACCTGGTCGCCCCGGGTGTCCACGTCGTGTCCCTGCGCGACCGCTGGAGCTACCTCGACCGCACGTTCCCGCAGAACCGGGTGCCGGTCTCCAGCTACATCCCCGGGGCGCCGTCGTGGTGGCCCGAGTCCTACTTCGTCATGTCGGGCACGAGCACGGCGGCGCCGATCGTCTCCGGCGTGGTCGCGCTGATGCTCCAGAAGGACCCGACGCTCACGCCCGACGACGTCAAGACCAGGCTGATGGCCTCGGCCGACGCCCTCGCCGACGCGCCGGCGGAGCAGCAAGGGGCCGGCGAGGTCGACGTGCCCGGCGCCCTGACCCGGACCGGGCACGCGACGGGGCCGGCCCTCTCGGCCGACCTCGGTGACGGCCACACCGTGCTGCCGCCCGACGTCGAAGTGCAGTGGCAGAAGTACGCGTGGTCGAAGTACGCGTGGAGCAAGTACGGCTGGTCGAAGTATGCCTGGTCGAAGTACGCGTGGAGCAAGTACGCGTGGTCGAAGTACGCGTGGAGCAAGTACGCCTGGTCGGTGCTGATCGACGGGCGATGAGCGCGCCCTCACAAGCCGAGCACCCCGTGACGGCCGCGCGCAGCAGCGCGGCCGTCACCTTGTACGTGATCGTGGTGGCGATCGCCGCCCTGGCGGCGGCGGCGATCGCCTTCGCCGATCGCGAGGCGCCCCTCGAAATGGGCCTGTTCGCCTTCATCGCGCTGGCCGCCGTCACCGACTTGCGCGAGGTGCGGCTGCCGGCGATCGGTCACGTGACGCTCTCGTTCGTGCCGGTGCTGGCGGCCCTGATCGTCTTCGGGCTGTGGCCGGCGCTGATCGTGGCGGCGGTCTCCGGCCTGGCCACCGTGACCGTGACCAACGACGCCGAGAAGATCGCCTTCAACGTGGCCGACTACGTGCTCTCGACCTATCTCGCCGGCCTCGTGTATCTCGCGCTCGCCGAGACCGCCGCCGGCGGCCTCGGCGAGCGCGTCCTCCCCGCGTTCACCGCCACCGCCGTCGACTTCGTCGTCAACACCGTGCTCCTGGCCGGGGTGATCGCCTTGGCCACCGGCGACCGCCCACTGCGCATCTGGCAGCGCAACTACCAGTGGGGTCTGCCGAGCTACTTGGCCGGCGCCTCGCTGGCGCTGCTGGTGGCCTGGCTGTACCTGCGGCTCGGCGTCGCCGGCCTGGTCGTCGGCCTGCCGCCGCTCTACCTCATCTACTACTCTTACGACGTGTACGTCGGCCGCGTGCGCGACCGTGCCGGCTACGACCGCGACATGGCCTCCTTTCGCGAGCAGCTGAGCTCGACACTGAGGCTGCAGGACGAGCTGCGCGAGGCGCAGCTCAAGGTGGCCGCCGAGATCGAGCGAGCGCGCGTGATCCAGCGCGACCTGCTGCCGCGCGAAGCCCCCGTCGTGCCGGGCCTGGAGCTCGCCCACCGCATCGAGTTCATGTCGGAGATGGGCGGCGACTACTTCGACTTCCTGCCGCTCGACGGGGGCCGGCTGGGCGTCGTCTGCGGCGACGTGATGGGCAAGGGACTGGCCGCGGCGCTGATCATGGCCATGACGCGGACGCTGCTCCACCAGGCCGTCGAGAAGGGGGAGCCGCCCGGCGCCGTCCTGGCCGAGGTCAACGACGCGCTCACGCGCGACCTCGAGGGCCAGACGGCGCCCTGCTTCGTGACCCTGGCCTATGCCGAGTACGACCCCGCCCGCCGCGCGCTGACGGTGGCCAGCGGCGGCCACAACCCCCTGCTCGTGCTGACCGCCGGCGGCACCCGGGAGTGTCCTTCGCGCGGCAGCCTGCTCGGCATGCGCGAAGGGCTCGCGTTTCCCGAGGACACGATCGAGCTCAGTCCCGGCGACGCGTTCGTGCTCTACACCGACGGCGTCACCGAGTCGCGCGCCGCGGACCGCGAGCTGTTCGGGGCGGCGCGTCTGCGTGCGCTCCTCGAAGCGCACGCAGGCGCGCCGCCCGCCGAGCTGCTCGACGCCGTGTGGGACGCCGCCGTCGACTTCCGTCGCGGCGCTCCGGCCGGCGACGACGCGACGCTGCTGGTCGGGCGCGTGTCCGCCGCGCCCGGTCCGCGGGCCCTCAAGTGACGCCTCACCCTGCCGATGGAGAGACGGGGTGACGGCATGACGGCGCGACCGACAGACGCGACACCGGACCGCCCGGCACAGGGAGCGTCGCCGGCGCTCTCGCCGGCGACGCTCCAGGTCCTGCGCTACGACCCGCGCACCCACTCCCTGACGGCCATCGTCGGCGAAGCCGAGCGCACGATGTCGCACCGCTCGCTGGTGCGTCACGCCAACGAGGCCATCCGCACCGACAGCTTCATCTGCCACACCGCCAAGGGCGCGCCGGGCCACGAGGCCGACGAGGTGTGCTTCGTGCCGCGCGACGGCGGCTGCGAGATCGTCGGCATCCACACCAACGGGTGGCGGCGTCACCACGGGGACCATCGCCGCAGCCTGGTCGAGATCCTGAACGAGATCGCCGCGGCCGTCGCCCGCGGCACGCTCACCTTCCTGGACGACGACCAGCTCAGGGCCGAGCTCGACCGCGGCGAGGAGATCCTCGCGGCCACGGTCGACGACAGCCGCTCGCTGGCGCGGGCGCGCTCGGCCGTGGCCATGGTCCTCGAGCGCCACGGGGTCGACAAAGACACCCGCGCGCGCATGCAGCTCTGCGTGTCGGAGGCCACGACCAACATGCTCGTCCACGGCGGCGGAGGCGGCTGCATGCGCCTGCGGCTGCTGCCCGACCGGCTGCGGGCGATCGTCGCCGACCGGGGGCCCGGCCTCAACTTCCTCAACTGGATCGGTCCGGGCGGCGATCAGCCGTCGATGGGGTACGGGTACAAGATCATTCTTGATAATCTTGAACACGTGTACCTGCATACCGGCAGCGAGGGCACGACCCTGATCCTCGACCGGACCCTCTAGAGCGGAGAGACGCATGCTGCACACGCGAGTAGAGCCAGGCGAGGTGCCGGTCATCTTCCTGGAGGGCGAGATCGACCTCGACTCGGCGGAGACGCTCCGCTGGGTCATCGGGGACACGGTGAAGGGCGTCAGCGCGGCGGTCGTCGACCTCGCCGGCGTCACGTTCATCGACTCGTCGGGCACGGGCCTGATCGTGCGCCTCTGCCTCGACTTCAAGTCCCAGGGCATGATGCTGCGGCTGCGCAACGTCCCGCCGGTCGTCGAGGACGTCTTCTCGATGCTGAAGGTCCGGTCGCTCGTGGGCGACGAGGCCTTCGTCTAGCAGCCTCGTCGCCCTTCTTCCCCGGGGCCGGACCCTCATCTTCTGACGCTTCGCAGCCGACACATCGGCTGAACGCGGGCACCGGCAGCGAGCGTGGGAGAGGCGCCGGCCGACATGGACAGGCAGACAGGCGCGACCGGCGCGACCGGATGGGACAGACCTCAGCTCGCCCTCGTCTGCGTCACCGACTTCGTCGTGTGGCTCGGGGGCGGGGCGATCTACCCGTACCTTCCGGTCTTCCTGAGAGAGCAGGCCCACGCGTCGGTCGGCATGCTGGGCGTCATCGCCGGCGCCTACTTCCTGGCGGTGTTCGCATTCTCGGTCCCCGCCGGTCGCCTCAGCGACCGGGTCGGCCGCAAACCGATGATGGTGGCCGGCACGCTTCTCTACGCGGTCTCCACGCTCCTCTTCCTCACGACCAGGGACCCGTGGCTGTTCGTCGTCTTCCGGGCGCTCGAGGGCATGGGCGCCGCGGCCGTCGTCCCCGCCGCCCAGGCGTTCGTCGCCGAGATCACGACGAACCGGGACCGCGCCCGGGCCTACGGCTGGTTGACGACGGCGCAATACGGGGGGCTCATCGTCGGTCCGGCCACCGCCTGGCCGCTCTACGCCCTGGGTGGCGGCCACGGCGCGCGGGCCTTCTACGCGATCTTCCTGTTCGGCAGCGCGATCACCGCCGTGGCGGCGCTGGCGCTGCTGGTCTGGCTGCGCGAACCGGCGCGCGAGCCCGTGGCGAGCGATGAGGCCGCGTCGCGGCCGTCGTTCCTCTCGCTGCTCACCTGGCCGATCGTGGCCATCGTCGTCGTCGTGGCCACCGCGCAGTTCGCGATGGGCGGCTTCGAGGTCATGTGGAGCGTCTACCTGCGCGACCTGGGCGCGTCGATCACGGTGATCGGCCTCACCTGGGTCCTGTTCAGCGCTCCGCTGCTGCTGTCGTTCCTCGGCGGCCGCGCCGCAGACCGCCACAGCCGCTTCGCCCTGATGTTCCTGGGCTTCGGCGTCCAGGCGGTCTGCTGGCTGCTGGTCCCGGTCGTACGGGACCCCGCGGTCTACCTGCTGGTGCTGCCTGTCGACGGCCTCGCGCTCGCGCTCGCCCTCCCGGCCAAGCAGGGATTCCTGGTCCAGATCAGCCCGCGCCGCTGGCTGGGCAGCATCCAGGGCACGGAGCAGGCGGCCGCCCAGATGGCCGCGCTGGCCGGCACCGTGTGCGCGCCGCTGCTCTACGAGCGGATCGGCGCCGCGGTCTTCGCCGTCGCGGGGCTGGTCGGGATCGCGGGACTGCTGGCCACGGCGCCCACCCTGTCGCGCGAGTGGCGCCGGGTCGCGGCGACCGGCGATGCCCTGAGTTCGTCCGAGGTGGCCGACCTCGCGGCGCAGGCCCAGGCGAGCGGGACGCCGGGCGGCGGCGGCCCCTGAAGGGGGCCGCCGCCGCCCTCAAGTTCGCCTCCGACACTGCCGACAAGGGTTGGTGCGTCACGGGCTGGTGACGAGCGACAGCTGCCAGCCTCGTCCGGGCGAGCGACGGGAGGCTCAATGGCGGAAGTTGGCGCTGCGGTGCGCCGCCCCGCGGTCGGGCGTCGTCAGACGCTGAGCGCGGGCCTGCCGCGCTTCCTCCTGATCGCCGCGAACGTCGTCGGCGGGCTCTGCATCCTCGCCAGCCTCCTGGCATGGCCGGGCTTGCCCGGTTTCTCCATGGTCGGCGATGTCAGCCTCGAGACCCTGACTGTGATCTCGACGATCCTGTTCTTCATCTCGGCGCTCTCTCAGCCCGGCAGGTGGCGCCTGCCCTGGCTGCTGGTCAGCGCGGGGCTGTTCTCGGCGCTCATCGGCATGCTGCTCACGATCGTCTACACCTACACGCTGGGATCGGTGCCGAGCGCGTCCGGAGCCGACATCTTCTACCTGGCCATGTACCCGCTGATCATGGCCGGGCTGCTTCAGTTCCCCAGGGCCGTCGACACCAAGGCCGAGGCGGCGGGGTTCGCCCTCGACGCGCTCGCCGTGGTGTTCGGGACCGGCATGCTGGTCGCCTACTTCCTCATCATCCCGACGTTCCAGTCGAGCAGCGGCGGCCTCCTCTCGGTGCTGGTCGCCGCGGCGTACCCGCTCGGCGACGCGCTGCTGTTCTTCGGCCTCATGTCGGTCGTCGTCCGCCGCCGCTCGCTGCCGCGCGACGCGAGCATCGCCGCCCTCTTCGCGGCCCTCGTGTGCCAGATGCTGGTCGACGTGCTGATCACCCGGGAGACCCTGACCGGCAGCGGCAGCTCACAGCTCGTCACCGTCGTGGCCGCCGTCACGTGGATCCTCGTCGCGTGGGCCGGCTGGGAGCGGCTGCAGAAGAAATCGCGGGACGACGACGAGCGCGAGATGATCGTGCCCGGCATGTTCGCCTACCTGGTCGCCTACGTGACCGCGCTCGTCGGGTTCGGCGTGCTCCTTCTTGCGGCGAGACACACGCTGGGGACGGCGCTCGGCGCGATGGTCCTCGCCGCCGTCATCGTGACGCCGCTGCTGCTGGCGCGGCAGGTCATCGCCCTGCGCGAGAGCGGCACGCTGCACGAGCTCAAGGGCTCACAGGAGACCGAGGAACGGTTCCGCTCGCTGGTCACCAACTCGTCCGACGCCATCTTCGTCACCGACCGGGACACGACGATCAAGTACGCGACGCCGTCGGTCGAGAGCGTCCTCGGCTACCCGGCCGACACGCTCGACGACCGGCGGCTGAGCGACCTCATCCACCCCGACGACCTGTCCCCCATGCTCGCGCTCGTCGGGACCTGCGCCGGCCAGTCAGGCAGGAGCGGGCGCGGCGAATGGCGGATCTGCGACCACGAGGGGACCTGGCACTTCACCGAGACCGTCGTCGCCAACCTCCTCGACGACCCGCACGTCCAGAGCCTCGTCTTCACGTCGCGCGACATCGGCGAGCGCATCCGCTTCCAGACCGAGCTCCAGCACCAGGCGTTCCACGACGCGCTGACCGGGCTCGCCAACCGGGTCCTGTTCAAGGACCGTGTCGAGCACGCGCTGGCGCGCGTCGCGCGGACCGGCGAGAAGGTGGCCGTCCTGTTCATGGACGTCGACGACTTCAAGCTCGTCAACGACAGCTACGGGCACGTGCTCGGCGACGGCCTGCTGGTCCAGGTGGCGGAGCGGCTGAGCGGGATCCTGCGCACGAGCGACACGGCGGCTCGCCTCGGGGGCGACGAGTTCGCGATCCTCCTGGAGGGGCCGACCGACCTGGTGGAGGCCTGCCAGGTGGCGCAGCGCACCCTGCGCCTGTTCGACGAGAAGTACCGGCTCGACCACGCGGAGCTGTCGGTCTCGATCAGCATCGGCGTGGCGGTCTCGGACGGCTCTCACAAGACCGCACAGGAGCTGCTGCGCGACGCCGACGTCGCGATGTACTCGGCCAAGTCGCACGGCAAGAACCGGTTCGAGGTGTTCGAGCCGGCCATGCAGGCCGCGGTCTACGAGCGCCTCGAGCTCGCCAACGAGCTGCGCCGGGCCGTGGACCGCGGGGAGTTCGTGGTCTACTACCAGCCCATCGTCGACATCGCGACCGAGAAGATCGTCGGCGCCGAGGCCCTCGTGCGCTGGGAACACCCGGACCACGGTCTCATGTACCCCGAAGCGTTCATCGGCGTCGCCGAGGAGACGGGCCTGATCCTGCCGATCGGCGACTTCGTGCTCGTCAGCGCCTGTCGGCAGCTCGCGCAATGGAACGGACTGTTCCCCTCCTCGGCCCTGCGCATGGCCGTGAACCTCTCGCCGCGCCAGCTGAAGGACGTCCAGCTCATCGCGAAGGTCGGCCGGGCCCTGGCCAGCGGCATCGACCCGTCCCGGCTCACGCTGGAGATCACCGAGAGCGCCCTGGTGGAGGACAGCCACGCGACGATGGCGCGGCTGCGCGAGCTCAAGGCGCTGGGCATCAAGCTGTCGATCGACGACTTCGGCACCGGGTTCTCCTCGCTCAGCTACCTGCGCCAGTTCCCCGTGGACGGCGTCAAGATCGCCAAGCCGTTCGTGGACCACGTCGCCGAGGGCGACGACCACTCGGCGCTGGCGCGCGCCATCATCTCGCTGGGCGAGACGCTCAGGCTCGAGGTCACGGCCGAGGGGATCGAGCAGGAGCGCCAGATGGTGCAGCTCCGCGCCCTGGGCTGCAAGCTGGGGCAGGGCTTCTACTCGTCGCGGCCGATCGCCGCCGAGCGCCTGACCGAGCTGCTGGCGGCTGAGTAGGGGGCTACCCCTGGCGACGGTCGGGGGTCTGACGACGCTCGAGCTTCCGGCGCCGGTCCGGGGCCTTGCCTCGGGCGACGACGGCTAGATGCGGGCCCGCCCGCAGACCGTGGTCGATGCGCTCGTCGTCGCCGGTGAAGAAGTGATACAGGGCCGGGCGCTTCTTGAGCAGGTCACGAAGCGCCGGCACGCACTCCAGTCCGAGCGTGGTCACCATGCGGTCCCAGCGATAGTCGGGGTCGGGGTACGGCAGGGAGAGCTCCTGGAACCCGATCTTGCGGTAGAGGGCGTCGAGCGCGCCGTCGCCGACGTAGGTGTCGAGCACGATGTGCGTCGCACCCAGGCTCTCAGCGCACTGGAAGCCCGCCTTCATCAAGAGCGCCGCCACGAGCGTGCCGCGACGCTGCGGCGCGACCGCCAGCCGTGAGAGCTCGACGATACGGCGGCGGGACTTGCGGTAGCCGTTCAACACCTGGCAGCGTTCGAGGGGAAGCCCGAGGGGGCCATCGGTGACGACCCGCATGCTGCCGACGACGCGTCCGATGTCGTCGTAAGCGGCGTACTCAGCCGACTCGCGGTCGAATTCGTCGACCAGGATCTGCGCGCCACGGTCCTTGCGCGCCAACCATCCCAGCTCCCCCACGAACACGTCGTAGCGGAACGCGAAGAGCCGAACCAGTTCCCGTTCGTCCGTCACCCGGACTATCCGCAAGACTTACCCCCGTCGAGCAGCGCCGCTCACGTTCACCTGCCGTGTATCGGCGCGACTCGCCGGGACATGAGGGGTCCTAGACGGATGTCCCGGTGAAACGAGCGCCGGGGCGCGACAATCCTCGGCGCCGGCTAGCGCTCGGACAGGGAACCCGCGGCCGCGTCCCAGAAGCGCAGCCGCAGCTCTTCCTGGTCGAACACGTAGAGGTCGGGAGCGACCGCGTGCGCAGGCAGGCCTCGCACCGCCACGCGGATGATGTCCTCGACCAGGAACGCCCCGCCGAAAGCGGCGCCCGTGACGTCGGACGGGACGGCCGGCAGCTCACCGGCGACGGCGCGGTCGAGCAGCTCGGGGGTGGCGGATCTCGGCAGCACAGGGACGAACGACGCGATGGCCCTGGCGATCGACGGGCGGCCCTGGTCGCAGACCATCTCTTCCAGGGCCGCCCGCGTCGGGTCGAAGCAGGTGACCGTGGTGATCTCGACCACGCCCTGGGCGGCGAACACCCACTGCCCGCGGGCCGCCGCCTCGCGGTGCAGCAGCCGCTCCGTCTCGAGCGCGAAGAAGTCGATCCCGTCGACCACGACGTCGGCCCCATCCAGGAGCGCCGCCACGGAGCCGTCGCAGACACCCTCCGTGAAGGCGCGGACGACGATCGCGGGGTTGATCCTGGCCACCTCGGCCGCCACCGCCTGCGCCTTGTTCACGCCGATGGTGTCGACGTAGGCGGCGAACTGACGGTTGACGTTCGAGGGCTCGAAGGTCTCGGGGTCGGCGAGCCTCAGCTCGCCGACCCCGAGACGCGCCAGGAAGTGCGCCGCCGGAGCCCCGATCGCGCCGCATCCGGCGATCGCCACGACCAGCGACCTGATCCGGGCCTGCTCGCCGGGCGTGAACGCACCGGCATTGCGCTCGGTCAGCTCGTCGTAGCCAGGCTGCGTCATGCGTCTCCTCGCGATCGTCCTCTGCCTGCGCGGCCCACCACGGGGCCCTGCCGTGCCCATCCTCTCCCAGTCTCGCTCCCAGCGCCAGTGGCCGCCGCCCAGAGTGGTCCGGCGGCGCGCCGGACGAGTATCCTGTGCGGTAGGCCCGTTCGACCCGAAGGAGCGCCACGCCGGCCGCGATCCTCACCGAGAAGCCGACGAAGAGCGACGACAAGGACCGCGGCGTCGTGGCGCCCGTCCTCGAGGTGCGCTGCTGGCGGTCGCGGCGGCGCCCTTCGAGCGGCGGGACGTGAGGGTGTAGGACGGTGGGCTGCCGGCTCACCGTGGCCGCGCTCTGGCTCGCCGCGCTGGGGCTGGCGTCGGCGGCGTGCGGCGGGGCGGGCGGGGCGGCGGCGCCGAATCCGGCGCCGCCCAGCGCGCCCGCCCCCGTGCGGTCGTCGCCGGCCGCTCCCAGCCCCGGACCGTCGAGCCTCTTCCCCGCCACGCCGCCGGCGACCGGCGACCTTTCGGTCAAGCAGCTCGCCGGCCAGTGCGTCGTCTACAGCTATGCCGGCCTCACGCCCCCGCCCGCCCTGCTCACCCGGATCCGCGAGGGCCAGGCGGCGGGCGTCGTCTTCTTCGCGCAGAACATCGCCGGCGTCGTGCAGATCCGCCGTGTCGCCAGGCGGCTCCAGCGCGCGGCCGCGCGCAGCTCCGTGAAGGCGCCGCTGCTGCTCATGGTCGATCAGGAGGGCGGTCCCGTACGCCGCCTGCCCGGCGCCCCGCTCGCCTCGGAGAAGCAGATCGGCGCCGCGGCCGACCCTGTCGCGGCTGCCGCCGCGGCCGGCCGCGGCGCCGCCCGGACCCTGGCCGGCGCCGCCATGAACGTGAACCTGGCGCCCGTGCTCGACGTCTACCGCTCGCCCGGCGACTTCATCGACGAGTTCGGGCGCTCGTACGGCAGGCGACCCGGGCTCGTCGGCAGCCTCGGCGCCGCTTTCATCACGGCCCAGCAGCGGGCCGGCGTCCTGGCGACCGCCAAGCACTTCCCCGGCCTCGGGGCGGCGACCAGGGAGCAGAACACCGACCTGCGCCCGGTGACGCTGCCCGTGCCGCTGGCGACCCTGCGCGACGTCGACGAGCGGCCTTACCGGCCGGCCATCGCAGCCGGCGCGCGTGTGGTCATGCTCTCGTGGGCGACCTATCCGGCCATCGACGCGCGCCGGCCCGCCGGTCTGTCGCCGACCGTGATCGGGGGCGAGCTGCGCGGACGCCTCGGGTTCACCGGCGTCACGCTGACCGATGCAATGGGCGCGGGCGCCCTCTCGGCCTTCGGCCCCACCCCGGACCGCGCCGTGCTGGCCGCCGGCGCCGGCATGGACCTGCTGCTCTGCACCGGGACCGAGCCGAACGTCAGCATGGGCGCCCGCGCGACCGACGCCCTCGCGACGGCGGTGCGCGACGGCGGGCTCGCCAGACCTGCGCTCGAGGCCGCCGCCGGCAGGGTGCTGGCCCTGCGCGCCGGCCTCGCGGCGAGCACCCGCTGACCGCTCAGGCGGTGGGGCGGGGATGCCGGGGCTCGTAGAGCCCCATCTCCCCGCCCCCGGGGACCTTCAGCCGCGTCAGCAGGCCCCAGCCCTCGTCCGAGACCTCCCGGGTGAACTCGACGCCCTTGCCGCGCAGCTCGGCGACCGTGGCCTGGATGTCGGCGCACATCAGATAGAGCTCGTGCCGCGGCTCGCCCTCGCTCGGGTGAGCGGCCAGCTCGGCCGGCGGCAGGGCGAAGACCATCCAGCCGCGCCCGGCGTCGACGCCCGGCAGGCCCAGCACGTCGCCGAAGAAGGCTCTCGCGGCGACGGCGTCGGGCGTGAAGACGATGGCGTGCATCCCGTCGATCATGGTCGTCCTTTCGCGCTCGGCGGCCCGGGGGCCGGTGCCACCGGCACAAGCCTACAGCCGGCAGCCCCGACCCCACGACCGGTTTGCCCGCCCGAGGCAGGGGAACCAAGGCGAAGGATGATGACTGTCGCGACGGATCGAATGCCCATCGCCTGCAACCTCGAGGATGTCATCCAGACGCAGGGGCTCTCGAAGACGTATCCCGGCGGCGTGAAGGCGGTCGACGCTCTCGACCTGACCGTCACCGCGGGCGAGATCTTCGGCTTGCTCGGCCCCAACGGCGCCGGCAAGACGACCACAGTCGGCATGCTCTCGACCCGCGTGGTGCCGACGTCGGGCTGGGCCTGCGTCGGTGGCGTGAACGTGACCGGCGAACCGGCCCTGGCCAAGCAGGCGATCGGCGTCGTCGCCCAGACCAACACGCTCGACCGCAGCCTCACCGTATGGGAGAACCTCTACTACCACTGCCGGTACTTCGGGATGAACCGGCGGGAGGCGCGGGCGCGGGCGACGGAACTGCTGGAGCAGTTCCGTCTGACCGACCGCGCCTCGACCAGCGTCTACGCGCTCTCGGGCGGCATGGCCCAGCGTCTGATGGTCGCGCGCGGCATCGCGCACTATCCGCACATCCTGTTCCTCGACGAGCCGACCGCCGGCCTCGACCCGCAGAGCCGCCTCGCCCTGTGGGAGATCCTCCACGAGCTGCACGGCCACGGGCTGACGGTGCTGCTGACGACGCACTACATGGAGGAGGCCGACCGGCTCTGCGACCGGGTGGCGATCATGGACCACGGCCGCATCCTGGCGCTGGGCACACCCGCCGAGCTCAAGGCGTCGGTGCACGCCGACACGATCGTGCGCGTCTCGACCGACGGCGACTCCGCCGCCTTCGCCGAGCTGCTCGCCGACCTCGGCGACGGCACGCGCGCCGAGCGCGACAACGGCACGGTGACCGTGTTCATGAGGGGCGCCGACGCTGCGGTGCCCCGCGTCGTCGGCGCCGCCGAGTCGGGCGGCTTCCGCATCACCGACCTCAGCGTCAGCGAACCCACGCTCGAGACCGTGTTCATTACCCTCACCGGCAAGGAGCTGCGCGAATGAGCAGCGTGACGCAGACGCTCGACGCCCGGCGCGGGCTCGGGCTGCGCCCCGCCCGCGACGCCGCCTTCACCGCGTTCGGGGCGCTGCTGCTGCGCGACCTGCGCGTGCTGCAGAAGAACCTCGGCGTCTTCGCCGTCCGCACCATCATGCAGCCGCTGCTGCTGGTCTTCGTGTTCACCTACGTCTTCCCCAAGATCGGCCAGGGGGTCGGCGGCTCGCGCGCCTCGGAGGCGCAGTTCTCAACGCTGCTCATGGCCGGGGTCATCGCCACCTCGATGATCTTCCAGGGCGTGCAGGCCGTGGCCCTGCCGCTCGTGCAGGAGTTCGGCTACACGCGCGAGATCGAGGACCGGGTGATGGCGCCGATGCCGGTCTGGGGCGTGGCCGCCGAGAAGATCGTGGCCGGCGCCATCCAGGCCCTGATCGCCGGCCTGGTCGTGTTCCCCCTGGCCGCGTTCATCCCGCTCACGCCGGTGCGTCTCGACGTCCACTGGGGCTACCTGCTGACGATCACGCCGATCGCGGCCGTGCTGAGCGCCTCGCTGGGTCTCGTCATGGGGACGCTGGTCAAGCCGACGCAGGTGCCCCTGCTGTTCGCCATCGTCGTGCTGCCGATCACGTTCCTCGGCGCCGTGTACTACCCGTGGTCGTCCCTGGCGCCGGTGAAGTGGCTGCAGATCCTGGTGCTGATCAACCCGCTCGTCTACATGTCGGAGGGGTTCCGGCTGGCGCTGACCACGGACGTCGTCCACATGCCGGTGTGGGCGATCTACCTCGCGCTCTCGGCCTTCACGGTGGGGCTCTCCTGGGTCGGCATCGCCGGCTTCCGGCGCCGCGTGCTCAGCTGATCGGGCGCGCCGGGGGCGGCGGTCTCTCTCGGCCTCTTCGTCCTGCTCTTCCGCCGCCGCGGAGCCTGCCCGCGCGCATCCCCCTGCGAGCCACCGTCCACCTCGCGCACGCCCTCGACGACCGCCGGCCGGAAGATCACCCAGCCGTCCCTGAGCAGTTGCTGAGCGCACAGCGGACAGCTGAGCGACAGGTCCCCGTCTCGCTGCAGCAGCAGCGCCGGCTCGCCGGCGAGCAGCCGGCGCCGGCAGTGGTCGCAGACCGGCCGCTCCTCGCTCCAGACGGGAACGCCCCGCTCCGTGAGGCCGACCAGCAGGCGCTGGTGGGCCTCGCGTTCGGACAGACCCGCCATCGCCGCCGGCGCCCCGCTCGACCGGCGCTCATGCCGGGCCAGTGCGACCGCGACTTTCCTCCATGCCTCCTTGCCACTCATGACGCACGACTCCTTCCCCGAAACGCTGTGGCTACCAGATGCCGTCTCACCGGTGTCTCCAAACTGTTGAACCGGCGCCGCAACGTTCTTCACGGAGCCCTGCGGGGGGAAGGTACGTCCAGTATGAGTCTCACCGTGCAAAGGATAGCGTCGCGGCGTGCGCCGTGGCGCCCTGCGGGCGAGGTCTCGCGCCGCGAGGGGATGGGGAGACTCGGGTCGCGCCGGGGTACGGGACGGGCCGCGGTCGGCCCCAGCGCGAAGTCACGACCAAGGAGGCAGACGTGTCACGGATATCTCATCTGAGGGGGCGCCGAGCGATGCCGGCACTGTTGGCGGGAGGGCTGTGCGCGATCATCGTAGTGATCGCTGCCGCGTGCGGCAGCAGCTCGAGCAGTTCGAGCAGCAGCCCGAGCCCGAGCGCGGCGGCGGCCTCGCCGGTCCCGGGCAGCTCGATCACGGTCGCGTACCACTACCCGTCGCCGCCCAAGTCGCTGCTCGACCAGTTCACCCAGCAGACCGGCGTCAAGGTCAACTGGGTCGAGATCGGGTGGGACAACCTGCAGACCAAGATCGCGGCGGCGGCGACCTCGAACACCTACTACGCCGACCTGACCGACGTCGACTGGTCGAAGGTCGGCCAGTACTACAAGACCGGCTGGTTCACTCAGCTCAACCCCTACTTCGACGCCGCGTCGCTGAAGAGCGACATGCCGCAGATCGACACCTTCCAGGCCAACGGCCAGCTGCTGGCGATGCCGTTCGACGCGTCGTTCACAGTGACGACGGTCAACACCAAGCTCTTCAAGGCGGCCGGGGTGTCGACCTCGCCGGCGACGATCGACGACTACACGACCGGCCTCAACACGATCAAGTCGAAGGGTGCCGTACCCAACCCGCTGGACATCCCGTTCGCGGCGGCCGAGGGCCTGTCGACCTACTGGTACCAGACGACGGCGGCGTTCGGCGGCCAGGTGCTCGACGCCAGCTACAACCCGCTGTTCACGACGCCCGATTCCGCCGGCTACAAGGCCATGGAGTGGATGGTCAACGCCTACAAGACGGGGCTCGTGCCCAAGGCCAACATCGGCGTGAGCGACTACCAGGGGTTCACCTCCGAGATGGCGCAGGGCCGGGTGGCCAGCGTCTTCTCGGACTACTCCGGCACCGTCGCCTCGGTCTACGACGTGCCGGCCAGCTCGAAGGTGGTCGGCCAGGTGCAGTACATCCCGACGCCGGGCACGGGGAGCGGCACGGTGCCCAACCTTGCCAACCCGGACGGCATCGGCATCCCCAAGACGGCCAAGAACGTGGCCGGCGCCGTGGCCTTCATCAAGTGGTTCACCGACACGCAGAACCAGGCCGTCTGGGCGGGCCTGAACGGCTCGTCCGACGTGATCTCCGGCTTCCCGCTGCCGGCCCGCGTGAGCAGCATGCAGCTGCTGGCCCAGAGCGGCAAGGTCGCGGGCGCCGACGAGCTGCTGACGCTGCTCAAGACGTCGCGGGCCCAGTTCCCCGGCCCCGGCGCCCCGCCCTGGTACTCGCAGTTCAGCAACTCCGTGTACACCAACATCCACCAGGCCGCGGCCGGCGCCGAGACGGTGCAGCAAGCGGTGACGAACATCGCCAACCAGGTCGACCAGCTCAAGGCGAGCCAGTAGACCGGGGGCGTTGACATGACCGGCGCCGGCACGACAGTCGCCGCGACACCGCGCGCCCGCGGGCGTGCCGGCGCCGACGTGTCATGAGCGGCGAGAGCGGCGCCGTGGGCAGGGCCCGGCCGCGCCGGCGCGGCCGCGCCCTGCCCTACCTGCTGCTCTCGCCGCTCATCCTCTTCATCGGGGCCCTGGCCCTCTACCCGACGGTCGTCACGACCGTGCAGGCCTTCTTCACGGTCGACCCGCTGAACCCGCCGACGCGGTTCGCCGGCCTGGCCAACTTCCGCGCTCTGGCGCGCAATCCCTTCGTGCGCCAGAGCGCCGTCAACACGCTCCTGTACATCGTCGTGGGAGTAGCGCTGACGACACTCTTCGGGCTGGTCATCGCGCTCGCGCTGCAGCATCGCTTCAGGATGCGCGGGATCGTGCTGGCCGTCGTCGTCCTCCCCTGGGCCCTGCCGGCCGTGGTCGAGGCCGTCATCTGGGGCTGGATCTACGACCCGACCTTCGGCGTTCTGAACAGCGTGCTCAAGTCGCTGGGCCTGATCCACACCTACCACGTCTGGGTGGGCATCGGCCGCTTCAGCACGATCCTCCTGATCGAGCTCGTGCAGGTCTGGCAGATCACGCCGCTGGCCGCGCTGCTGATCCTGGCGGCGCTGCAGTCGATCCCGCAGGAGCTCTACGAGGCGGCCCGCGTCGACGGGGCGGGCCGCTGGGAGATGTTCCGCCGCATCACCCTGCCGCTCATCCGCCCCGGGCTGGCGATCGCCATGGTCGAGTCCCTGATCCTGTCGCTCAACGTCTTCGACCAGGTCTACGTGCTCAACGGCTTCGCGCCCGGCGGCGCCTCGATCATGCTCCAGACCTACCAGATCAGCTTCAACAACCTCAACTTCGGCCAGGGCTATGCGCTCTCGCTGCTGGCCACCGTCGCCACCATGGTCCTCTCGCTCCTGGTCCTGCTGGCCGTCTACCGCAGGGTGGAGTTCTGATGCGCCGCCACCCGGCGCTGCAGCGAGTCGGACGCTCGGCGCTCCTGGCGCTGATCCTGGTGTGGTCGGCGTTCCCGATCTACTGGGCCCTCAACACGAGCTTCACCACGCTCAACGGCGCCCAGGCCACGCCGGCCAACTTCGTGCCCCGGCCGTTCACCGCCCAGGCGTACCACACGCTGCTGTCGAACCGGGCCGGCGGGGTCGCCAACCAGTTCTGGCGCTCGTTCCTGAACGCCACGATCGAGTCGACGCTGGCCACCATCCTGACGGTGGTGATCGCCGTGTTCAGCGCCTACGCCTTCGCGCGCCTCGAGTTCCGCGGCAAGCAGGTCATCCTCTACGCGGTCCTGGCCACGCTGCTGCTGCCCGTCTACGCCACCCTGATCCCGCTCTATCGCATCCTGTCGACGCTGCACCTGGTGAACACCTACCTGGGCATCGTGCTGGTCTACACCTCGGGGTTCCTGCCGCTCGCCATCTGGATCATGTACAACTACTTCTCGAGCGTGCCGCGCGAGCTCGAGGAGGCCGCGTTCGTCGACGGCGCGACCCCGGTGATGGCCCTCTGGCGGGTCATGATCCCGGTGTCGACGCCGGGCATCGCGGCGACCGCCATCATCGTGTTCCTGCTCGGCTGGGCCCAGTTCATCTTCCCCCTCGTGTTGAGCAGCGACCTGACGACCCAGCCCCTGACCGTCGTGGTCGCGGCCCTCTACGGCCAGCGCATCGTGCCCTTCAACCTGCTGAACGCGGTCGGCGTGCTGGCCGCCGCCCTGCCGGCCATCATCGCTCTCGTGCTCAACCGGTTCATCGTGCAGGGCGTGATGGCGGGGAGCATCAAGTGAGGGTGGCGGACAGCGATGGCTGAGATCCTCTTCGAGCACGTGGTCAAACGTTTCGACGGCACACCCGTCGTCGACGACTTCGACCTGCGCGTCGCCGACCACGAGCTCATGGTCTTCGTCGGTCCCTCCGGCTGCGGCAAGACGACGGCGCTGCGCATGGTGGCGGGGCTCGAGCGGGTCAGCGACGGGCGCATCCTGATCGACGGCCAGGACGTCACCAACGTCGAGCCGCGGGACCGCGACGTCGCCATGGTGTTCCAGAACTACGCCCTCTACCCGCACCTGACCGTGCGCCAGAACATGGCGTTCGGGCTTAGGCTGCGGCACGCGCCCAGGCGCGAGATCGACCAGCGCGTGACCGACACGGCGCGCACCCTGCAGCTGGAGGAACTGCTCGACCGCAAGCCGCGCCAGCTCTCGGGTGGGCAGCGTCAGCGCGTGGCCATGGGCCGCGCGATCGTGCGCGACCCCAAGGCGTTCCTCATGGACGAGCCGCTCTCCAACCTCGACGCCAAGCTCCGCGTGCAGATGCGGGCCGTGATCGCGCGGCTGCAGCGGCGCCTCGACGTCACGACCATCTACGTCACCCACGACCAGATCGAGGCGATGACGCTCGGCCAACGGGTCGCGGTCATGCGCCAGGGCCGGCTGCAGCAGGTCGCGCCGCCGCAGGAGCTCTACAAGCGCCCCGTCAACCTGTTCGTAGCGAGCTTCATCGGCTCGCCGGCGATGAACGTGGCCGAGGCGACGCTCGAGCGCGAAGGCGAGCGCCTCGTCGCCGGCTTCGGAGAGAACCGCGTGCGCGTCGACCCGCGCCTGGTCGCCGAGCGCCCGGCGCTGGAGGGCTACGCCGGGCGCAAGGTCGTCCTCGGCGTGCGCCCCCAGAACATCGAGGACGCGGCCCTGGTCGCGGGAGTCGCCGAGGACGAGACCTTCGAGGCGCCGGTCGAGCTGCGCGAGGACCTGGGCGCCGAGGTGGACGTCCACCTCCGCGTGGACGCCCCCGTCCCCGCCCTGGAGATGGTGCTCGAGGCGGCCGAGGCCGGCGCAGAGACGGGGGCCGGCCCGGAGGGCCGGCCCGGCGGCCTGTTCGTCGCCCGTCTGGGGCCGGCGACGACGGCGACCGAGGGCCGGCCTGTGCGGCTGTGGATCGACCCCCGCGCCCTCTACTTCTTCGATCCCGACAGCGGCGCCGCCATCTATGACTGAGCCCGACATCGACCTGCTCGTGATCGGCGACGCCGTGCCAGACGTGGTCGTGGCCGGCCTCCCCGGCCCACCCCCGTTCCGGCAGACGGAACAGCTCGTCCAGGCCGGCACGCTGACGGTGGGCGGCTCGTCGGCGATCGTCGCCTGCGGCGGCGCCCGGCTGGGGTTGCGCGTCGCCTTCGTCGGCACGGTCGGCGACGACGCCGGCGGCCGCTTCATGCTCGACGAGCTGGCGGCGCGCGGCGTCGACACCTCGGGCTGCACGGTCGTCTCCGGCGGCGTGACCGGCCTGACCGTGCACCTGGTGCTGGGCGGCGCCGGTCGCGACCGCTCGATGCTGACGGCGCTCGGCTGCGTCGCCGATCTCGAGCCGCGGATGGTGCCGCGCTCGCTCGTCGAGCGAGCGCGGCACCTCCACGTGGGCTCGTTCTTCCTGCTGCCCAAGCTGGCGCCCGGCCTGCCGGGCCTCTTCGCGGAGGCCCGGTCCGCCGGGCGCGCGACCTCCCTCGACAGCCAGGGCGACTGGTCGGGCCGCTGGCGGGGCGGACTGCACGAGACGCTACGCGCGACCGACGTCTTCCTGCCCAACCGCGACGAGGCGTTCGCCGCGGCCGGAACGCGCGATCTCGACCACGCCCTCGCCCGGCTGGCCCGGCTCGGTCCCCTGCCCGTGGTGAAGCTCGGCGCCGATGGCGCGATCGCCCTGGATGCCGGCCAGGAGGTCCGCGTGGCGGCGCCCCGGGCCCGGCCGGTGGACACGATCGGCGCGGGAGACAGCTTCGACGCCGGCTTTCTCTACGGCCGGCTGCACGGCTGGCCGACCCTCGACTGCCTGGAGCTCGCGGTCACCTGCGGGTCGCTGTCGACGGCTGCCGCCGGCGGCGTGGCGGCACAGCCGACGCTGGCAGAGGCGCGCGTGGCCATGGCGTCGCACCGCCGGGCGCCGCGCTGAGCCCCCCGCCGCGTTCCATTCCATCCGAATCGTCGTACAATCGAGCCACCGCTACCCGTCCGGACCGACTGAGGGGGTCGAGATGCATCATCACCGGACACGCCGTTTCCTCCTGCTCGCAGTTCTGGTGCTGCTGGCGACCGGCATGGTCTGGGGCCTTGCCGGCGCCTTCGCCGCCAGTCCCGCGCCTTCGCCGTCGTCCGGTGACGTGAGCCTCCACATCGGCTGGATCGCCGAGCCCGACAACCTGAACCCGTTCGTGGGCTGGGCCACCACGACCTACGAGATCTGGGCCATCAACTACGACTTCCTGTTCAGCTGGGGCCTCCACAACGAGCCGATCCTCGACCTGGCCACCGAGTTCCCGACCAAGGAGAACGGCGGCATCTCGGCGGACGGCAAGGTCTGGACGATCCACCTGCGGCCCAACGTGAAGTGGTCGGACGGGCAGCCGCTCACGGCGGACGACGTGGCCTTCACCTACAACTACACGGTCAAGAACAACATGGCCAACATGGGCGTCGCGATCGTCAACCTCAAGGGGGCCCAGGCGATCGACCCGACGACCGTGAAGATCTTCTGCACGGCCCCGAAGGCCGACATGGAGCGCATCTTCCTGCCGATCCTGCCCAAGCACATCTGGCAGAACGTCGACCCGAAGCTGGCCACCACCACCTACGTCAACAAGCCCCCGATCGTCGGCAGCGGGCCCTTCTACACCACCGTCTTCAAGAAGGGCACCTACATCGAGATGGTGCGCAACCCCTACTACTGGGGCCCGAAGCCCGCCATCGACAAGCTGTACTTCGACACCTACCAGAACCCCGACACGATGGTCGCCGACCTCAATTCGGGCACGATCGACGCGGCCTGGGGCCTCCCCGAGGCCCAGTTCAAGGCCCTGTCGTCGCAGCCCGACCTGCACGGGATCTCCTACAACTTCTACAACTGGGACTACCTCAACCTGAACTGCTCGACGTCGCCCGCCTCGGCCGGCAACCCCGTCCTGCGCGACTATCGCTTCCGCACGGCCCTCAACTACGCGGTCGACCGCGCCAAGCTGTGCCAGCTCGCCTACGAGGGTCTGGCAACGCCGGGAACGACCTGCCTGCCGCCGAACACCTGGTTCAACCCCGACTACCACTGGCAGCCGCCGGCCGACCAGACCTACACCTTCGACCTGGCCAAGGCGAACCAGCTGCTCGACGCGGCGGGCTACCCGCGCGGCGCCGGAGGGATCCGCCAGTACAAGGGCAAGCCGATCAGCCTGCGTCTGTGGACGATGACCGACTTCCCGGAGGGTCAGCGTGAGATCAAGCTGCTGGCCGGCTCGTTCCAGCAGCTCGGCCTGAAGATCACCCTGGCCGTGATCGACCGCGGCACCCAGCAGGCTCATGTGTTCAACTTCAAGGGCGGCACATACGCCCCGGACTTCGACATGTACGTGGACGACTGGGCCGGCTACTCCGACCCCGGGCAGACACTCACCGCCGAGACCTCGGCGCAGATCGGAGCGACCAACGAGCCGTGCTGGGAGAACGCGGAGTTCGACCGGCTCAACGTGGAGCAGGCGTCGGCCCTCGACCCGACCGCCCGCCGCAACCTCATCTGGAAGATGCAGCAGGTCATGTACGAGCAGTCTCCCTGGGTCGTCCTCGTCTATCCCGACTACCTGGAGGCCTACAACACCTCTCGCTGGACGGGCTGGACCCAGATGATGAACGGGCATGGCCCGGCCTTCATGGCCACCGGCGGCGTGCAGGACGGCGTCGATTCCTTCGTCGTGCTGCAACCGGTGAGCGGCCAGTCCGGCGGCGGCAGCGGCGGCAAGACGGCCGCGATCGTCGTGGCCGTCGTCGTGGTGCTGGTCATCGCCGGCGTCGTGCTCCTGGTGCTGCGCCGCAGCCGTGGTCGGGCCGAGGAAACGGCCTGACCGGCCCCCCCGAGGCTGCTGTTGGCAGCATTGCTCAAGAATCGTCCCCGGCAGGCCGATGACCTCGAGGATGAGGGCGAAACCCACGCAGTCCGAGTGGTTGCGCGTGCAGCGGGCGGCCGACTTCCTCGGCGTCAGCGCGAGCACGGTGCGCCGGCGGGCCGACTCCGGCGAGCTTCCTTGCCGGCGCGCTCCGAGCGGTCAGCGTCGCTTTCGCGTCGGCGACCTCGAGAAGGTCCTCCGTGAGGGAGCGGGGCCGAGTCGCGACGACTACTCGGCGGGCAGCGGTGCCGACGGTCACTACCAGTTGCTCTTCGAGACGAGCCTCGAGCTGGCCTCTAGCCTGGAGCTGGCCGAGGTCCTGCAGTCGGCGGCACGACGCCTTGGCACGGCGTTGAACATCCCCGACTGCGACATCTTCAGGCTGGATGGTGACGAGCGCATGGTCTGTGTCGCTTCCATGGCCGGGGGCATTCGCGATGCGTCCTGGGTGGGGTACGAGGTCTGCCTCGCCGACTGGCCCTGCGACCGACTCGCCTTCGAGACACGTCGCGCCGTCACCGTGCGCAACCTCAACGATCCGCGACTCGGCGAGGCGGAGCGAGAGGGCATGCTCCGCTACGGGCAGCAGAGTGCCGTCACGCTGCCCCTGATCGCTCGCGACAAGGTCATCGGTCTGGTCGACCTCATGGACCACGTCGAACGTGAGTTCACCGACGAGGAGATCGCCCTGGCCGAAGCGGTCGCCCAACTCGTGGCCCGGGCGCTCGAGCACGCCCGACTCTACGAGGAAGTGAAGAACCTCCACCTGGGCAACCTGCGGGCCCTGAGTTCGGCGCTCAGCGCCAAGGACTACTACACCCTCGGTCACGCCAGCCGCGTCGCCGCCTACATGACGATGCTCGGCCGTGAGCTGGGCTGGCCGGCGGAGCGCCTGGAGGAGGTGGAAGACGTCGCCTTCTGCCACGACATCGGCAAGATCGGCGTCTCCGACCGCGTGCTGCTCAAGGCCGGACCGCTGACCTCGGAGGAGTGGGAGCTCATGCGGCAGCACCCCGGCATCAGCGCCGAGATCGTGCGTCCGCTCTTCGACGAGGAGCTCGTGGCCGGCGTGCGCCATCACCACGAGCGCTGGGACGGCGGCGGCTATCCGGGCGGCCTTACCGGCGAGGCGATCCCGGTCATCGCCCGCGCCATGTGTGTGGTCGACTGCTACGACGCGATGTCTTCCCAGCGCCCCTACCGGGCCGCTTTGAGCTACCGCCAGTGCCTCGCTGAGCTGAAGCGCTGCGCCGGCAGCCAGTTCGACCCGGAGATGGTCGCCGGCTTCCGGCGCGCCCTGCAGCGCCTGCAACAGCGCCGGACACGGATCGCCGGTCTGGCCCAGAAGGCCGCGCAGCTCATAGACCCGACCGCACACGCCCTGCTGCGCACACCTGCCGACGAAGCGAACCCCGCCTACGCCCAGATGGTGAGCGTCCTGCGCCGGTTGCGCGACGCCAATCCGCCGGCGCGCTTCATCACGAGCTTCGCCATGGTGGGCGACCAGTGCGTCACGGTCCTGGACACCGGCGAGACCGAACGTGAGGTCTCCCATTGCGGCGACCCGTGGCTGCCCGAAGACGACCTCGCTCGCGTCCTCGGGGGCGACGACCTGCTGGCCAACGTCCTCACCGCCGACGACTTCGGCGTCTGGGTATCCAGCGCCGCTCCGGTTCGTGATGCCCAGGGCTCGATCGTCGCCGCGGTCACCGTGGACGCACCCGTGGCGGAATCGCTCGACCAGTCGGTGCAGGCGGACCGCTCCCACGCGTTGTCGGCCATGCTCCAGGCGGCCGCCATCCGCTTCAGCCGGGCCGAGGTCGAGGCGATCACGGACGGCCTGACCGGGCTTTACAACCACCGCTACCTGCACGAGCGTCTCGACGAGGAGCTCGCCCGCGCCCGTCGCGGCGACAGCAAGGTGAGCCTGTTGTTCTTCGACTGCGACGAGTTCAAGCACTACAACGACGCCTACGGTCACAAGGCCGGCGACGCCGCCCTGGAACGCATCGCCCGCATCACCGAGGCCTGCAGCCGGCGCATCGATCTGGCGGCGCGGTACGGCGGTGAGGAGTTCGTGCTCGTCCTCATCGACACGGACGCAGAAGGAGCCCTCACCGTCGCCGAACACATGCGCTCAGAGATCGAAGCATCGAGCGCGCGCGGCGGGCGCCCCCTCACGGTCAGCATCGGCGTCGCCACCTGGCCCGACGACGCCTCCGCCAAGGACGAGCTCCTCGACAAGGCGGACTGGGCCATGTACGCGGCCAAACGCAGCGGTCGCAACCGCGTGCTGGCCTTCTCAGACGGCCTCGTGCGCGACCAGACGTGGCTGTCGCGCCGGGGCCGCTGAGTCGTCATCCTCAGGAGGCTACGCGCGCCACTGCCTCGAGGTTGCTCCGGTGCACCCGTTCATAGGGCTCGAAGTACGTGATCCAGCCGGCTTCCAGAGAGTCCGCGACGAAGGCTCGCAGATCGAGGCCGGCAAGAGCAGGCTCGCTCTTCACGCGCAGCAGGTCCCGGGTGTAGCTCTGCGTGGCGCTGATCAGCCCCTCGCCGTAGCCAGACGCCTCGAGAACGCCGGGGTCGCCGTGGTTGGGGTAGATACGCAAGGCCCCGAGCCGGCGCAGGCGCCCGAGCTCGGCGAGATGCGCCTCCAGCGCTTCGGGCTCGGAGACGTAGGTGACGGTGTCCTCGAGCGTATCGCCGGCGAGCATCAGACCCTCGTCTGGCAGGTCCAAGACGAGACCATCGGCAGTGTGGATGTTGATCGGCAGCGCCGCGACGCGCAGGGTGCCGACCCTCAGCTGGGTCTCGTCGTCGAGGAGCGTCGTCGGCAAGAAGAGCGGTGAGATGGCCGGCGGGCCCTCGTCGCTGGTCCCCGCTTCGATCGCGGCGCGCTCCCGCATGAGCCGGTCGTGAGTCAGCCGGCCGGCGACGATCTCGCAGTCGCTGAAGACCTCGTTGCCGGCGATGTGGTCGAGGTGCCAATGGCTGAGGACGACGGTGATGTGCCGCACGCCCAGATGCTCGAGCTCGCGGCGGATGGCGCCGGCGTGCTCGACCGAGATGTGGGTGTCGTAGACAAGCGCCTCGGCGCCGTCGACCAGCGCATAGCTGCAGACGCCCAGTGAGAGGGCGCCGTCGTCCACCCAGTTCGGTCCTGCCGAGAAGCGCACGCCGGGAACGCGACCGTCGTAGAAGCCGATGAGGTGGCGCGAGAGGCGCAGGATCCGCAGGTGCTGGAGGTCCATCGCGCGGACTCTAGCATGACGCCCGTTTCGCGCCCGCACAACACGTGAGACGCGCGTCAGAAGGCGCGAGGTGCAGGCGAGATCGAGGACAGGCCCGGCCGCACCTACTCTTCGTCGGCCGCCCGGTCGATCAGCTCGAAGTCGATGTTCAGAAGACGGAAGACGGGCACCACTTGGTAGTACAGCCGCGCCTCCCGCTCAGTCGCATCGGCTCCTGTCTCCAGCAAGAGGTCCAGAGGCGTCAGCAGATCGAAGCAGATCGCCCCGCCTGGTTGCCGTCCGAATGTGGCCTTGGGCGGCACGGGGAGTCGGGAGATCAGGCATTCCAGCCGGGCCTGCGTCCGTTCGAAGCCCGTTTCGTCGGTCACGATCCTGAGACGAAGCGCCGTGCCATCCTGCGCGAGCGGCGAGATGAAGGCACGCTTGACGAGGCCCTGTTGCAGAGGCGTCAGACGGAACTCGAGACCGTCGACCGTCTCGAGCAGGTACTCTGCGCCGAGATCGTCGCAGATCGCCTCCCAGACCCTGTCGGCGTCGTAGATGCGCTCGGGGAGCGTCGCGGACACGCCTGGGACGGTCGGCGCCGCCTTGAGCTTCGGCGCAAGTTCGCAGCGCCTCTCTTTCGCGGTGGCGACGTAGGTGAGGGCGGCGGGGTCGTTGTCCCGCCGCCGCCACGCCGCCTCGAGTACCTGCGCGTAGGCCAGGTCCCGGTCGGCCAGCGCCCGTCGTGTCGGTGCGAGTTCGAGCAGCTTGTCGACGAGTGGACGGACTCGCCGCCAGGTGTAGTCGTAGCGAAGCTCGACGAGGACGTGCGCGCAGAGGTCGGCCATGTGGACGCCCCTAAGGGGTTTCTGGAGCCAGGGACAGGCCGCCACGATCGCGGCTCGGTCTTCAGGGCGGAAGGCGGTATTCCACCAGTCGCCGAGGCCGTGGGAGCGTATGGCAGCAGGAACGTCGTCCATGCCTTCCCCACTTCGTGGACGCCGCCACCTTACATCTGGCGCCGGACGGCAGGTCTTTGAGTCCAGGCCCGCCCGTGTGCGGCGACGCTCCGCGTAAGACTGGCGATGCGGTTGGTCCTCTGCGCGGCCGGGAAACCAGCCGTGGACGATGTCTCGGCCTTCCCGGTCGCGTCGAGCAGCAGTCGAGACCCCGTGCCGAGGGCCCGCGTGGCCCGACAAGGAGCACCCTGATGGAGCACACCAACTGGCCGGCGCTCCCGTATGAGGAGTGGGCGCCCACCAAGAAGACGCTGCACCTGGTCGCCCAGATGCTCGGCAAGACGAAGCTCGCCCTGGCTCCGCCCCAACCCGAATGGCTGCACGTGCGCCTCTTCCTGGACGCGCACGGCTTCACGACCGGAGCCATGCCACACCGTTCCACCGTGGTCACCATGGGCATCGACCTCTTCCGCGGCGAGCTCTGGATGGCGACCAGCACCGGGTCGCGCGCGAGCGTCCCCCTCGGGCCGGACCGTCCCGTCGCTGCCATCTGGGCCGACTTCCAGGCGGCGCTTGCCGGATCGGGTCTCGAGCTCGACCTCTGGGACAAGCCTCAAGAAGTCGCCGACACGACGCCCTTCTCGGAGAACACGCACGACCACACGTTCGAGCCCGAGCAGGCACAACGCTTCCATCGCATCCTCTGCTCGACGAACGCCGTCTTCGAGGAGTTCCGGTCCGCGTTCTTCGGGCGCAGCGGGGTGCAGTTCTGGTGGGGCACCTTCGACCTCACGGTGCTCCTGTTCGCGGGACGCGCCACGCCGGCCCCGACGGACCGCGGCTTCATCATGCGCTACGACCTCGACGCCGAACACCTCAACGCCGGCCTCTGGGCCGGCGACGACGGCGCCCCGGTTCCCGGGTTCTACGGCTACCTCGTGCCGCGTCCGGCGGGCTGCGAGACGGCGCCGATCGCGCCGAGCTACGCGGGGTGGATGGACGAGATGAGTGAGTGGCTCATGCCCTATGAGGACGTGCGGACCTGCCCCGACCCGCGGCGCGCGATCCTCGACTTCCTGGCCGGCGTCTACGGCGCCGCGACCACGCTGGGCGGCTGGGACGCGGCGGCCTGCGACTACGTCCGGCCGCCGGCTTCGCGCCGCGACCGACCTGCGCGAAAGGAGAGATGATGCCGGACTGCGAGCACATGCGCGGCGTTCCCACGCCCGAGCCCGACGCGAGCGGCAACGGATGCGAGGAGTGCCTCAAGATCGGACAGCGCTGGGTCCACCTGCGCAAATGCCTCGAATGCGGGCACGTCGGGTGCTGCGACAACTCGATCGGTAAGCACGCCACGGCTCACGCGCACGCGACCGGACACCACGTCATCCGCTCCTTCGAGCCCGGCGAGGAGTGGCGCTACTGCTACGCCGACGACACGTTCGTGGAGTAGCGGCGGGCAACGAACGGGAGGAGCGTCATGAACGAGAGCGAGGACAGGGTCGCGATCATCACCGGAGGCGCGCGGGGTATCGGCGCCGGTCTCGTCGCCGGCTACCGCCGCCGGGGCTGGAGGGTCGTTGCCAACTCACTCTCGATCGAGCCTTCGGAGGATCGGGACGTGCTCGCTGTCGCCGGTGACGTCGCCGATCCGGCGACCGGCGACCGCATCGTCGGCGAAGCTCTCGACCGTTTCGGACGCATCGACACTCTCGTCAACGACGCCGGCATCTTCATCCGCAAGCCGTTCACCGACTACACCGACGACGACTACGCGTCCATCGTCAGCGTCAACCTCACCGGGTTCTTCAGGCTGACCCAGCGGGTCATCCGCGAGATGCTGAAACGAGGCGGCGGCCACGTGGTCAACATCACGACCACCCTGGCCGACTACGCGGACTCCGGCGTGCCGTCGGTCCTGGTGTCGCTCACCAAGGGTGGCATCGCTTCCGCCACCAAGTCACTGGCGATCGAGTACGCGACCCGTGGCATCCGCGTCAACGCCGTCTCGCCCGGCGTCATCCAGACGCCGGGTCACGCGCCGGGATCCTACGACTCGGAGGCCGGGCGCCAGCCACTCGGGCATGTCGGGCAGGTCGGCGACATCGTCGACGGAGTCCTCTTCCTGGAGTCGTCGCCCTTCATCACCGGCGAGATCCTGCACATCGACGGCGGCCAGATCGCCGGTCATTAGTCGGCGGGGCGGCAGAGGATGCTGGAACCAGTGTCGGGCTCTGAGCACGCAGGGAGTCGGTCGATGACCGGCGATTCGTCTCGCCGCATCGGATACGTTCACGCAGCACCAGGCGCCTCGTCTGACGCGGCCTCCTCGCCTGCAAGCGCGGTCCTGTCGGTGGCGCCCTGCGGTGCCGGAGACCTTCCAGATGCGGTCGACGCGATCGCCGGCGCCTTCCACGACGATCCGACCTGGTCGTGGGCGTTTCCGGATCCCGTGCTGCGCAAGCGCTGGTGGCGGTTCTGCATCGAGAACGCGCTTCGCTATCCCTGGACGTTCAAGACCAGCGGCTTCGAGGCCGTCTCGGTGTGGATCCCCGCGGCAGGGACCGAGTTCTCCTCTGAGGACGAGGAGAGGATCCCGAGCGTTGTGGCGGAGCTCGTGGGCGAGAGAGCGGACGTCGTGACCGAACTCCTAGGTCGCTTCGAGGCCGCACACCCCCGAGAAGAGCCGCACTACTACCTGAGTCTCCTGGGAACGCACGAGGCACACAGGGGACATGGCCTCGGCATGGCGCTCCTTGCAGAGAACCTTGCGCGCATCGACAGGGATCGGATGCCGGCCTACCTCGAATCGAGCAACCCGGCCAACGATCATCGCTACGAGGCTCTGGGCTTCGTGCCCGCCGTCACCTTCCAGGCGCCCGGGGGCGGTCCCTGTGTGACGGGCATGTGGCGACCGCGGAAGTAGTTTCGAGGGTGAGGGGCGCTCTGGCAACCGCGACACGGTACACTGCCCGTTGATGCTGCGGACCGTGAACGAGAGCAGCCTGTGGTCACTGCCATGACCCATTCCCCTTGCTCGAGTGCCTCATGAACAGCCTGCCAGACCCTCAAGCTGCGTCGCGCCCCACCTTGTTCGCGTTCTCTCTGGGGCACGGCTGCGCCGACCTGTGTTCGGGCGCCCTCTTCGCGCTGCTGCCCTTCCTGGTCGTGGAGCGCCACTACAGCTACGCAGCCGCCGGCGTGTTCGCACTCACCGCCAGCGTCGCCAGCGCCGTCTTCCAACCCCTCGTCGGCGCCCACGGCGACCGCGGCGAAGCACGCTGGCTGATGTCTGGCGGGCTTATCCTCACCGGCCTGGGCATCGGCGCTGTCGGCCTGGTCACGAGCTACTCGCTCACGCTGATCGCGGTCGCCGTCTGCAGCGCCGGGGTGGCCACCTATCACCCCGAGGGCGCCCGTTGGGCGCGCCACGCTTCGAGTGCGCGTGTGACCGCCGACATGAGCATCTTCTCGCTGGGCGGCGGCGTCGGCTACGCCCTGGGCCCGCTTGTGGTGGCGGTCGTGCTCACGCCCCTGGGCCTGCACGGGACGGCAGTCATCGCCATCGTCCCGTTCGCCGCCGCGGTGGTAGTGGCGGTGGCGTTGCGGCGCTTCCGCGAGAGACAGGCCGTCGCCCATGGGTTGCGCCGTCGATCCGAGCTGCTGGGCTCCCAGTGGGGTCCGTTCGTGCGCCTGGTTGTGCTGTACTGCGTGGCCAGCGGCGTGACCACGGGCCTGCTCACCTTCATACCGCTGTTCCTGGTCCAAGCGCGAGGAACGAGTCCGGGGGCAAGCAATCTGATGACCAGCGTGCTGCTCGGCGCCGCCGCAGCCGGCACGCTGCTGGGCGGCATCGCCGCCCAACGTCTCGGTCGTCGCTTCGTGCTGATCGCGCCGCAACTCCTGCTCGTGCCGCTGATCGCGCTGCTACCCAGCCTGAGCTACTTCGGCATGATCCCCGTGGTCGTCTTCATCGGCCTCGCCATGAACGCCAACGTGAGCGTCGCGCTGGTGTTGGCGCAGGAGTATCTGCCGGCCCGCATGGGGCTGGCCACGGGCCTGACGATCGGCCTCTGCAGCGGCGCCGGCGGCCTCATCGTGGCCGCGCTGGGCCTGCTGGGCGACGCGGCAGGGCCGAGCTCGGTGCTCTACGCGATCGCGACGCTGCCGATCGTGGTGGCCGTGCTTGCGTCCAGATTGCCGCGGCCGGCGGCCGCTCCGCCCGAGACCGTGTGGAGCCTGCCCCTCGCAGCCGGGCGCTAGGTACTGCTACTGGACGACTCCCATCATGATTCTGAAGGCCACAGTTCGGCTCAGAAGCCTGCGCATCGAGGGCCGGAGGTACGGCCATGCGGTCGGTGCCATGCCCTGGCAGCGGGCGGGTTGACGTTCACGGCGAGCCTGAGCGTGCTGGCCTATGTTACCTGCCCGGCCGTTCGCCGGGGCTTAGAGGGCACTTAGGCGGGCCGAGGTCAGGCCGGCGCGGGCCGCGCCTTGTCCACCGGGTACTTGGCGGCGTTCGTCGCCACCTTGTCGGTCACCGCCTGGGTCAGGTCGAAGCCGAGGCGATCGGCGGCACTGAGGACGTAGATCGCGATGTCGGCGATCTCAGCGTGGATCTGACCCATCTTCTCGGGGTCGTGCAACAGCGCCTCGACTTCGGCTTCGCTCTTCCACTGGAACAGTTCGAGGAGTTCGTTGGCCTCGATGCTGATCGAGATCGCCAAGTCTTTCGGGTTGTGGAACTGGCGCCAATCGCGTTCGTCGCGGAACCGGGCGACGAGCTTCTTGAGTTCGTCGAGGGTGGTTTCGGCGTCCATGAGCGCCCCCATGCCTGTGTTCTACTCATCGGCTTCCGCAGCGACCCGATGGTCGGCAGCGGTCATTGCGACGCCAGTCTACCGCTCTCACCGGACGAGTGTCGCGTGACTGCGGCTTGAGCGCCCGGTCGGCTCAGGCCAGCCGCGTCTCGGCGAGCATCCGTGCGATCAGCCTTGTGCCCTCGGCAACCGCGGCACTGGTGTTTGAGCTCCCCCTGGCTATCTCGAGGGCGGGAACGGGCACGCCGACACGCACCGTGATGCGAGCCAAAGAGGGCAACTTCCCGTCTGGCGGGAGAGCTTTCCGTGTGCCCGTGAGGTGCAGCGGCAGAAGCGCGGCGTTGGCCTTCAGCGCCAGGTACGCCGCTCCACCCTGAATCTCGTCGCGGGCGATCCCTCCCTGGGGAAAGACGGCCACCGTCCCGCCCTTGGCAAGAATCGCGAGCGCCCTTTTGAAGCTACTGACGTTGGCGCACTGCTCCTCTACCGGGAGTGCGCCTATTCCGCGCAGATACCGTCCGACGGCGCGCTTCTCGAACAAATGGGCGGCGGAGAGGAAAGTGAGACGCCTTTCGGTGAAGACCGATATGAGAACGAAGCCGTCGAGATTGCTCTCGTGGTTGGCCACGACGACCAGTGGGCCCTCGGCAGGAATCCGCTCGGGCGCAACGACCTTGAGCCGGAACGCGCTCCTGAGAAACGGCCCAACGGCCAACGCCGTAGCGGTGTAGGGCACCAGCCTCGGCTCTTGGCGATCCGGTCGATCGCGTGTCTGCTGAATCCTGACCTGATTCATTCGCTGGTCCACTTTAGCGTGTGAGTGCCGTTCGTAGTGTGACTGCCCACGGGGTTCTTCGCGAACTGAACAATCGGCGAGTCGATTGGCGAGGAGGTGTTGCCCGAGGCGTCACAGGCCATGGAGACCTGCGTAGCCATATTTCACGCCGCTCTGCCGAGCTCCATCGCATGTGAGCGCTCCCAGCGGCGGTAGTCCTCACGGCGGCGGCGGCGCGGCACGGGGTCGATAGCTTCACAGGGCGTCGGCGGGATGTCGGCAAGGGCTGATCTGCCGCTGGGGGGCTGATCTGCCGCTGGCGGCCGACATTTCGGGAGTCAGAAAGCGCGAAGTGCAGGAGAGATTCTGGTGGCGAGGGCCAGAATTGAACTGGCGACACCATGATTTTC
>CAWAPD010000005.1:0-138939 GCA_963783865.1 uncultured Actinomycetes bacterium | reverse complement strand
CTCGAGCTCCATCCAGATTGGGCCCGACTCCTCCGCGAGCACTATCTCTGAGGTCTCGCCTCCGCGCAGAGTGAAACACGCCTTGATGACCGTCCGGCCCACATCGGCCACAAACCATGTGTCGCAGACGGTGCCCTTGTATCGCTTGCGCAGCTTCTCGAAGCGGTGCGCGCAAGGCGGGTGAGCGTGAGCGAGCGCCAGGGCATGTGCGCGCAAGCCGTCGTGCGCCCAGCCGGTCTGCGACTCGATGTGATCGAGGCCGTCGATCACAAGTGAGGCGAGCCACTCGGTGTCCTGCCTGCGGGCGCGCAGCTCGTGCGGGTCGACGGCCTCGTTGACCTCACAGACGCCCAAGGCGACGAACGCCCGGCCGTGCGACTCAGACGCAGTGGCGGTGTCGCGGATGGAGACTAAGATCTTGCGGAATGGCGCTTCGATTCTGCGCTCCTTGCACCAAAGGCGCAGGGACTCATAGACGGGGAAGGACGCCAAGTTGACGGCCTTCGTCTCGGCTTCAGAGAGGTCCGCGAACTGAGCCGGAGAGGTGCCAAGCTGGAAGTCAGTAAGTCGCATTGGCCTGTCAACGGTTGTCAGGGGCCGGAACGACGCTCACGTTTCGGCTCGTCCGCCCAACGTGTTGCACATGAGCAGCTCGGGCTGCCGCTCACTGTTGGCACAACCCTACTGCGAGCCTGCTCGATGTGCTTGTTCGACGGCGGTCGCACGGCGCTCCCGAGCTTCACTGCTGGACGGTGACGACCACGGGCACGCTCCGAGTGACCAGTTGGGGCGAGTTGGTCGTACAGGCCACCACGAAGTAGGTGCCGGGCGCATCTGGGCGGAACCGGTAGGCGGTGCGTGAGATGTCGCTGACATGCAGCGACGTGGCATCGGCCGGTGTGCTGGTCGGCAATGAGTTGTAGACGACGTTGCCGGTGGCGTCGGTGACTTGCACCTCGTAGAGGGCTGGTGCTCCTGCCGGGTTGTCGTAGGGCTTCCCGGATACGTTGGCGAGGGCGACGGTCGCGGTTACTGTTTGCCCGACGCGGACCTGGAGCGGCTCGATGCGCAGGGAAAGCCAGAGGTGGTCGGCTTGGTCTTTGGTCATCACGTCGGCCCACGGTCGCTGCGGGATCGTCGCCGCCTTCCTGGCGCAGCCGCTCGCCGGGGCCAGCAGCGCGAGCACCACGAGCGCCAAAGCCAGACCTGATCGAGGCATGCCTACATCACGTCCGTCGAACGTGTCGCACATGAGCAGCTCGGGCCGCCGCTCATTGTTCGCACAACCCTACTGCGAGCCTGCTCGATGTGCTTGTTAGGCGGCAGACCCTGGCGGGACTGCTGCCCTGGAACCTTCATGGTGCTGACGCCGACGGTGCCGGGATGCGACGCAGCGTGATCGGACGCCGGTCGAGTCCCACGGCGGTGAGTTGGTCGGTCTTGGCGTCGTAGGTCACCGTGAGCATGACCTCGCTCATGTCCACGACGACCAGCTTGTCATCGACCCGTCGTGCGTCGAAGGGCACGAGGAAGTGTCGGCGGTAGACAATGCTGTAGCGGTAGGGACCGGTCGAGGTGACGTGCATGGTGAAGGCCTTGGTGGTGCCGACCTCCTGCCACCAACCGACGGCCTTCTCGGCGATCGGCGGAGTACCGCCGCAGGCGATGAGTATGACGACGGCCCCAAGCACCAGCACGATAGCGACGAGGAGAAGCCACTCGCCGTGCCGATGTGGCGGGCGGTCTGCGATGGCGCGTCTGGTTGGCTCCAACGCTGGCCCCCCTGTCCGCCTAACGTGTCGCACATGAGCTGCCGGCTGGCAGCCCTATGAGTCGCATCATAGCCCTCGGGCCGGTCTGCTCGATGTGCTTGTTAGACCGCACTCGCACTGTGGCTCTGCTCGAGCATTCGGACATGGGCCAAGAACTCGTTCACGAGGCGATCGATGTTGAGCACCGTGACTACCTGACCGGTCTCCGCTATGCGCTCGCGGGCGCAGTACTGCCCTGACATCGCTGCGTCGCGCTCGATTCCGTACCCGAAGGAGCAGTCGAAATCGTGAACGGCAGCGCAGCGGTACTTTGTATAGAAGGTGTCAGCACCGACTGCCTGACACAAGTCAGGGAAGTTGGCCTCGAGATACCGGATGTACGCCTGCTTGGAACTGCCAGCGCCTCCACCCGCGAGCCCGTCGATGAAAGATGTGACCAAGTTGAGGAGCGGCATGAAGAGCGTTCCAGGCTCCTGAACGGCTTCGACGACCTCGCGCATCATGCGGTAGCGAAAGGCCGGGTCGGAGCTGTTCTGCACATTGCGAATCGAGACCGTACGCATCGCGTCGCCCTTCCGCCTTGTCGGTCTAACGTGTCGCACATGAGCAGCTCGGGCAGCCGCTCATCTCTGGCACAACCCTACTGCGAGCCTGCTCGATGTGCTTGTTAGGCGTGTCTCAGCCACGGCTGCGGTCCGCGGCTCTCATGGGGATGCCGTGGGGACTGCCGTACTGTCGGAGACCTTGGTGAAGTCGTAGTCGACAACGGGACGCCCGTAGTGCAGGTGCCCCGACTGCGGGTCCAAGTCAACCGTGATCGTCTGGCTCGCCAGCGGAGACGACTGCGAGACCAGCTGGTTGCCGTGACGGGAGAAGGCCTGCTCGGCGGGCGAGCCGTAACCGGACAAGACGGCCCAGTAGACGTTGTCCTTCTTTGTGACGACCAGCTTGATGGCTAAGTGGCCCTTCATCTGCCAAGTCCCAACGAACGGGTCGGCAGACCCGCCGCAGCCGACGAGGACGGGGACGACGATCGTAGCCAGCAGCGCAGTCCCGAGGAGCAGATGCCGATGGAGTGTCTTCATGCTCCCACCTGACCACGCCTAACGTTGTCGCAGTTGAGCAGCGCCGCCTTGGCTGCGCTGCCGAGCGAAGCTTACGCCCGGCGGCGTCTGCTCGAACTGCTTGTTGGGCGGGTCCTGTGCTGCCCAACTCCTCACGGGACCGACGCCTCGAGGCTGACCACGACGTAGGTCCCCGGCTTGACGGTGACGGTCCGGGCGACCGGAGCCGAGGGTGCGTTCAGGACCGAGGTGCTGGCTGGAACCGAGCCTGGACCCCACTGAACGAGCGTGTATGTGCCGGGGGCGAGGTCGACCGCAAAGGCACCCGACGTGTCGGGTTGGACCTTGGCGACAACCGACCCGGCGGCATCACCACGGTGGACGATCACAAGAGCCCGATCCGGCCATGTATGCGGTGGGTAGCTGGCGCTCACCGGTCCGCCGCCTATCGTCGCCGTGCCGCGAACCCCCGACTTGGCCGCGCCACCGCAGGCGGCAAGGCCGAGAAGGAAGACCAGCAGGATGGTGGATGCGATCAGCGCTGAACGTCTCATGACGCCTCTCTCGGGACTCGCTAAGGAGACGCTGCGGGCGTCGGGCGAGTTCGCCAAGCGGCTACCCTGACGGACTCCGCCCAACGTGTCGCACATGAGCTGGCGGCTCGCTCAGCTCTGAACGACATCATAGCCCTCGGGCCGCTCTGCTCGATGTGCTTGTTGGGCCGCTCACGGTGGCGGTGCGGAGACGGTTGGCTCTGACGACGCCAGGGAGGATGAGGCAAACCAGGCGCGGGCGGTGGGTGTGAGCAGCAGAACGATGGCCACGGCCTCGACCGCGAGAGTCGCGGCGACCCATGCGAAGGCGAGCACCCCGTGGCTGAGGTACGTGTGCAGGGTCAGCGATATCTGAACCAAGTCGTAGACGAACCAGACGACATAGACCACGAAGGCCCAGCGCCGCCCAATGGCGATAGCGAACACGAGCGCGAGCTGCACGAGCTGAACCGCGAGGAAGAAGACGACGACGAGATCGAAGGCCCCGAACACTGCCGCTTCTCCCGCAAGGATGAGCAGGCTGACGACGGCATCCGCGGCCATCAGGTAGATCGCCCACCTCACCGAGCGCGGGCGGTCGCTGAGAAGAATCGACTTCGGGATCACTGCCCTCACGCTGAGTCGGCCCAACGTGTTGCACATGAGCTGCTCGGGCCGCCGCTCATTGTTGGCACAACCCTACTGCGAGCCTGCTCGATGTGCTTGTTAGAACGGCGCTCACTCAGTCGTCCAGCCCACGGAGTAGCCGCCACAGGCCACGCCGTACTCTTCGGCCAAAGAGGCCAGTTCGTCGCACACAGCGACCAATGACTCGGGCGTGTGGATCTGCTCGCGCGCCACGCTCATGACGTACGTGTCCTTGCCCGGTGGATGGAAAGGCTCTGGCTCCATGGCGACGAAGCCCAGCTCGGCAAGACGGTCAACGAAACGGCGAATGGCGTCGGGGTCTGAGCCCGAGACCGTGTGCTGCCAGCGGTAAGGCTGCGCAGGATCGAAGCCGTTCCCCGCCATACGCGCGAAGTTGCTGCGAACAGTCTCCTCGTTCACGGTCGTCCTAGCTCGTTCTAACGCGTTGCAGTTGAGCTGCGCCGTCGCAGCCCTACGAAGCAGAGCATACCTGCGGGCGGCGTCTGCTCGAACTGCTTGTTAGGTGCTGGGCCAATGAAAGTGGACTGCATCAGTGGGCGCTCACGCTTGGCTGCGGAATGGTCGTCGTGTCGCCCACCCTGGTATAGGTCAACGTGCCGTTCATTTGGTCTTCCCGCATCACGAGGTGCCCGTCGCGGTACGTCAAGGTCAGCCAACCATCGGGGTAGAGGCAGGTGAGCGTACCGCCATTCCGTGTTGCGGGCCGCCACTGCGGGTCTGGGGGGAGGGCGAGCCGGTAGGCGTCGCCGACCTTGGCAATCACGACGCCAGAGCCTCCACCCTCCTGCCGCCACGTGCCGGCGAAGCGGTCACCGCTTCCGCAGCCCCAGGATAAGAGGCAGATCGCGCCGAGCAGGACAAGGCCGGTCCTGAGCATGGCTCCCTCCCCATGCACCTAACGTGGTGCACATGAGCTGCAGGCCATCGCAGCCCTTGGAGTTGTCAGCATACCTTCAGGGCCTGTCTGCTCGATGTGCTTGTTCGACGGCGGCTGCGTGACGTTGCCTGCGACGCTATTGGACCGACACGACGATCGGCACGGTGCGCGTGACCAGTTGAGGCGAGTTCGTCGTGCAGGCAACCACGAAGTAGGTGCCGGGCGAGCTCAGGCTGAAGTGGTAGGTGGTCCGCACGTCCCCGCTGACGTGGAACGACCGCGCATGTGTCGGAGGCGTGGCTGGCAACGAGTTGTAGACGACCCTTCCCTGCGAGTCGCTCACCTGGACCTCATACATGGCGGCCGCACCGGCCGTGTTGCGATAGGGCGCGGAGGCGAGATTGGTCAGAGAGACGGTCGCGGTGACCGCTTGGCCGACGCGGGCGTGCAAGGGGTCGAGGTGCATCGCCAGCCACAGCGTGTCCGCCGTGTTCTTGGCCATGACGTTGCCCCATGAACGCTGCGGGGCGGTTGCCGTCTTGCCGCCGCAGCCCACCACGACAGCGAGCCCGACGAGCGCCACCACTGGAAGTGCCGATCGACGCCAGGACACCGCTCACCTCCCGTCCGTCGAACGTGTCGCACATGAGCTGCCGGGCCGTCGCTCATGCTCTGGACAACCCATAGCATCCGCGGGCCTCTGCTCGATGTGCTTGTTAGCCGGCGATGGCTCAGAAGCCCCCGCCTCCGGAGTGGTCCATGGGCCCAGTGACGGTAGGCCTCGCCGACCCCCGCCGGGTTGTCTCCCAGGGCGTCGGCCGGCTTCAGGATCGAGAGCTTTCGCAGGAGGCGACGGAATCGGCCCTCATGCGTTGCGCTGGTGAGACGCCGACCACGGACAGGCAGAACTCGTCCCAGTGCTCGTTGGTGTGGCCGCAGTGAGGACAGAGTTGCGGCTCTTCGGCCATCAGCCCACCTTCATCTCCCGTCCGGCTAACGTTGTCGCAGTTGAGCAGCGCCGCCTCGGCTGCGCTGCGACCCGAAGCATACGCCGGGCGGCGTCTGCTCGAACTGCTTGTTAGGCACCACCACTAGGTCTACTGCCGGGCAAGCACCGGCGGCCAGTCGCCCCGTATCATGACGAGCGTGTCGTTCTCGCGACGGAGCGTCACCACCGCGTGGCTGCCGGTGGTCACGAGCTGGCCGTCGCGATCAATAGCGTGCAGCGCCCGACCGTTCGCAACGACGTCCCAGCCGTCCTGGGCCTTGTAGATGGTGACGATCGTGGCCTGGCCTCGGCCACCTTGCCACACGCCGATGTAGCGATCGCTGTGCTGGCCCAGCTGTGGCAGAGTGACGAGCACGCCGAAGACGAGAAGCGCGGCGACGACGCCACCGCAGGCGATCAGGATCATGCGCCAGGGGATCCGACGAGGCCCTCGCGGTGGGTTCGCTCGCCGCCCTGGCGCAGCTTCTCGGCCGGCACGGACAGCCGCTGCAGGCCGAACATCGGGCCGATCATGCCGTCGCTGTAGCCGTCGTCGAGGTGCGGGACGATACGCTCCTTCGACTGCGGTGATTCGTCGTCAGCCATGATCCTCCCTAGGCGTTGACGCGTGCCTAACGCGTTGCACATGAGCTGGCGGCTCGCTCAGCTCTGAAGCTCATCATAGCCCGCGGGCCGCTCTGCTCGATGTGCTTGTTAGGCAGAGTCGGGTGCAAGGTCACGAGCCTCGACGGGCAAGTCGACGACGCTGGTGTGGCGAAGGTCGACGGTCACCGGAAGGGCGCTGAAGAGGAGGTTGCGGCATGAGGTGCGAGCCTCGTACTCCTGCTCACGCGAAGACCACTTGCCCCGTTCGTGCTCGGCAAGCGGCCAGGCGAGCGCCTCGCTGCGATGCTCCAGGGACCAGGTCGGATCGAAAGGGATACCTCGACCGTCGAAGATGCGCTCTCGATTGCGCCGTCGTAGTCCATGGGGAAGGTGTTGCGATGGTCGTCGAACTGACCGAGAAAGTCGGCGCGACTCAGCTGTGCTTCGCCCCTCGCGTCGGTCTTGGGGATGAGGATGCGGAAGGGGTTCTTGCGGCCCGATGAGACGGTGAGCACGACGATGATGCCGGAGAGGTCGGCTGACCGATCCGTGCTGATGTGCACCGTCAAGACGTCGGGAACCTGCATCTCGCGCTGACCTCCGGCGACCCTGCCTAACGTGTCGCACATGAGCTGCCGGCTGGCAGCCCTATGAGTCGCATCATAGCCCTCGGGCCGGTCTGCTCGATGTGCTTGTTAGGCACGCCCAAAGACCCCAACCTCAAGTCGCCAGGGCGAGTGGAGTTCCAGACCTCGACGAGCTTGGGCTTGGCGTGCTGGTGCCAGTAGCGAATCGTTCGGAGGCTGGCGCCAGACACTTCGCCACGCAGCACCTTGCAGTCGTTGATTGCGAAGCTTGCGTCGATGGTCGGCGACTTGACGTGGAAGTGTGGCGGGGCGTGTTCATCGGAGTACACCTCGACCTTCATGCCGCGATCGAGAACCTCAACGAGTTGACGCTCCTCGATCAGCGCAAGCCGACCGTCGAGCTCCTCGACGCGACACGGACCAGTGAGCAAAGCGGAAAGCCACTCGGCCCAGTCGTCGAGGTCGACGAGTTCGTCTGGCGTGACTAGGTAGAACATCGGGCTTCCGCTGAACATGTCCTTGGCTGACGCCACGACCTGCCGTGCCTAACGTGTCGCACATGAGCTGCCGGCTGGCAGCCCTTGCGCCTGCATCATAGCCCCCGGGCCGGTCTGCTCGATGTGCTTGTTAGGTGTGCTTCGGCTAGACAAAGACGTCGCCCGGCTGGATCGAAAACGACTCTTGGTCTTCGGAGTCGTCGAAGATGCGCAGCTGGTGGCCGTCGTCGAAGTGCAGGGCGAAGGAGCCCGGCGGGTCGAGGTCGGTCGCGGCGATGGAGCCCCGATCAGGTGGTAGAGGACGTGAGCCGCGCCGCCCACGCCCCGCTCACCGCGAGCCGTCACCTCACCCGAGGCGTCGCACAACTCCCAGCCGCCTGCGACGGAGACCTCCAGGGTCTCGCCCTCATCAAGCCAGCCGGAGTCGAGGGCGTGGAAGTGGAACTGCGCTTGGTACTGGCCCAGGCAGAGCTCAACGAGCGTGGTGCCGACGAAGCGCTCGAGATTCAGATCGGATGGCACTCCGTACACGGCCTCGTACCCCCACTCAGGTCGGGGCAGCCACACCTAACGTGTTGCACATGAGCTGCAGGCCCGCGCAGCCTCTGGACGCATCATACCTGCGGGGCCTGTCTGCTCGATGTGCTTGTTAGGCGCACCTCTCACTGCGCCGTCGAGGATGTAAGCTGTAGCGGCTGAAGGTCGGGATGCCGCGACACATCGAACGTGGTCGTGTAGACGCCGTAGCTTGCGGCGTCATGCTTTGCTCCGGCGAACACGATGCGCAGCCACTTCACCGGAGGAAAGGCGGTCGCCTGTGCGCTGGTGCGGAAGCTCAGCAGCCTCTGGGCCTTGGAATAGTCGCCGACCAGGACGACCACGTAGGCCTTGCCGGCAGGACCCCAGTCGGTCCCCCAGTAGGCCACCGTGGGATGGGCGTCGCCCCACATCTTGGCCTCGGAGGCAGCGGCGCTGACAAGCCAAGCCGGCGCGGGCTCGAGGCGGCAGGTGGGTTCGGGGCGGTGGCGGCGGCCCGGCCACCGCAACCAGCCAGGACGCAGATGACGACCGCGACGTCTACACAAACAGCGGCTTCATAACGGACTGTGGAAACGAACCGCTTCATCGTGCTTCTTCTCACCTCAGCGCCCGCTGTCGGTCGCAGGCCACTCGCCAGAAGAGCACCGTCGGAATGGCGTTGCCGTTCGGCGATCTGGTCACCGTTGGCGCTGCTCGGGCGACGGCCCGTCATCTGTCTGCGCTAACGTTGTCGCAGTATGAGCAGCGCCGCCTTGGCTGCGCTGCCGAGCGAAGCTTACGCCCGGCGGCGTCTGCTCGAACTGCTTGTTGGGCGGGTCCTTGCTGCCCAACTCCTCACGGACCGACGCCTCGAGGCTGACCACGACGTAGGTCCCCGGCTTGACGGTGACGGTCCGGGCGACCGGAGCCGAGGGTGCCGTTCAGGACCGAGGTGCTGGCCGGAACCGAGCCTGGCCCCACTGAAGAGCTGTATGTGCCGGGGGCGAGGTCGACCGCAAAGGCACCCGACGGTCGGGTGGCCTTGGCGACAACCGACCCGGCGGCATCACCACGGTGGACGATCACAAGAGCCCGATCCGGCCATGTATGCGGTGGGTAGCTGGCGCTCACCGGTCCGCCGCCTATCGTCGCCGTGCCGCGAACCCCCGACTTGGCCGCGCCACCGCAGGCGGCAAGGCCGAGAACGGAAGACCAGCAGGATGGTCGGATGCGATCAGCGCTGAACGTCGTCATGACGCCTCTCTCGACTCGCTCAGGAGACGCTGCGGGCGTCGGCGCGAGTTCGCCAAGCGGCTACCCTGCCGGACTGCGCCTAACAAGAAGTATGCAGTGTGTGTAACACACGAACAGGCTACTAGCAGCAGAGGATTCTGTCACTGGGGCGGGTGCACCGCGTGGGTGTTTTCCCTGCAGTTTGGGCTGCGCTGGCACGTGACGCGCTGGGCGGCGACGCTTCTGCGGTCTGCGTAAGCACGAGAGTGACCGCTCAGCCGGCAGCGGGTTTCAAGTGCGAGCGCAGCCACGCGGCAAGTCCGGCTTCGGGGAGCTCGCCGGCGGCGACGGCGAGCATGAGGGCTACAACGTCGGTCTCCCGTGCATCGATCTGGTAGCCGTTGAGCATGACGAACACACCCATGGTCACGAACGCGATGCGCTTGTTGCCGTCGTTGAAGGGATGGTTGGTGACGAGCCCATAGCCGTAGGCGGCAGCCAGGGCGGCAAGGTCGCTTCCAGGCTCATAGGCATGACGCTGGCGGGGGCGAGCAAGCGCGGAGTCGAGCGCGTCTACGTCACGAAGTCCCGGCATGCCGCCATGCGTGCGCGTGAGGTCGAGGTGAACGGCCTCGACGACGAGACGGTCCACCCACCGGGGCTCTTCTCCTGGTCGTGCCACCGGTTACTTGGCCAGCTCGCGCAGGGCGTTGCGGAACTGGCTGGAAACCTTGGCGGCGAGCGCCAACGCCTCTTCGGTCTGAGGGTCGTAAGGCGTGAGGAGGATGCCACGCTCGGTCTCGACGGCGAGAACGGTGTCGCCGGCAGAGAGGTTCAGTCTGTCTGCCATGTCCTTGGGCAGGGTCGCGCTGATCGATCCTCCCGCCTTGCGCAGCTTGAGTCCGCGAGTCATGTGTCTCTCCAGTAAGCGCACGGTAGTAGCACATCTATGCTACCCCAAATCACAGCACGTCGACCGGACTTCGCACGCCTTGGCCGCCGCGGTTGAGCACATGTGTGTAGATCATGGTCGTGCTCACGCTCTTGTGCCCGAGAAGCTCCTGGATCGTGCGGATGTCGTAGCCGCTTTCCAGGAGATGGGTGGCGAACGAGTGGCGCAGGGTGTGGGGGCCGGCGTGCTTCTGCACGCCGGCCCCTTTGACCGCTTCCCTGACGGCGCTCTGCACGATGGTCGGGTGGACGTGGTGGCGGCCCTGTTGGCCATGGCTGCGATCGTGCCAGCGCCTTTCCTGCGGGAACACCCACTGCCAGCGCCAGTCTGTAGCGGCGGCCGGGTACTTGGCCGCCAGAGCATCGGGCAGCTGGACTCGGCCCCAGCCGTCGGCGAGATCGTCGAGATGCACGCTTCTCACGTGCTTCAGGTGCCGTCGCAGCCGCGTCTTCACGGCCGCCGGCAACATCGTCACGCGGTCCTTGTCGCCCTTGCCGCGGCGCACGGTGATCTCGTTGCGGCCGAAATCGACGTCCTGCACGCGCAGACGCAGGACCTCCATCAGTCGCATGCCGCTGCCGTACATGAGCGCGGCGATCAGGCCGGCCTGGCCATCGAGGTGGGCCAGCACGGCTCTGACCTCACCCGGCGTCAGCACCACCGGCAGACGCTGAGACTTGCGCGCGCGGACGAGCTCGCCGAGGCCGCCGATCTCGCGCCCCAGCACGTGGCGATACAGGAAGAGGATCGCCGACAGCGCCTGGGTCTGTGTGCTGGCGCTGACGTGCGCCTCGACGGCGAGGTGGGTGACGAAGGCGTTGATCTCGGGCTCGCCCATGGTGGCGGGATGGCGCAGGTGGTGGAAGCGGACGAAGCGCCGCACCCACAGGGTGTAGGCCTGCTCGGTGCGGGCGCTGTAGTGGCGCGAGCGGAGGGCGACGCGAAGCTGGGTGATCAGTTCGGACACGGGTGGCTCCGGAGAGGGGTGGCCGCAGGTCGATTCTGGCGCGCGGGCGGCCGGGCGCAAGTGGGCGCGGGCAACGTGAACCGCCGGGCGGGAGCATTGCGAACGCGCGTGGGCCAGTCGGTGGCCCGGACCCAGTGCGCGCGGCGCGCTCATTTGAGCGTGCGCGCCGGCGTGCGGTATACTGCCGGGGCACAGAACAACGTGTCTTCAGGGCGGGGTGGAAGTCCCCACCGGCGGTGAGAGCCCGCGAGCCCTTCGGGGTTGACCAGGTGAGATTCCTGGGCCGACGGTCAGAGTCCGGATGGGAGAAGACAGTCATAGCTCGTGACTCAGGCCCTGGAGCGCGTCGCGCACCGGGGTCTTGTCGTATGAGCGAACACTACAAGCAGAGGGCGCTGGAGCTGGCCGAGCTGGGCCGGCGGCTGGCGCATCCCAACCCGCGGGTCGGGGCGGTCGTCGTGGGGGCCGACGGCGAGGCCGTGGCCGAGGGGTTCCACGAAGGACCGGGCACGCCGCACGCCGAGGCGGCGGCGCTCGACCTGGCCGGCGAGCGTGCCCGCGGGGCGACCCTGTACGTGACGCTCGAGCCGTGCTGCACCACCGGGCGCACCGGCCCGTGCACCGAGAAGATCGTCGCCGCCGGCGTGGCGCACGTCGTGGCCGCGATGCGCGACCCGAACCCGGCGGTCGACGGGCGCGGCTTCGCGGCGCTGCGCCAGGCGGGCGTCGAGGTCACGGTCGACGACGGCGAGTGGCACGAGCTCTGCGAGCTGCTCAACGAGCCGTTCGCGCGCTTCGTCCGCACGCGGACTGCCGTTCCTGACCTACAAGGCGGCGGTGTCGCTCGACGGCAAGGTGGCGGGCCGCAGCGGGGAGGCGCGGTGGATCTCCGGCACGGAGAGCCGCCGCGCCGTCCATGCCATGCGGGCCGAGGCCGACGCGGTCGCTGGTCGGCGCCGGCACGGTGCGCCGCGACGACCCCGAGTTGACGGTGCGCGACGTGGACGGCGTCGACCCGGCGCGCGTCGTCATGAGCCGCGACGGCGACGTGCCCCTCGAGTCGCGCCTGATCGCGACGGCGAGGGAGACGCAGACGATCCTCGCCGTCGAGTCGATCGCGCCCGAGCGCGCGCAGGCGCTGGGCGAGCGCGGCGTCGAGGTCGTGCAGGCCGCCGGCCCGCGCGACCTGCTCGCCGCGCTCGCCCGGCGCGGCCTGCTCGAGATCCTGTTCGAGGGCGGGCCGACGCTGGCCGGCGCGCTCCTGGCCGACGACCTCGTCGACCGCGTCGCGTTCTTCGTCGCGCCGCTGGTCGTCGGCCGCGGCGCGCCCGACCTGGTCGCGCTGCCGGCGGTCGAAGCGCCGGCCGACGGCCTGCGGCTGACCGGGGTGACGTGGACGCGCCACGGCGACGACGTGCTCTGCCGCGGCCGCGTGGCGCGTGGGGGAGAGGCGGCGCGCCGGGATGAGGGGGCCGAGGCCGCCGGTGGTGTCGCGGCGCCGTCCGGCGCCGCCGTGGAAGGAGCCGCATAAGTGTTCACCGGGATCGTGGAAGAGGTCGGCAAGCTGGCGACGCTGTCGGTCAAGGGCAGCGACGCCGTCCTGGAGATCGAGGCCAGGGCCGTGCTCGAGAGCACGGCCGTCGGCGACTCGATCTCGGTCGACGGCGTCTGCCTGACCGTCACCCGCCTGGCGCGCGACCGGTTCTGGGCCGACGCCATGGCCGAGACGGTGCGCCGCACGACGCTGGCCGGCAAGCGGCGCGGCGCCGGTCTCAACCTGGAGCGCGCCCTCACGCTGGGCTCGCGCCTGGGCGGCCACCTGGTGACCGGGCACGTCGACGGGGTGGGCACGGTCGTGCGGGTCTCGACCGAGTCCCGCACGACCGTGCTCGCGCTCGACGTGCCCGCCGCGGTGGCCGCCGTCACCGTGCCGCAGGGCTCGATCGCCGTCGACGGCGTCAGCCTCACGGTCGTGACGGCCGCCGAGACGGCGGTGACCGTGTCCCTCATCCCTCACACCGTCGCCCACACGACGCTGCGCGACCTGCGCGCCGGCGCCGCCGTGAACCTCGAGGGCGACCTCATCGGCAAGTACGTGCGTGCCTATCTGCGGGGCCCGATGCCCGCCGAGGGCCTGACCTGGGAGAAGCTGTCCGAAGCGGGGTTCGTATGAGCAGTCCGACCGAAGCGCGCCACAAGGGCGAGCGCCACGCGCGCGCCGCCAAGCCGGCGGAGAGCCCGTTCTCGACCATCGACGAGGCGCTCGCCGAGATCCGCGCCGGGCGCATGGTCGTCGTCTGCGACGACGAGGACCGCGAGAACGAGGGCGACCTGACGATGGCGGCCGAGCTCGCGACGCCGCAGAGCATCAACTTCATGACCAAGCACGGCCGGGGGCTCGTGTGCCTGGCGCTCACGCCCGAGCGCGCCCGCAAGCTGGGCCTGAGCCCGATGGTCAGCGACAACCAGGCGCGGCTGCAGACCGCCTTCACGGCCTCGATCGAGGCCCGCGAGGGCGTGACCACCGGCATCTCGGCCCACGACCGGGCGCACACGATCCGCACCGCCGTCGCCCCGGGCGCCGGCCCGCAGGACCTCGTCCAGCCCGGGCACGTCTTCCCGCTGACGGCCAGGCCCGGCGGCGTGCTGGAGCGCACCGGCCAGACCGAGGCCGGCGTCGACCTGGCGCGCCTGGCCGGGGTCGAGCCGGCGGCCGTGATCTGCGAGATCATGAACGACGACGGCACCATGGCCCGCGTGCCCGACCTCGTGCCCTACTGTCGCCGGCACGGGCTCAAGATGGTCACCGTCGCCGACCTCATCCGCTACCGGCGCCGCAACGAGAAGCTCGTGCGCCGCGTGGCCACGGCCGAGATGCCGACCGAGTACGGCCGCTTCACCGCCGTCGGCTACGAGTCGCTGATCGACGGCTCGCACCACGTGGCGCTCGTCAAGGGAGACGTCGCCGGCAAGCAGGACGTCCTCGTGCGGGTGCACTCGGAGTGCCTGACCGGCGACGTCTTCGGCTCGCTGCGCTGCGACTGCGGCGACCAGCTCGTGCTGGCGCTGCACAAGATCGAAGAAGAAGGCCTGGGCGTCGTCCTGTACATGCGCCAGGAGGGCCGCGGCATCGGCCTGCTCAACAAGCTCAAGGCCTACGCGCTCCAGGAACAGGGCCGCGACACGGTCGAGGCCAACCTCGAGCTCGGCTTCCCGGCCGACCTGCGCGACTACGGCATCGGCGCCCAGATCCTCGTCGACCTGGGCCTGACGACGATCCGCACGATGACCAACAACCCCAAGAAGATCGTCGCGCTCGAGGCCTACGGGCTCGAGATCACCGAGCGCGTGCCGATCGAGGTGCCGCCGCACGCCAGCAACATCACCTACCTGCGCACCAAGCGCGACAAGCTCGGGCACCTGCTCGAGCACGAGGAGCTGCTGCCGCTCGAGGGCGACGAAGGCTGACGGCCGCCGGCCGTCGCACGAAAGGAGACCACGTGAGCACGAGCTACGAGGGCAAACTGACGGGGAGCGGCCTGCGCTTCGGCATCGCCGTGAGCCGCTTCAACGAGTTCATCTCGACGCGCCTGCTGGACGGCGCGCTCGACAACCTGCGCCGCCACGACGTGGCCGACGACGACGTCGAGGTCGCCTGGGCGCCGGGCGCCTTCGAGCTGCCGCTGGTGGCGGCGCGGCTGGCCGGCAGCGGCCGCTACGACGCCGTCATCTGCCTGGGCGCCGTCATCCGCGGCGGCACGCCGCACTTCGACTTCGTCGCCGCCGAGGCGGCCAAGGGGATCGCCAAGGCCGGGCTGGACACGGGCGTGCCGGTGGCGTTCGGCGTGCTCACGACCGACACGGTCGAACAGGCGATCGAGCGTGCCGGCAGCAAAGCGGGGAACAAAGGATGGTCGGCCGCCACGACGGCGCTCGAGATGGCGAACCTGATGAAGGCGCTGCCGGCCGCGAAGCCCTGAGGCTCTCGGCGGCGGGAGGGGCTAGACTGCCTTCTGGACGCGCCCGGACTTGAGGCAGCGCGCGCAGACGTAGGCCTGCTGCGGGTGCCCGTCGACCAGGATGCGGACGTGCTGGAGGTTGGGCTCGAAGCGCCGCTTGGTGGCGCGGTTGGAATGGCTCCGATTGTTGCCGACTGCAGGCTTTTTGCCGCAGCTGGTGCAGACTTTCGACATGGAGGTTCCTTCGGCTTGCGAAAGGTGATGGCCCGGAATTATGCTACAGCCGGCCGCGCGAAGCAACCGCGGCCACGTCCATAGATGGAGTCGATGACCCGGTTCAGCAAGGACATGTCCATCCTCGAGGCCCTGGAGCGGCACCCCCAGGCGCGCTCCGTCTTCGAGGGTCACGGCATGGCCTGCTGTCTGTGCGTCGGGGCCCAGCTCGAGAGCATCGAGGCCGGCTCCATCATGCACTCGGTCGACCCCGACGAGGTCGTCGACGAGCTGAACGGTCTGCCCGAGCCCCAGGGTCCGGGCGCGACCGGCGCCTGAGGCCATGGGCGAGGCAGACCTCACCGCCTCCGTCCCCGGCGACGACATCGGCGGCGAGACCACCATCGCCGACGGCGTGATCGCCAAGATCGCCCGCTACACCGCCCTCCACACCTACGGCATCGTCGACATGCGGCGCACCGGCATGGACGTGCTGCGGCGCCTGTTCCGCGGCTCGCTGCGCGACGGCGTCGAGGTCGAGCTCCACGACGAGTCCATCGACATCGGCCTGCACGTCGTGATCGAGAACGGGCTCAACCTCAAGGTCGTGAGCTCCACGCTCGAGGAGCAGGTGCGGTTCGCGGTCGAGCGCATCACCGGCGTCACGGTCGGCCAGGTGCGCGTCCGCGTCGAGGACGTGCGCCGGTGAGCGTGCTGCGCGACAAGGCGCTCGGGTTCCTGCACGCGGCCGCGGCCGCGCTCGAAGCCGAGCGCTCCCACATCAACGACCTCAACGTCTACCCGGTTCCCGACGGCGACACCGGCACCAACCTCTTCCTGACCATGCGGGCGGTCATCGACGAGCTCGAGGGCAACGCGACGCCGTCGCCGCGAGAGGTGCTGACGACGATCACCAAGGGCTCCCTGATGGGCGCCCGCGGCAACTCGGGCGTCATCCTGTCGCAGATGGTCCGCGGCGCCTGCGAGGGCTTGGCCAGGCACGGGGTGCAGAGTCCCGCCGCCTGGACGGCCACGCTGCGCGAGGCCTCCGATGCGGCCTACCACGCCGTGCGCGAGCCGGTCGAGGGCACGATGCTGACGGTCATGCGGCGCATGGCGGAGGCGGCCGAGGAGCACGCCGACGCCGCCACGCTCGAAGAGCTTGCCGCTCACGTGCTCGAGGCCGGCCGCCTGGCCGTCGAGGAGACGGTCGAGCAGCTCGAGGCCCTGCGCCGCGCCGGGGTCGTCGACGCCGGCGGCTACGGGCTGCTGGTGCTGGCGCGCGGGGCGGCGAGCGGGCTGCTCGGGGCGGCCGTGCAGGCGCCGGTGCGCACGGTGGCCGCCGAGGGCGGCTTGCGCCGCAGCGGCGGCCACGTCGAGGGCATCCCCGACGACGACCACGACGCCGCCTCGCTGTATCGCTACTGCACGAGCTTCCTGCTCGCCGGCAGCGGGATCGATCGTGAGGCGCTCGAGGAGTTCGTGCTCACCCAGGGCGACTGCGTGCTGGTGGTCGGCAGCGACGAGATGGTCAAGGTGCACGTGCACACCGACCACCCCGGGGCCGTGCTGAGCCACGCCGACGCGCTGGGCTCGATCGACGTGGTCGAGGTGGCCGACATGCGCGAGCAGACCCTGGCTCGAGACCGTCGCCTGGCGCTGGTCGAGCGCACGGCCGCCGTGGCCGTGGCCGTCGGCGAGGGCAACAAGGAGCTCTTCCGCGAGCTGGGCTGCGAGGCGCTGGTCGACGGCGGCCAGTCGATGAACCCGAGCGCCGCCGAGCTCGTGCAGGCGGTCGAGGCGCTCGACGCGACCGAGGTCGTGCTGCTGCCCAACAACACCAACGTCGTGCTGGCGGCCGAGCAGGCGGCCGGCATGTGCGACCGCGCCGTGTCGGTCGTGCACTCCACGTCCATGCCGGCCGGTCTCTCGGCCATGGTCTCGTTCGACCCCGAGGCCGGCGCCGCGGCCAACGCCGCGGCCATGGACGAGGCCGTGACCCGCGTCCACACCGGCGAGGTCACGCGCGCCGTGCGCGACTCCGAGATCGACGGCGTCACCGTGCGCAAGGACCAGGTCATCGGCATCGTCGACGGCAAGCTGGCGGCCAGCGGCGACGACCTCAAGCAGGTCTTCGCCGGCGTGCTGGCCGCGTTCGCCGCCTTCGACCCCGAAGTCGTGACCGTGCTGACCTCGCTGAACGGGTCTGGCCTCGGCGCCGACGAGCTCGTCGCCGTCGGCGCCGAGACGCTCCCCGGGGTCGAGGTCCTGGTGCACGCCGGCGGCCAGCCCCTGTACCCGATCCTGGTCGGCGCCGAATGACGCTGCTCACGCTGGCCAACACGGCCATCGTCACCGACTCGACCGCCGACCCGCCGGCCGGTTACTTCGAGCGCACCGGCGTGCGCATGGTGCCGCTCAAGGTCCACTTCGGCGACGAGACCTTCCGCGACCTCGTCGACCTGGGCCCCGACGAGTTCTACGACCGCCTCGAGACGGCGCCGGTGCTGCCGACCACCTCGCAGCCCTCCGTGGGCGAGTTCAGGGCGTGTTACGAGGAGCTGGCCGCGAGCCACGAGCACGTCTTCTCGTTCCACCTCTCGGGCAAGCTGAGCGGCACCTACCAGGCGGCGCTGACGGCCGCCGACGGCTTCGCCAACGTCGACGTCTACGACACGCTCAGCGTCTCGATGGGGATGACGATGCTGATCGAGCGCCTGCGGGCCCGTCTGGCCGGGGGGATCGAGCTGCCCGAGGCCCGCGCCTACGTCCAGAAGTACGTCCTCAAGCACCACATCCTGTTCCAGGTCTCCACCCTCGAGTACCTGCGCCGCGGCGGCCGCATCGGCCGCGCCCAGTCGATGGTCGGCGACGTGCTTGGGATCCGGCCGCTGATCACGATCGCCGGCGGGGAGCTGCTGCCCTACGCCAAGGTGCGGGGCGAACGCCGCGCCCTCGAGGGGATGGCCGCGGCGTTCGCCGAGTGGAGCGCTCCCGAGGCCGAGATCTACTACACGGTCTGGGGGGCGCGGGCCGACCGCGAGGTCGCGCTCCTCGACGACGCCCTGCGCGCCGCGCGGCCCGGGGCCAAGGAGATCCCGGGCGGACGCGTGGGCGCGGTCGTCGGGACTCATGGTGGCCCTGGCATCTTCGCTTTCTGTATGATCGTGGAGTGAGCCGGGACCCGCGCCTGCCGAAGTTCGGCGGCGGCCTGTACGACTCGAGGCCGCCGGCCTGCCGCCTCTCTCCCGACGACTCCCCGCTGCAGCGACCGCTGACCGACCTTCCGAAGATCGGCACAGCCGTGGCGCGCAAGCTGGCCACGCTGGGCCTGCACACCGTCGGCGACCTGCTGGCCCACTACCCCCGCCGCTACGAGGACTTCACGGAGCGCAAGGCGATCGCCGAGCTGCGGCTGGGCGAGGAGGCGACGATCCGGGCGACGGTCGTGCGCGTGTCGGCCCACCGCACCGCGCGGCGGCGCGTGAACCTCGTCGAGGCGACCGTGCGTGACGACACCGCCGGCGTCATCGCCGTCTGGTTCAACCAGGCGTGGCTGGCCAAGACGCTGGAGCCCGGGATGGTGCTCAGCCTGCGCGGCTCGTGCCGGCACAGCGGCAGCAAGGTGACGTTCGTGGTGCGCGCGCACGAGATCCTGGCCGAGGAGGAGGGCGAGACCGTCCATACCGAGGGCCTGGTGCCGGTGTACCCGGCCAGCGAGGCCGTCTCGGCCAAGGTGCTGCGGGCGCTGGTGCACGAGGTGCGGGGGGCGGCGCGGAGGCTGCCCGACCCCCTGTCGGGCAGCCTCCGCGCCGCCGAGGACCTGCCGCCCAAGGCCGACGCCGTGCTCGCCGTCCACGCGCCGCGCAGCCTCGCCGAGGCGAAGGTCGCCCGCGAGCGGCTGGTGCTCGAAGAGCTGCTGCTCATGCAGATCGGCCTGCTCCTGCACAAGGCGGCCGAGGCGGCCTCGGCCCGGGCCGTGGCGCTGGCCCCGCCGGGCGAGCTGGTCGCGGGGTTCGTGGCCGGGCTGCCCTTTGCGTTCACCGAGTACCAGAAGACGGCCATCGCCGAGATCGACGCCGACCTGGGGCGCGACCAGCCGATGCGTCGCCTGCTGCAGGGCGACGTCGGATCGGGCAAGACGGTCGTCGCGCTCTACGCGCTGTTGCGCGCCGTCGAGGCGGGGCGCCAGGCCGCCTTCATGGCGCCGACCGAGACGCTGGCCGAGCAGCATCTGGAGACGATCGACCGCCTGGCCGGCGGCCTGGCGCCCGTCGAGCTGCTCACGTCGCGGCTGACGGCGGCCGAGCGCCGCAAGGCGCTCGGCCGCATCGCCTCGGGCGAAGCGGCGGTCGTGGTCGGCACGCACGCCCTCATCCAGAGCGACGTGACCTTCGCCGACCTGGCGACCGTGGTCGTCGACGAGCAGCACCGCTTCGGGGTCACGCAGCGCGACGAGCTCGCCCACCAGCGCTCCGAAGACGGCATCAGCCCGCACGTGCTGTTCATGACCGCGACGCCGATCCCGCGCACGCTGGCGCTGACGTTCTACGGCGACCTCGACGTGACGTTGATCGCCGGCGCGCCGGCGGGGCGCAGGCCGGTGGCCACCCGGCTCGTCGACGAGGAGAAGCGCGAGATCGGCTACGACTTCGTGCGCAAGCAGATCGACAAGGGGCGCCAGGTGTACGTCGTCTGCCCGCTGATCGAGGAGTCGGAAGCGCTCGAGTCGGCGGCTGCGCTCGCCGAGGCCGAGCGCCTCGCCGCGGGCCCGTTCGAGCGCTACCGGGTGGCGGTGCTGCACGGCCAGATGAAGGCCACCGAGCGGCTCGACACGATGGCCCGGTTCAAGGCCGGCGAGGTCGACGTGCTGGTGGCGACGTCGGTGATCGAGGTCGGCGTCGACGTGCCCAACGCGACCGTGATGATCGTGGAGGGCGCCGACCGCTTCGGCCTGGCCCAGCTGCACCAGCTGCGCGGCCGCGTCGGCCGCGGCACCGCGCGTTCGTACTGCCTGCTGTTCTCGAACGCCGAGGGCGGTCGCGCCGACGCGCGCCTGCAGGCCCTGCTCGAGACAGAAGACGGGTTCGAGCTCGCCGACCGCGACATGGAGATCCGCGGCGAGGGCCAGCTCTTCGGCACCCGGCAGTCCGGGCTGCCCGACCTGAAGCTCGCGAAGCTGACGCGCGACCGCGACGCCGTCGCCCGGTCGCGCGTCCTGGCGCGCGAGCTGCTCGACGACGACCCGGCGCTGGCGCTGCCGGTCCACGCGCCGCTGGCCCAGGCCGTGCGCGCCGCCTTCGGCGACGAGGTCGCCTGGCTGCTGAAGGCCTGAGGACCGGCCGGGCGTCCTATACTTCTCCCATGACCGCCAGCGAACTGATCGCCACCCACTCCAACACCGACTTCGACGCGTTCGCGGCGATGGTGGCGGCGCACAAGCTCTATCCCGAGGCCGCCATCGTCCTCAGTGGCGCCGTCAACCGCAACGTGCGCGAGTTCCAGACGCTGTTCAGCGAGGAGATCCCGGTCGTCGAGCCCGGCGCGGTCGACCTGGCGGCGGTCACGCGCCTCGTGCTCGTCGACACCGTGCACCCGAACCGCCTCGGCGAGCTGGCGTCGCTCTGTGGCCGCGAGGGCGTGGAAGTGGTCGTCTTCGACCACCACGCGCCGAGCGGCGAGCCCTTGGACTTCGTGCGCCCCACGAACCTGATCCGCTCCGACGACGGCTCGCTCGTGACCCTGATCCTGCGCATCATCGCCGAGCGCGGCATCGAGGTGACGCCGCTCGAGGCGACGGTCTTCGCCCTCGGCATCCACGAGGACACCGGCTCGCTCACCTTCCCGACGACGACCGTGCGCGACGCCGAGGCGCTGGCCTTCTGCATGCGCCGCGGCGCCAACCAGCAGCTGGTGGAGCGGTTCCTGCACAACCCGCTGACGGGGCCACAGCGCGACCTGCTGGTGAGCGTTCTCGAGGAGGCGCGGCCGGTCCCGGCCGGCGGCTTCGACGTGCTCGTGTCGGCGGTCTCGGGCGACCAGTACGTCGAAGGCATCAGCCTTGTGGTGCACAAGGCGCTCGACCTGACCAACGCCGACGGCTTCGTGCTGCTGGTCGAGATGGAGCACCGGGTGTTCGTCACCGCGCGCAGCCGCGTCGAGACGCTCGACATGGCGCGCGTGCTCAAGGGGAGCGTGGGCGGCGGCGGCCACGCCGCCGCCGCCTCCGCCATCGTCAAGGACGCCGGCCTCGAGGAGGCTCGCGCGCGCGTCGAGCACGCCCTCGCGCTCGAGCCGCTCGAGGCCCCGTCGGCGGCGACGCTGATGTCGCAGCCGGTGCACTGGGTCACGATCGCCACGACCGTGGACGAGGCGATCGTGCTCTGCGAGCGCTACGGCTACGGAGGGCTGTCGGTGGCCGACGACGACACGCTGGTCGGTTCGGTGTCGCGGCGCGACCTCGACCGGGCCGCGCGCCACCGCCTGGGCCACGCGCCGGTCAAGGCCGTGATGACCACGACGGCGACGGTGGTCTCGGCCGACACGCCGCTCGAGGAGCTGACCACGGCCCTTGCCCGCGATCCGGTCGGCCGCCTGCCGGTCGTGCGCGACGGCGCCGGTGCGCCGGTGCGCCGCGAGGACGTCATCGGCGTCGTCACTCGCAGCGACCTGCTGCAGGCCCTGCACACCGGGGGCGAGCCGCGCCGCAGCGGCGACGGCCCCGACGTGCGCGACCAGCTCGCGGCGCTGGGCCTCGACGACCTCTTCGCGCACGTGCAGGCCGTCGCCGCCGGCTTCCGCGGCGCCTACCTGGTCGGCGGCGCCGTGCGCGACCTGCTGCTCGAGCACCGCCTGGAGGACATCGACATCGCCGTCGAGGGCGACGGCATCGAGTTCGCCCGCGCGCTGGCCGAGCGCCTCGGCGGCCGCGTGCGCCCGCACCCGAAGTTCCAGACCGCGGTCATCGTGCTGCCCGGCGACGTGGCCGGCGGCCATCGCCGCCTCGACGTCGCCTCCACCCGCACCGAGTTCTACGACTACCCGGCGGCCCTGCCCAAGGTCGAGCACGCCACGATCCGCGGCGACCTCTCGCGGCGCGACTTCTCGATCAACGCCATGGCCGTCTCGCTCAATGCGCGCGACTTCGGCACCCTGCTCGACTACTTCGGCGGCATCGGCGACCTCGGCCGGCGCCAGCTCGTGGTGCTCCACAACCTGAGCTTCATCGAGGACCCCACCCGCATCCTGCGCGCCGTGCGTTACGAGAACCGCTACGACTTCCGCATGGACCGCCACACGCTGGCCCTGGCCCGCGCCTGCGTGGAGATGGACCTGATCGGCGACCTCTCGTCGGCCCGCCTGCGCGACGAGCTCGTGCTGCTGTTCGACGAGGCGCGCGTGTCGTTCACGCTGCACCGCCTGGCCGAGCTCGGGCTGGGCCCGACGCTGCATCCGCGCGTCGCCCTCGACGCCGACACGCAGCGCCTGGTGGCCGCCGCCGACGGCGTGCGCCTGGCCTGCGGCCTCGAGTCCGAGGTCCCGGCCTGGCGGCTGCGCCTCATCGTGCTCCTGCGCGACATCACGCCCGAGGAGATGGGCGACTGGACCGCGCGCCTCAAGTTCCGACGCCGCGACGCGGAGGTCCTGATCCGCTCGGCCCTGATGGGCGCCCGCGTCGCGCGGCGCCTGCGCCGGCAGATCAAGGAGGCGGACCTCTACGACCTGCTCCACGGCGAGCCGCTGGAGGCCGTGGTCCTGGCCACGGCGCTGAGCGCCGGGACGCCGGCCGCCGAGCGCCTCGAGCGCTACCTCACGCACACGCGCCACGTGCGTCTTGCGATCGGCGGCCGCGACCTGCTGGCGATCGGCTACCGCGAGTCCGCCGCCCTGGGCGACGTGCTGAGCGGCGTGCTCCACCTCAAGCTCAACGGCGTCGTCTCGGGCAAGAAACAGGAGCTCGAGGCGGCCCGGCGCATGGCGAAAGGGAAGGGGCGCTGAGCCGTGCCCGACTGGCTGCTCATCGCGTCGCTGCCGCTGCTGATCATCAGCCTGACCGTGCACGAGCTCGCGCACGGGCTCGTGGCCGACGCGCTCGGGGACCCGACGGCCCGCGTCGCCGGCAGGCTGACCGCCAATCCGCTCAAGCATCTCGATACCCTGGGCACTCTCGTTCTCGTGGGAACCCTGCTCGCGTCAGGCGGCACGCGCATGTTCGGCTGGGCCAAGCCCGTTCCGGTCGACCCGCGTTACTTCAAGTCGCAGAAGAAAGGGATGGCGATCGTGGGTGCTGCCGGCCCCCTGAGCAACGTCGCGCTTGCGCTTCTCGCCATCCTGGCGACGCGAGTCGCGCTCTTCGTCGTGAACAACCTCGACACGCGGATCATGGCCGGCGCGGACTTGTGGACGGCGAGGAACATCGCCCTCGATGTGGCCAACATCTTCTGGATCATGGTCCTGCTGAACGTGATCCTCGCCGTCATCAACTTCATCCCCGTGCCCCCGCTGGATGGGTCGAAGGTCCTGGGCGCCTTCCTGCCCGATGGCCTGTACCGGCAGTGGAGCGGGCTCGACCAGTACGGGATGTTCGGATTCCTCATCCTCGTCGCCCTGATGAGCACGGGGGTCCTTCACACCATCATCGACCCGTTCTTGTCGCTGGCCCGGCACCTGGTGGTGGGGTGGAAATGGTGACGGGCGGCGAGGGAGCGCCGGCCCTCGCGCTGAGGGAGCGCGGCGGGCTGGTCTGGTACGAGGCCGCCGGCGAGGGCTGGCGGCTGGTCCTCTCGACGAGGGCCGGCGGCGTCTCGCCGCCCCCGTACGACACGCTGAACATCGGCTACTCGGTCGCCGACGCGCCCGCCAACGTCGCCGAGAACCGCGCCCGGCTGTGCGCCGCGGCCGGCCTCGACGTGCGCGACCTCGTGGTTCCCGGCCAGGTCCACGAGACGGCGATCGCCGAGGTCGGCGCCGCGGAGCGGGGGAGAGGGCACGACGGCCCGGCCGGAGTGATCCCGGCGACCGACGGCCTGCTCACGCGCGAGCCCGGCGTGCCGGTCATGGTCAGCTTCGCCGACTGCGTCCCTGTGTTCCTGGCGGCCCGCGAAGCCGGCGGCAGCCCGGCGATCGCCCTTGTCCACGCCGGCTGGCGCGGCATGCTGGCGGGCATCGTGCGGGAGGCGGCGCTGAGACTGCGCCGGAACGGCGCCACCCTCAGCGCCGCCGTCATCGGCCCCTCGATCGGACCCTGCTGCTTCACCGTCTCCGCCGACGTGCGCGAGGCCTTCGCGCGCGAGTTCGGCGCGGCGGTCGTGGGCGACGGCGTGGTCGACCTCTGGTCGGCCGCCGTCGCCCAGCTCACCGCCGCCGGGCTTGCGGAGCACGCGATCCGGGCCCCCCGCCTTTGCACCTCGTGCGACGCCCGGTTCTTCTCACATCGCCGCGACCACGGCTTGACAGGCAGACAGGCGGCGATAGCGTGGGTCACCGGCGGCGGACGCGGTCCATCGACGACGAGCGAGGGATGATGGTCGAACTGTTCAGAGGCAGCGCCGACCACGTGCGCGAACGCTTCGCGGAGGTGCGGGCGCGCGCCGACGAGGCGGCCGCGCGCGCCGGCCGCGCCGGCGGCGACGTCGACATCCTGGTCGCCACCAAGTACGTCGACGCCGACGGCATGCAGGTCCTGCGCGACGCCGGCGTGCGGCTGGTCGGCGAGAACCGCGCCCAGGACCTCGCCGCCAAGCACGAGCGCTACGGCGACGCCTTCACCTGGGACTTCATCGGCCACCTGCAGAGCCGCAAGACGAAGCTGGTGCTGCCCCTGGTGCGTCTCATCCACTCGGTCTCGTCGATGAGCGTGGTGGACGAGATCCAGACCCGTGCCGCCGGCCCCGTGCGGGTCCTGCTCGAGGTCAACGTCGGTGCCGAGGACAGCAAGTCCGGCGTCGAACCCGGCGAGGCCGACCGCTTCCTCGAGCTGGCGTCGGGCCGTGACAAGGTCGAGTTCGCCGGCCTCATGTGCATGCCCCCGCTGTCGGACGACCCTGCGGCGGCGGCCCCGTACTTCGCCCGTACGCGCGAAATGGCGGAACGGCTTTCTGCGCAGTGGACCGGCAGATATACTTTCGCCGAGCTGTCGATGGGCACGAGCGCCGACTACGAGGTGGCCGTGGCCGAAGGAGCGACGATCATCCGCGTCGGCAGCGTGCTGTTCTGACGCGACCGGGGAGGGACGATGGGCCTGGGTGATACCTGGCACAAGGTGATGGTCTACTTCGGGATCTCCGACGACGAGGAGTACGACCTCGAAGAGGAGACCCTGGCCCCGCATGAGGAGCTCGAGCGCTCGTACCAGGACCGGCCCAACGTGCGCAAGATCGACCGCGGCCGCTCGCGCTCGGGCGACTACGACGACATCTTCGCCGACGAGCCGCCGGCCCGGCAGTCCTCGCGCGGCGCCGTGGTGCGCCCGCTCGAGCCGCCGCGTCCGCAGCGCGTCGAAGTGCACCTGGTGATCCCCAAGAACTTCAACGACGCCCAGCAGATCGCCGACAAGTTCAAGGTGGACGTGCCGGTGATCATCAACCTGCAAGGCTCCGACACCGAGCTGTCCAAGCGCCTGATCGACTTCGTCAGCGGACTCACCTACGCGCTCGACGGGGGCATGCAGCGGGTGGCCGACAAGGTCTTCCTGCTCACCCCGCGCAACGTCGAGGTCTCGGCCGAAGAGCGCGCCCGCCTGATCGAGAAGGGCTTCTTCAACCAGTTCTAGCATGGACGTCGCTCTCATCGGCGCGGGGCACATCGCGCACGCGCTGGCTGAGGGCTGGCGGCGTCCCGCGCTCGACTCCGCGCAGCAGCCATCCCTGATCGCCTACGACGTCGACGCCGCCCGCGTGCGGGCGCTCGGCGCGCTGGGAGTCGAGGCGGCGGCGACCGCCGCCGAGGCGGTCGCCGCCGCCGGGATCGTCGTGCTGGCCGTGCGGCCGCCGGACGTGCCGGCGGCGCTCGCGCAGCTCGCGCCGGCGCTCGGCCGGCGGCCGCTCGTGTCGCTCGCAGCCTTCGTCGACCTGAAGGCGCTGCGCCGGGCGCTGCCCGAAGGTTCGGCCGTCGCGCGCGTCATGCCGAACGTGGCGGCGGCCGTCGGCAGGGGCGTGTTCCTGGTCGCGCGCGGAACGCTCGACGAGGCCGGCGAGGCCGCGGTCTGCGACCTCTTCGGCCTCGCCGGCCTGGTCGTGCGCATCGGCGAGGAGCAGTTCGACGCCGCGACGGCGCTCTCCGGGTGCGGTCCGGCCTTCGCGGCCGCCTTCCTCGAGGCCTTCGCCGACGCCGGCGTGGCCGCCGGGCTCGACCGGGAGCTGGCGCTCGACCTGGCCGTCGGCGCCGTGGACGGCGCCGACGGCCTCGTCGCGCGCGACCGCGACCCCGGTGGCCTCAAGCGGGCGATCGCGACCCCGGGCGGCATGACGGCCGCCGGCCTCGAGGCTCTGGAGGGCGCCGGCCTGGCGGCGGCGGTCCACGCCGCCGTTGAAGCGGCGGTCGCCCGGGTAAAGGGTCAGTGATGGGCCTTCTGATCCTGCTCCTGTACTGGCTCGTGAGCCTCTACACCATCGTCATCCTGGTGCGGGCGGTCCTGTCGTGGATCCCGCTGCGCACGGGCACGACCGCCTACCGGGTGTACGGTGTGGTTTATGATGTGACCGAGCCGTACCTGAGGGTGATCCGCCGGTTCGTGCCGCCCATCCGCACGGGCAGCGCCGCCGTCGACCTGAGCCCGCTGATCGGCCTGGTCATTCTGTTCGTGGTTCAGCAGGTGCTCGTCCGCCTGTAGCTCACAGGGAGGGAGTTGGTCCCATGAAGCTGACACCGCTCGACATCCGCCACAAGGATTTCAAGCGCGGCATGCGCGGCTACGTCGACGCCGAGGTGGACGAGTTCCTCGACGAGGTCGCCGACGAGTTCGAGCGGCTGTTCAAGGAGAACATCGACCTCGCCGAGCGCTGCGAGACGCTGCAGGAGAAGATCGACCACTACCGCACCCTCGAGGAGACCCTGCAGAAGACGCTGGTCTCGGCCCAGCGCAGCGCCGAGGAGCTCAAGACCAACGCCCAGAAGGAGGCCCAGCTCATCCTCAGCGAGGCCGAGCTCAAGGCGCGCCAGATGGTGAACGAGTCCTACGCCGACAAGCAGGCGATCGAGAAGAACATCGTCGTGCTCAAGAGCTCCGAAGAGGACTTCCGCTTCAAGTTCCGCTCGCTGCTCGAGGGCTACGCCAAGCAGCTCGACGACATCGACGCCGCGGCCAAGAAGGGCGACCAGTTCAAGGGCGCCGCCGAGGAGCTCCAGCGCACGATGGCGGCCGACGAGGCGGCGCGGGCCAAGGCGGCCGCGCCCGGCGCGACACGCCCGCCGGCCGCCCCCGAGGCGCGGCCGCCCCAGCCCGCGCCGGCGCCGTCGGCGCCGGACAAGCCGGCCGACAAGGGCGCCGCCGTGGCCGAGCCGCCGAAGGTCCAGGCCGCGGCGCCGGCGCCGGTTCCCGATCCGGCGCCGCGTCGGGCCGAGCCGGTCACCGTCGCGCCGCGCGAGGCCGAGGCCGGCGACAAGCCGGCGCGCGACGCGCCGCTGGGCGAGCCGGACGACCTGCTCGCCGACGTCGAGGACGAGGTCGACGACAACGAGTTCAAGTGGTGACCCCTCGCCGCTGAGCGAGCGCGGAGCCGAGGTGCGGCTCGCCGTCTGGGCCGTGCCCGGGGCGAGCCGCTCCGGCATCGACGGCGTCCGCGACGGTCGCCTCCGTGTCAGGGTGGCCGCGCCGGCCCACGAACAGCGCGCCAACCGCGAGCTCTGCCGCTTCCTGGCCGGCGTGCTCGACCTGCCCCCGAGCCGCGTCCGCGTCGTCGCCGGCGAGACGTCGCGCCGCAAGACGGTGGCGGTGGACGGCGGCGACGCCGCCGACGCCCGCCGGCGGCTCGGGCTGTGAGCGGCCGGGAGTCTGGATGACGGCCGTGAGCGGCAGGCGGAGCCTGCTCGTCGCCGCCGCCGCGGCGGCCGGCGTCGTCGTCCTCGACCAGTTGACCAAGTGGATCGTGCGCTCCGCCGCCGACAGCCTGCCGACGTGGCTGTTCGACCACGTCGGGGTCGAGATCGTCCACAACAGCGGCATCTCGTTCAGCCGCTTCGCCGGTCACGGCGCCGCCGTGGTCGTGGCCGTCGCAGCGGTCCTCTTGATCGTGGTCGCCCTGCTGCCGTTCGTCTCGCCCCGCTATCGCCTGCCGCTGGGCCTCGTCCTGGGCGGGGCGGCCGGCAACCTCATCGACCGCCTCGCCCACGGCTACGTGCTCGACTACCTCAAGCTCGGTCCCTGGCCGACGTTCAACGTCGCCGACATCGCCATCGCGACGGGAGCGGTCTGGATCGTCGTGCTCGTCCTGGTCCCGGTCCGAACGAAGGAGTGACGCGGTGCCGTCGTTCGTCGTCGCGGGGGAGGAGGCGGGCCGCCGCCTGGACGTCGTCCTGGCGGCCCGCCTCGACCTTTCGCGGGCGGCGGCCCAGAGGCTGATCGAGGCGGACGCTGTGCAGCTCGGCGGCCGTCCGGCCGCCAAGCACGACCGCGTCCGCCCGGGCGACCGCGTCGACTACGCCCGGCCGCAGGCCCCGCCGTCGAGCCTCACCCCGGAGACCGTGCCGTTCCGCCTCGTGTTCGAGGACGATTGGCTGCTGGTCGTCGACAAGCCCGCCGGGGTGGTCGTGCACCCGGCGCCCGGGCACGAGCACGGCACGCTCGTCCAGGGGCTGCTCGACCTGGGCGTCGCCGGCGGCCACGAGCGCCGGCCCGGCATCGTCCACCGGCTCGACCGCGACACGTCCGGACTCCTGATCGTGGCCCGCACCGACCTCGCCTACCGGCGGCTGACGGCGGCGATGGCCCGCCGCGAGATCTCGCGCCGGTACGTGACGCTCGTGGTGGGCGGCGTGGCGGCCGACGAGGGCGTCGTCGACGCCCCCATCGGCCGCCACGTCCGCGACCGCAAGCGCATGTCGGTGCACACCGCCAGCCCGCGGCACGCCGTCACGCACTTCTCGGTACGCGAGCGCCTGCCCGGCTACACGCTGCTCGACGTGCGCCTGGAGACCGGCCGCACGCACCAGATCCGCGTGCACCTGGCGGCCGTCGGGCACCCGGTGGCGGGCGACGTGGTCTACGGCCGGCGCCCGCGGCCCGAGGGCCTCGGGCGCCACTTCCTCCACGCCGCCCGCCTCGCCTTCGCGCACCCGGAGAGCGGCGACGAGCTCGACTTCTCGTCGCCGCTCCCGGCCGACCTCGCCGGCTTCCTCGCGGTCGTGCGATAGGTGTAGCACTGTGTACATGAGGGCAGGCTGCTCGTAAGATGCGCGGAGGGGCGAGTTCGCTCCCACGCTAGGTAGGGGAACCTGGACACGAGGAGGGCTTCATGGACTCGTTCGACGATCGGCGGCGGAGCAGCCGTCGCAGGACATCGAGGGCGGCCGCAGCGGCGCTCCTCGTCGTCGCGGCGCTCGCGCTGGTGTTGGCGCTGCCGGCCGGCGCCCTGGCAGCGACGAACCCGCACATCACGAGTGTCTCCCCTGGGTTCGGCATTCCCGGGGCTTCGGTCACCGTCACCGGCTTCGGTTTCGGCGCCACGCAAGGCGGGGCCAACGTCTGGTTCAATGAGGCGGGGGTCGCCGACACGGGAGCCAACTCCCCGACGATCGTGAGCTGGAGCGACACCCGGATCGTCTGCATCGTCCCGACGCCACCGGCCTTCGGGCCGCAGCTCGTCATGGTCTGGGAGGCCGGTCAGACGTACTCCAACGAGGTCGCGTTCACGACACAGAACGGCGCCTTGTGGGTGACAGGCACGGCGCCGAGGCACGCGGCGGCCGGCGCGAGGGTGACCGTCCATGGTTGGGGGTTCGGCAGCACCCAGGGATTGAACTACCTCGCGTTGTGGGGGTTCCCGAACACCATCATCCCGACGCCTACCCTGTGGAGCGATGCCACGATCCAGTTCACCATCGCCCCCGGCATGGCGACCGGCAAGCACCAGATGTATGTCTGGAACAACGGCCTGAGCATGAGCTCTAACCTCGTCCTCTTCAGCATCGATCCCGCCATCACCGCGCTCTCGCCCAAGCAGGCGTATCCAGGCGCGACGGTGACCATCACCGGGACCGGCTTCGGCAAGACCCGGGGCACGTCGAAGGTCTACTTCGGCGCCAAGGCCGCGACGTCGTACGTGTCGTGGTCCAACACCAAGATCAAGGTGAAGGTCCCGCTGACGTCGGCCGGCAGTCACCCGGCCAAGGTCAAGACCAAGTTCGGGACCACCAAGACCAAGGCGTTCAAGGTGCTCTGAACCGTTTCCGAGCGGCCTGGGCCGCGTGACGCACGCCCCGAGGGGGCGGCGGGTCAGAGACCCGCCGCCCCCTCGCCTCCTTCCGCGCCGCGAATGCGCGCCCGAACGCGTCGCCGCAGGGTTGTTGACCGGCCCCGGGCCGGATGCTACAGTCCGCCCGACCTTTAAACCGCGTCCCGAGAGGCCGGAAAGCAGATGATGGTGGCACGTCGTCGTTCAGCGGACAACGCTGCGGCGGCGTTTCTCGTTTTCCGGCCCGAATCTCGCAGCGCATCCGCCGGAGGTCCCGCCGCATGACCCAGCCGCACGAGAACGTCGTCATGCCGGCCGAGCAGCTCGAGCGCACGCTGGCGCGCATCGCCCACGAGATCCTCGAGAAGAACCACGACGTCGAGGACCTCGCGCTGGTCGGCATCCATACCCGCGGCGCCTATCTGGCCCACCGGCTGCAGGCGCTGGTCCGCAAGTTCTCCGCCCTCGACGTGCAGCTGGGCGAGCTCGACATCTCGTTCTACCGCGACGACGTCGCCGCCCGCGGCATGCTCGGCGTCACTCCCAGCACGCCCAACCCCATCGTCAAGGACACGAACCTGCCGTTCGAGCTCGAGGGCTCGACGGTCGTGCTGGTCGACGACGTACTGTTCACCGGCCGCACCATCCGCGCCGCCATCGACGCGCTGTTCGACTACGGCCGCCCGGCTCGCATCCAGCTCGCGGTGCTCATCGACCGCGGGCACCGCGAGCTGCCGATCCGCCCCGACTTCGTGGGCAAGAACCTGCCGACCGCGCGCCGCGAGCGCATCGAGGTGCGCCTGACCGAAGCCGACGGCGCCGACGAGGTCGTCGTCGTGCACCCGCCGAGGGGTGACGACCGTGCCTAAGCGCGACCTCGTCTCGATGGAGGACCTGGAGCGGGCCGACGTCGAGCTGCTGCTCGACACCGCCGAGAGCTTCCTGCCGATCATGCACCGCGACATCAAGAAGGTGCCGACGCTGCGCGGCCGCACGATCATCAACCTCTTCTACGAATCCTCGACCCGCACGCTGGCGAGCTTCGAGCTGGCCGGCAAGCGGCTCTCCGCCGACGTCGTCAACATCAAGGCCCAGGGCTCGTCGGTCGACAAGGGCGAGTCGCTCAAGGACACGATCCTGACCCTGTCGGCCTACGCGCCCGACATCATCGTCATGCGCCACCCCCAGGTCGGCGCCTGCCGCTTGGTCTCGCCGCTCACGCCGGCCAGCATCGTGAACGCCGGCGACGGCAAGTACCAGCACCCGTCGCAGTGCCTGCTCGACCTGTTCACGCTGCGCCAGACGCTGGGCCGCGAGCTCGCCGGCAAGCGCGTCGCGATCGTCGGCGACATCCTGCACAGCCGGGTGGCGCGCAGCGACATCCTCGGGTTCACGATGATGGGGATGAAGGTCACGCTGATCGCGCCGCCGACGCTCATGCCGCGCGGCATCGAGACGCTGGGCGTCGAGGTCGCCCACGACCTCGACGCCCTTGCCGAGGCCGACGTCGTCTACTTGCTGCGCATGCAGATGGAGCGCATGGAAGAGGGCGCCAACTTCATCCCGTCGCTGCGCGAATACTCCACGCTGTACGGCATCACCCGGTCGCGGCTGCGGCCGGGGCAGAAGGTCATGCACCCGGGCCCGATCAACCGCGGCGTCGAGATCAGCGCCGAGGTCGCCGACGACCCCGGCACCCTGATCGAGCAGCAGGTCGAGAGCGGCCTGGCGGTGCGGATGGCGATCCTGTACCGCACGATCGTGGGTCTGGACGAGCGCGACGAGGAGGCGGTATGAGCGAGCTGCTCTGGCAGGCCAAGGGCAAGCCCGCGGACCTGCTGATCCGCGGCGCCCGCGTCGTCGACCCGGCGGCGCAGCTCGACGACGAGCTCGACGTGGCGATCGTCAAGGGCCGCATCGCCGAGGTGGGGAAGGGGCTGGCGGTCCCCGGCGGCAGGGGCACGCGCGTCATCGACGCCGCCGGCCTGGTCGTGCTTCCGGGCTTCGTCGACCTGCACGCCCACCTGCGCGTGCCGGGGCGCGAGGACGAAGAGGACATCGCCAGCGGGACGGCCGCGGCCGCCGCCGGCGGCTACACGGCCGTCTTCGCCATGGCCAACACCGACCCGGTCGTCGACAACGCGGCGGTGCTGCAGGCGCTGGTCGAGCGCGCGCTCCAGGACGCGCTCGTGCCCTGCGGCTTCTTCGCCGCCGTCTCGCGTGACCTGCAGGGCAAGGTGCTGACCGAGATGGCCGAGCTGGCCGCCGCCGGCGCCGTCGGCTTCAGCGACGACGGACGGCCGCTGGCGACGGCGCTGCTCGTGCGCCGGGCGCTGCAGTACGCCAAGCTCACCGGCCGCTTCGTGGCCATCCACGCCCAGGACGACACGCTCATGGGCAAGGGCGTCATGCATGAGGGCGCCGTGTCGGCGCGGCTCGGCCTGGGCGGCATCCCGTCGCTCTCGGAGAGCGTCGACGTGGAGCGCGCCTGCGCGATCGCGGCGTATGAGGGCGGCCGCCTGCACGTGTGCCACGTGAGCGCGGCCGCCTCGGTCGACGCGATCGCCCGGGCGCGCGCGGCCGACGTCAAGGTGACCGCCGAGGTCACCCCGCATCACCTGGCGCTGACCGACGACGAGGTGCTCTCGCTCGACACGAGCCTGAAGATGAACCCGCCGCTGCGCCCCGAAGAGGACCGCGCCGCGATGGTGGAGGCCCTGCGCGACGGCCTGATCGACTGCATCGCCACCGATCACGCGCCCCACGCGCAACACGAGAAAGAGGTCCCGTTCGAGGCCGCGGTGTTCGGCACGACCGGCCTCGAGACGGCCTTCGCGGTGGTCAACACCGCCTGCGTGGCGACCGGCGACCTCACCCTCGGCCAGCTCGCCGATCGCATGAGCCAGGCGCCGGCCCGCATCGCCGGCATCCCCGTGCCGGCCGTCGCGGCCGGCGAGACGGCCAACCTCTGCCTGGTCGATCCCGGCGAGACGTGGACGGTCGCGCCGGCCGCCATGAAGTCGAAGTCCCGCAACACCGCCTGGGCCGGACGCGCGCTCACCGGGCGGGTGAAGGCCACGGTCGCCGGCGGGCGGCTGGTGTGGGAGGACGTTGGCTAGTCCCGCGCTGATCGTCCTCGAGGACGGGACCGCTTACGCGGGCGAGGCGCTCGCCGGTTCCGGCACCGTCGGTGGCGAGATCGTCTTCAACACCAGCATGACCGGCTATCAGGAGATCGCCACCGACCCCTCCTACGCCGGCCAGATCGTCACCTACACGTTCCCGCTCAACGGCAACTACGGCTGCGACCCGGCGCGCGACGAGAGCGGGCGGGCTCACACCCGCGCCATCGTCGCGCGCGAGCTGACCAACTACGCCTACAACCACGCCTCGAGCGGCACCTGGCTCGACTGGCTGTCGGAGCACGGGGTGCTGGCGGTCAGCGGCGTCGACACGCGGGCGCTCACGCGTCACATCCGCGAGCAGGGGGCCCTGCGCGCGGTCGTCTCCACCGACGACCTCGACGTGCGCTCGCTCAAGCGGCGAGCCCGCGGCCTGCCGAAGATGGCAGGCCTCGACCTCGCCGCCGCCGTCACCTGCGACGAGCCCTACGAGGCGCCCGGCGAGACGGGTGACGACCCGTTCCACGTCGTCTGCCTCGACTTCGGCGTCAAGCGCTCGATGCTGGGCTACCTGGGCGGCGCCGGCTGCCGCGTCACGGTCGTGCCGGCGGCGACCCAGCCGCGCGACCTCCTCAAGCTGCGGCCCGACGGCGTCTTCCTGTCGAACGGGCCCGGCGACCCGGCGGCGGTCACCTACGCCGTCAAGAACATCCAGAAGCTGCTCGGCAAGGTCCCGGTCTTCGGCATCTGCCTGGGCCACCAGCTGCTCGCGCTGTCGCTGGGCCTGGAGACCTACAAGCTCAAGTTCGGCCACCGCGGCGCCAACCACCCGGTGAAGGACGCGCGCACCGGCATCATCGAGATCACGACGCAGAACCACGGCTTCGCCGTGCGCGAGGGCAGCGGCCGCCACGGCGCCGCGATCACCCACGTCAACCTGAACGACGGCACGGTCGAGGGGCTGGCGGCGCCCGAGGTGTACGCGTTCTCGGTCCAGTACCACCCCGAGTCCACACCGGGACCGCACGACTCGCGCTACCTGTTCGAGCGCTTCACGGCCGAGATGCGGCGCTTCGCCACCGAGCGCGGCCGGCCGTCGCAGAAGCTGGCCGAGGCCTGAGATGCCGCGCCGCGACGACCTCCACAAGATCCTGATCATCGGCTCGGGACCGATCGTCATCGGGCAGGCCTGCGAGTTCGACTACTCGGGCACGCAGGCCTGCAAGGTCCTCGCCGAGGACGGCTTCGAGGTCGTGCTGGTCAACTCCAACCCGGCGACGATCATGACCGACCCCGACTTCGCCGCCCGCACCTACATCGAGCCGCTCGACCTCGACACCCTGACCCGCATCATCGAGATCGAGCGGCCCGACGCCCTGCTGCCCACGCTGGGCGGCCAGACGGCGCTCAACCTGGCCACCGAGCTCAAGCAGGCCGGGGTGCTCGACCTCTGGGAGGTCGAGATGATCGGCGCCGACGAGGATGCCATCCGCCGCGCCGAGGACCGGCTCGAGTTCCGCACCGCCATGGAGGAGATCGGCCTGCGCGTGCCGCGCAGCGCCCTGGCCCACTCGCTCGACGAGGCCGAGCAGGCGGTGCGCACGATCGGCCTGCCGCTGGTCGTGCGGCCGGCCTACACGCTGGGGGGCGCAGGCGGCGGCATCGCCAGCGATGCCGAGAGCCTGCGCCGCATCGTCGCCGAGGGCCTGCGCCTGAGCCCGATCACGCAGGTGCTGCTCGAGGAGTCGGTCGTCGGCTGGCACGAGTTCGAGCTCGAGGTCATGCGCGACACCGCCGACAACGTGGTCGTCATCTGCTCGATCGAGAACGTCGACCCGATGGGCGTGCACACCGGCGACAGCGTCACCGTGGCGCCGGCCCTCACGCTGACCGACGCCCAGTACCAGGAGCTGCGCGACGCCGCCAAGGCGATCATCCGCAAGATCGGCGTCGACACCGGCGGCTCCAACGTCCAGTTCGCGGTGAACCCCGACAACGGCGACGTCGTCGTGATCGAGATGAACCCTCGCGTGTCGCGCAGCTCGGCGCTGGCCTCCAAGGCGACCGGGTTCCCGATCGCCAAGATCGCCGCCAAGCTGGCCGTCGGCTACACGCTCGACGAGATCCCCAACGACATCACGCGCAAGACGCCGGCGAGCTTCGAGCCCACCCTCGACTACGTCGTCGTCAAGATGCCGCGCTGGGCCTTCGAGAAGTTCCCGATGGCCGACACCGAGCTGACGACCCACATGAAGAGCGTCGGCGAGGCGATGGCCATCGGACGCACCTTCAAGGAGGCGTTCCTCAAGGCGATGCGCTCGCGCGAGCTCGACTCCGCGCCCGAGCTGCCGCTCGGGCGCCACGAGCTCGCGCAGGCCCTGCGCGTGCCCTCCTGCGATCGCTACGAGCTCGTGCTGCACGCGTTCCGCCAGGGGTTCGGCATCGACGAGGTCCACGAGCTGACCGGGGTCTCGCCGTTCTTCCTGGCCGAGCTGCGCGACATCGTCGAGCTCGAAGACGAGGTGCGGCGCAGCGGGCCGGCGCTGGGCGCCGGCCTCCTGCGCCGCATGAAGCGCTACGGCTTCTCGGACAAGCGCCTGGGCGAGCTGACGGGTCGCAGCGAGCGCGAGGTCCGCGCCCTGCGCGTCATGCACGGCATCACGCCGGTGTACAAGGCGGTCGACACGTGCGCGGCCGAGTTCGAGGCCGAGACGCCGTACTTCTATTCGACCTACGAGACCGAGAACGAGGCCGTGCCGGGCGAGCGCGAGCGCGTCGTCATCCTGGGCAGCGGCCCCAACCGCATCGGCCAGGGCATCGAGTTCGACTACTGCTGCGTCCACGCCGCGCTGACCGTCCGCGAGCTCGGCTACGAGGCGATCATGGTCAACTGCAACCCCGAGACCGTCTCGACCGACTACGACGTCTCGACCCGGCTCTACTTCGAGCCCCTGACCTTCGAAGACGTGGCCAACATCTGCGCCAACGAGCAGCCGAAGGGCGTGATCGTGCAGTTCGGCGGCCAGACGCCGCTCAAGATCGCCCACGCGCTCGAGGAGGCCGGCATCCCCATCCTCGGCACGCCCCAGGAGTCGATCGACCTCGCCGAGGACCGCGGCAACTTCGGCCGTCTGCTCGACGAGCTCGGCATCAAGTGCCCGCGGTACGGCGTCGCCCGTAGCCGTGAGCAGGCCCTGGCGATCGCCGCCGACATCGGCTACCCGGCGCTGGTCCGCCCCTCGTACGTGCTCGGCGGCCGCGCCATGGAGATCGTCTACAACGACGACGCCCTCAAGCGGTACATCGACACGGCCGTGAGCGCCAGCCCCGACCACCCCGTCCTGATCGACAAGTTCCTCGAGGACGCGATCGAGGTCGACGTCGACGCGCTGTGCGACGGCCAGGAGGAGTACATCGGCGGCATCATGCAGCACGTCGAAGAGGCCGGCATCCACTCCGGCGACTCGGCCTGCGTGCTCCCCTCGCTCTCGCTCGGCGAGGGCACGCTCGAGGAGGTCCGCCGCCAGACCCGCGCCCTGGCGCTGGCGCTGGGCGTCAAGGGGCTCATGAACGTGCAGTTCGCCTACCAGAGCTACGAGCTGTACGTGCTCGAGGTGAACCCGCGGGGCTCGCGCACGGTGCCGTTCGTCAGCAAGGCGACCGGGGTACAGCTGGCCAAGCTGGCGACGCGCATCATCCTGGGAGCGACGATCAAGGAGCTCGATCCGCCGCATCGCCGGGTGCCGCGCCACGTCAGCGTCAAGGAAGCGGTCATGCCGTTCAACCGCTTCCCCGGCGCCGACTACCGGCTGGGGCCCGAGATGAAGGCGACCGGCGAGGTGATGGCGGTGGCCGACACCTTCCCGTTCGCCTTCGCCAAGGCCCAGGCGGCGGCCGGGTCGCCGCTGCCCCAGGAGGGCACGGTCTTCCTGTCGGTCTGCGACAGCGACAAGTCGGCGGCGACGATCCTCGCCCAGCGCCTGCAGAGCCTCGGGTTCAAGATCCTGGCGACGCGCGGCACCGCCCGCGCGCTGCAGAGCCTCGGGGTGCCGACGATCGAGGTCAACAAGGTGACCGAGGGCGCGCCGCACATCGTCGACCTGATCATGGAGGGACGTGTCGACTGGGTCGTGAACACCCCGTTCGGACGCGGCGCCCGCAGCGACGGGTACGAGATCAGGCGCGCCGCCCTGGAGCGCGGCGTGCCCTGCATCACCACCCTGGCTGGCGCCTCGGCGGCCGTCTCGGCGATCGAGTCGGCGCGCCGCCCGCGCGTGACCGTGCACTGCCTGCAGGACCTGCACGCCGGCGGGGAACGCTAGTGGTGAGCATGGACCCGGTCCCCGAGCATCGGCACGACGTGGAGGACGGCACGACGCTGTCGGCCGACCTGCGCGTGATCGAGGCCCGGCGCTTCGGGCGCTACAGCCTCCTCACGCTCGCGGGACCCGAGATGGCGGCCCGCTGCGGGCCGGGCCGGTTCGTGATGGTGCGCGTGCCCGGCCCGGGGTTCCACCTGCGGCGGCCGCTGTCGCTGCACTCGCGCACCCAGGGGGCGATCCGCGTGCTGATCGACCCCCGGGGCGAGGGCAGCGCCGCCCTGGCCGCCGCCGAGACGGGCGACACGCTGAACGTCTCGGGGCCGCTGGGCACCGGCTTTCCCGTCGAGGGCGTCGACCGGGCGCTGCTCGTGGGCGGCGGCATCGGCGTGGCGCCGTTCCAGTTCCTGGCCGACGAGCTCCGCGCGCGGGGCGTGCCGGTCGCGGCCGCCTTCGGGTTCGTCGACGCCGTGCAGGCGCGACTGGTCGGCGCGTTCGAGATCGACGACCTCTCGGTCGCCACCGAGGACGGCTCCGTGGGCCGCCGGGGCACTGCGGTCGAGCTGGCCGAGGAGATGGGCATCGGGCCGCAGGCGACGGTCTTCGCCTGCGGCCCGATGCCCATGCTCGATGCCATCGGGGCCTGGACGGCCCGCACCGGTCACGGCGGCTACGCGTCGCTCGAGGCGCACATGGCCTGCGGCACCGGGGCCTGCCAGGGCTGCGTGATCCGCACGACCACGGGCTACCGCCGCGTCTGCGTGGACGGGCCCGTGTTCCCGCTGCTCTCGCTGAGGGCGCCGGCGTGAGCGCCGCGCCGCGGATCGAGGCCGGCGAGGTCGACCTCACGGTCGACCTCGCCGGCCTCGCCCTCCCGCACCCGCTGCTCAACGCCTCGGGCACGTTCGACGTGCTCGAGACCAGGCAGCGGTACGGCGAGGCCGCGCTCACGCCCTTCCCGTTCGCGGCCTACGTGCCCAAGACGATCACCCTGGAGCCTCGCGAGGGCAACCCGCCGCCGCGGGTGACCGAGACCCCCTCGGGGATGATCAACGCCGTCGGTCTCGCCAACAAGGGCGTCGACGCGTTCCTCGAAGACCTTCCGGGACTGAGCTTCGTGCCCGTGCCGGTCATCGTCAACATCGGCGGGCGCACGCCCGACGACTACGTCGAGGCCGTGCGCCGCACCGAGGCGCGCCTCGCCGCAGCGCCGACCGGGGAGGCCGGTCCCGGTCTGCCGCAGGTCGCCGGCTACGAGCTCAATGTCTCGTGCCCGAACGTCGAGACCGGCCTCTCGGTCGGCGCCGACGCGGCCGCCACGGGCGAGCTCACGGCCCGCGTGCGGGCGCTCACGCGGCGGCTGCTGATCGTCAAGCTCACCCCCAACGTGACCGATGTGGTCGCCGTCGCCGTGGCGGCCGCCGGGGCCGGCGCGGACGTGTTGTCACTGGTGAACACACTCAAGGCGCTGGTCCTCGAGCGTCAGAGCCTGAAGCCCTTCCTGGGCAACCGGACCGGTGGACTGTGCGGTCCCGCCATCAGACCGGTCGCCCTGCGCATGGTCTGGGAGGTGGCGCAGGCGGTCGACACGCCGCTCGTCGGCATGGGCGGCGTCACGAGCGGCCAGGACGCGCTCGAGTTCGTCGCCTGCGGCGCCACCGCCGTCGCCGTCGGGGCGGCCAACTTCCTCGGTCCCGATGTGCCCGGACGCATCCTGGCCGAGCTACGGCAGGAGCTGGCCGCGCGCGGCCTGGCAAGCCTGGCCGCCGCGCGCGGCGTGGCCCTGCCGGGGCGCTAAAGCCGGCCGTCTTTCGGAAAATCGCAGCATCCGGGCGAGTTTTCACTGTTTTCACCGGCTTGAACCCCCCCTCGCGGTTCGCTTATACTGGCTCGCGATGTCCGCGCAGACCAAGCAGATCAACGCCGCCCCCGAACGCTCGCTCGCGCAGCGCATGGACGCGCTCCAGCGCGCCAACCACGTGCGCAGCAAGCGGGCGGCGCTCAAGACGGACCTGAAGCACGGCACCGTCACCATCGCCTCGGTGTTGCGCGACCCGCCCGCCTACCTGCAGACCGCCAAGGTCGTCGACGTGCTGATGGCCGCCCCCAAGTGCGGCCGCGTCAAGTCGGCCCGCATCATGGAGCAGTGCCGGGTGAGCCAGAGCAAGACGGTGGGCGGCCTTTCCGAGCGCCAGCGCACCGAGCTGCTGGCCTTCTTCGGGGGGTAGGCCGTCCCGGCGGTCTTCGTCATCTCGGGACCTTCGGGTGCCGGGAAGGGGACCGTGATCCAGCTCCTTCTCTCGTCGCTCGACGGGCTGACGCCGTCGGTGTCGGCGACGACGCGCGCGCCGCGGCCGGGCGAGGTCGACGGTGTGCACTACCACTTCCTCAACGTCGAGGAGTTCCGGGCGGCGGTCGAGGCTGGCGACTTCCTCGAGTGGGTAGAGTACGGAGGCAACCTGTACGGCACGCTGCGGGCCGACGTGGAGCGCAAGCTCGCCGACGGCTATGATGTGATCCTCGAGATCGAGCTGCAGGGAGCGCGCGCCGTGCGGTGCGTGCTGCCCGAGGCGACGCAGATCTTCATCGCGCCGCCGTCGGCCGAGGAGCTGGCGCGGCGGCTCAAGGGTCGCGGGACCGACAGCCCCGAGGCCATCGACCGGCGCCTGAGGATCGCCGGCGGCGAGCTCGAGGCGGCCGACGAGTTCGACGCCGTGGTCGTGAACGACTCGGCCGAAGGAGCGGCCGCCGAGGTGGCAGGCATCATCACGAAACGACGCAAAGGAGACTAGTGGACCGTCCCCGTATCGACGAGCTGCTCTCGCATGCCGGCGGGTCGCGCTACGCGCTGACCATCATGGCCGCCAAGCGGGCGCGCCAGATCAACAACTACTACAACTCGCTCGGCGAGGGTGCGTTCGACGAGTTCCCGCCGCCGCTCGTGAGCTCGCGCAGCAAGAACCTGCTGACGATCTCGTTCGAGGAGATCGCCGAGGGCAAGGTCCGCGCGGTCGAGGTCGAGTAGCCGCCCGGCGGCTGAGCCTCTCGCCATGGCCGCGAGCGTGACCGAGATCCCCGGGCGCAGCGTCCTCGTGGGCGTGACCGGCGGCATCGCCATCTACAAGGCGGTCGAGTTCGTGCGCCTGCTCACCCGCGAGGGGTTCCGGCCGACCGTCGTCACGACCGACGCCGCCAAGCGCTTCGTCATGCCGCTGACCTTCGCGGCGGTGGCGCGCGCGGCGGTGCTCGACGACGAGCAGTCGTGGCAGCCGTCGACCGGCTGGTTCGAGCACATCGAGGCCGCGCGCGCGGCCGACGTGCTGGTGATCGCGCCGGCGACCGCCAACACCATCGCCAAGCTGGCCGCCGGCCTCGCCGACAACCTGCTGACCGCCGTCTACCTCGCGTTCCGCGGACCGGTAATCGTGGCGCCGACCGCCAACTGGGCGATGTACGAGCATCCCGCGACACAGCGCAACCTCGAGCTCCTGGCCGAGCGTGGGGTAGAGGTGCTGCCGGCCGGTGAGGGCGACCTCGCCTGCGGCGAGGAGGGCACCGGCCGCATGGCCGAGCCGGCGGCGATCCTCGCGGCGGTCAGGCGGGCCTGTGCCCGCGAGGCGGCGGGCCCGCTCAAGGACCGCCGCGTGGTCGTCACCGCCGGCGGCACGCGCGAGGCGATCGACGCCGTGCGCTACATCGGCAACCGCTCGAGCGGCAAGATGGGGCGGGCGCTGGCCGACGAGGCCTACCTGCGCGGCGCCGAGGTCGCGCTGGTCACGACGCAGCCGGCCGAGACCCCGTATCGCACCGTCGCCGTCGAGAGCGCCGACGAGATGAACGCGGCGGTGACGGCCGAGACGGCCGCCGCCGACGTGCTCGTCATGGCAGCGGCCGTCGCCGACTACAGGCCGCGCGCCGTCGCCGAGGGCAAGCTGGAGCGCGCCGGCGCGCCCGAGCGCACGCTCGAGCTCGTGCCCACGGTCGACATCCTGGCGCAGACGGCGCGGCCCGGCCTGCTGCGCGTGGGCTTCGCCGCGGAGGCCGGGCCGCGCCTCGACCGCGCCCGGGCCAAGAAGGCGGCCAAGGGCGTCGACCTGCTCGTGTTCAACGACATCCTCGCGGCCGGAGTGGGCATCGGCTCCGACGAGAACGAGATCACCATCCTCACCCCGGCCGGCGAGGTCCACGTGCCCCGTACCAGCAAGATCGCCTGCGCCCGCGCCGTGCTCGACGAGGTCGAACGGCTTCTCTAGGGCCGGCCCGCGGCCGGCGTCGCCACCTTCAGGGAGCGCCGATGACAGAGATCACAGACCTTCGCGACCAGGTCCTGCGGCTCAGCGCGCGCGACGTGGCCAACGAGAACCTGCGCCGCCACATGCTGGCGACCGAGGCCGTCATGCGCGCGCTCGCCGTGCGGCTCGACGCCGACCCCGACGCGTGGGGCCTGGCCGGCCTCGCCCACGACATGGACGCCGAGCTCACCGAGGGCGACATGAGCCGCCACGGCGCGCTGTCCGCCGAGACCCTCGAGGCAGCCGGCGCGCCGGCCGAGGTCGTCCACGCCGTGGCGGCCCACAACCCCGCCACCGGCGCCGTCCCGGCCGAGCCCATCGACATCGCCCTGATCGCCGCCGACCAGGTCACCGGCCTGATCACGGCGGCGACGCTCGTGCGCCCCGACAAGTCGCTGGCCGGCGTGCAGGTCAAGTCGCTGCGCAAACGGTTCCGCGAGACCGCCTTCGCGCGCGGCGTGCACCGCGACAGCATCGAGCGCTGCGCCGAGCTCGGGCTCGAGCTCGACGACTTCCTGGGCCTGGCGCTCGCCGCGATGCAGGGCATCGCCGCGGAGCTGGGGCTGGCATGACCGTCGACGCCGTGCGAGAGCGCGGGGAGCGGGCCTTCGACCTCTTCCGCCGGGGCAGGGCGTTCCTCGACCAGCGCCATCCCGGCCAGGCGGCGCTGCTGCTCGAGCAGGCCCTCACGCTCGAGCCCGACAAGAACTCCATCCGCGAGGCGCTGGCGCGCGCCTACTACGCGCTGGGACGGTACGCGAGCGCGGCGGAGGCCTTCGAAGAGATCGTCCGCCGCGCCCCGACCAACGACTACGCCCACTTCGGGCTGGCGCGGTCCCTGCTGGCGCTGGGCGAGGTCGAGGCGGCCCGGCCGGCCGCCAGGCTCGCCGTCGCGATGACGCCCGCCAACGCGGACTACCGCCTGGCGCTGGCGCGCTGCGTGCCGGCTAGCTAGCCGGCCCCGCGCCGGCGACCGGTGGCACCGGTGCGGCCGGAGGCGCCGCCGGCGGCATCATGCCGGCGGCGGTCCCGGCCGAGCCGCTCCCGTACTCCATCGCCCGCAGGATCTCGATGCGCTTGCGGATCGGCGGGTGCGTGTCGAACAGTCCCTCGCTCTCGCGGTCCTTGCGGCCCTTGAGCGGGTTGGCGATGTACAGGTGCGCCGTGGCCCGGTTGGCGTGACGCAGGGGCTGCGGGTCGTCGGCGATCTTCTCGAGCGCGTCGGCCAGGCCGGCCGGGTTGCGCGTGAGCTGCACGCCCGCAGCGTCGGCGAGGTACTCGCGATGTCGCGAGATCGCGAACTGCACGAGCATGGCGGCCAGCGGCGCGAGGATCGCGAACACCAGCGCGATCAGCGCCAGGATGGCCCCGGCGTTGCCGCTGTCGTTGCCGGAACGCCGGCCGCCGCCCCAGAAGCTGAAGCGCAGGAAGAAGTCGCAGACCAGCGCGATCATCCCGACCAGGATCCCGACCAGCGTCGCGAAGCGGATGTCGTAGTTGCGCACGTGCGAGAGCTCGTGGGCGAGCACGCCCTGCAGCTCATCGCGGTCCATCGTCGCGAGCAGACCGGTCGTGGCCGCGACCGCGGCGTGCTGGGGGTCGCGGCCGGTGGCGAACGCGTTCGGGGCCGGGTCGTCGATCACGTAGACCTTGGGCACCGGCACGCCGGCCGCGATGCTCATCTCCTCGACGACGTTGTAGAGGACCGGGGCCTGGTCGTGCGTGACCTCACGGGCCCCGGTCGCGCCGAGCACGATGCCGGGTCCCGCGAAGTACCCGACGATGCTCCAGACGATGGCGGCGATCCCGAACACGGCCAGCAGGCCGAAGCCGGCGCTGCTGCTGCCCATCGTGGCGCGGCCGATCACGTAGCCGAGCGCCCCGAGGATGGCCACGAGGATCAGCATGAGCGCCCAGGAATCGCGCTTGTTGCGCGCGATCTGCTCGTACATGGCGTGCCTCTGCGTGCGGGGTTACTGCTGCGGCGGCGCGGCCGGCGGCTCGGGTGGCGCCGGAGGCGCGCTTGGAGCCGCCCCGGGCGCCGCCGAGGGAGCGGCCGGCGCCGGCATCGTCGGCGTGGCCGCCGGCGCCGCGGCGCCGGCGGTCATCGCGAGATCGACCTTCGGGACCTCTTTGTCGCCCTCGTCGGCCTGGAAGAACTGCCGCTCGCGGAAGTTGAACATGCCGGCGATGAGGTTGCTGGGGAACGTCTGGATGTGCATGTTGTAGGTCATCACGCTGTCGTTGTAGAACTGCCGCGCGAACGAGATCTTGTTCTCGGTCGTGGTCAGCTCTTCTTGCAGCGCCATGACGTTCTGGTTGGCCTTGAGGTCGGGGTAGTTCTCGACCAGGGCGAACAGCTGGCGCAGGGCGCCGGTGAGCACGTTCTCGGCCTGGGCCTGGGCCTGCGGGCCCTGCGGCGCGGCCGACACGGCCGCCTGCCGCGCCTGGACCACGTTGGTCAGCGTCTGCTGCTCGAACTGCATGTAGCCCTTGACCGACTCGACCAGGTTCGGGATGAGGTCGTGCCGGCGCTTGAGCTGAACGTCGATCTGGCTCCAGGCGTTGTCGACCTGGTTGCGGCGACGGACGAGCCCGTTGTAGATGCCGACCACCGCGACGATCGCGATCACGATCAGCACCAGGATGATGATGACGAACAGCATCTGTGGCCACCTCGCTTGGACGTTAGGAGGGCTGTCGGGGGTAGTGTACCGCCAGTCCTGGGGAAAACCTACGGCTGCTGGAGCGTCCCGCGGGCAACGGCTATGCTGAGGTGGTGTCGGACGTCATGAAGAGTCGCAGTCTCTGGAGCGCCGTGGCGGCGGTGGCCCTGATCGCGGTCGTCGTCGCGGCCGGGCTCGTCGTCGTGCGCTCGCGGGCGAGCGGCAGCGGCGCGACGCTGCCGCTCGCCCGCGTGACCGAGTCGCCGAGCCCGTCCTCCGACGCCGCTCACCGCCAGCCGCCGCCGGCCCCGCAGCGCTGGTCGGTGGCCAAGGCCACCGGGCCCGTCACCGCCTACGTGCGGCCCTCGACGAGCGCCCCCGTCAAGGCGAAGTTCGCCAAGAGCACCATCCACGGGTACCCGAGCATCTTCCTGGTCAGACACACGCGCGACCTTCCCGGCGGCGTCTGGTACGACGTCTGGCTGCCCATCCGGCCCAACGGCAGCCACGGCTGGATCCGCGAAGGCGCCGTGGCGATCTACTCGACGACGGCCCGGATCGTGGTCGACCTGTCGTCGCACACGCTGTCGGTCTACTTGAGGGGGACCCTGAAGGACACGTTCCCGGTGGCGACCGGCACGGCCCAGCTGCCGACGCCGACGGGCTACTTCTACATGAACCAGAAGCTGCGGCCGCCCTCGCCCGGGGGGCCGTACGGGGTGCTGGCGCTCGGCATCAGCGCCTACCAGATGAAGCTGGCGGCCAGCGCCTGGCCCGAGGAAGGGCCGATCGCCATCCACGGGACCAATGAGGACGCGCTGATCGGCAAGTCGATCAGCCACGGGTGCGTGCGCATGCACAACGCGGACGTGCTCAAGGTGAGCGACTGGGTCCCTGCCGGCAGCCCGGTGGTGATCAAGCGGTAGCCGCGCGCCGGCGGCGCGCGGCCGGGCTCACCAGTACTCGCCCTGGATCAGCTTCATGTCCTTCGCCTTGCACTTCGGGCAAGTGTAGGAATACGCCTTCTCCAGGAAGAACAGCTGGCTGCCGCACTTGAGGCAGTTGAACTCGTCGATCATGATGTCGGCCCCGGTCAGGTCGACCTCGGCGATCGCCTTGCACTCCACGCAGATCGCCGGCATGAACCGCTTGCGCGGGTCGGTCACGCTGACGCCCCAGCGGATGCGTTCGGCGGTGTAGCCGCACTCGCGGCAGACGAAGGTCGTGTACTCTCCCATGCGCCCCATCCTTGCATCGCGTTGGCCCTTGACCCTGGGCCCTCTATCGGCAGAAAGTGGCTGCTCGTTGAGGGCAGACTACAGCCTGGGCTTCCTTGATTCATCTCGAACGCAGGTGGTATATACTCACTGACCGACAACACACCTGGGAGGAGACCGTCTACGACGAGTGGGTGCCAACCCACTTTTGTTTTGTTGGCCGTGGATCAGACGAAGGGACAGATCATCGAGAGCATCGAGACGCGCCTGGCACACGCCTTCCCCGACGTCGAGCTCGTCGACGTCGACGTGCAGGGCGGCGGGCAGGCGCGCGTGACGGCCTACATCGACAGGGCCGGCGGCGTCGACCTCGCCCTGTGCGAGGCGGTCGCCCGCGCCCTCGACGACCTGCGCGCCGATCACGCCCTCGACGTCTCCTCGCCGGGACTCGACCGGCCGCTGCGCACGCCCGCGCACTTCCGCGGCGCGGCCGGCCGCCACGTCTACGTCAAGACGGGGACGAAGCTGGCCGGCCGCGCCGTCTTCCGCGGGCGCCTCACGGCCGCCGGCGACGACAGTCTGACGCTCGCCCTCGACGAGGGCGGCGACGCGACGATCCCGTACGACACGATCGCGAAGGCCCACGTGATCTTCGACTTCGACGACGACGGAGGGCACCGTGAGTAGAGAGATCATCGAGGCGCTTCAGCAGATCGAGAAGGAGAAGGGCATCAGCGCCGAGACCCTCATGAGCGCGCTCGAGGACGCCCTGCACTCCGCCTACCGCAAGACGCCCAACGCCGTCGAGCACTCCAAGGTCGAGATCGACCCCGAGACCGGCGAGATCGTCGTCTACCAGCTGATCTTCCCCGAGCACGTCGACGTCGAGGCCCTCAAGATCCGCAACGAGGAGGGCGAGGAGATCGGCATCGACCTGAGCACGGTCGACGAGAGCGAGATCGAGAAGATCGAGGTCACGCCCGACGACTTCGGGCGCATCGCCGCGCAGACGGCCAAGCAGGTCATCCTGCAGCGCATCCGCGAGGCCGAACGCGACCTCATGTACGACGAGTACGTCGACCGCGTGGGCGACATCGTCACCGGCATCGTGCAGCAGAGCGACCAGCGCTACACGCTGGTCGACCTCGGGCGCGTCGAGGCGCTGCTCCCCAAGAGCGAGCAGGTCGAGATCGAGCGCTACGACCACGGCGCCCGTATCAAGGCGATCATCATCAAGGTGCAGAACTCGACCAAGGGCCCGCAGGTCATCCTGTCGCGGCGCAGCGACGACATCGTGCGGCGTTTGTTCGAGCTCGAGGTCCCGGAGATCGCCGACGGCCTGGTCGAGATCACCAACGTCGCCCGCGAGCCGGGCTTCCGCTGCAAGATCGCGGTCGTGTCGCACGCCGACGGCGTCGATCCGGTCGGCGCCTGCGTCGGCCCCCGGGGCTCGCGCGTGCGCATGGTCGTCAGCGAGCTGCGCGGCGAGCGCATCGACATCGTGCCGTACAACGACGAGCCGGCCCGGTTCGTCGCCAAGGCGCTCTCGCCGGCCAAGGTGCGCGAGGTCATCGTCGACGACGAGGACCGCTCGGCCACGATCATCGTGCCCGACGACCAGCAGTCGCTGGCCATCGGCAAAGAAGGCCAGAACGCCCGCCTGGCCAGCAAGCTGACCGGCTGGCGCATCGACATCAAGAGCCAGACCGAGATGGCGCAGGCCGACGTCGAGCTGGCGCTGGGCGACGAGGGCGACGACCTCTCGGGCCGCTGCGTCGCCGTGACGGCCGGCGGCAAGCGCTGCGTGAACCAGGCGCTGCCGGGCAGCCGCTACTGCGGCATCCCCGCGCACCAGAAGCTCGCCCAGGCCGAGGCGGCCGGCGCGGCGGCGGAGACGCCGGCAGAGGCGACGCCGGCCACCGACGAGTAGGCGCGCGCGCATGGGCACCGTCGTACGCACCTGCGTGGGTTGCCGGCGGCGCGAGGACCGCGACCTGCTGGTCAGGCTCGGGGCTCGCGAGGGCCGGCTGAAGCCGGTCGCCGGCGGCGGCCCGGGACGCTCGGCGTACGTGTGCGCCGACCTGGCGTGTTACGACAAGGCGGCACAGCGCGGCGGGTTCGCGCGGGCGCTGCGCACGAGAGTGACGATCGACGAGCGCACGCGGGCCGTGGTGGCCGACGCGTGCGGGACCGTGAGAGGCGGTGAGGGACGTGGCCAGGAAGAAGGTCAGTGAGATAGCCCAGCAGCGTGGGACGACGGTCGAAGACGTCCTCGCCCACCTCAAGCGGGCCGGCGTCGACGCCGGCGACGGCGAGGCGACCGTCGAAGAAGACCTCGTCCAGAAGGCGTACGACACGCAGCGGCGCCCGCGTCCGGCGGGCGGCGGCGGACGCCGCCGCCGCGTCGTGATCGACGCGGGCGCTTCGCGGCGCGCGCCCGGGCCGGGCGGGGGCGACCGCAGGGGCCGGCGCGACCGGCGCGGTCCGCAGGAGCGCGTCGAAGCGGCGCCGGCCGTCACGGTCGCCCCCGGCACCCCCGTGAAGGTGCAGTCCGGAGCGACGGTCAAGGACCTGTCGCAGGCGCTCGGCATCTCGACCGCCGACATCATCAAGGCCCTGATGGGCTACGGCGAGATGGCGACCATCACCCAGAGCCTCTCCGACGAGGCGATCTCGATCCTCGGCGACGACTTCGACCGCAAGGTCGAGATCGTGCACGCGGCCGACGAGGAGGAGACCGTCGAGGAGGTGGTCGAGGACGCCCCCGAGGACCTCAAGCCGCGCAGCCCGGTCATCACCGTCATGGGCCACGTCGACCATGGCAAGACGAGCCTGCTCGACGCCATCCGCGAGACGGAGGTGGCGGCCGGCGAGGCCGGCGGCATCACCCAGCACATCGGCGCCTACCAGGTGAAGCACGACGGCAAGACGATCACCTTCCTCGACACGCCTGGCCACGAGGCGTTCACCGCCATGCGTGCCCGCGGCGCCAAGGTGACCGACATCGCCGCCATCGTGGTGGCGGCCGACGACGGCGTCATGCCGCAGACCGTCGAGGCCATCGACCACGCCAAGGCGGCCGCCGTGCCGATCCTCATCGTGGTCAACAAGATCGACAAGCCCGACGCCAACATCGAGAAGATCAAGCAGCAGCTCACCGAGTACGAGCTGGTGCCCGAGGAGTGGGGCGGCGACACCGTGTTCGTCGAGGCCAGCGCCAAGAAGCGGATCGGCCTCGACAACTTCCTCGACATGCTGCTGCTGGTCGCCGAGGTAGCCGAGCTCAAGGCGAACCCCGACGCGCCGGCCAGCGGCGTGATCATCGAGGCCAAGGTCGACGTCGGCCGCGGCGTGGTCGCGACCATGCTGGTCCAGCGCGGCACGATCCACGTCGGCGACGCCGTCGTGGCGGGCCAGGCGAGCGGGCGCGTGCGCGCCATGCGCGACTACCGCGGTGAGACGGTCGCCGCGGCCGGGCCGGCGGTGCCGGTCGAGATCATCGGCTTCGACTCGGTCCCCGACGCCGGCGAGGTGTGCCGCGTGGTCAAGGACGAGAGGGCGGCCCGCGCGGTCGCCAACCGGCGCACCAACCGCCTGCGCGCCGAGGAGCTCGCCAAGCAGCGCTCGCTCACCCTCGAGGACCTGTACGCGCGCATCGCCCAGGGCGAGGTCCGCGACCTCAACCTGATCGTCAAGGCCGACGTGCAGGGCAGCCTCGAGGCGCTCGAGGACGCGCTCGCGCAGATCAAGCACCCCGAGGTCAAGGTCTCGGTCATCCACTCGGGCGTCGGCGGCATCACCGAGTCCGACGTCATGCTGGCCAGCGCCTCGTCGGCGATCATCATCGGCTTCAGCGTACGGCCCAGCACGCAGGCGACCGCCCTGGCCGAGAGCGAGGGCGTCGATGTGCGCACCTACCGCGTGATCTACAAGGTGACCGAAGACGTGACCGCGGCCCTGGTCGGCATGCTCAAGCCCGAAGTCGTCGAGGACGTGGTCGGCAGCGCCGAGGTCAGGCAGACCTTCAAGGCGTCGAAGCTCGGCACCATCGCCGGCTGCATGGTCACCAACGGCAAGATCCCGCGCGCGGCGGGGATCAGGGTGCTGCGCGACGGCGTGGTCGTCCACGAGGGCAAGATCGCGTCGCTCAAACGTTTCTCCGAGGACACGCGCGAGGTCGCCGAAGGCTTCGAATGCGGCATCCTGCTCGACGGCTTCAACGACCTCAAAGACGGGGACGTGCTCGAGGCCTTCGAGACCAGGGAAGTCGCCCGTGGCGTCTGACCCGTACATCGGCGTCCTGCTGGCGGACCTGCACTTCCCGGCGAACCGCTCGCTGAAGGCCAAGCGCCGACCGCTCAACTCGCTGCGCGACACGGTGCAGGGGCGCTTCCGGGCGTCGTTCGCCGAGGTCGGGCACCTCGACAGCTGGCAGCTCGCCCGCGTGCTGGTCGTGCTGGCGGCGTCGTCGGGGCAGCAGGGCGTCGAGCGGCTCGACGACCTCGACAGGTACCTCCACGGCCAGGACTTCGAGGTCGCGCGCGTGCTGGTCAAGTCCGTCGACCCCGTCGAGGCGTTGTGGCCAAGCGACTCCTGAGGGTGAACGAGGCGCTGCGCGAGACCCTGTCGCAGGCCATCGGCGAGGGCCTCAAGGACCCGCGCGTCGGCTTCGTGACCGTGACCGGCGTCGAGACCTCGCCCGACCTGCGCCACGCCAAGGTGTTCGTCAGCGTGCTCGGCGGCAAGAAGGAACGCGAGCAGACGCTGGCCGGCCTCGCGTCGTCGCACGGCTACCTGCAGGAACGCATAGCCGCCGCGGTGCGGCTCAAGCGCACGCCGCAGCTCGTGTTCCTCTACGACGACTCGATCGACCGCGGGATGCGCATGGAGGAGCTGCTGAAGCGCTACGAGGGCGAGCTCGGACCCGAGGGCGGGGAAGAGGCTCCCACGGCGGACTCCGAGGGCGAGACCGGAAACGAAGGCGAGCATCGAGCCCGAGGGCGGCGAGAGCGGGGAGGACGAGGCATGAGCCTCGACCCGGCCGCTCTCGCCGCCCTCGCCGCCCGCATGCGCGGCGAACGGCTCGTGGCGCTGGCCGTGCACGAGAACCCCGACCTCGACGCCGTCGGCGCCGCCGTCGGCATGGCGGACCTGTTCGCCCAGCTCGGCGTGCCGGCTCGTGTCCACGTGACGCCGGGTGTCGAGCTGCCGCTGGCGGCTGAGCTCGCGCCCGACGGGCTGGTGACCTCCGACTCCGTGCCGGCAGGGGCGACGCTGTACGCGCTGGACACCGGGTCGCGGCGCCGCATGGCGCTCTCCCTCGACGGCTGGGACGGCGCGATCGTGAACGTCGACCACCACCACGACAACGAGCGCTTCGGGGTCCTCGACCTGGTCGACGGCGAATCGTCGAGCACCTCCGAGATCGTGGCCGAGCTGGCCGGCGAGCTCGGTCTGCGTCCCGGCCCGGCGGCGGCGACGGCGCTGTACGCGGGCATCTCGTTCGACACCGGGCACTTCCAGCACGCCAGCACGTCGGCTCGCACGTTCGCCGTCGCCGCCGCCCTCGTACAGGACGGCGCCGAGCCGAACCGCGTCTACAGGCTGCTCTACGAAGGCCGCTCGCTGCCGTCGCTGAGGCTGTGGGGCCGGGCGGTGGCGGGCGCGCTGTCGCTCTGCGACGGGCGCGCGCTCGTAGCCGTGCTCGACGACGAGGACTACCGCGCGACCGGCGGATCGGCCGAGGACACCGAGGGCGTGGTCGAGTCGCTGCGCGGCGTCCGCGGCTGCGAGGTCGCCGCGCTCGTGCGCCGCGACGGGGACCGCACCCGCGTCAGCCTGCGCTCGAACGGCTTCGACGTCTCCGCCGTCGCGGCCCTGCGTGGCGGTGGCGGGCACCGCCAGGCGGCCGGACTGGCGGTCGACGACTCTCCCGGGGAGGTGGCGCAGTGGCTCAGTACCGTACTCGCCGAGCGCCTGCCGACGGCATCCTCCTGATCGACAAGCCGGCGGGCTGCACGTCGCACGACGTGGTCGCCCGCGTGCGCCGCCTGCTGCGGCCGGGCGTCAAGAAGGTCGGCCACGCCGGCACGCTCGACCCGTTCGCCACCGGCCTGCTCGTCGTGCTGGTGGGCCGGGCCACCAAGCTGGCGCGCTTCTTCGTCGACCTCGAGAAGGAGTACGTCTGCACCCTGCGCTTCGGCGCTACGTCCGACACCGGCGACCTCACCGGCACCCTGGAACCGACCGGCGAGACCACTACGCGGGCCGCCGTGGAGGCCGTGCTGCCCGGGTTCGTCGGCGCGATCACCCAGTCGGTGCCCATGACCTCGGCGGTCAAGGTCGACGGCGAGCGCCTCTACAAGAAGGCGCACCGCGGCGAGGTGGTGGAGACGCCGGTCAAGCAGGTGGTGATCGACTCCATCACGGTCGAGGCGGCCGACGACGAGGCCCAGACCATGGAGCTGCGCATCGCCTGTTCCAAGGGGACGTACGTGCGGCAGCTGGCCATCGACATCGGCGAAGCCGTGGGCGCCGGCGCCTACCTGCACGAGCTCACGCGCGTCGCCACGGGCCCGTTCCGGTACGAGGCGGCACAGACCCTGGCGGCGTTCGAAGAGGCCGTCGCGGCGCGGGGCGAGGGCGACGAGCGCATCCCCGGGCTCGTGTCGCCGGCGCAGGCGCTGACCTTCATGCCCGAGGTGACGCTGACGGCGGCCCAGGCGGCAGGCGTGCGCAACGGCGCCCGCCTGCCGGGCGGGCCGCCGCACCCGGTGCGCCTCGTGTTCCGCGGCGAGCTGCTGGCCGTCTACGGGCCGATCGACGACGGTCCGGGGCTCAAGCCGCTCGTCATCCTGTGATGGACGTCGTCTCCGACCTCGACGCGCTCGTCCGGCGGCCGCGGTCGGTCGCGATCGGAACGTTCGACGGCGTGCACGTCGGGCACCGCCGGGTGATCGAGGCCGCGGTCGCGGTCGCCCGCGACCGCGGCCTCACCGCCAGCGTGCTGACCTTCGCCCACCACCCGTTGTCCGTCATCGATCCGCCCCACCAGCCACGCCTGCTCACGCCGCTCAGCCTCAAGCTCGAGCTGATCGCCGAGCTCGACGTCGACGAGGCGGTCGTGCTGCCCTTCGATCGCACGACCGCCGGCCTCGCGCCCGAGGAGTTCTGCGCCCGGGTCCTGTGCGGCCGCCTGGACACCCGTCACGTCGCGGTCGGCGCCAACTTCAACTTCGGGGCCGGCGGCGAGGGCACGCCGGCCCGCCTGCGCCGCTGCGGCGAGACCTGCGGCTTCGACGTCGAGGTCGTGCCGCTGGTGCGCGTCGGCGGGCGTCCGATCAGCTCGTCGCGCATCCGGCGGCTGGTCGAGTCCGGCGACCTCGCCGAGGCGCGGTCCATCCTGGGGCGGCCGCCGCGAGCCGTGGGCCACGTGGTGCGCGGCTTCGAGCGCGGGCGTCATCTCGGTTTCCCCACGGCCAATGTCGAGGCCGAGACCGGCACCCTGTTCCCGGGGCGCGGCGTCTACGCGGCGCGGGCCCTCGCCGGGGGCGACTGGCGCCGCGCCGCCGTCAACGTGGGCCACAACCCGACCTTCCGCCACCGCGGCGACGAGCTGGGGATCGTGCACGTCGAGGCGTTCCTGCTCGACTTCACCGACGACATCTACGGCGCGCCCATCACCCTCGACTTCCTGGCCAAGGTGCGCGACGAGCGCCGCTACGAGTTCGTCGACGACCTGGTCGAGCAGATGCAAGCCGACGTGGTCGCCGTGCGCGAGCTGCGTGACGAGGCGTTCGACGAGGTGGGCCTCGGCGCGGGCGCCGCCCCCGCCGAGGCCCCCTGACCCGGTCCGCGTCCACGCCTCCGAAGTTTGCCGCACTGGGGCCGTGTGGTACCCTACCCGGCGACCGTTTCTCGGTTCCGGGCATCGCCGCCCCGGTACTGGGTCTCCGGATCATCCCGCAAGGGAGGTGATTCCCCTGGCGATCACGAGCGAAGACAAGCAAGCGATCTTCTCGCGATTCTCGAAGCACGACGGCGACACTGGCTCGCCCGAAGTGCAAGTAGCTCTCCTCACGAAGCGCATCGACGACCTCACCGAGCACCTCAAGACGCACAAGAAGGACCACCACTCGCGTCGCGGCCTGCTCATGATGGTCGGCCATCGCCGCCGTCTGCTCGACTACCTGCAGGCCAAGGACATGGAGCGCTACCGCTCTCTGGTGAAGGAGCTCGACCTGCGCAAATAGGCCGCGCCCGTTCACTCCGCCGAGGCCGGCCATCCGGGTCGGCCATCCGAAACGAAGGAAGAGATGACTGAAGTCACCAGCGTTGAGATCGAGGTCGGTGGGCAGACCATCAGCCTCGAGACCGGCCGGCTCGCCAAGCAGGCGAACGGCGCCGTCCTGGTACGGTGCGGAGACACCTCCGTGCTCGTCACCGCCGTGGCCCGCGAGGAGTCGCGCGAGAACCAGGACTTCTTCCCGCTCACCGTCGACGTCGAGGAGCGCATGTACGCCGCCGGGAAGATCCCCGGCGGCTTCATCAAGCGCGAGTCACGCCCAAGCGAGAAGGCGACCCTGACCGCGCGGCAGATCGACCGGCCCCTGCGCCCGTCGTTCGCCAAGGGCTTCATGAACGAGGTCCAGGTCATCGCGACCACGCTCTCGTACGACCAGGAGCACGCCTACGACGTGCTGGCCATGATCGGCGCCTCCGCGGCGCTGACGATCTCGGAGATCCCTTTCCTGGGGCCGCTCGGGGCCGTCCGCGTCGGCATCGTCGACGGCGAGTTCGTCGTCAACCCCACGCTCGACACGATGGACGGCGCCCGCCTCGACCTCATCGTGAGCGGCAACCGCGAGGCCATCGTGATGGTCGAGGCGGCCGCCCGCGAGGCCACCGAGCAGGAGATCGTCGAGGGCCTGCGTCTCGCCCACGAGGAGATCAAGCGCATCATCGACATGCAGCTCGAGCTCCAGCGCCGGGTCGGCAAGCCCAAGTGGGAGGTCGTCGAGCCGACGGTCGACCAGGGCATCCTCGACCAGATCGTCGCCCGCTTCGGCGCCGAGGTCGACAGGGTGACCGCCGTCGTCGACAAGAAGGAGCGTCAGCAGGCCACCGTCGAGCTGCGCCAGCAGGTGATCGAGGCGCTGACCGAGGGCCTCGAGGACGCCGAGCTGCGCGAGACGGCGGCCCAGGTCAAGCGCGCCTTCGCGCAGCGCGAGAAGGACGTCATCCGGCGCCGCATCGCCGTCGACAAGGTCCGGCCCGACGGCCGCGCCACCGACGAGATCCGGCCGATCTCCTGCGAGGTCGGGGTCATGCCCCGCACCCACGGCAGCGCCCTCTTCACGCGCGGCCAGACCCAGGCGCTCACGCTGACCACCCTCGGGGCCACCGGCGAGGCCCAGCGCATCGACACGATCAACCCCGAGGACCTGAAGCGCTACATCCACCACTACAACTTCCCGCCCTATTCGGTGGGCGAGACGGGCTTCATGCGCGGCCCCAAGCGCCGCGACATCGGCCACGGCGCGCTCGCCGAGCGGGCGCTGCTGCCGATGCTGCCCGACCAGGTCGACTTCCCCTACACGATGCGCCTCGTCTCGGAGATCCTCGAGAGCAACGGCTCGTCGTCGATGGCCAGCGTGTGCGGCTCGACCCTGTCGCTGATGGACGCCGGCGTGCAGATCGCCCAGCCTGTGGCCGGCATCGCCATGGGCCTCATCAAGGAGGGTGACGCGCACGTCGTGCTGTCGGACATCGCCGGCGTCGAGGACCACCTCGGCGACATGGACTTCAAGGTGGCGGGCACCAAGAACGGCATCACCGCCCTGCAGATGGACATCAAGATCTCGGGCGTCACGTTCGAGATCCTCAGCGACGCCCTCGAGCAGGCGCGCCGCGGCCGGCTGTTCATCCTCGACAAGATGCTCGCCGTGCTGCCCGAGCCGCGCGCCGAGCTCTCGCAGTACGCGCCGCGGATCTTCACGATCCAGATCAACCCCGACCAGATCGGCCTGATCATCGGCAAGGGCGGCGAGACCATCAAGGGCATGTGCGAGGAGTTCAGCGTCTCGATCGACATCGAGGACGACGGCACCGTCTACATCGCCGCCCCCGACATGGAGTCGGGCGAGGCGGTCACGGCCCGCATCCAGCAGATGACCAAGGAGATCGAGGTCGGCGACGTCTTCACCGGCCGCGTGGTCAAGACGACGACGTTCGGCGCCTTCGTCGAGCTCAAGAAGGGCGTCGACGGGCTCGTCCACATCTCGAAGCTCGGCAAGGGCCACATCGAGAAGGTGGAGGACGTGCTCAGCCGCGGCGACACGGTCACGGTCGAGGTCGTCGAGATCGACAAGGCGCGCGACCGTATCGGGCTGCGTCCTATCGACCTGCCCGACAAGGACTAGCGACCGGCCGTGCCCGGCCGCTTCCAGATCACCGAGCTCGAGAACGGACTCCGGGTCGTCAGCGAACGCGTGCCCGGAGTCCGTTCCGTGGCCCTCGGCTTCTGGGTCGGCGTGGGGTCGCGCAACGAGGACCCGCGCCTCGGCGGCGTCTCCCACCTGATCGAGCACCTCATCTTCAAGGGCACGAAGAGCTACTCCGCCTTCGACATCGCCCGCACGTTCGACGAGATGGGCGGCGAGCTGAACGCCGCCACCTCGAAGGAGTACACGTTGGTCCACGCGCGCTTCCTCGACGAGCACCTGGACGAGGCGTTCGCGGTCATGGCCGACATGCTGGCCCGGCCCCTGCTGGCCGACCTCGAAAGCGAACGCGAGGTCGTGCTCGAGGAGGTCGCGCTCTACGAGGACTCGCCGTCGGAGCTGATCCACGACTACCTGGCCGAGACGGTGTTCTACGAGCACCCGCTGGGGCGGCAGATCATCGGCACGTCCAAGACCCTGCGGGGTCTCGACGACGCCACGATCAGGACCTACTACGAGCAGCACTACGTGCCGCCGTCGGTGGTGGTGGCCGCCGCCGGCCACGTGGACCACGAGGCGCTCTGCGCGCTGGCGCGCGAGCACCTGGGACACACGCACGACGCGCCGCCGCCGGACCCTGAGCTGCTGCCGCCGAAGGCTCGGCACGACGCGTACTTCATGGAGAAGGAGACGGAGCAGTTCCACGTCTGCCTGGGGGCGCCGGCGCTCACGCGCCACGACCCGCGGCGCTTCGCGTTGTCGGTGCTCGACACGGCGCTCGGCGGCTCGTCGAGCTCACGCCTCTTCCAGGAGATCCGCGAGAAGCGCGGCCTCGTATACACGGTCTACTCGTACACCTCGCTCTACGCCGATACCGGGCTCGTGGCGATCGCCTTCGGCTCCCGGCCGGAAGGCCTCGGCGAGGTCATGGAACTCTGTCAGACCGAGCTGGAACAGCTGCCCGAGAGCCTCACCCGCGACGAGGTCGAACGCACCAAGGAGCAGCTCAAGGGCCAGGTCGTGCTCAGCATGGAGAGCCCGTCGATGCGCATGAACCGGCTCGGACGCGGCGTGCTCATGGGCATCGAGATCAGGACCCTCGACGGCATGATCAAGCAGATCGACTCGGTGACGTTCGAGCAGGTCGTGGACCTGGCGAGGGAGCTGTACGACGTCTCCACGTGGTCGGCGGTCTGCATCGGGCCCGAAGCCGGCCCGTTCCGCGAGACGGTGGGCAGCTACGAGTGGTCGGAGGAGTAGCCATGACCGATGTCATCGTCGTCGGGGCGCTGGGCCGCATGGGCTCCCTCCTCGCGCGCACCGTGGCCGCGCAGGACGACCTGCGCCTGGTCGCCGCCGTCGACACGCGGCCGCGGGGGACGACGCCGGTGCGGGACGTGCCGCTGTTCACCTCGGTCGAAGCGGCGCTGGCGCTGACCGGCGCGGACGCCGCCGTCGACTTCACGACCCCGGCGGCGGTCGCCGGCAACGTCCGCGCCCTCCTGAACGGCGGCATCGACACGATCGTCGGCACGAGCGGGCTGGCGCCGGCCGCGCTCGGCGAGCTCGGAGAGCTCGCCGAGCAGAACGGCCGGCGCCTGCTCGTCGTGCCCAACTTCGCCCTCGGCGCGGTGCTGATGATGGACTTCGCCCAGCGCGCCGCCGCGGTCATGCCGGCGGCGGAGATCGTGGAGCTGCACCACGACGACAAGCCCGACGCCCCCTCGGCCACGGCCCTGCGCACCGCGCAGCTGATCGCCGGCGCCCGGCGCGATGCCGGTCAGGCCGCTCCGGTCGTCCCGTCCGACGAAGCGGGGCTGCCGGCGCGGGGCCACGTCGAAGAGGGCGTCCACGTCCACAGCGTGCGCCTGCCGGGGCTGGTCGCCCACCAGGAGGTCGTGTTCGGGGGCGCGGGGGAGACCCTGAGCATCCGCCACGACTCCCTGACGCGCGACTCGTTCATGACCGGCTGCCTGCTGGCCATCCGCCGGCTCGAGCGCGTGCAAGGGACCGTGGTGGGCCTGGAGAACCTGTTGTGAGTGGACGGTGCGGCGAGAGTGAGGGGTGCGGACGTGGATGAGAGTCTCGGCACGATACTGACCGCCATGGCCACGCCGTTCACGGCCGCCCAGGAGGTGGACCGGGTGGCGTTCGCCCGGCTGGCCGAGTACCTGCTGACAAGCGGCTCGGACGGCCTCGTCGTCGCCGGCACGACCGGCGAGTCTCCGACCCTGACCGACGACGAGAAGGTCGCCCTGTTCGCCGACGCCGCCGAGGTGGCCCGCGGCAAGGGCGTGGTCGTGGCCGGCACGGGCTCGAACGACACGGCGCATTCGGTGGCGCTGACGAGGCGCGCCGAGGACGCCGGGGTCGACGCCGTGCTGGCCGTGACCCCGTACTACAACCGGCCGCCGGAGCGCGGCATCGTCGCCCACTTCGAGGCGATCGCCGGCGCGACGACGCTGCCGGTGATCATCTACAACATCCCCTCGCGCTGCGTGACCAATATCGCCCCCGAGACGCTGGCCCGCCTGGCCGAGGTCGACAACATCATCGCCGTCAAGCAGGCGAACCCCGACCTCGACGAGACGCGGCGGCTGCGCGCGCTGGCGCCGGGGTTCGGGGTGTACGCGGGCAACGACGACATGCTGCTCGACGTGCTCGAGCTGGGCGGCTGGGGCGGCATCTGCGTGGCCAGCCACCTCGTGGGGCCGCGCATGAAGGAGATCGCCGCGTGCGTGGCACGCGGCGATCTCGACGAGGCCCGGCGCGTCGACGCGGCGCTCGCCTCGCTGTACAAGACCCTGTTCATCACGAGCAACCCCATCCCGCTCAAGGCCGCGCTGAACCTGCTCGGCCACGAGGTCGGGGGTCTACGCCTGCCGCTGGTCGAGGCGACCGACGGCGAGCGCGACCTGATCCGGGCCGAGCTCAAGACGCAAGGCCTGCTGTAAAGATCGTGGGCGGCGGGGCTGAGCCCCGCCGCCCCCACAACGAGAATCGAGACCACGTGACTGACACAGCCCTGAAGATCATCCCCCTCGGAGGCATGGGGGAGATCGGCAAGAACATGACCGCCATCGAGTGCGACGGCAAGATCGTCGTGATCGACTGCGGCCTCGCCTTTCCCGCGCGACGAGATGCTCGGCATCGACCTCGTCCTGCCCGACATCACCTTCCTGCGCGAGCGTCGCGACGACGTCCTCGGCTTCCTGATCACCCACGGCCACGAGGACCACTTCGGCGCGCTGCCCTACGTCCTGCGCGACGTGAACGTGCCGGTGTTCGCCAGCCGGCTGACCCTGGCGTTCGCCAAGTCGAAGCTCGACGAGCACGGCCTGCTGAAGTCGGTGACGCTGAACGAGGTGGGCGACGACGACGTCGTCGACCTGGCGCCGTTCCGGGCCCACTTCGTGGCCGTCAGTCACAGCGTCCCCGACGCGCTGGCGATCGTCGTCGAGACGCCGGCCGGCACGATCGTGCACTCGGGCGACTACAAGTTCGACCAGACGCCGATCGACGGCCGCGTGACCGACGTCGACAAGCTCGCCCGCCTCGGGCAGGCCGGCGTGCTCGCCCTGCTGGCCGACTCGACCAACGTCGAGTCCGAGGGCAGCACCGGCTCCGAGAGCCAGGTCGGGCAGGCGTTCCACCGCATCTTCGCCGAGGCTCCCGGCCGCGTCGTGATGGCCTCGTTCGCCTCGCACATCCACCGCATCCAGCAGGCCGTGCAGATCGCCCACCTGCACGGGCGCAAGTTCGCCGTCTCCGGGCGCTCGATGAACAAGAACGTCAACATCGCCCGCAACCTCGGCTACCTGCAGGTGCCCGACGGCGCGCAGATCAAGCTGACCGAGATCGACGACTACCCGCCCGACCAGCTGCTGATCCTCTCGACCGGGAGCCAGGGCGAGCCGCTGTCGGCGCTCTCGCGCATGGCCTGGGACGATCACCCCCAGGTCGAGCTGCACAGCGGCGACACGGTCGTGATCTCCGCCAAGCCGGTGCCCGGCAACGAGGTCAGCGTGAACGACACGGTGAACCGCCTGCTCAAGTCGGGGGCGCGCGTGATCTACGGCCCGTCCACCGGGGTGCACGTCTCCGGTCACGCCTCGCGCGAGGACCAGCGCATGCTGCTCAACCTGGTCAAGCCGCGCTACTTCATCCCCGCCCACGGCGAGTACCGCCACCAGTACCTGCACGCCGAGCTCGCCCAGCAGGTCGGCATCCCGGCCCAGAACATCTTCCTGCTCGAGAACGGCGACGTGCTGCAGCTAGGTGACGGGCGCGCCGCCGTCGTGGACCGCGTCCAGGCCGGCATGGTGTTCGTCGACGGTTTCCTGATGGGGGAAGAGGATCACGAGGTGCTGCGCGACCGCCAGCGCCTGTCGGGCGACGGCATCATCATCGCCGTCGTCACCATCAGCGCCCAGACGGGCGGCGCCCTGGCGCCGCCCGAGCTCGTGGCTCGCGGCTTCATCTACGACGAGGAGCACCAGGACGACCTCCTGGCCGAGGCTAGCGAGGAGCTGTCGGCGCGGCTCGAGGAGCTCGCCGGTGACCACGTCACCGGCCAGCGGCTGATCAAGGAGGACGTGCACGACGCTCTTGCCCGGTTCATCTACCGGCGCACCAAGCGCGAGCCGCTGATCATGCCGGTCGTCGTCGAGGTCTAGCGCCGGCGCGACGCTAGGGATTCACCGCCGGGCGTCGAAGGTAGGACCCATGGCGGCCACCCGCACGAAGACTCGACCCGTGAGACGGGCGGGCGCGCAGCGGCGGCGCGCGCCGGCGAAGCCGGTCGCGCGCGCCCCGCAGAGGCGCGCCCGCCAGGGCAAGCACGGCCATCTCGGTCGCGACCTGGCCGCCGTCGGCTGTCTCGCGCTCGCCGTCCTGCTGGCCTTCGTCATGTACTTCGGCTGGACCGCCGGGCCGGTGGGCGGCTGGCTGGTCGGCGCCCTGACCTACCTCGTCGGCGTGCTCACCTTCTTGTCGCCGTTCCTGCTGGCCTTCGCGGCCTACCTTCTGATCCGGGGCGCGGAGAAACGCCCCGGCACGCCGGTGATCGCCGGCGTCGTCGCCCTCTGCGTGGCCCTGTGCCTGGCCGCCGCCGCCGACGCCTTCGGTCTGTTCGCCGGCGTGCGCCACGCGACGACCTTCCAGACGCACTTCATGCAGCATCACGGCGGGGTGGCCGGGGAGACGCTCTGGACCGGCGCGCACGCCGCCGTCGGCACGATCGGGGTCGACGTCCTGGTCTTGGCGCTGCTCCTTGCCGGTGTGCTCCTCGTCAGCGGCACCTCGCTCGGGCTGTGGGCGGACAGGTCGGCGCGCGGCGCTCGCGCGGCGGGCCGCGCCGCGCGCCGCACGGCCTCGCAGACGATCGCCGACGCTCGCGGCGACGCGCGCGACTTCCAGGATCGCACGGCCGTCTACGACGCGCAGCCCCTGCCGGCGCCGGCCGGCGCCGGTCCGACCCGCCGCTTCGTCGACGGCGCCAGCGAACTGCCCGACATCTACGCCACAGCTCCGCGGACCACCGTCGGCGAGCGCGGCGAGCCGGCCTTCCCGGCCTCGATCGTGCCGCTCGTGCATCCGGACGGCGGACCCGTACACGACGACGACGCCGTCGCCGAACAGCTCACGCTCGCCGACGAAGCTGACGCGGCCGACGACCACGAGAGCGCGCTGGCCTTCGAGACGCCGGCCGAGCGGCAGTGGGTCCTGCCCGACGCCGGGCTGGTCCTGCGCCGCACCGGCGAGGCCGCCGGCGAGTCGCCGGCCGCGATCGACGCCGTCTCTCGCAAGCTCGAGGAGACGCTGGGTCACTTCGGGGTCGACGCTCGCGTGGTCGACACGGTCTCGGGTCCTCGCGTCACGCGCTACGAGATGCAGCTCGCGCCGGGCACCAAGGTGAGCCGCGTCTCGTCGCTACGCGACGACATCGCCTACGCGCTCGCGGCCACCGAGATCCGCGTGCAGGCCCCGATCCCGGGCAAGTCGGCGGTCGGCGTGGAGGTGCCCAACTCGAGCCCCGACTGGGTCAGCCTCGGCGACATCTACGGCGAGTTCCCGACCAGCGCCACGCCGCTGTCGATGTGGCTGGGCAAGGACATCACCGGCAAGTCGGTCCTGGCCGACCTGACCAGGCTCGTGCACGTGCTCATCGCCGGCACCACTGGGTCGGGCAAGAGCGCCTGCATCAACTCCATCGTCACCTCGATCCTGCTGCGCGCCACGCCCGACGAGGTGCGCTTCATCCTCATCGACCCCAAGAAGGTCGAGCTCTCGCACTTCGACGGCGTGCCGCACCTGCTGGCCCCGGTGGTCACCAACATCAAGAACGCCGGCAACGTGCTGGCCAACATCGTCCGCGAGATGGAACGGCGCTACGAGTTCATGCTGCGCACCGACAACGCCCAGAACCTGCGCGAGCTCAACCGCAAGCTGGCGCGCACGGGCGAGAAGCCGCTGCCCTACATCGTCGTCGTGATGGACGAGCTCGCCGACCTGATGATGGTCGCGCCGGCCGAGGTGGAGCACGCGGTGATCCGCCTCGGGCAGCTCGGCCGCGCGGTCGGCATCCACCTGGTCGTCGCCACCCAGCGGCCGTCGGTCGACGTGGTCACCGGCCTGATCAAGACCAACATCCCGTCGCGGATCGGGTTCAAGGTCGCCTCGCAGACCGACTCTCGCGTGATCCTGGACATGGGCGGCGCCGAGAGCCTGCTGGGCGACGGCGACATGCTCTTCCACCCGTACACCAGCTCCAAGATGCTGCGCGTGCAGGGCGCCTTCGTATCGCCCGAGGAGATGAAGCTGATCACCGAGCACTGGCGCGCTCAGGCGGCCCCCGAGTTCCGCGAGGACCTGCTCGAGAGCGCGACCGGGGAGGCGGCCGAGCAGGCGGCCGGGACCGACGAGGACGCGCTGCTGCCCGAAGCCGTGGCGACGGTGGTGCGCACCGGGGCCGCCTCGGTCGCGCTCCTCCAGCGCCGGCTGCGCGTCGGCTACGCTCGCGCCGGACGCCTGATCGACATCATGGAGGAGCGCGGCATCATCTCGGGGTTCGACGGCAGCAAGGCGCGCAAGGTGCTGATCGATCAGGACGACCTGCCGCGCGTGCTCGGCTCGGCGAGCGGCGGCGGCGGGGCCGAAGGGCCCGGCGCCGTCGCCGCCCTGCCGGGCGCCGGCGAGGCGGGCGAGGCGTTCGAGAGCGAGTCCGACGACGCCGGGTGAGGCCTGTCGTACGCACGAAGGTGGTGCGCGGCCGCAGGATTGGCTAGAGTTGGAGTTCCGCCCGGCGGCGACACAGCCAGGCCGTACCGGCGTGCCGCGCCGCCCGGCGCGCCACTGACAGCGATCAGAGAGAACCGTGTTCGAGATCGGCACCACGCTTCGCGAGGCCCGCGTCCGCCGCAAGCTCACCTTGCAGCAGGCCGAGGACGACACGAAGATCCGCGTCAAGTACATCCAGGCGATGGAGAACGAGGACTTCGAGGTCATGCCGTCGCCTGCGTACGTCAAGGGCTTCCTGCGGACCTACTCCACCTACCTCGGTCTCGACGGCAACGTGATCCTGCAGGAGTACTACTCCCGCTTCCAGCCCGACGAGGAGCACGACGTCTTCGGCGGCAGCTCGGCCCTGCGGCCCCACCCGCACCGGCGGCGCAACACGCTGGCGTTCGTCGCCGTCGTGTGCCTCCTCGTGCTGGCGCTGATCTACTTCCTCGGGCTCGGGTCGGCCGACAACGGCAAGACGCCGCCGGTCACGGTCGTCAGCCCGCCGGCCTCGCCGAGCGCGTCGACGACGCCGACGCACTCGGCGTCGCCGTCGTCGAAGCCGAAGCCGACGGCCCTCGCGCTGGTGGTGACGACGACCTCGGCCGCCTCGTGGGTCGAAGTCCGCGAAGGCAGTCCCACGGGCACGACGCTGTACGCGCAGACGGTGCCCCAGGGCGTGACCAAGACCTTCCACGTGCCGGCGGGCACCAAGTGCTACCTGCGGCTCGGCGTCCCCGACGCCATGACGATCAAGGTCGACGGCAAGAAGATGGACGCCCTGGCGGAGACGCTCCCGACGACCTACCTGGTGTCCACGAAAGGCATGGTGAAGGTCTAGATGGCCAAGGAACTCTCGTTCGACGTGGTGTCGCAGGCCGACCGCAACGAGGTGCACAACGCGGTCAACCTGGCACAGAAGGAGCTCGCCACCCGCTACGACTTCAAGAAGAGCGTCAGCGCGATCTCGATCGAGGGAGACGACCTGGTGCTGGTCTCCGACGACGAGGGCAAGCTGCGCTCGGTCGTCGACGTGCTCGAGGACAAGCTCGTGCGGCGCAAGGTGCCGCTCAAGGCGCTGCAGTACGGCAAGGTGGACGCCGCCCTCGGCGGCACGGTACGCCAGCGGGTGCGCGTGAACCAGGGCATCGACGAGGAGAAGGCGCGCGCCATCTCCAAGCTGGTGCGCGGCGAGTTCAAGAAGGTGAAGGTCAGCGTGCAGGGCGACACCCTGCGCGTGTCCTCGCCCAAGAAGGACGAGCTCCAGGCCGTCATGCAGCTCCTGCGCGACAACGACTTCGGCATCCCGCTCCAGTTCACGAACTACCGCTGAGGTCGCGACGCCGGCCACCTTCGCACTTCTCACGCTCGGGTGTCCCAAGAACGACGCCGACTCGGCGCGTCTCGAGGCGGCGTTGGGGGCGGCGGGCCACCGGCCCGCCGCCCCCGGCGCCGCCGACCTCGTGATCGTCAACACCTGCGGCTTCATCGACGCGGCCAAGGAAGAGTCGATCGACGCCATCCTCGACGCCTGCGAGGACGCCCGCAGGCGCGGCGCGCGAGTCGCGGCGGTGGGCTGCCTCGTGCAGCGCTACGCCGACGAGCTGCGCGCGGAGCTGCCCGAGGTGGACGTGTTCGGCGGCCTCGACTTCGGGGGCGTCCGCGAGGCGCTCGACGCGATCGCGGCGGGGAAGAGGGGCGACGAGGGCGCCCCCGGCCCTTCGCCCCGTCGGCCCCGGCCGGTGCACGCCTACGTCAAGGTGTCGGACGGCTGCGACCGGCGGTGCGCCTTCTGCGCCATCCCCCTCATCAAGGGCGAGTACGAGACCGAGGCGCCGGCGTCCATCCTGGACGTGGCGCGGGCGGCCGTCGTACGCGGCGCCCGCGAGCTCGTCCTGGTCGGCCAGGACGTCTCGCGCTGGGCCGTCCCCGGCTACGGCGACGTGGGGCGGCTGCTCGCCGATCTCTCGGGTCTGGGAGCCGACTGGCTGCGGCTCCTCTACCTGCAACCCGAGGGCGTCTCCGACGCGCTCCTGGAGGCCGTGGCGCGCCACGCGGTGCCCTACCTCGACGTCCCCCTGCAGCACGCCTCGGCGGCCGTCCTGCGCAGAATGGGGCGCTCCGGCGACGGGCAAGCCTTTCTCGGGCTCCTCGAGCGCGCGCGAGCCGCCCTGCCGGGCGTCGCCGTGCGCTCCACGTTCCTCGTCGGGTTCCCCGGGGAGACCGACGACCAGTTCGAGGAGCTCGTGGACTTCGTCGAGGAGGCGCGGTTCGCGGTCGCCGGCGTGTTCGTGTTCGACCCCCAGGAAGGGACGCGGGCCGCCGCGATGGCCGGCCAGGTACCGGCTGAGGTCAAGAAGGGGCGGGCGGCGCGGCTGGGCGAGGCCATCGACCGCGCCGCCCGCCCCTTCTGGACCGCCCACGTCGGGCGCGAGGTCGACGTCCTCGTAACGGAAGGCGCCCGTGGCCGGGGCCGCCCCGCAGTTGGTAGAATCGCGGTCCAGGCCCCCGACGTCGACGGCGTCACGACGCTCCCAGGGGCGTCGGTGCGTCGCGGCAGCCTCGTCCGCGCCATCGTGCTCGACGCCGCCGGTTTCGACCTCATCGCGGAGACGGTGTGACCGATCACGACGACAGCACGACCGACCCGGCGCCACCGCACCGGACCCTGCGTCACCCCGTGCGTCCGGTGTCCGAGGTGGGCATCGTCAACTGGGCCAACACGATCAGCGTCGTGCGCGTCCTGCTGATCCCGGTGTTCATCGTCCTCCTGCTCTCGAGCCTGCCGCTGGGCCAGTGGCTGGCCATCGTCGTCTTCGGGGTGGCAGCGTTCACCGACCGCCTCGACGGCTACGTGGCGCGCTCGCGCAACCAGGTGACCGCCCTGGGTCAGTTCCTCGACCCGCTGGCCGACAAGCTGCTGATCTCGGCGGCGCTGATCGCCCTCGTCGGCCTGAACGCCTTGCCGGCATGGGTGGCGATGGTCATCATCGCCCGCGAGTTCGCCGTCAGCGCGCTGCGCATCGTGGCCGTCGACCAGGGCGTGTCGATCCCCGCCAGCCCGCTTGGCAAGGCCAAGACGATCAGCCAGATCGTGGGCATCATCATCTTCATGTGGCCGGTCTGGCACGGCATGTGGTTCGCGCCCTACGTCGAGAACATCGCGATCGTCGTGATGGTGACGCTGACGCTGGTCTCGGGCGTGCAGTACTTCCTGAACGCCCGCGACAAGCTGCACATGCCCGGGGCGTCGCGGTGACCGGCACGGCCGCCGTGCTCATGACCGGCAGCGAGCTGCTCGACGGCCGGCTGCAGGACACCAACGGCCGCTTCCTGGCCGGCTCGCTGTCGCGCAGGGGGCTCAGGGTCACCCACGTGCTCGCGGCGCCCGACGACCTCGACGTGCTCTGCCGCGATCTCGCGTTCCTGCTCGAGGGCCAGCCCGCCGTGCTCGTCGTCTGCGGAGGACTGGGCACCACCCACGACGACCTGACGACGGAGGCGGTCGCCCGCGTCGCCGGTCTGGAGCTCGTCGAGGATCCGGAGGCGAAGAGATACGTCGAGGCCGCGACGCGCCGCGCGGCGGCGCGTCGCGGCCTCGACCCCGGCGCCGTGCTGCCCGCCATGCTCAAACAGGCGCGGCTGCCCGCCGGCAGCCGCGCCATCCGGCCCGCCGGCGTGGCCCCCGGCTTCGCCCTGGTCCACGCCGACACGCGGGTCTACGCGCTTCCCGGCGTGCCGGGCGAGCTCGAGGCCATGTGGGCCGACGTGACCGCCGACCTCGACCAGGCCCTGCCGGCCGCGCCGCGCCCCCGAGAGGTGCTGCGCGTCTACGGCGTCGGCGAGGTCCAGGTGGGACTGCTGATCGATGCCGTCCCGCACGATCGCCTCGACGTGGCGATCACCGCCAGCAAGGGCGAGCTCACCGTCGTGACCGACTTCGACGCGACCGACGCTCAGTCCCGTGCCCAGGCCGTCGCTCTGCGTGAGACGCTGCTGGCCGGGGCGCCCGTGTTCTCGACCGACGGCCGCACGGTCGACGAGATCGTGGCCGACCTGCTGCGGGGCGCGGGCCGGACGGTCGCCGTGGCCGAGTCCTGCACCGGCGGCCTGCTGGGCGCGCGCCTGACCGATCTCGCCGGCAGCTCCGACTACTTCCCCGGCGGGATCGTGAGCTACGACGACCAGGCCAAGGTCGACCTGCTGCGCGTGCCGCAGGCCACGCTCGAGACTCAGGGCGCCGTCTCGGCCGACGTCGCCCGGGGCATGGCGGAGGGCGCGCGCACGGTGCTCGGCGCGACCTACGGCGTCGGTATCACCGGCGTCGCCGGTCCGGGAGGCGGCACGCCCGACAAGCCTGTCGGCCTGGTGTTCATCGCCTGTTCCGGCGTCGAGCGCCTGCTCGTGCGGCGCCACGAGTTCCCCGGCGACCGCGCCTCCGTGCGCGCCTGGGCGGTGACGGCGGCGCTGCACCTGCTGCGCGAGACGATCGTGACGTGAGCGCCGGGCGTCCGCTGCGCCTGTTCGTGGCCTGCGACCTGCCGGCCGAGGCGCTGGCGGCGGTCACCGACTGGCAGCGGACGCAGCTCTCTCCTCACGACGAGCTCCGCGTCGTGCACACGCTCCACCTCACCCTCGCGTTCCTGGGGAACATCGGCGCCGAGCGCGTGTCCGACGTCACGGGCGCGCTCGGCGCCCTCTCCGTGCCGGCGCTCACGGCCACGTTCAGCGACCCGCTCTTCCTGCCCGAGCACGGCCGCAAGCGGGTCGTCGCCCTGCGGCTCGAAGATCCGTCCGGCGCCCTCGTCACACTGCAACATGACGTTTCCGAGTCGCTGCAGCGGATCGGTGTGTACACGCCCGAGAAGCGGCCCTGGCTGCCCCACGTCACGGTCGCCAGGTACCGCCGTCCCGGTCCACCTTTTTCCCTGCAAAACGTCAACATCGGGAGAGTTGGACTGCCCTCGGTCATCCTGTATGCTAGCGTCCTGGAGAGGGGCGGCGCCGTGCACACTCCCCTGGCAACGTTTCCGGTCTCACCCTGAAAGAGGAGCGCACCATCGTGGAGAAAGAGAAGGCCCTCGAAGCCGCCGTCACCCAGATCGAGCGTCAGTTCGGCAAGGGCAGCATCATGCGCATGGGTGAGCACGCGTCGGCGACCGACATCCCGACCGTGCCGACCGGCTCGCTGGCGCTCGACATCGCGCTCGGCGTGGGGGGCATCCCGCGCGGCCGCATCGTCGAGATCTACGGTCCCGAGGCGTCGGGCAAGACCACCCTCGTCTACCACCTCATCGCGGAGGCCCAGCGGCTCGGCGGCATGGCGGCCTTCATCGACACCGAGCACTCCATGGACCCCAGCTACGCCAAGTCCATCGGCGTCAACGTCGACGACCTGCTCGTCTCGCAGCCCGACTACGGCGAGCAGGCGCTCGAGATCTCCGAGATGCTCATCCGCAGCGGCGCCCTCGACATCGTCGCCATCGACTCGGTCGCCGCGCTCACGCCGCGGGCCGAGATCGAGGGCGAGATGGGCGACAGCTTCGTCGGCCTGCAGGCGCGGCTCATGAGCCAGGCGCTGCGCAAGCTCGCCGGCACGCTCAGCAAGTCGGGCACCATCTGCGTGTTCACCAACCAGCTGCGCGAGAAGATCGGCGTCATGTTCGGCAACCCCGAGACGACCACGGGCGGCAAGGCGCTCAAGTTCTACGCCACCGTCCGCCTCGACATCCGCCGCATCGAGACCCTCAAGGAGGGCACCGAGGCGGTCGGCAACCGGGTCCGCGTCAAGGTGGTCAAGAACAAGGTCGCGCCGCCGTTCAAGCAGGCCGAGTTCGACATCATGTACGGCAACGGCATCTCGCGCGAGGGCACGCTGCTCGACCTCGGCGTCCAGTACGACGTCGTGCAGAAGAGCGGCGCTTTCTTCAGCTACGACGACGACCGGCTCGGCCAGGGCCGGGCCGCCGCCCGCACCTTCCTGCGCGAGAACGTCGACATCGCCGACGCCATCGACCGCCGCGTGCGCGAGAAGGCGGGTCTGCCCGAGCCCGCCGCCGCCGCGGAGCCCAGCAAGAGCGGCAAGGCCGAGGCGGCCAAGGCCATGGCGGCGGCCGGCGCGGCCGCGAAGAACGCGGCCGAGGCCCCGGCCGCCGGCTAGACACCGCGTGGCAGCGGTCACCGCGCTCAAGGCCACGCGGGCGCCCGGCCGCATCGCCGTCCACGTCGACGGCGCGTTCCTGGCCACGGTCTCCGAGGCGTTCATCGCGCGCTCGGGGCTGTACGTCGGCCGCGAGCTCGACGACACCGCGCTCGACCAGCTCCGCGCCGACGCGGCCGCCGACGGGGCCCTTGTGGCCGCCTACCGCCTGCTCAACCACCGGCAGCGCTCGCGCGCCGAGTTGCGTGCCCGCCTCGCCCAGCGCGGCTGCGACGACAAGGTCATCGACGGCGTGCTCCGTCGGCTGGCGGCCGACGGCCTCGTCGACGACGAAGCCTTCGCGCGGGCGTTCGTCGCCGACAAACGCACCTTGTCGGGGTGGGGCGGCGACCGCATCGCCCGGGCGCTGCGCGAGTCCGGGGTGAGCGATGATGTCGCCGACCGGGTCCTGGCCGCGACGGCCGACCCGGCCGACGAAGCCGGGCGGGCGCTGGCGGCGCTGCAGCGCCGCGGGCCCGCCCGCCCGCCTCTCGACAAGGCACGCAAGCGCGCGTACGAGTTCCTTCTGCGCAAGGGGTTCAGCACGGCGGTTGCCTACGACGCGACCCGCCGCTGGGCCGCCGGCAACGCGTCGGCCGATTGACAATCACGCCTGCAAAACCCTACAATCAGCGCGAGCGAACCGCTCTCCGACTCGTGTACTAGATTCACTGGGACCTGTACTGCACTCGCACCCCGGCCACAGGGCCGGTCCGTAAGAAACGACGAACACGGAGCATCACCAGACAGCGATCACGTCGTCCTGAGTCGCATGACATGGCTGGATGACGCGTCGACGTAGCGCACGGTGGTGCGGGCATACGCGCAGTCAAGCACGAGCCGGGCGGTCCGCCCGGCTCTTCTGCATTCGGGGCCGGACTGTGACGACGACTGATGCAAGGGGACTGACATGATCGCGGTGTACATCGTCATCGCCCTGGCCGTAGGGGCCGCTGCGGGCTACTTGGTGCGACGCTACATGACCGACACGCGACTCAAGGGCGCCCAGGGCGAGGCCCAGCGGGTGCTCCGCGACGCCGAACGCGAGGCCGACGCCCTGCTCAAGGAGGCGCGCCTCGAGGCCAAGGAGGAGCGCCACCGCGTGCGCGGGGAGATCGAGGACGGCCTGCGCGAACAGCGCGCCGAGATCAAGCGCTCCGAGGACCGCGTCCAGCAGCGAGAAGAGCAGCTCGAGACGCGAGCCGCCGAGCTCGAGCGCCGCGACAACGCGCTGTTCGAGCGTGAGGAACGCAACGTCCAGGTGGCCGAGGAGCTCAAGGTGGCGCAGGCCGAGCAGACGGCGGCGCTCGAGCGCATCTCCGGCATGACGGCGGTGCAGGCGCGAGACACGCTGCTCCAGCAGGTCGAAGACGACGCCCGCCACGACATGGCCAAGCTGGTGCGCTCGGTCGAAGAAGAAGCCCGCCGCGAAGCCGAGCGCCGCAGCCGCAACATCCTGTCGCTGAGCATCCAGCGCACGGCCGCCAACCACGTGGCCGAGACCACCGTCTCGGTCGTGCCGCTGCCCTCCGACGACATGAAGGGCCGCATCATCGGCCGCGAGGGCCGCAACATCCGCGCCCTCGAGAACCTCACCGGGATCGACTTCATCATCGACGACACGCCCGAGGCGGTCGTGCTCTCGGGCTTCGACGGCGTGCGCCGCGAGACCGCCCGCCTCACGCTGACCAAGCTGCTCACCGACGGGCGCATCCACCCGGCCCGCATCGAGGAGATGTTCGGCCAGGCCAAGGCCGAGATCGAGGCCACGATCGAGGAGGCCGGCGAGCAGGCCTGCTTCGACACCAACGTCCACGGGGTGGCGCCCGAGATCGTCAGGACCCTCGGGCGCCTCAAGTACCGCACGAGCTACGGCCAGAACGTCCTCAACCACTCGGTGGAGGTCGCCCACCTGGCCGGCATCATGGCCACCGAACTCGGCGCCAACCCCAAGATCGCCAAGCGGGCCGGCCTGCTGCACGACATCGGCAAGGCGGTCGACCACGAGGTGGACGGCTCTCACGCCCAGATCTCGGCCCAGCTGGCGCGTAAGTACCGCGAGTCGCAGGCGGTCGTCCACGCCATCGAGGCACATCACCAGGACGTCGAGCCCCAGACGATCGAGGCCGTGCTCGTGCAGGCGGCCGACGCCATCTCGGCCGCGCGGCCCGGCGCCCGGCGCGAGACGCTCGAGAGCTACATCAAGCGCCTGGAGTCGCTCGAGAAGATCGCCGAGAGCAAGAAGGGCGTCGAGAAGTGCTACGCCATGCAGGCGGGCCGCGAGGTCCGCGTGATGGTCAAGCCGGCCGAGATCGACGACGACGAAGCCACGCTGCTGGCGCGCGAGATCGCCAAGGACATCGAGGACCAGCTCGACTACCCCGGCCAGATCAGGGTGACCGTCATCCGCGAGAGCCGGGCGGTCGAGTACGCCAAGTAGCCGGCCGGGCGGCGTCGGCCGGGGGCCGATGATGCGGACTTACTACCTGCGGTCGTTCGGGTGCCAGATGAACGACCACGACGCGGAGCGCATGGTGGCGCTGCTCGACGGCGAGGGCCTCGTGCGTGTGGCCGAGCCCGACGACGCCGACGTTCTCGTCTACAACACCTGCACGGTCCGGCGCAGCGCCGACCAGCGGTTCGAAGGCCACCTGGGCGAGGCCGCGCGCCTCAAGGCCCTCGACCCCGAGCGCCTGGTCGTGGTGACCGGCTGCCTGCCGCAGGTGGAACAGGAGAGCTTGTTCGAGCGCTATCCCGTGGTCGATGCGGCCGTCGGTCCCCAGAGCCTCGAGCGGCTGCGCGAGGTCGTGGGGGGCGGGCGCGGCGGCTTCTTCGAGGACACCGGCACGCTCAGCGGCGACCTTGCGGGCCGTCGCGCCCGCCCCTTCCAGGCCTGGGTGCAGGTCATGGCCGGGTGCACGAACTGCTGCACCTACTGCATCGTGCCGTACGCCCGCGGTCCCGAACGCAGTCGCCGGCCCGAGAGCGTCGTCGACGAGGTCCGCAGCCTGGTGGCCGACGGCGTGTCCGAGGTGACCTTGCTGGGCCAGAACGTGAACGCCTACGGCCTCGATCTGCCCGGCGGGGAAGACCGCCTCACCTTCGCCGGCCTGCTGCGAAGGCTCGACCACATCGACGGTCTGCGCCGGGTCAGGTTCACGACCTCGCATCCCCGCGACCTCTCCGACGAGCTGATCGAGGCCATGGCCGGCCTGGACTCGGTGTGCGAGCACCTGCACCTTCCCGCCCAGTCCGGATCGGACAGGGTGCTGGCGGCGATGGGCCGCGGGTATACCATGGACTGGTACCTGGGGAGGGTCGAAGCCTTGCGTGCAGCCGTTCCCGACATCGCCGTGACGACCGACATCATGGTCGCGTTCCCCGGCGAGACCGAACGCGACTTCGAGCGGACGCTCGAGCTCGTCGACCGGGCCGCGTTCGACGCCGCCTTCACGTTCGTCTTCTCGCCGCGCCCCGGCACGCCGGCGGCTTCCCTCGACGGCGCCGTGCCGGCGGAGGTCGCGAGCGAGCGCATCCAGCGTCTGGTCGAGGCCACGCAGCGGCAGTCGCGCGCCGCGCGCCGGCGCGCCGTCGGCGCCGTCCACGAGGTCCTGGTCGAGGGCGCCAGCCGCGACGGGCGCCTGCTGCGCGGGCGCACGCGGCAGAACGTGACGGTGAACTTCGCCGGCCCCGGCGAGCCGGGCGCGCTGGTCGCCGTGCTCGTCACGGCCGCCACGTCGACGACCCTGCACGGGCGCGCGCTCGAAGAGGGTGAGTGATGTGGCCACGATCGGCTGCGCCTGTCCACATCCGCCGCTGCTGATCCCCGAGATCGGACGGCAGAACATCGCCGAGGTGGAGGCGACCGACGCCGCCATGCGGCGCCTCGGCGCCGAGCTCGGCGAGGTCGACCTGACGGTCGTGATCTCGCCTCACACGCCCGGCTTCTCCGACGTGTTCACGGTCAAGTCGCCGCCACGCCTGCGCGGCGACTTCCGCGGGTTCGGGGTACCCTCCGTCGGGCTCGAGGTCGACAACGACACCGGGTTCGTCGACCGGCTGGTCGCTCGGGCCCGCGAAGCGGGCATCGAGCTCGAGCCGGTCGCCGACGCCGATCTCGACCACGGCATCCTGGTGCCGATGTACTTCGTCAGGACCAGGAGCCTGGTCTCATTGTCGATCGTCATGGACTACGCGGCCCACGCGGCACTGGGCGCCCTGGTCCGGGCGTGCGCCGACGAGCTCGACCGGCACGTGCTGTTCCTGGCCTCGGGCGACCTCTCGCACCGCCTGCTGCCCGGGGCCCCGGCCGGCTACGACGAGCGCGGCAAGGTCTTCGACCGCGAGGTCGCCGACCTGCTGGGGCGCGGCGACTTCGCCGGCCTGGCGGCGATCGCGCGCCAGACGGTGCGGGGCGCCGGCGAGTGCGGGCTGCGCTCGCTGTTCGCCCTCGGCGGGTTCCTGGGCGACGACGCCACCGTGCAGCCCGAGCTGCTCAGCTACGAAGGGCCGTTCGGCGTCGGGTACGCCGTGGCCCGTTTCGCGGGGGCCACGGCGTGACCGCTCCCGAACGGCCCTGCTTCACCGCCGACCCGGCCGCCTACGCCAGGGCCTGCATCGAGGCGCTGGTCGCCGGGCAGCCCGTTCCGTGCGTGCCCGCCGAGGACCTGTACGAGGGGCGCGCCGCGTGTTTCGTCTCGATCAAGAAGCGCGGCGACCTGCGCGGGTGCATCGGGACGCTGGCACCGTGCGAGCCCTGTCTCGGCGACGAGATCGCCCGCAACGCGCGCTCGGCGGCCTTCGGCGACCCGCGGTTCCCTCCGGTCTGCTGTGAGGAACTGGGGGATCTGACGTACTCCGTGGACGTCCTGAGCGACAGCGAGCCGTGCACGCTGGCCGACCTCGATCCCAAGATCTACGGGGTGATCGTGGAGGCGGGGTGGAGGAGGGGCGTGCTCCTGCCCGACCTGGCCGGCGTCGACAGCGTCGAGCGGCAGGTCGGGATCGCACTCCAGAAGGCCGGCATCTCGCCGGCCGAACGGTTCGCCGTCAGCCGCTTCACGGTGACCCGTCACCGTGAACGAGGTGACGACCCTGCCTGAGCGGCCGCCCGAGGTCGTCGCGCTTTTCGGGCCGACCGGCCTGGGAAAGACCGCCATCGCCGTCGAGCTCGCCCGTCGCATCGGGGGAGAGATCGTCTCGGCCGATGCGATGCAGGTCTATCGCGGCCTGCCGATCCTGACCAACCAGCCGGATCCCGGGCAGCTGGCCGCCGTCCCGCACCACCTGGTGGCGATCGTCGATCCCCGCAAGGAGTTCTCCGCCGCGATCTACGCGCGCCTCGCGCACGCGGCTATCGACGACATCGTCGCGCGGGAGCACGTGCCTGTGCTCGAGGGCGGCTCCGGGCTCTACCTGAGGGCGGGGTTGGGCGGGCTCGCCTTCGGCGCGCCCCCCGACCCCGCCCTCAGGGCCCAGCTCGAGGCCGAGTGGGCGCGCGACCCGGCTGCGCCGGTCGCGCGCCTCCACGCCCTCGACCCCCGCACCGCCGCCGTCGTCGACACCGACAACCCCCGGCGCGTGCTGCGCGCGCTGGAGACCGTGATCTCCCAGGGCCGTCCGCTCACGCCCTGGCAGCGCGACGGGCTCTGGACCACGACCGGCGCCCGGCGACCCTTCCGCCTGTTCGCCCTCGACGTCGACCGCGCCCGGCTCAAGGAGGCCGTGGACGACCGCGTCGAGGCCATGGTGCGGGCCGGTCTGGTGGCCGAGGTGGCGGCGCTTCCCGGCGGTCTCTCACGCACCGTCAAGCAGGCGATCGGCGTCGAGGAGATCCTCGAGCACCTCGCCGGACGTCTCACTCTCGAAGAGGCGACCGGGCGCATGAAGGCGCGCACGCGGAGGTACGTGCGACGACAGCTCACATGGATGAGGAAGACGCCAGATGCTAGTATCGTCGCCACGTCTGGCCGGTCGCCCGCAGAGGTGGCCGACGACATCGCCGGGCGGCTACCCTAGACCGATCAGGAGGCCGGCGCGTGCAGTCGAAGTGGCAGGGACCGGGCAAGATGCAGTTCTCGACCTGGCAGGGGCTGGGCAACAAGTACATCGTCCTGCACCACGAGGAGATCCCGTTCGAGCTCACGCCCGAGCGCGTGCGGCTGCTGTGCGACCGCGACTTCGGCATCGGCTCGGACGGCATCCTTGTGATCGGCCCCAAGACGGGCGACGACCGCTTCGCCTTGCGGATCTTCAACCCCGACGGCAGCGAGGCCGAGATGTGCGGCAACGGCGTCCGCATGGTCGCCCGCAAGCTGCAGATGGAGGGGTCGATCACGGGACCCCGCGTCGTGCTCGAGACGGGCGCCGGGGAGATCGTCCCGGTCCTCGGCGAAGGCTACGAGGTCACCGTCGACATGGGCATCGCCCGGTTCGGCGGCGAGAAGCTCGCCTCCTTCACCGGCGACGCCGTCGAGGAGACCCTGACCACCGCCGGCCGCAGCTTCACGTTCACCTTCGTCGACGTCGGCAACCCGCACGCCGTGATCAAGTCGCCCTGGCCGCTCGAGCTCGTGCCCCTGCACGAGGTCGGCCCCGCGATCGAAGGGCACAAGTACTTCCCGCGCAAGGCCAACGTCGAGTTCTACGTGCCGGTCGACGAGCACAACGCGCGCATCCGCGTCTGGGAGCGGGGCGTGGGGGAGACCCGGGCCTGTGGCACGGGGGCGACGGCGACCGCCGTCGCCCTGGTCCGCACCGGCGTCTGCACGAGCCCGGTCACGGTCGAGCTGCCCGGCGGCAAGCTGCTGGTCGAGGTCGCCGGCGACTGGCGCGTGCACATGTCCGGTCCGGCCGAGGAGATCTGCCACGGCGACCTGTCCCGCGAGTTCCTGGAGCATTTCGAATGACGCGGTTCTCACAGCGGGTCGAGAGCCTGCCGCCGTACCTGTTCGCCGAGATCGAGCGCAAGGTGGCGGCGCGGCGCGCCGCCGGCGTCGACATCATCAGCCTCGGCATCGGCGACCCCGACTCGCCCACGCCGGCCCACATCGTCGACGCGATGAGCGAGGGCATCCACGACCCGAGGTCGCACCAGTACCCCACCAACAAGGGGACGGCGGAGTTCCGCGAGGCTGTGGCCGGCTACTATCACCGTCGTTTCGGGGTGACCGTCGATCCCGACAGCGAGGTCATCCCGCTGCTCGGCGCCAAGGAGGCGCTGGCGCACATCGGCCTGGCTCTGCTGGACGAAGGCGACGTCTGCCTGGCCGCCGACCCGGGCTATCCGGTGTACACGACCGGGCCCATGCTGGCCGGGGGAGCGGCGGTGCACGTGCCGCTCGTGCCCGAGCTCGGGTTCCAGCCCGACCTCGAGGCGATTGACGCCGCGTCGCTGGCCAGGGCGAAGATGATCTTCGTCGGCTATCCCAACAACCCCACCGGCGCGGTGATCGAAGACGACTTCTTCGCCCGTCTCGTCGAGTTCGCCCGGCGGCACGATCTCGTGGTCGTCCACGACAACGCCTACGCCGACATCACGTTCGACGGGTACGTCGCTCCCAGCTTCCTCGAGACACCCGGTGCTCGCGAGGTCGGGGTCGAGCTCTTCTCGCTGTCGAAGAGCTACAACATGACCGGCTGGCGCTCAGGGGCGATCGTGGGGAACAAAGACGTCGTGGACGCGTTCTGGCGCCTCAAGACCAACATGGACTCAGGGATGTTCGCCGCCCTCCAGCACGCTTCGGCGGCGGCGCTCAGCGGACCGCAGCAGTCGGTGCGCGACCTGTGCACGCTGTACGCGCACCGTCGCGATCTGCTGATCCCGGCGCTCCGGCGCATCGGCCTGCGGGCCAGGCCCCCGAAGGGCAGCATCTACCTCTGGGTGCCGGTGCCCGAAGGGCACACGTCGGGCAGCTTCGCCGACCTCGTGCTCGAGCAGGCCGACGTCATCGTCTCGCCCGGAGCGGCCTACGGCCCCTCGGGCGAAGGCTACGTGCGGCTCTCGCTGACCGTCCCCGACGCCCGCCTCGACGAGGCCGTCAGGCGCATCGAGGAGCGGGTCAGGCTGTAGGTGAGCAGACCGGTGCCGCCCGACCAGGAACCGGCGTCGCGGCCGGCGGCTGTCGTGTTCGCCGTCCTGCCGCCGGGACGGGCATCCGAGCGCGAGGGTGAGGACCGCCTCGCCGAGATCAAGGAGCTTCTCGCCTCCGCCGACATCGACTGCGTCGGCGAGGTGGTCCAGCACCGGGCCCGGCCCGACGGGCACGCCTACCTCGGGCCGGGCAAGCTGCGTGAGCTCAGCGAGGCGGTCGGCGCGACGGCGGCGACCTGCGCCGTCTGTGAGGATGACCTGGCCCCGGGGCAGGTCGCAGCCGTCCTCGACGCGCTCGACGTCGACGTGCTCGACCGCACCGAGCTGATCCTGTCGGTCTTCGCCCGTCACGCGCACTCGCTCGAGGGGAAGCTCCAGGTCGATCTGGCTCAGCTCCAATACGAGCTCACGCGCATGCGCGGGAAGGGCCACGTGATGTCCCGCCTCGGGGCGGGCACCGACATGCGCGGTCCCGGCGAGCAGAAGCTCGAGGTCGACCGCCGAGTCGTGCGGCAGCGCATCCAGACGCTGCGCAAGCGGATCGACCACATGGCGCGCACGCGCGGGACGCAGCGCGCGCGCCGCCTCAGCGGCCAGGTCCCGCTGATCGCCCTGGCGGGATACACTAACGCCGGCAAGTCGACCCTGCTCAACCGCCTGACCGACGCCGACGTGAGCGTGCGCGACCGCCTGTTCGAGACCCTCGACCCGACGACCCGATCGTACCGCTATCGCGACCGCGACTACGTGATGACCGACACCGTCGGCTTCATCCGCAAGCTGCCGCACATGCTGGTCGACGCCTTCGCCTCGACGCTCGAGGAGACCAGGGTGGCCGACCTGCTGCTCATCGTGGCCGACGGCAGCCAGCCGCTCGAGGAGATCCACGACCACCTCGAGACCGTCGGCGAGGTGCTCGAGGAGATCGGCGCGACCGCCGTGCCGCGCCTGCTGGCCCTGAACAAGATCGACCGCCTCGACACGGCCGGCCGGTCCCGCCTGGCCGCCGTCTACCCCGAGGCGGTGCTGCTCTCGGCGCTCGACGGCGAAGGCGTCGACGCGCTCGAGGAGCGCGTCGCCGCCTTCTTCGAGCGCCACCTCGTGCGTGTGCGCTTGCTGATCCCATACGACCGTGGGGGAGAGGTGTCGCGCCTCCACGGCATCGCCGCCGACATCCGCGTCGAGAACACCGGCGAGGGCGTCATCGTCGAGGCGCTCCTGCCCGACGCCGAGACGCGCCGCTACGCCGCCTATCGCATCGACCGCCGCTCCGCTCGGGCGGTCGAAGACGACGACGCGACCGGCGGCGCCGTCGAGACCTCCGGCAGACTCGACGACGCCGCCGAGGCCTGACGTGGAGATCGGCGTCAAGCGGCTCCATCCCGACGCGACGCTGCCGCGGCGCGCCTACGAAGGCGACGCCGCCTTCGACCTCTGCTCGGTCGCCGCCGTCACGCTGCAACCGCTGCAGCGGGCCACCGTGCCCACCGGTATCGCCGTGGCGCTGCCGCCCGGCGTCGCGGCCCTGACGACCCCTCGTTCGGGTCTCGCGGCCGATCACGGCATCACGATCGTCAATTCGCCGGGCCTCATCGACCCCGGCTATCGCGGCGAGATCCGCATCGTCCTGCTCAACACCGATCCGCTGGCGCCGTTCCACATCGCGCCCGGCGACCGCATCGCCCAGCTCCTGGTCGTCGGCCTGCCACCCGTCTCGCTGGTCGACGTCGACGAGCTCGACGACACACATCGCGGGCAGCGCGGCTTCGGCTCGTCGGGACGCTCGGCGAGGTTCTGATGGCCGAGCCGCTCGAAACCAACGGCCCGCCGGGAGCAGGGGAGACCGGCGAGCGCAAACCGACCGTCCGCGTCTCGGGCATCGCCGTCGCCGGCGGGCGGGTGCTGGTCGTGAGACAGCAGCGCGGCGAGAGCGACTACTGGCTCCTTCCCGGCGGAGGCGTGCGCTTCGCCGAGAGCTTCGACGTCGCCCTTGCGCGGGAGTTCGCCGAGGAGACCGGCCTGAGCGCGCGACCAGGGCGCGTGGTCGCCCTCGCCGAGTCGATCTCACCTGATCCCGAGGACTATGCCAAGCACGTGGTGCACGTCGTCATGGACGTCATCATCGACGCCGACCAGGCCGACGCCAGGCCGGTCTCCGACGCGGCGGTCCTCGACTGCGCCTGGATGAGCCCGCCAGAACTCCAGGAGATCGACCTGCGCCCGCCGATCGCCGCGTTCGTCGCGGCGCACGTCAGGCGCCCGCTCGAGAACGTGGCGTACCTCGGCGTCCTCTGGTAGAGAGGACCCGTTTCCATGATCGGGCAGAGGCCCGACGCTGCGGCTGAGCCTCCGCAGCCGTCGCGCACGCCCATCTGACCGTAGAGATAACGCACGATAATCTATGTTATGTAAAGTCGGCACGACGACTTGAGCCGAGCGAGGCTCTCGACGGTTGACCGGCCGCCCCTCCCCCAGCCAGCGCGTCAAGAGGGCCGGCGACCATCGTCGTCGCGTCGTCGTGAGATCACCGAGGCGACCGGCTTCTCGTGTCCCGTGCCGGCAGATGGTGTGCGACGCACGACGATGTGATCTCCACGATGGCTGCGCGGCCCTTGGCGAGGCCGCGATGGTCGCGCTGGCCCCGCCCCCTGCCGCGGCAGCCTATCGCGGCCGCGAAGAAGGCCGCGGGCCACCAGGATGCGAACAGACGTTCGATGGCAGCGATCGCCGGAGAGACGTTCGAAGGTCCGCGGGACCCCTGGACGTGTGCGACGGACACCGGAGACCGCCTGCCGCCAGATCGGAACCGCGAAGAGTCAGCCTACGAGTTTAGTAGGTGATGAGACTGTAGATGTCCTGGCCGGGCAGCTTGTCGCGCCCGTGCAGATCGGCCAGCTCGACCAGGAAGACCACCCCGACGACCTCGCCGCCCATCTTCTCGACCAGCCTGGCCTTGGCGGCGGCCGTGCCGCCGGTCGCCAGCAGGTCGTCGTGGATGAGCACGCGCGTACCGGGCTTGATCGCGTCCTCGTGGACCTCGAGCGCGTCGGTGCCGTACTCGAGCTCGTAGGCTTCGGACACGGTCTTCCAGGGCAGCTTGCCGGGCTTGCGGGCGCAGACGAAGCCGGCGTTCAGCGCGTAGGCCAGCGCCGACCCGAGGATGAACCCGCGCGACTCGGCTCCGAGCACGACGTCGACGCGCCGGCCGACCGCCCACTCCGCCATGCGGTCGACGGCCGTGCGCAGCGCCCGCGCGTCCTGCAGGAGCGGCATGATGTCGCGGAACAGGATCCCCTTCTTGGGAAAGTCGGGGATGCTGCGGATCTTCGCGGCCAGATCGACGGCCTGACTGTCTGTGGGCATGCCGGGACTCCTCCTGTAGCGGGGTGCGCGGGCGAGCCGGCTTTCAGCCGGTGAGCCCGCGCACGACACGCGCCAGCAGCAGCTGGCGCATCTGGGTCATCGCCTGGACCATCTCCTCGAGGGTGTCCAGCGCCTCCTGGCGCTTCTCCGGACGCCGCGCCCGCAGCGACGGCAGCAGGACCTGTTCGATCAGGCCCCCCTCCCTGTCGACCGAGGTCTTGAGCACGCGCAGGTTCTTGGGTCGCAGGCCGGCGTGCGCGAGCTGCACGGCCGCGCCCACGATGCCGGCGTCGGTCTCGCTGTAGCGGCGCACGCCGCTGACCTGGCGGCCTTTCACGAGCTCGAACTCCTCGAGCTCGTCGAGCAGGCCGCGGTCGGCGCCGGTCGTCTGCTGCAGCTCTTCGGCCGTGAGCTCGCGCTCGCCGCCGGGCGAGCGCACGAGGTCGGCCTTGCGCAGGCCGACGCGCGTGCTGGCCGGCGCGCCGGCCGAACGCTCGAGCTCCTTGCGGATGACCTTGAGCGGCAGGTACTCGTCGCGCTGCATCGCCAGCACGCGCGTCAGGCGCTGGAAGTCGTCGCGCGAGAAGAGACGGTAGCCGCCCTTGGTGCGCCGGGGCGAGACCAGGCCCTGCTCCTCGAGGTAGCGGAGCTTGCTGACGCTGATGTCGGGGAACTCGCCCTTGAGGCGCTCGACCACCGTGCCGATCGTGAGGAGCTTCTCGTCGCCGATGTCGAACAGGACTTCGGTCTTCTCGATCACGGTGTGATGAACGTGAGCTTGTACTTGCCGATCTGCAGCTCGTCGCCCTCGATGAGCTTCTGACGCTCCACGCGGCGACGGTTGACGTAGGTGCCGTTGAGGCTGCCCTCGTCGCTGATCACGTAGTCGGCCCCGTCGCGCGTGATCACCGCGTGGTTGCGCGAGACGGTGACGTCGTCGAGGAAGACGTCGGAGTCGGGGTGCCGGCCCACCGTCGTGCGCTCCGCCGCCAGGGCGTAGGTCTCGCCGGCCCGGCCGCCGCCGCTGCGGATCACGATCGAGGCCGCGTCGGGCGGCGCGCCCTCGATCGGCGACAGCTCGTTGGCCGAATCCGACGGCGAGTAGCTCATGGTCGTCTGCGAGTCGGGCTGGTCGGCGATCAGGCTGGCGCCGCAGCGGCTGCAGTAGTTCACGCCCTCCGAGTTGCGGAAGCCGCAGTTGGGGCAGAACATCTCAGGCCTCGTCCTGCGGGTCGCCCTCGGCCTCCTCGAGCTCCTCGCGGAGCCGGTCGGAGTGCTTGCCGGCCAGGATCTCCGAGAGGCGGCGCACGTCGTCGGCGTTGATCACCGAGTGGCCCTGCTCGCTCTGGCCCTGCAGGCGCGCCACCAGCTCGGCGCGCAGGATGTCGATGCGGCCGTGGAGGATGCGCCGGCGCCGCGAGAGCTCCTGCTCCTCGGCCGTGAGCTCGCCGATCAGCGCCTTGAGCTCCGCGTCGGACAGCGAGACGAAATCGACGATGTCGTCGTCCATGGAGACGGTCCTCCATCGTGGCTGCTGGGAACGCTACCCTACATGCTCGTGCGTGAACCTTCAACTTCACATTGAGGGATTCGCGTGGGTCAACGGCGCCTGAGAGCGGCCTCACGCGCGTTCGCGCCGCGGCCTAGAGCTTGGGTTCCTCCATCAGCGTGACGACCTGGCGGAGACGCAGCCGGTCGATGGCGCGCAGCACGTCGTACTCGTCGGCGACGCCGTCGACCAGGGCGCCGTCGACGATGTCGCCGATCGAGCGCTCGCCGGGTCCCAGGTAGCCGAGCACCATCGCCTCGACCCTGTCCTCGGGCTTGCCGCCGAGCAGCACGATCCTCATCGGCGCCGGCAGGGCCACGCGCAGGCGGCCGATCTCGTCGATGCGGCGCATCGCCTCCATGAGCAGCGAGCCCGTGGAGGCGTCCATGGAGGCCGGCCCCGGGTCGGCGTCCGGGTCGAAGGTGAAGCTGCCCTCTTTGAGGCCCAGGAGCGCGTAGAAGGCGCGCTCGCCCGCGAGCGCGCCGCACGCCGCGCTCGCCAGCTGCCCCTCACGGAAGGTGATGCGCCCGGCCGGGGCGCCGTCGGCGTACTGGATGTCGAGCACGCCGGTCTTGCCGCCCAGCGAGGTGATCTCGATCAGGTCGGTGAGCGCAAGCTCCTGCATCGTTCCCTTGAAGCTCATGGCCTCCAGCCGTGCGTCGGGTGTGCGTAAGTGTACACTACGGACCCGGTCGCAGGCCGCCCAGACTCATGCCCGCGTGGCCTGCGGACGATAAGGGCTCTGAGGGTAGCGAGCGCGGGCGCGCTACCTATATACTCCCGCATGGGCGCACCCCGGGGCAAAGGAGCTGGAGTGGCGAAGCGCAAAGGGCTGGTCATCAACGACCGGCAGCTCGATCTCTGTGACGACCTGCTGCGCAAGCTCAAGGACGTGACCGGGTCGACGTTCCTCGCCCTCATCTCCACCTCGGGCCAGCCGATCACCACGGCATCTGACGAGTACCACCCCGAGACGCTCTCTCTCGCTTCGCTGGCCGCCAGCTCGTTCGCCGCCACGCAGCAGCTCGCCTCGATCCTCGACGAGAAGGAGTTCACGCTCCTCTTCCACGAGGGGCGCACCTCCAACCTGCACGTCTCGCAGGTCTCCGACCAGGTCCTGCTCATCATCACCTTCGGGCGCGAGACCCAGGTCGGCAAGGTGCGGCTCTACACACAGCGGGCGATCGAGGTGCTGCGGCCGATCTTCGAGGGCTCCGACGAAGAGAACGAACAGCTGTCGGTCGACGACGACTACGAGGCGACCGCCGGCAAGGCGATCGACGACCTCTTCGCCGACCTCGAGGGCTGACCGCATGCCGCTCATCAACTTCGCCGCCCGCGAGATCAACTACAAGATCGTCTACTACGGCTGCGGGCTCTGCGGCAAGACCACGAACATCCAGTACATCCACCGCAAGATCAACCCCTCGGCGCGCGGCAAGCTGGTGTCGATCGCCACCGAGGAGGAGCGCACCCTCTACTTCGACTTCCTGCCCCTCAGCCTGGGCACGGTCAAGGGCATGCAGACCCGGTTCCACCTCTACACGGTGCCGGGCCAGAGCTACTACAACGCCAGCCGCAAGCTGGTGCTGCAGGGCGTCGACGGCGTCATCTTCGTGGCCGACTCGCAGATCACGCGGCTCGACGAGAACGTCGAGAGCTACCTGAACCTCTGGGACAACCTCATGGCCCAGGGCGACGACCTGACCAAGCTCGGGTTCGTCATCCAGATGAACAAGCGCGACCTGACGGACATCTTCTCGGTCGAGGACCTGAACGAGCTCCTGAACCACACGAGCTCACCCGTGATCGAGGCCTGCGCGGTGAGTGGGCTGGGCGTCTTCGAGACGCTCAAGGTGGTCTGCAAGCAGGTCATCGCCAAGACTGCGTAGCCCGCTCAGCCCGTTCCCACCCGCCTGATCCAGTCCTTCGGGGCGTACGTCGAGACGTACGTGTCGTGGATGAGGACCTTGCCGCCCTGCATGACGGTCCGCACGACCCTCACGGTCTCGCCGGGGTACCCCTGCTCGAGCTGAGTCTGGCCCGACGGCATGGTCGCGTCGGTCACGACGCGGGGGTGAGCCTTGGACGTGCCCGACGGATGGACGTCGTAGAACTTGCTGGTCGTGAAGGTCACCGTGCGGCCCGTGCTGCCGACCAGCACGACCGTGAGCTGACCGCCCTGCGCCCAGCAGCGCACCATCAGCGAGTGCGGCGTGTCGTTCTTGAAGCTCAGGTCCTGGGATCCCCAGGCGACCTGGGCGTCGCGGCCGATCGGGTAGTGGTCGATGAAGAAGTCGTGCGGGTGGCGCTCGACGATCGGCAGGCCGGCGAAGAAGGCGGCGTTGAACAGGGTCGTCGCGAACTGGCAGATGCCGCCCCCCACTCCCTGCCGCAACACGCCGTCGACGATCACCGGAGCGTAGTCGAAGCCGCGGTCGAGCGTGCGCGGACCGAGCGTCGCGTTCAGTGAGAACACCTCGCCGGGATGGATCAGCGTGCCGTCGACGATCTTGGCCGCCTGAACGATGTTGGTGGCCCGCGACTTGTTCGTAGGATCGTAGTAGGTGGAGAACTCCGAGCCCAGGGCGGTCAGGCCCATCGCCTGCACGTCGCTCGTCGTGCGCGTCGGCAGCAGGGTCGCCAGCGGCACGTCGACGACGCGCAGGCCGGGCTGGCTGGCCGCGTCGTCGAGGTCGCCCAGCAGGCGCGGCATGTCGAGGCCGTAGCCCTCGTGGCTGGGCGTGATCAGGATCTGCTTGCCCTGCAACCGGATGCCGGCGTTGACCGCCGGCTTGTCGGCGAAGGCGAACAGCCGGTGGAGCTGCGCGCGGGCGCGCGGGTTGTCGAAGGTCAGCGGGTACGTCGAGGCGTCGGTGCCGGTGTTGACCGTGACCATGCCGGCGATCGCCGACGGCGTGAGCTCGACCACGTGACCGCGGTAGCGCAGGTTGAGCGGCTGGCTGAAGTAGATCTGGGCCTGGTCGGCGGCGGCGCTCGCGGTCGCGGTCGAGACGGAGGCGGGGGCGATCGTGGTCGGGACCGTGCCCGAGTAGGCGTGCCCGGCGGCCAGCGCAGCCTGGAGCGACCGCGCCAGCGCCGCCGTGTCGATCGTGGTGCCGTCGACGGCCGGCTTGACGCCGGCTCCCGTCGCGTCGACCTTGAGCGTCGCGTCGCGGGCGGGCACGTCGACGGCTTCGTGAAGGACGGCGAGGCCGGTCTGGAAGGCGGCGGCGTCGAACCGGACGACCGGTTCGACGCCGCCGCCCCCTCCCCACCACAGCCCGAGACCCAGGGCATGGAGACGCCCCTGGCGCACGGCGCGCGCGGCAGTCGCGCTCACGTCGATCGACAGGCCTAGTTGAGAGATCGGAACGGTCACCGTCCCCTTGGGCGTCGAGAAGGTCGCCGTCGTGAGGTCCCTCTTCAGGACCTCGGCGGCGATCGCCTGCCGCGCCGCGGCCTCGCTCGTGCCGCCGAGGCTCCGGCCCAGCACCGACACGCGGTAGGGCACGCGGCCGTGCAGGTAGACCTGGAACGCGCCCACGGCGAGCAGCAGCGCCAGCACGGCGGCGCCGGCGACGATGAGGGCGGGCTTGCGCGAGCGCCCGTGGCGCTCGCCCCGCCCGGCCTCACCCTGCGCCGGCGCCTCCACGGCGGCAACCTGCCCCTGAACCTGCATCACATCGTCGGTCATCTGTGTATCAGTCATCGGTCGGTCGTTGGAATCCATGATGCTGGGAGAGTTGTTCACGCACCGGCCCCGGCTTCCTGCCGCGAGCCCGGCGCGGCGTCAGTCGCGGTTCTCCGCGATCACCGTGCGGACCTCGCCGATGAAGCGGTCGGCGAGCTGCTCGGAGTGGGCCGCGTCCTCGCCCTCGGCGTACACGTGGAAGAGTGCCTCGTCGGCGTCGGGCAGCAGCTGCGCCCAGCTGCCGTCGTAGAAGACCTTGATCCCGTCGAGCAGGCTCAGGTCGGCCGCGCGTTCGCGCTGCAGGTACTCGGTCACGGTGCGCATGACGGTGCCCTTGAGCGTCCAGGGGCAGCCCACCGTCTTGTGCACCAGCGTGCTGGCCGGCAGCTCGGCGACCACGTCGGAGAGCCCGCCGGACGTACCCGCAAGGAGCTCCAAGAGCTTGCCCAGGCTCATCAGGGCATCGAACGCGGGCAGGAACCGAGGGAAGATGTAGCCGCCGGTGATGGCGCCGGCGAAGACGACGTCCTCGGCCGTCGCCGCCTCCATGAGCGCCGGCAGCGAGACCTTGGTCCGCACGACCTCGATGCCCTGCTCGGCCGCGATCCGATCGGCCAGGCGCGTGACCGTGAGCGGCAGCGCGATCTTCTCGCCCTTCTTGGCAGCGCCGGCTACCAGCCGGACGAACATCAGCAGCGCCTTTTCGAGCGGGATCTCCTGCCCCAGCTCATCGACCAGGTACAGCCGCTCCGCTCCCGGGTCGAAGACCACGCCGAGGTCGGCGCCCATCACCTTCACCAGCCGCTGGACGTCGGCGATGTTCGCTCCCAGCTCGGACGGCGGCACCGTCGTGCGCTGCTCGTCGATCGACGCATGCAGCGAGATCACTTCTGAGTTCATGCGGGGCAGGATCAGCGGCAGCACGAAGGCCGCCGGGGAGTACGAGTAGTCGATCACCATGCGGTACCCGCGCTCGCGGATGGCCGCCATGTCGCACGCGTTCACCAGGCCGCGCATATAGGTCTCGCCGGCCCGGTCGGGGAAGCGGATCCGCCCCATCTCGGTGTAGAAGGCGCGCCGGTAATCCTGGCGGCCGTAGTACTTCTCGATGTTCTTCTGCGTGGCCTCGGTGGCCGGGATGCCCGGCGGCTCGAACACCTGGATCTGCAGCACCTCCGGGTCCCAGCTCGACACCCGCACGTGGATCCCGCCCTGCGCGTCGCCACTCTGGATCAGGAACCGGTTGATCGCCGCCGAGCTCACGCGCAGGTCGCTGACGTCGACGCCGGTCGTGTTGAGGCCGCTGATCATGGCGCGCTTGATGACCCGCGAGGCCGGGTGGGCGTCGCGGCTGGTGACCACCTTGGCGCCCTTGGGTAGCGACGTGCCGTAGGCCATGGCGATCTTCAGGCCCAGCTCGGCGGTGATGTCGACGTTGATCAGGCCGACCACGCCGTCCTTGCCGAACAGCTGCGAGGTGCCGCGCGACTCCCAGATGATGCTGGTGTGGATCTGGGCGCCCGACTCGACCGTCTTGAATGGGTAGATCTTCACGTCGGGCGCGATGTAGGCCTGCTCGCCGATGACGCACTCGTCGCCGATCGCCGCGCCCTCGCTGATCGCCGTGCCGGGCTTGACGTCGCAGTTCTTGCCGAGGATGGCGCCGTGGACCTTGGTGCCGCTGCCCAGGTAGGTGTTGGAATCGATCACGCAGTAGCCGATGTCGGCGTGGTCCTTGACCACCACGTTGTTGCCCAGCACGGTGTAGGCGCCGATGCGCGCGTTGGTGTCGATCTTGGCGTAGTTGCCGATGACGGCCGGGCCCTTGATGTTGTCGAGCGAGTCGATGTTGACGTTCTCGCCGATGTAGATGCCGCCCTCGAGCCTGATGCCGGGGATCTGGGCGTCGACCTTGCCGTCGAGCACGTCGCGGTTGGCGACCAGGTACTGGCTGAGGCTGCCGATGTCCTGCCAGTAGCCCTCCGCGGGATAGCCGAACATCGGCTTGCCCAGCTCGAGCAGCTTGGGGAACAGCTCCTGGCTGAAGTCGTACGGCTGGGCCGCCGGCATGTAGTCGAAGATCTCGGGCTCGAGCACGTAGATGCCGGTGTTGACCGTGTCGGAGAACACCTGGCCCCAGGTCGGCTTCTCGAGGAAGCGCTCGACGCGGCCCTCGTCGTTGATCACGACGACGCCGAAGTCGAGCGGGTTCTCGACGCGCTTCAGGACAAGCGTGGCCAGCGCCTGGCGCTCCTCGTGCACGCGGATGATCTCGGCGAGGTCGAAGTCGGTCAGCGCATCGCCGGAGATGACGATGAACCGTTCGCCGAGGTTCTCCTCGGCGTTCTTGACGCTGCCGGCCGTGCCCAACGGGGCCTGCTCGACCGAGTAGTTGATGTTGACGCCGAGGCTGCTGCCGTCGCCGAAGTAGCCGCGGATGGCCTTGGGCAGGAACGCCAGGGTGACGACGATGTCGGTGATGCCGTGGCGCTGGAGCAGCTCGATGGTGTGCTCCATGCACGGCTTGTTGGCCACGGGCACCATCGGCTTGGGCTGGTTGCTGGTGAGGGGGCGCAGCCGCGTCCCCTCTCCCCCAGCCATGACGACGGCCTTCATGCGGCCGCTCCGGAGGGGTGTGGGCGAGCGGGGTCCATCGGGGTCATCGTAGCAGATAGGTGACGGCGGGCGGCCGTCGGCGGGCGCGCGGCCGTTGCCGCGCGCGTCAGACGGCCGCCTGCTGCGGCCGCCCCCTCCGCATGCGCTTGACCTGGCGCACGATGTACCAGACGCCGGCGAGCACATACAGGGTCGCGCCCACCGCATACACGATCCAGGCGATCGTGCGCCAGTCGACGATGAAGAACTCGATGCCGCACACGAGGATGATGTTCGAGATGCGGCCGCCCCTCATGATCTCGGGCTTCTCGCCGTACAGGATCAGCAGCAGCCCGGCGCCGAGCAGCAGCACGAGGTCGCGGGCGATGACCGGGACGACCGCCCACCACGGCAGCGTGCCGAAAGCGAGCAGCATCCCGGCGAGGACGATGAACAGCAGTCGGTCGGCGATCGGGTCGAGGACGCGCCCGAAGTCGGTGACCCAGTCGTACCGCCGGGCCAGATAGCCGTCGACCACGTCGGAGAGCGCCAGCGCGAAGACGAGGACGGCCGTGCCCCAGCTGGCGCCGGGCGCGTCGAGGCTGTACACGTAGACCACGAGGGGCAGGCAGCACAGCCGGCACAGCGTGATGATGTTGGGCACGTTGCGGCGGGTCATGCTCCTAGTTTATCTGAGCGGGCGCAGGGCGCGAGCCAAGGCCACGCCTGTGCTACAATCCGGCCCTGCGGTCGGCGTGTGGCGCAGCCTGGTTAGCGCACTAGTCTGGGGGACTAGGGGTCGCCAGTTCAAATCTGGCCACGCCGACCATTCTGCTTCCCGCTTGCTGCAGCCGGCGAGCCCGCCCTGTTCCACCCATACTCCGCGTTCTCGGCAGCGGGCTTGAGTCGCGCCGCGCTTCAGATGTGGACGCACCTCGCGGCCCACTTCCCCGAAACGGCAGCAGCCCCGCCTCTTGGTGGGTCTACGGAGAGAGGACGGGGCCGTGGTCGCTGCCGGTGCGCCTGCCCTTAGCCCCCAACGACCCCCCGACGCGGTGCCCGCTGCTGCCAAGGCCGACCGCGAGATAGGGGCTGACGGCCCGCCCCAAGAGGCCGCCCGCCCCTGTGTTTCGGTGACGGCGACGAACGGTGCCGATTCGAGTCGGTTAGAGCGCCGCGAGCGTCACTGCGCGAGAGGTACGGGTTCCCGCACGACTAGTATCGCGTCCTCCGAGACAGAGGTGAATGGAACGTGCATCTAGCGGTCGCGACCGCGAAGGAATCCGGGACAGGCTGCCGGAGTCCAGCGGGCCTGCGGAGACGCAAAGCAGCTCAAGCCGCCGATTGCCTAGCGTCCCAAACCCTGACTGCCTCTCTCGTCCGTGGTTCTCGCACCTGCGCGTTCACGGTGTGTGGTAGGCGCCACCTTGCCAGGCATTGACGGTCGCAGAGTCGAGCGTGATGCTGTCGCCCCCGCTGATGGTGGCTACCCTGGCTCTCTGCGTCGTTGTTGTAGCCGCCGCCGACGGTGGTCCAGGTCCCCCCTGCCGTGTTGTCCAGGCCGCCGCCGACGCTGGCCCAGAGGTCGCCGCTGGCCATGTTCCACTGGCCCCCATTCACGCTGGCGAAGGTGCCACTGACCGTGTTGTAGCTTCCGGCGACGAAGCAGCCGTAGTTGGAGAAGTTGTTGAAGTCGCCGCAGACGAGGTTGTTCTCGCCGCCGCGATCCGGCGTTGTCGGCGGCTCGTCCCAGCCGACGATGAGGTTGCCGAGGCCGCTGCCGTCCGACTCGCCGGAGCTGCTGCGCACGTGAACGTTGCAGCCTGCGAAGGTGATGTTGGGGCCGGTGACGCCGTTCTCGGCGTTGGTGTCGAGGCTCAGGTACGTGGGCAGCCAGGAGAGGGTCAGCGCGGGGTTGTTCTGCAGCGAGGCGATCGTGGTCGCCTGTGCCGCCACCTTCGCCTTCAGGCTCTTGACCTGCTTCTGCAGGGAAGCAACGCTCTTGGCGAGGCTCTTCAGGGTGGGCGTCGAGGCCGACGCAGACGCCGGTGCGAGCAGCACCAGGCCGAGCGCGACGATCATGAGAACGACGAGCTTCTTCATGGCATCCCTCCAGGTTGCGGCCAACCTCGGCGGGACCGCCACGGACGGCCCCTGGACGGCCGTGATGCGCGGAGCGTACTACCACACCGACGTGGAGGGCCAGCGGCCGACCGACCGTGAGATGAACTACCAACGCCGCGGCGCAACAAGGGTGAGTCTCGGGGGGGGTGACGAGCCTGCCGGAGCAGGCGACCTGTGACGCTAGATGACTTCCTTGCGCGAGCCGTTCCCGTTGTGGCCGCCGCTGCGCAGCAGCGCCACGACCTCCTCGGAGACGGGGGCGTGCTTGAGGAGCACGCCGTAGAGGCCGTCGATGAGCTGCGTCGACTGGTCGAGCACGTAGGAGACCTGGCGCAGGCGGTACTCGAGGAAGAAGTCGGGCTCCACGCAGAGCGCGGTCGCGATGACCGCGATCACGTTGTCGGCGGGGACCGGCCGCGTGCCCTTGGTGAGGTGGTTCAGGTAGCCGGCCGAGAGCTGGGTCTTGTAGGCGAGCTGGCGGTAGCTCAGGTGCCGTTCCGCCATCAAGCCCCTGAGCGCATCCGGGAACCGCTCGCGCGTGAAGCGCGGACGAGTATAGGTGGGTACGCTCTGCATCTCGGTAGCGTTATCGCCCGTTCGCAGGCAATACTTGAGCCTGCGGCGAGCGTGAGTTGTCGCCAGATCTGGCGACACCCGGGCGTGTGGCAGCCTGCTACCGGGAGAGAATCCCGCGGGCGAGCGGGGCCAGGTCGCCGACGGCGACCTCGACCCGCTCGCCCGTCGCCCTGGTCTTGACCTCGACGATCCCCTCGCCGGCCCTCTTCCCCACGACGACCTGCAGAGGGCAGCCGATGAGGTCGGCGTCCTTGAACTTCACGCCCGGCGAGAGCTCGCGATCGTCGAACAGCGTGTCGAGGCCGGCGGCCTCAAGATCCACGTAGACCTGCTCCGCGACGGCCGCCTGGGTCTCGTCGCCGGCGCGCACGAGGACCAGGTGCACGTCGTACGGGGCGATCGAGGCCGGCCAGACGATGCCGTCGGCGTCGTGGTGCTGCTCGACGGCGGCGGCCGCGATGCGGGCGAGGCCGATCCCGTAGCTGCCCATGACGATCGGCCGCTCTTCCCCGGCCTCGTCGAGGAAGGTCGCGCTCATCGGCTCCGAGTACTTGGTGCCGAGCTGGAAGATGTTGCCGACCTCGATGGCGCGCGCGCCTTCGAGCGTGCCCTCGCAGCGAGGGCACGCGTCTCCCGCGTGCGCCCGCCGCACGTCGACGAACGTCACCCCGTCGAGCGCAGCGACCTCGATGCCGGAGCGGTGGTGGTCCACCTTGTTGGCGCCGCCCACGTAGTGGCCGCGGCGCAAGGCCTCGTCGGCGAAGACGGGCAGCGTGGTCGGGACCGGCCCCACGAACCCGGGCTCGACGCCCTGGGCCTGGGCGACTTCGTCCGGCGTCGCCAGCCGGAAGTCGCCCCCGACCGCCTTCTCGAGCTTGAGCTCGGTGACCTCGTGATCGCCGCGCAACAGGACCAGAGCGGGACCCTTGCCCTCGACGACCACGACGAGCGCCTTGACGAACGCCTCGGGCGGCAGGCCAAGGAACTCGCCGACCTGCTCGATCGTGCGCGTGCCGGGCGTGTGGAGCTCGCGGTCGTCGGTCAGGTCGAAAGCGCCGGCGCGGCCCGCGGCGGTCACGCCGCGGGCGCTCGCCGGCGCCCCCCGCTCTGGCCCGGCCGACGCCGTCTCGACGTTGGACGCGTAGTCGCAGGCGCGGCAGAAGACGATCTCGTCTTCGCCCGCCTCGCTGAAGGCCATGTACTCGTGGCTGACGTCGCCGCCCATCATGCCCGAGTCGCCCTCGACCATCATGGACGACAGCCCGCAGCGCGCGAAGATGCGATCGTAGGCGCCGATGTGCTTCTGGTAGCTGGCCTGCAGGCCCGCCTCGTCGACGTCGAGGCTGTAGGAGTCCTTCATGATGAACTCGCGCGTGCGCAGGATGCCGCTCTTGGGCCGCGCCTCGTCGCGCTCTTTGGTCTGGAAGTGGTACCAGAACTGCGGGAGCTGGCGGTACGACCGGATCTCCCGCGCCGCCAGCCAGGTGATGACCTCCTCGTGGGTCATCGCCAGCGCCATGTCGGCTTGCTTGCGGTCCTTGAGGCGGAACATCTCGTCGCCGATCGCCTGCCAGCGCCCCGACTCCTGCCAGATCTCGGCCGGCTGGAGCACCGGCATCAGCATCTCCTGGCAGCCGATCGCGTCGAGCTCCTCGCGGATGATCTGCTCGATCTTGCGCATCACGCGCCAGCCGAGCGGCAGGTAGACGTAGATGCCGGCCGCGAGCTGGCGCACGAAGCCCGCCCTGACCAGGAGGATGTGGCTCGCCGCCTCGGCGCCGCTGGGCGGCTCCTTGACGGTCGGCAGGAGAAGCTGGCTCGCGCGCATGGGCACCTTCCGGAGAAGTGGCGGCGGCCGTCACGGCCGCCGCCGGATGATACCGCCCGCCCGTGCGCGGGCGCAACGCGCGCTCAGTGCCGGGCCAGCGCCTGCCGGTAGACGTCGAGGGTGCGATCGACCGTGACCTCCCAGTCGTAGCGCCGGGCGATGTCGGCCTGCGCCAGACCAGCCTCTTCGCGCAGGTGCGGCAGATCGCCGAGGCACTCGCGCAGCTTGCGGCCGAGGTCACGCGTCGATCCCGCGGCGAACGTGGCGCCCCAGCCGTCCATCGCCTCGAGGTTGGGCGGTATGTCGCTCGCCAGCACGGGCGTGCCCTGCGCCAGGGCCTCGAGGAGCGCGATGGGCAGGCCCTCGACGTCCGAGGGAAGCACGAACAGCATCGCGCGGCGCAGCAGCGTCGCGAGGCGGGCGCCGTGCACCCAGCCGGCGAAGACGACGCGCCGGGGAGCCTCGCGGTGCAGCTCGGCGACGTACTGGTCGGAGAAGCTCGACCCGCCGGCGACGACCAGGGGCACGTCGAGGCCCTCGTCGCGCCAGGCGCGCACCAGGTAGTGACAGCCCTTCTCGGGGACGAGCCTGGCGGCGAACAGCACGTAGGCGCCCGGTTCGACGCCCAGCTCGCTCAGGATCGAGGCGTCCTCATCGGCCGACACCCACACGCCGTTGGGGATGTAGGTGACCGGCCGCCGGTAGCGAGCCTCCAGCTCGTCGGCCAGCGACTGCGACACGGCGATCGTCGCGTCGGGAGCCGTCATCGAGACCCACTCCCCCACCCTGAGCGCGCGCGTCGCCACCGCTCCCCACTTCTCGCGCCGCCAGTCCTGGCCGTGGATGGTCACCACCGAGGCCGTGCCCACCAGCCGGGGGACCCACGCGAGCAGACCGGGCCCCTCGGCCTGGAAGTGCAGCACGTCGAACCCGTGCCGCAGGGCGTCCTGCAGGGCGACCCCCACGTGGCTGATCGCGTCCAGGTGCTTGGTCGACACCGACGGCAGGCTCACCAGACGCACGCCGCGATACGTCTTCAGGCTCGCGGCCGTGTAGTTCGGCCGCGTGTAGACCGTCACCTCGTGCCCGCGCGAGACCATGCGCACGGCCAGCTCCTCGACGTGGCGTTCGGGCCCGCCGTGCAGGGCCGGGATGCCCTTCTGCCCGAGCATCGCGATCTTCACGCCGGCCGCTCCCGCATGACTTGCGCATACGTCCGCTCGAGCCCGGCGACGTGCGCGGCCGGGGCGTACACGGTGCGCGCCTTGTCTCGTCCCGCCTGCCCGAGAGCGACGGCGGACTCCGCGTCGTCGAGGAGCCGCCGCATCGCGCGACCGAGGGCGGTGACGTCGCCCGGAGGGACGAGGAGACCCTCGACCCCGTCGGCGACCATCTCGGGCAGCCCGCCGATGTCGCTGGCGATCACCGGCTTGGCGGCGGCCAGGGCCTCGAGCACGCAGATCGAGGCGTTCTCGTACCAGACCGACGGCACCACGACGGCCGTGGCCCGGCTCATCAGCCGCTCCACCTCGTCGACGTCGACGTGGCCGAGGAACTCGACCCCCTGCGGCTCGCCTTCGCGCAGCTCGTCGAGGAGGGGACCGGCGCCGGCGACGACGAGTCGCACGCCGGCCTCGACGGCCGCCCGCACGGCCACGTCGACGCCCTTGTGGGCGGCCACGCTGCCGGCGAAGAGGACGTAGCCCTGCGCCTCGCCGCTCGAGCGGCCGGCGATGGCGTTGGGCAGGACCGTGGTGCGTCCGGGAGGCAGCCCGCCGTCGACCACGCGGGCGGCCAGGAACGCGCTCGGGGCCAGGAAGGCGGCGACGAGACGGTCGTAGTGGACGACCCAGCGCCGCCACACGAGCTCGGCCGCGGCGAGCGCGCTCGCGCCGCCGCTGTCCTTGAGGCAGCGATGCGTCACGCACGGCATGACGTCGATGCGGCCGCACAGCCGCGGCTCGCAGATCTCGCGTCCCGAGCGCCGCAGCAGGTCGGCCGGGCACACCGGATTGTAGTCGTGCACGGTCTGCACGACGGGTACCCCAGCACGCCGCGCGGTGGCGAGGATCGACGGCGAGAGCTGACGGTGGATCCCGTGCACGTGCACCACGTCGGGCTTGAACTCGGCGAGGAGGCGCGCGAACGAGGCGGCGGCGGCGGTGTTCCAGAACATCCTCGCCGCCGCCACCGCCTTCTTGCCCGTGCCCAGCGCGTCGGGATGCCCGAGCTCGATGTAGGGGGCGAAGTACGCGCTCCAGGGCGAGGGCTCGTTGTCGGGGTGGCGGGTCGAGAAGTGAGCGACCTCATGCCCGGCCTCGGCGAGCCAGGCGGCCTCGTCCATCGCGACGCGTTCGAGGCCGCCCCTGCGGTACCAGAACTTGTTGACGACGACGATGCGCACGGTCCAGGCGCCCAGAGGGCTCAGGCCGCGCCCGGTCGGCCCGGCCCTGCCCCGTCCCCGACGGGCGGCAGCGTGCCGGTCAGCTTGGCCCGCGCGACCCAGCGAGCCGGGACGAGCTTGTTCCGCTTCATCGCCGGGGAGACGGTCCCGATCATCCAGCACTCCTCGTCGCAGGTGCGCACCCGCTCGCGTACCCGGGAGGCAGCCTCGGAGCGCCACAGCTCGTCGAAGGTGTTCTCCTTGAGTGAGCCGAGACTCTCCTCCATGACGTTGCACGGCCGCAGCTCTCCGAAGGGGTCCACGAAGAACACGTCGCCCGCGCTGCGACAGGGCAGCGGCCGGGCGCCGCCCTCCAGCCGGTTCGCCAGTCCCATGTTGAACCAGGCGCGGAACCAGTTCTTGGGCCGGCGCGAGCGCAGGAGGCGTGCCGAGAGCTCGTGGAGGGCGGCGATGGCCCGGTCGGTGTCCTCGATGCGGTTGTCGTCCTTGTGGAAGTAGTAGCCGTTGTGGACCACCGACGTGGCGAACTCCAGGCCCGCCGCGTCGGCCAGCTCGTAGAGCTCGAGCACGTCGTCGATGTTGGCGTCCGAGATCGTGGTCGAGAAGCCGAGGTCCTTCACCCCGATCGACTTGAGCCTGAGCAGGGTGCGCAGGCCGTGGTCGAAGCCGTCGGCGAGGCCCCGGAGCTGGTCGTTGACGACCGGCAGCCCTTCGATGCTGGCGCGATAGCCGATGGTCGGGAACCGGCGCGCGACCTCGACGATGCGGTCGGTGTCGTAGGCGTTGGTGTTGACGACGATGCGGCCGGCGCGCCGCCGCAGCACGGCGATGATGTCCTCGAGGTCGTCGCGCAGGAACGGCTCGCCGCCGGTGATGCAGGCGAAGCTCATGCGGGGCAGGCTCTCGAGGTCCCGCGGCGTGACCTCGTCGGCGGGATCGCTCGGATGCGCCCAGATGTCGCACGTCCGGCAGCCGGCGTTACAGCGATAGGTGACTGCGATGATGCCTTCCACCGGAGCTGTCGGCGAGCCTCCGCACCCAGTCGACGGGATGGGGCGCCGGCCGGGGCCGGCGGTCCTGTGAGTATACAGGCCCGCCGGCCCTACCCGGCGCCCCGGCTTGCGGCTCCTTGCCGCCCCGCTCGCCCCCTACTATACTGACGCCCAGGAAATCGGGGGGTCAGCGGTCCCGGTCCGGCGCGTCGCCGTCCGACGCTGCACCGTTCCGCCACCCACAACGGCGAGGAGTGTCAGCTTGCCCGTCCGTGAGGTCGTGGTCGATCGCGATGTGCGCTCGCCGCTCGACCTTTCGCCCCGTTCGCTGCTGAACCGCTACTACCTCCGCCGGACCGTCAGCATCCTCACCCTGCTCCTCATGGACTGCGCCTCGATCGTCTGTGCCGTCCTGATCGTCGACGCCGCCTTCCGCACGTCGTTCTCACCCGAGCTGGATGCGCCGGCGGCCGCCGATCTGGCGATCGCCACCCTCATCACGATCGTCGTCTTCGCCTCCAACCGGCTCTACGGCCTGCGCCACGAGCGACACAGCCTGCGCCGGCTCGTCGTCGCGTCGGGCGAGTCGGTCGTCCTTGTCGTCCTTCTGGCCGCGCTCACGCAGCGCGAGCCGGGCGTCGCCAACATCGGCGTCATCTGGGCGTTCGCCCTGCTCCTGGCGCTCGCCGCTCGCAGCCTCTACGACTGGTGTCTCGGCCGCGTGTACGGCGTCTCCGACCTTCGGCCGGTGCTCGTGGTCGGGCACGCCGACGGGTGCGTCAAGGCCGAGAGGCTCATCGCCCAGTGTGCGCCGGCCACCCACTGTCGCGTCGCCGGCATCATCACCGACGACGACGTCTCCGAGGACTGGCAGCGGACGACGGGCCTGACACGGCTTGGAGACCTGGAACGTCTCGAGGCGGTCGCGCGGCTCGAAGCTGCGACCGAGATCATCGTCACCGACGCCGACACGGCCCGGGAGAACATCGGCGCGCTGCTCGACCTGTGCCGCCGCTGCCACATGGTGCTCAAGCTGGCCGCCTTCGACCTCGACCTGGGCGCGTCCCGTCTGACCTACGTGCCCGGGTTCGGTGTTCCCCTCTTCGTGATCAAGCCGCCGGCTTTGGCGGGCAGCGCCTTCCTCCTCAAGCGCGTCGTCGACGTCGTCGCCTCGTCGCTCATGCTCGTGGTCCTGGCGCCGGTGGCGGCCGTCATCGCGGTCGCGATCAAGGTGACGTCCCCGGGGCCGGTCTTCTTCGTCGACCGGCGCGTCGGGCTCGGCCAGCGCCCCTTCCGCTGCTACAAGTTCCGCACCATGTGCGCCGACGCGATGGAACAGCAGGCCGCGCTCGAGGCCTTCAACGAAGCCGACGGCGCCATCTTCAAGATCCGAGACGATCCCCGCGTCACCCGCGTGGGCCGCTGCCTGCGCCGCTATAGCCTCGACGAGCTGCCCCAGCTGTGGAACGTCCTGAAGGGCGACATGAGCCTGGTCGGTCCCCGGCCGCTGCCACTGCGCGACTTCCAGTTGCTCGAGGACGAGTACAAGCAGCGCCACGTGGTGCTGCCCGGGATGACGGGCCTGTGGCAGGTCAGCGGGCGCAGCAAGCTGTCGTTCGACGACATGATCGCGCTCGACACCCGCTACATCGAGGAGTGGTCCATCGGCACCGACCTCTCCATACTCGCCCGCACCGTCGGGGCGGTCCTGCACGTCAAGGGCGCCTACTGACGCCCTCTTCTCTCGCTTGTCCGTCGTCAGAAAGGAGCGCAACGTGACGACGTCCGTCGTGACCGGAGGCGCGGGCTTCCTGGGCTCGCACCTGTGCGAACACCTGCTCGAGCACGGCCATCAGGTCATCTGCCTCGACAACCTCGACACCGGCTCGCTGCAGAACATCGAGCACCTGCGCGACCCGCGCTTCGAGTTCCGCAACGTCGACTGCGTCGACTTCGTCGACGTGCCGGAGAGCGTCGACTACGTCTTCCACCTCGCCAGCCCGGCCAGCCCCATCGACTACATGCGTCTGCCGCTGCACACGCTCAAGGTCGGCTCGTACGGCACCCACAACTCGCTCGGCCTCGCCAAGTTCAAGCGGGCCCGGTTCCTGCTCGCGTCGACGTCGGAGGTGTACGGCGACCCCCTGCAGCACCCGCAGTCGGAGGAGTACTGGGGCAACGTCAACCCGATCGGCCCGCGCGGCGTCTACGACGAGTCGAAGCGCTACGCCGAGGCGATGACCATGGCCTACCACCGCCAGCAGGGCGTCGACACGTGCATCGCGCGCATCTTCAACACGTACGGGCCGCGCATGCGCCCGATGGACGGGCGGGCGGTGCCCACGTTCGTGCGCCAGGCCCTCACCGGCAAGCCGCTCACCGTCTTCGGCGACGGCTCGCAGACGCGCAGCTTCTGCTACGTCTCGGACCTGATCGTCGGGCTCGTGAAGCTCGCCATGAGCGGGGAGCACGAGCCGGTCAACATCGGCAACCCGACCGAGTTGTCGCTGCTGGAAGTAGCCCAGACCATCATCGAGTTGACCGGGAGCGAGAGCCAGGTCGTCTACGCGGCGCTGCCCGTCGACGACCCGAAGGTGCGGCGGCCGAACATCGACAAGGCGAAGGCCCTGCTAGGCTGGGAGCCGACGATCGCCCTGCGCGACGGCCTCGCGAAGGTCATCGAGTACGAGAAGACGAACCGCCCGCACTCGCTGACCGCGCTGCACTGACAAGACCTTTCGCGGGAGCCCGCCCGGGGCGCGACGTCGGCGTGGCGCGGCTCGACAAACCGGGGGCGACGGCGCGGCGGCCGCCGAGAGATCAGGTGTGGTACTTGTAGTAGGAGTACCGGTACGGCTTCGCCGAGGGGATCTTCTCGCGCACTACGATGATGCCGAGCTTGCGGCACGGCATCGGGTCGAGGATCTCGCGCACCTCGCGCAGGGCCGGACGTCGGGTCGTCGAGATGTCGACGAGGACGATGACGCCGTCGACTCCCTGCGCGAGCGCGGCAGCGTCGCCCACGGCCATGATGGCCGGCGAGTCAACGAGAACGAAGTCATGGTGAAGCTTCAGCTCATCCATCAATGAGGCGAAGCGCTTCGAGGCGATCATCTCGCCCGGGTTCGGCGGTTCCGGACCCGACGTGAGTATCGACAGCTCGCCCTTCTGCAGCTGGTCCTCCTCTGCCGGCTTCGAACCGTTGCCGCCGGTCGACGCGGCTTTCCAGAGATCGACGGACTGCATGGCCTCGTCCACGGTCTCCCGGCCACCAAGGACTGCCGAAAGACCGCTGTCGTTGGCAAGGTCGAAGTACTGGTGCATCTGCGGGCGGCGCAAGTCGCCATCGATCAGCACGACCTTCTTGCCCGCCAGGGCCAGCGCGACGGCCAGGTTGGCGATCGTCATGCTCTTCCCCTCGCCCTGCCAACAGCTCGTGACCAGAAGCGCGTGAGTCTCGTCGTCGACGCACACGAAATCCAGGTTGCCACGGAGCATGCGGAAGGCCTCTGCCGTACGGCTTTCAGGGAAGTCGATCACCGTCACACTGTGGTCACCCGAGTACTTCTTGGGCAGCGCCGGGATGCGTCCGATGACGGGCAGACGAAGGATCTCGGCCGTCTCGCGGTAGTCGCGGATGCGCGTGTTGAGCTGTTCAAGGAGGAAGGCCACACCGACGGCCGCGAAGATGCCCACGCCGGCCCCCAGGAGCGCCGACCGCATCGGTTTGGGAGCGAAAGGTCGTTTGGGCGGCATGGCCGGCTTGACCAGCCGGAAGTCACCTGTGAGGGTCGACTCCAAAATCTGCAGATCGTGCAGGCGCCCATTGAGAATGACATAGTCGGAGGATGCCTGAGGCGTCCGGTTCATCTCGCCGCGCATGACCGCCTCCGCCTGACGAACCTGCACTTTCTGCTGGTCCTTGCGGTCCGCGACGAACGCGGCCGCGTAGGCGTTCGCCACGGTCGCCGACTGCTGAGGGTTCGCCGACACCGCTGTGATGGTCGCGGTGTTCGTGTAGTTGCGAGCGTCGCTCGGCAAGACGGCCGTAGCGGTCACCGTCGACGAGTTCGCGACGCCCGAACCGACGCTCTGGGTGACCCGCTGGATGATGTCCGGGCCCTCGATAATGGTCCCGACGCTCTCCACGTCGAGCTGCTGCTGCGTCGGATCGACGTAGCCCGATCCGGAGCTGAGCGGGTCCGACATGTTCAGAGGCCGACCATACAGAAGCGTAGCCGTCGCCGCGTACTGCGGCGTCTGGCGGGCAGCGGCAAAATACGCCAGGAGGCTGGCGCCGACGACCACCGCGAGCATGACCCACTTCCAGCGCCAGAGGATGTTCAGATACTCGGTGAGACCGACGTTAGACGAGGGTTCGCCCGCCACCATGCTCCTTCGTTGGCACCATCACACCTAGGGCCGACGGAGTCGGCCCTGCCGCCATGTTAGGACACTCGCACGCATATGGGCAAGCCGGCTTCGCCCTCATCGCTCCACCCCGGTCGCACGGCGCGCCAGCGCGCCGGCCATCCACTCCCGGCCGAAGTGGTAGACGAATCGCGGGTTCTGCTTGAGGTACCGGCCGCCGAGGCGCCGTGGCTCGAGCGCGAGCCGGTACGCCCACTCGAGCCCGATGTCGCGGGTCCACCTGGGGGCCTCGCGGGTCTGTCCGGCGAGCACATCGAAGGCGGCGCCGACGCCGATCATCACGCACGAGAGCGCCTCGCGGTGCGCGGCCATCCAGAACTCTTGCTTGGGGCAGCCGATGCCGACGAAGAGCAGTCGCGTACCGGCGGAGCGGATCGCCTCGACCGCTGCCCTGTCTTCGGCCTCGGAAGGAGCGTGGAACGGAGCGACGACCATGTCGCCGATCGTGAGCGACGGGAACCGCGCGGAGAGTCGCCGCCCGATGAGCGGCATCGTGTCGACCGATCCCCCGTAGAAGCTCACCGGCAGGTCGTCGCGAGCGGCTCCCACCAGCAGGCGGTCGACCAGATCCAGGGTCACCCTGACTCGTCGTCTGACCGCAGATCCATGGGCGCGCAGTCCCCACACCATGGGAACGCCGTCGGGGAGCACGAGGTCGGCAGAGTTGACCACAGCCCGGAATCGCGGGTCGTCCCAGGCGGTCATGACCATGTGGACGTTGGCCGCGCACACGACGCGCGCCGCCCGCTCGTGACACCAGTCGAGGATGACCGACTCGGCCGTGTCCATGTCCACGGGATCCACGCGCATATCGAGGATGCGCGGGACCTTGCCATTCGTGGAGAGGCCGTTTTCAGACGGTTGACGCCCGTCGTCGCGAGGAGGGTTCACCCGGAACATCCACCCATCGTGATACCATGCACGGCAGTCGAGAGCCGGTTCGCAGTGTCCCACACCAGTTCCACACCCGCAAGCATCCTCCTCGCCGGGCATACGGGCCTGGTCGGCAGCGCTATCCTCAGAGCCCTCGACCGGCACGACCATCAGGACGTCGCCACGGCCAGCATCGAGGATATCGACTTGAGAGACCAGGCGGCGACCCGCCGCCTGGTCGCGAAGGTCGCACCGGACGCGATGATCATCGCCGCCGCGCGGGTCGGCGGGATCATGGCCAACTGGGAGTACCCCTACGAGTTCGTCGCGGACAACCTCGCGATCGAGCTCAACCTCATCACGGCGGCCTACGAGGCCGGCGTCAAACGTCTCGTGTTCCTCGGCAGCTCGTGCATCTATCCGAGGCTCGCTCCCCAGCCGCTCAAGGAGGAGTACCTCCTGACGGGGCCGCTGGAGGAGACGAACCGTCCGTATGCCGTCGCCAAGATCGCCGGCATCGAGATCTGCCGCAGCCTGAACCGCGAGTACGGCACCGACTACCTGTCGCTGATGCCGACGAACCTGTATGGCCCGGGAGACAACTTCGACCTGGCGTCGAGTCATGTGCTGCCCGCGATGATCCGCAAGTTCCACGACGCGAAGGAGGCCGGCAACGCGCCGGTGACGCTCTGGGGGACGGGGTCGCCGCGGCGGGAGTTCCTGTTCGTCGACGATCTCGCCGAGGCCGTCGTGTTCCTGCTCGAGCGCGTGAGCGCCGATCAGGTGCCCGACGGCCTCATCAACGTGGGGACCGGGACCGATCAGACCATCGGCGAACTCGCCGCGGTCGTCCAGGGCGTGGTCGGCCACACGGGCGAGATCGTCTGGGACGACTCGAAGCCGGACGGTACGCCGCGGAAGCTCCTCGACGTGTCGCGGATCAAGCAACTGGGCTGGGCTCCCGTGACGGGACTGGAAGACGGCATCCACACCACGTACGACTGGTTCCTGGACCGCGGAGCTCTGCCGGCGTCGTGAGGCACTGGAGGAGAGCATGACGAAGACCGCCCTCATCACCGGGATCACCGGCCAGGACGGCGCCCTGCTGGCGGAGTACCTGCTCGACCTCGGCTACGTGGTGCACGGGATCAAGCGGCGGGCCAGCCTGTTCAACACCGAGCGGGTCGACCACCTCTACGCCGACCCCCACAAGCCCGGCGTCAGGTTCTTCATGCACTACGGCGACATGACCGACGCCACCAACCTGATCCGCGTCGTGCAGGAGACGCAGCCCGACGAGATCTACAACCTCGCGGCCCAGTCGCACGTGCAGGTCTCGTTCGAGACGGCCGAGTACACCGCCAACGCCGACGCGCTCGGGACGCTGCGCCTGCTCGAGGCCATCCGCATCCTCGGCCTCGAGCAGAAGACCCGCTTCTACCAGGCGTCGACCTCGGAGATGTTCGGCCTCGCGCAGGAGGTCCCTCAGCGCGAGACGACGCCGTTCTACCCTCGCAGCCCGTACGGCGCCGCCAAGGTGTACGCCTACTGGATCGTCGTGAACTACCGCGAGGCCTACGGGCTCCACGCGTCGAACGGGATCCTCTTCAACCACGAGAGCCCCGTGAGGGCCGAGACCTTCGTCACGCGCAAGATCACCCGTGCCGTCGCGCGCATCGTGCTGGGCATGCAGGACGTCCTCTACCTCGGCAACCTCGACGCCCTCAGGGACTGGGGTCACGCCGCCGACTTCGTGCGCGCCATGCACCTGATGCTGCAGCAGGAGGAGCCGGGCGACTATGTGATCGCCACCGGCGAGCAGCATTCGGTGCGCGAGTTCACGCAGCGAGCGTTCGCCGAAGTAGGCGTGACCATCGAGTTCGCCGGCGACGGGCGTCGACGAAGTCGCGACCGTGGTCGAGGTCGACGGAGCCGTGCTGCAGGAGCGCCTCGGCGATGCCCCGAATGGAGCGACACCGTCGGCCCCCGGCGTCGGCGGCACCGTGCTCCGAGTCGATCCGCACTACTTCCGGCCCACCGAGGTCAGCAGCCTGATCGGCGATTCGAGCAAGGCCAGGCAGCAGCTGGGCTGGCAGCCCACGGTGTCGTTCGACGAGCTGGTGACCGAGATGGTCTGGACCGACATGACCCTCGCGCACGCGGCTCTCGGCTCGCCGCTACGCGTGATGCGCGGCTCCGGAGCCTGACCGGGTGGACACCCGACGCGTGTCGAGACGGCTGCTCCCTCCCGCGCTCGCCGATCTCGCCGGCCGGCACGCCCCCGCACGGCTCTCCCAGTGGACCTACTGCCCGTCAGGCTGGCCGGACTCCGGCGCGACGTCGGGCTGGGACGTGGCGTCCGTCGCGGAGTCCCAGGCGACAGGACTGCGAGAGATGGAACGGGTCGCGGGAGGCTCAGCGCCCCTCGGAGGCGCCCCTGCCGGGCAGCCGCACGACTCCTTCGACATCTCCCTGCACAACACGCTCGTGTGCTTCGCCTACGTGCTCGAACGCGCGGCCCACGACCGATCGACCCTGAAGGTCCTCGATTGGGGAGGAGGCGTCGGGCAGTACGGAGTGCTGGCCCGACGCCTCCTCCCCACCGTCTCGCTCGACTACCACGTCAAGGAGCTGCCGTCGCTCTGTCGGCGCGGCCGCGAGCTGTCGCCCGACATCACCTTCCATGAGGGCGACGCCTGTCTGGCCGAGCTCTACGACCTGATCGTCGCCAGCAGCTCCCTGCAGTACGAGCGCGACTGGGCCGCCCTCGCACGACGCCTCGCCGCCGCGGCCTCGGGTTCCCTGTATGTGACCCGCCTGCCGGTCGTGTTCGCTCATCCCTCATTCGTCGTCGTGCAGCGGCCCAGGGCGATGGGCTACGATACCGAGTACCCTGGCTGGTTCCTGAACCGGGACGACTTCCTACAGGCGGTCCAGGGAGCCGGCATGGCACTGGTCAGGGAGTTCCTGATCGACGAACGTCCGCTGGTGCCGCGGGCGCCGGAGCAGGCGTGCTACCGGGGATTCCTGTTCGAGGCTCGGGGGAAGGGGACCCAAGAGTGAACGACTACGCGTGCGGCACGCCGCTGGCCGAGCCCGATCCGCGGCTGGCCGCCTTCGCCGGCGCCGACGTGCTCATCACCGGGGGTCTCGGGTTCATGGGCGCCAACCTGGCGCGCCGCCTCGTCGGGCTGGGCGCTCGCGTCACCTTGGTCGACAGCCTCATCCCCGAATACGGCGGCAACCTCTTCAACATCGCCGGCATCGAGGACTCGGTCCGCGTCAACATCTCCGACGTGCGCGACGCGCACAGCATGATCTACCTGATCCGGGAGCACGAGTTCCTGTTCAACCTCGCCGGCCAGACGAGCCACATGGACTCGATGGCCGACCCGCACACCGACCTCGAGATCAACGCCAGTTCCCAGCTTGCGATCCTCGAGGCGTGCCGGCACGCGAACCCCGCCATCCGGGTCGTGTTCGCCAGCACGCGCCAGGTCTACGGCCGGCCGGAGTACCTGCCGGTCGACGAACGTCACCCGCTGCGGCCGGTCGACGTCAACGGCATCAACAAGCTCGCCGGCGAGTGGTACCACCTGCTCTACCACGACGTGTACGGCATCCCCGCCTGCGCGCTCCGCTTCACCAACACCTACGGACCCTGTATGCGGGTCAAGGACGCCCGGCAGACCTTCCTCGGCATCTGGGTGAAGCGGGTCATCGAAGGCGAGCCGTTCGAAGTGTGGGAGGGCTCGCAGTATCGCGACTACACCTACGTCGACGACGCGGTCGAGGCCCTGCTGCTGGCGGCGGTGGTCGGCGAGACGAACGGACGGGTGTTCAACGTCGGCGGCTGCGAGCGCGTCACGCTCACCGAGACCGCCGAAGCGCTCGTCTCCGCCTGCCCGGGCGCCTCGTTCAGCGTCAAGGAGTTCCCCGCCGACCGCAAGCGCATCGACATCGGCAGCTACTACGCCGACGACTCGCTGCTGCGCCAGACGCTCGCGTGGGCGCCACGCGTGCCGATCGGCGAGGGCCTCGGGCGCACGGTCGAGTACTACCGGCAGCACCTCGCGCACTATCTGTGAAAGCGTCCGGCGTGATCCCGCAGACCGACCCGCGCGCCGGCTACCTGGCCCATCGCGCCGAGATCGACGCCGCCATCGCCACGGTGCTCGAGGGCGGCGCCTACGTACTCGGCCCTGAGGTCGCCGCCTTCGAGTCGGAGCTGGCGGCATACGCCGGCGCCGCTCAGGCCGTCGGGGTGGCGTCGGGGACCGACGCGATCGAGCTCGCGCTGCGTGCGTGTGGCGTCACCGAGGCGAGCCGCGTGTTCACGGTCTCGTTCACCGCGGTGCCCACGGTGGCGGCGATCGTCCGCGCCGGGGCGACACCCGTGTTCGTCGACATCGATGCCGGCACCTACGCCATGGACCCGGCATCGCTTGAAGCGGCCCTCGAGACGTTCGACGCTCGCCCCGGCGACGCCGTCCTGCCCGTCCATCTCTACGGCCAGATGGCCGACCTCGATGCGATCGGCGGCCTCGCCGCCTCGGTCGGCGCCGTGGTGGTCGAGGACTGCGCCCAGGCACACGGCGCGACGCTCGACGGCCGCCGGGCCGGCAGCATCGGCGTTGCCGGCGCCTTCAGCTTCTACCCGACCAAGAACCTCGGGGCGCTCGGCGACGGCGGCGCCGTCGTCACGTCCGACGCCGCCGTCGCCGAGCGCCTCCGCGGCCTGCGCCAGTACGGCTGGGACGCCCAGCGGATCAGCCAGGAGGACGGCCTCAACAGCCGCCTCGACGAGCTGCAGGCGGCCGTGCTGCGCGTGAAGCTGCGTCACCTCGACGAGGACAACGCCAAGCGACGGGCCATCGCCGAGATCTACGACGAGCGGCTCGGCGGCTTGCCCGACGTCTCGCCGCCCGTGCGTCGGCCAGGCTCGACGCACGTGTATCACCAGTACGTGGTGCGCACCAGCCGCCGCCCGCAGTTCACGGCGCACCTCGCCGACAGGGGCGTGCGAACGGGGATCCACTATCCCGTCCCTGCCCACCTCCACCCCGCCTACCGCGACGTGCCCGCCGGCCCTTCCGGCCTCGCGCGGTCCGAGGCGGCGGCGCGCGAGGTCGTGAGCCTGCCGATGTTCCCCGAGCTCGGTGTCGAGCGCGCCACGCGCGTGACGGAGGCGATCGCCGACTGGTGCAAGGGTGCCGGCCGGTGATCCACCTCTGCACGTACTTCGACTCCAACTACCTCCCTCGCGGGCTGGTCCTGTACGACTCGCTCAAACGCTCGGTCGGCGAGTTCACCCTCTGGGTCCTCTGCCTCGACGAGGACGTCTCCCGCATCCTGGGACAGCTCGACTACCCGGAGATCAGAGCCATACCCCTGACCGATCTCGAGAAGGCCGACCCCGACCTGCTGGCGGCGAAGGCCGATCGCAGCCTCGTCGAATACTTCTTCACGCTCACCCCCGCGTGGTGCGGTCACCTGCTCAGCACCCATCCCGAGATCGACCTGCTCTTCTACGTCGATGCCGACGTCATGTTCTTCTCGGAGCCCACGGCCGGCATCGCCGAGCTCGGCGAGGGCTCGATCGGGATCATGGAACACCGCTTCCCGCCTCAACTGGCCGACAAGGAGACGTACGGCAAGTACAACGTGGGCATCCTGCTCTTCCGCAACGACGCCAACGCCCGCGAGTGCCTCGCCTGGTGGCGCGAACGCTGCCTCGAGTGGTGCTACGACCGCCTCGAGGGCGACCGCTACGCCGACCAGAAGTACCTCGACCGCTGGCCCGAGCTGTTCGCCGGCGTCGTCGTCCTGCGCGACGCCGGCCTCGGGCTGGCTCCCTGGAACTGGATGACCTACCGGGTCGACGCGGGCTGCGAGCCGGTGACCGTCGATGGGACTCCTCTCGTCGCCTACCACTTCCACGGACTCCGGCTCTACGGCAGTGTCGCCTACGACCTGGGGACGAGCAGATACGTGCGCATGCCGCGCGACGCTGATCCGGCGGCTCTACGAGCCCTACATCGCCCTGCTGGCCGAGCGCGCCCGGTCCATCGAGAGGTTCGGCCATCACGGTTCCCCGGGACACTCCCTGAGGAGGCGCTCGTCCCGCAGCCTCGCCTCCGCGGTCGCGCGCCGCGACCTGCGCCTGGTCCCCGGCGCGATCCGCCGGCGGGTCGATGCGCCGACCGCGCCATCATCCGCGCGCGACGGCACGCCCGCAGCGTCGCCGCAAGGTCGCCATCGTGCAGCGCTACGTCCCCGAGTACCGGGTCGCCTTCTACGAAGGCCTCAAGGAAGCGCTGGCCGCGCGGAACGTCGAGCTCGTCATGGTCCACGGGCAGCCGGCAGCCGACGAGGCGGCCAGAGGCGGCGCCGCTCGTCTGCCGTGGGCACACCACATCCGCAACCTCGAGATCCCGATCGGCTCGAGGAGCCTCGTCGTCCAGCCGTGCCTGGGGTCGCTGCGCGACGTCGACCTGGTCATCGTCGAGCAGGCCTCCAAGCTCCTGCTCAACTACGAGCTCCTCGGCTGGCGCCTCGCCGGCGGTCCGCGCTGGGCGTACTGGGGCCACGGCGTGAACTTCAAGCGCCACGCGGCCAGCCAGGTGGGCGAAGGCATGAAGTCGTTCACGTCGCGCCGCGTCGACTGGTGGTTCGCCTACACGGAACTGACGGCGCGACTGATCCGGGGGCTGGGCTACCCCTCCGACCGGATCACGATCGTCAACAACAGCCTGGAGATGTCGGAGCTGCTCGCGGTGCGGGATGCGATCGACCAGCAGGCGAAGGACGACCTGCGCGCCGAGCTGGGCATCGCGGGGGAGCACGTCGCCATCTACTGCGGCGCCATGTACCCCGAGAAGCGGCTCGACCTGCTCGTCGCCGCCTGTGACGTCATCCGCGAGCTCGTGCCCGACTTCGAGATCGTGATCCTCGGCGGCGGTACGACGCAGGCCGTCGTCGAGCAGTTCGCTCGAGGACGCGCCTGGGCCCACTACGTCGGCAAGCGTCACGGTCCCGACCGCGCCCGCTTACTTCTCGCTTGCGTCCCTCCACCTCATGCCGGCCGCGGTCGGCCTGTCGATCGTCGACTCGTTCGCGCTCGGCGTGCCGATCATCACCGATCGCCGAGTCGTCGCACGGGCCCGAGATCGAGTACCTGGACGACGGCGTCAACGGGCTGCTGCTCCCCGAGGGCACCGGCTCCCGCGCGTACGGCGAGGCGGCGGCGCGGGCGCTCCTCGACGCGCAGCTGCTGGCGCAGCTGCGCGAAGGCTGCACCCGCGCCGCCGCCACCTACACCCTTGACGCTATGATTGCCAACATGACCACCGGCATCATGGAGTGTCTGTGAGGGGCGTGCGTCGAGCCGGGATCGACCTGGCACTGGTGGAGTTCCCGGGCGGGCGTCCGGACGATCTTCCCTACGGCTACCCCGGCGCCCCGACAGTCGCCTTCCTCGTCAACGCGCTGTTGCGCAGGGGGCATGAGGTCGCAGTGTTCACCACCTCGTGGTTCGACGGACGGTCGCTGTCCCATCAGGACGGCCCTCTGACAGTGGACGCTGTGCCGGTGCGGACCGCTCACCCCCGGCGGGACATGTTTCGCCGGGAACGCCGCGCGCTGGCGCGACTGATCGCGGCGCGCGCCCCGGACGTCGTGAGCGCCCAGTGGAGCTACGAGTTCGCCCTGGCCGGTCTGCAGACCGGCCTGCCCCTTCTCGTCACCCTCCACGACCATGCGAGGACCATCCTGCGATACAAGCCGGACGCCTACCGGTTGGCGCGGTTCGTCACCGATGCGGTCGTCCGGCGGCGAGCGCGCCACTTGGCCGTGAACTCGCCCTATCTCCTCGCGCGGCTGCCGCGATCCCAGCGGCGGCGCGCCCGCATCGCGTCCGACTTCTGTCCGGACCAAGCGTTCACGGCCGCCGCGGAAGTCGACCGCAGACGCGACGCTACGGTCTTGACGGTGTGCAACGGCTTCGGCCCTCGCAAGAACGTCGACACGGCGCTCCGTGCCCATGCTCTCGTCCGACGGTCGGTCCCCACGGCGCGCTTCCGGCTCGTGGGCGAGGACCAGGGTCCGGGAGGCGCGGCTGAGACGTGGGCAAGAAGCCATGACCTCGCGGACGGTGTGGAGTTTCTCGGCCCCCTGCCCTACCATCGCGTCGTGGATGAGATGAGATCGGGCACGGTCATGCTGCATCCAGCACGCGAGGAGTCGTTCGGCATGACCGTGCTCGAAGCGATGATCACGCAGACCCCGGTCGTGGGTGGTCGCAGCAGCGGCAACGTGCCGTACCTTCTCGATCACGGTCGTGCCGGCGCTCTGTGTGACGTCCGCGACCCCGGCGACATCGCACGTGTCGTGATCGATCTTCTGAACGACCCGGCACGACGACTGACCCTGGCCGCTACGGCCAGGCAGCATGCGCAAGCTTGCTACAGCGAGAACGCGGTGATCACCGGCATAGAGACCTACCTCCGTGACGTCGCACACGAGGGCCGGTAGACGATGCGCCGCATCGTGCTCGCCATCCAGAACACCCTCTTTCGCATCCGCTTCGGTAAGCACATCGCCGCGAAGACACGTATCTTCGGCTGGCCGATCATCGACGTCTGCCCCGGATCGGAGCTTCGCCTCGGCGCTCGCGTCTGGCTCATCTCGAAGTCGCGGTACAACGCTGTCGGGGTCGCTCATCCCTGCATCATCCGCACGCTGACTCCCGGCGCCACGGTGCTCATCGGCGACGACGCCGGCCTCAGCGGATGTGCCATCTGCGCCGCAGAACGCATCGAGATCGGTGCCGGCTCGCTGCTCGGGTCGGGGGTGACGATCCTCGACACCGATCTCCACGGGATCGGGTCCGGGCCGCGGCGGCACGCAGTCGCTTCCGCGGCGCCTCGTCCAGTCGTCATCGGCAGGAACGTCTTCGTGGGCATGGGGACGCTGATCCTCAAAGGAGTGACGATCGGCGACGACGCCGTCATCGGCGCCGGAAGCGTCGTCACCACCGACATCCCCCCGAACGTGGTGGCGGCGGGTGTGCCGGCCAGGGTCGTTTCCCCCGTTGAGAAGGCGGCGAGTCCGGTACAGGGCGAGGCGTGACCGTGCTCGATGCCGTCGGTAGCGACCCGGGTCCACGGGTCTTCGTCGTCGTCCCGGTCCACGACCGCTGCGACCTCACCCGTGCCTGTCTCGACTCGCTCGCCGTGCAGACCTACGTGCGCCGCACGATCGTGGTCGTAGACGACGGCTCCACCGACGGAACGCCGGATATGCTCTCCAGCGACTTCCCCGACGCCGTCGTGTTGAACGGCGACGGGAACCTGTGGTGGGCGGGCGCGACCAACCTTGGCGTGGCTTGGGTCCTCGGCCACGCCGAGGTTCGGGACCTCGTGCTCACGATGAACAACGACTCAGTCGCGGGGCTCGACTACCTCGCCCGGCTCGTCGCCAGCTCTCTCGAGCACCCGCACGCTCTGATCGGATCCGTATCGGCGCCCGACGACGCGCCCGACGTCATCACCGAGGGGGCTGTGCGCTTCAACCGAGTCACAGGCGCCTACCGCATTGACGGCGCAGGCCCGCGCACTGACGTCAGGCGGCTGTACCCCGCCGATCTGCTCTCCGGTCGCGGCACCCTCGTCCCGGTCGTCGTGTTCCGGACGCTGGGACTGTACGATGCCGGTCGGCTGCCTCATTACGGAGCCGACAACGAGCTTTCCATGCGGGCGAAGACCGCCGGCTACGAACTACTTGTCGACACGAGCTGCGTCGTCATCAGCTCGGTCTCGATGACCGGCCTCAACCCAAGCCTGCGTCGGCTCAGCTGGAAGGAGTTCGCTCTGAGCTTCGTGTCCATACGCTCGACCAACAACCTCTGGTATCGGTGGACGTTCTACCGGCGCGCCCTGCGACCGTGGCCCATCGCGGTCTGGTTCTTCGCGATCTCGACGACGCGCCTCGCCGTGCACGAGCTCCGTGCCCAGTCGCGCCGTTCCGCGCCGCCTGCGACGCCGTGAGCGGGACCCCAGACACGAACCTCACCTCGCGGACCGTGCACGCTCTCAAGTGGAGCTACCTCTCCACCTTCACGAACGCCGCCCTGCAGATCATCGTGACGATGACGCTCGCCAGGCTTTTGACCCCTTCCGCGTTCGGGCTCGTCGCCATGGCGGTGGTCGTCCTGCGCTTCGGGCAGTATTTCGCCCAAGTTGGAGTCGGCCCTGCTCTTGTGCAAAGGCCCGAGGTCTCCGACGACGACGTTCGCGCCGCCTTCACCTCCTCGGTCATCCTCGGCCTGGTCTTCTTCGCGGCAAACTGGCTGCTCGCCCCGGTGTTCTCGTCCCTGTTCCACAACGAGAGTCTCGTCCCCGTCTTGCGAGCGATGGGCCTGCTCTTCGTCGGCGACGGGCTCGTGGTGGTCCCGCTGGCGATGCTCAGGCGACACCTGCGCTTCAGAGCGATCGCCTTCATCGAGACCGGGACGTACGCCGTGGCCTACGCTGGGGTCGGTATCGTCCTTGCCCTCCTCGGCTTCGGCGTGTGGGCCCTGGTGACCGCGAGTGTCGTCCAGCTGTTCGTGTGCTGCCTCCTCTTCATGGGCTTCGCCCGACCGCCGATGAAGCCCAACCTGAGGTGGCGGCACCTGTCCCGTCTCTACGGCTTCGGCGCCCGTGTGTCGGTGATCACCTTCGTCGAGTTTCTGTGCTTCAACCTCGACACGATGTGGGCAGGGCGCTACCTGGGCGCCACCAGCGTCGGCATCTACAGCCGGGCCTTCAATCTGGTCAACCTGCCGAAGGACTACATCGGATCCTCGCTGACGCGCGTGACGATGCCCTCGTTCGCCCAGGTCCAGTTCGAGGACGAACGGCTCGCGCCCGCTTATGTCGAGTCTCTGCGTGTACTCCTGTTCGTGACCATCCCTCCACTCTGGGGGATGGCCGTCGCGTCACGCGAAGTCGTTTCGGTCCTCCTGGGATCGCAGTGGCTGGCCGCGGTGCCGATCGTCACCATCTTCGCCATCGTCGCGCCCCTCAGTCTCGGGGCCCACCTCACAGGTGTTCTCCTCGAGGCCACCGCGAAGACTGAATCCGAAGATCGTCGTGCGGACGGGCCAGGCGCTCCTGCTGTTCGTACTTCTCGCCCTGCTCTGGAATCACGGCATCGTGGGCGTCGCCACGGCCTACTCCATCGCTGAAGGGTGTGCCATCATCGCGTACCTCTGGGTGGCAGCGGCGAGAAGGTCGCCCGTTCATGCGGGCGCCCTTCTCGCCGCATATCTGCCCGGCACGGTCACTGGCCTGACTGTCGCCGTCGTCCTCGCTCTGGCACGTACGGGCGGACATGCCGCCGGACTCGGCGTCGTCGCGCTATTCGTCGTGGAACTCGCGCTGGGCGCTGCGGTGATGTTCCTGGCCGCCGTGGGACCCTTCCGGCGCAGCGTCCTGGAGCCGATGCGGGAACGCCTGCGCACCGCGAGGCAGCAGGACTTGGTAGCAGAGGATGTCGCCCGGGAGCTGCTGCCGACCGTCTGAGGTGCGATCGGAGCAGGCGCGTCAGTTCACACGTTGAGTCGTGCCGTCCCCAGCCATGGATTGGCGATCGCCGAATCGGCCGCAGCCTCACCGTGTCGTCGCCGCTCACCAAGCACCGCGACCATGTACGCGAACGCGTCGTAGGTCGTGAGAGAGGCCAGGGCGACCCTCCTCGACTCGAGCTCCAGCTCTCGCCGCCGGTCATCTTCCATCTCCAACGCCCGCCGAACGGCTTGCCACAGGCCTCCGCGCTCATGTGAGAACGTCGCGCTCCTGACGCCCTCGGGAAGGAACTTGTCGAAGCCTGCCTCCCAGTTGTGCACCACGAAGACACCGCTCGACATGGCGATCGGCAGGCGGTCGGAGAAGTAGAACGGCGCGTGCAGGTTGTTCATGCCGAGGGCGACCCGGGCCTGCTGGTAGACGAGGCCCTGATTTGCATACGGGACACCGCCCTGCGCGGAGCGGCCGGACCAGCCCGCCCCGAACACCGCGAAGCGCGAGCCCAGGCGGCGGTCGAGTTCCCTCACCGCCTCGGCCCGCCAACGACAGCCCGGCATCGTCTTCCACGGGACCCGGCTGCGCGCGTAGTTGGCGACCAGCACGACATCGAAGTCGGGAGCGGAGCCGACCTGCCTGTCGGCGGCGAACCGGACGGAGTCTGTCGTGAGCGGCACGTAGCGCACGTCACGGCAACCGGCGCCCACCAGGTCGTCGACCAGAGGACCACCCGCGCACACGAACACGACGTCGGACAGGGCCATGGCTGTGCGCGTCGCCCGGGGAATCGGCTTGTAGAACCGCTGATAGAGGTCCCAGTCGACGTAGCCGATCGCCGGTCTCGACGCGACGCTCCTGAGCGCCCCCATGTCCGAACCGCTGATCGTCAGGTCGCTGGTGTGAGACCAGAGGATCGCATCGGGCTCGAGGCGCCGAGCGCCTCGCAGCACTGTGGTCATCACGTCGCCGTCCGCGCAGCCTGAGGAGCGAAGATGCGGCCAGGGGACGACCTCGAAGTCCTCGACCTGTCCGGACTCCACGAGGCGCCGGAGCGCGTCGTGTACGTCGACATGCGCACCCGGCGCCTGCTCGTTCAGTATCAGGAGGAGTCTGATCCCCGCTCCAGTCAGCTCGTGTCGACTTCCAGAAGAGCCTATCCGACTTGGGAAGGCTCGAGCGACCTCAGTGCGGTACTATTCCAGCATGGCGAACCAGACGTACTGGACGGCTCCGTCCGACTCCCGCGCCCGCACGATCCTCATGACCGTCGTCGTGATCGTCGGCTTGAGCGTGGGACTCGTCGCGCACTCCAAGCTGCTCGCCAGCGCCATCCTTGGGCTACTCATCCTGGCCCTCGCAGTCCAGCGGCGTTCGCTGATCGAACGCTCCGTGCTCATCGCATGGCTCCTGCTTCCCGTCACGGCCTTCACCGTCTTCAGAAGCGACACGGTGAACTACCCGGCCTATGTCATGGGGTTCATCCTCATCGCCGGGGTCACGGCGTTCCTCGTGCGCGACCGGGGGCGCCCGGACACGACGGTGGTCTTCCTCGGCCTCGTGCTCCTCAGCGCCATCGTCTTCCAGACCGGCTCGTTCGGCCACCCGGACTATCCGAGCCTGTTGATGCCGATGGCGGCGCTCGGGCTGTATCTGGTCATGCGTGGAGCAGACGGCCAGTTGACGGTCGTGGCGCTCCGTCTGCTCCTCACACTCGCGGCGTTCGAGGCTGTCATCGCCTTGCTGCAGACAGCCTTCGGATGGCCGACGTTTCCGGACGTCGCGACCCAGCTCGCCCGCTCCGATCGCGGCTACGCCGGCTACGTGCTGCCGGGTGTCTCGAGGATCGTGACTCAGGCACAAGGAACGTTCTCCCACTTCAACGCTCTCAGCGCGCTCCTCGCGCTCACCACGACCATCGCGTTCGGGTACTGGCTCTCGTCACACTCGAGCGTCCGCCGCCTGGGCTTGTTCGTCTTGCTCGCCGCCGGCCTGGTATCGACCTACTCGAGAGGGGCGACGCTTGGAGCCGTCGCGGGATGCGTACTTGTCTTCCTGGGCAAAGACCTGCAGCGACGCGTCGGCGTCATCCTCGTGTCGCTCCTGTGCGTCGCCATCTCGCTGCTCGCGGTGTCCGGTGTGGTGTCGAGCTACTTCGCGCAGACGGGAAACCTGGGCATGCGTGAGGCCCTCTGGCGCGAGGCCTTCACCGCGATGAGATCCGATCCGAGCAAGGTGGGGATCGGCTTCGGCTACACGTACTTCCAGTACCGCGTGTCGAGCAGCCAGACGACGTCCGACCCCTCCGCCGTGGGCTCGCCGATGCATTCGGCGCCGCTCCAGGTGCTGCTCGAGCTGGGCATCATCGGCGAGGTGCTCCTCATCATGATCCTCTTGAAGCTCGTGATACCCAACCTCGGGGGCGAGCGAGGGGGTCTCGTCCTGGCGCTCGCCGCGGGCGCCGTCGCGTTCATGATCCAGCAACTGGCGGACAACAACCTGTTCGCCTACGGGGGAACGCTTCTCTTCCTCGTGCTCGGGTTGCTCGCCAACACCGGGATCGCCGACAATCCGGCGGTGGCGCGCTTCTGGACGCCTCAGGCAGCCTTCGAGGACGACTCAGCGCCTGCGCGCGACGGCGAGGTAGCTGCCGTAGGCCCCCATCCACGGTAGGCGCTCACCGACCACACGAGTCGCCCTGCCGCTGCCGATGAGGCGAACGTCCACGAAGCCCCCAGCGAGCAGGCGCTGACGGAGGACCCGTGGCCTATGAGCCGTCAGGTGCGCGGCTCCCAGAGTGGTACCACCACGCAGCACCACCTTCAGCGCCTCAGGGTTCGGCGTGGTCAGCATCAACGTGCCGCCCGGACCAAGGACGCGTGCGAACTCTCGCAGGGCACGTTCCACGTCGACCTCGCTGAGGTGCTCGATGAGCTCACCGGCCACGATTGCGTCGACCGCGCCGTCGTCCAGGCAGATGTCCGTGACGCTTCCGCAGAGTCCTCCGGCATACACGTCTTGTGCGAGTCCGTCGACGCGCTCCTGGACGACGTCAAAGCCGACGAGCGAGAGCTCCGGACGACACCCCTTGAGCGCTGCGCCCCCTCTTCCCGGGCCGCAGCCGACATCCAGCACGCGGACGCACGAAGCAGGTAGGTAGCGACCGAACTGCCGATAGCGTTCGGCCGTGTAGTCATCGGTCTCACCACCGCGGTCGCGCACGTTGAGCGCCGCGTAGTCGCTGGCCGACAACCCGTGCGAGGCGCTCGCGGCCTCAGCCGCGAGCGCCTCCATGGTCTGTTCCATCTTCGCGGCGCGGCGTGTCCACTCGAACTCGCGGGCGCGGTCCAGGGCGCGCGAGCCCATCGCGCGCCGGGCGGCGGCGCCCGCATCCGCCATCTCGACGATGGCCTCGGCGACCCGGCGGACCGTATCGCCGCGCGACCCGACCTTCGCCCGCAGGCCGGCGCCGTCGCAGACGAGCTCCGCGGCGCCCTGGTGGTCCAGGGTGATCACGGGCAGGCCCGACGCCATAGCCTCGAGCAGCTGGGCCCCGCACGAATCGCGCAGACTCGTGAGCACGAACGCGTCCACCCCCCGATACGCTTCGCGGACATCGCTCCAGGGGACGCGCCCAGTCCTGCGCACCCGCTCCGAGAGACCAAGCGCCTCGATCTGGGCATCCACGGCCGCGTCGAATTCCGAAGACAGCGCGGCGCCGACGATAGTGAGCCGAACGTCGGCGGTCGATGCCGCGACGGCCAAGGCGTCGAGCGTCAGAAGAAGCCCCTTGCGCGGCATGACGCGGCCGACCCACACGAGCTCGAGCGCGCCATCCTCGCCCCTCTCAGACACCTCGTCAGTGAAGAACCCCTCGACCAGTCCGACGTCGAGCATCCTGTCCACTGATCTTGCACCGAGCCGCGCCGCCAGTTCGTCGGTCTCCTCATTGGTCGAGAGCACCGTCGCCGAGCGCGCGCATCTCATGGCCGGCCACGCGAACCGGGCCAGGCGACGCACAACGAGATTGCGCAGCGCCTCGGCCGGCCACGCCGAACCGAAGTCCTCACGAAAGGCAGGAGGCGTCGTCTGGCCGCCGCCGGTCGGCCCGAAGACAATCGGCCTGCCGAGCCTCCACAGGAACGACCCACCGAGCAGGCTGCCGTACGAAGCGTGGTGCAGGACGTCGAACGGGCTCTCCGCATCGAGCCGCCGGGCGAGCTCCGCCACTCGCCACTGCCACACGAGGTACTGGACCGCACTCCCGGTGGTCGGTTCGACGCGCAGTGGCCATGCCGGCGCGGAGACGTAGTGGAACGAGAGGCCCGGCACGCTGTGGACGCTCAGGTACTCCTCGATCCCCCGACGCCAGCGGGCTGCGGTGATCACCGTCACGTCGTGACCGCGCGCAGCGAGGAAGAACGGCCAGTTCCAGCCGTTCCCCGCTTCGGTCGCACCGCCCGGTTCGCACGCGAACGAGACCGTCAGTATCCGCACGGCGCCCCTTTCGGGGACGATGATGGTCGAGGATCTGCCGGAGACACTACCGGAGCGACCGGGCTACGCCCGCTGATAGCGGTAGTAGCCGTACTTGTACGAGTTCGAGCCGGTGAACTTCTCGCGGCTGACGATGATGCCGAGCTTCTTGCACGGCATCGGCTCGAGCACCTCGCGCACCTCGCGCAGCGTCGGCCGGCGGGCGGTGTTGATGTCGACCAGCAGCAGCAGGCCGTCGACCGCGTTGGCCAGGGCGCCGGCGTCGCCGACGGCCATGATCGCCGGCGAGTCGACGAGCACCAGGTCGGCGCGCTTCTCGAGCTCGTCGAGCAGGCGCGAGAAGCGCTTCGAGGCGATGAGCTCGCCCGGGTTGGGCGGCGTGGGGCCGGCCGTCAGCACGCGCAGCGTGCCCGGCATGGTGGCGGTATCGGCGGCCGGCGCCGCGCCGCCCCCGTTCCCCGACACGTTGGGGGTCAGCCTGACGTTCTGCAGCACGTCGGCGGTCGCCTGCTTGCCGGCGAGCAGCGTCGACAGCCCGACGTCGTTCTTGAGGTCGAAGTACAGGTGCGCCTGCGGCCGCCGCAGGTCGCCGTCGACCAGGATGATGTTCTTGCCGGCGAGCGCGAGCGTCGCCGCCAGGTTGGCGATCGTCATGCTCTTGCCCTCGCCCTGCTTGCAGCTCGTGATCAGCAGCGAGCCGGTCTCGCCGTCGATGGCGACGAACTCGAGGTTGCCGCGCAGCATGCGGAACGCCTCGCTCACCCTGCCTTCGGGGCTCTCGACCACCGCCAGGTCGTGGTTGTGGGCGATCGACTTCGACACCACCGGGATGCGCCCGATCACCGGCATGTTGAGGATCTCGGCGGTCTCGCGGTAGTCGCGCAGGCGCGTGTTGAGCTGCTCGAGCAGGAACGCGAGGCCGATGCCGGCGAACAGCCCGACGCCGAACCCGAGCACCGCCGAGCGGATCGGGCGCGGCGCGAACGGCGCCGTCGGCGTCTCGGCCTTGTTGATCAGCAGGAAGTCGCCGGTGACGGTCGACTGCCTGATCTGCAGGTCACGCAGCCGCTGCGTCAGGATGATGTAGTCGCTCGACCCCGGCGTGGTGCCCTTGAGCTCGTTGCTGATGACCTTCTCGGCCTGCTTGATCTGCGCCGTCTGCTGGCTCTTGCGCCAGTCGATGAAGACCTGGGCATAGGCGTTGGCGATCGCGGCCGCCTGCTGGGGGTCGCTGCTCGTGACGGTGATCGAGGCGACGTTCGTGTAGGCGTTCGCCTGCGTGGCCACGGCGGCCCCCGACACGCTGTAGGGCGCCGCGTCGATGACCGACTGTCCCACGGCCGCGGTCACCGCGTCCGTGATCTGCGCGCTGGTGATCACCGTGCTGACACTCTGGACGTCGAGCTGCTGCTCGGTCGGGTCGACGTAGTTGGCGCCCGACGCTGAGCGGGTTCGAGACGTCGAGCGGCTTCTGGTAGATCATGCTCGCGGTGGCCGCGTACTGCGGCGTCTGGCGAGAGGCGTTGAAGTACGCGGCGAGGGTCGCCCCGACGACGACGATGAGGATCAGCCACCACCAGCGCTTGAGCACGCCGAGGTAGTCGCGCAGGGTCATGCCCTGAGGCTCTTCGTTCATGGGGGTCGCTATGAGCCTGCCCTCCCCTGCTCAGCGCCGACGATGGTGCCCACGAATGATAGGGATATGCAGGCGGAAGGGCAAACGGAACGCGATGTCGCCGTCACTCGTCGCCCCGCTCCCGCCGGTCCGTCTGATACGGCGCCCAGAGGTAGGGCCGCTCGAAGTACCCGGGCTCGCAGCGCAGGTCGGCGACCGCCTTGACCACGCGCGCGGGGTTGCCGACGACGACCATTCCCGGCGGCACGTCGTGGACGACGACGGCGCCGGCGCCCACCAGGGCGCCGGCGCCGATCTCCACCCCGGGCAGCACGGTCACGTTGGCGCCGATGCGCGCCTGACGGCGCACCACGGCGCCGCCCTTGCACTCGGTGTAGCGCGGGCAGTTCATCGGGTGCGGGTCGTCGGTGAAGGTGACGTTGGGCCCGACGAACACGTCGTCCTCGATCGTCACCAGCTCCAGGAAGCACCCCGAGTGGATGCGCACGCGGTCGCCGATGCGGTTGCCGAACTCGAGCACCGCGTTGGTGCCGATCGAGACGTCGTCGCCGACGACGTTGTCCTCGCGGATCGAGGCGCCCTGCCCGGTCTGCAGCCGGTCGCCGAACGTGCTGCCGGCGTAGATGGTGGTGAACGGGCGCACGACGGCGCCGGCGCCGATGACCAGCCGCCGCTCACCCGGCGAGGCGCCGCGAGGCGCCTTGCCGAGCACGCACGGCGGCTGCAGGTCGGCGCCGGCGCCGACTGACGACGTTGGGCGCGATCTGCACCCCCTCGAGCATCACTCCTGCCTCATCGCCGCCGTCCGGCATCGCGTTCGCGCGCCTCAGGCGGGCGCGGCGTCGGCGGCCGACCCGGCGCGCACCGGCACCGTCCCGCAGCCGCCGTTGCGCAGCGCGTGATCGGCCACCTCGAGGGCGCGCACGACGTCGAGCCCCATGCGCCCGTTGGTCACCGGCGTCGCCCCCGTGCGCACGCACTCGATGAAGTGCGACGCCTCGACGTACAGCGGCTCGCTGCTGTCGAGCTTGGGGGCGAGGATGTCGCCGGTGCGGTACGAGAGCTGGAACTCGCCGAAGTCCTCGGGGTCCCTGAAATCCACCCCGTGGTCGAAGAGCTTGACCTTCTCGACCGCCTCGGTGTCGTCGTAGAGCAGCATCTTGTTGCTGCCGACGACGACCGTGCGGCGCAGCTTCACGGGCGACAGCCAGGAGACGTCGATGCTGGCGACCACGCCCGACGGGAAATGCAGGTGGAGGAACGCCACGTCGGGGATGTCGGGGTGCACGCACCCGCGCCCGCTGACCCCGACCTCCTCGGCCGTCTCGCCGAGCCAGTAGTACAGGATCGAGAGGTCGTGACTGGCCAGGTCCCAGATGACGCTGACGTCCTTCTGGTGCAGGCCGAGGTTGACCCGCGACGAGGTGATGAAGCGCACGTCGCCGAGCTCGCCGGCGTCGAGCAGCGCCTTGACCTTGCGCACCGGCGGACTGTAGACGAACGTGTGTCCGACCATCAGCGTGCGGTCGACGGCGTTGGCCGTGGCGACCAGCTCCTGCGCCTCGGCCACCGACGCCGCCAGCGGCTTCTCGACGAACACGTGCTTGCCGGCGCGCAGCGCGGCCAGGGCCAGCTCGTGGTGGGTCGAGATCGGCGTGGCCACGAGCACCGCGTCGACCTCGGGGTCGGCGAGCATCCGCTCGTGGTTGTCGGTCGCCACCAGCGACGGGTAGCGCCGCAGCACCTTGTCGAGCGCGTCCTGGCGCACGTCGCAGACGTACTTCACCCAGGCGTCGGGCAGGTCCATGTAGTTGCGCAGCAGGTTGGGTCCCCAGTAGCCATGGCCGATCAGGCCGACGGTGACGGTCATGGGCTCTCCCTCCTCGAGCGGGCGCGGCGCGGGGGCTACGCCCCGCCGCGCCCCAACAGCACCACCGGGATCGTGCGCAGGCAGATCCCGATGTCGGTCAGCAACGACTGGTTGCTAGCGTACAGCACATCCTCGAGCACCATCTCGTCGAAGCCGACGCGGCTGCGGCCGGTGACCTGCCAGAGGCCCGAGAGCCCGGGCAGCGAGGCGAGGCGGCGGCGGTGCCAGTCCTGGTAGCGCTCGACCTCGTAGGGCAGCGCCGGCCGCGGGCCGACCAGGCTCATGTCGCCGACCAGCACGTTCCAGAACTGCGGCAGCTCGTCGAGCGAGTACTTGCGCAGGACGGCGCCCACGCGGGTCGTGCGCGGGTGGTCGGCGATCTTGAAGGGCGTCAGCTCGTCGCACTCCACGAGGTCGGACGTGTCGTCGCCGTTGATGTAGGCGCAGCACGTACTCCTTGTGGAGGTCGTCCTCGCCCTCCTGCGCCGCCTGGTGCATCGAGCGGAACTTGTAGAAGCGGAAGGGACGCCCGCGCAGGCCCACGCGCGTCTGCGTGTGCAGCACCGGTCCGGACGACGACAGCTTGACGGCCAGGGCGATCGCCAGCAGCACCGGCGACAGGAAGATCAGCGCGACGGCCGAGGCGAGCACGTCGAACACGCGCTTGACGAACGGCACCCCGCGGCCGCCGGGCAGGTTGCGCGCGCGCATCACCGGCTGGCCGAAGAGGTCGACCAGCAGGCCCGTGCTGTCGAGCGGCCCCAGCAGGCGGGAGACGACGTACACCTCGGCGCCGCGCAGCTTGGCCGTGGCGACCAGCTCGAGCACGACCTGGGGCGGCAGGCTGCCGGCGTCGACGAAGACGTTGGGCGGCACGTCGAGGGTGGGCTCGAGCTCCTCGACGACCGCGAAGGCCTGCTCGAACCCGTCGATCTCGAGCCCGGGATCGACGTGCCGCCACGAGTTGTAGCCCTTGAGGTCGCTGAGGCGCTGGGTGAGCAGCTCGGTCTCGCCGCCGCGGCCGATCACGAGGGTGCGCCGGCGCTGCCGGCGCACCGCGCGATGCACCAGCGGCGAGAGCACGCCCAGCCGGCCCAGCGCCCCCACCACGAACACCAGCGCGAACGTCGTCACCACGATGAAGCGCGACTCCTGCACGCTGGGCGACTTGAGCAGGTAGACGACCAGCGCCGTGAACAGGAAGGCGTAGCCGCAGCCCTTCACCAGCGTCCAGACGTGAAGCGGTCGAGAGACGAACGCCTCCGGCTTGTAGAGCCCGAGCGAGACGAACGCGACCAGCGTCGCGACGATCACGACGAGGACCGACCAGTCGAGACCCGGTCCCGACCCTGGCGCCGTGGTCGAAGAGCACCTCGAAGCGCAGCAGGTAGGCGACCACGCAGGCGACCAGCACCGCGGCCAGGTCGACCGCGAGACACGCGAAGGCGATCCGCACGCGCGAGGTCACCCCTCTACCCCACCGCCTCCGCGAGCTTCTCGACCACGTACTCCTGCTGGGCGGCCGTGATCTCGGGGAACATCGGCAGCGAGAGGATGCGGCCGGCCAGGCGCTCGGCCACCGGGAAGTCGCCGCGGCCATACCCGAGCGACGCGTACGCCGGCTGCAGGTGCAGCGGCACGGGATAGTGGATGCCGGTCTCGATCTCGGCGGCGCCCAGCGCGTCGCGCACGCGGTCGCGCTCGTCGACCTGCACGACGTAGAGGTGGTAGACCGGCGTCACGTCGGGCCGGCAGGCGACGGGCTCGACGCCGGCGACGCCGGCGAGCAGCCCGTCGTAGCGCTTCGCCGCCGCGCGGCGGGCCGCGTTCCACTCATCGAGATGCGCGAGCTTCACCAGCAGGAACCCCGCCTGCAGGTTGTGCAGCCTGTCGCAGTACCCGACCACCGCATGGGTGTACTTGTCGGCCTGACCGTGGTTGCGGTTTAGAGTCGTGATGGCCTCGATACTATCGTCCGAGGTGGTCACGGCGCCACCATCCCCGAGGGCGCCGAGGTTCTTGCCGGGATAGAAGCTGAAGGCGGCGGCGAGCCCCAGAGACCCGGCTCGCCGCCCCTTGTACTCGGCCCCGTGCGCCTGGCAGGCGTCCTCGACCACGACCAGGCCGCGGCGAGCGGCGATCTCGAGGAGTGGATCCATGTCGGCCGGCTGGCCGAAGAGGTGCACCGGGACGATCGCCCGCGTCTGCGGCGTGATCGCCGCCTCGATCGCGGCCGGGTCGATGTTGGCCGTGTCGGGCAGGCAGTCGACGAAGACGGGGCGGGCGCCGAGGTGACTGACGGCCTCGGCCGTGGCGATGAACGTGTTGGCCGGCACGATGACCTCGTCGCCCGCCCCCACGCCCGCCGCCAGCAGCGCCAGCTCGACGGCGTCGGTCCCGGAGCTCACGCCGACGCAGTGAGACGCGCCGCAGAACGCGGCGAACTGTCTCCTCGAACTCCCGGACCTCGGGCCCCAGCGTGTAGGCCGCGCGCTCGAGCACCGACGCGAACACGCGCTCGTAGTCGGCGCGCAGCGCGACCGCCTGCGCCTTCAGATCGACGAACGGAACCCGCACACGATCCTCCCCACTCGCCTGTCGGCCCAGGCGGGCGCCACGCGCAGTGACTCGAACTGGCTCCTGCCTGAGATTCCGGCTCACCGCGGCAGTATACGCGGCTGCCGGGCCTGCTCCGGGAAGCCGCGCTGGACGAAGCAGGACCGGCTGCTAGCGCCGCGCACGACCGACTCGTAGACCGCCATGTACTGCTCGGCGATGCGGTCCCAGTCGTGCTCGGCGCGCACGACGCGCGCGGCCTCGGCCGCGCGGGCGCGCGCCTCGGCAGGGTCGACCGCGAGCGCCTCGCGCAGCGCCCGGGCGAGATCGGCGGCGTCGCCCGCCTTGAAGGTGGCGACGCCGTCGGGCAGGACGTCGAGGTTCTCGGGGATGTCGCTCACCACGGCCGGCGTGCCGGCGGCCAGCGCCTCGAGCAGCATCATCGACATCGCCTCGACGGTCGAGGGGAAGACGAAGAAGCGGCAGAGGCTCAGCAGGCCGTGCGAAGCGTCGCGCCGTCGTCGATGACCGGAGCGAACCTGACCGGAAGACCGCGCGCCGACCGACGCAGCGACTGGCCGTAGGCCCCGGCTGCGTCGACATCGCCGACGACGAGCAGCTGCGGGGGATCGGACAGCCGGCGCAGAGCCTCGAGCAGCGTGTGACACCCCTTGGTGGCGTCGAGGCGGCGGGCGACGAAGAGGACGTACTCGCCCGCCGCCAGCCCGCAGTTCGTCGAGCAGTCGGCGAGCCTCGACTTCGTCAGGCTCGCCGACCTCCACCCCGTTCGGAATGTGGACGACCTCGCGCCCGTACCGAGCGCGTGAGATGGCCGCGCATGGGCGGCGGCGACTGCGGTCGGCGCCGACGCCATGCGAACCGAGAGGCCCTCGACCGACCGGATCAGCCGCCGCCCCCATCTCCCCCACTTCTCGAGCCGGTACGCCGCTCCGTGGTTGGTCACGACGACCGGGTAGCGCAGCCGCAAGCAGCGGAAGCACGAACGCGTTCTCCGCACCGTGCAGGTGGACGACGTCGAACGAGCCGTCCGCGAGCGCGTGACCGCGCGCAGACGAGCTGCAGCATCGACCGGCCCGGCTGAACCGACCGGCCACGGTCGGCAGCGCCATCACCCGCATCCCATCGACCACACCAGAGCGGCACACCCGGGCGCTGCCGTACACCGTCACCGCATGACCGGCAGCCGCCTCGCGACGGCCGACCTCACTCGACGACGCGCTCGGTGCCGCCTCTGAACGGGATTCCCTTGCTGCCGATATGGACGATCTTCATCGGATGTCGCGGACGGTTGGCGTTCCGAGCCTCACGCTCACCGAACTCGAGCCGAACAGGATCTGTCGGGCCAACCGCCAGGCGAACAGCGGGAGAGTCGAGGCGAACCTTCTCCCCACTCTCCTGGGTTGCTGAACGAACCTTGACAGCCACTCCAACCCGAGGCGCTGCATCCAGTGAGGCGCCCGCCTTATCAGTCCCGCGTTGTACTCGAACGCGGCGCCGACGCCGACCATGAAGACCCCCAGTCGCTCCCGATGCGCACGCATCCATATCTCTTGGCGCGGTGCGCCCAGCGCGACGAAGAGCACGTCACAACCAGAGGCGACGATCTCCTCGCAAACCTCAGCGTCCTCCACCTCGCTCATGGGCCTGAACGGTGGAGAGAGAGTCAGCGAGATCGACAGATGAGGGTGCAAAGCCAGAAGCCGGCGACACAGGCGGTCCTGGATCGTCTGGCGACGACCCGTACAGCCCCACCCTGAGTCCGTGCGACTCCGCGTAGGCGACGAGGTCCATCATCACTGAGGGACCGGGCATGCGCTCCTGCCGCCTGCCACTGAGGAGCGACATCGCCCACGCGATCGGCATGCCGTCGGGGATGTTGATGTCCGCATCGCAGAGCGCCTGCATGAAGTCGGGGTCTCGAGACGCTTCGATCGTGCTGCTTGCGCAGACCGCACACGCGTAGCGACCCACGCCATCATGCCGGCATTCCTCGATGGTGCGTGGTGAGCAGACTCAGCGACATCGGCCGGAACGGGACGCCAAGAATGCGAACGACCTGGTTGCGCTCTGTCGTGTCTCCGTCCGGCTCCGCTGATGCCGGATGACGTAGCAGCCGAAGGCTACTGAGCCGACCTGGCTTCGTGACGGTCATGGATCTTCAGCCCTTGCCTCATTCTGCTGCGCACGACGCCTGGAGCGGCCCGAGCAGGGATAGTCGATCGCTGGAGCGCCTGGAGTGTATAGCATGGACGGAATGCCCCGCTCCGACCCCCCTGCTAGGATGCATAGTCGCAGCTTGTCGCCGGGAGTGCACCCATGAATCCGACCGGACCAACTCAGAGAAGACCTCGGGTCGCAATCGCGTGGACCTGGCTACCCCACTACCGCGTCCCGTTCTACGAGAGCCTGAGACAGCTGGTGTGACGAGCACGGGATCGAGTTGCGCGTAGCCTGTGGGAAGCCAAGCGCGCGCTTCGCGGACCGGCGTGATGCCGGCAGCCTGCCGTGGATCTCCCAGGTCAACAACAGGACTCTCGGCAATGGTCGACACGAACTCGTCTGGCAGCCGATCCTCGATCTGGCGCGCTGGTCGGACCTCATCATCGTCGAACAGGCGAGTCGGCTTCTCGTGAACTACGTGCTTCTCATGGCCAACGCGACGGGTCAGGCGCGGCTGGCCTTCTGGGGCCATGGTGCGAACTTCGAGCCGAACCAGGCGAACCACGCGGGTGAGGCCATCAAGAAGTCCCTTTCTCGACACGTCCACTGGTGGTTCGCGTACAACGAAACCAGCGGTCGGATCGTTTCTGTCATGCCATACCCCGCCGAACGAATCACCATCGTCAACAACTCGATCGACACCAAGCGCTTCATGTCGCTTGCGAGCACCACCACCCCCGCGGACCTTGCCCGTGTTCGAGACAAGTACGGCCTACGCGGCAACAACGTCTGCGTCTTCTCGGGAGCGATCTACGAGAACAAACGGCCCGCCTTCCTCCTGGAATCGGCCTTGGAGATACGGCGTGTCGTCCCCGATTTCGAGCTGCTTGTCCTCGGAGCCGGCCCCCAAGAGTCTGTCTTCAAGGCCGCAGCCAGCAGGCATTCCTGGATCCGTTGCACCGGACCACTGTTCGACCGCGACCTCGTCGAATGTTTCCTCGTCTCCAAGCTCGTTCTCAATCCCGGCGCGGTGGGTCTGGTGATCCTCGACGCCATCTCCTTGGCCACGCCACTGATCACGACTGACGTCCCTTTCCACGGCCCTGAAATCGAGTACTTGGCTGACGGCTTCAATGGCTTGATCGTCAAGGAGACGGAGGATCCATCTGGCCTATGCGGCTGCGGTGTCCGGTCTGTTACTCGACGACAGCCGTCTCCAGGAGCTCAGAAAGGGCTGTCAACAAACGAGTTCGAAGTACTCAATCGAGGACATGACTGTGCGTTTCGGAGAAGGAATCCGCGCGGCTCTCGAGGCGCCCAGGTTCCGGTAGCGGCACACCCAGTAGCGCGCGTGTCAGCTGACGCAGGCTTGTGCACGGCTATTGCTCCTCCGTTGCGTTCTTTGCCACGACTGATGCCATGAAACCCGCCAAACGCTGCGAAACGGCACGCGTATCGTAGTTCTCGAGGACGAATGCCCGAATGGAGACTGGATCCCAAGACGTCCTCAGAGCGCGTGCCAGGGCTTCCGCAAGGGCCCGCGGTGACTCCGGCTCCACCAGGAATCCCCTTGTACCCTGGTCCACAACCTCTGTGAGCCCGCCCACGCTGCTGGCAACGACTGGAACGCCGCATGCCATTGCCTCAAGCGCCGCGATGCCCAATCCCTCAGATCTGCTCGGCATGCACAGGACTGAGGTTCGCGCTAGCAGCTTCGGGACGTCCTGGTGTCTCACCCCACCCATGAACGAAACGATGCGCGCAATTCCCATCCCGCGCGCCTGTTTCTCGTACTCGGAGCGAAGTGGTCCGTCGCCGGCGAGAACCACCTCGAAAGTCTCGCCAGCTTCCCTGAGCAGCGCGGGAATAGCCTGGAGAAGGACGTCGATGCCCTTCACGTGGAAGTGATTGCCAAGTGCGGTGATGCGCTGCCGTGAGATACCTCCCGGCGGCTGCTCCGGTCTGAACATCGTGAAGTCAATGCCATTTGGAATCACGGCATCACGCGACGGGTGAAGTCCAAGCCGATCGCCCACATCCTTCAGGTGGTGAGACACGAAGACCACGCCGGCCAGCCCTTCAGTGAGCTTCGACAGAATGGGGCCGGCACGAGGTTGTTCAACCAGGTCGATCAGGAGTTCGCTGCCCTCGGCGATGGCCACAACCGGCAGGCCGAGACGTCGCCCGACAGAGCACGCTGCGTAGGCCTCTGGGTAGAGCCGGGTCGCGACCATGACGTCTGGCTCGAACAGCTCCGCCCTTCGGGCGATCTCTGGCCCGACTTGCCTGGCCATCCAGTCGCCCCAGACGTGCCAATACCACCGTCGAGGCGGGTAGACCCAGCGCGGACGAGACACGGGAACATTCTCAATGGCGCCGTGCCGCGACTTTGCGTGTTGCGCACGGACCCACCTGGCGAGTGCGGCCGGTGACGCCTGTCGAACGATATGTTCCGGAGGAACCATCCAAACCGGGTTGATCACCTCGCTCTGGAATCCAGCGTAGTCACGGAGGCCGGTGGTGCGGGTCACATTGAACCAGCCCTCGTAGGAGGACTCGTCGCCGGGGAAGTCCCCGGCGAGCCAGAGAAGCTTCACTGCGAGGCCCCGCCTGCCACGACTCTCGCTCGATTCCCGGCGACGCGAGAGCAAGTTCACGCCGACCCCAGCCGTGGGTTCTTGGGGATCCGCGGACCACCCGCGACCTGGCGAATCGCAGTCACCAGCACGTTCAGATGAGTGCGACTACCTGGACGATGAAGCAGGTACTTGGCGATCAGCTATGGCGGTTTGCCCGCCCACGCACCACCAGAAGGCGACCCGGTTGACACCATGACCGCGCATTTCGCACACGAACCGGTGTCGCGTGGTGAGCACGCTGGCCTCCCATCGGGTCGGTTCGTAGCGATTCACAGGCGAGCAGAGATGCGCCAGCCGTGCGTGGGGGGTGCTGACCACCGACCCCATCTGCGCCAGTCGAAACGTGAAGTCGACATCCTCACCGTGTGAGTAGCCCGTCTTCCTTGTGTCGAAAGACAGCCGCGAGAACACCGACCGCCGGAAGCTCATCGAACACCCAGAGAGCCACTGAACCGGACACACGTCCGTCTCTTGGAACACAAGGATATTCACTCCTGACGGCAAGACGACGCCTTCTCGCACCGAGTCCTGGAGCAAGAACCGATGCAGTCTGTCTGGTTTGTGGTTCGGGAGATTGGTGATGCGCCCGCCAACGCCAAGCACATCCGGTCGGCACTCGAATTCATGCTCGATCGCGCTGAAGTAGTCGGGCTCCGGAACGACGTCGTCATCGACGAAGTGCACGACCTCCACGTCGCCATCCAGGCTCTCGATACCAAGCATGCGTTGGTGGGTGAGGCCAGGCTCAGAGGAAACCCATTGCACCATCACTGTCGGATGAAGAGTCGCGAATCCCTCGACCAGATCCTTCGTCACGAGGTCGCCGCTCGAATCCACCACGATGACTGAGTCGGGAAGTCTCGCGAGGTTGGCAAACGACTTGAGCAGCCTGTCCACATCCGAGGGTCGGTCTCGCGTGCAGAGAATCAGCGCCGATCTCATGACCCAACTCGCGCAGCGTGGCCCACTTTCATCCCTTCGGCGAGACACGCGGAAGCAGCCAGTGCAGCCGGCCATCCTCGCTTCTTGACCACCAGCGCGGCACCCGAAGCCAGCCCGGGGGCCGATCTCGTGCCGACCAGCGCATAGAAGGTACCCAACGCGAATCTGACCGCGGTTGAGCTGGACAGCCCGGCATAGTAGCCATCGTCGAACGCTTGTTGGGCTGCGCGTTCCAGGCTGGGCCCCGACTCCACCTCGCTCGGGAACTGCTGCGCCATCCGCATCTCAGAGTCATAGACGACATCTCTTCCGCGGCTGCGAGCCGCAGCAGCAATCGCCGGACCGAGATCATAGGGCAGCGTCGATCCCAGGCGGCGAACGGCGTCTAGCGCCAGCGCGGTCTCCACGATCATGTTGTCTTGAGACAAGAACGCCACACGCTCCCGGCGCCTCGCGGCGGGCAGATCGCCAATGCGCGACCTGGGCCGACGCAGAACATCCACCCATGCGATGGCTTGGTCTGAGCGAAGCCACCTCGCCGTTGTCCGCGCACCCGCCAAGTTGAGTGTCGGACCGCCAATGGCCGCCGGGCGATCACTGCTCGCCGCCGAGGCGCAGAACGCCGAGTACCAGTGTGGACTCGGTTGCGACTGCGGCCTCAGAAAGGAAACGTACTCCGTGCCTACCGAGCAGAGTGCATCCAGCAGAGGTCGCGGCCGCGCGCCCCTTCTTTGGACACTCTGTCGGCCAGATAGCCGGGCGGGACTGTGTCGAGGTTGGGAGACCGTGCCCGCCAGTGCCGGGCACGCAGCACACGATGGCTGCGTTCGCAGAACCCAACTCTCCTCTCAGCAGGATCTCCCTGGCTGCGTCGGCGGCAGCCGGGTCCGCATCGAGAAGGATGACGGTCAAGCCGAGTGGTTTCGTCGTCATCGTCGGGCTCGCCACTCCCCAAGGATGTCTCGCACACCTGCCAGCAATCCGGGCAAGACCTCACGCGCGCCTGTTCGTCTTCGTAGGCCAGCGGATACGGTCAGCATGGCAGCCTGACCCAGAATGCTCCACCAGAAGGCCACGAGACTCAGACCGCTCTGGCGGTGTCTGGCCACGAGCCAATGCCGGTTTCGTACAGCCATGCGCATGAGATCGCGGTCCGAGGGTCGTCCGACCGCACTGTGGGCATGGACAACACGAGCCTCAGGGTCCACGAGTAGACGACCAGACCGCCCAATGCAAAGAGAGTAGTCGACATCCTCGTAGGTCGCATACCCCGGAAGTTCCTCGGCAAAGGGTGTGGCCAAGGCGAGCTCCGCTGAGTAGAGGCCGCAACCGAAAAGCCAACCCACTTCAACGGGGCCACCGGAGTCGGGCGGACGGACGTTGACCCCTGAAGTCAGTACTTGCCCTCTTTGCACCGCTGCCTCAAGGAGAAACAGCCTGCGCAACCAGTGTCGCACATGACTATCGTCGCTCGGATCGGGTTCCCTGGCAGTCGCACCCGCAACAGCAATGACACCTTCAGCGGCTTGCTGTTCTATGAGGTTCACCAGGCGCTCGTGGTAGTCGGATGCGAAGACGATGTCATCGTCCGAGAAGGCGATGTAGTCGATACCGTCCGGAACGTGGGCCAGGCCGAAGTTGCGCTGGGCTGTCAGGCCACGGAGCGGGCAGCTCAGGAAGATGACTTCCGACGCACTGCGCCGGCTCCACTCATCCGCGACATCCGATGCTGATCCATCGTCGCTACAGTCGGCGACAACGACGACGTCGGGCGTCAGGGTCTCGCCATCGAGGCTCTCAAGACATCGGCGCAAGTCATCCGCTCGATTGCGCGTCGGAATGATCAACGCCATTGACCCCCGACGAGTCGCGACCCCCCGCACACTCAAGGGCTGCAGCCCGCCAGGCGCAGTTGTCGGGCCACCTCGTCGGCATCGATGACCCCTATCTGGTGAAAGACATCCGTAAGCCGATGAACGAACGTGTGGTCTCGCAGGGTACGTTCGTAGCCGGCCTTCGCAATGGCCGACCTGGCGTCGGGGTCGCTGAGAAGCCAGCGCGCCTTGCGAATCATCTCATCTGGACTGCGGAAGACGACCACCTCTCGGTCAGGCTCATAGAAGGCATCCAGACCCGGCGCCCATTCTGTCAGAAGGCAGCCCAGACACCCGGGAACCTCGAAGACTCGCCCCTTCACCTGGGACGACACGCGCCGACCGGCCAACGTCCGACGCCCCGTAGACGACGCGGAGAAGTTCAAGTTGACCGCGCTGCCGGTGAACACCTCAAGCATTGCGTCAAAGGCGATCGGACCGCTCGGCCACCCTCTCCCCCACGTGTCGACGGGCATCCCAGCGCGCTTGAGCCGCTCGACCATTCGACGCCGCTGTCCATGAGGCTGGCCCACGAACGTGACCCCGTACTCGCCCCCGTGACGGGGCGTGTAGGCGAAGTGGTTGCACCCCCACTGCGAGCAAACAACGTTGCTCTGGCCGATGGCTCGATACTTCGCCACGGCCTCCTGCTGGGTGGTGACGACCCACTGAAAGGCCTCTGCCCAGTACTTGGAGTACGTGTCGAAGCGCCAATGATCGTCGCAGAACCAGGCCACCGTACTGCAAGCCTTGCGCTGAGATATGCGCCGTACGGTCTCCCGATCGAGCTGCTCTTCGAACATGACCGAGAAAAGCACGTCGGGGGCCCACGACTCGACAAGCCGCTCGAGCTCTTTGTTGGCAGCCCAGTAGCCGTGAGCCAGGATCTCCCTAGCGATATCGAAGTGACGGAGTTCGAGATCCATGTGTTCCAGTGTGGACTGGAAGTTGACGGCCTCGAAGCTCGGTCCACGACTCGGCTCCCCGTAGTCGTCGCCCAGCGCGCAGTACAGGACTCGCAAACGCTTCACTCTAGTTGCCGGTCGTCACCCGGTGACGACTGGACGACCCCCTGAGCCCCTCGGTGAGTTCCTTCTGCTCCCCTGGAATCGCCGCTCCTCTGCCGAGTAGACACGGCATGCGGCTAGACCCAAACCCACGAGGCCCCAGATGAAGACCTGGTAGCCGAACAGACGCGTGAACTCAACCTTCACTTCGTCTAGCAGGAACAAGACCAGCAACAGTGCGATCAGTCTCAGGGGCGCCGCCCGTGGATTCCGGCGTGCTTTGGTCAACAGGCGCCAGACCACACTGAGGAAGAAGACCCCGAGCAGCGCCAGCCCGACAACGCCCTGTGTATAGAGCATGAAGATGTACAGACTGTGTGGGTAGCTGACCGCGAATTCGGACCCGGGCCCCGTTCCAACAACCACCTTGGTGCCGGTGTCGATGCGCTGCAGGAACTCCTGCCACACTCCCTGCCGGTTGAGTATTGTCGCAGCACTTCCGTGGGTAGGGGTTGCCTCGAGACGTTGAACCAAGTCTCCTTTGCTGCTCAGGAAGCCGGCCAAGAACACGAGCAGCACCACGGCGCAGACCGTGATCACCGCTCCCCGGATCCGTCGGCTCAGATGACTGCGCGGCGACGCCACGACCGCCACGTAACCCAGCAGCAGAATGATCGCTCCGCCTCGTGTCCCTGTTGTCAGTACCAGAGTTCCACACCACAACCCGCCCACGGTCCAACTGAGCGCGCGCGATCCGCCGGATCGAAGCGCAAGCCACAAGCATGCGACCGAACCCAGCGCGAGGAACTCGGCAACAGCTCGTAGTCCCCCAGGGGCGCGGTGACTCTGGTGTACCCTGCCCCGACTATCGAGGCGACCGGGAAGACTCTGGTCCACGGAAGACCAGGCATGGCGAGTTGTGCGGTCGCGATCAGGGCCGCGAAACAAGCCGCAGCCGCGAATGCTTGGATGCCGAGCCAAACAGCCGCGTCGCTGTCAATGACGACGTACATCGCCCAGTAGAAGACCAGCCCAGCCGCCAGCGCACCGAGCGGGCCGTTCCTGACACCCAACCCGCCGCTGGAGCTTGCGATGAGTTGAGAGGCGACCGCGGACAGCCCGATCGCGGCCGGCACGGCGACATCCCACCATCCAATGCGCAAGTGACGCTTTCGCCGCGCAACACCCGCTTCAGCCAGCACCATGACGGCCGTAACCGCCACAAGCGCCCACGCCAACGGCATTGAGAGAGAGCCCACGGCAATGGGCAAGGGCATGAGGATGAAGGCCGCAAGGGTAGCTCGCTGCGGTCCCAGGGACAGGGCGCCGACCACCAAGAGCAGCGCGAAGAGTAGTGCAATCAGTCGAAGCGAATGCACGGAGGCCGCATAGCCACAAAGGACGCCGACGAGCAGGCTGAGCGCCGACGACGACCGGCTTCCTCACCGCCACGTCGACGAGTGCCCTCGGAACGGACGCGCTACTCATAGGTCAGAGTCATCGCCGACATCAGCTGACGTTGACCACGCTCTCGAGTTCCCACTCAAGGATGGGTGCGATGGCACCCGGCCGTTCGCTTGTCATGTAGGGCGAGAGCCCCGCGTCTCGGTGGACCTCAAACGAAACGACGCCGTCGCTGTGGACGATCCATCGGATGAAATGGAGTGAGATACGCGGCATCACCACGTACCTCCCGCTGTTGAGCACCCATGGCGGGATCCTGCAGCGCAACGTGTTTCTCCCGGTGTGCAGCTTCGGCCAAGCGTCCTCGGCGGTGTCTGTCTGGTAGCTCCGGAACACCACGACTCCGTCGGTGGTCGCCAGGTCAAAGCCGATGCACATGGCCGGATCGTCGCGAGCCAGGTCCACGACCATTCGAATATAGGAGGGTTCTCCCGTCCAGACCATCCCAGTCGCAGCGCCGGCGCTGTCGAGTACCTCGACCGCGACGAGTCGCGCGACGTCGTCGCCAGGGCCGTCACCCGTAGCCCAAGCTACGCTTGCGACGGAATCGCTCTGCTGGCTGAGATAGCCGGTGACGACGTCCTCCACGTTGCCCGCATTGCGCACGTGACCTGCGTCGAGCTGAACCGCGGCCGTGCACAGGCTGCGGATCGACTGCATGTTGTGGCTCACGAAAAGCACCGTGCGCCCGCCCTCGCGACGTCGCTCCATCTTGCCCAGGCACTTCTTCTGGAACGCGAGCGTCGCCGACCGCCAGCACCTCGTCGACGATGCAGGATCTCGGGGTCCAGGTGCGCCGCCACGGCGAAGGCCAGGCGCACGTACATGCCGCTGGAGTAGCGCTTCACCGGCGTGTCGAGGAACTTGCCGATCTCGGCTGAACTCGACGATCTCGTCGAACCTGCTCCTGATCTCGGCCCTGCGTCATGCCGAGGATCGCGCCGTTCAGGTGGATGTTCTCGCGGCCGGTGAGCTCGGGGTGGAAGCCGGTGCCCACCTCCAGCAGGCTGCCGACCCGCCCGCTGATCTCGACCCGGCCCTCGGTCGGCTCGGTGATGTGCGAGAGCACCTTGAGCAGCGTGCTCTTGCCGGCGCCGTTGCGGCCGATGATGCCCAGCACCTCGCCGTGTGCACCATATTACCTTCATCATCTCTCTCTTCCCCACACCATTCTAACCGACCACGCCCAGCACCTCTCCCCGCCTTACCTCGAGGTCGACGTCCCTGAGCGCCCAGAGCTCCTCCGAGCGATGCGTGGCCGCGCCCGGGTGGCGGATGCGCTCGATCGGCCGCTTCGCAGTCTGCACGAGCGTGTCGCGCAACGTGCGGTACTGCTCGCGCTCGCCGCCGATGTGGTACATCTTGCCGAGACCGACCGTGCGCAGGACGACGTCGCTCATGCGTGCTCCTACACCACATCGGCGAACACGCGCTCCATGCGCTTGAAGTAGAAGAGGCCGCCGACGAGCAGCACGCGCGACCACGGCGATCGAGATCCACATGTAGCCGCCGGGGAACTGCTGACCGAGCAACGCCCAGCGAAAGCCGCCGATCACGCCCGTCATCGGGTTGAGGGCGAAAGCGACCCGCAGCGGGCCGGCGGGGATCTTGCTGATCGGGTAGATCACCGGGCTCACGAACATCCACAGCTGCACCAGGAACGGAATCACGTACTGCACGTCGCGGTAGAGCACGTTGAGCGCGCTGAGCCAGAGGCTGACGGCAAGCGCCGTCAGCGAACGCCAGCACAACGAACAGCGGCAGGAAGACGATGTGCCACGTGGGCGCGATGCCGTAGGCGGCCATGAGCCCGAGCAGCACGACGAAGGAGATGCCGAGGTCGACGAGCCCGCCGAGCACGGCCGAGATCGGGATCACCAGGCGCGGGAAGTAGACCTTGGTGAGCAGGTTGGCGTTGCCGACGAGGCTCACCCCGGAGCGCGTCAGCGCCCCGGCGAAGAAGTGCCAGGCAAGCAGCCCAGTGAAGCTGAAGACCGCATAGGGCACGTCAGAGGACGGGCTCTTGACGCCCAGCACCTTGTTGAAGACGACCGTGAAGACGACCATCGTGAGCAGCGGCTGCAGGACCGCCCAGGCGACGCCGATGACCGCCTGCTTGTAGCGGACGAGGATGTCGCGCCAGGTGAGGAAGTAGAGCAGCTCGCGGTACTTCCACAGCTCGCGCAGCTCGAGCGCCGACCAGCCGCGCTTCCGTTCAAAGACGACAAACCCCGGCACTGAGGTATCCGAGGTCGCCTTCATTTCCCGCCTACCGCCAACCGCAACTCACTCCGCTCATAGCGTGACCCGACTCCGACTTGCCATCGACACATCGTACCAGCGATTCGCATAGCCCGGCGCCCACGGGTGACCCACTCTTGGACTGCCTCGACGTGCGCACATCTGAGTCCCTGTGGGGCGCCATCGCCCAAGACGGCCCAGTCAGCGCAAGTCGAGACTACACGGTGAGTAGAAAGTGACGGTCGTAGTAGATGGCGCAACCCGCCCTCTCCCCACTCTCCGCACAAGCTTCCGCTGGCACGACGACCCGAGACGATCTCAAGTGCCGCCAGTGACGTTAGTTCCCGGCCTTAGGTTAGGGCGGCCCCATGCCTGGACCGCGCCATCCTTCACGGGCGATTGGCGGAAACAGAGTACGAGGCAACGAGCGATTGCCCAGGAGGATTCCGGCAGCAAAGCGACTCTGGCGTATCAGCAGGGACAGGGCGAGGGAGCCCACGACCCCTGCCGCGAAGGAAATGAGCACAGCTAGCCACACTGGAGTGGCTGGCCACCACCCCAGTCCTGTGAAAATCTCGTGGCTCACGTATATGTCCATGGTCACCAGTCCAAACCAAGCGACGTCATCAGACTTCGCCCGAGTCTGCGTCCGTAGAAGACGAAGATGCTCCAGAACGTGCCGATACCCGCGAAGGCGACGACGTACCGATACAGGAGCGTCAACTTGCTGGTTACCGGTACTCCCTGATCCCCAAGCCATGTAACGAACCACGGCTCGGTCATCCGGTGCCAACTCGGCTCGAGGAGTGCGAACGCCGCGAGCGACAACCCGAACAGGGTAAGCGGAACCGCGTGACCGTGGCGCGATGCTTGAAGTATAGATAGCCAGCCCCGAAAGAAAGGGAAATGCCAAGCGAGCAGCCCAATTCCCATCTGAGGGACTTTGATGACGTAGAGACCTACTACTGCTCCCAGAATCGTGAGTTCGGCCGGGACCCGGTCCGTGATACGAAGAATTGAGATCAGACAGAAGGCCAGGAAGAGAACCCAAAGAATTATATACCATTATCCGGAGACCTTAGAGGAGCCTCAGGTCACCCGGTAGCCGACTGCCCGATCGATCATTGAGCAATGAGACGACAACGCTCCAGACAATGAACGGTAGAGCAAGCTGAGCGAACTTCCTCCGGACCACCGGCCAAACACGGTGTTCGACTCTGCCAAAAGCCAGGTAGCCGCTGATGAACATGAACAGAGGCATGTGGAACGAGTAAATGAGACGAAACACCACGCTATCGTCGAAGCCAACAGAGCTTTGCTGGATGGCATGGCCGAACACGACGAGGAGTATCGCGAATCCCCTCAGGGCGTCGATTGAATGGTCCCGACTGACACGAGCTGTGGCCATCACAGTCACAGTCTTCCAGCGTGGGCGACGAAGCTTCAAGCAACGGAGGTACCGTGCCATTGGCGAGTCCGACCGAGCTCGACGAGAGACTCGTGGCCCGGCGCCGGCATTCTCATCCACTCAGCGTCAGGTTCCGAGCCTTGGGTTGCTGATCGGATAGTCAGTTGATCGCAAACGTC
>CAWAPD010000004.1:35000-285088 GCA_963783865.1 uncultured Actinomycetes bacterium | reverse complement strand
GGAACGCCAGCCGGAGCAGTGCCCGCCGAGACGTCACCCTGTTCATTGCCAAGGCAGGCTCCGGCTACAGGGCCTCGCTCTACATCCTGGAATCTGACGGCGGCTACTCGATCATTCACGTTCCCCTCACCCGAACTGGTGACAAGCTCGCCGGCGGCTGGCCCGAGCGCAGCTCGCTTGCTATCTCGCGACGCGGCGGCCGCATTGCGGTCACCGGCTACGACGCACCCGATGAAATGGTCAGGACCTCGACGGCCTCGAATCCCGTCTTCTCATGACGCGCCACCGCGACACGCCTAACAAGCACATCGAGCAGACCGGCCCGGAGGCTATGATGCAGGCCAGAGGGCTGCGAGCCGGCAGCTCATGTGCACCACGTTAGCCCGATGCTCTCGAGAGGGGGTGGGTGTTCATGGGCGACATTTCGATTCCGCTCGAGGAGTGGAATGGCAGCGTCGCGACACGAGAGCTTCACGACACTATTCGCCAGTTCAATGAAGCGTCGCGCAAACAGACCCAGCAGCTTAGTCAGTCTGACGAAGGCCATCGTGTGGCTCACCGCCGTCATGGTTGTCGCGGTGGTCGTACAGGTTGTCGTTGCGGTTGCTGGGGCACTGGGCTAACAAGCACATCGAGCAGACTCGCCCGCTAGGGTTGCTGCCAGACCATGACGCTGAGCGAGCCGAGCAGCTCATGTGCAACACGTTAGGTGTGGCTGCCCCGACCTGAGTGGGGGTACGAGGCCGTGTACGGAGTGCCATCCGATCTGAATCTCGAGCGCTTCGTCGGCACCACGCTCGTCGAACTCTGCCTGGGCCAGTACCAAGCGCAGTTCCACTTCCACGCCCTCGACTCCGGCTGGCTTGATGAGGGCGAGACCCTGGAGGTCTCCGTCGCAGGCGGCTGGGAGTTGTGCGACGCCTCGGGTGAGGTGACGGCTCGCGGTGAGCGAGGCGTGGGCGGCGCGGCTCACGTCCTCTACCCCCTGATCGGGGGCTCCATCGCCGCGACCGACCTCGACCCGCCGGGCTCCTTCGCCCTGCACTTCGACGACGGCCACCAGCTGCGCATCTTCGACGACTCCGAAGACCAAGAGTCGTTTTCGATCCAGCCGGGCGACGTCTTTGTCTAGCCGAAGCACACCTAACAAGCACATCGAGCAGACCGGCCCGAGGGCTATGATGCGGGCGCAAGGGCTGCCAGCCGGCAGCTCATGTGCGACACGTTAGACCTACAGGAGTTGGGGGGTCCATGGAGTTTCGACCCGATCGGCATCATCGCAGCTCGCCGTCACGCACACCAAGGCCGAGGCTGCCCGATCCAGCGCCGCCTACGCATCGAGGCGGCAGGGCCGTGTCGAGGTCTTTGCTGAGTTCGTCGCCGTGGCTACACGGACGTTCCGAGACCGTCAGCCACATCGTAGCCCAGTCCTGTACGCCTTCGACCGCTGCCAGTGAGGTCGAGCTGATACGGCCCACGTTCCTCGACGATGCTCCCCACGGCGTGTTCTCGTCGCGACATCCGTGTCGCCCCAACGGAATCGGCCTGTCGATCGTTCGCCTGCTCGAACGCCGACGGCCAATGTCCTTCTCGTCGGCGGCATCGACGTCCTGGACGGTACGCCGCTCCTCGATATCAAGCCGTACATGCCTCGCTACGACGCCGTGCGAGTCTGCCTCAATGGGCTGGCGCAAGCGATCTGCCCGTGGCGCATCAAGCCGCGAGCCCGAGAGTAGGGCGCTGAGCGTCTAACAAGCACATCGAGCAGGCTCGCAGTAGGGTTGCTGCCAGAAGTGAGCGGCGGCCCGAGCTGCTCATGTGCGACACGTTCGGCGCACGCCACCCGCAGCGCTCCGCGACACGGCCACCATCCACGGGGCGTTGCCTTTCCAGCCGCAGCGGTTATACTTCCGGTATGAAGACCGCGATCTCCATCCCTGACGACCTCTTCGCCGACGCGGAGCGGCTTGCCCAGGCTCTCCACAAGTCGCGTAGCCGGCTCTTCGGGGACGCCCTCCGGGAGTACGTCGCCCGCCACTCGGCCGACGAGGTCACCGAGGCGCTCGACCGGGTCTGGGCCGACACGACCTCTTCGGGTAGCGACTTCGCCGCACGCGCCGCCCGTCGCACGCTTCATCAGGCCGACTGGTGATCTCGCAGGGCGAGGTCTGGTGGGCGGACCTCGGCGAGCCCGCCGGCTCGGAGCCCGGCTTTCGGCGTCCCGTGGTCGTCGTCCAGGGCGAGGCGTTCAATCGCAGCCGCATCGCCACCGTGGTGTGCGTCGCCCTGACCAGCAACCTGCGCTGGGCCGAGGCTCCCGGCAACGTCGTACTCGAGGCCGGCCTCACCGGCCTGCCCAAGGACTCGGTGGCCAACGTCTCCCAGATCGTCACCTTGGACCGCGGCGCACTGACCGAGCGCGTCGGAGCGCTACCGGCCGACAAGCTCGAGCTGCTGCTCCTCGGCATCGACATCGTGCTCGGCCGTTGAGGCGGCGCCGAACAAGCACATCGAGCAGACAGGCCCCGCAGGTATGATCTGCTTCGGAGCCGCTGCGATGGCCTGCAGCTCATGTGCGACACGTTAGGCGTGGTCAGGTGAGAGCGTGATGAGACTTCATCTGCATCTCTTGCTTGCAGGCGCACTACTTGTCGCGCTCGCGTTCGTGTCCGTCGCGGCCGGCTGCGGCAACGCCGAGGCCACGGCCGACCCGTTCGTCGGTACCTGGCGGCAGCAACTCCCGGGCGGCAACCTTGGCTCGGAGCCGCTGATCATCACGAAGACGGCGAACGGCTACACGGGTACGTTGGTCATCTGGAACTCCCTCGACAAGCCCGCATCTCCGTATCTCGCGGCGTCGCTCACGCGTCAGGGCGACAAGCTGGAGGGCTCCTTCGCCCAGGGCACCTCTCCCGTCAAGGTCGAGGTCGTCTACCTGCCGCAGTCGGGCCACCTCACGTGGACGAACGCGAGGTCCGACGGCTCCATGGCCAAGCCCATCGAAATGGTCAAGGTGTCGAGCGGCACCGCCTATCCATCGCCGTGAAAGCGGTGCTTCGAGGTGTCCCGCACGACACGCCTAACAAGCACATCGAGCAGACCGGCCCCGAGAGCTATGATGCGAGACGTTAGGGCTGCCGGGCCGGCAGCTCATGTGCGACAACGTTCGGCGTGGCAGGTCCAGGGCTTTCGATGACTGAGACGTCTCGACACCGCATGTTCTGTCTCGTGCTGGCGCTCACAGCGCTCAGCGTGTTGACGACTGCGTGTGCGGATTCGAGGCCGCCACGGCCGAGCGACAGCCAGAAGGCCAAGTTCGAGTCATCGGTGCGCGCGGCCTACGGTCGCTACCTCGGTCAGCTCGAAAGCGACGTGATCTGGCGAAAGCACGTTTGGGGCCGCCCGAACCCGGATGGCTTGAACCCAGGCGGCTGGGCCTTTCGGGCCGACTACAGCCTGAAGGGCCTTCCTCTGAAGTTCTCGTACACCGCTCTCGCAGACCCTCCCTTCTCCGAGCCCAGCGCCTACGATCACCGCAACCTCATCCATGACGACCTCGGTGGCATCAGACGCTTCTGGCTTCTGGCCGGCCAGTACCACCGCGATTTCCCTACGCAGCCTACCTTCGCCTACTGGCGCACCAGCGACAACGGTGTCTCGAAGGAGGAGCCGTATCGGAGTCTGCTCAAGGGGCATCCCGGCGTCTCGGTCGTCGTATATTCGTTCGACGACTACTGGGCCGATGACGAGGCACCTTCACTAGGCGTCTACTGGTGGAACAAGCGGCGGGCCGAGTGGGTGCTTGTGCACCGAGGTTCACTCCCGGATCTCAGATGACGCGTGACGAGAAGTCTGGCGCCAGCACGCCGAACAAGCACATCGAGCAGACCGGCCGGGGGCTATGATGCGACACACAGGGCTGCGAGCCGCCAGCTCATGTGCACACGGTCGTCCGAGGGGGGCGTGAGATGTACCGGCGTTCTTGGCTGACAAGCGCTTGCGGCATCACCGTCCTCTTCTTCGGCACGCTCGGACTTCTGGCCTGCGGCGGCGGTTCCTCACCACCGTCCGAGCCGGGTTCTCCCTCGCCGTCCCACTCGGCAAGCCCGGCCGTTGCGAAGCACCCTTCGACCAAGTACGCCTGGGCGGTCGGCGCCCTGGGGGTCATCCGCGCCACCACTGATGGTGGAGCCCACTGGAAGGCGCAGAGATCCGGCACCAGGTACGACCTCTCCAGCGTGAGCTTCGCCGACACGATGCACGGCTGGGCGGTCGGCGGCTACGTCTTCAACCGGCTCTCCTCGGACCTCAAGCCGGCCTCTCTCGTCCTGGTCACCACCGATGGCGGCGCGCACTGGCTGGTGCAGAACAAGGCGCCTGGCCAGCCCTTCGCACACGTCGCTTGCAGCGACCCTGCACACGTCTGGGTGGCGGGCGGCGGCGAGACCGCGAAGATCAGCGCCAGCAGTGACGGCGGCAAGACCTGGATGACGCAATATGCCGACAAGGCCCCCGGCGAGATCGCCGCCATCACGTTCGTCGATGCGTCGCACGGCTGGGCGATCGAGGAGGTCGGCGCGTTGCTCACAAGCGAGTCCGCCAAGGTCTTGGCAACCACCGACGGCGGTTCGCACTGGGCATTCCAGGCGACTCTGCCCGGCAATGCTTCTTGGGCCGTCACCTTCGCCAATGCCACCCTTGGGTGGGTGGTGGGCAATCAGGCCGGCCCGCGCGTCTGGTCGACCACCGACGGCGGTGTGACCTGGAAGCGCACACCGGCCCCGCATGGCAAGGTCGCAGAGTTGCACAGCGTCGAGGCCACCGACGTCAGCCACGTCTGGATCGGGAGCCTCGGGTTAGAGGACTCATTGTCTCGGAGCACCAACGGTGGCCGCACCTGGCTGGCCCCGGCGGCTCCCATCCGCGGCTTCGACGCCGGAGCGCTTGCCTTCGCGAGCACTTCGCACGGCTGGGCGTTGACTCTCAGCAACTCACTGACCTACATCCTTGCCACCACCGATTGCGGAGCAACGTGGACAACACAGGCCAAAATCGGCGGACTGAACGACTTCTGGGCTCTGTCAGACATCACGTGCCTTTCCGGCACCGGGAGTCCCAGCCAATCGTTTGCTGCGGAGTGCCGAACGCTACTGCGTCATCCTGCAGACGCTCCAATCGGGCGTCCCCGTCGAGTCGACCTTCGATTTGGAGAGCCGCCCAGCGAGCCCGCCGGTTGCCTAGAGTTCTGCGGTCGCCTGTCGGCGTGCCTTCCTAACAAGCACATCGAGCAGACAAGCCGCGCAGGTATGCTTGGGGTCGGAAGGGCTGCGATGGCTTGCAGCTCATGTGCACCACGTTAGTTTCGGTTGGCTGGAGGCAGTGTGAGTCGCCATCCGGACGGCTGCGATAGGCCAGGCGATGGCGATGCCGGACGTCTCGCCTGCGGGGCGAGCGCGATGCGCTGCACGCTGTGTGCGATCATGCTGAGCACGATGAGGAGGTCATAGGTGTCGGCAGATGTTCTCGCCCTTCTGGCCGCGCTCTCGTTCGCGCTGGGCACGACGCTGCAACAGCGCGGGACCCTCGCGACATCGGCCGGGGAGGGCGACCCTCACTTCCTGCTGGAGATCCTGCACAAGCCCGTCTGGCTGCTCGGCGGCGGGCTGCAGGTGTGCGGGTGGGTGCTCCAGGCGGTCGCCCTCGACAAGGGCAGCCTGATGGAGGTCCAGGCGATCTGCACGCTCAGCCTGGTCTTCGCCCTTCCGCTCGGCGCGTGGCTCACCGGGCAGCACGTCGGCCGCCGGGCGATCGTCGGGGCGTCGTGCGCCATGGTCGGCATCGTCGGTTTCCTGGCGTTCGGCCAACCCGCGAGCGGGACGACACAACCCGATCCATCCACGTGTGCCTGGGCCCTGATCGTCGTCGGCGCCCTCTTGTTGATCGCATGGTTCGCCCGCCGGCGGACGGGTGCCGCGGCCGCGGCCCTGTTCGCGACCTCGGCCGGCATCTGCTTCGGACTTCAGGCGGCCGTGACGAAAGTGTTCGTGACGCAGGTCGGCGGCGGCCTCGAGACGATCCTGACGACGCCGACGACCTACGTTCTCATCATCTCCGCGGTGGCCGGTTTCGGCCTCCAGCAGTCGGCGCTCAAGACCGGCTTCCTGGCGCCCGCGATGGCCGCCAGCAACGCGTCGACGCTGGCCACGAGCGTGCTCCTCGGCGCCGTGCTGTTCGGCGAGACGATCTCGGGGTCGGGGCACCGGGCCGGCGCCGTGCTCGCCTTGGCGGTTGCGGTCCTCGGGGTGGTGGTCCTGGCCACGCCGAGTCGCAGGCCGGATGTGAACCCGGCGGAGTGACGCGGGTGACGCCGGCGGCATAGCCGGCCGTCGACCAGCCGAACGAAGCGACCCAGGCGGACGGGGGCTCAGCCGACGCGCTCGGCTGAGCCGAAGCGGCCGGTCGCTTCCTCCCACGGGATGACGTAGCGCTCGATCCCGGTGTCCGGCAGCTGCCGGCCGAGGATCGTCGCGGCTCGCGCGAGGTCGTCCTCGGCCAGCGCCCGGGCCGATCCCGTCCACGCTGCGACGCGGCCCCGATAGGCAAGGCAGTCCTCGTGGGCGACGAGACACACGCGCTCCAGCCCGTGACCGCGCACGAGCAGGTCCAGCCAGCGCAGCGCCGACGCGTGTTCCGATTCGGTGATCAGGAGGGTCTGCGGGCCGCCGGGGTCGGGGCACCTGGCCGGCGCCGTGCTCGCCTTGGCGGTTGCGGTCTCCGGGGTGGTGGTGCTGGCCTCCCCAGGCCGGCGAGCGGCGGTGAGCCCCGCGGAGTGACGCCGGGCTAGAAGGCGGCGGCGGCGAGCGCGGCATACTGCCGCGCGGCCCCGCCGCCGCCGAACACGCTCGAGCCGGCGACCAGGATGTTGGCGCCCGCCTTCACGAGGGCGGCGGCGTTGTCGACGGCCACGCCGCCGTCGACCTCGAGGGCGACCGTCTCGGGCAGGATCGCGCGCGCCGTCTCGATCTTGGCCAGCGACTGCGGGATGAAGCTCTGGCCGCCGAAGCCTGGGTTCACCGACATCACCAGCACGAGGTCGCAGAACTCGCGCGCCTCGGCCAGCGTCTCGATCGGCGTCGCCGGGTTGACCGACACGCCGGCGGCGGCGCCCGCCTCGCGGATCTGGCTCAGGGTGCGATGCAGGTGCACGCACGCCTCCTGGTGGACGGTGAGCACGTCGGCGCCGGCCGCCGCGAACGCGTCGACGTAGCGGTCCGGGTCCTCGATCATCAGGTGCACGTCCAGGGCCGCGCCGCGCTCGTGCACGAACGGGGCCAGCGAGCGCACGACCGGCACGCCGATGGTGATGTTGGGCACGAAGTGGCCGTCCATGACGTCCACATGGATCAGGCGCGCGCCGGCGTCGATCACGGTCGCGATCTCGTCGTGCAGGCGCCCGAAGTCGGCCGACAGGATGGACGGGGCGATCAGTCTGTCGTGCAGGTCGATCATCGTGCCTCCGCTCGTGCCTCCGCGCTCGCCGTGGCTGCGAGGCCCATCCTACGACACCCGGCGCAGGCGCGCGACGAAGAAGCCGCTGGTGCGGTCGCGCGAAGGCAGCGTCTGCAGGAACGCGGCGTTGCGCGGGTGCGCGAAGGCCGGCCACTCGGAGCCGAGGTCGTCGAGGGCCCAGCCGCCGGCGGTGACCAGCGCGTCGACGACGCCGAGGGTCTCGGCCAGGGTGATCGTGCACACGGAGTAGACGAGGGCGCCCGAGGGCGCGACGAGCCGGGCGGCGGCGGCGAGCAGGCGGCCCTGCAGCGCCGCCAGGCGCTGGACGTCGCCGGCTCGCCGCCGCCAGCGCAGGTCGGCGCGCGACGCGAGGGTGCCCAGGCCGGTGCAGGGCGCATCGAGCAACACCACGTCGAACGTGCCGTCGAGCTCTGCGGGGAGCTCGGCCGCGTCGGTGGCCAGCACCGTCACGTCGCCCACGCCGAGCCGCGACAGGTTACGCTCCATGACCTCGACACGGGCGGGATCGTCGTCGACCGCGGTCAGCTCCCAACCCTGCAGAAGCGCGGCGACGTGCGCCAGCTTGCCGCCGGGGGCGGCGCACAGCTCCACGAAGCTCCGCCCCGACGGCAGCGCGCCGGCGACCACGTGCCCGACGAGCTGGGCGCCGCGCGACTGGGGCGTGACCAGACCCTCGCGGAACGCGGTACTGGTCTCGACCGCCGGTCCGCTCTCGACGATGAGCGCATCGGGGAAGCCGTCGGCATCACCGGCCTCGATGCCGTCGCCTGCGAGCGACGCCCGCGCCTGCGCGGGCGTCGCTCGCAGGCGGCTCACCCTGAGCGCTCGCTCCGGAGCCCGGTTGTCGGCCTCCATGAGCGCCGCCGCCTCTTCCCCACCGAGCTCGTCCAGCCAGAGTCGGACCAGCCACTCCGGGTGCGAGTAGCGCAAGGACAGCGAACGGACGTCCGAGCCGTCGGTGAGAGCGGTCAGGAGCGCGCCGCCGTCGGCCGCGATCCGCCGGAGGACAGCGTTCGCGTAGGCCGCCGCCCGGGGGCTCGAGCGTTTGGCCAGCTCCACCCCGTCGCTCACGGCCGCGTGCGCCGGCACGCGATCGAGGAACAGCAACTGGAAGACGCTCATCCGCAAGGCCTGACGCACGGCCGCCGGCGTGCGCGAGCCGCCACTCGTGCTGGCGGCCGCGAGCACCGCGTCCAGCGTGTTGCGCCGCTGGACCGTGCCGAGCACGATCTCGACCGCCAGCGCACGGTCGCGCGCGTCGAGCGCGTCGAGTTCGGGGAGCGAGGTCACGGAGGCCTCGGGCCGGGCGTCCTCGTCCCCCAGGCGCAGGAGCGCCGCCAGCGCGGCGGCGCGGGCCGGCGCGACTACGGCCGCGCCAGGCGCCGGCCCGCGCCCCGCAGGTACTCCTGAGCGGTGATCCGTCGTCGTCCCTCCTCCTGGAGCTCGAGCACCTCGAGCCAGCCTTGGCCGCAGGCGATCACCAGGCGGTCCCGGGCGTCGTCGGCGGCGGGCGGCTGCGCCACCGCCGCCTTCCACAGCAGCACGCGGCGGCCGCCGAGCTCGGTCGCGGCGCCGACATCGGGGGACAGGGCTCGCACCTGGTCGGCGATCGCCTGCGCGTCGCGAGCCCAGTCGATCGCCCTGTCGGCGTCGGTCAGCTTCTCGGCGTAGCTCGCCGCGCCGGTCTGCGGCTGCCACACCACAGTGCCCGCCTCGATCGCGTCGAGCGTGGCGAGGAGACTCTGCGCCGCCGGCCCGGCCAGGAGTGCATACGCTTCCCCCGCGTCGGCCTCTCGCGGCACGTGCACGGCGCGCGCGTCGGCCACCGGTCCCTCGTCCACGCCGGCGGTCATCTTCAGCGTCGCCACGCCCAGCTCGGTCTCGCCGGCCATGAGCGCGCGTACGACCGGCGCCGCCCCGCGCCAGCGCGGGACCGGCGACGGATGCACGACCAGTGAGAGCACCGAGTCGAACACGGCGGCCGGCACGATCACGCCGTAGGCGCAGGCGACGAAGGCGTCGGGCTCGAAGGCCGCCAGTTCGCTCGTGAACCCGCTATCGAGCATGACGGGCTGCAGGACGGGAAGATCGCGCTCGACCGCCGCCACCTTGAGCGCCGACGGCTGTGGTGTGCCGTGGCGGCCGCGCGGCTTGTCGGGCGAGGTGATGCAGGCCACGACAGGATGGCTGCCGCCGGCAACGCGCTCGATTACCTGGGCTGCGAAAGGCGCGGTCCCGGCGAAGGCGATCCTCATCGGGTCGGGTCAGAGGCCCGCGGGCCGCGGCACGGGGCCGGCCTCGCGCTCGCGCAGCTCGCGCAGCGCTCGCGCGCGTTCGGCCCGGGTGGTGCGTTCGAGGATCAGCACCCCGTCGAGGTGGTCGAGCTCGTGCTGGATGACGCGCGCCTCGAGCTCCTCGGCATCGAACTCGCGCACGGCGCCGCTCAGATCCTGGGCCCGTACGTGGATGCTGGCCTCGCGCTCCACCGGCACGTTCACGCCGGGCACGCTGAGGCAGCCCTCATCCATCGTCACCAGCTCGTCGCCGTGGCCGAGGATCTCCGGGTTCACCAGCGTGACCGGCCCCTGCTCGGGCTCGACATCGTAGACCAGCACGCGTCGCACGATGCCCAGCTGGGTGGCCGCGAGGCCGATGCCCGGCGCGTCGTGCATGATGCCGATCATGCGCCCGGAGAGCGCGCGCAGGTCGTCGTCGAACTCGACGACCTCGTGCGCGCGCTCGCGCAGCACCGGGTCGCCGACCACGCGGATCTGCGCCGCCGCCCGCGCGCGCCGCTCTTCGGCCTCGCGCCGGGCCTCTTCACTCATGCGTGTCGATTCGTCACTCATCGTTCGTCCATCGTAGCCGCTTGCTGCGTTCGCCGCCAAACACGCCGCCCCTGCGCTGCTGCCGCCCGGGACTCGCCCGGCGCCGGCTCAGAGCCACTGCGGCTCGACATCGACGACGATGCGGGCGCCCCTGGCCGCGAACCTCGCGCCGTAGCGGTCGAGGAGGGCGCGCACGGCAGGCACAGTCTTCCCCGCGTCCTGGGTTTTCACGACCAGCCGGGCGACATGGCGGCTGCGCTCGCGCCCGAGGGGGCCCGGACCGAGCACCAGGTCCCCGGCCGGCACCGCAGCGGCGAGCTTGTCGCGCACGAAGTCGGCGCCGGCGGCGGCCTTGGACGCGTCGGGCGACGAGACCTCGACGCCGATCAGCACGCCGGCCGGCGGGTACGACAGCGCCGCCCGCCGCTCGATCTCGTCGGCGTAGAAGGGTTCGTGCTCGCCGGAGGCGGCCGCGGCGATCGGCCGTGCCTCGGGGTCGAGCGTCTGCACCAGCACGCGGCCCGGCCGCTCGCCGCGGCCGCTGCGCCCCGCCACCTGCACCAGCATCGCGAACGTGCGCTCCTCGGCCCTGAAGTCCGGGAAGCGCAGGGTCAGGTCGGCGTCGACCACACCCACGAGGGTCACCTCGGGGAAGTGGTGTCCCTTGGCGATCATCTGCGTGCCGACCAGGATCTTGGCGCCGGGCGCCGCAAAGCGGTCGAGCACGCCGCGCAGGCGCGCCACCGACGAGGCGACGTCGGAGTCGAGGCGCAGCAGCTCGACGCCGGGCAGCAGCGAGGCGACCTCGCGCTCCAGCGCCTCGGTGCCAAAGCCGTAGCGCCGCAGCTCGGCGCTGCCGCACTCCGGGCAGACGGCGGGGGCGGCGGCTGCGTGGCCGCAGAGACGGCAGCGCAGCCGCCGCCCCCGGTCGAACAGCGCCAGGGGCACATCGCAGTTGGGGCACTCCCAGCCGTGGCCGCAGTGGCCGCAGGCGAGCAGCGAGGCGTAGCCGCGGCGGTTCAGGAAGAGGATGACCTTCTCCCCCGCCTCGACGGCCGTCGTCAGCGCTGCCGCGAGCTGGGGCGACAGCAGCGTGCTCACGTCGCGCATGTCGACGATCTCGAGCGTCGGCGGGGCCGAGCCGTCGACCCGCTCGCGCAGGTCGGCGTGGCGCGCCACGGTGGCGAACGCCTCGACGCTCGGCGTCGCCGAGCCCAGCACCACCACCGCGCCGCTCGCCTGGGCCCGCCAGCGGGCGATCGTGCGGGCGTCGTAGCGCGGCTCGTTGTCCTGCTTGTACGAGGAGTCGTGCTCCTCGTCGACGACGATCAGGCCGAGGTCGGGGAACGGAGCGAAGACCGCCGAGCGGGCGCCGATGACCAGGCGGGAGCGGCCGGCGGCGATGTCGCGCCACGTGGTGAGGCGCTCGCCGGCCGGCAGGCCCGAGTGCAGCACCGAGAGCGGCTCGCCCGGGAACCGGTCGGCGAGCCGCGCCACCGTCTGGCCGGTGAGGCCGATCTCGGGCACGAGCACGAGTACTCCTCTGCCGGCGCGCAGCACGGCCTCGGCCGCCCGCAGGTACACCTCGGTCTTGCCACTGCCGGTCACGCCGTGGAGGAGGATGGTGGCGCCGGTGCCCACGCAGCCGGTGATCTCGGCCAGCGCCTCCTCCTGGGCGGGCAGCAAGCGCGGGACCGTCTCGCCGCGGTGCGCCTCGCTGGCGGCCGGCGCGGCGCTGCGGCGCACCTCGCCGCGCGCGACCAGGATCTCGCGCTCGAGCAGCGCGTTCAGGCCGCTCAGCCCGAGGCGCGCGCGCCGGCGCAGCGTGGCCTCGTCGAGCGCCGCGCGGCGCTCGACGAGCTCGACGGCCGCGCGTTGGCGCGCGCCCAGCCCCTTGGCCTCGCCCGGGCCGCGCTCGAGCAGCCGCCGCAGGCCCTTCTCGTGGGTGACCCGCACCCGGTAGGCGTAGGCGATCCAGCCGCGGCGGCGGAGGCGTTCGAGGGCGGGGCGGCGGGCCGCAGGCGCCGGCGCCGCCCCGCCCTCGAACGCCCGCAGCTCCTCGACGCCCTTCTGACCGCCGGCGAGCGCCTCGCGCCCGGCCGGCGTGATGTCGGCCCAGCGCTCGAGCCGCAGGCCGCCACCCGGTGGCAGCACCAGACCGAGCGCAGAGCCCAGCGACGTGACGTAGTAGTCCTTGACGCGTTCGGCAAGGTCGAGGAGGTCGCCCGGCACCGGCGGCAGGTCGACCAGGTCGGCGATGCCGACGTGGCGGCCGGCGTGCACGGGATCGTCGTTGAGGCCCAGGACCACGCCGAGGACCATCCCGGCCGACAGCGGCACGGCCACCAGCGACCCGCGGCGCAGGCGAGGACCGAGCGAATCGGGCACGAGGTACTCGAACGGCTCGTCGAGCGCGCGGGCGGTCAGGAGCGGAAAGACGGCAGCGTACACTGGGGTCACGGCCTCGAGTCTATCCTGCGGGCGGGACGCGTGGCCGCCCAGACGACGGTCTCGGGGTAGACGAAGGGGCGCGGCGGGCGTGCGCCCGCCGCGCCCCTCGCCATGGTCCCTACAGCCCCGCTGCCTTGCGCAGCGCGTCGGCCTTGTCGGTGCGCTCCCACGTGAAGTCGTGGTCGTTGCGCCCGAAGTGGCCGTAGGCGGCCGTCTTCTGGTAGATCGGCCGCCGCAGGTCGAGGTCGCGGATGATCGCGGCCGGACGCAGGTCGAAGTGCTCGCGCACCAGCTGCTCGATCGTCTCGACGCCGATCTTCTCGGTGCCGTGGCAGTCGACCATGACCGAGACCGGGTGGGCGACGCCGATCGCGTAGGCCACCTGCACCTCGCAGATCTCGCAGAGGCCGGCGGCGACCACGTTCTTGGCCACGTAGCGGCAGGCGTAGGCGCCGGAACGGTCGACCTTGCTCGGGTCCTTGCCCGAGAAGGCGCCGCCGCCGTGCCGGGCGGCGCCGCCGTAGGTGTCGACCACGAGCTTGCGGCCCGTCAGGCCGGTGTCGCCCATCGGGCCGCCGACGACGAAGCGCCCGGTCGGGTTCACCAGGGTCAGGTCCTCGAGCTTGCCGCGGTAGAGCTCCTTGGGCAGGATCGGCTCGACCACGTGCTCGATCAGGTCCGGCTTGATCAGCGTGTCGACGTCGGCCTCGGGAGCGTGCTGGGTGGCCAGCACCACGCGCGTGATCTCGACCGGCTTGCCGTTCTCGTAGCGCACCGTGACCTGCGACTTGCCGTCGGGGCGCAGGTACGGCAGCACGTCGGCCTTGCGGACCTCGCTCATGCGGTGCGTGAGCTTGTGCGCGAGCTGGATCGGCATCGGCATCAGCTCGGGCGTCTCGTCGCAGGCGTAGCCGAACATCATGCCCTGGTCGCCGGCGCCCTGCAGGTCCAGCGCGTCGTCGTCGTTCACGTCGGTGCGCACCTCGTAGGCCTGGCTGACACCTTGCGAGATGTCGGGCGACTGCTCGTGGATCGTGGTGATCACGGCGCAGGTGTCGCAGTCGAAGCCCAGCGACGAGTGGTCGTAGCCGATGCCGCGCACGACTTCGCGTACGAGGGTGGGGATGTCGATGTAGGTCTCGGTCGTGATCTCGCCCGAGACGACGACGAGGCCGGTCGTGGTCAGCGTCTCGCAGGCGACGCGGCTCTGCGGGTCGTCGGTCAGGGCCGCGTCGAGGATGGCGTCGGAGATCTGGTCGGCGATCTTGTCGGGGTGCCCCTCGGTGACCGACTCCGAGCTGAAGAGGTGCTCGTGTGTGTCCACTGTGCCTCCTGGCCCGCGTCCCGCACGGCAAGCGCGAACGTCGAACGTTGACGGTGCTCTGCTCGGTCGACCCATCTGTCAGGCGCTCTCGCCTGCTGGAGTTGGCACCGTGCCGTGCGACCGGTTGCCGGGCTTCGTAGGGCCAGTCCCTCAGCCAGGGCCCCGACTGCTCGGGGTCTGTCTCTTGATGGGCCCCTGCGACCTCGCGGGAGTGTACCAGACGGGGAACGGCGCGGCCACTGGCCCGCCGCCCGATGGCGACTCCGAAGGGCGCTAGGGCAGCAGGCGGCGGGCCGTCCGCCGCGCCGTCTTGCCGGCCGTCGTGCCGAGCTGGCCGATCAGCTTGCGCAGGTCCTGCTGCGCGTTCTCCGAGGTAGGCTCGCGACGCATGAGGTCGCGCACGCAGGCCGCCGGCGGCACCTTCTCTTCGAGCACGGCGTAGACGGCGCTGGTGACCGGCGTCTCGACCCCGAGCTTGGCGGCCAGGTCGTGGAGCGCATAGGTCGTCGGGATGCCCTCCACGGTCTGGCCGATGACGTCCTGCACGCGCGCCGGGTCCTCGCCGCCGGCGATCAGCTCGCCGGCGCGGCGGTTGCGGCTGTGGCGCGACGTGCAGGTGGCGATCAGGTCGCCGATGCCGGCCAGGCCCGCGAAGGTGGCGATGTCGGCGCCCAGGCGCATGCCCAGGCGGGCGATCTCGGCCAGGCTGCGGGTCATCAGCGAGGCGCGCGTGTTGTCGCCGAAGCCCAGGCCGTCGGCGATGCCGACGGCGATCGCGATCGGGTTCTTGGCCGCGCCGCAGAACTCGACGCCGACGATGTCCTCGTTGGTGTACACGCGCAGCGTGTCGCACGTGACGGCCTGCTGCAGCGCCCTGGCCACGGCCGCGTCCTTGCAGGCGACGACGGTGGCGGCCGGCATGTCGCGGCCCACCTCTTCGGCGTGGTTGGGCCCCGACAGGGCCGCCGCCACCGCCCCCGTCTCCTCGGCGATGACCTCGGTCGGCCGCTTCAGCGTACCGAGCTCGAGGCCCTTGGCGAGCGACACCTGCAGCGCCGCGGCGTCGCGGCGCGGCGCGACCCAGCCGGCGACCTGGCGCACGGTCTGCGTCGGCACGGCGTACACGATCAGCTCGGCGCCCTCGAGCCCCGCCTCGCCGATAGCGGCGAAGGCGATCGACTCGGGCAGCTCGACGCCGGGCAGGAACGGCGCGTTGACGCGGGCGCGGCTGAGCTCGACCGCCTCCTCGGGGGTCAGCGTGAGGACGGTCACGTCGTGGCCCTTGCGCGCCAGCAGGCGCGAGAAGGCGCTGCCCCAGCTGCCCGACCCGATGACGGTGACCCTCACGCTCGCCTCACTTCGCCTGACCGGCCGCCTTGTCGCCGCCGGCTCCGGCCTTCTTGTTCCATGGGAAGGTCACCTTGTTCTCGCAGCGCAGCGCGATGCGGCGGATGTTGCTGCGGTGGGACCAGAGCACGATGGCCACCGCCAGCCACGCGAGGAGCTGGTACGACGGCGGCTTGTCGAAGGCCGACGTGGAGATCGCCAGCGTGAAGGCGGCGCACAGCGAGGCCAGGCTGACCATCCGGCCGATGAGCAGCACGACGAGGAACACGGCCAGCGAGATCACGAAGATCCAGGGCACCAGGGCGAACGTCGCGCCGGCGCCGGTCGCCACGCCCTTGCCCCCGCCGCCGCGCAGGAAGACCGAGAACATGTGGCCGAGCATGGTGGCGGCCGCCACCAGGAGCGGGAACCAGGCCGGCAGGTGATACCACGAGACCCACAGGTGCAGGTGGGCCGCCACGAACACCGGCAGCCAGCCCTTGGCCATGTCGCCGATCAGGACGAGGGTGCCGGCCCTGCGCCCGAGCACGCGGAAGACGTTGGTCGTGCCGACGTTGCCCGAACCGTGGTCGCGCACGTCGACGTGCCAGATCCCCTTGCCGACGACGATCGCGAAGGGGATCGAGCCGAGCAGGTACCCGGCGACCACGAGCGCGATGCCCGCCAGCCAGTCCACCCTCACCGTTCCTTGAAGTCGATGATCAGGGGCACACCGCTCAGGTCGAGCGCGGCGCGCAGCCGGTTCTCGACGAAGTAGCCGAAGTCGCGCGTGATCAGCGTGCGGTCGTTGATGGAGACGGCGAACCGGGGCGGCGCGGTCCGGTACTGCGAGATGTAGTAGGCCTTCAAGCGCTTGCGCCCCTTTCCGGGCAGGGGCCGCTGCGCGAGGATGTCGGCGAACGCCCGGTTGAGAGACCCCGTGGGAACGTGGGCAGTATAGCGGGTCTCCAGCGAGGCGACCATCGAGAGGAGCAGCGGCAGACCCTCGCCGGTCAGCGCCGACACGGCGATGACCGGCGGCTGCTGCCGCAGCTTGCGCCGGGCCCAGCCGGTGAGCTCGTCGACGTCGGGGCGCGCCAGGTCGCTCTTGTTGACCACCAGCAGCGTGGCGCAGTTGCGCAGGGTCGCCTCGCCGGCGATGCTCAGGTCGAGCTCGCCGAGGCCGACGGGCATCGTGGCGTCGAGCACGACGACGGCGACGTGGGCGCGGTCGAGGCTGCTCAGGCTGCGCAGGTAGCTGTAGTACTCCACGCCCGAGATCCTGGCCGCCTTGCGCATGCCGGCCGTGTCGACGAAGCGGAAGGCGCGGCCGTCCTTCTCGAGCGTCGAGTCGATGCTGTCGCGGGTGGTGCCGGCGACCTCGCTGACGATCACGCGGTCCTCGCCCAGCAGCGCGTTGAGCAGGCTGGACTTGCCGGCGTTGGGGCGGCCGACGATGGCGACAGGGATCTCGGCGGCCGGCTCGGCGCCTTCGGCGGCGGCCGGCTCTTCCCCCTCGCCCACCGGCCGCCCTTCGGCCTTCTCAGTGAGGGCGACGATGTCGTCGAGGAGGTCGCCGGTGCCGGTGCCGTGCAGCGCCGAGACCGGCACCGGCGCGCCCAGCGCGAGCTCGTAGAACACGACGGCCTCGTCGTCGCGGCGCGGGTCGTCGATCTTGTTGACGACGACGATGGTGGGCAGGCCGGCGCGGCGCAGGACGTCGGCGATCTCGTGGTCGCCGGGCAGCGGCCCGGCGCGGCCGTCGACGACGAACAGCGCCGCGTCGGCCTCCTCGATCGCCGCCCGCACCTGCTTGCGGATGTCCCCGCCCAGCTCGGAGCGGTCGCCGACGTCGAAGCCGCCGGTGTCGATCAGGCGCAGCGCACGCCCGCTCCACTCGGTGTCGATCACCTTGCGGTCGCGCGTCACGCCCGACATCTCGTCCACGACGGCCGCGCGGGAGCCGGTCAGGCGGTTGATCAGCGTGGACTTGCCGGCGTTGGGGCAGCCCACGATGGCGATGGTCGGCGGAACGCTCACGGGCAAAGTCTACCGCAGGCCGCGGGCGACGGCCGCGAGGCCGTCGGCGAGGTCGCCGACGGCCACGAACCGGCCGCCGCACGCGTGGCGCAGCTCAGCCTCGGTCACGTCGTCCAGCGTACGGCCGAGGTGCTCCGGCAGGAAGGTCCGGGGGGCGAGCAGCCACTCGCCCCCGGCGAGCGGCCGCTCGCCCAGCGCCCGCAGCACCTCGCGCCCGCCCAGCAGGCCGGTGACGGTCACGTGCCCACCGAACAGCTCGTTGGCGACCACGAACGGGCGCGCCGAGGCGTGCCGCCCGACGGCCGCCGCCGCAGCCGCCACCGCGCGGCACGCCTCTTCGACCACCGGCGCCGCCAGGGTCCCGGTCAGCAGGGCCAGCCGAGCGCCGTCCGGCACGACAGGCGCGGCGATCGCGTCGGCGAGAAACGCCGCACAGATCCCGACACCGTTCTCGTACTGCTCAGGGGCATCGCCAGCGGGGGGCGTGCGCCCGACGAGCAGGTAGAGCTCATCGGCCGCGTGCGTGCAGCGCCGCCCGAGAGCGCTGAGGAGCCCTGTCTGAAGCTCCTCGACGGTCTCGACGGCCCTGAGCGCGTCAGAGGGCGTGACGCGGCGCAGGCCGTCCTCGCGGGCCAGCGACACGGGCACGACGCCCACGTCGAGCACGCCGCGCGTCTCGCCCAGCCGCGTCAGCGTCTCGACCAGCACCTGACCGTCGTTCTCGCCGGGGCAGAGCACGACCTGGACGTGCGCCTCGATCCCGGCGCCGAGCAGCTCGACGAGGCGCGCGCGTGTCGGGCGAGCCTTCGGCCCCATCAGCCGCACGCGCGCCTCGTCGTCCCAGGCGTGCAGCGACACGTAGAGCGGCGACAGCCGCAACCCGACGATGCGCTCAAGGTCGGCCTCGCTCAGGTTGGCGAGCGTGACGAAGTTCCCCTCCAGGAACGACAGGCGGTAGTCATCGTCCTTGACGCGCAGCGCGGCGCGCAGGCCCGCCGGCACCTGGTCCACGAAGCAGAAGCGGCAGGCGCAGGCGCAGCGCCGCACGGCGTCGCCGATGCCGTTCCAGAGCTCGATGCCGTGACCCTCGGCGCGGCGCAGGCGCACGTCGATGGTGCGCTTTTCCCCATCTCGCGCGACGACCAGCTCGAACGCGCCGTCGGCGGCGGCCGCCTGCAGGTCGAGCACGTCGACGGGCGGCGCCCCGTCGATGGCGAGGACGCAGTCCCCCGTACGCACGCCGGCGCGTGCGGCCGCCCCGCTCACCGCCTCGACCGGCAGCCCCGCGGCGCACGGCCGAGCGGTCACGCCACCCCGGTCTCGCCCCGGATGCGAGCCACGACCGCCTCGATCTCGTCCTCGGGAGTCGAGGCGCCGGCGGTCACGCCGACCCGGGTCGCGCCCTCGAGCCAGGCGGGGTCGATCTCGCCGGCGCTCTCCACGTGGTGCGTGTTCGGCTGGATCTCGCGGCAGAGGTTGGCCAGGCGCGTCGTGTTGGCGCTGTTGCGGCCGCCCACGACGACGACCACGTCGACGGTGCCGGCCAGCTCGCGGGCCGCCTGCTGGCGTTTCTCGGTGGCGTCGCAGATCGTGTTGAACACGAGCAGCTCGCGCACGACCGGCGCCAGGCGCGCCGTCAGTCGCGACAGGTTCTCGCGCGACTGGGTGGTCTGCACGACGACGCCGACCCGCTTGCCGCGCACAGTGCGCAGGTCGAGCCGATCGGGGTCCTCCACCACGATGGCCTTCTCTCCGGCGCGCGCCGTCAGGCCGACGACCTCCGGGTGGTCGCGCTCGCCGAGGATCAGGGCCACGTAGCCCTGCTCGCGCAGCTGCTCGGCCTTGCGGTGGGCGATGCTCACGAACGGGCAGGTCGCGTCGATGACCTCGAGGCCGCGCGCCTCGGCCCGCGCCACCAGCTCAGGGGGCACGCCGTGGGTGCGCACGATGACGGTGCCCTGCGCGACCGCGTCGAGGTCGTCGACGGCGGCGATGCCGCGCCGCGCCAGGCGCTCGACGACGGCGGGGTTGTGGATGAGCGGGCCGAGCGTGTAGACCGGCGGCTCGAGCTCGGCGCCGGCCAGCTCGGCGATCTGCAGCGCGCGCTCCACGCCGTAGCAGTAGCCGGCGAAGCGCGACACGACGACGGTGACGGGGGCGCGGCGGCGGCCACGGCCGCCGCCGCGCCCCCCGTCGGCTGCCTTCTCAGATCGTGGCATACAGCTCCCTGACCGCCGCCTGCAGCCTCAGGGCCGCTTCGGTGTAGGCGACGCTCTTCTTGCCTTCGAGGCCGCTGAGGTCGACGCGCGGCCCCGCCTTCACCTTCACTGTACGCCGCCGCAGGCCTCCCTGCGCGATGCCCGCCGATCCCTTGACCGCCACGGGATAGACCGGGGCCCCGCTGCGCACGGCGAGCATCCCGATCCCGCGCTGGAACTCGTGGATCTCGTCGTCGGGGAACCGGTGGCCTTCGGGGAAGATCATCAGCGCGTCGCCGGCGGCGAGGACCGCCAGCGCCGTCTCGAGCGCCTGGCGGTCGCTCTCGCCGCGGCGCACGGGGATCGCGCCCAGCGAGCTCACCGCCTTCGCCAGCAGCGCGTTGCCGAACAGCTCGGCCTTGGCGAAGTAGCGCAGCGGTCGGCGGAACGTCATGCCGACGAAGAAAGGGTCGAGGTCGCTCTTGTGGTTGACCGCGAGCAGCGCCGGGCCGCTGCGCGGCACGTTGTCGGTCTCCTCGCCCTGCACGCCGCACGACGTCCCGATGACGCCGACGCTGACGAACCGCGCGAACCGGTAGAACGGCGCGTCGCCCGCGACGAACCAGGGGACGTTGTTCACCCCGCGCCCGCCAGACAGCGCTCGACGATGGCTGCCGCGGCGTCGACCACGCCGGCGATCGTGAGCCCGGTCGTGTCGAGCTCGATCGCATCGTCGGCCGCCTTGAGCGGCGCCACCGAGCGCTCCGAGTCATACGCGTCGCGCGCCTCCATCGCGGCCAACGTCTCCTCGGCTCCCACGTGCTCGCCCGTGGCGATCAGCTCCTTGCGACGGCGCTCGGCGCGCACGGCGGGGGTCGCGGTCAGGAAGATCTTCACCGGCGCCGCGGGGAACACGACCGTGCCGATGTCGCGGCCCTCCACGACCACGTCCAGGCTGTCGCCGATGCGTCGCTGCTCGGCGACCAGCACCTGCCGGACCTCGGCGTGCGCCGACACCTCCGAGACGGCCGCCGACACGGGAGGGCGGCGGATCTCGTCGCTCACGTCGGCGTCGAACGCGATGATGCGCCCGTGGTCGAAGGTCAGATGCGCCTCGTGGGCCAGGCGCGCCAGGACCGGCGCGTCGTCGAGGGCCACCCCGTCGCGCAGGGCGAGGTAGGCGATGGCGCGGTACATCGCGCCGGTGTCGAGATGGGCGTAGCCGAGACGTTCCGCCAGCAGCTTCGCCAGCGTGCTCTTGCCCGAGCCGGCCGGACCGTCGATGGCGATCACCGTCATCTGCCCGTCACCTCCTGAAGGACGTGGATGAACCCCGGGAACGACACGTCGGCCGCGGCGAAGCCGTCGACCGTCACGCCCTCCGGGCAGGCGAGCCCCGCGACCGCAGCGAGCAGCGCCAGCCGGTGGTCGCCGAGACTGTCGATGTGGCCACCGCGCAGGCGCGTGCCGTGCACGACCAGGCGATCGTCGGCCGCTTCGGCGCGGCCGCCGAGGCCGCGCACCAGGCCGACGATCGCCTCGAGACGGTCGGACTCCTTGGCGCGCAGGTCGCCGACCCCCTCGACCACGGTCTCGCCCTCGGCGAACGCCGCCAGCAGCGCCAGCAGCGTGACCTCGTCGATCATGGCGGGAACGTCGGTGGCCGCGACCGTGACGCCGTGCAGCGCCGAGGCACGCGCCTCAATCGTGCCGACCGGCTCGCCGCCGCTCTCGGCCTCGACGTGCCAGTCGACGGCGGCGCCCATGTCGCGCGCGGCCGCCAGGAACGCCGTGCGCGTCGGGTTGAGCCCCACGCCGCCCATCCTGAGCTCCGATCCCTCGACGAGCAGCGCCGCGGCGACGAGGAAGGCGGCCGACGACACGTCGCCGGGGATCGCGACCGATCCGAGGCGAAGCTCGCGAGCGCCGGTCACGCGCGCCTCGCAGCCCTCGCTCCGTACCTCCGCGCCGGCCGCGCGCAGCATCCTCTCGGTGTGGTCGCGGCTCGGCGCCGGCTCGACCACCGTGGTCATGCCGTCGGCGAACAGCCCCGCCAGCAGGACGCACGACTTCACCTGAGCGCTCGCGACCGGCGTCTCGTAGCGGACGGCGTTGACCGGCCCGCCCTCGACGACCAGCGGCGCGAACGCGCCGTCGCGCGCCTCGACGCGCACGCCCATGGCGCGCAGCGGCTCGACGACGCGGCCCATCGGCCGCCGGCGCAGGCTCTCGTCGCCGTCGATCGTGAACCGGCCGCTCTGGCCGGCCAGCAGGCCGGCCAGCAGCCGCATGCCGGTGCCGGAGTTGCGGGCGTCGAGCGGCGCGGCCGGCGGCCGCAGGCCGCGCAGGCCGCGCCCGTGGACGGTCGCGACGGGTGCGCGTGCGGCAAGCCCGTCGACGCGCCCCCCGAGAGCCTCGACCATCCCGGCCGTCGCCACCGGGTCGCCGGCCCACAACGGGTGGACGATCTCGACGTCGCCGTCGCAGACGGCCCCGATCAGCAGCGCCCGCTGCATGATCGACTTGTCGCCGGGCACGCGGACGGCTGCCGCGCAGCGGGCCCGGCGGGGCGAAACGGACCGCCGCTTCGCGGCTCATCCCACGCCCCGCCCCGTCGTGACCTGGTAGCCCAGGCGGGCGAGAAGCGCCTCGGCCCGGTCGCGCACGTCGGCGCCGAGAACGTACACGGTCAGCGTGCCGCCCAGCTCGGCGCTCATGTGGTGCAGGGCGAGGTCCTCGATGTTGATGTTGGCGTCGCCCAGCGCCACCGTGATCTCCTGCAGCACGCCGGGGCGGTCGGGGATGCGCACGACGACGCGGAACAGCTTGTCGGCGGTGAGACTCTCGGCCGCGAGCAGGCGCTGCCGCTGCACCGCCGCGCGTCCGATCGACTCGGCCAGGCGACCCTCGTCGCTCGCCTCGAGCGCCCCGACCACCTCGTCGAGCCCGTCGCGGTACGTGTGGAGCGCCGCCAGCAGCGCCTCGCGGTTCTCGATGAAGATGTCGGTCCACACGGCGCGGTTGCTGCCGGCGATGCGCGTCATGTCGCGGAAGCTCGGGCCGGTCGCCAGCAGCGGGTCGCGCGACCCGCGCTGCTCGCCGGCCTGCGCCATGAGCACGTTGGCCAGCACGTGCGGCAGGTGGCTGACCAGGGCGAGCACGCGGTCGTGCTCGTCGGGATCGACCGCGACCGGCTGGGCGCCGATGCGCACGACGAAGTCGTACAGGCTCTGGAACGCCTCGGGCCGCACGTGCTGCCCCGGGGTGAGGAAGTAGGTGGCGTCCTCGTAGAGCGAGTCGCGGGCGTTGGCCACGCCGGCCGTCTCGGACCCGCACAGCGGGTGCCCGCCGATGCAACGCTCCTGCTCGGCGGGGCCGAGCGCGCGCATCAGCGCTCCCTTCGTGCTGCCCACGTCGGTCACCACGGCGTCGGGCGGGGCGGCCGCGTGCGCGCGCCGCACGTGCTCGGGGATCAAGCGTACCGGCGTGCAGACGAAGACGATGCCGGCGGACGAGGCGGCCGCCTCGATCGAGTCGGCCGCCTCGGTGATCGCCCCCAGCTCGAGGGCGCGGGCGACCGTGCCCGGGCTGTGGCTCCAGCCGACCACGCGCTCCACGCCGGCGTGCCGGCGCGCGGCCAGCCCGAGCGAGCCTCCCATGAGGCCCACCCCGACTATGGCGACGCTGCGCTGTTCGGCGGCCACGGTCCTCGGCCGGCCTCAGCCGACGCTGCGCCCCGTGTAGGCGACCAGGTCGAGCAGCCGCGACGCAAACTCGGCGAAAGCCACCGGGTCCAGCGACTGCGGCCCGTCGCAGAGGGCGTGTTCGGGGTTCGGGTGCGTCTCGACGATGACGCCATCGGCGCCGGCGACCACCGCCGCCAGGCCGAGCGGCAGCACGAGCTCCGGCCGGCCGGTCGCGTGGCTCGGGTCGACGATCACCGGCAGGTGACAGAGCAGCCTGACGACCGGCACGGCGCTGATGTCGAGCGTGTTGCGCGTCGCCGTCTCGAAGGTGCGGATGCCGCGCTCGCAGAGGATCACCTCGCGGTTGCCCTCCTTGAGGATGTACTCCGCCGACATCAGCCACTCCTCGATCGTGGCTGAGAGGCCGCGCTTGAGCAGCACCGGCTTGCCGGCCCGGCCGACCTCGGCCAGCAGCTGGAAGTTCTGCATGTTGCGGGCGCCGATCTGGACGATGTCGGCGTAGGCGCAGACGACGTCGAGGTCGCGCGGGTCCATCACCTCGGTGACGATCGGCAGGTCCGTCTCGTCGCGGGCCAGGGCCATGAGCTTGAGGCCGTCCTCGCCCAGTCCCTGGAAGGCGTACGGGGAGGTCCGTGGCTTGAAGGCGCCGCCGCGGAGCATCGTGCCGCCCGCGGCGGCGACCGCCCGCGCGGCCGCCATGACCTGGTCCTCGGTCTCGATCGAGCACGGGCCGGCCATCAGCGCGAAGTGACCGCCGCCGACCTTGCGGCCGCGCACGTCGATCACCGTGTCGCGCGCCTGGAACTCGCGGCTCACGAGCTTGTAGGGCTTGAGGATCGCGACCACGCGGTCGACGCCGGGCAGCGCCTCGAGCGGCAGTTGCGTGATCTCCTCGCGATCGCCGATCGCGCCGATCACCGTGACGCGCTCGCCCTCGGAGATGTGCGCCTGGGCGCCGACCTCCTCGAGGCGCTCGACGACGTGCGCCACCTCTTCCGCGGTGGCGCCCTCTTCCATGATGATCATCATGCTCAGCGCTACCTCCCTTCGGTCAGTCGCCCGCGCCGGCCAGCTCGGCCAGCCGGGCGAGGAAGAACTCGATCTCGTCGCGTGTGCCCACGCTCACGCGGGCCCAGCCCGGCAGCCCGAAGGCGGCGCCGTCGCGGACGATCGCCCCGAGCGCCGTCAGGCGCTCGCAGACGTCCTCGCCCGACGGCGCCACGCCGCGCAGGTCGGCCAGGACGAAGTTCGCCTGGCTGGGCAGCACCGCGCATCCCATCGCCACGAGGCGCTCCGAGAGCCCGGCGCGCAGCCCCGCGGTGAGGTAGCGCCGACGCTGCACCTCGTCCTGATGCTTGAGCGACTCGAGCGCCGCCTCCTGCGCCATCAGGTTCACGTTGAACGGCTGCCTGAAGGTGTCGATCGCCTCGATCACCCGCTCGCCGGCCAGCGCGTAGCCCACGCGCAGCGCGCTCAGTCCGTGGATCTTCGAGAACGTGCGCGTCAGACAGACGTTGTCACGCGTGCGCGCCAGCGCGACGGTCTCCTGGGAGTCGGGCTCGGTCACGAACTCGTTGTAGGCCTCGTCGAGGATGACCAGCACGTGGGCCGGCACGCGGTCGCAGAACTCGCGGATGGCCGCCGCCGGCAGGTACGTGCCGGTGGGGTTGTTGGGGTTGCAGACGACGACCAGAGCCGTGTCGGACCGTATCGCCGCCGCCATCGCGTCCAGATCGACGAAGCCCCCGGGCTTGAGCGGCGCCGCAACGGCCTCGGCCCGGTGCAGGTCGCAGAGACGCCGGTACAGGGCGAACGACGGCTCGGGGAACACGGCCGACACGCCGGGCGCCAGGAGCGCGTCGGCGAGCAGCATGATGAGCTCGAGCGAGCCGTTGCCGACGGCGACGCGCCCCGCCGGCACCCGATGGTGCCGGCCCAGCGCGTCGCGCAGCGCCCCGCATGACTCGTCGGGATACCGGTTGAGCCGGGTCGTGGCGGCCGCGACCTTCTCGATCACGCCGGGCAGCGGCGGCAGCGGGTACTCGTTCGAGGCCAGCTTGACGACCTCGTCGAGCCCGTAGCGGGCCATCACGTCCTCGGAGCGTTCCCCAGGGCGATAGGGCGCGACCGAGGCAGCGTCTGTCAGGAACCGGACGCTCACTGCGGCAGGTCGAGACGAAGCTGACGCGCGTCGTGGAGGTAGACGTGGTGGACTGCCCTGCCGGCCGGCCCGTAGGCGTGCACCAGCACGCGGATGCAGCGCTCGACGGCGCCGTCGACGGGGATCTCCTGGGCGCACAGCAGCGGCGTGTGGTGCAGCCCCAGCGAGCGCGCCGCGGCGGCCGGGAAGTCGGCGCGCAGATCGGGCGTGGCGGTGAAGATGATGCTGACGATGTCGCTGACCGGCAGCGGGTTACGCTCCAGCAGCACGCTCAGCAGCTCTTCCGTGCGCTCCTGGATGGCCTCGCCGCTGTCCTCGTCGGTCGTCGTCGCGCCTCTGAGGGCGATGAGGCGGGGGGCGTCGTCGGTCATGTCGCGCAGGTCTCCGGTCGCGGGAACGGACAGCCAGTATACACGCCCGTCTCAGGCGTGGGGGGGCCGGCGGCGGCCCGCCCCGGAGCCTCAGATGCCGGGGATCAGGTCGACCGGCTCGCCGGGGTCGTCGCCGTCCGTCCGGCGGTCGACCTCCTCGCCGGCCCGGCGCAAGGCCTCGACCTCGTCTCCGTTGAGCTTGCGGAAGGCGCCCACCTTGAGGTTCTTGTCGGAGAGCGGCCCGTAGCGGCGCCGGTGGAGCTCCTCCACCGGCAGGCCGACCGCCGCCAGCATGCGCCGCACCTGGCGCTTGCGGCCCTCGTGGAGCACCAGCTCCACCAGCGCCGTCTTGCCGCTCTGCTTCTCGAGCCGCGCCTGGGCCGGCGCCGTGCGCCCGTCCTCGAGCTCCACGCCCGAGCGCAGATCGGCGAGCATCCGCTTGCTCACCTTGCCGCGCACGCGCGCCACGTACGTCTTCGGCACACCGTAGCGCGGGTGCATGAGGCGGTTGGCCAGCACACCGTCGTTGGTGAGCACGATCAGGCCCGTGGTGTCGACGTCGAGCCGGCCCACCGGGAACAGCACGCGGCCCTCGGGCACCAGGTCGACCAGCACCCGGTCGGCGTGGGGATCTCTGCGCGTCGAGGCCACGCCGCGCGGCTTGTTGACGAGCAGGTAGCGGAGCTCCCTGGGCTCGACGGGCTCGCCGTCGACCGCCACCTCGGCCGTCGGGCCGACCTTCTCGCGCGGGAAGGTGACGACGGCGCCGTCGATCGTGACGCGACCCTCGCCGATCACGGCATCGCAGAAGCGCCGCGACCCGACGCCGGCGCGGGCCAGGAACACGACCAGATTCATCTCGGGTCGTGGCGGCCGCGCCGGGGCGGTTCCTTCGGCCTCGGGCTCCGGCCCTGCCTCGCCCGTCGGCTCCGGACCCTCCGGTCCAGCGTCACCCGTCGGCTCCGGACCCTCCGGCTTGCGCGTCGGTTCCTCACCGGCCGGCTCGTCCCTGCCGGCGCTCGTGGCGTCGGCAGCCTCCGGCTCCCGGCCGTCTTCCGGTTCCGGCTCGGGCGGTCGCTGGTCGTCACGGTCTGCCATGTCATCTCCGGGTGCGTCGGTCACGGCGTCCGCCTCGCGGCGTTGGCGAGCAGGCGGGTGCGGAGCTCCTCGGCGTCCTGTGCGTCCAGCGCGAAGGTGTCGAGGTCCTCGAGGTCGGCGAGCGAGCGCAGGCCGAAGAGCTGCAGGAACCGCCGGCTCGTCGCGTAGATGATCGGCGCCCCCGGCGTGTCGGCGCGCCCCTGCTCTTCGACCAGGCCGCGCTCGACGAGGGCCGACAGCGCCCACTCCGACGAGACCCCGCGCACCTGGGCCACCTCGGCGCGCGTGGTCGGCTGCAGGTACGCCACCACGGCGAGCGTCTCGATCAGGGCCGGCGACAGGGCCTCGGGAGGGCGCGCGCCGGCGTAGCTCTCGAGCGCGCCCTCGCAGTCACGCGCCACGGCGAAGGTCCAGCCGCCCGCAACCTCGAGCAGCTCGAGGCCGTGGCGGCCCGGCGCGTATTCGGTCGCCAGGGCCGACAGGGCCGCCGCGAGGGCGGGCTCGTCGAGCCCGCAGGCGGCGGCCAGCTGGTCCGGCGGCACCGGCTGCGGTGAGATGAAGATGACCGCCTCGAGGCGGCGTGCGGCAGCGTCCATCGATCGTCCCGAACGGAGGGTGGTACGGAGGATGCTACCCCACGGCGGCGAGCGCGTCATGCTCGCAGCCGCCGGGCTCGTTGGCGCGCGTGACCGTGATCTCGGCGAACGCTCGCGGCTGGTGGAGCACGACCTCGCCGCGGTTGTGCAGCTCGAGCAGGGCGAAGAACGTCACGGCCTTCTCGAGGCGGCCGCGGGGCGCGACGGCCGAGAACGTGAAGCTGCGCTCCGAGGCGAGCAGGGTGCGCAGGCGGCGCAGCTCGCCGACCAGCGACACGGCGAGGTCGGTGATGTGGCTCACGTCGGGCGCCGGCGGCTCGCGCAGCAACACCTCGAGCGCTTCGGCGAGCGTGGCCGGCGGCAGCGCCGCCCGTACGCTCGCCGTATGCAGGTAGCGAGCCGGCACCGGCACGCCGCGGTAGTTGCGGCCGGCGAACGTCGCGTGCCGGCGGGCGAGCTCCTCGCCGGCGCGCTTGAACCGCGCGTAGCGCAGCAGCGCCGCCAGCAGCTCCTCGCCCGCCTCCTCGACCGCCTCTTCCTCCAGCTCGAGCTCGGCCAGCGCGCCGCTGGCCAGCAGCCGCTTCGACTTCACCTCGAGCAGCGAAGCGACGAGCACGATGAAGTGCGACGTGGCCTCGAGGTCGAACTCCTCGCTCTCGGCCAGGCGCAGGATGTAGTCGGCGACGATCCGCGAGACGCGGATCTCCCAGAGGTCGACCTCGTCGCGCAGGATCAGCGTGACCAGCAGGTCGAAGGGACCGTCGAAGACGTCGAGCTCGATGTGGAGGTCGTCGGGGGACACCGACGGACGCGCGGCGACGAGCGCGTCGGGCGTCATCGGCTGCCTCGCGCCGACCTCAAACGTCCCCGCTGTCGTCGCCGTGACGGATGAACGACGGGATCTCGAAGTCGCCGGCGTCGAAGGCCGGCGGCGGCGCGAAGGGCGTGCCCTCCTCGGTGCGCCGCGGACGCTCGGGTGCGGCCGGCTCCGCCTTCGGCCGGCCGGCCTCGAACCCGGTGGCGATCACCGTCACCGTCATCTGGCCTTCGTGACCCTCGTCGACGACCGCCCCGAAGATGATGTTGGCGTCGTCGGCGGCCGCGCGGGCGATCTCGCCAGCCGCCTCGTTGACCTCGTACAGCGACAGGTCGGCGCCCCCGGTGATGTTCAGCAGGATGCCCCTGGCCCCCGAGATCTCGGTCTCGAGCAGCGGCGAGGTGATGGCCGCGTTGGCCGCCTCTGCGGCGCGGGCCTCGCCACGCCCCGTGCCGATGCCCATGAGGGCCGAGCCCGCGCCGCTCATGATGGTGCGCACGTCGGCGAAATCCAGGTTGATCAGGCCCGGCACCGTGATCAGGTCGCAGATACCCTGCACGCCCTGGCGCAAGATGTCGTCGGCGGCGAGAAACGCGTCGACCACCGTCGTGTTGCGGTCGACGACGTGCAGCAGCCGGTCGTTGGGGATCACGATGACGGTGTCCACGGCCGCGTTCAGCTCGCCGATCCCCGTCTCGGCCGCCTGCCCGCGGCGGCGCCCCTCGAACGAGAACGGGCGCGTCACGATGGCCACCGTCAGGGCCCCGAGCTCACGCGCGACGGCGGCGATGACCGGCGCGGCGCCGGTCCCGGTGCCGCCGCCCTCGCCCGCGGTCACGAACACCATGTCGGCCCCGCGCAGCGCCTGCTTGACCTGGTCGCGCGACAGCTCCATCGCCTGCCGCCCGACCTCGGGGTCGGCGCCGCCACCGAGTCCGTGGGTGATCTCCTGGCCGATATGGATCTTGACGTCGGCGTCGCACGCCTGCAGCGCCTGGGCGTCGGTGTTGATGGCGATGAACTCGACACCGCGGATGCCGGCGTCGACCATGCGGTTGACGGCGTTCGTGCCGCCGCCGCCGACGCCGACGACCTTGATCGTGGTCACGTAGCCGCGCCCGACACGTCCGGGTTCGGCGTCGTCCGCGTGCGGCGGCGTGGAGCCTCCGGCCACGTCGGTGCGCCGGAAGAGGTCGTTCAGACCGTCCCGCATGCTAGCGCGACTTCCCATTCAGCACCTCCCGGGCGAGGCTGCGGTACGCCTCGGCCCCTTTGCCCCGGGGATCGTACTTCAGGACCGACGACCCCCTGACCGGGGCCTCGGCGAACTTGATCGTCTTGCGCACGGTCGTGTCGAACACGAGCGACCCGAAGTTCTCCCTCAGGATGTCGATGGCCTCGCGCCCGTGCAGAGTGCGGGCGTCGAACAGCGTCGGCAGGATACCTTTGATCTTGACCTTGGGATTCAGGTTCTCGCGGATCATCTCGAGCGTGCGTTCGAGCTGCAGCAGCCCGCGCAGCGACAGGTACTCGCACTGCACCGGCACGATCACACCCTCGGCGGCGGTCAGCGCGTTGATCGTCAGCAGGCCGAGCGACGGCGGCGTGTCGATGAGGATGTAGTCGTACTTCTTCTGGACCGGCCTCAGCGCCCTCTCGAGCGCCCTCTCGCGCCCGATCTGGGTGGACAGCGCCATCTCGGCTCCCGCCAGGTCGATCGTCGCGGCCGCGACGTCGATCTCGTTGCTGACGATGACCTCCTCGATCGGCACCCGGTGCACGAGGACGTCGTACATGCTCTTGTCGAGGTTCTCGGGATCGTAGCCCTGGCTCATGGTCAGGTTGCCCTGGGGATCCATGTCGACCCCGAGCACCCGCAGGTCGTGCTCGCGCAGCGCGACGCCCAGGTTCAGGGTGGAGGTGGTCTTCGCCACGCCGCCCTTCTGGTTGGCGAACGCCAGCACGTGAGCCATGCGTCAAGCTCCTGTCTCGAGACCGGTTCTGCAGAACATTCTTTCCGGCCCGCGGAATACCTGCAAACTCTGTACGAAACGGGGCGGCGCCGGCGGTAGAAGAGGAGGGCCCGCGGCGAGGGCTCTGCGAGCCCTCGCCGCGGGCCCTCCGCGCAGCCCTGCGACCGATACCGGCGACGCCGCTACGGCTTCACGTCCTTGGGAGGCGTCGGCGGTTCGGGAGCGTCGATCTCGTCGGGCACGTCGCCGGCCTCGCCGTCGTCGGCGGGCTCGTCCGCGGCCCCGGGGGCCTCGTCGTCGGAGGCGTCCTCTTGCTCGTCCTCGTCGGCGTCCTCGTCCTCATCCTCGTCGGCGTCCTCGTCGGCGTCCTCGGACTCGTCCTCGTCGTACTCCTCGTCCTCGTAGTCCTCTTCCTCTTCGTCCTCGTATTCCTCTTCGTTCACGATCTCGCGGACGGAGCGCTTGAGGAACCGCACCTTGATGCGGGGCGCGATCTCGAGGTCGACGTAGTCGTCGCCGATCTTGCGGATGGTGCCGAAGACGCCGCCGATGGTGAGGACCTCGTCGCCCTTCTTGAGCATGCGCTGCAACTCTTCCTGGGCCTTCTTGGCGCGGCGCTGCTGGCTGTACGTGGTCCACAGCATGAAGATGATGACCACGAAGACGAGCACGTACAGTATCAAAGGATCTCTCCTCTCAGTCGTCGGCGGCGGCGAGCCTCTCGCGGGTCCCGGCGGCGAACTCCGCGAAGGAGCCCTCGACGATCGCCCGGCGGGCGGCTTCGCACAATCCTACCAGAACGCGGAGGTTGTGTTCGCTCAGCAGCTGCATGCCGAGGATCTCCTTCTGGTTGACCAGGTGGCGCAGGTAGGCGCGGCTGAAGCCCGCACACGTGGGGCAGTCGCAGGCGGGGTCGAGCGGACCGAGATCGTCGGCGAAACGGGCGTTGCGCAGGTTCAGCCGGCCGCTCGAGGTGAAGGCGGCGCCGGTGCGGGCCAGGCGCGTCGGCAACACGCAGTCGAACAGGTCCACCCCGCGCTCGATGACGTCGACGATGCCACCCGGGTCTCCGATGCCCATGAAGTAGCGGAAACGGTCGTCGGGGAGCGCCGCGTCCAGCTGCTCGACCACGTCGAGCATCTCCACGCGGCGCTCCCCGATCGACAGGCCGCCGATGGCGTAGGCCGGGAAGTCGAGGGCGACCAGCTCGCGCGCCGAGCGCGCGCGCAGGTCGCCCTCGACCCCTCCCTGCACGATCGCGACCAGCAGCTGGTCGGCACGCGTCTGCGCCTCGCGGCACTCGGCCGCCCAGCGCGTCGTGCGCTCGACGGCGGCCTCGACCTCGGCCCGAGGCAACACGCCCGGCGCGCACTGGTCGAAGCACATGACGACGTCGGCCCCCAGCGCCTCCTGGATCTCCATCGCGAGCCCCGGCGTGAACACGTGCCGCGAGCCGTCGTAGACCGAGGTGAACTCGACCCCGTCTGCGCCGACCACGCGCGTGTCGGCCAGGCTGAACACCTGGAACCCGCCCGAGTCGGTGAGGATCGGGCCGTCCCAGCCCATGAACCGGTGGAGGCCGCCGTGGGCCCGCACGACGTCGAGGCCGGGGCGGAAGTAGAGGTGGTAGGCGTTGCCCAGCACCACCTGGGCGCCGAGGTCGCGCAGCGACCCCGGCGGCACCGCCTTGACGGTACCCTTGGTACCCACCGGCATGAAGCATGGAGTCAGCACGTCACCGTGAGGGGTCCTCAGCCGCCCGGCACGGGCGCGCCCGCTCGTGGCCTCGACGGCGAAGCCGAAGGCCGGCGCGGTCACCCCGCGTCCCCCTCTTCGCCGACCTCACGCCACGCGAGCATAGCGTCGCCGAAGCTGTAGAAGCGGTAGCGCCGCGCAATCGCGTAGCGATAGGCCGCCCGCGTCTCCTCGACGCCGCAGAACGCCATCACGAGCGCCAGCAGTGTGGTGCGCGGCAGGTGGAAGTTGGTGATCAGGCCGTCCACGACGCGGAACCGGTGGCCGGGCGCGATCAGCAGCTCCGTGCGACCGGAAAGGCGGCCGGCGGCGTCCTCTTCGAGGCGCCGGCCGCCTTCTTCACCGCCGTCGCCTCCTCGCTCCGGCCGGCAGAGCTCCTCGAGCAGCCGCACCATCGTCGTGCCCACGGCCACGATCCGGCGCCCCTCGGCCCGCGCGGCGGCGATCCGCTGCCACGCCGCCGCCGCGACCGAGAAGGGCTCGCTGTGCAAGGGGTGGTCCTCGACCACGTCCACCGTCACCGGCCTGAAGGTGGCCAGACCGACGTGGAGGGTGAGCTCCTCGATGGTCACGCCGGCGTCGCGCAGCCGCCCGTCGAGCTCGGGGGTGAAGTGGAGCCCGGCCGTCGGCGCGGCGGCCGAGCCCTTCACCGACGCATAGGTCGTCTGGTAGCGCCCGGGGTCGTCCAGCTCGGTCTTGATGTAGGGCGGCAGCGGCGTCTCCCCGTAGCGTTCGAGCAGGTCGGGGAGCGGCTCGGCGACGGCCGGGCGGACAAGGCGGCGGCCTTCTCCGAGCCGCTCCCCGACCTCGACGGCGAACGCCTCGCCGCCGCGTTCGGACACGAGGCGCTGGCCGGGGCGCACGCGCCCGCCGGCCAGCGCCTCCCACCAGCCTTCGCCGCCGGCACTCGGCTCGAGGAAGAGGAGCTCCACCCGGCCTCCCGTGGGCTTGCGGAAGCGCGCGCGAGCCGGTAGCACGCGGGTGTCGTTGCGCACCAGCACGTCTCCCTCGCGCAGCAGCGACGGCAGGTCCGCGAACGTGCGGTCGGTCAAGCTGAGGCCATGCCCACGACCCCCCAGGCACAGCAGGCGCGAGGCGTCGCGCGGCTCGACGGGGGTCTGGGCGATCAGCTCCGGCGGGAGCTCGTAGTCGAGCTCGTCGGTCCTCATGCGGGTCTCGGGTCGCCGTCCGACCGCACGCCGGCTTGGATGCCCACCCGTGTCGTCGCGCTGACCGGCGCTCCCCGTCGCCGGCGGCTCACGCCGCCTCGGCCCGGCGCTCACGTCGCCGTCGCAGGCGCTCCGACCACGCCTCCCACTTGCTGGGCACGCAGCCGCAGTAGCGCTGGCGGTAGAGCCCCAGCCGCCGGCTCGCCTCGATGCTCTGGCGGTAGTGCGGCCGAAGGTCGGCGTACAGGAACTCGACGCCGGCCTCCTCGGCGACCGCGTAGCCGAGCCCGGCGATCAGGTCGTGGCGCTGCCATGGGCTGACGCTCAGCGAGGTGGAGAAGCGAGGGACTCCGCGCTCGGCCGCCGCCCAGGCCGTCTCGCGCAGACGCAGCTCCAGGCAGGCGTGGCAGCGGCCGGCCGGATCGGAGGGGGCGGCGACGGGCGCGTCCGGCTTCGCCCACGCGCCCGTCGCCGCCCCCCACGCCCCGGCCCCCAGACCCACGTCGACGATCAGGCGCAGCCCCGCCGCATCGGCGTACTGCTCCATGGCGGCGACCCTGCGCACGTGTTCCAGGGCCGGCTGCACGTTCGGGTTCAGGAACAGCGCCGACGGCTCCAGGCCCTCGGCTCGCCAGTGCGGGACCGCGACCGTGCTGCAGGGTCCGCAGCAGACGTGGAGGAGGATCTCGTCCATGGCTCGATTGTACATGTGCTCCCGGCGCAAGGGCCGCATCCGCCGTCGCGACGCGACCCCGGCGGGGCCGACCGGCGGCACTGCTGGGATGCGGTGACGCGACCGCGGGTGTCGGTGGCTCTGCGCGGATGTCAGTCGAACAGCGTCGGCGACCCGCCGGGCTGCGAGCCACCGGCCCCGGCCGGCGGCTCGCAGCCGCAGTGCCGGTAGCCGGCCGTGGTCGCCATGCGGCCCCTCGGGGTGCGCTTGATGAAGCCGCGCATGATCAGGTAGGGCTCGTAGACGTCCATCAGCGTGTCGGCCTCTTCGCCCAGCGCCACGGCGAGCGTGTCGAGCCCGACCGGCCCGCCGTCGAACTTCTCGACGATCGTCTTGAGGATGTCGCGGTCGAGCTTGTCGAGGCCCTCGGCGTCGACCTGGAAGAGCTCGAGCGCCGCCAGGCAGATGTCGAGCGTGATCTCGCCCTGGTGGCGTACCTCGGCGAAATCGCGCACGCGGCGCAGCAGGCGGTTGGCCACGCGCGGCGTGCCGCGCGAGCGAACGGCCACCTGCGCCGCCGAATCATCGTCGATGACCACCCCGAGGATCCCCGCCGAGCGCAGCACGATCGACGCCAGCTCGTCGTCGTCGTAGTACTCGAGGCGCTGCCACACGCCGAAGCGGTCGCGCAGCGGCGTCGTCAGCAGTCCGGTCCGCGTCGTCGCCCCGATCAGCGTGAACGGCGGCACCGACAGCCTGACGCTGCGCGCCGCCGGCCCCTCGCCGATCATGAGGTCGATCTCGAAGTCCTCCATCGCCGGGTAGAGCACCTCTTCGACGGCCGAGTTCAGGCGGTGGATCTCGTCGACGAACAGGACGTCGCCTTCCTGCAGATTGGTCAGGAGGCCCGCTACGTCGACCTTGCGCTCGAGCGCCGGCCCCGACGTGGTGTGCACGCTGACTCCCAGCTCCGTGGCGATGATCCCGGCGAGGGTGGTCTTGCCGAGACCCGGCGGCCCCGCCAGGAGCACGTGGTCGAGCGTCTCACCGCGGTTCTTGGCCGCCTGGACGAAGATCTCGAGCTGCTCCTTGACGCTGGTCTGCCCGACGAAATCGGCGAACTGGCGCGGCCGCAGCGACTTGTCGAAGTCGCGCTCTTCGGGCAGCTCGCTGGGATCGCCGATGCGTGCCGGGTCACTCACCGTCGCCACCGCCCTGGCCGGCCTCGCTCTTGCGCAACGCGTGCCTGACGAGCTCCTCGACACTGCCGTCGGCCGGCGCGCCCTTGAGTGCGGCCTCGGCCTCGCGAAGCGTCAAGCCGAGGCCCTGAAGGGCGGCACGCGCCTGCACGAAGTGGTCCCCGCCCGGGGTGGCCGCACCCCTGGCCGACATCGCCTCTTCGAGGTCCATCGCGACCCGGTCCTTGAGCTCGATCACCAGGCGCTGGGCGAGCTTGCGACCCACGCCCGGCACGCTCTCGAACGTCGCCGAGTCGCCGCGCACGATGGCCGCCTCGAGCTGCTCGACCGAGAAGGTCGACAGCACGGCCAGGCCCACTTTGGGGCCCACGCCGCTGACGGCGATCAGCGACAGGAAGAAGGCGCGCTCACGAGCACTCTGGAACCCGTAGAGCTGCAGCGCGTCGTCTCGCACGTGCAGGTAGGTGTGCAGCCGCACCTCGTCGCCGACCCGTTGGGAGAGGACCGAGGCGATGCGACCCGGGACCGAGACGCCGAGGCCGACCCCGCCGGTCTCGAGCACGACCTGGTCGGCCTCGACCTGGAGGACCTTCGCGCGCAGCGAGACGATCATGCGCGAGCGCCGGGAGAGCGGGTCACGCCCGGCCCGTGTTCAGCTTCTGAAGCAGGCTCGTCGAGTGCAGGTGACAGATCGCTACCGCGAGCGCGTCGGAAGCGTGGTCGGGCTGCACGATCTCCGGCAGCGCCAGCAGGACCTTGGTCATCTCCTGCACCTGCACCTTGTTGGCGCGCCCGTACCCGGTGACGGCCTGCTTGACCGCCAGCGGCGTGTAGTCGGCGCACGCCAGCTCGCGCTCGGCGGCCGCCAGGAAGATGGCGCCCCGAGCGTGGCCGACCGCCAGCGCCGTCTTGACGTTGACGTTCACGAACAGCTCCTCGAGGGCGACCACGCCCGGGTGGTAGCCGTCGATGAGCGCCAGCACCTCGTCGTGGATCTGGCGCAGCCGCTGTGGCGTCTCCGTCCTGGGCGACGTGACGATGCAGCCGTGGCCGAGGCAGGTCAGCCGGTTGCCGTCTTGCTGGACGACCCCCCAACCGGTGCTCGCCGTACCGGGATCGATGCCGAGCACGATCACCGCGCGACCCCCTTGCTCTCAGTCCGCATCGCAGCCCCCTTGCCGTGGCTAGCCGGCGACGGCCTCGAGGACCTCGTCGGAGATGTCGAAGTTGGCGTACACCTCTTGCACGTCGTCGCTGCCCTCGAGGGCGTCGACGAGCCTGAGCATCTTGCGCGCGTCGCTCTCTTCGAGCTTGACCGTGGTCTTCGGCACCATCGTGAGCTCGACCTGCTCGGTCTCGATGCCGGCCGCTTCGAGCGCTTGGCGCACCGCCGACAGCTGGCCCGGCTCGGTGATCACCTCGATCGTGTCGCCGTCGGTCGTGACGTCGTCGGCGCCGCCCTCGATCGCGGCGTCCATGACCGCGTCCTCGCCGAACCGCGTGCCGTCGACCGTGATCGAGCCGCGGCGCTCGAAGATCCAGGCGACCGAGCCCGGACCGCCGAGGCTGCCGTTGTGCTTGGTGAAGATGTTGCGCACATCGGCCGCCGAACGGTTGCGGTTGTCGGTCAGCGCCTCGACGATGATGGCCACGCCGTTCGGCCCGTAGCCCTCGTAGAGGATGGCCTCGAACGACTCGCCGCCGGCGCCGCCCGACCCGCGCTCGATGGCGCGGTCGATGTTGTCCTTTGGCATGCTGTAGCTTCGCGCCTTCTCGACCGCCGCCGCCAGCGCCGCGTTCGACTCGGGGTCGGATCCGCCCTCCTTGGCCGCCACCATGATGGCGCGGGCCAGCTTCGAGAACAGCTGGCCGCGCTTGGCGTCTTCCTTGCCCTTCTTGTGCTTGATCGTCGACCACTTGGAGTGTCCGGACACTACGACACCACCTCCTCACCCGCCGCGCCGGTCGTGACCCGCGCCGCCTCTCGCTGCAGCCGCGCCTCGCGCACCAGCTGCAGGAACAGTCCATGCACTCTTGTATCACCCGTCAGCTCGGGGTGGAAGGCCGTGGCGAGCAGGCGCCCCTCGCGGGCGGCGACCGCGTGCCCGCCGAGGCGCGCCAGCACCTCGACGCCGGGGCCGGCCTCCTCGATCCACGGCGCCCGGATGAAGACCGCCCGCAGCGGCCGCTCGCCGAGGCCCCGGACCTCGAGGTCGGCCTCGAAGCTGTGCACCTGGCGGCCGAAGGCGTTGCGCCGGGCCGCGATGTCCATGAGCCCGAGCAGCGGCTGGTCGCCCTCGACGATCGAGCGCGCGAGCGTGATCAGACCGGCACACGTGCCGTAGATGGGCATGCCGCCGGCATGGCGGGCCCGGATCGCGTCGACGAACCCGTACTCGCGCATGAGCTTGCCGATCGTCGTGCTCTCGCCGCCGGGGATGACCAGGGCGTCGACCGCCTGCAGGTGCCCCACCGTGCGCACCTCGGTCGTGACCGCGCCGAGACGCTCCATCACGAGCCGGTGCTCGCGGAAGTCGCCCTGCAGCGCGAGCACGCCCACATGGGGATGCTCGCCGCCGGCGGAGCGCAGCCCGAACTCGGGCGAGAGGATCGCGTCCCTGCGCTGCTGCAGGCCGGAACGGGTCACGTCGTGCCCGGGCCTCAACCCCGGAACTGGAGCTTCTCTTCGAGCGGCATCTTCGCGGCCTCGATGCCGGCCATCGCGTCGCCCAGCCCCACGGAGACGTCGGCCAGCACCGCGGGGTCGTTGTAGTTGGTCGTGGCGCGCACGATGGCCGTCGCCCGGCTGGCCGGGTCGGCGCTCTTGAAGATGCCGGAACCAACGAAGACGCCTTCGGCGCCGAGCTGCATCATCAGCGCCGCGTCGGCCGGCGTGGCGATGCCGCCGGCCGAGAAGTTGACCACCGGCAGCTTGCCGTTCTCGGCCACCCAGCGCACCAGGTCGTAGGGGGCGAGCAGCTCCTTGGCCGCCGCGTTGTAGAGCTCGTCCTCGTCCAACGAGGTCAGGTGCCGGATCTGGCCCATGATGGTGCGCATGTGGCGCACGGCCTCGACCACGTCGCCGGTGCCGGCCTCGCCCTTGGTGCGGATCATGGCCGCGCCCTCGCTGATCCGGCGCAGCGCCTGGCCGAGGTCGATGGCGCCGCACACGAACGGCACGTCGAACTTCCACTTGTCGATGTGGTTGGCCTCGTCGGCCGGCGTGAGCACCTCGCTCTCGTCGATGTAGTCGACCTCGAGCGCCTGCAGGACCTGCGCCTCCACGAAGTGGCCGATCCGGGCCTTGGCCATGACCGGGATCGACACGGCCTCCTGGATCTCCTTGACCTTGAGAGGGTCGGCCATGCGGGCGACGCCGCCGTCGCGGCGGATGTCGGCGGGTACCCGCTCGAGAGCCATCACGGCGCAGGCGCCGGCGTCTTCGGCGATCTTGGCCTGGTCGGCGTTGGTGACGTCCATGATCACGCCGCCCTTGAGCATGTCGGCGAGACCGCTCTTCACACGCATCGTCCCGATGTCGGTCACGGGACACCTCCTTCTTGCTGGACCACGATTCTATCCCACGCCATCGCGCCCCGCTATCGCGTCGTACCGCGAAAATGCCCGCAAATCAGCCACTCCGGCCGGTCACGGACGAGTCGGCGCGCCGCCCTGGCGAAGCCGTCCGGGCGGCGCAGGGCGCAGGCGGGGCGGCGGCCCTGCGGGCCGCCGCCCCGCCTGCCGGGCTACCCCTTGCGCGCTTCTTCGCGGTCTTTCTTTGCCTGGTCGATGACCTTCTGCGCCATGTGCGCCGGCACCTCTTCGTAGCGCAGGAACTCCATGTGGTAATCGCCGCGCCCGCCGGTCATGGACGTGAGGTCGGGCGCGTAGCTGACCATCTCGGCCAGCGGCACCTCGGCCTGGATCGTGCTGCTGTGCCCCTTGGGGTTGGTGCCCAGCACCCGGCCGCGGCGCGAGTTCATGTCGCCGATGATGTCGCCGACCGACTCGTCGGGCACGATCACCTCGACGTTCATGATCGGCTCGAGCAGCACGGGATTGGCCTTCTCGACGGCCGCCTTGAACCCGAGCGACCCGGCGATCTGGAACGCCATGTCCGAGGAGTCGACGGGGTGGTACTTGCCGTCGTAGAGCTTGACCGAGACGTCGACCACCGGGTATCCGGCGAGGATGCCTTCGGCCATGGCCGCCCGCACGCCCTTCTCGACGGCCGGGATGAAGTTGCGCGGGATCGCGCCGCCGACGATCTTGTCGACGAACTCGAACCCCTCGCCGCTGGCTCGCGCGGAGACCTCGAGCCAGGTGTCGGCGAACTGGCCACGACCCCCGGTCTGCTTCTTGTGCTTGCCCTCGGCCTTGGCCGTGCCGCGGATCGTCTCGCGGTACGGCACCCGGGGCGGCTTGAGCTCGACCTCGACGTTGAAGCGGCGCTTCATGCGTTCGACCGTGACCTCGACGTGCACCTGGCTCATGCCCGAGACGATCATCTCGCCGGTCTGCCCGTCGCGGGAGACGTGCATCATCGGGTCCTCTTCGGAGAGCCGCCGCAGCGCGGTCATGACCTTGTCCTCGTCGCCCTTGGCCTTGGCGCTCACCGCAAACGACATGAGCGGCGCCGGGTAGGTGACGGGCTCGAAGGCGCCCTTGACGCCGTCGGCCGCCAGCGTGTCGCCGGTCACCGCGTCCTTGAGCTTCGCCACGGCGCCGATGTCGCCGGCCACGAGCTTGTCCACCTGCTTGGTCTCCTTGCCCTGCTGCTTGAGCAGCGCTCCGAGGCGCTCCTTGTGGCCGTCGCGGGCGACGCTGAGGTTGCTGTCGCTGCCGACGGTGCCCTGGAACACGCGCAGCACGTTGATGTGGCCGCTGAACGGGTCGGCCACGGTCTTGAACACGAACGCCGCCGCCGGCTTGCCCGCGTCGCACAACAGCTCGGCGCCGTCGAGGACCACGGGCGGCGCGTCGGCCGGGGACGGGGCCAGCGCCATGAGGTCGAGGAGCTGGTCGATCCCGATGAGCTTGGCGGCGGCCCCCACGGCGACCGGGAAGAGCTTCGCCTCGACGATCGCCTGCGCCAGGCCGGCGTCGAGCTCGGCGGCCGGGATCTCCTCTTCGTTCAGGTATTTTTCCATGAGCTCGTCGCTGGTCTCGACGATGACCTCGATCAGGGCTTCGCGCAGCTCGGCGGCGCGGTCGGCGAGCTCGGCCGGCACCTCGCCTTCGGCGACCTTGTCGGCCTCGCCCGTGTAGGCGCGCATCCTGAGCACGTCGACCACCCCGACGAACCCGTGCTCGCTGCCGATCGGCAGCTGCACCGCGGCGACCTTCTGGCCGAAGGACTCCTTGAGCGCGGCCAGCGAGCGGTCGAAGTCGGCCCGCTCGCGATCGAGCATGTTGCAGAACAGGATGCGGGCGCGCCCGGCTTCGTCGGCGCGCCCCCACAGCCGCTCGGTCTGGACCTCGACGCCCATGACGGCGTTGACGACGACCAGGGCGGTCTCGGTGACCCGCAGCGCGCCGATGGTGTCGGCCTGGAAGCTGGAGTCGCCGGGCGTGTCGATGAGGTTGAAGCTGAGCCCGTCGCGCTCGACGTGGGCGAGGCTCGACGACAGCGTCAGCTGCCGCCGCTTCTCGTCGTCGTCGAAGTCGCCGACGGTCGTGCCGTCCTCGACGCGGCCCAGGCGGTTGCTGGCCCCGGCCCTGAACAGCAGCGCCTCGAGCAGCGACGTCTTGCCGGTCCCGCGGTGACCGACGAGGGCGACGTTCCTGATCTTGCGCGGTTCTGTCATTGCCTTTCTCCTTGTCGCGAGAGGACGCGAGACGCAAACGCGCCGCCCAGACGGTGCGTCATGGGCGACGCGGAGCAGACCGGATGTGGCGGGGAGCCCCGCCGGGAAGCTCGTACCTCCCTGTGCGGTCCGACGTCATCGCTCGCGTGCTCCTTGGTCGTCGTCACCGGGGGTGGCGCGGCGCCGGAGCGGCGTCGGGCCACCGTCCACAGGCCGTGAAGTCTAGCACACGGCATCGGCGGCGCAGGCGACCGCCGGCCTGATGCTGCGGCGGCCGTACCGGGCGCGCACGCGGTCGACCGCCTCGTCCAACGCGACGTGCCGCCAGCCGTCGTCCAGCGTGAGCTGCACGTCGCCGCTCTGCAGGTCGCCGACCGTGACGCCGACCAGCCGCACCCGCCGCGGACCGAGCTCGACCTCGCCCAGCAGGCGCGCCGCCGTGTCGTAGACGCAGCGCGTGGCCGTGGTCGGCCGCGGCAGGGTGTGACTGCGGCCGACGGTGTGGAACGCGCTGTCGCGGACCTTGACCGACACCGTGCGCGCCGCGTACCCCTTGCCGCGCAGGCGCGTCATCAGGTCGTGGCTGAGCGACAGCAGCGCGGCGCGCAGCAACTCGGGGTCGGCGACGTCTTCGGGGAAGGTGGTCTCGCGGCCCATCGAGCGGGGGGCGGCGGGGCTACTCGAGACCGGCGACAGGCTGCGCCCGAAGGCGAGGTGCTTGAGCCCCGCCGCCCCCGGCCCGAACGCCGCCGCCAGCAACGCATCGGGGACGTCTTGCAGCAGGCCCACGGTGGTCAGGCCGAGCCCGAGCAGGCGCTCTTCGGCGACCGGCCCGATGCCGTGGAGCGCGCGCACCGGCAACTCGCGCAGGCAGCCGTGGACGTCGGCCTCGGTCAGCGCCACGAGGCCGACCGGCTTGCCCAGGTCGGAGGCGAGCTTGGCCAGCAGCTTGTTGGGGCCGATGCCGATCGAGCACGTGATGCCGTGGTCGTCGACGACGCGCTGCTGGATACGCCGCGCGATGGCCTGCGGCGGGCCGAACAGCCGCCGGCTGCCGGTGACGTCGAGGAACGCCTCGTCGATGGAGACCGCCTCGACGCGGTCGGTGAAGCCGCCGAAGAGCGCGATCAGGCGCCGGTGCACGGCCGCGTAGGCCCGCATGTCGCCGGACACGAGCACGGCCTCGGGACACAGGCGCAGCGCCCGGGCGACGGGCATCGCCGTGCGCACGCCGAAGGCGCGCGCCTCGTACGAGGCCGTCGTCACGACGCTGCGCCGGTCTGCCCGGCCGCCGACGATCACCGGCCGGCCCCGCAACGCCGGGTCGCGCGCCTGCTCGACCGACGCGAAGAAGGCGTCCATGTCGACGTGGAGGATGGCGGGCTCGCGTACGAACATACGTTCGTAGTGTAGCACCATCCGGGGGACGGCAAACCGGCGGGCGACCGTTGGCGGGTCGCCGCCGTAGGGATGAGAGAGAGCCACCCCGAGACCTGGAGCGGCTCCCGGGCGACAGGGTCAGGGGAGTCGTGAGGGGAGGGGGCGGCCTGCGGCCGCCCCCTCCCCGGCGCTCACGTCTTGCGCCGCCCGAAGTCGATGGTGAACATGCGCACGCCGCTCAGCCCCTCGAAGGTGCCCGTAGCCCGGCCGATACCCACGTCGCGCCACGCCTTCGTCAGGATGATCGCGCGGTGCCCGCTGCTGTTCATCCACTCGTGGAAGATGGCGCGCGCCGTGCCCGCGTCACCCTTGCCCCAGCCGATGCACTCGCCCACCTTCCAGTACGTGCAGCCGGTCTGTGCGTAGCCGTACGAAAGGATGCGCTCGGCCGGCGTGGCCCCGCTGTAGGAATAGTGCGAGAAATAGTCCTTGCCGATCATGCTGCGCGAGTGCGCCTTGGCCGCGTGATACAGGCTCGAGCGGAGCCGTACCGTGTGCCGCCCATGCTTCTGGCGGGCGGCGTTGATCAGGTGCAACACGCGCTTCTCGGCGGTGTTCAGGGTGATGGCCCTGGCGTGCGGCGCGACGTAGGCCGCGACTCCCCACGACGCCACCAGGACCGCCGCCGCTACGGCGAGCAGGGTCCGCAGTCGTGTGATCGTGAGCATGCGCCTTCCTCCACGGTCGTTGTCGGTGCTGACGACAGTACCGTTTCGACGCCGGCGCGTCGAACCATCCCTACGGGAGCTCAGGCGCCGGCGTCCGGGGCATCCTCCGTCTCGTCCCGCGGCAGGTCAAGCTCGATGCGCGGCACGTCGCGCCACAATGCCTCCAGGCGATAGAACTCCCGTGCCGCGGTGGTGAACACGTGCACGACAACGTCGAGGTAGTCGAGCAGGATCCACTCCGCCTCGCGCTCGCCCTCGACGCGCGACGGGCGCACGCGGCGGTGACGCAGTCCTTCGCTGATCGCGTCGGCGATCGCCTTGGTCTGGCGCGCCGTGTTCCCGCTGCAGATCACGAAGCAGTCGGTGTAGGAGACGGCGCCCGACATGTCGAGCACCACGGGGTCGGCCGCCTTCTTCGCGTCGGCCAGACGGACGATCTCACGCGCCAGGTCGCGGGCCTGGGCGATGTCGGCGTCGCTCGCTACTTCAGCTCCTTGGCCTTGAGATCCTTGCCCACGATGACGACGATGGTCCCCTTGGGGAGCCCGTTCCCCTGCAGGACGACGCCGCGCTTCAGCAGCCCGCGCACCTCGTTCGCCATGAGCATGGCGTCCGATGAGGCCAGGATCTGTGTCTGGGTGTAGTCGAACGAATCCGCGTTGCGCACCGGCGCCAGGTTCACGTCGAGCGTGGCCAGGCGTTCGGCGACCAGCTCGCCGACGCCCACGGCGCCCGTCCCGTTTTCCACGACGACGGTGTAGGGGGCCTGGTAGCCCGGCGCCTTGCGCGTGATGGCGGCCGTGATCTGCGCCCGGTCGGGCCAGTAGGCGAACTGCCCCTGCGAGACCCGGCCGGCCGACGGGATGCGCGTCACCGTCACCTGTCCGGACAGGAGGGCCTCGAGCACCTTGCGGGCATCGGCCTTCTTGAGGCCCTTCGACGCGAGGCCGTCGGCCACGGCAGCGACCGCCTTGGAGCGCGCCCCCGCTTGCTGCAGGGCAGCGCCCTTCAAGGTGCCGTTCCAGACCGCCTGGGCGGCGTCGGACTCGTCCTCGCCGGTCGCGCCGGCAGCGCCGAGCAGCTGCCCGAGCCGGGTCGCGGGTACGGTGAACTGCACCGGGTAGTCGTGCGTCGCGCCGCCGACCTGCAGCGAGAAGGGGCGCGTGCCGGATACGAGCACGTCGTCACCCCCGCCGAGCTTCTGCAGGTCGGCGTACGTCAGGGGCAGCGCGTAGGTGACGGGCGCGCCGATAAGCCTGCCCAGGTAGCTCTCGAGGGCGCCGTCCTTCATCACGTCGCCGGCCATCACGAGAGCGCCGTTGGGCGCGGTCAGCAGCAGGTCGCGCGGGACCGTGTACAGCGTCACTCCACCCCCGGCGTCGTCTTGCACGAGCAGCGCCGCGGACGGCTGCGCGCCGGGCTCGGCGGCGAAGGTCAGCAGCGCCAGGTAGCTCTGCGACGTCTTCTTGCCGTGGTCCGCGGTCAGGGCGCGGCCGACCGCTACCGCGCCGAACACGGCCGCGAACCCGACCACGCCGGCGAGGAAGTACAGCAGCCAGTTCTGGGTGACCTGTGAGCGCTTGCTGCGGCGTTCGGCCAGCCTGCTGGCCCGGTATCCGCTCCTGCTCCCCCGTCTAGCCACCGCTCTCCTCCGCCTGCTCGAGCATCATCGGATGCACCTGCTTGCCGTCCCGTCTCAGACGTTCCACGTCGCGGTGGACGATCGCCGCCACCGCCGCATCGAGTGAATCATCGGCCAAACGTCGCATCTCCTCCACCCCACGCCATGTGCGCCCGGGCTCCACCGCGTCGGCGACGAACACGCACCGGTCGAGCGTCGTCATACCACCGCCAGCCACCGTGTGCCGGGCGATCGCGCGCACCACCGGCTCCGAGAACCCAGCCGCGGCGGCCCGCGCCGCCGCCACCGGGGCGTGCAGGAGCTGCGCCGGATAGCGCTCCTCGAGCGGACCGACCTCGATTCCGAGGCTTCGCGCCTGCGTCAGGAGTTCCTCCCCCGACGTCTCCTTGGCGAGGTCGTGCAGAAGGCCGGCGACCGCGGCGTCTTCTGGCGGAGCGCCCCAGCGCTCCGCCAGACGCGCCGCGGTCGCCGCCACCCTGCGACTGTGTTCCTCGAGCTCGGGCGACAGCCCGCTCGCCCGCAGCATCCCGTCGGCGCGCTCGACCTCACCGGTCACGTCGCCGCCCGGTACAGCCCGTGGTCGCGGACGAACCCCTCGACCGGCGCCGGCACCAGGTAGCGGATGGGCAGTCCCAGCCGCAGCCGGTCGCGGATCATGCTCGACGAGATGTCGAGCACGGCCGAGCGCAGCACGACGGCCTTGCCCGGGCCCAGCCCGGCGGCCGCCCGCTCGATGCCGGCCGGGTCGTCGCCCGGCCGGGGAGCCACCGCGAGCCTGCACCGCTCCAGGATGGCCGCCGGGTCGTGCCAGGCGCCGAACTGCGCCAGTGAGTCGGAGCCCAGCAGGAAGAACAGCGGCGCCGGCGCCAGCCGGCGCCGCAGCTCCGTCACCACGTCGAGGGTGTAGCGCAGGCCGAGCTCGATCTCGATCGTCGAGACGGCGAAGCGGTCGTCCCCGGCCACGGCGAGGCGCGTCATCTCCACGCGGGTCTCGGGCGCCACGTCGTCCTCGACGGGCCGGTGCACCGGCGCCGCCGCCGGCACGAAGACGACGCGCTCGAGGTCGAGCAGCGCGCACGCGTCGGAGGCGATGGCGAGGTGGCCCAGGTGAGGCGGGTTGAAGCTCCCGCCGAAGACGCCGATCGCCCGCGGGCCGCTCATCGCCGGCTCAGCTCCGCGTCTGGCCGTCGCCCCAGACGACGTACTTGAGCGTCGTCAGTTCCTCGAGGGCGATCGGGCCGCGGGCATGCAGCTTCTGCGTGGAGATCCCCATCTCCGCGCCGAGGCCGAGCTCACCCCCGTCGGTGAAGCGGGTCGACGCGTTCACGTACACGGCGGCCGCGTCGACGCGGCGTGTGAACGCGCGCGCCGCCTCGAGGTCCTCGGTCACGATCGCCTCTGAGTGCCCGGTGCCGAAGGTCGCGATGTGCTCCACCGCCTCGTCGAGCGAGTCGACCACGCGCACCGCCATCTTGAGCGACAGGAACTCGGTCTCGTAGTGCGTGCGGTTGGCGCGTTTGAGCTCGGGGTCGGGCACGATCTCGTGCGTGGCCTTGTCGACGGCCAGCTCCACGCCGCGCCGCTTGAGCTCCTCGACGGCCCGGGGCAGGAACGCGGCCGCGGCCTGCCGGTGCACGAGCAGCGTCTCGGCCGCGTTGCACACCCCGGGCCGCTGGCATTTCGCGTTCACGGCGATGGCCACGGCCTTGTCCAGGTCGGCGGCCGCGTCGACGTACACGTGGCAGTTGCCCCCGGCGGCGTAGATCACCGGCACCTTGCTGTGCTCGACGAGGAAGTCCTTGAGCTCCTCTCCCCCTCTGGGGATGACCACGTCGACCGTGCCCCTCTGCTGCACCAGCTCGGCCAGCACCTCGCGACCGCCCGCCAGGAACGACACCGCCTCGGCCGGCAGGCCCGCCTCGAGGACGGCGCCCTGGACGACCTCGGCGAGGATGCGGTTCGAGTGCTTGGCGGCGCTGCCCCCGCGAAGGATGACGGCATTGCTCGTCTTGAGGCAGAGGGCGGCCGCGTCGACCGTGACGTTGGGCCGGGACTCGTAGACGACGGCGACCACGCCGAGGGGCACTCTCACCCGGCTCACGTCGAGCCCGTTGGGCAGCCGCCAGCCGCTCTGGACCTGGCCGACCGGGTCGCGCAGCGCCCGCACGGCCTCGACACTCGCCTCGATCTCCGCCAGGCGGTCCTCGTCGAGCAGCAGCCGGTCGACCATGGCCTCCGGCAGCCGGTCGCGGCGGGCCTGCTCGACGTCCTCGGCGTTGTCGTGCAGGATCTCGGCCGCGCGGCGCCGCAGCGCCTCGCCCACCAGCCGCAAGGCTTCGTCCTTGTCGGCGCTCGTGAGCAGCGCCAGGTCGCGCGACGCGCGGCGCGCCGCCTGACAGACGGTGGCCACGCTCATGTCCCCTCCCCGTCGACCAGCACGAGACGGTCGCGGTGCACGACCTCCTCGTCGAGATGCGGCACCAGGCCGCGAGCCTCGGCCGTGCGCAGGCCGGCGACGCGGCGCAGGTCGCGCGCGCCGGCCGTCACGAGCCCCCGGGCGATCTCGCCGCGACGGCCGGCGCGCGCGATCGAGACCGCGTCGCCGGCCGAGAACGAGCCGTGGACGGCCACGACCCCGACGGCCAGAAGGCTGCCGCCCGACTCGGCGAGCGCCCGGGCGGCGCCGTCGTCGACCTCGAGCGTGCCGCAGACGGGCTTGGCGTAGCGCAACCACAGCTTGAAGGCGCTGTCGCCGGCCGGCCGGGCCGGCACGTCCGTGCCCACTGGGCGCCCGCCGCACGCGTCGGCGATCACGGCCGCCTGCGACCCGTCGGCGATGACCGTGCGCACGTGAGCGCCGGCGGCCATCAACGCCGCGGCCACCTTGCCGCCCATGCCGCCGGCGCCGTCTCCGGCCGACCACCGGACTTCCAGCGCCGCCAGATCCTCGAGGCTGCGCACGACGTCGATCCGCCGGGCGCCGGCGTGACGCGTGGGGTCCGCCGTGTACAGGCCGTCGCGGTCGGTGAGCAGCAGGAGGAGGTCGGCGCGGAGCATGATCGCCACCTGGGCGGCCAGGACGTCGTTGTCGCCGTAGCGGATCTCGTCGGTCGCGGTCGTGTCGTTCTCGTTGACGACCGGCGTGACGCCCCAGGCGAGCAGCCGTCGCAGCGTGCCCCGGGCGTTGACGTAGCTCGCGCGCTGCTCGAAGTCGTTGCCGGTCAGCAGGATCTGCGCGGCGGTGCGCCCGTGCCGGGCGAAGAGCCGCGCGTAGGCCGCGAACAGGCGGCCCTGACCCACGGCGGACGACGCCTGCAGGGCCGCCATCTGGCGCGGCCGCTCGACCAGGCCGAGCCGGCTCTGCCCGCAGGCGATCGCGCCGCTCGACACCAGGACCACGCGGTTGCCGGCATCGGCCAGGGCGGCGAGCTCGGCGACGCGCGCCGCCAGCACGGCGCGCCGCAGCCGCCCGCGGGCATCGGCCACGGTGCTGGACCCGAGCTTGACGACGATCGTCCTCATCACGCGCCCATGGTAGCAGACGGTCCCGTCAGGCCAGCTCGAACTCGGCCTCGCCGATCAGCACGGCGTCGCCGTCGACCGCCCCCGCGCGCCGTAGCGCATCGCCCACGCCGGCGCGGTCCATGACCTCCTGGAGGTAGCGGACCGCCTCCTCGTTGTCGAGGTCCGCCTTCGCGACCAGCCGTTCGAGCATCGCGCCGCGCACGCGCCAGGCGTCGTCGCCGCCCTCCACGACGAAGGCGTCGACGCGGTCGCCTCCCGGCCGCAGCACCGCGGGCGCCGCCTCGGGCTCCTCCGGAGCCGGCGGCGGCGCCACCGACGCCGTCGCCCGGTCCAGCGCCTCGATGAGCGCGTCGAGGCCGTCGCCGGCGGCCGCCGAGACGGCGACCGCCGAGACGAAGTCGCCGGTGGTCGCCGTCGCGGCCAACGTGGCGGCGACGGCCCCAGGCTCCATCAGGTCGATCTTGTTGAGGGCCAGGACCCCGGGCCGGCGGCTGAGCTCCGGGTTCGAGGCGGCGAGCTCGGCGCGCACGGTGTGGAACGCCGCACGCGCCGCCTCCTCGCCGTCCGACCCGTCGACCACGTACAGCAGCACGCTGGTGCGCTCGATGTGGGCCAGGAAACGGGCGCCGAGCCCCGTCCCCTCGCTGGCGCCCTCCACCAGCCCCGGGATGTCGGCCAGCACGACGGTGCGGCTTGGGAGAGCGAGCGTGCCGAGGTTGGGCTCGAGCGTGGTGAAGGGGTAGGGCGCGATCTTCGGATGGGCCCGCGTCAGCGCCGCCAGGAGCGACGACTTGCCTGCATTGGGGAGGCCGACGAGCCCGACGTCGGCAAGCAGCTTGAGGCTGAGCGTGATCCAGCGTTCCTCGCCGGGCAGGCCGCGCTCCGCGAAGCGCGGCGCCCGCCGCCGCGACGACACGAAGCAGACGTTGCCGCGACCGCCCTCGCCGCCGCGCGCAACAGTCACGCGCTGGCCCTCGCGCACGAGGTCGCCGAGCACCTCGCCGTCGCGCTCACGGACCTCGGTGCCGATCGGCACCTCGACCACGACGGTCTCGCCGGTGCGGCCGTGGCGTTGCTGGCTGCGACCGTTCCCCCCGGGTCGCGCGCGATGATGGACGGCGTGACGGAAGCTCGAGAGGTCGCGGACCTGACGTGTGGCCAACAGGACGACGTCGCCGCCGGGGGCGCCGTTGCCGCCGTCGGGTCCTCCCCTCGGCACGTGCGGCTCGTGGCGCATGCTCACGGAGCCGTTACCGCCATGGCCGGCCCTCACGTTGATGGTGGCGCGATCGGTCAGCATCGGCGCGTCCTTGGTGTGAGCGATCGCGGCCGCGCGGCCGCGGGCTCAGCCTTCGGGGACGACCGAGACGAAGCGGCCGGCGCCGCCCTCGGTGAACTGCACCCGGCCGCCGACCTTGGCGAAGATCGTATGGTCGGTGCCGAGACCGGCGTTGTCGCCGGGACGGAAGCGCGTGCCGCGCTGGCGGACGATGATGGAGCCGGCCGGCACGACCTGCCCGGCGAACACCTTGACGCCGAGGCGCTTGGACTCGGAGTCGCGGCCGTTGCGGCTGGTGCCGGTGCCCTTCTTATGAGCCACTCTTCTTCTCCTTGTGCTCCGCCGGCTCGATCGCGTCGATGCGCAGGCGCGAGAGGCGGCTGCGATGGCCGCGCGCCTTCTTGTAGGTCGTCTTCGGGCGGTACGTGAACACGTGCACCTTCTCGCCGAGGAAGTGCTCGACGACGGTGGCCTTGACCCTGGCCTTGGCCTCGTTGGCGGTCGTCAACGACCCGCCGCTGTGCACGGCCAGCGTCTCGAGGCTGAGGTGCTTGCCCTCGTCGGTGGCGACGCGGTCGACGACGAAGGTCTCGCCCTGAGTGACCTTGTACTGCTTGCCGCCCACTTTGACGACGGCGTAGGTGTTCTCGGCTGCTTTCATGGGTTCTCCCGCTGGACAACGGCCCCCGATGTTAGCGAATCACCAGAGGGGAGTCAATTTGGGGATCGCGGCGCCGGCCGGCTCAGCCGGCCAGCGCCGCGATCCCTCCGGCCCGCGTCGTCGTGACGACCTTCACCTTCTTCTTCTCGCCCAGGTGGCGGCGCCCGTTGAGCACCACCAGCTGGTAGCCGTCGATGTGCGCCACGGCGTCGCCCGGGCTGTACGTGAGCCCGTACTCGAGCTCGACGGTGAGCTCCTGCTCCTCGCGCACCGGGATGCGGTGCGCCTCGACGGCCGCCACCGTGCCTTCGGCGACGATCCGGAACGTGTCGATCGGGAGCTGCCGAGACCCCTCGAAGAACACGCTCTTGCGCGTCGCCTTCTCGATGCGCTTCGCGCGCCCGAACGCGGCCATGCGGTCGGCGACGGCCGCGTTGACCTCGATCAGCAGCGCCTTGGCGCCGCTGCGGCCCGAGTGCTCGAGCAGCCGGCGCTCGATGCCCAGCGCCACCGTCTCGGCCGACGGGATCCGCGCCCGGCCTTCGCATACGGGGCACGTCTGGGTCAGGATCCCCCGCGCCCCATCGGTGATGTTCTGGCGCGTCATCTCGACCAGCCCCAGCGGCGAGATCTCGACCACGTAGGTCTTGGTGCGGTCGGTCTCGAGCTCGGCCTGGAGCTTGTTCAGCACCGCGTCGCGGTTCTTGGGGTGCTCCATGTCGATGAAGTCGATGATGATGATGCCGCCGATGTCGCGCAGCCGCAGCTGCCGGACGACCTCGCGGGCGGCCTCGAGGTTGTTGCGCGTGATCGTGTCCTCGAGCCCCTTGCCGCCGGTGAAGCGACCGGTGTTCACGTCGATCACGGTCAGCGCCTCGGCGTGGTCGATGACCAGGTTTCCACCGCTGGGCAGCGGCACGCGGCGCTCGAGGGCGCGCGAGATCTGCTCGTCGATGCCGTGGGTCTTGAACAGCGGCCCGTCGCCGTCGTACAGCTTGACGCGGTCGACCAGCTCGGGCGCCGTCTTCTTGAGGTAGTCGACGAGCTTCGCCTTCTGCTTGGCGTCGTCGACGATCACCTGCGAGAACGTGTCGTTGAACAGGTCGCGCGCGACCTGAAGGGACACGTCGGCCTCCTCGTAGACGAGGCCGGGCGCCTTGATCGTGTCGGCCTTCTTCTTGAGGCGCGTCCACAGGCGCGAGAGGTACTGGAGGTCGCGCTTCATCTCGTCGACGTCCTTGCCCTCGGCCACCGTGCGCACTATGAGCCCGGCGTTCTTGACCTTGAGCGACTTGCAGATGTCCCGCAACCGGTCGCGCTCGTCCTGGCCGAGGCGCCGCGACACGCCGACGCCGCTGCCGCCCGGCACGTAGACGAGGTACCGCCCCGCGAGTGACAGCTTGCCCGTCAGGCGGGCGCCCTTGCTGCCCATCGGGTCCTTGTTGACCTGGACGACGATCTCCTGCCCAGCCTTGAGCATCTGCGTGATCTTGCGGGGGCGCTTGCTGCCGTCCTCGGGATCGGCGATGTCGTCGACGTAGAGGAACCCGTTGCGGTCCAGGCCGATGTCGATGAACGACGCGTCCATGCCGGCGAGCACACTCTCGGCCTTGCCGCGGTAGATGTTGCCGGCGTACGAACGCTTGCCCGGACGCTCGAAGTAGATCTCGGCGAGGCGGCCGTCCTCGACCAGGGCCACGCGCAGCTCCTCGGCATCGGTGCTGACGAGGATCTCCTTGTAGCCCGGGATCTCGGGCGGCACGGTGGGCTCCGGTCGCGCGAAGCGGTCGCGCCGACGCCCGCGGCCCTTGCGCGTCGTCGTGGTCTCGGTGTCGGACTCCTCGCCGGCCACAGCCTCGGGCGAGGCCGGCGCCTGGTCCGCCACCGTCGCCTCGCGCAGCGGCGGTTCGGGTTCCCGGGCGCCATCGTCGGGCGCCGCGGCGGTCTTGCGGCGGCCACGGCCGCCGCGCCGGCCGCGGCGCTTGCCGGCCTTGGGCTCGCCTTCCTCGGTGGCCTGGCCCGTCGCGGCGTCTGCCGACGCCGGCGCCTCGGGGACGACCTCGCCGGCCTCCACGCCGCCGTCGCCTGCCACTGCCGGAGTTTCTACCGCGCCCTCCGTATCGACGGGCTCGACCGGTGCCTTCTTTCGCCTCCGGCGCCGCGCTCCCACTGCTCCCTTGACGTCGGCTCGCGCTTCGGCGAACGACCCGACAGGGGCGGCGAACTCCACGAGCCCGGCCGACTCGGGGGCTGCCTCCGGCTCAGGCTCGGGCACCGCCACCGGCCCAGGCTCGGCCTCTGCCCCCGGTGCTTCCGCGACCCCCCCAGCCGCAGGCTCACTGCCCCGGTCGTCGCCCCGCTTGTCCGCGGGCGCCGCCGCTCGCGAGCGGCCGCCCCGCCGCCGGCGGCGCGGCCGTTCGCCGCCGGCCACCGGTTCCTCGGCTCGCGCCTCGGCCGGCGCCTGACCCGCAACGGCGCTCTCGGGCGGCGCCTCGACTCGCGGCTCCTCGGTCGGCTCGGCTCCCTGGCGGCCGGTCCCTTCTTCGCCGCCGGCGTCGGCAGCGGCCTTCTTGGAGCGCCCTCCGCGCCTGCGGCGGCGCTTCGGGGTCTCCGTGACGGCCTCGGCGTTCTCCTGGCCGCGGGCGCCGCCGTCCGGCTCCTGGACGGCGGCTTGCTCCGGCTCCGGCCCTGCGGCACCGGCCTCGCCCGAGGGAGCGGCCGGCTCGGCGGCCTCGTCGCCCTCGTGCTCCTTGCGGCGGTGCCGGCGGCCGCCGCGCCGGCCGCGGCGGCGGCGCTTGGTCGTCTCGTCGCCGGCAGCCTCGGCGCCGCCCGTCTCATCCCTCGCCTCGCTGGGCTCGCCGGCGTCGCCTTCGGCGTCCGCCGACGGCATGCCCGCGCCCGGGTCGGGACCGTCCTGCGGGGTCTGGCCCCGCGGGTCCTCGTCGCTCATGATGCACTCCTTCCGGCCGGCTCCACGCCGGCATCAACCTTCAGGCGCCCGTCGCGGGCGCCGATCCTTGCCACGTCACGCTCCGCCGCACCAGGTCGCGCACGACCGGCTCGACCGCGAGGCGCTCGCAGAGCAGCCTCACGAACTCGCCCGGTCGCGCCGCGCCCTCGGCCGCGTAGCGCAGCGTGAACGCGAGCCGCGTCGCGTCGCCCTCGGGCGACGCCTGCGGCTCGCTCACGTACTGCTTCAGGTCGAGCGCCTTGACCCCCTTGGGGGACCGGCGCTCGATCACGACCGCCGGCTCGCCGGCGAACCACTCCAGCTGCGCACGCACGGCTTGGGCCGGCGCCCGGAGCTCACACTCGTAGGCGGCCGCGGCCGCGTGCGGCCGCGGCCGCTCCGCTGCTTCGACCACACGTTCGACACACAGCCCGCTCGCGCCTGCGGCGCGCAAGGCGCGCAGGGTCGCCGGGTCGCCGGCCCGCCACTCGTCCTCGACCCCGACGACCGCCAGCTCGTCGAGGCCCGCCGCGCCCACCGGCAGCGGCAGCGGCAGCGACAGCCGCGGCTTGGGTCGCATGCCCTCGCTCATCGCCAGCTCGACCCCGGCGCGCGAGAGCGTGCGCTGCACGGCCCGCGCCGTGTCGAGGTGCGACATGTAGCGGGCCGGGCCGCGGCGCGAGAACGACAGCAGCCACCACCTCATCCGGCCAGCTCCATGCGCACGTCGTCCACGCACACGCCGCAGTCCGCGCAGGCGCCGAAACGGCAGTCCGCCGTCGCCTCGCCGGCCGCGGCCGCCTCCCGCTCCCCGGCGAGGAACCCGGGCGTCACGCCGGCGTCGATACCTGCCCACGGCAGCTCGTCGACCTCGCTCCAGGCGGCGGCCCCAAGCTCGATCCCGAGCTCCGCCGCCGCCGCCTTCCAGGTCCCCAGAGCGAAGCCCTCACGCCAGCCGTCGAAGCGGGCGCCGCGCCGCCAGGCGGCCTCGACGAGGCCGCCCATGGCGGCGCCGCCCGCCGCCAGCGTGGCCTCGACCAGAGAGCTGCCGACGTCGTGGAACGAGACCTTGACCGCGCGCGGCATCACCGAGCGCAGGAGCTGCTGGCGCGCCCGCAGAGACTCTTCACCGGCGAACCGCTCGCGTTCGAACGGCGTATGGGCCTTGGGCACGTAAGACGAGACCGAGACCGAGACGTGGGCCTTGCCCGGGGCCACCGCCTTGCCCTCGCGCAGGGCGATGACGGCCATGGTGGCGATCGCCCGCACGTCCTCGTCGGTCTCGCCGGGCAGCCCGATCATGAAGTACAGCTTCAGGCCGCTGTAGCCGCTCGCGAAGACGGCATGCGCGGCCTCGCGGAAGGCGTTCTCGTCGACGTTCTTGTTGATCGCGTCGCGCAGCCGCTGCGTGCCGGCCTCGGGAGCCAGGGTGATCGAACCGCGCTGCTCGTCGCCCAGACGGCCCAGGGTGACCGCGGCCGAGTCGACGCGCAGCGACGGCAGCGACACGCGCACCTTGGGGAACGCCTCGCGGATGCGGCGCACGGCCTCCTCCACGCCCGAGTAGTCGCACGAGCTGAGCGAGATCAGCGAGACCTCGTCGCAGCCGGTGCTGCGCAGGGCGCGAGCGGCGGCCTCGACGACCACGTCGACCGGCCGCTCGCGCACCGGGCGATACCACACGCCGGCCTGGCAGAAGCGGCAGCCGGCCGTGCAGCCGCGCATGACCTCGATCACGGCCCGGTCGTGGACGCCCTCGAGGAGCGGCACCAGCGGCTCGGCGACCGGCCACGACGTCGAGAAGCCGGTGAACACCTGCCGACGAACGGGGACGGGCGATCCCGGCGACCAGACGCCGGGGACGCGAGCGAGCTGGTCGAGGCGCTCGGCGCGCGTGGGCGCGCCGAGCGCCTCGACCAGCTCGCCCACCCTCCCCTCGACCTCGCCGACGAAGAAGGCGTCGAAGAACGGCTCCAGCGGCAGCGGGTTGGCGGTGCACGGGCCGCCGCCGGCCACGATCGGGTCGCCTTCGCCCCGCTCGGCCGCGTGCAGCGGCACCCCGGCGAGGTCGAGCATCTCGAGGACGTTGGCGTAGGTGAGCTCGTGCTGCAGCGTGAAGCCCCACAGGTCGGCGTCCCGCACCGGCGCGAAGCTCTCGAGCGTCCACAGCGGCACGCCGCGGTCGCGCATCAGCGCCGCCATGTCGGGCCACGGGCAGTAGGCGCGCTCCGCCGCGGCGGGCGTGCCGTCGTTGATCGCGGCGTAGATGATCTGAAGGCCGGGGTTGGCGATCCCGATCTCGTACACGTCGGGGTACGAGAGCACGATGCGGGGGGCGGCGCCGGGCTTGCGGCGGCTGTGGAACTCGCCGCCCACGTACCGGCCGGGCCGTGTGACCCGCACCAGGAGATCGTCTAGCTCACGCGGTACCCGGTCCTCGTCGCAGGAGTCCTTTTCCAACAGAACCGATCTTTCCGACTCTTTCGGTCACCCGGCGCATCCGGCCGGGCGTCATCGCGGCGCCACTCTCGAAGTAGAGCACCGCGGATCGTCCGATAGCTTGCGTGCCCGTGTACCCCACCGCGCCCTTGAGGGCCCAGCCGAGGCCGGGGACGAACTCGATCGCGTAGCGCGCGACCGCCCGCAGGCCGAGCCCGCTCGCGATCACGCTGAGGATCTCGAGCACGCGCTGCGGCGTGGGGTCGTAACCGTGGGCGGCGCCGATGTGCAGGACCATCCTGATCTGGTTCAGGGTCATCACCGGCATGTCGGCGCCGGGGATGAAGATCAGCACGCCCACGGCGGCGTTCTGCCGCGCGGCGGCGTCGATCAGGTGGTCGAGCACGGCCGGGCGCACGGCCGGCAGCGCCGCGGCGAGCGCGACGTCGGCATGACCGACCGACGCGGCCAGGCGCCGCGCCAGCGGCGCGGTCGCCGCGTCGCCACCGCGCGTGTGCACCACGAAGTGCTTGGGGCCGATGCCCAGGGTCGACAGCCAGTACTGGCGATCGACGGGCACCGCCGGCGTGTCACGCACGACGGCGACGATCACCCGCAGGCCGACGGCCTCGCAGAACGACACCTGGGCCTTGAGGTCGGGCCGCGCCGGGCTGAGGCCGTCCTCGAGGAAGACGACCACCGAGTAGCCTTGGAGCCCCAGCGGCTTCGTGGGGAACTGCGCCACGTCGAGCGCGTCGACGGCGGCGACCCCGGCTGGGGTCGCGTCGCGCACGAGCAGCTCGCGGACCTCGTTCGCCACGGCGGGGTCGCCGGTCAGCAGGATGCGGGCGTTGAGCGAGGCGCGCTTGCGCACGTCGCTCAACGCCCCCCAGATCTTGCGTACGCTGTACGTCGCCATCGTCTGCCCCTAGCCGGTCCTGCCGCGAAGGTGGATGCCCTCGAGGAGGCCGATCATCATGAGGTTCGTGATCAGGGCGGATCCGCCGTAGCTCACGAATGGAAGAGGGATACCCGTGATCGGCATGATACCAATAGTCATGCCGATGTTCACGAACACCTCGAACACGAACATGGCCGCGATCGAGCCCGCCACCATGGCCCCCATCATGTCACGCGAGAGCGTGGCGATGCGCAGGGCGCGCCAGATGAGCAGCACGAAGAGGCCGAGCAGCAGGGCCGCGCCCACGAACCCGTAGCGCTCGCCGATGACCGCGAAGATGAAGTCGGTGTGGTGCTCGGGCAGGAAGTCGAGGGTCGTCTGCGTGGCCAGGTTGCCGCGCCCGTGCAGCGCCCCCGACCCGACGGCGATCAGCGATTGCGTGATGTTGTAGCCGCTGCCCTGCGGGTCGTTGGCCGGATGCAGGAAGGTCAGCAGGCGGTCGACCTGGTACGACTTCACGAGGTGCAGGCCGGCCATGGGCAGCACCTTGAACACCGCGACGAGCGCCACGGCGAAGAACCCGCCGAGCGCGGCGAAGTGCGTCCATGGCGTGCCGTAGAAGAGCAGCGCCGTCACCAGCAGCACCGCGAACACCATGCTCGTGCCGAAGTCCGGCTGGGCGAAGACGATCAGCGCCGGCACGCCGACGTAGACGAAGCTCAGGATCGTCACGCGCCAGGTCCCGAGCTGCTGCAACCGGTCGGTCAGGAACGCCGGCAGGGTCAGCGTGAGCATCACCAGGGCCAGCTCCGAGGCCTGCAGGTTGAACAGCGGCAGCGGGATCCAGCGGTGCGAGCCGCGGATCGTCGGGAACGCATAGACCACCACGACGACGAGGACGGCGACGGCGTACATCCCCCACTGCCACGAGCGCACGTGCTCGTAGTCGACCAGCGTCAGGGCGAACCACACGACCAGCCCGATGGCGGCGAAGATCGCCTGGTTGCGCACGTAGTAGACCGGGTCGCCCGCGATGTCGTGCCGGGTGGCGAAGTAGACCATCGTCGCGCCGTAGGCCACGAGCCCCAGGGTCACGGCGACCAGGATGTAGTCGAGGTGCCGGAGGTAGGTGCGAAGATCCACGTCAGTCGCTGTGGGTCGTGCCCTGCACCAAGCCGGCGTGGACGTCGAAGAGGCTGTCGTAGATCATGCGGGCGGCGGGCGCGGCGGCCGTGCCGCCGTGCCCGCCCTGCTCGATCATGACCACGACGACGTACTTCGGGTCCGACGCCGGCGCGAAGCTCGCGTACCACGAGTAGTCGCCCTTCTGGTAGACCTCGGCGGTCCCCGTCTTGCCGGCCACCTTGACCGGGTAGCCGCCGAAGACCGGATACGAGGTGCCCAGCGGGCTGGTGGCGGCGTCGACCAGCCCCTGCTTGACGACGTCGATCCACTGCGGCGCGATGTCGAGCTTCCTGGGCGGTGCCAGGTTCAGCCGCTGCACGAGCTTGCCGCCCGGGTCGACCACCTTGTCGCCGAAGTGCGGCTTCACCAGGTACCCGCCGTTGGCTACGGTCGCGTAGGCGACGGCGAGCTGCAGCGGCGTCGCCTGCAGGTCGCCCTGGCCGATCGCCAGGTTGATCGAGTTGCCCGGCTTCCAGAGCTTGTCGATGGCCGTCGTGAAGGTCTTCTTGCGCCACTCCGGCGTCGGCACGAGGCCGCCCGCCTCGCCGGGGATGTCGAGGCCGGTGGTGTGACCGAAACCGAGCCGTTTGGCCCAGTCCTCGAGCTCTTCCCCCTGCCGCGAGTAGAAGGCGTAGCCGATGTTGTAGAAGTAGGTGTCGCACGAGACGGTCAACGCCTGCGTGAGGTTGAGGACCCCGTGCGCTCCCGGATAGATCCAGCAGTGGAACACCGAGTTGTCGTAGGTGTTCGGCACCTTGTAGGTCCCGGTGCAGTCGAACGTCGTCGCCGGTGAGATCACACCCTCCTCGAGAGCGGCGATCGAGTCGACCAGCTTGAAGGTGGAGCCGACCGGATACAGTCCCTGGTCGGCCCGGTTGACCAGCGGGTGGGTCGGATCGTCGTTGAGCTTCTTGAAGTGCTTCACCGAGATGCCGCCCGAGAACCACGACGGGTCGAACGAGGGGTAGCTGGCCATGGCGACCACACCACCGGTCTTGGCGTCGAGCACCACGGCGGCCCCGGCGCTGGCGGCGTAGTCGCCGTTCGCGTGCGCCTGATCGATGCCGTAGGCGATCGCGTTCTGGGCGGCCGCCTGCACCTTCGAGTCGACCGTCAAGACCAGGTTGTCGCCCACGGCGGGCAGGCGGCCGCCCGGCACCTGCTGCTTCGGGCGGCCCATCGAGTCGACCTCGACGCGCAGCGAACCGTCGGCGCCACGCAGCCACTTGTCGTAGGTCGCCTCGACCCCCGACTGGCCGATGACGTCGCCGGCCGCGTAGCCGCGGTAGGCCGGCTGTTTGAGCTGCAAGCGGTTGATCTCGCCCAGCTGGCCCAGGAAGTGGGCGCCGACCTCGCCCATCGGGTAGTCGCGCAGGTAGTTCTGCTGCACCTCGACGCCGGGGAACTGCTGCTTGTGCTCGAGGAGGTAGGCGACGACCGGCTTCTTCGTGTCCTCCTTGACGACGACCAGGTCGAAGCCGCCGGCTCCGGAGTGGGCGTTCAGCACCTTGAACGACACCCCGGTCTCGTCGACCAGGTGGGCCCGCACCTTGGCGGGAGAAAGCTTCAACTCATGGGCCAAGCGGTGGACGACCGTCGCGAGCTGCCCCGGGGGCACGTCCATCGGCCGGATGCCGACCGCCAGGCCCGGCCGGTTGTCGACCATGACCTTGCCGCGACTGTCGAGGATCTCACCCCGCGGCGCCAGGATCTTGACCGAACGCAGCCGGTTGTCGTTGGCCTGCGCCACGTACTGCTGCCCGGACAGGATCTCGAGGAACCACAGCCGGAAGAGGATGATCGCGATCAGCGCCACGGCCACGCCGGCGAGCAGGACCACCCGCAACGCCACCGAGGGCGGCTGGATCACCGGGCGGTCGGCGCGGCCGGTCCGGATGGGCCGGCCGCGCTCCCCGGTCGGCCTATCGGGTCTCCTGGCTACGCGCATGTCTCTCACCCCCCATGAACCAGCGCGCCACGAGGTACACCGGCGCGGCGAGGAGGGTGTTCAGGACGACGACCGGGGCGACGACGTGGGTCGTGAGGTACCACGCCGGCGCTTCGCGACCGAGCAGGAACTGGGCCAGGGCATACATCGTCTCCCCGAAGATGCTGGCGACGAACACGGTGAACACCGGCGCCACGGCCGACGAGAGGTCGGCCGTCTCGGCGAACCGGCCCGACAGGTAGCCGACCAGCGTCAGCGTCAGCGCCGTGATGCCGGCCGGCTCGAACAGCACGATCGACACCAGGCCGCCGGCCGCGAACCCGAAGATCGCTCCCACCTCGGCGCCCCGCAGCAGCGCCACGCTGACGACGGCGATGAGCACGAAGTCGGGATTGGCGCCCAGGATGCGGACGTTGGGCGCGATCGCCGTCTGCAGCACGAGGACGACCAGGAGCACCGCGACCAGGCGCGCGACGTCGATCAGCAGCCCGCGCCAGTCGGTCGCCTCGTCGACGGCCCTCACGGGGGTCGCCATCACGGCTGCGTCACCACCATCACCAGGTCGAGCGTGTGGAAGTCGACGTAGGGCGTGACGGCGATGCTCTGGTAGAGCTCGACCTCCTGCTGGCCGACCGCGGAGACGACGCCGATGGGGATGCCGCGCACGAAGATCGACTGCATGCGCCCGGACGTCTCGACGACCTGTCCCTTCTCGACCTTCTCACCGCGATCGACGTACTGCAGGGCCAGGTCGCCGGTGACGCTGCCCGACAGGAGCCCCTGGGCTCCTCCCGGCAGCGTCACCGAGTCGACGTAGCTTTCCTGGTCGGTGACCAGGGTCACGTTCGAGGCTCCCGACGTCACGCTCGACACCCTGCCGACCAGGCCGTCGCCGTTGACCACGGCGTCGCCGACGCTCACGCCCTGGGACGAGCCCGCGTCGAGCGTGACCGTCGAGTACCAGGCGGTCGGCGACCGGGCGATCACGCGCGCCGCGATGAGGGTGACCCCCTTGGGGAACACGGTCTCGCGCTTGAGCTTCAGCAAGGCCTTCATCTCGTCGTTCTGCTGTTGCGTGGCGACCGTGTCGGCGACCTGGGAGCGCAGCTGCTGCACCTCGGCCTTCAGCCGCCTGTTCTCCGAGTGGGCGGAGAACAGGCCGCCGGCCCAGTTCCACGCGTTGCGGAACGGCTGGATGACCCGCGCGGCGCCGCCCTGCAGGGGCGCCACCGCCTGCAGGCTGCGCGCCTGCACGCTGTGCAGCGGCCCGCCCGACGACTCACGGAAGTACACGGTCAGCAGCGCGAGCGAGCACACGACCAAGATGATGACGACGAGACGCCGCCGGAGAGCGCGCTTGCGGGCCACTATGCGGTGAAGCGGCTAGTAACGGCCTTTGGGCCTGGAGTTGCGCTTGCTCTTGGCGATGGCATCGAACTCCTCCAGGTACTTTCCCGAGCCCACCGCCACGCAGGTCAGCGGCGACTCGGCCAGATGCACCGGCATCTGCGTCTCCTGCCGGAGCCGCTCTGGCAGCCCCTGCAACAGCGAGCCGCCGCCGGCGAGCATGATGCCGCGATCCATGATGTCGCTGGCCAGCTCGGGCGGCGTCTTGTCGAGGGTCGCCTTGATCGCGTCGATGATCGCCTGCACCGGCTCCTCGAGCGCCGCTCTCACCTCTTCGGACGAGAGCACGATCGTCTTGGGCAAGCCGGTCACGAGGTCGCGGCCGCGGATCTCGGCCTGCTCCTCCTGGGGCAACGGGTGCGCGGACCCGATCTCGAGCTTGATCTCCTCGGCGGTCTGGCTGCCGATCAGGAGCTTGTACTCCTTCTTCACGTACGAGATGACGGCCTCGTCGAGCTCGTCGCCGCCGACGCGGATCGACTGGCTGACGACGATGCCGCCCAGCGAGATGACGGCGACCTCCGTGGTGCCGCCGCCGATGTCGACTATCATGTTGCCGGTCGGCTCGGCGACCGGCAGGCCGGCGCCGATGGCGGCGGCCATGGGCTCTTCGATCAGGCCAGTCCACCTGGCGCCGGCCGAGTAGGTCGCCTCTTCGACGGCGCGCTTCTCGACGCCGGTCACGCCGGAGGGCACGCAGATGACGACCCTGGGGTGCGCCCAGCGGTTCTGCGACACCTTGCGGATGAAGTGGCGGAGCATCTGCTCGGTCACGTCGAAGTCGGCGATGACGCCGTCCTTGAGCGGACGGATGGCGCTGATCGTGCCCGGTGTGCGGCCCAGCATGCGCTTGGCCTCGGCGCCGACGGCGTGGACCTCGCCGCTGCGATGGTCGATGGCGACGACGGACGGCTCGGAGAGCACGATACCGCGGCCGCGGACGTACACGAGGGTGTTGGCGGTGCCCAGGTCGACGGCGACGTCGCGGGCGCCAAAGCCTGTCAGGAAGTCGAGGAAGCCGATGACGAACTCCTTTCTCCGGCGGCTCGACTGCCCATACTACACGCTGGCGTCCGGATGGGCCACCGAGGCGGCGGGCCGGCGGCCGGTCTCAGAGCCAGGAGAAGGGAGCGACCCCGAAGGCCTCCAGCGCGTCGACGAGGGCGTCGACCGGCAGCCCGACGACGTTCCAGTAGTCGCCCTCGACCGCGCGCACGAGCGCCGAGCCGATGCCCTGGATCGCGTACGCGCCGGCCCGCTCGCGCCACTCGCCGGAGGCGACGTACGCGTCGGCGGCGGCGGCGTCGAGCTCGCGGAAGGTGACGAGCGTCGTGTCGTGCCGCCGCTCCTCGCGTCCGTCGCCGGCCAGACACAGCCCGCTCCAGACCTCGTGCGTGCGGCCGGCGAGCGCGAGGAGGTAGGCGCGCGCCTCGTCGGCCGACGAGGCCTTGCCGTACACCCTGCCGTCCACGACGACGACGGTGTCGACGCCCAGCACCAGCTCGCCGGGGCCGACGTCCTCGCGCGCCGCCACCTCTCGCGCCTTGCCGGCCGCGTTGTGCTCGGCCAGGGCGCGCGGGTCGCCGTGGCGGTGCGCCTCGTGATAGCGGCTGACGCAGACGCGGAACGGGATCTGCAGCTGGCGCAGGATGGCCTCGCGCTGTGGGGAGCGCGAGGCGAGGACGAGCCGGGGGCCCGGCCCGTCCGGCTCAGACGAGCTCGTCCTCACGGAAGAACAGGCCGATCTCGCGGACGGCGCTCTCGGGACCGTCGGAGCCGTGGACGATGTTGCGTTGCTTGGACAGCGAGTAGTCGCCGCGGATCGTGCCGGGAGCCGCGGCGGCGGCGTCGGTCACGCCCATCATCGCCCGCGCCACGGTGATCGCGTCGCGGCCTTCCCAGACCATGGCCACGACGGGACCCGAGGTGATGAACGCGACCAACTCCTCGAAGAACGGCTTGCCGACGTGCTCCGCATAGTGGCGCTCGGCAAGGGCCCGGTCGATGCGCATGGCCTTGAGGCCGCGCAAGGTGAAGCCGCGGCGCTCGAAGCGGCCGATCACCTCGCCGGCCAGACGCAGGTCGACGCCGTCGGGTTTGACCATGACGAACGTTCTCTCCACGAACTCCTCCTGGTACGGCCCGGAGGCCGGCCGGGCGCGGGCCGGCCTAGACGAGGTCGAACTCCGGCGCTCGCGACGACGACACCTGCTTCTCGCAGTACGGGCACACCCGCCAGTCGGGGTCGAGCGGACGGCGACAGTTGCCGCAGACCTCGCGCAGGCGCCGCATGCAGTGCGGGCAGACCAGGAAGTCGTCCTTGACGCGCGTCTTGCAGAACGGGCAGCGCTGGTCCTCTGCCAGGCGCTGTTCCATGGCCTGCATCTCCAGCTCGCGCTCGCGGATGTCCTCGAGGTACTCGGGCGGCCGCAGGATCGCGTAGATGAGCAGCCCGAACGGCCCGAACACGAGGCCGGTGAGCACGGCCACGGTGATCACGATCCGGTCCTCGATGCGCCGGCGCGCGTCCTTCCACACCCAGAAGGCGCACGACAGCCACAGGGCGACCAGGAAGAAGACCGTCATGTACGTGAGGAAGTGCCAGGTCGAAGACTTGAAGAAGTCCTTGATCGACCCGAACGGGTCGCTGCTGCTGCTACTGCTACTGCTGCTCGCGGCGACGAGCGCTCGTGCTAGCACGTGGTCTCCTCCTGCTCGAGTCTCGGGTGGAGCGCCGGAGAGACGCCGGGGCCCGGCGGTCTCAACGCGGCGTCTCGCCTTCATCCGGCCGGCACGCCTCACGTGCCAACCGGGCAATCATACCGGAGTCACGGGGCTTGTGAAGCTGGAGGCCAGAGTCCGGCTACGAGAAGAAGCGATCGAGCACGTAGGGCCCGATCAGATACCCGATGAAGAACGCTACCACAGCCGCGGCCACGACGAACACGATCCACACGAGGATGCGCACGATGACGCTCTGCCCAGAGGCGGCCATGGGGTCCTTTCGGGTCCGGGTCGCGGGCAAGCTTATACCTCGCCCCGAGGGCCGACAATCAGGCCGGCGAGGTCGGCCAGCAGGTAGAGGGACCCGGTCACGAGCACCGATCCGCCGGGGCCGGAGAGCCGTCGCGCCACCTCGACCGCGGCCGCCGGGTCGGCCTCGGCCCGCGCCTTCTCACGCGGCAGACCGGCACGCACGACGAGGTCCAGGAGCTCGCCGGCGCCCAGGCTCCGGGACTCGCTCGCGCGGGTGCACACGACAGCGTCGACCAGGGGCAGGAGCAGGCGCAGCATCTCCCCCACCGCCTTGTCGCGCATGACGGCCAGCACCGCGACACGCGGCGACGGAGGATCGAGTCCGGCGAGCGCCGCGACCAGCGCGCGCACGCCGTCCGGGTTGTGGGCGCCGTCGGCCAGGGTGAGGGGCCGGTCGGCGACGCGCTGCAGGCGACCTGGCACGCCGGTCGCCGCGAGCGCGTCGCGGACCCTGCCTGCGTCGAGGCGGCCGAGCAGCAGGTCCGCAGCCGCCACGGCGAGCGCCGCGTTGGTGGTCTGATAGATGGCCGGCGTCGGGACCGACAGCCGGTCGTAGACGACGCCGTCGACGGTCACGGTGAACGAGGCGGGATCGCCCGAGACGACGATCTCGCGGCCGAGGAGGCGTGCGCTCGCGTGGGCGCGAGCGCACGCCTCCTCGGCCGCCCCCTCCAGCCCGTCGAGCGGACCGAACACCGCTTCGGCCCCGCGCGTGATCACCGCCGCCTTCTCGGCGAAGATCGCCTCGCGCGTGTCGCCCAGGACCTCGGTATGCTCGAGGCCGACGTTGGTGAGCACCACGACCGGGGCGCCGAGCACGTTGGTGGCGTCGAGGCGGCCGCCGAGGCCTGCCTCGACGGCGGCCGCCTCGACGCCTTCTTCGCGCATGGCCAGGAACGCCGCCACGGTCAGCGCCTCGAACTGGGTCACGGGGCCCAGCGCCTCGGGCAGCCCGACGCCGGCCTGGCGCACGGCGTCCACGGCCGCCCCGAACGCCGCGTCGCTCACCGGCGCGCCCCCTACGACGAGGCGCTCCGCGAACCCGGTGATATGCGGCGATAGATAGGCGGCCGAGCGCAGGCCGTGAGCACGGAGGATCGCCTCGGCGTATCGGGTGGTCGACGACTTACCGTTCGTGCCGACCACGTGGATGGACCGGAACGCGCGCTGAGGCTCCCGGAGCTTGGCGAGCAGCGCGCGCACGCGTTCCAGCCCCGGCCGCATGCCGAAGACCTCGAGCGACTGAAGGTAGTCTGACCAGCCGGGGCGGCCGCGGGCGCCCCTGGGAGCGCCCATCCGGTCTACCCCTCGGAGAGCGCGCCCAGCCTGGCCCGCAGCTCGTCGCGGTCGGCGACGAACCCGGCCAGCTTGGCGCGCTCCTTGTCGACCACGGACGCCGGCGCGCGCTCGACGAACTCCGGACGACCGAGCTTGGCCTCGACTCGCGCCACCTCGGCGTCGAGCTTGGCGATCTGCCCGCGCAGCCGCTCGGCCTCGGCCGCCCGGTCGGAGGCGCTGGAGCTGAGCTCGAAGCGGCCGCCGGGGATGAGCACGACGTGCTCCCCGGCGGTCCCATCGCCGAAGGCCACCTCGACCCGGGCCAGCGAACGGAACACGTCGCCGAAGGCCGCGAACACCTCGGGCAGCCGGCCGTCGTCGGCCACGAAGCGCGCCGACAGCACGGCGCCGGGCGCCGTGCCGCTGTCGGCGCGCCACACCCGAAGCGCCTGCACGGCCGCCTGGACGGCGCCGATCGCCTCCTCGTCGGCCGGACTGAGCGCGTCGCCGGGCAGGGCCGCGTAGGCGCCGTCGAGGAGCGGCGCGGCGCCGTACTGGGCGGCGATCTCCTCGGTCACGTACGGCAGGAAGGGGTGCAGCATCCGCACGATGCGATCCAGCACGTAGCGGGCGTGCCCGGCGGCGGCCCGCCGCGCCGCCTCGTCGTCGCCGTACAGGCGCGGCTTGACCATCTCCAGGTACCAGTCGCAGAACTCGTCCCACACGAAGTGGTAGAGCGTGTCGACGGCCACCGAGAAGGCGTACGCGTCCAGCGCCTCGTTCACGGCCGCAGCGCAGCGCGCCAGGCGGCTCTCGATCCAGCGGTCGGTCGCGTCGGCGCGCGAGCGCTCCGGCGCCACGCCCTCGCTGGCGAGCAGCACCAGGCGGGCCGCGTTCCAGAGCTTGTTGGCGAAGCCGCGCCCCATGGCGATCTTCTCTTCGCTGAAGCGCACGTCCTGGCTGCTCGACGTCAGCAGCAAGCCGAAGCGGGTCGCGTCGGCGCCGTACTTGTCGATCATCTCGATCGGGTCGATGCCGGTGCCCAGCGACTTGCTCATGCGGCGGCCGTCGGGCGCCTGGATCACGGAGTGGATGTAGACGTCGTGGAACGGCACGTCGCCCATGAACTCCATCCCCATCATCACCATGCGGGCGACCCAGAGGAAGATGATCTCGCGCGCCGTGCTGAGGAGGTTCGTCGGGTAGAAGTACTCGAGGTCGGCGGTCTCGTCGGGCCATCCCCAGGTGGCGAACGGCCACAGCGCCGAGCTGTACCAGGTGTCGAGCACGTCGGTCTCGCGCGTGAGCTGAGAGGAGCCGCACTCCGCGCAGGCCTGCGGCTCGCTCTCGGCGACGCTCACGTGCCCGTTCTCGCAGTACCACACCGGCAGCTGGTGGCCCCACCACAGCTGGCGCGAGATGCACCAGGGCCGCAGGTTCTCCATCCAGTCCATGTAGACGCGGTTCCAGCGCTCGGGCACGAACCGGACCCGCCCGTCGCGCACGACCTCCATGGCCGGCTTCTTGAGCTCGTCCATGGTCATGAACCACTGCAGCGAGATGAGCGGCTCGATGTGCGTGTGGCAGCGGTGGCAGGTGGCGACGGCGTGCGTGTAGGGCTCGACCTTGACCAGTTGCCCGCCGGCCTTGAGGTCGGCCACCACGCGTTCGGCCGCCTCGTCGACCGTCAGCCCCGCATACGGCCCGCCCGCCTCCGTGATGTGGCCATCGGGGCCGATCGCCTGGACGGTGTCGAGACCGTGGTCTCGGCCGATGTCGAAGTCGGTCGGGTCGTGCGCCGGCGTGATCTTGAGCGCGCCGGTCCCGAAATCCTTCGCGACGCGCTCGTCGGCGACGATCGGCAGCCGCCGTCCGAGAAGCGGCAGGATCGCCGTCCCGCCCACCACGTCGGCGTAGCGCTCGTCGTCGGGGTTCACGGCCACGGCGGTGTCGCCGAGCATCGTCTCGGGGCGCGTGGTGGCGATGGTGACGCTGCCGCCGCCCTCGATCTCGTAGCGGATGTGGTAGAAGGCACCGTCGACGTCGACGTGCTCCACCTCCAGGTCGGAGATGGCCGTGCCACAGCGCGGGCACCAGTTCACGAGGTAGTGGTCCTTGTAGATGTAGCCCTTGTCGTAGAGGGCGACGAAGACCTTGTTGATGGCGTGGACGTAGCCCTCGTCGAGCGTGAAGCGCTCGCGCTCGTAGTCGCAGGCGCAGCCCAGGCGCTTGAGCTGGCCGATGATCGTGCCGCCGTACTGCCGCCGCCATTCCCACACGCGGGCCACGAACTCCTCGCGCCCCAGGTCCTCCTTGCTCACGCCCTGCGCCCGCAGCTGCTTCTCGACCACGTTCTGGGTGGCGATGCTGGCGTGGTCGGTGCCGACCAGCCAGCAGGCGTTCTCGCCCAGCAGACGGTGGTGGCGCGTGAGCACGTCCTGGATCGCCCCGTTCAGAGCGTGACCCATGTGCAGGTTGCCGGTGATGTTCGGCGGTGGGATGACGATCGAGTACGCGGTGCGCGCCGGGTCGGGCTCGGCGTGGAACAGGTGGCTGTCGAGCCACGCCGCAGTCCACTTCGCCTCGACCTCGGCCGGCTCGAAGCGCGTGCGTTCGCGGAGGTCGTCGGCGTGGTCGTTCATCTGCTCAGCTCACCTGCCAGGGATCGCGGTCGGACCCGTTCGGCGCGAGCCGCCGGTGGGCGGCGCGCCCGCGAGCGGCGACAGCGGCGCCGCCCGTGACGGGAACGATACCAGTCTTTCGTGGGTCGCGAGAAGCGGCGCGCCGCCACCCCGCGGCTCGCGCCCCGCCCGAACGCCGCGCGGCGCTAGGCGGATTCCTCGTCGAGCTGCATCGTGGAGGCGTCGGCCGCCGTCAGCAGCGTCGGGTCGAGACCCTTCTCTACCGTTTCCCGCGTGATGACGCACTTGCGCACGTCGTGGCGCGACGGCAGCTCGAACATCACGTTCAGCAGCGACTCCTCGATGATCGTGCGCAGGCCGCGGGCGCCGGTCTGGCGCTCGAGGGCCTTGGTGGCGATCGCGTCGAGCGCCTCCTCGGCGAAGACCAGCTCGATGTTGTCGAGGCTGAAGAACTTCTGATACTGCCGCACGAGGGCGTTCTTGGGCTCGGTCAGGATGCGCACCAGCGAGTTCTGGTCGAGGTAGTGCACCGCCGACACGACCGGCAGACGCCCCACGAACTCGGGGATCAGGCCGAAGTTCAACAGGTCCTCGGGCAGCACCTTGCCGAAGATGTTGCCCACGTCCTTGCCGTCGGCACCCTCGATGTCGGCCATGAAGCCCACGCCCTGACGGCCGATGCGCCGCTCGATGATCCTCTCGAGCCCCGCGAAGGCGCCGCCGCAGATGAACAGCACGTTCGTCGTGTCGATGGTGAGGAACTCCTGATGCGGGTGCTTGCGCCCGCCCTGCGGCGGCACGCTGGCGACGGTGCCCTCGAGGATCTTCAGCAGCGCCTGCTGCACGCCCTCGCCCGACACATCCCGGGTGATCGACGGGTTGTCGGCCTTGCGCGCGATCTTGTCGACCTCGTCGATGTAGATGATCCCGGTCTCGGCCTTCTTGACGTCGAAGTCGGCGGCCTGGATCAGCTTGAGCAGGATGTTCTCGACGTCCTCGCCCACGTACCCCGCTTCGGTCAGGGCGGTGGCGTCGGCGATGGCGAACGGCACGTTCAAGATGCGCGCCAGCGTCTGGGCCAGCAGGGTCTTGCCGCAGCCGGTCGGCCCGAGCAGCAGGATGTTCGACTTCTGCAGCTCGACCTCCCCCTCGCCGGCGTTCATGGCCTGCACGCGCTTGTAGTGGTTGTAGACGGCCACGGACAGCGTGCGCTTGGCCTCGTCCTGCCCCACGACGTAGTCGTTCAGGATTTGATTGATGTCGCGCGGCTTGGGAAGGTTCTCGAGCTCGAGGGTGGCGGGGACCGCCAGCTCCTCGTCGATGATCTCGTTACAGAGATCGATGCATTCGTCGCAGATATACACGCCCGGTCCGGCGATGAGCTTCTTGACCTGACGCTGCGACTTTCCGCAGAAGCTGCAGAGGAGCTGGTCGTTGCTGTCGATCGGTCCTGCCACGGAACCTCCTACCGATGGGAGATCACGTCATCTATGATGCCGTACTCTTTGGCCTCGTCGGCCGTCATGAAATAGTCGCGGTCCGTGTCCTTGGACACCTTCTCGACCGGCTGGCCGGTGTGCTCCGCCAAGATCTCGTCGAGGCGCGTGCGCACCTGCAGCACCTCGCGGGCGTGGATCTCGATGTCGGCCGCCTGACCTTCGAACCCGCCCAGGAGCTGGTGGATGAGGACCTTGGCGTTGGGCAGAGCGAAGCGCTTGCCCTTGGCGCCGCCGGCGAGGATCAGGGCGCCCATGCTCATGCCGATGCCCACGCAGATGGTCGACACGTCGGGCTTGATGAACTGCATCGTGTCGTAGATCGCCAGGCCCGCGTACACCGAGCCACCCGGGCTGTTGATGTAGATGCTGATGTCCTTGTCGGGGTCCTCGGACTCCAGGTGGATCAGCTGGGCCACGGTCAGGTTGGCGATCTCATCGTTGATCGGCGTGCCGAGGAAGATGACCCGGTCGTTCAGCAGCCGGGAGTAGATGTCGAACGCGCGCTCGCCGCGGCTCGTCTGCTCGATCACCATGGGCACCAGTGGGCTCACGTCGTGTCCTTTCTTCTCTTCGCCGGTGGAGTCAGGGGGCGGCTGCTTGTCAGTCGCCTTCCTCCCCCTCCGGCGCCTCGGCGTCGTCCTCGTCGGTCGCGGCCGCGTCGTCCGACACGGGGACCGCGACGGCGTTCTCGACCAGGAAGTCGACCGTCTTGGCCATCATCAATTCGTCGCGGATCAGAGTTTGCCTTCCGGAGGCGTAGATGTCGATCACAAGCTGGTTGGGGTCGCGCTGGAGCAGGGTCGCGTCCTCCTTGATGCGCTCGCGCACCTCGTCGTCGGAGACCTCGATCTGCTCGGCGTCGCGGATCGCGCCCAGCACCAGCCCCTGCTTGACGATCGCCTCGGCCCGTGGCCGCAGCTCCTCCTCGACCTCCTCTTCGGTCTTCTCGATCGCGAGGAGGTACTTGTCCATCTCCAGGCCGCGCTCGCCCACCGTCTCCTCGAGCTCGTGGTACAGCGCGTGCGCCTGACGGTCGACCATGGCCGACGGTACGACGACCGTCGCGTTGTCGACCGCCGCCTGCACGACCGCGGCGCGGAAGTCGCGCTCGACCGCCGCCTCCTGCATGCGCTCGAGCCGCGTGCGGGAGTCGTTGCGAAGCTCGGCCAGTGTCTCGAACTCGCTCGCCTCCTTGGCGAGGTCGTCGTCGAGGGCCGGCACGACCTTCTCCTTGATCTCCTTCATCGTGACCGTGAAGGTGGCGGCCTTGCCGCGCAGCTCCTCGGCGTGGTAGTCGTCGGGGAAGGTGACCTCGAAGGAGGTCGACTCGCCGGCCTTCATGCCGACCAGGGCCTCCTCGAAGCCGGGGATCAGCTGGCCCTGCCCGATCTGGAGCATGTAGTCCTCGGCCTTGGCGCCTTCGAGCGGCTCGCCTTCGACGGTGCCGGCGAAGTCGATCTGTACGAAGTCCTCATCGACGGCGGCGCGGCCTTCGACCGGCTTGAGGCTGGCAAGACGCTCCTGCAGCAACGCCAGCTGGGCGTCGACCTGCCCGTCGGTGACGTCGGCGCTCCGCTTCGGAACCTTGAGCCCCGTGTACCCGCCCAGCTTGGGCTCAGGCCGCACCTGCACCTTCGCGGTGAACGCGAAGTCCTCACCCGCGTTGAAGCCGTCGAAGTCGATCTCGGGCAGCGACACCGGGTCGATGTCGGCCTCGTCGACGGCGGCCTCGTACCAGTTGGGCAGCGCGTCGCTCAGGGTCTCGCTCATGATGTAGTCCTCGCCGAGGCGCTGCTCGAGCACCTGGCGCGGGACCTTGCCCTTGCGAAATCCCGGGATCGACGCCTCGCGCCCAAGCCGCTTGATGGTCGTCTCGATGCCGGCCTGCACGTCGCCCTGCGGCACTTCGACCGCCAGCAGGATCTCGTTCTCTGCGACCGGGGTGATCTCTGTCTTCACGATGCGTTCTCCGTCGTTGTGTGGTGCCCCGCCGGCCGCAAGGTCAAGCCGCGACGTGCGAGGGCGTGGCCGGGGACTGGTCGAGTGGTGCGGGTGAGAGGACTTGAACCTCCACGGGCAGTGCCCACCAGAGCCTAAGTCTAGCGCGTCTACCAGTTCCGCCACACCCGCAAGCGTTGTCGTCAGTCCTGGAGACACTCGCGTGTCCCGGGGCCGCTGGCGCGGCGCCCGTGCGATCGTCGCGGCTGCCGGAGCGGTCGCGGCGTGGTCCGCGCGTCTGGATGCCTCGAGAGGTTGGGGTGAGGGACGGGATTCGAACCCGCGGCCGCCAGGGCCACAACCTGGAGCTCTACCAGCTGAGCTACCCCCACCACGGTCCACGTTCGACACGCGCGCCGCCGGGACTGACTGTCGCTCGAGCGGCACGTAAGGGTACCACCTTCGCTTCGGCATGTCATGAGGCTGGGAACAGGGAGGGGGAGCTTCCCCGGCCAGGTGGCGCGCCCGGCAGGATTCGAACCTGCGACCCTCGGATTAGAAGTCCGACGCTCTATCCGGCTGAGCTACGGGCGCGTGGGAGGACGATGTGGCGAGGGAAGGTGGAGCGGGAGACGGGCTTCGAACCCGCGACCCTCAGCTTGGAAGGCTGATGCTCTAGCCAACTGAGCTACTCCCGCCCGCTCCGCCGCTGCGGCTGTGGTCGGGACGGGCGGATTCGAACCGCCGACCCCCTGCTCCCAAAGCAGGTGCGCTGCCAGGCTGCGCCACGTCCCGCCGACCGCGACGAGTATAGCATCGGGGCGGGCGCGGCGGCGGGCGTACGCCCGCCGCCGCGCCCGCGCTTCGCCACCGGCACCAGCAGGTTCGCGCGGCGGTGCAGCGAACACTACGGACGTGACCGCGAGCGTGCTCATGTTCCGCGACGGCGTGCCCGTCGACGAGGCGCCGGCGCTCGACCACGTCGCCGACGCCGTCGCCTCTGGCGACGGCGTCTTCGTCTGGGTCGACCTGCCGGCGCCCGACCCGGACGCCCTCGCGACGTTGGAGAAGCAGTTCTCCCTCCACCTCCTCACCATCGAGGACGTCACCCACGAACACCAGCGGCCGAAGATCGAGGAGTACGACGGCTACTTCTACCTGGTCGCGTACGGCGTCGAGAGCGGTCACGAACGGCTCCGGCTGCACGAGCTGAGCATCTGGGTGTCACGCAGCTGGGCGATCACCGTCAATCACACCCGCCCCGATCTGACCGGAGACCTGCACAAGCGCCTGGCGCGCGACCCTGAACAGATGAAGGTGGGCGGCGCGTTCTTCACGTACGCCCTGCTCGATCTCATCGTCGACGCCTACTTCCCCGCCGTGGACCGCCTGCTCGACCGGATCGAACGCCTCGAGGAGGAGTTGGTGTTCAAAGAGAACGCCGCCGAGGCCGGCACCGGCCAGCAGACGGCCTACCGGGCACGCCGCGACGTCATCTACTTCCGTCGTGCCGTCGCGCCGCTGCGTGAGGTGCTGAACGTGTTGCTGCGAAACGACAACGTGATCCTGCAGCACGACCTCGAGACCTACGTCCGCGATCTCTACGACCACGTCGTGCGCGTGTCGGAGGACCTCGACACGGCCCGCGACCTGACGTCCGCAGCCCTCGACGCACACCTCTCGGTGATCTCCAACCGGATGAACGAGGTGGTCCTCAAGGTCAGCGCCTGGGCCGCGATCATCGCCCTGCCGACGGTCATCGCCAGCATCTACGGCATGAACTTCAGGGTCATCCCGGAGCTGCACTGGGGCTGGGGCTACCCATACGCGCTGAGCTTGATGGCCGTGAGCGGCGGCGGTCTGTACGCCTACTTCAAGCGCCGGCACTGGCTCTGAGCCAGCCCGCTGCTCTCGCCGGCGCCCGCTAGTCTGAGGCCAGCGGCAAGACCAGCCGCTGCCCCGGGCGCAGAGCAGAGCCAATCAAGTCGTTCCTCTGCCGGATGTCGTAGACGAGCTCGCGCGGGTCGCGGTCGCTGGGGTACGACCGTTGGGCGACGCTCCAGATCGTGTCGCCCTGGCGCACGACGTACGTGCGTTCCCTGACGGGACCGCTGGTGGCGTTGGCTACGCGCGTGCCGGCCCACACGGCGATCACGATCACCACGAGCAGCAGGAGCAGCCGGCTGAGCCCGAGCAGGCGCCGGCGGCGGCGCGCTGACGCGCGCCGCCGCCGCTTGGGGGAGCTCTGTCGGCGCCTGTGCGTGTCCGCCGCGGGGGCGGCCACAGTGGTCGAGGCGGGAGCGCGACGGCGCCGTGATGCGCTCGGTGCACCGTTCACGCCGTGCGCTCCAGCCTCACGGGTCGTTCACTGGTCAGCTCCGACCCGCAGCTCTGACAGGTGATCTCGAGCGTCAGCCCATCGCCGTCCCCCTCGGCCCGCACCTCGATGCCGTGCGAGCCGCACCACACGCAGGCGCCGCCACACTCGTTACGCGCCAGCACGACCAAGGCGTCGACGGCGCGCGCAAGGCTGGGGTGAGGGTCGGTGAGGGCGAGGACGTTCACAGCCGGCGCAGGACCCCGACGACCTTGCCGACGAGATCGACCTCGTCGAGGATGATGGGCTCGTAGAGCTCGTTCTCCGGTTGCAGGCGGATGCGGCCACCCTCGCGGAAGAACCGCTTGGTGGTCGCCTCGTCGCCGACCAGCGCGACCACGATGTCGCCGTTGTCGGCCGTCGCCTGCTGGTGGACGACGATGAGGTCGCCGTTGTGGATGCCAGCGTCGATCATCGAGTCGCCCTCGATGCGCAGGAGGAAGTCGTCGTCGCCCTTTCGGAGCATCGAGGGCACGTCGACGTACGACTCGATGTTCTGCTCGGCGAGCAGCGGCGCGCCGGCCGCGACCTGACCGACGAGCGGCAGCGGCCGCGGCGGGCGCAGCGAGTCGACCAGCTCGAGCGCGCGAGGCTTGCTGGGGTCGCGCTTGATGAGACCGAGGCGCTCGAGGTTGCCGAGGTGCACGTGCACGGTCGACGGCGAGGAGAGCTCGAGCTCGCTGCCGATCTCGCGCACCGTGGGCGGGTAGCCGTTGCGGCGGGTGAACTCCTTGATGAAGCTCAATACCTGCTCCTGTCGTGCTGTCAGATCGGTCACGCCCTCTCCTTTGGTCGAACACATGTTCGTGTTTGCAGTGTAGCAGAACACATGTTCGTGTCAACGGGGATGATAAAGAAGCCGGGTGACGGAAAAACGAGGCGGTCAGACGAGCAAGTCGAGAACGCGCGCCTCGAGGACCTGATCGCGCGAGAACGCCGGCGAATTGAGCACGCCGCGCGCGAGCTCGACCAGCGCCTCCTGCGGCACCAGACCGACGACCTCGCTGCGCAGGACCTCGACCCCAGCCTCGCGAGCGCGGGCGGCGACGGCCTCGAAGGCGGTCTCGATCGAGGTGACGCGGTAGTCGGTAAGGTTCATCGACACCTGGACGGCGCCGTCGAGCGCGAGGCCGATGGCCTTGAGGTTGGGCAGGCCGCCTCCCCGCTCCCTGATCTCGGCGGCGATGCGCCTCGCCAGCTCGAGGTCGTCGCTCGCCAGGTCCACGTTGTAGGCGATCAGCGGCACACGGGCGCCGATGGCGACGGCCCCGGCCGTGGGATGCACGGCAGCGGAACCAGCGTCGGGGCGTCTCGCCTCGTCGCTGGCGATCACCTCTCGCAGCTCCTCGAACCCCTTGCCGCGCACGACGGCAAGGTTGCGGTGGTCGGGCCGCAGCGCGGCCTCCTCGTACAGGAAGACGGGGATGTCGAGCTCGGCCGCCACGCGCGCGCCCAGCTCGCGGGCGAGCTCGACGCAGACCGCCATGTCGTCGCCCCTCACCGGCACGAACGGCACCACGTCGGTGGCTCCGAAGCGCGGGTGGGCGCCGGTGTGGGTGTTGAGGTCGATGAGGCGGGCGGCGGCGCCGATGCCGCGGAACGCGGCCTCCGCCGCCGCCCGCCCCTCCGCAACGAACGTGACGACGCTGCGGTTGTGGTGCGCGTCGCTCTGGCGGTCGAGGAGGCTGACGCCCTCGACCGCCACGATGGCGGCGCAGATCTCGTCGACGACCTCGGGCCGGCGTCCCTCGGAGAAGTTCGGCACGCACTCGACCAGGGTCATCCGTCTCTCCCCTCTTCGGCATCGTCGTGGCCGCAGCGCTCGTCGTGGACGTGCTCGCCGTCCTCGAAGACGTCGCCGTCGTGCATCACCAGCTTGCCGCCGATCACGGCCGCCTCGACAAGGTTGACGCCGTAGTGGTAGGGCAGCTCCCGGTGGCTCTCCGCGCGCAGCACGATGAGGTCGCAGCGCTTGCCGACCTCGAGGCTGCCGAGGTCGGCGCCCCGCCCGATCGCAGCCGCGCCGCCAAGCGTCGCCGCGCGAAGCGCCTCGGCCGGCGTGAACCCCGCTTGCTGGCAGGCCAGCGAGACGACGAGCTGCATGTTCTCGCAGTACGAGCTACCGGGGTTGAAGTCGGTCGCGATCGCCACCTCCAGGCCCGCGTCGAGCATGGCGCGCGCCGGCGCCGGCTCGAGCCGCAGCGTGTAGCTGGTCCCGGGCAGGACGACGGCGACGACGCCGGCCGCCCGCAGAGCGGCGATGTCGTCGCCGTCGGCATGTTCCAGGTGGTCGGCCGAGACGCACTTCGTCTCGGCGGCCAGCGCAGCACCCCCGGTACGGGCGATCTCCTCGGCGTGCAGCTTCAGGCCGTACCCGAGCGCGCGAGCTCGCTCGAGCACGCGGCGTGCCTGGTCGACCGTGAACGCGCCGGCGTCGCAGAACACGTCGCAGAAATCGGCGCGAGCGGCGAGCGCCGGAAGGATCTCGTCGCAGACGAGGCCGACGTACGCGTCGGCGCGGCCGGCGTACTCGGGCGGCACCGCGTGCGCGGCGAGCACGGTGTAGGCACGCCGCAGTGGGTGCTCCGCGTGCGCGGCCTCGAGCATGGTCTGTTCGGCCGCGAGCGAGAGGCCGTAGCCGGTCTTGGTCTCGATCGTCGTGGTGCCGTGGCGAAGGAAGCTGCTGAAGCGGCGGCGGGCGAGCGCCGAGAGCTCGGCGGGCGACGCGGCACGCGTCGCCCGCACCGTCTCGTTGATCCCGCCGCCGCGCTCGAGGATCTCGAGGTACGTAGCGCCGCGCAGGCGCTCGGCATACTCCGCCGAGCGGTCGCCCGCGAAGACGGTGTGAGTGTGGGCGTCCACGAAGCCGGGCAGCACGGCGAGCCCGCTCGCGTCGACGACGACCGCGTCGTCGAGCGGCTCGACGGCCGCCTCGTCGCCGATCCAGACGATGCGGCCGTCGCACGCGGCAAGAGCGGCTCCCGTCAAGATCCCGAGATCGGGCGCCGCCGGTGTCGCGCCGGCGGCGTCCATCGTGACGAGCTCGCCGACGCCGAGCAGCAGGAAGTCACAGGGGATGGGTCGCGTGCTCACGCCGGCTCCGTTCCCTTCGTGGTCACGCGGGCCGGCTCACGGACGGGCTGCGTCGACCATCGGTAGGTCCATCCCCGTCTCGCGCGCCTTCTCGATCGCCTCGGGGTAGCCGGCGTCGGCGTGACGCATCACGCCCGTGCCGGGATCGGTCGTGAGCACGCGCTGCAACCGCTCGGCCATCATCGGCGTGCCGTCGGCGACCACGACCATACCGGCGTGCAGGCTCTTGCCGATGCCCACCCCGCCGCCGTGGTGGAAGCTCACCCACGAGGCGCCGGCGGCGGTGTTCAGGAGCGCGTTCAGGATGGGCCAGTCGGCGATGGCGTCGCTCCCGTCGCGCATGCCCTCGGTCTCGCGGTAGGGCGAGGCCACCGAGCCCGAGTCGAGGTGGTCGCGGCCGATCACGATCGGCGCCTCGACTTCACCACTGGCCACCAGCTCGTTGAACACCTGACCCATCTTCGCCCGCTCGCCGTACTCCAGCCAGCAGATGCGGCACGGCAGGCCCTGGAAGCGCACCTTCTCCGCCGCCATGCGGATCCAGCGGGTCACCATCTCGTTGTCGGGGAAGGTCTCGAGGACAGCGCGGTCGGTGCGCGCGATGTCGGCCGGGTCGCCGGACAGCGCGGCCCAGCGGAAGGGTCCGTTGCCACGGGCGAAGAGCGGCCGGATGTAGAGAGGGACGAAGCCCTGGAAGGCGAAGGCGTCGGCGTAGCCGGCCGCCTTCGCCTCGCCGCGGATGTTGTTGCCGTAGTCGAAGACGTGGCTGCCGGCCTTCTGCAGCGCCACCATCGCCTCGACGTGCTCGACGATCGTCGCCACGGCGCGCCTCACGTACTCGTCGGGGTCGCTCGCGCGCAGCGCCAGCGCCTCCTCGTAGGGCAGGCCGTTCGGCACGTAGCCGTTGAGCGTGTCGTGGGCGCTCGTCTGGTCGGTGACCAGGTCCGGCACGACGCCGCGGCGCACGAGCTCGGGATAGACGTCGGCCGCGTTGCCGAGCAGCCCGATCGACAACGGCCGCTTCGCGTTGACCGCGGCCGCGGCCCAGCGCAGCGCCTCGTCGAGCGACTCGGTCGACTGGTCGAGGTAGCCGGTCTCGAGGCGGCGCCGGATGCGCTGGCCGTCGACCTCCACGCAGAGCGCCACGCCACCGGCCATGGTGACGGCGAGCGGCTGGGCGCCGCCCATGCCGCCGAGACCGGCCGTGAGCACGAGCCGGCCGGCGAGGTCGGCGCCGTAGTGCTTCTGCCCGGCGGCGGCGAAGGTCTGGTAGGTGCCCTGCAGGATCCCCTGCGTGCCGATGTAGATCCACGAGCCGGCCGTCATCTGACCGTACATCGTGAGGCCGAGCGCGTCGAGCCGGCGGAACTCATCCCAGGTGGCCCAGTCGCCGACGAGGTTGGCGTTGGCGATCAGCACGCGGGGCGCGTACTCGTGGGTCTGGAACACGCCGACCGGCTTGCCCGACTGCACGAGCAGCGTCTCGTCGTCCTTCAGGCGCCTGAGCGTGGCGACGATGGCGTCGAAGCTCGCCCAGTCGCGCGCCGCCTTGCCGGCGCCGCCGTAGACGACCAGGTCGTCGGGCCGCTCCGCGACCTCGGGATCGAGGTTGTTCATCAGCATGCGCAGGGCGGCCTCTTGCTGCCACCCGAGGCAACTCAGCTCGGTGCCGCGAGGCGCGCGCACGACGCGCGGTCCACTGGTGACTGTCATGCCCACCTCCAGCGACGGGCGGCGAGCGCCGCCCTCGGATCCATCACCGTCCAAGGATATACCCGCCGCCACGCCGGGACCGTGACGTGCGAGGGGCGGGGCGGGCTGCCTTGCGGCAGCCCGCCCCGCCCCTCGCGGATCGCAGAGGTCGCGAGTGTTACTTGGCGTGCACGCTGACGCCGCTCACGGAGGCGCGCTGCGACGGCTTCACGACACCGAGCGGCAGCACGACGCGGCCGTACACCTCGTTCCACACCTGGGCGATCGAGCCGTAGACGGCAGACAGGCCGACGAAGATGCCTTCCCAACCGGCGACCTTTGCCAGGGTGGCGTTCCCGGTCCACTTCGAGATCGCCAGCAGCACGAACAGGATCGTGAGACTGCCGAAGACGACCTGCAGCGAGCGGTTGATGCGAAGGGTGGCGACGAACATGAGGGCGGTGAACACGCCCCAGGCGAACAGGTACCAGCCGAGGGCGGTCTCGCTGGCGCCGAGCGCCAGGGCAGGCGTGCTCATCCACTTGTCGAAGGCGAAGATGCCGACGAAGGAGAGCCAGAACAGCCCGAACGAACCGAACGCGGTGGCGGCGAACGTGTTGCCCTTCTTGAACTCCTGCAGCGCCGCGATCACCTGCGCGATGCCGCCGTAGAACACGCCCATGGCGAGGATCATCGCGTTGAACGGGAACAGGCCGGCGTTGTGCAGGTTGAGCAGCACGGTGGTCATGCCGAAGGCCATCAGGCCGAGCGGCGCGGGGTTGGCGACCCTGTCGGTCAGGGTCGCGAGCACTTCCTGGCGGTCCTCCGTCATAGAGTGACTCCTCCTCGGTCTTGTCAGCGGCCGCGCGCGGTCGGCCGTCATGTCCTGTGGGTGTCCTGCCGTATGCGGCGGCCGCAACCGGGCCGCCGGGACGGGATCCTGTGATTGATAGCACAAGGCGCGACCGGCGCAACCGGAAGCCGGGTGACAGACTGGCCTAGGCGTGCTCGATCGGCAGGCCGCCGTGGCGCTCTCGCAGACACACGACAAGCGGGCGGAGGTCGCGGGCGGGCGCGGGCGCGGCGGTCGTGAGGTGGGCCGGCCGCCTAGCGGCCGGCGCCGCGCGCGACCGCCGCGAACTCTCCCCCCGCCACCGCGTCCGCCGCGGCGGCGATCTCGGGCGCCAGCGCGCGGTCGTCGTCGAGGCGCGGCGCGATCGCGCGCACCACGTCGTGGGCGCGCGCCACCCCCGCGCCCGGGCGCAGCGGCGCCAGCAGGTCGATCGCCTGGGCGGCGCAGAGCGCCTCGATGCCGAGGACGGTGACGGCGTTGCGCGCCACGTCGCGCAGCTTGAGCGCGGCCGTCATCCCCATGCTCACGTGGTCCTCCTGGTCGCCCGAGGTCGGGATCGAATCCACGCTCGCCGGGTGGCAGAGGATCTTGTTCTCGCTCACCAGGGCGGCCGCCGTGTACTGCGCCATCATGTAGCCGTTCATCAGGCCGCTGTGGGTGGTCAGGAAGGGCGGCAGCTCCGAGAGCGAGGACGTGAGCAGGCGGAAGGTGCGGCGCTCCGACATGCCGCCGATCTCGGCCACGGCGATGGCCGCCAGGTCGAGCGCCAGGGCGAGCGGCTCGCCGTGGAAGTTGCCGGCCGAGATGACCTCGCCGGTGTCGGGGAACACGATCGGGTTGTCGGTGACCGACTCGATCTCGACGGCCACCACCTCGCGCAGCCAGCGCAGCGCGTCGCGGCAGCCGCCGTGCACCTGCGGGATGCAGCGGATGGAGTACGCGTCCTGCACCTTGTCGCAGTTCAGGTGCGAGAGCATGATCTCGCTGCCTTCGGTGGCCTCCCGCACGTGCTTGGCCGTGGTCAGCTGCCCGGGGATCGGGCGCAGCTCCTGGATGCGCTCCTGGAACGGCCCGACCGACGCGCGCAGACCCTCGACGCTCATCGCCCCGATGAGGTCGGCGGAATCGAGCAGGAGCTCCCCGTCGCTGACCGCGAGGCACCCGACGGCGGCCATGAAGTGCGTGCCGTTGATCAGCGAGACGCCCTCCTTGGCCTGGAGGCGCAGAGGGTCGATGCCGGCGCGCTCGAGCTCGGGGCGAGCGGCCAGACGGGCGCCGTCGGCGCCCAGGAACTCGCCCTCGCCCATGAGGGCGAGGACCATGTGCGCCGACGGCGCCAGGTCGCCGCTCGCCCCCAGCGACCCGCGCGACGGCACGTACGGCACCAGGTCGCGCGCCAGCAGGTCGGCGAGCAGCTGCACGGTCTCGATCCGCACGCCGGAGTAGCCCTTGGCGAGCGTGTTGATGCGGATCACCATGGCCGCCCGCACCACGTCCCGCGGCAGCGGCTCGCCGACTCCGACCGAGTGGCTGCGCACCAGGTTGTCCTGCAGCTCGCGCGCCTTCTCGGTCGGCACGTGGGTCGTCGCCAGCTGCCCGAAGCCGGTCGTGACGCCGTAGACCACTCGCTCCTCGGCGACGATGAGCTCGACGACGTCGCGCGCCCGCGCGATGCGCTCCCGCGCGACGTCGTCGAGCTCAACCCGCTCGCCCTCGCGCGCCACGCGGACCACGTCCTCGATCGTCAGCGCCCGTTCTCCGATCACGACCGGCATCGCACTCTCCCGTTCCGATGGAACGACGACGCTGCGTCGGCGCCGCCGCGGTACCTCCCCACGCTACCACTGAGTCCACGCCCGCACATCGGGCCCGAGCCCCGACAGGTCCGTGAGCCGGGCCCGCGGGCGCGCCTTTCCCCGCGACGACGCGCACGCCATACTTGTCGCATGGGGAACCCCGCCCGTGTCCTGCTGCTCGCCCCCGGCTCGGTCTGGTCGGGCTCGAGCATGCACACGAACCTGCCGGTCAAGCTGCCGCTGCTCTCGCTCTTCTCGTACCTCGCCGCTCACGGCGTGCCGGTCGAGGTCCTCGACCTGCAGAACGAGCTCGGCCAGCCGGAGCCACGCGACGACGCGGTCGCCGGCTACCTCGACGCGGGCGCGGCGGCCCTGGCGGCGCGCGAGGCCGACGTACTGGCGATCAGCTGCTGGACCAGCTTCGACTACCTCGCCACGATGGAGCTCGCCCGGCGGGTGCGCGACACGGCGCCCGGGACCCTGATCGTCGTCGGCGGCTACCACGCGAGCGCTCTGCCCGGGGACTTCACGCGGCCCGGCTCGCCGGTCGACGTCGTCGTCTGCGGCGAGGGGGAGCAGGCCTTGCTCGAGATCGCTACCGCCGGGCGCCGCAGGCGCGCGGGCGGCGAGGGCGAGCGGCAGGTCGTGGAGGGGCGTCCCGCCCCTCTCGACGACCTGCCGCTCGCCCTCGAGTCCTATCCCTACCCCTACGGCGGCAAGAAGGTCGAGCTGGCCCTCAGCCGCGGCTGTCCCGGGCGCTGCGCCTTCTGCGCGAGCACCGCGCAGCCGCGGACGTGGCAGGCCTACGGCCTGCCGCGAGCCCTCGACCTCATGCGGCGCGCGCTCGCGCTCGATCCGCCGGTCGTCGACATCGTCGACGCCTGCGCGGGCGCTTCGCGGGCGTGGCGTCGTCCCTTCCTCGAGGCCCTTCGCGAGCTCGCGCCCGAGGTGCCGGTCTCGCTCCAGACGCGGGTCACGCAGCTCACGGTCGACGATCTGGACCTCCTGGACGGCCTCGACGTGATGCTGCAGCTCGGCGTCGAGACGATGTCGCCGCGCATGGCCGAAGTCATGGAGAAGGCCCGGGACGGGCGCCGCCACGTGCAAAAGGCGGCCGCACTGCTCGACGCCGCCGCCGAGCGCGACCTGTTCGTCACCGCCAACGTCCTGGTCAACCACCCGGGCGAGACGGACGCGACGATGGCCGAGACGGTGGCGTTCTTCGAGGGCGCCGTCGAGGGGCGCACCTCGCTGGCGATCGAGCCGTCGATCTTCACCTTCCTGCCGGGGAGCGCGATCGCCGCCCGGCGTGCCTGGTTCGAACGGGAGTACGGCGCCATCGTCCGCTCGCCGCGATGGTGGACGGTCGCCGAGCCGCAGACGCCGCTGGCGACGGGGGTGGTCGCCAGTCCGGGGTTCGACCCGGCGCCCTGGCACGAGCGCCTGGTCGAGCTCAACCGTGCGGCGATCACGCACTGGAGCCCGGCTACCCAGCTGCACGCCTTCCGGCGCCGCAGGCGGCTGCGCCCGCCGGCGCCGCCGATCTCCGGCAGCTAGCCCGCACCGCTCACCCGCCGCCTCTCAGCCGGCGCGCTGCCGCGCCGCCCCGGGTGCGCGCCCTGCGCAGCCAGGCACGGAGGCGCACGAAGGGGCCGTCGATGCGCGCGTCACGGCCGCACACGGCCGTGACGCGCCCCACGACGGCGTCGCGCGGCACGGGGGGGTCAGGATGCGCCCGGGCGTCGCCTCGACACAGCAGCTCGCGCCGCGTCAACCCGCGCACGCGGTGAGTCACCAACGTTCCCGCCGGGTCTGCGTAGGTGACGAGGTCGCCGATCGCCGGCGCGCCGACCGGTTCGATGCGCAGCACGTCGCCGTCCTTCAGCGTGGGTTCCATGCTCGCGCCGGTCACACGAACGTAGGTGTAGCCCTGACGGGCGACGGCGGCGGCGGCCTCGGCGCCGTCGCGCGCCGCTGCGAGCGGCGCGGCGCCGGCGCCGTCGCCGTGGCTCATGTGACGACGATGAGCTGCTTGTCGGCCAGCCGCTCGAGCAGGTCGAGGACGTCGACGCGCGCCGTCTCGCGCTCCACGTCGTACTGGTCGACGATCGCGTCGATGATCTCCCCGGCGGTCCGCGTGCCGTCGATCAGCTCCCAGACGCGGCCCGCGACCGGGTTGAACGAGTGCAGCTCGCTGGTCCGGCTGTGGAGGACGATCTGCATGTCCTGGATCGTGCGCGAGAACGCGTCGGGGTTGCGCGCGATGGTGTCGCTGAGTCCGATCACGACCCTCCTCTCAGGTCGGCGTCGATCGCGTCCCAGAACGACGGGGACCGGCGGAAGTGTAGCAGCTTGACCGGCACCGCCTCGACGAGCGCGGCGATGAGCTCGTCGGCGGCTCGCATGAACGGGCCCTTTCGCACGCCGATGGAGGCCACGGTGGCGAGCCGGCGGTACGCTTCGGGGGCGGCCAGGTCCTCGACCGCGTCGTGGTCGTCCTGCACGAGCGCGTAGATGCGCAGCAGCGGGGCCGACGGCGGGCCGTCGCCCAGCCTGCTGCGCTCCTTGAACGGCAGCCGGTAGATCCGTGGCTCGCCGCCCTCGAGCGCGGCCATGCACAACTCCTCGTTGAGGACCCGCGCGCCGGCCTGCAGCGACAGCCTGGCGGCCGTCGTCTTGCCGGCGCCCGAGCGCCCGGCGAGGACAACGCCGCCGCCGCCGCGCACGACGGCGGCGGCGTGCAGCGGCAGGCCGCGGCGCAGGTCGAGGGCGAAGAGCTGGGCCGTGATCTTGAGAAGCGAGTCCACGGCCCCGGGCCAGGGACCTTCGAGACGGGCGCCGACGCGGCGACCTTCGAGATCGAAGGTCGCCGCCCACTCCGTCAGCCGCATGTCGACACGGCGGCCGGCCGCGGCGACCGCCACCTCCTCGACGCGAGACGTCACCCACTCGTCGCGCTCTCGCGCCCCGTGTGACAACTCCACGACGACGTCGGGCGATCCCTTCGCCGTCCAGTCGTCGAGCAGCACGCCGCCGGCGTGCAGAGAAAAGTCGAGACCCTCGACGCGTACCGTCAAGGGTCCCAGACAGAAAGATCGTTCGTTCACGCGCGGATCACATCAGGTCAGGCCACGTCCCGGCCGCCGCCGGCGGCCCGAGGGACGGATGGAACGAGCTACAGCGACGTGTTGAGGGGGCCACCCTTCGCGCCGGGGCTGCACTCCGTCTCGCCGGTGTCGGCCAGGTTGCAGCCGGTCGCGAGAGTCTCGAAGATCTCCTCGCTCTCGAAGGAAGGCTTCTCGTAGGCGTCGGTCCCCATCCTCTGGCTCCTCCCCATCAGTACGGTCAAGATCGCTCAGGTCTTCGCCGTGGATCGCAGGCCCCGGATCGTACCTGCCATCTCGCACGCCCTCGAACTGGGGCCGAGGACGTCCCCGTCTTCGGCCAGCGCAAGGCGCATGCAGCGCGATTCACAGTCCGAGAGTAAATCACACCCGTCGCAGGCAAGCAATGCCCTGGCCACAGTACGACGGTGCTCGTCGGCGGCCTCGCTCCGCCAGACGGTGGCGAACGGCGTGACCCGCACGTTGCCGAGGCCGGGCCTGAAGCCCATGCAGGGCAGCACGTCGCCCGTCGCTTCGACGAACGCCGAGGTCGCGCCGGCGCCGCAGTTCGCCTTGCGTTCGCGCACCACCGGCCGTCGGTCCGGGTCGGACCGGTCCGGCGCGAGGTCGAACAGGCGCCGGTCCGCCAGCACCTGGGCCAGATCGGCGGCGGCGACGCGGTGGACGAGCACGTCGGTCGACCCGTCGGCGCGCGGCGCAACCGTGGGGTCGAGCTGGAAGTCGCAGCCGAGCTCGGCGGCGAGGTCGAGGACCGCACCGTAGCCGCCGAGCGTCTCGGGCATCAGCACGGTCAGGATCCGGCAGCGCACGCCTCGCGCGACCAGCCCCCGCAGCGTCCGCACCGAGGCCTCGAACGACCCCGGCACGCCGGTCACCGCGTCGTGGCGCCCGGGAGTCGCGCTGTAGACGCTGACGCTGACCCGTGACAGGCCGGCCGCGGCGATGTCGTCGAGATCGGCCTCGGTGAACCGCGTGCCGCTCGTGGTCGCGCCGGCGAGGATCCCCCGCGACCTCGCCCGGGCCGCCACCCGCAGCCAGCCCTCGCGCAGGGCGATCTCACCGCCCGTCAGGGTCATGGTGAGGCACCCCAGGTCGGCGATCTCGTCGACCAGCCCCAGCCAGCGCTCGAGTGGAAGCTCCAGACCGCGGTCGGGCGGCAGGTAGCAGTGGACGCAGCTCAGATTGCAGCGCCGCGTCAGCTCGAGGGTGACGTGCAGGGGGATGAGCGCCCCCTTGGCACGCGCGAGGAGCCCGTCCCGGATGGGACGGGCTCCTCGCCGTTCGTCGCTCACTCTGTCAGCCACGGTGCTGCCGGTGGCTTTCTATGGTGCTTCTTTCGGTCCTCAGTTGTCGAGCGTCACCGACGCGCCGCTCGGCACCGCGAACCCGTCGAGGTAGATGCGGTAGCCTCCGCCGCCTCCCTTGATCCCCGAGTTGCGGATGAGGATCATGTGCCAGTCGCCGAGCGTCGTGGTGGTCACCGGTAGCGTGTTGTACGTGACGGACTGGTTGGTCAACTCACTCGCGTTGTACTCGTTGACCTGGCCCATCAAGACGCCGTCGATGTAGACGTTGGCCGTGCCGGCGTTGGGCCTCTTGACGTAGAAGTACGTGATCGAGGTGCCCTGGAAGGCGAGAGCGCAGGCGCTGCGCGTCGACGAGCACCAAGAGACGTCGGCCGGGTAGGTGGTGCCGACGCGGTTGTATTGCGAACCCTGCAGCACCGGCCAGTAGTACTGCGTCTGACCGTCGGTGTTGTTCTCGAAGCGCAGGTTCGGGAAGCTGACCGTCGTGGCCGTCGCCTGCGGGCCGGGTGAGGCCTGCCAGTCCGTGGCCGTGATGGTGTCGGGTCCGACCGTGTAGGCGTCGTGGTAGACGAACGTGCCGCCTGATCCTGCCGGCGTCGACTGGGTAGCAGCTTTCATGTCCCAACCCATGATGTCGATGGAGTTGGTGTTCGCCGGCAGCGGCGAGATCGTGTACACGGGCACGTTGTCCTGGTCGGTAGCGTTGTACAGGTTGATCGTCGCCGTCGGCGACGGAGTGCCCGCTGCCGGCGTCACGGTCGGATCGTGCTGGAACGTCTGGTTGAGATAGACGTACGCGTAGCCGCCGTACGGGCCCTTGGACGCGTACCACACGAACCGGTTGCTCCTGGCGCTGGCGGCGTTGACCTGGAGCGCCGTGATGTGGACCCTCGTGCTGCGGTCACCGGTGACGCCCGCCATGCCGCCGAACCCGGTCAGGTTGTTGCCGCTGAAGGTCTCGGTCGCGTTGCTGTCGACCGAGCCCGGGTAGTAGGCCACCTGAGGCGCGGCAGAGTAGTTCTGCAGGAAGCCGTAGACCATGTAGGCGTGCCACTGGTTGAACCATGCGTTGGCCGTACCATCAGCGTTCGGCCCCATGGCGTACGTGTCGGTGGTGACACCCGGCTGCGGGTAGTCGTAGGGCGACACGTTGGCCTTGGTCCACAGCGGCCAGATGTTGGCGTAGGTCGCCGGTGCGCCCCCCGGCACGGCCGGCGTGTAGGTGGGAGCCGGCGCGCCGCGCCAGGCGACGTTCCAGATCTGCGGCTCGTGGATGGTCCAGATGGGCGCTTCGGTCGTCGAGTCCCCGCCGTCGGCGTTGGACACCTGGCTGATGTTCGCCAAGGCGTGGTCGGCGTCCGTGCCGGTCCCGGTGTCGGTGGTGACCGGGACGGGCGTCCAGCCGCTATTGTACTCGTAGACGATGTCGTCGCTCGGCCACTCGCCGGCCGCGTCGGGCGCCAGAGCGCGCTTGGCGTTGTTGCTGCCGCTCTGCGCGGACACGTCGGCGGTGTTGTTGGCCGTGCTCCAGACGCTGGTGCCCCACGACGTCCCGCCGCCGGTCGACAGGTAGCCGGGGAACCAGATGCTCTGCTGCATGTAGGCGTCGTTCTGGTAGCTCGGGGTGTTCGGCTGCGTATAGCCGATCCACTGGAAGCCGGACCCCGAGTACAGCTTGCCGACGTAGCGACCGGGGGTCGCGCTCAGGTTCGTGGGCACGAAGGACGACGTGAGGTCGCTCCAGGTCGTACCGTCGGTGCTGCGCTGGATGTACAGGTAGAACACGCAGTCGTTCACGTACGGCATCACGGTGACCCAGAACCACGAGCCGGTCGGCACCGTCCAGATCGGAGCGGTGGTGTGGGCCGCCATCGTGGTGGTCGTGTTCCCCGGCCACCTCTCGGCCGACGTGAAGGTCAACGGGTTCTGCGTGATGTCGTACATGTTCGCGGTGCCCTCGGTGCCGGCGTCGTTGTCGGCATCCTCGATGTCGCCGTTGGGCCGGTTGGTGGGATCGCCCCAGCCCAGGCTGCTCTGGATGGTGAAGTTCACCGCGGCATAGGGCCAGACCACGCGCGACAGGGTGTTGGGCACGTGGTTGTTCGCCGTGGTGCTGATGTTCGTGGTGTCGCTCGCGCTCGTGGGCGCTCCGGTCGTCCCGATGGGCCAGTACCAGACCCTGACACGGATAGAAGTAGTTGGTGGCGGTGTTGTGGAACGGGTAGACGAGCGCGTCGTTCTCCCAGATGGAGACGCGCGTCGTCGAGTACGGCGCGGCCGTGAAGCTCGCGTGTGCGGCGCCGACCAGCGCGAAGAACGTGATCGCGCAGACGACGACCAGCACCAGAATCAGTAAGCGACGTTCCATCGTGCCCAAGCTCCTTTCGCCTGACTGCGAAACGGAACTCGCGGAGCAAGCGCAGCACCGCGCTCCGCGAGCCGGAAACCTGATCGAGAGACCAGCCCCCTTTCTGTATCCCCAACGTGCTCCTATGGGCGCAGTCCTACGCGCCCCCCACAGGAAGTGTGCCCCATACTACTGAATCAACCCGCTCGTGGGAAGGACCCTCGTGACGCTCGCGGCGATCATCCGTGCCGTGCAGGCGTAGAGCCTAGACGAATGGACACCCCCGCCGACCCTTCACGGCTGCGGCACGAGCAGGCTCTTGACGTTCGAGTACTCGTCGTAGGCGACGTGCGGTGGCGACGGCGAGAAGGCGCGGTACTTCGCGTACTTGACCGTCGCCGTCGCCGGCGGCTTGAAGGTCCCCTTCCAGACGCCCTTCGCCCCCACGTTGAACGGACCCCACGTCCTGAGGATGTGGTTCGTGCCCCTGAACAGCTGCACGTAGACGGCGGTGCCGGGGTCCTGCCAGCCGTCGGCCGTGCCACCCATGTTGAGGCCGAAGGTGCCGGAGAAGGTCACCGGCGCGCCCGCCGCGGCCCTGGCCGGAGCGCTGAGGATCTGCAGGTTGGCCGGGTAGGTGACTTCCTGCAGGACGCTCAACGTCTTCGTACCCTGCGCGAGCTTCGCGGGGTCGGAGCCGTCGTACATGGCGGACGGGTCCCCGTTGGCGACCCAGAACTCGGGATAGCAGTAGACCGGCTGGTTGATCTCGCCGGCGAACTCGTCGCCCGGCGCGGGCGCCGGGACCGCCCAGGTGGCGGTGTCGCCGTAGGCCGCGTCGAGCCAGGGCGACGCCGTCGGCGCCGGCACGGCATGGGCGGGATCCCAGTCGGCAGGCCACTGCTTCGCCATGAGGTAGAGGCCGGCGTCGAAGATGTAGGCGTCGACCTCGCCGAGATACGGCCGCGCCGGGTCGTACCCCAGCCACGGGCTGGTCGCGTTGTAGGTGAAGGTCTTCTTCGACGGGTCGATCGGCCAGCGCACCCACTGGGTCACCGTGCCGGCCGACGTGACGTAGTGGGCGTTGGATCCCGCGTATGGTGGCCCCTGCAGCCTCCCGCCGGTGTGGGAGAACCGGCGCTCGTACCAGCTCGGGTCCTGCAGGTCGTTGGCCGCGCTCCAGCTCTGGTCGGCACCGCCCAGCATGTCCGGCGTGTAGTACTGCGGAGAGTAGCCGGTGACCTTGAAGGAGCTGACACCCTGGTTCAGGCAGTCGACGACGAGGGTGTACGAATCTCCGACGAGCACCTGGGGGGTCGGCGACGCCGTCGAGTACGGGTCGGGCTTCGTTGCCTGGTTGGCGAGCTGGCCGGGTTCGACCACCCAGTCGATGACCTGCTCGCCGGCCCACCACGACAGCGTCCCCTCAGCTTCGTTGACGTCGTAGAGGTCCGTCTCGAAGACGCCGGGAAGCCCGGTGTTGGAGCTCGGTCCGATCAGGAAGACCTGGACGTTGGCCCAGACGGGCTTGTAGGTGACGTCGAAATGCAGGGCGCCCCAGTGGGTGACGTGGAACGTGTGCTGGTAGACCTGTTCCGTCTCGACCACAGCCCGCGTGTTGAGCCCCGGAGCGGGCGTGTTCTTCACCTCGACCGGCGCACCCGAGCTCGCAGCGGCGGGAGCCGGCGCCGCCAAGACGGCGACGGCGAAGACGGCGGCAAGCGCGCTGACGACCACCCTGTGCGTCCGGACCATGACCACTCCCTCCGGGATCTCCGCCGCGACCGCGCGGGCTCCGGCACCAGCTCTGCCGAGGCGGGCGGTCACGCCATGTCTGCCCCTGTGCGACTGAACCGTATAATAGGCGCGGCTGAAGGTCGTGCCAACTAGGCGCGGTCGCCGGGCCGGCGACCGCGCCTTGCGTGAGGCCGGCCGGCGCCACGGCCGGCGACGCCCGGCGAGACCGGACGCAAGGGAGGCGGCAGGCACATGAAGAGACCGCAGGCCGGATGGCTCGTGCCGTCGCTTGTCGTGGTCGTGCTCGTGCTCTCGGCCGCCGTGCGGATCTACGGGCTGGGCCAGCCGCACGGCTACATGTTCGACGAGGTCTACTACGCGAAGGACGCCCACACCATCCTGCAGGGCAACCTGGGCCCGACCGCGCAGTACAACTGGATGGCGGGCACCGAGATCTCGTGGCCGCACCCTGAGGTCGGCAAGTTCCTGATCGCCGCCGGCATCGCCGCCCTGGGCAACAACGACTGGGGCTGGCGCCTGCCGTCGGCGCTGGTCGGCGTGGGCCTGCTGGCGTTCGTCTATCCGATGGGCCGGCGACTCGGCCTGCGACCAGTCTGGGCCCTGGCCGCCCTGATGCTGGCGGCCACCGACATGATGCTGATCGCGCAGTCGCGGATCGCCACGCTCGATATCTTCATCGCCTTCTTCACCGTGGCCTGCGTCTACCTGGCGCTGCGCTACGTGCAGACCGGCCACCGCCTGCGATGGCTTGCGCTCTGCGGGGCGGCCGGAGGGCTGGCGCTGGCGACCAAGTGGTCGGGTCTGCTGGCGGTCGTCGTGGCCATGTTCCTGATGCTCCTCTTCAGGAGCCGGCGCTGGCAGGCCGAGGGCGCGCGGGTACCACAGACCTGGCTCGACCTCGCCGGCGCGGCGTGCCTCGCGTTCCCCGCGGTGGTGCTCCTCGGACTCGCGACGCGTACCGCGTGGTGGCAGGCGCTGCTGGTCGCGGCGCTGCTCGAGGCGGCGGCCGTGATCGTGCTCTCGCTCCGGGCGCCGTGGCGCCGCTGGCTGGTGCAGGCGGCGCGGGACCTCCTCTGGCCCGCCGCCTTCCTCGTGGCGGTGCCGGCCGCCATCTACATGCTCAGCTACACCGACTACTTCGCGCACTCCCACGGCCTCGGAGACTGGTGGCAGATGCAGAAGGAGATGTGGTACTTCAACTTCCACCTGCACGCCGTGCACACTGTACGCCTCGCACGCCTGGACCTGGCTGATCGACTACCGGCCGGTCTGGTACGCCTACGACGACACGCGCGGACCGGTGTACGGCGTGGTGAGCATCGGCAACCCGTTCTTCTGGTGGACGTCGCTCGCCGCCCTCGTCGCCCTGCCGGTCGCGGCGATCGTCCGCCGCCGGCTGGACTGGGCCCTGCCCGCGATCCTCGTGATTCTCCTCTACGCGCCGTGGCTCGACACGTCGCGCACGTCGTTCATCTACTACATGACGCCGGTCGTGCCGTTCATGGCGGTCATGCTGGCCATGGGGTTCCAGGCCCTCTCCGGAGACCGCTGGCCGACGCGCGCCTGGCTCCCGGCGCTGGTGTTCGCCGTCACCGCCTGTGTGACGTCGCTGCTGTGGCACCCCATCGGCAAGGCCTTCGAGTGGCTGTTCTGGCGGGCGCCGTCGGACATCTCGCCCGCGCTCGGTCGCGGCTTCGTGGCCGGGGGCGTCGTCATCGCCGTGGCGGCCGTCGCGGCGCTGATCCTGCTGCCGGCCGTGCGGCGCCAGTGGGCCTCGATCGGCTGGGCGGTCGTCGGCGCCTGCACCGGGATCTGTCTCGCCTTCCTGCCCATCGTCATCTACCTGCCGATCACGCAGCAGCACTTCCGGCACCTGATGTGGTTCCGCAACTGGATCTGAGCCGGCGCGACCGGCGGCCCAGCTGACGGGATGCGACGGGGGCGGGACGCGCCGCAGGCGCGCCCCGCCCCCTTCATCGCTCAGGCAGGACTCAGATGAAGCCGCGCTCGCTGAGCACGTCGCGCAGCGTCGGGCGGCCGATCTCCTGCAGGTCGTAGCCCACGCGCACGGCGGGGAGCTTGATGTCGACGATCCGCCGCAGGTCGATAGGGGTGCCGATCACGACCACCTCGGCGCCCGACGCGTTGATCGTCTGCTCCAGGTCCCTGAGCTGCTGGTCGGAGTACCCCATGGCCGGCAGCAGGACGCCGATGTTGGGGTACTTCTCGAAGGTCGCCTTGATCTCGCCCACCGCGAACGGCCGCGGGTCGATGAACTCGGACGCGCCGTGCTGGCGAGCGGCCACGGTGCCGGCGCCGTACTTCATCTCGCCGTGGGTGAGCGTGGGGCCGTCCTCGACCACCAGGACCCGCTTGCCCTTGACCAGCTCGGGCTTGTCGACGGTGACCGGCGAGGCCCCCATGATGACGGTCGCGTCCGGGTTGACCGAGCGCACGTTGGCAAGTTCGGCCTCGACGCCGGCGCGGTCGGCGGTGTCGATCTTGTTGATGACCACGACGTCGGCGAGTCGCAGGTTGACCTCGCCGGGGTAGTAGCGCAGCCCGTCGCCGGGACGGTGCGGGTCGGCGACCGCCACGTAGAGGTCGGCCTGGTAGAAGCTGAAGTCGTTGTTGCCGCCGTCCCAGAGGATGACGTCGGCCTCCTTCTCGGCCTCGCGCAGGATCGCCTCGTAGTCGACGCCGGCGTAGATCACGTTGCCGGCCGTGACGTGGGGCTCGTACTCCTCCATCTCCTCGATCGTGCACTCGTGCTTCTTCAGATCCTCGATGGTGGCGAAGCGCTGCACGCGCTGCTTGACGAGGTCGCCGTACGGCATGGGGTGGCGGACCGAGACGACCTTCTTGCCGGCCTCGCGGAGCATCGTCTGGATCTTGCGCGAGGTCTGGCTCTTGCCGGCGCCGGTGCGGACGGCGCAGACGGCGATCACGGGCTTGGTGCTCTTGATCGCCGTCTCCTTCGGCCCCATGAGCCGGAAGTCGGGCCCGAGGGCGTTGACCTGCGCCGACTTGTGCATGACGTACTCGTAGGGCACGTCGGAGTAGGCGAACACGACCTGGTCGACGGCGTGCTTCTTCACCAGACTGGCGAGCTCGGACTCGTCGTGGATCGGGATGCCCTGCGGGTACAGCCGCCCGGCCAGCTCGGCCGGGTACTTGCGGTCGTTGATGTACGGGATCTGGGTGGCGGTAAAGGCCACGACCTCGTACTCCTCGTTGTCGCGGAAGAACGTGTTGAAGTTGTGGAAGTCGCGCCCCGCGGCTCCCATGATCAGGACCTTCGTGCGTGTGCCGCTCATGCTCACTCCTCTGGTTGGAGGTCCCTCCGCGCCACGATCGAGTCAGGCCGGCGGAGTGAACACCTTCTCTACGTACTCGGACATGCACGCCTGCAGCAGGCAGCCGTAGCCCGGGATGAACGCCATGCGGTCGCCGACTCGCGGCGCCGGATCGACGTCGTGGACGTCGAGGATCATGTGGTCGCTGGAGGCGCCGAGGAGCTCGACCCGCGGGTCAAGGGGGCTGAGGCCCTCAGGCACGACGTCCTGTCGCCCGAGGGCGAGGATCGCCCGCCGGCGCTCGCCGCGATCCGTGAAGGTCGGCCGGTTGCCGTAGGCGTCCTGGGCCGACACGCCGATCGGGAACGACGGCTTGACGCGGCACTCGATCACCGGCGCGTCGACCACGAACGCGTCGAGGTGCAGGCCCTCGATCGGCGCCCGGTCGATGGTATCGACGCCGAGCACGATCGACTCGCCGATGCGCAGGTTGTCGATGCGGGCGGGGATGCCCTCGTGCAGGGCCAGCCACAGGGAGCTCGAGTTGCCGCCGGAGACGAGCAGGGGGCGGCCGAGCTGACGCTCGGCCGCCCCCGCCAGCTCCACGAGACGACCGAGGTTCTCCTGGCTCGGCATGATCGCGCCGTAGCAGGTCAGGTTGACGCCGAGGCCGGCGATCTCCAGGTGCTCGAGCGCCGCGGCGCGTTCGAGGAAGCCAGGCAGGTCGGACGGCCAGACGCCCTCACGCAGGTCGCCGAGGTCGACCATCACCACGACCCGGTGGGTCTTCCCCGCCTCGCCCGCCGCGCGGTCGAGCGCGGTCAGCGTGTCGAGCTCGCTGTTCAGCGAGAGGTCGGCGAGGCGCACCGTGTCGGCCGCCTGTCCGGGCGTCGGCGAGCGCAGCAACCAGACCGGCGCGTCGATGCCGGCGGCGCGCAGACGTTCGATGTTCTCGAGCCGCGACTCGGCGAGCGCCTGCGCGCCCCCGGCCAGCATCGCGCCCCCCACCTCGGGGCTGCCGCAGGTCACCTTGGTCACGGCCGCGATGGCGACGCCGGGCAGCCGCTCCGCCACCCGGCGCGTGTTGTCGGTCACCTTCGCGAGGTCGACCGTCAGCCTGGCCCGTCCCGTCACCGTTCTCCTCGTACGTTCTGCCTGCATATTCTTGATACAGGAGCTTATCCGGTCGAGGTCGCGGCTGGCAAGCGATGAGCCGCGCCCGCCACGCCCCCTTTCGAGCGCCCCGAGCGAGCCCGCCGGCCACTCTGCCGCGACCGTCGCGGCTATACTTCCCGCGTCCTGCTTGTCCGACGAGGAAAGGCGTTGACCGACCGCAGAGACAACGCTCCGTCAGCGGAGCGCATCGCCACGATGGAACGAGAGCTGGCGGCCGCCTATGAGACCGGGCGCGCGCGCGGCGCCTCGCCGCTCGCGCCGGAAGAGGTGGACGCGAGCCTCGTCGCCGAAGGCGCGCGGCTGCGACGCGAGCTTCTGGCGGCCCACAAGGACGGCCTCGCCGGCCGTGGCGAGGCGGTCTTCTTCTGCGTCCCCGGCGGCCCCCGAGACTCCTGGTTCGGCGACCTGCGCGACGCGCTGCTCCACTGCGGCGTGCCCTGCGCCTGGTCGGTGCCCGACGACCCGGCGCTGACCCTGAAGCTGGAGGTCGTCCGGCCCACGATTGTGCTCGCCCCGGCCGTCTCGCGGTACGTGGACTCGTCGGGCCGCCGGGCCGTCGACAGGTGGGCGCGGGCCTCGGGCGCCGTCCGCGTGACGCTGGTGCTCGCACCCCCGCCGGCGACGGACGGCGCCGCGCCCGCTGCCGGCAGCCCGGCGCCGGACTTCCTCGACGGGTCGAGTGACGCTCACGTCGCCTGGTTCGATGCGCGCTCCTGGCCGCGTGGGGACGCCGCCGGGACCGCGGCCGGCGTGCCCGTCCTGCACCTGCCGACCGCCGCCAACCCGTTCACGCACCGTCCGCTCGCAAGCGTGCGCGACCTCGACTACTTCATGGTCGCCACCCGCGAGATCGAACGGGTCGTCGTCGCGCACGCCTATCTTCCCGCCGTCTTCCGCGAGTGGTACGGCCTGTGGGCCGGACCCGGATGGAGCTTCGGCGCCGCCGCGGTCCCGCCGGCGGACACGCCGCCGCTCTACGCCCGCGCGCGGGTCGCGCTCAACCCCCTGCACCGCACGCTCGTCAGCGGCCCGGCCGAGATCTCCCAGCGCACGTTCGCGGCCGCGGCCTGCGGCGCGTTCGTGCTCACCGACCGCACCGGCGTCACCGGCGACTTCTTCAGCGAGGACGAGCTCGTCGCCGTGGACGGGCCGGCCGCGTTCGTCGCGGCGTTCGCACACTACGTGCGACGGCCTCGCGAACGCGAGGCCGTCGCCCGCCGCACCATGCGACGCGTGTTCGCCGACCACACGTACCTCCACCGCGTCGCCGCGCTGCTGGATTTCGTCGCCGGCTTGCGTCGCTCGCGCTGACCGACCGGCTTCACATTTCCCAACACGCAGCACATGGGGCGTTCGCGACAGATCGCTACCATCTTCGCAGGCCGGCGGGCGCGACGCGCGCGGGCCGTCAACGTCCGGTACGGCAGGCCGGGCCCCACGAAGGACGGTCGCCATGAGACGGTCGCAGCTCAACTTCCTCGTCGACGCCGTCATCGCCGCGTCGTTCCTGATCACGGCGGTCACCGGCCTCGTGTTCCTCCTGCCGCTGTCGTGGCAGTCGGCTCTCGGACTGGGGCGGCCCGGCATGCTGCTGGTCCCCCTCCATGCCTGGCACTGGGTGCACGACTGGAGCGGCGTCGTGGCCGCCGCCGGCGTCGTGCTCCACTTCGCGCTGCACTACCGCTGGGTCGCGCAGATGACGCGCCGCACGTTCGGCGCGGGCCGTATGGAGCGACGGCCCGCGCCGAACGTGCGGCGCCCAGGCGAACCCGCCGCCCCTGCAGCCGTTGTCGTCCCCGCCATCCACTCCGCTCAGCCGGCGCGCCCCTACTCCATGTATGAGGCCGGCGACCGGACCGGCGGCGACGCGCCCCGCCGGACCCGCCGGACCCTGGTGACGGGAGCCCTCGCCGGCGGCGCGGCGCTCGTCGTGGGCGGCGCGTTGCTGGACCGGATGACCTCACTCGGCGCGGCGAGCGGCACGACGACCACGACCGCCGGCGGACAGGCGATCGCCGATGCAGGCAACGGGTGGCAGTCGCAGTCCGGCTCGACCGGCTCAGCGGGCTCAGGCGGCTCGGGCAGCGCCGGGTCGACGACGGACACGGCCAGCGTCACCGTCGACTCGTCGAGCTGCATCGCCTGCAGGCGCTGTCTGAACGTGTGTCCGGCGAGCGTCTTCAGCTGGGACGCTGGTGGCCGGGCCGCGGCGACCAACGCGGGCGCCTGCATCCGCTGCTACCGATGCACCCAGGCCTGCCCGGCAGGAGCCATCACGGTCTCGGCCTGACGCCCGGGGCGCGGCTGCGCCCCGGCACGCCCGGCACGTCACCCGAGCGGAGCTCAGACCCTCGGCGCTCCCAGGCTCGCCTGCATGAGCCGCGTCACCGCGGCGCCGTCGACGTGGGCGAGCAGGGCGCCGCAGCAGGCGAAGATGTACTGCCGGTCGAGGGCGCAGCGGGCGTCCTGGGGCGGCAGCAGCGCGTCGCCGCCCTGCGTCCCGCGGACGCGGCCCAGCAGCTCCTCGCCGCGCGGCAGCCGCGTGAGCGCCCCGCCGGTCCCGACGACGAGCCGGCAGGCCGTCAGGTCGCGGCCGCGGACGACGGTCTGGCGGCCGGTCGGCGTGTAGAGATGCGCGAGGCGGCCCGCGTGCCGGTGGACGGCCGTCACGGCGCAGAAGCCGGCCAGGGCGCGGGCCGCCTCGACCTGCGCCGCGGTCTCGGGCAGCGCCGGCGGCAGCTCCGGCGGCCGTTCGCCGGCCGGCATCATGGCCGCCACGTGCGTCGCGCTCACGAACGTGCCGAGGTCGCCCTCGACGGTGCGCTTGCTGTGCGGCTGGGGCTCGGTCTGCAGCGAGGCCAGCTCGGAGCTGCCGTCGGTGACCGAGTGCACGTCGGTCGTGGCGCCGCCGACATCGACGACCACGAGGTCGCCGACGTCGGCGGCCAGGTGCTCGGCCGCCAGCAGCACGGCGCCCGGCGTGGGCAGGATCCGGCCCGTCACGATCTCACCGATCCGCTCCATCCCCGGCGCGTGGACGATGTGCTCCTCGAAGGCGTCGTGGATCGCCGCCCGCGCCGGCACGATGTCGAGCTCGTCCACCGCCGGGTAGACGTTGTCGGTGACCCGCACCTTGAAGCCGGCGCGCTCCAGCAGTCCCTCGGCGTCGCCGCAGACCACCGAGTTGCCGCCGTACACGATCATGGGGCGGATCGGCAGCTGCGTCAGCCGCTCGGCGTTCTCGAGGACGGTGTCGCAGTCGCCGCCCTCGACGCCGCCTGCCAGCAGGATCAGGTTCGGGCGCGCCTTGACGATGCGCGCCAGGTCGCCGACGCGCAGGCGGCCGGCGGTCTGATACTCGACGACGCCGCCGGCCCCCAGCGCCGCCTCGCGCGCGGCCATCGCCGTCATGCGCTGCGTCAGGCCGTGGACGGTCATGCGCAGGCCGCCGGCCGCCGAGCTGGTGGCGAGGGTGAGGCGCGGCGTGAGCGGCCCCGTCGTCGCTTCGAGGGCCGCCCGCGCCGCGCCGAGCCCGACGGCGACGTCGCCCTGCTCGACCGAGGTCGGAGCGACGCCCTGGCCGAGGACGACCGGCCCGCCGCCGGGTCGCTCGAGCCCGTCGAAGGCGGTCACGACCGTGGTCGTCGAGCCGATCTCGAAGACCAGGACGTCGACGGGGCGGGCGCTCATCGAGCGCCCGCCCCGTCGCCTGATGTCGGCGTCGTGCCCACGCCGTCTACTTCGCGTCGCGCTCCTCGAGGGCCTTCACGATGAACGAGGCCACGTTGACGCCCTTCGTGCCGCGCCCGAAGCCGGCGTCCATGCCCCACGACCGGGCCATCTCGTCGGTCACCTGCGTGCCACCGCTGATCAACACCAGGCGGTCGCGCACGCCCTTCTCGACGGCCAGGTCGGCGAGCTTCTCCATGTTCTGCCGGTGGACGTCGCCATGGGTGATGATGGTCGAGATCAGCACCACCTGGGCCGCGTGCTCGATGGCCGCGTCGAGGACCTTCTCGACCGGCACCGAGGTGCCCAGGTACTCGCACGAGAAGCCCCACTTCTCGAGGCCGCCGTGCTTGATGTCGATGATCTCGCGCATGCCGACCGAGTGCTCGTCGCTGCCGACCGTGGCGCACACGCACTTCAGCTTCATCGCGGCCACCACGGCCTTGATCTCGTCGTCGCTCAGCGTCGTGGGCTTCTCGGGGATGACCAGCGTGGCCGGGTCGACGACCGCGTCCAGCCGGCCCTTGACCTCGCAGAGCGTACCCTCGGCCGGGTGCATCACGAGCTTGTTGATGACCTCGGGGTCCTGCAGGTTCATGGCCCGTGCGAACTCGAGGGCGGCGAACTCGGCCACCCGCTCCGAGGCGGGGATGAAGATCGTGACCACCACGATGCCGTCGGCGGCCCACTCGACCTCGGGCTTGAGCAGACCCTCGGCCCGCAGGTCGGCGGTGCGCGCCAGGCGCGCGGCCACGTTGTCCTCGGGATCGAGCTCGTCGATGAACGGCACCTTGTCGCCGTCGCACAGCGTGCAGCCGCCGATCAGCTCGCATGCCTTGTGGGCGCTGCCCGGCGCGTCGCCGTACCCGTCAGGGAGGTGGTTGTCGCCGAAGTGGTGGCAGACCGGCGCCAGGTAGTCGGCGGCGCGCGGCGCGATGGTGCCGGCGGCGACGCCGCCGTCACTCTGCCGCGCGATCCCGTCGTCGTGCGTCTCGGGGTACTCGCCCGAGTCGACGAAGTAGGCCTGCTCGACGGCGGCGAAGTAGCCGCCGTCGGCGAGCATCGCCTCGAGGAACAGCACGGCGCGCTCCTTGAGCTCGCGCACGCGCTCGCGCAGCTCGGGCGCCTCGCGGTCGAGCCTGACCATCTCGCGCAAGCCGTCCATGCCGACGAGGCTCTGCTTGGCCGTGTTCACCGCGGCCACGTTGTTGTAGTGCCAGGGGACGTTGCGGCCCTCGTCGGGCGTGATCGTGCTCTGGATGTCGGCGCTGGTCAGGCGGCTGATCAGCAGGTTCATGACGTGCGAGACCGTCGCCTCGCGGCCGTCGGCCTCCATATAGCGGGTGTTCTGCTGCGCCCGCATCCTGTACTCGCCGAACAGGTCGCGCAGGGCGACGGCGTAGGGCAGATCCATGCGCATGCAGGGCGCCGGCGGCGCGTCGGGCGGCACCGTCGACAGACAGATGTCGTCTTTGGGCATGCCGACCGCGACCGAGTAGGCGCAGTTGATCGCGTGCTGCACGAGCAGCTCGGGCATCACCTTCCAGGCCTCGAGCGCCGTCGCGTTGGCGTTGTGGGCGCCGTCGATCTGGGCGATGCGCGCGCTGGCCAGGACACGCTTGGAGACGGCCGCGTCGACGAAGCTGCGGTACATGTTGATGTTGCGGTAGAGGACGTTGTACTGGGGGTCCTGGTGGGCGCCGTTGACGCCCTCCTCGGCGAACATGACGGCCATCTCCGGACCGGCGACGCCGCTCACGTAGCTGTGGAAGTTGATCGGGCGGCCGACCTCGTCCTCGATCAGGTCGAGAGCCTTACGCGTGGCGCGCAACTGCTTGCGGGTGACGGCGATGCCGCCGACGCCCTCGGGCGTGCCCTCGAGCAGGCCGTCCATGTGACTCTGGCCGGCGGTGCGGATGACCATCATATGGTCGGCGCCGTGCCAGGCCGCCATGCGCATGCGGCGGATGTCGTCCTCGAAGCGGCCGCTGGCGATCTCGGTCGTGACCACGCAGTCGGGCTGGGGGTCGATGTCGTCGAAGTAGTGCGCCGCCGGCAGCGGGATACTGCGCTCGAGGCCCTTCGACGTCTCCTTGTACGTGAACTTGAAAAGCTTCTGGTCGGGCACCTGCTCGCGCCAGTGCCAGCCCTTGCGCCGCGGACGGTAGCGCTCGAGGCCCTCGAGAAGCTTCTCGACGTCGAGCTTCTCGTTCGGTTCGAGGGGCGGAAGCTCGCTCACGACGCCCCTCCCCACTTCTCTTCCGCCGTCTCCCAGCCGTCGCCGGCGGCCAGCCGGCGCGCGGCCTCGGGCACGGGGACTCGCCACGTCGTGCTGCAGTGCAGCACGACGTGCCCCGCCCCGTGCCCCAGCAGGCCGCGCTTCTCGCACTCGGCGACGATAGCGGCGCAGGTCGGCGAATCGAGGCCCATGCGCATCAGCACGGAGCGCTCGATCGACGGCGAGGTGTGCGTGCGGGCGAGCTCCACGAGCGGCTCGACGATCTGCCGGGTGAGCTGCCAGAACCGGGCCTCGAGCTGCTCGTCGGTCAGGCCGGCGAGGTGCCCGCGGACCTCCCTATACGTGTCCTCGCGGGCCATCTACTTCGCCTCCAGCGCCAGCTCGGCGAGGGTCGCCTCGACCTGCGCCACGTTGGTGTTGGTGTCGGCGGCCAGGAACTCCACGTCCTCGATCGAGGGCCTGTAGCCGGCGGGCGCGGCCTTGAGCGCGTTGCGCACGTAGCTGCGCCGCATGCGGTCGAGGTCGAAGTCCTGGGCCTCGATCTGCTCGAGGCGCTCGGGGATCACGATGACCGTGCCCGGCTTGTTGTCGCGCGGGTCGCCGGCGCGGACCTCGACGCCCATCTCCTTGGCGAAGTTGAGCTGGGCCCAGTGGTGCTTGCCGGCGCCGGTGTACTCGGTCTCCTGCACGACGATTGTGGCGTCGCGCGGCAGCTCGCGAGCCAGGGAGACGGCCGCGGTCATGGCCGTGTTGCCGGCCGGGCCGCGCTCGAGCCCCTCGAGCTTGACCAGGGCCTCGGTGACGTAGAAGACCTCGCCCTGGGTGACGGTGAGATAGCGGTCGATGTAGCGCAGCGGTCGGGCCGCGTTGCGCGGCACGTCGGCCCGGTCGGGCCAGGTCGCGAACGGCACGCCGAAGCCGGTGTGGCCGGTCGTGAAGCTCTTGCGGTTGAAGTCGGTGTCGCTGGCCATGTGCAGGCCGCTGAGGTCGACCGAGGCGCTGACGATCTGCGTGCCGGTGGCGCCGGCGCGCTTGAGACCGCGTGCGGTCCCCGTCGTGTTGCCGCCGCCGGCATGCGTGATCACGCACGCGGTCGGCGGCGCGCCGGTCAGAGCGGTCATCTCGCGGGCGATCTCGAGCCCGAGGGTCTCGATTCCCGACACGCCGAACGAGCTGTAGAGCGAGGCCGCGAAGTAGCCGGTCCGGTCGAGCAGCTCGACCATGTGGAAGAACAGCTCCGGACCCACGGTCATCTGCACGACCTCGGCGCCGTAGGCCTCGCAGATGCGGGCCTTCTCGACGATCTCCGGCTGGCCGACCTTGCGGCTGTCGTAGGTCTCCTGGCAGATGATGCACTTGAGGCCGGCTCGCGCCGCCTGGCTGGCGACGGCGGCGCCGTAGTTGCCCGACGTCGCCGCGATCACGCCCTCGTAGCCCTTCTCCTTGGCGACGTGGATGCTGACGCTGGCGCGGCGGTCCTTGAAGGCGCCGGCGAGGTTCGCCGCCTCGTCCTTGACGAAGATCCGCGCTCCTTTGCCCGGCTCGCTGATCGAGCGCACCAGATCGGTGAGGTTGCGCAGCTCGAGCAGCGGCGTGTCGCCGACGCCGGCCTTGGCCTGGATGGCGACGATGTCGTCGAGGCTGTAGCCGTGGGCGCCCATCATGCGCTCGTAGTCGAAGGCGACCGGCGAGAGCTCGAACTCGCTGTAGTCCATGCCCAGCGCCTTGCGCATGATCTCGCCCCGGCGGGCCATGATGGCGTCGAACTTGGTGGCCATCACGCACCTCCCTTGGCCGAGGCGCGGTATTCCGCGAGCCGGGCGCGCAGGTCACGGCCGACGTGCGCGAGCTCGGGGATCGGGTCGCCGAAGGTGTGGAAGTAGCCGGGGTTGACCGCCGACAGGGCGCCGCTCACACGGCGCCCCGTCATGGTCTCGACCGTCATCTCGTCGCCGAGCGAGCCTTCGAGCTGGGCGAACCCCTTCACCCACATGCGCAGCGGCTGGGCCGCCGTGTCGGGCGGCAGGTTGGCGCTGCGGTCGGCCGGCTCGAGCAGGACGCACTCGACCTCGACCCAGTCCCCGGGCCGGGCGTGCTCGTGTTCGGTCATGGCCGGCCTCCTCAGACGCTGGGCGTGAGGAAGCGCGGCAGCGGCATGTCGACGACCGTCAGCATGCCGGCGGGGGCGGCCTTCATCAGCGGGATGTAGTTGCCGGTGCTCGCGTAGGTGCCCTTGCCGCCCGGGATCTCGGGGGTGTTGGCCATGTTCACGTTGGGGTCGCCGGTGATCTTGACGTAGTCGCCGGTGTCCTGATCGGCGAGCTCGGGATGGATCTGCTGCGGGTGGATGAGGTGGATCTTGAGCTCGCCGTTCACGTAGCCCTTGCCCACCTGCTTGCAGCCGGCGACCCAGCCGGCCGGGACCTTCACGTGCGGCGTCGAACGCTCGACCTTGGTGACGATCGGCTCGCGGGTCTCGACGATCTCGTCGATCTTCCAGTTCAAGGCCTTGGCGATGAGCATGATCGACTCCGGGAAGCCGATGTGCCCGACGATGCTGCCGTCGGCCACGCCCTTCTCGAACTGCTCGACCGTGGTGCCGACGCCCTGGCCGGTCATGACGGTGGGGCCGAACGGCGACAGGTCGTTCACGCGCGAGGCCTCGATCGAGTCGACGCGCAGGCAGATCGAGCTCCACATGACGATGAGGGCGTCGAGCATGAAGCCGGGATTGATGCCGGTGCCCAGGATCGAGACGCCGTGCTCCTTGGCGAGGGCGTCGAACATGTCGGCCCGCCCGGGGTCGCTGGCCCATGGGTACGAGAGCTTCTCGGCGATGCAGATGACGTCGGCACCGGCCTTGACGGCGGGAACGATCTGCGGCTCGACCTCGTCCAGGTTGGACTGGGTGTTGACGCAGACGACGTCGGGCCTGGTCGCCAGGACCTTCTCGAAGTCGGTCGTCATCGTGACGTCACAGGGCCTGCCGAGCAGCTCGCCGACCGTCTTGCCCTCTTTGGCCGGGTTGGTGACGATGCATCCGGTCAGCTCGAGGTCCTTCGGCCGGTCGAGGATGAACTTGAGGAGCCCCTGCCCCATCTCGCCGGTGCCCCATTCAACTACCTTGATCATGGCGTCCTCCCGATGCCCACGGCTTGGTGCATAAATGTGATGCAGACACTCTATCTGTTCGGGGTGGGAGTTCAACCGTGGGGCGCGGCGTCGCGGCGTCCGCCGCGACGCCGCGCCCGACCGCTAGAGCCGCGCTCGAAGCTCGGCCAGGAGCGGTCCGTCGACGGGCAGGGTGACCACCTGAGCAGCGCCGCTTTCATCGGGCAGCCGGGCCGCGACCAGCGCCACCTGCGTCACCCGTTCGCCGGTGGCGGCGGCCAAAGCGTACGCGTAGGCCGCCGCCTGCAGGCGGTAACGCCGCAAGAGCACGTCGGCGCCGGCCTCGGCGTCGGTCTTGAAGTCGACGACGACCCATCCCTCGTCGGTCCGGTAGGCGAGGTCGATCGAGCCCTCGACCAGCGTCTCCCCCTGGCTGAAGGCGACGGCGAGCTCGCGCAGGTGGCGGCCGGCGGCGGCGGCTCGCACCGGCGCCGAGAGCCAGCAGGCGCGCGCCAGCGTGGCGACGCGGTCGGCGTCGCCGGGCACGCCCTCGCGCGCTGCCGCCCCGCGTGCAAGGGCCGCCAGCGACGCCGGATCGTCGAGCGGAACGCGTTCGAGCACGGCGTGCACCGCCGTGCCGACCGCCCGGGCGCGGTCGCGGCGGAGCGTGGCGGCGCGCTCGGCGCGCTCGTCGAGGCGCTCCTTGTCGGCGTCGAGGTCTTCGAGCCCGCTGGGCGTGCCGGCCGCCAGTGGCAGCGAGGCCGCGGCGACCACCTGCTCACGGCGCGCGACCCAGGCGGCGCGCGAGCCGGCGGGGACGGGCGCGGCCGGCGCGCGGCGCCGGCCGCGCCCGTCTCCGCCCTCCCGCGCGCGCGTCACGTCGTCGAGATGGCCGGCCAGCAGGGCCGCCAGTCCGGACTCTTTCGATCGCACGGGCACGACGAGCCGGTCGCGCGCCCGCGTCAGCGCCACGTAGAGCAGCCGCCGCTGCTCGTGCGCGGCGGCGGCGGCCTCGTCGGCCACGACGCCGTCGTAGCCCGGCGTCGCGAACCGCCTGCCGCCGGCGTCGCCCGCCTCGGAGGCCAGGGCGCACGCGATGGTCCGCCGGCGACGGTCGACGAACAGGTCGCCGCGGCTAGGGCCGCGCGGGGCCGCCGCAAGATCGGCCGCGACGACCACGGTGAATTCGAGCCCCTTGGCCTTGTGCACGGTGAGGATGCGCACGGCGTCGCCGGCCTCGCCCACCGGCGACTCGGCGGTGTCGGCGGCCGTGGTCTGCTCGCGTACATGGCGCACGAAGCTGTGGAAGCTCGCGCCGGGCTCTGCGTCGAACGCGGACGCCACGGCGAGCAACTGGTCGACGTTGCCGATCGCCTGCTCCGGATCGGCCGCCCATGCCGCCAGCGCCTCGAGGTAGGAGGTGCGTCGCACGAGGTCGTCGAGCGTCTCCCAAGCCGCGCGTAGGTGACACCCCGACCAGAGGTCGCGCAGGCATGCCAGGGCGTCGCGCAGCGGCAGGGCGAGATGCCCGTCGAGGCTACCCCACACCTCGTCCTGCGCCGCCAGACAGTCGAACGAACCGCCGGCGGCGCTGAACTCGTAGAGGTCGTCGTCACTGAACGCGAACGCCAGCGTCCGCAGGGCCGCGAACGTGGCCACCTGGTCGCGCGGCGCCGACAGCGCGCGCAACACGGTGACCAGGTCGCGGACCTCGCGCCTGGCGTAGTAGGTGCGCCCTCCCTCGACGCGGTACGGCACGCCGGCATCGCGCAGGGCGCGCTCGTAGTAGGCCACGTGCGTGAACACCGGCAGCAGGAGCGCCACATCGCCAGGCGCGACGCCGGCCGCGACGGCGTCACGCACGCAGGCCGCCACCGCCTGCGCCTCGCGCGTGCACTGGGCCGCCACCCCGGCGCCGGCGGCATCGTGGCCGCCGGCGCCGGTCTCGAGAACCACGACCGCGGGCTCCGCTTGCGGCGGGCGAGCGGCGGTGAGCCGGTGATAGCCGGGCTGCAGGCCGGGCGTCTCGTCGCCGCCGATCACCTGCTCGAACACGCCGTTCACCCAGTCGACGAGCGGCGCGACGGTGCGGAAGTTGTGCGTGAGCGGCACGACGCGGCCGCCCTGTGCCTCGATCGCCGCTGCCACCGCGTGGTACATGCCGATGTCGGCGCGCCGGAATCGGTAGATCGACTGCTTGGGGTCGCCCACCAGGAACAGCTTGCCCGGCTCGAGCACGACGTCGCTCCAAGCGGTCGCCCGCGGCTCTCTTTCGGCCAGGAAGAACACGATCTCCGCCTGCAGCGGATCGGTGTCCTGGAACTCGTCGACCAGCAGGTAGTCGAACCGCTCGGCGAGCGCCCTGCGCACGGCGAGCGCCGCCGTCTGCCGTCCGGGCTCGCCGCGGAGCAGGTCGCGAGCCTTGCCCAGCAGGTCGTCGAAGTCGAGCAGTCCCGACTGGCGGCGGGCGTGGACGGCGGCGGCGGCGAAGTCGTCGGCCAGCCGCAGAGCGACCGCCGCGACGTAGGCGTCGTAGGCCGCCGCCGCCGCTTCGAGCGCGTCGCGCACGCGCTCGCGCAGGGCCACGACCGCGTCCTTGTCGGTCCAGGACGCCTTGCGCCCGACCTTGCCCCAGTGCTTGCCGCCGACCACGCGGCGGGCGCCCGCGCCGGCGACGTGCAGCCCGGCCCGCGGATCGAGGTCGTCGACGGCGTCGGCCAGCCCGAGACACAGGCCGCAGAGCTGGTCGCCGGCGTCGGCGCAGGCGGCGGCCAGGCCGCGCAGGGCCGCCGCCTCGCGGCGTGCGTCGCCCAGAGCCGTGGCCAGGTCGGGCGGGACAGGGTCGGGCGCCGGGTCGACCGCGTAGCGCTCGGCGAAGCGGCGACGCGCCAGCTCGCGCAGCCCGTCGACGGCCGCGCCGGCCGCCAGGAACTCGCCGAACAGCGCCTGTGGCGCGCCGGTTCGCCCGCCCGGCGCTCCCGCCAGGCCATCGAGCCATGCCCGCCACTGCTTCTCGAGGTCGAGGGCGGAGCCCGTCTGGTCGAGCTGGACGAACGCCGGATCGACGCCCGCCTCGACGGGGTGGTCACGCAACAGGCGGGCGGCGAACGCGTGGATCGTCGAGACCGGGGCCGCGTCGAGGCCCGCGAGCGCGGCGCCCAGTAGCTCGCGTTCGCCGGCGGGCGACGTGTCGTCGACCACGCGTTCCTCGAGGCGTTCGCGCACCCGCTGTCGCAGCTCGCCGGCCGCCTTCTCGGTGAACGTGATGGCAACGACGCGGTCGACCGCCGCCCCGGCCAGCAGGCACTCGACGAGACGATCGACCAGCACGGTCGTCTTGCCGGTGCCGGCTCCGGCCTCGAGCAGGATCGTAGCGTTGAGGTCGCGCGCGACCAGCCGGGCCTCGTTGTCGGGCGGCACGGTCACGCCGGCGCCTGCGGCTCCGGCGTGGCCGTGCCGCCCTCCTCGCCGGTCTTGCGTTCCATCGCCAGACGCTCGGCGCCGCACAGGCCTTGCAGCTCGCAGAAGACACACCGGCGCCCGCCGATCGCCGTCGCCGCGAACTCGCCGGCGGCGACGGCCTCGAGCACGGCGCCCAGCACCCGGCCCAGGCGCTCGCCTCCGTCGTCGTCGACCGCGACCGACGCGAAGCCCCCCTTGCGAGTGACAAGACGGTAGGCGGCCGACAGGCCGGCGTCGGGCGCGAGAAGCGCCCGCACGGCTTCGAGATACACCGCGAGCTGGACCTCGTCGCCACGCCTGACGCGCTCTGCCTCGACGCCGCCGCGCCCGGTCTTATAGTCGACGAGACGGAGCGTGCCGTCGGGCAGCCGGTCGAGACGGTCGACCTTGCCCTCGAAGCGCAGCCTCGCGCCGCCGGCCTCGAACCGTACCTCGCGTCCGGGGTCGTCGCCGAAGCTCCACTCGAACAGCCACGGTGTGCCGCCCGAGCTCCAGCATTCGTCGCCGTGGACGGCCTGACTCAGATCGTCGAGCAACCGCGCGGCGACGGCCCGCCAGACGAGTGGATGGCCGGTCACGCCCTTGCGTTCGGCAGCTGCGAACTCGCCGGGGGCGGCGGCCGCGAGGCGGTCGAGGACCGCCTCGCGGCCGCCGCCCCCCTCGAACGCGAGCCGCAACAGCCGGTGGGCGATCGTGCCGAGATCGGACGGAGCGATCGACAGCTCGTCGGCGGCCTCGTCGGGTACCCGCAACCCGAGGGCGTAGCGCACGTAGAACACGAACGGGCAGTCGAGGTACGTCTGGAGCGCGGTGGGCGAGACGGGCGTCGCGCACAGCAGGTCGCGGATCTCGGCGCCGTGAGCGGGGCTGATGAGAGCGTCCCAGGCCGTGAGCGACCCCGAACGCGCCGCCAGCGCCCCGCCCCGGCGCCGCTCGGCGGCGTCGCCGAACACTGCCTCGACGACGGCGTCACGACCAGCGGCCCGAGAGACCAGCGCCCGGACGTCGAGGTCGCGCAGGTCGAGCGCGTCGTCCCCATCGCCGTCGAGGCCGGACACGCCGGCCGGCACACGTCGGACCAGGCCGGCGAGGCCCGCCGGGGCCTCGAGCTCACGGAACATGACGGCCCGGCCGGCCAGCGCCCCGCACGCTTCGAGCAGCACGCGCGACGGTAGTCGCGGACGACCCGAAGCGGCGGCGATGCGAGGGGCGATCAGCGCGGCGCGCTCGACCGCCGCATCGAGCGCCAGCGCGAACAGCAGCTCGCCCTCGCGGTCGCGGTCGGCCGTCGGCCGCAGCGACACGCCGGAGCGCGACGCCAGCAGTCGGCGAGCGTCGTCGTCGAGCAGCGGGTCGGGCACGCCGCGGGCGGGAAACCCCGCTTCGGCGAGATCGCATACGACGACGAGCCGGAACACGGCTCCGCGCATCTGTTCGGGCGACGTCACGGCGACGCCCCGGCGGCCGACGCGGGCGCCGGGGACGGCGGGTGATTCGAGCGTCGAGAGCTCGTGACGCAGGGCAGCGGCGAAGGTGGCGGCGTCGCACTCGTCTTCGACGACGCCAAGATCGCTCAGGTCGCGCAGCACGCCGGCGACCGGCTCGACGTGGAGCTCGCCGACGGCGGCCTCCGACCCCGCGCCGTCGGCGAGCCTCTCGAGGCCGTCGGCGAACGTCGAGGCCAGGCCGGGCCACGAGGCGGCGGCCCCGAGGGCGACGCGCGCCGCCTCGAGGGCGTCGACCAGGCGCAGGAGCGAGCTCACAGCCGGGTCGCTCTCGGACGGTTCGCCCCCAGATGGGCCACCGCGGCCGCCGAGGCGCTCGCGCCACTGCCCGTGGCCGCCGATGACGCGCCGCCGCCGGGACAGGTCGTCCCAGCGCGCGGCCAGCGCGGGCCGCCGGGCCACCGCGGCGAAGGCGATCACCGCTTCGCGCGCGAGGGCCGGCCCGGCCTCGGGCACGACGGCGTCGAGCGCGAGACGGCAGGCTCGCGAGACGGGCGGGTCGTACGGGAGCATGGCGGCCACGGGGATGCCCTGCCCCATGAGGGCCGTGGCGACGCGTCGCCGGGTGGCCGGGTCGGGCGTGACCACCGCCATCTCGTGGAACCGTACGCCGCGACCGGCCGCCGCCAGCACCTCGGCCACCGCTGACCCGACCTGACCGGCCTCGTCGGGCGCGGAGACGACGGCCAGGGACTCGTCGACCGGCGACGCCTCGAGCGGCTCGCGTGGCCGGTACATGAGGCGGCGGGCGCGATCGAGCGCCCGCCGCCCCGCCTCGCCGTCGGCGAGTGGCGCCAGGTCCAGCCCGCAGCTCTCGAGCAGCCGCAGCACCGGCTGCGCGTACGCCTCGGCGCCGGGGACGACCGGCACGAACGCCGACAATCCGCCGCCGGTAGCGAGGGACGCGACGAGGCGCGCCTGCATCTCGGGAAGGTCGTAGAAGCCGTACAGCGCAACGGGTCCGTCGCAGGCCGCGGCGACGGCCGCGGCGCTCGCGTAGAGCGCCGCGTCGTCGAGCAGGTCCCGCGCCTCGAGCTCGGCGACATAGCGGCCGTAGAGCGCCGCCACGTCGGCCTCTTTGCCGGCCCGAGCCGGCAGGTCGCCGGGCTCGACGCAGGCCTCGCGCAGGTCGTCGAACGTACGCAGGAACGCCGCCGCCAGTCCGGGCGCCGACGCGACCGGGGCGAAGTACCAGCCGGAAGCGGCGGCGCGTTCGGCGACGAGCCGGGCGACGAGGCGCTGCCGCGCCAGCCGCGTCAGCGGCCGCGGCAGCGCCTCGTCGCCCGGCGGCCGCAACTCGAGCGCGAGGCGAGGAAGGGTCGTGACGCGGACGTTGGCGACGGCGCCCAGTCCGGCCGCGACCACCCACGAGACGCGGTCACGGGCGGCGCGGGAGCCGACGACGACGGTGACGGGGCGCAGGGGGTCGCCGGCCTGAACGGCGCGGACCCAGCCCGTGAGCGCGGATTCGAGGGCCGGGTACCTGCCCAGCCACAGTGTCGGCGGAAGATCGGCTCTCGACCCCATGTGCCGGTCACGGTATCACGCGGTGGAGACGGAGCGGCGTCGAGCCCGCGCCCGGACCAGACGCGAAGACGGTGGGAGACCGGAGACGAGCCGGCAGGACGAGGAGAGCCAGCCGCGCGAAGGGAGCCCGCCGCGGTCCCGGCGAAGAGTCGCGCCGCCCGGCGTCTACAGCTTGTTGCGGAAGGCGATGAGGAGGATGAGCGGCAGCTCCCACACGGCGAACAACGACCACGCGAGCGGACTCTTGGCGCTGCGGATGATCGCCTGCACCGCCGTGTAGACCCCGCAGGCGAACCCCGCGGCCATCAGGCCGAGCGAGACCCAGAGCGCGAGACGCCCGGGCATCGAGGCCGTGACATGCACGCCGTTGCGCACGTTCTGTTCGGTGGCCGCAACGACCGCGAAGGTCAGCAGCAGGAGTGTCAGGCCAGCCGCGGACAAGTAGACGGCGAGGTGCCTCAGGCGACCGACGGGGACGTAGTCGATGATGCGCGACGCCCACGGATACCGCGCCTGCTCGTCAGCGGTCAGTGTGCGCGCCATCAGTCCTCTCCTCGCTGGTTCCCGGCCGGGCCAGCTACAGGATAGCATGAAGTCATGTCCGAGCTTCCGGCCGTCGAGATCCGTGACCTGCGCAAGAGCTTCGGGCGGCGCTCACGGGCGGTGACCGCCCTGGACGGCGTGTCGCTGCGGCTACGCCGGGGGGAGGTGTTCGGCCTGCTGGGCCGCAACGGCGCCGGCAAGACCACGCTGGTGCGCTCGGTCCTCGGACTGCTGCGGCCCGACGCGGGGTCGGTGCGGCTGTTCGGCGCAGCGCCCGGCGAGCGCGACGTGCGCGGCCGCGTCGGCTACTCGCCCGAGGAACCGGCGTTCCCCGCATTCCTCTATCCCCGCCAGGTGCTCGACCTGCTGGGGGCGCTGAGCGGCCTGGAGGGAGCCGGGCTCGAGGATGCCGTACAGCGGCACCTCGAGCTGGCCGAGCTCACCCCGGTCGCCGGTCGCCAGGTACGCCACCTCTCCAAGGGGATGCGTCAGCGGCTGTCGCTCGCCCAGGCCCTGCTGCACGAGCCCGACCTGCTGATCCTCGACGAGCCGACGGCCGACCTCGACCCCATCGGCCGGCGCCAGGTCCGCGACTCGATCGTGGCCTTCCGCGAGCGCGGGGGCACGGTCCTGCTGAACTCCCATCTGCTCTCGGAGGTCGAGCGCGTCTGCGACCGGGTCGCCATCATCCACACGGGCCGCGTGCTGCGCGAGGGAAGCGTCGACGAGCTCGTCGGTGAGGGACGCGAGCTCGAGGACGTGTTCGTGGAGACCGTCGCCGGGGCGGGCGGCGGCGTCGGCTACTCGACCGTCTCGCCGACCGGACCGCCGCCGGGCTGGAGGGCGCCGTGGAAGCAGTGAGCCCACGCCGCCGCCCGCCCCTGTCGGTCGTCGTCACGCTGGCGCGCTCCACGGTCATCGAGCAGCTCAACCGCCGCTCTCTGTGGTGGATCGCCGGCATCGCCCTCGCGCTCGTCTGCGGCCTGGCGCTGATCGGCAGTTTCGTCACCCTGTCGGATCTGACGCCTAAGCAGGTGGCGACGCTCTTCTCGGAGGGCGCGGCCCGCTACTACGTGCTGATCGTCCTCGTGATCCAGGGCCTGAGCCTGGTGCGCGCGGACGCCGACAGCGGCGTGGCCGGCCTGATCCTGTCGCGCCCGGTGTCGCGCCTCGAGTACGTCCTCGGCCGCTACGCCGGCAACGCGGTCGGCCTGGTGGGCACCATCGCCATCATGGGCCTCGGCTGCTGGGCCGTCCTGCTGGTCAAGGGGTTCGTCGACTGGACGATCCTGTACGAGTTCGCGGTGCTGGCGTTCAACGCGTGCGTCTTCCTCGCCCTGATCATGCTGCTCGGCACGCTTGTCGGCACGATCGGCAGCGTCGCCATCGGCGGCATCTGCTACTACGCGCTGGGCTCGGGCACGACCTACCTGATGGCGGCGGCGATCGACGGCGGCGCGATCGGCGGGCCCGGCGCGGCGCTGATGCGGCTGGCGATCTTCCTGTTGCCGCACGTGGTCGCGTCACCGACCTCGGCCGCGCAGGCGATGCAGCTCGGCGGCTCGACCCTCACGCTCTCCGGTCCGACCGTCCCCGACGCCCTCTGGAGCCTGGCCTGGGTCGCGGGCTGCCTGGCGCTCACCGTGGTCCAGCTCGGCCGCCGGGAGCTCTGAGGCCGGGCGCCACGGGTGTCGCCGCCGCCACGTCGTGCTAGCATTCCTCGGATGACCCGTACGTCCCCCACCAGACTGCTGCGTCTCGTCCTGGTCCTGCTTCCCGTGCTCGCCGTGGCCGCCTCGTGCTCGTCGGCCTCCGCCGAGAGAGGGACGCAGCGGCCGCGGACCTACCCCGTGTACGACCAGGAGCTGGTCAAGGCCCAGCTCGCCGAGAAGCTCCGCTACGCCCCCCACCTGGTGATCGTCGGCGGTTCGCGCGCCCTGCGCTTCGATCCCGGCTACATCGCCGCCAAGACCGGGGTCGACGGCTTCAACGGCTCGATCCGCATGTCGACCCCGATGGACACCTACGCCATGGTCCGCTACATCAGCGAGATCCACCCCGAGGTACTCCGGTTCCGCTACCTCTGGCTGATCCACATCGACCTGCTGCGCGGCATCGACAAGCCGTCGCCGTCGCTGGTCCAGAACTGGCGCTTCCGGCCGTACTGGTCGCCCGACTACGTCGACTGGCAGTGGAAGCTGCTGCCGACGTCGCCCGGGGCCGCCGCCGAGGCCGAGCGGCTCCAGTACACCGGCATGAACTTCGCCGCCGACGGTCACCTCCAGCAGCCGCGCGAGGTGCTGCAGAGCGAGCTGCGGTTCGGCATCCACAACACGATCGCCGTCTGGGCGCGCCGCCGCTCGCTGCCCGTCATCACCGCCCGTCCCCAGGCCGCGTTCGAGCGCACGCTCGGGCTCATGAACCGGCTCGGCGCCAAGCCCGTGCTGGTGTTCATGCCGGTCCACCCCGAGGCGCTCAAGGTGATCGGCCCGAACGGCTACTTCGCGGCCAAGAAGGAGCTGTTCGACTACCTGCGGTCGCTGCAAGGCACCTACCAGTTCACGCTGTTCGACTTCAACGACATCAGGAGCTTCGGCGGCGACCCGAACGGCTTCTACGACGGGCAGCACCCAGACCCCGAGAACACGTATCGGATCGTCAACGAGATCCTCCGGCGGCAACCGCACATCTTCGACTGAGACCGAGGGACTGAGATGACCGACCCCATCGACGGGAGCCGGGCGCGGCGGCGCGTCGCGCAGGCGCGCCGCCGCGCCCGCCGGCGTGTCCTCGTGCGCCGGCTGGTGGCGCTGGCGGGCGTGGTCGTGCTCGTGGGCGTCATCGTCGCCCTGGCGGTCTCGTGCGGCAAGAAGGCCACGACGACCCAGGCTTCCGGCTCGTCGTCACCCACGCCGCGGGCCTCCGCGACGCTCGCCTCGGCCGGCAAGATGGCCGACATCTCGCTGCCCAAGCCCGACCCCTCGATCACGCTTCCCCACGACCTCGGCGTGCTCGACCAGCTCACCAAGAAGGCCGACCTGCTGCAGAAGCTGCCCTACACGCCAAAGCTCCTCATCCTGGGGGGATCACGAAGCCTGCGCTTCGAGCCCTCCTACCTGCAGCATAAGACCGGCCTCAAGGGCTTCAACGCCGGCGTGCGCAACGGCCGCCCCGAAGAGGCGTGGGCATGGCTCAACTTCTTCCACAAGCGGTACCCCAAGGTCCAGCCCCGGGTCCTGTGGCTGGTCCACGTGCGCTTCCTGCACGCCTGGGACGAGATGACCCTCTCGCTGCTGCGCGACCCGCGGTTCAACGTCTCCTTCCCGCCCAAGCTCGTCCAGCAGCAGCTGAAGCTCTACGCCGCCGACCCGCATCTCGCCCAGGCGCTGGCCGCCAACGCCTTCCAGCAGTTCCAGCCCGACGGACACCTGGCCACCGACAAGCCCAACACGCCGGCGACCCGCGCGTTCGGCATCAAGACCACCATCTACGGCTGGAAGACCCGCGACGTCGGCAAGCCCGGCAGCTTCTACATCAACAAGCGGCCGAAGCAGTACTTCGAGAAGACGCTGTCGCTGTTGAACCACCTCGGAGTCGACCCGGTGCTGGTGATCATGCCGATGCAGCCCAAGGCGTTCGCCGCCGTCCAGGACCGCGGCTGGCCTCAGGCCTACAAGGCGACCACCACGTATCTGGATTCGCTGAAGTCCACCTACGACTTCCGGCTCTTCGACTTCCACGACATCAAGTCGTTCGGGGGCGACCCGGACCAGTTCTACGACGGCGACCATATGACGAAGGTCAACGACCACCGCCTCGTGGACGAGATCCTGCGCGAGGACCCGGACGCGTTCAAGTGAGGCGGCGCCGCTGCGCGGCGCCGCCGGACCCGGGATCCGGGGCTAGGTGAGGGCGGCGACCTCGGCCGCCTGGTCGGGGTAGGTGAACGCCAGACTCTCGCGATCGCCGAGCTCGAAGTCGGCGTAGTCGAACCCCGGCGTGACGATGCACGAGACGAGGCTCCAGTCCCCGCCTCCGCTCCCCGCGACGACCCTCGCCGCCTGCCAGACGCCGGCCTCCACGATCGCCTGCGGACTGGGCTCGTCGACCGCCGAACCCAGGCGTTCGCCGGCCAGCAGCACCGTCTCGGCGCTCCCGTCGGGCAGCAGCGTGATCAGCTCGAGCGGCGCTCCCGCGTGGAAGCACCACAGCTCGTCGCTGGCCAGGCGGTGGAAGCGGCTCGGGCGACCGGCCGTGACCAGGAAGAGGACGGCGGTCGCCACCGGCCGCGGGCCGCGCGGGGTGGCGACCTCGGCCTCGGCACGGTAGGTCTCACGGAAGAACCCGCCCTCGGGGTGCGGGGCCAAGTCGAGGGCGGCGACGATCTCGTCACTGGTGACCATGCCGACAACCTACCCTTGGAGGCCGTCCGACACGACGTTGGCCCAGTTCAGCATATGGAAAGCCCCGCCGTCAGCTGAGCGGCGGGGCTTTCGGTAGCAAGCCTGTAAGCCGGATCCTGTCGTGGGTGGCCATCCATCTCGGCCTCGCGTTGCCGCGAGGCTCAAGCGACCGAGACCCGGAGACTCGGGCGAGCGACCCTCGAACGTCTCCCTATTTGGTCTTGCACCGGGCGGGGCTTGCCGAGCCGGCCTGTCTCCAGACCGCTGGTGAGCTCTTACCTCACCGTTTCACCCTTGCCCGCACCCCCGAAGGGGCCGTTGGCGGTCTGCTCTCTGTTGCGCTTTCCGTCGGCTTTCGCCGCCTGGCCGTTAGCCAGCGCCCTGCTCTGCGGTGTCCGGACTTTCCTCGACGGGGAGCCTCGCCCGCTCCGAAGAGACGGCCGACGCGGCCCCGACGCGGCCACCCGGCTTGCACGCCGAGTGTACCACCGGCACGCCTGGTCCAGACACGCGAACCCGCGCGCGCCGGCGCGCGTCTTCGCTCCAGACCCGCTTCTACCAGACGACCCAGGAGGCGCCTCGATGACCAGACCGCCACAGACCGCCAGACGCCTCGTGGTAGTCGTCGCGATCGCCCTGGTCGCCCTGGCGGCGGCCGCGGTCGCGGCCGCCGCCGTCACCGGCGAGCCGGCGAGCCCGGGCGACGCGCTCCCTCCCGTACCTGGTCCGACGCTGTCCGCCACACCGCCGATCGTCGCCAGCCCAGTCGGGCCGCCACTCGACTTGCCCGAGGCGCCGGTCGTCCCGAACCCCGGCGGCTACGACCTCTGCGGAGTGGTCGCCTCGATCACTCCAGGCACAGCCGATCGCCTGGGGGCGATCCTGGTGTACGGCAGGACCGGCGTGACCTGCGACCGCGGCCTCGCGGCGATCACCCCATCGACCCGGTGGTTCCGCCTCGACGAGACCGGCGCCTTGCGGGCGATCGACCCGCCGGTGATCGACGAGGACCTGGCCGGCGCGAGGGTGGCGGTCACCTACGACGGCGCGGTCGCGGAGTCATACCCGGTCCAGGGCGAAGCCGCAGTCGTGGTGCTGCTTCCCTAGCTCGAGAGGGCGCCTCCCGGAGGGCTTCCGACCGGTCGCGCCGTCCTTGAGGCGCTCAGCCCCGCAAGGCCGGGCTGAGCTCGCCGGCCGCCGCCCGGTCGAGCAGCCAGACGAGCGACCCACGCTCCGGGTGGACCGCCTGCGCCGGCAGGGCGTCAGGGATCTCGAGGCCTTCGAGCACCTCGGCCACCATGCCGGCCTTGGCGGCGCCGGTGACGACGAACGTCACCCGCCGCGCCGCATTGATGACCGGCAGCGTCACGGTCAGCCGCGGACCGGTGCCCTCGCCCTCGTTGACCACCACGAGGTGCTCCTCGTCGCCCAAGGCGGCCGTGCGCGGGAACAGCGAAGCTGTGTGGCCGTCGGCGCCCAAACCGAGCAGCACCAGGTCGAAGACCGGGTGGTCGGCGGCGGCGTGCGGGGCGCGCGCCGGAGGGCGCAGGAGTTCCTGCTCGTAGGCGCGCGCCGCCTCCTGCGGCTCGTCCTCGCCGCGCATGCGGTGCACGTTCTCGGGCGGGATCGGCACGTGGCTGATGACGGCCTCGTGCGCCATGCGGTAGTTGCTCGCCGGATCGTCGGGCGGCACGCAGCGCTCGTCGCCCCAGTACAGGTGCACGCGGCGCCACGGGACCTTCTGGGCGAACTGCTGCCGCGCCAGGGCCCGGTAGAGGGCGCGCGGCGTCTCGCCGCCGCTCAAGGCGGCGGCGAAGGCGCCGCGCGCCGCCGCCGCCTCCTGCGCCGCCAGTGCGAACAGCTCCGCGCCTCGCAAAGCGACCGCCTCGTAGTCGGCCAGGATCTCGATCACGGCCCCTCCAGACCAGCGCTCACGCGGCGCCCGCCCCGCCTGCGGCCGGCGGGCGCCGCCACGCGTGCCCGTCCTGGGCGATCAGCGTGTCGGCCGCCTCTGGTCCCCAAGTTCCGGCCTCGTAGACCATGACCCCGCGCTCGGGCACGTGCTGCCAGGCCTGGAGGATCGGCGTGACCACCCGCCACGCCTGCTCGACCTGGTCGTCGCGGTTGAACAGCGTCTGGTCGCCGGTCATGCAGTCGAGCAGCAGCGTCTCGTAGGCGCTGAACGGCAGCTCGTTCAGCAGCGAGCCGTAGTTGAAATCCATCTCGACCGGTTGCAGGCGGATCTCGGGCCCCGGCACCTTCGCCTCGATCCGCAGGGTCATGCCCTCGTCGGGCTGGATGTGCATCACGAGCCGGTTCGGCGGCACCCGGTCGCCGGGCACGTCGGCGTCTTTGAACAGCAGGAACGGCGGCCGCTTGAACTCGATCGCGATCTCGGTCAGGTGCTGCGCCATGCGCTTGCCGGTGCGCAGGTAGAACGGCACGCCCTGCCAGCGCCAGTTGTCGATCAGGAACCTCACCGCGGCGAACGTCTCGGTGGCCGACGCCGGCGATACGCGGTCCTCCTGGCGGTAGCCCGGCACCGACCGGCCTTCGACGGTGCCGTCGACGTACTGGCCGCGCACCGCGTTCTGGTCGACCCGCTCGATGGGGATGGGCCGGATGGCGCGCAGCGCCTTCGCCTTCTCGTCGCGCACGGCGTCGGCCGAGAAGGCCACCGGCGGCTCCATGGCGGTGAGCGCCAGCAGCTGGAGCAGGTGGTTCTGGATCATGTCCCGCAGCGCGCCGGCCTCTTCGTAGTAGGCGCCGCGGTGCTCGACGCCGAGCGTCTCGGCGGCGGTGATCTGCACGTGGTCCACGTAGCGCCGGTTCCAGACCGGCTCGAAGATGCCGTTGGCGAAGCGGAACACCAGCAGGTTCTGCACCGTCTCCTTGGCCAGGTAGTGGTCGATGCGGTAGATCTGCTCCTCGGCGAACGCGCCGCGCACCACCCGGTTGAGCTCCTGGGCGCTCTCGAGGTCGTGCCCGAACGGCTTCTCGATCACGACCCGCGACCAGCCGCGGTCGGCGGTGGCCGGGGCCTCGCCGGCGCCGCCGGCGTCCTTGCGGAAGACGCCGCCCTCGCTCAGTCCGGCGGCGCCAAGCTGCATCACGATCAGAGGGAACAGGCTCGGCGGCGTCGCCAGGTAGAAGATGCGGTTGCCGCCGGTGCTCCGTTCGCGGTCGATCCGGTCGAGCAGCTCGGCGAGCGCCTTGTATCCGCCCGGGTCGTTGAAGTCGCTGGTCACGTAGCGCGCCGTCTGCAACAGGTCGCTGCAGGGGTCGGTCGCCGCCGAGCCACGCCCGAAGGCGTCGTCGACCGCCTCCTCGGCGAGGGCGCGGAACTCCTCGTCGGTCATGTGCTTGCGACCGAACCCGACGATCGCGACGTGCTGGGGCAGGGCCTTGTGGCACGACAGGTCGTAGAGGGCGGGCACCAGCTTGCGATGAGCCAGGTCCCCGGTCACCCCGAACACGACGACGGTGCAAGGGTCCGGGCGCTCCTCGATCTGCAGCGGCGAAACCACCGGGCACGTGCCCGGCAGTCGCTCCGTGACGTCGTAGGGCTCGTCGTAGCCGATGGCGTCCATCGTCAACTCACCCCGCCGCCGGCCCGCCCGGCGTCAGCTCGCGTCCTCGCCGGCGGCGTGCACCGCGTGGCCGCCGAACTCGTTGCGCAGGGCGGCCAGGACCTTGGCCGAGAACGAGTCGGTCTGGCGCGAGCGGAAGCGGGTGAACAGCGACATCGTGATCACCGGCATGGGCACGCCGCGCTCGATCGCCTGCTGCACGGTCCAGCGGCCCTCGCCGGTGTCTTCGACGTAGCCGGTGATGGCCTCGAGGCCCGGGTCCTTCCTGAAGGCGTCGGCGGCCAGCTCGAGCAGCCACGAGCGCACCACGCTGCCCTGGTTCCACAGATCGGCGATGGCCGCCAGGTCGAGGTCGTAGCCGCTCTCCTTGAGGAGCTCGAAGCCCTCGCCGTAGGCCTGCATCATGCCGTACTCCACGCCGTTGTGGACCATCTTCACGAAGTGGCCGGCGCCGTAGCCGCCGCAGTACTCGTAGCCGTGACCGGGGGGCGCGAGCGTAGCGAGCGCCGGTTCGACGACCTCGAAGGCGCCGCGGTCGCCGCCGACCATCAGGCAGTAGCCGACGTCCAGGCCCCACACCCCGCCGCTGGTACCGGCGTCGAGGTAGCGCAGGCCGATCTTCTCGAGGCGCGCGCCGCGCTCGACGTCGTGCTGGAACGGAGAGTTGCCGCCGTCGATCACGATGTCGCCCTTCGCGAGGTGCGGGACGAGCGCGTCGATGGCCTCGTCGGTGGGCTCGCCGTAGGGAAGCATCACCCAGATCACCCGGGGAGCCGTGAGCTTGCCCGGCACGTCCTCGAGCCGCTCGACCGCCTCGGCGCCCTCGCCCTCCAGCTCCTGCGCCTTGGCGTGCGTGCGGTTCCACACGACGACCCGGTGCCCTCCGCGCAGGAGGCGCCGCGCCATGTTGCCGCCCATCCTGCCCAGTCCGACCATCGCCAGTTCCATCGTGCCTCCCAGTCGTCTCAGAGGCGGCGGCGCGGCCCCCCAGGGCCGCGCCGCCGCCTCGCCGTCATCGCAGCAGCTGCGCCATCGTGCCGCCGAGGGCGGTCAGTCCCGGCAGCGGGTCCTTCCCCAGATCGACGTGGAGCACACGCCGGTCGCGCGAGCGCAGCGCCTCGAGGTCCCCCAGGGCCTGGGCCCGCTTGAGCACGCCGAAGGTGTACGGCGCGTCGGGGATCTCGAGATCGCCGCCGGGGTCGCCGCAGGTGAGCTGCAGGAACACGCCGTTGGCGGCGCCGCCCTTGTGGAGCTGCCCCGTGGAGTGCAGGAACCGCGGCCCGTAGCCGAGCGCCGTGGCCACGCGGCGGCGGTCGCGCACCAGCATGCGGATCCCCTGCAGGATGCGGTGCGCCTGCTCGGTGCGCGGCAGGTACGCCTGCAGCGCGAAGTAGTCGCCGGCGCCGAGGCTGTCGAGCAGCCGCTGGACGGCCTGCTCCAGGCCCTGGTCGCCGATGAACACCGAGGCGTCGCCGTCGGACGCCGGCAGCCGCCCCTCGGCCACGAACGCGTTCAACAGCCGTTTCGTGTTGTCCTTGCTTTCCTGCACGTTGGGCTGGTCGAAGGGGTCGATCCCCAGCACGGCCCCGGCGGCCGCCGTGGCGATCTCCCAGCGCAGGAACTCGCCGCCAAGGTCGAGCAACTCGCCCACGTCGATCGTCATCGTCGGGTGGCCGTCGGCGATGGCGTGCAGCGCCTCCTTCTGGCGGGCGTCGTGCTCGCCCGACAGGTGCAGGTACACGAAGACGCGGTCGTCGCCGTAGACCTCGGGCGCGCCCAGCGACTCGCCGTCGACCGGGACCAGGCCGACGCCCTCCTTGCCGGTGCTCTCGGCCAGCAGCTGCTCGAGCCAGGCGCCGAGCGACGCGAGCGACGGCGAGAGCGCGAAGGTGACCTTGTCGCGGCCGCCGCGCGCCAGCTCGCCGAGGGCGGCCCCGAGCTTGACGGCCGGGTTCTCGTGCGGCGGCACGCCGGGGCCGCACTGGCCGGCGACCTGGCGCGCGCGGTCGAGCAGGGCGGCGACGTCGAGGCCGGTCAGGGCGGCCGGGACGAGGCCGAAGTACGACAGGGCCGAGTACCGGCCGCCGATGTCGGGCGGGTTGAGGAACACGGCCCGGAAGTTCTGCGCCAGCGCGTCGTCGTGCAGCGAGGTGCCGGGGTCGGTGATGGCGATGAACTGCCGCCCCGCCCGGTCGCCGGCGGCGCGCCGCACGGCGTCGTAGAAGTAGGCGTGGAACGAGGCCGTCTCGGTGGTGCCGCCCGACTTGCTGGAGACGATGAAGAGGGTCTTCTCGAGGTCGAGCCCCGCCTGGATCGAGCGCACCGCCTGCGGGTCGGTCGAGTCGCAGATCACGAGGTCGGGATAGCCGTCGCGCACCCCGAACGTCGCGCGCAACACCTCGGGGGCAAGGCTGGAACCGCCCATCCCCAGCAGCACGGCGTGCGTGAAGCCCTCGGAGGCGACCTCGCCGGCGAAGCCGGCGAGGTCGCCGGCCTTGGTCTGCATCCCCTCGGCCACGTCGAGCCAACCGAGCGCGTCGGCGATGATGCGCTGGTGGTCGGGGTCGCTCTTCCACAGCGTCGGGTCGCGTCGCCAGAGGCGTTCCCCGAAGCGTTCCCGGTCGAAGTCCCGGAGCCTCAGCCTGATGGCGTCGCGCAACGCTGGGTCGTTAGGCACTCTCGCGTCCCTCCTGATCGCCGAACAGCGCCCGGCGCCTCTCGTCGACGCGCGCGAGCAGTCGCTCGTACGATACCGCAAACAGCTCCACGCCTTCGCGCTGGAGCTCGGCGGTGACGGCGTCCATGTCGATGCCCAGACGCCGTGCGGCGGCGAACGCGGCGCGGGCCTCGTCGAGGCCCTCGTCGACCGTGCGCCGCGCGACGCCGTGGTCGAGCAACGCCTCGAGCGTCTCGAGCGGGAGCGTGTCGACCGTGTCGGGACCGATCAGGTTGTCGGCGTAGAGCACGTCGCTGTAGGCGGGATCCTTGGTGCTCGTGCTGGCCCAGAGCACGCGCTGCACGCCGGCGCCGGCCGCTGCGAGCGCGGCCCAGCGCGGCCCGTCGAACAGCTGCCGGAACCGCTCGTACACGAGTCTCGAGTTGGCGATGCCGAGGCGGCCGCGCAGCCACTCGAGGGTCGTCCGCTCCTCCCCGCTCGCGCCCGCGGCCAGCCTGGCGTCGATCAGGCCGTCGGCCTTGGTGTCGACCCGCGACACGAAGAAGCTCGCCACCGATGCGATGCCGCTCACGTCGCCGCCGGCGGCGAGCCGGTCCTCGAGGCCCGAGAGGAATGCCTCCGCCACCGCCTCGTAGTCGGCCATCGAGAACATGAGCGTGATGTTGATGTTGAGGCCGTCGGCGAGACAGCGGCGGACCGCCGGGATGCCCTCCGGGGTCGCCGGGATCTTCACCATCACGTTCGGGCGGTCGACAGCGCTCCAGAGCCTGTGCGCCTCGCTCTCCGTGCGCCCGGTGTCGCCGGCGAGAGAGGGCAGGACCTCGATCGAGACGAAGCCGTCGCGGCGTCCGGTCTGATCGTAGGTCGGCCGCAGCAGGTCGGCGACGGCCTGCACGTCGGCGGCGACCAGCCGGTCGAGGATCTCGACCGGCGGCAGCCGGCGAGCGGCCAGGGCCGCCAAGTCGTCGTCGTAGCCCTCCCCTCCGGCGATCGCCTTCTGGAAGATCGACGGGTTGGTAGTCATCCCCGTGACCCCGATCGAGACCAGCTCGGCCAGGCGGCCGCTCGTGATCAACTCGCGGCTGATCATGTCCAGCCAGACGCTCTGCCCCAGGTCGTGAAGTGTGTCGAGACGAGCCTTGCCGCTCATGCGGCCACCTCCGGACTGCGGCCGCGGGTCGAGCCCGCGGAAGGGACCATGCATCGTGAGGGCGGCGGGGGCACCCGGGTGCTCCCGCCGCCCTCATCCCCGGTCATACCCGCTGCGCGCCGCGGCGTACCGACGCGCGGACGTGCCGGCGACGGCGTCGCCGGCAGGCGCGTCAGGCGCGCGCGGCCGCCAGCGCCCGAGCGCGCTCGCAGACGTGGTCCACCGTGAACCCGAACGCCCGGAACAGGTCGCCGGCCGGCGCCGACGCGCCGAAGTGGTCGAGGCCGATCACGTCGCCCCGGTCGCCGACGAGGTCGCGCCAGCCGAACGTGACGGCCGCCTCGACGGCCAGACGCGCGGTCACGGCCGGCGGCAGCACGGCGTCGCGGTAGGCTTGGTCCTGGCGCAGGAACAGCTCGCGGCTGGGCATGCTCACGACCCGGGCGCGGACGCCGTCGGCGGCGAGCCGCTCGCGGGCGCCGAGCGCCAGGTGCACCTCGCTGCCGGTGCCGATGACGATCACATCGGGCGGCGCCTCGCGGTCGGACTCGCCGTCGGCGAGCACGTAGGCGCCGCGCGCCAGGCCGGCGGCCGGCCCGTACGTCTCGCGGTCGAGCACCGGGAGCTTCTGCCGCGTGAGGACCAGCGCCACCGGGCCGTCACGGTGCGCCAGCGCGAGCTTCCAGGCCTCGACGGTCTCGTTGGCGTCGCAGGGCCTGATCACCGTCCAGCCGGGCGTGGCACGCAGGATCGCCAGATGCTCGACGGGCTGATGAGTCGGTCCGTCCTCGCCCAGGCCGATGCTGTCGTGGGTCAGGACGTAGATCTCGGGCAGGCCCATCAGGGCGCCCAGCCGCAGCGGAGGCCGCATGTAGTCGGTGAACACGAAGAAGGTCGCGACGTACGGCACGAGGCCCCCGTGGAGCGTCATGCCGTTCATCGCCGCGCCCATGGCGTGCTCGCGCACGCCGAAGTGCAGGTTGCGCTCGGCGTAGTGGCCCTTGGCGAAGCTGCCGCTGCCCTTGATCAGCGTGTTGTTCGACGGCGCCAGGTCGGCCGAGCCGCCGATCATGGTCGGCAGGTACGGCGCCAGCGCGTTGATGGCGGCGCCGGAGGCGCTGCGGGTCGCTTCGCCGCCGGGATCGGCGGCGAAGACGGGCAGCGCCTCCTCCCAGCCGGGAGCGGGCTCCCGGCGGAAGGCTCGGTCCCACGCCTCGGACAGGTCGGGGGCGGCTCGCCGCCAGGCGGCGAGCCGCCCCTGCCAGTCCTCGCGGGCCGCCGCGCCCCGCGCCCCCTCGGCGCGGTAGAACGTGCGGACCTCGTCGGGCACCAGGAACGCCGGTTCGAGCGGCCAGCCCAGCTTCTCCTTGGTCAGGGTCACCTCGTCGGCCCCGAGCGCCTCGCCGTGCGCCTTGGCCGTGTCCTGCCGGTTGGGCGAGCCGAAGCCGATGTGCGAGCGCACGGCGATCAGCGAAGGCCGGTCGGCGACCGCTTCGGCCGCGCTCAGGGCGGCGTCGACCGCGGCCATGTCGTTGGCATCGCCGACGCGCTGCGTCTGCCAGCCGTAGGCGGCAAAGCGCGCCACCACATCTTCGCTGAAGGCCAGGTCGGTGCTGCCGTCGATCGTGATGTGGTTGTCGTCGTAGACGACGATCAGCTTGCCGAGCCCGAGGTGGCCGGCGAGCGACGCCGCCTCGCTCGACACCCCCTCCATCATGTCGCCGTCGCCGGCGATCACGAAGGTGCGGTGGTCGACGACGGTCGTCTCCCGTGTGTTGAACGTTGCCGCCAGGAACGCCTCGGCTATCGCCATGCCGACGGCGTTGCCGAAGCCCTGGCCGAGCGGACCGGTGGTCGTCTCCACGCCGGGCGTGCGCCCGTGCTCGGGGTGACCGGGCGTGCGGCTGTCGAGCTGACGGAACTCCCTCAGGTCGTCGAGCGACAGGTCGTAGCCGGTCAGGTGGAGCATGGCGTAGAGCAGCATGCTGCCGTGGCCGGCCGACAACACGAAGCGGTCGCGGTCGGGCCAGGCGGGGTCGGAAGGGTCGTACCTGAGATGCCGTGTCCACAAGACGTGAGCGACGGGCGCCATGGCCATCGGCATGCCCGGGTGCCCGCTGTTGGCCTTCTGGACGGCGTCGACCGCCAGGAACCGGATGGTGTTCACGCAGGTGTCGACGAAGTCGCCCGTCAGCCCGTCTGTGCTCATGCCCCCGCCTTTGCGTGTCGTTGTCGTCGGACGCCGGCGCCCGGCGCCGGCCACCCCCGCTACTTACCCTGTCGGGCCCCCTCCATGCAAGCGCGCGCGCCTCTGGCCGGAAGCGCCGGATCAGACGTCGCCCTCGGCCGGCACGATGCACACGAACGAGAACGTCCCCGGACCGGTATTGCCGAACTGGTGAAGGGCGCCGGCCGGCACGAACGCATACGAGCCGGCGCCGACCTCGTGGTCGGTGCCGTCGACGTGCAGCCGGCCGGCGCCCCCGAGCACCACGTTGATGTGCGGCCAGTCGTGCCGGTGGCGCGGCGTGTGGCCGCCTTCGCCGAGCTCGAACACGCGCATCGTCCAGCCGTCCCAGCCGTCGGCCGGCGAGACCAGGACCTTCTTGACCACCGCCTCGATGCCGTCGCCCCGCAGCTCCGTCCCCACGAGTCCATCGATCCGTCCGACCTTCATCGGCGCCTCCCTGTGCGGCGGTTGGCGTAGTCCGGCGGCATGATATAACCGCATGGCCCCGGCCCGGGCATCCGCACACCAGCGAGGAGGCCGCCGTGAACAGTCGCACCGCCTTGATCGTCGCCCTGGTCGTGGCCCTGGTCGCCGACGTCGTGCTGGTCGCTGCGCTCGCAGCCGGCAGGAGCACGAAGACGGTGCACGAGGCCCAGGCGGCCCAGAAGGCGGCCGAGACCCAGCTCGCCGCCGCCAACGCCCGGATCGCCCAGCTCCAGCAGCAGCTGGGGGCGGCCTCGACGGCGCCGGCGCCGGCGCCCACCACGCCGCTTCCCGGCACCACCGGTTCGCCGAGCCCAACGTCCACCCAGGTCGTCGTGCCGCCCGTCGACAGTCCCGACCGCCAGGCCATCCTGACGGCGATCGGCGCCAAGGCGCAGTGGCAGAAGACGCTCGACGTGGTGAAGATCCAGATGGCCGGCGACTGGGCCTATGCGGTCGTCCAGAAGAAGGACCCGGCCAACCCCGGCCTCGCCTACGACCAGACGTTGGCCGTCTGCCAGCGTCTCCCCTCCGGCACCTGGACGTGTCTCGAGGCCGTCGACGCGCCCGATGCCCAGACCGCCGCCGACCAGGCGGGACAGCACGTCGACCAGTGGTTCGCCACGCGCTACCCGCTGGCCCCGCCGGCCGTGTTCCAGTAGGGCCGTCGCCTCTGGCCCCGGGGGCGGAGCGGGGCCGCTAATCCCTCTCTTCGGGGCGCCCGGCGACCGCCCCTGTGGGCCGCGCCTCACGCGCGGCCGGGCGCGGCCCCACCACGCCGTAGATCGCCGCCGCGACCGCTCCGATCACTCCGACGAGGAAGAGCACGCGCACGAGCGTGAAGATCGTAAACAGGACGTCTCCGGCGAGCGAACTGGCCAGCATCGCGTTCCCCCATGGTCGCATCAGTCGCTCAACCGTAGCAGGGCTGCCTTCTCGAGGCGACGGATTTCACCACTTTGGCCGGACCGACGTAGCCGTACGAGACTCATCGGAAGGAAGGCTTGTGAAACGAGGCGCGAGCCGGGCTCAGTCGCCCGAGAACGCATACGGATACGTGGAGGGCCACCACGAAGGGCCGTATCCCAGATGGATCGCCAGCGCGGTCGCCTTGATCTGCGCCGCGCCGTCGGTGATCGGGCGCCCGCGCCAAGGGTTCCAGCTGCCGTGCCAGGTGCCCGGCGAGTACTGGAACAGCCCGTAGTTCACGCCGTTGGTGATCGTCGCCACCCCGCCGGACTCGACCATCATCAGCCGGTACAGGCCCCGGGCGGAGACGCCTCTGGCCTTGGCCACGGCCTGGATGGCCGGCCACCACGACCCTTGGGGCGCCAGCGTACCCGACGTGGTCGCCGACGAGGACGACGAGGGCGTCGGCGAGGGTCTGGCGAGGCTGGCAAGGCGCGCCTTGGCGCCGGCCAGGAGGGTACGGCGCTGGGCCAGCGAGGCCGTGATCGCGGCGCGCTGCTTGCCGATCTGCTCGAGAGTCGCACGGAGGCTCGCCTGCTTCCCGGAAAGATCGGCGAGGTCGCGCCGCACGCCCGCGGCCTGCTGCTGCACGCTCTGGACGACCTGGGCGTCGTGGGTGTCGAGGCGGCGCGCGAAATCGAGGTTCGACATCAGGTCCTCGAAGCTGCCCGAGCCCAGGACCACGTCGAGCAGCGAGACATCGCGGTCCTTGTAGGCGGCGGCGGCGCGCTCGGCCAGCGTCTGCCGCGCGAGGTCGAGCTGGTACTGGGCGACGCGAAGCTGCTTGCGGTCGGCCGCGATCGCCTGTTGCAGGGTCTGCATCCGCTGAGCGGCGGCCGCGTACTGCGCGACCGTGGAGCCGAGTCTGGCGTCGAGCTGCGCGACCTGGGTGGCGAGGGCCGCGGCCGCCGCCCGCTGGTCGGCGCCGGTGGTGGCCCGCGCGGCGAACGGGGCGAACGCCAAGAGCACTACCGCTAGGGCCGGGACGAGCGTGGTCCGAAGAAGCCTCGTGTAGGGCATGCGCCTCCTGTGCCTGGCTCCGCCGCCCCACGGCGGGCCCTCAAGGGCCATAGTGCGACCCCGAAGGTCATGAAACCTATCACAGGTCGAACGGCACCGGCAAATGCCCGACTGCGCCCGAGCGAGCCTGGACGTGCGCGCCGGAGCCTCGTCGTCACGGCGGACGGCGCGGGCCTCCGGGCGCCCGTGGCGACCGGCCTGCGGGGATCTAGGCGCCTTCGCGCCCCTGCCGTCGTTGCTGGGCGGCCCGCAGCGACCGGCCACCGGCGATCGCCAGCGCGCCGGCCGCGACGAGCACGACGAGCGCGATGAGGATGCCCGGGTTGTGCTTGAGCCAGACGAGCGGGCCCAGGAAGCAGCCCACCCACACGGCCAGCGCCTTGCCGAAGGTCGGCGTGCCCACGAAGGCGTACCCCAGCGCCACGTAGCAGAACGTCAGCACGTAGGGTACCGGCTTCATCAGTCGCTGGCGCCACGGGCCCGGCTTCACCTTGCGCTGCTTGCGCCGCTTTTTGCGCCACTGCGTCCAGCGGGCGACGACCACGAGGCCGGTCCCGTGCCAGAGCGCCCAGGCCGTCCAGTTGAGGTTGACGTAGTGCCAGAGCCCCATCGTCAGCATGCTCGCGTAGAGGCCGAGCCAGACCTTGCGGGTGGCCCCGAACACGGGGAAGTACACGTTGTTGCGGCACCAGCTCGAGAGTGAGATGTGCCAGCGGCGCCAGAAGTCGCCCAGGTCCTTGCTGAACAGCGGGTTGTCGAAGTTCTCCATGATCCTGAAGCCGAACAGGGCCGAGAACCCGATCGCCAGGTCGGTGTAGGCCGACAGGTCGATGTAGGCGCGGATGAACACGCTGATCACGAACGCGACCGGCACCAGCGGGTGGAGGAAGCTGAAGTGGTAGTTCGGGCGCAGCACGTCGGTCATGGCGCCGCTGAAGTACGTGGCGATCACGAAGTCGACCACGAACGCCTTCTTGAAGTAGCCGATGACGATGCGGCGAAGACCCAGGTAGGCGAGGCCGCGGTCGAAGGCGAGGCTGCGCTTGCCGTGGAAACCCTGATAGGTCTCGAGCGGCCCGGCCGGCAGGGTCGGCAGGAAGCAGATGAACGCCAGCAGATCGCGGATCGAGTCGTCCTCGATCACGCCGCGCACCTGGTCGAAGACGTACTGCATCAGGCGGAACACGAAGTAGCTGATGCCGAGCGGCATGACGAGGTGCGACCACACCCAGTTGTCGCCGCCGAAGGCGACGCCGACCATGCGCTGGCCGTACTTGCCGACGGCCAGCGTGATCACCGCCGTGGCGACCACGACGATCACCGCCCGCGCGCCGCTGATGCGCCGCTCCTTGTGCATCCGGACCAGCTGCTGCATGGCCACCGCGAGGGCCACGAGCACGATCGAGAAGGCGGGGTGCAGCAGCGCCAGCACCCCGAGCGAGACGGCGATCAGGAACCACAGCCGGTGCGCGTCCCGGCGCAGCGCCAGCCAGTACACGGGCAGCGCGACCGCCACGATCGGGATGATGAGCAGCGTGAAGTAGATCTTCACTGGGCGGCGCCCGACTGGGCGGACCGATGGAGGATCGGCGCGATCGCCTCCACCAGGGCCCCCTGCCACTTGACGCGACCGGGCTCGACCAGGTGCGTGAGGTCGAAGAAGTCGTCGTTCGGGAGGTCGAGCGAGGGCACGAAGTCGACGTAGCTCGCCCCGTCCTTGGCGGCCAGGTCGCGCAGGAACGGCTGGTAGACCTGCTTGTAGCGGTCGAACCGCGCCCCGACGACGGCCTTGTTCTCGGGTACCTCCATCAGCACGACCTGGAAGCCCCGGGACTCGGCCAGCCGGACCATGGCGTCGAGAAGCTCGCCGTTGTAGGCGAAGTACTGGTCGAACGCGCCGCCGGGCCTGCCCTGCTGGCTCAGCCAGCGGTGCACGTACTTCTCCTTGACCGACGGCGTCGAGATACGGGCCTGCGAGTACTTGTGCTGCAGGTACAGATGCGACGGCAGGCCCAGATGCCCGAGCGTGCCGCCGGTCTGCTTCACGTAGCTGGTGAAGTAGCCGAGGATGCCCGGCAGGATCGACTGGATGCGCTCGCCGCGGCCGCGAGCGCGGGCGAAGTCGTTCAGGGCGGGAGACTTCATGACGAGCTCCCGCCCCTTGATCTCGTCCTCGCACACGGCCGGGCTGTAGGCGAAGCGGCTGTGGTTGACGCCGATCACGATGACACCGCCGTCGGCGACGGGGACGTTGTCGACGACGGCCATGCTCTCGCCGAAGTTCTGGTTCATCGAGCCCAGGTCGGCGACGCCGACGGCCGGTGGCGAGCCGGCGCCGGCCGCGCTCAGCGCAGCAGCCAGGCTCTGCTCGCTGGGGATGCACTCGCGGACGTTCGAGCCGCCCAGCAGGTAGACCATCGGCCGGCCGGGCGGCTGCTGCTTGAGCTCGCCGACGCGATACGTGACCGCGCCCCAGTCGTCGTGCGCCGTGCGCACGAAGCGGTCCTCGGGGATGGCCGTGAAGCTGCCGCTGACGAAGCTGTGCTGCAGCAGGGCCAGGCCGATCAGGGTCACGAGCAGGCCGCCGACGATGAAGAGCGGGTTCGGGTTCCAGAAGCCGCGCCCGAACGCCGAACGGCGTGAGGGCGCGGCGTCAGGGGCCCGGGCGCCCGGCGGGGTCACTCGGCGCCCCCCTCGAGGCGGGCCAGCAGCTCGGCCCGGATCGCCTTGCCCGAACCGGTGCGCGGGATCTCGTCCAGAGGCACGACCTTGCTCGGCAGCGAGGTGGCCGGCAGCGCCGCCTTGAGGGCGCGCATCAGCGCGCGGCGGTCGTAGCCGTCGGCCGACGACGCCACGACGAAGGCCACGGGCACGTGGCCGAGGATCTCGTCGTCGGCGGCCACGACCGCCGCGTCGGCGACCAGGCCGGTGGCCAGGAGCGCCTGCTGGATGTGCACGGTCGAGACCTTCTCGCCGCCACGCTTGATGATGTCGTCCTTGCGGCCTTCGACCCACACGTAGCCGTCGGCGTCGGTGTGGCCGAAGTCCCCGGTCCGGAACCCGAGCGGCGTAAGCGCGGCGGCCGTGATCGCGGGCTCGTCGAGGTAGCCCTGCATGACCAGCGAGCCGGTGACGTAGAGCTCGCCGCTCTCGCCCGGCGCCGCCTCGCCGCCCTCGGGGTCGCGGACGGTCACGGTCATGTCGCCGAACGGCCGCCCGACCGAGCCGACGCGCAGGTCGAGCTCATCTGGGCGCAGGATGCAGAGGCGGCCCGAGACCTCGGTCAGCCCGTAGACGTTGAAGATCCCGATCCCGGGCAGCATCTCGCGCGTGCGCTCGATGGTCCTGAGAGGCAGGTGGTCGCCCGAGCTCATCCAGAAGCGCAGGCCGCCGTCGCCGACCGGCTCCTCGAGCGGCTCGACCACGCGCACCAGGTGAGCCGGCGCGCCGCCGAAGCCGGTGCAGCCGAGCTCTCGCATCTCGTCGAGCAGCGAGGTGCCGAAGAAGAAGCCCTGGCGGCCGGCGACGCCGCCGCCGTTGGCCATGAGCGTGAGGAAGTGGCAGACGCCGCTGGTGAAGTAGGGGGGCGTGTTGATGAAGATGCGGTCGCCGGCCGTCAGGCGTAGCGCCTCGGCGACCAGCGAGGCGTTGCCGCTGATCGCCCGCAGGTGCTGGCAGACGCCCTTCGGCAGCCCCGTCGTGCCCGAGGTGAACATGATCATCGCCAGCTCGTCGCCGGTCACGGGGCGCAGATCGGCCGGCGCGGCCGCCGGCTGCAGGTCGGCGGCGGCGGCGGGGAGCGCGTGCACGCCGTGCACGCGCTCCCCGCCACCGTCCGGGACCAGCAGCAGCACCGGCCGCGCCTTGCCCACGAGCCACTCCACGTCGCTCGCCGGCAGGCTGGTGTTGAGGGGGACGAGGCAGCCGCCTGCCATCCAGATGGCCAGCGCCGCCACGAAGAAGTCGTCGTACTCCTCGAGCAGCGTCGCCACGCGGTCGCCTCGCTGGAACCCGGCCGCGCGCAGGCGCTCGACCATCGCGTACGCGCGGCCGGTGAAGTCGGCGTAGGTGTAGGTGCGGCCTCCGGTGAGGAGCAGCGCCGCGTCGGGGCGCGCGTGCGTGTGCTCGAGCAGTGTGGCTACCGCGTCGTCCATCGCGCCGCGGCTAGAAGCCGACGTACCTGAACTCGGTGAGGTGGCCGCCGGTGGCGATGACGATCGCCAGGCCGAGGAAGATCAGGCTCCAGACGATCACCTGGGCGGCGAGACCGAGCCGGTAGTAGGCGGCGTAGCGGGGGACGGCAGCCGGGACGGCCTCGGCGGGCCGGCCGGCCGCGGCGGCGTCGCCCGCCTCCGGCGGCGACGCCGCCGCGGCCCGAGCCTGGACCTCGTCCATCAGGTCGCGACCGCCTGCTTGCGGGCGATGTAGGCGAGCATGTGGTTCACCGTGTCGAGGTTCTCGTACACGATGTCCATGGCGCCGACCCTGATGTGGAAGGTCTCCTCGAGGAACGAGATCACGTTCGTCAGGTTCATCGAGTCGAGCAGCTGGTCGCGGAACAGCGACGTGTCGGCCGTGATCTCGACACCGTCGGGCAGATCGTCGGCCTCGTCGCTCAGGAACTCCAGGATCTTGTCGGCATCGCTCATGCGGCAGATCTCCTCTGCTGAGACTGGACGGGCAGGACGGCGAGGGTCAGGGACGCGTGCCGCTCGAGTACGAGAAGGACATGGGGCTCTCGAACCCGAGGGCGTCGATGCCGGCCCGGACGACCTTCGCGACAGTATACACACGCTGGGCGGTCTGGAACCCCTGCTCCAGGCCCCATTCGTCGGTCAGGATGTGGCCGCGGGCGCCGGCCCAACCGTAGGCGCCGAACTGGCAGGTTGCGTCGCCGTTGCCGACGATCAGGCAGCCGCCGCGGATCAGCGGCAGCCACGACGACATGATGGCGGTCTCGGCGCCGCCGGAACGGCGGGCGGCGATCGCCATGATGCCCACCGGCCGATTGGCCAGCTTGAAGTCCTGGTGGCGCAGCACGCGCGTGCGCATGATGAACTTGGAGAAGAGGTCCGACGGCAGGCCGAAGTACACGGGGGTGGCGACGAGGATGCCGTCGGCGGCGACCATGCCGTCGAGGATCTCCTGCACCTCGTCCTTCTTGGACATGATGCAGGGCACGTAGCGGCCGTCCTTCGTCTTGCCGCAGACGTCGCAGTACTGGCAGTTCTCGAGATGACGGTCGCGCAGGTGGACGATGTCGTACTCGACGTCGTCGCCGTACGTCTCCGCGAGGCGCTCGAGCGAATGGGTGAGCAGCAGCCCGCTGTTGCTGCCGTCGCGGGGGCTGCAGTTCAACCCGATCAGACGCACGGACATGAGCGACTCTCCTCTCAGGGGGATCCTGTCGACACGCGGCTCGACCGCGAGCCTGTGGCCGGAACGTCTTTATGGTACCAGAGGACGGCGCCGGCGGCCCGCCGGCGCGGCTTCGCCGGCGGCGGGCACCGTGGTAGGGTGCGGCGCATGAGGTGGATCACGCGTAGCCTGCGGGTCGCCGCCGCCGCCGGGCGGCTCGGCCTGCGGCCTCGCCGCCCCCTGGCGCTCGTCTGCTCGGCCCTGGCCATCGGGGGGATGGCGAAGATCGAGGCGCAGTGGGCGCGTGGCGCCGAGACCCTGTCGACCACGCAGGCCAGGTTCATCCGCGGCCCCCTGGACGACGACGGCCGCTACACCTACGTCGTCGGCGCGCTCGAGCAGGACTGGCCGTCGAGACCGACCGTCTACCTGCTCGGCGGCTCGTCGATGCGCGAATGCATCGCGTCGCCGGCGACGCTCTCCCGGGAGATGGCCGCCGTGAACGGGCGCCACGCCGGCGTCGTGGTCCTGGCCGGCCACGAGCAGCACTACCCCGAGACGCTGACCCTGATCGACAACCTGCCGCCGACGGGGGGCGTGGTCGTCATCGACGTCCACCACGCCCCGTTCTCGGCCGGGCCGCGGGCCATCTACCACAACCTCACCGGTTACTACGTGCCGATGAAGTCGGCCGCCCTGCACGACCTCGCCGTGGAACTCGATCCGGCCGGCGACAACCCGACCTCGATCTGGCCCGGGATCGTGGCGTACGTCGACTCGTATCGCAGCCGGCGGGGCGTCGACGCCTTCGACGGGGCGCCGGTCGATTACCGCGAGCATCGCTATAGCCACCTGGCCCCGCTCACGCCCGACGGCAAGCTGACCAACGTCGCCAACTGGGTGAACGGGCGGGGCCGCGGCAACGGACCGTTCTTCGCCAACTTCGACCTCAACGCGTTTATCCTGCGCCGCTGCGTCGAGGTCGCCCAGGCGAAGGGGTTCGCCGTGGTCCTGATGGAGACGCCGCAGGACCAGCAGTACATCGGCCATGCGTGGGACGAGTACCGCTCGATGTACCGCGAGGCGGCCCGTTCGATCGCCGCCGACACCGGCGCCACCTACGTGAATCTCAACCTCAGCGCCGGCCTGGTCGACGCCGATTTCTACGATCTCGTCCACCTCTACGCCAGCGGTCAGGCCAAGTGGACGCCGCGGGTCGCGAGGGTGCTGGCCCCGCTGCTGCCCGCCGACTAGCCCCCAACGGCGGATTGCACTAAGGTTCGCCGGCCTCGCCGCCGAAGAAGTACGCGTTGCACCTGCGGACCCACCCAGGTGCACCGGCAGCACCCACGGCCCTGTCCTCTTCCCGCGAGTACCCCCCCAGGCAAGAGGCGGGGCTGCTGCCGTTCCCGGGGACGTCGACCGGCATAGGCGGTGGGGATCCAGCGGCGTCGGCGGCGGGCGACTAGGCGCACGTTCCATCAACTTCGGTTCTGCAGAAGCGATACTGACAGTGCGAGAGCGCACAACTCTCGCCCGGCAACGCTCGCGGCGCTCCAACCGGCCAGATCCGGTACCGTTCGTCGTCGTTACCGGAACATGGGGGCGGATGGCCCGAGGGGGAGCCGTCCGCCCCTATCATTTACTCGGCTTGTGCACCTCAGCGGGCCTGCCCATATTCCGAGGCTTGCCGTGGTGCGTTCCGCGGCCCGGTAGGGCGTGGAGCAGGATCGTCGTCAGGTCGTCGGCCGGGGAGTCTTGGTGCCGAAGGCGGGGGTCGAACCCGCACGATGCTTTCGCATCACCGGATCTTGAGACATCGCCGAGCACGCTCGCAGGCACGGAAGGAGACACACTCAGGCGCACCGACGCTCTGCAACTACCGCCGCACATGTCCGATGTTGGCAGATTCGTTGGCAGCAGGCGGCTGACGATCTGACGCGGCAGAGACCCGCTGGCCTTACGGGCGCAGGGCCTCCGTGCGAGGCGAGCGGCCCGGACCCGGCCGACGGGGTCCGGGCCGCTCCCTTGCCGGCCCGCGAGAGACCGATGTGCTCATGCAGTGCTCCCGGTGTGGCCCTCAGATCAATACACGTCGATGGAGTTGCGCCCCAGCGGAAAGCGCGTCACAACGGATCTGTGGGCGACCGTAGCCGTGATCCTGGCGAACACACGGAACTCGCCGCGGCCCGTCGGCGTCCACCTCCAGCGGTAGGTCCCCGCCGAGTCGATGGCGCGTCTCACGGTGACACGCGTGGCCCACGTGTCTGCGACATGCTTCCTGACGTGGATAGTGACTCTCCCTCCCAGGTCGGCCGGCTCCACGGCGCCGCTCACCGTGAGAGTGTGCCCGAGCTTGACAGTCATTGGCGTGAGCGGCCGCCCAGGCGTGAAGCCCCGAACCTCGAGCGTCAGATCCGGTGTCGGCAGCAGCGTCGTCCTTTTCGGCTTGAAGAGGGCTCCCGTCGGCGTCGGCCAGACATGACCCTGGGCGATCGCCCGGTAGGCCGGGAAGGGTGACGGTGAAGTCACCGTGAAGGTGTAGCTGCCAGGGACAGAAGGACTGCTGGCGGTGGTCACCTGCGTCAGGTCCGACCACGCGGTCGCACCCCACAGTCTCTGCTGGAGGTAGACGACGACCCCGGGGTGGGCTGAAAGTGCGGGCACAATCGTATTGCTGTTCCAGAGCCGGCCGTTCAGCTTGTAGCCCCCCTTGGTGGAGCGACCCGACAGGCTCAGCCGCAGCCCCCTGCTTACAGCCGGATGGGGCGGCCCCGTCCAATTGACGTGGCAGACGGTGCAGTCGGTAACGCTGACCACGTAGGAGACGTGCGGCGCCGGGGCGTCGCCGGTGGCGGGCGTCGTGTGGCAGGTGGCGCAGCCGTCCGCTGCCCGCGCCGGCGCCGCTCCGATGCCCAGCACGGCAGCGACGGCCAGGCAGAGCACGACTGCAAGGACGATCTTGCCTCTCATACTTGCCTCCTTCCGCTCCCCGCTGCGCGACCGCTGCGGCGACGCTCCCGCCCGGGACGAGAGCCACGCCGTGATAGCGAAGCGCTGCACGCAGGTAGCGAGGAGTGGATCAGGTGGACATGACGGCTCGCTCCATGCGCCGCCCCCTCTGTCCCTACGACCTCAAGGCTCCCCATGTGACCAGCCCTCAGGAACGCGAAGACCGGCCTGCGGGCCGGTCTCACCAGTGGCTCCCCGCCGGATGGTGGTGGCCGGGAGGCGCACCGGCGGATCAGAGCCTCCCGTACGAAGCACTTCCTTCTCAGGAGTCTCGTATGCCTACCGGTGTACGCCCGAAGGAGCATCGCTGCAAGCGTTGGCTGTACTGGCGCTGAGGCTCGGAGGTCTGACACGAAAGGAGGGCGCGGCACACATCGCCGCTTTGCAAGTGATTCTGGTGCCGAAGGCGGGAATCGAACCCGCACGTCCCGTGAAGGACACCGGATTTTGAGTCCGGCGCGTCTGCCAGTTCCGCCACTTCGGCACAGATGAAGAAGCCGACCGCGGGCGGCGGAGCGATCGCGGCCGGGCAGCGCCTCAGTATACCGTTGTCGCCCTGTTGGTCCGGGCCTCTCGCGTGGCACAATCAGGACTGACACTATCCTGATGCAACGCGCTGCGGAGGCGTCGTCGTGGAGACCTACGATCTCATCGTCGTCGGCGGAGGCCCGGGCGGCCTGGCGGCCGCCATGTACGGGAGCATGCGCGGCCTGTCGGTGATCGACTTCGAGGCCGAGGAGTTCGGCGGCCAGCTGATCAACCTCTACCCCACCAAGCCGGTGACCAACTTCCCCGCCCACGTCGAGCTGTCGTCGGGCGACCTGGCTCGCAGGCTTGCCCTGCAGGCCGAGCGCTTCGGCGCCGAGCTTGCGGCGTGGGAGCCGGTCGAGTTCGTCGCGACCCACGACGGGCTCTTTGTGGTGCGCACGGCGGAGCGCGAGGTGGCCGCTCACGCGTTGGTGCTGGCGATCGGTCTGGGCCGGTTCACGCCGCGACGGCTCGGCCTGGAAGGTGAGGACCGCTTCGCCGGCCGCGGGCTGACCTACCGGCTGCCGCCCCTCGAGGAGGTCACGGCGCGGCGGGCCGTGATCGTCGGAGGAGGCGACAGCGCCGTGGACACGGCGCTGTCGCTCCACGCCAGGGTGCCGCAGGTGACCCTGGTCCACCGGCGCGACGCGTTCAGCGCCTACGCGCACTCACAGCACCTGCTCAAGGACTCCGGGGTCGCCACGTTGACGAACGCCGAGGTCGTCGGCCTCCGCGGCGACGACCGGCTCGAGACGGTCGTCGTCGCCCAGGCCGACCACGACATCGTCGAGCTGCCGGCCGACCTGCTGCTCGTCAGCATCGGGCAGGTCCCCGACCTGAAGGGCGTCGAGCGCTGGGAGGTCGGCATCGATCGCGACCGGCTCTCCGTGAACACGGCCATGGAGACAGACGTGAAGGGGGTGTTCGCCGTCGGCGATTTCGTCGAGTACCCCGGCAAGGTGCGGATGATCGCCACGGCGGTGGCTGAAGGCTCGACCGCCGCGGCCTCGGTCGAGCGGTTCCTGATGACGGCCGCCTGAGCGGCCGGCGCCGGCAGCGCGAAGAGGGCGGGGCCGGCGGCACGTGCCGCCGGCCCCGCCCCCTCGAGACGTCTCGCTAGAACGCCATCCTGTAGGTGTTGGGCCACATCGAGGGCCCGTACCCGCGGTGGATGGCCCTCGCGGTGGCGCGGATCTGCGCCTCGCCGCTCCAGATCGAGGCGTGGCGCCACGGGTTCCAGGCGCCGTGCCAGGTGGAGGAGCAGTACTGGAAGAGCCCGCAGAACGCGCCGTTTCGCGCCGAGGCGCGGCCACCGGACTCGAGACTCATCATCCTGTAGAGGCCGCCGGCACTGATGTGCTCGTGCGCGGCGATGACTCTCACGACCACCTTCCAGTCGCCTCGCTTCACCGCGGCGCGGTACGCCTGCTGGCGCCGGTATGCGGCGGCGAGCCGTCGCACCCTGCGCTCGAGCGAGCGCGCGTGCGCCTTGGTCACGTGGAGCTTGTGGAGAAGGGGGTCGATGGTGGCGGTGGCCGTCGGGTCGGCCGCCTCAGCGGCCCGGTACGCCTGACGGGCGGTGGCGACTGCGGCGTGGGCGACGGAGAGCTGGTGGCGGGCCTGGCGCAGCTGCGTCAGCAGCCCGGCGTGAGCTCTGTCAGGGGCGAGGAGAAGGGGTGTGAGAAGGGTGAGGGTGAGAATGGTTCCGAGGGCGATAGCTTTGCATCTGGTCACATCGTCCTTTCGACGTGGTTGACCCGGGGGCAGCGGCGATGCCTGTGCCCGGGGGCCCGGCCGCGCCCGTCGCTACCCGCTCCGGCCCGCACTCGACCCGCGCGACGCATACGGCCGTGCCTTGGGGATCGGGAGCGCAGGGGGGAAACAGGTGGCTGGGGCGCCTGTTCGTAACGGGGTAGTAGTGAACCATAGGATGGGGTCCGGCGCAACCCGGCGGCCGCTCCGCGCGCTCGCCCGGGTGATAGACTCCGCCCGCCCGGGCAGAACCCCCAGGCACGCCGTCACCCACCAAATTGGAGGCGCGATGGGCAACGCCAAGCGCATAGGAGTCCTCACCGGCGGCGGCGACGTCCCCGGCCTGAACGTCGCCATCAAGGCCGTCGTCGAACGGGCGGCCGACCACGGCATCGAGGTCCTCGGGCTTCGCCGGGGCTGGGCCAGCGTCCTGCTGATCGACCCTGCCGATCCCGCCACCATCGAGGCCTTCACGATGCCCCTGTCGCCGGCCGCGGCGCGGCTCATCGACCGCACCGGGGGCACCGTGCTGCACAGCTCGCGCACCAACCCGAGCGCCGTCAAGGCCGACGCCGTGCCGGCTTTCGTCGCGGCCGAGGACCGCGAGGAGCGCAAGGACGGCACGGTCGACTGCACGCGACACGCGCTCAAGGTGATCGACGCGCTCGGCCTCGAGGCGGTCGTACCCATCGGCGGCGAGGACACGCTCAGCTTCGCCGACCGCCTCAGCCGCGAGAACGTCCGGGTCGTCGCCATCCCCAAGACGATGGACAACGACGTGTTCGGCACCGACTACTGCATCGGGTTCTCGACCGCCGTCACCCGTTCGGTCGACATGATCACCAACTTCCGCACCTCGGTGGGCTCGCACGAGCGTATCGGCGTGGTCGAGCTGTTCGGCCGCCACTCGGGCGAGACGTCGCTGTACGCGGCGTACCTCGCCGACGTAGACCGGGCGATCATCCCCGAGGTCCCGTTCGACATGAAGAAGCTCGAGAAGTTCCTCGTGGCCGACCGGCAGGCCAACCCGTCGAACTACGCGATCGTCACGATCTCCGAAGGCGCGATGCCCAAGGGCGGCGAGATCATGGAGACGGGCGAGGCCGACGCCTTCGGTCACCGCAAGCTGGGCGGCATCGGCACCGCCGTGGCCGACGAGATCAAACGGCAGACCGGCGTGAACATCATGTACCAGCAGCTCGGCTACGTGATCCGCTCGGGCAGCCCCGACTCGCTCGACCGCATGGTCGCGACCTCGTACGGCACCCTCGCCGCCGACCAGGTGGCTCTGGGCCGCAGCGGCCGTCTGGTCGCCCTGCAGGGCGGCATCTACACCGCGGTGCCGCTCGACATCGTCATGGGCGGCCAGCGCCACGTCGACGTCGACGCGCTCTACGACAGCGACAACTACCGGCCCAAGGTGCGGGACATGCTCGGCAAGCCCATGTTCCTGTACTAGCGCGCGGACGCGGAAACGGCGGCGGGGGCTCACGGCCCCCGCCGCCGTTTCCGCGTCCGGCCCTGTGATACCCTCGACGGCCGGGCGGCCGAGTCGGGAGGTCGGCGATCAAGGCTCTGCGCAGAATGCTGCTCTTCCTGGGCATCCTGGTCGTGCTCTACCTCCTCATCCCCCGCCTCGTCGGCCAGGGCCAGGCCCTCTCCCTGCTGCGCACCGCCTCATGGCCGATCCTCGCCGTCGCCGTCGTGCTCGAGTTCGTGGCCCTGCTCGGCTACGCCAACCTGTTCCGCCACCTGCTCCGCGTGCTCGACATCCGCACGACGCTGGCCACGATGTACGGGATCGTCCTCGCCGGGCTGGCCGCCAGCCACGTCTTCGGCGCCGGCGGGACCGCCGGCTGGGTCGTCAGCTACAACGCGTTGCGCAAGCGGGAGGTGCCCCACGGCCTGGTCTTCGTCGCCGTGGCCGCCCAGAACTTCTTCAACTACATCGTGCTCTGGTCGCTGTTCCTGCTCGCCCTGCTGTGGGGCCTGTTCACCGGCGAGCTCGATCCGTGGCGCTACGGCCTGGCCGTGCTGCTCATCGGCTTCTTCATCTGGCTCACCGGCTACTCCCTCTACCTCTACCGCCACCGCACCAAGATGCGGGTCCGCGTGCGCCAGGTCGCCGCCCTGATCAACCGGTTCCTGCGCAAGCGCAAGATCCAGGAGGACCACATCGACGAGTGGCTCGACCACCTCTTCCTGGGCATGCGCCGCATCGGCTCGCACCGCGGCGCCAAGCGTCTGGCCGTCACCTACTCCTGCGTCTTCTGGCTGTTCGACATGCTCTGCCTGTACCTCACGTTCGTCGCGTTCGGCTACCCGGTGGGGTTCGTGAAGCTGGTCGTGGCCTACGTGGTGGCCTACGCGGTCGGCACGCTGACGCCCACGCCGGGCGGCCTGGGCGCCGTCGAGGCGCTCATGATCGCGGCGTTCATCGGGTTCGGCGTGCCCTCGGCGGAGGCGGCGGTGGTGGTGCTCAGCTACCGGTTCATCAACTTCTGGCTGCCCATACCGCCGGGGCTCGTCAGCTACGCGCTGCTGCGCTAGCCGTCGCGGCAGGACGTCGCGCTAGAGGCGGTAGAGCTTGAGCGTCGGGCCGGGATGGTCCGGTCCCGGGGCGAACGTGCGCACGAGGTGCGCGGTCGCCGCCAGACGGCGGTAGAACCGGACCTGGTCCGGGTAGGCGTCGCGGGCCGCGAGCACACGGTCGTAGACGTCGGAGCTGACGATCACGTAGCCCACACCGTGGTCTCTTGAGCCAGGCCAGGCTGTGGCGGTGATCGGGCTGCGCGGGCAGGGGCAGGGGAAGTCTGTAGATCCGGTAGGCGACGGCCTCGGCGCCCGCGGCCCGGTAGAAGCGCAGCGCCCGGCGCCCGACCAGCGGCGGCCCGTAGGGGTCCGAGGCGATGGCGCTGTCGGCCGCGACGTGCCGCTCGACCCAGTCCTTGGCGACGCTGCGCACGTCGGTGCCGCTCAGGGCCAGCGAGTAGGAGACCGACGAGGTGAGCGGCGCGCCGATCGCCACGACCACGAAGACGGCCACCCCGGCCAGCGCCAGCCGCCGGCGCGCGACCGGCGCCCGGGCGAAGCGCACGCAGAGGCGCGCCGCCAGCAGCAGCAGCAGCGGCACGATGGGCAGCATGTAGCGGTCCATGAGCTCGTGCCAGGAGCTCACGTAGAGGTAGTAGACGACGACGAACGGCGCCAGGACGAGGTCGGCGCGGGTGCGCCGCGCCAGGGCGAGCAGCAGGCCGAAGACGCCCAGCGCCAGCAGCAGCAGCCCGAGCGACCCGGTGAGGTTGACCGCCAGGTTGTACCAGTAGCCGCTGCCGGCGTGCTCGAAGCCGAGCCATCCGTGCGCGACGATGTGGTTCTGCCGCGTGAAGTCGCGGATGAAGCGCGGCGCGTCCAGCACGGCGAAGGGGGTAGCCACCAGGAAGGCGACGGCCATGGGCGCGACGACGCGGCGTGCCGCCGCGCCGGCGAAGGCCAGCACGCCGCGTCGTCGCGCCGGGTCGGTCAGCGAGAACCAGCAGGCCGTGACGGCCGGCAGCACGAGCAGGCCGAGGTTGTACTTGGTCGAGGTGGCCAGACCGGCGAACAGGGCGCCGATCAGCAGGTCGCGACCGCTGCGGCGGCGGGTGGCGCGCAGCAGGAACAGCAGCGACGCCAAGCCGAGCGCCGTCGCCGGCACGTCGGTCACGGCGACGTGCGAGTAGCGCACGTGGAGCGGCTCGACGGCCAGGAACAGCGCCGCCAGCAGGCCCACCCCGCGCGAGTACGCGTCGCGCCCGATCGCGTACACCAGGTACACCGACGCGATGCCGCAGCTCACGACCAGCAGCCGCGCCGCCAGGTAGTACGGCGTCGGGTCGACGACCATGGACCGGGTCGTGAAGAACGACGTCGCGAAGTGCGGGTGGTAGAAGACGCCGATCACGCGGTACAAGGCCGCCACCGCGTAGAACAGCAGCGACGGGTAGTAGAAGAAGTGCGGGTCGACGTGCCCCTGGGCGGCGCCGAAGGCGTGGGTGACGATCACGTTCTCGTCGGCGTCCTGGTAGCTGAACGGCAGCCCCCACGACACCCCGCGCAGGCGCAGCGCCGCCGCCAGGCACAGGATGGCGGCCAGGGCCAGGGTGGTCCAGCCGACGCGGCTGCGCGCGGCGGTCGCCGCGCGGGCGGCCACGCTCGCGAGCGTGGCCGCCCACCCGCGGCGACCGCCGGCGAGCGCCGTCGTTGTCGTCGTGGTCGTCGAAGTCATACTGAGCCGGTCGTCGGTCAAGGGATTCTATTCCCCGGTAACGGCGTTCACCATTTCGCCGGTCAGGTCGCTCGGTCGCCGGCCGGCGCGGCACCGCTCGGGCCGTCCCCGGCCGCGCGCCACACGGCGGCGCCGCTGGCGCCGAGCCGGAAGCAGCTCGTCTCGCCGGTGTGGCAGGCGGGTCCGGCCGGCGCCACCCGCAGCAGCACGGTGTCGTGGTCGCAATCCAGCGCGGCCTCTACCACCCGCTGCACGTTGCCGCTGGTGCCGCCCTTGTGCCACAGCTCGCGCCGGCTGCGACTCCAGAAGTGGGCCTCGCCGGTCTGCAGGGTGAGGGTGAGGGCCCGGCGGTCCGCCCAGGCGACCATCAGGACCTCGCCGCCGGCGGCGTCCTGGACCACGCAGGGCACGAGGCCGTCGGCCGTGAAGGCGACGGCGTCGATGAACGCCCCGGCGTCGATCAGGCGACCTCGTGGCGAGTCAGGTACTGCTGCATGATGTCGGGGCCGGCGCTGGTGCCGATGCGCGCCGCGCCGGCGTTGATCATCGCCTCGACCTCGTCGCAGGTGCGGATGCCGCCCGACGCCTTGACGGCAACGTGCTCGCCGAGGCAGTCGCGCAGCAGCTCGACGTCGTGGATCGTCGCCCCTTCGGTGCCGAGGCCGGTCGAGGTCTTCACGAAGTCGGCGCCGGCGTCCTCGATGATGCGGCAGGCGAGCTTCTTGAGCTTGGTGGTCAGGTAGCAGGTCTCGATGATGATCTTCACGAGGACCAGCCCGGTGCCGCCGTTGACGGCGCCCACCCGGGCGGCGCGGACCACGGCGGCCGCCTCGTTGCGGACGTAGGTGAAGTCGCCCGACAGCATGGCCGGCAGGCACATCACCACGTCGAGCTCGTCGGCTCCCAGGGAGACCGCGTCCTTGGCGGCCGCGACCTTGACCCGTCGCGTGTCGGCCCCGAAGGGGAACGAGATGACCGCGCAGACCTTCACGTCCGATCCCTCGAGCAGCTTGGCGGCGAAGGGCACCCAGAACGGCAGGACGCAGACGGCGGCGAAGTGGTGGTGCCTGGCCTCGCGGCACAGGCGCTCCACGTCGCGCGCGGTAGCGTCGGGCCGCAGCAGCGTGTGGTCGATCGTCTTGGCGAGCTCTTCGGCGTGCACGTGCCACCCCTGACAGAGACGAAGATGCGCCGGAACGGCGGGGCTCCCTCGGGAGCAACTATATCAGAGGCGTGCCTGACCGACGCCGGCCGCTAGAGGAGGCGGTCGATGTAGCGGTCGTCGCGACGCCAGTGGCGGCGCACCTTGACGCGCAACGCCAGGTACACCTTGGCCCCGATGACCGCCTCGATCTCGCGCCGCGCCCGCGTGCCGATGCGCTTGACCACGTGGCCGCCCTTGCCGATGACGATCGCCTTCTGCGACTCGTGCTCCACGATCAGGTCGGCCTCGATCTCGACCAGTGAGTCGCCCGGCCGCTCGCGGATCGACTGCACCTGCACGGCGACGGCGTGCGGCACCTCGTCTCTCGTCGCCGCCAGCGCCTGCTCACGCACGAGCTCGGCCACCAGCGCCTCGAGCGGCTGGTCCGAGACCTCGCCGCCGGGAAAGTAGACCGGGCCCTCGGGCATCGCCTCGATCAGGCCGTGAAGCACCTCGGCCAGGCCGTCCCCGCGCAGGGCGCTGATCGGCAGCACCTTCCCCTCGCCGAGCAGCGCCTCGGCTTCGGCCATGGTCGCGTCGAGCTGCCGGGGCCGCACCAGGTCGGCCTTGTTCAGGGCGGCGATGAACGGCGTGCGGGCGGCGGCGACCGCTTTGGCGACGAAGCGGTCGCCGCCGCCCAGCTTCTCGGCCGCGTTCATCAGGAAGAGTGCTGCGTCGACCTCCTCGAGCGTGCTGTCGACGATCTTCTGCATCCGCTCGGTGAGCGCGTCGAACGGCTTCTGGAACCCCGGCAGGTCAAGCAGCACGAGCTGGAAGTCGGCGCCCGTGACCACGCCGCTGATCCGCCGCCGCGTCGTCTGCGGGTGGTCCGAGACGATGCTCACCTTGCGCCCGACCAGGCGGTTCACGAGCGTCGACTTGCCGACGTTGGGCCGGCCGAGGACGGCGACGAAGCCCGACCGGAAGGGACCGCGCTCGCTCACGGCCGGGGCAGGTCGAAGGGGGCGGCGAGCAGCGCCCGCAGCTCGAACACCCGCTGCTCGCCGCCCGCCCGCGCGACGATCGCCGGCGCGCCGAACTCCGCCAGCGCCTGCAGGCAGGCGCCGCAGGGCAGCAGGTCGCGGCCGTCGGCGGCGGCCACGGCCACGGCCGTCAGCCTGAGGCTGCCGGCCGTCACGGCCGCCGCCAGGGCCGCGCGCTCGGCGCACAGGCCGACCGGATAGGAGGCGTTCTCGACGTTCACGCCCACGTGGACCGATCCGTCGGCGGCCAGAACGGCGGCGCCGACCTGCAGGCCGGAGTAGGGCGCGTAGGCGCGAGGGGCGGCGGCTGCGGCGGCACGCCACAGCCGCCGCTCCTCGTCTCCGGGCTCGCGCCCCGCGACGCCGGCCGGACCGGCCGCGCCGCCTGCTTCGCTGTCGCTCATCGCCCGTCCACCTACTTGAGCGGGTACCAGATCTGGAACACGAGGACCATGAGGCCGGCGCCGAGCATCGCCCCGAGCAGCACCTCGGAGGCGGTGTGGATGCCGGCCTGGATGCGGCTCTGGGCGACCAGCGCCGCCATCAGCAGGCCGATCAGCGAGATGGGCAGCGCGAAGGCCGTCCCCGAGCCGACGAACGTGATCGCCACCCAGCCGCCGAAGGCGACGGCCGCATGCCCCGAGGGCAGGCCGCCGCGCAGCGGCGTGCCGCTGCCCATCATGGCCTTGACGGCGATGACCACGACGACCAGCAGCACCAGCGCGATCACGGTGATGTCGATCGGCGACGACCGCACCCGCGAGAGCACCGAGTACGGCAGGCCGGACAGGTTGTCGTAGAACACGAGGTAGGCGACCGCCAGCGCGTTGACGGTGGCGATCAGCACGGCGCCGGCGGCTATGTCTTTGGCGATCTTGGCCAGCGGGTCGTAGCGCGTCGTGAAGATGTCGATCGCGTACTCCAGCGCCGTGTTGATCATCTCGGCGATCAGCACGAACGAGATGGCCACGAGCAGGGCCACGATGTCGAGGCGGTCGAGGTCGAAGAAGAAGGCGGCGACCAGCACCAGGACGGCGACGCCGAAGTGGATCTTCATGTTCCGTTGCGTGCGCAGCACGTGGATGATGCCCTCGAAGGCGTAGTTGAAGCTCTGCAGGAGCGAGGTGCCGCGCCTAGTCGCCAAGCAGACCCTCCCAGCGCGCGTCCTCGAGGTAGCCGGCCTGCCTCAGGGCCATCTGGCCGGCGTCGATCTCGTGGTCGTAGCCGAGCACGTGCAGGGTGCCGTGCACGCAGAGGAGCGCCAGCTCGAAGGCGAGCGGCGTGCCGCTCGCCCTGGCTCTGGCGCTCCGCGACCGCCGGGCAGACGACGACGTCGCCGAGCAGCCGGGGCACGCGGTCGTCGGCCGGCGGGGCGAACCCGTCCCCCACGTCCTCGAGGGGGAACGAGAGCACGTCGGTGCTCTCGTCGAGCCCTCGGTGCTCGCGGTTGAGCTCGCGCATGCGGTCCTCGCCGACGAAATGGACGCCGAGCTCGCCGGCGCCGACACCCTCGCCCTCGAGCACCGCCGCGACCAGCCGCGCGACGGCGCCGGCGTCGACGGGCCGCCGCGTGCGGTTGGCGACCTCGACGGCGAGCCCGCTCACGACGCGCCGTCCGGCGCGTCGCTCGCGCGCTCGCCGTACTCCTTGTAGGCGGCGACGATCCGCTGCACCAGCTTGTGCCGCACCACGTCGCGCTGGTCGAAGCGCACGAAAGCGATGTCCTGGATGTCGCCGAGCACGTCGGGGACCAGCGCCAAGCCGGACTGGCGTCCCTTGGGCAGGTCGATCTGCGTGATGTCGCCGGTCACCACCATCTTCGCGCCGAAGCCGAGGCGCGTGAGGAACATCTTGATCTGCTCGGGCGAGGTGTTCTGCGCCTCGTCGAGGATGATGAACGAGTCGTTCAGCGTGCGGCCGCGCATGAAGGCCAGCGGCGCGATCTCGATCTCGCCCTTCTCGATCAGCCCCGCCAGCTTGTCGCCGCTGATCATGTCGTAGAGGGCGTCGAACAGGGGCCGGAAGTACGGGTCGACCTTCTCGGAGATGGTGCCGGGCAGGAAACCCAGGCTCTCCCCCGCCTCCACCGCCGGCCGCGTGAGGATGATGCGCCCCACCTGCTTGGAGAAGAGCGCGTTCACGGCCAGCGCCGTCGCGAGGTAGGTCTTGCCGGTCCCGGCGGGGCCGATGCCGAAGGTGATCGTGTTCTGGCGCACGGCGTCGACGTACTTCTTCTGGTTGACGGTGCGCGGACCGATCTGGCGCCCGCGGTGCGTCCACACGATGTCGTTGTAGACGTCCGACGGCTTGCCGGCGTTGCTGGTGACGATCTCGACCAGCGACTCGACCAGCGGCGGGTTCACCGGACGTCCGCTCTCGATCACGTCGACGAGCTCGTCGACGACGGCCCGCGCCAGGGCGACGTCGGCGGCCCCTCCCTCGAACATGAGCCGGTCGCCGCGCAGCGTCAGGTCGCAGTCGAGCGACGTCTCGAGCACCTTGAGGTTGGCGTCGTGCTCGCCGGCCAGCGTCTGGGCGACGGCGTTGTCGCCCAGTTCGACCGTCGTGCGCATCCTTTCCTGCTCCATCTCGAGCCCCCTGGTGCGCCGACGGGGTGCTAGGCCCCGAGCCGTTCGCGCACGAGCGTGTTGACCTGCTTGCCGTCGGCGCGGCCGGCGACCTTGGCCATCACTGCCTTCATGACGGCCCCCATCTCCTTGGGCGTGCTGGCGCCGGTCTCGGCGATCGTGGCGTCGACCAGCCGCGCCAGCTCCTCGGCCGACAGCTCCTGCGGCAGGTAGGCGGCGATCAGGGCCTCCTCCCGCTCCTCCTTGGCGGCGAGCTCGGGGCGCCGGGCCCGGTCGTAGACCTCGGCCGCCTCGAGGCGTCGCTTGCGCTCGCGCTTGAGCACCGTCAGCTCGCTCGCCTCGTCGACCGCTCCGCCGCGGTCGATGCGCTCCTTCTTGAGCGCCGCCGTCAGCATCCGCAGGGCGCCGACGCGTTCCTTGTCGCCGGCCTTCATGGCGGTGACGGTGTCGCCCTTGATCTGCGTCTCGATCGCTCCCGCTTCGCGGATCACGCCATGCCTCCCAGAGGTGCGCCGCCGATGAGGTGCCAGTGCAGGTGCATGACCTCCTGGCCGGCATCGGGACCGGTGTTGGTGACGACCCGGTAGCCGGTGTCGCTCACCCCGAGGTCGGCGGCCAGCGTCGCCATGAAGTCGAGCAGGCCGGCGCCGTCGTCGCCGAGCCCGGCGACGTCGCTCAGCGAGGCGACGTGCCGCCTCGGCACGATCAGCACATGCACCGGAGCGAGCGGATGCAGGTCCTTGAACGCCAGGAAACGCCCGTCGGAGGCCACCAGCTCGGCCGGGATCTCGCCGGCCGCGATGCGGCAGAAGATGCAGTCGTTCATGCGATGTGTCCTTTCACGCCGTCCGCGAACGGCTCGTCGGCCACGGCGGCGGCGAGCCGTCCCGGCTCGCCCTCCCCGGCGAGGTAGTACCGCACGTACCCCGAACTGTACCCCCTCCAGAGCCCGTCGCGGAACTCCTCGAGCACCACCTCCGCGCGGGCGCCGAGGGTCGCGCGGGCGGCCGCGTCGCGGGCGGCCGTCGCGGCGATCAGGGCGCGCGCCACGCGCGCTCTGACGACCTCGGCCGACAGCCGCCCCAGCGCGGCCGCCGCCGTGCCCGGACGCGGCGAGTAGGCGAACACGTGGGCGCGGGCGAACAGACCCGCCGGAGGGTGGAGCGCTTCCAGCGTGCGCCCGAAGGCGGCCTCGTCCTCGGTCGGGAAGCCGGCGATGACGTCGGTCGTCACCGCCAGGCCGGGAAGCGCCTTGCGAGCCCGCGCGACGGTCTCCGCATAGGCCGCGAACGCATAGGGGCGGCCCATGTCGGCCAGCACCCCGTCGTCGGCCGACTGCAGCGGCACGTGCAGGTGCCGGGCGACGCGTGGGTGCGCGAGGGCCTGCAGCAGCGCCGGAGTCAGGTGCCCGGGCTCGATCGACGACAGGCGCAGGCGCCGCAGGCCGTCGAGACCGGCGAGCCGCGTGACGAGGGCGGCAAGGTCGTGCCCGCCGGCATCGCGGTACGACCCCAGGTCGATCCCTGAGAGCACGACCTCGCCGCACCCGTCCTCGACCGCCGTGCGGACCAGGGCGACCGCGTCGCCGGCCGGCAGGCTCCAGGGCCGTCCTCGCGCCAGCCGCACGGCGCAGTACGTACAGGCCGCGTCGCACCCGTCCTGGACCTTCAGGGTGAAGCGCGTGCGGGGCGCGCACGGACCGGCGAGCGCCAGTGAGGGCCGGGCGCCCGTCGCGCCCACGTCCCGGGTGCTGCCCGTCTCGGCGTCGCCCGCGAGCTCCACGGCGCGGGCGACGACGGCGGCGACACCGTCGCCGTCGCCGCCCGCGCCTTCGACGGCGGCGCCGTCGAACTGCTCCGGCCGCAGTGCCGCGGCACAGCCGCCGACGACGACGGGTGCGCCCGTCCGCGCCAGGCGGCGCGCGAGCTGCCGCGACTTGCGCTCGGCTTCGGCCGTCACGCCGCACGTCATCAGCACGTGCACGTCGGCCTGGGCTGGGTCGTCGACGGCGACGAACCCGGCTTGCGCCAGCGCCCGCGCCGCCGCTTCGCTGTCGGCCTGGCTCACCTTGCAGCCGACGAAGGCCGCGTGCACGCGCGGCGTCACGAGGGCGCCTCCGGTGCTGTGGACGCCGCGGGTTCTCCGGGCGCCGCGGGATCTCCGGGCGCCGCCAGCTCGACCAGGACCCACTCGCCGTCACGCTCGGTGTGGAGGCGGCGGTAGCCGCCCCAGGCGGCTACCGCCGCCTCGACCTGGTCCTCGAGCAGGCCCGCCAGCAACGCCCGCCGAGGGTGCGGCAGGCCGCGCGCGAGAGCATCGGAATAGCGCCGCCCGAGGGCCTCGAGCGGGCGCAGCGCGATGTTGGCGACCACGATCTCGGCCTGCGGGAGGTCGATCGCGGGGTCGGCGCAGTCGGCGCTGAAGAGCTTGGGCGCCAACCCGTTGCGGCGCGCGTTCGCCTCGGCCGCGGCCAGGGCGTCGGGGTCGATGTCGCAGGCATAGACGGGGGCGAACCCGAGCCGCAGAGCGGCCAGCGCCAGCACACCCGACCCGGTGCCGACGTCGAGCAGCGAGCCGCGTTCCATCCCCGCGAGCGCCGCCAGGCACTGCCGGGTCGTGGCATGCGACCCGGTGCCGAACGCCATCCCGATGTCGACGACCACGTCGAGCGTCTCGGGGTGCGGCTCGTGCCACGGCGCCCGCACCGTCACACCGGCGACGGTCACCGGCTTGTGGAGCTTGCGCCAGCCTTCGAGCCAGTCGGAGCGCTCAGGCTCGCACGAGAGGCGGCCGAGCCCGGAGAGGCGGGCGGCCGCGTCGCGGCCGCCCGCCTCTCCGGGCACCCAGAAGGTCAGCAGCGAGTCGTGCTCCTCCCAGCCGCCGGTCTCCAGGTCGAGCAGCGCCGACACCGCCTCCTCGTAGCGGTCCGGAGAAACGTCGAGCGTGCAGCGGGTGAAGCGCGCCGCCGTCACTGACGGAACGCGGCCCGCAGCTTCTCGAGGAAGCCCTCGTCCGGCTGGTAGTTCTTGTCGGTCGTCAGCTCCTCGAACTTCTCGAGCATCTCGCGCTGCTCGGCGTTGAGGTGCCGCGGCACGGTGACGTTGACCACCACCCGCAGGTCGCCGCGGCCGTAGCCCTGGAGGACGGGCACGCCGCGATTGCGGAACACCTTCACGTCGCCGGGCTGCGAACCGGCCGCGAGCTTCAGCTCGAGGTCGCCGTCGGGCGCCGGCACGACGGTCGTCATGCCCAGCGCCGCGTCGATCATCGTGACGTCGAGCCGGTAGATCAGGTCGTCGCCCTCGCGCAGGAACCGCTCGTCGGGCTTGACGCGGACCAGCACGTACAGGTCGCCGGGGCGGGCCCCGGGCCCGCCGGCGCCCCCTTGCCCGCTCAGGCGCATCCGCTGGCGGTCGTCGATGCCGGCCGGTATCTCGACCGTCACGCTGCGCTTGCTCCGCCGGCGCCCGGCGCCGCGACAGCTCTCGCACGGCTGCTTGACGATCGTGCCCTGGCCGCGGCAGAGGTTGCAGGTGCTGGTGCGGATGAACTGGCCGAAGCCGCCCAGGGAGCTGACCTCGCGCACGCGGCCGCTGCCGTGGCACTGGGGACAGGCGTCACGGCCCGTGCCCGGAGCGGCGCCGCTGCCGCCGCAGGTCTCACAGGTGGCGTCGGCGTCGACCTCGACCTCTCGCTTGGCGCCGAACATCGCCTCGACGAAGTCGAGCTCGACGCGCACCTCCACGTCGTCGCCGCGCGGCGCGAGCGGCGAACCCGCGGCGCCGGCGAAGCCGCCTCCGGCCGCGTCGCGCAGCATCGAGCCGAACAGGTCGCCGCCGAAGAAGACGTCGAACAGGTCGGCGAAACCGACGTTGGAGAAGTCGGGGGCCCCGCGGCCCTTGAGCCCGTCGAACCCGTAGCGGTCGTAGACGGCACGGGTGTCGGGCTGGCTCAGGACCTCGTACGCCTCGGCCAGCTCCTTGAACCTGGCCTCGGCCTCGGGGTCGTCGGGGTTCACGTCCGGGTGGAACTGCCGCGCCAGACCGCGGAACGCCTTCTTGATCTGCACGTCGTCGGCCGAGCGGTCGACGCCCAGCACTTCGTAGTAGTCGCGTTTCATCTACCAGATCTCTTCGAGGAACCGGCTCAGCGCCCCAGCGGCCCCCCGCACGGCGGCGATCGCGTCCTGGTAGTCCATGCGGGTCGGGCCCAGGACGCTGACCGTGCCGAGGTTGCGGTTGGCCACCCCGTAGTTCGCCGCCACGAGCGAGCACGCCTGCAGCGACGGCTCGCGCATCTCGTGCCCGATGCGCAGGTACACGTCGTCGTTGCGCAGGGCGTCGGCGAGCAGCTCGAGCATCGAGAACCGCTCCTCGAGCTGGGCGATGACGTCGTTCAGGTGGCTCTCGCCCTGCGCTGCCAGACGCTCGACGAGCCGGGCGGTGCCGCCGACGTGCAGGTCGACCATGCCGGCGGCGATCACGTCGTCGAAGGCGGGGCGCAGCCAAGAAAGGAAGTCGCGCTCCGAGGGACCCAGCTCGGGGCTCGTGAACGCGGCCTCGAGCACGCGGCCGCCGAGCTGGCGGCCCGTCAGGCGCTCGTTCAGGTACACGCGGGCGAACTCGGCCAGGCCGGGGTCCACCCGGTGGGTGAAGCTGAAGACGCGCTTGATGACGTTTCCGGCGGCGGTGATCACCACGACCATGACGACCTGCGGCTGCAGCGCCAGCACCTCGACGTGGCGCACGCTGGTCGCGCCCAGGGCCGGCGCCGACACGATGGCCAGCAGCTCGGTCATGCGCGACAGCGCCTCGGCCGTCTCCTCGAGGGCGCTGTCGACCTCGCTCCGCACCCGGGCCCGGTCGAGCTCGATCGGCAGAGGCGTGCGCGACTCGTGCCGCTCCTTCACGATCACGTCGACGTAGTGGCGGTAGCCGGCGTCGGTCGGCAGACGACCGGCCGACGTGTGCGGGTGGTCGAGGAAGCCGAGCTCCTCGAGCCTGGCCATGTCCATGCGCAGCGTCGAGGGCGCGGCGCCGAGGGTGTGGTGCTGGCTCAGGTACTTCGACCCGACCGGCGAACCGGAGGCGATGTACTCCTCGACGACGACCCGCAGGAGCTGTTCCTGTCTGGGCTTGAGCGTCACTCTGCCTCCGAAAACGACGAAGCGCGAAACAGGCGCACGCAGACCGCGTCGGCCACGTATCGCCCCTTTCGCGTCACGCGGAGTGTACCACCGCGCAGCGAAACGAATCCAGCCTCGGCGAGCGGCTCGAGGGCCGCCCGGTCGAGCGCCGGCGCGAGCTCCGCGAGCGGCACGCCGGCGCCGGTGCGGGCGGCCAGGAACAGCCGCTCGCGCAGGCGCGCCGTCCCGCCGAGAGCCTCGTCGTCGTGCGGAGGGTCGAACGGGCCGGCCGCGGCGCGGGACGCGGCGAGGTAGCGCTCGAGGTCGGGGCGGTTGCGCCGCCGCCGGCCGGCCACGGTGCCGACCGCGGCCGGCCCCAGACCGAGGTAGTCGGCGCCCCGCCACACGGCCGAGTTGTGCCGGCACCGCCGCCCGGGAAGGGCGAAGTTGCTCACCTCGTACCAGCGGTACCCGAGCCGGACCAGGCCGCGCACGACGCGGCGGTAGAGCGCCGCCGTCTCGTCCTCGCCGGGCAGGTAGGGCGCCTCCCAGCCGAGGCGCCCCGCCTCGGTCAGCTCCACCCTGGCGGCCAGCACGCTGCCCGGCACCAGCGCGAGCTCGTACCAGGAGACGTGGTCGGGGCCCAGGGTCGCCAGCGCGACCAGCTCCCGATCGACGTCGTCGGCCGTCTCACCCGGCATGCCGAAGATCAGGTCCACGCCGAGTGACCCCACACGCGCTTCGCGCAACCGGCGGAAGGCCGCCGCCGGGTCGGCGGCGGCGCGGCGGCCCAGCGTCGCGCGCAGACGGCCGTCGAAGCTCTGGACGCCGAGCGACACGCGCACCCGCCGCGCCGCCGCCCAGCGTGCGTACGCCGGCGTCACGTCCTCGGGGTTGGTCTCCACGGTGACCTCGGCTCGCGGCGTGAGGAGCGGCTGGAGCGGCTCCAGGAGCCGCTCCAGCCGCTCCTCTCCCAGCAGCGACGGCGTACCGCCGCCCAGGTAGACGCTCTCCAACCGGTGCGCGCCGGCCGCCGCGCCGCGCGCCGTCCACTCGGCTCGCACGGCGTCGACGTACCCGTCGAGCGCCCGCGGATCGGGACGCGCGCCGACCGGCGTGGAGTAGAACTCGCAGTAGTCGCAGCGGTCGCGGCAGAACGGCACGTGGATATAGACGTGACGGGGGCCGCGCGGGCGGGCAGCCGGCGACGCCACACCGGCCCGCTTCGCGGCCGCGGGAGCTTCCCGGCGCGCCGGCGGCGCCGTCACTCCTGCGGCGTCGCCCCGGCGCCGGTCGGCACGCGGAAGTAGAGCATGCGGTCGGTGGCCGCCACCAGGCGTCCTCCGTTGCGCTCGATCACCCGCCGCGAGGCGACGTTCCAGGTGTCGCAGTCGACCCAGGCCTCCCGGATGCCGAGCGCGGCGGCGACGGGTAGCGCGGCGGCCAGCATGGCCGTCGCGTGCCCCCGTCGCCGCGCCGACGGTCGCACCTCGTAGCCGATGTGGCCGCCGCGCTGGCGCAGGGAGTCGTTCAGCGCATGCCGCACTGACAGGCGGCCCACGAACCGCCCGTCGACGACCCACCACAGGGTCGTCTGGGGCACCCGGTCGGCCGGGCGCGGCGTCTCCGGGCGTTCGTCGGCGAGCAGCTCCCCGACGTAGCCTGAGAACACCTCGGGGTCGCCGAGCTTCTGCGGGTCGAGCTCGGCGTGGCGGCCCTCCTGCCGGCTCTCGACCAGCGCGGCGAGAAACGACGCCTGGTAGGCGACCGACGGCCGCGTCAGGCGACCTTCACGTACTTCGAGCCCACCGTCGCCGCCACCGTCGCCGTCGCTCACGACTGCCGCTCCTTCGACCCGGAGTCGAGCTCGAGCACGGCCAGGAACGCCTCCTGGGGCACCTCGACCACGCCGAGCTGCTTCATCCGCTTCTTGCCCTCCTTCTGTTTCTCGAGGAGCTTGCGCTTGCGGGTGATGTCGCCCCCGTAGCACTTGGCGAGCACGTCCTTGCGTTTGGCCTTGATGGTCTCGCGGGCCACGACCCGGTTGCCGATCGCCGCCTGCACGGCGACCTCGAAGAGCTGCCGCGGGATCTTCTGGCGCAGCTTCTCGACCAGGGCCCGGCCGCGCACCGGCGCCTGCTCGCGCGGCGTGATGAGCGAGAGCGCGTCGACCGGCTCCCCCGACAGGAGGATGTCGAGCTTGACCAGGTCGCTCTCGCGGTAGGCGGCCACCTCGTAGTCGAGCGAGGCGTAGCCCCGCGTGCGCGACTTCAGCTGGTCGAAGAAGTCGAGGACGATCTCGGACAGCGGCAGCCTGTAGTGCAGCTGCACGCGCTCGGGCGACAGGTACTGCATGTCGACGAAGTCGGAGCGGCGGCCCTGACAGAGCTCCATGATCGTGCCCACGTACTCGCTGGGAACGAGGATGCTGGCGGTCACGAACGGCTCCTCGACGCGCTCGATCTTCGTCGCTTCCGGCATCTCGGCCGGGTTGCGGACGACGACCAGCTCGCCGTTCGTCAGGTACGCGTGGTACTCGACGTTGGGCGTCGTCGCCAGCAGCTCGAGGTCGTACTCGCGCTCGAGGCGCTCGCGGATGATGTCCATGTGCAGCAGCCCGAGGAACCCGCAGCGAAAGCCGAAGCCGAGCGCCTTCGAGCTCTCCGGCTCCCAGCTGAGCGAAGCGTCGTTCAACGAAAGCTTGTCGAGCGCGTCGCGCAGCTCCTCGAACTTGTCGCCTTCGGTGGGGAACAGCCCGCAGAAGACCATGGGGTGCACCACGCGGTAGCCGGGCAGGCGCTCGCCGGTGCGACGCTTGCGTGAGACCACGGTGTCGCCCACCCGTACCTTGGCCACGTCCTTCACGCCCGTTATCAGGTAGCCGACCTCGCCCGTGCTGAGGGAGCGCGTCGGCACCGGGTCGGGGCCGAAGTAGCCGATCTCCTCTACTTCGGCCACCTGCCCGGTGCCCAGCATCTCCACCTGCTCGCCGGCGCGGAACTCGCCGTCGACGACGCGGACGTAGGCGATCACGCCGCGGTACTGGTCGTAGACCGAGTCGAAGATGAGGGCCCGAGGCGCCGCCGCCGGGTCTCCGCCGGGCGGCGGCGTGCGCTGCACCACGGCTTCGAGCACGTCCTCCACGCCGGCGCCGGTCTTGGCCGAGATCGCCAGCAGCTCCTCGTGGCTTGCGCCGATCAGCTCGTGCACCTCGGTCTCGGCCTCGGCCACATCCGACGCCGGCAGGTCGATCTTGTTCAGCACCGGGATGATCTCGAGGTCGTTCTCGAGCGCAAGATAGGCGTTGGCGACGGTCTGGGCCTCGACGCCCTGCGTGGCGTCGACGACCAGCACGGCGCTCTCGCAGGCCGCCAGCGAACGCGAGACCTCATAGGTGAAGTCCACGTGGCCCGGCGTGTCGATCAGGTTGAGCTGGTACTGCTGGCCGTCGCGCGCCCTGTAGATGATGCGCACGGCCTGCGACTTGATCGTGATCCCCCGCTCCCGCTCGAGGTCCATCTTGTCGAGGAGCTGCTCGCGCATGTCGCGCGCGCTGACGGTGCCCGTGAGCTCGAGGATCCGGTCGGCGAGCGTCGATTTGCCGTGGTCGATGTGGGCGATGATCGAGAAGTTGCGGATGTGGTCGTGCGCGGTCATGGCAGAGAGTGTGTCCCCTCGGCGACGGTCACGCCAGTCCCTCGTCGGGGTCGGGCGGCGGCGGGGACGGCTCGCGCCGGCGGCGCAGCAGGCGCAGCGCAGTGCCCAGCTCCTCGACCTTGAGCAGCTTCGCCGCGCCGAGGTACGCGAGCCCGCCCAGCCCCACGGCGGCGAGCACGCTCACCAGCAGCGCGAAGACGCCGTTGTCGGCGAACCCCTGCAACGCCCGCCAGAGGCCGTAGCTCACGATCGCCAGCGGCACCGTGCAGAGCAGCACCCGGCCCAGCGTCTGCAGCATGCGCCGCCCGTCGACCAGGCCGATCTCGCGCCGCATCAGCCACAGGAGCGCGACGAAGTTGAATGCCGACACGATCGAGGTGCTGAGCACGATGCCTTTGGCGCCCAACGACGGGTACAGCAGCCAGTCGAGCAGGGCGTTCAGGGCCAGGTTGACGAGGCCCACGTACAGCGGCAGCAACGGACGCTGGCGGCTCTGGAAGCCGCGGTTGAGCATGATGTTGGCGTTGGCGAAGGCCATCCCCAGCGTGAAGAAGGCCAGGACCGGCGCCACCTGCCTCGTGTCGGCGGCCGTGAACTCGCCGTGCTGGTAGATCAGCCGCACGATCGCGTCGGGCATGAGCACGAACCAGGCCACGAAGGGCAGCGACACGAACAGGGTCTGCCGCACACCCAGCGAGAGCGTCTCGCGGAAGCGCTGCGGGTCGGCTTGCAGCGCGTAGCGCGACAGCGTCGGGAACAGCACCGTGGCGATGGTGATCGCGAACATCCCCTGGGGCAGCTGGTAGAGCCGGAACGCGTAGTTGATGTAGCCGGCGGCGCGGTCGCTCACGAACTGGGCGAAGTAGAAGTCGACGAGGGCGTTGAAGTTGAGGATGCCGAGCGTGATCGTGACCGGGACCATCAGCCCCAGCACGCGCAGCATCAGGGGGTCGCGCCAGGCGAAGGCCAGCTTCCACTTCATCTCGGTGCGCCCGACCGCCCCGATCAGAAGCAGCAGCTCGGCGATGGTGCCCACCACGGTGCCCAGCACCAGGGCGTAGATGCCGAGCGAGCTCGAGCCGGAGAACAGGACGATGAAGGCGATGATCACGAGGTTCCACACGACCGAGACCAGCGCCGGCATGGTGAAGCGCTCGAACGAGTACAGGACGCCGATGACCACGCCCGACACGCTGAACAGCAGCACGGTCGGCAGCAGCAGCCGCAGCATGTTCACGGCGAGGTTGTCGACGTAGGCGGAGGCCGCCAGCTGCGAGTAGAAGACGTGGATGATGGCCGGCGCCACCACGACGAGCAGCAGGACGAGCGTGCCGACGACCACGATCATGAAGCTGAGCAGCGACGAAGCGACGCGGTAGGCGCGCTCGCGCTCGCCCTTCTCGAACAGACCGGTGAAGACCGGCACGAAGGCGGCGCTGATCGCGGCGTCGGCGAAGAGCTGGCGCACCAGGTTGGGGATCACCGAGACCGAGGCGAAGGTGCTGTAGGCGACGCTGGCGCCGTAGGCGTTGGCGGTGAGAATCTCGCGGGCGACGCCGGCGAAGCGCGACAGGCCGGTGGCGAACGCCACGATCACCGCGGCCCAGGCGAGTCTGCGCTGTCGTTCAGTCATGCGTCATAGGTTCGGTGACGGGGAGCGCGGGCCTTCGGTCGTGCCGGCAGGACAGTCCGGGAGTCTACCAGAGCCGCTCGGCGAGTCGCTTGCCCGCCAGGCTCGGGCTGTGCTACCATCACTCGCCCGTCGAGGGCGGCACCCCTCTCCGAACGAAGGACCGACGTGCCCAACATCAAGCAGCAGAAGAAGCGCATGCGCCTCGCCGAGAAGCAGCGCGACCGCAACCGCCGCGTCAAGTCGACCATCCGCACGCTCTTCCGGAGCCTGCAGGACGCGGTCGACGCCGGCGACGCGGAAACCGCCGGCGCGGTGGCCCTGCGCCTCACGTCGCGCATCGACCAGGCTGCCGCCAAGGGCGTCATCCACAAGAACAGCGCGGCTCACAAGAAGAGCCGCGTCGCCCGCATCAGCGCGGGCCTGTCCTAAGCCCCTCCCGGCCGCGCCGCCGTCTCACACGCGCCCGAGCAGGCGCGCTACGGCCATCTCCAGGCTGAACTCCGGTTCGATCGGGCTCGCCCCGACCATGTCGGCCTGCGCATCGGCCAGCACCGCCAGCGCGGTCTCGAGCGCGCGCGCGTCGAACCGCCGCCGCTGCTCGAGCAGCTTCGTCGCCGTATATGGCTTGACGCCCAACGCCTGGGCCGCCTCGGGCGGCGGCATCTCCGAGGGCAGCTCCGCCGCCGCCCGCAGCTGCCCCACGTATTTCACCAGCGAGTAGAGCGTGGAGCGCGCGACCTCGCCGGTCGACCTGCCGCCCGACGCGTAGAGGCTCTCGAGCAGGCGGAAGGCGGCGGCCGCGTCGCGGCGGCCGACGGCGTCGGTGAGCTCGAAGATCCGCGCCTCGACCGTCGGGCAGCAGACCTCGTCGATGTCGGCCCGGGTGATGGGCGCGCCGCCGGCGTAGGCCGCGAGCTTCTCGATCTCGCGCTCGAGGGTGTCGGGGTCTTCGCCGACCAGCGCGAGGAGCTGCTTCGCCTCCGTGGGCGCCAGATGGGCGCGGTGGGCCCGCGCCCGCTGGGCCACCCACTCCGGCAGCGCGTGCTTCTTGGGCAGGTCGTAGCGCAGCACGGCCTTGGCCTTCTCGAGCAGCTTGTAGAGGCGCTCCGTCTTGCGGAAGCTGTCGCCGACCAGGGCGATGCACACGCCGGGGACCGGGTCGCCGACCCAGGCGGCGACCCGGTCCCGGTCGGCGCTCGCCCACTTGTCGGCGGCCGTGACCAGCAGCAGCCGCGTGCCCAGCGTGAAGGTCGGGGTGTCGGCGGCCTCGAGGACGGCCGCGACGGAGTCGCCGCGGCCGTCGAACGGGTCGATGTTCAGGTCGCTGCTGGTCTCGTCGTACACGCGCCGCTGCAGTTGCGCCGCCGCGCGGCGCACCTTGGGCTGGTCGCTGCCGCAGATGATGTAGGCCGGTTTGAGGGGCGTGGGTTCGCTCATGGGCCGAGGATAGCATCCCGGGCGGCCGGCGGCGGATGGGCGACGCCCAGCTCGAGCCCGTCCGGCCCCGCCGTGAGCGTCACGTCGCCGACCTCGTCCGTGCGCAACAACGGCAGCCCGCGCCGCGCCATCAGGTCGAGCATCGCGGCCGTCGGGTGTCCGAAGCGGTTCTCGCCCACTGAGACGACGGCCAGCGACGGCTCCAGCTCGTCGAGTAGCGCGTCGTCGTAGCCGCCGGCGCTGCCGTGGTGGGGCAGCTCGACCACCGCGCAGGGCGGCAGGCCGAGCGGGGCCAGCGCCTCGGCCTCGGCGTCGCCGGGCAGTAGTGTCGTGCGGCCGTCGAGCGTGACCTCGGCCACGAGGGCGCAGTCGTTCTCGCCCTGGTTGTCGCCCATGCCGCTGCCACCGGTGGGCACGACCGTCAGACCGACGCCGTGCGACTGCAAGGTCAGCGGCGTGGTGAGGGCGCGCACCGGCACGTGTGCTGCGGCCAGCTCGGCCTCGACCCGGGACAGCGACTCCGACGGCGCCGCAGGCTGGGGCACGAGCGCCTCCGCGACCGGCACGCGACCGAGCACGTCCGCGAGCCCTGCCGTGTGGTCGGCGTGGCCGTGCGACAGCACGAGCAGGTCGATGTGTCGGACCCCGTGGGCGCGCAGCGCGTCGCCGAGCGGCCGCGGGCCGGCGTCGATCAGGACGGTCGGTCCGCCGGGCACCTGCAGGAGCGCCGCCGCCCCCTCCCCCACCGAAAGGATCGTGAGCGTGGGCAGGCGGGGCGCGGCCGGGGGCGGCGGGGCGAGCACCAGCGCCACGGCGAGCAGTGTCGCCGCGGCGACGATCACCCGGCCCCGTCGGCCGCGCCCCCCGGCGTAGGCCAGCACGCCCGTGCCCGCGCGGCGCGCGAGCAGGTGCATCCCCCCGAGGAACGCGCCGGCGGCCACCACGAGGCAGACCGCCAGCGTCAACCCGTGCCACTCGTAGACGGCGAACGACAGCCCGGAGAACCAAGCCGACACCGTGAGCAAGAAGCCGGTGAACAGCCCGGCCAGCACGTTCAACGGCAGCGAGAGCCACGGGCTGACGAACCCGACCAGGACGCCGACCATCCCGAACAGCATGATCGGACCGAGGACGAACCCGCCGGCCACGTTGGCCGGCACGGCCACGAGCGAGGCCTGGCCGAAGGCCGCCAGCGAGACGGGCGCCGTGGCGATGCTCGCGGCCGTCGTCACGCCCGCGTTCTCGGCCACGGCGCCCGGCAGGAACGCGAGCGCCCGCGTGAGGGGACGCGAGAGCAGCAGCAACCCGGCGACGGCCGCGAACGACAGCTGAAAGCTGACGTCGTACAGGGCGTTGGGGTTGCGCGTCATGATCCAGGCCGCCGGCAGGAGCCAGAACAGCCAGCCGTCGCCCGGCCGCGACGCGAGGTCGGCGAGCAACGCCACCACACCGGCGACGCCGGCGCGCACGATCGACGCCGTGGCGCCGGTGACGATCACGTAGACGACCACCGCAGGCAGCAGCACGAGATCGCGCACCCGACGGGGCAGGCCGCACAGACGCAGCCCGAGGCCGGCGATCGAGCAGAGCAGCACGACGTTCTCGCCCGAGACGGCCAGGATGTGGAGCAAGCCGCTACGGCGGAAGTCCTCGACGGTCCCATCGTCGACGCCCTTGGCATCGCCGAGGACCATGCCCTCCAGCACCTCGCGCGTCGGCGCCCGCATCCCGAAGCGCAGGTGGCGGCGAGCGGCGAGGCGCAGGCGGTCGATCAGGCCGGCGAGCCCGTGGCGGTGGCCTGCGAGGGTCATCGAGGTGAGCGGCGCGGCGAGCACGACGTGCTCGCCGCGCCGCTCGAGGAACCGGCCGTAGTCGAACTCGCCCGGCTTGGGCGGCGGCAGCGCCTCGACGAGGGCGCCGTCGAGACGCACGACGGCGCCCTCGGTCAGCGCCCCGCACGGGTCGCTTGCCGGCACAGCGTCCCCCGGAGAGACCTCAAGGGTGACTCGAGCCTTGTCGGTCAACCCTCGACCAGCGACCGAGAGTACCTTCACGTCGAGCTCGAGGGCATCGCTCTTCACGCTTGGCAGCGTGAGCAGCTCGGCGGTGCAGTCGACCCGGCGGCCGACCATGGCCCGCAGCGGGCTGGTCGCCACGGCATCGAGCCTGGCGCCGCCGACGACCCACCCGCAGACGAGGAGAAGGGGTGCGACGCCCAGGATGGGGACCAGCCACCCCGGCAGCCTGGCGAGCAGGTGCGCGAGCGCATTGGCGTCCGCCACAGACGAGCACGCTCCGGTCGGAGCGGAAGGGCCATCAGCATCCCCCCCGCGTGCCGTCGCGGCGGCCACGGCCCACGCGGCGGCGACCACGGCTGCCAGCAGCGCGACCGTGGGCCGAACCGCCACTGCCAGCGCCAAGGCAAGACCGGCGACGTAGCCGGCGACGACACCATGGACTGTCGCCGGCACTCGCACCCGGCGCTACACCGTCACGAGGTCCTTGAGGGCCGCAAACCGCACGTCGCCGATGCCCGACACGTTCTTGAGATCGTCGACGCTCTTGAAGCTTCCGTTGGCCGTGCGATAGTCGACGATCTTCTGAGCCGTGGACGGCCCGACCCCAGGCAGGGTGTCGAGCTCCTCGAGCGTGGCGGTGTTCAGGTTGACCGTGGCGGCGGGGCCGGCTGCCCCTCCGGCGGACCCGCCGGCGGGGGCAGCCGGCCCCGCCGCCACGGCCTGACCGGCCTTGGGCACGAGCACCTGCTGGCCGTCGGTCAGCTTGGCCGCAAGGTTGACGCCCTCCAGCTGCGCCCCGGAGCTGGCGCCTCCGGCCCGCGCCAGCAGGTCGGCGACGCGCGATCCCGGTTCGAGGCGGTACACGCCCGGCCGGCGTACCGCGCCGCAGATGTAGGCGACCAGGGGCTCGCCGTCCTGGGTGACCTGCACCGTGGGCGAGACGGTCGGCGAGGCCGGGACGGCCGGCGCCGACGGCAGGAGCACGGGCGACGCGCCGCCCGAGCCGCCCGACGAGGTGAGCAGGTAGCGGGCGCCGACGGCCACCACGACCAGGGCGATGGCGACGTACACGTAGACCTGCCTGCGGGTGATGTCCACGATGACCTCCGGGCGAGACGCTTCGCAGGTCAGCGTAGTGCGTCGCCGGGTCGCGGTCAGGAGGCCGGGGACGCGATCCGCGTTGACGCCCGCGTGGGTGCGATTGTGACGATGGCCGGGGGCGCCGCGGCGGGCTCCGCCGGAGCCCGCCGCGGCGGCGGCCGGCCTGCGGTGTGCCTAGCGCACCACGAAGTTCACGAGCTTGCCGGGCACGTAGATCTCTTTGACGACCTGTTTGCCGTCGAGGAACCGCCCGGTGTTCTGCGCCTCGCGGGCGCGCGCCAGCACGTCGTCGCGGCCGGCGTCGACCGGCACCTCGAGCCGGTCGCGCAGCTTGCCGTTGACCTGCACGACCACCGTGACGACCGCGTCGGCGGCCAGCGCCTCGTCCCACGCCGGCCACTCCTCGTCGAGCACCGAGGTGGAGTGCCCCAGCCGGCGCCAGACCTCCTCTGCGACGTGCGGGGTCATCGGCGCCAGCAGGAGCGTAAGCGTGTCGGCCACCGAGCGCCACTGGGCCGGCGTCAGCGCGTCGCGCCGCTCGCCCCACACCTCGAGGAACTCGTTCTGCGTCTCCATCAGCGCCGCCACGGCGGTGTTGAAACGGAACTCGGGCATGTCGCCGCTGACCTTGCGCACCGTCTTGCTCAGCGTGCGGACGACGTCGCGGGCGGCGCCTGCGGCGCCGCCCCACACGTCGCCCGCCTCGCCCGGCCGGCAGCCCGGCCACACCCAGCGCGAAGCCCCAGAACCGCGACAGGAACCGCGAGCATCCCTGCACGCCGCGGTCGTTCCAGGCGACCGACTGCTCGAACGGCGCGATGAACAGCTCGTAGAGACGCAGCGCGTCGGCCCCGTAGCGCTCGACGACGCTGTCGGGCGTGATCACGTTGCCCTTCGACTTGCTCATCTTCTGGCCGTCCTCGGCCTGGATCATCCCCTGGTTGCGCAGCGTCGCGTACGGCTCGCTGAAGCCGACGTAGCCGGCGTCGTGGAGCACCTTGCAGAAGAAGCGCGCGTAGAGCAGGTGCATCACGGCATGCTCGGCCCCGCCCACGTAGAGGTCGACCGGCAGCCAGTAGTCGACCTTGTCGCGTGCGAACGCCGCCGTGTCGTCATGGGGCGACGCGTAGCGCAGGTGATACCACGAGGAGCACATGAACGTGTCCATGGTGTCGGTCTCGCGCCGCGCCGGGCCGCCGCAGCGCGGGCAGGTCGTGCGCACCCAGGCCTCGTCGCGCGCCAGCGGCGAGCGCGCGTCGTCGGTCGGGTGGAAGTCCTCGAGGTCGGGCAGCAGCACGGGGAGCTGGTCGGCCGGCACCGGCACCTCGCCGCACGTGTCGCAGTAGACGATCGGGATCGGCGCGCCCCAGTACCGCTGGCGGCTGATCAGCCAGTCGCGCAGCTTGTAGTTGACCTTCTTGCGCGCCAGCCCCTGCTCGCCCAGCCAGGCGACGATCGCCTCGAACGCCTCGCCCGGCGCCGCCATGCCGTCGAAGCGCCCGGAGTTCACCATCACACCGTCGCCCGTGTACGCCTCGGCGAGCGTGCCCTGGGCGCCCGACGGCGGCGCGATCACCTCGACGATCGGCAGACCGTACTCGGTGGCGAACTGGAAGTCGCGCTCGTCGTGTGCCGGCACGGCCATGATGGCGCCGGTGCCGTAGCCCATCAGCACGTAGTCGCTGATCCAGATGGGGATCTGGAGGCCGTTCACCGGGTTGACCGCGGAGGCGCCGGTGAACACGCCGCTCTTCTCCTTCTCGGTCGACAGGCGCTCGATCTCGCTCTCGCGCCGCGCCTGGTCCTGGTAGGCGGTGACGGCCGCCCGCTGCTCCGCAGTCGTCAACTCGTCGACCAGCGGGTGCTCGGGCGCCAGGACCATGTACGTGGCGCCGAACAGCGTGTCGGGCCGCGTCGTGAACACGGTCAGCGCCTCATCGCGGCCGGGCAGGGCGAAATCGACCTCGGCGCCCTCGCTGCGTCCGATCCAGTTCGTCTGCATCAGCCGGATACTGTCGGGCCAGTCGATCGTCGCCAGGTCGTCGAGCAGCCGCTGCGCGTAGTCGGTGATGCGCAGGTACCACTGCTCGAGGTCGACCTTGGTGACCTCGCTGCCGCAACGCCAGCAGCGGCCCTGCTCGACCTGTTCGTTGGCGAGGATGGTCTTGTCGGTCGGGCACCACCACTGCTGGCCGGTCGCCTTGTAGGCCAGCCCCCGCTCGTACATGAGCAGGAAGAACCACTGTGTCCAGCGGTAGTAGTCCGGCTTGCAGCTGGTGATCTCGCGCGACCAGTCGAACGAAAGCCCGATCATGTCCATCTGGCGGTGGTAGTTGGCGATGTTGCGCGCGGTGGAGACCGCCGGGTGCACGCCCAGCTTGATGGCGTAGTTCTCGGCCGGCAGGCCGAAGGCGTCCCAGCCCATCGGGTGCAGGACGTTGTAGCCGCGCATTCGGTGGAAACGCGAGACCGCGTCGGTGGGCACGTAGTTGCGGCAGTGGCCGACCGAGAGGCCGTCGCCCGACGGGTACGGGAAGAAGTCGAGACAGTAGAACTTGGGCTTGTCCGAGACGTCGGGCGTAAGGTAAGCGTCACGCTCGCGCCAGATGGCCTGCCAGCGCTGCTCGATCTCGTGGGGGTCGTAGCGTTCCATGCCGTCCCTTGCTGCCGGTGGGCGCGCCGCGAGATATGAAGCCGCGGGTCAGTCCGGAAGTATACCGCGACCGCCCGGCGCGGGCCGGTTCTGGCCCGTATCGTGCGTGGTATACTCTCCACTCGCCGGCGGGGGCCGGCGCCCCGCGGTGGGGGTATAGCTCAGTTGGGAGAGCGTTTGGCTGGCAGCCAAAAGGTCACCGGTTCGAGCCCGGTTACCTCCACCAACTCCCTCTCTTCGGCCGCGGTCGACGCGCGTTTCCCCCTCGCCGCCTCCGGGGCTGCCGTGGCGCAGTGGCGCCTCCTGCTCCTCGTCTTCCTGGCCGGCGTCGGCTCGATGGCGACCGAGATCTGCGCCTCGCGGCTGCTGGCGCCGTTCTACGGCTCGTCGACGGTGGTCTGGGCCAACATCATCGGGCTGATCCTCGCCTCGCTCGCTCTGGGCTACTGGCTCGGCGGGCGCTGGGCCGACAAGCGGCCCAGCGCCCGTCTCCTCGGCTTCATCGTCCTCGCCGCCGCGGCGCTGATCGCCGCGATCCCGTTCGTCGCGCGGCCGTTCCTGCACGCGTCGATCGGCGGCATCGAATCGCTGTCGGCCGGCGCCGTGGTCGGCTCGTTCTTCGCCGCGCTCGTGCTGTTCGCGCCCCCGGTGGTGCTGCTCGGCATGGTGACGCCGTTCGCCGTGCGACTCTCCGTGACCAGCACTGAGGCGGCAGGCACGGCGGCGGGACGCGTCTTCGCGCTGTCGACGGCCGGCAGCCTGGTCGGCACCTTCGTGCCGGCCCTGGTCACCATCCCGCTGATCGGCACCCAGCGCACGATGCTGCTGGCGGCGACGCTGGTGGCCCTGGGAGGCACCATGGTGCTCGGGCGGCGATGGCTGCTGCTCGCGGCAGCCATCGCCGCCCTCGTCCTGATCCCCCCGGGGCTGGTCAGGCCGCAGGCCGGCGTGGTCTACGAGGGAGAGTCCCTCTACCAGTTCATCCAGGTCGTGCAGCAGGGCAGCGGCGCGGCGGAGTCGCGCGACCTCTACCTGAACGAGGGCTACGCCGTGCACTCGCAGTGGCATGCCGACTCCGTGTTCACCGGCGGCGAGTGGGACATGTTCCTCACCCTCCCGGCGCTGCTGGGGCGACCGGCGCGGGCGGTCGCGATCCTCGGCAACGCCGCCGGCACGACCGCCCGCGCCTACGCCACCCTCTTCCCGACCGCCCACCTCGACGGGGTCGAGCTCGACCCGCAAGTCACGGCGGTCGGCGATCGCTTCTTCGACCTCCGGGGGGCGTCGACGCTGACGGTCCACAGCGCCGACGCCCGTCCCTTCCTGGCGGCCTCCCACGCGCGCTACGACCTGATCCTGATCGACGCCTACCGGCAGCCGTACGTGCCCTTCTACCTGACGACGCGCGAGTTCTTCCGCCTCTGCCGCCAGCATCTGGCCGCCGACGGCATCGTCGCCCTCAACGTCTCGACGGTGCCCGGCGACACCGGCCTCGCCGACGGCATCGCCGGCACGCTGGCGTGGGAGTTCCCGCAGGTGTTCGCCTGGCAGGCGCTGCGCTTCAATCAGCTCGTGATCGGCCTCACGGCGCCCGCGTCGCCGGCCGAGCTGCGGGCCCGTCTGGCGGCGGCGACCCCCGCGTCGGTGCGCCCCCTGACCGACCTGCTCTCGATCCAGATGCAGCCGCGCTCCCGCAGCGACGACCCCTGGACCGACGACCGCGCGCCGGTCGAGTGGATCACCGACCGCATGATCGTCGACTACGCCGCCGGCGGCCGGCAGATCGAAGAGCATCTCCTGCCGACCGCTCCCTCTCCCTGACCTTCCCGGACAGCCTCGGGCCGCCTCCGGACTCGCGTTTAGGCCGTTCGGCCTGTGGCGATAACGTCTGCATCGGACGCAGCCCCCTACGGGGCACGAACGTCCCGGGGGAGCGACTGAAGGGCGGACGGGGTATGGAGGAAAGACCGCAGTTCGGCGTAGAGCTGATCGAGGCCTCCGAGGGCACGGCGGTGGTGTCCCTGCGCGGCGAGGTCGACATCTACTCGGCTCCCCAGTTCAAGGAGACGATCCTCGAGAGCATCAACGCCGGCGCCACCCACATCGTCGTGGACCTCACCGACGTGTCGTTCATCGACTCGACCGCGCTAGGCGTCCTCGTGAGCGGCGCCAAGCGGGTCAGGCCGCAGAACGGCTCTCTCGACATCGTCTGCCGCGACGAGAACATCTCCCGGATCTTCGAGATCACGGGGCTCGACCGGATCTTCGGGATCTACCCCACGCGTGAGAAGGCGCTGGGAGCGACCGTGTAGCTGACAGGACGCGCGGACCGCGGCGCGCCGGAGCGGCGGGGTCTTCGCAGGGCAGGGGAGCATTCAGGCATGGAGTACCGTAGCACGCGAGGCCTCCGCGGGCGGAGACTGTCCCTCCAGATAGACGACGCCGTCCGGGCAAAGACCTACGGGACTCGTCGCGTGTGCACGGTCGAGGGCTGCAACACCTTCCTGTCGGCCTACAACCCGTCGAACATCTGTGCCCTTCACAGCGGCGGCTGGCGCGACGAGCTCAAGCGCCCGACGCGCAAGCAGCACCCGCGGGAGGAGATGACCCGCAACTGCAGCTTCGAGCCCTGCGGACGCGAGTTCGTCACCAGCAACCCGGCCAAGAAGTACTGCAGCGACGCCTGCCGCATGAAGGCGTTCCAGGCCCGGGCGGTCGCCGCCCGTCAGGCCGAGCTGGGTGCCTCGCTGCAAGCCCGCCGCGCAAGCTGACGCGCCGCAACCGTTCCCGTCAGGCTCCGCTCACCGTACCGCTTCAGGCACGCGCCACACGCGCGCAGACCGGCCCGGCGTCGAACGGCGGCGGGATCAGCGGGGCGACGCGACCCTCGAGGGCTCCGACGGCGTCGCCGACTGCCTCGTAGACCGGCACCAGGTTCGGCAGACCGACGACCGCCAGGACTCGCCGTACACCCCCTGCGGGCCGCGCCAGGACCAGCTCGGCATGCTCGGCCTGGAACCGGCGCACGAGCGAGATCAGCAGCGTGATGAAGCTCGAGTCGATGAACGCCACCCCGGCGAGGTCGATCACCAGGTTGCGCTTGAAGAACAGGGGACCGAGGTTGCGGCGCAGGAACCGGTCGACTTCGACGACCGTGTCGGGGTCGAACTCGCCGGCGAGCGACGCGACCGGCACGCCGTCGACATGCTCGAGGCTGAGGGTGATGCCCTTCCCGGTCCACATCGACGTGACGTCGCCAGCCATCGCACCCCCTTCGCGTCGTCCCTGTCCGGCAGCGACGGCCGCGCCCCCCGGCGCCCTGCCACACCGTCGCAGGCTTCGCACACTACGGCAGCCCGGACCCGGTGTAAAGCAGGAAAAGTGCCGCAATTTGCGGGTTTCTTGCTGACGCTCACTCACAGGCTGACGGACCCTCGACCAGGCGTCGAGGCAGCTCGACCACCGGTCGAGGCGTCCGCGGTGGGCCGGGTGGAGCCGGCCGGAACGGGCCGGAGTGCCGGGACTAGTCGGCGGCCCGGGCGCGAGCCGCGAGCTTGCGGTACTGCGGCTCGCGCTCCTTCAGGATGCAGGTGATCGGGCTGGCCACGAAGATCGAAGAGTAGGCGCCCGAGGCGACGCCGACCAGCAGCGCGAACGCGAAGTCCTTGAGGGTCTCGCCGCCGAACAGGAACAGGCAGAGCACCGGGATCAGGGTCATGAGGGTGGTGTTGATCGATCGGGTCAGGGTCTGCCAGATCGAGCGGTTGACCATGTCGCCGTAGGGGATGCGCGACATGTGGGGCGCGTTCTCGCGGATACGGTCGAAGACGATGACCGTGTCGTAGAGCGAGTACCCCAGGATGGTCAGCACCGCCGCGATCGTCCCGGTCGTGACCTCGCGGCCGGTGAGCGAATAGACGCCGACGACGACCAGCAGGTCGTGGAACTCGGCCGCGATGGCGCCGACCGCGAACTTCCAGGCGAAGCGCAGCCACACGTAGGCCAGGATCAGGAGCAGCGCCAGGACGATCGCCTTGGTCGAGGCGGTGATCACCAGGCGACCGAAGGTGGCGCCGACGTAGCTGGCGCTGTAATCGGGCTGACCGTTCGACTGGGTCGCGATCGTGAACCGCTTGTCGAGGGCGTTGCGGACCTGCAGCACCTGGTCGGAGCTGACCTGCTTGATCTGGACCTGGAACTGGTTCTGGCCCGTGATCTGCTGGACGACGGCGTCGCCGTACCCCTGCTGGGCGAGCACACCGCGCACGTCCCCGGTCGTGGCCGGCTTGACGAAACTCACCGTGACGCGCGTGCCGGGGTTGAACTCGAGCCCGTAGTTGAGGCCGTGGAGCGGATCGCCGCCGCCGCGCACGAACAGGCTGATCAGGCCGATGCCGATGATCGTGGCCGAGATCGCGAAGAACCAGTACTTGTGGCCCATGTAGTCGAACGAGTAGATCTTGCGGAACCACGTCATGGGCTACTTCTTCTTCCGTGAGGTCGACTGACGTTTCTTGCGGGGACGGCCGGGGGCCGCGGCGGCGGCCGGCGCCGGGACCTCGACATCGGCGGCGCCGGCGCCGGCCGCCGCCGCAGCCGGACGCGCGCCCCGCCGCCGGGAGCGACCGTCGGAGCCCTCGTCCTCGTAGGCGATCTCGCCCGGCTTGACGCCCATGAACGACGCCCGGTTGAAGAACGAGAAGTCGGCCAGCAGGCCGAGCATGGCTCGCGTGGCGACGACGGCCGTGAACATGCTGATCACCACACCGATCATCAGCGTCAGGGCGAAGCCCTTGGGCTGCGCCGTGGCGAAGATGAACAACACGAGCGCGGTCAGGAAGGTCAGCACGTTGGCGTCGAGGATGGTGCGGAATCCGCGGGCGTAGCCCGAGTTCACGGCCGATCGCACCGTCTTGCCGCGGCGGACCTCCTCCTTGATGCGCTCGAAGATGATCACGTTGGCGTCGGCGGCGACGCCGATCGTGAGGATCATGCCGGCGATGCCGGGCAGCGTGAGCGTGACGCCGGTCCAGCCGAAGTGGTGGAAGTTGAACACGCCCCACAGGAGGATCGCGTAGATGACCAGCGCGATGTCGGCGATGACGCCGAGGAACCGGTAGTACGCCACCATGTAGATGAGGATCAGCGCCAGGCCGACCAGGCCGGCGACGAGCGCCTGGTGCAGCGAGTCGCGGCCCAGCGTGGCCGACACCTGCTGGCTCTCGATCGCCGTCAGTTTGACCGGCAGGGCGCCGGTGTTGATCACCAGCGCCAGGTCCTTGGCCTCGGAGAGGGTGAAGCTGCCGGTGATCTCCGCCTTGCCGCCCTCGATGCCGTTCGGGTTCGTCTTGTAGTCGACCTGCGGATCGGACTCCATCTGGTTGTCCAGCACGATGGCGAACTGCTGCGGCACGCCGGCGATGGCGCCCGCGTTGGCCAGCTCCTTGGTGACCTTCGCGAACTGGTCGCCGCCGGCCGAGGTGAAGTCGATGTCGACGTTCGGCCGGCTGAACTGGTCGAAGCTCTGGCGGGCGCTGGAGATGGCGGCGCCGGTCATGTCGGGCTGGGCCTTGTAGATGAAGTACTCGGGAGCCTTGTTGCCGTTCTTCCCCGTGGGTGCGGTGATCACGACGTAGTCGAGCGGCTTGCCCGTCGGCTTGCCGTCGATCGTCGTCCAGCCCTTGGCGAGGGCGTCGAACTGCGCTCTGTCGGCGGCCGGGACGTCGGTCAGCAAGGGCGACTGTTTTGCCTGCTTGACGGCAGCCGCCAGGCTGGACTGCGGGCCGGCCACGCGCTTGGTGCCGTCGTTGAAGAACTGGAGCTGGGCCGTCTGACCGATCGTGTTCAGGGCCGTCTGCATGTCTCTGACGCCGGGCAGCTGCACCGAGACCTGGTCGGTCCCCTGCGTCTGCACCTGCGCCTCGCTGACACCGAGTCCGTTGACGCGCCGGTTGATGATGCTGATGGTCTGGCTCATCTGGTCGGACGAGGGGGCCAGGCCGCTGGGCAGAGCCGCCTTGTAGACGACCTCGAGGCCGCCCTGCAGGTCGAGGCCCAGGCGGGTCTTCTTGCCCGGGGGATAGATGTAGACGATCGACACGGCGACGAGCGCCGCGACGACCGCAAGGATGAGCAGGTTTCGCTGTGTGTGTTTCACGGGATTCAGGCGATCAGGCCCGTCCTGGGCCCATCAAGCGCTACAGCATAGAGGATACCCGCGCCGCTTGCAATCCGGCGTCGCCTGGTCCGGGCAGGGTGTTTTGCCTGCAAACAAACGAGAGTGAGGGGCGGCGGCGGCCGTCGCCGCCGCCGCCCCTCACGTTACGGTCCCGCGAAGCTTGGTTCAGCGGTCCTTGAGGAAGCTCGGGATGTCGAGCACGTCGCCGCTGACCTCGAACGACGGCGTCGTGCCGCTGTCGCCGAACAGGCCGCCCGGCGCGGGGGCCTCGGCCGGCTCCGCCGCCTTGCGCTCGGCGCCGCGAGGATGGTCGAACCCAGTGGCGATCACGGTCACGCGGACCTCGTCGCCGAACGCCGGGTCGATCACGGCGCCGAAGATGATGTTGCAGTCGGCGTCGGCGGCGCTGGAGATGATCTCCGCCGCCTCGTTGACCTCGAACAGGCCCAGGTCGCCACCGCCAGTGATGTTCAGGAGGATGCCCATGGCGCCCTCGACGCTGGCCTCGAGCAGCGGCGAGGAGATGGCGGCCCTGGCGGCCTCGACGGCGCGGTTCTCGCCGCCGGCCACGCCGATCCCCATGAGGGCAGACCCCGCGTCCTTCATGATCGTCCGCACGTCGGCGAAGTCGAGGTTGATCAGGCCCGGCACGGTGATCAGGTCGGTGATCCCCTGCACGCCCTGGCGCAGGACGTCGTCGGCGACCTTGAACGCGTCGATGATCGAGGTGCGCCGCTCGACCACCTGCAGCAGACGGTCGTTCGGGATGATGATCAGGGTGTCGACCTTGTCGCGCAGCTCGCGGATGCCGTCCTCGGCCTGGCGCGCCCGCCGCTTGCCCTCGAACATGAAGGGCCGCGTCACGACGCCGACGGTCAGGGCGCCCAGCTCCTTGGCGAGCTCGGCGATCACCGGCGCCGCGCCGGTACCCGTGCCTCCGCCCTTGCCCGCCGTCACGAAGACCATGTCGGCGCCCTTGAGGGCGTCACGCAGCTCGTCGCGGCTCTCCACCGCGGCCTGGTAGCCGATGTCGGGGTTCGCCCCCGCTCCGAGCCCCCGCGTGATCTTGCTGCCGATGTGGATCTTCACGTCTGCGTCGCACATCTGCAGGGCCTGCGCGTCCGTGTTGACCGCGATGAACTCGACCCCTCGAAGGCCGGCGTCGACCATGCGGTTCACCGCGTTCGTCCCACCGCCGCCGACTCCGGCGACCTTGATCACGGCGAGGTAGTTGCTCGAAGACTCGATCATCTCCCCCAAACCCTCCTGTCTAGGTCGAGGTCCGGCGCGGTAGCGGCGCAACCTTCAAGTACTGCTTGAGACTCTCCCGGCAGTAGCCGCCGGACTCCGAAGATTGCGCCGGTTTGCAGCCATTTTCTGAGCACAAACCCTTGAGACGGGATTGAGCCGCAATCACCTTCGTAGCATATGGGCCACCGTCGACGGGTGTCAATCGTGAACCGGGTCACTGCGGCGACGCCGTCGGGAGCAGCGGACGGGCCAGCGACAGTTGCGGCGTCGAGACGTCCACGTAGGTCGGCGTGACGTTGCGCGCCTCGTAGCGGCCGAGGATCGCCGCCAGGGCGGCCATCTTGGCTGCCAGGCCGTCGGCCGAGCCGAACTCGAGCTGCAGGCCGTTCCGCAGGGTGACCCTGGTCGACGAGGTCGAGGCGTGGGCCGTCGCCGCCTGGGCTCGCAGCCGTCGCGGCAGCGCTGCGAGCACCGCCAGGGCGTCGCCCACACGCTGGTCGGGAACGTCCTCACCGAGCGTCACGGCGGCGTCGGTGGTGACCACGGGGAGGCGGAGGAGGGCCGCCGGGATCCCCGGCGGCGGCACCTCCGCCTCCCCGGGTGACGAGGAGGTCGACGGCGCGGACGTCGCGCCGGATGACGTGGAGACGGCCGGCGCCGTGGTCGACGTGGCGGCCGACGCCGGGGTGGCGCCGACGTCTGACCCGGCGGTCGCCTTGCCCGACGAAGTGGGCGACGGCGAAGGCGTCGCCGCGGCGAACACGCGTCCGTCGGAGGAGACCACGTACCAGTCGCCGCCGGCGTGCAGCAGCGCCGCCGGCACGTACTCGGTCACGCGCACGCGCAGGGTCTGCGGAAAGTCGCGATCGACGGCGACGGCGGCGACGTAGGGGAAGCCCGACAGGGCCTTGCCGACGTCGCCGCCGTCGATACCGAACAGGTTCTCGCCGAGGAAGGCCTCGCTGAGGGTCGCCCGCAGCTCGCGGGTGTGGGCCGGCCGCTGGCCGCGGACCACTATGCGGCGCACGTCGAACGACGACGTGCGCCGCCCGGTGGCGTAGACGACCAGCGGGACCAGCACGACGAGCCCGACGAGCGCCAGCGCCAGCGGCAGGCGACGTCTGCCGGCGAAGGGGCGCATCAGCCGGCGGGGACCCCCGCTTCCCGATCGTCCCGCTCACCCAGCGCGGCGAGCAACCGCTCGCCGGCGCGGACGACGTCGCCGGCGCCGATCGTGAGCACGAGGTCTCCCTCACGCACACGGCGCTCGAGGTGGGCCACCACGTCGCCGAGCCGCGGCAGGTACCACACCGGCCCGCCGGGGCGTTCGAGGAGGTAGGCGTCGACGACGAGCTTGCCGGTCACGCCGGGCTCGGGCTCCTCGCGGGCCGGGAAGATGTCGGTGACGACCGCCTCGTCGGCGAGCGCGAGGGCGCGACCGAACTCGCGCTGCAGGTAACGGGTGCGCGAGAAAAGATGCGGCTGGAAGACGGCGATGACGCGCCGGTACGGACCGCTGCGCGCCGCCTTGAGGGTCGCGGCGACCTCGGTCGGGTGGTGGGCGTAGTCGTCGACGACGACGACACCGGCGCGGCGCCCGACCTCCTGGAAACGGCGGGCGGCGCCGCTGAAGGTCTTCAGCTGCGGCGCCGCCTCGTCGAAGCCGACGCCGGCGTGAGCCAGGGCGGCGAGCGCCGCCAGCGCGTTCAGCACGTTGTGCTCGCCCGGCACGCGCAGCTCGACGCGCCCGAGGCGCTCGCCGCCCCGGCTCACGACGAACACGCTCCCCTTGTCGTCGGCGCTCTCGACCTCGCCCTGAAGGTCGCCGCAGCCGATGCCGTACGTGGTCACGGCGGCGGACGTCTCCGTGAGCAGGAACGCGGTGCCCGGGTCCTCGGCCACGATCAGCCGCCCGTCGACCGGCAGCAGCCCCGCGAAGCGCCGGAACACGTCCTGCACGTCGGCGAGGCAGCGGTAGTTGGCGTGATGGTCGAGCTCGACGTTGGTGACCACCGCCACCTCAGGGCGCAGACAGAGGAGGCTGCGGTCGCTCTCGTCGGCCTCGGCCACCAGCCACTCCCCGCTCCCCACGCCGGCGTTGGCGCCGACGTCGTTCAGCTCGCCGCCGACCAGGAAGGTGGGGTCGCGGTCGCAGCGCAGCAGCACGTGGGCGATCATCGACGACGTCGTCGTCTTGCCGTGGGTGCCGGCGACCGCGACCCCCCGCCGCATGGCCATGATCCGCGCCAGCATCTCGGCTCGCTGGAGCACCGGCAGAGCCCGCCGCCGCGCCTCCTGCAGCTCGGGGTTGCCGTCGGGGATGGCCGACGAGATGACGACCAGGGCCGCCCCCTCGACCTGCTCCGCCCGGTGACCGATCTTCACGGGGATCCCGCGTTCCTCGAGGTGGCGCGTGTAGCGCGAGACCTTGAGGTCCGACCCGGTCACGGCCACGCCGAGGTCGGCCAGCACGGCGGCGATGCCGCTCATGCCGGCTCCGCCCACGCCGATGAAGTGCACGGGCTGGGGGATCTCGCGCTCGGGGGTCACGCGGCGCCTCCGATCAGACGTTCCACCTCGTCGGCGACCCGCCGCGTCGCGTCGCGATGCCCGAGCGACGCGCTGGCCGCCGACATCCGCCGCAGGCGCTGCGGGTCGTCGAGCGATTCTCTCACGAGCGACCCCAGCAGGTCGCCCCGAAGCTCTGCGTCGTCGACCACGACCGCCGCGCCGGCGCGCGCCATCCACTCGGCGTTCTTGCGCTGGTGGTCGGCCGTCGCGTACGGGTAGGGCACGAGGATCGCGGGCCGCCCCAGCGCGGCGAGCTCCGCGACCGAGCCGCCGGCCCGCGCCACGACCAGGTCGGCGGCGGCCATCGCGTCCCCGAGGTGCTCGGTGTACGGCAGCAGGTGGTAGCGCTCGCGGTCGGCGCCGCGGGCGGCCAGCTCGCGCTCGGTCTCCTCCAGGTTGCGCGGCCCGCAGACGTGCACGAGCTCGAAATCGAGCGGCCCGCCGGCGAACGCGTCGAGACAGGCCCGGTTGATGCTCTGCGCCCCCTGGCTGCCGCCGAAGACCAGAACGGTCTTGAGCGAGGGATCGAGGCCGAACAGCCTGCGCCCCTCGCCGGCGTCGGCGCCGAGCTGCTCGCGCGACAGGGGCCGCCCGGTGACGACGAACTTGGGCGGCTCGAGCCCCTCGATCGGGAAGCTGAGGCAGAGGCGCTTCACGAACGGACGCAGCAGCCGGTTGGCGACGCCGAGGTGGGCGTCGCTCTCGATGGCGAGGCCGGGCACGCCGCGGGCGGCGGCGGCGGCCACGACCGGTCCGCTCAGATAGCCGCCGCCGCCGACCGCGGCCCGCGGCCTCGCACGGCCCACGATCCCCCACGCCCGCGGCGCCGCGGCGACGAGCCGGCGCACCGTGGTCACGTTCTCGCGCGCCAGCAGGCGCCGCTCGAACCCCCGCAGCTCGAGGGTCTCCACGGCGAAGCGCCGCGCCACGCGCTCGACCTGCGAGGGCGTGGTCACGAACGTGACGGCGATTCCTCTGTCGGCTAGCTCGTCAGCGACGGCGAGCGCCGGCGTCATGTGCCCGCCGGTCCCCCCCGCCGCCACGAGCACGTTTCTCTCGTTCGGGGCTGGCAACGATGTGACTCCTGCGATTGGTGGCGATGTTGGCGACGATGCCCACGCTGGCGAGCACCACGACGAGGCTGGTGCCGCCCACCGACACCAGAGGCAGCGGCACGCCGGTCAGTGGGAGCATGCCCAGGGCGGCGCCGATGTTGATCGCCGCCTGGCCGCCGATGCCGCAGCCGATGCCGACCGCCAGCAGACGGCCGAACGGCTCCTTGGTCTGGAGCGCGATCCGGAAGACGACCCACACGAGGACCACGTACAGGGCGATCAGGACGAGCAGGCCGATCAGGCCCAGCTCCTCGCCGATGATGCCGGTGATCATGTCGGTCGTCTGCTCGGGCAGGAACCCGAACTTCTGGACGGAGTTGCCCAGGCCCACGCCCACCAGGTGCCCCGAGGCTATCGAGATGATCGACTGGGCGGTCTGGTAGCCGCTGCCTTGCGGGTCCTTCCAGGGGTGCAGGAAGGCATCGAGACGGGCCATGCGGTAGGGCTCGGCGGCGATCATCAGCATGACCCCGGTGAGGCCGACCAGCGCCAGCGTGCCGAGGTGGCGGATGCGGGCGCCGCCGGCGACCAGCACGCCGACGACCGAGAGGCTGAGGATGATCGTCGTGCCGAGGTCGGGCTCGAGCATGATCAGGACGGCGGCCGGCAGGATGCCCACGACCACGAGGCGCAGGAACCCCTTCGGCGTCTCGAGCATGCGCGGCTGGCGCACGATCAGGCCGGCGACGAGGCAGACCGCGGCGAGCTTGGCGAGCTCGCTGGGCGAGTACGAGAACCCGGCGACGATGATCCAGCGGCGAGCGCCGTTCACCATGGTGCCGATGCCCGGCACGAGCACGAGGAACAGGCTGGCCAGTGCGATCGCGCACAGCGCCGGCGTGGCCCGCTTCCACCACACGTAGTCGACGCGAGAAAGGACGATCATGGCGACGATGCCCAGGGCGGCGAAGATCGCCTGCCGCTCGATGAAGTAGAAGCTCGACCCGTAGTTGAAGAAGCTCTTGGCGGTGGAGGCGCTGTAGGCCATGACCAGGCCGAACGTGAGCAGCAGGACCGTGGTGAACAGCAGCACGCGGCGCTCGGCGACGCCGGGCGGCGAGACCGCCTTCGCCGACTGCCGGGCCGCACGCACGCGACGCTCGGTCGAGCGGCGGTCGCTCGGCGACCGCCGCTCCGGACCCTGGGAGGAGCGTTTCACGGCGGGTGCGCGGCGCGCGGCGGCGCGGCGGTCGCTCGGCGACCGCCGCGCCGCCGCACTCCCGCGCACCCATGCGGGCACGTCATCGTCGCGGCCGGCGGGCGGCCTGCGCGCGTTCATCCTGTCGTCTGCTCCCGGAGCGAGGTGACCAGTTCGATGAAATGTTCGCCCCGGTGCTCGAAGTTCCTATACTGGTCGAAGCTGGCGCAGGCTGGGCTGAGCAGCACCACGTCGCCGGGCACGGCGTGCGCGGCGGCGTAGTCGACGGCGGCCGCCAGGTTGGCCAGGACGACGTATGGCGTCGCCTTGTGCCCCACCGCCGCGCGCCGGCGCTCGAACGACTCGCGCAGCGCTTCGGCAGCCACCCCGATGAGGATCGCCTCCTTGATCCGGCCCTCGGTCGCGCGCGCCAGCTCGTCGAACGAGGCGCCCTTGAGCGAGCCGCCGAGGATCATGTGCACAGGGCCCGAGTAGGCCGTCAGGGCCTTGAGGGCGGCGTCGACGTTGGTCGCCTTGGAATCGTTGACCCAGGTGACGCCGCCGGCCACGCCGGCGACCTGCAAGCGGTGCGGCACGCCCTCGAAGGTCCTCAGCGTCTGCGCGATGCTCGCCGGCGGCACGCCGACCGCCACCGCCGCCGCAGCCGCCGCCAGGCAGTTGGCGATGTTGTGCTCGCCGCGGAGCGCGAGCTCGCTCGCGCTGCAGAGCGGTTCGCGGGTCTCGCCGGCCAGCACCCACAGCAGCCGCGCCACGCCGGGCTCGCAGGTGCCCACGCGCCCGTATCCGAGCCCCGCGACCAGGTCGTCGCCCTCGCCGCCCAGCGAGAAGTAGCCGGTGCGCGGCGATCCCGGCACCGTCAGGCCCGCGGTCGGCGGGTCGTCGAGGTTGAGCAGCGCCAGGTCGTCGGGCGTCTGGTTCTCGAAGATGCGCAGCTTGGCGGCGACGTAGCCGGCGAAGTCGCCGTGGCGGTCGAGGTGGTCCTCGGTCAGGTTGAGCAGGACGGCCACCTCCGGCCGGAAGGCCTCGACGTGCTCGAGCTGGAAGCTCGACAGCTCGGCCACGATCACGGCCGCCGGGTCGATCGCGCCCGGCAGGCCGGCCAGGGCCCGACCGACGTTGCCGGCCACCTCGACCGGCATCCCCGCGTCGCGCAGGATGGCCCCGGTCAGCTCGGTGGTGGTCGTCTTGCCGTTGGTGCCGGTGATGGCGATCCAGCGGTTGGGCAGGAAGCGCGCCGCGAACTCGACCTCGCTCCAGAGGGGCAGGCCGCGCGACAGCGCCTCCTGCACGAACGGCGACTCGTTGGGCACGCCGGGACTCTTGACGACCAGGTCGACACCGGGCGGCAGCGCGGCGCCGGGGCCGAGCGAGAGGGCGGCGCCGGCCGCGCGCAGCGCGGCCGGCGCCGCCCCCAGCTCGGCCTCGTCCTTGGCGTCGACCACGGTCACCGGCACGCCGGGCAGGCGCTCGCGGGCGAGCAGGCCCGCCGCCACGCCGGAGCGCCCGAGGCCGATCACGGCCAGCGCGCGGATGTCGCCGATCGCCGTCATCTCAGAAGTAGGCGTAGTAGATGGCGAAGCCGGCGCCGGCGAAGATGCCGGCGATGATCCAGAAGCGGACGATGATCTTGGTCTCCGACCAGGCACGCAGCTCGAAGTGGTGGTGCAGCGGCGCCATCAGGAAGATCCGCTTGCGCGTGAGCTTGAACGAGGCGACCTGCAGGATCACCGACAGGGTCTCGATCACGAACAGGCCGGCGATGATGATCAGCAGCAGCTCGGTCCGCGTGAGGATGGCCATGCCGGCGATGGCGCCGCCCAGGCCGAGCGAGCCTGTGTCCCCCATGAACACGTCGGCCGGGAACGTGTTGAACCACAGGAACCCCAGGCTGGCGCCGACGATGCACCCGCACAGCACCGTCAGGTCGGTCATGCCGGGGTCGTGCAGGTGGCGGCCGATGATGAAGGCGATCCCCGCGTAGCTCACGAGCACGATCGCCGAAGCCCCGGCCGCCAGGCCGTCGAGGCCGTCGGTCAGGTTCACGGCGTTGCTGCTGGCGGCGATCACGGCGAAGACGAGCAGGTAGAAGCCGATCGTCCCCAGGTGCCACTCGGCGTGCGTGAACGGGATGTCGATGCTGGTGTCGAGACCGGTGAAGCGCAGGGCGATGAAGCCGGCGAACAGGCCGAGCCCGAGCTGCATGAGGAGCTTCCAGCGCGCTCCCAGGCCGAGCGAGCGGCCCTTGATGATCTTCATCCAGTCGTCGACGAAGCCGATGAGGGCGCAACCGAGCGTGACGACCAGCACCGAGAACGCCGCCACCGACATGCCGCTGAGCAGGAAGAACGGCACCAGCACGGCGAGCCAGATGAGGATGCCGCCCATGGTGGGCGTGCCCTCCTTGGTCTTGTGGCCCTCGGGGCCCTCCTCGCGGATCGCCTGGCCGAACTCGTTGCGGCGCAGCCAGTCGATGAACGCCGGGCCGATGATGAGGATCACGACCATCGAGACGATGCCGGCGGCGAGGGCGGTGAACATCAGGCCTCCGCCCCGTCGGGGGAGCCGGCCGTCTCGTCCTCCGGGTCCACCGCGGGGTCGCCGCTCGCCGGGGCGGCCGGCGGCTCGCCGGCCGCCCCCCGCGCCGCCGCCAGCGCCTCGGCCACGCGCTCCAGCCGCAGCGCCCGGGACGCCTTGACCAGCACGGCGCCGCCGGGCGGCACCGCCGCCGGCAGCGCCTCCAGGCACTCTTCCACCGTCGCGTACCAGCGCTCGCCCTCGGCGCCGGTCAGGTAGCCCTTCGCCAGCTCACCGACGGCGACCACCGGCACGCCGAGCGTCGCCGCGCGCTCGCCGACCTCGCGGTGGAGCTCCGGCGAGCGCGGTCCCAGCTCGTACATGTCGCCGAGCACGGCGACCACCGGGCGGCCGTCGGCGACCGCGACGAGATGGTCCAGCGCCGCCTTGGTGGCGACCGGGTTGGCGTTGTAGGTATCGTCGAGGAGCAGGCCGCCGTCGGCGAGCTCGCTCAGGCGCCCGCGGGCGCCGGAGAACACGATGTCGCCGGCGCCGGTCTTGGCGTCCTCCAGCCCGAAGCCGAGCGCCAGCATGGCCCCGATCGCCGCCAGCGCGTCCTGCAGGTAGTGGGCGCCCGTGAAGCTGAACTCGACCGCCACCCGGCGTCCGAACGCGTCGACCAGGGTGTGGGTCGCAAACCCGTCCCGGCGGGGGTCGGTGGCGTAGACGTCGCCGTCGTCGCCGAAGGTGATCACGCGTCCGGCGTAGCCTCGCAGATACGGCTCGAGGAGCTTCTCGCCGGCCGGCACGACGAGCGCGGCCGGCGGCGCCTCGGTGAAGATCTCCGCCTTGGCGGCGGCCACGTCCTCGATCGCGCCGACGAGCTCGAGGTGGGCCGGCGCCACGTTGATGATGACGGCCACGTCGGGCGCGGCGATGCGCGCCAGGTGCGCGATCTGGCCGCGGCCGCGCATCGCCAGCTCGCAGACCAGCACCTGGCTCTCGGCGTCGAGCTCGAGGATCGTCAACGGCACGCCCACTTCGTTGTTGTAGTTGGCCGTGGTCGCCACAACGTTCGCGAACGGGCGCAGCAGCACGGCCAGGATGTCCTTGGTCGAGGTCTTGCCGGCGCTGCCGGTGATCGCCACGACGCGCACGTGGGCGAGCCGGCGCACCGACGCCGCCAGCGAGGTGAGGGCGCCGAGCCCGTCGTCGACGACGACGCGCGGCGCCCGCGGCGACAGCGCGGTGGCCGTCGCCTCGCGCACGACGACGGCCGCCGCGCCGGCGCCGAGCGCATCGGGGGCATAGGCGTCGCCGTCGTAGGTCTCGCCCCTGAGTCCGATGAACAGGTCGCCTTCGCGGACCTCGCGGCTGTCGGTGCTGACCCGGCGCACGACCGTGTCGGGCTTGCCGCCCTCGAGCCGGCCGCCGCACAAGGCGGCCACCTGGGCAAGCGTCAGGGGGATCACGACGCCGCCTCCGCGGGCCGGGCGAACCCGAGAGCGGCCAGCGCCTCGCGCGCGACCTCGCGGTCGTCGAAGTGGACGCGCTCGGAGCCGAGGATCTGGTAGTCCTCGTGGCCCTTGCCGGCGAGCACCACGACGTCGCCGGCGGCGGCGCGGCCGACGGCCAGGCCGATCGCGGCCCGGCGGTCCGGCTCGACGACGACCTCGGCGGCGGCGGCGGCCGGGATGCCGGCGACGATCTCGTCGATGATGGCGTCGGGGTCTTCGCGGCGCGGGTTGTCGGAGGTGACGACGGCCACGTCGGCGAGGGCGGCGGCGAGCGCGCCCATCAAGGGCCGCTTGCCGCGGTCGCGGTCGCCGCCGCAGCCGAAGACGCAGAGGAGGCGGCCCGCGGCGACGCCGCGAGCCGCCCGCAGCACGTTCTCGAGCGAGTCCGGCGTGTGGGCGTAGTCGACCAGCACCGCGAACGGCTGCCCGGCGCGCACGGCCTCCATCCTGCCCGGCACCCCGCCGGTCGCCGCCAGCCCGCGGCGCACGGCCTCGAACGGCAGGCCGAGAGCCAGCATCGTGAGGGCGGCGCCGGTGGCGTTGGCAACGTTGAAGCGTCCCGGCACCGGCACGTCGACCCGTTCCCACAGGCCGAGGCGGCGGCAGGCGAACGTGAACGACGAGGCGTCGGGCCGCAGCTCGATCTCGCCGGCCACGGCGGCGGCGTCGCCGGCCCCGGTGTCGCCGTCGAGGGCGAACGTCCACAGGTCGTCGCCGTACGCCGGCCGGCAGTCGTCGATCAGCCGCCGGCCGGCCTCGTCGCCGGCGTTGACCACGGCCGCGGCGTGCGGCTGCCGCCGCTCGTCGGGGAGGAACAGGCGGCGCTTGGCCAGGAAGTAGTCCTCGAGGCTCGGGTGGAAGTCGAGGTGGTCGCGCGTCAGGTTCGTGAAGAGCACGGCGTCGAAGTCGATGCCGGCCGTGCGGTCGAGGGCCAGCGCGTGCGACGAGGCCTCCATGGCGACGCTGTCGTCGCCGGCGTCGACCATCTCGCGGAACATGCGCTGCAGGTCGCACGACTCGGCCGTGGTGAGCTGCGTCGGCCGCTCCACGCCGCCGATGCGGTTCACGACGGTGCCGAGCAGCGCCGGCCGACGGCCGGCGGCGACGAGGATCGACGCCATGAGGTGCGCCGTCGTCGTCTTGCCGTTGGTGCCGGTCACGGCGGCGACGCGCAGCGAGCGCGTGGGCTCGCCGTAGAACCGTGCGCTCATCAGCGCCATGGCCCGGCGGGCGGAGTCGACGACGACCTGCGTGACCGGTACGGCGAGCTCGCGCTCGCAGACCAGCGCCGCCGCCCCCGCGGCCACGGCCTGCGTCGCGAAGTCGTGGCCGTCGGCCGTCAAGCCGGGCACGCAGAAGAACAGCGCGCCGGGACCGGCGTCGCGGGTATGGCAGGCGAGGGAGACGATCTCACGGTCGGGGTCGCCGACGATGCGAGGGTGGTCAAGACCGGCGGCGAGTGCGGCAACCTTCATGCCCGGCCATCCTATCAGAAGAACCCGGCCTCATGGCGCGATCCCGAGCCGCTGTAGCGCGAAGCTCGAGATCCTGGCGAACGCCGGAGCCGCGACCACGCCGCCCCAGATCGGGTGCGGCTGATCGACGACCACGAGCACGACCAGCTGAGGGTTCTGGGCCGGCACCATACCGATGAACGACGCCACGAACTGGGAGTGGGAATACACCCCGTTGATCACCTTCTGCGCGGTGCCCGTCTTGCCGGCGACGGTGTAGCCGGGGATCCGCGCCTTCGTCCCCGTGCCCATCGCGTCGCCCACCACCGCCGAGAGCATGTCGCGCAACTGCCGGGCCACGCGAGCCGAGATGACGCGCCGCTGGGGCATGGGACCGACGGCCTGCGTACCGACCCGCGCCACCACGTGCGGCTGCACGAGCACGCCGTCGTTGGCGACGGCCGCGTAGGCCGCCGCCATCTGCATCGCCGTGACCGAGATCCCCTGGCCCATGGGCACGTTGCCGATCGTCGACACCGACCACTGGTCGCCGGGCAGCACGAAGCCCGGCGTCTCCCCAGGGAACCCGGACCCGGTCGTGCGGCCGAACCCGAAGGCCCGTGTCCACTTGAGCAGGCGTGCCTTGCCGAGCTGCTCGCCGATCTTCACGGCGCCGATGTTGCTCGAGTAGGCCAGGATCTCCTTGACCGTCAGCGTCTCCGTCCCGTGCTTCTCGGCGTCGGTGATGATGCGGTCGCCGACGGCGAGCGAGGGCGGGATGACGAACTTCGTCGTGGGTTTGACGAGACCCTCCGACAGCGCCCCCGCGACGGTGATCGTCTTGAACGTCGAGCCGGGTTCGTACGAATCGACCAGCGCATGGTTGCGCTGGTCGGCCAGCAGGGAGTCGCCGAACGCCTGCGCGTCGACGAGGGGCGCGTTGGCCAGGGCGTAGATCTCGCCGGTCCGGGGGTCGAGGACGATCGCCGTGCCGCTCTTGGCGTAGGTCCTGCGCACCGTGTCGGCCAGCACCTGCTCCGCGGTGAACTGGATCGACTGGTCGATGGTCAGACGCAGGTCCTGGCCGGAGACGGGATCGACGGAACTCACCGTCTTGAGCGCCAGGCCGCCCGGCGCCTGGACGACGACCTGCTTGCCGGCCTTGCCGGCCAGCTGGTCGTCGTACTGGGCCTCCAGACCGGCCAGGCCGCGGTTGTCGACGCCGGCGAACCCGATCAGCTGGGCCGCGACGGTCTTCATCGGGTAGTCGCGCTTCTCCTCGACGTAGTCGCCGACGCCCGGCAGGCCCAGCGCCAGGGCCTTGGCGGCCAGGTCGGGCGAGGCCTGCCGGGCCACGAAGGCGAACCCGCTCTTCTTGTCGCGAAGCTCGCGGTACAGGGGCCGCCAGCGGATCTTCAGCGCCTTGGCGAGCTGCAGCGCCGCCGTGCGCGGGTCGTCGAGCATGTACGGCGTGGCAAAGACGGTGCGGGCCTCGACCCCCTTCGCCAGCGGCTGGCCGTCGCGGTCGTAGATGCCGCCTCGCGGCGCCGGGATCTGCACGGTGCGCAGCTGCTGCTGCTCGGCCACCCGGGCAAGGTTGCTCTGCGTGGAGGTGAGGGCGATCGCCTTGCCGCCGATGGCCAGGAAGGCGATCACGAACACGGCCTGCAGCAGGCGCACGCGCCCGTCGCGGGTGGAGGGGCCGCGGCCGCGACGGTCGCCACGGGTGGCGCGCCGGTCGCGGTCGCGGCCCCGCGCCTCTCCGTTGCGCCCGTCTGCCGGCATCAGCGCCTCGCTGTCGTGGACCCACCCTTCGCCGGATGCGCCGTCACCCACTGCACGTTGCTCGGCAGCACCAGGTGGTAGCGCTTGACGGCGAGGTTACGTACCTTCAACGAGGAGGCCAGCCCGGCGGCCTTCTCGGCCAGCTGCTGGTTCTGCGTGTCGAGCTTGCGGTACTCGCGCACCACGCTGTCGGTCTGCAGGTTCTTCTGGACCACGGCGAAGCTCAGGGTGACGCGGCCGACGGCGAGCAGGGCCAGGCAGACCACGAACACGAGCAGGCGCAGAGGCAGTCGCGCCTTGAGGCGGCCGTGCAGGAGCGGCGCCGCGGAGCGGCGCCGCACCTCTCGCGGCCGCCCCTCCTCCTCTCGCCGCGGCGCCGGCAGCGCCGCCGCGGCTTGTGCCGAACGGGCCACGGTTCAGTCCTCCAGCTTGACCGCCGTGCGCAGCTTGGCCGCCTTCGCACGCGGGTTGATCTCGACCTCTTGCGCGCGCGGCACGACCGGACGACGTGTCAGCACGCGCATCGTCGGCTCGTGGCCGCACACGCACACCGGCAGTCCCGGCGGGCAGATGCACCCGGCGGCGTGGCTCTTGAAGAACTCCTTGACCATGCGGTCCTCGAGCGAGTGGAACGAGATCGCCGCCACGCGCCCCCCGGGGCGCAGCACGCGGTATGCCTCCTCGAGGCCGCGGGCCAGCGACTCGAGCTCGTTGTTCACCACGATGCGCAGCGCCTGGAACACGCGCCGCGACGGGTTGCCGGCGCCGAACCGCGCCGGCGTCGGGATCGAGCTCTTGATCACGTCGACGAGCTCTCCGGTCGATCCCAGCGGCTCGCGCTCGCGCCGGCGCACGATCCCCCTGGCGATCTGCCTCGCGTAGCGTTCCTCCCCGTAGCGGCGGAAGACGTCGGTCAGCTCGTCGGCCGACAGCGTGTTCACGAGGTCGGCGGCGGTCACCGGCTGGGAGGGGTCCATCCGCATGTCGAGCGGCGCGTCATACGAATAGGAGAACCCGCGCTCGCGCCGGTCGAGCTGCATCGAAGAGACGCCCAGGTCCATGTAGACGATGTCGACGGAGGCGTCGGGCCGTTCAGCGAGCACGTCGGCGAAGTCGCCGTGGAACAGCTCGCAGTGGCACGGGGCCTCACGCGCGAAGTCGCGGAAGTACTCGGCGACGCTGGGGTCGCGGTCGCAGGCGATCAGGGCGCCGTCGGGACCGAGGCGCCCGGCCACGGCGGCCGCGTGGCCGCCGGCGCCGAAGGTCGCGTCGAACGCCGTCTCCCCCGCTGCGGGCTTGAGCAGGTCGACGAGCTCATCGAGCAGGACGGGCATGTGGGCCAGCGCCATCTCGTACTCACTGATTTGCCAGTTGGTCTGCGGCAGCATCGGCCCCCTCCTCCATCTGCTTGCGATAGGTCGCCCAGGCCGCCCGGTCCCAGATCTCGAGGTGGTCGTGGACGCCGAGGATCGTCACGTCGCGCGTGATCCCGGCGAACTCGAGCAGGTTGACGGGCACCTTCACCCGGCCCTGGCCGTCGAGCTGGTCGAAGGTGGCGGCGGCGAACAGGAACCTCCTGACCTCGCGCCCCCTCTCGCTCATCGCCGGCAGATCCCCCGTGCGCTCGGCAACGAACTCGTCCCACTCGTCGGTCGGATAGGCGGCCAGGCAGCGATCGAAGCCCCGGGTGAGGTAGGCGCCTTCGGCGAAGGCCGGACGCAGGCGTGCCGGGATGGCGACGCGGTTCTTCGCGTCCAGCGTGAAATCGAACTCCCCCAAGAGCACCGAGCGCTGCATAGCGGCGCCACTTTACCCCACAGTTCCCCACTTTGCAATACCTTTCGTACATTCCTCCCCACAACATGGTTCTGCCGGACCACGGGGGTGGGCGTCGCGCCATTCGGGCTCAGAAGGATGTGGGACGTCCCGGCCGTCGGCGGCGAGACGCCGGCCGACCGAGGCGCTGTTGTCAGGACGGGCTACGGAATACTGGGGCCGCCGAAAGGGCGCACCGGGCCGGGGCGACGACGGCGCGGACGGCCGGCGCTACCGCGACGGCAGCTTGATCTTCTCGCCGATGGTGAGCGTCGTCTCGCTCATGCGCGGGTTGAGCCGCAGCAGGGTGGCCACGTCGGTGTTGTGCCTGGCGGCAATCTGCGACAGCGAGTCGCCGGGCTTGACCACGTAGTAACGTGCGGCGGGCTTGGACGTAGCCGCGCCGCCCCCCGGCTTGGTCGTCGAGTGGTTCTTGAGCACGCCGGACTGCATCGTAAGGCTGAACAGCGCGACCACCGCGACCAGGAAGACGATAGGCGCGGCGATGCGCGCCGCCGGCGAGCGCACGCCGCGGGGCCCGGCCCCCCGCGGCCGCGCCTGCGGCACGGGCGGCGCGGGCGCGGCCTCGGGCTGGGACCAGTCGCGGGGCGGCGGCGACACGTCGGGCTGCGCCCAGTCGCGGGGCGGTCCTTCGTAGCGCACCGTCCGCTCGGGACCGGCACCGGCGTACTGGGTCGGCGCCTGGTCGTCGGGCGGGGGAGCCTGCGGGTCGGACCGGGCCGGCGCCTTGTCGTCGGACTGCACCGATGCCTCGTCGGGCGGCGGCCAGAGCCGGCCGGTCTGCTCGGGGTCGTCGCCGCCGGGCAGGATCCTGGTCTGTTCGTCGTCGTTCATAGCCCCCCGCTGACCTCGGTGCGCATCGCCGCCGCGGCCGCGGCGGCGGCCGCCCGGTAGTCGCCGCCCGCCTCCTGCCACGCATAGATGATAGACCGCGAGGCGTTGACGATGTAGCCGAGGGCGTCGCCGGCGGCGATGCCGCCCAGGCCCTCGGCGCCGCCCCCCTGGGCCCCGTAGCCGGGCACCAGGATGAAGGCGCCGGGCAGGGCGGCGCGCACGGCGGCGAGCGACGTGGGGGCGGTCGCCCCGGCGACCGCCCCCACGTCGCTGTACCCGTGCGCGCCGACGTGCCCGGCGCCCATGCGGGCGACCATCGCGGCCACGCGCAGGAACAGCGGCCGGCCCTCGGCGTCGCACTCCTGCAGCTCGACGGCGCCGGAGTTGCTCGTGCGCACGAGCACGAACAGCCCCTTGCCCAACTCGCAGAAGTGGGCGAACGGGGCGAGCGCGTCCTGACCGAGGTAGGGGTTCACGGTGACCGCGTCGGCGCCCAGCCCCGGCACCGGACCGAAGAACCCCGGCGACTCGCCGAACAGCCCGGCCGCGTAGGCGGCGCTGGTCGAACCGATGTCGGCGCGCTTGGCATCGACGATCACCGGCAGACCATGCTCGTGAGCGCAGCGCACGACCTCGCCCAGCGCGCGCCAGCCCTCGGGGCCGTACTGCTCGAAGAAGGCCGCCTGCGGCTTGATCGCCGCGGCCACGCCGGCGACGGCCTCGATGATGCCGCGGCCGAACTCGGCGAAGCAGGCGGCGACGGCGGCGGCCTCGCCGCCGTCGCCGCCTGCCCGCGCCCGGCCGGCGTAGCGCTCGCGCAGTTCCGGAGGCATGCGCTCGAGCACGGGGTCGATGCCGACGCAGACGGCGCTGCGCCGGGCCAGCACGCTGGCAGCCAGGGTGTCTGAGAAGTGGGTCACGTCGTCATGTTGGGCGACGGCGCGGCGAATCCTTCCCGCCGGAGCCGCCGCAGGGTCAAGCCGATGGTGCCTCGGGCTCGGCGGGCTCCGCGCCCGCCGCGCCGCCGGGCTCGGCAGGCGCGGAGCCCGCCCCGGGTTCCTTCAGCCCCTCGTCGACGACCTCCAGCGACCGACGCTGCTGGGCCTGGAACGAGCGCACGTTCTTGCGGATCGTCTCGAGCTTGGCGCGGATGTAGTCCTTGGAGGCGTCCTCGGCCGGGTTCTCGTCGTCCTGCAGCTCCTCGGACTCCTTCTGCATCTGGCGCAGCACGTCCATCAGCTGTCCGTCGTCCATCTCGGTGAGCTGGTTCAGGTCGTACTTCATCGCCTTGCTCGACGCCTCGTGCACGGCCGTCAGCCGGCTGCGCACGATGGGGTTGAAGACGGCGGTCGGGTCGACCTGGGCGGTGATCGCGTCGACGTCGCGCATCATCTCCTCGATGCTGGCGCCGGTCTTGGGGATGATCTTGATCTGCCCGTCGTCGGTCTCGTCGATACGGTCGATCGACAGATACGCCTTGAGGAACCCCTCGGTGAACGCGACCGGCACCGTGGCCGCGTAGGCGATGACCTTGAGGACCTCGGAGGCGAACTGCGTGAACGTACCCGTGTGCAGGTAGCTGTCCTCGATCAGGCCGAGGAGCATCGACTTGAGGTAGGGATCGGCGCGCTCCTGTCTGACGGGCTCGGCGCCGGGCGCCGCCGCGGGCGTGTTCTCGCTGTCAGTCATCACGACCTCTCGCCTCTCCGGGGGACCCGCCCACGATACCCCAGCCCCGCGCGGGCCTCAACACGCGCCGACGCGGCGTCGCGGCGACCCGCGGCTTCGGGTAGGCTTGGCCGCGAGCGAGACTGGGAGGCGTGGTGGACGACGGGCTCGTCCTGCACGGCGAGGAGACGCTGGAGGAATGCCTGCGGGCGGTCGCGCGCGACCCGCGCGCGACCGCCCTGTTCAGCGACATCGACGGCACCCTCTCCCCCATCGTCGCCGACCCGTACGCAGCCGTCGTGCCCGAGGAGTTCCGCGCGGCGCTCGCGACGCTCGCGCCGCGCCTCGGCCTGACCGCCTTCGTCACCGGCCGCGACGTGCGCCAGGGCGCCGCCATGGTCGGCGTGCCCGGCGCCTGGTACGTCGGCCTGCACGGCTTCGACGTGCTCGCCCCCGACGGCGCCCTCACCCGGGACCCGGCGGCCGACCGCTGGCAGGACGAGGTCCAGGCGATGGTCCGGCGGGCGCGGATGCTCGACGCCGAGAGCCTGGGGCTGGTGCTCGAGGACAAGGGGCCGATGCTCGACCTCCACTACCGGCGCGCGCCCGACCCGGCCGCCACGCTGGCCGTGCTCGAGCGGGAGGTGCTGCAGCCGGCCCGGCTGCGCGGCCTGGGCATCGCCAGCGGCCACTTCGTGGTCGAGGTGCGGCCGCCCGACCCGGTCAGCAAGGGTACGGCCACGGCGCGGCTGCTGGCCGGCGGCGCCTTCGCCACGGCGGTGTTCCTCGGCGACGACCTCACCGACTGCACGGGCTTCGCGGCCGTGAAGCAGTGGGCCGACGAAGGTGCCGCCGCGGGACAGCCGCGCCGTGCCTTCACGGTCGCGGCGATCACCGACGAGACGCCCGACGAGGTGCGCGAGGGCGGCGACGTCTGGGTCGTGGCCACACCGGGCGTCCTCCACGTGCTGCGGCGGCTGCTGCAGGCGATCGGCGGCTAGACCCCGCAGCTACACCGCGCGGGTCCTATTCGCCCGTGAACTCCGGCGCCCGCTTCTCGAGGAAGGCGCCCATGCCCTCCTTCTGGTCGTGCGTGCCGAAGCACTCGGCGAACAGGCCGGTCTCGATCTCGAGGCCGGTGGTGAGCTCGGCCTCGCACGAGGCCTGGACCGCCCGCTTGCAAGCGTTGAGCGTCAGCAGGCTGCGCGAGGCGAACGATTCAGCGACCTTCATGACCCGGTCCATCAGCTCCTCGCGCGGGCAGACGCCCTGGACGAGGCCGATGCGGTAGGCCTCGTCGGCGCGGATCGGCTTGCCGGTCAGGACCAGGAACTTGGCCCAGCCGAGGCCGACGGCGCGCGGCAGGCGCTGGGTGCCGCCGAAGCCGGGAGTGATGCCGAGGCCGATCTCGGGCTGGCCGAACTTGGCCTCGTTGGCGGCGAAGCGCACGTCGCAGGCCAGGGCCAGCTCGCAGCCGCCGCCGAGGGCGAAGCCGTTGACGGCGGCGATCCACGGCTGCGGCGCCTCCTCGATCGAGGTGCAGACGGCGTGGCCCAGCCGGGCGAACTCCTCGGCCTCTTCGCTCGTGAAGGCGGCCATCTCGGCGACGTCGGCGCCGGCGACGAAGGCCTTGTCGCCGGCCCCGGTCAGCACCACGGCGCGGACCGAGGCGTCGGCCGACAGCCCGGCGATCGCCTCGAGCAGCTCCTGGTTGGTGGCGGCGTTGAGCGCGTTCAGCGCCTCGGGACGGTCGATGGTGACGACGGCGACGGCGCCGGTGCGGGTGATGTCGACGGCCATCTGAGGAGCCTCCTTGGGGGCTGCGGGGGGGTGTTCCTGGTCCGGGCTCCACTCTATCGCACGGCGAGCGTCGCCGCCCGCCGCGAGCGGCCGACCCGGGACTGGGCCTACCCGCGCAGCTTGCGCAGCGGCGCCACGTTGCCCATCAGGCGCCGCTCGCTGCCGTCGTTCTCGAAGCGCACGACGACGATGCCGCCGGGCTCGACGCCCAGGACCAGGCCCTCGCCGAGGGTGGCGTGCAGCACGCGGTCGCCGCCGGCGAAGAACTGCTCGACCACCTGCTCGTCGAGGCCGCCGCGCTTCTCGAGGCCGGTGAGGCGCGGCCCGGCCGAACCGAGCGCCCCCTCGTCGCCCTCGTCGCGTTCCCAGGCGCCCTCCCATGGGCGCCGCCGCCAGCCGGGCCGCCCCCGCTGCCGCTCGCCCGAGTAGTAGCGCGGGCGGCTGCCGATCGAGACCGTCTCGACGAGGTCGGCCGGGATCTCGCCCAGGAACCGCGACGGCATGCCGTACATGCTCCCGCCCCACAGGTTGCGCGAGCGCGCGTGCACGAGGTATAGCCGGTCCATGGCGCGGGTGATGCCGACGTAGGCCAGGCGCCGTTCCTCCTCGAGGTTCTGCTCGTCGATCGAGCGCTGGTGGGGGAACACCCCCTCCTCCATGGCGGTGATGAACACCACGGGGAACTCGAGGCCCTTGGCGTTGTGCAGGGTCATGAGCGTGACCAGCTGCTCCTTGTCGGCCATGGCATCGAGGTCGGTGTAGAGCGAGATCTCCTGCAGGAAGCCGTCGAGGCTGGGCGCCTCCCCGGACTGCATGGCGCGCTGGTCGTACTCGGCAGCGACGCCGACCAGCTCCTCGAGGTTCTCGAGCCGGCCTTCGGCCTCGAGCGTGCCCTTGGCGGTCAGCTCGGCGGCGTAGCCGCTCTCGTCGAGGACACGGCGGACGAGCGTCGCCACGGACGTGGTCTCGGGGACGGCGGCCACCCACCCTTGCACGGCGGCGACGAACTGGCCGACCCCGCGCACCGCCCCCGGCGTGAGGCCGGGCACGTCGGCGGCCCGCTGGAGCACGTCCCAGAGCGGCTCGCCCATGGTCTGGGCCTCCGCCTGGAGCCGGTCGATGGTCGTCTTGCCCAGGCCCCGCTTGGGCACGTTGATGATGCGCAGCAGGCGCTGCTCGTCGTCGGGGTTGGCGATCACCCACAGGTAGGCCAGCACGTCTTTGACCTCGGCTCGCTCGTAGAACCGCGTGCCGCCGATCACCTGGTAGCCGACGCCGTAGCGGCCGAACTCCTCCTCGAGCACGCGCGACTGGGCGTTCGTGCGGTACAGGATGGCGATGTCGGCGGGGGCGGGGGCGGCGGCCGTGCCGCCACCCCCGCCCCCGCCCAGCCCCGCCTCGCCGGCCAGCAGCTTCTGCACCTCACTGGCGATGAACTGGGCCTCGGCGTGCTCGTCCTCGACCTCGACCACGCGCACGCCGGCGCCCTCGCCGCGCGCCGTCCACAGGTTCTTGCCCTTGCGCTGCCGGTTGCGGCTGACGACCGCGTTGGCCACCTGCAGGATGCGCTCGGTCGAGCGGTAGTTCTGCTCGAGTCGGATTACCTTGGCCTCGGGGTGGTCGCGCTCGAACTCCAGGATGTTGCGGATGTCGGCCCCGCGCCACGAGTAGATCGACTGGTCGTCGTCGCCGACCACGGCCAGGTTGCCGCGCTCGCCGGCCAGCAGGTTGGCGATGCGGTACTGGGCGTGGTTCGTGTCCTGGTACTCGTCGACCAGCACGTAGCGGAACGTCTCCTGGTAGTGGCGCAGCCGGTCCGGGAACTCCTCGAGCAGCACGACCGTCTTGAGCAGCAGGTCGTCGAAGTCCATGGCGCTCATCTCGACCAGCTTCTTCTCGTAGAGCTCGTAGACGTCGGCGATCGCCTTGTTGACGTGCCCGGCGCCGAACTGCTCGCGGAACGCGTCGGCGCCCTGCAGCCGGTTCTTGGCGTCGGAGATGCCGCGGGCGACCAGGTCGGGCGTGAAGCGCTTGTCGTCGAGGTTGAGCTCGAGCAGGCAGCGCTTGATCAGCCGCTTGCTGTCGTCGGCGTCGTAGATCGAGAAGGTCGAACGGTAGCCCAGCCGGGCGGCCTCGCGACGCAGGATCCGCGCGCACATGGAGTGGAACGTGCTGATCCACATCACGCGAGCCATCGGGCCGACCAGCTGTTCGATGCGGCCCCGCATCTCGGCCGCGGCCTTGTTGGTGAAAGTGATGGCCAGGACCTCGTTGGGCCGCACGCCGCAGGCCTTGACCAGATAGGCGACGCGGTGGCTGAGCACTCGCGTCTTGCCCGAGCCGGCGCCGGCGAGGATCAGCAGCGGGCCGTCGACGTGCTGCACGGCCTCGCGCTGCGGCGGGTTGAGGCCGGCGAGGAGCTTCTCGGCGGCGGCCGTGTGCCGCACGGCGGTCACGGCCGCAGACCCAGGTCGAGCAGCAGGCTCAGCGCCAGGCTGATGACGCCCGCCGCCGCGAGCCGCACGCCCGAGACCAGAAGCCGCTCGCGGGACACGCGACCGAGGAACATCCCCAGCAGGAACAGCTCGACGAACCCGATGGCCGTACCCAGGAAGTAGGCGGCGTGGATCCCGATGCTGGCGGTGAACAGGAACGGCACCAGCATGAGCAGCGAGGCCAGGAACGGCGACAGCCCGTCGACGGCGGCGATGAAGACGGTGGCGTAGGTCGAGGCGGCGGCGATATCGGAGCCGCCGAGGCTGGACAGCGTGCTCTCCTCGAGCTCCTTGAGGGCGCGGCCCCGCTCGGCACGCTCGATCAGGAACGAGCCGTAGGCCCCCGACACGCCCATCGCCACCGCCGCGCCGAGGGCGATGCTGGCGACCGCCTTCGCCGAGTGGACCTTGCCGATGTAGCTCCCGATCAGGACGCCCATGGTGGTCAGCACGCCGTCGAAGGCGTTCATGGCGAAGTAGCGCCGCGCGATCTCGCCGACCTCGGCGACCTCGTGGTAGTGGCGCAGGACGTCGAGCTTGCGGCCGACCCACCCGCGCGTCTCAGCCATCGACGGTCAACCCCGCGTCCGGGGGATCAGCGCATCCAGCGCGCGCCGGCGTCCTGGGGCGTCTCGGCCTCTTCGATCAGCTGCCGGCCGGTCGAGACCTTGTCGATGGAGTGGATGCTGCCCCCCGAGTCCTGGACGACCTCGGCCACCGCCTGGTAGTCGATGTCGTTACCCTCGAGCGTGATCTTGATGTTCTCGACCTTGTTGTCGATCTCGAACAGCGTGATGTCGACGCCGGCGATGCCCTCGAGGTCGCCGAGCTTGTCGGCGAGGGTGAGCATGGTGGGCATGTGCGGCTTGAGGACGTCGAGCACGAGACGTCGTACGTGGCTCACTCGATCACTCTCCAGTGACGGTCGTCGTGGCGCTTCCAGACGGTCTAAGCATACCCGCTGGGGGGCATCCCCGTCAGGCGTCTCGGGGCGCCGGGCGGCGGCGGCAACGTCAGATGCCGCCGCCCTCCGAGTAGTGGAGCAGCGCCTCGAGCTGGTCCTGCGTGCGGGCCGTCCGCGCGCGGCGCGCCGCCTTGCGCTCGGGGTGGATCTCGTCAAGCTCGTTCTCGAGCTCGACGATGCGCTGTACGAGGCATTTGAGCGCCTCTGCCACCGGGTCGGGCAGGTGGGTGTAGTCGATGTCGGGGATGCCGACGCGCTGGCCGTCGACCAGCACGGGGTGCCCCGGGTTGCCGACCACCGTGGCGTTCGCCGGCACGTTGTGGACGACGACGCTGCCGGAGCCGATCTTGGCGTTGTCGCCGATGGTGATCGCGCCGAGCACGCTGGCGCCCGAGCCGACGACGATGTTGTCGCCCAGCGTGGGGTGACGCTTGCCGTGCTCCTTGCCGGTGCCGCCCAGGGTCACGCCCTGGTACACGGTGACGTTGTCGCCGATCTCGGTCGTCTCGCCGATGACCACGCCGGCGCCGTGGTCGATGAAGAAACCCTCGCCGATGTCGGCGCCGGGGTGGATCTCGATGCCGGTCAGGAAGCGGTTGAACTGCGAGACCCAGCGCGGCAGGACCGGCACGTGGCAGCGGTAGAGCGGGTGCGCCAGCCGGTGCAGCCAGAGGGCGTGCAAGCCCGAGTACGAGGTGACGATCTCGAAGGAGCTGGTGGCCGCCGGGTCGCGGTCCTTGACCGCCCGCACGTCGCGGCGCATGCGCTCGACGAAAGTCCGGGCGCCGCCGTCGCGCGTGGCGCAATACATGCCGGTGCCCACCGCCCCGAGACCCGCCAGGCTCTTCTTCACAGCCGAAGCCACGTCATGCCTCCTCGTCGGATGGGTCGGCGACCGGCCGCAGGTGCGGGTGCGGCGGGCCGGCGTCGGGCGCCGCGGGCGGCGCCTCCGGCGCCGCCCGCGGCGCTTCGTTCATGCTGCCGGAACGGAAGCCCTGCAGATCGAGGGTCACGTAGGTGAAGCCCAGGGCGCGCAGCCGGCGGTGCAGCGCTTCGCGCGCCTCGCCGCCGGCTGCGCGCCCTACCTGGTCGGCCGGTACCTCGATGCGGGCGAGGTCGCCGTGGTGGCGCACCCGCAGCTCGGGGCCGAAGCCGAGATCGCGGAGCACGTCCTCAGCCGCCGCGACCTGGCGCAGGCGGTCGCGGGTCACCGGCAGGTCGTAGGCGATGCGCGAGGCGAGGCAGGCCTGGGCCGGCCGGTCCCAGGCGGCCAGCCCGAGCGCCCGCGCGAGGGCGCGCACGGCCGGCTTGCCCAGGCCGGCCTCCTCGAGCGGGTGGCGGACCCCGCCCTCGGCGGTGGCCCGCAGGCCCGGCCGCTCGTCGCCCAGGTCGTCGCGGTTGACGCCGTCGACCAGCGCCTCGATGCCCGCACGGCGGGCCGCCTCCTTCATGGCGGCCACCATGGTGCGCTTGCAGTAGTAGCAGCGGTCGCGTCCGTTGGCGGCGAAGTCGGCGTCGTCGAGCTCGCTCGTCTGCCAGGTGAGCTGGCGCACGCCGAGCTCTTCGGCGAAGGCGCGGGCCAGACGCAGCTCCTCCTCGCGGTAGGTCTCGGAGACGGCCGTGAAGGCCACCACGTCGTCGGCCCCGAGCGCACGGGCGGCGACCGCGAGCACGACGCTCGAGTCGACGCCGCCCGAGAAGGCCACGCAGACCCGGCCCAGCGGCCGGATCGCGGCCTCCAGCGGCTCGAGGAACGAGCCGACGGCCGCGATCAGGCCCGCGCTGGCGATGGTGTCGCCGCTGTCCGGCACCGGGCTCAGCCCCCGATCGTCGCCTTGGCGGCGGTCGCGTCGGCGAAGAGCGCCGTCGAGAGGTAGCGCTCGCCGGTGTCGCAGAGGATCGTGACCACGAGCTTGCCCTTGTTCTCGGGCCGGCCGCCCACCGCGTACGCGGCGTAGGCGTTGGCGCCGGCCGAGATGCCGACCAGAACGCCCTCCGACGAGGCCAGCGCGCGCGAGGTCTCGAACGCCTGGTCGGCGGTCACCTGCACGACCTCGTCGTACACCTTGGTGTCGAGCACCTCGGGCACGAAGCCGGCCCCGATCCCCTGGATCTTGTGAGGGCCGGGCTTGCCGCCCGACAGCACCGGCGAGTCCACCGGCTCGACGGCGACGACGCGCACGCCGGGGTTGCGCTCCTTGAGCACCTGCCCGACGCCGGTCACCGTGCCGCCGGTGCCGACGGCGGCCACGAAGATGTCGACCTTGCCGTCGGTGTCGGCCCAGATCTCCTCGGCCGTGGTCTCACGGTGCACCGTCGGATTGGCCGGGTTCTCGAACTGCTGCGGCATGAAGTGGTCGTCGGCGGCCGCGAGGTCGCGGGCGCGGGCGATGGCGCCGCCCATCCCCTCGGGCCCCGGCGTGAGCACGAGCTCGGCGCCATAGGCCTTGAGGAGGTTGCGGCGCTCGAGGCTGAAGGTCTCGGGCATGCACAGCACGATGCGGTAGCCGCGGGCCGCCGCCACCATCGCGAGGGCGATGCCGGTGTTGCCGCTGGTCGGCTCGACGATGGTCGTGCGGCCGGGGGCGATCAGCCCCTCGCGCTCGGCGGTGTCGATCATGGCCAGGCCGATGCGGTCCTTGACGCTGCCGGCGGGGTTGAAGGACTCGAGCTTGCCGACGATCTCGGCGCCGGAGCGCGCGGACAGGTCGTTCAGGCGGACGAGCGGCGTGCCGCCGATCAGCTCCGCGATGTTGGTGGCGATCTTCATGGACGGTCTCCTCGACGTGTTTGTTGGGTGTCAGATGTAGTACATGGCCGACGTGCCGGCCGCGATGGTGCGCTCACGTTCGGCGAGCGAGGCCACGGTGGTGCGGCGGAGCACGTCTTCCACCGCCGCCTTGGCCTCGAGCCACACGACAGCCGCGCCGCAGCCGTCGATGCGCTCGCACTCGCCCTGGGTACACACGGCCGGGCTCAGCAGGCCGTCGAGCACCTCGACGACCTCGAGCACGGTGATCTCCTCGGCGGGCCGGGCCAGGGCGAACCCGCCACAGGCGCCGCGCCGGCTGCGCACGATGCCGGCGCGGCGCAGAGAGGCGAAGACCTGCTCCAGGAACTGGAGCGGCATCTCGCGCGTGGCGGCGACGTCGGTCAGACGCACTGTGGTCTCGCCGTCGCCGCGCTGGGCGAGCTCGACGAGCGCCCGGACCGCATACTTGCTGCGGGCAGAGATGTTCATTCCGTTCTGCATGCCTCGGGGATGTGGCCTCGATTCCCGGGACGATGGGCGCGGCGCTCGCGTCGCGCCGATCGTCGAGTTAGTTGATTGCCAAGGTCAACTTTATTGCCCGCGGCGGTGCGATTCAATCATCGTTTTGCTCCGGCCCGTGGATGTTCACTCTCCGGCGCCGCCGGCGCGTCCGCGCCGGCGGCGCGTCCAGGCGGTGGTGGCGGCGGCCGCGACGGCGGTCACCGCCGCCGCCCACGCGAGCCGGTAGCCGAACAGCCACAGCGCGCTGGCGCCGACGGCCACGAACACCAGGGTGTCCTCGAAGATGGCGTGCACCTGGGTCAGGAAGACGCTCATCAGGAAGACCTGTCGCCGCGGTATCTGGTGCCGCCGCGTCTCGCGGACGATCACCCCGCTGCCGTAGGCGATGCCGAACATGAACCCGACCAGGCTCGCCGTCGCCGTCTCCTCGCTCATCCCCAGCCGTCCCATGACCCGCGCCCAGGCACGCACCAGCACCCGGAACGGTCGCGAGCCCTCGAACAGCTCGAGCACGACCATGATCGGGATCACGATCACGAACACCTTCCACAGCAGGTTGAACGACCCGACGACGAACTCCCACAGCAGCGATCCGGCGGCGTGCACTCAGACCACCCCCATGAGCAGGTTCAGGATCGCCGCCGCGACGAGCCCCGCGACGATGCGCAGCACGGCGAAGCCCGTGCCGCTCATCCCCGTCCGGCGCAGGACGGCCCCCTCCACCAGCAGGTTGTGGCTGATGAGGATGGCCATCGCCAGGACGGTGACCTCACGCGACGAGAGATGGAGGGCCTGGATCGCCCCGATGGCGGCGTAGACGTTGAGGATGTAGCCGAGGACAAGGGGCAGCGCCGCCTTGCCGGGCAGGCCGAGCAGCGACATGACCGGCTGCGCCACCCGGGCCAGCAGGTCGACGGCGCCGATCTTCTCGAGGATCAGCGCGGCGCCGTAGGCCGGCACCATCGTGCGCGTCAGCATCCAGAAGGTGGCCAGCCCGGAGCGGACACCCAGCAGCAGGTCGCGACGGAAGCCGCCGGCCGGCGGTTCCAGCGGCCACTCGCCGAGCTCGCCGGCGACCGCCAGATCTCTCTCGTCGCCGAGGAGCGGCTCCCCGGTCGGTTCGTCGTGCGAAGTCACGCTGGCATGGGATCGTCGGATGACCGCATGCGGCGATTGTTCCACAGGCGCGGACGGGATGCCCAGACGGTGGACGATCGCCAACGTCAACCGCCGACGCCGTTCGTCATCCTGCGCCGGCGGTGGCGAGCTGCCAGCATGCTCCCATGCTCCGTCTCACGCCGACACGCGCCCTGGTCATCGCCGCCGTCGCGGCCGCGGGTCTGGCGCTCGCGACAACGCAGGCGTGTCGCGAGCGCCCCGCCTCCCCGCCGCCGCCGGCCTCCACGCCCACGCCGTCGCCGACGCCCACGCTGAGCGCGGTCCAGCGCGAGCGCATCGCGCTCGCGGCGGCCCTGATCGTGCGCGACCTGGTCAAGGTCGTCGACCAGGGCCGCCTCGGGCAGGCGCGACGGCTGCTGGCCGCGCCCGGCGTGTGGCCGGCGGCCGAGCTGCGCGCGATCAGGGCGGCGCGGGTCGTGACGATACGGCCGTGGGGTCGGGTCGGGGACGAGTCGCTCACGCTCCTGGCGCGGCTGCGCGTGTCGGTCCGACGGGGCAGCCCGCTGTCGGACGGAACGGTCACGGTGTTCTTCACCCTGAGGAGGGACGGGTCATCGGGGGACTGGCTGGTCACAGCCGTCGGAACGAGCCCGTAACCCGACCGAAAGGGGTCTCCATGCGTCACCGTACCCGTCTGCTCAAAGGCGCCGGGCTGCTGCTCGTGACCGCCGCCGTCCTCGCCGCAGGCCCCGCCGGACTGCTCACGCGGGCGGCGGCGTCGGGGGCCAGCTCGCCGGCCGATGCCGCCGCCGCCTACCTCAAGGTCCGCGCCGCGGCCGCCGTGCCCGGCGCCTCCGGGATCCGGCTCTCTGCGACCCTGCCGGCCGGATCGTCGCTCGCCCGCCGCGAGGCCGCTCTCGCGCGCGGCTCCCAGCGTCTCGCCGCACGGCTCGGCCGCGTGGCGGCGCGCGTCGTGTGCACGCCGACCGTGACCGGACAGACGGTCTCGCCCGACGGGCTCGCCGCGAGCGTGCGCCTGCACGTGATCACGCTGACGACGTGGACCGACGCGCGCGGGCGCGCCGACACCGAGGGCTCGGGCGTCGACCACACCGTCGGCCTCAGGCTCGCGGGCGGCGCCTGGCGGGTCGTGGCCGACGACTACCTCGACGACACTGCGCCGCGCGCGCTCGAGGCCGGCGGTGCGCCGGCCGGGCTGGTCGGGCGCGCCGCCGACGCTCTCGAGCAGGCGGCGCGCGCGGCCGAGGCCGGCGCGACGTCCCAGCCCTCACCGCCGCCGGTCGTCGGCGCACCTCTCGGCATCATCCAGACCTTCTACTTCGACCGCGCCGCGGCCGGCAAGTACGCCGATACGTACGCGCTCTCGTACAACCCCACCTACGTGTCGTTCAGCGCCGATTGCGCCAACTTCGGCTCGCAGACGATGTTCGCCGGCGGCTTTCCCAAGGCGCCGGGCAGCTACGAGCAGGGCTGGTGGTACGACAAGAAGGGCACCAGCGGCCCCAGCGACGACACCTACAGCCACAGCTGGATCGCGGTGATCCCCCAGCAGGGCTACTGGAACGGGCGGTACACCGACGTCCTCGGCTCGATCAGCGACGTCGCCAAGGGCGACTTCTGCTACTACGACTGGACCGGCGACGGCTCGTGGGACCACGTGGCCGAGTTCGTCGGCATCAACGCCTCCGGCCAGAAGGTCGTCGACGCCCACACGACCGACCATCTCCGCGTGTTCTGGAAGCTCGGCACGAGCGTCACGAGATACCGTCTGGCAAAGACCAAGGCGTCGATCAACTTCTGACCGTCGCCGGAGGGGCGGGCCGGCCGCAGGCCGGCCCGCCCCTCCGACTCTCAAGCAGAGCCCGCGGTCCGTGCCCCTGGAATGGCCTCGCGAGGTGCCGTGGGGCCTCCAGCGGGGTATGCATCCCTTTGGTATGGGATCGCACGACGATAACGTCATCCCGTTTCCCGGCGCGACGGCGCCGGGCGAGGCGACCGCGACGACCGACGACCTCGCCTCCGGGGCCCTCAAGTCGGGCTGGCTCACCCAGGGGTTCCAGGCCTCGGCGCTGGGGGCCCTGGCGGCAGACCATCTCGGCGGCCGCCACGTGCTGCCGGTGGCCGGCGGCGCCACCGCCCTGCGCCTTGCGCTGCTGGCGCTCGACCTGGCTCCCGACGACGAGGTCATCGTCCCTGCGCTCGGGACGCAGCCGGTCGTCAATCTCGTCGTGCTTGCCGGTGGCCGACCGGTGCTCGCCGACGTCACATCGGTCGAGCGCCCCTTCCTCGATCCCGGCCAGGTCGAGCGGCTCCTGACCCGCCGTACCCGCGCCGTCCTCGTCGACCACTACCACGGCTTCCCGGCGCCCCTCGACGACCTCGTGGCGATCACGGCCGCCCACGGTGTCACCCTCGTGGAGGACTGCCGGAAGGCGCTCGGGGCGGTGACCGGCGGCGGACCGGTGGGCACGCGCGGCGACCTGGCGGTGTTCGGCTTCGGGCCGGCTCCGGACGGGGGCGGCTTCGTCGCCACCGGCGACGAAGCCGCCCTTCGTCGTCTCGAGGACTTGCGCTCGACAGCCGCGCCCCTCGAGGACGATTGCCTGCTGCACGACTGCACCATCACGCACCACAACGGCTACCGTATCGACGAGGCCGCGGCGGCGACCGGGGTGAGGGAGCTCTCCGATCTCGAGGCCGCCCTCGAACGGCGGCGCGCTGTGGCGCTTGCCGCGGCCGAGGCAGCTTCCCGACGCGGCCTCGTCGCGGCCGGCGTCGGCGTTGGAAGCGCCGCTGGACCAGCGTGGCGGTACCTTCTCCTGGTCGCCTCCGACGATCAGGGACGCCGGCGACTCCAGCGCTGGGCGACCGACGCCGGCCTCGAAGCGAGCCCGGCGTCGGTCGCCCGGCCCGTACCGCTCGCGACCAGCATCGCCGGCGGCCCGGACCTGCCCGTCGCCGAAGACTACGGCTCGCGCGCCGTCGAGGTGGCGGTGTCGCCGGCGCTGGCCGCGGCCGCCACGTCGCTGCCCTGACCCGGTGCCTCAGCCCGCGCCGGCCGCGTCTTCACGCGAAAGCACGCGTGCGGCCTCTGAGGCTTCGACGTCGTGGCGGACCATGTCCTCGTTGGTCTCGGGCGCGCGGATCTGCGTGACGCCGCCGGCGTCGACGGCGTACGCGCCCGGGCGGGGCCGCGCGTTGTAGGGGTTCATCATCTCGAGCGTGTAGGCGCCGACGTCGAAGAACACGATCACGTCGCCGGCGCCGGTCGCGGCCGGGAACCGCCGGTACATGGTGTCGTCGTCGCCGGCGAACACGTCGCCCCCGTCGCACAGCGGGCCGGCGAGCCGGAACGGCGCGTCGGCCGGCTCGCCGGCGCGGCTGGCGACCGCCGCCTGGTAGTACCAGCGATAGTTCGTGTGCTCCAGCAGGACGTTGAACCCGGCGTCGACCGTCAACCAGCGCTCGTCGCCGACGCGCCGGCCACCGGCGTCGCGCAGGCCCTTGGTCTTCTCGTTCTCCACCCGCGACACGAGCAGCGCCGTGTCGCCGGCGATGGCGCGGCCGGGCTCGACGAAGAGCTCGACGCCGGGCCGACGGGCGGCCACGGCGCCGGCGATGGCCTCCGCGTAATCGTCGGGCGTGAGGGATGAGCAGAAGTAGTCGACCGGCTCGCAGACCGGGTCGTCGCGGTACGGGATGGCGATGCCGCCCCCGGCGTTGAGGTGGCCGAGCGTGACGCCGAGCTCGCGCTCGACCCGCTCGATCAGGTCGAGTGCCGTGCCGAGGGCCCGCTCGTACGGCTCGACGCCGGTGATCTGCGAGCCGATGTGCAGGTGGAGGCCTTCGAGCGACAGATGCGGCTCGCCGGCCGCGAACGCGAAGGCCGGCATCGCCTCGTCCAGGTCGATGCCGGCCTTGCCGCCGTGGGTCGTCATCAGACCCGGGTGGGTGAGCGTCGGCACGTCGACGTCGACCCGCAGGTCGACCGCCGCCACGGCGCCGCGCTCACGCGCCACGCCGGCGATCCTCTCCAGCTCGAAGCGCGAGTCGACGGTGATCGCCCTGATGCCGGCGTCGAGCGCGGCGCCGATCTCGGCCCGCGTCTTGGCGGCGCCGTTGAACACGATCTGACGCGGCGCGAAGCCGACCCGCAGGGCCTTCCACAGCTCCCCGGCGGCGTTGACCTCGACGTTGATGCCCGCGCGGCGCACCTGGTCGAGGAACCAGAGGTTGGAGTTGGCCTTGCTGGCGAAGAAGATCTCGGTACGCGGGTGCCGGGCGGTGAACGCCCGCACGAGCCCGTCGACGTTGTCGCGGATCCGGCTCGCGGAGAACAGGAAGAAGGGAGTCTCGACCTGCCGGGCCAGATCGACGACGTCGACGCCCTCGAAGACCAGGTGCCCGCTCCGGACCTCGATGTCGTCACCACGAAACGCCACGTCGCGCCTCCCGCTCTCGACGTTCCCAGCCCGCGACGCCCCTTCGACGAGGCGGCGCTTTGTCGCGGCATGGGCGCCCAGTATACTGTGCCCGCCGGGGGAGCCGGCCTCCCCTGTCGCGGCCGTCATGAGCGCTCAACCGACATCTTCGCCCGCGCGCATCGCCGCCCTGTTCGGCGCCACCTTCCACGACTATTAGTCCCGGCGCGCGGCGGCGCCTGCCGCCCGCCCTCTTCGCCCGGGGCGCCGCGGGCGCCCCGGCCGCCGACCGGGCGACCGGGCCCGGCGATCGCCGCCCGCCCCGCCGTCGGTCCCTCGTGACCAACGCCCGTCGCGAGGCCGAGCGCATGGTAGAACAGGAGTCCGCAGAAGCATGGAGCCGCACCTGACACTCGATCTCGACGCCATCGCCGCCACCACGGCGGCGCTGGCCGACCGCTTGATGGCGCGAGGGATCGAGCTCGTGGGAGTGACCAAGGCCGTCGACGGCGAGCCGCTGGTCGGGCAGGCGATGCTCGAGGCCGGCTGCGCCGGCCTGGCAGACTCTCGCCTGCCCTCCCTCGTGCGGCTCGCCGCCCACGCCCTGGCGCCGCTGACCCTGATCCGCTCGCCGCAGCCGCACGAGCTCGAGACGGCCGCCCAGGTCGCCGACCGCGTCGTGCTGACCGACGCGGCGGTGGCCGCCCGCCTCGGCGAGCACGCGCCCGGCTTGCCGGTCGAGCTGCTGCTCGGCGTCGACCTCGGCGATCGCCGCGAAGGGCTCCTGCCCGACGACGCGCCGGCGGCAGCCGCGCGCCTCGCCGCCCTGCCCGGCGTCACCCTGTCGGGGATCGCCGTCAACTTCGCTTGCCTGTCGGGCCAGCTGCCGACCCAGGCGCTGTTCCGCCGGGCCGAGGAGGTGCTCGCCTCGATCGCCAGCCTGTGCGAGCCCGAGCCCCTGCTCTCGCTGGGCGGCACCTGCTGCCTGCAGCACCTCGACGGCTACCGGCCCCGTCAGCGCACCGAGATCCGCTCGGGCGGCGGCCCGCTCTATGGCTACGACTTCGTCTCGGCCGCTCCGCTGGTCGGGGTGGAGCGGTTCGACCCGGTGCTGACCGCGACGGTCCTCGAGTGCTTCGAGAAGCCCCCGGCACCGGCGGGCCCGGCCGGCCGCGACGCCCTCGGCCACGAGCCCGACGTCGAGCTGCCGGCCGGGCCCGCCTGGTACGCCCTGATCGCTCTGGGCCACCGCGACGCGGAGTTGCACGGGCTGCGCCCACTGCTTCGGGGAGCGCGTCTCGCCGGCATGACCAGCGACGTGAGCGTCCTCATCGCTCCCGACCGTCTGGCGCCGGGCAGCACCGTCGACTTCGCCGTCGATTACGACGCGCTGGTGCGCGCCGTCACCTCACCGTTCGTCGAGAAGCGGTTCGCCGGCGCCGGAGCGCAGGCCGCGCCGTCCGACCAGGAAGGACCTTTATGACCCACGCCGACCTGCACCATGTCGGCCCTCATCGCCGCCTGGCGGTGCTCGACCCCGACGAGGTGCGTCGCATCCACGAGACCTCGCTCGACCTCCTGCAGACGGTCGGTGTGATGTACCACTCGCGCCGGGCGCTCGACGTGCTCGCCGCCCACGGCGCCGAGGTCGACTACGAGACGACGGTGGCCAGGCTGCCGCCCGAGGCGGTCGAGGAGGCTCTGCGGACGCTGCCCCGCAGCTTCGTGCTCGGCGGCCGCGCCCCCGGGTACGACCTGCCTCTGGACGGCGACCATGCCTACCTCACCGTCGACGGCTGCGCCGTGTTCGTGCGCGACGCGGACGGCCGCGTGCGGCCGTCGGCCAAGGCCGACGTGGCCGCGGCCGCCCGCGTCGCGCAGGGTCTCGACAACGTCTCGGCCACGGCCGCCATCGTCTCGGCCCTCGACCGCCCCGAGCACACCCGCGTGCTCCACGAGTTCGACGCCTGCGTGCGCGAGTCGGAGAAGCACGCGATCGTCGTCTCGATGAAGGAAGGCTGGGAGGCGCGCAGCCTGATCCGCATGGCCGAGGCCGTGCAGGGCGGCAGCGCCGAGCTGGCCGCGCGGCCGCTGTTCAGCGCCATCCTGTGCACGGTGTCGCCGCTCCACCAGGAGCGGTTCGGCATGGACCTCGCGTTCACGCTGGCCGAGGCCGGCATCCCGTTCATGCTCTACCCCATGCCGATCCTCGGGGCGACGGCGCCGGTCACACCGGCCGGGACCGCCGTCGTGAACAACACCGAGATCCTCGCCGCCATCGTGGCGGTGCAGCTCGGCGTGCCCGGCGCCAAGATCATCCACGCGGGCGGGCCGACGGCGCTCGACATGCGCAGCGGCTCGTACTTCGCCGCCGTGCCCGAGTCGGTGCTGCTGCGCGCCGTGCAGGCCCAGATGGCCGATTTCTACGGCCTCCCGGCCGGCCTCGGTTACGGCGGCACCAAGGCCAAGGAGCCCGAGCCGCAGGCAGCCTGGGAGAACACGTTCACGATGGCCATGGAGTTCTTCGCCGGCGCCGACTTCATCTTCGGCGCCGGCCTGCTCGACGGCTCGCAGATCCACGCCCTCGAGCAGCTCGTGATCGACGACGAGATCTTCGGCATGGTCACGCGCCTGCTGCGCGGCGTGACCGTGGACGACGACCACCTGGCCGTCGAGCTGATCAGGAAGATGGGCTTCAAGGGCGACTACCTGTTCGACTCGCACACGCGCAAGCACGTGCGCGAGCTCTGGCGGGCCCGCCTCGGAGAGACCGGCAACCTCGAGGCCTGGCGCGCGGCCGGTTCGCCCGGTACGGTGGCCAGGGCGCGGGCGCGGGTCGACGAGCTGCTCGCGCGCGAGCCGGTCGGCTTCGCCGACGACCTCGCGCGCGAGTTCGACGCCATCATCGCCGCCGCCGAAGACGGCGACCGCGGCTAGAGAGGGAGCGAGCGTGAAGAGCACACGCCTCAAGTCGGCGGCGAGAGACCACCCGGCCGCCTAGCCGCGGCGCCGCGCCGCCGGACGGCGGCATCGGCTTCCGCGGCCCCTGTTCGGGGGACGGGTCCATGCGCCGCCACACGCAGGTGGGCGCGGGACACCTGAGGCCCGTCCCGGTCTCTCCAAGCGAAAGGAGCCACCGATGGCTCAGTCACACGCCGAAGGCCGCTACGTGGGCGAACGCGTGCGCATGCAGCTGCTCAGCCCCGACGAGGTCCAGAAGATCCACGACAGCACGGTCGACGTGCTGGCGAGCGTGGGCGTCACCTTCCACTCCGGCAAGGCGCTCGACCTGCTGGCCCAGCACGGCTGCGAGATCGACCGCGAGACGACGGTGGCCAAGATCTCGGCCGCCGTCGTCGAGCAGGCACTTTCCACCCGCTGCGAGTCGTTCACGGTCGGCGGCCGGCTGCCCGAGTACGACCTGCCCTTCGACGGCGAGCACGTCTTCATCTCGGGCGACGGCTGCGGCGTATCGCGGCGCGAGCCCGACGGCACCGTGCGCCCGTCGCGCAAGCAGGACCTGGCCGACGCGGCGAAGGTCATCCAGGCGATGCCCAACGTGTCGGCGACCTCGGCGATCGTCTCCGCGCAGGACTGCCCGACCGCCAGCCGGGCGCTGCACGAGTTCGACGCCTGCGTGCGCAACTCCGCCAAGCACACGATCGTCGTCTCGATCAAGGAAGACTGGGAGGCGCGCAGCCTGATCCGCATGGGCGAGGCGCTGGCCGGCGGCAGCGCCGAGCTCAAGGCGAAGCCGGTGTTCAGCGCCATCATCTGCACGGTGTCGCCGCTCCACCAGGAGCGCTTCGGCATGGACCTCGCCCTGGCGCTGGCCGAGGCCGGCATCCCGATCCTCTTCTACCCCATGCCCATCCTCGGCGCGACGGCGCCGGTGACGATCGCCGGCGCGGCGGTCGTGAACAACGCCGAGTTCCTCAGCGGTTTCGTGCTCACCCAGCTCGCCAGCCCCGGCGCCAAGGTGCTGCACGGCGGCGGCCCCACGGCGATGTACATGAACAGCGGCGCCTACGCCAGCAACTCGCCCGAGGCGCTGCTCCTGCGCGGCATCCAGGGCCAGATGGCCGACTTCTACCGCGTGCCGGCCTGGTACGGCGCCGGCGCCACCACGGCCAAGGAGCCCGGCGTGCAGGCCGCCTACGAGAACACGCTGGCGATGCTGACGGCCTACCTGTGCGGCGCCGACTGCACGTTCGGCACCGGCCTGCTCGACGGTTCGCGGATCCTCTCGCTCGAGCAGATCGTGGCCGACGACGAGACGTTCGGCATGCTCACCCGCATCCTGCGCGGGGTCGAGGTCAGCGACGAGACGATCGCTCGCGACCTGATCGTGAAGATGGGATTCCAGGGCAATTACCTGTTCGACCCGCACACGCGGTCGCACGTCCGCGAGCTGTGGCGGGCGCGCCTGGCCGAGACCGGATCCTACGAGCAGTGGAAGACGGCCGGTGCCCAGAGCACGGTCGACAAGGCCCAGGCGAAGGTGGCCGAGGTGCTGGCCGCCGAGCCCGAGCACCCGTTCCCCGAGGACCTCGGGCGCGAGTTCGACGCGATCATCGCCGCCGCCGAGGGCGGGAGGGCGTAGCGACACGCGGCACGGGGGCGGGGCGGCGAGCCTTGCTCGCCGCCCCGCCCGCCGTTCCGTCATCCTGACGGCGACGCCGGCCCGTGGAGAGCGCCGCGGTGAGGTGAGAAGATAGGCGGCGTCCGGCGCTGCGCCGGCGGTCGAGCGACACGAGGGGACGACACCGTGACCGAGGCACGTCCACCGCGCGAAGAGGGGTTCTCGAAAGACGCCGACAAGCTCATCCGGCGGCTGTCGCTGGTCGCGTTCCTGCTGGCTCGACCGGGTCACCCGGCCACGGCCGAGGAGATCCGTCATCGCGTCGAGGGCTACGCCCTCATGACCGACGAGGCCTTCAAGCGCCGGTTCTACGAGGACCGGGCCGAGCTCGCCGGGCTCGGCATCGAGGTCGCCCACGACGAAGACGACGAGGGCGACCTCTACTCCCTGCCGGCCGCCGCCTACTACCTGCCGGCGATCCGGTTCACGCCCGACGAGCTGTCGGCCCTGGCGACCTGCCTGTTCGTCCTCGAAGGCTTCGCCTTCGGCGAGCCGCTGCGCCTCGCCCTGCTCAGCCTGGCCCACGGCCGGCCGGAGCTGCGGGCCGGGGAGGCGGCGGCGCCCATGAGCGTCCTGCCCGAGCAGGACGCCCGGCGCGCCGCCGCCTCCCTGCCCAAGCTGCAGCAGGCGATCGCGGCCCGCAAGACCGTGCGCTTCGCCTACTACGCCATCGGCAGCGACACCGAGACCGAGCGGGTCGTCGACCCGTACAGCCTCATGGTCGTCGGCGACGAGTGGTACCTGATCGGCCACTGCCACCTGCGCGGCGCGATCCGCACCTTCCGCCTCTCGCGCCTGCGCTCCGGCGTGCGTCACGAGACCAAGGCGCCGCACGACTTCGAGCCGCCCGACTCCTTCACGGTCGACACCTACGTCAACCGTCCCGCCTGGCAGCTTGGCGGCATCGCCGGCGAGGCCGCGATCGCCGTCGGCGAACGCATGGCCTGGTGGATCGAGGCCCACTACGCCCACTGCGGGACGATCGAGGCCGGGCGCGACGGCGGCATCGTCTACCGCACCGGCTACGCGTCGGCCCAAGCACTCGTGAGCTGGGTGCTGTCGATGGGCGACGATGCCGAGATCCTCGAACCGCAGTCCCTGCGGCAGGCGCTGGCGGCGCAGCTGCGGCTGCTGCGGCAGCGCCTCGACGACCCGCCGGCGGGCGACGACGAGGCGGGCGCGCCGGAGGCGCGACCGGTCAAGGCCGCCCGGCCCGCGGCGCGCCCGGCCGACTGGGCGGTCGAGGTCGACCGTTTCACGCGCCTGACGGCGCTGCTGACCTACCTCTACGGCGCCTGCAAGGCGGCCGGCGCCGGCGACGAGGTCCCGCTGGGCGTGGCCGACGTCTGCCGGGCGCTCGACCTCACGCCGGCCGACCTCAAGGCCGACGTGCGGCTCCTGAACCTCGTGAACTTCGGCGGCGAGGGCACGCTGGTGTACGCCGAGGTCAAGGGCGACCGCCTGGTCGTGACCTGCGACGTCGCCTCCTCGGCCTTCGCGCGCCCGGCGCGCCTCTCGCCCCTGCAGGCCGACACGCTGCTGCTGGCCGTCGAGTTGCTCGGCGGCCAAGTCCCGACCGAGCACGGCGCGGCGCTGCGCGGCGCCGCGCAGAAGCTGCGCGAGGCGCGCAGCGCCGCGCCGCCGTCGCTGGCGGCAGCCGACCTGCTGCCGCCGCAGGAGCAGGTCCTCGACGCCGTGAACACGGCGATCGCCGGACGCCGCCCGCTCGAGATCGTCTATTTCTCGGCCGGCACCGGCGTCACCAGCCGGCGCACGGTCGAGCCGTACCTGCTCGTGCGCACGCGCGGCGAGTGGTACTACGTCGCCTGGTGCCGGGCCTCCGAGGGGGTACGCGTGTTCCGCGTCGCCACCACCAAGGAGGCGCGGGTCACCGCCGAGACGTTCGCGCCCCGGCCCGACACCGAGATCGAGCTCTACCGCCGCGAAGGCGTGAAGACCTCAGCCCAATACGCGCCCCGGCGGGCCCGGGTCTGGTTCTCCGTCGAGGTCGCGCGCTGGGTCGCCGAACGCCGCCCGGTCACGCCGGCCGCCGCCGGCGCGGTCGTGGCCGAGCTGCCCTACGTCGACGCGCACTGGCTGGTCCGCGAGCTGCTGCAGTACGGCGGCCAGGCCGTGCCCCTGGCCCCGCCCGAGGCCATCGCCGCCCTGGCCGGCGCGGCCGACGGGCTGCTCGCGCGCTACACCTGAGGCACGAGGGCCGACCGGGCGGCTCGTCTATACTTGACCCATGCCCTTCCACCACGACGTCCTCGTCCAGGTCCTGTTCTTCCTGCAGCTGCCGCTCTGCGCCTACGTCGGCATCCGCCTTGCTCGCCGGACGGGGCGGTCGGTGGTCGACTGGGCGGCGGCCGGGGTCGCGTGCTCGGTGCTCTTCCCGCCCGTGGGCCTGCTCGTCGCCGGGGTCGCCTACTACGCCTGCCCGCCGGCCGTGGGGTTCGTCCCCGCGGGACCGAACGACGACTGACATGGCGACCGACCACACGTCCGCAGCGGCCGGGGGACCGAAGGACTACACCGGTGACGGCGCCCCGTTCGTCTACTCGGGCGACGACGAGACCGCGGTCGAGGTCCCCTGCGACTTCGAGCCCCCTGAGCGGCTGGCGGCGCTGGAGCGGCCGGGCGAGCGCCTCCTCGAGGCGCTCGCCCGGCCGCTCGGGACGCCGCCGCTGACCGAGCTGGCCCGTGGCGCCGGCCGTGTCGCCGTGGCGGTGCCCGACGCCACGCGGCCGTGCCCGACGGCCCTCCTGCTGCCTCCGCTGCTCGAGCACCTGGCGGCGGCCGGCGTCGCCGACGAGGCCATCACGGTCGTCGTCGGCTGCGGCGTGCACCGCTCGCACAGCGAGGCCGAACGCCGGATGCTGGTCGGCGACGCGGTCGCCGACCGCGTCGCCGTGATCGACGCCCAGGGGCTCGACGGGACCAACGTCCTCGCCGGCGAGACCGCCGACGGGCGCGAGATCTGGCTCGACGCGACCGTCGCCACGGCCGACCTGGTGGTCGCGGTCGGCATCGTCGAGCCCCACCTGTACGCCGGCTTCTCGGGCGGCCCCAAGGCCGTGGCCATCGGCTGTGGCGGAGCGGCGACGATCGCCTGGACCCACGATCCGGTCTTCCTCGACCGGCCGGCCGTGCGCCTCGGCGTGCTCGACGGCAACCCGTTCGCCGAGGCGCTGCGCGAGATCGCCGGGCACACGAACCTCGCCTTCGCCGTCAACGTGGTCGTGGCGCACGGCGGCGGGGTCGCCGACCTGGCGGCCGGCGACCCCGCCGCCGTCCAGCGCGCGCTCAGCGACGCGCACCGCGGCTGCTGGCTGCGCTCGCGCCCCGGCGGCTATGACCTGCTCCTTGCCGGCGTGCCGGCGCCCAAGCACGAAAGCCTCTATCAGGCCACGCGGGCGGCGACCTACGCCGGCCTCGCCGCCCATCCCGCCGTCGCCGACGGCGGCCTGATCGCGATCTGCGCCGACCTGCCGCTGGGCGCCGGCGACGGACCCGGCGAGCTCAACTTCGGACGTCTGCTCACCGAAACGCCGTCGCCCATGGCGCTGGTCGAACGCGGCTGCACCGAGCCCCTCGGCCCCGGTGGCCAGCGCGCTTACATGGTGGCCAAGCTCATGCTGAGGTACCGCCTCGCCGTCGTGGGCGCCGCGGACCCGGCGCCGCTCCGCGCCATGGGCCTGCTGGCGTTCGAGACGGTCGAGCAGGCCGTGGCCGAGGCGCGCCGGATCCGCGGCGCCGCCACCCGCATCCTGGCCGTCGCCGACGGCATCGACACGGTCGTCGAAGGCGCCTGAGACTCCGGGCGCCGGGGCCGTGACGGCCCGCCTTCTCAAGGCGTTACCGGCCATCTGACGCGGGGAACACCCCACGTGAGGAGGCTGCGTGGGCAAGGGTCTGAAGGTAGCGAGGGTGTTCGGCATCGAGGTGCGGGTGCACCCCAGCTGGCTGATCGTGTTCGTGATCTTCGCCTGGTCGCTGGCGACGAGCCTGTTCCCCCACGCCTACCCGAATTGGACGCGCCCCACCACCTGGACGGTGGCCGTGGTCGCCACCGTGCTGCTCTTCGCCTCGGTCCTGCTGCACGAGCTCGCCCACTCGCTGGTCGCGCGCTCGCAGGGCATCGGCGTGCGCAGCATCACCCTGTTCCTGCTCGGCGGCGTGTCGACGATCGAGGAAGACGCCTCGAGCCCGGGCCGTGAGGCGCTCATGGCCGGGGCCGGACCGGCGACCAGTCTCGTCGTCGGGGCCGTGACGCTGGCCTCGGCCCGGCTCGTTCCCTGGCCCGAGACGGTGGGCGCCGTGCTCGCCTACCTCGGCAGCGTCAACATCCTGCTGGCGGTGTTCAACCTGCTGCCGGGGTTCCCGCTCGACGGCGGCCGCGTGCTGCGCGCCGTCCTCTGGCGCTTGACCGGCGATTTCGGCCGCGCCACGCGCTGGGCCGCCCGCACCGGCAACGTGTTCGGCTACCTGTTCATCGCCGCCGGCGTGATGCTGGCGTTCTCCATCGACTTCATCGGCGGACTCTGGACCGGCTTCGTCGGCTGGGTGCTGCTGCAGGCCTCGCAGACGACCTACCTGCAGAGCGAGGTGGAGTCGCGGCTCGAGGGTGTGCCGGTGCGCGCCCTGATGGGACAGCCGCCCGGCTGGGTCCCCGACGACATCACCCTGCGCAAGGCGGCCAACGAGTACTTCCTGGCGCTGGACACCCGTTGCCTGCCGGTCGAGGACGGCGAGGGCCGGCTGGAGGGGCTCGTCTGCCTGTCGGACCTGCAGCACGCCGAGCGGGCACGGTGGGGCTACGACCAGGTGCAGGACGTGATGACGCCGCTGACCGAGCTGCACACGATCGACCCCGACGAGGCGGCCACGGTCGCCTACCGGCGGCTCACCCGGGAACAGGTCGAGCAGCTCGCCGTCATGGAGGATGGCCGGCTCGTGGGCTTCGTCGACCGCACCGGCCTCGCCCATTTCCTGTCGCTGATGAAAGCTCGGCCGGCGCGGCCGGCGCCCCCGCCGCCGCCGACCGACACGGCGCAGGGCGGCGCCTAGGGCAGGTGCACCACCACGACCGCGAGGTCGTCGCGCGTCTCTTCGCCGCTGAAGGCGAACGCCCGGTCGACGATCCGGTCGGCCAGCGACTGGGCCGGCAGACTGAGGTTGCGCCGCACGAGATCGATCAGCCTCTTCTCGCCGAACTGCGGCCCGTGGTCGCGCGCCTCGGTCACGCCGTCGGTGTACAGGACGAGCGTCGCGTCGGGCGGGAGCGTGAAGCGGTTGGTCGGGTACACGGACGGCTCGAACAGGCTCACCGGGAACCCGCCGTCCTGGGAGACGTGGAACCGGCGGCCGCCGACGTAGACGATCGGCCGCGGATGGCCGGCGACCGCGAACTCGAGCGTACGCCGCCGAACGTCGAGGTAGGCGAGGACGATGGTCACGAACGGCGTGGCCGGGTCCTGGGTCACGATGGCGCGGTTCAGGCGCGCCAGGGTCTCGCCGGGCGATCCCTCCGGGGCGAAGGCACGCAGGGTGTAGCGCACCATGGCGGTCTGGACGGCCGCGTCGAGGCCCCTGCCGCAGACGTCGCCGATGGCGATCATCAGGCGTCCGGGAGCCAGGCTCATCACGTCGTAGAAGTCGCCGCCCACGCGCATCAGGTCGGTCGCCGGCTTGTAGCGCACGCCGAAGTCGATGCCCGGCACGTCGGGCGGCGGCACGAGCAGCGCCGCCTGGAAGGCCTCGGCGATCTCGTGCTCGCGCTCGATCTCGTGGATCGTACGCAGAGACGTCGAGAGCTGCGCGGCCAGCGTGGTGGCGAGGCGCTGGTCGTCGTCGCTGAACGCGCCGCCGCCGATCTTGTCGCCGAAGACGAGAGCGGCGACCTTGTCCGGCCGGTGGCGCTTGAGCGGCACGACCAGCGCCCCGTCGTACGCGTGCGCGCGCTGCGCCGATGAGCGCGGCTCGTCGCCGGCGAACTGCGTGAGGCGTGGGAGCAGCGCGCGCAGGGCCTCGAGCGCGCCGGCTTCGACCTCGGCCACCGGCCGGCTCACGCCGATCGCCGCTCGCACCACCTGCTGCTCGCCGTCGCTGACGACGTAGGCGACGCGGCCGGCCTCGAGCAGCTCGGCAGCCGCCCGCACGACGTCGTCGAGCACCACGCGCTCGTCGCGCAGGCGCCCGAGCCGCAGCGAGACCTCCTGGAGCTGTTGGAGCCGCAGCGACGCCGCCCTCACCCGGTCGTAGAGGCGGGCGTTCTCGAGCGCGAGCGCGGCGAACTGGCAGATCGCCTCGGCCAACTCGATCTCCTCGAAGGTGAAGTCGCGCGCCTCACCGTAGTCGAACAGCTCGGCGACCCCGATGATCCGGTCGTGGGCCTTGAGCGGCAGGCCGAGCTGACAGCGCTGGCCGTGCGACTCGAACAGGCGGCGGTCGGCCTCGCCGACGTGGGGATCGTCGAGGTCGCGGATCGCCAGCGGCTGCCCCGTCTCGATCACGAAGCGCGTGGTCCTGTAGTCGGCCAACGGCCAGCGCGCGCCGACGAGCTCGCGCACGAACTCGCCGGAGTCGTAGCTGACGACCGTGCGCACGGCGTCGCCCTGCGGCTCGAGCACGTCGATGTCGCACCCACTGACCTTCAGCGCGTCGGCGAGCCGCGCGGCGATCGTCTCGACCACGTCGCGCGGCTCCAGGGTGGCGGCGAAGTCGAGGCTCGACTCGACGACGAGGCCGAGGTCACGACGCTTCTGCTGCAGCTCCGCCATGAGGCGGGCGTTGTCGAGCGCGACCGCGACGTGGCCGGCCACGCTCTCGGCGAAACGGACCTGGTCGCGGGTGAAGCCGCCCGCCACCCGGCGGTTGAAGGCCATCACGCCGAGCGGGGCGTCGACGACGAGCATGGGCACGAGGAGGACTTCGCGCAGGCCGTAGCGCTCGATGATCCCCTTGTGCGGCCGCGGCGTGGCGGCGACCGTGGCCGGCACGTCGTTCAACACGAGCGAGTGCCGCTCGCGCAGGGCGTCGTCGGCCTCCTTGAAGATCTCGCGCGGCACGCGCAGTTCGCTCGCGTCGTGCCCCAGGTTCCAGCCGGCGAAGCCGACCCACTCGTCGCCGTCGACGAGCAGGAGGGCGGCGTCGTCGGCTCGCAGCTGCTCCCCGATGCGGGCGATCGCGGCCTCGGCCAGCTCCCGGAGCCGACCGCCGCGGATGCTCTGGGCGACGATGGCGGCCTCGGCTTCGGCGAACAGCGCCCGCCGTGTCGCCCGCTGCGAGACGGTGTCCAGCTGGCGCAGCAGGTCGGCCAGAACCACAAGGCCGATGAAGGCGGCGGCGAGGAAGAAGAGGAAGATGAGCTCCTGTCCCTTCACCAGCTCGTCCTGGTCGACCATGGCGGCGAAGATCACGATCAGGAAGAGGGTGGCCACGAACGCGGTCGTGCGCCGCCCGCAAGCGACCGCCACGAGTCCCAGGGGCACCAGGTAGAAGGCGCCGATCACCCAGGCCGTCGGCAGGATGAGGTCGGCGGCGAAGATCGCGGCGGCGAGGACCAGGGCGAACGCGAGCACGGCTGACGCCCGCCGCTGGAGGCCGTAGGTCAGCCTGATCAGCCGCGGGTGGCGTCGCTCGGCGGTCAAGGGTGCCGGGGAGGGACTCCTGCCGGTCGCAGCGCTCACCGGCGCGCTCTCGGCGGCGACGCCGTCCCCCCGTGCTGGGGATCGTTCGCTCTCGCCGGCTGGCATACTGGCAGCTTAGACCCCGTGCCGGACGGGCACAAGGCTGGGGCGCTGAGGGCGGGCGGCGGTCCCGCCGCCCGCCCTCAGCGCCCCAGCCTCTTCTGTACCTTGGCCGACCTGAGCTCGCGCAACGCGTCGGCGGCGACCCAGCGCGCGCTGCGCGCACCGGGGTCGCCGCCTCGCGGCCCCCCGGCGGCGCGGTCGGCCGCGGCCCTGATGCCCTCGGCGAGGGCGACGGCGGCCTCGTTCAGCGGCACGCTCCGCTTGCCGATGTTGCGCAACGCCCAGTTGACCGCCTTCTTCACGAAGTTGCGGTCGTCCCAGGCCGCCGCTCCGATGAGTGGGAAGAACGCCAGGAACGCCTCGTCGGACGCCTGCTTGTCGTGGACGGCGAGCCCCGCCATCAGGGCGAATCCACCGCGGCGCACCCATTCCTGCGGCCGCTGCGCCCACTCGACCGCTGTGGCGTGCGCGAACGGTGTGCGGTCGACCAGATCGGTCGTGAGCTGGTCGCAGACGTCCCACGAGTCGACGTCGAGGATCCACGACTCGAGCTGGTGCTGCGTCACGAGGGCGGGATCGTCGACGAAGGCGGCCAGCAGCCTCGCCTCGTGGTTGCCCGTCGCCCAGAGCGCGAGCGCCAGCTCGTGGTCGGTGCCGACGCGCTTGGCGACGCGCCGGAGCTCGTAGACCGACACCCCGAACGCGTCGCGCACCTCGATCCCGTAGCGCGCCATGCCGGCCCGCGCTTCCGCGCTGCCGAGGGCGCGGAGCTCCTCGACGAGAAGGCCGGCGCGGGCGCCGGCGTCGCCGCCGCCCGCGCCGGCCCCGCCACCCTCGCTCACTTCGACTGCCATGTCGGGTCGGCGGCGTCCCAGCGTCGCCATGCCGCGAGGTACGCCTGGTATGCCGCATCGGCCTCGGGATGCGCGAGCCAGAGGCCGAGCGCCTTCGCGAACGCGGCGCCAGCGCGCGCCAGGCGTGCGTCGGCGGGAGCCAGCGTATGGCTCGACCGCCACGCCTCGATCCGATGCGCCAACGCCGACGCGCGCGCCGCGTCCTTCGGCCGCGGCGCGCCCACGTGGTCGGGCAGCGAACGATTGACGGCCATGAGCTGGTCGAGCATCGTGCGCAGCCGCGTGGGGTCGTAGGACCCGCTCGCGGGCAAGGCGGAGGTGTCGGCGCCGCCCCCGGAGCCCGACGTCGCGATCCCGTGGAGGGCGGGGATGACCCAGGCGACCAGCACGACCACCGCGGCGACGATGACCCCGACGCTCCTCCGGGTGATGACCCGGCGTCCAGACGAGGCCGGCCGCGATGACGCCGCCGGTCGCGGCGCGTACGGGTCTCCGACGCCCGCACGCTGCGCGGCCACGACGTCCGACGGGGCCCGGCGCGGCCCCGCCGCTCGGGCTTCCGGCGCCGCATCCGCGGCCGACGAGACGAACGTCGAACGGTAGCCGACATCGCTGAAATAGGCCGCCGGCGCGACCGGCGCGACGGACTCGATCGGGGTCGTGTCCGGCGCCGCGTCGCTGCTGTCGGTGTCGGCGGGGGCGTCGGGCGCCGTGTCAGGCTCCCCTCCCCCTCCCTGCGCCAGCCACGACGGCGGCGCGACCGGGGTCGGCGGCGTCGGCGGCGTCGGCGCCCACGACGGCCGCTTTGCGGCCGCCCCGTCGTCGCTCACGGCCCGTCGGCCTGCCGCGCGCGTTGGATCGGAACACGCAGGCGCGGTCCTCGCCCGGGCTCTCGACGGATGTCCCCGGGCCACACGGTCGTCAGTGGATCAGGGCCACGAGGCACGTCGGCCCGCCGTCCGCAAGGGTGAACTGGTCGAGGATCACCTCGACCACGTCCTCGCCCGCGGCCCGCAGCGCGGCCGCCGTCGCCGGGAAACCCGCGGCCATGAAGCACCTGCCGGCGAGGGGCAGCACGTTGGCGGCCGGCACCTCGTCGTGGGGGACGAGGACGCGGGCGATCTCGTGCTCGGGTGCCGCGCCGGCGGCGTCGAGCGAGGCGAACCCGCCGGCGGTGCCGGCAAGCAGGTCGTCGCGCACGACGGTGACCCACGAGGCCAGGTGCAGCCTGCCCGTCACCGGGCAGAGGAAGGGCCGGTACCCGACGCCGCGGACCGCGTCGGCGAGCTGGTCGGCGCCCTCGCGCGTGGTGCGCGCCGAGACGCCGATGGCGACGCGGTCGCCGTAGACGATGACGTCGCCGGCGTCGAGGGTCGCCGGCGGCTTGATCGACCGCTGCTCGCAGGCCGGCGGCACGAGCGAATAGGCGTTGGCCACGACGGAGGCGACCTCGGGACGTCGGCTGGGCGCGCCGGGCCGCGTGGCGACCAGCAGCGCGCTGCGCCCGCCGTGATCGCCGGCCATCGGCAACGCGAGCATCGTGTCCGAAACGAAGCAGGCATCGGGCAGCGACGGTTCGGGCGGGAGCTCCAGGAGGTCGGCTCCGGCGGCGCGCAGCGCGGCCACGAACCCGGCGTGCTCCACGAGCGCGGCAGCCGGGTCGATGGACTGCCGAGCAGGGTGGTCGGAGAGCGCGGCCGAGAAGCTGTCGGAAGGGGGCCTTACGAGCACCTTCATGGGCCGACCCTAGGATGTACGCAGCGCAGTGTCAACTGGCTTCGAGCGTCCATCCGCACCCTCCTTCCGCCGGCGCGGGCGAGCTCGACCATGCCGCTGCCGCGTGGCGAAATGGGGCACGCCCCGGCCACCCGGTCCACGCCCCAGTCGAACGATCCATCCCGGTTGACAGCCGACCCATTGCGCCTAGAATTCAACGCGTGTTGAGTTCCTGTGGGGCGAGGGGCGGCGGCCACGCCGCCGCCCCTCGCCCCGCGCAGCCGCCGCGCCGGGAGGGCCGCCATGTGGGCGATCGTGCTCAAGGAGTTCCGCCAGCTGCGGCGTGACCGGCGCACGGTCGCCCTGCTGCTCTTCCTCCCCATCCTCTTCCTGGTCATCTTCGGCTACGCGGCGAGCTTCGACGTGAAACAGGTTCCTACCGTGGTGGTCGGGCCGCTGGCCGGCGCCGTGGCGAGCCGCCTGCCGGTCCAGCTCCACGTGGTCGAGACGCAGCCCGGGCAGGATGCGGCGTACGCGCACGACGCACTCCGGGACGGCCGGGCGGTCGTCGCCGTCGTGACGCCCGCCGACCCCGCACACGAGAAGGCGCGGATCCTCATCGACGGCAGCGAGCTGTTCGCGGCGCGGTCGGCCGTCACCGCCCTGGCACAGGTGAGCGCATCGCTTCCGGCGGGCGCGCCGGTCGGCGGGCAGACCACCGGCGTCGGCGCGCTCCCGACGCCCGAGGTCCTCTTCAACCCCGGCCTGAGGACCTCGAGCATCATGATCCCGGGCCTTTGCGGCATCATCCTCGTGTTCGTCGGCACCGTGGCCACCGCCTTGGGGGTCGTGCGCGAGCGGCAGGCCGGCACGTTGGAGCAACTCGCCGTGATGCCGTTCCGGGCGCGCGACGTGTTCGTCGGCAAGATCGCCCCCTATCTGCTCATCGCCGCCATCGACATGGTGGTCATCGTCGCCGCCGGCATGCTGCTGTTCGACGTGCCGTTCCGAGGCTCGGTCGCCGTGTTCGCGCTCGGCGCCACGCTCTTCCTGTTCGTCACGCTCGGCGTGGGCGTGTTCATCTCGACCGTGTCGCAGACGCAGGGCCAGGCGATCCAGCTGGCGATCATGACCCTGCTGCCGCAGGTCCTGCTGAGCGGCCTGTTCTTCCCGCTCTACGCGATGCCCTGGGGCGTGCGCTGGATCGGCTACTGCCTGCCGCTCACCTGGTTCATCAAGATCGCCCGCGGCGTGATGGTGCGCGGCGAGCCGCTGGCGTCGCTGTGGCTCCCGTTCGTCGTGCTGGCCGTCATGGCCGCGGCGCTGTCGACGATCTCGATCCTGCGCTTCCGCCGCGACCTGGCGCCGGCGGGGCTCACCGCCCCGCAGGCGCCGACCGCCGAGCCCGCGGCCGAGGCCTCGGCGTGAGCTGGGGCGTCGAGCACCTGTCCGTGCGCTTCGGGCGCCGCGTCGCGCTCGACGACGTGACGCTGGCCGTTGAGTCCGGCGCCGTCACCGCCGTCGTCGGCGGCGACGGCGCCGGCAAGACGACACTCTTGCGGACGCTGGCCGGCGCCGTGCGCCCGGACGCCGGCGCCGTCCGGCGCCCGGAGGCACGGCGCCTCGGCTTCGTCTCGGCCGGGACCGGCGTCTATCGCGACCTCACCGTGCGCGAGAACCTGGAGTTCACGGCGCGGGCCTACAGGGTCGGCGGCGCGTCGCTACAGCGCCGCGCCGCCGACCTCCTCGCCCGCGCCGGCCTCGAAGGATTCGCCGGCACCCTGGCCGGCGACCTCTCGGGCGGCATGCGCCAGAAGCTCGCGTTCGTCCTGGCCGTGATGCACGAGCCGCCCTTGCTGGTGCTCGACGAGCCCACGACCGGCGTCGACCCCGTGAGCCGCGCCGACCTGTGGCGGCTGGTCGCCGCCCACGCCGCCGCCGGCGCGGCCGTCGTGTTCTCGACGACCTACCTCGACGAGGCCGAGCGCGCGGCCGCCGTGCTCGTGCTCGAGGGCGGCCGCGCGCTCGCCGCCGGCGCGCCGGACGACATCGTCGCCGGCCTGCCGGGGAGGGTCGCGGCCGCGACGGAGCGTCCTTCGTCGCCGTACGCCTGGAGGCGCGGCCGTGGCTGGCGCCTGTGGGCGCCCGACGGGGTCCTCCCCGCCTTCGCCACCGCCGTCGATCCCGACATGGCCGACGCGGTCATCGTCGCCGCTCTGGCCCGCGACGAGGCGGCCGGCGCGGGAGCTGCCGCATGAGCGCCCTCGGCGGCACGACCCGGGCCGCGGCGAGCTCCACGCGGGACGCCCCCGAAGCGCTTGCCGAGGCGCGGTCCGTGGGGCGGCGCTTCGGCGGCCTCACCGCCGTCGACGGCGCCGACCTCACTGTCGCGCCGGGCGAGGTCGTCGGCCTGTTGGGCGCCAACGGGGCCGGCAAGACCACGCTGATCCGTATCCTCCTGGGGCTGCTGCGCCCCACGTCCGGCGAGGTGCGCCTGTTCGGCGCGCCGCCCTCGCGGGCGGCGCGCCGCCGCCTCGGCTACGTGCCTCAGGGCCTGGGGCTCTGGGACGACCTGACCGTCGCGGAGAACCTCGAGTTCGCCGCCGGCGCCTTCGGCGCGGGGACCGGGGCGCCTGCCACGGCCGCGTCGCTCGACGCCGACCTCGAGGCCGCCCGCGACGCGCTCGTCCGCGACCTGTCGCTGGGCCTGCGCCGGCGTCTGGCCTTCGCGGCCGCCCTGGCGCACGCTCCCGAGCTGCTCGTGCTCGACGAGCCCACGTCGGGCGTCGGGCCGCTCGCCCGGGCGCGCCTGTGGGACACCATCCGCCGGTCCGTGGACGCCGGCACAGGCGCGCTCGTCACCACCCACTACATGGACGAGGCCGAGCAGTGCGACCGGCTGGTCGTGATGGCCGCCGGTCGCGTCGTCGGCCGCGGCACGATCGACGAGCTGGTCGGCGACGCCACCTCCGTGCGCGTCGACGCCGAGGCGTGGGAGGCCGCGTTCGTCGCCCTCGACGAACGCGGCCTCCCCCTCTCGCTGGCCGGCCGCAGCATCCGCGTGCCGGGCGGCGACGCGGCGAGCGTGCGCGAAGCGCTCGCCGCCCGCCGCGTCGCCGCCACCGTCACCACCGTCCCCGCGACGTTCGAAGAACGCTTCGTCGCCATGACCCTCGCCGCAAGGAGCGCCACGTGAGTCACCCGTCTACGTCACCCGACAGCGCCATGACTGCGGCCGCGGCGGCGGGCGCCGCGGCGCCCGCCGCCGCGGCCCTCGACCAGGGCCACCCGCGCAAGTGGTGGATCCTCGTCGCCGTCTCGATCGGGATGTTCATGGGCCTGCTCGACGTGACGATCGTCAACATCGCCGTGCCTTCGATCGAGAGGGAGCTCGGCGCCTCGCTCGCCAGCGTCTCCTGGGTCCTCAACGTCTACAGCCTCGTCCTGGCGATGTTCTTCCTGACCATGGGCCGCATCGGCGACCGCTACGGGCGCAAGCGCGTCTTCCTCTTCGGCCTCGCCACCTTCACCCTCTTCTCGCTGCTCTGCGGCCTCGCCCCCGACATCCGCTGGCTCGTGCTCTTCCGGGCCGGCCAGGCCATCGGCGGCGCGGCGCTGCTCACCGTCTCGCTGGCGATCGTGCTCGGCGTGTTCCCGCGCCGCCAGCAGGGCGCGGCTGTGGGCATCTGGGCGGCGCTGGGCACCGCTGCGGCCGCCGTGGGGCCGGTGCTCGGCGGCATCCTGCTCAATTACGGCCACTGGTCGTGGATCTTCTACGTCAACGTGCCGGTCGGCATCGCCGCCATCGTGATCTGCGCGATGGTGATCCCCCGAGCCGAACGCGGAGCGCGGGTGGAAGGCAGACTGGACATCCCCGGCATGCTGCTCTCCGGCGCCGGCCTCTTCATGCTCACGCTGGCACTGGTGGAGGGCGGCGACTGGGGCTGGACCTCACCGACCATCCTCGCCCTGTTCGCCGGTGCGGCGATCAGCTTCCCCCTCTTCCTGTGGTGGGAGTGGCGCACGCCGTCACCCATGTTCCCCGTCAAGCTCCTGCGCATCCGTTCCTTCACGGCCGCCAACAGCGCCGTGATGCTGCTCGGCCTGTCCATGGGCGGGACGTTCCTGCTCATCGTCATCTTCTTGCAGGTCGTGCTCGGCTACACGCCGCTGCACGCCGCCGTCGGCATGGCGATCGTACCCCTCGTCGCGCTGCTGGTCGCGCCCAATTCGGGACGCCTCAACGACAGGATCGGGCCGCGCCTGCCGGCCGCCGCCGGCGGACTGTGCTTCGCCATCGGTCTGGTGCTCCTCGCCCAGCTGAACGGAGACGCCACGCTCGGGGACGTCCTCTGGCGGGCGGCCTTCATCGGGGTCGGCATGGGCCTCGCCATGCCGACCCTGTCGGCCGCCTCGATGGCGTCGCTGCCACCACAGGTGCGCGGCGTCGGCTCGGGCTCGCTCAACACCATGCGCCAGATAGGCTTCACCATCGGCGTCGCCCTGCTGGTGGCCATCTTCTCCCACACGGTGGCTCAGAACGCCCAGCATGCGACGAAGCAGGCGATGCGGACGGTCGCAGCCGATACGCAGCTCAGCCCTGCTGCGAAGCAGGCAGCCTCGGGCGCCCTGGCCTGGAACGCCAAACAGGCCGCCAAGAACGGCGGCGGCACACAGCTCACCACCTACCCGCTCCACGCGTCCGAACCCATCCCCAGGCCTGCCGGCGGGTCGCCCGAGCAGGCTGCCTACGACGCGGTCGAAGCCGGCGCCACCGCCGCCGCGCAGCAAGACCCGGCGAGCTACGCCGCGGCCGAGGCGAGCGTGGCGGAGATCTACCGCAACGACCTTGCCGGCTCGTTCACGTGGCCTTACTACGCCGCCGCACTGGCGGCGCTGCTGACGATCATCCCGGCGCTCCTGACCGGCCGCAGGCTGGGCGAGCACGAGGGACACGAGGAGATGACGCGTGCCGAGCGAGCCGCGCCGGTCGGGGAGTGAGCGTGTCCGGGATGGCTGACGGGCGCAAGGCGGTGCAGCGCCGAGGTGGGGCGGCGGCCGCGGCGGCGGGCGCGGGCACGAGCCCGCGCCCGCGCACCGGCCGCCGCCCCGGCGGCCCCGGCACGCGCGACGCGATCCTGGCGGCCGCGCGCGCCGAGTTCGGCGCGCGCGGCTTCGACCACGCGACGATCAGGGCCATCGCCGGCGCCGCGCGGAGTCGACCCGGCCCTCGTCCACCACTACTTCGGGACCAAGGAGGAGCTGTTCGAAGCGTCGCTCGTCCTGCCCATGGAGCCTGCGGCCGTGCTGCCCGAGCTGCTGCGCGCCGACCCCGACCACGTCGGCGAGGGCGTGGTGCGCACGTTCCTGCGCACGTGGGAGGCGCCGGCCAACCGGCCGACCTTCATGGCCATGCTGCGGTCGGTGGTGGGCGATGAAGCGGCGGCGGCGCTGGTCCGGGACCTCCTGACGCGCAGCGTCTTCGGCCCGCTGGCCACGACCCTGCCGGCGCCCGACGCCGGGCTGCGCGCGACGCTCGCCGGCACCCAGCTGATCGGCCTCGCCCTGGCCCGTTACGTCGGCCGCGTGGAGCCGCTGGCCTCGGCCGACGTCGACACACTGGCCGCGGCCGTCGGGCCCACCGTGCAGCGCTACCTGCTGGGGGACATCGGGCTCTAGATGAACCGCGACCGCAGGCCGGTCGCGGCGGCGAGCAGCTGCTCCGCGCTCGCCGCGCCGGCGCCGGGCGCGCGCGCGAGCAATGCCGCCCGGCGGCCCGGATCGAGCCGGTCGTCGAGCCGCCGGAACAGGCCCAGCCGGGCGCCCAGGGCGAACTCCGCCTGCTCGCGGCTTGCCAGGCCGAGGAACGCTTCGAGCGTCGCGACCAGCGCCTCGCGGTCGTGCGGCAGCGAGCCTTCGAGGTCGGCGAACAGGTTCAGGGCGTGGTCGGAGCGCAGCTCCAGACGAGCGTCGCCGAGGGCGACCAGCAGGTCGCGGACCTCGCGCGCCACCTCGACGTCGTCGGGCAGCTCGAAGCCGCCTTCGGCCAGGCTGCACTCCAGCGGCGTGCCCGGGGCGACCGCGGCCGTGCGCAGGCGTACGACCAGGGGGTCGCCGGCGGGCGCGAGGGCGGCCGCCGACCGCAGCGTGTCGGCAGTGCCGCGGACGTGCTCGGCGGCCAGCTCGCGCCCGCCGATCCCCGGCATGACGTAGAAGCACAGCTCCAGCCCGGCGCCGAGCACGCGGCCGGCGGCCGTCACGAGCTGCGCCGCGGAACACCCCTTGTCGAGCGCCCGCAGCACCACATCGGAGCCCGACTCCATGCCGACGTGCACGCGCGTCAGCCCCGCGGCGGCGAGCGACGCGACCTGCTCCGGTGTTCTCCGCGCGAGGGTGGAGGCGCGTCCGTAGGTCGTGACGCGCGCGACCGTGGGGAAGCGCGCCCGCAGGTGCTCGAGCACGGCGACCAGCTTCGGCGTCGCCAGGGCGCACGGGTCGGCGTCCTGGAGGAACGCGCTACGGCCGGCGTCGCGCAGGAACAGGGCGACCTGGAACGCCTCGGGCGGGACCTCGCCGGCGCGTAGCGGGCCGAGCCCGTCGTCTCCCAGCGCCTCGGCCGCGGCGGCCATCGCGTCGATGTCGGCCACCACGTCGGCCACCGGGCGCAGCGAAAAGCGAGCGCCCTTGTAGACGGGGCAGAACGTGCAGCGGTTCCAGCCGCAGTTACGCACAACGCGCACCAGCAGGCTCGCGGCCTCGCTGGGCGGGCGGATCGGGCCTTGTTCGAAGGACGGCGTCGTCATCGCACCCGCATCATGCGGAGCGCCCGGGCGGCGCGCAACCGCGGACCTCCACGGCCGGCGCCCACCGTAGGCGCTCGCTCAGGCGGAGCCGTCGTCGCGGTCGTCGGTGGGGTGAGGCGGCGGCTGCGCCGCCGCCTCACCCCAGGGCTCGACCGCCTTGCCGCGCGTGCGCCGCGTGGACCGCCACTGCACCAGCGCGACCACGCCGATCACGACCAGGATCAGCGGCCACAGCCTGCCGATCCAGGTCCAGACGTGCGGCCGGCCCTGGAGGGCGCCGACCAGGACGAGGACGACACCGGGGAGCCACGGCCACCAGTGCGTCCAGTGCACCCTCGCCAGGTCGACCAGGTAGACGGCGATGAAACCGGCGCCCAGGCCCACGAGCGCCAGGTCGGCCCTCGTGTCGAGGGCCCGGTCCAGCAACGTGCCGACACCCAGGCCGATGAGCGCGCACCCGGCCACCAGTCCGGCGTACGAGAACCGCCACGCGTAGAGCACCAGGAACAGCGCCCCGACGACGATCAGCGTCAGCGACCCCGCGTAGGCGCCGGCGAACTGCAGGCCGAACAGCGCGAGGCCGGCGACGATGAGCACGACGGCGCCGACCGCCTTGCGGTCGCGGCGCCGTCGCGGCATCTCCTCGGGGAACCACTGCCTGCCGCTCGACACGGCCGCCCCCTCCTACTCGTAGTGGATGGCCTCGAGGATGTCGATCCTCGCCGCCCGCCAGGCCGGCCACACGGCCGCCACGACGCCGACGATGGCGGCCACGATCAGGAAGACCACGAGCTGGATCCACGGCACCGAGAAGCCGATGCCCTGCGTCGCCAGCCGCGAGATGACCACATAGGCGAACACGACACCGAGGACGATGCCCAGGATGCCGCCGATCACCGAGGTGATCACGCTCTCGTAGCGCACGATGCGGCGCATCTGCCGGCGGCTGGTGCCGATGGCGCGCAGCATGCCGATCTCACGCGTGCGTTCGTACACCGAGAGCACCAGGGTGTTGATGATGCCGAAGATCGAGATGATCACGCTGACGACGAGCAGGGCGTAGATCATCAGCAGCAGCTGGTTGACCTGCTTCTTCAGCGAGTCGGTGTACTCGGTCTTGCTCTGCAGCTTGGCCGCCGGGAAGGGCTTGAGGGCCTGCTCGGCCGCGGGCTGGACCTGGCCGACCGGCTGGTCGGTCGTCGCGATGATGTAGAGCGGATCCTGCTGGGTCGTCGGGAACAGCTGGTCGAACGTCGTCTGGGCCATCGTGAACCCCGTCATCAGAACCGGGTCGCGGTACACGCCGATGACCGTGAACCACTGCCGGTCGCCGGTCGGGCTCAGCCCCATGAACGTGCTCCCCGGCTTGAGGTTGTACTTGTTGGCGAACTGCTCCTCGGCGATCACGTTGCCGCCGACCAGCTTGCCGAGGGCCGACTGGTTCCCCTTCACCCAGCGGAAGTTCCACATCGGACCGAAGGTCGCCGGGTTGACGCCCTGCGCGCTCGTCGTGTCGCCGCCGTTGATCTTGAGCATGCCGCTGGTGATCCCCGCCGCGTTGCTGACGCCCGGCACCCCGCGCAGCGTGTCGATCGCCCTCACGGGGATGGTCAGGCCGTTCTGGTTGCTCGCGACCAGCTGCGCGTTCAGCGAGCGGTCGACGGCGCTGACGAACGAGTCCTTGAAGCCTTGGGCAAAGACGGCGACGAAGACGACGACCGCGAGCCCGATCATCAGCGCGGCGGCGGTGGCGGCCGTGCGCGACGGGTTGCGCGTCGTGTTCTCGCGGGCAAGCCTGCCGCTGGTGCCGAACAGCTTCGCGGCAGGCCAGCCGATGACGCTGGCCAGCGGCCGCACCACGTGCTTCGCGACCATCGCCACGGCGACGAAGATCAGGATGGCGCCGAGCGCCATCTCGAGCAGCCGCTGCGAGGTCGCGGCATGCAGGAACATGCCGGCAGCCAGCGCGGCGGCGCCGAGCACTCCCACGACCGCGGCGACCGCCGACGAGTGGCGGGCGAGGGCCGACTTCGGCAGGGTCGCGCCCTCGTGCAGCGCGGCCACCGGCGGGACTCGCGTAGCCCGCAGCGCCGGCGCCAGCGACGACAGCACGGCGACGCCGACGCCGACGACGAGCGACACGATGATGGTGCGCGCGGCGAGCGAGATGCCCGCCGTGGGGATGTCGGCGCCCACCGCGTGGAACAGGGCGTTGATGCCCTTGGCGATGCCGATGCCGACCCCGATGCCGACGAGCGACGCGACCAACCCGAGCGCGGCCGCCTCGCCGACGACGCTCGTCAGGACCTGGCGGCGGGTGGCCCCCAGCGAGCGGAGCATGGCGAACTCACGGATGCGCTGGGCGACCGTGATCGAGAAGGTGTTGAAGATGAAGAAGGCGCCCACGATCACCGCCACGCCGCCGAAGGCGAGCAGGATCGTGCGCAAGACACTGCCGATGGTGTCGCTCACGGCCTTGGAGTTGTCGGCCACGCTCTGGGTCGACGTCTTGACGTCTGCGTAGGTGGGAAGCGCCGCCTTGAGGCGGGTGGCCAGCACGTCGGGCGTCACGCCCGGCGCGGCCGCCACCGAGATGTTCGAGAGCTGCCCCTCCATGTCGAACCAGCGCTGCGTGTCGGCCAGCGTCGCCGCGACCAGCGTCGCGCCGCCGATCGAGGCCGAGTCGCCGAAGTTGAAGATGCCGGAGATCGTGACCTGCTGGACGCCCTGGGCCGTGGCGATGCCGATGGTGTCTCCGACACTCAGGTGCTCGTCGTTCGCCAGTTTCGTGTTGATGGCGACCGTGCCGTCGCGCGTCGGCCGGTCCCCGGCGGTGTAGGTGCTCGCCGCGAACCGCGGCGGCGACGAGGAGAAGACGAGCGACGGCGCGCCGTTCGTGTTGACCGGCTTGCCGTTGATGACGACCTGGCCGCTGCCGCCGACACCGCCTGCCGCTTCGGCCACGCCGTCCACGGCCTTGACCTGCGTGAGCAGTGTCGCCGGCAGCGGATCGCCGCCGGTGAACAGGCTGTTCCCGAAGACCGTCTTCCGCGTGATCGTGACGTCGGTGCCGGCAGCCGCCTTCTTGAAGATGTTCGTGAAGCCGTTGTCGATCTGATCGGTGATGACGTACGTGCCGGCGATCATGGCGACGCCGAGCACGATCGCAAGCACGGTCAGCGCCGAGCGGAGCTTGCGGCTCCAGAGGTCGCGCAGGGACAGGCGGATCATTGCCGGGCTCCTCCGCCCCCGCCGACCGGCGTGTCGGGCGCCTGCGGCGCGGCGGGCGCGCCGCTCTCCGCACCCGGTCCCGGCCGGCCGTTCCCCTCCGCGGTTGCCTCGAGCGACTTGATCGTGTCGTAGATCTCGTCGCGACTCATCTTGCCGCAGTCGAGCACGATGCGCCCGTCCTGCAGGAAGACGACGCGGTCGGCCGACGTGGCGGCTCGCGCGTCGTGGGTGACCATGACGATCGTCTGGCCGAACTCGTCGGCCGACCGCCGCAGCAGCGCCAGCACTTCGTCCCCGCTGCGCGAGTCGAGGTTACCGGTCGGCTCGTCGGCGAAGATGACCGTCGGCCGCGAGACGAGAGCCCGGGCGATGGCCACCCGCTGCTGCTGGCCGCCCGACATCTCAGACGGACGGTGCCCGAGGCGGTCGCCGAGATCGACGGCCGCCACCAGCGTGTCGAGCCACCCCTGCTCGATCTTGCGTCCGGCGATCTTCATCGGCAGCTCGATGTTCTCGAGCGCGGTCAGCATGGGCAGCAGGTTGAAGGTCTGGAAGATGAAGCCGACCTTGTCGCGGCGCAGCTGTGTGAGCTGACGGTCCTTCAGGGTCGTGATCTCGATCCCATCGATCGAGACGCTGCCGCTGGTCGGGTCGTCGAGCCCGGCGAGCACGTGCATCAGGGTGGACTTGCCCGACCCCGACGGCCCCATGACACCGGTGAACTGGCCGGCCGCCAGGTCGAGGGACACCCCGCACAGGGCGTCGACGGCCGCGTCGCCCTCGCCGTAGCGCCGCGTCACGTCGACGGCGCGCACGAGCACCGGCCCGGCCGTCGGCGCCCCGGTCTCGCACGCCTGCGGCGTGGCCGCCGTCGTCTGGTTCTCAGGTATGGACATCGTGCTCTCCTTGTGGCCGTCTGGCTCGAGACTCATTCCTGCCACGCACGATACAGCATGTCCGGCACCCCGGCCGTCACCCTCCGGTGAGAACTCGGGTTGCCTCTGAAGGGGGATGGGGCGGCCGATCCTGCCGGGCCCTGCGCTCCGACTCGCCCGCGGAGGCGACGTCGACGACGTACTGGTGGCGAGTGGCCAGCAGCAGCACGCCGGCCGCGGCCAGCGGCACAAGCATCAGCAGGAAGGCGACCAGCAGGCCGTGCGTCTGGGCGGCGTCGATGGCCCCGTTCTCCGAGGTCGGCAGCGACGCCTTGCCCCCGATGAAGAGCTGCGCCAGAAGCCCGAAGAGCAGCGGCCCGAGCGCCTCAAGGGTGCTGCGCAGCGCCGTCCGCACCCCTTGCGCGCGGCCCCAGAGCTGTGCCGGCATGACGTCGAGCTGGGCCGCGTCGAGCGGCGGGTTGGGCGCCGAGATCGCCGCGGCCGCCGCGGCCAGCAGCAGCAGCGAGACGACGATCCCTCGCGAGAGCAGGGCCGGCAGCAGCAGGACGGCCGCCGCCAGATACATGACACCGGCGACGACGACGCGGGCATCGAGGTGGCCGCGGCGGATGAGCCGGTCGGCCGTGCGACCGGCGGTCAGCAGGCCGATCACGGAGCCGATCCCGATCACGCCCAGCAGGATGGTCGCAACGCCCTGCCCCACACCGAAGTGGCCGCGCGCGAACAGGACGGCGAACGTGCGCAGGCCCGAAACGAAGAAGAACCCGAGCGACGAGGCCACGATGATGTTGAGGTTGGTGCGCACGCGCAGCACGTAGGCGACGACCTCGCGCAGCGTCATCCGGTCGGGATCGGCGCCCATGACGGTTGCCTCGTCTGGTTCGACGCCACGCTCCTCCACGCCGGCGAGCACGAGGTCGTCGGAACGCGGCGGCGCGGCGGCATCCGCCGCCCCGGACTTCTCCCCGGCCCCTCCGGCGAGGATCTCCGTCGCCCCCGGCTGGAGACGACTCTGGCCACCGCGGGCGGGCTCGGGCAGGTTCCGCCAGAGCGCCCAGGCCAGCGCGAAGCTCGGCAGCGCGAGGACGACGAACGCGACCCGCCAGCCGACGGCGCCGGCGACCAGCGAGGCGACGCCGATGCCCACGCCGGCGCCGACGATCTCGCCGCTGACGATGTAGCCGTAGATGCGGCCACGTTCTCCCGCCGGGAAGAAGTCGCCGGTCAACGAGGCGACGGCGGGGATGGCGGTCGCCGTGACGGCGCCCAGGGCGAGGCGCGTCAGCAGCAGGAACCCGAACGTGGGCGCGAAGCCGGCGACCGCCTCCGCCATCCCCCAGGTCACGATGCTGAAGGAAAGAAGCCGGACGCGCCGCGTCTTGTCGACGAGCACGCCGCACGGAAGGGCGAACAGCGCGCCGACGAGCGACGAGGTCGTGACGAGGAGCCCCAGCTCGGCGGCGTTGATGTGCAGGCCCTGCTCGAGCTGGGCGGCCACGGCCCCGACGGCGCTCCCGTCGGCGGTGCTCAGGGCCAGCACGAGCGCGAGCAGCAGGATCACCCGGCGGCGCGCCGGCCCGCCGAGCTGCTCGGTCAGCTGGTCGAGGCGGCGCTGCATGTGGCGGGTGAGCCACGGCTTCAGGGTATGGGTCCAGAAGGTGACCTTGACTACTCTGGGCTGCGGTGGTCGCACGCGTCACATCCGGCGCCGGAGTCGGTGCTACAGATGTGCCCACATGGGCGTGAGCGATACCTTGACCGACGTCCCCACGGACGCGGCCCCACGTGAGAAAGAGATGGTGGAGGCGGCGGGATTCGAACCCGCGTCCACGAAGGCCCTGGTGGAGTCTCTACAAGCTTAGCCGGCGCCTGGTTCTCGCTCGCCGGTCCCGCGTCGGCAGGGTTCCGGCTCGCCAGCCCCGCTTAGCTTCGGTCCCGAGCGGCCGGGGCGGGCCCCTCGTTCCCTAGTCCGCTAGCGACGCCAACTCCCCGCCCGCGGACCCTGCGGGGGTGACGTGGCTACTTACGCAGCCAGTGCGAGATTACTCTCGGCAGGTGTTCGTTTGCGGCAGTTTAACGAGGCCACCGCACCTCGGCTTGCTGCTCCTGCCAGGATCTCTCCATGTCGAGACCGATTCGCCCCCACGAGGATGACGTCGGCCGGGAGACCCGGCGCATGCGACTACTCTACCACCCGTCTGGGGCGGCAAACCTGGGAGTGGCGTCGAGGAGAGCGGGCAGGCGCCCGGACTAGTCTTCGAGGGCCTCGACGGCCCGCCGGTCGCGACGGCGGAAGTACATGTTGCGACAGAGCGGCACCTCGGAGCACTGGTAGCAGCTCTGCACGGCCACCGCGCACTGCTCGAGCGGCTGGCGCGCCATCTTCACGACGCCGAACCCGCCCTTGGTGCGCTCGAGGTCCTGGAACAGCTCGAGGTCGATCTCGTGCCGGAACACCTTCTCGATGCACCCGAAGAACGTATGGTCCTTCTCACGGAAGGCGTACAGGTATCGGCAGCTTGCCGCCAGACACGCAGCTGGATAGACGACCTTCTCGCAGACGGCCGCGCACTCTCGGCACTCGAGGGCCTCTTCAACCAACAATCGAACTACCTCCTCCACGATGAAAGGCCGGCCTGCACGGCCGGCCCCCCCGGTGACGGCATGGTAGCACAGGGCCGCCGGATTTAACAGGGGTTGCATAGGAAAAAGCCGGGGGCGGGGCACGGCCTCCGGGCCGTGCCCCGCCCCCTTTCCTATGCCTTGCTCCAGAGCGCGATCCCGCTCAGGAACAGCACGCACGCCAGGCAGATGCGCAGCACCCGGTGGGGCGTTCGGATCGTGAGGTGCGACCCCGCGATGACGCCGGGGATCGACCCGATGATCAGCGCCAAGACCATCCAGCCGCTCACGTTCCCGATGCTCATCTGGGCCAGGGCCGCCGCGTACAGCAGGATCATGGCGTGGAAGACGTCGGTCCCCACCACCCGGGTCGTCGCCAACGGGTATGCGGTCAGCAGGAACAGCCCCAGGAACGTGCCGCTGCCGACGGACGTGAGCCCCACGACGAAGCCCGTGGCGGCGCCCAGCACGATCGTCAGGATCTTGCGGCGCCTCGAGAGCCTGATGTTCTCGCGCCGGTGGGCCTGGTCGACCTTGACGACCGTCCGCACCACGAGAGTGACGCTGACGAGCACCAGGGCGACGCCGATCACCCGGTAGAGGAACGAGTCGATCTGCGTGCCGTAGTTGGTCTTGAGGTAGTTCATCAGACCGACGCCGAGCAGCGTGGCAGGCACGCTCCCGGCGGCCAGCCACGCGACGAGCGGCATGTCGACCGACCCCTGCCGCCAGTGGCGCCACGAGCCGAACGTCTTGGTGATCGCCCCGTAGGTCACGTCGGTGCCGACGGCCAGCGTCGGCTGGAAGTTGAAGAACAGGATCAGGACCGGCGTCATCAAGGCGCCGCCGCCCATGCCGGTCAGGCCGACGAGAAAGCCGATCAGCAGACCGGCGATCGTCAGATAGGGGTTGAGCTCGCCGCCGAGGGTCGCGTACAGCGTACCCGCGAAGACGAGCCACCCCGCGCCGGCCAGCCACCACACGTGCCGCCGTGCGAAGGCGGCCCGAGCCGGTCCCGGCGCCGCGGTGCTCGCGGCGCCGGGAGCCGATAGCGGCGGCGGCGCGAGCGCCGCCGCCACACTCTCGGCGTCGGTCACGCGGAGACCGCCGTCTTCAGCGGCCGCGTGTGGATACCGCACTCGCCGCCGCACTTGCTGGTGCCGATCCAGCGCCCGTCGCGCTCGTTGGCGCCGGTCGTGATGTGGGTGCAGGGCTCGCAGCCCAGCGAGCGGTAACCCTCGCCGTACAGCGGGTTCACCGGCACGGCGTTGAGAGCGATGTACTGCCAGACCTCGCGCTCGTGCCACGGCAGGATCGGATTGAGCTTGAGCAACCCCTCGTCACGCTCCTCGAGCTCGAGGTAGTCGGTCCGCGTGCGGCCCTCCGTGCAGCGGAGGCCGGTGACCCAGCAGGTCACGCCCATCTCCTCGATGGCCCGGCGCACCGGCTGTACCTTGAGCAGGTCGCAGCACTGGTCGGGGTCGGTCGCGTACAGGCCCTCGGGGATCTCGACGTCGTTCCTGAAGACGCGCGTCTCCGGGTACCGCTCGACCGTCTCGGTCATGAAGTGCTTGGTGGCGGCCGGCTTGTAGCGCGTGGTCACGATGAAGCCGCGGATGGCGGGGCTCACGCGCTTGGCCAGGTCCCACACCGCGACCGAGTCCTTGCCGAGGCTGTTGGCCACGACCAGGCCGTCGCCGTGCTCGCGGAAGGCGTCGCCGATCAGGTCCAGCGAGCGCTCCACCTTCTCCTTGAAGTTCAACTCGTTGACCAGATGGTGGATCTCGTCGGGCGTACGGGCTACCTGCATGCTCTCTCCTGTCTCCGGCTTCGTCACGAAATCACGTGCGCGACAGTGTAATCCCTACGGCGTTATCGGACAAATAAGAATCCGTTATGCTCACGACACCGACAAACGCTTATCGCCGCGCTCGACCGGCTGATATGCTCCGCCGCGGCAGGGGAAACGAGGGGTCCCGGGGGCCCAGGGAGGTGCCGTCACCCATATGGATGCCGAAACGCTGGCACGGATCCAGTTCGCATTCACGGTCGGCTTCCACTTCATCTTCGTCCCGATCAGCATCGGGCTGGGCGTGATGCTGCTGATCGCCGAGCGCCGCTACTACAAGAGCGGCCTGGCGATCGACAAGGCGACGTCGGAGATGTGGAAGAAGATCTTCGCCGCCACGTTCGCCATCGGCGTGGCGACGGGCATCTCGATGGAGTTCGCCTTCGGCACCAACTGGGCGAGCTACTCGCGCTTCGTCGGCGACATCTTCGGGGTGCCGCTCGCCGCGGAGGGCCTGATGGCGTTCTTCCTGGAGTCGGTCTTCCTCGGCGTGCTTCTGCTCGGCCGCGACCGGGTCTCGAAGGGCTTCTACTACGCCTCCGCGTGGATCGTGGTCGTGGCCGCCCACCTGTCGGCGCTGTGGATCATCATCGCCAACTCGTGGATGCAGACGCCGGCCGGCTACAAGCTCGGCCCGCTCGGGTTCCCGCGGCTCACGAACCTGTGGGCCGCCGCCGTCAACCACTCGACCGTCGTGCGGTACTTCCACGTCATCGCCGCCACCTGGGTGACCGGCGCCTTCGTGGTGGCCTCGGTGTGCGCCTTCTACCTGCTGCGCGGCCGCGACAAGTGGATGGTGCGCCGCACGCTGGGCTCGGCGCTCGTCATCGGCCTCATCGCGACCATCGCGATGCCGCTCACCGGCGACCGCAGCGCCAAGGAGGTCACCAAGTACCAGCCGGCCAAGCTGGCCGCTTTCGAGGGCCTGTACAAGACCCGGGACGACGCCCCGATCTACCTCTTCGGCTGGGTCGACACCAAGAGCCAGAAGGTGACCGGGATCGCGATACCCGGCGGCCTGAGCTTCCTCGCTCACGGCAGCCCCGGCGACGACGTGACCGGCCTGGACCAGGCGGCCCCCAACGCGAGCGACCGGCCGCCCGAGCAGATCGTCTTCCAGAGCTACCACCTCATGGTGGCGATCGGCATGCTGATGCTGCTGATCATGCTGGTCGCCCTGGTCGAGCACGTGCGGGGCAAGCTCGAGCAGCGGCGCTGGCTGCAGTGGATCCTGGCGCTGGCGTTCCCCCTCCCGTTCATCGCGATCACGCTGGGCTGGGTGGCCGCCGAGGTGGGCCGCCAGCCGTGGATCGTCCAGGGGCTGATGAAGACCAAGGACGCCGTCTCGCCGACCGTGTCGGCCGGCACGATCGGCATCTCGCTGACGATCTTCGCGCTGCTCTACCTGCTGCTGTTCGTGGCCTGGGTGCGCGTCGTGGCGAAGGTCATCGGCAGGGGACCGGAGCTCGAGCAGGCCGAGCGTGACGTCGTGGAGGATCGTCCCGGCCCCGCGCCTGTCGAGGTGGCGACGGAGGTGCAGCCATGAGTCTCGCGTGGATCTGGTACGTGCTGATCGGCGTGCTCATCATGGGCTACGCGATCCTCGACGGCTTCGACCTCGGCATCGGCGTCCTCTACCCCTTCCTCGGGCGCAGCGAGGCCGACCGCAGCGTGCTGCGCTCGGCCATCGGCCCCGTGTGGGACGGCAATGAGGTGTGGCTCATCACCGCCGGAGGCGCGCTGTTCGCCGCCTTCCCGTTCGCCTACGCCTTCGCCTTCAGTGGCTTCTATCTGGCGATCATGCTGGTGCTGTTCGGGCTCATCCTGCGAGCCGTGTCGCTCGAGATGCGCCACCGCGACGAGAAGTGGGCCCGCCTGTGGGACGTGACCTTCGTCCTCGGCAGCTTCCTGCCGGCCCTCCTGCTCGGCTGCGCCGTGGGCAACATCATCCGCGGCGTGCCGATGCAGGTGAGCGTGACCGGCGTCGGCGGCGGCGGGCCCGACTACGCGGGCACGTTCTGGCAGCTGCTCAATCCCTACTCGCTGCTGGTCGCCGTCACCGGGCTGGCCATGTTCGTGCACCAGGGCGCGGCCTGGGCCGCGCTCAAGTCGACGGGCGAGCTGCGCGACCGCGCCGTCAAGGTGCGGTCGTGGTCGCAGCTCGCCTTCATCGTGCTGGTCGCGGCCGCCACGGTGGCCACGCTCTTCGTGATCCGCGCCCAGGTGCACGACGCCGTCACCTCGGTCTGGGGCTGGCTGGCTCTGGTCGTGTTCGTGGCCGGCGTCGCCCTGGCCCGCTGGTCGATGAACCGCGGCGGCGACGTGGCGGCGTTCGCCTGGTCGTCGGTGGCGGTCGCCGGCCTCGTGGGTCTGTGGGGGGCCGGCTTCTGGCCTTACCTGATCCGGCCCCGCGGGGGCTCGTTCGCGGCCGGCATCCAGGCCACGCAGCTGCACTCATCCCGGTACACGCTGGGCTGGATGCTGGCCATCGCCCTGGTGTTCGTGCCGATCGTGCTCGCGTACAGCGCGTTCGTGTACCGCATCTTCCGCGGCAGGGTCGCCGCCGACACCGTCGACTACTAGGCGCGGAACGCGGACGGGGCGGGCGCGGCGTACGCCGCGCCCGCCCCGTCGCACGTCCGGGACCTAGAGGTCCCAGTACTGCTTCTGCACGTCGATCGCCCGCTGGACGGAGACCAGGCCGTACTGGGTCGGCCCCGGCACGGGCGGCGCCTGCTCGTCGGCGATCGCCCGCAGGATCGCCTCGATCGCGCTCGAGGTCGCCTCGCGGTTGTAGCCGCCCTCGAGCACGAGCCCGAGGCGCCCGCCGGCGTTCTGCCTGGCCAGTGACAGCGCCCGCAGTGCCAGGTGGGCGAAGCCCGCCTCGGTCACGGCCATGCTGCCCAGCGTGTCGTGCGCGTGGATGTCCTCGCCGGCCGAGACCAGGACGACCTGCGGGTCGTACTGGGTCACGATCGGCTCGATCAGGGCGGAGAACGCGTGCGCGTAGTCGCCGTCGCCGCTGCCGGCAGGCAGCGGCAGGTTCACCGTGAAGCCTTCGCCGTCGCCCTCGCCGGTCTCGGTGAACCAGCCGCTGCCCGGATAGAACGGCCACTGGTGGGTCGACACGAAGAGCACGTGAGGGTCGTCGTAGAAGGCCGCTTGCGTGCCGTTGCCGTGGTGGACGTCCCAGTCGAGGATGGCCACCCGCTCCACCCCACGCTCGACCAGCGTCCGCGCCAGGATCGCGATGTTGTTGAACAGGCAGAAGCCCATCGCGCGGTCGGGCAGCGCGTGGTGGCCGGGCGGCCGCACGAGCGCGAACGAGGCCAGTCCTTCGTCCCAGTGAGTGGCGATGTCGAGCGTGCCGCCGACGGCCAGCAGGGCGACGTCGAAGCTGCGGGGCGAGACGTAGGTGTCCGGGTCGAGCCAGGCGCCGCCCCGCGTCGCCGCCTGCCGCACGCGGTCCAGGTGCCCCGGCGTGTGGACGCGCAGCACGTCCTCCTCCGTACCGGCGTGGGGCTCGAGCAGCCGCAACCGCGGCCACAGGTCGCTCGCGCGCAGGTGGTCGACCGCCGCCTCGGCCCGGTCGGCGCCCTCCACGTGAGCGCCGGTGTCGTGCTCGCCGTAGGCGGGGTCCCAGATGATCGCCGCGTCCATGTGCTTCGCCTCCCCGGCGCCCTCAGGGGGCGTCGTCCATCGGCGCCCCGCCGGGCACGAGCTCCTTGCCCCAGGGCTGACAGGGCTTCTCCAGCTCGTAGCCGCGCGCCGCGAAGAATGCCTGCGACGCCAGGTTGTCGTCGAGGATCTGCAGCTTGGCCTTGAGCGCGCCCAGAGCGCGGAAGCGGTCCTCGAGCTCGCCGAGCAGGACCGAGGCGATCCCCCGCCGCTGGAAGGCGGGGTCGACCGACAGGTGGTAGATGTAGGCCCGCCGACCGTCCCAGGCGCCCATCGCCGTGCCGACCGTCTCGCCGGCCAGGCGCGCCACGAGGAACAGGTCCGGGTCGCGCGTGAGCTTGAGCTCGACCTCATCGCGCCGGTCGGACGGGCGGATCCAGAGGCCCGAGCGCTCCCAGAGCCGCGCCACGGCCTCGTAGTCCTCCATCGCGAACCCTTCGATGACCAGCCCGTCGGGCGCCTGCTCCACCCTCCGCCTCCTGCTCGCCGCCGGGCCGATTGTACCCCAGCCCCGCGCGGGGACCGCGCGGGGCTCTGCTACAATCGGCGCGTCTTCCGGGAGGCTGCCCGTGAACGTCACGCCGCCTGCTGCCGGGGCCGTCGACGCGGCGGCCCTCGAGTCCCAGGTCCAGGCCACCGCGCGCGAGATCTTTGCGCAGCTCGACGAGACCAAGCCGTCCCTGCTCTCGGGCGGCCGCTGGCAGCAGGAGATGCTGGACTGGGCCATGGAGGACGAACGGCTCAAGGTCGAGCTGTTCCGCTTCGTCGACGTCTTCCCCACGCTCACCAGCGGTGCCGAGCTGGCGCGCCACCTGCGCGAGTACTTCTTGCAGCCGGGCGTCGACACGCCGCGGCCGCTGCGCTGGGCGATCGGGGCCGCCGGGCCGCACTCCCCGTTGCTGCCCGCGGCCGTGCAGGTGATCCGCCGCCAGATGCTGGCCTTCGCCAACCGCTTCATCATCGGCAGCGACGCGCGCGCGGCCCTGCCCGCCTTGCGGGCGCTGCGCGCGCGCGGGACGGGCTTCACGCTCGACGTGCTCGGTGAGGCGAGCGTCAGCGCCTATGAGGCGGCCGGCTACCAGCAGCGCTACCTGGCGCTGCTCGAGGAGCTGCCGCGCGAGGCGGCGGCGTGGGAGCCCGTTCCGGTCGTCGACGACAGCCCCTGGGGACCGCTGCCGCGCGTCAACGTGTCGATCAAGATCACGTCGCTGTACTCGCAGATCGACCCCCTCGACTTCCGCGGCAGCGTCGACCAGGTCAAGGAGGCGCTGCGGCCCGTCTTCCGCAAGGCGCTGCGCAACGGCGCCGCGCTGACGCTCGACCTCGAACAGTTCCGCTACCGCGACCTCACGTTCGCGGTGTTCACCGAACTGCTCGACGAGGACGAGCTGCGCGGCTACGAGCACGCGGGCGTGGTCGTGCAGGCGTACCTGCGCGACGCCGACCGCGACGTGACGAGCCTGATCGACTGGGCGCGCGCCCGCGCCCGCCCCATCTCGGTCAGGCTCGTCAAGGGCGCCTACTGGGACTACGAGACGGTGCTGGCCCGCCAGGAAGGCTGGCCGGTGCCGGTGTTCACGCACAAGCCCGACACCGACGCCATGTTCGAGCGTCTCACCAGCAGCTTGCTCGAGGCCTCCGACGTGGTGCGTCCGTCGTTCGCCAGTCACAACGTGCGCTCGCTGGCGGCGGCCGTCGCAACGGCGCGGGCGCTCGGCCGCCCCAGCGGTGCCTACGAGATCCAGATGCTGCACGGCATGGGCGGCCCCATCAAGGCGGCCGTCCGCCGCATGGGACTGCGCCTGCGCGAGTACACGCCGGTCGGCGAGCTGATCCCCGGCATGGCCTACTTCGTGCGCCGCCTGCTCGAGAACACGGCCAACGAGTCGTTCCTGCGCCAGACCTTCGCCGAGGGCGCCGACCTCGACGCGCTGATCGCGGCGCCGGTACCTTCAGAGGGCTTCGGGGCGCCGCTGGAGCGGCTGTCCAGCGTGGTGGCGACCGATCCCGCCGGGCCGGGTCCGTTCGTCAACTTCCCACACGCCGATTTCGCCCGGGCCGAGAACCGGGAGGCGGCGGCCGCGGCGCTGCGCGCCGTGCGCGAGAGGCTCGGCCGCCGCCACTCCCCTCTGATCGGAGACAAGCCCGTGAGGACGGGGCGGCAGGTGCCGTCGATCAACCCCGCGCGGCCCGACGAGGTCGTCGGTGTCGTCGACTTCGCCGGCCCGGACGACGCCGAGGCGGCCGTCGCCGCCGCCAGGCGGGCGGCGCCCGCCTGGCGCGACACGCCCGTCCGCGAGCGCGCCGCCGTGCTGTTCAGGGCCGCCGAGACGATGCGCGGCGAGCTCTTCGAGCTCGCCGCGCTCGAGACGCTCGAGGCCGGCAAGCCGATCCGCGAGGCCGACGCCGACGTCGGCGAGGCGATCGACTTCCTCGAGTACTACGGCCGCGAGATGCTGCGCCTCGACGTGCCGCGGCGGATGGGCGACCGGCCCGGCGAGCTCAACCACTACTCCTACGAGCCGCGCGGCGTCGCCCTGGTCGTCGCGCCCTGGAACTTCCCCCTGGCGATCCTCACAGGCATGACCGCGGCGGCGCTGGTCGCCGGCAACGCCGTGGTGATGAAGCCGGCCGAGCCCACTCCGGTGATCGGCGCGCAGCTGGCGCGCATCCTGCGCGCCGCCGGCGCGCCGCCCGGCACGGTCAACTACCTGCCCGGGTACGGCGCCGAGATCGGCGACCGGCTCGTCCAGCATCCCGACGTGCAGGTCATCGCGTTCACCGGTTCCCGCGCGGTCGGCCTGCGGATCATCGCCGGCGCGGCGGCGCATCCGGCCGGCCACGACGTCAAGCGTGTCATCGCCGAGATGGGCGGCAAGAACGCGATCGTCGTCGACAGCGACGCCGACCTCGACGTCGCCGTGCTCGAGACCATCGTGTCGGCCTACCACTACTCGGGGCAGAAGTGCTCGGCCTGCTCGCGGGCGATCGTGCTCGAGAGCTGCTACGACCAGTTCCTGCAGCGGTTGGTCGAGGCGGCCCGCAGTCTGACGGTCGGCCCCCCGGACGACCCGGGCACGCGGGTCGGACCGATCATCACCGCCGAGGCACGCGATCGCATCGAGGGCTACATCGAGCAGGGCCGGCGCGAGGCCAAGGTCGCCCTGGCCACGCCGGCGCCCCCCGGCGGGTGGCCCGACGACGGCTACTACGTGGGGCCGCACATCTTCACCGACGTCGACCCCGGCGCCGTCATCGCCCAGGAGGAGATCTTCGGGCCCGTCCTGGCGGTGATGAAGGCGAAGGACCTGGACCAGGCGCTCGAGATCGCGCTGGGCACGCGGTACGCGCTCACCGGAGGATTGATCTCGCGCAGCCCCGCGGCCATCGCCCGGGCGCGGCGCGAGTTCCGCGTCGGCAACCTCTACATCAACCGCGGCATCACCGGCGCCCTGGTCGAGCGGCAGCCGTTCGGCGGGTCGAGGATGAGCGGCGTGGGCTCCAAGGCCGGCGGGCCCGACTACGTTGCGCAGTTCATGGAACCTCGCACGGTCACCGAGAACACGCTCCGGCGCGGTTTCGCGCCGCCGGAGCCGGAGGCCGGCGGCGCCTAGCCGCGCCGCCCGGCGCCTCCGTCGCCGGCGCCCCTTGTGGCCGCCCCCCTCGCCCGCGTCGCCTCAGAGCCCCGTCGGGATCGAGGGCAGCACGCCCGGCAGGCTGGGCCCGGGCGGGTGCGCCATCCACGCCTGCCACTTCTGCATCTCCCTGGCCGTGCCCGTCGCCGGATCCGGCTCCACCTTGCTCCCGATCACCGTCCACGAGAGGACGACCTGCCCGGGCAGGTACCACGTGAGGTAGGTCGTGTGCTCCCACGGCCGGCTCGACACGTACCACGTAGCCGTCTGGGGCGAGGTCGACCGTATGCCCTCGATGCTGTTGTAGTCGTGCGTCGCCATGTAGTCGAGCACCTGCTCGTTGCTGACCGAGGTGCCCGCCACCTTCGTCCGTTTGACGGCCTGCAGCGCCGCCTCCTCGGCCGGCGACAGCACCGGAAGATTGCCCATGTGCACGCGTTCACCGGCCAGCAGCACGGCGAACAGCGCCCAGATGACGAGCACCACCGAGAAGCCGGCCGACCACCGCAGCGGCATCCCCATGTACGTGCCCTTCTCCTGACCCGCCGCCCAGCCGGGCTCGTCGAAGGTCGCCGCGACCGGCGCGTAGAGCGAGGCGGCCGTGCGCAGGTCGAGCGTGGCCGCGGCGCCGGCCACCGCGCGGGCGGCGGCGGCGCGGGCCTCGGCCGACGTGGACTGGGCCGCGGCGCCGTCCGTGGGCGGCGGCGCGGGCGGGGCCGCGGGGGCGGCCGTGCCGGCCGCCCCCGCGGCCCCCATCCCCGCCGCCGCCATCGTCGCCACCCGCTGCCCGCAGGCCGGGCACGTGCCGTAGCGCACCCAGTCCTGCAACGGGAACGAGGCCTTGCACGCCTGACAGTTGACCGAGTCGCTCATCGCCTACTCCAGCAGCGCCCGCTGCTTGAGCGCCACCGGGTGCTTCGGGAACACCCATGCCAGCACGGCGCCGACCACGAAGCCTCCGAAGTGCGCCTGCCACCCCACGTTCGTGGCCAGGTCGGGTGAGATCAGCGACATGCCTTCGTACATGAGGTTGGCCACCAGGAACAGCGCGATCACGACCCATGCCGGAACGGACACGATTCGTGTGAGGGCACTCATGAAGCGCAGGCCGCGTTTGCCGACCAGCATCGTCGCGAACGCCAGCGCCACCCCGATCGGACCGCCGATCACCCACGTCGGCAGACCGAGCGCGTGCGCGAGCGGGTCGGACAGCCCCATGCAGACCAGGAGCAGGTAGAGCAGCCACAGCAGGCCGAAGATGTGCAGCCGGGCCCGCGGCCACAGCACGAGGCTCGCCGCCATCACCCCTGCGATCGCGCCGCTCGCCCCCACCGCCGGCCCCGCGAGGCTCGAGTCGACCATCATGAAGGCCACGTCGCCGCAGAGGCCGGCCATCACGTACAGGAACAGGAACCAGGCCCACCCCAGGGCCCCCTCGACGGCCTCGCCGAACACGAGCAGGAACAGCAGGTTGAAGAACACGTGCAGCCACCCGACGTGCAGGAACATCGAGGTCAGGATGGTGAGCAGGTTGTGGACGGAGATCTCGGCGCTCACACGTGCCGGCACCAGTCCCCACTCTTGAAGGAAGGGATAGAAGCGCGGGCCCATCGTCGTCTCGAACAGGAACGCGAGCAGGTTCAGGCCGACCAGGCAGATCGTGGCGTACGGCCAGCGCCTCGCACGCGCCTCGTGATACAGGAACGGGATCATGCCCCCGGTATCGTCCTGTGCGCGGCCCCTCTTGAGCGTGCGAACCCGGCCGTCCGAGCGCGCGTCTCACCCACCGAGACCGTCACCGGACCGGGAGGCAGCCCCGATGAAACCGTTCCTGCACCGTCACAAGACTCTCTTCGCGGCCGGCCTGCTGCTCGCCTGCGTGCTCGCCGTCGGCGGCGTCGCCTTCGCCGTCGGCCACGCGGTGGCGCCCGCCGGGCGCGCGGGCGGCTCTGCACCGGCCCGCCAGGGGCCAGGCACCGGGGGGAGCACGAAGAGTGACGGCGCGCTCGACCAACGGCGCCACGGCGGCCGACGGCGGCTACGCGGCCGCCGCCGGATCGGCGCCGGCCGTATCGGACCGACGCCAAGGCGCCGTCCGAGCCGGTGTCGGCCCTGCCGCCCGACTCGTCCACCCCCGACCGCTACCTCAAGCGGACCGGCGACATGAGCATCGTGGTCGCCAAGGGCCAGGTGCCGGCGACGGCGGCGAAGATCACCTCGCTCGTCGCCGGCTACGGCGGCTACGTCCTGTCGAGCCAGATCACGACGGCGGCCGGCGTCTCGCCGTCCGCCGACCTGTCGGTGCGCGTGCCGTCGAGCTCCTACCAGATCGGCGATCGCGCGCTTCGCCGAGCTCGGGAACGTGCAGTCGGTGAACACCAGCACGGTGGACGTGACCGGGCAGGTCGTCGACCTGCAGGCGCGGCTGACCCACTACCGCGCCGTCAACGCGCGGCTCCTGACCTTCCTCGCGAACGCCGGCTCGATCACCCAGGCGCTGGCCATCCAGGACCGGATCGACGCGACCCAGCTCAAGGTGGACCAGCTCGCGGCGCAGCTCAAGTCGATGCACGAGCAGACCGCGTACGGCACGCTCGCCGTGTCGCTCACCGAGAAGCCGGTCGTGGTCGCGGCTCACAGCCGCAATTCGTTCCTGGCGGCCGTGAGCCGCTCCTGGCATCGCATGGTCGACGGCTTCGGCGCTATCGTCGTGGCGATCGGCGCGCTGTTGCCGTTCGCGGTGCTGGTCGCGCTGGCGGCGGCGGTCGTGTGGGCCGCCCGCAGGGCGGCCCGTGCCCGCCGCCGCCCGGCCGAGCAGTAAGGCCGGTGCAGCAGGCGGCGGGGCGGCGAGGCCCTCCGGCCTCGCCGCCCCGCCGCGTCTTCACCGCCGCCCCCGGTCGCTCCGTCCGCCGTCCCGGACCGCGCTACGCGCCACGAGCTTGCGGGTAGACTCCCACCCGTCCGCACGGCCGGGATCGCCACCGCGCGGCCACCGTCCCACGACCAGCAGGAGGCCGGCGAGATGAAGGCGGTACGCATCCACAGCTACGGCGGGCCCGAGGTCCTCGTCTACGAGGAGGTCGAGCGCCCGGCTCCCGGGCCCCACCAGTTCCTCGTGAGGGTCGCCGCCGCCAGCGTCAATCCCGTCGACGTGACGATCCGCGAGGGGCGCTTCCAGACGCCGCGGCCGCTGCCGAAGATCATCGGCTCCGACGGCGCCGGCGTCGTCGAGGAGGCCGGGCCCGAAGCCACGGGCGCCGCGGTCGGCGACGAGGTGTTCTTCACCGGTCTCGGCGTCGGCCTGGAGGGCTCCTATGCCGAGTATGCGGTGATCGCCGAGACGCAGGCCGTGGCCAAGCCGTCCGCACTTTCGGCCGAGCAGGCGGCGGCGATGGCCCTGGTCTTCTCGACCGCCTACTACGCGCTCGTGCGCAAGGCCGTGCTGCGCGAGGGCGAGACGGTCCTGGTCCAGGGCGCCGCCGGCGGCGTCGGCAGCGCCACCGTGCAGCTGGCCAAGGCGCTCGGCGCCCGCGTCATCGCCGTGGTGCGCGGCGCCGCCGACGCCGCCGCCGTCCGCGAGCTCGGGGCCGACGAGGTGATCGAGTTCTCCACCAGCGACGTCGCCGACGAGGCCCGCCGGCTGACCGACGGCAAGGGCGTCGACGTCGTCCACGAGCTCGTGATCAGCGCCAACCTGCCGACCGACATCCGCGCGCTGGCCAAGGGCGGCCGCATCGTCTGCACCGGGCAGGGCCCCGACCCCGAGGTGTCCATCCCCATCGGCGCCGCGATCGGCGTCGACGCCGCCCTGCTGTTCGGCAGCAGCGGAAACGCCGGTCGGGCGGCCGTCGCCGGGATGCTGGCCGAGGTCGGCCGGCTGGTCGAGCAGGGTAAGGTCAGGCCGGTCATCGGCGCCACGTTCCCGCTGGCCCGGGCGCGCGAGGCGCACGAGGCGCTGGCCGCTCACCACGTCGGCAAGATCGTGCTGGTGCCCTAGTCCCCTAGTTGCCCTTGCCGTTGCCGCGGATCGCCTCTTCGCGCTCCTTGCGCAGCTCGAGGCCCGGCAGCAGGGCGTTCATCACGGCCACGAGCAGCTCGAGGCGCTCCGACTCGATGGTCGACTCGAGCAGCCGCTGCTTGAGCGGCAGGCCGAAGTCGACGGCGGCCGCCAGGCGGAACGAGAGCGGCCCTTCTCCGCCCGGCACGCGCGGGGTCTCCACGCCCATCAGCGCGGCCATGCGCTTGAAGCTGCGCTTGGCCTGAGCCGACAGGTCGTCCTCATCGGGGGTCTGGGCGTCGTCGCCGAAGTACCGGACCCGGGCGCGCAGGTAGTCCGCGTCCTCGTCGTCGGGCTGCACCAGCTCGAGCACGCGGAACCGCTCGCGCCCCTCGACCAGGATGTTCAGGCGCCCGTCGTCGAACTCCTCGAGCACCTCGTGCACGACGGCGGTGCAGCCCACCTCGGCGACGCTGTCGTCGTCGGTCAGCAGCAGGCCGAAGACGCCGCTCTCCCGGCGTTCGCCGATCAGGCGTTTGTAGCGGTCCTCGAAGATGTGCAGCGGCACGACCTCGCCGGGCAGCAGCACCAGCCGCAGCGGGAAGAGGCCGAGGAGGTCGTCAGAGCTGGGCATGCCAGGCCAGGACCACGGCTTCGAGCTTGCCCTCGGTCACCGCGTCGGGGTCGTCGGCGAAGCCGGGCAGGGCGACGATCCACTCGTGCAGGTCGACGAAGTTCAGGTCGAGAGGATCCGCGCCGGGGTGCTCGTCGATCAGCGCGAACGCGATCTCGCCGGGTTCGTCCCAGGTCAACGCCATGTGCCTCCTCCCGTCGTGGCGACCGCCTCCCAGTCTACCCCCTGCGGCCGTCAGCGACGCGGCCGCGGCGCCGAGCCGGTGTACATGGTGAAGGTCAGCTCCCGGCCGCCCACGTCGTCGACCACGTCGTGCGCCGCGACCGCGGTGAAGACCCGGCTGAGACGGCCGGCGAAGGTGGCGTCGCGGCCGGTCGCCCAGAAGGCCGCGACGCCGCCTTCCCGCAGGCTGCGCGCGACCAGCAGCAGGCCCTCGGGGTCGTAGAGACGCCGGTTCTCGGTGCGCACCAGCCAGTCGGGCCCGTTGTCGGTGTCGAGGGCCACGAGGTCGCAGGCCGCCTCGCGGCCGCTCAGCAGGTCGTGGACGTCGGCCACGACGATGCGTGAGCGCGCGTCGCCCCGCGCGCGTGTCGCGCGCTCCCCGCCGTGCTCCCAGAACCACCTCGCCACGACCGGCTCGTACTCGGCGACCGTCACGCTGCGCGCGGCCGGCAGGTCGAGCGCCTCGTCGAGGGCGTAGCCCAGTCCGAGACCGCCGATGAGCACGTCGAGCGGCCGGCCAGGCAGGAGCGGCGCGGCGGCGGCGATCAGCGCCCGGCTCGAGCGCTCGTTGGCCGACGAGATCAGGAAGGTGCCGTCGCAGAGCAGCTGGAGCTCGCCGCCGCGGCGCCTCAGCAGCAGCTCGCCGGAGCGGCCGGTCGCGCGTTCGATCACCTCGGGAGCGTCGCTCGTCATCTCGCACGAAGAGGGGCGGGCGGGGCGCTCGCGCGCCGCCCGCCCCTCCCCTCACACCACCGTCTTGCGGTACGCCTCGATGACCTGGTCCACGCGGCGCAGGACGTCGTCGTCGACCGGCACCGCCCGGTGCGTGGCGATGATCTCGTCGGCCCTGTCGGCCGCCTCGCGTACGAGCGGGCGGTCGGCGTAGGTCTCGAACGGCGCCCGCTGCCACATCGCCGGCGTCCACAGCTCGCCGCCGCGGTAGAACTGCCGCGTGCTCTTGCGCGCAAGGTAGTGCCCTCCGATGCCGACCTCGCGGATGTCGTCCATCAGCGACGTCGTGCCGTCGATCGGATCCTCGCGCACGAACCGCCGGATGCAACCGACCGTGTCGCTGTCGAGCACGGTCTTGGCCTTGCTCACGATCTGGGCGCCGTCGAGCAGGGCGAACGCCAGGATGCACTCGGACCCCGCCAGGGCCGACGCCAGGCCGGTCATCATGCCCTCGGCCCCGGCCTGGTGGTTGGTCTGCTTGGCGTCGGTCGAGATGGCGCTGCCCATCGTGCGCATGCCGTAATAGTGGCTCATCTCGATGCACACCATGTTGATCAGGCCGACCTCGGGCGCCCCGCACAAATACAGGCCGCTGCGCATCTCGGCGGCGGCGGAGCCGACGCCCGAGACGAGCGAGCACCCCGGCGCCGCGAGCTGGTAGATGACGACCGCCGACAGCAGCTCGGCCATGTTGACGATGCAGGTGCCAAGCACGCTCATCGGCCCGGTCGTGCCCATCAGCGGCATCGGCAGCAGGAAGATCGGTATCCCCGCCCGCGCCAGCAGGATGCCCGCCTCGGTCATCTCGCGGTCGTGCTGCAGCGGGGCGATCGTGCAGAGGGTGACGGAGTAGATCGGACGCTCGTGCAGCGACGCTCCGGCGAACGTCTCGAGCATCTCGACGAACGGCGCCACCTGCTCGGGCACGCGGATCTCGTCCTGCAGGTGCTTGCCCGACTCGGTCAGCCCGATCGCCGCCATGCGCAGGCCGCTCGTGACGGAGTCCACGTCGCGGGGACAGATCGAGCACCAGTTCATGTCGATCTCATCGAGCGCGTCGAACAGGCGCATCATGTCGCGCAGGTCCTTCTCGGTGCCCTCCCAGCGCTCGCCGCTGCGGTCGTCGTACATGTAGGTGGCCGTGCCGTCGGTGCTGAACACGATGGGCTCGTCGTCGTCGAGCCAGCGGTCCCGTGCGGGGTCGCGCCCGGCCAGGAGCATGCGCCGGGGCACGGTCTTCAGGCAGCGCTCCACCAGGTCCCACGGCAGTTTGGCGCGCAACGTCTCGCGGTCGACCGGCACGCCGGCCTCCTCAAGCAGATCGAGCGCGACCGGCGTGTTGAAGCCGATGCCGATCTCCTCGAGCACGCGCACCGTCTGCTCGTGGACGAACGCCTTTTCGGCGTCACTCAGGTACTGGACTCTCGCTCTGGCCACGTCTCTCACCACTCTCCGCTGTCGACTGGGTCCGTCGCAGGTCCCAGCCGCGGCCGGTCGTCCTGCAGGGTCGTCATGGGCACGGTCACGCGCGCGCCGCCCGCGCGGCGTGGCCGGCGATCACCCGCGCGATGCGCCCCTCGACGTCGTCGCCGAGGGGCGGCACCTCGTGGGTCGCCATCAGGTGCTCGCTGCGCTCGATCGCCTCCTTGAGCAGGGGCCGGTCCGCGTAGGTGTCGAACGGCAGCCGCTGGAAGAGCTCCGGCTGGTAGAGCTCGCCTGCCCGCGAGAAGGCGCGCGTGGAGCGGCGGCCCAGATAGTGGCCGCCGATGCCGACCTCGGCGATGTCCTCGACCAGGGCCCGGGCCGCGTCGACCGCATCGTCGCGGGCCAGCCGGCGGATGTAACCCAGCGCGTCACTGTCGAGGACCGTCTTGGCGGGGCTCACGATGGTGGCCCCGTCCAGCAGCCCGGCGTAGAGCAGCACCTCGGCCCCCGCCACGGCGCAGGCGACGCCGGTCATCGCGGCCTCGAAGCCGGCCTGGTAGTCGACCTGCTTCGCGTCGGCGGTACCGCAGCTCGCGTGGGCGCGCAGGCCGTAGAAGTGGCTCATCTCGATCCCGATCAGGTTGATCAGCACCGACTCGGGATTCCCGCACAGGTAGAACCCGGTGCGCATGTCGGCCGCCGCCGAGCCGATCCCCGAGACGATCTGGCACCCGGGCGCCGCCAGCTCGAAGAGCACGACCGCCGAGAGCAGCTCCGCCATGTTGACGATCGTGGTGCCGAGGGTGGTCATGGGACCGGTGGTGCCCATCAGCGCCATCGGCAGGACCAGGATCGGCGCCCCGGCGCGGGCCATGCCGATCGACGCCTCGGTCATCGCGCCGTCGTGCTGCAAAGGCGCGACCGTGCAGTGGATGATCGAGAAGATCGGCCGCTCCCACAGCGACGCCCCGGCGACGGCTTCGAGGATCTCCACCAGGGGATCGACGAACTCCGGCGTGCGCACCTCGTCCTGGATGTGCTTGACCGAGTTGCGCAGCGAGATGGCCTGGATCTCGAGGTTGGCCGTCAGCGGGTCCAGGTCGCGAGCCGACAGCGACGGCCACAGGAAGTCGATCTCGGGCAGCGCGTCGAACAGCCGCATCACCCTGGCGAGACCCTCCGCCGAGCCCTCGAGCCGACGGCCGTTGCGGTCGTCCATGAGGTACGTGGCGGTGCCGTCGGTGACGGTGGCCAGCGAGCCGTCGACGATGCGGACGTCGTGGGCGGGGTCGCGGGCCGCCAGGAGCACGTCCCTGGGGACCTTCGCGAGGCACTCCTCGACAAGGTCCCACGGCAGCTTCGCCGTCAGGGCGTCCCGGTCGACCGGCACGCCGGCCCGCTCGAGGATGTCGATCGCCTGCGGCGTGCCGAACGAGACGCCGACCTCCTCGAGCACGCGGACCGTCTGCTCGTGCACGAACCGCACGTCGTCGTCCGACAGGTACCGGAGCCTGGCTCGTGCCACGTGGTCACTCCTCGCGGGTCAGGCGACGGCGCCGCGGGCGCCGCGCGTGGTCGCGGTCTGGGGGCCGCGCCGGAGGCGCGGCCCGTCAATCCTCCCATGTTCGCAGGAGCCCGACAACGGTCCCGGCAGGACTTCCTGCCGTCTCCGGCGGCGCATTCCTCGGCAAAGTTAGCGGGGACGGCGGCGCGCCGCGGCGCCGCCCCCGCCCGATGTGCTAGCGTTCGGGCTGGCGAGCCCGCCAGGTTCTCGCGCGCCACCGCGCCGCGGGACCGGCGGACAGGCTCGCGAGGATCCTTCGGATCGATGTGGGAGGGCTTGTGGCACGCGCGCGGATCCAGTACCTGAGCGACACCGAGAAGGAGTTCATCCACGAGAAGACGCTGCAGGTCCTCTCCGAGGTGGGCATCGCCTACAACACCCCCCAGGCGATCGACCTGCTCGAAGCGGCGGGCGCCAGGGTCGACCGCGAGACGCTGCGAGCGTGGCCGACCTGGGACGTCATCGAACCGGCGCTCAAGACCGTGCCCCGGCAGGTGCTGCTGGCCGGGCGCGTCCCCGAGGCTGACGTCGTGCTCGGCGGCGAGCGCTGGGTCTGCACCAGCGACGGCATGACGACCAACGTCATCGACGACCTCACCGGCGAGCTCCACAACGGCACCGTCGAGGACCTGGCGCGGATCACGCGCCTGACCGACGCCCTGCCCGAGATCGACACGCTCTGGCCGTCGCCGCAGACCGGCGACGTCGACGCCCACAACATGCCGCTGGTGATGCAGGCGACGATGATCCGCAACGGCGTCAAACACGTGCAGGACGAGATCCGCACGCCCGAGATGGTCGACCCGATCCTGGAGATGTACGAGGCGGCCGCCGGCGCGAAGCTCACCGAGCGGCCCTACTTCTCGGTCACCAACTGCACCATCGCCCCGCTGCAGCACGACAGGGAGATGACCGAGGCCGGCCTGCTCATGTGCAAGCGCGGGGTGCCGATCTTCGTGCTCCCCATGCCCCAGATCGGCACCACCGGCCCTGGCACCGTCCTCGCCGACTGCATCCTAAGCCAGGCCGAGCTGCTGTCCGGCATCGTCATGTTCCAGCTCGCCAACCCCGGCTGCGCCACCATCGCCGGCGTCGGCGCCGGGGTGGCCGACATGCGGACCGGCGGCTACATCGCGGCCGGTCCGGAGATCGGCCTCATCAACATGATCTGCGTCGAGATGGCGCGCTTCTACGGCCTGCCCGTGCAGTGCACCGGCATGTCGGGCGACGCCAAGGCGGCCAACTTCCAGTGCGGCTCCGAGGGAGGCATGACGGCCCTGTGCGCGGCGTTGCTGGGGTCCGACTCGCTCATCGCCGCCGGCGGGCTCGACGGCATCCAGATCTCGAGCATCGCCAAGATCGTGCTCGACAGCGACCAGATCGGCGCCCTGCGCCGCTACATGCGCGAGGACCCGGTCGACGAGGAGCACGCCCTGATCGACGACATCAAGGCGATCGGGATCGGCGGCCACTTCCTCAACTGCAAGAGCACGCGCAGGTTCGCCCGCACCGAGGTGTGGCGGCCCCAGGTCTTCCAGCGCGGCACGTTCGACGACTTCGTCGACAAGCCGCTCGTCGAGCGGGCGGTCGAGCGCGCCGAGGAGATCATCGCCGCCTACGAGC
>CAWAPD010000004.1:0-30000 GCA_963783865.1 uncultured Actinomycetes bacterium | reverse complement strand
AGGGCCCGAAGGTGCCGATGATCGCCAGGACCGCGCCCGCGACGACGATGATGCCGGTCGCGCGGAGCTTCTTGAGATCCATATGTCTCCTCGGGATCGCCACGCTGCCTGCTGTACATCGGCAGCGCGGCCGCTCCACTGCAGGAAACGGGATCCGCACGCACATCTTTCAAAACTGAACAGTGTGAGGCCGTTCGCGCCCGGCAAGGCCGGACGAGAGATGGGAACGTCAGCGGTCGACGTAGAGTTTCCAGAGGACCTGGCCCGCCGGCCCGGCAAGGCCGCGAACGGCCACATCGAGCGGGCATATGGACCTGGTGCTCACGGCGGTGATCGCCGCCGTACTCCCTAGAAAGGAGGTGATCCAGCCGCAGCTTCCGCTACGGCTACCTTGTTACGACTTCACCCCAATCACCAATCCCACCTTCGACAGCTGCCTCCCTTGCGGGTTAGCCCACTGGCTTCGGGTGTTACCGACTTTCGTGGTGTGACGGGCGGTGTGTACAAGGCCCGGGAACGTATTCACCGCGGCGTTGCTGATCCGCGATTACTAGCAACTCCGACTTCATGGAGGCGAGTTTCAGCCTCCAATCCGAACTGGGACCGGCTTTTTGGGATTCGCTCCACCTCACGGTCTTGCAGCCCTTTGTGCCGGCCATTGTAGCACGTGTGTAGCCCTGGACATAAGGGGCATGATGACTTGACGTCATCCCCACCTTCCTCCGGTTTGTCACCGGCAGTATCCTACGAGTCCCCGACATTACTCGCTGGCAACATAGGACAGGGGTTGCGCTCGTTGCGGGACTTAACCCAACATCTCACGACACGAGCTGACGACAGCCATGCACCACCTGTGGCCCTGCCATTGCTGGGGCCCCTGTTTCCAGGGGTTACAGGGTCATGTCAAGCCCAGGTAAGGTTCTTCGCGTTGCGTCGAATTAAACCACATGCTCCGCTGCTTGTGCGGGCCCCCGTCAATTCCTTTGAGTTTTAGCCTTGCGGCCGTACTCCCCAGGCGGGGCACTTAATGCGTTAGCTACGGCACGGAAGGAGTCGACACCTCCCACACCTAGTGCCCATCGTTTACGGCGTGGACTACCAGGGTATCTAATCCTGTTTGCTCCCCACGCTTTCGCGTCTCAGCGTCAGTACCGTCCCAGAGATCCGCCTTCGCCACGGGTGTTCTTCCTGATATCTGCGCATTTCACCGCTACACCAGGAATTCCAATCTCCTCTTCCGGACTCTAGCGAGCCAGTTTCCAATGCAGTTCCGGGGTTGAGCCCCGGGATTTCACATCGGACTTGGCAAGCCGCCTACACGCTCTTTACGCCCAATAATTCCGGACAACGCTAGGTCCCTACGTATTACCGCGGCTGCTGGCACGTAGTTAGCCGGACCTTCCTCTGGAGGTACCGTCACCCTCTGGGCTGTTAACCCGAGTGGCTTCGTCCCTCCTGACAGAGCTTTACAACCCGAAGGCCTTCTTCGCTCACGCGGCGTTGCTGCGTCAGGCTTCCGCCCATTGCGCAAGATTCCCCACTGCTGCCTCCCGTAGGAGTCTGGGCCGTGTCTCAGTCCCAGTGTGGCTGATCGTCCTCTCAGACCAGCTACGGATCGTCGCCTTGGTGAGCCGTTACCTCACCAACAAGCTAATCCGGCGCGGGCCCATCCCAGAGCGGAGGCCGAAGCTACCATTTGCTGCGACCCACTTGGCAGGTCACAGATCATCCGGTATTAGCAGTCCTTTCGAACTGTTGTCCCGGTCTCTGGGGCAGGTTGCCCACGTGTTACTCACCCGTTCGCCGCTCGAGTACCCCCGAAGGGGCCTTTCCGCTCGACTTGCATGTGTTAAGCACGCCGCCAGCGTTCGTCCTGAGCCAGGATCAAACTCTCCGAAACAACTTGGTGCACGGGGCCGAAGCCCCGAGGCAAGCGTTGCAAGAGCTTGAGCTCTCAAAGCCGGGACAAGTGGTCTGTCCCGGTGTCTTGCGGTCAAGGTGCCGGCATTGAGCCGGTAGAGCAGCAACGCTCAGACCGCATGACGGGTTCATTTTGGGCCTTCGCACTCGCGAACGAGTGCTCAGGCGCACTGGCGTTCACCGGCTTCGACCCTAGGCGGAATCGTCGCCGGCTTCCTCACACTGTTCAGTTTTCAAAGACCGCGTGCCCGTGAGCACTTGGTTCTCGCCTCTGACACGAAAACGGCCCCGACACCGGGGCCACCTGTGCGCTCGTCGTTGCGACGAGAACGGATCTCAGACGATCCGCTACACGAGTGACCACACTGTCGAGATGGACTGCGTCAGGACGTTCCCCTTGAGGGACTCCATATAATACGCAGACACCGTCCTTGCGTCAAGGACGTCTCCCCTGGTCATCGAACGAGAGTGTCCGAGAGGACGTCCGCTGGGGAGCCAAGGAAGTATACCCACTGGGAACCGAGAGTCAACCAGTTCCTCACACACGGCGGCAGCCTCGGGCAGACTGTCCGGGCCGGGCGGTCAGGCCGTACGCACCACACCCTGGAACCGGGCCGACTTGCCGGCCTTGACGTGGCGGCCGGCGAGATCGCCGGCCGCGACCGTCAAGGCCGTCACCGTCGCGCCGTCGAGCGTGACGCCGCCCTGTTCGATGCGCCGGCGCGCCTCGGAGCGGCTGAGGCCGAACCAGCGCTCCATGACCTTGGGCAGGTACACGCCGCCGTCTTCGAGGTCGCCGGGCTCCAGCGCCAGGTCCTGCACGTCGTCGGCGGCGACGCGGCGGCGGAAGACGCGGTCGAAATGCTCCTCGGCTTCCGCCGCCGCGTCGCCGCCCCTCAGCCGCGTGATGATCTCGCGCGCGAGGGCCGCCTTGAGGTCGCGCGGGTTCACCTCACCCGCCCCCAGCCGGCGCTCGGTCTCGGCGAGCTCGTCGGCGTGGTGCAGCGTGAGCAGGCGCAGGTACTGCATGATCGCCGTGTCGGGGATGCTCATCACCTTGCCGTAGATGTCGCGCGGGTCCTCCGTCACCCCGACGTAGTTGCCCGTCGACTTGCTCATCCGCTCGACGCCGTCGGTCCCCGGCAGGATGTCCATGGTCATGATCGCCTGCGGCTCCTGCCCGAAGTACTGCTGCAGGTCGCGGCCCATGAACAGGTTGAACTTCTGGTCGGTGCCGCCGAGCTCGATGTCGGCGCGGACGGCCACCGAGTCGTAGCCCTGGGCCAGGGGATAGAGCATCTCCAGCATCGAGATCGGCAGGTGCTCCTGCCAGCGCCTCTGGAAATCGTCGCGCTCGAGGATGCGGGCCACCGTGGTGGTGCTGGTGATCTCGAACAGCTGCTCCATCGTGAGGGCGCCGAGCCACTCCCCGTTGTAGCGGACCTCGAGCCTGGCGGGGTCGTCGTCGAGGATCAGGAACGCCTGCTCCTGGTAGGTCCTGGCGTTGGCGTCGATCTCTGAGGGGTCCAGCCGCGGCCGGGTCCTGGAGCGGCCGGACGGGTCGCCGATGCGGGCCGTGTAGTCGCCGATGATCAGCACGGCGACGTGCCCGGCGTCCTGGAACTGGCGCAGCTTGTTCAGGACGACCGAGTGGCCGAGGTGGATGTCGGGGGCCGTGGGGTCGACGCCGAGCTTGACGCGGAGAGGCCGTCCCTCGCGCGCGGCGGCGACGAGCTTGGTTTCGAGGGCCCCCTCAGGCAGGACGTCGACCGCGCCGATAGAAAGGTCCTGGATGAGTCGCTGGTCGGTCACGGTCCCCTCGCCGTCGTCGCGGGCTGCCACGCAAGCGCGGATGATACCACAGGGGGTGGTGACGCCCGGCCGGCTCGTGCGGCGTACGCTGAGCTTCGGACGAGAGTGATGGTGGCGAGCCGGCGCAGACGGTTGAAGAGCGGGGACCGCTGGACGATCCTGGCGATCGCCCTGGTGTCGTGTGTCGCCCTGGGGGCGACGGCGGCGGGGGTGGCGCTGAGCGCCGCCCTCAGCGCCGTCGGCCACGACCTGCCCAAGCTCGACCTGGCGGCGAGCAAGCCCCTCACCGAGAACAGCTACATCTACGACGGCGCCAAACACCCCCACCTGCTCGCGGTGCTGCGCGGCGACGAGAGCCGGGTGATCGTCGACTCGTCGCAGATCGCGAGCGTCGCCAAGCAGGCGGTGGTGGCCGTCGAGGACAAGCGGTTCTACCAGCACCCCGGCGTGGACTACGAGGCCATCGCCCGGGCGCTTGTCAGCGACATCTCCGCCGGTCACACGGTGCAGGGCGGCTCGACCATCACCCAGCAGTTCATCAAGAACACGTACATCCCCCAGGAGCAGCAGACCCAGGAGACCCTCTCGCGCAAGGTCCGCGAGGCCGTGCTCGCCTTCCAGCTCGAGAAGCAGTGGCCGAAGGACAAGATCCTGACGAACTACCTGAACACGATCTACTTCGGGCAGGGCGCCTACGGGATCGAGATGGCGGCGCGCACCTTCTTCGGCCGCAGCGCCGCGCGGCTGACGCTGCCGCAGGCGGCCCTGCTCGCCGGCGTCATCAAGGACCCGAACGACGACGACCCGTTCGACGACCCGGCGGCGGCCCGCGAGCGGCGCGCGATCGTGCTCCGGGACATGCAGGACCAGGGCATGATCACGGCCCGGCGGGCTGCCGCGGCGGCGGCGGCGCCTCTGCCGCGGCAGCCCCACGGCCTGCCCAAGAGCCACCTGGCGCCGCACTTCGTCGAGTACGTCATCCAGGAGCTCGAGCACCAGTTCGGGCCGGCGCAGGCGTTCGGCGGCGGGCTGCGCGTCTACACCACGCTCGACCCCAGGATGCAGCGGGCCGCCAACGCCGCCGCCTCGGAGTACCTCTACCTGAAGACCGACCCGACGGCCGCGATCGTCGCCATCGACCCCCGCACCGGACAGGTCAGGGCCATGGTCGGCGGCCGCGACTTCAAGCGGCACCAGTACAACCTGGCGGTGCAGGGCCACCGGCAGCCGGGTTCAGCGTTCAAGCCGTTCGCGCTGGTCGCCGCGCTGAAGCAGGATCTGTCCCCGCAGACGGTCTTCTACTCCGAGCCCAAGGTGATCGACATGGGCCCGGGCGCCAAGCCGTGGACGGTGAGCACGTACTCGCACGCCTACGCGGGCCCGATCTCGCTGGAGGAAGCGACCGTTCAGAGCGACAACACGGTGTATGCCGACCTGTCGATGCTGGTGGGTCCCGAGGACGTGGCCCTGGCCGCGCACGAGCTCGGCATCGTGACCCCCGTGGGGACGAACCCGTCGATCGCCCTCGGCGGCCTCGAGAAGGGGGTCTCGCCGCTCGAGATGGCGGCCGCCTACTCGACGCTGGCGACCGGCGGCGAGCGCCTGACCGGGTCGATGATCGAGGACGGCCAGCCGGGCCCCATCTCGATCACCAAGGTCACCGACGCCTCCGGGCATGTGCTCTTCCGCAACTTCCTCAGCCGGCGGCGCGTGCTCGACCGCTGGCAGGCCGGCGAGGTGACCTCGATCCTCCAGCAGGTCGTGCAGCGCGGCACCGGCACGGCCGCCGCCCTGGACAGGCCGGCGGCCGGCAAGACCGGCACCACGACGAGCTACTCCGACGCCTGGTTCTGCGGCTACACGCCGGACCTCGCCGCAGTCGTCTGGGTGGGCTACCCGGCCTCGCAGCGCACGATGGTCGTGCACGGCATCGACGTCGCCGGGGGCACGTTCCCGGCCCAGATCTGGCGCGCGTTCATGACCAGCGCGCTGCGTGGCGTGCCGGCGCACGCCTTCCCGCCGTTCGAGCTCCCGCCGGTCAAGAGGGCCATCATCTGCGCCCGTACCGGGGAGCTGGCCACGCGCTGGTGCCCCGAACGGCTCAAGGCGTGGTTCTTCTACGGCCACGTGCCGACGGCGCACTGCGCCTTCCACAAGCCTAAGCTCGTCGAGGCGCCCGACGTCGTCGGCCTCCCCGTCAGCGAGGCCCAGAAGCTGCTGCGGCCATTGCCGCTCGGCTGGGACATCACCTGGCAGGCGAGCGACCCGGCCGAGCAAGGGATGGTGCTGCACCAGTCCCCCGAGGCAGGACAGCGCATCCTTCAGGGCGAGCGCGTGCGACTCGTGGTGGGCAGCGGGGCCGCGCTCACGGTGCCCGACGTCCTCGGCATGTACCGCCAGGCGGCAGAAGACGCGATCACGGGAGCCGGGTTCCAGGTGAGCGTGGAGTTCAACGGCTCGGCGGCGGGCGACGCCGGGGTCGTCGCCGACCAGTCCCCAAGCCCGGGGATGCAGACCCAGGACGTCGTCACCCTCATCGTCAACGGCGTCGACGAACGGGTCGCGGTGCCGGACCTCGGCGGCATGACCGCCGACCAGGCGATCGCGGCCCTGCGGGCGGCGGGGCTCGGCGCGGAGATCGAAGCGCAGCCGTCGGACACTGCCACGGTCTCGGCGCAGGACCCCGCCGCCGGCGCGCGCGTGCGCGTCGGCTCGCTCGTGGCGCTGACGCTGCAGTAGCCGCCCATCCCTGCGGACGGCCGCCCATCCCGGCGGCGCCGGCCGCCGTCGTCAGGCGACGCCGCGGAACAGGTGACCGGTGGTGGACCGGTCGCGCGAGACGAACGCCGCCAGCGCCTCGACCCCGCCCTCGTCGAACGCCTCGCGTTCCGCCGCGTCCATATCGTCGAGGCAGACGATGACGGCGGTCACGCCCGCCTCGGCGAGGTCGCCCAGGTGACCGGCCACGTTCGTGACTCGCGCGTTGGCGATGCGGGTGCCGCCGGCGGTCACGGCGACGGGGAAGGCGAAGCCCCTGGCGTCGGTCAGGGTGAGCTGGGCCGGGCCGAGGGGCTCGCCGCTCGCGAGCCCCTCGGCCCGGCCCAGCGCGTCGCGCGTGACGAGCACCTGCTCGCGGCCGAAGGCGACGACCTCGACCGCCGCCGCGGGGTCGGCGGCGCGCAGCGCCGCCGCTGCCGCGGCGATCTCGTCGAGCGTCATCTCGGGGCTGGCGACGATGCCGCGGGCGCCGAGCAGAGCGGGCAGGCCGTGACCCAGTCCCTGCAGCGGGTAGTCGAGGACGACGCGTCCGGCGACTGACGCGGTCCCCTCGAGCGCCAGCGCGTGACGTGCGTACACGACGTCCCAAGGCGGGGCCGCGACCTCCCGCCACCACTCGCGGTCGGCATCGAACAGGATCTCGGGCGAGCGAAGGGCCACGGCCGGTGCGAGCTTGCGCGCCCGCTCCCGGGCGGCGGCGACGACGACAGGATCGTCGTCCACGCGCACGTCCAGGCAGACGACGTCGGCGCGACGCCGCGGGGTGGCGAGACCGCCGGGACGCACCCGCACGACGACCGGCAGGTCGCGGGAAGCGACGCGAGGGCTCGCGGGCGTTCGTGTGGGGGCGGGCGTGGCGGACGTCTGGGCTGGGGCGGGCGCGGCCGGCGGCGCCGCCCGCCGCGCCCGCCCCAGCCGCCGGCGGTCGAGCTCCTCGATCGCCCGTCGGCGCAGCGCCTTGAGGTCGCCGACGCCGAGGAACGCGTCGGCCGGGAGGTCGACGGCCAGCTCGGCCAGCCGGTAGGGCGTGCCGCCCAGGCCGCCGATCGCGTCGCGGGCCTTGGCGGCCGTCACCGGCGCGCTCTTCGCCGCCTGCAGCGGCCGTTCGCCGGAGACCGCCGCCTCTTCCCCGTCGGCTCGCAGCGTCAGGCGCGGGCGCTCGCCCACCGCCCCGCTCAGCGTGGCCGCGAGCGGTACCGGGCGGGCGAGCGCCCTCCCCGCGACCAGTGCCGCCGACGCGGCGTCGATCTCGCCCGAGCTCAGGCGGAACAGCCTGTCCTTGATGCTGACGCGCTCACGCACGCGCACGACCACGCGCTCGCCGGCGGCGGCCACCGGCCGGTCGACGGGACCGGCACCCGTCGGCCGACCACCGGCGAGCGCGGCTTCGAGGCGCACGGGCTCCGTGTGTCCCCACACCGTGTACAGCTGCACGACGTCGCCTGCCTGGAGCTGGGCCGTCACGCGCACCGTCGCCTCACCGCGGGCCTCGTCGACGCTCACGACGCGTCCGACCAGCACGCCGCGATGGCCGCCGCGATCGCCCGACCGCACCTCGGCGTGCCTGCCCTCGAGGTGCCCGGTCGTGAACCCGCGAGAGAAGCTCTGCTCCAGGCGCGCCGTCCACTCCGGCAAGACCGCGTATCCGGCCGGATCGGCGAGCGCCGCGTCGAGGGCCTCGCGGTAGACGGCGGTGGTCACGCCCACATAGCCCGGGTCCTTCATGCGGCCCTCGATCTTGAACGACGTGACGCCGGCCGCCAGCAACCCCGGCAGCGCCCCGATAGCCGCCAGGTCCGAGGTCGAGAGCACGCGGGCGAGGTCCGGGCCGGCGGGACCGGGTCCGGGCGGGGGCGCGGCGCCCGCGGTGGCGGGCGCCGCGCCCCCGCCCGCCGGCTCCAGGCGGTACCGCATCCGGCACGCCTGGCTGCAGCGCCCGCGGTTGCCGCTGCGCCCCGACGCCATGCTCGACAGCAGGCACGCGCCGGAGTACCCGTAGCAGAGCGCCCCGTGCACGAAGGCCTCGAGCTCCAGCCCGTGGGAGTCCAAGGCCGCGATCTCGGCGAGGCTCAGCTCGCGGGCGAGGACCGCCCGCGAGAAGCCGAGCCTCGCCAGCAGCTCGAGCTGCGCCGACGAGTGCGTGTCGAGCTGCGTGCTCGCGTGGAGCGCGAGGCCGGGATAGGCGCGCCGCACGAGATCGGCGAAGGGCAGGTCGGCCACGATCAGGGCGTCGAGGCCGGCGCGGTACGGCGCTTCCAGCGCCGCCAGCGCCGGCCCCAGCTCCTCCTGCTTGAGCGAGACGTTCAGCGCCAGGTGGAGCCGGGCGCCGTAGAGGTGGGCGCGGTCGACGGCGGCCGTCAGCTCGGCGGCGTCGAAGTTGCCGGCGAAGGCGCGCGCGCTCCAACGCTCGAAGCCCGCGTAGACGGCGTCGGCGCCGGCCGACAGGCCCGCCTGCAGCGCCGGCGGCCCCCCGGCCGGCGCCAGCAGCTCGATGCGCCCTGGGTCCTGCGTCTCGCCCTTCGCGCTCACGTCAGCCGACTGCGGTGTCGAACGGAGGGAAGGCAAGGAGGAGTCCCGCCGCTACGAGGCACAGGCACAGGACGACCAGACCACGGGTGACCCGTCTGGGCCGTCCGGCGACGGTGAGCACCGCCCAGGTCACGAGCCAGACGGCCACGGCGATCGTGAGCGGTCCGCTCTGTTCGGCCGCGGCGCGCCACGCGAACCACCTGTCGACGGCGGCCGACAGGTCCCGCAGCAGCGCCATCACACCGAGGGCGACGACGGCGACGGAGCCGGCCACGAAGCACGGGGCGACCGCCCGGGACCAGGCGCCGGCGTCCGCTCCGGTCGGATGGTCGGCTGTCGGCCGGTCGTCCATCACACGATCGGCCCGACCTTGGCCAGCCCGGCCCCAAGCAGCGCGGCCACGCCGGCGAGGCCGACGGCGACGGCCAGGAACCAGGCCACGAGCGTCCGCGCCGGACCCCGTACGAGCAGTCCCTGTCCTGTGGCGAGGATGGCGACGACGGCGACCGACGCCAGGATCACCGACATGAGCGCCGCGTCCTCCTTGCCGGGCATCGCCCACGTGACCCAGCGGAGGGTGCCCGAGTAGGACTCGAGGATGTGGGCCGGCGGATCGTTGCCGCCGTGGAAGTACGGGTCCACGACGAACGTGCCCAGGAGCACCGTCGCCCAGCCGGACGCCACCGACACGACCCCGGCCGACTTCAGCAGGCACAGACAGCGGACCTGCCCGGCCGCGGTCAGGATGTCCGCGCGATAGACGAGGAGGGCGGCCAGGGTCGCCGCCAGGGCGGCGACGAACAGGCCGCCCAGCGCGATCCCGTGCAGGATCACGATCCAGCCGTGGGCGGTGAAGATGAACCCCATCTCGATGCTGTCAGGCACGTTCACGCTCGCACCCCCGACGGTTTCCGCCTGTCTTGCCCGGGAACCCTCCGCCACAAGCAGATACTGTCACACAGGAGGCTTCCTCGATGCGCAGAGTCGCATACCTGTCACTGGCGATCGTCGCCGTCGCGCTGGTCGTGGCTGCCGGATGCGGCAACAACGCCGGAGCGTCGCCGGCCACGAGCTCGCCGGGCACGGCTCCGGGCACCGGGTCGGGCTCCGGCGGGACCGACGTCACCATCCAGAACTTCGCCTTCACCCCACAGGCCGTCACGGTGAAGCCGGGCACGACGGTCACCTGGACCAACAAGGACTCCGTGCCGCACAACATCGTGTCGACCGACGGACCGTCGCTCACGGCGGCGCCGACGCCGACGTTCAACAGCGGCACCCTGTCCCAGGGCCAGACCTTCAGCTTCACGTTCCCCAAGGCGGGCACGTACTTCTACGAGTGCTCCATCCACGCGAACATCGCGGCGATGCACGCCAGGATCGTCGTGAAGAAGTAGGTCAGGCGCCCTCGCGCAGGACCTTGCCCTTCGCGTCGCGGTGCACGCGGATGAGGCCCGAGACGGGGATCACGTCGACCCCGCCGCGCTCGAGCTCGTCCATCAGCAGGTTGACACCGATCGAGTCGCTCGAGATGTGGCCGGCGATCACGACGTGGATGTGGTTCTCCTCGGCCGCCTTGCGGAACTCGGGCCCGACGTGCATCTCGACGTAGGTGCCGATGCCGCGGTCCGAGAGCTCCTTCATGATGGCGTTGGGACCCTCGGTGCCGCCGGTCATGCCGACCCACACCTTGCCGGCGCGGCGTCCGGCCTCCTCTTCGACGATGTACGGACCGGCGCCCTTCCCGGCGGCGATACGGTACTCGGGGATCTCGAAGAGGGCCCGGCGGACGTCGTCGACGAGGAGCGGCTTGCGCTTGTCCAGGTACTTCTGCACGTAGCTCGCCACGAGGTTGTCGGTCGGGGTGTGGGCCGAGAAGAACGGGATCTCGAGCAGCCGCGCGGCGTCGATCGCCTGGTCGGTGTTCATCGGCATGAAGCGGCGGCGCACCTCGACGCGGCGCTCGGCCATGAGCGACTCGCCGATGTGGACCGGCACGCCCAACGTCTCCCAGATCTCGGTCTGCATCTCCATCACCCGGTCGAGCTTGGACAGCGCCATCCCCTCGGGGTGGTGCGTGTAGATGGCGTCGATCCTGGTGCCCTTCTCGCGCATGCGGTCGGTGAGCAGCACCTCGCCGACGTTCATGTCGATGCCGCCGATGAGCGTCTTGACCTCGGTCTTGGGGTCGCCGACGTAGATGCGCGTGTCGACGTACGGGTTGGTCAGCTCCTCCTGGTCGAAGACCGCCTTCTGATAGTCGGCCAGGCTCTCGTAGCGCCGTTTCGTCATGGCCAGGAACTGCTCCACCCGCGCGCGCCCTCGCGGATCGGCCTCCATGCCCATGCGGATCGCGGTCTGGTAGATCTCGCGAAGCTTCACGCCGTGTCCTTTCGCGTCGTGGTGGGGTGCGGCGGGGCGGCGGCGGCTCCGCAGGGAGCCGCCGCCGCCCCGCCGCTGTCGCCTACTATATGCCCCCGACGACCGGCGAGACGCGCGTTCTAGCGGCCTGCGCCGGCGTCGCCCGCGCCGGGCTCGCGCGGTGCGCGCGGGCGCCCGGCCCTGCCGCCTCTGGGAAACGGCCGCGAGAGGAAGGCGCTCGCGGGGTCGACGAACCGCCACGGCTCGTCGACGGCCCGGGAGATGCCGATGCGAGGCGTGGCCGCCACCGCGCCGCGCGGCTGGCTCCAGGTGGCCGGCGCGGCCGGGTCCATCCCCGGCCGCGCCAGCACCGCGACCGGCGGGTCGCAGGCCGAGAGACCGTCGGCGGCGCGGCCGATGCCGAGCGCCTGGGTGAGCTTGGCGGGCCCGCTGCACAGGCTGCGTCGCTCGGCCGCGCCGCGCCGCTCCTCCATGAGCTCCAGGCCGTGCGTCGGCTCGAGCGCGCGCAGCAGGACGGCTCCCGCGCTGCCCTCCGGCTCGCAGACGAGGTTGCAGCAGAAGTGGATCCCCATCGTGAAGTACACGTAGAGATGCCCGGGCGGCCCGAACATGACCGCGTTGCGCGGGGTGGGACCGCGGAAGGAGTGGCTGGCCGGGTCGTCGGCGCGGTAGGCCTCGATCTCGACGATGCGACCGCCGACGCCGTCGAACAGGAACGTGCAGCCGATCAGCTGCGGCGCCACCTCGAGGACAGGGCGGTCGAAGAAGGAGCGCGGCAGCGGGTGGGTCTCGGCGGTCATGCTCGGATCCTCGCGAAGGCCGCGGCCGCCGGCCTCAGCGCAGCCGGCGGCGCGCCGTCTCGAGCTGCTCGGCGACGCGGCTCGGCGCCGAGCCGCCGGCCGTCTGCTTCATCTCGAGCGAGGCCACCGGGTCGCAGAGCCCGGCCAGGATGCCGCGGTCGAGCGCCGGCGAGAGCCGCTTCAGCTCGCGGTCGGGCAACTCCTCCGGCGAAAGGCCGCGCTCGAGGCAGAGCCGCACGAGCGTGCCGGTCAGGTGGTGCGCCTCGCGGAACGGCACGCCCTCGCCGACCAGGAAGTCGGCGACATCGGTCGTCATCAGCGTCCAGTCGCAGGTGGCGGCCATGCGGGCCGTCTCGAACTCCAGCCCGGCGATCAGGCCGGTCGCCACCGGCAGCAGCGCGTCGAGGCAGTCGACCGCGTCGAACAGGTACCGCTTGTCCTCGCGCAGGTCGGTGTCGTAGGCGAGCGGCAGGCCGTGCAGCGTGGCAAGGAGGCCCTGCAGGTCGGCGGCCACGCGAGGGCCCGCCGCCCGCATCAGCTCGGCCGCGTCGGGGTTCTTCTTCTGCGGCATGATGCTGGAGCCGCTGCTGTAGGCGTCGGGCAGGCGTGCGAAGCCGTACTCGGCCGTCGCCCAGAGGACGACCTCGGCGCCGATCCGGCTCAGGTGCCCGGCCAGCTGCGCGGCGGCGGCAAGGTAGTCGGCGACGAAGTCGCGGTCGGCGACGGCGTCGATCGAGTTGGGCGCCACGGTCTCGAAGCCGAGGTCGGCGGCGATCGCCGCCCGGTCGATCGCGTAGTTCACGCCGACCGCGGCGCCGGCGCCGAGCGGCAGCTCGAGGCACGCCTCGAGCGCCCGCGCGAGGCGCTCGCGGTCGCGCTCGAGCATCCAGAACCACGCCAGCAGGTGGTGGGCCAGCGACGTGACCTGGGCGCGCTGCTGGTGCGTGTAGGCTGGCATCACCGTCTCGAGGTGGTCGCCGGCCAGCTCCGCGAGCACGGCCTGGAGCTCGCGCAGCGCCGCCCGCTGCCCGTCGATCACGCGGCGCAGGTGCAGGCGGACGTCGGTCACGACCTGGTCGTTGCGGCTGCGCCCCGTATGCAGGCGGGCGCCGGGCTCGCCGACCAGCTCGGTCAGCCGCCGCTCGACGGCCATGTGCACGTCCTCGTCGGCGTCGGCGGACGCGAAGGCGCCGGTCTCGATCTCGGCGGCGACGACCGTGAGGCCATCTTCGATGGCCGCCAGGTCGTCGCCGCTCAGTACGCCCACCCTCGCCAGCGCCCGGGCGTGCGCCCGGCTGCCTTCGATGTCCTCGGGCCACAGGCGCCAGTCGAGCGACAACGACGAGTTCAGGGCGACGAACGACGGCGCGCGGCCGGCCGCGAAGCGGCCCCCGCGCGCCGTCGCGCCGGCGTCGGCCGCGGGCGGCGCGGCCTTGCGCCGCGCCGCCCGCTCCTTCGGCTTGTCGACCTTCGGGCTCAGACCGTCGCCCCCTCGGCGGAAGCGTCCTTCTCCCCCACCGTCTCGCCCTCGCGCAGGGCGATCTCCTTGCCGACGCGCGCCCACATCTCGATCGGCAGGCCCCACAGCTCGGTGAAGCCGGCGGCCGCCGTGTGTGAGAACTCGTCCTCCTTCGAGTAGGTGGCGAGCTTGTAGTTGTAGAGCGTGTTCGGTGAGAACCGGCCCTCGGGCGTGCAGCCGCCCTTGTAGAACCGCAGCCTGATCGTGCCGGTCACGCGCTCCTGGGTCGAGAACAGGAAGGCCTTGCAGGCGTCGGTCAGCGGGTCGAACCACTGGCCCTCGTAGATCATGTCGGCCAGCTTGCCCTCGATCGTGCGCTTGAAGTGGATCAGGTCGCGCGTCAGCACCAGGTCCTCGAGCTCCTTGTGGGCGGTGATCAGCGCCAGCGCCGCCGGCACCTCGTAGATCTCGCGGCTCTTGATGCCGACCAGCCGGTTCTCGATCATGTCGACGCGCCCGAAGCCGTGCGCGCCGCCGATCCCGTCGATCGTCTCGATCAGCTCGACCAGGCCCATCGCCCGGCCGTCGAGGCTGACCGGCACGCCGCGCTCGAAGCCCACCTCGACGAGCTGGGCCTCGTCGGGCGCCGCCTCCGGACTCACGGTGACCTCGTAGGCGTCCTCCGGCGGCGCCACCCACGGGTCCTCGAGCATGCCGCACTCGTTCGTGCGGCCCCACAGGTTCTCGTCGATCGAGTACGGGCTCTTCTTGGTCAGCGGCAGCGGCACGCCCCGCTCGGCGCAGAAGTCGAGCAGCTCCTCGCGGCTCATGTGCCAATCGCGGGCCGGGGCCAGGCACTCGAGGTGCGGGTCCTGGCTCTTGACGCCGATCTCGACCCGCACCTGGTCGTTGCCCTTGCCGGTACAGCCGTGGGCGACCGCGGTAGCGCCGTACTGGTGGGCGACGTCGACCAGCTTCTGGGCGATGAGCGGCCGCGACAGCGAGCTCACGAGCGGGTACTTCTCCTCGTAGAGGGCGTTCGCCATGAGCGCCGGCAGCACGAAGCGCTCGGCGAACTCCTCCTTGGCGTCGACGGCGACCGCATCGATGGCGCCGGCCGCCTTGGCGCGTTCCATGAGCTCGGGGATCTTCTTGACCCGTCCGACGTCGACCAGCATCGCGACCACGTCGCGGCCGTGCTTCTCCTTGAGGTACGGGATCATGGCGGTGGTGTCGAGACCACCGGAGTACGCGAGGACGACCTTACCGTTCACGTTCGACTTCCCTTTCGGTTCACGATGAGACAGGGACACAGGCGGCCCAAGGGGCCGGGGCGCCGGGTCGCGCCGACGCACGGGTGCGCGCACGGCCGGCAGGCTGGAGTGCGCGCCACGGTGCCTGCGCGCTAGGCCTCTCGGAGACGGTCGACGTACTCCTGCATGCGCGCGGCCGTCGCCGGGTCCCTGAGGATGATGATGAAGGTGTCGTCGCCGGCCAGCGTGCCGACCACGTCGGTGTGGTTCAGGTTGTCGATCTGGCGGGCGACCGTCGAGGCGGTGCCGATCTCGCAGCGCACGACCACCTGGTTCTGGGCCACGGCGGTCGAGCGGCAGAAGTCGCGCAGCACGTGGCTGGCGGCCTGCTCGGGGTCCTTGGGCCGCTCGCGCGACGAGAGGACGTACTTGGCGCGACCGAGGTGGGTGCGCACCTTCTGCAGGTCGAGCTCGCGGATGTCGCGCGAGACGGTGGCCTGGGTGACCGAGCAGCCGAGGGCGCCGAGCGCGTGCACGAGCTCGCGCTGGGTCGAGATCTCGCGTTGCGTGATGAGCGTCTGGATGAGCCGGTGACGCTCGGTCTTGGTCATCGTCGTCCTCTTCCACTTCGTGGCCACGTCACCCCTCCAGGACGTCTGTCGCGGCGAACCCGCGAACGGGGCGGCCGGCAGCGCAAGATCGTGCTGAATACTATACATAGAATGTGGTCCGATCCATACACGGCGCTGCCGGCCGCTGCCGTGTCGCAGCACACTTCATGCAGTCACCTTGGTGCCGCAACCGGCGTCGGTCAGGATCTCGAGCAACACTGCGTGCTCGACGCGACCGTCGACGATGTGCGCGCTCTTGACCCCGGCCTCCAGCGCGCGGCGCACGGCGGCGACCTTCGGCACCATGCCGCCGCTGATCTTGCCGGCGCCCTGGAGCGCCCCGAGGTAGGCCAGGTCGCACTCGCTGACCACATCCTGGTCGAAGGCCTCCTCCTGCATGATGCCGCCGACGTCGGTCAGGAAGACGATCTTCTCGGCCCCGAGCGCCGCCGCCAGCTCGCCGGCCACCGTGTCGGCGTTGATGTTGTAGGCCTGGCCGGCCCCATCGGCGCCGACGCTGGCGATGACGGGGGTCATCTCGTCGGAGAGCAGGTCGAGCACCGACGTGTCGATGGCCCGGACCGACCCGACGAAGCCCAGGTCGAGCACGTTGCCTTCGAGGTCGACGTGCTCCTTGACCTCGGCGCGGATCAGGCGGCCGTCCTGTCCCGACAGGCCCACGGCGGTGCCGCCGTGCGCGTTGATCAGGCCCACGATCTCGCTGTTGACCTTGCCGACCAGCACCATCCCGGCGACCTCCAGCGTCGCCTCGTCGGTCACGCGGTGGCCGTCGACGAACGTCGTCTCCATGCCCAGGCGGTCCAGGTGGCGGGTGATCTCGGGGCCGCCGCCGTGGACCACCACCGGCCGCATCCCGACCTGCTTGAGCAGCACCATGTCGGCGGCGAACTGCTCTCGCAGGTGGGGCGAGGTCATGGCCGCGCCGCCGTACTTGATCACCATGGTCGCGCCCGCGAAGCGCTGGATGTAGGGCAGCGCCTCGACCAGCGTCTTCACGGTCCTCTGGTCACGTGCCGTCATCGTCTGCACCTCGGTCAGCTCGCGTGGTCGGAGTTCTCACTGACGTACTCGTGCGTCAGGTCGCTGAAGTAGATGGTCGCCGTCGCGATCCCACGATACAACGTCAGGGCCAGATCGATCTCGGGCGCGGCCATCAGACGGCGCAGCGCGCGCGCTGCGCCGTCGCTCAGGGGCCGCGCCTCCCCCCTGCCGGCCACGACCACGTCGCCGACGGCGATGTCGGCCTTCAGTCCGCAGCCGTTGGAGGTGCCGATGATCTGGCCGGCGGCCTGCATCACCCGTCCCCAGTTCGGGTCCCCGCCGTACATCGCCGCCTTGAGCAGCGGCGAGTTGGCGACGGCGCGGGCGACGCGCTCGGCTTCGCCGGCGTCGCCCGCGCCGTCGACCCGCAGGCGCATGGTCTTGGTGGCTCCCTCGCCGTCGGCCACCAGGGCGAGCGCCAGCCTCAAGAACGCGGACCGCAGGGCATCTGCGAAGAGCTCGAGGTCGGCGCCGGCCGGCTCCACGCCGGAAGCGCCGCCGGCGAAGGCCAGCACCGTGTCGTTGGTCGACTGCTGGCCGTCGACGGTCACGCGGTTGAACGTCGCGTCCACGGCGCGGCCGAGGACCGCCTGCAGCGTGGCGGCCGGCACGACGGCGTCGGTCGTGACGAAGCACAGCATCGTGGCCATGTCGGGCGAGATCATGCCGGCGCCCTTGCAGGCGAAGCCGAGCCGCACCTCGCCCGCCGCCAAGCCCAGCGTCAGCGCGCCCTCCTTGGGCAGGCGGTCGGTCGTGCGGATCGCGGCCGCGAAGTCGCCGCCCTGGGCGTGACCGAGGTGGGGCGCCGCCCGCACGATGCCGTCGCAGACGGCGTCGATGGGCAGCGGCACCCCGATGATCCCGGTCGAGCAGACGGCGACCTCCTCGGGCCGCAGGCCGAGGGAGTCGGCGGCGACGCGGCGCATCCGCGCCGCGTCGCCCAGCCCCTGCTTGCCCGTGCAGGCGTTGGCGTTGCCTGAATTGACGACGACGGCCCGCAGGTGCTCGCAGCGCGAGGAGTCCCGCGTGAGGCGCACCGGGGCGGCCGCCGCGGCGTTGGTCGTGAACACGGCGGCCGAGGCGCCGGCCCGCTCGGCGTACAGCACGCCCAGGTCGCGGCGGCCGCTGCGCTTGAGTCCGGCGTGGATGCCCGCCGCCTTGAACCCCGCCGGGTGCGTGACCGAACGCTCGGCCTGAGCCGCCTGGAGCGGCAGCTCGACGAAGCGGCTCTCGGGCAGCATCTAGACCAGCCCCTCGTGCTCGGACAGCCCGGCCATAAGGTTCATGTTCTGCACGGCCTGCCCCGAGGCGCCCTTCATCAGGTTGTCGATGGCGGCCACGACGACGACCCGGCCGGCGCGCTCGTCGTAGGCCGGGTGGAGACGGCAGTAGTTCGTGCCGGCCACGTCCTTGAGCTGCGGCGGCGCGCCGGTCACCTCGACGAACCGCTCCCCCTCGTAGAAGGTGCGGTAGAGTCCGGCGAGGTCCGTATCGCCGGGCAGGGTGTCGCAGCGCGCGTAGATCGTCTCGACGATGCCGCGCTGCATCGGGACCAGGTGTGGCACGAAGGTCACCGCCGGAGCGGCGGATCCGGCCGAGCCGGCGCCGAGTCCCGCGACGATCTCGGGGTAGTGCCGGTGACGGCCGATGCCGTAGGCGACCAGGTCGGAGTCGACGCTGCAGAAGTGGGTGCGGTCGCTGGGCGCCTTGCCGGCGCCGCTGACTCCCGACTTGGCGTCGATCACGACGTCCAGGAGCCCGAACGCCTGCAGCGGGGCGAGCGCCAGCAGCGCCGCCGTCGGGTAGCAGCCGGGATTGGCCACGAGGCCGGCGCCGGCGACGGCGTCGCGGTGTAGCTCGGTCAGCCCGTACGCCGCCGGCGTCAGCTCGGGGTACGGGTGCGGCCCGTACCACTCCTCGTAGACGGCCGGCGCGAGCCTGAAGTCGGCCGACAGGTCGACCACGCGCACGCCGTCGTCGAGCAGCCGCTTCACGACCGGCGCCGCCTCGCCGTGCGGCGTGCAGACGAAGGCGACCTGCACGCCGCCGACCTCGCCGGCCCGGCAGAAGACGAGGTCGCTGCGCAGACGCGGGTTGTGGGCGGCGACCGGGGTGCCGGCGAGCTGCTCCGAGCTGATCGCCACAAGGCGGGCGTACGTGTGGCGCAGCAGCAGCTCGCCCAGCAGGCCGCCGGTGTACCCGGAGCCGCCGACGACGGCGACGTCCAGTGAGTCGGTGTGATCGTGGGTGGTGCTCGCGGTCATCGGTCTCCTCAGGGCAGGACGGTCGGACACGGCGACGCCGGCTCGGGGACGGATGGCGAGTCTGCGGAGTGCTGCTACAGACGAGGGCGCCCGCCGGCCGGCGCGGGTCGTGCGCGTCGGGCCCGGGGGACCGCGCAGCACGGGGCACCCGCCGGCCGGCGGGGCGAGCGAACGAGAGTGTCGCTGCGGCTGCGCATCGTGGCGGGCACTCTACAAGGCCGCCGAGAACAATGCAAGCGTCGCGCACACTTGGTGCAAACTATGCACCGGCGACGAGAAAGGAGTGGGGCGGCGGTGGCTCCCGCCACCGCCGCCCCACGGCGACGTCTACTCTTCGACGGCGACCGGGCGCCGGCGCCGCATGAGCAGCGCCACGACCCCGAACACCACGATGACCGCGACCACGATCGCCACGATCGCGCCCAGCGAGCTGCTCTTGCTGCTGGTGCTCTTGGGCCTCAGGTCGAGGTAGCTCTCGATGTTGCTGCCGCTCGTGTAGAAGGCCGGCCCACGGCCGTCGAGGGTCTGCTTCCAGCCGTCCCACTTCTGCACGTTGAACGCCTGCAGGTAGTCGTAGTAGCTGAACACGATGATCGGCGTCTGGTCGTACATGATCTGCTGCATCTGCCAGATGTACTGGGCGCGCTTCTGGGTGTCGAGCGTCGTCAGCTGGAGGTTGTTGAGCTTGTCGAACTGGGCGTTCGACCACTCGGGTTCGTTCCAGCCGCCGATCTGGTCGGACGAGTACGAGGCCAACGTCTGGCCGGGGTCGAGGTAGCCGTCCCAGTCCCAGATGGCGAGGTCGAAGTCGGGAGCCGGCTGGTTGCCGCTCCAGTTGTAGATACGGGACGACATCTGACCGGGGTCGACGACGTCGAGCGTGATCTTGATGCCCAGATCCTGGAGCCACCCCGTGACGAGCTTGGCTTCGGCCACGTGCTGGGGCCAGTCGCTGGGCGCCATCAGGCGCAGGGCGATCGGCTTGCCCTGCTTGTTCAGCAGCTGCCCGCCCACCTTCTTGTAGCCGGCCGCGTCGAGCTTCTGCTGCGCGGTCGCAAGATCGAACGTGTACGTCTGGTCGGCGGGAGGCTGCCAGTGGTAGTCGGGGTTCGTCCACGAGTCCGGTGTCATGATCGTGGTGCCCGGCTGCGCGTAGCCCTGCCAACCGACCGTGACCAGCTGCTTCTTGTCGATCGCGTAGTTGATCGCCTGCCGGAAGGCGGGGTCGAGCAGCACGGGGTTGCCGGTCGACTTCCCCGTATAGCAGTTGAAGTCCATGTAGTCCCAGTTGAAGTAGTTGTACGCCACGGACTTGAAGGCCGAGTTGTTCTTCAGGGTAGCGAACTGGGCCTCGGGGATGCCCTGGGCGGCGTCGATGGCGCCGCTCACGAGGTCGGCTTCCATCGTGTTGCCGTTCTGATAGGTGACGAAGAGGATCTCCTGGATCGCCGGCTTGGTCCCGTAGTAGTAGGGGTTGGCGACCATCTTCACGAACGAGCCCTTCTTGAACTGCACCGTCGTGAACGGCCCGCTGCCGACGATCGGGTATGGCTGCTGATAGCTCGTCCCCGCCGCTTTCGGGTCGACCTTCTTCCAGATGTGCTCGGGCAGTACCGGCCAGTACGACCGCAGCATGTCGGCCTTGGGCTTGCTGCAGGCGATCTGGACGGTCGTCGGGTCGAGCGCCGTCGCGTGCTTCATGTTGTACGTGCCCACGGCGAGGGCCGACATGTTGTTGTCGATGATGTAGTTGAGCGTCCACGCGACATCCGACGCTGTCAGAGGCTGCCCGTCCGACCACTTCGCGTTGGGCCGGATGTGGATCGTCCAGGTCTTGCCGTCGGCGGAGATGCCGCCGTTCTGCTCGGTCGGGATCTCGGTCGCCAGGTCGGGCGTCGGGTTCCCGTGCAGGTCGTACAGGAACAGGAAGCTGTAGTTGAGGTTCCAGATCTCGTACGACGACGTCTCGTACCCGATGAAGGGGTTCAGGTTGTCGGGTTCGACCACCCAGCCGACCTTGAGGGTGACCGGCCCGCTGCTCGAGGCCGGACTCGGTGAGTCCGCGAGCGCCGAGGTGAGACCCCAGACCAGCGCGCCGGCAAGGGCGAGCGCGGCGATCCCCAGCGCCAGACGACGTGACCGGACACGAGCCTTCATGTTGCCTCCAGAGTCGCACGCAGATGAGGACAGCCCCGCCAGGAGCCGGCAGCGGCGCGACCCTGCGCCCCGGCGTCAAAACCGCCACACCCCCACCGGCCGGCTCCTTCTACGCTTGTACCATGCGAGGCGGACCAACACAAGAAAGGGGGCGGCGGTGGCTCTCGCCACCGCCGCCCCCAGGTCTGACGCCCGGTCAACCGGCGATCAAACCTCTTCTTCGACCGGACCCCTGCGCCGGGCCACGAGCCACCACGCCAGGCCGGCGACGCACAGCACCACGGCGATCACGGCCGACACCACGGCGGTGGTGTTCGTCCCTCCGCTGGTCGTGCTGAGGGGCTTGAGATCGAGGTAGGTCTGGATGTCGCCGGCCAGGTAGAACGCGCCGCCTTTGCCGTCGAACATGCGGTGCCACCCGGTCCACTTGTTCGTGTTGTACGCCTGCAGGTAGTCGGGATACGTGAGGGTGATCTGCGGCGTCTGGTCGTACATGATCTGCTGCATCTGCCAGATGAGCTGGGCCCGCTTCTGGGGGTCGAGCTCCCGGAACTGCTGGGTGTTCAGCTTGTCGAACTGGGCGTCGCTCCAGGCCGGCTCGTTCCAGCCCTCGATCTGGGCGGTCGTGTAGCAGGCCAGGGTCTGCCCGGGGTCGGCGTACCCGTCCCAGTCCCAGAGATAGAGGTCGAAGTCGGGCACGAACGTGTCGCCCTGGTAGTTCCAGATCTTGTTCTCGAGCGTGCCGTTGTCGACCACCGAGTACTGGATCTCGAGGCCCAGCTGCTTGAACCACCCGGTGATGAGCTTGCCTTCGGCCTGGCTCGACTCGGACTCGTTACGGCCCCAGAGCCGCAGGACGATGGGCTTGCCCTGCTTGTCGACACGGGCGCCGTTCTTGAGCGGATACCCGGCCGCCGTGAGCATGTCGCCGGCCTTCTTCAGGTCGAAGGGGTAGATCTGGTCGGACTGCGGCGTCCAGTGGTAGTCGGGGTCGCTCCACGAGTTCGGCGGCATGATGCCCACGCCCGGCGTGGCGCGGCCGTTGAAGGCGATGCGGATGATCTGCTGCTGGTCGATCGCGTAGTTGAGCGCCTTGCGGAAGTTCGGGTCCGTGAGCACGGGGTTGCCGAGCGACTTGCCGCCCGTGTAGCAGTTCATGCACAGGTAGTCCCAGTTGAGGTAGTTGAAGGCGATGGCCGTGATGCCCGACGAGTTCTGGAGCTGAGGGAACTGCGCCGGTGGCACCCCGTGGGCGCCGTCGATCGCGCCAGTGCGCAGGTCCTGGGTCATGGCGTCGGCGCTCTGGTAGTCGAGGAAGATGACCTCGTCGACGGCCGTGTGGGGTCCCCAGTAGTAGGGGTTGCGCTGCATCTTGATGTCGGTGCCCTTGTTGAACTCGCTCACGTAGAAGGGCCCGCTGCCGACGATCGGCGGCGGGTTGCGGAAGTTGCGCTCGGCGGACTTCGGGTCGAGCTTGCTCCAGACGTGCTTGGGGAGGATGGGGATCCAGAGGTGCAGCAGGTCGGCCTTGGGATGGCTGCAGACGATCTGGATCGTCTGCGGGTCGAGGACCTTGACCTCCTTCATGCCGGCGATCGCCGAGCTGAAGGCGTACATGTTGTTCTGGATGATGTAGTTGTATGTGAAGGCGACGTCGTCGGCCGTGAGCGGCTGGCCGTCGCTCCACTTCATGCCCGGCCGGATGTGGACGGTCGTCGTCAGCCCGTCGGCCGAGATGCCGCCGTTCGCCTTGGTCGGGATCTCGGTGGCGATGTCGGGCGTCGGCTCATCGTGGTCGCCGAAGCCGAACAGGAAGTCGTAGTTGAGCGACCAGACCTCGTAGGCCGACTCCTCGGTACCGATGAACGGGTTGAGGTTGTCGGGGTCGGTCTGCCAGCCGATCTTCAGGACGACCTTGCCAGTGACCGGCGCCGGGCTGCCGCTCGCGGCAAAGGCGCCGACGAGGCCCCAGGTGAGCGCCCCGACCAAGACGATTGCGACGACCGCCGAAACGGCCACGATGGATCGACGAGTGGGCATCTTCACGGCTCCTTCTCAGTCCCCCCGGGGCTCCCGATGGCGCCCCCGTCCTCTGTTGTCGTTAGACCGCGACGAGCTCTCGTTCCTTCGCCTCAAGTTCCTTCACCCCGCAGCCCGGGCGCCCTCACGCGTTCACAGCCTTGTGCGCCGCCACGATGGCGTCGAGATGGCGGTCGACCTCGTCGGACAGCGGGCTCACCTGGTGCGTGGCCAGCAGCGCCTCGGCGCGGGCGAGCGCGTCGTCGATCACCGTCGAGCCGCTGTGCGCGTCGAACGAGCCGCGGCGCATGACGGCCGGCTGCCACGGGTCGCGGGCGTGCTCGCGCGTGGAGCGGCGGCCCATGAAGTGGCCGCCGGGACCGATGGCGCGAATGTCGTCGAGCAGCCCTGCGGCGGCGTCGAACGGCGTGTCACCCAGGAAGCGCTTGACCATGCCGGCGGCGTCGTCGTCGAGCACCACGGTGGCGAGGCTGGTCGCCTGGGCCCCGTCGAGCGTGCCGATGCCCACCATCGTGTCGGCACCGGCCAGGATCTGCTGCAGGCAGGCGGCGACGCCCTCGGCGCCGTCCTGATAGTCCGGCGCCTTGGCGTCGCCGCCGAAGCCCGGCGCCTGGGTCGGTAGCCCGTAGTGCTTGCAGAGCTCGACGCAGGCGAGCGTCGCCACGGCCACCTCGGGCGTGCCGCACAGGTAGAACCCGGTGCGCAGGTCGGCCAGCGACGGCTCGGGCGAGGCGATCATCGGGCAGCCGGGCGCAGCGAGCTGGAAGAGCACGACCGCCGAAAGCAGCTCGGCCATGGTGATCACGGTGAGGCCCGCCACCGTCATCGGCGCCGTCGTGCCCATCAGGGGCATCGGCATGATGATCAGCGGTACGCCGGCGCGAGCGAGCTCGATGCTGGCTTCGGTCATGGGAGCGTCGTGCGCGAGCGGGGCGATGGTGCAGTTGATGGCCGAGAACACGGGACGCTCGGCGACCGGCGCGCCGCCGACGGCGGCGAACATCTCGAGCAGCGGCGCCACGAACTCGGGCGCCCGCACCTCGTCCTGCACGTGTTTCGTGCAGTTTCGGAAGGAGATCGCCTGGATCTCGAGGTTCGCCGTGGCCGGGTCGAGATCGCGCGCCGAGATGGTCGGCCACACGTAGTCGACGTTGGGCAGCGCGTCGAACAGGCGCATCAGCGTCGCGAGGTCGTCGGCGCAGCCCTCGCGCCGCTCGCCGGTGCGGTCGTCGACCACGAACGTGGCCGTGCCGTCGGTCGTGAACGTGAGCGGCGAGCCGTCGCCGACCCAGACGTCGTGAGCCGGGTCGCGCGCGGCCAGCAGGACCTTGGGCGACGCTGTCGCCAGACAGCGCCGCACGAGGTCGCGGGGCAGCCGCGCGCGCAGGGCGGCGCGGTCGCAGACCGCGCCGCCCTCCTCGAGCAGGTCGAGCGCCGCCGGCGTGTTGAAGGCGATCCCGACCTCCTCGAGGACGGTGAGCGTCTGCTCGTGCAGCGACTCGCGTTCGGCATCTGAGAGAAGGTGGAGCCGGGGCCTCGCCACGACGCATCACTCCTTGCTGGGGGAGGCGGATCAGGTTTCCTCAGTTTGCGACGGAACGCGCGTCAGGGCCAGTGGGAGTGTTTGTTCGAACTTGTTCCGAACCTGGGCCCGAACTTCGTCAAAGTTGATGAGGTTTCGGGATGGACGGGAACACCGCCGGCCGACTCCGAACCGAACGCCGGCGCGAAGAGGGGCGGCCGCGGTCGAGCGGAGAGTGACGGGGCGGCGGTGGCGTACGCCACCGCCGCCCCCGGGTTCGCGCCTAGCGGAGCGTGGCGCCGAACTCGCGCTCGAGCGCGGCCACGACCTTCTGGCGCAGTCCGGCGATGTCCTTCTCGGACAGCGTGCGGTCCGGGGCGCGCATGACCAGGCGGATCGCCAGGGACCGCTTGCCCGGCGGCACCTGCTCGCCTTCGTACACGTCGAACACCCACGCCGCGCGCAGCAGCCTGCCGCCGGCCTTGCGCACCACGGCCAGGACCTCGTCGGCCGGCACGCCGGCGTCGGTCACGACGGCCAGGTCCTGGCCGGCGGCCGGGAAGGTGACGAGGTCCTCGAACACGACCGTCTCGAGCGCTCGCGCCGCCAGCGGGGCGACGGCGAGCTCGGCCACGTAGACCGGCAGCTCGTCGATCCCCAGAGCCGCGGCGACGTCGCCGCGCAGCAGCCCGAGATACCCGGCGCGCTCGCCGCCGACGGTGAGGTCGGCCGACTTGCCCGGATGCAGGAACGGTTCGCCCGACGGCGCGAAGCTCGCCCCGGCCACGCCCAGCTCGGTCAGCACGCGCTCGACGCAGCCCTTGATGGTGTAGAAGTCGGTCGCCCGCAGGTCGCCGGTCCAGCGCGCCTCGCCGGCCGCCCCGCAGAGTGCCATGCCGAGCATCTCGGGCTCGTTCAGCGGCCAGGGCTGCGGGCTGCCCTTGGCGCCCGGCTCGGGGACCGGCCGCGCGTCGCCGCCGGCAGGCAGGTAGACGCGGCCCTGCTCGAACACGGCCACGCGCTCGGCCTGCCGGGCGAGGTTGGCGGCGACCGTGGCGAGCAGGCCGGGCAGGAGCATCGTGCGCATGACGGCCTGCTCGCCGCTCATCGGGTTGGCGAGGGCGACCGGCGCTGCGCGCCGGTCGCCCTCGCCCAGGCCCAGCCGCTCGAGCGGCTCGCGCGGCATGAACGAGAACACGACGACCTCGTCCAGGCCGGCGCCGGTCAGCGTGTCGACGATCCGCCGCCGCACGCGCTGCTCGTGCGTCAGCAGGCCGATCGCGTCGCTGCGCAGGGGCAGCGTCTCGGGCAGGTTCCCGAGGCCGTGGATGCGCCCGACCTCCTCGATCAGGTCGACCGGCCGCTCCAGGTCGCGGCGGAACGGCGGGGGCGTGACGAAGAACTCCTCCTCGTCGCCGTCCACCTCGCATTCGAGGCGGCGCAGGATCTCGGCCTGCTCGGCGGGCGGCACGACCAGGCCGAGCAGGCGGTCCGAGGCGACCGGGCGGTAGTCGAGGCGCGGCGGCGCCGGGGGCCGGTCGCCCCAGACGTCGACGGTCCCCGGCGCCACCGCGCCCCCGCACAGCTCGTGGAACAGTAGGCTCGCCATCGCCAGACCGTCAGGTACCAAGCACGGGTCGAGTCCCTTCTCGAAACGGGTGCTGGCCTCGCTGCGCCAGCCGACCTCCTTGGAGGTGCGCATGATGTTGGGCCCGTTGAAGGTCGCGGCCTCGAGCACCAGGGCGGTGGTCGCCTCGTCGACCTCGGCGTCGACGGCGCCGAAGATGCCGGCGATGACCAGAGCCCGCTCGGTGTCGGCGATCACCAGGTTGTCGGTCCCGAGGGGCCGGTCGATCCCATCGAGCGTCACGATCCGTTCGCCGGCCCGCGCCCGCCGGGCGATGAGCTTGTCGCCGCGGATCTTGGCCGCGTCGAACGCGTGCAGCGGCTCGCCGACGGCGAGCATCACATAGTTGGTCACGTCGACGACGTTGTCGATCGGCCGCATGCCGGCGTGCGTCAGCCGCGCCTTGAGCCAGGCGGGCGACTCGCCCACGGTCACGCCGCGGATCACGCGGGCGCCGTACCTGGCGCACAGGTCGGGGTCTGCGATCTCCACCGCGATCGAGGCCGACGCGTCGGCGCCCGACAGCGGCGGCTCGGCGACCGGCGGCGGCGTCAGCGGCAGCCCGGCCGCCGCCGCCACCTCACGCGCGATTCCGTACACCGACAGGCAGTCGGGCCGGTTGGGCGTGACCTCGATCTCGAGCACGGCCTCGGAGACGGGCAGGTAGGTCTGCAGCGGGGCGCCGACCGGCCACTCGGCCGGCAGCACGACGATCCCCGGGCTGGTCTGCTCGAAGCCGAGCTCCTGCTCGGACAGCATCATGCCGTCGGACTCGACGCCGCGCAGGTTCGCCTTGCGCAGTTTGAGGCCGTTCTCGAGCGTGGCGCCGGCGAGCGAGACGGCGACCGTGTCCCCTGCCTCGAAGTTCTGGGCGCCGCAGACGATCTGGTGCACGCCGCCGCCGGCTTCGCCGGCGTCGACGCTGCACAGCCACAGCTTGTCGGCGTTGGGGTGCCGCTCCTTGGTGAGCACGCGCCCGACGCGGAACAGCGCCAGGTTGCCGGCGTCGCGCGGGGCGCCGACCCAGTCGATGCCCTCCACCTCGGAGCCGCTCATGCTGAGCAGCTCGGCGAGATCCTCGACCGTGCCGTCCCAGGCGACGTAGTCGCGCAGCCAGCCGACCGGGGCCCTCATCAGAACTGCTCCACGAAGCGGAGGTCGTTGTCGAAGAAGGCGCGCGCATCGGGCACCCCGTGCTTGAGCATGGCCATGCGCTCGACGCCCATCCCGAAGGCGAAGCCCTGCAGCTCGCCGGCGTCGTAGCCGACGAACCCGTAGAGATTGGGGTCGACCATGCCGGCGCCGAGGATCTCGAGCCAGCCCGAGTACTTGCACGAGCGGCAGCCCTCGCCGCCGCACAGCAGGCACTGGACGTCGAGCTCCACGCTCGGCTCCGTGAACGGGAAGAAATGCGGCCGCAGGCGGATGGCCCGGTCGGCGCCGAAGAACTCGCGCGCGAACTGGTGCAGGGTGCCTTTGAGGTCCGCCAGGGTGATGCCCCGGTCGACCGCCAGACCCTCGACCTGGTGGAACATCGGCGTGTGGGTGGCGTCGAGGTCGGGGCGGTACACCTTGCCGGGGCAGATGATGTAGACGGGTGGCTCCTGCGCCTCCATCGTGCGCACCTGGACCGGCGAGGTCTGGGTACGCAGCAGGAGGTCGCCGGCGGCGGGCGGGCCCTCGGCGAGGGCCGGGCCCCCGCCGGCGACCTCCCCACCCCCCGCCCCAAGCGACCGCAGGTCGATGAAGAACGTGTCGTCGACCGACCGCGCGGGGTGGTCCTCGGGCGTGTTCAGGGCCGTGAAGTTGTAGTACTCGAACTCGATCTCGGGGCCCTCGGCCACCTTGTAGCCCATCCCCAGGAAGATGTCCTCGACCTCGCGGATGGTGCGGGTGATGAGGTGCACATGACCGAGCGGCAGCGGCACGCCGGGCAGGGTGACGTCGATGCGGTCGCCGGCCATCGAGGCCTGCAGGGCGGCGGCCTGCAGCTCGCCTTCGCGCGCCTCGACCGCCGCCTCGAGCTCCACGCGCACGACGTTGCCAAGCTTGCCGACCACCGGCCGCTGCTCGGGCGGGAGGGTCGAGATGGAGCGCAGGATCTCGGTCAACCGGCTCTTGCGGCCGAGGAAGCGGACGCGCACCTGCTCGAGGTCTGCGACGCCGGCGGCCGCCTGCACGGCCGCCGTCGCCTCGGCGAACAGGTCGGCGAGCTCGGGGGCGCGTTGCCGCAGGTCGTCTCGTTGCGCGTCGTCCATGTCATTCCTCCGCGGGCGCCGCAGCGCCGTCGTTCGTCGCCGGGCCGTGGCGCGCGAGCTCGTAGAGCGCGATCGCGCCGGCGACGCCGGCGTTCAGGGACTCTATCGCCGTTGCCGGGGCCGAGGCCAGCGGGATGGTCACCGGGTCGGTCACGAGCGCCGCCGCCGCGTCGCTCAAGCCGGCGCGCTCGGCGCCGACGCAGAGCACAGCCGGGGTCTCGACCGCAGCCGTGCGCAGGTCGGCGCCGCCGTGGGCGGCGAGGCCGTACACGCGCCGTGGACGCAGGGCGTCGACGCACTCGGCAAGCTCGACACCGGGATACAGCGCGAGCGCGAAGGTCGCCCCCATGGCGGCGCGCACGACCTTGGGCGAGAACAGGTCGGCCGAGCCGGGCGACGTGGCGAGGGCGGGGGCGCCGAAGGCGGCCGCCGCCCTCGCCAGGGTGCCCAGGTTGCCGGGGTCGCCGACACCGTCGGCGTAGACGAGCACGAGGCCGGGCGCGCGCAACTCAGTGAGCGGTGGCGCGACGGGCTGGGGGAACACGGCGAGCGCCTCGGGCGGGGTCTGGAGCGTGGTGGCCTTGCGCATCACGGCCTCGCTCACGACGTGCGGGGCGACACCGCCGAGCGGCTGACCCCCGACGGCGCCCCGGTCGAGGGCGTCGACCGCGACGGCGCTGCCCTCGAGCACGAGCACGGCCAGGGGACGCAGCCCGGCGCCGAGCCCGCCCGCGACGAGATCGACGCCTTCGGCCAGGAAGGCGCCGTCACGCTCACGGAACTTGCGCAGGTGCAGAGAAGCCGCCCGCTTGACGAGCGGGTTCTCCAGGCTCGTGATGGGCTCTAAAACCCCACGCCGCGCCCTAGGCGGCCTTGGCGAGCGCAGCCTTCGCCTGCTCGACGAGCGAGGCGAACGCGGCCGGGTCGCTCACGGCCATGTCGGCGAGGATCTTGCGGTCGAGCTCGACCTCGGCCAGCTTGAGACCGTGCATGAACGCGTTGTACGACAGGCCGTTCTCGCGGCAGCCGGCGTTGATGCGCACGATCCACAGACGCCGGAACTCGCGCTTACGGACGCGGCGGTCGCGATAGGCGTACTTGAGGCTGCGCTGGACCTGCTCTTTGGCCCTGCGGTAGCTCGAATGCTTGGTCCCGTAGTAGCCCTTGGCCTGTTCCAGGACCTTGCGACGCTTCTTGCGCGCGTGCACGCTTCGCTTCATTCGAGGCATCTGACTACTCCTTGCGTCTGCGGCGAGCGACGCCGCGGCCTGACGGCCGCCTCTCGCTCGCCTCCCCGGCGTCTAGCGCTTGCCGAGGAGCCTGAGGATGTTGCGGCTGTCGGCCTCGTGGACCTCGGCCATCTTGCGGAACCCGCGCTTGCGCTTGGGGCTCTTCTTCTCGAGGATGTGGCTCTTGAAGGCCTTGCGCCGCGCGACCTTGCCGCTCCCGGTGAGCCGGAAGCGCTTCTTGGTGGCGCTGTGGGTCTTCGTCTTCGGCATACGCACCCTCTCCTTGGGCTACTTCGT
>CAWAPD010000003.1:0-634317 GCA_963783865.1 uncultured Actinomycetes bacterium | reverse complement strand
GCGGGTGGGGGCGCTGCGGGCTGTATTGCAGGAGAGATTCTGGTGGCGAGGGCCAGAATTGAACTGGCGACACCATGATTTTCAGTCATGTGCTCTACCAACTGAGCTACCTCGCCACTGAGGCGGGCCGCGGAGGCCCCGCAGAGCGCGCTCTATCGTAAGGAGCGGCCCGGTCAGGGTCAACCTCGGCGAGGCAGCCGGCGGCGGCCGCGGTGGCTCCCCGCCCGCTCGCGGGCGGGAGCCACCGCGGCCGCCGAGTTGTATGCTGAGGTCGACGGAAGGGGGCTGCACCGGGGAGCGCCGGCTCGGCGCGTCCGGTGCTGTGCGCGGCCATGGAGCGTCCCCCGATCCGAGACGAGGGGAGACCATGCATCCGGACGACGCTCACGACGCGGGCTCAGCTCCCTCTGACGTCCTCGTCCCCGCCGACCCCGTGGTCCGCGATCCCCAGGCATTCGACAGCCACCGGCCCATCGAGCGGGAGCTCGAGATGGGGGTCGCCGACGGCTTCACGTTGTCGGCCGTCGGCGACTGCATCCTCACCCGGCCGCTGACGCCCTACCTCGGCGACGCCGGGTTCGCCGCCATCATCGACGTGCTGCGCCGCGGCGACGCCGTCTACGGCAACTGCGAGATCTCGGCCATCGACCTCGACCGGTTCCACGGCTACCCGCACGCGTGGGACGGGGACTACCCCATGGCCGGCCACCCGGCCGTCGCGCAGGAGCTCGCCGACCTCGGCTTGCAGATCATGTCGCGGGCCAACAACCACGCGCTGGACTGGGGCATCGAGGGGATGCGCGAGACGAGCGACCGGCTCGACGCGGCCGGCATCGTCCATGCCGGCTGCGGCGAGCACGCCGGCTCGGCTCGCGCGGCCCGGTATCTCGAGACGCCCAAGGGCCGCGTCGGCCTGGTCTCGTTCGCCTCGACCTTCCTGCCCACGTCGGAGGCGCTGCCGCCCAAGACGGCCGCTCCCGGCCGTCCCGGCGTCAGCGCCCTCAAGCTGCACCGCAAGTGGGTCGTCCCCCAGCCGGTCTTCGACGCGCTGGCGACCCTGCCGGCGGCGCCGCCCGGGCCGGGGGCGACGCCCGGCGAGCTCGACCTCTTCTCCACGCGCTTCGTTGCCGGCGACAAGCCCGGCACCGCGTACGACATCGACCGCGAGGACGCCGCCGAGGTGCTGCGCAGCATCCGCCTCGGCAAGCAGCACTCCGACTTCCTGATCGCCGCCCTCCACTCGCACGAGGCGACCGACGAGAAGCCATGGCCGGCCGCGCCGCTGCTGCCGCCGGCCTGCCTGCGGCCGCTGGCGCATGCGGCGATCGACGCCGGCGCCGACGTCTTCGTCACGACCGGCACCCACAACCTGGGCCCCATCGAGGTCTACCGCGGCAAGCCGGTCTTCTACGGCATGAGCAACTTCTTCTGGAGCGACCTCCAGGAGCCGCTGTCGGCCGACCTCTACCAGCCGCGCATGGTCGGCGACATGCTGTCGCGGGCCTTCGAGCACCCGCGGCGCACGACCGACGCCGACCTGACCGCGGTCTTCGAGGCCTCGGAGTTCGCCTACGAGTGGGTGTTCGAGTCGATGGTCGCGCACAGCACGTTCGCCGGTGGCCGCGTCACGGAGATCGCCATCCACCCGGTCTGGCTGCGCTACGGCCAGCCGCTGACCAAGAGCGGGATCCCGCAGCCGGCGCCGCCCGACCGGGCCGAGCGCATCTTCGGGTACCTGCGGCAGACGTCGGAGCCGTACGGCACGACGATCGCAGTCGAGGACGGCGTGGGCTATGTGCGCCCCGCCGAGTGAAAGGGAGTGGGGCGGCCGGCCTGCCGGCCGGCCGCCCCGACAAGCAGTACGTGAGGCTCGTCCTCGCGGAAGGGAGGACACGGTGAGCGATCTTCGGACCACGGACGGCGCGCCTCGAGGGCAGGGCCACGGCAGGCCGCGCCTGACCCGGCTCGGCCTCTGCCTCGCGCTCGCCCTCGCGCTGGCGGCTTTGCTGCTGCTGCCGGGGACCGGCGCGGCGCAGTCGTCATCTCCGGCCCCGGCGAGCTCGTCCGGCAACGGCCTGACCTACCGCATCGGCATCGCCAGCGGCGTCGACAACATGAACCCCTTCTCGACCTACATGACCCTGCCGTGGGAGTGCTTCCGCGTCTGCTACAACTTCCTCACGTGGTACGACGACAAGTACGAGCCGGTGCCCGACCTCGCCGACCCGGTGCCCAGCGTGGCCAACGGCGGCATCACCCAGGGCGGCAAGGTCTGGACCTTCCACCTGCGCCCCAACGTCAAGTGGAGCGACGGCGTGCCGCTCACGGCGAACGACGTCGCCTACACGTTCAATCGCATCCTGCGCCAGCAGCTCGGCATGTACATCGGCTACTTCACCAACGTCACCAAGGTGCAGGCGACCGACCCGCAGACCGTCGTCATCACCTGCAGCAAGCCCAACGCCGTCCTGACGGCCCTGTACGTGCCGATCCTGCCCGAGCACATCTGGAGCAAGGTCCCCGACGGCAAGGTCGAGACCTGGGCCAACGTGCCCATGGTGTCGAGCGGGCCGTTCCAGGTCGCCGAGGTCCAGCACGGGAAGTTCGTCCGGCTGACGCGCAACCCGTACTACAAGGACGGCTTCGGCGTGGAGCCGACCGTCCAGACGGTGCTGTTCGACATCTACACCGAGGCGTCCAGCCTGGTGAACGACTACAAGGTCGGCGCCATCGACGCCGCCCTCGACCTCGACCCGGGCTTCTACGCCCCGCTCAAGAGCGTTTCGGGCTCCCAGCTGACGGACTCGCCGGCGCTCGGGTTCCACGAGATGGGGATGAACTGCTACCAGAGCCCCAAGAGCAAGGGCAATCCCCTCCTGCTCGACGTGAAGGTGCGACAGGCGATCTGCTACGCGATCGACAAGGACACGATCGCCCATACCGCGATGGACGGTCTGGCGCCGGTGGCGTCGTCGCTGCTCTCGCCGGTGCAGTCGGAGTTCCGCCTGGTCGTGCCGCAGGACCAGCTCTACGCGTTCGACCCCGCGAAGGCCAAGCAGATCCTCGACGCCGCCGGCTACAAGATGGGGTCCGGCGGCGTGCGCGTCGCCCCCAACGGCAAGCCGCTCAGCTTGCGGCTCAACGCGATCACCGACTACCCGATGGACGTCTCGGCGGCCAAGATGATCGCCGGCTACCTCAAGGACGTCGGCATCGGCATCAAGCTCGACATCACCGATGAAGGCGCGTTCACCGACCTGAACTACGACAACGCCAACGACGACCTCTACCTGTGGAACTGGAACGCCGACATCGACCCCGGGTACATCCTGAGCACGTTCACGACCGGACAGCTGCTGAACGGGAGCGACTCGGAGTACTCGAACCCGCAGTACGACAAGCTCTACATCCAGCAGGCCGAGGCGACCGACCCGGCCCAGCGCAAGGCCATCATCGAGCAGATGCAGCAGATCCTGTACCGCGACGCGCCGTACGCGATCCTCTGGTACAACGTCAACATCCAGGCGTTCCGCACCGACCGGTGGACCGGCTACGACTCGGTGCCGCCGGGCGGCGACGGCGCGGCGCTGCGCAACATGATGCGCACCACGTACATCAACCTGAAGCCCGTGACCGAATCGGGCGGCGGGGGCGGAGGCGTGAGCAGCGGGCTGATCGCCGGGATCGTGATCGCCGTGCTGGTCGTCGGCGGCATCGTGATCGCGCTGGTCGCCCGCGGGCGGAAGAAGGCCGTCGAGGTCGACTAGACCCGGAGCGAGGAGCGCCCCCGGGGCGGCGTCCCTCACCGGTGTCGGGCGCGCGGTGCTGGGCTAGCCCAGCACCGCGCGCCCGACCCGCCAGCGCCTGGCCGTGAGGACGATCGCCCCGGTCAGCGTCGCGGTCACGCCGAAGGCGAGCGCCACGTACGACCACACGCCCTGCGTCCACTGCGCGTAGCGCACGAAGTGCAGGAACTCCTCGAGCACCAGGAAGTGCAGCAGGTAGAAGCCGAGGGTGGCCCGGCCGAGGCGGTCGAGCGTGGGCGTGCGGGGGCCGGGCCGGCCGCAGGCCAGCACGGCCCCACAGGTGCCGGCCAGCACGGCGCCGGCGTAGTAGAGCGGCGTGAGCGCCGGCGACGCGGGGAACCGGCTGGCCACCAGCAGGACGGCGCCGGCGGCGATGCCGGCGAGGCACGCCCGGCGCACTGCCGGGCGTGCCCTCCCGGCATCGCCGCCGGCCTCCCAGCCGGCGACGTACACCACCAGCCACAGCGCCGCCGTGCGGTAGAGGTAGCCGACCGTCCATCCCCTGGTCGCCGGCAGCGCCGAGAGGACCAGGTAGACGCCCGCGCCGGCGAGCGCCACGCCCCACAGGACCGGCCGTGACAGCCCCCGCGAGGAGAGCAGCCGATCGGCCAGCCAGACCACGCTGATGCACACCAGCAGCACCGGCAGGAACCACAGGTGCGCCGCGGTGTCGCCGAGCGTGAGGTCGAGCCTGAGCTGGTGCAGGTCCAGGGGCTGGTGGATCTGGACCACGTCCACGAAGCCGTAGACCAGCGACCACAGCAGGAACAGCGGCAGCAGCCGCCGCCAGCGCGCCGCCAGCCACGCGCCCGTAGCGGCGCGCGGTCCCGCCCGGCGGTGGAAGAACCCGGCCAGGGCGACGAAGAACGGCATCCCCCAGATGGCGAGGTCGCGCAGGGCGAGCAGCAGCGCGGGCAGGCTCCGCCCGTTCAGGAACCAGACCCACGAGACGACGTGCAGCAGGCAGATCGAGAGGGCGGCGGCGACGCGGCCGGCGTCGGCCCCGGGAAAGTAGGGCCGGCCGCCGCCTTCGCCGCCCCCCGTGCCGACCCCCGCCACGCCCCGCCCCGGACGCGGGCTACTTGCCGCCGAAGACGTCGAGCTCGGTCTCGGCCTGGACTGCCTCGGGCCGCTCGTCGGGCAGGAAGACGTGGATCAGTTCCTTCTCCTTGCCGGGCTCGAGCAGGCAGAGCACGTAGTCGCCCGGCAGGATCTCGGTCGAGCCGCGGGCCAGCAGCGCCGAGCCGCCACGCAGGATCGCCGAGAGCAGGACCCCGTCGGGCAGCGAGATGTCGGCGACCAGGCGGTTGGCGAACGGCGAGGTCTCCCCCACCTCGAGCTCGACGACCTCGATGTTCTCGTGCTTGAGCGTGAGCAGGTGCACGAACTTGTGCACCGGCAGCTCGTGCTGGATCAGCGACAGCATCGTCGTCGCCGCGCAGACCGTGGCGTCGATGCCGAGCAGGTCGAAGGTCGGCTGGTTGTAGGGGTTGTTGACGCGCGCCACGACCTTGGGCACGCCGTACTTGAGCTTGGCGACCTGCGAGATGATGATGTTGTCCTCGTCGTCGCCGGTCACGGCAACGACGAGGTCGGCGCGGGCGATGCCCGCCTTCTCCAGCACCCAGATCTCGGTGCCGTCCCCCATCATCAGGGATTCCTGCAGCTCGCCGACCAGGAGGTCGTAGCGGGAGCGGCGCTGCTCGACGACGATGACCTCGTGGCCCATGTGCCTGAGGCTGCGGGCGGTGTTCACGCCCACCTTGCCGCAGCCGACGATCACGACGAACACGGCACTCCTCCTAGATCTCGCAGGTGCGCACGGCGTCGTGCAGCAGGTCCTTGGCGTCCTTGGTCGGACACACGGTGCGGATGCCCGCGCCGGCGAACAGGTCGGCGCGCAGCGGGTCGAAGACGCGCGCCACGACGCAGCGCACGCCGAACTTCTTGGTGGCGATCTGGGCCGAGACGATGTTCGTGTTGTCGCCGTCGGTGGCGGTCACGTAGGCGTCGGCATCCTCGATGCGCGCCTGGTGCAGGACCTCCCAGTCGAGCGCCTGACCGATCTCGAACTGACCGGGGAAGTCGTCGCCCAGCAGCGACAGCGCCTCCGGGTCCTCGTCGATGACACAGACGTCCCAGCCTTCCTCGACGAGGGCGCGAGCCAGACTTGAGCCGGTACGGCCGCAGCCGGCGATCACGACGTACATGCAGGTCACCTCTCAGTGCGACGCTGTGGCACGCCGCGTGGGATGGGCCGCTCGGGACCCCGGGACACAGGAGAGCATACTTCCACCGCCGGCCGGCGCGAAACCGTCCCCGTCGTGTCCGGCGGCTGGGCGGTGCGGCGTGCCGCGCCTAGTCGGCCGGGTCCTGATCGGATGAGGCGGGCGGCGCCGGGGCGGGCGGCGCCGGCGACGGCACGCCGCCGCCGTCGCCGCCCGCCTCATCGCCCGCCGCCGGCGCCCCGGTCACCGTCGTCCACGCCTTGCCGGGGCCGCCGACGCGCGTGGAAGGCGCCTGATCGCCCTCGTAGACGCCGATCGGCGGCACCAGGTTGACCAGCACCTCGCAGGGCGCGTGCTCCATCACGTAGTCGATCGTGCCGCCGAAGGCGCGCTCGGTGAACCGCCGCTTCTTGATCACGCCGATGATGATGACCTCGGAGCGGCGCTCGACCGCCTCGTCGACGATCGCCCGGCCGACCGAGCGCGCCGTCACCACGATCGGCGTCATCCGGATCTTGAACTGGTCGGCGATGACCGCCGCCCGGTCGAGGACCTGCTGCGCCCGTTCGCGCTCCGCGATCAGCCGGGCGTCGAGCGGCAGGTTGAACGGCACCTCGATCACGTAGAGCGCGTCGATCGCCGACGCCTTCTCGGTCGCGAGCTGGCAGGCCAGCACCATCATCTCGTCGGTGATGCGCGAGCCGACGATCGGCACCAGGAGCTGATCGTAGTCGATGTCGGTGGTGACCGACGCAGGCAGCACCGGCACGGCCACCGTCTTGGTCAGCGACACGCCCTGGTGACGGCGGTAGAGGACGTACATGACGATGCCGACGGCCATCCAGCTCAGACCGATGATCCGGCCGTAGTAGTGCGTCGCCACCACGTCGAGCCAGACGACGAACGTGCCCAGCCCTCCGAGAACGGCGAGCACGGGCAGGCTGCGCCCGCCGCCGATGGGGATGTTGACCGGCGTCCGCCACGGCCGTTCGCGCTCGGGCTCACGCAGGCGCAGCCAGACGACGCAGACATGCGCCACCGTGAACGAGATCATCGCCCCGAAGGCGTACAGGTCGACCAGAAGGAACACCTTGCCGGGCGCGATCAGCGCCGCCGCGATCGTGCCGAACGCGATGATCGCCACATAGGGTGTGAGTCGCCGCGGATGCACCCGGCTGAGGACGGGAGGGATCTGGCGGTGTCCGGCCATCGAGTACGCCAGCCGCGACGAGCCGATGATGCCGGCGTTGGTGCCGATGATCAGGATCGTCGCCGCGAGGATGCCGATCCAGGGCCGCAGGATCGCTTTCAGCCAGTCGAGCCCTCCTGGCAGGTGCTGCACGATGCCGAGCAGCGGATCGTTCAGGTAGACGTTGGCGATCTGCGTACCGTAGAGGTTGGTGACCCACGTCCCGTCCTGCTGGTAGATCGAGCCGGTGGCGTGGAGCCGCTTGCCCTGCTCGTCGGGCGAGATCTCCATCGCGTTCGCGTCGACCTGGACGTAGACCTCCTGCTTCGGATCGCTCTTCAGCACGTACGGCCCGGTCGCGGCCGGCTTGCCGGGCGCCGGGAGCACCGCGGTCGGCTGGACCACCCTGGTCTGTGGGTCGACGGCCAGCACGTTGTACTTCACCGGCATGGCCGAGAGCCCGACCATCGAGATCGCGAAGTACACGCCGAGCACGGCGGCCAGCACGAAGTTGACCGCGCGCGGCACGTCGCGGCCGGGGTCGGACGACTCCTCGGCCATGTTCGAGATGGTCTCGATGCCGGTGTAGGCCACCGTGCCGATCGAGATGCCGTAGATCAGCTGGTGCCAGGTCGGCACCGTGCCCAGGTGGATCTGCGTGATCAGCAGCTTCGGCGACAGGAACACGAACACGCCGACCACGGCCAGGAGGATCTGCGTGCTGAGGTCGGCGACGGCGAGCACGATGTTGAGCCGCGCCGCCTCCTTGATGCCGATGATGTTGATGACGACCAGAGCGACGATGACGATGATGCCGCCGATGGAGTTGTACGGCCACGTCTTGAGCGGGGCCCAGAACGCAGCGAGGTAGTTGGGCACGAAGAAGGCCGAGATGGCGATCGTGATGATGTAGTCGAGCATCAGGCCCCAGCCCGCCACGAAGCTGACGAACTCGTTGAACGTGTGGCGCGCGAAGCTCGACGAGCCGCCGGCCTCGGGGAACATCGTCGTGGCCTCGGCGTACGAGTACGCCGTCGTGACGAAGAGCAGCCCGGTGAGCATGAAGACCACGGGCGTCAGGCCGAGGGCGAAGGCCGCCACCGCGCCCAGCGCGTAGTAGATCGACGAGCCGACGTTGCCGTAGGCGGTGCTGAACAGCGCCGGCACGCCGAGCACCTTGTGCAGGCTCTGGCCCTCTCGTTTCTTGCGGCGCGCCATCCGCTAGCTCACGGGCGCGCCGCCGGCACGAGCACGGCTCGCGCGGCAGGGTTCGGTCCGGTGCGGGCGCCCCGGCGCCCTGTGGTGGTCGTCATGTCCCGCCCTCAGGTGTAGCGCAGCTTCAGGGTACCGAAGACGAGCAGGCCGGCGCCGGCGATCAGCTGCAGCGACGGCGGCCAGAACCCCATGAGCGCGGCCCGCACCAGGAGCGCGATCCCGATGGCGAGCATCACGATGGACAGGGCTCTCTGTGCGACTCTCATCTTCTTCCTGCAACGCTCAAAGAAACGCCCGGCTCTGGTCCGGGCTGACAGAGTACGTTAGCACCGGCACAGGGCACCGGCAAGCAGGTCGAAACGGGCGGGGGCGGCCTCGCGGCCGCCCCCGCCCCACGCTCCCGAAGGGCTGATCCCTACTTGATGAGGAACGGGATCACGAGCAGCGCGACGATGTTGATGACCTTGATCATCGGGTTGATCGCCGGGCCGGCCGTGTCCTTGTACGGGTCGCCGACCGTGTCGCCGGTGACCGCCGCGGCGTGGGCGTCGGAGCCCTTGCCGCCGTAGGCGCCGTCCTCGATCAGCTTCTTGGCGTTGTCCCAGGCGCCGCCGCCCGAGGTCATGCTGATCGCCAGGAAGATGCCGGTGATGATCGTGCCCATGAGCACGCCGCCGAGCATGAGGTAGCCCTTCTCGCGGAACACGAGGCCGACGATGATCGGCGTCAGCACCGGGATGGCGGCCGGCAGCATCATCTTGCCGATCGCCGACTTGGTCACGATGTCGACGGCCTTGGCGTAGTCGGGCTTGGCCGTGCCCTGCATGATGCCCGGGATCTCGCGGAACTGGCGGCGCACCTCTTCGACCACCTGGCCGCCGGCCTTGCCCACGGCCTTCATGCACAGCGACGCGAACAGGTAGGGCAGCATGCCGCCGAGGAACAGGCCGGCGAGCACCCACGGGTTGTCGATCAGGAACGACAGAGCGCCCTTGAACTGGTACTTGTCGGCGAAGTGCTGCTGCAGGTCGAGCGTGTACGAGACGAACAGGATCAGGGCGGCGAAGCCGGCCGAGCCGATCGCGTAGCCCTTGGTGATCGCCTTGGTGGTGTTGCCGACCGCGTCGAGCGGGTCGGTGGTCTTGCGCACCTCTTCGGGCATGTCGGCCATCTCGGCGATGCCGCCGGCGTTGTCGGTGATCGGCCCATAGGCGTCGATGGCGACGATGATGCCGGTCATGGAGAGCATCGACATGACGGCCACGGCGATGCCGTACAGGCCGACCTTGCCGCCGCCGGCCAGGGTGTAGCTGGTGAGGATGCCGGCGCCGATGACGACCACCGGCAAAGCGGTGGACTGCATCGAGACGGCCAGGCCCTGGATGATGTTGGTGGCGTGGCCGGTGGTGCTGGCCGCGGCGATGCTCTTGACCGGGCTGTATCGCGTCGCCGTGAAGTACTCGGTGATGACCACGATCAGCGCGGTGACGACGACGCCGGTCACCGAGCACCACCACAGACGCGACACGCTGGGCACGCCGAACGCGGCCGCGCCGGTCCCGCCCATCATCCACCTGGTGACCGGATAGAACAGGACGATGGCGATGATCGCCGCCGCGGCCAGGCCCTTGTAGAGCGCGTTCATGATGTTGCCGCCCTTGCCGAGGCGCACGAAGAGGGTGCCGATGATGCTGGCGATGATCGAGACGCCACCCAGGACCAGCGGGTAGAGGACCGCCGGCTTGTAGACCACATCCGCGTTGGCGTGCATGATCAGACCCTTGGTGATGCCGGTGACGTTGATCTGGCCCTTGAACGTCAGGAAGGCCAGCAGCATGGCGCCCACGGCGGTGACCGCGTAGGTCTCGAAGAGGTCGGCGGCCATGCCGGCGCAGTCGCCGACGTTGTCGCCGACGTTGTCGGCGATGACGGCCGGGTTGCGCGGGTCGTCTTCGGGGATGCCGGCTTCGACCTTGCCGACCAGGTCGGCACCGACGTCGGCGGCCTTGGTGAAGATACCGCCGCCCACCCGGGCGAAGACGCTGATCAGCGAGCCGCCGAAGCCGAGGCCCACGAGAGCGGCCACGTCGCCGGTGACCCAGAAGTAGCCGGCGACGCCGAACAGCGCCAGGCCGACGACCATGAGGCCGGTGACCGCGCCGCCGCGGAAGGCGACCTTGAGCGCAGGGGCCAGGCCGCCGCGGGCGGCCTCGGCGGTGCGGATGTTGACGCGCACGCTGACCATCATGCCGATGTAGCCGGCGGCGGCCGAAAGGCCGGCGCCGATCAGGAACCCGACGGCGGCGTGCCAGCCGTAGGTCCAGCTCTTCTCGAGGCCGAGCGCGACGAGCAGGATGACGAACACGACCACGCCGACCATGGCGATCGTGCGGTACTGGCGGTTGAGGTAGGCCTTGGCGCCTTCCTGCACTGCTCCCGCGACCTCGCGCATCTTGTCGTTGCCGGTGGGCAGGCGCATCAGCCACCTGATGAGCACCGCCGCGTAGACCACCGCCGCGAGGGCGCAGATCACCGCGATCAGTATCGCGTTGTCAGAGACGAAACTTCCCACGTGTCCTCCCGTTCGTGTTCCGATGACGGCGGGCGCCGGGAGGCGCCCGCCGACGTCACCGGATGTACTTGCCGATCAGCAGGTCGAGCTTCTGCCGCGTCTGCGGCGGGATCAGCCCGGCCGGCGTGTTGATCGCGTTCTCGACGGCGTGGTGGCACGAGCAGTCGCGCCCCAGCGCCAGCGCCGGCACGACCCGGCGCACGATGGCCTGGGCCGTCTCGACGTTGCGGCGCACGTTGTCGAGCACCTGCTCGAGCGTCACGTCCTCTTCGCCTTCGTACCAGACGTCGTAGTCGGTCACAAGCGCCATGGTGGCGTAACAGAGCTCCGCTTCGCGGGCCAGCTTGGCCTCCTGGAGGTTCGTCATGCCGATGATGTCGAAGCCGAGTTGCCGGTAGACGTTGGATTCGGCCCTGGTCGAGAACTGCGGACCTTCGATGCAGACGTAGGTGCCGCCCTCGTGCACGGTCGCGCCGGCGGCGCGCCCGTGCTCCACGATCAGGCCCGACACGTAGGGGCAGAACGGGTCGGCGAACCCCATGTGCACGACCACGCCGTCGCCGAAGAAGGTCGACGGCCGCGCCTTGGTGCGGTCGAACAGCTGGTCGGGCACGACGATGTGGAGCGGCTCGAGCTCCTGCTTGAGGCTCCCCACGGCGCTGGCCGAGAGCACGTACTCCACGCCCAGCGCCTTCATGGCCCAGATGTTGGCCCGGTACGGCACCTCCGAGGGCAGGATCCGGTGCCCGCGCGCGTGACGCGGCAGGAACGCCGTCGGCACGCCGCCGATCTCGCCCACGAACAGGGAGTCGCTGGGGGCCCCGAAGGGGGTCTCGATCGTGATCTCACGGGCGCCCTCGAGCAGCTCGTAGAACCCCGAACCGCCGATCACGCCGACCTTCGCCGAATCCTGGACGGCAGCCACTTCACCCTCCTCACGCCGCTGCGTCGGCGGGAGTATACAGGCCGCCCTGCCGCCGACAAAGCCGGCCCCGCGCCCGTGCCGTCGGGCCGTCGTGACCTGCCACGGGCGCGGGGCCGGGACACATCGGCGGGGCGGCCCCGGGCGACAAGCCCCACCGCCGGTGATAGGTTCTGCGCATCGGCGTGGGGCCAGCGCGAAGGAGTGAAACGTGCCCAAGAACAAGGTCGTACCGATCGAAGAGGCGATGTCCCACATCCAGAGCGGCATGAGCATCGCCGTGGGCGGGTTCATCGGCCAGGGAGACCCCCTCACCCTCATCGACCACCTGAAGACGATGGACGTCAAGGACCTCACCATCTACGAGAACGACGGCGGCTACCGCGACCGCGGCACCGTCGAGCTCGTCAGGCAGGGCAAGATCAAGAAGATCGTCGCCAGCCACGTCGGGACCACGCCGGACATCGGCAACGCCATGAACGCGGGGACGCTCCAGGTCGAGGCCACGCCGCAGGGCACGCTGGCCGAGATGCTGCGCTGCGGCGGGGCCGGTCTGGGCGGGTTCCTCACGCCGACCGGCGTCGGGCACCGTGGCCGAGGAGGGCAAGCAGATCGTCGAGCTCGACGGCCGGCGGTTCATCCTGGTGCCGGCCGTCAAGTGCGACATCGCGATCGTGCGCGCCCACGCCGGCGACACCTGGGGCAACCTGATCTACCGGGGCACGTCGCGCAACTTCAACGTGCCGGCCGCGATGAACGCCGTTTACACGATCGCCGAGGTCGAGAACCTCTACACGCTGGGCGAGCTCGATCCCAACGCCATCCACACGTCCGGCATCTTCGTCGACGCGGTGGTCCGGGCGAACGTCGAGTACTGCACGATCCGCGAGGAGATGCCCAACAATGTCTGACGCCAAGACGACCATCGCCGCCCGCGCCGGCCGCGAGCTCAGGGACGGGCAGATCATCAACCTGGGGATCGGCCTGCCGACGCTCATCGCCAACTTCGTGCCCGAGGGCGTCGACGTGGTCATCCAGACCGAGAACGGCGCCATCGGCGTGGGCCCGCGCCCGCAGCCGGGTTGCGAGGACCGCGACCGGGCGAACGCCGGCAACCAGCCGATCTCGCTCAACCCGGGCGGCAGCTACTTCGACTCGTTCACCTCGTTCTCGATGATCCGCGGCGGGCACGTCGACGCCACCTTCCTCGGCACCCTGCAGGTCGACGAGGAGGGCAACATCGCCAACTGGATCGTGCCCGGCAAGATGCTGGCCGGCATGGGCGGCGCCATGGACCTGGTCACCGGAGCCAAGGTCGTGACCATCGTCACCGAGCACTGCTCCAAGGACGGCGCCTCGAAGCTCATGAAGAAGTGCACCTTCCCGCTGACCGGCGCCGAAGAGTGCGACGTGATCATCACCGAGCGGGCCCTGTTCCGGCGCTACCCCGACAAGGGGTTCGTGCTCGAGGAGGTCGCGCGCGGCTACACGCTCGACGACATCGCGGCCTGCACCGACATGGCGTACACGGTGGCCGGCGACGTGAAGCTCGACGCCTACGGCGAGGCCGACTGACCGGTCGCGCCGGGGCCTGGAGCGCAGACGGGCGGGGGCGGGGCGGCCGTACGGCCGCCCCGCCCCCGCCCGTTCTCGTTCCCCGCGCTCGCGCGCGGGGCGGCGGATCCGCGAACGCTAGGCGATCGCGACGTTCTCGACACGGTCGACGCCCGGCACCACGTTCTTGAGGTGCCGCTCGACGCCGTGGGTCAGCGTCATCTGCGACATCGGACAGCCGGCGCAGTGCCCCTGGAGGCGTACGCGTACGACGCCGTCCTCGGTCACCTCGACGAGCTCGATGTCGCCACCGTCGGCCTGGAGCGCCGGACGGATGTCGTTGAGAGCCTGCTGGACCTCTTCCTTCACTTGATTCACCTCCCCGCGCTGCGCATCGGCGACGCTCACACGGTCGCCCGTTGTGGCGTCGCCCCTCGGGCCAACGCCTCGAAGTCGGTGCCTTCGAGCTCGCTCGCCAGCACCTGTTCGATCCGCTGCCAGAAGCCGTGCGTGGCGCAGGGGCCGGAAACGCAAGGCTCCGGCCGACCGGCACAGCGGTGCAGCTCCAGCGGTCCGTCGACCGCCTCGCAGACCTCGGCCACCGAGATCTGCGACGCCGGTCGCGACAGGGCGACGCCGCCGTGCACGCCGCGCGTGGTGCGCAGCACGCCCGCCCGCGCAAGCTGCTGGATCACCTTGGCCAGGTACTGCTCCGAGATGCCCTGCGCCTCGGCGATGTCCCGCGTCTGCACCACGGCGCCGGGTTCGCGCGCGGCGAGTTCGTAGACGGTGCGGACGGCGTAGTCCGCCTGGGAGGAGAGCTTCATCGCGCCGTATTCTGGACTAAAACGCCCCCTTTGTCCAGTTTCGGCTCCGAAGGAGGGGCGGGGCGGCCTCGCGGCCGCCCCGCCCCTCCTTCGCTCCCCAGGGGTCGTCAGACTTCGTCGTAGACCCACTCCACGTTCTCGCGATGGAACCGCCGGTAGGTGTCGTCGACGACGGCCCCCTCGGGCAGGAACTCCTCGACCGGCAGCAGCACGCCGCTGCGCGGCGTGCCCGACTCCTTGAACGTGCGCACCGTGTCGTACACGTCCTCCACGTAGCGCTGGTTGACGTCGACGATCTCCTTGCCCATCACCGGACCGTGCCCGGGCACGACCTGCTTGACCGGCAGCTGGTTCAGCTGGCGCAGCGTCCGCAGGTAGACCTCGCCGGCGTCGCGCTGGGCGAAGGTCGGGAACGGGTACTCGACCGTGTCGCCCCCGAACAGGATGTCCTGCTCGTCCAGGTACATGATGATCGAGTCGGGGCTGTGGCCGGGGGTGCGGATCAGGTGCACGGTGGTCGTCGCGTCGGTGAACCGCACCCTGTCGCCAAAGCCGATGGTCGGCAGCGGCACACCCTCGGGCGGTGGCAGCGGGATCTTCTCGGAGTCGCCCTCGCCCTGGGCGACGATCAGCCGGCCGCAGGAGCGGTGGGCGATGATGTCGGCTCCGGCGAAGGCGGCGTTGCCGTAGACGTGGTCCCAGTGGTGGTGCGAGTTCACGACCAGGAGACGGCGCCCGCCGCCGACGCTCTCCACGAGCTCCTTGACCGGCGCCATCGACTGGGGCGAGTCGAGGGTGTCGAACACGAACACGCGCTCGCTGCCGACGACGACGGCGCAGGCGACCGTGTAGCCGTGCGTCTCGACCGTATGGACGTAGACGTTGTCGCTCAGGCGTTCCATGTCAGTTCAGGAATCGGCACACGGCGCCGGCACGACAAGGCTGTTCGGGCTGTCAGATCGTCCAGACGTCTTCGGGGGCGACCGTGAGTCGCTCGACGCCGCCGGCGGTCACGACCCAGGTGTTCTCGATGCCGACGGCGCCGAGGCCGGGGAGCACGAACTTCGGCTCCAGGGCGAACACCATCCCTTCCTCGAGCACGAGGTCGTTGGGGGACAGCACGGGCAGCTCGTCGAGCTCCAGCCCGACGCCGTGACCGACGAAGCGGACCCGCGACGGGCCGTGGCCCATGAAGTGGGCCCCCAGCCCGTCGCCCTCGGCCACCGCCAGCGCCGCCTCCCAGACCTGCCGGCAGGTCGCGCCCGGGCGAGCCGTGCCGGCGGCCGCCTCCTGGGCGCGCAGCGCCGTGTCGTAGGCCCGGCGCAGCTCGTCCGGCAGCTCGCCGAGCACGAAGATCCGCGTGAAGTCCGCCACGTAGCCGTCGAGGACCGGCACGAAGTCGAAGACCACCGGCTCGCCGCGCCCGATCGGCTTGAAGCTGACGCCCTGAGCGACGGCCGGGCTCAGGCCGGTGCCGGCCAGCGGCGTGTCGAGGAACGACGGCACCGCGCCGCTGGCCCCCGTCAGCAGCTGCCCGTAGAACATCTCGCCGTTGAAGGCGCGCATGCGGATGACGCCCTGGTGGCCCAGCGCCCGCGCCTCGGCTTCGACCCTGCCGGCGAACTCCGCCTCGGTCATGCCCTCGCGCAGGATGCCGGGGATGCGCTCGCACACCCGCGTCGCGATGGCCGCCGACGCCCGCACGCGCTCGACCTCGAAGGGCGACTTGACCGCGCGCAGGCGCACCAGCTCGGCGCCGACGTCGACGAACGTCGCGCCCGGCAACAGCCCCTCGTAGCGGCGGAGGTGGGTCACCGGCAGCACGTCGAGCTCGAGGCCGACGACCGCCGGCATCGCGCCTCCGCGGCGCGCGCGGATGAGATCGCCGAGCTGCCGCAGGCTCGGCAGCTCGGCGATCTCGCCGGCCGCGCCGCGGCCGATCGGCGACTCCAGGCGTGCGCGCTCCAGCGTCTTGCGCACGAACAGCACCGGCTCGCCCTCGGCGGGCACGTAGAGCTGCGACTGCTGGACCGTGCCGCTGAGGTAGAAGAGGTCGGCGTTCTGGGTGATCAGCGCGGCGTCGATGCCCGAGGCGCGCAGGGCGCGCTGCAGGCGCGCCCTGCGCGCCTCGATCTCACCGGCCGGCGTGAGCGTCGCGCGCGGCTCGACGTACCGCGGCCCGGCGTCCGGCTCGCTCGTCACCCCGCTACCGCCAAAGGTGGACGATCCACGCGAAGGCGGCCACCGGGAACGTCTGGACCCGATACATGAGCATGGCGACGAGGACGGCGACCAGCCCGATCGTCCAAGCCACGTCGCTGCGAGTGAAGCGGCCGCCGGGGTTCTTGCGGCCGAACATGTTGTAGCCGGCCATGAGCACCATCCCCGCCAGCAACCCGCCGAGATGAGCCTGCCACGACACGCCGCGGCTGGTCAGGTTGAGCACGAGGTTGAGCATGAACCAGAACACGAGCTGGCCCAGGATGGCCCTGGCGACGTAGTCGCGATGGCGGTTGAGGAACGCGTACACCAGCAACCCTCCGAAGACGCCTGCGATCGCTCCAGAGGCGCCGATCGTGCCGACATACGGTGGGGACCACAGGACGACGAAGACCGAGCCGGCGAGCCCGGTCACGAAGTACAGCACGACGAACTTGACGTGCCCGAGGATCTGCTCGACGAACTCGCCCAGGAACCACAGGGCGAGCATGTTGAAGAAGACGTGAGCGATGCTCGCGTGGAGGAACATGCTCGTGAGCAGCCGCCAGTACTCGTGACCGACGGTGACCTGGACCGGCGCCAGTTCTCCCCGCGTCGCGAGGTCGCCCGTCACGCCCAGATACTGGAGCAGGTAGATCGCGACGTTGATCGCGACCAGGACCTTGGTGGCCGTCAGGCCGCCGCGACCGAGGGCCGCCGAGGACTGCCAGCGCGAGCGCGTCTGCTGGCGTGTGATCACGCGCCCGGAGCCCCGCCGCTGCTCGGCCATGCACTCGGGGCAGCGGAACCCGACGGCGGCCGGCGTCATGCACTCGTGGCAGATCGGCCGGCCGCAGTTGGAGCAGTGCACGCCGGTCTCGCGGTCGGGGTGCCGGTAGCAGTGGTCGACGTCCGACGGCATCTGCACGGTGAAGTCCTGGATGCCGGGTCCTTGGTCGCTCACGCGCAGCCCTCCGGCGGCGTCCAGCGGCCCGCGGCCGCGACCAGGTCGCCCATCCAGCCCTCGACGCGGGTGGGCCGCATGGTCTCGCGGTCGACGACCGCGTGCCTCGTGCGGCCCAGGGCGATCAGGTCGTCGCCGCGCGTGACCCGGTAGCCGAACCCGAACGAGGAACGGCCGTGGCGGTCGAGCCACATGGCGACCTCGAGCAGGTCGTCGACATGGGCCGGGAGCTTGTAGTCGCAGGCGGCCGACACGGCCGGCAGCAGCACGCCACGACGCTCGACCTCGGTGATCGGGGTGCCCAGCGAGCGCAGCGACTCGACGCGCGCGACCTCGAAGTAGACGAAGTACTTCGCGTAGTAGACGACGCCGGCGGCGTCGGTCTCCTCGTAGCGCACACGGATCGGGATGCGAAAGGGCCCGCTGGGCCGGTCGGCGGTGGTCATAGCGGCAGGGAGTGTAGCACGAAGGGGCGGGGCGGGGGCTCGTGCCTGCGCACGAGCCCCCGCCCCGCCCCGGTGCGGCGTCCCCTGCGGGGCCGCCGCGAGGTCGGCGCTGCGGTCAGCCGGCGAACGCCAGCTTGGCGGCCTCGTCGAAGACGCCCATGGCGTGCTCGAGGTCGGCGTCGGTCAGGTTGAGGGCCGGCAGGAAGCGGACGACGTTGTCGAAGCCGCCGGCGCCCATGATGATCACGTTGCGCTTGAGCGTCTCGGCGATGAACGCCTTGGCCTTGGCGGCGTCTGGCTCCTTGGTGCCCGGCTTGACCAGTTCGATGGCGTCCATCAGGCCCTTGCCCCGGACCTCGCCGATGCACGGGTACTGCTTCTGCTTCTCGGTCCAGAAGGCGCGGAGCTTCTCGCCCTGACGGGCGGCGTTGGCGATCATGCCGTCCTCTTCGATGGCCTTGAAGGTGGCCACGCCGGCCGCGCAGGCGACGGCGTTGCCGCCGAACGTCCCGCCCATGGTGCCGGGAGTGATCTTGTCCCAGATCGCCTTGCTCGAGACGATCGCCGACAGCGGCAGGCCCGAGGCGATGCCCTTGGCGGTGGTGACGATGTCGGGCTCGACGCCGGTCCAGTCATGGCCCCACCACTTGCCGGTGCGGCCGATGCCGGCCTGGACCTCGTCGATGATCAGCAGGGCGCCGATCTCGTCGGCGATCTTCTTGAGCTCGGGCAGGAAGGTGTCCGGCGGCACCACGAAGCCGCCCTCGCCCTGGATCGGCTCGACGATGAACGCGGCCACGTCGTCGGCCATGATCTGGGCCCGCAGGATGCGGCGCACGTCGCTCAACGCGTAGTCGACCGGGTCCTCGCTGGCCGGCGTGCGGTACGGATACGGGTAGTGGGCGTGGAAGATGCCGCCGACGAGGGGCTCGAAGTGCGCCCGGTAGCCGGTCTTGGAGCAGGTCAACGCCATGGTCAGGTGGGTGCGGCCGTGGAAGGCGCCCTCGAAGCCGATGACGACCGGACGGCGCGTCGCCTGCTTGGCGAGCTTGACGGCGTTCTCGACGGCCTCGGCGCCGGAGTTGGCGTAGAGGACCTGGTCCATCCTGGCCGGGAAGGTCTTGAGGAGACGCTCGCTCAGGTCGAGCATCGGCTCCTGGTAGTACATGTTCATCTGCGCGTGGATGACCTTGGGGGCCTGCTCACGGATGGCTTCGACGACCTTGGGGTGGCAGTGGCCGGTGTTCACCACGGCGATGCCCATGACGAAGTCGAGCCACTTGCTGCCGTCGGTCGCGTAGACCCAGCTCCCTTCGGCGTGGTCGACGGTCGCCGTCGTGATGTGGGCGACGAGCCCGGGGACCGTCGCCTGCTTCTCTTGGACTGTGGCTGCCATGAAGGACCTCCGTACCGTGACGCCCTCACCGGCCTGTGGGACGGGAAGGCCTGTCGACCGACGATCTCCGGCTCGCCCGCGGAGCGCGAAAGGCCCGGCGTGGAGCCCGGATTGCAGGCACATACTACGTCAGGCCACCGCGCACAACGACCGTCCCGCGGGCACGGAAGTGAGAGGCGGGCGGCGGCGGTTTGGCCCCTTTGTCCAAACCCATCGCCGCCCGCCTTGTTCCGCTTGACACAAGGTCCTCACGACCTATAGGCTGTGAATCGCTTCACAACGTTACAGAAGCGCACGATCCGCTCTACCGCCAGCCCGCAAGGAGCCACCGGCCATGGTCTCGCGCAAGACGATCGCCCGCATGAGCCTGTATCGTCGGCTGCTCATCTCGCTGCTCGACGAGGGCACGACGCACGTCTTCTCCCACCAGCTCGCGCGCCTCGGCGGCGTGACCGCCGCGCAGGTCCGCCGGGACTTCATGGCGATCGGCTACTCGGGCTCCCCCACGCGCGGCTACGAGGTGGAGCAGTGCATCGACAGCATCGGCAAGTTCCTCGACGGCCCCCGCCGCCAGGATGTGGCTCTGGTCGGCGTCGGCAAGCTCGGCGCCTCGATCCTCGCCCACTTCGCCGGGCGTCGCCCCAAGCTCGCCATCGTCGCCGCCTTCGACGACGATCCGGCGAAGATCGGCCAGACGATCGAGGGCTGCCGCGTCTTCGCCGCCGGCGCCATGGAGCAGACGATCCGCGACCTGGGCATCTCGATCGCCATCCTCGCCGTCCCGCCCGAGCCGGCCCAGGCGACCGCCGACACGCTCGCGCGCGCAGGCGTGCGCAGCATCGTGAGCTTCGCGGCCACGCCGCTGCACGTGCCCGAGTCGGTCGCGGTCCTCGACATGGACATCACGGCCGCGCTCGAGACCGCCGCCTACGTGGCGCGCGAGGCGGCCGCCGAGCGCGCCGAGGGCGAGAACGGCGGCAACGGCGACAACGCCGCTCCCCTGATCAAGGAGCTCGAGACCATCCTCGCCGGCCACGAGGTCAAGGTCGACGACCTCGCCCAGCGCATCGGCGCCCGCGTCGTCGCCGGCTACGCCGGCGACCGCTCGGTGTGCCGCATCTACGCCGGCGACCGGGTGAGCGACCTGCTGAACGAGGCCTCCGAGAAGACCCTCCTGGTCACCAACCTCATGAGCCTGCAGATGATCCGCGTCGCCGAGTTGATGGACGTGCCGGCGATCTGCTTCGTCAACGACGTCGAGCCCTCTCCCGAGATCGTCGCCCGCGCCGGCAGCACCGGCACCGTGCTGCTGGTCTCGCCGATCGGCGTGTTCGAGACCTGCGGCCGCCTGTACCAGAACCTCTCCCCCGCCGACGCCTGACGCGATGGAGACCGTGGGCTTCGACATCCAGGGCGGCGACTACGACGAGGCGGGCTACGCCTCGCGCGCCGTCAAGACCCACCTCAAGCGGATCGGCGCCGACCCCGACGCCATCCGCCGCGCGATGATCGCCGCCTACGAGGCCGAGATGAACGTCGTCATCCACGCGCGCGGGGGCCGTCTCGAGGCGGCCATCGGCGACGACCGCGTCGACATGACCGTCAGCGACGAGGGTCCCGGCATCCCCGACCTCGACCTGGCCCTGACCGAAGGCTGGTCGACCGCGTCGGCCGAGGCCCGGTCGCTGGGTTTCGGCGCCGGGCTGGGCCTGCCCAACATCCGCAACAACAGCGACGAGTTCACGATCTCGTCCGACGCCGGCGCCGGCACGACCGTCCGCTTCAGCGTCTTCCTGCGGCCGCAGGTCGCGGCCGCCGCGCCGGCCCTGTCGCTGCAGGTCGTGGCCGAGCTCTGCCGCGACTGCCGCCGCTGCCTCACCGCTTGCCCTACGGGCGCCGTACGCGTGCGCGAGGGCGTGCCGTCGGTGCTCGAACACCTCTGCATCGACTGCACCTGCTGCATCGCTCGCCTGCCCGACCGGCGCCCTCGCGCTGGCCGACACGGCGCCCGACGCCACGCCGGGCGCGCCGCGGCCGATCGCCGTGCCGCCCGCCTTCCTCGCCGGGTTCGGCGAGCGCGTGGCGGCCGCCGACGTGGCCGCCGCGCTCACCCAGATCGGCTACATCGAGGTGGCCACGTCGGCGGCCCACGAGGCGGCGCTGCGCGCCGGCTGCGTGGCGCTGGCGGCGGCCGGCACGGCCCCGCAGCCGGTCCTCTCCCCCGTCTGCCCGGCCGTCGTCGACCTGGTCGAGCTCAGGTTCCCGTCGCTGATCGGCCACCTCGCGCCGCTGGCGTCGCCGTGGGAGGCGCTGTACGCCGAGGCCGGGCAGGACACGACGTTCGTCGTGTCCTGCCCGGCCCAGCGCAGCGCCATGCTGGCGCGCGGGGCGGCCGCGAGCTCGCTGCTCGAGCCGCACCTGCTCCGCGACGCGGTGCTGCCGGTCGTCGCGGCCGCTCCCGCGCGTGCGGCAAGCGCGCTCGGATCGCTGCCCGACGACGACGGCGTGCTGCGCGTGACCGGGATCGCCCACGTGCTGGCCGTGCTCGAGCGCATCGAGGACGGCCTGCTCACGCGCGTGCCGGCGATCGAGCTGTTCGTCTGCGACGGCGGCTGCTTCGGCTCGCCCCTGCTGGCCGAGGACCCCTACGTGGCGCGCGCCCGGTGGGCCGCGGACGGCGGCGCCGCAGAGGCGCCCGCCGCCCGTGGCCTGCCGCGCGCCACCCCCTACGCCCCGCGTCCCGGCATCCGCCTGGACGACGACATGGCCGAGGCGATCGCCAAGCTCGGCCGCCTCGACACCGTCCGCCGCTCCCTGCCCGGCAAGGACTGCGGCGCCTGCGGGGCGCCGACCTGCGCCGCGCTCGCAGAGGACGTCGTGCTCGACCGAGCGACCGTCGAGCTTTGCCCGTACCTCCCCGACCACGAGGTGTGACATGGATCTGGAGACCATCGCCCGAGAGCTCGAGCTCAAGCATCTGACGCCGCAGCTCGACACGCCCGCCGACACCGGGATCACCGCCGGCTACGCGTCCGACCTGCTGAGCGACGTGCTCGCCAACGCGCCGCAGGACGGCGTGCTGGTCACCCTGCAGGTGCACCTGAACGTGATCGCCGTGGCCAGCCACGCCGAGCTCGGCGCCGTCGTCTTCACGTCGGGCCGCGTGCCCGAGGCCGACGTGGTCGAGAAGGCCGTGGCCGAGGGCCTGCACCTGTACTCGACGGTCGCCGACACCTTCGAGGTCGTCGGCCGCCTGTACGCGCTGGGCGTGAAGGGTCGCGGGGCGTGATGGTCCGCGCCGACCTCCATCTCCACACGGCGCTGTCGCCGTGCGCGGCCGATGAGATGACGCCGGCCGCCCTGGTCGAGGCCGCACTGGCGCGCGGGCTCGACATGATCGCCGTCTGCGACCACAACAGCGCCCGCAACGTTCCGGCCGTGCAGGCGGCGGCCGGAGACCGGCTGACGGTCGTCGCCGGGATCGAGATCACGACCGCCGAGGAGGTGCACGTCGTCGGGCTGCTGCCCAGCGCCACGACCGCGTCCCTGGTCGGCGACACGATCGGTAACACCCTGCCGGCCGCCCAGGGCGACTACAACCGCTTCTTCGGCGAGCAGTACGTGATGGACTCCACCGGCGCCGTCGTCGCCGGCGAGGACAAGGCCCTGGCCACGGCCACCGGGCTGCGCCTCGAGAACGCCGTGGCGCTGATCCAGAACTACGGCGGCATCGCCGTCGCGGCGCACATCGACCGCCCGCACTTCGGCGTGCTCGGGCAGCTCGGCTTCTTCCCCTACGACGCCGGCCTCGACGCCGCCGAGCTGTCGCGCCACGTCGTGCCCGGCTCGCCCGAGGCGGCGAAGTTCCGCGAGCACCGGCTGCCGCTTCTGTACTCCTCGGACGCGCACTTCCTCGAGGACGTCGGCGCCGCGAGCACCGCCCTCGAGCTGCAGGCGGCGACGTTCGCCGAGCTGCGGCTGGCCGTGCACGGCAAGGACGGACGGAAGGTCCTGGATGCATGACCTGTCGCTCTACGCGCTCGAGCTGCTCGAGAACAGCGTGCGGGCCGGCGCCACGCAGGTGCGGACCCGGGTCACCGTCGACCTCGACCGCGACCGCCTGGCGATCGCGATCGAGGACGACGGCCCCGGGCTGCCCGGCGACGCCGGCCGGGCGGCGGACCCGTTCTTCACGACCAAGCCGGGCAAGCGCACCGGCCTCGGCCTGAGCCTGTTCGCCGAGGCCGTCGAAGCCGCCGGCGGCTCGCTGCGTCTGACCGGGTCGGAGGACCTGGGCGGCGCCGGCGCGTTCGCCGAGATGGGCCTGGGCCACGTCGACCGGCCGCCGCTGGGCGACCTGGTCTCGACCGTGGTCGTCATGGCCGCCACCAACCCGGGCGTGAGCTTCACGCTCGAGGCGGTCGGCGGCGGCGAGCGCTGCGCGCTCGCCGCCGCCGACCTCACGCGTCGCAGTCCCGAGACGGAGCGCCTCACGGCGCTCCTGCGGGCCTGCGACGCGACGACACCGACACCCGACAGTGAGAGCGCTGTGGAAGAGAACAGAAGGAGCGTGGGATGAGTGACGTGGTCCAGTGCATGTGCGGAGAGGCCTCGGAGGAGGAGCTTCTCCGCCGCCTCGACGAGGTGATCGACGGCTACGAGGGCCGGCCGGGCGCGCTGATCCCGGTGCTGCAGCTGGCCCAGGGGATCTTCGGCTACCTGCCCGAAGTCGCCATGAAGCGGATCGCCCTGCGCCTGCGCAAGCCGTACAGCGAGGTCGCCGGCGTGGTCGGCTTCTACTCGTTCTTCTCGACCGTCCCGCGCGGCAAGCACGTGATCCGGGTCTGCCTGGGCACGGCCTGCTACGTGCGCGGCGGCATCGCCGTGCTCGAGTCGCTCAAGAAGCAGCTCGGCGTCGACGTCGGCGGCACCACCGAGGACCGCCTGTTCTCGCTCGAGGTCGGGCGCTGCTTCGGCGCCTGCGGCCTCGCCCCCGTCATCATGATCGACGACGACGTGCACCACCGTGTGAAGCCCAAGCGCATCAACGCCGTGCTCGACTGCTATCGCGAGCCGGCGGTCGCCGAAAGGAGCGCCTAGCCATGGCTGAGAAGATCACCAGCCCCGCCGACCTCAAGGCCCTGGCCGAGAAGGCGAAGGCCGACGTCGAGCTGCGCGAGGGCGCCAAGGACGTGCAGGTGACGGTCCACATGGGCACCTGCGGCATCGCCGCCGGGGCGCGCGACGTCATCGCCGCCTTCATGCGCGAGCTGGCCGAGCAGGGCGTCGACCACGTCACCCTGCGCCAGTCCGGCTGCGCCGGGCTCTGCGAAGAGGAGCCCATGATCACCGTCACGACCGCCGACGGGACCCTGTACCACTACGGGCTCCTCGACGACGGCAAGGTCCACCGGATCGTCGAGGAGCACCTCGCCGGCGGCGCGCCCGCCGGCGACTTGCTCATCAGGTCCTAGCGAGACAGCGAAGGAAGCGGAGCTATGGAACAGGCAAGAAGCCACGTGCTGGTCTGCACCGGCGGGGGATGCATCGCCTCGGGCGCCCTCGCCGTGAGCGCGGCCTTCACGACAGAGTTGGAGAAGCACGCCTTGGCCGACGAGGTCCGGGTCGTCGAGACCGGCTGCCTCGGCCCCTGCGTGATGGGGCCGGTCGCCCTCGTCTACCCCGACGGGGTCTTCTACCAGAACATCCAGGTGCCGGACGTCGCCGAGATCGTCGAGGAGCACCTGCTCAAGGGGCGCATCGTCCCGCGCCTGATCAGCACGGCGCCGGGCACCGAGAAGTCCCAGGCCGAGATGCGCGACGTCGAGTTCTTCAACCGCCAGGTGAAGATCGTGCTGCGCAACAGCGGCCTGATCGACCCGCTGCGCATCGAGGAGTACATCGCCCGCGAGGGCTACATGGCGCTCGCCAAGGCGCTGACCGAGATGACGCCGGCGCAGGTCGTCGACGAGGTGCTCGCCTCGGGCCTTCGCGGCCGCGGCGGCGCCGGGTTCCCGACCGGCCTCAAGTGGCGCTTCGCGCTGCAGCAGCAGAGCGACGTCAAGTACATCCTGTGCAACGCCGACGAAGGCGACCCGGGCGCGTTCATGGACCGGTCGGTGCTCGAAGGCGACCCGCACTCCATCATCGAGGGCATGGCGATCGGAGCCTACGCGATCGGCGCGCACGAGGGCTTCGTGTACGTGCGCGCCGAGTACCCGCTGGCCGTCGAGCGCCTGCAGTACGCGATCGACCAGGCGCGCGAGTACGGCCTGCTGGGCGACGACATCATGGGGTCGGGCTTCGCCTTCGACCTCGAGATCCGCATGGGCTCCGGCGCCTTCGTCTGCGGCGAGGAGACCGCGCTCATGACCTCGATCGAGGGCCACCGCGGCGAGCCTCGCCCGCGTCCGCCGTTCCCGGCGGTCAAGGGCCTGTGGGGCAAGCCCAGCGTCCTGAACAACGTCGAGACCTACGCCAACATCAACCCGATCATCCTCAGGGGCGCCGAGTGGTTCGCCAGCACTGGCACCGAGAAGAGCAAGGGCACCAAGGTCTTCGCGCTGGGCGGCAACATCCAGCACGCCGGCCTGGTCGAGGTGCCGATCGGCATGCAGCTCGGCGAGATCATCAACGAGATCGGCGGCGGCGTGCCCGGCGGCAAGGCCCTCAAGGCCGTGCAGCTCGGCGGCCCCTCCGGTGGCTGCATCCCCTACTGGCACCTCGACACCCCGGTCGACTACGAATCGCTGCAGGAGCTCGGCGCCATCATGGGCTCGGGCGGCATGGTCGTCATGGACGAGGACTCGTGCATGGTCGACATGGCCCGCTTCTTCCTCGAGTTCACGCAGGAGGAGAGCTGCGGCAAGTGCCCGCCCTGCCGCGTGGGCACCAAGCGCATGCTCGAGATCGTCGAGCGCATCTGCAACGGCGACGGCGAGGAGGGCGACATCGAGCGCCTGCTCGACCTCGGCGAGCAGATCAAGCAGACGGCCCTCTGCGGCCTCGGCCAGACGGCGCCCAACCCGGTGCTGTCGATGATCCGCCACTTCCGCGGCGAGTGGGAGGCCCACATCCGCGACCAGCGCTGCGAGGCCGGCGTCTGCGCGCCGATGTTCATCGCCCGCTGCACCAACGCCTGCCCGGCCGACGTCAACGTGCCCGGGTTCGTCTCGCTGGTCGGCGAGAAGCGCTTCGACGAGGCGCTGCGGCTGCACCGCGAGCGCAACCCGCTGGCCTCGATCTGCGGCCGCGTGTGCTTCCACCCCTGCGAGAGCGCCTGCCTGCGCGGCGGCCTCGACGGGGCGGTCGCGATTCGCGGCGTCAAGCGGTTCATGACCGAGCAGGAGACGGAACCGCAGATGCCGACCGTGCTCGTCGACGACGAGAACGCGGCCCGCAAGGTGGCCGTCGTCGGCTCCGGTCCGGCCGGCCTGTCGTGCGCCTACTTCCTGGCGCGGATCGGCTACCGGCCCACCGTCTTCGAGGCCGAGAGCAGCCCGGGCGGCATGCTGGTGCAGGCCATCCCGGCCTACCGTCTGCCGCGCGAGGAGCTCGGCCGCGAGATCGCCATGATCGAGGCGATGGGCGTGACGATCGAGACCGGCAAGGCGCTGGGCCGCGACTTCACGCTCGACGACCTCAAGGCCCAGGGCTACGAGGCCGTGTTCGCCGGCGTCGGCGCCCCGCTGGGCGCCGCCATCGGCATCCCCGGCGAGGACGGCGAGGGCGTCACCGAGGCGCTGTCGTTCCTGCGCGAGTACAACGTCGACGGCCACGCGGCCGTAGGCAAGCGCGTGGCCGTGATCGGCGGCGGCAACTCCGCCATCGACGCCGCGCGCACCGCCCTGCGGCTCGGCGCCGACGAGGTGACCATCCTCTACCGCCGCACGCGCGCGCAGATGCCCGCCTGGGGCGAGGAGATCGACGCCGCCGACGAGGAGCGCATCGTCGTCCAGCCGCTCGTGGCGCCGGTCGAGATCGTGCGCGACCCGGACACCGGCACGCTGGTCGGCGTGAAGTGCCGGCCGATGGTCCTGGGCGACTACGACCGCAGCGGCCGGCGCCGTCCCGTCGCCGGCCGCAACCCCGACTTCGTCTACGAGTGCGACCAGGTGATCGCGGCCATCGGGCAGTCGCTCGACGCCGCGGCCGTCTTCGGACCCGGCGTCGAGACCGACCGCAAGGGCTGGATCGCCGTCGACCCGGCCACCGGCCGCACGTCGCTCGAGTGGGTCTTCGCCGGCGGCGACGCCGCGACGGGCCCGTCGTCGGTCGTCGAGGCCATCGCCGCCGGCGAGCGCGCCGCGGTCGGCATCGACCAGTACCTGAGCGGCGCCAACCACGCCTTCTGGCGCCGCGACGTCGCGGTCGACACCGTCTTCGACCCCGACGCCGACCCCGTCGAGCGCGAGCGGGCCGCGGTGCCCGTCGTCGCCGCCGGGGTGCGCGTGAACGGGTTCGACGAGGTCGAGCTCTCGTGGCCGGCCGATGTGGCCGTGGCCGAGGCGCAGCGCTGCCTGCGCTGCGACTTCGGCAAGGTCTGTGAAGAGAACGAGGTGAAGAGCTGATGCCTGTCCTGACCGTAGACGACACCAAGGTCGAGGTGCCGGACGGCACCACGATCCTGCAAGCCGCCCGCCAGGCGGGCGCGAAGGTCCCCAGCCTGTGTTACCTGGAGGACGTGCAGACGATCGGCGCCTGCCGCGTCTGCCTGGTCGAGGTCGAGGGCGCCAAAGCGCTCGTCGCCTCGTGCGCGGCCCCCGTGGCCGACGGCATGGTCGTCAAGACCAACTCGCCGGCGGCCCGCAAGGGCCGCAAGACCGTGGTCGAGCTGCTGCTGAGCGAGCACGACGGCAACTGCCAGACCTGCGCCCGCAGCGCCGACTGCGAGCTGCGCACGCTCGCCGGCGAGCTGGGCATCGACGGCATCACCTACGAGGGCGAGAAGACCCGCCGCATCGTCGACGAGTCGACCCCGGCCCTCGTGCGCGACACCGGCAAGTGCATCATGTGCCGGCGCTGCGTGACCGTGTGCAACGAGACGCAGGGCGTCGGCGGGCTGTTCCCGCAGGGCCGCGGCTTCGCCACCGTGATCGGACCGGCGTTCGCCAGCGACCTCAGCCAGGTGGTCTGCGTGCAGTGCGGCCAGTGCGCCGCCGTCTGCCCGGTCGGGGCGATCACGGAACGTGACGGCATCGACCGGGTCTGGGCGGCGCTCGACGACCCCGACAAGCACGTCGTGGTGCAGACCGCCCCGGCGATCCGCGCCGCCCTGGGCGAGGGCTTCGACTACGAACCGGGCACGATCGTGACCGGCAAGATGGTCGCCGCCCTGCGCCGCTTGGGCTTCGACGGCGTCTTCGACACCAACTTCGCCGCCGACCTGACGATCATGGAAGAGGGCACCGAGCTGCTCACCCGGTTGAAGATGGCGCTGGTGGACAAGGAGGAGGTCGCTCTCCCCATGTTCACGAGCTGCTCCCCGGGCTGGATCAACTACATGGAGCACTACAACCCGGACTTCCTGGCGAACCTCTCGACCTGCAAGTCGCCGCAGCAGATGTTCGGCACGGTGGCCAAGACCTACTACGCCGAGAAGCTGGGCAAGGAGGCCGAGGACGTGTTCGTGGTCTCGGTCATGCCCTGCACGGCCAAGAAGTTCGAGTGCCAGCGGCCCGAGATGAACGACTCGGGCACGCAGGACGTCGACGTCGTGCTCACCACGCGTGAGCTGGCGCGCATGATCAAGCAGGGCGGCATCGACTTCGACAGCCTCCCCGACGAGCAGATGGACGCGCCGCTGGGCATCAGCACCGGCGCCGCCGACATCTTCGCCAACACCGGCGGCGTCATGGAGGCGGCCCTGCGCACCGCCTACGAGATCGTGACCGGCCAGGCGTTCCCCTTCGAGAACCTGCACGTCAAGCCGATCGAGGGTCTCGACGGCATCAAGGAGGCGGCGATCACGATCGAGGACACGCTCCCCGAGTGGTCGTTCCTCAAGGGCGTCACGCTCAAGGTGGCCGTCGCCCACACGCTGGGCAACGCTCAGAAGGTCATCGACCGCATCCGCAGCGGCGAGGCGGAGTACCATTTCGTCGAGGTCATGACCTGCCCCGGCGGCTGCATCGGCGGCGGCGGGCAGCCGCGGCTGACGACCAACGCGGTGCGCGAGGCGCGCATCGCCGCCATCTACCAGGAGGACGAGGGGCGCGAGCTGCGCAAGTCGCACGAGAACCCCGCCGTGGCGGCCCTCTACGAGGAGTGGCTCGGCCACCCGCTCGGCGAGAAGTCGCACCACCTCCTGCACACGACGTACACCCAGAAGGAGCGCGTGTAGCGAGCCAAGAGCGAGGGGCGGGCGGCGGCTGCGCCGCCGCCCGCCCCCGCCCCTGACGCCGGAGAGCAGCGATGACAGCGGACCAGCGACTCATCCTCATCGTCGACGACGACTACGACTTCCTCGAGATCAACCGTCACATCCTCGAGAAGGCCGGCTACCGCGTGGTCACCGCCAGCAGCCCGCGCCAGGCGCTGCAGCGGGTCGAGGCCGAGCGGCCCGACCTGGTCATCACCGACCTCATGATGAGCGACGTCGACTCTGGCTTCGCCCTGTCGCGGACCCTGCGCGAGGACGAACGCTATTGCGACATCCCGATCATCATCTCGACCTCGGTCACCAGCGCCCTCGGGCTCGACTTCCGCCCGCGCTCGCAGGACGACCTCGGCACGATGAACGTCGACGCCTACTTCGACAAGCCGCTCGACCCCGTGGCCCTGATCGCCAAGGTGCGCGAGCTGCTCGGGGAGAGCTAGCCGGATGCTGATCGGCAACGACGGTCTCGTCACCACCATCAAGGAGCGCTGCCGGCGCTGCTACGCCTGCGTGCGCGAGTGCCCCGCCGACGCCATCCGTATCGTGGACGGCCAGGCGAGCGTCATCGCCTCGCGCTGCATCGGCTGCGCGAACTGTTTCCGCGTCTGCTCGCAGAACGCAAAGCAGGCTTACAGCGACGTCGAGCGCACCTTCGGGCTGCTCGCCTCGGGCGAGAAGATCGCCGCCATCGTGGCGCCGAGCTTCCCGGCGGAGTTCACCGACGTCGACGAGCGCACCCTGGTCGCCATGCTGCGGAAGCTGGGCTTCGCCGCCGTGCACGAGGTGGCCTTCGGAGCCGACCTGGTGGCACGCGAGTACGCGACGCTCATCGACCGGGACGAGCGTCGCTTCATCGCCACCCCATGTCCGGCGGTGGTGTCGTTCGTGCGCAAGTACCACCCCGACCTCGTGCCGTCTCTCTCGCCGATCGTCTCTCCGATGATCGCCACCTCCCGTGTGCTGCACGACAAGCGCGTGCTCGGGCCCGACGCCAAGATCGTCTTCATCGGGCCCTGCATCGCCAAGAAGGGTGAGGCGGCCTCCGTCGAGCTGGCAGGCGAGATCGACGCGGTGCTGACGTTCACCGAGCTGCGCCAGATGTTCCGCCAGCGCGGCGTCACGAAGGCGACGGCCGGTCGGGCCCGCGACTTCGACGAGCCGCACGGCTCGCTGGGATCGCTGTTCCCCCTCGCCCGCGGCCTCCTGCAGGCCGCCGACCTCCACGAGGACCTGATGACCGGCGAGATCATCGCCGCCGACGGCAAGGAGAGCTTCGTCGACGCGGTCAGCGATTTCGAGCGCGGAGAGTCGGAGGTCCGGCTGCTCGACATCCTGGCCTGCGAGGGCTGCATCGCCGGCGTGGGCTTCAGCAACGACGACCCGCTCTACCGGCGGCGGGCGCAGATCAGCCGCCACACCAACCGCAAGACCCGCTCGGTGCTCGACCTCGAGCGCTGGAAGCGCGACATGAAGGCCTATCGCAAGATGGACCTCACCCGCACCTACACCGCCCAGGACGAGCGCTTCCTGGTCGAGCCGAGCGACAAGGAGATCCGCGCGATCCTGCGGCGCATGAACAAGACCAGGCCCGAGGACGAGCTCAACTGCGGCGCCTGCGGCTACGAGAGCTGCGTGAACCACGCGATCGCCGTCTACGAGGGCATCGCCGAAGTGGAGATGTGCCTGCCCTACGTCATCGAGCGGCTGTCGACCACCGTGGACGACCTCGAGGAGTCGCACCGCTCGCTCGAGAGCACCAAGGAGGCGCTGGTGAAGTCGGAGAAGCTCGCGAGCATGGGCCAGCTCGCGGCCGGCATCGCCCACGAGGTCAACAACCCGCTGGGCATCCTCCTGCTGCAGGCCAACATCCTCCTCGAAGAGGTCGACCAGGACGGCCCGCTGTCGGACGACCTCAACCTCATCGTCGAACAAGCCAACCGCTGCAAGAAGATCATCTCGGGCCTGCTGAACTTCGCGCGCCAGAGCCGCGTCGTCCGCCAGCCCACCGACCTGGCGGCCCTGGTCGACGACACCTTGCGGACGATGCCCATCGACGACTCCATCATGGTGCGCATCGAGAACTCGATGGCCGACCCCGTGGCGGAGATCGACGCCGACCAGATCGTCCAGGTGCTGACCAACATCGTGTCCAACGCGCAGCAGGCGATGCCCGACGGCGGGGCCCTCATCATCGAGCTGAGCGACACGGCGGACGAGGTGAGCATCGTGGTGACCGACACCGGCGTGGGGATCCCCAAGGAGAACATGGGCAAGCTCTTCGATCCCTTCTTCACGACCAAGCAGGTGGGCAAGGGGACGGGCCTCGGCCTCGCCGTCACGCACGGTATCGTCAAGATGCACCGCGGGCAGATCGCGGTCGAATCCAACAACGACCCGGCCGCCGGCCCCACCGAGACGACCTTCATCGTCACGCTGCCGCGACACGAGCTGTAGGCCGGGAAGGGAGTGACGGTGCCGGAGACGCAGACCCTGCACGTGGTGATGGTCGACGACGAGGAACCCTTGTGCCTCGGGGTCAAGCGCATCGTCGACCGCTACGCGTTCCCGATCCCCGAGGTGGAGGTCGACGTCGCCTTCGACTTCGCCCACTTCCAGTCTGGCGAGGAGTTCCTCGCCGCGCTCGGGGACGGTCTTGCCGTCGACCTGCTGCTGCTCGACCTGAAGCTGCCCGGTATCGACGGCCTGGAGGTGCTCGAGCACATCAGGGAGCAGGGCCGCGAGATCCTCACCCTGTTCATCACCGCCTACGCGACGTTCGAGACGGCGGTGAAGGTCACCAAGCTCGGCGCCTACGACTTCCTGCCGAAGCCGTTCTCGCCCGACGAGCTTCGCTACGGCCTGAGGAAGGCCTCCACGCAGCTGATCCTCAGCCGGCAGGCGCGCCGGCTCGCAGAGGAGGCGCGCCAGATCCGCTTCAACTTCATCTCGGTCCTGGCGCACGAGCTCAAGTCGCCGCTGAACGCGGTCGAGGGCTACCTCAACATCCTGCGCGACGACGTGCCCGACACCGACCGGCGCATGGTCGAGCGCTCCCTGGTGCGCCTCGACGGCATGAAGAAGCTCATCTTCGACCTGCTCGACCTGACGCGCATCGAGTCGGGCCAGAAGCAGCGGGTCTTCGCCGACGTCGATTTGCGCGCCGTCGCCGAGGCGGCGATCGAGCTGAACCAGGGCGATGCCGAAGAGCGCGGCATCGGCATCGCCCTCGACTGTCCCGACGGCCTGACGCTGCGCGCCGACCCCGGCGAGGTCGAGATCATCCTGAACAACCTCGTGTCCAACGCGGTCAAGTACAACCGCGACGGCGGCTCGGTGACGGTCACGCTGACCGACGCTGACGGCGCCGTCACGATCGCCGTCAGGGACACCGGCATCGGCCTCACGCCGGCCGAGTCCGCCAAGCTCTTCCACGAGTTCACGCGGATCAAGAACGAGGACACCGTCAACGTGCTCGGCAGCGGCCTGGGCCTGTCGACGGTGCGCAAGCTGGCGACGATGTACGGCGGCGACGCGACCGTCGAGAGCACGCGCGGCGAGGGCAGCACGTTCACCGTGTCGCTGCGCCCCGCCATCGACGGGGAGCCGGTCCTCAAGCCATGACCCTAGGGCACCTGCCGGGTGCAGTTCGTGACCTCGTGTGCTACCGTAAGGGCACCCCTTTGTGAAATGTTGCGCAAGGCGTCGGAACCTTCACCTTGCACACCTGTGGATCGCGGCTCGCCGGGGTGCCGTTCCCTGTCGCCGGGTGTGCTCCGCGCGCCGCGCAGACAATCGACCAAGGAGACCGCAGTGGCACAGATCCTCGTCGTCGACGACGACCCCGACATCCAGGAGGCCTGCCGGCTGGTCCTGGAAAAGGAAGGCCACGTGGTGCGCTGCGCTTCGAACCGCGCCGGCGGGCTCGAGGCGGTGGCCGCGGCCGCGCCCGACCTCCTGATCCTCGACGTCATGATGGAGGAGCCCGACGACGGCCTCACGATGGCCCGCCAGCTCCGCAAGCAGGGTTTCGAAGGTCCGATCATCATGCTCACCAGCGTCAACGCCGCCATGGGCCTGCAGATCGACCGCGACGACGAGATGGTGCCGGTCGAGAAGTTCCAGCCCAAGCCGGTCGAGCCGAAGGTCCTCGTCGCCGAAGTCGACGAGCTCCTCGGCAGGTAGGGGGCGGCATGCAGACCTTGGACCCAAAGACGCGTGACAAGGTGGTCGCGATCGTCGACCGCCACGGTCGCGAGCGCACCTCGCTGGTCCCGATCCTGACCGACGTCAAGCACGCCCTGCACGAGATCGACCCCGAGTCGATGCAGGTCGTCGCCGACCTGATCGGCGTGCACCCCGTCGAGGTCTACAGCGTGGCCTCGTTCTACGCGTTCCTGCACGGGGCGCCCGAGGGCAAGCACGTCGTGCGCCTCTGCGGCACCCTGTCGTGCGACTTCGCCGGCAAGCAGGCTGTAGCCGACGCGCTGCGCGCCGAGCTCGGCGTCGACTTCGACGAGACCACGCCCGACGGCGAGTTCACCCTCGAATGGGCGAGCTGCGTGGGCATGTGCGACCAGGGCCCGGCGATGCTGGTCGACGACCGCATCTACACGCGGGTGACCCCAGACCGCGTCCGCGACCTCCTCGCTGAGGTGCGGGCCGGCGCCGGGCAGACCGCGATCGAGACCCAGGGCAACGACCTGACCTACGCCGCGGTCGAACCCGGCGCCGGCCTCACGGCCGCGCTGGCGGTCTCGCGCGGCGACATCATCGACACGGTCTCGGCCTCCGGCCTCAAGGGCCGCGGCGGCGCCGGCTTCCCCACGGGCATGAAGTGGAACTTCTGCGCCGCCGAGAAGAGCGACCTCAAGTACGTCATCTGCAACGCCGACGAGGGCGAGCCCGGCACCTTCAAGGACCGGGTCATCCTCAAGGACCACGCCGACCTCGTGTTCGAGGGCATGACCATCGGCGGCCGCGCGATCGGCGCCTCGATGGGCATCGTCTACCTGCGGGCCGAGTACGCGTACCTGCGCCCGCACCTGAACGAGGTGATCCACAAGCGCCGTGAGGCCGGCCTGCTGGGCAAGAACGTCGGCGGCGTCGCAGGGCTTCGACTTCGACATCGTCGTCGCCAACGGCGCCGGCGCCTACGTCTGCGGCGAGGAGACGGCCCTGATCGAGAGCCTCGAGGGCTTCCGCGGCGAGCCGCGCAACCGGCCGCCGTTCCCCGCCGTGGCCGGCTTCCTCAACCACCCCACAGTGGTCAACAACGTCGAGACGCTGGCCTCGGTGGCGTGCGTCTTCGCCAAGGGCGTCGACTGGTTCAAGGGCTTCGGCACCGACAAGTCGACCGGCTACAAGCTGTTCAGCATCTCCGGCGACTGCGACAAGCCGGGCGTCTACGAGTTCCCGTGGGGCATCACGGTGGCCGACCTGCTGAAGGAAGTGGGCGGCGAGGGCGCCAAGGCCGTGCAGATCGGCGGCGCCTCGGGCACCTGCGTGCCGGCGCGCGACTTCGGCCGCCGGCTGGCGTTCGAGGACATACCCACCGGCGGCTCGATCATGGTGATCGGCCAGGGGCGCGACATGCTCGACGTGGCCGAGAACTTCCTCGAGTTCTTCGTCGAGGAGTCCTGCGGGCAGTGCACCCCCTGCCGGCTGGGCAACGCCAAGCTGCTCGAGGGCGTCGAGCTGCTCAAGCGCGGCGAGTGCAGCCCCGAGTACCTGGCCGACCTGAAGGCCCTCGGCGCGACCATGTCGGTGGCCTCGAAATGCGGCCTCGGGCAGACCAGCTCGAGCGCCTTCACCAGCATCGTCGCCGCGTTCGCCGACGAGACCACGAACCGCCAGAGCGCGTGAGCGAGGGAGTGAGATGACAGACCAGATGGAACGCATCCACCGCGCGCCGCTCAGCCAGCAGGCCCGGCGGGTCGTGACGACCACCAGCCCCGACGCCATCGGCGCCGCCGTGACCGTCGTGATCGACGGCACCGAGGCGAAGGTGCCCTTCGGAGCCACGATCCTCGAGGCCGCCGAGACGATCGGGGTGCACATCCCGACCCTGTGTCACCACCCCGACCTCGAGATGGCCGGCCTGTGCCGCATCTGCGTGGTCGAGGTCGAGGGGCAGCGCCTGCTGCAGCCGGCCTGCGCCTTCCCCGTCACCAACCAGATGACGATCAACACCCACAGCCGCCGCGTGCGCCTGGCGCGGCGCCACGTGCTCGACCTGCTGCTCAGCGAGCACTACGGCGACTGCTACAGCTGCGTGCGCAACGGCGGCTGCGAGCTGCAGGACCTGGCCGAGGAGTACGGCATCACCCACTTCCGCTTCGGGCACCCTGAGAGTCCCGTTGCCGAGATCGACGACTCCAGCTACTCGGTCGTGCGCGACAACAACAAGTGCATCAAGTGCCGCCGCTGCGTGCGCACCTGCATCGACCTGCAGGAGGTCGGCGTGCTCGAGGCCGTGAACCGGTCGGACCAGACCGAGATCGCGACCTTCATGGACAAGCCGCTGCTCGACGTCGTGTGCATCAACTGCGGCCAGTGCATCAACCGCTGCCCCACCGGGGCGCTGCACGCCAAGGACGAGACCGACGCCGTGTGGGCCGCCATCGACGACCCCGACAAGCACGTCGTCATCCAGACGGCGCCGGCGCCACGCTCGGCCATGGGCGAGTGCTTCGGCCTCGAGCCGGGCACGGCCGTGACCTTCGAGATGAACACGGCCCTGCGCCGCGCGGGCTTCGACCGCGTGTTCGACACCAACTTCACCGCCGACCTGACGATCATCGAGGAGGGCACCGAGCTGATCCTGCGGCTCTACAAGGCCCTGGTCGAGAAGGACTCGAGCGTCGCCCTGCCGCAGTTCACGAGCTGCTCGCCGGGCTGGGTCAAGTTCCTGGAGCACTTCTACCCCGAGTACCTGCCCAACGCCTCGTCGGCCAAGAGCCCGCAGCAGATGTTCGGGGCGCTGATCAAGACCTACTACGCCGAGAAGCTCGGGTTCGACCCCGAGAAGATCGTCAGCGTGGCCCTGATGCCGTGCTCGGCCAAGAAGTTCGAGTGCAACCGGCCCGAGATGCGCGACTCCGGCTACAAGGACGTCGACTTCGGCCTCACCACACGTGAGCTGGCGAAGATGTTCAAGGAGTCGGGGCTCGACGTCCCCAAGCTGCCCCGGAGCGACTTCGACGACCCGTTCGGCACGGCCACCGGGTCGGGCGTCATCTTCGGCGCCACGGGCGGCGTCATGGAGGCCGCCCTGCGCACGGTGATCGAGATGGTCACCGGCGAGAAGGTCGAGAGCATCTACGACCACGGCGACATCATCCCGGTGCGCGGCTTCGAGGGCGTCAAGTACGCCGAGATCACCGTGCCCAAGGTCGGTCCGGTGCCCGAGATCGTGGCGCATCTGGTCCCCGACTGGGACTGGCTGAACGGCGCGACGCTCAAGGTCGCCGTGGCTCACGGCACCGCCAACGCCCGCAAGGTCATGGAAGACATCAAGGCCGGCGGCAAGTTCAGCCAGTGCCACTTCATCGAGTTCATGGCCTGCCCGGGCGGCTGCCTGGGCGGCGGCGGCCAGCCGATCCCGACGACGCCCGAGATCAGGGCCGCCCGGGCGAGGGCGATCTACTCAGAGGACGCCGCCTACGCGGTCCGCAAGTCGCACGAGAACCCGGCCGTGCTCACCACCTACGCCGAGTTCCTCACCGACGGCCCCTGCGGCCACAAGAGCCACGACCTGCTGCACACCACCTACGTGGCGCGCGGCAAGCACATCGACTGACGCACCGGTCGGGGGGCGGCGGGGGCGGCGGACGCCGCCCCCGCCGCCCCACCCCACCCTCCCGCGGCCAACGCGGACGCACGGCCACGTGCTGGTAGAGTGGAACGAGGCCGTCACACCGCGGCTGTTCACGACGACCAAGGAGCTCCGCGCGAGTCCCCCATGAGCACCACGACGTCCAGCACGGTCCGCTACTTCGACCTCTTCCGCGACCCGGCGATCGCCATCACACGGCCCACGGCGGGAGAGCGCCGCGCCCTGCGCGCCGTCAACCGCCGCGTGCCCCTGCTGGCCACCCTCGAGGATGTCATCGACTACGCGTTCCGCACGACCCGCACGGTCTTCCCCTGCGACCGCATCGGGCTCGCGTTCGTCGAGGAGAACGGCCGCCGCGTGGTGTCGCGCTACACCTGCGCCGCCTACGGCCCGCTCCTGCTCGACCAGGGCTACAGCGAGGACATGACGGCTTCGCTGTCCACCGTCCTGCGCCACGAGAGCCCGCGCATCATCGACGACCTCGCCGCCTACCTCGAGGAGCGGCCCGGCAGCCGCTCGACGAAGCTCCTGCTCAAAGAGGGCGTGCGCTCCAGCCTCACGGTGCCGCTCTCGGTCGAGGGCAAGCTCGTCGGCTTCATGTTCCGCAGCTCGCGCGAGCCGCACGTCTACGACGAGCACCACGTGCTGTTGCAGATGTCGATGACCGACATCCTCAGCTACGCGATCGAGAAGGCCTGGCGCCTGGAGCAGCTCGAGGCGGCCAACCACGCCTACCTCGAGATGCTCGGGTTCGTCAGCCACGAGCTCAAGAACCCCGTGGCCTCGATGGTCACCGACGCCCGTCTGCTGGCCGACGGCTACCTCGGCGACGTGAGCGCCGATCAGCGGCGCAAGCTCGACCGCGTGGCGGCCAAGGGCGAGTACCTCCTCGAGCTCGTCGACGAGTATCTCGACCTGGCCCGGGTGGAGGGCGGCGAGCTGCGCCTGGACCTGCAGTGCAACGTGCTCGTCGCCGACGACGTCGTCGAGCCGGCGCTGGAGGTCGTTCAGGAGCGTCTGGCCGAGCAGGACATGACGCTCGAGCTCGACATCCCCGAACCGCTGCGGGTGGTCGCCGACTGCGACCCGTCGCTGCTGCGCATCGTCCTCGTGAACCTGCTCGGCAACGCCGCCAAGTACGGACGCAAGGGCGGCGTCGTCCGCCTCACGGTGACGAGCGACCCGGGCAAGCTCAGGATCGCCGTCTGGAACGAGGGCCCCGGCTTCAAGCCCCGCCAGCGCTCCCTGCTCTTCCGCAAGTTCTCCCGCCTCGACACGCCGGCCCTGAGCGGCCGGCGCGGCACGGGGCTGGGCCTCTACAACGCCTGGCGCATCGTGCGCCTGCACAACGGCCGCATCAGAGCCGACTCGAAGTCCGGCGAGTGGGCCGAGATCTCGTTCGAGATCCCCCAGCCCATCTGCTCGGGCGACCGCGAGCCGAACGACACTGGAGTCACCGCATGAGCACCACCAGCACTCCACCCGTCACCTTCATCGACGAGACGGCGATCGCCGCCACGCTGGGCGCGGCCGAGCGCGCCGACGCCGCGCGCGTGCGCGAGATCCTGGCCAGGGCGCGCGAGGCGCACGGCCTGGACGTGGCCGACGTCGCCGTCCTCACCTCGGTCAGCGACCCCGAGCTGCTCGGCGAGCTGTTCGCCGCCGCGCGCCACGTCAAGGACACCATCTACGGAAGCCGCCTGGTGCTGTTCGCGCCCCTCTACATCTCGAACCTCTGCCAGAACGACTGCCTCTACTGCGCCTTCCGCGTGCGCAACAAGGAGCTGCAGCGCCGCGCCCTGTCGCAGGACGAGATCCGGGCCGAGATCGAGAACCTGGTCGACCAGGGGCACAAGCGCGTGCTGATGGTGGCCGGCGAGTCGTACCCGCACGAGGGCTTCAGCTACATCCTCAAGTCGATCGCCACGATCTACTCGGTGCTGCGGCCGCCGAGCGGCGAGATCAGGCGCGTCAACGTCAACATCGCGCCGCTCACCGTCGACGAGTTCCGCGAGCTCAAGGCGACCGGCATCGGCACGTTCCAGATCTTCCAGGAGACCTACCACCGCGAGACGTATCGCAAGGTGCACCTGGGCGGCAAGAAGCGCGACTACGACTGGCGCGTGACCGCCGTGGACCGCGCCATGGAGGCCGGCATCGACGACGACGGCATCGGCGTGCTGTTCGGGCTCTTCGACTGGCGCTTCGAGGTGCTGGCCCTGCTCCAGCACATCGCCCACCTCGAGCAGCGTTTCGGCGTGGGCCCGCACACCATCAGCGTGCCGCGGCTCGAACCGGCCGTCGGCTCGGACATCGCCGCCCACCCGCCACAGCCGGTCTCCGACGTCGACTTCCGCAAGCTCGTCGCGATCCTGCGCCTGGCGGTGCCCTACACCGGCATCATCATGTCGACGCGCGAGACCGCGACCCTGCGCCGCGAGACCTTCGCCCTGGGCGTGTCGCAGATCTCGGCCGGCAGCCGCACCAACCCGGGCGGCTACACCGACGAGATCCACGAGGACGCGGCCCAGTTCCAGCTCGGCGACCACCGCGCCCTCGACGAGGTCGTCGGCGACGTGGCCGGCATGGGCTACATCCCGTCGTTCTGCACCGGCTGCTACCGGCTGGGCCGCACCGGCCAAGACTTCATGGACCTGGCCAAGCCGGGCGAGATCAAGTCGCACTGCGACCCCAACGGGCTGTCGACCTTCATGGAGTACCTGCTCGACTACGCCTCGCCCGGCACGCGCGAGATCGGCGAGACGCTGATCGGGGAGACGCTAGGGCGGATGGGCGCGCACGAGCGCGACACGTCGGAACGACTGCTCGCGCGCGTGCGCGGCGGCGAGCGCGACTGCTACGTGTGAACCTGAACGCAAGCGACGGGCAAGGAGCTGACATGGCGGACGAACACCGGATCCTCGGCGTGCACATCACCGACCGCATGCACGACGCGGTCGAGGTGCAGAAGGTCTTCACCGAGTACGGCTGCAACATCAAGACGCGCATCGGGCTGCACGAGGTGGCCGGCGGCATCTGCGCCCCGGGCGGCGTGGTGCTGCTCGAGATCGTCGGCGACGCCGACGTCGCGGGGCTCATGGCGGCGCGCCTGGCCGACATCCACGGGGTCGAAGTACAGTCCATAGTCTTCGGCCACTAGTCCGGCCGACAGACCGCCGGCCCAAGGGACGTGAACACAACGCCATGAGCGACGACTACCGCACCGAGCGCGACCTGCTCGGCGAGGCCGAGGTGCCCGCCGACGCCCTGTGGGGCGTGCACACCCTGCGCGCGCTCGAGAACTTCCCGCTCGCGCGCCACCCCGTGCACGGCGAGCTCGCCCGTGCCTATGGCACGGTCAAGCTCGCCTGCGCCCAGACCAACCGCGAGCTCGGCGTCTGGGCCGACGACGCGGCCAAGGCGGTCGCCATCGAGGGCGCCTGCCAGGAGATGGCCGAGGGTCGTCTCGACGACGCCGTGGTCGTCGACCTGCTGCAGGGGGGCGCGGGCACGAGCACCAACATGAACGTCAACGAGGTGCTCGCCAACCGCGCCCTCGAGCTGCTCGGCGAGCCGCGCGGCAACTACGACCGCATCTCGCCGCTCGACGACCTCAACCTGCACCAGTCGACCAACGACACCTTCCCCACCGCCCTGCGGCTGGCCGCCATCCGGCTGCTGCACGAGCTCGAGGAGCAGGTCGTCGCCCTGCAGGAGGCCTTCCAGGCCAAGGAGCGGGAGTTCGCCCACATCGTCAAGGTCGGACGCACCGAGATGCAGGACGCCGTGCTGACCACCTTGGGCCGCGAGATGGGCGCCTACGCCGAGGCCTTCAACCGCGACCGCTGGCGCATCTACAAGTGCGAAGAGCGGCTGCGCGTGGTCAACCTCGGCGGCACGGCGATCGGCACCGGCTTCGCGGCGCCGCGGCAGTTCATCTTCCGCGTGGTCGACGTGCTGCGCGAGCTGACCTCGATCGGCTTCGCCCGAGCCGAGAACCTGACCGAAGCGACGCAGAACGCCGACGTGTTCGTCGAGGTGTCGGGCATCCTCAAGGCCTGCGCGGTGAGCTTGATCAAGATCTGCGGCGACCTGCGCCTGCTGTCGAGCGGGCCCGAGGCCGGGCTGGGCGAGATCCGGCTGCCGCAGCGCCAGGCCGGCTCGTCGATCATGCCCGGCAAGGTCAACCCGGTCATCCCCGAGGCGGTGACCCAGGCGGCGATGCTGGCCTGCGGCCACGACGCCGTGATCGCCCAGGCGGCCGCGGCCGGCAGCCTCGAGCTGAACCCGTTCTTGCCGCTGGTCAGCGCCTGCCTGCTCGACAGCCTGCTGCTGCTCGCGCGCGGGTGCGAGATCCTGCGTCGCTTCTGCGTCGAGGGCATCGAGGCCGACGAGGCCGCGTGCCGCAGGCACGTCGCGGCCTCGTCGGCCTCGGCCACGGCGCTCGTGCCGGCGCTCGGCTACGACGCCGCCTGCGACATCGTGCGCGAGGCGACCGAGCGTGGCGTCGGCGTGCGCGAGGCCGCCGTCGACAGCGGCCGGGTGACCGCCGAGCAGTTCGACGAGCTGCTCAGCGCCGAGGCCGTCTGCCGCCTCGGCACGCCGCCCACCCAGCTCCGCGGCCACCAGGAGTAGCCGTGTCGATGCTCGCCCCCAAAGGCATGCGCCTCCACATCGGCCTCTTCGGCCGCCGCAACGTCGGCAAGTCGAGCCTGCTCAACGCCATCACGCGGCAGGACGTCTCGATCGTCTCAGACCAGGCCGGCACCACCACCGACCCCGTCGAGAAGCCGATGGAGCTGCTGCCGCTCGGCCCCGTCCTGTTCATCGACACCGCCGGCATCGACGACGTCGGCGCCCTCGGCGAGCTGCGGGCGCGCAAGACGATGCAGGTCTTCGACCGCACCGACCTCGGCGTGCTGATCACCGAGGCCACCGAGTGGGGCGACTACGAGGAGATGATCCTCGAGGAGTTCCGCAGCCGCGACATCCCCACCGTGGTCGTCTTCAACAAGACCGACCTGGGCGCGCCGTCGGCCGCCGAGGCGCGGCTGCGCGACCAGAAGGTGCTCACGGTGCGCACGGCCGCGGCCCTGGGCCGTGGCGTCCTCGATTTCCGCCAGGCCCTGCTGGCCGCGGCCCCCGCCGACTTCGTCGACAACCCGACGATCCTCGGCGACCTCGTGGGGCCCGGCGAGCTGGCTGTGCTGGTGATCCCGATCGACAAGGAGGCCCCGCGAGGCCGCCTCATCCTGCCCCAGGTGCAGGCCATCCGCGACCTGATGGACTCCGACGCCATGGCGCTGATGGTCAAGGAGCGCGAGCTCAAGGAGGCGATGGCGCGGCTCTCGCGGCCGCCCAAGCTGGTCGTCACCGACTCGCAGGCCTTCCTCAAGGTGGCGGCCGACACGCCGCGCGACGTGCCCATGACCAGCTTCTCGATCCTGTTCGCCCGCTTCAAGGGCGAGCTCACGACCCAGGTACAGGGCGCGCTGGCGATAGAGGAGCTCACATCGGGCGACCGCATCCTCATCGCCGAGCACTGCAGCCACCACCCCATCGGTGAGGACATCGGCCGCGTCAAGATCCCGCGCTGGCTGGCGCAGTACGTCGGCGGCAAGCTCGAGATCGCCCACGTGCAGGGCCACGACTTCCCCGAGGTCGAGGACCTCAAGGACTACGCCCTGGTGATCCACTGCGGCGCCTGCACCGCCAACCGCCGCGAGATGCTCAGCCGCATCGTGCGCTGCCGCGAGGCCGGCGTGCCGATCACCAACTACGGCGTCGTCATCGCCTACAGCCTGGGGATCTTCGAACGTGCCCTGGAGCCGTTCCCGGCGGCGCTCGAGGTAGTGCGCGCCTCGCGCACGCACGGCGTGCCGCGAGTCGCGCCCGCCGCGACCGCCGCCGCCGTCGGGGACGGCCCGGTCGACGACCTGTAGCGGCGCGTCCCAGGGCGACAACCGCCGCCGCCCCACCGCAAACCCATCCGGCCGCAGTTATGCAGATTGCACATGTGGCTCAGCACGGGATACGCACGGCTCACACCCTCGATGACTGACAACCTGCGAACAGGAGCGTAGTCTGGCCGTCGTGATAGGCAGTATGCACACTTGTTGTTAGCACCACCAGGAGAGCGTCAGCGTGAGACATCTGGCACCGACATCGAGCCGCATCCTGTGGGTCTGCCATGTGGCGGTGACCTCGGCCTGGCTCGGTTGTCTGGTGGCGATGATCACCCTGGCGATCTCCACCGGTCTTGCGTCGACCACCCCGGCGCAACGCGCCACCTGGGGCGACGTGGCGACAGTCGAGAACCTCACCGCGGCGATGGCCGTAACGACCATCCTGATCGGCCTCGTGCAGAGCCTGTGGGGCGGCTGGGGCTTTGTGCGTCACCGCTGGATCCTGGCCAAGTGGCTGCTGGCGCTGGCCGTGGTGGCCTCGGGGATCGCCGGCGTTCACCCGGGCGCTCGTTCGCTCAGCAACGGTGGCGGCCGCCCGGTCCTCATCGCCGCGGTCATGGTCGCCCAGCTTCTCGCCCTGCTGGTTGCTCTTGCCTTGTCTCGCTTCAAGCCGTGGCGGACCGCTCGCGAAGCGCCGCGGTGAGGGGTGCTAACAAGCACATCGAGCAGGCTCGCTGTAGGGTTGCGCCAGAGATGAGCGGCGGCCCGAGCTGCTCATGTGCGATACGTTAGACGCACATCGACTGGGGGGTCAGTGACAACACAAGCGGGACCAACCGCAGTGGTGACCGGAGTCAGCCGCAAGGCAGGCATCGCTGCCGCCATCTGCGCCGCTCTGTCGCGCGACGGCTGGGAGATCGCGGCGACCGGCTTTCGTCCCTACGATGAGTCGATGCCCTGGGGTAGCCGCTCCACAGATGCGGACGAGTTGGCCGAAGCGCTGCGGCAGAACGGCCGGGCGCTGTGGGTCGAGGCAGACCTCGCTGATCCCGCCGCCTCGTCAGCCGTGTTCGACGCGGCCGAAACGCTCGGCCCGGTGCGCGCTCTGGTCAACTGCGCCGCACACTCGACACGCGGTGGCCTGCTCGACTGCACGGCCGAGGACTTCGACCGTCACATGGCCGTCAATGCGCGCGCCACCTTGCTGCTCTCGGCAGAGTTCGCTCGTCGCTTCCGCGAGCCCGCCGGCAGCGGCCGCATCGTCAACTTCCTCAGCGGGCCACCGCTGGTGGGCGAGATCGCCTACGCGGCCAGCAAGGGCGCCATCGAGTGGATCACGTTCAGCTGCGCCGGCGAGCTGGCCGCCAAGGGCATCACGGTCAACGCCGTGAACCCCGGTCCCAACGACACCGGCTGGATGGACGCCGACATCAAGGCCGCCGTGAAGCGCTGGAGCCCGATGGGTCGCATCGGCACACCGGACGATGTGGCCGGCCTGGTCGCCTTCCTGTGCTCTGATGCCGCTCGCTGGATCACCGGTCAGGCCTTGACCTGTGACGGCGGCTGGGAACGGTTGCGGGAGTAGTGGGAGTGGCGTCCAACAAGGCGTTCGAGCAGACGCCCAGACAGCGTGATGTACTGTCCATCCGCAACGGGCGCAGCTCATGTGTGAGATTGTTGAGGAGTGAAGCCCGGCCGCGATCTTCTCGGCGGCAGGGACGCGATCACTCTGACCGGCAACTTCGTCTCGCACAGCGTCGACGCCTGGCGCTGGGGTGAGCCCCCGCAGCTCAACGTCCCGACGTTAGGCCCTGGAAGTACCGAGAGGAGAGCACGATGAGCAACGAACAGGTGGCACCTGAGACGCAAGGTGTTGCGGTGGAGTTGCTCGCAACGGTTGACCTTGGCCCTGAGATCGAGGGCATGGCGGGGCGCCAACTTCGGATGCGTATGGTGACCATCGAGCCTGGAGGCGTCTTCGGCCCGATTCACGACCATGAAGGCAGACCGGGCACCGTCTACATACTGCAAGGAACGATCACCGACCATCGAGATGGAGTCGCTACGGACTATGGGCCGGGAGTGGGCTGGCCCGAGGATAGGAAGACCACACACTGGCTTGAGAACAGGGCAACGATTCCGGCGGTGGAGATCTCGGTCGATATAGTCGGGCAAGACTGAGCTCACCCGCCGCCCAGCTGACACCCCAGGCTCCCTTGGGTATACTCGCCCTTCCGGTCGGGGTGTGGCTCAGCTTGGTAGAGCGCTCGGTTCGGGACCGAGAGGTCGGCGGTTCAAATCCGCCCACCCCGACCATCTTCTGCGAGGCGCCTTCGGGCGCCTCGTTCGCGTTCTTCTCGGGAATGAGAGAATGCTGTGTCCGCGAGCAGAGGTTCTGCGCGATCCGAGCTCCAGACCCGGAAGCAGGTGGAGTCCATGCAGTACGTGACGTTGAACAACGGCGTCGAGATGCCGGCGCTCGGCTTCGGCGTCTTCCAGGTGCCCGACCCCGCGGTCTGCGAGCAGGCCGTCCTCGACGCGGCCGAAGCCGGATACCGCCTGTTCGACACCGCCGCCTCCTACATGAACGAAGAGGCGGTCGGTCGGGCTCTGAGGCGCAGCGGCGTACCGAGGGACGAGCTCTTCGTCACGACCAAGGTCTGGATCCAGGACGCCGGTTACGAACGCACGAAGCTGGCCTTCGAGAAGTCGGTGCGGCGCCTGCAGCTCGACCACCTCGACCTCTATCTCATCCACCAGCCCTTCGGCGACTACTACGGCGCATGGCGCGCCATGGAGGAGCTCTACCGCGCGGGTAAGGTGCGGGCGATCGGCGTCAGCAACTTCGCCGCCGATCGCCTCGTCGACCTGATCCTTCACAACGACGTCGTCCCTGCTGTGGACCAGATCGAGACGAACCCGTTTTGTCAGCAGGTGGAGGCCGCCGCGGTCATGCGGGAGGAAGGTGTCCAGATCGAGTCCTGGGGACCGTTCGCCGAGGGGAGGAACGGCCTGTTCGGCAACGAGGTCCTGGCCGCGGTCGCGAGCGCTCACGGCAAGTCGGTCGCCCAGGTCGTGCTCCGCTGGCTCGTGCAGCGAGGCGTGGTCGCGATCCCCAAGTCGGTCCACGCAGAAAGGATCGCCGAGAACTTCGCCATCTGGGACTTCGAGCTGGACCAGGACGAGATGGACCGGATGGCGTCGCTGGACACCGGGCGCAGCCAGTTCTTCTCGCACAGCGACCCGGAGACGGTGCGGCGGCTTTCGATACGGGTCCTCGACCTCTAGGCTCGCGTCGCCGGCGCTGGACCGCAGCCGGGACAGGTCGCTCTACCCCGCGGCGCCGAGCGGCACGATCTCCGGTCTGAGCTCGGCGCCGACCTCGAGGATCGCCAGGCTGCGAGGCAACCCGAAGCGCGACGGCCCGGCGGCGCCGGGGTTGAGGTAGAGCACGCCGTCCTGCCACACGATCTCCGGCTTGTGCGAGTGGCCGTAGATCACCGCCGCCAGCCCTTCGAGGAGCGGCTGGTGCAGGGCCAGGGCGTCGCCCCGCTGGTGGATCACCAGCAGGCGACGCTCCTCTATGTCGACCAGCCGCTCGGGCGGCAGGTCGGAGCCATAGTCGGTGTTGCCGCGCACGGCGACGACCGGCGCGATCGCCTGCAGCCGGTCGAGCACACCCCCGCCCACGTCGCCGGCGTGCAGGATCTGCTCCACCCCGGCCAGCGCCGCCAACACGTCCTTATGAAGCACGCCGTGCGTATCCGACAGAACCCCGACCCGCATGTGTCTCCTCCCGCCGACCGGCGAGGATGATACCAGCAGGTACGGATGGCGGGGTCAGTGGTGTGGCGGACGCGAGCAGGGATGGCGGCAACCAAGAAGGGGCGGCGGGGGAGCTTCCGCTCCCCCGCCGCCCCGTACCCCCGGCGCGCTCGTCAGCGTGGATGCAGACCGGCGTTCATCGCAGCAACACCCACAGGGGGCCGGCGATCTGGCCGTCGCAGGCGCTCGCCTGCGACGACCCGACGATCTCCGCAAAGTGCGTGTTACCCGGCTCCAGGCTGAGCCCGAGCATGAACCTGGGGTCGCTCGTCGTCCACTCGGGAGTGGCCGACAGGTCGGGCCAGCTCAGCGGGTTGTTCGGCGGCGTGAACGAGCCCAGCCAGTCCCACGTGTGCTTGAGCGCGGCGGTGTACGACGTGAGCGTCCCGTAGCCGAGGTTCTGGCCTTCGATCGCCAGGAGGTGGGCGATGCGGGCGTTGTAGGTCGAGTAGGTCAGGCCGTCGTGCGCGTCCGGCGGCACGTGCTTGATGATGTTCTTCTCGGGCGCCGGCGAGGTGCCGTACGTGTCGCCGCTGTTGTCGGGCTGGATGGCCGAGTGGATAGCCTTCGGCGCACCGACCTGGTTGGCCGGGTCGAAGACCCAGTCCTGCGTCGCCTTGTCGCCGACCAGGTGCGCCCAGGCCGCGTCGCAGCCGAGCTCGAACAGCACGAAGTCGCCGCCGCGCACGTAGTCGACCTTGAGCTGGGTGAGGTTGCTGTTCCAGCGGTAGGCCTCGCGCGACGTGCCGTCGGCGGTCACCGTGGCCAAGTCGACGTTGACCAGGCACTGGTGCATCGCGGTGATGATCGACTTGCCCCAGTCCTGTACCGAGGCGGGAAGGCCGTCGGGATACACCAGGCTGGCAGCGTAGGCGAAGGGCCAGTAGGTCAGCGCCTGCATCTGGCCCGTGTCTGTCTTGTTGCCGTAGGGCGCAGACGAGGTCCAGCCGTGAGGCGCGTTGCCAGCCGCCCACGCCTCGATAGCGGAGCGCGCCTTGTCGCGGTAGGCCGTGTTGCCGGTCAAACCGTACGCGAGGGCGAGCGTCCGCACCCAGTGCGCGTCCTGATAGCTGTCGAGCACGTGCGGATCGCACCCGGTGGTGAGGCCGGGATAGACCTTGGGCGTCTTGTTCAACGCCGAGTTGGCCTGCGAGACGATGCTGGCGAGGCCGCTCTTGAAGGGCTGGTCGCCGGCCGCTATGTGGGCCTTGACCGCCGCCGTGTCCATGAGCAGGAAGCCCGTGGCGGCAGCGGTCGCTGTGGGCGTCGGCGTTGGCGTCGGCGTGGCCGTAGCTGTAGGCGTCGGTGTGGGCGTCTTTGTCGCCGTCGCGGTCGGCGTCGGGGTCGGCGTGGCCGACGCGGTCGGGGTCGGAGTGGGCGTAGCGGTCGGGGTCGGCGTCGGCGTCCTGGTGGCCGTCGGAGTGGGCGTCGGGGTCGGTGAGGCCGACGCGGTCGGGGTCGGGGTCGGCGAGGCCGACGCGGTCGGGGTCGGGGTCGGTGAGGCCGACGCGGTCGGGGTCGGGGTCGGGGTCGGCGAGCCGGTCGCCGAGGCCGTCGGGCTCGGCGAGGGTGTCTCCGTCGGCGGGGTGGGCGACACGGCAACCGCCGAGCCGATGACGCGGATCTCGTAGGCCGAGGCCCAGCCGTGCGTCCCCCCGGTGACCGTGACGCGCACGTACCGGGCCTGCGCGCCGGCCGCGAGGGTGGTCCAGGTCGCGCCGTCGCACGAGGCCTGGACCATCGTCGTGTATCTCCGGCTGTGGGTCCTGTACCAGTGGACCTGCACACGGTCGACCGTGCACGTGGCGCCGAGGTCGACCTGCCACCACTGCGGGTAGCTGCCACTGGACGCCGCCCAGCGCGTGCTCGAGTCGCCGTCGTTGGCGTGCGCGGGATCGTTGCCCTTCTGGTAGGTCGAGGATGTCGCCGTCAGCCCTTCGGACAGCGGTGCGGCCGGCGTGGCCGGCAGGGCACCGTGGAACCGAAGCATCAGGGGCGCCGCGCGATGGCGCAGCGTGCCGGCGTGGCCGTGGGGCCGGGTGGCCGCCGACGCCGAGCCGGCGAGGGTAAGGAGGGTGCACGCGGTCGCCGCCAGGGCGACCAGTGCCAGGTGTCGTGCGTGCGGGGAGAGGGGTGTCCGTGCTTCGCCGTCGTCCATCGCTCCGTGCTCCGTCCTCTCGTCGGGACTGTCGGCGCGTCGCGCGTCTGCCTGTGACGCTGCGGCGCACCCTGCGCGCGCTTCGCAGTCCAGTCCCGCCCGGACCAGCTCCGGACCCGCTCGCGTTGGGTTCGCGACGGTGTGTTCTACGGGGTAGCAGTCGACTCGTAGTCCGGATTCTTTAGGCGTGCGACCACGGCCGTACGCAGCCTGAATGCCGGTCGCGAGAGTGGGGTGAGCGCGGCCGTGGACGGCCAGGAAGTGTTGTCTGAGGTGGGTGCGTCAGCAGGCGGGGAGAACGCCAGACGCATCCGGTGGAATCGCGGGGCGGCCCGCCTGCGCGCTCGATTGAGCGCAGGCGGGCACACGAAGACGGCCTCCATGGGCCGTCGGGGAGAGCTACGGAGAAGAGCGGGCGCGGTGAGGCGGGGAGCCGACGCTCCCCGCCTCACCGCGCCTCTAGATCACTAGCGGCGGGCCTTCACGTCGTGGAACGTGCCGCCGAGCTTGTTGCCGTTCTTCGACTGGTCCTGGGCGCTGCTCACGGCGCCGCTGCTGCCGCTGACCTTCTCGACCACCAGCGTCAGCGTGCGCCTCGAGGCGTTGTACCGGATCTTGAGGAATCCCTTGTAGGACGAGCTGGTCTGCCAGCCGGCTTCGTGCGAGCCCAGCCTGGGGATGATGCCGCCGTCGGTCGACGAGCCGAAGCTCGTGTGCGACTGGCTCGCGGCGGCCGGCACCTGCAGGTAGGGGATCCCGCCGACCATGGTGCGACGGAACACGTGGGTGTGACCGGCGATGACCATGTCGACGCCGTACTTCTTGAAGAGCGCCTTGAGCGCCGTCGCCTCGGCGGCGTGGCTCTTCGTATAGGCGCCCGTGGACTTGCCGTGCACGAGGGGCTCGTGCATGACGACGACGATCGTCGCCGGCCGGGGCTCGCCCTTGAGCTGCTTGACCAGCCACTTCGCCTGGGCGCTGTTCGACGACGAGGTCTGGCTCGAGTAGCCGATGTACCCGAGGCGTCCGGCGACGTCGGTGCCGAGGAAGATGAAGTGGATACCACCGCGCTTGGCGGCGAACCAGCGCCGCTGCGAGTCGGCCTTGGTGGACAGGCCCGAGAAGGCCTTGTCCCACGCCGAGAGCCTGGACGAGTCGTTGAGGTGGTCGTTGTCGCCCGAGGCGCGCAGCACGGGCACGCCGATGTGCGCGGACTCCTGGCCGAGGTAGGCGCTGAAGCTGCTGCCGGACGAGTCAGGCAGGTCGTTGATGAAGTCGCCGGTCGAGACGGCCAGGGTCACGCTGCTGGCGTCGATGCCGTTCATCACCTTGGTGAACGGCGCGGGCGGCAGCTTGGAACCGCTCGAATTGGCGTCGCCGAAGGCGGCGAACGAGAAACGGGTCGCCGCCGTCGCCAGGCTCGGCCTGACGGCCGCAAGGGCAGCGGCGGCCATCACCCCGATCAGCAGTGCGGTGAGGAGAGTGAGGGTTCGTGCGGATAGGACGTCTTCTGGGGCGCTGTTGCATACCCGTCCCTTCGGAGCGTTCTCGCGGTCGTCCGTGCTACCGACCCAGCTTGCGCTGCCGCGATGTCGCGGGCCGGCCGGGCGGCGACCGCGCGGCCGTCGGGTACCTTAGCGGGTCCGCGGACCGATGTCCACCCGCCCCGGAACGCCGAAAAGCGTACGTAAGCAGCGAAAACACATACTATGGACGGTGGAGGCGCGCCGGGTCGCGAGCGTGCGACGAGCGTGCCCGCCGGAGGCTTCGACCTTGTCGCCGGCGGGCATACCTGCTATGGTGATTGTCGTAATCCCCAGGAGAGCCGGTTCAGATCCTGCGCCGCACCGGCGGCCGCGGATCCTCTCCCTTCCCCCTGACCCGAGAGACCTGAGTGCGACCGGCAGCGTCCTCACAACATAGGTAGGCTCGCCGGCCACCTCACGTTCTCAAGGAGTCTTCGCATATGTCCTTCGCCAAGCTGAAGCTCGACCAGCCGCTGCTCGACGCCGTCGCAGCGATGGGCTACGAGCAGCCCACGCCCATCCAGGAACAGGCCATCCCGCGCGTCCTCGAGGGCCGCGACGTCGTCGGCTGTGCCCAGACCGGCACCGGCAAGACGGCCGCCTTCGTGTTGCCCATCTTGCAGCGCGTCTCGTCGAAGAAGGGGATCAAGGCCCTCGTGGTCACCCCCACGCGCGAGCTGGCCAGCCAGATCGAGGAGGTCGGGCGCGCCGCCGCCGCCAACACGGCTCTCAGTGTCGTCGCCGTGTACGGGGGCGTGCCGTACGAGCCGCAGGCCAAGGCGGCACGACGCGGCATCGATGTGCTGGCCGCCACCCCCGGCCGCCTGCTCGACCTGATGCGCCAGGGCGACATCGACCTCGGCCACGTCGAGATCTTCGTGCTCGACGAAGGCGACCGCCTGCTCGACATGGGGTTCTGGCCCGACGTGCGGCGCATCATCGGCGCCCTACCCGAGAAGCGCCAGAACCTGCTCTTCTCGGCCACCATGTCGCGCAGCATCATCGAGGTCGTGCGCGACATGCTGCACGACCCGGTCCGGGTGCAGGTCGGCGAGGTCTCCATGCCGGTCGACGAGGTCGATCAGCGCGTGTACCCGGTCGTCTACGACCAGAAGACCGACCTGCTCGTCGAGTACCTGCGACACCACAAGCCCGAGCGCACGCTCGTGTTCACGCGCACGAAGCATCGTGCCGAGCGCCTGGCGCACACGCTCTCCAAGCGCGGCATCAAGGGCGAGGCGATCCACTCGAACCGCACGCAGCAGGCCCGCGAGAAGGCGCTCGCCGGCTTCAAGTCCGGCAAGGTCAAGGTGCTGGTGGCCACCGACATCGTCGCCCGCGGCATCGACGTCGAGGGCATCTCGCACGTGATCAACTACGACATCCCGATGAACGCGCCCGACTACGTGCATCGCATCGGGCGCACGGCCCGGGCCGGCGCCAGCGGCACGGCGGTGAGCTTCCTGACCGCCGAGGACGTGCACGAGCTCAAGGCGATCGAGCGGCTGATCGGCACCGAGCTCGATCGCCACGATCTGCCCGGCTTCGAGTACGCGAACCGGCACATCCCCGACTCGAAGGACGTGCCCAAGCGAGTCGGGAAGTTCGTCTACACGGGCGGCGCGCGGCGCGCCGCTCAGCGCGGTTTCAGAAGGCGGTAGCGCCGCGGGCGGCGCGCGGGTCGCGCCGCCGCACCCAAGGTTTTCAAGCAGTGCCGTTCGCGGCCTTCCACTCGTAGTCGAGCCGACGAGCCGGGAACGTCAACAAGCTAACGGCACAGAGGGCGGCGCGGGGCTTCCAGCCCCGCGCCGCCCGTCCACTTCTTCCTCTCGGCCCGAACGGCGAGCGCCGCACCACCTGTGATAGCTTCGTCCCCATCGAAGCGTCACCGCGACGAAGGCACACGTGCGCTACCGGCTGGAGCCCGACTACCGGTGAGGCGCACCTCTACGCGGTGGTGGGTTCATGAGCGACCTGAACTACTTCAGTCACCTCGAGCCGCGGGGCAGCATCACGCTGCCCGGCACGGGCGTGCCCAAGACGCGCTGGGCGAAGACGGTCGACGGCCTCTGGATCGCCTACCACGACATCGGCAAGGGTCCGCTCACGCTCATCTTCACGAACGACATGTACTCGCACCTCGAGGTCTACTGGGAGCTGCCCCAGTTCGCGCGCTTCATGAAGCGCCTCGCTGCAAGCGTCCGCGTGCTCAACTTCGACCGGCGCGGCACCGGCATGTCCGATCGCGTCGCGATCACGCCGACCCTCGAGTCACGCATCGACGACGCGATCGCCGTCATGGACGCGGCCGGGGTGGAACGCGCGGCGGTCTACGGCTGGGGAGCCGGCTCCGGGGCGACGGCGGCGCTTCAGGCCGGTACCCATCCCGACCGCACGACGGCCCTGCTCATCGACGGCTGGCTCGCCACGCGCTGGGCGCCCGACTTCCCCTGGGGCGTCACACCTGACGACTGGGACGCCTACGTGGCCCGGCTCGTCGCCATCTGGGGCGACGACGACCACGCCCTCGAGATCGGCCAGCTCACCTGCGGCAACCGGCCCGAGGACGGACGGTGGGACGACCCCGAGTTCGTGCGCTGGCACTCCCGCATGGCGCGCTACGCGGCGACGCCGGGCGGCTTCGAAGCCTTCGAGCGGTACGAGTACGAGTTGGACGCCCGTGAGATCGCTCGCCAGCTCCATGTGCCGACGGCGGTCCTCGTCAAGGAGGGGTACCCACCCGAGGATAGGAGCAACGCCGAGTACAGCGCCGCCCTCATCCCCGGCGCTCGACTCGTGACCGTGCCCGGCGCGGCCTCGATTCCCTTCTTCGACCAGGAGGAAGCCTACGCCGATGCGATGGTCGGCTTTCTGCGCTCGGTGCAGGACGAGGAGCGAGCGCTCGATCGGGTTCTCGCGACGGTGCTGTTCACCGACGTCGTAGGCTCCACGCACAGAGCCGCCGAGATGGGCGATGCAGCGTGGAGGGGGCTGCTCGAGCGCCAGAACGGGGTGGTGCGAGCGATGCTCGCCCGCTACCGCGGCAACGAGGTGAAGACCATGGGCGACGGCTTCCTGGCCACCTTCGACGGCCCGGCACGGGCGGTGAAGTGCGCCCAGGGTATCTGCGAGGCGGTCAAGTTCTTGGGTCTCGAGGTGCGCGCCGGCTGCCACACCGGCGAGATCGAGCTGCTCGGCGATGACGTCGGCGGCATCGCAGTCCACATCGGCGCCCGCGTCGGCGCGCTCGCCGGGCCCTCCGAAGTCCTGGTCAGCTCGACCGTGAAGGACCTGGTAGCCGGGTCGGGAATCGCCTTCGAAGACCGGGGTGAACACGAGCTCAAGGGCGTGCCGGGAACGTGGCGGCTGTACGCCGCCACGAACTGACGGCAGAGAACTCTCGCGGCCTTCTCCCTGGACTACTGCAGGCTGCGGATGATCGCCACCAAGCCCCTGTCGAGCCCCACGGCGATCGACGGATCCTCTCGCAGCATCCTCTGGAACCCCGACCGGGCCAGCCGGTCCACCGTCAGCTCGTCGGTGGCGGTGACGGTCGCCGAACGCGGCGCCCCGTCGATCAGCGCGAGCTCGCCGAAGTAGTCGCCGGGGCCCAGCTTCCGGGTCTTGCCCTCCGGCGTCCTCACCTCGGCGTGCCCGTCGAGGATCACGTAGAACGCGTCACCCGGGGAGCCGGCGCTGACCACCGTCTCCTCGGCGTGGAACCGCTTCATACGGGCCAGCTTCGCCAGCTTGCCCAGGTGCCGCTTGGAGACGGGCTTGAACAGCGGGACCTCGAACAGCAGCGAGCGGAACCCGAGCGAGCCGCCGAGGTCGAGCGCGGTGCCGGCCTGCCCCTCGTCGAGCCGCGAGGCCGCCTGCACCTTCCTCGACCCCTCGCCCTGGAGCTCGCGCACGATACCCACAAGGCCGCGCGCCAGACCGGCGGCGATCACGGGCTCGTCGCGCAGCAGCCGGTCGAACGCGTCCCGGCCGATGCGCGCGGTCGTGAGCTCGCCGCCTGCGACGATGGTCGCCGACCGCGGCGCACCGTCGATCAGCGCGAGCTCGCCGAAGTACTCGCCCGGCCGCAGCCGTGTCGGCTCGCCGTGGACCGGCAGGATGACCGCCGTTCCGTCGAGGACCACGTGGAAGGCGTCGCCGCGGGAGCCGGCCCGGATGACGAGCGTGCCGTCGGCGAACCGCCGCATCTCGGTCACCGCCGCTATGCGGCGCAGATGGTGCTTCGAGAGCGAACGGAACAGTGGAACGTCGGCCAGGATCGGGAGCCACACGCGGTCCTGCAGCACCCTCCAGCCCTCGTGCACGTTTCCCTTGACCGCCGTGCCATGCGCTGCCATGGTTCCCCCCTCTGTCGGCTTCGTAGGCATTCTACGCCGGGGGGAACGGGAGTCCATCGTGAGGCGGGGGCGGCGCGGGGCTTCCAGCCCCGCGCCGCCCGTCCACCTTCAGGACCGGTGCGTGCGGGCTACCTTCCCCAGGCGAGCAGGAAGTCCGGCCAGTAGGTCAGGCGCGCGAACTGCAGCGCCGACGCGTAGTACTCGAAGTTCACCCACTGCGAGAAGCTCGAACCGGGGGCCGGCGGGGCCGGCGTCGAGGGCCAGTAGAAGGAGACGCCGTGCACCGGCCCCTCCTTGTCCAGGTGCCATTCGTAGAGCACCACGCGCTGCATGGCTCTGATCACGGCCGTGCAATCGTTGCGCACGGCCGCCGAGTGGACGCGGGCGCGCAGCTCGAGCGCCGCGCCGTACAGGTCGCGCACCTCGGGGTAGGTCTGCGGCGGCGACGCCGTCAGGCGCCTGGCCAGAGCGGCGTCGTGACGGTCGCCCGGCAAACGGATCGCCAGATCCCACGCCAGGTCGCTGACGGCGCCGACCAGGGTGTCCCAGTGCGTGCCGAGGCTGACCGCCGACGACGCCCACGTCCAGCGGTCGTGGTGATGGCGCATGCTCTGGGCGGCGAGCACGGCGAGCTTCTGCGCCCCCATGGTGGGCGACGTCTGCAGGCCGCTGAGGATGTCGTCGTAGGAGAAGCCGGTGTAGCCGATCGATTCCTGCGAGCCGGCCATCGCCCTGGCGAACCCGCGGAACTCGGCCTCGACCTCGATCATCTGCCCCAGACAGGTGTCGAAGCCGATCATGTCGACGCCGCCGGCGGCCTGCATGGCGGCGCGCATCTCGTCCACGTCGAGGTAGTCGTTGCTGGTGTCGTCGCGCATCGACTCGCCCGGCCACCAGCCCCAGCCGTGATCCCACAAGAACAGGGCGTAGTGCCGCGCCGGATAGGCCGCTCGCGCCCAGGTGAGCAGATCGACCAGCGTCTGGGGCGAGCCCATGTCCACCCCGCCCACGTCGAGCGCGGCGTTCTCCGCCGTCGCCGTCATGCCCGCGGTCACGTGGAAGACACGCGCGCCGGTCCAGGAACCGTCCTTGTCGTTGGGGCTGGAGCCCCGGTCGGCCAAGGCGACGACATTGACGTCGGCGTTGGAGCCGACCGCCGCCATCTCCTGGTCGATGTCGTGGGTGATCCAGGGCTCGAGGTTGTTGTCCCCGCCCATGTAGACGATGAGCGTCCACGAAGCGGTGGGAGCCGGCGCGGGAACGGGCCAGGCGTCGGCGAGCGCCGTCGCCACGGGACCCAGGATGAGGACCGCGACGGCCGCCAGCACCGCAAGGACGACATGGCCGCCCACGCCACTCGTCCGACCGACACGCTCGTTCATGCCGCCTCCCCTGTCAGGACCCTGGTGCCGCTCTCCACCGAAGCTTCGGAAGCCAAGGATACACGACCGTCCTGCGCCGCGGCAGTTGTCCATGTCGGAAATGGTCCCCCTTCGAGGCGTTCGTATGGCCGTTGTCCGGTCTCGCGGGCACGACGCTACGCTCAAGGGCAGCCTGGAAAAGGCCGATACGATGCTGCCCCACCGATGCGGGATGAGAGGTTCACCGTGACACAGCCGAGGACGGGTCGAGACGACGTCGACTTTCCCAACCCTCTCGAACCTTTCGCGCCGCTCATCATCAACGTCGCTCTCACCGGCGTGCTGCCGACGCGGGCGATGACACCCCACGTGCCGCTCAGCCCCGCGGAGATCGTGGCCGACGCCGTCCGCTGCCACGACGTGGGCGCGGCCGTGGTCCACGTCCACGCGCGCGACGCGGAGGGCAAGCCGACCTACGAACCCGACGTCTTCGCCGAGATCATCAGTGGCATCCGGCGGGAGCGGCCCCAGCTGATCGTCTCCGCGACGACGAGCGGGCGGCGGTACGGCGAGCTCGAGCAGCGGGCCGCGGTCCTCGAGCTCGATGGGGAGAGCAAGCCGGACCTCGCCAGCCTCACCACCGGCTCGCTCAACTTCAACGACGGTCCGTCGGTCAACGACCCGCAGGTCATCACGGGGCTGGCGGAACGGATGGCGGCGCGCGGCATCAAGCCGGAGCTCGAGATCCTCGAGCTCGGGATGATCAACACCGCCAAGCTGCTCATCACGAAGGGGCTCGTGCAGCCTCCCTACTACTTCAACATCCTCCTCGGGGCGCAGCACACCACAGCGGCCACGGCGCTCAACCTGAGCGCGGCCGTGGCCGGCCTCCCACGCCACTCGGTCTGGTCCGGCACGGGGCTGGGTCGGTTCCAGGTGCCCGTCAACGTGATGAGCATCGCGATGGGGGGCCACGTCAGGACTGGCGTCGAGGACAACCTCTACTACGACTACGAGCGCACGCGGCTCGCCACCAACGAGCAGCTCGTGCGGCGGCTGGTCCGCATCGCCGAAGAAGCCGGCCGGCCCGTGGCCAACGCCGAAGAGGCCCGGCTCGCGCTCGGCCTGCCGCCCTGCGTCGCGGAGACTGACGGCATCCGCATCGAGAAGGCATGTGAAGGCGACATGGCGGCCATGCTCGCGGTGCTGGAGACGGTCAACATGCACCACGTTCCGTCACGGGAGATGCCCGAGCTCGACTGGCGCTGCTGCTTCGTGGCGCGAGCCGGCGATCGCGTCGTGGGGATGTCGGGCTACACGCTGCTATCGGAGACCGCTGGCAAGACCACCTTGATGGCCGTCGACCCGGCCTACCGGCGCTTCGGTTTCGGGATGAAGCTCCAGACCGCCCGCCTGCGCGCCATGGCGGCGCTCGGCGCGAAGACGGTCGTGACCAACGCCGACCGCCCCGTCACCATCGCCTGGTACAAGAAGCACTTCGGCTACCGGCAGATCGGCACCGATCCCAAGGTCCACGAGTTCGGGGACCCGGACGTGAAGGAATGGACCACCCTCGAGATGGACCTCGAGGCGTGGATGCAGCGACAGCGGACCGAGGGAGAGCGCCCGACCTGAACCCGAGAGGGTGTGGTAGCAGCGTGAAGGGGCGGGTCCGCCTTGCTGCGAACCCGCCCCGATCCTCACGCCACCTGTGACCGGCGGCCGTCGCTGTGCCTGCTCAGGCCATCGCGCACAGCGGGTCTTCGGGATGCTGTGCACAGTAAGCCGCCGAGGGGTGTCCGCTGGGCTGCCGGCGGCGGCGCAACAGGGCCCACGCGCCGATGAGCACGATGACCGCGGCCGCGGCCGCGCCGCCGGCGATCCACGCGGTACGGGAAGAGCCCTGCGTCACAGCCGGAGCCGTCCCTGCGGGCACGGACGCGGGCTGGCTATGCGCTCTCAGGACGCCTGCCGGCGGGCCGTGCAGCGGGACCGGGGCCGCGGCGACAGTGGTGCCCCCCGCGTTCCCGCCGGTGCTTGCCAAGCTCGCCTGCGCTGTCTGGACGCTTGTCGCGACCACGATCGACGCTACGAGAAACAGGCCCGCGAGCAGCGCGAACCGTCTCTTTGCCGTGATCTTCATGATCTCACCTCTGGACGCACGCGCAGCTGTCACAGCAGATCCTGCGTCTTCGTCAGCCGACGGACGAGTCCGCCAGCGTTTCGATTCGACAGCGTCCTTTGACCCCGAAACGACCCGGATAACCCCGTTGTCGCAGGGTTAACATTGTCGGCCAAAGGAGTGCGAGAGTCCTGTAAGAGAGTGGTAGCGGCGGTAGGACTCGAACCTACGACACGCGGATTATGATTCCGCTGCTCTGACCAGCTGAGCTACGCCGCCACGGGGGTGTCCAATGCTAGCAAACTCGCCGGGGGGCCTCAATCGTGCCGGTCGTTCCCAGAAAGTCGTCGGCCGCACTGTCCTTCAGCATGCGCTCTCAAGACATGGCTATTTGCCACTCTGTATAAACGCCACGCTCGCGGTTCTGCCGTCTTCCCCATAGGCAGGAGGGAGAAATAGACCTATACTGTGAACGTCATCACAATCCATCGCGCCGGACACCGGCGCCCGAGGAGTGGATATCATGCACGCCCAGACGACCCGCCTGCCGTGGCAGTTCTTCATCGGCCCAGACGGGGTGGTCCGGACGACCACCGACAGCGACGCGGCCACGACCACCATGGCTCTCGCCCGTCAGGGTCTGGCGCGCCTGTCGCACTAGCGCTGATCGCGGGCGGCGGGCGGGCGCTTCCGCGCCCGCCCGCCGCCACTGTCTTGTCCAGGCGAGGGCCGCCCGAACGGGCGGCCCTCGCCGTCTCCGTCCCTCGTCGCGGAGCCTCCGGCGCCGCCGGCTCCGGCCGCCCGCGAGCCCTCCTCCCCACGCTCGCCGACGGTTGAACGCGGGTACCCTTTCGGGTACCATCCTCAGGCTCCCGGGGGAGTGCCCGAGTGGTTAAAGGGGGCGGACTGTAAATCCGTTGGCGCAGCCTACCTAGGTTCAAATCCTAGCTCCCCCACCAGCAAGCCCGGTTAGCTCAGCAGGCAGAGCACCTCCATGGTAAGGAGGGGGTCCGCGGTTCGAATCCGCGACCGGGCTCCAGCGTCTCTGCCGGCCTTTGTCCACTCCGAGCGTGTCGTCTCGGCTCGCTGCTGGGTACATCTGGTGCCGAGAGCCCAGGAAGAGGACGCATGAGCACCCCCGTGGTCATCATCTACTCACTCACGACCTGCAGCTGGTGCGCCAGGACGAAGGCGTATTTCCGCCAGCACGGCGTGAACCCGCTCGTGATCGAGTTCGACATGGCGGGGCCCGAGCTGCAGGCGAAGATCGCGGCCGAGATGAACGCTGCCGGCGCCCAGGGGTTCCCGTTCGTGAAGATCGGCGGGCACGTCGTGAAGGGCTACGCGCCCGACGAGTTCGACCGGCTGCTCGAGACGGGCTAGCCGGCGCCGGCGCCGGCCCTCTGTTGCCGCCGCCGGCCGCAAACGGCTAAGCTGCCCCCATGCCCGAGCCCCTGCGCGTCCTGGTCGTCACCAACATGTACCCCTCGCCCGAGCGGCCCGGCTACGGCGTGTTCGTGCGCGACCAGGTCGAGGCGCTGCGGGCCAGCGGCGAGTGCGAGGTCGAGGTGTTCTCGTGGGACGCGACCGGGCGGCCGTGGCGGTACGCCACAGCCGCCCTCGAGCTGCTGCGGCGGCGCACCGGCGCCGATGTCGTCCACGCCCACTACGGGCTGTCGGGCGCCGTCGCGGCCGCCGGCACACCCCGGCGCGTGCCGCTCGTGCTCACCGTCCACGGGCGCGACGTGCACCATCCGCTGGTGCGCTGGTTCACGACGGCGGCCGCGCGCAGCGCGGCCGCCGTCGTCGCCGTGTCCGACGAGCTCGCCGGGCTGTGCCCGTTCCCCGTCGACGACGTCGTCCCGCCCGGCGTCGACCTCGACCTGTTCGCGCCGCTGCCGCGCACTGAGGCCCGCCGCCGCCTGCGGCTCGACCCGGCCCAGCGGTTCGTCCTCTTCCCAGCTCACCCGTCGCGACCCGAGAAGCGCTTCGCGCTCGCCGAGCGGCTCCTGGCGACGTTCCCGGGGATCGAGCTGCGGTACCTGACGGGTCGCCCTCGCGACGAGGTGCCACTGTGGGTCAACGGGGCGGACGCCGTGATCGTGACCTCCGAACGCGAGGGCTACGGCCTGGCGTGCGTCGAGGCGCTGGCCTGCGACGTGCCGGTCCTGTCGACGCCGGTGGGGATCGCGCCGCGGCTCCTGCCCGGGGTACCCGGCTGCCTCTGCGCACCGTTCGACGTGACCGCCTGGCGGGAGCACCTGCAGACGCTGCTCGCCGACCCCGACCCGCACGTCCACGGAAGGGCGGTCGCCGGGACGCAAAGCGTCCGGGCGACCGCCCTCGAGGTCCTGGCTATCTACCGCCGCGTCAGAGCTTCGTGACCTTGTAGCCGACGATCGCTTCGCCGGCCCGGTCGCCGCCGCCGTTCCCGTTCCCGTTCCCGCTCACAGCGCTCGTCACGCGGTATTCCTGGCCGCCGATGTTGACGACCTGGCCGAGACGAGCGGCGAAGGGGAGCACGATGGGATGGGCGACGCCGTCGCGCTCGAGGTCACGCAGCGCAGACTTGTAGGCGTCGTACTCGATGTGGGGAGTGCCGCTCACAGTCACTGGTATCGGACCCGGGTCCGGGAACCTTAACCCTGGCGCAGCCTCGGGCGTTCGCAGACTTGTGAACGCCGGCCGGTCAGCAGATGCGCGGCAGCAGCTCCCCGACGGGCATGTCGAGGACGCGGCGCGTCCCGTATGGCGTGCGCAGGGCGACGCGGCCCGGGTGCTCGCCGACGACGTGCCCGATGGGCGCTGCGGCGGCGCCCTCGGGGCGCCGCCGCAGCGCCCCCAGCACGTCGTCGGCGCGCTCCGGCGCCACGGCGAACAGCATCTTCCCCTCGTTGGCGAGGCTGAGCGGCTCGTACCCGAGCAGGTCGCAGGCCGAGCGCACCGCCGGCGCGACGGGTATGGACTGTTCGTCGACGTCGAGCCCGACCCCGGCCGTCTCGGCGAGCTCGGCCAGCACCGTCGCCAGGCCGCCGCGAGTGGGGTCGCGCATGAAGTGGACGGCCTCGCCGCCCTCGCCCGCGGCCCTCAGCGCGGCCTCGACGAGGCCCCAGAGCGGGGCGCAGTCGCTCTCGACCGGCAGGGCGAAGTGGAACTCCCCCCGCGCCGCCAGCACCGCCAGAGCGTGGTCGCCGACGGTGCCCGACAGCAGCAGCGCGTCGCCCTCGCGCACCGACCTCGCCGACACCTCGTGCGCGGTCACGATCTCGCCCACGCCAGTGGTCGTGATGAACAGCCCGTCGGCGGCGCCGCGCTGCACGACCTTGGTGTCGCCGGTGACGATCGGCACGCCGGCCTCGGCCGCGGTGGCGGCCATGCTGGCGCAGATCTCGCGCAGGCGGGAGAGCTCGAAGCCTTCTTCGATGACGAAGGCGGCGGCCAGCGCCAGCGGCCGCGCCGCCGCCGTGGCCAGATCGTTGACCGTGCCGGCGACCGCCAGCCGGCCGATGTCGCCGCCGGGGAACACCAGCGGCTGCACCACGTGCGCGTCGGTCGTGAACGCGACGCGGCCGGGCGCAGCCAGCTCGGCCGCGTCGTCGAGCCGCTCCAGCGTCGGGTTGGCGAAGGCGCTGACGAACACGTCCTGCACGAGGTCGTGGTAGAGCCGCCCGCCGCTCCCGTGGCCGAGCAGCACCCGGTCAGACACCGGCGCCCTCCAGCTGCTGGTAGCGATGGCGCGCCGCGCACGACCCCTCGCTCGAGACCATGCAGGCGCCGACCGGCGACTCCGGCGTGCAGCGCGTACCGAACAGCGGGCACTCCGCCGGGTCGAGCACGCCGCGCAGCACCTCGCCGCAGCGGCAGCCGCGCGGCTCGATCGGCTCGCCGGGCTCGACCGCGAAGCGGCGAGCCGCGTCGAAGGCGGCGAACTCCTCGTTGATGCGCAGCCCCGATCCCGGGATCACGCCCAGGCCGCGCCAGTCGGCGTCGCAGGCCTCGAACACCTGGTCCATCACGCCGCGCGCCACCGGGTTGCCCTCGGGGCGCACGGCGCGCGTGTACTCGATCTCGATCGCCGGCTCGCTTTGCCGCACGAGCATGAGCAGGGCGGCGAGCACGTCTTGGGCCTCGAAGCCGGCGACGACACCGCCGACGCCGTACTCGTCGGCCAGGAACCGGTAGCACTCGCTGCCGGTCACGACGCTCACGTGCCCCGGCAGGATGAACCCGTCGAGACGCGTCTCGCCGAGGTCGAGCAGGGCGCGCAGCGCGCCGGGCATGGTCTTGTGCAGGCTGAGCACGGTGAAGTTGACCAGGCCGCGCTCGCGCGCCTCGAGCAGCGCCGCCGCGACGGTCGGCGCCGTGGTCTCGAAGCCGATGCCGACGAACACGACCTGGCGCTCGGGCTCGGCGGCGGCCAGCGCGACCGCGTCGGCCGGCGAGTAGACGACCCGCACGTCGGCGCCGGCGGCGCGCTCCTCCGCCAGACTCGAGCGCGACGCCGGCACGCGGACCAGGTCGCCGAAGGTCACGATCGTGGTCCCCGGCAGACGGGCGATCTCGACGACCACGTCGAGGTCGCCGACGGCCGTGACGCAGACCGGACAGCCCGGCCCCGACACGAGGCGTATGCGCCCGGGCAGCAAGTCGCGCAGGCCGAAGCGCGAGATCGCCATGGTGTGGGTGCCGCAGACCTCCATGTAGGTGAGGTCCTCTCGCGCCTCGGCCATGAGCGCGGCGACCAGCCCGGCGAAGTGGGCGCTAAGCATCGGATGTCTCGTCGGCGGCCTCGATCTCGGCGAACAGGCGCAGGGTCTCCTCGGCCTCGGCCGCGTCGATCACCGTCAGCGCGTAGCCGGCATGCACCAGCACGAAGTCGCCGACCGCGGCCCCCGGCACCAGCATCAGGCTCGCCCGCTGGCGCAGCCCGTCGGCCTCGATCTCGGCGGTCGTCCCGTCGACGGCGGTGATGCGCATGGGGATGGCGAGACACACGATGAGGCCGCCTTCAGTCGGTGCGGTCGAGGAGGCCGCGGTTGCGCAGGAGAGTATAGCCCGCGACCATCGCCTGCCCAAGCGAGAGGCCGCCGTCGTTGGCGGGGACGGCGGCGTGCGTCAGCACGGTGAAGCCGTCCCGTTCCAGGGCGCCCTCGCAGAGCTCGGTGAGCAGCCGGTTCTGGAACACGCCGCCCGACAGGGCGACGACGCCGAGACCCTCGGCGGCGCGCACCCGGCGGCAGAGGTCGAGGACCAGTGCGGCGAGGGTGGCATGCAGGCGCGAGCCTACGTGCCCGGCGCCGCGTCCCGCCTCGAGGTCGGCGAGCACGCCGGCGAAGAGGGGCGCGAGGCGGACGAGGGCGGGGGCGGCGGCGCCCGAAGGCGCCGCCGCCCCCGCCCCCTCCTCCACCTCGTGCGCGTACGGCTCCGCGCCCGGCGCCGACACCATCTCGAGCTCGATCGCGGCCTGCCCTTCGTAGGTGACGGCCGACCGCAGACCGGCCATCGCCGAGACCGCGTCGAAGAGGCGGCCGCAGCTCGAGGTCAGCGGCGCGTTGACGCCGGTCTCGACCTGACGCGCGACCGCCGCCGCCTCGTCGTCGTCGATCGCCAGACCGGCGCGGCGGGCGCGCTCGAGCCCCTCGGGGCCGAGCAGCCTGAGCAGCCAGCCGGCGGCCGTGCGGGCGGGGCGCTCGATGGCGAGCGCCCCGCCGGCCAGCGGCAGGTACTCCAGGTGCGCGGCGCGGCGGAACCCGAGCGGATCGCAGACCAGCACCTCGCCGCCCCACAGGGCGCCGTCGGTGCCGTAGCCCAGGCCGTCCATGCTCACGCCGATCACCGGCGCTTCGCGCCCGTGCTCGGCCATGCACGCCACGATGTGGGCGTGATGGTGCTGCACGCCGATCTTCTCGACGGGGGCGGCGGCTGCGCCGCCGCCCCCGCCCCAGTCGCCCTCCGCCGGCAGCGCGAGCGCGAACTTGGTCGCGAGGTACTCGGGGTGCAGGTCGTAGGCGACCGCCTCGGGCCGCAACCGGAACAGCCGCTCGTACAGCGCGACGCTCGTCTCGAAGTGCTCGAGCGTCTCCAGGTTCTCGAGGTCGCCGATGTGCTGGCTCACGAACGCGTTCGCGTCGCGCGTGAGGCAGAAGCTGTTCTTGAGCTCGGCGCCGCAGGCCAGCACCTGCGGCAGCGAGCGAGGCAGCGCCAGCGGGAACGGCGCGTAGCCGCGCGAACGGCGGACCAGCCGTGGCACGCCGCGGCGCATCAGGGCGACCGAGTCGTCGTAGCGGGCGGCGATCGCGCGGTCGTGGACCAGGTAGAGGTCGGGGATCCGGGCAAGGCGGCCGGCCTCCTCGAGGTCTTTGACGATCGGCTCCTCCGCCAGGTTGCCGCTGGTCATGACGAGCGGCCGGCCGGCCGCCCGCAGCAGCAGCAGATGCAGCGGCGTGTAGGGCAGCATCGCGCCGAGGTAGCGCTGGCGCACGGCGACCTCGGCGCTGACCGGCGCCTCGCTTTCGCCGCCCTTCTCGCCGTCGCCCCCGCCGGATTCGCCCAGCTCGCCGCTCCCCAGCTCTTCGCCGCCGCGCGGTCCTCCCGTCTGCGCACGCCACTCGACGAGCACGATCGGGTGCTCGACCGACTCCAGCAGCGCCTGCTCCTGGGGCGTCACCAGGCAGTGCCGCCGCGCCTGCTCGACGCCGGCGAACATCACGGCCAGCGGTTTGTCAGGCCGCCGCTTGCGCTCCTTGAGCGCCAGCACGGCGGCCTCGGACGTGGCGTCGCAGGCCAGGTGGAACCCGCCCAGCCCTTTGATCGCCAGGATGGCGCCCGCGCGCAGGGCACGCGCGGCGAGGGCGATCGGCTCGTAGCCGCCGGCGGCGACGGTCTCGCCGGGCCCGGTGGGCCCGGCGCCCCCGCCGCCGCCCGCCCCGTCGCCGCCGCCCGCCCCGGCCCGCTCACCGCCGCCGGAAACGGCCCGCAGCAGCGTCACCTGCGGCCCGCACACCGGGCAGGCGTTGGGCTCGGCGTGGAAGCGCCGGTCGCCCGGGTCCTCGTACTCGCGCCGGCAGTCGGGGCACATCTCGAAGGCCCGCATCGTGGTGAACGCCCGGTCGTACGGCAGCTCCTCGATCACCGTGAACCGTGGCCCGCAGTTCGTGCAATTGGTGAACGGATACCGGTAGCGGCGGTCGCCGGGGTCGAGGATCTCGCGGCGGCAGTCGTCGCAGAGGGCGATGTCGGGCGACACGAGCTGGTAGGCGCCGGGCTCGGCCCGGCTCTCGAGGATGCGGAACCCCGCGGCCCCCGACGGCGCGACCTCCTCCTCGCGCAGCGAGGCGATGAAGGCACGGGGCGGCGTTTCGCGCGGCACGGCCGCGCGGAACGCCGCCACCCCGCCCGGCGCACCTTCCACCTCAATCTCCACCCCGGCCGAGGTGTTGCGCACCCAGCCGGCCACGCCGCAGCGCGCGGCGAGGTTGTAGACGTAAGGCCGGAATCCGACGCCCTGCACGACGCCGGTGACCCACAGCCGCAGTGCCGCGCGGGCGACGCCCGCCTCCCCCCCACGCCGGTCGCGAGGGTCGGTCACGGGCATCGGAACTGCGGGTCCTCCTCGTCGTGGGTCGTGCCACAGCCGGCGCAGCGGAGGGTGTAGGTGTAGCCGATGGCCACGCCGTGGGCGTCACAGAACTCGATGTGGGCGGCCAGCACCTCGAACTCGTCGTCGCCGCATGCGAGGCAGGGCAGCAGCACGTCCTCGCCGAGCTGGTAGACCTGCTTGAGCGCGCCCCTCGCCTCGGCGGCGCCGGGATGGAACGGCAGGTCGGCCTCGAGCGCGTCGCCGGCCGCCGACGGCACACCACCCACCGCCGGCTTGACCAACCCGGGCAGCAGGGCCAGCGTGTAGCCGAGCGCGGGTAGGCGCGTCTGATAGGGGCAGCCCTCGGCGCAGCGCTCACCCTTGAGCTCGCTCTCGTGCGTGCCGAACAGGTCCCGCCGCACGGCGAAGGCCCGCAGGTCGACCTCGTCGACCTGCTCCGGGCCGCGCGGCGCCTTCGGCGGCCGGCCGCGCGGCCGCTTGCCGTGTCCCTGCACCAGGCCCAGCATGCCGATCTCGGGGTGGGCGTCGAGAGTGGTCAGCACGTGACCCAGCCAGCCCGGCGCGAACTCGAGGTCGTCCTGCACGCGCACGAGCACGTCCCCGCAGCAGAAGTGCACCGCCCGGTCGAGCCCGCAGTGGGACATCCCGTCGTCGGCGTTGTCGAGCCCGATGGCGGCCACGTCGCCGCGCAGGTAGTGCCGGGCGATGTACTCGACCACGTCGTCCTGGTGCCTGGTGGCGAGGATGACGACGTCGTGCGGCTCCATCGCCGTCTCGTGGATGTTGTGCAGCGCGGCGCGCAGCGGCTGCGCGCCGTGCGTGGAGACGAGCGCGATGCTCGCCCTCGGTCGCTCGCTCAGCCGGCCCCGTCACCTCAGCCCCTTGTCACCGATCTCTTCCCAGACGAGCTCGACGACGCGGTCGGCGGCCGCGACCACCGGCGGCGACATCGTCTCGCCGAACGTCTCCACGTCGACCGCCTCGACCGCGTAGACCACGATCTCCTGAGGCATGTCGTAGCCGAGCTTCTCGCCCAGGTCGAGGGCGGTGCCCAGGTGGATGCTGTGGGCCGAGCCGTAGCGATGGCCGCCCATGAACTCGCGGCCGTCGAGGCGCAGGATCTCGCCCGGCTCGCGGTCGCCCTTGATGGCGTCGATAATCACGACTTTCGTGAAGCCGCGCACGAGTTCGAGCAGGCGAAGTCCGCCGACCTCGCTCTGCTGGACCTCCACCCCGGCCGGCAGGGCCCGATCCTGCAGCCGACCGGCCACGTACAGGCCCAGCCCGTCGTCCGACAGGATCGGGTTCCCCATGCCGAGCACGAGGGTGTGCGTCACCTACATGAACCTCTTGACGCTCGTGATGACCTCACGCGTGGCCTCGCTGCGCACCGTCACCTCGAGCGGCATCTCGCCGGGCAGGGTGTGGGTGGCGCAACCGAAGCACGGGTCGTAGGCGCGGAAGGCCATCTCGATCATGTTCAGCGTGCCTTCGCTGACCTCGGTGCCGCCCTTGATCAGGCCTTCGGCGGCCTTCTTCAGCGACATCGAGATGGCGGCGTTGTTGTTGGTCGTGCCGACGATCAGGTTGACGGCGGTGACGATGCCCTGGTCGTCGGTCTTGTAGTGGTGGTACAGGGTGCCGCGCGGCGCCTCGACCACGCCCACGCCCTCGCCCACGATCCCGGTCGGGATGGCGCGCACGTCGGGGTTGGTGAGGTCGGGGTCGTTGGCCAGCTCGTCGGCCCGCTCGGCCGCGTACATGAGCTCGACCAGACGCGCCCAGTGGGTCGCCAGCGTGGCGTGGACGGGCTTGCCGCCGAGGACCGAATACATGCGCTCGTACTCCGCCTGGGCGAGCGGCGTGGCCATGCCGTCGGCGGCGTTGCAGCGCGACAGCGGCGAGGCCCGGTAGACGCCCGAGTCCTTGCCGTCGACGAAGCCCTTCCAGCCGACCTTCTTGAGGTACGGATAGACCAGGTAGCTGTACGGTTCGACGTGCTCGGAGAGCACGTCGAGGTACTCGCCGGCCGAGAACTTGACGAACTCCTTGCCGGCCGGGTCGACCACGCGGATCTTGCCGTCGTAGAAGTTGACGTGGTTGTCCTCGTCCATGAGGCCCATGTAGTAGGTCTCGTGGCTGAACGCGTCGCTCTTGATCAGGTCGACGTAGGCGTCGTTGGCGAGCACCACGTCGTTGAAGATCTGGATCGCGACCTTGGCGAACTCGACCTGGCCGGCGGTGATCTCCTTGAGGCGCTCCTGCTCCTCCTTGGTGATCGCCTTGCTCTGGCCGCCCGGCAGCCCGGCGACCGGGTGGATCGCCTTGCCGCCGATGATCGAGACGAGCTCGTTGGAGTCGGCGCGCATCTTGATCACGGCGCCGCCGATCTCGAGGCCGACCTTGGCGATCACGCCGAGGATGTTGCGCTCGGCGGGATCGGCCGTGGGCCCGACGACGAAGTCGGGACCGGCGAGCACGAAGAAGTGGGTCGTGTGGTCGCCGGCGAAGAAGCCGTTGTAGAGCAGCTCGCGCAGCTTGCGGGCCGTCGGCGTGGGCTCGACGCCGAAGACGGCGTCGATGGCCTTGGTGGCGGCCATGTGGTGCGCCTCGGGGCAGACGCCGCAGATGCGCGGCGTGATGCGCGCCAGCTCCTCGACCGGGCGCCCGACGCAGAACCGCTCGAAGCCCCGCAGCTCGGGGATCTGGAAGTAGACGTTGGCGACCTCGCCCGCGTCGTTCACGAAGATCTCGATCTTGCCGTGACCCTCGAGCCGGGTGATGGGATCGACGCTTATCTTCTTCATCAGACCCTCGCTCTCTTGAGCAGCGAACTTGCGAGCCCGAACCGGTAGAACGTGCCGACCGGGTCGGGCACGGTCGCCGCGACGCGGGCGATCTCGTCGGGATCGGCGCTGTCGACGATCGACGCCACCGTGCTGAGCATCTTGGCGCCCTGGTCGATCACGCCCTCCGGCGGCCCGTAGCAGCCGCGGCAGGCCATTCCCGCCTTGGTGCAGCGCGAGCCGCAGCCGGCGCGCGTGGCCGGGCCCATGCAGATGATGCCCTGCTCGAGGAGGCACTTCTCGGGATCGGGGAGGAACTCCCAGATGCGCCTGAAGCCGCTGATCTTCTTCTCTTCCTTGGTCCGCTCGCACTCGTCGCAGCAGGTCTTGGGGGCGACGCCGACGACGGTCTCCCCCGCAGGGGGAAGCTGGGCGTCGCCCTTGAGCGCCGCGGTGACGAGCTCGAGGACGCCCCACACCTGGTGCGCCTCGGGAGCGCAGCCGGGGATGACGTAGTCGACGTCGACCGTCTGCAGCAGCGACTTGACGGTGTCGTACATGTGGGGAAGGTCGAGCTCGCCTTCGGGAACCTCGAACTTCTCCTGGGGGTAGACCTTGTCGGGGTTGTCGACCGACGGGTTCTGCGTGTAGACGAGGTCCTTGATCTCCTGGGCCGTCGACACGTTTGCAAGGCCCGGGATGCCGCCCATGCTGGCGCAGGCGCCGTAAGCGACCATGACCTTGCTCTTCTGGCGCAGCAGCTTGGCGAGATACTCGTTCTCGGAGTTGCGGATCGCGCCGTTGAAGAGGCAGACGTCGATGTACTTGTCGTCGAACGCCTCGACGTCCTTGTACTTGAAGTCGACGGCCACCGGCATGAAGACGATGTCCCAGTCCTCGGCGACGGTGATGATCTTGTCGCCGATCTCGAGGAGGCTGATCTCGCAGCCGCCGCACGCGGCGGCCCAGTACATGGCCAGCTTGAACTTGCTCATGCCGGCACCTCCTCGAGGACGGCCTCGGCGTGATCGACATCGGTCTCGGTCCGCCAGCCGAGCGGCCCGAGGGCGCGGATCTGCTCGGTGAACTCGGTCACCGTGCGGGCGAACTTGTCGCCCTCGGCGGCCGAGATCCACTCGAGCCGCACGCGCCCCGGCTCGAGGCCGAGCTGCTCGAGCATCTTCTCGAGCAGCGGGTAGCGGCCCGCCGTGCGGTAGTTGCCGTTGATGTAATGGCAGTCGCCAGGGTGGCAGCCGGCGATGAGCACGCCGTCGGCGCCCTCGGCGAGGGCCTTCATGATGTGGGTCGGGTCGACGCGGCCCGAGCAGTTGGTCTTGATCGGCACCATGTTGGGCGGGTACTTCATCCGCGAGGTACCGGCCAGGTCCGCGCCGTTGTAGCTGCACCAACGGCACAGGAACCCGATCAACCGTGGTTCGAATCCGTCCGTACTCACTCTCGTCTCCTTACGGTCGCGCCCGGCCTAGACGGCCAGTGCCCCTTCGATCTCGGCGAAGATCTGGCCGTCGAGGTAGCCACGCTGCTGCGGCACGCCCGAGCCGCAGGCCGCGACGCACACGCCGCAGCCCTTGCAGGCGGCCTCGATCACCTCGGCGACACCCTTCTCCTCGTTGTACTGGATCGCGGCGTGCGGGCAGAGCCCCACGCAGATGTGACAGCCCGAGCACTTCTCGGGGTCGATGTACGAGATCGTCGGCTCGACCTTGACCGTCGGATGGTTGACGAAGTCGAGCGCGCCGGCCGCCGCGGCTCCGGCCTGGGCCACCGCGTCGGGGATGTCCTTGGGGTACTGGCAGGCGCCGGCGAGGAAGATCCCGTCGGTCACCGTGCTGGCCGGCTCGAGCTTGGGATGCCGCTCGAGGTAGAACCCGTTGGCGCTGCAACCGAAGCCGAAGGTCTGCGCGACCTGCTTGGCGTCGTGACGCGGCGACAGACCGGCCGACAGGATCACCATGTCGACCGGGATGCGCCGCGTCACGCCGAGCAGCGTGTCCTCGGTCTTGACGATGAGGTGTCCCTCTTCTTCGGGGCTCAGCGCCACATCGGAGACCTCGGCGGCGCGGCCGCGGATGAAGTTCACGCCCTCGTTCATGAGGCGCTTGTAGAACTCCTCGTAGCCCTTGCCGAAGGTACGCATGTCGATGTAGAGCTCGTAGACCTCGGTCTCGGGCAGGTGCTCCTTGATCAGGTGCGAGAACTTCAGCGAGTACATGCAGCACACGCGCGAGCAGAACTCCTGGTGGTTCTCGTCGCGGCTGCCCACGCAGTGGAAGATCGCGACCGACTTGGGAGCCTCGCCGTCCTTGCAGACGATGTGGCCGCCGGTCGGGCCCGAGGCGTTCGACAGACGCTCGAACTCGAGGCTCGTGATCACGTTGTCGAGCATGCCGTACCCGTAGCGCGTCTCGGCCTTGGGGTTCCAGAGCTCGAACCCCGTGGCCATGATGATGGCGCCGACGTCGATCTCGACCTCTTCGTCCTTCTGGTCGAAGTCGATCGCGCCGGGGCCGCAGGCGGGCACGCAGGGCTGCTTGGCGCACTTTCCCTTGCTGAGCGTCAGGCAGCGCGTGGCGTCGATCGTCGCGCGCAGCGGCACGGCCTGCGGGAACGGGATGTAGATGGCGCTGCGCTTGCTCATGCCGACGTCGAACTCGTTCGGCACCTTGCGGACCACGCAGACCTCGGTGCAGGCGGCGCAGCCGGTGCACGTGTCGGTGTTCACGTAGCGGGCCTTCTTGTTGACCTTCACCTTGAAGTTGCCGACGTAGCCGTCGACCTTGGTCACCTCGGAGTAGGCCAGCAGGGTGATGTTCGGGTGCTTGCCGAGGGCCGACATCTTCGGCGTGAGGATGCAGGCCGAGCAGTCGAGCGTCGGGAAGGTCTTGTCGAACATCGCCATGTGGCCGCCGATCGACGGGTCGCGCTCGACCACGAAGACGTGCTTGCCGGCATCGGCCAGCCGCAGGGCGGCCTCGATGCCGGCGATGCCGCCGCCGACCACCAGCACGTCGGGGTTGACCGGCACCTCGATCGGGGTGAGGGCCTCGTTGAGCGGCAGGCGGTGGATCTGGGCGCTCAGGATGCGCTTGGTCTTCTCGGTGGCCGCCACGGGGTCCTCGGTCACCCACGAGGCATGCTCGCGGATGTTGGCCATCTGGCAGAGGAACGGGTTGAGGCCGGCGTCGGCGCAGGCCTTGCGGAACGTCGGCTCGTGCATCGTCGGCGAGCAAGCCGCCACGACCACGCGGTCGACCCCGAGCTCCTTGATGTCTTGCTGGATCAGCTCCTGACCGGGGTCGGAGCACATGTACTTGTACTCGCGCGCGACCGCGACGTTGGGCTGGTGTGACGCCCACTCGACCACTGCCGGCACGTCGACCTTGCCGCCGATGTTGCTGCCGCAGTGGCAGACGTAGACGGCGATCTTGTCTTCAGCCATCGTCATCTCCTCCTCGCCGCCACTCATGCGGGGATCGCGGCAAGCACGGGGTCACACGGGACGACCTGCTTGTCGAGGGCCAGTTTCTTGGGCGGCACGCCGAGCGCGAGGCCGGCGAGCTGGGTGAAATACATGACCGGGATGTTGAAATCGGTCCCGAACATCTGGTTGACCTTGGGCTGGTAGGCCTCGAGGTTCATCTCGCACAGCGGACAGGCGGCGACGATGACCTGGCCACCGACCTGCTTGGCCGCCGTCAGCAGCTCGTAGCAGAGGCGCAGGGCGCCCTCCGCCTTGGTCAGCATCATCATGCCGCCGCAGCAGTCGGTCTTGGCGTCGTAGTCGCTCGCCACGTCGGCGCCCATGGCCTCGAACAGCCGGTCCATGGTCGTCGGGAACTGCACGTCGTCGAAGGTGCCCATGGGACGGGAGAACTGGCACCCGTAGTAGGGGACGACCCGCAGCCCGGTGAGGCGCCGCGTGACCTTTTCGGCGATGGCGTCGACGCCCACGTCGTTGATCAGGATGTCGACCACGTGGCGGACGGACTTGGCGCCGTCGTAGGAACGGTCGACGGCGCCCAGCGCGCCGTTGACGGCCTTGAAGACCTCGTCGCTCTCGTTGATGTAGCGGTTCGTCTTGGCGAGCGTGGTGTAGCAGGCGTTGCAGATGACGCAGAGGTCCTCGTCACCTTGGGTCGAGGCGATCGCCAGGTTGCGGGCGGCGATGGCGAACGACTCCATCTCGCGCACCGAGAAGTAGCTGGTGGCGCCGCAGCAGTTCCAGTCGTCGAGCTCCTCGAGCTCGACGCCGAGCTTGCCGAACACGGCGCGCGTGGAGATGTCGTACGCCTTGCCCGTGGCTTCGGCCGAGCAGCCGGGATAGTAGAGGTACTTCATTGCTTCGCCTCCTCGGCCTCGAGGTAGTCAGCGATCTTGCTCAGCTCGTCGCGTCCGCGGATGTTCTTGGCGAACAGCGGCATGCGACCCGAGGTGAAGAGCTTCATGCCGAGGCCCGCGAACTTGAACGCGAGGCCGGGGTTCTTGGTCATCATGAACTTGGCCATGAGCTCGACCTCGTGATTGCGCCCGTGCTTGTGGACGCTGTCGATGAAGTAGTGCGTCATGGCCGGGTTCTTGCTGCCGCGCTCGGCCATGTCGTACTTGATGGCGAGCCGCTTGAGCTCATACATCAGGTCGGTGATCTTGATGCCGGCCGGGCAGCGGACCGTGCAGTAGTAACACGACGTGCACAGCCAGATCGTGTTGCTCCTGACCACGCGGTCCAGCATCCCGGCGCGGAAGGCGGCGATCACCTCGCGCGGGCTGTAGTCCATGAGGTACGAGGTCGGGCACGATCCCGAACAGGTACCGCACTGCTGGCACAGCTTGATCTTCTCGCCGCCAGGGGTGGCGTACACATCCTCCAGAAAGACCTTGTGCAGGTCCTTCACGCCCTGGGTGGTCTCTAGCTCCACCATCGACCTCTCTCCCGTCCGCTCGCCGTGACCGCGGCGCGAAGGCCTGAGCCCGCCTCCGGCCGGAGTGCGTCCGGTCGTCGACTCCTCGCCGCCTCGCTGGGCGGGCCGGTGGGAGTGGGCGACCGGGGGATGCACTACTCCGAGTTTGTGAAAAGTCTAGCAACAACGGCCAATTGCCATATCGGGTGAAGGCCGTATTTCGGCTCGGGTCGGTTGCTGATATTTGTCGAATCACCCCCATCCCTGGGGGGAACCGATTAGCCATGTTGGCCAACCGTCAGGCGTGAACTCGACGGCGTGGACACCCGATGGGGCATGGTATGAAGATGGGATGGCGGCAGGGGTGCCCCGCACCCCTGCCGCCCTATTTTACGCCGATCCAGGCGATCACGCGACCGACCACGGTTGCGCCTCTGCGCGCCCTCAGTCCAGCTTGATCATGCCGCGCTTGAGCGCGTACTTCACGAGGTCGGTGACCGTGTGCAGGTCGAGCTTGCGCATGATGTTGGCACGGTGGCTCTCCACCGTCTTCTTGCTGACGGTCAGCTTCTCGGCGATCTCGAGGTTCGTGTTGCCCTCGGCGATCAGCCTCAGCACCTGGCGCTCGCGCGCCGTCAGCGGCTCCGCGGGCTCCCCGGCCTCGCCGCCGCGCGCTTTGCGAACGTAGTCCTCGATCAGCTTGGCGGCGATCGGCGGGTACAGGAACGACGCGCCCGCGTACACCTCGCGGATCGCCTTGACGAGGTCGTCGGCGGCCACTCGCTTGAGCACGTAGCCGGCCGCCCCGGCCTGGATGATCTGCTGCACGTACTCGTCGTCGTCGTACATGCTGAGGATCAGGATCTTCACGTCGGCGTGGCGGCGCTTGATCTCGACCGTCGCCTCGAGCCCGTTCATGCGCGGCATGACCATGTCCATGATCACGACGTCGGGCGCGAGGGCGTCGACCTGCTCCACCGCCTCCATGCCGTCGCGCGCCTCGCCGACGACGCGCATGTCGGGCTCGCTCTCGAGCAGCGACCGGACGCCCTCGCGCAGGATCGTGTGGTCGTCGACCAGCAGCACCTGGATCCTGCCGCCGGCTTGCTGTCCGTCCATCACACCTCGCCCTCGAGTGGGATCGCGACCTGCACCCTCGTCCCCTTCCCCGTCGACGAGTCGATGCGCACCGTGCCGTCGAGCAGCTCGACGCGCTCTCTGATCGAGAGCAGGCCGATCCCGAACCGGCCCGCCTGGTCGAACATCACCTCGTCGGGCTCGAACCCCGTGCCGTCGTCGGTCACGGCCAGCTCAGCGTATCCCGGCGTGGTCGCGAGGTCGACCGTCACGCGTTTCGCGCCGGAGTGCTGCAGGACGTTCGACAATGACTCCTGCGCGATGCGGTAGAGGGCGGTCTCGACGCCGGCGGGCAGACGCCCGCCGGCGTCCCCGAAATCGGTCTCGACCGCGATCCCGCTGTCGCGCAGGTGGGTCTCGATGTACCAGCGCAGCGCCGGCACCAAGCCGAGGTCGTCGAGCATCGACGGCCGCAGGTCGTAGACGAGCAGCTTGATCTGGTCGAGGCAGGAGCGGATCAGGTCGATCGCGTTCTCGACCTTGCGCCGCGACGCAGGGGCGTCGGCCAGCGTCTTGGCCGCCTGGTCCAGGCCGATCAGGGCGGCGGCCAGGGTCTGGCTCGTGTCGTCGTGGAGCTCGCGCCCGATGCGGCGGCGCTCCTCCTCGATCGCCTCGAACATCTTCGACGAGTAGCGGCGAGACTCGTCGTCGAGCCGGTCGAGCATCTCGTCGACGGCCCTGGCGACCGTGTCGAGGCTCGGGTCGGCGCTTGCCTGCGGCAGCTGGCGCTCGCGCTCGCCCTTGTGCACGGTCGCCAGGGCGTGGCTGAGCTCGAGCAGCGGCCGGAAGCTGGATCGCACGACGAGGTAGTTGACCACCCCGACGGCGGTGACGCCGGCCACGAACATGATCAGGGAGACGACGGGCAAGGGCAGGCTGCTCGCCTCGCGCGTGAACCACGGCCCCACGATCGCGCCGGCCAGCAAGACGGCGGCGTTGGCCAGGACCACGCGCTGCAACATGCCTCTGTGCAGGAGCTGGTTCCACACGACGGGGACCACACTGGCAAGCATCGTGCCTCAGGTCAAGACCCTAGTCCGTCTCGGGTGAAGCGGCGGCGCCTGGGTCCGGGAGACGCTTTGCAGAGCGCCGCCCTTGAGGCTACAATCCTCGGGCGTTCGCGCACGGGCCGACGTAGCTCAGCTGGCAGAGCACATCACTCGTAATGATGGGGTCCGGGGTTCGATTCCCCGCGTCGGCTCCAACAAAGTTCAGCAAAACGCGGGCTCGCCTCCTCATCCTTGCCAGTGATTCTCGTTTGGCAAGTCAGGTCGTGCCCGGCTTGGCGACCGCCCATGCACGCCCGTCTACGTGCAGGGGTGACAAACGCTTGAACTCCCTACCGCCCGGGCGTAGACCATCGCCATACGAAACGCCTAGGACGTGCAGCACAGCACATCGCTTAGGGGTCACGGCCAAGAGGTAGGAGGGACCGGAGCCATGAGACTTCCACGCGCCCCCACATCGCACGCGGTGGGCGTGCTCGCGCTCTTGCTGCTCGTCGCCACCGCGGCCGGAGCGCTGGCCGCATGTGGCGGCAGCGAGACCGCCCTCACAGCGAGCACTCCCCGCACGTGGCTTCCCGGGGCGAGCCCGACTCCGGCGGTCATGTTCCCCGCCGGTGGGACCCCGTTCGTGCCCGACGCGGGCGACTACGGCACGACCGGGTGGGAGTTCAAGCCCACGCTGGACATCAACGTCACGCACCTCGGGTACTACGACGACCGGCAGGACGGGCTCCTGCATCCTCACCGGGTTGGGGTCTTCGACACCGCCGACAAGAAGCTCCTCTTCAGCGTCACCGTCCAGCCGCAGAGCCCGCTCGATGGCGTCTACCGCTGGGAGCAGGTCGAGCCGCCTGCGACGTTGACGGCGGGGCACTCCTACGTGGTGGCCTCCGAAGACGGCCCTGCGCCCTACGAAGCAGCTGCACCCAACATGCCCGAGGGGCTGGTGCTGGCTCCCGAGATAGTCCGCGGCAAGCTCTGGGCGGTCATAGGCGCTTTCAAGTACCCCGCTCCCATCATCAAGGGCTATTTCATCCCCATACCCGACTTCAAGTTCAAGCCATTCGCAGCTTCGTCGCCGACGCCGTAGACCGTGAGGTGGCCGAGTTTGGGTCGCAGCGCAGAGGCCCGCCGCCCGTAAGGGTAGCGGGCCTCCCCGTTTCACCTTGTGTGTCTCGCTCAGGTTCGCTCGGACTGCATCAAACGCCTGGCAAATTGCGGCTTGGAACGCGGCAGGAAGGGGCGCAACGCCTTGGTAATGCGCATCTGGCAAGATGCCTCGAAGGCGGCCTGTTCTTGGCGTCCTTGCGTGACTACGCGGGACTCCCGACAACAGGCAGAGCGTCCCTCGTAGTGATCGGGTCCGGGGTTCGATTCCCCGCGTCGGCTCCAACGAAGACCCCGGCGACCCGCCGCTCTCACCCGCCCCGCGACCCGTGCGCCTGCAGATGCCGGGGGTATCGGGCTTGCAAGAGTTCCCCCCAACGGCAGCAGCCCCGCCTCCCGGCTGGTGGTTGTCGCGGGAAGAGGACGGGGCCATGGGTGCTGCCGGTGCGCCTGGGTGGGTCCACAGACGCAACCCGTTCCTGTTCTGCGGCAGAGTCCCGGACCCTGCCTCGTCGACTCCTGACTTCGACTTGGCGATTTCTGGGTGTGTGAGGCAAGTCGATGACCACGCCGGTTGCTGCGCGAGCCGGGAGTACGGCGCCGGCCGCGGTCAGGCCGCCCTTCTCAGTCGTCCGTGGAGTGGCGCGCTGGCGGCGCGGGCGGCGAAGCGAAGCGCCGCCGCCGGCAGCCGGCGCGCCTCCCCCATCACCTCGTCGAGGGCGCTCGCGAACCAGTCGATGTCCGTCTCGTCGACCACCAGCGGCGGCAGTCCCTTGAGCACGTTCATCGAGTGGCCGGCGACCTGGGTCAGGATGTGATGGTCGTGGAACAGCGGCCCCACGACGAACTGGGTGAGCAGCCCCGGCTGGCGGGCCTCCAGCCAGCGCCAGGTCCGCGACCCCGCCGGAGGCTCGCCGAACTCGATCGCCCACATCAGGCCGAGGCCACGCACCTCACGGACCACGTCGTAGCGCTCGACCAGCGGCCGCGTCCGCTCCAGCAGCAGGTCGCCCAGCGCGGCGCTGCGCGCGACGAGCCCGCGCTCCTCGATGGCGGCCAGCGTCGCCAGGCCCGCCGCCATGGCGGTGTCGATGGGCGCGAAGGTCGAGCCGTGCGACGTCGCGTGCTCGAGCGAGTCGAACACCCGCTCATGGACGGCGGCGCGCAGCAGGAGCGCCCCGACCGGCACGTAGCCGCCCGACAGCGACTTGGCCACCGTCATCAGGTCCGGCTGCAGGCCCCAGTGCTCGGCCGCGAACAGCCGTCCGGTACGGCCGAACCCGGTCTGCACCTCGTCCACGCAGAACAGCGTGCCGTAGCGGCCGCACAGCGCCTGTGCGCCCGGCAGGTAGCCGGGCTGGGGCAGGATCACTCCCTGCCCCTGCACCGGTTCGGTGATGAACAGGGCGACGTCCTCGCGGGCCAGCTCGCGCTCGAGGGCAGCCAAGTCGTTCGAGGGACGGACAGCCCTGGTGACCGGCGCGGCCGGCGGGATCGGCCGGGCGACCGCGGCGACGCTCGCCGCGCGCGGCGCGCGCGTGCTGGCGACCGACCGCGACGGGGCGCCGCTGTTGCCGCTCCAGCGCCTGCTCGGCGCCGAGTCGTTCGCGGCCGACCTGAGCCGTGCCGGCGACGTCGACGCCCTGCTCGCGTGGGCCGGCGACCGCGTCGACGTCCTGGTGAACAATGCCGGCTTCGGTCGCTACGAACGGCTCCCGGACGTCGAAGCCGCCCGCACGGCCGAGCTGTTGAGCGTCGATCTCGAGGCGCCCATACGGCTGACCGCCGGGCTCATGGCGCCAATGGTGCGACGCGGCTCCGGTCACATCGTCAACGTCGCCTCGATCGCCGGCTGGGTCGGTGTCGCCCGGGAGGCCGTCTACTCGGCCGCCAAAGGAGGCCTGATCGCCTTCTCCGAGAGCCTGCGCTACGAGCTCGCCGGGACCGGCGTCGGCGTCATCGTCGTCGTGCCGGCGGCGGTCGCCACCGGGTTCCTCGAAGCCAGCGGCCGCGCGTACGCGCGGCGCCTACCGCGACAGGTCGACGCCGCGCGCGTGGCCGAAGCCCTCGCGCGCGTCATCGAACGCGACGAGGCGGACGTGTTCGTGCCCCGCTGGCTGGTCGTGCCGGTGCGGCTACGCGGCGCGGCCCCGTCGCTGTTCCGCCGCCTCGCCGCGCGCTCTGCGAGCCGCTGAGCTCGCCTAGACTTCCTCCAGCAGCGTCAGGAACGTGTCGTGGTGGCCCTCCTCGTCGGCGAGGATGCCGCGGAAGAGCTCGTTCGTGACGATGTCGCCCTCTTCGCCGGCGCGCTCGACGATGGTCCTGTAGAGGTCGAGCGCCGACTCCTCGTCTTTCAGGTCCTGGGCCAGCTGCTCGCGCAGGCCGGTGCCGACGAAGATCGGCGACGGCTTGGTGGTGGGCACGCCGCCCAGGTAGTTCAGGCGCTCGGCGATCGCCTCGGCGTGCTTCATCTCGACGATGCCGATCGAGCGGAGCTCGCCCTTGACCGCATGCCCCTTGACGCCGCTCCAGAGCACGTGCTGCCACATGTACTGGATCGACACCTGCAGCTCGCGCGCGACCGCTTGGTTCAGCAGGTCGAGCAGGTCCTTCGACGCGTTCGGTTTCCCCATGGCTCCTCCTATCCGGCCGGTCAGGCAGGATGTACCCGCGGATGCGCGGATGAGAGACCGTTGGCACCCGGGATCGAGGGTCTGGGCCCGATGAACGCCACTGCGCGGCGCACGACCGGGAACCAAGCGACGGTACGACAACGACACGGGAGACGCACATGTCAGACTCCGACAAGGCGACCCTCCGCCGCATCCCGCTCGAAGCGTTGAACCAGGGCAGGATCGACGTCATCGACCAGGTGGTCTCTGCCGACTACATCGAACACACTCCCCCTCCCGGCTACCCGGCCGACCGGCAGGGCCTGAAGTCGTTCGTCGCCGACTTCAGGTCGGCGATCCCCGACCTCTCGTATGAGATCGACCGCGAGGTGGCCGAAGGCGACACCGTCGTCCAGCACGTGACGGCCACCGGCACCCTGCAGCGGGAGTTCCTGGGGATGACGCCCACGGGCAAGAGCGCGACCTGGGACGAGATCCACATCTGTCGCATGTCCGGCGGCGCGTGCGCCGAGCATTGGGGCCTCGTGGACATGCTCGGCGTGCTCCAGCAGCTCGGCCTGATGCCCTCGCAGCCGCAGGCGAAGGCGGCCTAGGGCCGGGTTCGTCCGGCCCGGTCAGAGGGCCGCGACGAAGTTGGCGACGAGGCGCTGGCAGAGTCGCCGCGACGCGGCGACCACGGCCGGCGCCTCGTCGTGCAGCCGCTCGAGCAGCTCGGGCTGCCGCTGCCTGATCCCCTTGTTGTCGCGTGCGATCCAGTGCTCGAGGATGCCCTCGTCCACCTCGGGATGGAACTGCACGCCCCAGGCGCGCTCGCCGTAGCGGAACGCCTGCACGCCGCGGTCGCCGTCGCGGCGAGCCAGGACGAGCGCGTCGTCGGGGACGGTGAACGAGTAGGCATGCCATTCGATCACCCGCAGGGGGGACCGCATGCCGGTGAACAGGCCGTCGCGGGCGGCGAGCTCGACCGGCAGGTAGCCAACCTCGGGCGCGTCGCGCCGGTAGACCTCGCCGCCGACGGCCGCCGCGAGCTGCTGGGCGCCGAGGCAGATGCCCAGCACCGGCAGGCCCCGCGCGACCACCTGCCGCAGCAGCTCCTGCTCGGCCTCGATGAACGGGAACTCCTCGACCTGATCGGTGTTCATCGAGCCGCCGAGCACGACCAGCGCGGCGACGCAGTCCAGCTCGTCGAGCGTCGGCAGACCTTCACCGGCGTGAAGCTGCCAGACATCGACCCTCAGGCCCACGCCGGAGAACGCCTCGAACAGCGTGCCGGGGTGCCCCCCGGCCTCGTGCTGGACGATCAGGACCGGCTTGTCGGTGGGCGGGATGACCATGGAGTGATGCTACCCCGGCCTGCGGGCTGCCCATGCGCGAGGCCGATGGGCCCGGCCTGCGATCCGCAGGCAAGACGAGGTGGGGGGCTGGGGCCTTGCGGCCCCAGCCCCCCACAGCAGGCGGATGGCCTGCTCACGAGCTTTGCGTGCTACCCGGCTCGTCCGGGCCGACTCTGGAGACGCTTACTTGTGCTTGAGCTTGACCGTCACAGTACGCGTGCCGTTGGGGAACGGCGACACGCTCTGCGTCTTGGTGTTGTAGTTCGACTTGCTGACCTCGACCGAGAACTTGATCCCCGGCCACAGCGCCAGGTTCGAGAGGGTGAGCTTGCCGTTGCCGTTGGTCGTTCCCGAGACGCTGTAGACCTTGACCTTGGCGCCCTTGATCGCCTTGCCGGTCTTCGAGTTCTTCACCGTCGTCGCCAAGGTGGTCGGCCATGGGACGAGGTACCAGCTTGCGGGGACGACCTGGTTGGGATTGGACTCGATCGAGCTCACGAGGGGCTGCCAGGCCTGATCCCGGCCCGGAACGCCGCCGCCGGCGTCGGCCAGCCACTTGGCGATCGTGATCTGCAGATCGCCGTACTCACCCTGCTCGCCCGCGTTCAGGAAGATCGAGTAGAACCCGTCGGCCTGTGAGAGGAACGGGCCGGTGTCGAGCGGGTTGCCCGGGGTGGCCGTGATCTGGAGCACCGTGGGGATCGCAGCGGTCTTGTTGAGGGTCTTGCCGTAGGTGAAGCCCTGGAACAGCGTCCAGTCGTCCCATGGGCCAGCGGCCAGCGCGGCCGGCACGGCCACGAACAACGTCAGGCACAGCACTGCGACCGCCAGCAGCACCTTGCGCCCCTTGTGGTCCATCCTCATGCCCCGTCTCCTTTCTCGTGCGCACGCAAAGCCGTAGCGCCCTGATTTGGGCCATAGCATACAGATACGGTCGGGCCGCCGCAATGCAACGTACGCAGGCTCACGGACGGGCGGACGCGCGGCGGGCCGCACGTACGAGGGGGCGCGGCGGCGCGCAGCGCCGCCCCCCCCCCCCCGTCACGAAACCCGTCTGGTATCATCGACACGTACGCACCGGGCCGCGCGAGCGGCCCGTCATCCCTCTCGCAACCGATGAGCGAGGTCACTATGGCAGACAGGGTGAAGGAGATCCTTTCCTGGTACCGCTCGGACAGCCCGGGCACCCAGGCCAACCTCTACCGCATGCTCGCCCACGGCCGCCTGGCCGGCACCGGCAAGATGGTGATCCTGCCGGTCGACCAGGGTTTCGAGCACGGCCCGGCGCGCAGCTTCGCGCCCAACCCGGCGGGCTATGACCCCCGCTACCACTTCCAGCTCGCGATCGATGCCGGCTGCAACGCCTACGCGGCGCCGCTCGGCTTCATCGAGGCCGGCGCCGCCGAGTACGCCGGCCAGATCCCGCTGATCCTCAAGGCCAACAACCACGACCTGCTCTACACGGCCGAGGGCGCGCCCCTGCCGGCCGTCACCGCGAGCGTCGACGACGCCCTGCGGCTCGGCTGCGGCGCCATCGGGTTCACGATCTACCCCGGCTCCGGCGCCCGCACCGAGATGTACGAGGAGCTGCGCGACCTGGCCGCCGAGGCAAAGGCCGCGGGCCTGGTCGTCGTGGTCTGGTCCTACCCGCGCGGCGGCAACCTGACCAAAGAGGCCGAGACCGCCGTCGACGTCGCCGCCTACGCGGCCCAGCTCGCGGCCCAGCTCGGCGCCCACATCATCAAGGTCAAGCCGCCGACGAAGATGCCGTGGGACCCCAAGGCCAAGGAGGCCCTCGAGAAGGCCGGCGTCAAGCTCGACACCCTAGCCGACCGCGTCCGTCACGTCATCCAGGGCGCGTTCGACGGCCGCCGCGTCGTGATCTTCTCGGGCGGTGAGGCCAAGGGCACCGACGCGGTCCTCGAGGAGAACCGCGAGTGCGCCCGCGGCGGCAGCTTCGGCACGATCATGGGCCGCAACTCGTTCCAGCGCCCGCACGACGAGGCCGTCGAACTGCTCCAGACGGTCATGGAGATCCATCGCACGGGCGGCAAGAAGTAGCTCCCGCAGCGCCGAGGGGCGGGGGCGCGGGCCTGCAGGCCCGCGCCCCCGCCCCTCTTTCGTGCCTCAGACGCTCGCCAGCACCTCGTCGGCCTTCTTCTGCAGCTTGCCGAGCTCTTTGACGACGTCGGCGTCGAGCGCCGGCGGCTCGTGGGTGGCGAGCAGCATGTCGACCTTCTCGCGGGCCTGTTCCTCGATCGACTCCCGGCCGCCGGCGTCCCAGGCGTCGTACGTCTCATGGGTGCCGAGCTCGCTCAGGAACCACTCGCCGTCGCGCGCATGCTTGCGCGTCGACGGCTCGGCCAGGTAGTTGCCGGCGGGCCGCACGCGATCGAAGACCTCGTCCAGCCAGCGGTCCTCGGCTGTGGGCACGCCCCGCTGCGCGTGGGCCAGGATGCGGAACAGCTCGACGTCAAGGATGAGCTGTTCGAAGCTGAGGATCAGCGACCCGCCCAGGGTGCCGGGACCGACCAGGATGTCGGGCCAGCTCAGGGCGGACATCATGGCCGTGGTCGCCTTCTCGTAGGTCGCCTGGATGCCCGGCACGTAGTGGTCGGTCCCGCAGCCCGAGGCCTCGACGGCGAGGCCGTAGAACCGCGCCAGCTCGGTGCCGGCGGCCGCCATGACGGCGTGCTCGATGGCGCCGCCGCCGAGCCGGCCCGAGCGCGGGTCCATGGCCGCGAACACCGGCGCGTAGATGATCGGCGTGCCGGGGTCGGCGGCCTGCACGAGGCAGATCGTGCCCAGCGTCTCGGCGTTGGCCTGGACGATGGTCGAGACCATGCTCGCTGGCGCCGTCGCCCCCATCAGGGGCATCGGCATGATCGCCACCGGGATGTCGTAGCCGCGCAGGGCCAGCCACGAGTCGGTGAACTGCTGCTCGATCACGAGCGGCGAGGCAGGCGTGATCAGGAACGAGAACGGGTGGATGCGGCGCACCGCCTCGCGGCCGCCGTAGACGGTCTCGAGCACCTCGAGGGCCCATGGCGAAAGGGCCGGCTCGCCCCACGAGTCCTGCACGTGCTTGCTGAAATTGACCGTCAGGTCGCGCCAGTAGGTCAGGAACCCGGACGGGGTCGACACGTCGAGCCCGAACTCGACCATCCACCAATACAGGCCGATGTCGTCGATCGCGTCGAGCAGGCGCGTCGACTCGATCCAGTCGGTCTTGGTGGCCGCGCGGCGCTCGTGCGTGACGCGGTCGATGACCGACGTCGCGCCCCCGTCGGCCAGCAGCGTGAACCCGCCGGCGTTCATCTCGACCTGCCAGCCGGGGCGGCGTCCACCCAGCGAGAACTGCTTGGTCGCGAGCGCCAGCGAGCGCTCGACGAGCTCCTCGGGGAACCGGACCATGTGGTCCGCCTCGTCGACCCGGGCCCCCGCCTCGCGCAGGATGCGGCGGCCCTGGCCGGTGTCGACCCGCATCCCCTTGCCGGCGAGGAGCACGAGCGTGTGCTCGTGCACACGCTCGCGCTCCTCCACCGTCAGCACCTGCACCATCGTCTTCAAAGTCCGCTCCTCGCTCTTCTCGAAGCCCTAGCCGCCGATGCCCAGGCCCGTCATGAACCTGGTCACGCAGTTGATCGGCAGCCCCAGGCGCTTCGCGATGTGGAACTTCGCCTCGATCGGGCTCGGGTCGGCGAAGTGCGTCGTCTCGGTCTCGTACACGCGACCGAGCCGCAGCTCGCCGCGCAGCTCGTGCATCGCCACGGGGTCGGCCAGGGCGAACACGTCGCAGCCGAGCTTGTCGGCGACGTGCCTCTTGGCCTCGGCGATCTTCATGCCCTTCGACATCTGGAGCCTCGCCACCAGGTCTCCGGCGGCGCGCAGTCCGTTCATGCCTGAGGCGCATGAGTGGGCGACGTCCTGTCCGAACATGTCGCCCGACCCCACCTACAACCCGTCCAGGCGCAGGATGTCGACGCAGGCGACCGAGGCCCTCGTCACCGCGTCGACGGGGCAGAAGCCGTACATCGGCACGCCGCCCACGCCCATCCCCACGTTCATGTGCACGGGGATCCTGGCCGCGTCCATGCACGGCTTGACGTAGGTGACCGCGCGGGCCGTGTTCCAGGCGGTCGACCGGCTGGTGTTCGTGTTGACGGCCGGGCCGAACACGGTGGCCCCGGCCTCCTGGACGACCTTGAGCTGGCCCTCGGGCTTGAGGCCGGCGAGGCGCGTGCCCTTGTACTCGAGCCGGCCGTGCGTGCCGAGCAGCAGCTCGCCGGCCATGCCGACCATGATGCCCATCTCGGGATTGCGCGCGCGCAGCTTCTCGACCGCCAGCAGGGTGGCCAGGAAGTCGCCGTCGCCGGCGGCGCCGGCGGTGTCGAAGTTGATGCCGTCGGCGCCGGCCTCCCACATGCTCTCGGCCACGTAGACCATGTCCTCGACGGCGAGCTCGACCGCCTCTTCCTGCGCGGCCCGGGCCTCGTCGATGCGGACCTGGGGCAGCAGCTCGGACCAGTTGCCGCAGGGTCCGTCGGGCGCCGAGTAACGGCCCAGGTCGGGCTGGGCGCCGTAGTGGACCGGGATCGTCAGGCGCTCGAGCGCCTCCTTCATGATCTGCTGCTCGAACGGCACGATCGTCTTGACGGCCTTGTAGGAGTAGTCGATGTGGAACAGCTCGCAGGTGTCGTGCCCCAGCACCTGCTCGCAGCCGTACAGCGCGTCGACGCGGCTGCCCAGCTGCGGCGTGCCCGAGCCGTCCTTGCTGAGGATGACCTCGTCGCCGAGATCGACCGCCGTGAACCGCGCCCGCGAGGTGAAGATCTCGTGCAGGTGGTCGATCTCGGCGTCGATCAGCGGCGGCACCTTGCCCTTGGCCACCGCCGCCTGCATGCCGTCCTCGATGTCGGCGCGCAGCTCGGCCGGGGTCATGAAGGTCAGCGAACCGTCGCCCATGCGCGTGGGGATGCGGCCCTCGGACGGGGCCGGTACCTGCGCTTCCACCAGCTTCACCTCCGCGGCTTCACGGCCTCCGGCTCCGCGGAGCGGCCCCCTCCCAGGAAGCCCCCGTGCGTGGCAGCGAAGCGACTCTGAACGTTCGACAGGTAGGGTGCATCGTACCCCAGCCGCTTCCGTGGCGGCAAGGCGTGGCTTGCATGCCGGCCCGCCACGGGCCATCGCGACTGCTCAGCGCCACCCCGGGAAGACTTCGACGACACGACCGTTCGCGGAAATGAGGGAGGTCCACTCATGAGCACCGTTCGCCAGCGCCGGCGCGTGCCGACAGCTCTCGCCCTGACCCTCACAGCCTGCCTGCTGCTCCTGCTCGCGCCGGCCGCGGCCGGCGCGGCCGTCCACACGCTGGGAGCCGGGACGGCGACCTTCACCCTCGACCCCACGGAGACCGGTGATTTCATCGGCTCCAGCCTCCCCCCGTACCCGATCCCCCCCGCGAGGATGTCGTTCACGACATCCGACGCGACGTTCACGATGCCGATCCGCGGTGGCACCTGGACCCCGGGCGCCGGGGCGCACGGCACCTTCCTGCTCAGAGGCGGGCTTGCCTACGTGAGTCCAGGCACGAGCACCTTCCTCCTGCTCGACCTGAAAGGCTGGCGCGCGGGCGTGAACACCGGTACCGGCTTCTCGATCTCCGTCAACGGCACCCGCTCGGCGAACTTCTTCGACGAGAACCTCATGGGCTCGATACCGTCGGTGGTGACCATCCACGGCCGCAAGTACGTGAAGGTCACGAACGTCCTTCTGTTCTTCAACGCGACCTCGGTGGGCGCGATCGACGGCGTGTTCGGTCTCGCGCCGGCCCCGGGCGACCCGTTCGGGAGCGTGACGTTCCTCGCGCGGCTCAAGTAGAAGGGCGGGGGCGGGGCGCGGCTCCCGCCGCGCCCCGCCCCCGCCCGGGTATTCCGCGCGAGAGCGAGCCGCCCCTACAGCCCGGCGCGCTCCTTGAAGCGCTCGACGCAGTTGATCTCGACGCCGAGCATCTTGGCGATGTTGAACTTGGCCTCCATCATGCCGGCCTCGGCCTGGGTGCACCGACGAGGTGAACGGCAGCGTGCCGAGGCCCTTCTCGAGCCTGATCTGCTCCATCGCCGTCGGGTCGGACAGGTCGCGCACGCCGCAGCCCAGCTTGCCGGCCACGTACTGCTTGGCCTCCTTGAGGCGCATCCTCCGGGTCATCTGCATGCGAGCCACGAGATCTCCCGCGGTCCGCATTCCGCCCATGCCCGAAGCCTGCGTGTGCGCCGACTCCATGCCGAGGGGGTCGCCCGTCCCCACCTAGTAGCCGTCGATCTTCAGGATCTCGACGAAGGCCTTGCTGGCCCGCGAGGTCGCGTCGGCCGGCGGGTAGACGCACGTCGGCACGCCGCCGACGCCCATGCCGACGTTCACGTGCACGGGGATCTCGGCGACCGCCATCGCGGGCTTGATGAAGGTGATCGCCCGGGCGATGTTCCAGGCGGTCGACTTGCCGGTGTTGATGTTGACGGCCGGCCCGTAGATCGAGGCCCCGGCCTGCTGGACCATCCGCACCTGGTCCTTGGGCCACATGCCGGCCAGCCGCTCGCCGTCGAACTCGAGCTCGCCGTGCATGCCGAGCACGAACTCGCTCGCCATGCCGATCTCGATGCCCAGCCACGGGTACTTCTCGCGCAGCCGTCGGCAGGCGGTGAGCCCGGCGAAGAAGTCGGCGTCGCCGGCCGCCCCCGTCGTGTCGAAGTCGATGCCGTCGGTGCCCGCCTCGACCATGTGCCCGGCGACGAAGTCGATGTCTTCGACGAGCATCTTCGCCGCCTCGACCTGGGCGACGCGGGCCTCGTCGATCTTCATCAGCGGCAGCAGCTCCGACCAGTTGTCGATCGGCCCGTCGGGCTTGGAGTAGCGCCCGAGGTCGGGCATCGCCCCGTACTGCACCGGGTTGGTGAGCAGCGCCTGGGCGATCTTCATCGACTGCTTCTCGTGCGCGATGTTGGGCTTGATCGCCTTGTAGGAGTAGTCGATCTGCCACAGCTCGACCATGTCGACGCCGAGCGCCTGCTCGTAGGTCTGCAGGTCCTGCACCCGGTTGCCGATGTGCTTGGTCCCAGTGCCGTCGTTGCTCATCACGACCTCGTCGCCGATGTCGACCGCCGTGAAGCGCGCCGCCGAGGCGTAGATGTCGAGAAGGTGATCGAGCTCGTCCTGCGTGAGCGGGTCGCACTTGGCCCGCTTCGCCGCCTGCCGGGTGCCCTCCAGGAGATCGGCCTCGATCTCGGACCGGGTCATCTCGACGAGCGACCCGTCACCCATGCGGGTAGGGATCTTCGGTTCCAAGCGCATCACCTCCACTGCTCAGGGTGGGCCGGCGCGCACCGGGCGGGCGGCCGGCGGCCCGGGGACGCACTTCTGCGAGCGAGACGCGAACGGGCTCCTCCCGGGCCGTGGGCCCATCCTATCGCCCCCGCTCGGGGGGTCGCCACCCGGCGCGGTGGGCTATCGGGGCTGTCTGGGTCGGGGGGTCGGGTCAGGCCGCACGCAGGTGGTCGCGGTCGCGGACCGGCTGCAGCGGGCGGACCTCGTTCTCCAGCGGCCCGCCGGCAGCGAAGGCGTCGACGTTGCGCAGCGTGACGCGGGCGATCTCCTGCAGAGCCTCGACCGTGAAGAAGCCCTGATGGGCGGTGACGACCACGTTGGGGAAGGTGATCAGGCGGCTGAAGACGTCGTCCTGGATGATCTGGCCCGACAGGTCGTACGAGAACAGGTCGGTCTCCTCCTCGTAGACGTCGAGGCCCAGGTAGCCGATGCGCCCCGACTTGAGGCCGTGGATGACCGCGCGCGAATCGATGAGGCCGCCGCGGCTGGTGTTGATGAGCATCGCCCCCGGCTTCATCTGCTCGATCGTGCGCTCGTCGATCAGGTGGTGGGTCTCGGCAGTCAGCGGCAGATGCAACGAGACGACGTCCGAGGCGGACAGCAGAGGGCCAAGCGAGACGTACTCGGCGCCGAGCGCCGTCACGCGGGGATTCTCTACCGGATCGGTCGCCAGGACCCGCATGCCGAAGCCACTGAGGATCTGCGCGACCGTGGCGCCGATGGCGCCGGTGCCGACGACGCCCGCGGTCCGGCCGGCCAGGTCGAACCCCAGCAGGCCGTCGAGGGAGAAGTTGCCGTCGTGCACGCGCGTCGAGGCGCGGTTGATCTTGCGGTCGAGCGCCAGGATCAAGGCGATCGTGTGCTCTGCAACGGCGTGCGGCGAGTAGGCGGGCACCCGGACGACGCGCAGCCCCACGTCGCGGGCCGCGGCGAGATCGACGTTGTTGAACCCCGCCGAGCGCAGAGCGACGAGCCCGGTGCCACCGGCGGCCAGGATCTCGAGGGTGCGCTGGTCGAGCTCGTCGTTGACGAAGGCGCAGACGACGGGGAAGCCGTCGGCCAGGGCAGCCGTGCCGGCGGACAGTCGCGGCTCGAAGAACACGAGCTCGTGGTGGTGGTCGACGTCGGCCGCGGTCAGGAACTCGCGGTCGTGGCTGTGGGTCGAGAAGACGGCGATGCGCATGATGCCTTTCGGGAAGGGTCGTACTGTCGCGTCGCTGGTTCCCGCTGGGGCGGCGGCCAAACACGGCGGGGCGGCGGGCGGCGCCTGCCGCCCCGCCGCCCGCCGCCGCGCTTGACCGCGCCGGCGCGCCGGGCCATAGTGGTCGGCGCTCCGCGGCCCCGGCCGCGGCCATCCGCTGGAGGGTCCATGGACTACCACCTGCTCGGCGACTACCACCTGCACACCCGCTACTCCGACGGCACTGGTGAGATCGACGACGTGGTCGAGCGCGCCGTCGCGCTCGGGCTGGCCGAGATCGGCATCACCGACCACCTCGTCCCGCCCGGCCTCGGAACCGTCGGCGAGTACGGCGTCGCGCCGTCCCTCCTCGAGCGCTACGTGGCCGACGTGGAGGACGCGGCCGACCGCCATCCCGAGATCACCGTGCTGCTGGGGGTCGAGGCCGACTACCTGCCCGAGCGCGAGGATTGGCTGGCCGAGGCGCTGGCGGCCCACCCCTTCGACTATGCGCTCGGTTCGGTCCACTTCGTCGGCGACTTCGACTTCGCCGGCGACGACGACAAGCGCCGTGACTCGCGCTGGGACGACGTCGACGCCGTCTACCGCGACTACTACGCCGTGGTCGAGCGGGCCGCGCGGTCGGGGCTCTTCGCCGTGCTCGCGCACTTCGACTACGTGAGCCTGTGGGGCCACCGTCCCGCCGCCGACGTGACCAGGTGGGAGGACCGGGCCCTGGCCGCCGTCGCCGCCGCCGGCATGGCGCTCGAGCTGAACACCGGCGGCGTGCTCGACCCCGCCGGCGCGATGTACCCCTCCCCACGCCAGCTCGCCCGCGCCCGCGAGCTGGGGATCCCGCTGGTGTTCGGCTCGGACGCCCACGAGCTCGGCGACATCGGGATGCTCTTCGAGGAGGGCGTGGCCGCGGCGCGCGCGGCCGGCTACACCGAGACTCTCAGGCTGTCGGACCGGACGCCGGTGCCGCTGCCGTAGCTCCTTGGCCGGCCGACTCGGCCGGCCTGCCGCGCCCGGCCGCGGCGCCGAGACGCGAAAGGGGCGGCGGCGTGGCATCCGCCACGCCGCCGCCCCTCCTGCCGCACGAGCGGCGGCCTTGGGCTACGCCCGGGCCGCCGCCCGGCCGCTCTTCTCCTTGAAACGCTCGACGCAGTTGATGGGGACGTCGAGCACCTTCGAGATGTTGAACTTGGCCTCGATGGCGAGCGGGTCGTCGGGTCCCGAGATCTCGGACTCGTACATCGACCCCAGGCCGAACTCCTTGCGCACGTCGAGCATCACGACCGGGTCGACCAGGTCGAGCGCCGACACGCCCAGCTTCTCGGCCACGTACCGCTTGGCCTCGATGTTCCTCATGCCCCGGGTGAACTGCATCCTGGCTACGAGATCTCCCGCAGTGCGGATACCGCCCATGCTCGAGGCGACACTGTGCGCCGTCGCCTGGCCGTAGACGTCACCGGCGCCCACCTACAACCCGTCGAGGCGCAGGATGTCGACGCAGGCCCGCGAGGCTCTGGTCGTCGCGTCGCCGGGCGGCGTGATGTGCATCGGCACGCCGCCCACGCCCATCCCGCCGTTCACGTGCACCGGCACGGTGGACTGCTCGCAGACCGGCTTGCAGATGGTCAGCACGCGGGCCACGTTCCAGGCGATCGACTTGCCGGTGTTGGTGTTGACGGCCGGCCCGAAGATGGTGACGCCGGCCTTGGCCGCCGCCTCCATCTGCTGCACCGGCCACATGCCGGCCAGGCGCCTGCCGTCGTACTCGAGCTCGCCGTGCATGCCGAGCACGAACTCGCCGGCCATGCCGATCTGGATGCCCAAGTCGGGATAGGCGGCGCGCAGCCGCTCGATCGCCTTGAGCGTGGCCAGGAAGTCGGCGTCGCCGGCCGCTCCGGCCGTGTCGAAGTCGATGTGGTCGACGCCGGCCTCGACCATGCCCTCGGCCACGAACACCATGTCGTCGGCGGCGAGCTCGACGGCCTCTTCCTGGGCCGCCCGAGCCTCGTCGATCTGGCCCAGCGGCAGCAGCTGCGACCAGTTGACGACCGGGCCGTCGGGCACGGTGTAGCGCCCGAGGTCGCTCATCGCCCCGTAGCCGCAGGGCGCCGTCAGCAGCCACTGCGCCTGGCGCATGATCGCCTGCTCGTAAGGCACGAGGGGCTTGCACGGCTTGTACGAGTAGTCGTGGCTGTACATCTCGAGCGAGTCGGCGCAGAGGATCTGCTCGTAGACCTGGAGGTCGTTGATACGGGTCCCCATGTCCTGGCTGCCGCAGCCGTCGTAGCTGAGGACGACCTCGTCGCCGATGTCGACGCCGGTCACCCGGCTGTTCGACGCGAAGATGTCGAGCAGGTGGTCGAGCTCGTCGCTGGTGAGCTCGGGGTACTTCGAGCGCTTGGCGGCCTGCTGAGTGCCTGCCTCGAGATCGGCTCTGATCTCGGACGGGGTCGTCTCGACGAGGGCGCCGTCGCCCATACGGGTACGGATCTTCGACTCCACGCACACCTCCACGTGATCCGCGTTCACGACCGCCCGCCGGTGCGGGGATCACACCCCCGGACCTGCCGCGGGTCCGGCGGCACCGGCAACGGAGTCACGGCGGCCACGGCGGCCGCCGACGGCGAGCGTATCGCCGCCGGGCGGGCGTGTCACGGAGGTGCCCAAGAACGCACAAGTTCGCGCGGCGAGCGCCCGCTCCGCGGCGTCAGCGACGCAGCATGCCCGTCGACACGACCTGCAGGGCGATCACGACGATCGAGGCCACGAGGAAGAGGGCGCTGTGGGTGACGACGTAGGCGAGCAACAACACCGCCCACAGGACGACAAGCCCGACGCGCACGAGATCGCGTTGCTTCACGATCCCTCCTCGGACCGCAGTGCACGGCTGGAGCCGGCGGGCGGAATCGAACCGTCGACCTGCTGTTTACAAGACAGCTGCTCTGCCAACTGAGCTACGCCGGCGCCAGCGTAGAGTCTACAGGTGGGCGCGACCGGCGTGAACGCCGACGGCCTGGGGCAGGCGCCGGTGGCGGCGGGGCGCCTGCCGTCAGTTCTCAGCCTGCAGGCGGCCGGATACTGAGATGCTACCGGTCTGGAAAAGACAACGGGCCCCGTGGGGAACGGGGCCCGTTGAAGGGCTTGGGGATGCCCTTGAGGGGGGTCTACAAGAGTATCGAGGGCTCTGGTTAAGCCCGTGTTAAGCGCGCCTTAACCGGGATTAACGGCCGAACGGCGCCGGCCCCGGCGGGCTCGAAGAGCTCTTGCCGGGGCCGGCGCCCCTTTCTTCGGTGGAACCGCCCGGGGCCGGGGCGGCCCGAAGAAGAGAGGAGCTGCCAGCTGGTCGCTGGCGTGCGTGGTCACTTGGGGGGGATCACGCAGGCCGACTCTATCGCCGGGCGCACGAACGCTCCGTTAACCGACCATTAAGCAATGTTAAGCGGCTCGGAACCGATCGGCGCGCGGGGCCGCGTGCCGCCCCGGGTCAGAGCAGGGACTCCTGGTCCGGGGAGCCGCCGGCGTCGCCGAGCAGCTCGAGGAACTGAGCCTCGTCGAGCACGGCGACGCCGGCGGCGCGCGCCTTGTCGAGCTTCGAGCCGGGGTCGGCGCCGGCGACCACGTAGTCGGTGCGGGCGCTGACCGATGAGCTCACCTTGCCGCCGAGCGCCTCGATGCGGGCGCCCGCCTCGGTACGGGTCAGCGACTCAAGAGTGCCGGTGAGCACGAACGTCGTGCCGCTGAACGGCCCTTCGGGGCGCTGGGGGCGCTCTTCGACGAAGCGCAACCCGTGCGCGCGCAATGTGGCCAGCGTCTCCTGGTTGCGCTCGTCGTCGAAGAAGTCGCGCAGCGCCCCCGCCACCACCGGCCCGATCCCTGGCGCCTGCGCCAGCTCCTCCTGCGTGGCCGCCTGCATGGCGTCGACGGAGGCGAACCGCTCGACCAGCGACTCTGCCGTCACGAAGCCCACGTGCCTGATCCCCAGGGCGAACAGCACCCGCGCCAGGGGCCGCTGCTTGGAGCGCTCGATCGAGTCGAGGACGGTCTCCGCAAGCTTGCCGGGCACCTCGATGTCCTGGCCGTCGGGTCCCCTCGCCTTGCGCGCGAACAGGGGCACCTCGACCAGCCGGCTCAGGCTCAGGTCGTAGAGGTCGGCCACGTTGCCGATGGCGCCGGCGATGTGCAGCGCCACGACCGCCTCTTCGCCGAGGCCTTCGATGTCCATGGCGCCGCGGCTGACGAAGTGCTTGATGCTCTCGACGATCTGCGCCGGGCACGAGCGGTTCGGGCAGCGGACGGCGACCTCTCCCTCCTCGCGGGCGACGCGGGCGCCGCACGACGGGCAGCTCTCGGGCATCGCCCAGACCAGCTCGGCGCCGGTGCGCTTTTGGGTGAGCGGGCCCACGACCTGGGGGATGACGTCGCCGGCGCGTTGCACGATGACCTCGTCGCCCGGGCGGATGTCCTTGCGGTGGATGTCGTCCTCGTTGTGCAGGGTCGCGCGCTCGACGGTGACGCCGCCGACCTCGACCGGGTCGAGCACGGCGAACGGGGTGAGGACGCCGGTGCGCCCCACGTTGACCTCGATCGAGCGGAGCCGCGTGGTCGCCGTCGTGGGCGCGAACTTGAAGGCGATCGCCCAGCGCGGGTCGTGGGCCACCTCACCGAGCGTGCGCTGCAGGTCGAAGCGGTCGACCTTCACGACCACGCCGTCGATGTCGTAGTCAAGTTCGGCCCGGCGCTCCTCCCAGGCGCGGCACGCGGCGAGCACGTCGTCGATCGACGCGTGCCGTTCTGATCCCGGGTTCACGCGGAATCCCTGTGCCTTCAGCCACTCGAGCGCCTGCCAGTGGCTGCGCACGTCGACGCCTTCGCTGTAGCCGATGGCGTAGATCCAGACGTTGAGCGGGCGCGCCGCCGCGAGCGCCGGATCGAGCTGACGGATGGAGCCCGCGGCCGAGTTGCGCGGGTTGGCGAAGGTGGGCAGCCCCTCGCCCGCCCGCTGCTCGTTCAGGCGCGCAAAGGCGGCCAGGGGGAGGTAGGCCTCGCCGCGCACCTCCACCACCGGAGGCACCGGCTCGCCGCGCTCGAGCGCGGCGAGCCGCAGCGGGATGGCGCGGATGGTGCGCAGGTTCGCGGTCACGTCTTCGCCGACCTCGCCGTTGCCGCGGGTGGCGCCGCGTTCGAACAGGCCGTCGCGGTAGACGAGCGAGATCGCCAGGCCGTCGATCTTGGGCTCGGTCACGTAGGCGTCGGGAACGGCCAGGCCGGCCGCCTCGAGCAGCCGCGCGTTGCGCGCGTTCCAGGCCACCAGCTCGTCGGCGCTGCGGGCATTGGCCAGCGAGAGCATGGCCTGCAGGTGCGGCGCCGGCGCGAACCGCTCGAGCGGCTGGCCGCCGACGCGCTGCGTGGGCGAGTCGGGCGAGCGCAGCTCGGGGTACTCGCCCTCGAGCCCTTCGAGCTCGCGGTACAGGGCGTCGTAGGCGGCGTCGTCGATCTCGGGCTGGTCGAGGACGTAGTAGAGGTGGGCGTGGTGCTCGACGAGCTTGCGCAGCTCTTCGGCGCGCCGACGCGCAGGCTCAGGCGCCGCCACGGGGGCCTCCGGGGGCGCCGCCGAGGCACGCCGCCACCATCTCATCGATCGTGAAGAAGAGGAAGTCGGGCGCCGCGTCGCGCAACGCCCGCTCGGAGAAGATGCCCCACAACACGCCGGCCGTGGTGACGCCGGCCGCCTTGCCGGCCGCGATGTCGACGGGGCTGTCGCCGATGTAGATCGCGCGGTCGGGGGACGCGCCGAGGCGCTCGAGCGCGAGGAGGACGGGCTCGGCCGACGGCTTGTGAGCGCCGGTGTCGCCGGCCGTCACGACCGCGTCGAACAGGTCGGGCAAGCCGAGGGCGCGGAACGCCATCGCCGTCGTGTCGGCGCTCTTGGAGGTGACGATGGCGAGGCGGCGCTGGGCCGCCTTGAGGCGGCCCAGCGCCGCCTCCATGCCCTCGTACGAGCGGATCAGCTCGTCGTGCACGCGGTGGTTGTGTTCGCGGTAGACGTCGTACAGCTCGCGAGCGTGCTCGTGCGACAGCGTCTCCATCTGGGTCATCAGCGGCTGGCCCACACCCGCCATCAAGACCTCGTCGGGCAGCACCTCGCCCAGCACCTCGCGCGAGGCGTGGACGAACGACGCCCGGATCAGGTCGACCGTGTCGACGACGGTGCCGTCGAGGTCGAGGACGACGGGGTCGAAGCCGGTCATCGGCCGGCCCGGCCGTCACGGTGCGCCGACAGCCAGTCGTCGAGGCCCCACTCGCGCACCGCCGCCTGCGCCACGTCGTAGTCGAGGACGAGGCGCAGCGGGGTGATCACGACGCAGCCCCGGCCCAGAGCCTCGATGTCGGTACCCGGCTGCGACGGCGCCGCCGCCGGGCCGGCGGCGAAGGTGAAGGTGCGCTCGGCGCCGGCGGCGGACTCCACGACGAGACGCTCGCGCAGGCCGTGCGTGCCGATGCGCGCCACGACGACGCCGGCGACGCGGCGGAGCGGCAGGTCTGGCAGGTTGATGTTGAGCGCGTCGCCGGGCGGCAGGCCGCCGGCGGCGACGCGCTCGACGATGGGCACGACGAAGCGCGCGACGTCGTCGAGATGACGCGGCGCCCGCGAGGCGATCGAGACGGCGACGGCCGGGATGCCGAAGGCGGCCGCCTCGAGGGCGGCCGCGACGGTGCCGGAGTAGACGACGTCGTCGCCGACGTTGGGACCGAGGTTGGCGCCGGCCACGACGACGCGCGGCCGCCGGCCCAGCAGGCCGGCGGCGGCCGCGCGTACGCAGTCGGCCGGTGTGCCGTCGAGGGCGAAGCCCTCGTAGCCCTCGCCGAACTCGACGCTGCGCGCCCTCAGCGGACCGCCGATCGTGATGCTGCGCGCGATGGCGCTGCGGTTGGTGGCCGGGGCGAGCGTGAGCACCGTGCCCAGCGGGTCGAGAAGCCTCCGCAGCGCGGCGATGCCCTCCGAGGTGATGCCGTCGTCGTTGGTCAGCAGGATGTCGGTCATCGGTCCGGATTCTACTTCACCGCCCGGACGCTCCCCCGAACCTGCGACGCCGTCCGCCGACCCCCCAGGACGCAGGTGTAGCCTCGCCTGGCGACGGTGGCCTTCGAGCGCAGGATTGCCTACGAGCACGTCGTAGGTAGGAAGAAGCCACGAGAGCGGAGGACCATGCACCAACCCGGGGCTCTTCACCCCGACCTCACCGAACGGCGCGTCACGCCGCAGCGCATCGTCCTGCTGGTGGCGGCGCTGGTCGCCGTGTCGGTGGTCGTGTTCGGCACCGGCGACCTGTACCTGTGGCCGTTGTTCATCTTCCCGCTGATCCTCGCCGCCGTCTTCTTCTTCGAGCTCGGCAGCCTGCTCGTGAGCGGCTGGGTCGGCGCCGTGTTCGTCGGCTACTTCGTCGCCCGGCACGGCGCCGACCCGGCGACCACCCGGCAGGCGATCATCGGCCTCGTCATGTTCAGCATCGCCGGCCTGGTGCTGGGCCGCGTGCAACGCAACCACCACCAGCTCCAGAGCGTGCTGCAGGCCTCGTCGCTCACCGACCGGCTGACCGGCCTGTACAACTACGGCACGTTCGTCGACTACCTGCACAACGAGACCACCAAGGCCGACCGCTACGGCGGCGACCTGGCCCTGATCATGTTCGACGTCGACCACTTCAAGGCGTTCAACGACCGCCACGGCCATGAGTCCGGCAACGACCTGCTGCGGCGCATCGGCCTGACCCTGCAGTCGGTCGTGCGCGAGGCCGACATGGCGGCGCGCTACGGCGGCGAGGAGTTCGCGCTGCTGATCCGCGGCGACGGCGGCGACGGGTACGAGCTCGCCGAGCGCGTGCGTCACGCCGTCGAGACGATCGGGCTGGAGCAGCGCGGCGGCGACAAGGTGTTCGTGACCGTCAGCGCCGGCGTGGCCACCTACCGCCGGGGCTCGGCCGACGAGACGCTGTTCATCGAGCAGGCCGACGAGGCCCTCTACCAGTCCAAGTCGCGCGGGCGCAACCGGGTGTCGCTGCACGCCGACGCGAGCGTGAACGGACCGCTCGCGACGACGCTCTCGGCCTGATCCGGGCACGCGGATGAGCGGGCGGCGGGCCGGTGGCCCGCCGCCCGCTCATCCCGCCCCTACAGTTTCAGCTTCTCGGGATCGATCCTCGGCGGCCGCGTGTCGGGCCGGCCCAGCACGTCTCCGCAGACGAGCTCCACGCCGACCCCTCGCAGCGCCTTGAGCTGCTTCGCGTCGCCGACCTCGGGCGCGATCAGGCGCGCGTCGATGCGGGCGGCGTAGCGCAGCAGCAGCTGCATGGTGTCGATCAGGGTCGGGTCGGATGCGGCGCCCAGCGTGATCACGGGGTCGGCGATCAGGAAGTCGGGCCGGGCCTGGGCGATCAGGTCGAAGGCCGTGAGCCCGGCGCCGACACCGGCCATGCAGACCGGGAACCCCATCTCGCGCACGCTGGACAGCACGCGCAGCACGGAGGCGGCGTTGGCGACCAGGTCGCCGGCCTGCACCTCGAACACCACGTGCTGCGGCACGAGGCCCTTGTTCAGCGAGTAGAACTCGCTCAGCGCCAGGGCGGCCGCGCCGGGCAGCTCCGCCGCGGCGCAGCCGAGGAAGAGCAGGTCCTCGGCGCCCAGGCCGACCGCCCGCGTCACGGCCGCCTCGCGCGCTTCGATCCCATAGCTCGTGAGCAGCGCCGAGCGCCGCGAGACCTCGTCGAGGACGTCGGGCAGGCGCAAGGGCGAGTAGAACGGTCCCCGCACGCTCGTGCGGTACCCGAGGCAGCGGCGCTCGTTCACGTCGACCACTGCCTCGAACAGCGGCTCGAGCCCGTGGTCGGCGATGGCGTCTGCCAGGGTGCGCTCGAGCTCGTCGTCGTAGAGGATCGACTCCTCTTCGACCGCCTGCATGGCGGCGGTCACGCCGTTCTGCAGCGACTGCTCGAAGGTCAGATCGTCGGCCGCGCGCAGCACGGCCGTGGTGACGAACGGGTGGACGCGGTCGAAGATCCCCGGCTTGAGGTCGTTCAGCAGGGTGGACTGCAGCCGCTCGTAGACGCGGCGGCTGATGGCCATGAGGTCGTCGCCGGCGATCTCCTTGGTCTTGCGCGGCGGCGAAAGGGCCACGATGAAGGCGTTGTCCGAGAGCGTGAAGTCGGCGAGCACGTCGAGCCGTCGCAGGGTCGAGCCCACCATCTCTTGCAGGATGCCGGCGCAGGCGTCGAGGATCTCCGAGGTGATCCGCCAGCCGAACACGCGCTCCAGGCGTCCGTAGCGTTTGAGGCCGACGTAGAGGATCGCCACCGTGCCCCGCTTCTCGAGCTCGAGGCGGATGTCGTCGGCGATGGCGCTCAGCGACGGCAGCGCCAGCGAATCGTCGCTGATCAGGTTGCGGAGGTTGGCCCGGGCCTGCTGGGCGATGCGTTCGACCGCCCGCTCGCGCAGGGCGTCGTCCGCCGTCCCGCCCGTGGTCTTCTTGGGACCCTCACCCCTCGCGTCCATGGCGCCCCCTCGCCACGCGCCCCTCGCTGCGACGCGTGTCTAGTCTTTCTTGCTGCCCTTGTCCTTGGGCGCCGCGGTGGAGCCGGCGCCGGTCGACGCCTTGGCGTCGCCTGTCTTGGCCGCTGCGGCGCCGGTCTCCGCGGCGCTCTCGGCCGCGGCGCCCTCGCCGTCCCTGGAGGGCCGCTTCTGGGCCCCCGGCTTGCCGTAGTCTGTGGTGTAGAAGCCGGAGCCCTTGAAGTGGATGGCGACCGGGTGGAAGACACGGCTGACGGTCGCCCCGCAGCGCTCGCACACCTCGACGGGCACGTCGTTGAACTTCTGGAACACCTCGAAGGTGTGCCCGCAGGCTTCGCAACGGTATTCGTAGATAGGCAAGGGCTACACTCCCGGCGCGACGGTCTGGAGCCTGAAGTCTAGCACAGCGGCCGGCGCCGGCCGGGGCCGGCCGCTAGAGCGCGAACGGCGGCAGGTGGCCCGGCACGACCCGCACCGGGGACCAGGAACGCACGAGCCTCCAGGCTGCGAGGGTCAGGTCGGCCGGCCCCTCACCCGGAGCGGGCGACATCGCATCGAAGTCCTCGCGCAGGGGGCCGATCGTGTCGCCGACCAGGGCGACCGGCCCCTCGGCCGTGGCGACCTTCAAGCAGATGCTGCCGGCGCTGTGCCCCGGCGTCAGGGTCCATTCCAGGCCGGGCGCGATCTCTCCCGCGGCGCCGTCGAGGAACGTGAGGGGGTGCAGCTCGAGGATGCCGGAGACCATCGCCCAGTCGAGCTCGGTGCGCTCGAGCCCGTGGACGACGACCGGCCCGGTCACGTCGGCGCAAGCGCCGGCGTGGTCGAGGTGGGCGTGGGTGAGCACGATGAGGTCGAGCGCGTCGGGGTCGACGCCGCGCGCGCGCAGCGCGGCCAGGACCGGCTGGTTCTGCAGGTGCAGGCCGGGGTCGACGAGGATGGTGCGCTCGCCGCGCAACAGGATCGAGTTGGGGAACGTGGTCATGCCGACGACGGGCTGGTCGCGCTTCAGCTCCTGGTAGAGCGCATACGCCTGGGGTGAGCGATGCTCGGGCAGCACGACCGTGCTGTCACCCTCGACCGAGAAGGCGAACCGGGCCGTCGGCAGCAGCACGTCGACGGCGTACACGGGCTAGGCCCCGGCGGGCGTCCCGGCCGCGTCGCCCTCGTCCTGAGGCTCGCGCGCGTAGACCAGGTCGACGCGATCGAGGTTCAGGATGACGAAGGGCGTGGTGTCGAGCAGCTCGTCGGTGGCGAGCCGGTAGATACACACCTGGGACAGCGTCAGACGCGTGTCGGCGAAGTGGCGCAGGTAGTCGGACGGCCGCTGCGAGGACGCGCGGCCGGTGATGCCGAAGTGGGCGCGGCCGACGATCTTGAGGTCGCCGCTGAAGGCGATGATCTCGAACTCCTGGAAGCCGATCTCGACCCGGAAGTCCGCGTCCTCGACGCCAGCCTGGCTGACGGGCAGATCGACCATGCTGCTCCCCTCATCGAAGACGGAGAAATCCATGGCCCAACACTACCAGCGATGAGCGACGACCGCCAGAGGATCAGCGCTCGTCGCGGGCAGTTGCGTCGCCAGCCCCGGCGACGCTCGCCTCTCGCGAGCAGGGGGTCCCGGCGAAGGCAGCGACCCCGCGGCGGGCGGCGGCGGCCCGCGGGCCGCCGCCGCCCGCCGCCGCGACGCGGCGCACGCGACGCAGCCACGGCGTCGCGATCACGCTCAGCGCCGCGCTCAGGACGCTGCCCAGGAACACGGTCCGTAGACGGGGTCTCATGGGGTCTCACTATAGGAGGCCGGCGACGACGCTACAACAGGGTCGGCGGTCGATGGACGGCGGGGCGGCGGCGCTCCGCGCCGCCGCCCCGCCCGGCTCCTACGCCGTCTTCCTGAAGGCCAGCCGGTCGCCGTCGGCGGCGGCGTCGGCGTCGGCGACGATCGTGTCGCCCTCGGCGAAGGTGCCGCGCAGCAGCTCGCTCGACAGCGGGTTCTCGAGGAGGCGCTGGATGGCTCGCCGCAGCGGCCGGGCTCCGAACTCCGGGTCGTACCCTTTCTCGGCGATGAGCGCCTTCGCCGGCTCGGTGACCTCGAGGTGCATCCCCTGGCCCTCGACGAGCGTGCGCACGTGCGTCAGCAGCAGGTCGACGATCTGCTCGAGCTGCTCCTTGCCCAGCGCGTCGAACACGATGATCTCGTCGACGCGGTTGAGGAACTCGGGCCGGAAGGTCTTGTGCAGCTCGTCGAGCAGGCGCTTCTCGAAGGCCTCGTGACCCTCGTGGCCCCCGCCGTTCTGGGCGAACCCGAGCGTCTGCTGCCGGATCATGCCACTGCCGACGTTGCTCGTCATGATCACGACCGTGTTCTTGAAGTCGACGGTCCGGCCCTTGTTGTCGGTCAGGCGGCCGTCGTCGAGGATCTGCAGCAGCATGTTGAACACGTCGGGGTGCGCCTTCTCGATCTCGTCGAAGAGCACCACGCTGTACGGCCGGCGGCGCACCGCTTCGCTGAGCTGGCCGCCCTCCTCGTAGCCGACGTAGCCGGGCGGGGAGCCCACCAGCCGCGAGGCCGAGAACTTCTCCATGTACTCGCTCATGTCGAGCCGGATCAGCGCGTTCTCGTCGTCGAAGAGGAACTCCGCCAGGGCGCGGGCAAGCTCCGTCTTCCCCACGCCGGTCGGGCCGAGGAAGATGAACGAGCCGACCGGCCGCTTGGGGTCCTTGAGGCCGGCCCGCGCCCGGCGCACGGCCTCGGAGATGGCCGCGACCGCCCTGTCCTGCCCGACCACGCGCCCGTGGAGGGTCTCCTCCATTGCCAGCAGCTTGTCGGCCTCTTCCTGGACCATGCGCTGCACGGGGATGTGCGTCCAGTCGCTCACGATCTGGGCGATGGCGTCGGCGTCGACGCTGGCGTCGGCGATGCCCTTGTCGGCCAGCCACGCGTTCTTGGCGGCGACGAAGGTCTGCTGGATCTTGTCGGTCTGCTCCTTGAGCTGGGCCGCCTTCTCGTAGTCCTGGGCCTGGACCGCCGCCGCGCCCTCGCGCGCCAGGTCCGCGAGGCTCAGCTCCATCTCGCGCAGGTCCGGCGGCAGCATCGTCGACTCGATGCGCAGCTTGCTGGCGGCTTCGTCGATCAGGTCGATCGCCTTGTCGGGCAGGAACCGGTCGCTGATGTAGCGGTCCGACAGCCGCGCCGCCTCGACGATCGCCTCGTCGGTGATCTTGACCTTGTGGTGCGCCTCGTACTTGTCGCGCAGGCCGCGCAGGATCGCGATCGTCTGCTCCACCGTCGGCTCGCCGACCAGTACGGGCTGGAACCGGCGCTCGAGGGCCGAGTCTTTCTCGATGCGCTCGCGGTACTCGTCGAGGGTGGTGGCGCCGACGCACTGCAGCTCGCCGCGGGAGAGCATGGGCTTCATGAGGTTGGAGGCGTCGATGGCGCCCTCGGCGGCGCCGGCGCCGACCACGTTGTGCAGCTCGTCGATGAACAGCACGACGTCGCGCGAGCGCTGGACCTCCTCGAGCGCGCCCTTGAGGCGCTCCTCGAACTCGCCGCGGTACTTGGCGCCGGCGACCATGGCGCCGAGGTCGAGCGCCAGCACGCGCTTTCCGCGCAGGATCTCCGGCACGTCGCCGGCGACGATCTTCTGCGCCAGGCCCTCGGCGATAGCCGTCTTGCCCACGCCTGGCTCACCGATCAGCGCCGGGTTGTTCTTCGTCCGCCGGCTGAGCACCTGGATGACGCGCTTGATCTCCTCGTCGCGACCGATGACGGGATCGAGCTTGTCGTCGCGCGCCGCGGCGGTCAGGTCGCGGGTGTACTTCTCGAGCATGCTCTCGCCGGTGGCCTGGCCCTCGTAGTCGACGCCACTGGACCGCACCTCGTTCAGGGCCCGGAGCAGGGTGTCCTCGGTCACACCGAGGTCACGCAGAACGGCGCTCCCCGGCCCTTCGCCCTCGAGGAAGATCCCGAGGAGCAGGTGTTCGGTGCCGACGAACGCGTCGCCCATCTTCTGCGCCTGCTGGGCGGCGATGTCGAGCGCCGCCTTGGCGCGCGGCGTCAGGTAGAGCATGTCGGTGGGCGCCGCCGCCCCGCCCGAGCCGGCGGGCTGGTTCTGGGCCAGCTCGCCGGCACGGGCCATCGCGGCGCCCTTGTCGACGCCGAGCAGGTTCAGGATCTGGTCGACGACACCGCCGGGCAGGCTCAGCACGCCGATCAGCAGGTGTTCCGTGCCGAGCTGGTTGCCCGGCCCTCGCCGGACCACGCCCTGCGCCGTCTCTATCGCCTCGCGGGCCCTCTCTGAGAACTTGCCGACATCCATCTGGTACTTCTCACCTCTTCTTGCGGCGTTCGATGCGCACGACCGCCATCGTCTTGCTCACCGGCACGAGGTCGTGGCGGAACGAGCGCTCCACCGCGCGCATCTCGCTGTGCATGCGGGCCACCGTCTCGGTGAGCTCGGCCTGCAGCCGCTCGAGGCGCTCCCTCATCGCCGTCATCTCACGCTCGAGCTCGAGCACCCGCTCCACGCCGGCCAGGTTCAGGCCGAGCTCGGTCAGCTCCTGGATGCGCCGCAGCCGCGCCACGTCGTCGAGAGAGTACAGGCGCGTGTTCTTGGCCGAGCGGCGCGGCGCCAGCAGCCCCCGCCGCTCGTACAGGCGCAGGGTCTGCGGGTGCATGGCGGCCAGCTCGGCCGCCATCGAGATCATGAACAGGGGCCTGTCGACCCGCGGTGTGTCATCGGCCATCGTCGCTCACCTGCCCGTCATGCCCGTCAGGCGGCCCCGAAGCGCTCCGCGCGCGGGTCCGCCTGGGTCTTGCCCAGCTCTTCGACCAGCTTGCGCTGCTCCTTGCTCAGCTTGGCCGGCATCACCACATGCACCCTTGCCAGCAGGTCGCCGTTGCCGCCCTTGAGCCGCGGCGCGCCCTTGCCGCGCACCCGCAGGGTCCGGCCGTCGTTGCTGCCGGCCGGGACCTTGAGCGACACCCGGCCGCCCCCGGGCGTGGGGACCTTGACCTGGGTACCGAGCACCGCCTCGGCGACCGTCACCGGGACCTCGATCACGAGGTCTTCGCCGCGGCGCTCGAACAGGTCGCTGCTCTCGACGTGGACGACCACGTACAGGTCGCCGGCCGGCCCGTGGCGACGGCCGGCCTCCCCCTTGCCCTTGAGGCGGATCTTCGTGCCCTCCTTGGCCCCGGGCGGGATCTTCACCGTGTAGCGGCGCATCTGCGGGGTCACGCCGCTGCCGTTGCAGGTCGCGCAGGGCGACTCGATGATGGTGCCGTTGCCGTGGCAGCGCTGGCACGGAACCGAGATCGCGAACGGGCCCTGGTTCTGCGCCTGGACGCCGCGGCCGTTGCAGACCGGGCAGACTTTGGGCGTCGTGCCCGGTGCCGCGCCCGATCCGTGGCACGTCGGGCAGGCGTCGATCTTCTCGACCGGCACGCGCACGGTCGCCCCGCGCAGCGACTCTTCGAACGAGATCGTCACGTCGGCCTGCAGGTCGGCGCCGCGCTCTGGGGCCGCGGCCCCTCCGCGGCCGCGGCCCCCCTGCGCGGCGCCTCCGAAGAGGCTGGAGAGCAGGTCTCCGATGTCTCCCATCTGGAACGACTGGCCGCCCTGCTGGAACATGCGCGGGTCGAAGCCCTGGAACCCCCCCTGGCCGGGTCGGAACCCGCCGCCGGCGCGAGGGTCGAACGCGCCCAGGCGCAGGAGTTCGTCGTACTGCTTGCGCTTCTCGGGGTCGGAGAGCGTCTCGTAGGCCTCGTTGGCCTCCTTGAACTTCTCCTCGGCCGCCTTGTCCCCCGGGTTCTTGTCGGGGTGGTACTGGCGGGCCAGCTTGCGGAACGCCTTGCGGACCTCGTCCTGTGAAGCCTTGCGGTCGACGCCGAGCGTCTGGTAGAAGTCGCCCATCTCAGGCCGTCACGATCACCTTCGCCGGCCGCAGCAGGCGGTCGTGCAGCGTGAAGCCACGATCCACGACGGCCGCGATCAGGCCCTCCGGGAGATCGTCGGGCTGCGTCATGACGGCCTCGTGGATCGTCGGGTCGAACGGCAGGCCGCGCTCGGCCGGCACCTCGCCCAGGCCGTGACTCGCCAGGATCGCGGTCAGCTGACCGGCGACCAGCTCGACGCCCTTGATCAGCTGCCCCTCCTCGTGCTTCTCGGCCGCCTCGAGCGCCCGCCGCATGTTGTCGACGACCGGCAGCAGCGACTCGATCACGCCCTCGCCGGCGCGCAGCACCAGCGCTTCGTTGTCGCGTTGCATGCGCTTGCGGTAGTTCTCGAACTCGGCCTTGAGCCGCTGCAGGTGGTCGAGGTACTGATCACGCTCGCGCGCGAGGGAGGCCGCCGTGTCGTCGGGCGACGGGACCGGCGCCTCGCCGACGGGTTCCTGCGCGCCTGCCCTCGCAGCCGCCTCTGCCGCCGCGGCGCCGGCGGCCGCCTTCGCGCCGGCCGTCGCGGCCTGTGCCGGGTCGCCCGCGCCGCCGCGACCGGCCTTACCGGCGGCCGCCGCGTCCTGTGCTTCGTCCTTCTTGCGCCTGCTTTCGACCATGTCGTCTCGCTCGCGTGGCTCGTGGGTTCAGCGGAGGGCGGACGGGGCCGGGGCACCCGCACCCGCCCGCCCCGTCGCGCTCAGGCCGTCTTGGCCTCGACGGTCTTCTTGGCCGCCTTGACCTCGATCTTCTTCGGCTTCTCCTCCTCGGCCTTGGGCACCCGCACCTCGAGGATCCCGTCCTCGTAGGCTGCGGCGATATCGTCGGCCTTCACGCCCTGGGGGAGCGCCAGGCTGCGCTGGAACGAGCCGAAGCGACGCTCGACGCGGTAGTACCGCTCCTCGTCGACCTTCTCTTCGAACCGGCGCTCACCCTTGATGGTGAGGACGTTGTCCTCGATCTCGATCTGGATGTCGTCCGGGTCCATGCCGGCCAGTTCGGCCTTGAGCACGACCGCGTCCTTGGTGTCGAACACGTCCACGGCAGGAAGCCAGGCCTCCTGGCGGCCGCCCCACACCGAGTCGAACAGCCTGTCGAAGCGGTTCTGCACGGTCGACATCTCGCGGAAGGGGTCCCATCTGATGATCGCCATAGTGACCTCCTTTGCGTCCACCTCTCGGGGACAGTCTCCCGACGCCGCGCGGCAGGCGAACTGGCCGCGCGGCCCCACATCGTCTCGGAGGGGGGCGGCGGCGGATGCCGCCGCCGCCCCATCACCTACTTGCTCTCGTCGTCGTCGATGACCTCGTAGTCGGCCTCTTCGACGTTCTCGTCGGCCTCGGCCGCGCCGCCGTCGCCCGACGGCTGCGCCTGCTGGGCCTGCTGGTAGACGGCCTCGGCCAGCTTGTGCGACGCCTGCATGAGCGCGTCGGCCTTGGCCTTGATCTCGTCGACGTCGTCGCCGTCGAGAGCCGTTCGCACCTCGGCGGCGGCCTTCTCGATCTGCTCGCGGGTGTCGCTGTCGACCCGGTCGCCCATGTCGCGCAGCGACTTCTCGGTCGAGTACACCAGGTTCTCGGCGTTGTTCTTGACCTCGGCCGTCTCGCGCGCCTTGCGGTCCTCGTCGGCGTGCGACTCGGCGTCCGACATCATGCGTTCGATGTCCTGCTCGCTCAGGCCGCTCGAGGCGGTGATCGTGATCTTCTGCTCGTTGCCGGTGCCGAGGTCCTTGGCGCTCACGTGCACGATGCCGTTGGCGTCGATGTCGAATGCCACCTCTACCTGCGGGATGCCGCGCGGCGCCGGCGGGATGCCGACGAGCTGGAACTTGCCCAGCGTCTTGTTGTAGCGCGCCATGTCGCGCTCGCCCTGGAGCACGTGGATCTCGACGCTCGTCTGGTTGTCCTCGGCGGTCGAGAAGATCTCGCTCTTCTTGGTCGGGATCGTCGTGTTGCGCTCGATCAGCCGCGTGAACACGCCGCCCTTGGTCTCGATGCCCAGCGACAGCGGGGTCACGTCGAGGAGCAGCACGTCCTTGACCTCGCCGGCCAGCACGCCGCCCTGGATGGCCGCGCCGACGGCGACGACCTCGTCGGGGTTGACGCCCTTGTGGGGCTCCTTGCCCGTGAGTTCCTTGACCTTCTCCTGCACGGCCGGCACACGGGTCATGCCGCCGACGAGGATCACGTGGTCGAGGTCGGCGTTCTTGAGGCCGGCGTCCTCGACGGCGCGCTTGACCGGGTCGACGACGCGGTCGACCAGTGCCTTCGTCAGCTCGTCGAACTTCGCCCGCGTGAGGGTGAGGTCGAGGTGCTTGGGGCCGTTCTCGTCGGCCGTGATGAACGGCAGGTTGATGGCCGTGCTCATCGTCGTCGAGAGCTCGATCTTGGCCTTCTCGGCGGCCTCGTAGAGGCGCTGGAGAGCCATCTTGTCCTGGCTCAGGTCGATCGCCTGGCTCTGCTTGAAATCGGCCACCATCCAGTCGACGACGGCCTTGTCGAAGTTGTCGCCGCCGAGGTGGGTGTCGCCCCGCGTCGACTTGACCTCGAACACGCCGTCCCCGATGTCGAGGATCGACACGTCGAAGGTGCCGCCCCCGAGGTCGAACACGAGGATCGTCTGGTCGTGCTCCTTGTCGAGTCCATAGGCCAGCGCGGCGGCCGTCGGCTCGTTGATGATGCGCTTGACCTCGAAGCCGGCGACCTTGCCGGCGTCCTTGGTGGCCTGACGCTGGGCGTCGTCGAAGTACGCCGGTACGGTGATGACCGCCTCGGTGACCTTCTCGCCGAGGTAGTCCTCGGCGTCGCGCTTGAGCTTCTGCAGGACCATCGCGGAGATCTCAGGCGGCTTGTAGTCCTTGCCGCCGATCTCGACCATGGCGTCGCCGTTGCTCGCCTTCGCGACCTTGTACGGCACGATCTTCATCTCTTCGGAGACGTCGCCGTACTTGCGGCCCATGAAGCGCTTGATCGAGAACACGGTGTTCTCGGGGTTGGTGACCGCCTGGCGGCGAGCCACCGTACCGACGAGCCGCTCCCCGCTCTTCGAGAAGGCGACGACCGACGGGGTCGTGCGCCCGCCCTCGGAGTTGGGGATGACGGTCGGCTCGCCGCCCTCGAGGACGGCCATCGCGCTGTTGGTCGTCCCCAGGTCGATACCGATGACCTTACCCATGCTGATTCCTCCTTGGCACTACTGAGTCGTTTGCAATCATAAAATCTGAGTCAAGGTGTGTCAAGTGTGCCCGCCGGGCTCGAGCGGCAAACAGTCCGCCGCTTCGTGCGGGTGCGCCGGGCGCGGGCGGTATACTGCGGTCCATGGCAGCCGCCGACGGCAGGTCAACGGACCACGAGGCTCCCCCCATGGGCCGCGTCGTCGTGCCGCGCTGGTTACAAGCGGCGCTCATCCCGGCTCTGCTGATCATCGTCTGGCTGTTCCTCGGGGTCATCGGCCAGGCGGTGTTCATCTTCCTGGCGGCCTCGCTGCTGGCGCTCGTCCTCAACCCGCTCGTGAACCTGCTCAAGCGCGCCCACGTACCGCGCTACGTGGGCGTGTTCCTCGTCTATCTCGTGGCCGTCGCCGTGATCGTCGGGCTCGCGGCAGCGCTCATGCCCGCGATCGTGACCCAGCTCAAGAACCTGCTCTCCTCGCTGCCCTCGATGACCAGCCAGGCGAAGAGCCTCGTGGACCAACTCCAGCACGTCGCCGACCGGCTCCATCTGAACGTCGACGTCGGGGCCCAGCTGCAGCGCTTCGCGCGGTCGGCCGCCGACCGCGTGCCCAGCATCTCCGGCAGCCTGCTCGGCTTCGGGGTCTCGGTGGTGCGCACCGTCGCCCTGCTGATCGTGATCGTCGTGATCTCCATCTACATGCTGCTCGACTCGCGCCGTATCTCGCGCTTCGTCGTCGACCACTTCCCGACGCGGTCGCGCAGCGACGGCGAGAGCTACGTCCGCCTCGCACAGTCGGCCGTCGTCGACTACGTCAAGGCGCAGCTCCTGTTGTCGGCCGCGCTCGGGCTCAGCGCCGGACTCGCGATGTGGATCCTCGGCATGACCGGTGTGTTCCCCTCAGGCAGCAAGTATGCGGCCTTCTTCGGAGCGTGGACCGCCGTCATGGAGATCATCCCCTACGTCGGGCCGTTCCTGGCGGCCGTGCCGCCGTCGTTCGTCGCCCTGCTCCACTCGCCGCTCACGATGGTGTGGGTGATCCTCACGTACCTGGCGATCCAGCAGATCGAGGGACACGTCCTCACGCCGACGATCATGGGATCGCGGCTGCGGGTGCACCCGCTGGTCGTGATCTTCGTCATCCTCGCCGGACAGGAGATCCACGGCATCTCGGGCATGTTCATCGCCGTGCCGCTGATCCCGCTGGTGCGTGAGACGTACCTCTTCCTGCGTCCACGGGTGAGGTTCGAGGGCTGGGACCTGGGCCTGCAGCGGCCGGCCACCGAAGAGGGGCGTCGCGGTGGGGGCGTCGGGGACGTCTCCGTCCCCGACGCCCCCACCCCCGACGCCCCAGCAGCCGACCCCCCCGCGGCTCCGACACCGGACGCGACCGGCTGACCCGAGCCCGCTCCGTGACCCAAAAAGGTTGCGGCCAAACTGCGTTTCGGCTATAAGAATCAACTATTGCATGGTTTGGTGCGTGGAGCATCGCCGCGATGCCCCTTGTGCCGCGTTTCCCAAGGGCAGCCGAACGTTGACCCAGGGGCGACCTTCGCAATAGAACGGGCACACCAGGGGAGCGCACGAGGGGACCATGCCAATGGGGTCGACTATCTTGGGTGCAGCCGACAGGCCGACCGCTGCGGTCGAGGACACCTGCCTCGCCCACGGCGCCCGTTTCGCCTCCCCTTTCCTCTCGGACCGTCGATCCCTCTCCCGGCCCCTCACGCCCCGCGTGCGGCCGGAATACCCCCACAGACCACTTCCGCTTGCGTAGAAAGGAGGTGTGATCTTTGAAGGCGGATTCCTACAGACCCACTCCACACTCCAGGAAGGAGGTGCCCGTGAAGCATGTTCTCGTTCTCGCGCTCGTTCTTGCTGTCGCGTTGCTGATCGCGGCACCAGCCGCGTTCGCCGACAGCAACGGCGCGCGATCGGACTACACCACCGTCTATGGCGCTACTTTCGAGAACTGCGCCAACTGTCACGACACCGGCGGCATCGGCCCAACGGTGGTCCCGGCGTGGTTGACGTCGGCCCACTCGATGCTGGGCGACGTCAGCGCGTTCACGACGAACGCCCTGCCCATCTCCGAAGGCCCCGGCTGCGCCGGCTGCCACAGTGGCAACTACGATCCGAGCAAGGCGCAGGGCGCCTTGGAGCCCGGCCCGACCGCGACGCCCACGGTCTATCCGACCGGCACACCGGCACCCGACTCGACGGCGGCCTACTCGGAGCCGTACGTCGGCTGCGCCGACTGCCACTACAACGGCGCCCGGATGCACGACGCCGGGTTCAAGTACGGCTCGCTGGCCAATCCTGACATCTGCGGCCAGTGCCACGCGCGCTACGGCAAGACCGTTGCAACGTACACCTACACGCCGCAACCCGCGGCGTCGCCTACGACGATCCAGCCGCAGTACCCCGTGGTGTACGACCCGTTCCCCACGCCGCTGGCGAGCCCGAGCGGCGCGTATCAGCCGGCCGCTCCTCTGAGCGACGTGCTGAACATCCCGATGCCGGACAACCCGATCGGGAACCTCTTCTGGGCCGCTCCGATCACCGCCAGCGCGAGAGCGCACGGCGAGAGCGCAGTCCAGTACGAAGAGATGATGCAGGACCGCTTCACGGGGACTGGATTCCCGGCGGTCACGCACATGAACGCCCTCGATACCCTCAAGGCGATCGGCAACGGCACCAACACGGAATGCCTGCCGTGCCACTCCGCCGACTATCAGATCCAGGTCGCGAACGGCGTTCCTTCGCCTGACCCGACCAGCCTGCTGTACGGCGACGCGTGCGTCACCTGCCACGACCCGCACGCCGCGGGCGATCAGCAGTCCGTGTTCAACTCGGGCCGCAACCCGCAACTCGTGCGGCCGCAAGCGACGCTCTGCACGCAGTGCCACAACACCGAGGTCCCGGAGGACCAGAGCGGTCAGGTCGTCGCCGGCGAGGAGATCCATCATCCGCAGCAGGAGATGATGGCCGGCACGTCCCTCACCGACCTCGGTGTGCCTGACACGCCGTCGGTCCACAAGGGCGACTGCGTCCAGTGCCATATGGTCCCGACCGGGATCGAGTTCGACGGCGTTCCGGGAACGGGCGCCAACCACCTCTTCAAGGTCATCACGCCGGAATACGCGGCGACGCACACGATGACCGTGTCCGGCCGGACCGGCCCCATGCCGAACTCGGCCTGCGGCCAGTGCCACGCCACGAAGACCGATGACCTGGCGCTGTACCTCCAGCCGGTCCTCGACGCCCGCCAGTCGCTGTTCGATCAGCAGGTGGCCGCCTTGGACGCCAAGCTCGATACCGCGGCAATCGGCATCGGGTACACCGACGCCGAGGACGCCTCGGCCGACATCGGAGAACCGTCCGACCCGACCTCGACGAACCCGAACGTCCTGGCCTTCCTGAAGGCCGAGACCATCGAGGAATTCGTCACCGAGGACTCGAGCCGGGGCATCCACAACTGGGCCTACACGGAGAAGGCGATCGACGCGGCCAACGCGTGGGTCGCTCAGGTAGCGCCCATCCCGTTCACCGTCACCATCAAGGCCTCCAAGACGAGCGTCAAGACCGGTACCAAGATCACCCTCAGCGGTACCGTGTCGAGCTCTGACCAGAGCGCCGGCAAGAAGGTGACCATCCAGAAGAAGTCGGGCAGCAGCTGGAAGACCGTCGCGAGCGTCGTCGTCACGGCGGCCGTCGCTCCGAGCACCGACGGGACATACACCTACAAGTGGAAGGTCCCGAAGGGCGCAACCACGCTGCGCGCCAAGTTCGGTCCGTACACCTTCTCGGGCGTCACGCGTCCGGTGGGGTACAGCAAGACCGTCAAGGTGACCGGCAAGTAGCACGCCTCTGCCCGAGCCTCCGGGCTCGACAAGGGGATCGAAGGGCGGGGCCCGTGAGGGCCCCGCCCTTCTTCGTCAGCGGGGCGGCTGCCGACAGGCAGCCGCCCCGTTTCTCTTTGCCGGTGGCGGCAGGGCCCGATAGGATGAGTGCCCGGCGGCAGGCCGGGCACGGGTGTTCGACGGCCGCACGGAACGCCGTCGGGCCGGGTATCGGCGGCGAAGGTGTGCTTCCGAATCGGCTGCCGATTGGGCAAGCTTGCTGCCGTTTGCGACATGCTGCACCGTTCTGCGATAGACTGTCGACGCAGCCGTTCCGGTCTGTGACGCTCTCGGGTCAGGGGGCGGAAAGGGCTCCGGGGCATCGCTTCCCGGACGCTCGGGTCGAGCATGAACAGCGAGGTGGTAATCGCCCGAACTCCTGTCAGTCCTTTCTGATGTCCCTGTGCGTAAGGAGTGAATGAAGAATGACGTCGAGTACCCCCGTCCAGATCGACCGCAAGCGCATCACGGAGCTGACGGACAAGGAGGAGAAGCGCCTCGAGCAGGCCACTCCCAAGTCCTATGAGCTGTACAAGCGCGCGGTCAAGTCGATGCCGATGGGCGTCGCCTCCACGTACCACGCGCGCGATCCGTATCCCGTCTATTTCACCCACGGCAAGGGATCCAAGATCTACTCGGTCGACGGCCAGGAGTTGAGCGACTTCCACAACGGCTTCGGCTGCATGGTCCAGGGCCACGCCCACCCCGTCATCGTCGAAGCGATCCAGAAGCGGGCTCCCCTCGGCACGCAGTTCGGCCTGCCCACCGAGGACGGCGTCATCATGGCCGAGCACCTCGCCGAGACCTTCAAGCTGCCGAAGTGGCGTTTCGTGAACTCCGGCTCCGAGGCGACGATGGACGCCATCCGCGTCGCGCGCGGCTTCACCGGCCGTGAGACGATCATGAAGATCTTCGGCTCGTACCACGGCCATCACGACTACGTCATGGTCTCGATCGGCGTGACGGACTTCGGCCAGATCGGGCCGCGCGACAACTACAAGTCGATGTCGTACGGCGCCGGCATCCCCCAGTCGTCGATCGACATGACCATCCCGGTCCCGTTCAACGACCCGGCGATGATGGAGGCGCGCATCGAGAAGCTCATCGCCGAGGGCCGCAAGCCGGCCTGCCTGATCATGGAGCCGGCGATGATGAACCTCGGCGTCGTGCTGCCCGAGCCGGGCTACCTCGAGGCCGTCCGCGAGATCACCAAGAAGCACGGCATCGTGCTCATCTTCGACGAGGTCAAGACCGGCATCTGCACCGCCGCCGGCGGCGCGATCGAGCGCTGGGGCGTCGTGCCCGACATGGTCACCCTCGGCAAGGCCATCGCCGGCGGCACCCCGTGCGGGGCGATCGGCGGCAGCGACGAGATCATGGACATCGTGCACAAGGGCACCGTCTTCCAGGTCGGCACCTACAGCGGCAACCCGCTGTCGATGGCCGCGGCGCGGGCCAGCTTCGAGCAGGTCATGACCCCAGCCGCCTACGCTCGCCTCGACTACCTCAACGACCGCCTGATCACCGAGTGCGACGCCATCGCGGAGAAGTACAACTTCCCGGCGTACACGGTCGGCATCCGCTCCAAGGGGTGCGTCAACTTCGCCAGCACCAAGGTCACCGACTACGAGTCCTTCATCAAGTACCAGGACCACGAGCTCGTCGGACTCGCATGGCTGTACAACATCAACCGCGGCATCATCATCGCTCCCGGCCGCGAAGAGGAGTGGACGCTGTCGATCACGCACACCGACGAGGACATCGACCTCTACGTATCAGCCTACGAGGACCTCGTCCGCGACGTGACCGCCTGACGGTCCTCGCGCGCGGCGCCCGAGGGCGCCGGTAGCAACGAAGAGGGCGGGCGGCCCGTACGGGCCGCCCGCCCTCTTCTCATCTCCGCGCCCCCTGGCGTCAGGTCCACTTGCCGTCGAGCTCGTCGGGCGTGAGAGGCGGCAGCGGCTTGTCGGCGCCTTCGGGAGCCGGCGACCCGGGATCGGCGCCGGCAGGAGCCGCCGGCTTTTCGCCGGTGGCGGGCGCGCCTGGGCGTGCCCTGGGCGCAGTCGGCGCCGCCGGCTCCTCTTCGTCGTCCCATGGCAGGTCCATGCCGGTCCCGAGCGGCGGGCGCGTGATGTCGCGCGAGAAGCCCGCGGCGATCTCTTCTTCGGTCAGCTCGTCACGCTCGCCGTCATCGCCGTCGATGGCCTCCCAGCTCTGGTGGACCGGTTCGGCAAGCATCGGCATCTCACCGTTGACGCCCACCGCGGGCGGCGCGGGCGCGGCGGGAGACTCGGGCGCGGGCGCGGCGGGAGGCTCGGGCGCGGACGCGGCGGGAGACTCGGGCGCGGACGCGGCGGGAGGCTCGGGCGCGGACGCGGCGGGAGGCTCGGGCGCGGACGCGGCGGGAGGCTCGGGCGCGGGCGCGGCGGGAGACTCGGGCGCAGGCGCTGTCGCGCCCGAGAAGTCGAACCCGGCGGTCCCGTCCACGGCCGGAGGCACAGGGGGCGCGGGCGGTGTCTCAGAGGGGGTCTCCGCCGCGGCCGCAGGCGCGGCCTGTCCGGGCTCCGGCCCGGCGGCGTCTTCGAGCTCGGCCTCGTCGGGTGGCGGTCCGGGGAACGCGGCGACCAGCGCCGCCAGCGGATCGACCTCGTCGGCCGGCGTCTGCCCGGGCCCAGCCGTCGCCTCGTCGAACGGCGCCGCCGCGCCGTCGTGCTCGAGCGCCTGGAGCGCCGGCGTGACCTCGGTGTCGACGAGCCCGTCGATCATGTCGCCCACCTTGAGGGCGACGCCGGCGTCGGCCGGCTGCTCGACCTGCTTGCGCGGCGGCTGCGCGGCCAGGGTCGTCTCCGTGCCGGTCACGTCGTCGAGGATCTTCGTGACCTCGGCCCAGACGCTGTCCCGGTGTGCGAGCAGCTCGTCGTCGGCGGCCGCCCGCGCCTGCTTCTCGGCCTTCGCGAGCAGCACCCCGGCCTCGCAGAACTTGCCGAGGATGCTGATCACCGTCACCTCCTCGAGGTGACTCAGGTCGGTGATCTCCTGCACCGTGCGCCGGTCGTCGATCAGCGTGAGCACATGGAACTCGTCGCGGCCCATCGGGATCGAATGGCGGGGCAGCGTCTCGTAGTCCCGGTTGAGCAGCAGCACGGTGTTCGCCTGCCCGAGCAGGTTGAAGGCGACGACGTAGTCGCCGCCGACCGACGAGACCTCGATGAGGACGCTGTTGGTGTCGATCGTGATGTAGTCGACGGGTCGCGGCTGCTCGTCGATGACGAACATGAACGTGCCGGCTCCGGCGGTCTTGACCGCGAGGAACGAGTTGGCGACCTGCCGCGACAACACGTCGCGCAGGTCGGCCTCGTGCACGAACCCCTTCTCGACCAGGATGGTGCCGATCGGCTTGGGGTTGTGCTCCTGCTCGGCGAGCGCCTCGGCGAGCTGGTCGTCGGTGACCAGGGCGCGCTTGATGAGGAGGCTGCCGAGCACGGTGTCGGCGTACACCCGGGTGGAATCGCGGGTCTCCGCGATAAGTCCCTGGATGAAGTGGACGTCGATCTGCCGCTCGGCGCACTCGATGTGGAGCGTCCCCGAGCTCCGGACCCGCCCCAGCATCTGGAGGACCTCGACGACGCTGAAGGTGTCCAGCGTCCCCTGCATGACCGGGCCAAGTGTATACTCGGCCATCATGCTCGTCGACCTCCACGTGCACACCTGTCCGGCCTCGGACTGCTCGCAGATCGCCTACGGCGACCTCCTCACGTTCTGCCGCCTGAACGGCGTGCAGGCGATCGCCCTGACCAACCATGGCGACGTGACCGACAATCTGGCTCTGGAAGGGCCGATGGCGGAGCAGGGCGTCGTGCTGGTGCACGGCGTGGAGATCTCGACCCTGTACGGCGATTTCATCCTCTTCTCGCCCGACCTCGACTACCTGGCGACGTTCCAGGACGTGCAGGGCCTGCCCCGGGCCGAGGAGATCCCCGATACGGCGGCGATGGTCTGGGTCCACCCCGCCGCCGGCGGCGGCCGCAGCGGCTCCAGCTACTACTCGGGGCTGGCCGACCAGGTGGGCGACCGCATCGACGCGGTCGAGGTCTGGAACGGGAACTGGACCGGCAATCGTTACGTGCGGACCGCCGAGGAGCTGGCCATGGCGCTCGACAAGCCCCAGACCGGCGGCAGCGACGCGCACACCGTCGACCGACTACTCACGTGCGTCACCGAGATCCCGCGGGCGGTCACCGGCACGGCCGACGTGGTGACCGCCCTCAGGAACGGCCTGGTGCGGCCGGTGCCGCCGCCGGAGCCGCCGCGAGGCGGCGGGCTGCGGCGGCTCTTCGGACGGGTACGATGAGCACCCCCGTCACGCTCTCGCTCCAGACCTCGCAGCGCGAGGAGCTGCGCGACGTGACCGCCGAGGTCGCGCAGGCGGTGCACGACGCCGGCCTGCGGGACGGCGCCGTGCTCGTCTACGTGCCGCACACCACCGCCGGGGTGACGATCAACGAGAACGCCGACCCCTCAGTGCGCCGTGATGTGGTCATGGCCCTGCGGCGGCTCGTGCCGCCGGACCTGCCGTTCGCCCACCTCGAGGGCAACTCCGATGCGCACGTGAAGGCGAGCCTGATGGGCAGCAGCTGCATGGTGCCGGTGCACGAAGGCCGGCTGGAGCTGGGCACCTGGCAGGGCATCTACTTCGCCGAGTTCGACGGGCCGCGCCGGCGGCGGCTGCTGGTGCAGCCGCTCCCGGGCGCGGCCCCGGCCGACCCGGGGGCGAGCTGACCTAGCGCCCGAGCACGCGCTCGAGGTGCAGGCGCAAGGGCCCGGTGTCGAGCCGCCCGCCGCCGTTCTTGAGCAGCAACTGGTCGGCCGTGAACGCCTGCCCGTGCGACCACAGCTGCTTGAGCCACTCCGCCGCCTCGGGCTCGCGGAACCACTCGATGCCGAAGCGGTCCTGCAACAGCATGCGGAAGGCGCCCTCGAGCATCCAGGCCCGCACGTAGTGCGCCGCGTAAAACCCGTCGTCGACGTCGATCAGGAAGTTGACGGCGGGCGTGTCGACCTGGACGGCGCCGGTGAGGAGCGCGTGGTAGCGCTCGGCCATGTGGCCGAGCGGTCCCTCCTGGACGTGGAGCTCGGTCTCGTAGGCGAGCTTGCCGGCGTAGCGGCGCAGGAAGTACAGCTCGACCAGGTAGGCGAACTTCAGGAACCCCTGCGAGTCGGCGTACTCGAGATACTCCTCGAGCCAGCGGGCGTTGAGCACGAGGTGGTCGAGGATGAAGGCGAAGCCCTCGGTGACGGCGTTGTCGCCGAGGTACCGGTACTCGAACGGGAGGTCGGGCCGGGTGTGAGCGAAGTGCTCGGTGTGCCCACCTTCGTGGAGCAGGGCCTGGTAGTCGTCCTGGCCGCCCTTGGGCATGACCACGAGGTAGATCTCGTCGGGCACCCTCACGGGGCTGCAGAACGCGCGCGGCGACTTGAGCTCGCGCGCCTCGGCGTCGACGTGCACATTGCTCTGGGCGTCGAGGTCGACGCCCATACCGGAGAGCACCCGCGCGAAGGTCGGCAGCAGGGCCTCCTGGGTGAACACGTGGTCGTACTCGGGCGCCCTGATCAGGAACGGCAGATCGGCGATGTGCAGCTCCTCGCGGCCGAACCCGAGCTTGTCGCCAACGATCCTGTCGAGGGTGCGCTGGTAGAGGCCCTCGGTCTCCTGCAGGAAGGTCTCCATCTCGGCCCGCAGCAGTCCGAAGTCGACCCCCTGGGCCTGCGAGTAGAGCTCCCGGTAGTCCGTGTACCCGAGCTCGCGCACGAGGTCGTGCAGGACGCGCCAGCGTTCCTCGTAGCGGGGGTTCAGCGCGTCACCGGTCAGCCGCAGCCGCGCCTCGTAGATGCGCCGCCGCCGGCCGCCGTCGGCCTCGTTGGCCTGCACCACGCTCGAGTACCGGTAGCCGATCTCCTCGCCGTCGACCTCGATCGTCGCCCGGCCCTCGAGGTTGGCGATCTCGTCGGAGAGCTCCTTGGTCGCCTCGCCGAGGAACCCGTCGGTGGCGAAGTTCAGCAGGTAGGAGGCACGACGACGCGCGTCGTCGTCGACCGCCTCGAGGTACAGGCCATGCAGCGTGTCGACCGTCTCGCGGGTGAACAGGTCGGGGTACCGTCCGTAGATGGAGCTGAAGTCGCAGTCGGCCTTCAGGCCCGCGTAATGCTGGTAGTGCTCGAGGTCGAGTTCGCCGAGGAACCGCTCGGCCCGCCGCCTGTATGCGTCCGCATCGAAAGCTGCCACGTCGTCTCCCCGGCGCCCGGCGCCCGTCGCCCTGTGTCCGGCGTCCTCCGGACCTTGCCCCGCGAGCGACTGTACCAGACGCCGGCGCGGGAACGCTCGCCACGCCGGGTGGACAATCACGCCGGCCCGGTACGGTACACTCGACCCATGCCTCCTCGGCCCGGCGACATCATCGAGCTCGCCATCGACACCCTCGCCTACGGCGGACAGGGTGTGGCGCACGACGACGGGTTCGTCGTCTTCGTGCGCGGAGTCGTGCCGGGCGACAGGGTGCGCGCCGAGGTGACGCGCCGCAAGGCGCAGTTCGCCGAGGCGCGGCTGCTCGAGGTGGTGGAGCCGTCCGAGCGACGGGTGGAGGCCCCATGCGCGGCGCACGGCGACTGCGGCGGCTGCGAGTGGCAGGCCATGGCCTACGAGACGCAGCTCGAGTTCAAGCAGCGCCAGGTCGTGGAGTCGCTCGAGCACATCGGCGGCCTCTCGGGGTTCGCCGTCGAGCCGATCCGCGGCATGGACGACCCCTGGCGCTACCGCAACAAGATGGAGTACTCGTTCGGCCTGCGCGACGGCGAGCTGGTTCTGGGCCTGCACCGGCGAGGGTCGTGGCGCGAGATCGTCGAGGGCGACGGCTGCCGGCTGGCGCCCGAGGAGACGGAGAGGGCGCGGCAGGCGGTCGCGACCGCCTGCCGCGCCCTCTCCCTGCCCGCCTACTCGCAGGAGACCCACCACGGCCTGCTGCGGCACCTGGTCGTGCGCCGCGGCCTGGCGAGCGGCGAGCTCCTGCTCGACCTGTTCGTGACCTCACGCTTCCGCGAGGAGCAGGAGCTCGCCGCCCGCGTCGCCGCGGCCCAGCCCTTCACCTCGTTCGCCGTGACCGTCAACGAGTCGCGGGCCGACGCCGCCACCGGCGTCGGGCCGTTCATGGTCTCGGGCCCGCCGCACTTCCACGAGACCCTCGGCGGCCTGTCGCTGCGCGTGCCGGCGCTCGCCTTCCTGCAGACGAACTCGACGATGTGCGACGTCCTCTACGAGACGACGCTCGCCTGGGCGGCGCCCGAGCCGGACCGCCCGGCGTACGACCTCTACTGCGGGATCGGCGGCATCAGCCTGCTGCTGGCCCGGAGCGCCGCCGTGGTCTACGGCATGGAGGCCCAGCCAGAGGCGATCGAGGCGGCGCGCGTCAACGCCGGGCTGAACGGCGTCGGCAACGTCGTGTTCAGCGCCGGCGACGTGCGCGCCCTGCTCCTGGAGCCGCCGACCGGTGTCGACCCCGAGCTTGCCACGGCGCTCGAGAAGGACCCCCGGCGCATCGCCGCCCGGCCCTTCTCACCGCCGTCGGTGGTCGTCGCGGACCCTCCCCGGGCCGGCATGAGCAAGAAGGCGGTGGAGCGGATGGCGCTGCTCGGCGCCGACCGGGTCGTGTACGTGTCGTGCAACCCGACGACGCTGGCGGCGAACGCGGCTCAGCTCGACGGGCTCGGCTACCGGCTGCGCCGGATCGCGCCCGTCGACATGTTCCCGCACACGCACCACATCGAGACGGTGGCCCTGTTCACGCGCGGCTGACGCTGCGCCCCGGACCGCGCAGGAGCGGCCACAGCAGGTCGGCGTTCGCCGCCAGGAAGGCGATCCCCATGAGCGGCAGCGCCGGCAGCGCCCGCCACCACACGGCCACGGCCGCCGTCACGACGACCGAGGCCGCCATGGCGGCGGCCGTGGCGCCGACGCGCAACCGGAAGGCCGCGGCTGCCGCCAGGTAGAGCCCGTAGAAGATGACGTCGGCCGTCCCCAGCGCCGAGTAGGCGTCGCGCACCGCGTAGCCGATGGTCGGGAACGCGACCACGAAGTACGGCACGGTCGCCGGCTGCCGGGTCAGCAGGTAGTGGGTCACGCCGACCGGCGAGAACACGCTGAACGCGTCGGCCACGGCCACCGCGACGGCGATCCCGACGATCCAGCGCACGTCTTCGGTCAGCTCGGCGAGTGTCGTGCCGAGCCAGAAGCCGACGCAGGCACCGAACGCGATCTTCGCCAGGTCCATGACCGCCGTGGCATGGAGATAGGTCGCCGCCATGGCGACCGCCAGCGCCACCGCCGCCACGACGAGCAGGCGCGCGCCCAGGCGGCGCAGGGGGAGCAGGCCCCACACGATCACGGCGAGCACGGCGATGCCGGCCGCCATCGACACGATCGCGTCGGCCCTGGCTTCGAACCGCGGTAAGGGACCGCTGACGAGGGTGAACAGGACCAGCAGGGCCGCCGCTACGGCGACGGAGACGATCCGGGCGCGGGTCAAGGGATCAGTAGGGTGGGATCGCCTCGTACCACTCGCCGAGGCGGCGGAACGCCTTCCAGAACGAGGCCTTGAGGCGCTGCTCGTCGAGCGAGGCGTCGATGTCGGGGGTCATCAGCACCTCGGTCGCGGGGGTGAGCTCGACGATCTCGCCGGCCTTGTACTCGAGAGGCTGCGCCAGCGGTAGCCCGAGCGCGTTCAGGGCGCCGACCACGTGCTCGCCCATGGCGACGACGATCTTGGGTTCGACGATCGCGATCTCGCGCCGCAGGTAGTCGAGGCACCTGGCCTCGACCTTGGCGTCTTCACGCACACCGACGCACTTGATGACGTTGGTGCCGTAGAGCTGCAGGGGATCGATGCCCAGCCGCTGGCAGCTCTTCATGACCGCCGTGCCGGCCCGCCCGAAGAACGCCACCCCCTCATGGGCCTCGCTCGGTTGCACCTTGTACTTCAGCAGGATGATGTCGGCGAGGGGATGACCGGAGCCGATGACCGGCATCGTGCGGGTGTGCGGGCACTTGCGGCACCGCAGGATCTCCCCGGTCAGCTCGTTGATCTCGGAGATCGCACGCGTGAGGTACTTGTCGTAGATCTCGTTCGGTTGGGCCACCAGTCGCCTTTCGGTCTCTGCCGTTAAGTATTTGGCGCGGCGGGGGCGAATCCTGCGCTTCATGATAGCGCGAGGTGGTGTCCCGCGACCAACCTCGTCGATGTCGTGGTTTCGCCTGCTCAGGGACCGATTCTGGGGCGCCGGCGGCGCGCGGAGCGTGCCTCCGGCGCCCCCTGCGCGCGTCCCCCTCCCTCGAAGCTCGTCTGCAGGAGCTTGAGCGACTGCAGGTAGAGCAGGCTCTTGTGGCGGCGGATGATGCGCCCGCCGGCCAGGGCCTCGAGGAAGTCGTCGGGACCGGTGAAGGCCGCCATCCCCGTCATCGCCGTGCCGATCCCCGGCAGCACGTGGGCGTCGCTGCCGGCCGCAGCGGCGAGGCGATACCGGGCCGCGAAGCGCTCCGCCCGCTCGTTGAAGCCCGGAAACGCGATGCGCGAGTTGAAGGTCTCGACCACGTCGAGCCCGCCGACGCTGGCCTTGAGCAGGGTGTAGCTCGGCACCGTGTGCAGGCGATCGAAGGGGTGCGGCACGTACACGATGCCCCCCTGACGGTGGATCTCGGCGATCGTCTCGGCGAACGAGAGGCCGGGCGGGATGTTCTCGTCGAGGAACAGGCCGATGATCTCGCCCTCGCCGGTCTTGACTTCCTCGCCGACGATGACCCTGATCCCGTAGTCGGGACCCTGCGGCACGGCCTCGAGACCGCCGGCGATCGTGTTGTGATCGGTGATCGCGATCGCGCCCAGGCCGCACTCGCGAGCGCGGGCGAGGATCTCGGGGATCGTCATCACGCAGTCGTCCGAGTGGTGCGAGTGCACGTGCAGGTCGGCCAGCACCTCGGACCTCGCCCGCGCCCGCGCCCGTATCACCTCGGGGCGCTTGAGCTGCTTGAACACCTCCGCGTAGACCCCCTCCACCTCACGGGCGACGTTGTCCCAGCTGTAGCGCTGTGCCTTGACGACCCCGCGCCGCGCGCACGACGCGCGCAGGTCGTCGTCGCCGAGCATGCGCCGCAGGGCGCCGGCCAGGGCGCGCTCGTCGCGCGGCTCGACGAGGATCCCCTCGCTGCCGTCGCCGACCACGTCGCGGTACCCGTCGATGTCGGAGGCGACGATGGCCGTGCCGGTGGCCATCGCCTCGAGCAGCACGATGCCGAACGACTCGTTGCCGAGCGACGGCGCGCAGAAGACGTCGGCGTCCTGATACAGCCGCACGACCTCGTCGCTGGGCACCCGTCCTCGGAAATGGACGCGCCCGGCGAACCCGTCGGGCACGAGCTTGCCGAACCGCTGCTCGTGCTTGTCCGAGCCGGCGACGTCGATCTCGAACCCGTCGAGGTCGCCCAGATGGCGGAGCGAGCGGAGCAGGACGGGCAGGCCCTTGCGCCGCGAGTCGGTGCCCAGGAAGAGCACCCGCGGCGGACCGGGACGGCGCTCGCCGGCCGGCGGGAACCGCGACAGGTCGATCCCGTTGGGGATGATGCGGAAGTCGGCATCGAGGTACTTGGCGGCCGTGTCGCGCGCCGCCCGCGACACGGCGATCGCCGCGTCGAACTGGTCCATGTAGCGCTGCGCCAGCGACGAGAAGGTGGCGTACGACAGGAACCGTTCGGCGTTGGCGTGGAACGTGGCGACCATGGGACAGGTGGAGTGGCGCAGCGCGTTCCAGCCCAGGCTGGGGACGAAGGGCTCGTGGATGTGGAGCAGGTCGAGGTGCTCCGCCTCCATGAGCACGTCGACGTTCGACACGAGCGACGACGGCACGGCGATGACGCTGACGGAGCGGTTGTAGCGGATCTTGTAGGCGCCGCCGGCGAAGAAGTACCTGGGGTACGACTCGTCAGGCGTGAAGACCGTGTCTCGTTCCTCGAGGAGCACGGCGCGCACGCGGGCGCGTGCGTCCTTGACCGCCGCCCGGTCGTCGCTGGGCGCGATGATCGTGACGCGGTGGCCGACGGCCGTGAACCGCTCGGCCAGGGCGGCGATGTGCTGGTTCACCCCGCCGGGCTCGGTCCAGCCGTACGGGGTGAGCATGCCGATCTTGTAGCTCGGACTCGTCACGCAGCCCTCCCGATGCCCCTCAGCGTCGCCGGCACACCCGCTCGCGCCGGCGGCTCACCCTGCCGCCGGGCTCAGCCCTGGCAGATGGCCGTGGCTCCGGGACCCTCGCCCGCGATGAACTCCTCGGTCATCCGGCGGCAGAGGTCGTCGGGATGCTGCACGGGCGGCGACTTCATGAAGTACGAGCTCGGGCCCTCGAGCGATCCCGACATGCCGCGGTCGAGACCGATCTTGGCGCAGCGCACGGCGTCGATCACGATGCCCGCGCTGTTGGGGGAGTCGACCACCTCGAGCTTGAGCTCGATGTTCAGCGGCACGTCGCCGAACGTGCGGCCCTCCATGCGGATGTAGGCCCACTTGCGGTCGTCGAGCCACTCGACATAGTCGCTCGGCCCGATGTGCACGTTCTTGGCCCCCATGTCGTAGTCGAGCTGGCTGGTGACCGCGTTGGTCTTGGAGATCTTCTTGGACTCGAGGCGCTCGCGTTCGAGCATGTTGAGGAAGTCGGTGTTGCCGCCGACGTTCAGCTGGCTCGTGCGCTCGAGCCTGACGCCACGCTCGCGCATCAGGCGAGTGAGCACGCGGTGCACGATGGTGGCGCCGACCTGGCTCTTGATGTCGTCGCCGATGACCGGCACGCCCGCCTCGACGAACCGCTTCTGCCAGTAGGGCTCGCGGGCGATGAACACGGGGATGCAGTTCACCATGGCGCAACCGGCGGTCAGGATCTGCTCGGTGTACCACTTGGTGGCCTCTTCGCTGCCCACCGGCAGGTAGTTGACGACGACGTCGGCCTGCGTCTCCTTGAGGATGCCGACGATGTCGGCCGTGGGTCCCGGCGCCTTCTCGATGATCTGCGACAGGTACTTGCCGAGCCCGTCGTGGGTCATGCCCCGCACGACCTTGACGCCCTTGGACGGCACGTCGGTGAACTGGACGGTGTTGTTGGGCTTGGTGAAGACGGCCTCTGAGAGGTCCTTGCCGACCTTGTTCTTGTCGACGTCGATCGCGGCCACGAAGTCGATGTCCCGGATGTGGTAGCCCCCCAGCACGGGATGCATGAGACCGGGGACGAAGTCGGACTTCTTCGCGTTCTTGTAGAACTCAACGCCCTGCACGAACGACGAGGCGCAGTTGCCGACACCGATGATGGCGACACGAACGGGGTTGCTCAAGGTTCCCTCCAGTTGAGCGGTCCAAGCCGCGGAAGGAGCCCCGTCGCGGCCGTGTGGACTCTGCCTGAACGCCGCGGAGTATACCACAGGGCCCCTCGCGGACCGGGGCGGCAAGGGTGCCGGCGGAGGCGGCGCGTCAGGCCCGGCGGCAGCGGCGCGTCAGGCCGGCGGGACCGGCCCCGACACCATCTGCTTGCGCACGTGGAGGATGCGCACGACGACCGTCCAGGTGGTCAGCACGGCGAGCAGAAGGAGCATGAAGACCAGCACGTGGTAGCGAGCCAGGATCAGACCGATCATCAGGCCGACCAGACGCTCGGGCCGCGAGGCGAACCCGACCTTGCACTCGAGCCCCACGGCCTCGGCCCGGGCCCGCGCGTACGAGACAAGGAACGAGCAGATGAGCACCACGAACACCACGCCGAGCATGAAGAACGAGTCGTGGATCGCGTACCACAGTCCGATCCCCATGAGCACGAAGCCCTCCGACAACCGGTCGCTGGTCGAATCGAGGAAGGCGCCGAAGGGCGTGACGTTCTGCGAGATGCGAGCCACGGCGCCGTCGAGCATGTCGCAGACGCCGGCGGCGAGCAGCACGAGGGCGGCCATGATGAAGTGCCCGCGGATGATCAGCGGGATCGTCGCGGCGCTCAGGATCAGCCCGGCGATCGTCAGGTTGTTCGGCGTGATGTGGCCGGCGACCACGATCCGCGTCGCGAAGGACGTCGCGGCGCCGCGCATGCTCGTCGTGTACCAGTCCTTGACGCTCATGCGGATGGGGCGCCGCCTTGGCGGCAGACCGGCGTCAGCACATCAGTCCCGGGGCCGATGCCAGCGGTCGTCCGGCCAGCGGCTGGCGATCGCGATCGCCTCGGGGACCTCGTCGGGAGCCACCAGGTAGTTGGCGGCGAAGGCCACGGCCAGCACGGCGACCCCGGCCGCGGCGTCGAGGAGGTAGTGGTTGCCGGTGATCACGATGCCGGCCAGCACGATGAACGGGTAGACGACGGCCAGGGCCCGTGCCAGCCGGTTGCGGGTGAGCAGGCACACGGCCAAGGTGGAGAAGAGCGCGTACCCGATGTGCAGGCTCGGGAAGGCGGCGTACTGGTTGGTGACGATCGACAGGATGCCGCTCCGGTAGTTGCTGGAGGAGAAGACGAACAGGGTGTCCACGACTCCCGAGGTCGGCACCAGCCGCGGCGGCGCCACGGGCACCATCGCGAACACCACCATGGCGCACGCGTTCATCGTGAGGAAGACGTTGCGGAACAGCGACCAGGCCTCGTTGCGGTACAGGTAGATCCACGTGAGAGTGACGATCGTGACCGGCAGGTGGAGGTTCACGTAGAGCCAGTTGAACGCGAGCAGGAGCGGGTACACGTGGCTGACCTGGGTCTGGACCCAAGGCTCGATGTACACCCCCAGAGCCCGCTCGGCGGCGATGATCCGCTGGGCGTTGGCCATCGCAAGCACCTCGCGGCCGTGCACGGCCATGCGGGCCGCGTCATACGCCAGGTAGCTGAGCAGGAGGATGAGGAACTGCCGGACGGCGTCGCGTCCGTCAACGGGAAGGGCCCCGCGCCAGGAGCGCGTCAACTCCAGTCCCGAATCGCGCAGCGTCCGCGTACGTCGCACTCTCCGTCCCTTCGTCGGCATCACCGAAGATACATCCCCGCCGGCGGCCTTCGCAATGCCTCCGGCGACGCAAGGAGATGGTGGGCCGTGAAGGATTCGAACCTTCGACCTTGGGATTAAGAGTCCCCTGCTCTACCAGCTAAGCTAACGGCCCACGCGATGGTCGTGTATCGTACCAGCCGCCGAGTATGCGTTCCAGCCCGCCGGGAACGCGTTCTAGCCTGCCGGGAGCGCGTTCGAACCCGCGCGGCTAGCTGTCGAACTCGTGCCGCCCGGCGACCGGATACCCCTCGTCGGTCATGACCCGCTCGACGGCGTCCAGGTCGGTGCGGGCGGCGTCGTAGCGCAGCCCCACCGTCTTGGCTTCGACCTCGACCTCGACGTCGCCGACGCCCTCGACGTCGGCGAGCGCCTTCTCGATCGCCATCTTGCAGTGGTTGCAGGAGATGTCGGGGACGTTCAGCACCACGTGCCTGTCGTCGGTCATGCGTCCTCCCTGTCGTCGCCGTCGAGCAGCTCGGAGAGCTTCCAGGTGCCGACCCGACCCTCGCCGAGGTCGACGGCCACGCTGTCGGTCGGCGCCAGCAACTCGACGACCTTTCCCTTTCCCGAGGGAGTCGTCACGTAGGCACCCTTCTTGGGAGCGCGCTGGCGGAAGTCGACGTAGACCTTGTGCTCGTACTTGAGGCAGCACATGAGCCGGCCGCAGCCCCCCGAGATCTTCGACGGGTTGAGCGGAAGGTTCTGGTCCTTGGCCATGCGGATCGAGACCGGCTCCTGGTTGCCGGCGAACAGCGAGCAGCACAGGCGCCGGCCGCAGGGCCCGTAGCCGCCGACCAGGCGAGCCTCGTCGCGGGCCGTGACCGGGCGCAACTCGATGCGCCGGCGAACGCGGTCGTTCAGGCGGCTCGCGAGGTCGCGCGTGTCGACGCGGTCCTCCGAGAAGTACGACACGGTGAGACGGCCGCCGTCGAACGTGCTCTCGGCCGAGACGACCTTCATGGCGAGGCCCATATCGGCGACGAGCTCGCGGCAGGCCGCAAGGGCGTCGGCGACGACGGCCGTGTTGGAGCGCGCACGCTCCTCGTCGGCCGCCGTCGCCACGCGCACGACGCGCTTGAGGCCGCGTGACGCGTCGGCCGTGGCCTCGCCCATGCCGCCGACGACGCGGCCGAAGTCGGTCCCGCGCTGCGTCTCGACGACGACGCGGTCGCCGGGCGCAAGCTCGAGCTCGCCGGCGTCGAAGTGGTACACCTTGCCGCCGTCGTTGAAGACGACGCTGACGACATTAGGCACTCTCCCAGACCTCCTGGAAACGGGCGAACATGGCCCGAAGGGCAAGCCCGCGATCGACGTTCAGAGACAGGTCCTTGCGGGTGGCGTCGGCCACCGCGATCAGACCCGCGTACAGGTCGGGCCGGGCCACGCTCGCGTGCTCCAGCTCGGCCAGGCGGTCGCTGTTCCACGCCGCCTGCGGCGCGCCCAGGCCGACGGCCCAGGCGTCGTGCAGCCAGCTGGCGAGGTGGTCCACGGCGTCGAGATACGACAGCCGCGCGCGCCGCGCTTCCTCGCGCCGCGCCAACCCATCGAGCCGGCGCGTGTGCCACGCCAGCTCCTGCTTGTCGAAGACGCTGCGTTCGAGCTCGGCGCGCCGGGCCTCGATGTCGGCCGCCACGGCGGCCGACACGGCCTGCCCGGCGCGCTCGACCTCGTCGACGAAGGCGCGTTCGGCGTCGCGGTCGTGCATGGCCACGCGGGCGGCCAGCCGCAGGTAACGGTCACGCCGGCCGTCGCCGCGGGCGTCCTCGGCGAGCCGCCGGGCTCTGCCGATCGAGCCGCGGGCCAGGCGCGCGAGGGCGAGGGCCGCCTGCGGCGGCAGTCCCTCGCGCGCCTCCAGCGCCTCGGCCAGTTCGTGGTCGGCGACGGGACCGAAGTCGATCCGCTGACAGCGCGAGAGCACCGTCGGCAGCACCCGTTCGGGCGCGTCGCTGACGAGCACGAAGTGGACGTGCGCCGGCGGCTCCTCGAGGCTCTTGAGGAACTTGTTCGCGGCCTCGACGTTCATCCGTTCGGGCTCGATGATGACCCAGACCCGGCGCTCGGCCGAGAAGGGCTTGAGGCTGAGGTCGGCGATCAGGCGCGCGACCTGCTCGATGCGGATGAACTCGCCTTCGCGCTCGATCACCACGAGGTCGGGATGGGCGCCGCGCCGGGCACGCTCGCAGTCGGCGCACTCGCCACAGCCGCCGCACGGCGTCACCAGGGCGGCCGCGAACTCCCGCGCGAAGTCGCGCTTGCCGAGGCCCTCGGGCCCGGCCAGCAGATACGCGTGGCCGGGCCCGCGCGCGAGTACCTCGGCCACATATGCCTTGGCCCGTTCCTGACCGGGGACGTCAGCGAACAACCGTCGCCCCCCATCTGGTCGCCGCCAGGCGTCCGGTGACCTGCGATTCGACCAGGGCCGCCACCTTGTCGACGGGGCCGGCCCCGTCGACCACGACGACCCGCTCGGGGAACCGCCGCGCGACCTCGTCGTAGCCGGCGGCGACGAGGCGCTGGAACGCGACGCCCTGCCGCTCCATGCGGTCGGCGGCTCCGCCGTCGCGGGCCCAGGCCACGTCGGGGTCGACGCGCAGCAGCAGCGTCAGGTCGGGCAGCAGCCCGCCGGTGGCCCACTCGTTGAGCTCGAGGACGCGCTCGAGACCGAGCCCGCGCGCGTGCCCCTGGTAGGCCAGCGAGGAGTCGACGTAGCGGTCGAGCAGGACGATCATGCCGGCCGCCAGCGCCGGCGCGACGACGTCGCGCGCCAGCTGGGCCCGGGCGGCCGCGTAGAGCAGCGCCTCGGCCCACGGGTCGACGTCGTGGCGGTGCAGGAGCACCTCGCGGACGGCCTCGCCGGTGGGCGTGCCGCCGGGCTCGCGCAGCGAGCCCCCGGGCACGCCCGCGTAGCCGACCGGCAGGCCGCGGTCCAGGAGCGCGGCGCGCAGCCGCTCGACCTGCGTGGTCTTGCCGGAGCGGTCGATGCCTTCGACCGTGATAAAGAAGCCGCGCGACGTGTCGTGCGGGGCTACGCGCGCTTCTTGTACTTCTCCTTGGTGGGACAATCCGGGTCCAGACAGAGCTGCCACGGTCTGCCGCGGCCGCCCGTTTTCGTCACGGTGATCTCGGGCCACCCGCAGGTCTCGCAGGTGGTCCCTTTCGCGATGATAGCACCCCGCTGGGGGAGCGGGAATGTTTGCCCGCAGCCGGTCCGGCCCGGCGTGCCCTCGGGCGCGCCCTCGGGCACGCGTGGCTCGTCGCCCTCCTTGCCCACGCAGGCGACGAACCGCTTGCCGGTACGGCCGCGCAGCACCTTGAGCTGGCCGCCGCACACCTGGCAGGTGCCCAGGATGAGACCGATCCCCTGGTCCTCGCGAGCCGCCTGGGGGATCACGGTACGGATCTTCTCGAGGTGCTCCTCGAGCAGCTTGAGCGCGTGCAGCAGCATCTCCTGGCTGTCTTCGACGACCTCGTCGCGGCGGCGCTTGCCCTCGGTGATGCCGTCCATCTCCTGCTCGAGACGAGCGGTCATGGCCGGCGAGGAGATGTCGATCCTGGCCTCGGCCATGGCGGCGTCGAAGGCGTCGATCAAGGCCATGCCCAGCCCGGTGGGCTCGACCTGGTTGCCGTCGACGTAGTGGCGGTCGTAGAGGTGCTGGATGATGTCGGCTCGGGTCGCCTTGGTCCCCAGGCCGAGCTCCTCCATCTTCTCGATCAGGGCGCCCTGTCCGTAGCGGCCGGGCGGCTGGGTCTCCTTGGCCTCGTTGCGCACCTCGAGCACGGTGACGAGGTCGCTCGGCGCGGCCTGCGGCAGCGGCTTCTCGCGGTCCGACGTGTACGGCTGCCACGCCCGCAGGTAGCCCGGCTTGGCGACACGGCTGCCGCGGGCGACGAACGGCTCGCTGCCGATGCGGACGTCGAGTCGCTGGCTCTCGATCACGGCCGGCGGCGACAGCGTCGCCAGGAAGCGGCGCGCGACGAGGTCGTAGACCCGTGCCTGGTCGCCGCGCAACTCCGTGCGGGGCACGCCGACCGGGTAGATCGGGGGGTGGTCGGTCGTCTGCTTCTTGCCGCGGGTGGGCTTCAGCGCGCCCTGGGCCGCGAGGTCGCCGGCGATGGCGGCGACCGGGCGGTAGGCCTCGAGGGTGCGCAGCACGCCTCCGAGGTCGAGCGACGGCGGGTAGACCGTGTTGTCGGTGCGCGGGTAGCTGATGAGCCCGTCGAGGTAGAGCGACTCGGCCGCCCTCATGGCTCGCGCCGGCGCGACGCCGGCGCTCGAGGCGGCGCTCATGAGGGCCGTGGTGTTGAAGGGCGCCGGCGGCGCCAGCGTGCGCGAGGTGGTCTCGTAGGCGGTCACCTCGCCCGTGCCGCCACTGGCCCCCGCCAGGGCGGCTGCGGCCTCGGCGGCGGCGGCGAAGCGGCCGTGCGCGTGCTCGGCGGTGAACCGCTCGCCCGTGCCGGCCTGCAGGTCGGCTCCGAGCTCCCAGTAGGGCACGGCGACGAAGGCGCGCCGTTCGCGCTCGCGGTCGACCACGAGCCGCAGGGTCGGGGTCTGCACGCGGCCGATCGACAGGTAGTCGGCGCCGTAGCGGTAGGAGGCCAGCGACATGAAGCGGGTGAGCACGGCGCCCCAGATCAGGTCGATGTCCTGCCGCGTGTGGGCGGCGTCGGCGAGGTTGAAGTCGAGGGTGCCGAGCTTGGCGAAGGCGCGCTCGACCTCTTCGGTCGTGAGAGCCGAGTAGCGGGCCCGGTGGTGGCGGTCGACGATCGCCTCGGGCAGCGCCGGCTTGAGCTTGACCTCGCCGTCGTCGCCGTCGAGCGGCGGCGGGGGCGGCGCCGCGGGGCGGCGCCCGCCCGCCGCCGCCCTCTTGCCGCGCCGGGCGGCCTTCTCGGGCTTGTCGCCGGGGTGGCGGCGCAGGGCGTCGCCGCGCAGGATCCGCAGCGCCTCCTCGCCGATCAGTTCACCCTCGCGGTCGTAGTCGGTCGCCACGATCACCTCGGTGGCGCCCTTGGCCGCCGACCGCAGCGCCGCGACGGTGGACGCGCTGGCGCCGTCGACCACCCACGCCAGGCTCGGCTCGCGGGTCATCTTGTCGAGGGTCTTGAGGCTCCAGCGGCGGTAGGTGTTGGGGAACGCCGTCTCCATCACATGGCCGCGCAGGCCGACCGCGACGGCCGGCTCGCCCTTCCAGGTGAACGAGTACGACCTGACCTTCTGCCGCCCGCGGCCGTGCTCGGTCGTGCTGACGGGGCCGCCGAGGATCTGGGCGATCTTGCGGGCGGCGGAATCCTTCTCGGTGACGATGAGTCTCATGCGGCTCTCACGGTCGTCGGTGCGCGGGACGCACACCTTGTACCATCGTCACCCGATGCCTGTCGAGCCAAAACGCGCGCGCCCTCTCGCGGGCGCGCGCTCACACCTCGGCGAGCGCGGCGTCGCGGTCGCCGACGATCGTGAGGACCTTGTCGAGCCCGGTGATGTCGAGGATCCGCACGACCGGCCGCGACGAGGCCACGACCACGAGCTGCCCGTCGACCTCGGCCATGCGCTTGACGCCGCTGATGACCACGCCGAGCGCCGTCGAGTCGATGAACGTCACGCCGGTCAGGTCGACGACCACGGCCCGAGCCCCGGCCTCGATCACGCCGACCAGGTCCTGCTTGAAGCGTGGCGCCGTGTAGAGGTCGACCTCTCCCGTGAGTTCGACGAGACCCACCCCGTCACGGGGGAACGACGTCGTCGACGAGAAATCGGTCATTTCGGCCTCACTTCGAGCTCGAGGTGGCGGACGGTATGGGCGCAGTCGTCGAACTGAGCTGCGCCTGGAGCGTCTTGATTCGCTGCTTCACCTGGCTAGCGTACTGCGAACGGGGCGACAGTTGCAGGAAACGGCTGAACGCCAGGAGCGCCGTAGGCGTGTCCCCCGCGTCACTGGCGGCCGCCCCGAGCTGCAGGTAGTACTCGGGGTTCTTCGGCTGGATCCCGATCAGCTTGTTGTAGACGCGCACGAGGTCGCTGGTCTGCTCGAGCTTCGTGTACATGAGGACCTGCGCCTGAAGCGCCGATATTCGCGCCGCCCGGGGGTTGACCCCAAGCTTGGCCGCGGGCAGCGCGAGGTACTTGTCGTAGTATCGCAGGGCTTGCTGGGCGTCGCTCTTCTGGCCGCTGGACGCGTCGACCTGCGAGAGGGCCCGCGACTGGTACGCCTGAGCCAGCGCCAGGATCGCCGCCGCGTCCCTGGGCGCCGCCTTGTAGGCGGTCGTCGCCTTGTCGACCGCCTGGTCGTAGCCGCTGCCGGTGGCCACGCCGGCCGACTTCATGCAGCTGGTCAGCACCCCCGAGTAGCCGAAGATGAGGAAGGCGGCCATCAGGAACGCCATGAAGCCGAAGATCCACTTCTGCCAGAACTTCACGCGTTGGCGGTTGAGCAGCATGTGTCAGTCTCCCTGGGTGGGGGTGGCGGCGGCAGGACTCGTCGTGTGCCACCAGCCGGACGTGGCCGAGCCGACGCGCATGCTGCCCTCGCGCACGCGGCGTTGCAGGCGTTCGCGCACGGTCAGGCTCTCCGCGTGCACGGCCTCGACGTCGATGCCGGGGACGACGCCGTCGCGATAGGCGGCGCGGCCTCCGACGCACGTGAACAGCACGTCGTCCTGGTTGGCACCGTAGACGAGAGCCGAGTACGGGTCCCCGATGGGCGCGAAGTGCGAACTCGAGACGTCGACGGCGATCAGGTCGGCCAGCTTGCCGGCCTCGAGCGACCCGACACGGTCGTCGAGCCCGAGAGCCTCGGCACCGCCCAGCGTCGCGATGCGCACGCAGCGCTCGGCGTCGAGCACGTCGACGTCGCGCTCGACCCCGCGGTGCAGGAACAGGGCGGTGCGCATCTCATCGAACATGTCCATGATGTTGCTCGAGGCCGGGCTGTCGGTGCCGAACCCGACGCGCACGCCGGCGCGCAGCAGGTCGGGCAGGGGGGCGATGCCGCAGCCCGTCTTGGCGTTGCTCTTGGGGCAGTGGGCAACGGCCACGTCCTTGGCCTTGAGGATGCGGATGTCGTCCTTGCTGGCGTACACGCAGTGCACGGCCAGGAAGTCGCGGTCGAACACGCCCCACTGCTGAAGGTACTTGATCGGGCTCACCCCGTACGGCTGGATCAGCATCCGCTCCCAGCCCATCTTCTCGCGGTAGTCGTGGGCGAACTTGCCGGACCCGGAGCGGATGTAGGTGACCTCGTCCTGGCTCTCCGCGACGTGGCTGGCCAGCTTCATGCCGCGCTCTCGGGCCAGCGCGGCGAGCCGCTGGAAGAGCCGGCTCGAGACCGTGTAGGTCGCGTGCGGCGCGACGCCGATCGCGATCTGGGGCGGGGCCTGGGCCTGCAGCCGTTCGAGGCGGGCCTCGAGGTCGGCCAGCGTCTCGTCGAGGCGGCTGTCGTCGACGCCGAAGACCTCGGCGTAGACGATGCCGCGCAGGCCCGCCTCGGCGGCGGCCGCCAGCGAGGCCCCGCCGTAGCTCGTGTCGGCGACCGTGGTGATGCCCGACATGAGCGCCTCGGCGGCGCCCATGCGGGCGCTCATCAGGTACTCGTCGGGCGACAGGGCCGCCTTCACGTCGATGAGGCTGATGATCCAGTCGCCGAAGTTCTCGTCGTCGAGGATGCCGCGGAAGGTCGTGTACTCGAGGTGGCTGTGGGTGTCGACGAAGCCGGGCAGGATCATCGCCTGGCCGAAATCGACGAGCTCGGCGCCGGGGTGCGCGGCGACGAGCTCGTCGGCCGGTCCCACGGCGGCGATCGTGTCACCGCGCACGGCCACGGCGCCGGGCCGAAGCACCGGCGCGCCGATGGGGAGCACCCAGTCGGCGCGATAGACGGTCGTCATGTCGTCACGGGAAGCGTTCATACGGGGAGCCGTCGTTCCGGCGGCGTCGGACCGTGAGTATACGGCGAGCCGTTCTGCGGGCGCAAATGACGCCCTTGGCCCCCGCGAGCGGCTATAATCCGGCGCGAAGGTGCTTGGAGAGCCAGCCATCCAGGAGGCCCGCGTGCCCGGTCCGGCCGAGAAGAGCTACTCCCCCGAGGTCGTCACCACCTACGTCTGGGACGCGATCAAGTCGCTGCCCGGCGTGGCCGACCTGTACCGCACCCCGCTGCAGTCGCTGGGCGAACGCGTGCACGTCGAGTGGCACGGCCCCGTGCGCCTCGCCGACCACGCGGGCAGGACCGTCCTCGAGATCCACGTGGTGATCCGGCCCGACGCCCACCTGGCCGACCTCACGCCGGCGATCCGGCGCCAGGCGGCCGACTACCTGAGGAGCATGACCGGCATCGAGCTCGACGGCGTGACCGTGTTCGTCGACGACATCGTCTGGGACGAGCCGCCGGCCGACGCATGAGAGCGGTCGACGTCCGCGGCGCCGACCGCGAGCTTCTCCCCGCGGTGTGCGCCACCTGCACCTGGTGGCAGACCGACGCCGCGACCGGCGCGGCACAGGACCGCGTCGACTGGGAGCGCGCCGTCGAGGCCGAGTCGGGCCTGGTGGGGCGGGCGCTGCTCGAGGGCGCCGACGTTCTCGGCTGGATGCAGGTGGCCCCGGGCGCCCTCGTGGCGCGCGCCCGCCGCCTGCCGGGCGGCGCGCCGTCGTCCGACGCCGTGCTGTTGACCTGTGCCTACTTCTACGACGCCGAGTTCCTGCCGGGGTTCCAGTCCCTGCTGCAGGACGTGGTCGCGACCCTCAAGCGGCGCGACGCCGAGGCGCTCGAGGCCTACGGTCTGCTGCACCCGAGCCCCGAGGACAGGTTCCACGGCTATCTTCGCGACTTGAACCTGTTCAACGGCTCGGTGCTGGAAGGGAACGGCTTCCGCCGGCTGCGTTCGAGCGGCGCCGTCGCGCGGTACCGGCTCGAGCTGGACACCCTGATCGCCACGCCGCGCCGCAGCCATGCCACCGAGGTCCAGACGGGGCCGGTCACCCAGCCGGTCTAGGACGCCGGCCTAGCGGAAGAGCCGCGGCAGTCGCCGCTTCCACTCGTCGGGCACGATCGCGTCGACCGCGTCGTCGAGCGTCACCACGCCCAGCACCCGGCCGTCGGCGTCGGTCACCGGGAGCGCCAGCAGGTTGTACTTGGTCATCAGACGGCCGACCTCCTGCTCGTCGGCGTCGGGACCGACCTGCGGTGCGTCCTCGGAGCAGATCCCGGTCAGGGCCTGCCCGGGGTCGGCCAGCACGAGCTCGGCCAGCGAGACCGTGCCGCAGAGCCGCTCGTCGCGGTCGAGGAGCAGGATCACGGCCAGGGCGACCGGCTCGGGACGCTCCGCTTTGATCCGCGCCAGGGCGGCGTCGGCGGTCATGGCGGCCGGCAGGGCGACGAGATCCGTCGTCATCAGCGCCCCCGCCGAGTGCTCCGGGTGGCTGGCCAGGCCCCGCAGCGCGCCGGCCTCGTCGGGTGGCAGGAGGTCGAGGAGCTGCTCGGCCACCTCGTCGGGCAGCTCGGCCAGCATGTCGGCGGCCTCGTCGGGGTCGATGTGGCGCAGTACGGCGGCGGCCCGGTGGGCCGGCATCTCGGCCAGCGCGCCGGTGCACAGCTCGGGGTCCATCTCCTGCAGGGTGTCGGCGGCCAGCGGCGCGTTCAGGGCCGCCAGCACGGCGGCGCGCTCCCGCGGGCCGACCTGGCTGACGATGTCGGCCAGGTCGGCCGGATGCAGCTCCGCTATCTCGGTGAACGCCTCGACGAAGTTGGCCCGCGAGAGCCGTACGGAGATGAGGTTGACGTCGTCCCAGGGCACGAAGTCGCCGGGGCGGCGGCGCAGGCCGCGGCCCAGGAACCCCAGACCCATGCGCCGCATGACGGCGCCGCTGCTGGTGTCGACGCCGGCCACGATCAGACGGTCCTCGAAGGGCTCGATGGCCACGTCCTGGACGCGTACGAACTTGCGCCGCTCCACGTCGAGCACCTGCTTGTCGAGCACCGAGTCGACGAGCCCGATCTCCTCTTCGGAGAGCGAGGCCGGCGCCAGCACGTCGCCGGCGACCGACAGCGTGAGCCGCTCGTCGTCGACGTCGATCGCCCGCACCTGGTCCCAGTCGGCGCGCAGCTGCTCGTCGTCGCGTTCGACGATGAAGGCGGTCACGGCGGGCGGCGCGGGCGAGAGGGCGGCCAGGACGTCGGCCAGCTCGCCGACCTCGTGGCCGGCGGCGTCGACCACCGTCATCGATTCGAGGTCGGAGAGTTCTAATCGGCCGGGGTCGGCGTCCACCTGGACGGAATCCTTTCGCTGCCTGGGCGCCTGAAGATATGCGCGAAGCGAGGCGCTGTCAACGGGCGGGGGGCGGCGGGCCGCGGGCCCCCCGCCCCCCGCCCGTTGACCCTCCACCATCCCCTCACATACGCTCCGCGACGAGAGAGGGGAAGGTCGTCGTCGACGGCCACGGACAGGAGGTACCCATGGCAGCGGGTCCCACGCAGGCAGTCCCGGCGGAGGGGCCGCCGGCGGGCGCGGGAGCGCTCGAGCGGTTCTTCAAGTTCAACGCGAACGGCACGACCGTCCGTCGCGACACCATGGCCGGGCTCACGACCTTCATGGTCATGGCGTACATCATCTTCGTGAACCCGTCGATCCTGAGCTTCACGGGCATCCCCGCGCTGCAGTCGAAGGGCCTGTCGTTCCCCGCCGTGCTGACGTCTACCTGCCTCGTGGCCGGCGTCATGACCCTGATCATGGGCCTCTACACAAACCGCGCCTACGCCATCGCCCCCGGACTGGGCATCAACGCGATCGTCGCCTTCAGCCTCGTCGCCGCCGGTGGTCTCACGATGGCCGAGGCCATGGGCGTCATCGTGATGGAGGGCATAGCCATCACGATCCTCGTGCTCACCGGCGCGCGGACGGCGATCTTCAAGGCGATCCCGCTGCCGTTGAAGAAGGCGATCGCCATCGGCATCGGCTTCTTCATCCTGTTCATCGGGCTCGTCGACGGCGGCATCGTCATCATCGGGGACGGGACCCCCGTGACCCTCGGCGTCCTGATCGGCGTGCCGGTCGCGGTGACGATCTTCGGCCTCGTCGTGACCATGATCATGCTGGCCCGCGGCTGGAAGGCCGCCATCCTGCTCGGCATCGTCTTCTCGACGGTCTTCGCCACCATCCTCAACTACATCTACGACAAGAAGGCGTTCCTCTCGAACGGCGTCGACCAGGGCATCGCCGAGATCCCCCACAAGATCGTCGCCAACCCCGACTTCAGCCTCATCGGCGCGTTCAACTTCGGGTCGTTCGCCAAGCTCGGCATCGCAGCCACGATCCTTTGGGTGTTCAGCCTCATGCTGTCCGACTTCTTCGACACGATGGGGACCCTGGTGGGCGTCGGCAGCCAGGCCGGCTACCTCGACGACAAGGGCGACCTGCCCGACGTCAAGAAGCCGCTGCTGGTCGACTCCGTGGCGGCGATCGCCGGCGGCGCCGTCTCGTCCTCGTCGGCCACGACCTACATCGAGTCGGGCGCCGGCGTGGGCGTGGGCGGTCGCACCGGCTGGGTCGGGGTGATCGTGGCGGTGCTGTTCCTGGTGGCGATGTTCTTCTCGCCGATCGCCGCCGTCGTGCCGGCCAACGCCACGGCTCCGGCCCTGATCATCGTCGGCTTCCTGATGATGCGCACGCTGACCGAGGGCGAAGGCAAGGCGGAGCACGAGAACGGCGAGCGCAAGGCGTTCTCCGGGATCGACTTCGGCGACCTCGCCTTCGGCCTGCCGGCCGTCCTCATCATGACGATCATGCCCCTCACCTACAGCATCACCAACGGCATCGGCGCCGGCTTCATCTCGTACTGCATCATCCGCATCGCGCAGGGCAAGGCGCGCGAGGTGAACTGGATGATGTACCTCGCCAGCGCCGGCTTCGTCGTCTACTTCGCGTTCCCCCTGATCAGGCACGTCTTCAACATCGGGTAGTCGCGGGTGGTCCGAAGGCGGGGCGGCCGGACGGCCGCCCCGCCTTCGGCGTCTTCTGGCCCGCCCGCCTTCGCGCGCCGCGAGCGCCGACCGGGCTCGTTCCACCGGGCCCCGGACGGCGGCGAGCCGCCGTCCGGGGCCATGGTATGCTCCCGCGCACGATGACCTACGCCCTGCTTCTCGTCGCCCTCGTCATCATCCTGATCTCGGCCGAGGGCTTCACCAACGCGGTCGAGTGGTTCGGACGCCGGTTCGAGCTCGGCGAGGGCGCCGTGGGCAGCGTGCTCGCCGCCGTCGGCACGGCCCTGCCCGAGACGCTGGTGCCGATCATCGCCATCCTGTTCAGCGGCAAGGCCGCCGGCGACGAGATCGGCATCGGCGCCATCCTCGGCGCCCCGTTCATGCTCTCGAGCCTGGCGATGTTCGTCACCGGCGCCGCCGTCTACTACTTCGCCTGGCGCGGCCGCCGCCCGCGTGAGGTCACGATCAACGAGACCGTCATGCGACGCGACCTCCTCTACTTCCTGATCGCCTACAGCGTCGCGATGGTCGCCGGCCTCATCCCGGTGATGCACGTGAAGTGGATCATCGCGCCCTGCCTGCTCGTCGCCTACGGCTTCTACGTGTACCGGACGATGCGGTCCGAGGGCGACCTCGGCGGCGAGCTCAAGCCCTTGTACTTCCACCGCCACCCGGTGATGCCCCACCGGCGCCGCATCATCCTGCAGCTGATCGTCAGCACCGCGGGCATCGTGCTCGGGGCCAAGATCTTCGTCGACCAGATCAACACGGTGAGCCTCTCGCTCGGCGCCGACCCGCTCATCGTCTCGCTGCTGCTCTCCCCCATCGCGACCGAGCTGCCCGAGAAGTTCAACTCGGTGATCTGGGTGCGGCAGAAGAAGGACACGCTGGCGCTGGGCAACATCACCGGCGCGATGGTGTTCCAGAGCACGTTCCCGGTGTCGATCGGGCTGATCTTCACGGAGTGGGACCTGACGCGCACCGGCCTGGTGTCGGGGGTGCTGGCGCTGATCTCAGGGACCGTGTTCTACCTCACGCTCCGCTTCAGGCACACCCTGACGTGGTGGTCGCTGGGCGGGGCGGTGACGATGTACATGGCCTATCTGGTCTACGTGGTGGCGTTCGTCGGCCGATAGCGGGGAGTCGTGACGTAGACGGGGCGGCGGCGGGCCGAAGCCCGCCGCCGCCCCTCGCTACTTCGCTACCCAGATCGTGACCGACGAGCCCGTCGGCGCCAGCGTGCCGACGTCGGGCGTGACCTTCACCACCGTGCCGGGCGGCTGGATGCTGCCCACCTGCTTGGGCGGGTCGACGATGAACCCCGCGTCGGTGAGCTTCGTCTCGGCCTCGGCCTCGGGGAGCCCGAGGACGTCGGGGATCGCGACCATCGACGGGCTCGGGCTCGGCGTCGGGGTGCCGCTGCTGACCGTGATGGACACCGGGGTGCCCTGGTCGACCAGCTGTCCTGCCGGCGGGCTCTGGCTGATCACGCTGCCGGCGGGCACCGAGCCGCTCGGCGCCTGGCTGATGGAGCCGATCTGCAGGCCGGCTGCCTGGATGTCGGCCGTCGCCTGGCTCTGCGTCTCGCCGCTCACGTCGGGCACCGCGACCTGCGGCTTGCCGGCGCTGACCCAGTACTTCACGGTGTCGCCGCGCGCAACCGTGGTGCCGGCCGGCGGGTTCTGCTTGTACACGTGTCCCTTGGGGACCGCGTTCGACGACCCCGACAGCTGCTTGCCGACGAGCCCGAACTGCTTGAGGTAGTCCTGGACCTGGGCGGGCGTCATGCCGCTCAGGTCGGACAGCTGCGTGTGCACGGGCCCACGGCTGACCGAGATCGTCACGGTGCCGTCCTTGGCGAGGCTCGACCCCCCCGCCGGGTCCTGCGCGGCGACGAACCCGCCGGAGAACTGGTCGGAGTACGTGTCGACGGCTTTGACCTTGAAGCCGTCGTTCTCGAGCGCCGTCCGCGCCGCGGCCTCGCTCTGGCCGACGACCGACGGCACCTTCACCGCGCTCGACGCGCACGACTTGAGGAGCAGCGCCGCGACGATCGCGGCGACGACCACGAAGGCCACGAGCAGCAGCCAGGGCCAGACCGGGCGGCGGCGCCCGCGTTCGGGCGGAGAAGGCGGCGCCGCCCTCGGCATCACCCGCGTCTGCCCCTCGGCGGCGAGCGGCGCCGCCTTCTGCACCTGCGTGGCCTCTTCGGAGGGGTCGTAGGCGGCCGCGATCAACGGCCCGCCCGTGCGCGCGTTGTTCAGGTCGGCGGCGAAGCTCGACGCGCTGTCATAGCGGCGCTCGGGGTCCTTGGCCAGCGCCTTCAGGACGATCTGGTTCAGCGAGTAGGGCAGCCCCGGCACCAGTTCGGCCGGCTCGGGCGGCACGTCGTTCACGTGCTTGAGCGCCACGGTGACGGCGCTGTCCCCCTGAAACGGCACGCGACCGGTCAGCATCTCGTAGAGCACGACGCCGACCGAGTACAGGTCGGAGCGCGCGTCGACCGGCTCGCCCTTGGCCTGCTCGGGCGCCAGGTACTGGGCGGTGCCCAGGATCGACCCGGCCTCGGTCATCTGCGAGTCGCCGGCACGGGCGATGCCGAAGTCGGTCACCTTGGCCGTGCCGGCGGCGTCCATCAGGATGTTCTGCGACTTGACGTCGCGGTGGACGATGCCGGCCGCGTGGGCCACGTCGAGCGCGGCCAACAGCTCGAGGGTGATCCGTACGGCCTCGCCGGGGGCCAGCTTGCCCTGCCGGCGGATCCGCTCCTTCAGCGTCTCACCCTCGACGTACTCCATGGCGATGTAGTACGTCTCGCCGACCATGCCCCAGTCGTAGACGTTGACGATGTTGGGGTGGTTGATCTGGGCCGCCGCCTGAGCTTCGCGGCGGAACCGCTCGACGAACTGCCCGTCGCCAGCGTAGCGCGAGAGCAGGACCTTGAGCGCGACGCGCCGACCGAGGGTGAGGTCCTCGCACAGGTAAACGTCGGCCATGCCGCCGATACCCAGGCGGTTGAGCACCCGGTAGCGCCCGTCGATCAGTTCGCCGCGGTCGAATCCGTCAGTCATGACACCTCACGTCCATAAACGTACCATACGCATCGGCCCGTTCACGGCAGGCTCTGCTGGGTCAGGGCGGCGCTGATCACCTGCGCCGCCAGCGGCGCCGCGACGTCGCCCCCCGTGAGCGGCGTGTTCTCGATCATGACCGCCACCGCGACCTTGGGCGCGACGGCGGGCGCGAAGGCGATGAACCAGCCGATGTTGGCCGGCGGCTTCTCGGCCGTGCCCGTCTTGCCGGCGACCTGGATGCCCGACAGGGCGGCGGCGGTCCCGGTGCCGGCGTTGACCACCTGCTGCATCATCGTGTTGAGCGTGGCCGCCGTCTGGGGGCTCATCGCGTCCTGCCACTGCTGCGGCGCCGCCTGCACCACGACCTTGCCGGCCGGCGTCTTCACGTCCTGCACCAGATACGGCCGCATGACCGTACCGCCGTCGGCGACGCCGGCGGCCACGAGGGCCATCTGCAGCGGCGTCGCCAGGACGTTCTCCTGGCCGATCGCCGCCGCGGCCACGTGCAGCGCGTCCATCGGCGCGCCCGGTGAGAGCAGCCTGCCGCCCGCGTAGCGGCCGGAGGCCGCCACCTGCCCGGGCGGCAGGTCGAGCGGCGGGCGCGCGTAGAAGCCGTAGGCGGTCATCTGGTCCACGAGGCCGCCCTGCCCGATCAGGTTGCCCACCTTGCCGAACGTGGTGTTGATCGACAGGGTCAGCGCCCGGGTCAGCGTGTTGGGGCCGAAGACCTCGTGGTGGTAGTTCACGATCTTGCCGCCGCCCACGTAGTAAACGCCGGTGTCGATGAACGGCGTCAGCGGCGTGACCTTGCCGAGCCCGAGGCCGGCGGTGGCGGTGACCACCTTGAACGACGAGCCCGGGGGCTGAAGGCTCTGCGTGGCGCGGTCGAACAGGGGCGCCGACGGGTCCCTGGCCAGCGTCCGCCACTGGGTCTCCAGCGAGGCCGGCGAGTAGGTCGGGGACGACGCCATGGCGATCACGGCGCCGGTCGTCGGATCGAGCGCGACGATGGCGCCATGCTGCCCGACGAGCGCCTGCTGGGCCACGTCCTGCACCGCCGGCACCAGCGTCGTGCGCACGGTGTCCCCGTGCGGGCGCCGGCCGAGGGCGCGGTCCACCAACCCCTGCCAGCCGTTCACGGTCGAGGTCCCCGTGAGCCACGCGTCGTACGACGACTCGAGGCCGCTGAGGCCGTAGCGCACGCTGTCGTAGCCGATCGTCTGGGGCGCGAAGGCGCCGCTCGGGTACGTCCGGTAGTAGAACCCGGACTTCTTCTGCGAGGCGGCGATCACCGTGCCGTCCCAGGCGACGATCGGCCCGCGCTTGACGCGCAGCCCGGCGGCGATCGAACGGTGGTTGTCGGGGTTCCGCTGCAAGCCGCGAGCGGCGAACACCTGCAGGTAGACGACGTTGACCATCAGCGCCGCGAACAGCACCATGCCGACGATGAAGATCCGTCCGATGGCCCGGTTCACGCTGTCCCCACTTCCATCTCCCCGGCGACGAGGTGCTGCGTGTCGCCGCCGGCGCCCCGCCGGGCGTTCGTCCGGTGAGAGACCAGCAGCAGCAGGGCGACGAGGACGAGGTTCGCGGTGATGGAGCTGCCGCCGTAGCTCACGAACGGCAGCGTCACCCCGGTCAGGGGGATCAGTCGCGTCACGCCGCCCAGGATGATGACGGTCTGCAGGCCGAAAACGGTCGCCAGACCGCCGGCCAGGAGCTTCGAGAAGCCATCGGTCGCCCAGACGGCGATGTGGAAGCCGCGCCAGCAGAAGAGCAGGTAGAGCACGATCAGGCCGACGGCGCCGGCCAGCCCGAGCTCGTTGGCGACGGCGGCGAAGATGAAGTCGGTCGGCAGGTCGGGGACCACCGGCGTGCGGTCGGCGAACAGCAGGTAGCCGCGCCCGACGCCCGGCCCGAGCACGCCGCCGTCGGCGATCGCGAACAGCGACTGCAGCAGCTGGTAGCCGCTCGTCGTCGCCGTGGACCAGGGGTCGATCCAGATCGCGAAGCGCTCGTGCACGTGCGCGACGTACTGGTAGGCGGCGCCGGCGCCGAGGGCGAATAGCGCCGCCCCGGTGATCACGTAGACGACCCGCGCCGTGGCCATGTAGAGCATGGCGACGAAGGTCGCCAGGAACAGCAGCGACATGCCGAAGTCCTTCATGAAGATCAGCAGCGCGAGCGACAGGACCCACATCACGACGAGCGGCCCGAAGTACTTGAGCGCCGGGATCCGCAGGCCGGCGATGCGGGCGGTCGGCACCGACAGCATCTCCTTGACGTCGTTCAGGTAGCCGGCCAGGAAGATGACGATCGCCAGCTTGGCGAGCTCGGACGGCTGGATCGAGAAGCCGGCGACGCGGATCCAGAGGCGGGCGCCGTTGACGTTGGTGCCGAGCACGATGGTCACCAGCAACAGGAGCAGCCCGACGCCGCCGATGACGTAGCGGTAGTCGTCGAGGCGGCGCGGGTCGCGGACGACGAAGATCGTCGCCGCGAACAGCGCCGCCCCCACCAGCAGCCACTGACCCTGCAGACGGGCGAGGTGGGGCTCGATGCGGTAGATCTCGGTCAGGCCGACGGCCGTGAGCAGCGCCGTGATCGGCAGCAGGTAGGGGTCGGCCTCGGGCAGGCGCCAGCGGACCACGATATGCAGGACGGCGAACACCGCCAGATACACACCGCCGTAGACGAGCGACAGGCGGCCGATCTCGTGGAAGCGGGCGGCGTAGACCGAGACGTAGATCGAGGTCGACATGACGCCGACCAGCAGCAGGAGCAGCAGCTCGCGGTTGCGGCGGCTCACGGCGATATCCCCTGGACTTCACGCACCAGCCGGAGCGCGTCGTCCTTGCTCGTGACGTGGCGCTCGAGCACGCGCTGTTGCAGGTCGGCTCGCACGTTCCCGATGGGCACGGTGCTGCGCAGGTACACCCGGTAGAGCTTGACGCCGCCGACCTCGTAAGGCGCGCCGCGGTAGACGCTGACCATGCCCTGGTCGACACCGACGAAGTACATGTTGTCGACCACGAGGATGCCGGCGACCAGGCCGACGAGCACGAGGGCGACGGCGACCAAGGCGACGATCGTGATCGTGCGCCGGCGCCGGCCGGTCGCCGTCGCCCCGTCGTCCTTGGCGTCGTGCTCGTCCAGCGTCGCGCCGGCCTCGACACCGTCGCCGGTGCCTGGCCCGGTGTCGCCGGTAGGTCCGGCCGCTTCGGCCGCGTCCCCGGCCTTGCCCTTGTCCTCTTCGGGCGCGGCCGCCGCGCCGCCGGCCGGCAGGGGGATGTCCTCGGTGATCGCGCCCGCCTCCTCGGCCGGCCCGGCGGCGGCCGCGCCCGCCCCCTCGTCCTCCGGCTCCCCGGCTCCCGGCTCGACCTCGTCGATGGCCACGATGATCACGGTGATGTTGTCGTGCCCGCCGTGGTTCTTGGCCTCGTGGACGAGCCGGCGCGCGCAGGCCTCTACGTCGGGCGTCTGGGCGACCAGCACGGCCGCGATCTCGTCGTCGGTCAGCATCGACGAGAGCCCATCGCTGCACAGCAGCAGCAAGTCGCCGGCGCGCACCTCCAGCGTCAGGTCGTCGATCTCGACCGCCGGCTCGGTGCCCAGTGCCCGGGTCAGCACGTTGCGATACTTGCTGGCGTGCGCCTCGTCGGCGCTGATCGCTCCGGCCCGCAGCCACTCCCCGACCACCGAGTGGTCCTCGGTGAGCTGCTGGAGGGCGCCGTCGCGCAGGCGGTAGAGCCGGCTGTCGCCGACCTGGACGGCCTCGGCCGAGGTGTCGGTCAGGCGCAGGGCGGTCAGGGTCGTGCCCATGCCGCTCTGGCCGGGATCGGCGGACGCGCGTTCGAACACCGCCGCGTTGGCCGCCGCGGCGGCGGCGACCAGGCCGTCGCCGGCGGCGAGGCGGGCGGCCAGCGTCTCGAGCGCCAGGGCCGAAGCGACCTCGCCGGCCTTGGCGCCGCCCATGCCGTCGGCCACGGCGAACAGCGGCGGCTCCGCCGCGTAGGCGTCCTCGTTGCCGGACCGCAGCAGCCCGACGTCGGTCAGCACCGCATGGCGGGCGACGAGCGTCACGCGCGCGTCACTCCTCGTACCGGAAGACCGTCTCGCCGATGCGCAGCTCGCTGTCGATCAGGAGCTGCGCCTCGAGCACCTCGCGCCCGTTCAGGAAGGTGCCGTTCGTGCTGCCCAGGTCCTCGACGAAGTGGAGCTGCCCGCGGGGCGTCACCCGCGCGTGGGTCTGCGACACGAAGGGGTCGTCGAGGACCACGTCCGAGGCCGGCGCCCGCCCGAACATCACCCAGCCGTCGAGCTTGACGACCTCGCCCTCCTCGAGCACCGGGCTGGAGACCACGACCAGGCGCGGGTCGATGTGGGCCATCAGGTCGAGCGACTCGCCGGGCATCGTGCGCTCGGCGTGGCGGCGCTGGCGGCGCTGGCGGCGCTCGGCCGGCGTGGCCGCCGGCACGACGGCCGCCTCGGGGATCGCCACGTCGGGCGCTTGCTCAGAGGGCTTGGCCCCCGCGCGCACGTCGGTCACCGTCCGCCGGATCACGAGCACGACGAACAGGACCAGCAGGACCAGGAACCCGATCTTCAGGGCGAACAGGACGACGTCTAGCATGGCCGGGTCTCGAAGCGGAGACGCGTGGTCCCCACTTGCAACCGGTCGCCGTCGGCGAGGGCGGCGCGCTTCACCTCCCGCCCGTTCACGCGGATGCCGTTGGTCGACTGCAGGTCGACGACCACGAAGCCGTCGTCCTGCCGCCGGATCTCGGCGTGACGGCGGGAGACGTTGGGGTCGGCGACGACGACGTCGCACTGCTTGCTGCGCCCGATGACGGCAACGTCGCCGTCCACCACCGACTCGATGCCGGGGCCGCGCAGCACGGCGCAGAGGCGTCCGGGCGCGGCGGGGGCGAAGGGCGGCGGGACCGCCGGGCCGGGGCCGGGGACGGCCACGGGGGGCGCGGGCGGCACGGCGGCCACGTCGGGCGGACCGAACACCAGGGTCTGTGAGAGCCGCTTGTCTGGTGGCGGCACCAGCGGCGCGAGGGCCGCCGCACCCGCGCCCGCGCCGGTCGCGTCGGGCGCCGTCGTGTGCGCGGCGATGCCGAACTCGCCCAGCGACAGGTCGGCGTCGGCGTGCAGCGCAACGGTCGGCTTGGCGACCAGGGTCCAGCCCTCTCGCTTCGCGTAGGCGACCAGGTAGCTCGACAGTTCGTCGGCCAGCGTGGCTTCGAACGAGTGCAGCTGCTCGTAGTCGGGCGGCGAGAGGAAGACCTCGTAGACGTTGGGGACGTAGACGCGGGAGACGCTGACGGTCTTGTGGTCGCCCATCTCCTTGGCCAGCTTGTGGGCCAGCTCGACCGGCTGGACGCTGGCCTTGAAGGCGCGGCCGAAGAGGCTCTCGACCGTCTTCTCCATACGCTTTTCGATGGACTTGAGGGGATTCACCGCCGCTTCCGTGTCGCTCAGACGGCCGCCGCCGCGATCTCCGCCGGCCGGGGACTCACCAACACTACCACACGTCGTCGTCGGGCTCGGCGAGCCCGGCCGGCGGTCCCTCCAGCCTCGGCTGGAGGGGTGGCGCGAGGGCCACGACCGCCAGCGACAGGACCGCGGCGACGGTCACGGCGAGCACCAGGGCGTGCGGCGGCGCGGTGCGTTCCCAGGCGAGCCGCGGCACGAGCCGATAGCCGGCGAACAGGCAGGCGAACGCGACCGCCCAGACCCACAGCCGCAGCTCCAGCCGGTCGAGCCGCAGCAACACCGCGAAGGCGAACGCGAGTCCGGCCCACGCCGCCATCTGCAGCAGGCAGGGCGCCGAGAGCACGACCGCGCCCACGCGCGTGATCACCGTCAGCGGGCTGACCGCGGCGCCGAGCTGGGCGCCGAGGTGGGCGCGCGGGGAGAAGCCCGTGAAGGGCGCTCCCCGCGCGCCCGACACGGTGAGACAGACGAACACGACCGCCGCCGCCCAGGCCGCCGTGAGCGGCCCGCGGCGGCGCCCGAACGCGGCCGCGCCGACCGGCGCCAGGAGCACCGCGTAGACGGGCACCAGCAGCACCGCGAGACCGGCCCACGCCACCTCGAGCGGCCAGCGGCGCCCGACCATCATCAGCGGCACGAACCCGAGCAGCGCCGCGAACCCGACGCCCGACGACACGTTGAACAGGGGGAACAGCATCGCCCCGAGCGTCCATGCCAGGCCGAGCGGCGGCGCGGCGAGCCACGCGACCGCGGCCACGGCGGCGATCGGCAGGATCCAGCTCGACGGGTAGCCGGGCAGCGTCAGACACAGGGCGACCAGGCAGGCGAAGGCGATCGCCGCGCCGAGCGCCCGGGCGCCGACCACCTCGAGACGGCGGAAGGGCGCCAAGAGGCGCTGGGCGCGGAAGCGGGCGCCGCCCAGGCGGTCCTCGACCGCGCGCAGCGCCTCCCCCATCTCGACCGCCGTCGGGCGCTCGAGAGGATCGGGCGAGACGGCCACGTCGACCAGGTCGGTCAGCTCGCGCGGCAGGTCGGGACGCAGCTCCTCCAGCAGCGGGATGCGCCCGGCCAGCACGTTGCCGATCGTCTCGGCGGCGGTGGCGCCGCGCAGCGGGTTCTCGCCGGCCAGCAGCTCGTAGAGCACGACGCCGGCCGAGTACACGTCGGTCGGCGGTCCGATGCGGCGCCCCGCCGCCTGCTCGGGCGACATGTAGGCGACCGTGCCCAGCATCTCGCCCTCGGCGGTGAGCGTCTCGGCGTCGATCATGCGGGCGATGCCGAAGTCCATGACCTTCACGGCGCCGTCCTCGTCGATCATCACGTTCTCGGGCTTGATGTCGCGGTGCACGATGCCGCGGCTGTGGGCGTAGGCGAGGGCGTCGCACAACTCGGCGGCGGCGGCGACCATGTCGCGCTCGCCGAGCTCGTCGGCGAGCGCGTCGAGCGGGTCGCCGCGCACGAGCTCCCACACCAGGAAGCTGCGCCGCCCGTCGCCGAAGAAGTCGAGCAGCTTGACGATCGCTGGGTGGTCGAGCGAGCGAGCCGCCTCGACCTCGCGCACGACCCGCGCCGACAGGGCCGGCCGGTCCTCGACGACCTTGAGCGCGACCTCGCCGCCGAGCTGGCGGTCGACCGCCTCGTAGACGGTCGCGAAGCCCCCCGAACCGATCGTGCCGACGACCTCGTAGCGGTCGCGCCAGGCGCTGTACAGCGGGGCTCGGCTGTTGGATGCGGGGGCCATGTTCTCCGTCCGGTCGGTCGGCTTTGGCAGACTATTCGCTGTGGTATAGTCACACCCTGCGGAACGGCCGCTCGGGCGAGTGGTGAAACTGGCAGACACGCTAGGTTCAGGACCTAGTGCTCGCAAGAGCTTGCGGGTTCAAATCCCGCCTCGCCCACCACAGACGCCAGGGAGGTCAGGGGTGTCGTTTTTCGACGACGAGCCGGATGCCACCCAGACACCGGCAGCCCCACCCCGTCGCAGACGCAACCGCTCCCACCTCCGCATCCAGCGCCTCGTCATCTTCTTCGTCGTCCTCTTCGTCGTCGTCTTCGCGGCGGCGCTCCTGTTCCGCGCCTGCCAGCAGTCGGCCAAGGAGTCCGCGTATCGCAGCTACTTCACCGGTGTCCAGCAGGCGATCAGCGATTCCAAGACGGTGGGGACCGGCCTCCAGGGCCTCATGTCCGACCCGACCAAGTACTCGCGGCAGCAGCTCAAGGCCAAGCTCCAGTCGCTGAGCGACAAGCAGAAGGAGATCTACGACCGCGTGCTGCGGCTCAAGGTGCCCAAGAAGCTCAAGTCCCTGAACCCCATCGTCGCCCAGGGCATGTACGTGCGCTGGCGCGGGGCGCAGCTCGTGCAGGAGGGCCTGCTGGCCGCGATGAGCGGCAAGAAGCCGGCCGCCACGGCGGCCAAGCTGGCCGCCCTGGCCGGCTACTTCAGCGGCCCCGACGTCTACTACACCGAGCTCTACCAGAAGCAGGCCCAGGACGCGATGAGCAAGGACGGTGTGAACGGCGTCGCCGTGCCGGTCTCGAACTTCTTCGTGACGCACCCCTTCTTGAACGAGACGCAGATCCTCTCCGCGCTGCAGAAGGTCCAGGGGTCGGCCAAGCTCCAGGGCATCCACGGGGTCGGGCTGATCTCGACCGTCGTCGGCGACAAGACCCTTTCGACCACGAAGGAGACGCAGGTCAAGGCGACGGCCGGCATGACCTTCACCGTGACCCTGCAGAACCAGGGTGACGTGGCCGAGAGCAACATCCCGGTGAAGCTCGTGTACACGCCGCCGAGCGGATCGCCGACGACGCTGACGGCGACGGTCCCTTCGCTGGCCTCCAACGCCAAGACCTCCGTCCAGCTTCAGGGCATCAACATCCCCAGCGACGCGATCAGCAAGCCGCAGACCGTCAAGGTGACGGTCGGACCGGTCTCCGGCGAGACCCTGACGAGCAACAACTCGGCGACCTACACGATCATCCCGGTCCTCTAGCGTCGATCCGGCGTTGCAGACCCTGCGCGACATCGCCCCCTACCTGGCCGCCGGCGCGGTCGTGGCCGACGTCGTGCTGCTGGTCCTGGTCTGCGTGCTGCTCGTGCGCGTGCGGCGCCTGCGCCGCGCGCAGCAGGTCGTGCTCGGCGCCCGCGGCGAGCGCGACATCGTGGCCCACACGAGCGAGCTCGAGGACCAGGTCCGCAACCTTCGCGAGGCGGTCGAGACCCTGGACCGGACGGTGGCCGTCCACAAGGCCGAGCTCGACCACGCGTTCACCTACCTGGCCGTCGTGCGCTACGACGCCTTCCGCGACATCGGGGGCGAGCAGAGCGCCTCGGTCGCCGTGCTCGATCGCCACCGCTCGGGCTTCGTCCTCAGCAGCATCCACTCGCGTGACTACGCGCGCATGTACGTGAAGCAGCTGCGCGACGGCGTGCCCGACCGCGCGCTGTCGCCCGAGGAGATCCGGGTCGTCGAGGCGGCCCTCGAGACGATGACCGCCGGCGAGAATCGCGGAGCTGCGGGGCCGGGGGCGGGGGCGGGTCCATCGGCCCCCGGCGCCGACGTCCGTCGCCTGCGGCCGGTGGAACCGCCCGACCAGCCCCCGCCCGATCCGTCCCCGCCAGACTGACCGCCATCTGGTAGGCTGAGGGGCGTGAACGTCACGTCCGACAGCCGCCCGGTCGCCTTCCTCGGCCCCGAGGGGACCTTCAGCGAGGAGGCCCTGCTCGCCACGATGCCCGATGGGGACTTCCACCCGTTCCCCTTCCCATCGATCCGCGAGGTGCTCAAGGCCGTCCAGAGCGGTGAGGCGCCCCTGGGCATCGTGCCGATCGAGAACTCGATCGAAGGCTCGGTCGTGGTCACTCTCGACAGCCTCGCCTTCGGCTTCGACGACCTGCGCATCGTGCGCGAGGTCACCCACCAGGTGCACCAGCAGCTCGTCGCCCGGCGGGCGATCGAGCTCAACCGCGTCACCAAGATCGTCAGCATCCCCCACGCTTACGGGCAGTGCCGCGAGTTCATCCGTGAGCACCTGGACGGGGTCGAGCACGAGGCCACCGATTCCACCGCCGAGGCCGTGCGCCGCGTCAGCCGCGTCGACCGGCCGTGGGTGGCCATCGGCACCCGCCTCGCGGCCGAGATGTACGAATGCCAGGTGATCGCCGCCGACATCGACGACGCACAGGACAACCGCACCCGGTTCGTGTACGTCGCGCGCGAGGAGGCGCCCCAGGAGCTCGAGGCGCGCTACAAGACGAGCCTCGTGTGCGGCATCGCCCAGGACCAGCCGGGCAGCCTCCTGATGATCCTGTCGGAGTTCGCCTACCGCTTCGTCAATCTCACCAAGGTCGAGTCGCGGCCCTCCAAGCAGGGCCTGGGCGACTACATCTTCTTCATCGACATGGAGGGTCGGGTCGGCGATCCGGCGATCGCCCAGGCCCTCAAGTGCCTGGGCTGCAAGCTCCCCTGGGTCAAGGTGCTCGGCTCGTACCCGGCCTGACGCGCCCGGCGACGATGGCTCGCCTGAACCCCCTCCGCCGTCACATGCTGGTCATGCGGCTCGACGCCGCGGGCCTGCTCGAGGCGTTCCTGATCGCCGCCGTGACGTCGTTCCTCACGATCCGCTTCATCCTCGCCGTCACCGAGTACCCCACACTGGGGGGCGGCCAGCTGCACATCGCCCACATGCTTTGGGGTGGCCTCGGCATGATGGCGGCGATCGTGATGCTGCTGGTCTCGCTGAGCCGCCTGTCGGCCGAGATCGCCGCCGTGCTCGGCGGCGCCGGCTTCGGCGTGTTCATCGACGAGCTCGGCAAGGTGATCAGCAAGGACAGCGACTACTTCTTCCGCCCGACCATCGCGATCATCTACGCGATCTTCGTCGTGCTGGCGCTGGCCTTCAGGGCGATCGCCCGCCAGCGCCCTCCGTCGCCGCAGACGTGCCTGGCCAACGCCGTCGAGTTCACGAAGGAAGCGGTGATCCGCGACCTCGACGTGGACGAGCAGCGCCGCGCCCTCGCCCTGCTGGCTCGCTGTGACCGCCGGGATCCCCTGGTCGCCGCCCTCGCCGACGCCCTCACACGGATCGAGGCCGTCCAGCCGGCGACGCCCCACGTCGTGGTGCGCGTCCGCCACTGGGTCGACGCCGGCTACCGGCGCCTCGTCTCGTACACGTGGTTCACGACGGTCGTGGTCGTCGGCTTCGTGACCGCGTCGCTGGTCGAGTTCGGGGTCGCCATCGCCCGGGTCGAGCAGCTGGCGGCCACGCATCGCCTCGGCTCCGGCACGCTGGCCGAGAACACCCTGGCGTTCGCCGAGGTCGGTTCGCTGGTGTCCTCGCTGGCGGTCGGGGTACTCGTCGTGGCCGGCATCGTCGCCCTGCGCGACTCCCGCCTGGCCGCCTACCGCTGGTTCGAGCGCGCGGCTCTGGTGTCGATCTTCCTCGGTCAGGTCTTCTCGTTCTACCTGGACCAGCTCGAGGCGCTGCTCGGCCTGGCCGTCAGCATCGTCATCCTCGTCACCCTGAGGTATACAATCCACGAGGAAGAGGACCTGATCGCCCATCCCGGGCCATGACGTCGGGGAGGTGAGCATGGACCGCCTGAAGTGCGAGATCAGGACCGTGTGCGACGGCGACCGCAGCATGCTCTTCTATCTCGCGGAGGAGAGCCTCCATCCCCTCGCGCTCGGCGCCGGTCACGGCGAGCGCTATCAGCCGCACGCCCTGCTCGACCTGCTCGCGCGAGCCGAGGTGTGGGTGGCGGAGGCCGAGGGCGAGATCGCCGGGTATGTGGCGATCGAGCACGAGGCCGACGTGGTCGCGGTGCGCTGCCTGTGCGTGAACCCCGCCCACGAGGCGCGCGGCGTGGCCAACCAGCTGCTGGACTGGGTGGAGGGTCTCGCCTTCAGCGGGCGGGCGCCGGCGCTGACGGCGCTGGCGCCGGCGAGCGACGAGCCGTCGCTGCACCTCTACCGCGGTCACGGGTTCGCGGTGAACCCCTCGCCGGCGCCGGGCATGGTGATGCTCGAGAAGCGCCTGCCCGGCGGGTAGGCCCAGTGGCCCTGCCGTTCGGGGTGCGCCAGCGCCCCCAGCTCGTGGAGATGCCGCCCCAGCGGATGGCGGTCGTGCGCACGGTCGGCGACCCCGAGAGCGCCGCCGGGCGGGCCTTCCCGGCGCTCTTCAAGTGCGTCTTCACGCTCAAGTTCGGCCCCCTCAAGGAGCGCGGCGTCGAGTATCGCGTCGGCGCCCCGCGGGCGCGCTGGCCGGGCGGCCCCGGCGGCCTCGAGCTGTCCCGCGAGGAGTGGGTCGCGTTGTGGGGGATCCCGGTGCCGGACGAGGTCGACGAGCTGCCCCAGCCGGTGCCCGACGTGCCGGTCGAGCTGCAGACGTGGGAGTACGGTCTCGTCGCGCACGTGCTCCACCTCGGCGCCTACGCCGACGAGCTGCCGACGATCGAGATGCTCCACGCCTTCATCCTCGAGAGCGGCTGCGAGATCGCCGGCGACCACGAGGAGGAATACCTTTCACGGCCGACGGCCAAGACGCCGAAGACGATCATCCGCTACCCGGTGCGGCGTCTGGGCTCAGTGGAGGCCGGCGGGCCTCACGGGTAGACGTCGACCTCTTCCCCGACGTACGACTGGTTGTACGTCCAGTCGGCGAACCACATCGGCTCGCGCACGCAGCCGTGGCTGGCCGGGTACGCCGGGCACGGGTCGTAGCCGTGGATCGCGAAGTTGCGGTAGAAGGTCATCGTCCGGTAGAGGATCCCCGGCCCGAGCCAGGTGCCGGTCTGCGGGGCCTTGCTCAGGATGTGAAAGGTGCCGACCGGCGTGTTGCCCGTGGCCCCGGTCGAGACGGGGATGATGCCGTAGGTCTTGCCGTTCTTGACCACGGAGAGGATCTGCCGCGTCTTGTCGATCTCGATGTGCGGCGAGGGCGTGGTCTTGCGCGGCTTGAGCTTCTTCGCCCTGTCGATCTTCTTCCAGTCGTCGGCGTCGAAGACGTAGGTGCGCGGCAGGCCGTACGCCTTCTGGAAGGCGACGATCGAATCGGCGGCGTAGAGGCCCAGCGTCGACGAGACCCCGGGGATGTGGAACCGCAGCCAGGCGAGCCGCTTCAGCAAGGCGGTGACGGCCGCGCCGTGGGTGCCGACGGCGACGCGCGGACCGGCGACGGTGACCCTGTGGCGGATGCTGCGCTGGGCGAGACCGCCGGCGGCGGCGAAGCCGAGGTGGACGCTGAAGTCGCCGACGCCGGCGGTCGGCACGCGGAGCACGAGGCGGCCGTCGACGACCTTGCCCTTGATCGCGGCGACGCGCCGGCTGTGGTGCCACACCGTGGCTGTGACGGCGCCGGTGTAGCTGGAGGGGTTCGTCCTGACGCGCAGCTTCGACGTGCCGAAGGGCACGGTCGAGAGGGTGACGAAGGCGAGGCGAGGCTGTACCGCCAGGACGAGGGCCGGGCTCGCGCCGGCATCCGACACCAGCGTCGCGATCAGCGAGCCGCCGGCCATGGGCGTGAACGTGGCGGTGAACGCGCCGGTCGCGTCGGTCAGCGGCGACGCCACGACCACGCCGTCGACCGACACGTCGACCTGCAGGCCTTCGATCACGCCGTCGCTCGTGTCGGCGACCGTGCCGCTCACCGTGACGCTCTGGCCGTAGAGGACGGTCGCCGGGCTGGGAGAGGCGGCGATGGTGACGGTGGAGGCGGCGGCCGGCGCGGCCGCGGCCGCGCCGGCCGCCGCCCACGCCGCGAACAGCGCCGCGACGATCAGGGCCCCGGTGCGGGCCGGTGTGCGCGCGTGCAGCCTGTCAGCCATCGATCCCCCTGCGAACGGATTGCCTGCGTAGTCCATTGTACGAGACCGGGCACGGCGGTCCTGCGTCGGGCGCGCGCCGACGCCCGCCGAACGCCTGTCCGTGGCGGCGCTGTCGCGCCGCGCGCCCCAGAGGGTACGATAGGCGCCTCACCACCCGCGGCCGGTGAGCCGCGGGCCGACGATGAGGAGCGAGCATGCTCGACGTGAAGATGGTGCGGGGCAACCCCGACGAGGTACGCGCGGCGCTGTCGCGGCGCGGCCCCGGGGGCACTGCCTCGCTCGACGAGTTCCTCGCCGTCGAGGCCGAGCGCCGGCGCCTGGTGACCGCCACCGAGCAGATGCGGGCCACGCGCAACACGGTCAGCGACGAGATCGCCGCCAGGAAGCGCGCCGGCGAGCCGGCCGACGCGCAGATCGCGGCGATGAAGGAGCTGGGCGGCGAGCTCAAGCTCTCCGAGCAGGAGCTCGCCGCCGTCGAGGAGCGCCTGAACGACCTGCTCCTGCAGATCCCCAACCTGCCGCTCGCCGACGTGCCCGAGGGCGGCGAAGACGACTCGGTCGTGCTGCGCGAGGTCGGCGAGCGGCCCGCGTTCGACTTCGAACCCAGGGACCACCTCGACCTGGGCCTCGCGCTCGGCCTCATCGACATGGAGCGCGCCGCCAAGGCGTCGGGCTCGCGCTTCGCCTACCTCAAGGGCGACCTCGTACGGCTGCAGTTCGCGCTCCTGCGCTACGGCCTCGACGTCGTCGGCGAGCAGGGGTTCGTGCCCGTCATCCCCCCCGTGCTCGTGCGCGAGGAGGCGATGTACGGGACGGGTTTCTTCCCCACCGACCGCGCCCAGATCTACCAGACGACCGACGGCGACTGCCTGGTCGGCACCTCCGAGGTCCCGCTGGCGGCCATGCACATGGACGAGTTCCTCGACGCCGGGTCGCTGCCCCTGCGCTACACCGGTTACTCGACCTGCTTCCGGCGCGAGGCCGGCGCCGCCGGCAAGGACACCCGCGGCATCCTGCGCGTGCACCAGTTCGACAAGCTCGAGATGTTCTCGTTCTGCCTGCCCGAGCAGGGGCCGGCCGAGCACGAGCTGATCCGCGAGATCGAGGAGCGCATCTTCGGCGGCCTGGGCATCCCCTACCGGGTGGTGAACATCGCCGCCGGCGATCTCGGCGCCCCCGCGGCCAAGAAGTACGACCTCGAGGCCTGGCTGCCGGGCCAGCAGAGGTACCGGGAGATCACCTCGTGCTCCAACTGCACCGACTACCAGGCGCGGCGCCTGAACTGTCGCTACCGGACCGACAAGGGACCGCGGTTCGTGCACACGCTGAACGGCACGGCGATCGCCATGGGCCGCGCGCTGATCGCGATCATGGAGAACTATCAGCGCGCGGACGGCACGATCGCCGTGCCCGACGCTCTGCGGCCGCTGGTGGGCAAGGACGTGTTCGGGTGAGGGTGCGCAGAAGTCCGGCCGCCGTTGACGCCTGTGCTTCAGCGGGTTGGCGGCGAGGTCGATAATCAGATCGTGATGAGGCGCGCGGGCCTGCACCTACGCCGCCGGATGTCCGGCGGCCTCTCGCTGTTGCGCCGCCGCGGCCCGGCGGTCGTGTTCCTCGCCGCGGCGGTGCCGTTCGGCAGCATCTCGGCCCTCCAGCACGTGATCTGCACGGGCGCCATCGTGAACCACGTGCCGCAGGGCCGGTACATCTCCAGCGCCGCCTGCCAGACGGACTACATCACCTACCGCATCGCCTGGCTCAAGAGGCACCCTCCCCGCGGGCCTGTCGTGTACGTGGCCGGCGGTTCGAGCACGCTCGACACGGTGACGAGCCCCGCTTCGTTCGCGGCGGACATCGCGGCCCGCGGCAGCGTCACGCCGAGCGTGAACGTGCTGGGCTGCTCCGAGCAGCGCCCGGCCGAACAGCTGGCCATCGTCGACAACCTGCCGCGGGCGAAGGGCGTGCTCCTTGTCTTGGGCGTCAGCGAGCGGTCGTTCTTCGGCGGCCCCGACGCGGCCCGGGACGAGCTCCACGGTCACCCGCTCATCATGAAGTCGCCCACCCTGCGCTCGCTGGTGATCCACCACACGTGGGTCGACCCCGGCAACGACCTCGGGCCCGGCATCCGGGCGTTCCTCAGGAGCTACAGAGCCTCGCGCGGGGTGCCGGCCTTCCGCGGCCCCAAGCTCCGCTTCCTGCTCCACGGCACTCCGAAGCAGCCGCTGTCGCTGCGGCTCAAGCACACCCTGATGGGCATCTACATGCAGAAGCACTTCAGGCCGTGGGGCGACTTCGAGACCAACTTCGACTTCGGCGCCTCGACGCTCTCGCGCGTTGTCAGGCTGGCTGAGGCGAAGGGCTACAGGGTCCTCCTCATGGAGACCCCGCTCGACTCCGCGGTCACCGGCAACGGCCTCGAGCCCTACCTTGGCAGGTGCCGGGTCGTCTTCGACCGCATCGTCGCCCGCTACGGCGCCGCCTACTGCAACCTCAATCCGACCGCCGGCCTCGCCGACTCGGACTTCTACGACTGCTTCCACCTCGTCGCCGCGGGCCGCGAGAAGTGGCAGCCGCTGCTCGCCGACGTGGTCGCCGCGATGTACGCCGGCACCTACGTGTCACCCTCGCCGACGGCGCCGACGGCGCCGCCGGCTGTGCCGGTCCGCTGACCGGGCGGCCGCGCGACCTCGCCGGACCCCGGTAAGATAGGGTCGTGCGCAGGCGCGTCGCGGCACCCGCCGGAGGGGTGGCCGAGCGGTTGAAGGCAGCGGTCTTGAAAACCGCCAGGGGTCGCAAGGCCCCTCGTGGGTTCGAATCCCACCCCCTCCGCCATCTTTCATGGCGCCCCGCTGATCGCGGGCAGGAAGCCAGCGGGACGGGAAGCGCTACCCCTGCGGCGGGTGCGGCCAGCCCGGCGCCGCGGCGGCGGTGAGGCCGACCTCGCGGACGACGAGCGTATGGCCCAACCGGTCGCCGACCCGGCGGTGCCAGGCCGGGTCGACCGACATCACCACGAGCGGCACGAGCGGGCCGAACGGCGCCACGGCCAGCGCGGCGACCTTGAAGATGTTGCGGACCAGCACGGCATTCCAGCCGCAGCGGCCGAAGTCGCCGGCATTGACGACGCGCATCCCGAGCGCCCGCTTGCCGACGGTCGTCCCCCAGGTCGTCTCGAGCACGAAGCCGTAGACCAGCAGGGAGATCAGCATCGCCGACTCGATGGCGAGCTGCTGCCCCGTCGTGATCAGGCCCGAGCGACCAGAGAGCATCTCGGACAGCGACGTCTGGCGAGTCAGGTCGATGCCGCCCGCGGCGGCCATGGCGACGATGCCGACGATGCCGACTGGGATGGCGACGATGAAGTAGTCGATGACGAACGCCAGAAGGCGCCGCGGCCAGCCCTGGGCGACCAGCGCGACGGGCGCCGCGGAGGGCTGGGCGCCAGCCCAGCCCTGGGGCGGCGCCCAACCGGGCGCCTGTCCCTGCCACTGCGGCGGCGCGCCTTGGGGCGGCGGCCCCCAGCCGGGCGCCCAACCCGGCGGCGCGTACCAGCCCGGCGCGGGGGCCCCGGGCGGGGGCGCCTGGTGGCCGCCGGCGTCGGCCGCGCCGCCCTCGGGCGGCGCGGCCTCGTCGCCGGCGGCCTGCCCCGGCGCCCCGCCCGGCAGCCCGCGCACCGGATACCCGCACTGGTAGCAGTACTCGTAGCCGACCGGGAGGCCGGTCCCGCACTGCTCGCAGATGGGCATCCGTCACCTCCTCGCGCCGTGTGGCAGGCGCGTACGATTCCATCACCACCCTAGACGCAGGGCCGACCACCTGGCAACCCGCGCCGCGGCGAACGCGTGAGGGTAGACTGACCCCGCCATGTGGGTCGTCGTCCACCTCTACGTCGGGCTCGCCATCGGGCAGGCGCTGCACCTGCCGTTCGTGGTCGTCGCGCTGGTCTGCCTGGCGTCGCATGTGCTGCTCGACCTCGTGCCGCACTGGGACTACACGCGCTCGCGGCGCATGGTGCTCTGGGGCTGGATCGACTTCCTGTCGGCCCTGGCCACCCTGATCGTCTGCCGGACGGCGTTCGGCACGCCGTGGGCGGTGCTGGTCATGGGACCGATCGCGGCCCTGCCCGACGTCGACGTGCTGGCCTACGCGATCATGGGGCGCCGTGGGCGCAAATGGTTCCCCAGCCACTGGGACAGCTTCCCGCACGGCCGTTGTGGTCCGCTGCCGGGGATCGTGGTCCAGCTCAGCGTGATGGCGGCCTCGACGGCGGTGTTCCTGCTGGCGATGTAGCTCGCGGAGCGGCCGCGGCGGTACCGCGCGGCGGGGGGGCGCGCCCCCCGAGGCGTCTAGAGCCGCTGCAGGCGGTCGAGGTACTCGCTGATGCTGTCGCGGTGGCGCATCGACGACGTGCGCAGGTGCTCGAGCACCTTGCGCACGTTCTCGGAGTCGGTCGAGACGACCTCGTAGGCCTGCTGCTCGATCATCGCCTGCTCGAGGTCGAAGGCGATGCCGAGGGCGCGCTCGAGCGAGAAGTCGGTGTGCACCGCCACGGCGGTCACGTCGAGCACGAACTCCCGCGCCAGGCGCAGCGTCTCGACCTGGAAGCGGCCGTTCTCGACGAAGACGTCGCGGTCCTCGCGGCTGCGTGAGAGGTCGCGCAGCAGCGAACCGTGGCCGTACTCCTGGGCCGAGAGGTCCTCCCAGAAGAAGGCGGCGTCGGGGAACTTGACCGCGTAGGTCGCGTACAGGTCGCCCAGCGCATCCTCGTGGGCGGCCAGCGCCTCGAGGACCGCTTCGGGGCCTCTCTTGCCGTCGACTGGCGTCATCTCCGCCTCCCCGCGCGCGTCGCGCGCGTCGCATGACCTTTCTGGGATTCAGAAGTCGGCACTCTCTACCCGGAACTTGCGGGATGGATGCCTGCCTGTTCGTCTAGCCGGGCGCGGGGCGGGCGGGGCGGGCGGCTGCGCCGCCCGCCCCGCCCGCCCCCGTCAGTCGCCCGCCAGCCAGGCGAACGCCAGCGGCGTGGTCGCCGTGAGGTCGATCGCCGGCTCGGTGTTGCTGTAGGCCTCGACGAAGTCGCGCCACTCGGCGCCGTGCCCGTTGAAGCGCCGGAAGCGGTCGACCCAGCCCTTCAGATGGCGCATGTGCGGCAGGCTGCCACGCGCGGCGTTGCTGTTCGGTCCCTCGACTGCCGCCCCGAGCAGCACGGGCGGCTTGCCGGTGAGGGTGCCCACCATGTTGGCCACCTGGTGCTGGAGCTGCGTGGGGAACGTCGTGCCGTCGCCGACGATCAGAGACGTGCCCCAGGCGTTGGCGCCGAGTATGTTGTCCAGCCAGCGGCCGCCCTGGACCGCGTAGGCGGCGCTCCCCGCGAGCTCGTCGTACTCGGCGGCCATGACCGCCAGGCCGGCGCCGTGGGTCGTCGTGTCCCACTGCCCCCAGGTGAAGCCGAACCCGAACGGGTCCTTCGCGCCCTGCGCCAGCGCCCGGGAGAGCTGCTTTCCGAGGTCGGCCAGCAGATCTGCTCTGGTCACCTCCAGGCCGGCGGGGTCGCCGGCCTGCGCGATCGCCTGCCACAGCTCGTAGTGGGCCAGGCCCGAGACGTCGTAGAGGTTGAGCGTGTCGGCGGCGTCGTTGGGCCCGGAGATGTACGCCTGGGCCCAGTGCGCCGCCTGCTGCAGGTAGTAGGCGGCGTCGTGCGGCAGCCCGGCCGGCGGCGTGCCGGCCCCGAGCGCCCGGGCGAGCTCCGTCGCGCCCAGCTCCATGTCGTCGCGCCACTCGGTCTCGGGGTAGTAGTCGAACGGGATGGCGGTGACCAGCTTCGCCGGCTCGGTGTCGGCCAGGTCGAAGATGTGGACGGCGGCGGTCAGGCAACGGTCGGCGAAGGCCGGGTCGCTCGCCCGATAGACCTGGCTGGCGAGGGCGAGGGCAGCCGCGTCGCGGCCGGCGAGGTTGGGGCTGATGGGCGACCCCGCCGAGCCCAGGGCAAACACCGGCCGGTGACGGATGTAGCGGTAGTAGCCGTCGTGCCCGCCGTAGGTGTCGTCGGCCTGCGGCAGCCGCCAGACGTCGTGGTCGCCGGCGGTGTGGCCGTTGCCGGAGCCGATCCCCACCTGGTAGTAGAAGGTCTGCGTCGCGTCGTCCCACATCCTCAGCAGCCACTCGGCCCCGAAGCGGGCCTCTGCAGTGAAATCGGAGGTCGCCGCGCCGGCGCCCATCTGGTCGGGGAAGTCGCGCACCCCGGCCAGGAGCAGGGCGTCGGTGTAGGCGGTGGTGTGGACGAACTTGAGGTAGTCGCCCGCGTCCCACCAGCCGCCCGATGCGTCGACGCGCACGCGCAGACGCGAAAGGTCGCCGGCGAAGACGCCGTCGGCGTCGACCTTGGGGGTGCGGAACGTCATCGCGTGGGCGTCGTTCAGGTGGCCGGGCCTGGTGCGCAGGGCCGAGGCTACGAAGTCAGGGCCGTCGCGCTGCGCCCGGTAGAACGCGAGCGCGTTGGCGAGCGGCTGCGCGTACAGGTCGGCGCCGCTGCCGATGCGGAACGACGGCGACCGGGCGGACAGCGACGGCCCCGCCACGACCAGGCGATAGGTCCCGGGTGTCGTCACGGCGTCGAAGTCGAGCGCGAACACGTGCGCGAAGCGGGCGCTCCAGGCGCCGAGGTCGGCGCCGACCTGCGCCCAGAAGACCGGCGCTCCGCCGGGCCCGGTCACCGCGAACGCGGACGGCCCGATCGCTCGATGCGTCATCAGATAGGCCCTCTTGGACGCGCCGGTCGCGTAGCCGACCTGGTCGACGCGCACGTAGGCGACGATCCTGGCCGGTGACGCCGCGGGCGACGTGTGCGCGGGCTGGCTGCCGCGGGCGGCGGCGGGCGGCACCGCGACGACACCCAGCAGCACCACAGCCGCGAGGAACGACCGCGCCATCATCCTGTGAGCGACCTTCACGGCGTTGCCATCGAGCCTCCCCGGCATGGCTCCCCCTCTCGCCGCGGTGACCGGCGCGGCAGACCGAATGGAATAGGAAACTTTGTTTACTACTCGCCGGACACTACGTTCAGGGCCCGCGCGTGTCAACGTCACTGGCGGCCACGGCTGCGGTCGCGGCGCGGGCGGACAGGCGCCGCTGCGCCTCTCGTACGGCCCGGCACCCTCACGGCCCCGTGCACCCGTGATACGCTGTCCGCGGAGCTTGGCCAACGCGAATGAGCGCAGGCCCGATGACGTCGACGGCGGCTACAAAGGAGAAGACGTGAGCAAGGGCAAGCTGGTAGGCCTCATCATCCTCTGGGTGGTCGTCATCTGCGTCTTCACCGGCATCCTGCTGTGGGGCGGCGTGAAGTGGTTCAACGCGGGCGGGCACCCGATCCTGGTGGCGATCATCGTCGGCGTGATCCTGGTCGTCATCACCGGCTTCGTCAGCGCCAGGAAGTCGATCGCGGCCGATGCCGAAGCCGACCGCGAGGCCAACGAGGACCCAAGCGACCTGCTCTGACGGTCGCCTTCATGTGACGCGCGAGGGGCGGGCGGCGCCACGGCGCCGCCCGCCCCTCGCGCGTCATGCCTTAGGCGCGACGACCGCCGACGGTCCCGATCGCGACCGCTACCAGCCGAATCCCAGCACGTCGGCCGGGGGCGCGAGCGGGCTTGCCGGCAAGCCCGCTCGCGCCCCCTCGTGGTACTCCACCGGCGCCACGTCGTTGGGTCCGTCGGCGTAGAGCAGCGACGCCAGCGCCTGGATCTGCTCCCTCCCCACGCCGAGCTCGAACTGGCCGCCGCCGTAGAGGGACATGCCTTCGTCGAGCGCCCGCGCGACGCACTCCAGCAGCGCCCGCAGTGAGCCGAAGCGCGACGGCTTGACGTTGAGGTGCCGAGGCGGCCAGGGCAGGGCCTCGACGTCAGCCCAGGAGTGGATCGGCGCGTCCCAGCTCAGCCGCTCGCGGACCGCCTCGATCATGTCCTTCGTCTCGGGTGTCACGCCGGCGTCCTCGATGACCGCCTCGGGGAAGGCCTCGAGCACGGCGGCGTACAGGGCGGCGTCGGGACGGTTCTCGACCACCGTGCCTGCGTAGAACGCCTTGAAGTCGAGCACCCGCACGCGGCCGGTGGCCGCGATGGCGGCCATCGTCGCCGCGTCCCACTCCGGCGTCGGGTCGAGCTTGAACTCGAGCGACGGCACGGCCTCGAGATAGGGGCGGATGTCGAGGCGGGTCGAGGCCACGAACCGCACCGGCCGGTAGGGAAGGCCGAGCGCGGCGCCCAGCGACAGGGCCTGCTGGCGCAGGGCCAGGTCGAGCGCCGCGCTCTCGTAGGCCCACAGGCGGTAACTGTCGCTCACGGGGCGCTTCGGCGGCCGCGCGAACCGCGGCAGGTACTCGAGGCGGCGGAGCAAGCCCCCGAGTGAGCCGCGGTACGACAGGCGGTGGGCCGGGTAGCTCGCCTCGTCGTGGTCCTCGATCTCGTAGGTCACGTCCTCGCCGCGGCCCTCGAGGCCGTCGCCGCGCAGCACCACGGTGTGGGTCGCGCGCTCGAACTCGGGGCTCACCCGCAGGCTGCGGCGCTCGAGCCGGTGGTCTTCGACCACGATCTCGAGCGCCGCCAACCGCTCGAACCACTCCTCGCCGCCGCCCGGCATCGCTCCCTCCTCGTCGTCCGGCACTCGGCCCTCCGATTCCCGCGGACACCACCGGGCGAAACGGTCACCGGCGAGACGTGCGGCGGCCCGGCCCGGCCGCCGAAACGTAGGTGAACTTGTCCACGTTCTTGCAGGGGTGTCGTGCAAGGCCCTAGACTTCCCGTCAGCTTCGTAGTGGCTTGACAGTGCGACTCCCGGCTGGTGTCGGTCCTCACGGCATCGTCCGTCGCAGGGCGCCGGACAGTGAAACGGAGGCTGGGCGGACTCTGGTCGGAGTAGGGTCTACAATTGGGTTCCTGCCTCGTGGCCGTTTGGCCCCGTCTCGGGTGAACTACCTACAGCGACCCACGGCTTGGCCGTGGAAGGGGTGAAGCTGATGGAATCTGTCGTCGTCCCGGTCCCAGCCTTGTGGGCCGACCACCACGTGCTCGCCGTGCGCGAAACGCTCTCGGCCCAGCCCGGTGTACAGCGAGTCGAGGCCAGCTCCCGCGACCGTCGTGTGACGATCGAGTTCGATCCGGCCCAGACAGACGGCGCCGCGCTGGAGGCGGCGCTCGCGGCGGCGGGGTACGAGACGGGCGCCGCGAGGCCCCCCGAGCCCCGCAAGGACAAGCCCGCGTGGGCCGGCAGCGGCGTGCGGGTGACCGCCACCAACCAGCTCGACCTGAGCATGTCGGGCGACTACCGCAAGTATTGATCGGAGCGTCGCTCCGCATGTCCGCACCTGACGAGACGAGAGCCGAGCCGCTCTCCGCCACGCGAGGAGTCCGTCGATGACCGACGATGTGAACGACGCGCCACAGGCGCACGCGGAACCCAAGGTGAAGAGCGTCGACCCAGCCGCGATCGAGATGCTGGCGCACGCCGAGTCGTGCGGCCTGCCGACCGCGTTCAGTCGCGCCGACACGATGAAGCCGTGCCCGATCGGCGAGTCGGGAGCCTGCTGCCGCATCTGCAGCATGGGTCCCTGCCGCCTGGTCGGCAAGGACGCCGAAGAGAAGACCGGCATCTGCGGCGCCGACATGTCCACCATCGCCGCCCGCCATTTCGCCCGCCAGGTCGCCGGCGGCGTGGCCGCGCACTCCGACCACGGTCGCGACATGGCGATGACGCTGCGCGCGGTGGCCAAGGGCGAGGCGCCCGGCTACACGGTGAAGGACGAGCAGAAGCTGATGACGGTCGCCGCCTACCTGGGCGTGGAGACGAAGGGCCGTGAGGTCAACGACATCGCGCTCGACGTGTCCGATACCGCACTGGCGCAGTTCGGCCAGCCGCACGGCGAGATCGTGTACACCAGGCGCGCCACCCGCAAGCGGCAGGAGCTCTGGCAGGAACTGAAGCTCACCCCGCGCGCCGTCGACCGCGAGATCGCCGAAGTCATGCACCGCACCCACGAGGGCGTCGACCTCGACGCCGAGAACATCCTCAAGAGCGCGCTGCGCTGCTCGCTCGCCGACGGCTGGGGCGGCGCGATGCTCTCGACCGACATCAGCGACATCCTGTTCGGCACGCCGTCGCCGCTCGCCGCCGAGGTCAACCTCGGCGTGCTCAAGGCCGACCAGGTCAACGTCGTCGTCCACGGTCACGAGCCGACGTTGTCGGCGATGATGGTCGAGGCCGTCCGCGACCCCGAGCTGATCGCCGAGGCCAAGGCCAAGGGCGCCGAGGGCATCAACCTGGCCGGCATCTGCTGCACGAGCAACGAGATCCTGATGCGCTTCGGGATCCCCCCGGCGGGCAACTTCCTCCACCAGGAGCTCGCCGTGCTGACCGGCGCCGTCGAGGCGATGGTCGTGGACGTGCAGTGCATCATGCAGGCACTGGGGCCGCTCTCGCAGCGCTTCCACACCAAGCTCGTCACCACCTCGCCCAAGGCCAAGATCCCGGGCGCGGTCCACGTCGAGTTCGACGAGCACCGCGCCCCCGAGACCGCGCGTGAGATCGTGCGCATGGCGATCGAGAACTATCCGAACCGCGGCCCGATCCACATCCCGGACTACCGCGAGAACCTGGTCGCCGGCTTCTCGCACGAGTACCTGAACTACATGCAGGGCGGCTTCCATCGCGGCTCGTTCCGGCCGCTGAACGACGCCGTCATCGCCGGCCGCATCCGCGGCCTGGCCGGCGTCGTCGGCTGCAACAACGCCCGCGTGCCGCAGGACCTGGCGATCAACGAGCTGATCAAGAGCTTCATCGCGAAGGACGTGCTGGTCGTCGTGACCGGCTGCGCCGCCACCGCCGGCGCCAAGGCGGGCTATCTGAGCCCCGAGATCCTCGACGCCGCAGGCCCGGGCCTGCGCGAGGTGATGGAGGCCATCGGGATCCCGCCGGTGCTGCACCTGGGCTCGTGCGTCGACAACTCACGCATCCTCACGGTGCTCACGCAGGTCGCCACCGAAGGCGGTCTCGGCGAGGACATCGACGACCTGCCGGCCGTCGGCCTCTGCCCGGAGTGGATGTGCGAGAAGGCGATCGCCATCGGCACCTACTTCGCCGCCTCGGGCGCCCATGTGATCTTCGGAGTGGGCAGCCCGGTGCGCGCCTCCAGCGTCGTCACCGACTTGATGACGCGCGGCTGGGAGGAGCTGGTCGGGGGAGACCTCGAGTTCCTCCCCGACTGGAACGACATGCTGGAGCGCTCGCTCGAACTCATCGACGCCAAGCGCGCCGCCCTCAAGCTGCCGGCCTACGACCCGTCGCAGTTCGGCGACAGCGGCGACTCGGTCTACTTCCAGGCGATCCGCGAGTATCTCGCCGAGCACGACGGGGTCGAGACGGTGGGCAGCGCCGTCCAGCCGCTCGACGCGCACGACCACGGCGATGCACCACACGCCGATGACGGAGGGGATGCCTGATGTCCCGCCATATCGCCACGCGGGCCATCCGCGGCGCCAATCTCATGGTCGACGAGGCCGCGAAGGCGGTCGACGCCGCCATCGAGGAGCTCGGCCCCGATGCGCCGGTCGCCTTCACGAACACCGCCTACTATCTGCCCGTGATCTACGCGTTCACGGGCCAGAAGGTGGAAACGCTGGGCGACCTGCCGCCGATCATCGAGCGCGCCAGGGGGCTCAACCACCCCGTACCGAACGACGAGTTCTGGCTGCCCTACCTGGGTGAGACGCTCGACTCCGGCGTGGCCACCTTGTTCGCCGAAGAGGCGCTCGAGGCCGTGCGTTTCGCCCGCAGCCAGGAGCCCTCGATCATCACGCTCGGCGAGAACGGTCACGCGGCCGGTGAGCGGTTCTCGGTCAAGGACCTCGGCGTGCACGGCGACAAGCTCAAGCTGAACGGCCCGATCGACGACGTGCAGCTCCGCTCGTGGGGCATCCAGCTCGTCGACGGCCGCATGCCCGGGTTCTGCGCCATCGTCGGCTGCGCCAAGAGCAACGAGGTCGCGGTGAAGATCGTCCGCGAGCTGCAGAGCCGCGGCATCCTGATCTTCCTGTCGGGCAACGTCAACGGCCGCAGCATCATCCACCAGCTGCTCGAGGAAGGCATCCAGCTCGGCTACGACACGTTCACGGTGCCCTTTGGGCTGGAGACCTTCTCGGCCGTCTACGCCTTGGGCTTCGCGGCCCGGTCGGCGCTCACGTTCGGTGGGATCGACCCCGGCCACGCGCGCGAGATCATGCTGTACAACAAGTACCGCGTGTTCGCCTGGGTGCTGGCCCTCGGCGAGGTCGACGACCTCAAGTACGCCACCGCGGCCGGCGCCATCTCGTTCGGCTTCCCGACCGTGGCCGACACGCGCATCCCACAGATCCTCCCGACCGGCGTCACCACCTACGAGCACGTGGTCTCGATGCCGTTCGACGAGATCGCGGGCGCCGACGACATGGAGCGCGCCGAGAAGCTCATCCAGCGCTGCATCGAGATCCGCGGCGTCAAGGTCAAGCAGAACAAGATCGACATCCCCGTGGCGTTCGGCTCGGCGTTTGAGGGCGAGCGCGTGCGCAAGGACATCCTGCGGGTCGAGTTCGGCGGCAAGCGCTCGCGCGCCTTCGAATACCTGCGCATGAAGCCGGCCGACGAGGTCGAGGACGGGAAGGTCGAGCTCGTCGGCCCCGACCTCGACACAGCCGAGCCCGGCGGCGCCATGCCCCTCGGGATCCTGGTCGAGGTCGCCGGCCGCAAGATGCAGAAGGACTTCGAGTCGATCGTCGAGCGCCAGTTCCACTACTACGTCAACGGCGCCGAGGGCGTACAGCACGCAGGTCAGCGCGACATCACCTGGATCCGCGTGAGCAACTCGTCGTTCGAGAAGGGCTTCCGGCTCGAGCACCTCGGCAAGGTGCTGCACGCCAAGATCCACGACGTGTTCGGCAACATCGTCGACAAGGTGCAGTGCACGATCTACACCGACCAGGCCAAGGTCGACGAGTTGCTCGAGGAGGCGCGCGCCGCCTACAAGGAGCGCAACGAGCGCATCGCGACCCTGACCGACGAATCGGTCGACACCTTCTACTCGTGCCTGCTCTGCCAGAGCTTCGCCGCCAACCACGTCTGCGTGGTCAACCCCGAGCGGGTCGGCCTCTGCGGCGCCTACAACTGGCTCGACTGCAAGGCGTCGTTCGAGATCAACCCGACCGGGCCGAACCAGCCGGTGCCCAAGGGCGCCTGCCTCGACCCCGTGAAGGGCGAGTTCACCGGCCCCAACGAATTCATCTACCAGCACTCCAATCAGTCCGTCGACCGCGTCACGTTCTACTCGATGATGGACGCGCCGATGACCTCGTGCGGCTGCTTCGAGGCCATCGCCGTGCTCGTGCCCGAGGCCAACGGCTTCATGATCGTCAGCCGCGAGGACCCGAGCATGACGCCCTGCGGGATGACCTTCTCGACCCTCGCCGGCACCGCCGGCGGCGGCATGCAGACGCCCGGCATGATGGGCATGGGCAAGTTCTACCTGACCAGCAAGAAGTTCCTGTCGGCCGACGGCGGCATCAAGCGCATCGTGTGGATGAGCACCGTGCTCAAGGAGACGATGCGCGAGGCGCTGCAGGAGGTCTGCGAGCGCGAAGGCGCACCCGACCTGATCGACCGCATGGCCGACGAGACCGTCGCCACGACCGTCGACGAGCTGCTGCCGTTCCTCGAGGAGAAGGAACATCCGGCGCTCACGATGGACGCGGTCTTCTAGAGACCGACTGTCCCCTGAGGAGGAGAAGAACATGACGCCAGTGGAGACTCCTGTCGAGAAGTGGGCGGGGTCGGTACGCGCCGTCACGCTCGGCGCGACGGACGGCGGCGGCACCCGCACGTCGACCGTCACCGTGGGCGGCGAGACGACGCTCCCCTTCCTGCACTTCGAGGGCGAGATCCCCAACCGGCCCGTGATCGCCGCCGAGCTGACCGACACGCGCCCCGAGGAGTGGGCGCCGGCCGCGCTCGCGGCCTGGGGCGACGCGGTCGACGATCCCGCCGCGTGGGCCGCCAAGGCCGTCGCGGCCGGCGCCGACCTGCTCTACCTCAAGCTGCGCGGCGCGCACCCCGACCAGGGCGATCGCTCCGCCGAGGAGTGCGTGGCCACGGTCAAGGCCGTGCTCGACGCCGCCGGCGTGCCGCTGATCGTCGATGGGCCGGGCCAGGCCGACAAGGACAACGAGGTCCTGGTCGCCGTGGCCGAGGCCGCCAAAGGCGAACGCCTGGCCCTCGCCACCTGCGAAGACAAGAACTACCGCACGATCGTCGCCGCGGCCCTGGGCAACGGCCACCTCGTGATCGGCCAGACCCCGATCGACGTCAACCTCGCGAAGCAGCTCAACGTGCTGATCAGCGACATGGGTCTCGACCTCGAGCGCGTGATCATGGACCCGACGACCGGCGCCGTGGGCTACGGACTCGAGTACACCTACTCCGTGATGGAGCGCCTGCGGCTTGCCGCTCTCATGGGCGACGCGATGACCCAGCAGCCGATGATCTGCACGGTCGGCGAGGAGTCGTGGCGCCAGAAGGAGGCTCGCGTCGCCGACGGCGTGCCCGACGCCTGGGGCGATTACGACGAGCGCGCCGTCACGTGGGAGCTCGTCACCGCGACGAGCCTGCTCCACGCCGGCGCCGACATCCTGGTGCTGCGCCACCCCGAGAGCATCGCGCGCATGCAGCAGACCATCGCCGACCTCATGAAAGGAGCGTGACGAGGCATGGCGCTCACCGGCCTCCAGATCTACAAGATGCTGCCGCAGACCAACTGCAAGGAGTGCGGCTTTCCCACCTGTCTCGCCTTCGCCATGAAGCTGGCCCAGAAGGGCACCGAGCTGGCCAACTGCCCCTACGTCTCCGAGGAGACGAAGGCGGCGCTCGACGCGGCCGCGGCGCCGCCGATCCGCCTCGCCAAGATCGGCGCCGGCGACCGCGCCTTCGAGGTCGGCAACGAGACGGTGATGTTCAGGCACGAGAAGACGTTCGTGCACCCGGCCGGGATCGTGGTGCGCGTCGCCGACGACGACCCGGCTCTGGGCGACCTGGCGGCGACCATCGCCGCCTACGAGGTCGAGCGAGTGGGCCTCACCTTCAAGGTGGACGGCATCGCCGTGGACAACGTCTCCGGCGATGCCGGCACGTTCGCCAACGCCGTCGCGACCGTCCACGCCAGGGCCGCAGGCCTGCCGCTCGTGCTCAAGAGCGGCGACCACCTGGCGATGGAGGGCGCGCTGGCGATCGTCGGCGGCGAGCGTCCCCTGATCCATGCCGCCACGGCGACGAACTGCCAGGCGATGGCGGAGCTCACCAAGAAGCACGGCTGCGCCCTGGCTGTGCGCGCCGAGGGCGGCGACCTGTCGGCGCTCGCCGACCTGACGGCGGCGGCGCAGGGAGCCGGGGTCGAGGACCTCGTGCTCGACCCGGGCGTCGATGCCCCGACGAGCGCGCTCGCCGCGTTCACGCAGTTGCGCCGTCTCGCTCTCAAGAAGAACATGCGCGGACTGGGCTTCCCGATCATCGCCTTCTGCGCGGGGACGCCGGCGGAGCAGGCGATCGCCGCCACGGCGGCGATCGCCAAGTACGCCGGCGTCGTCGTCCTCGACGGGTTCGACCCGGCGCTGATCTACACGCTGGTCACGCTGCGGCTGAACGTCTACACCGACCCGCAGAAGCCGATCCAGATGGAGCCCAAGCTCTACGAGGTCGGCACCCCGACCAAGGACAGCCCGCTTTTCGTCACCACCAACTTCTCGCTCACGTACTTCACGGTGGCCGGCGAGATCGAGGCCGGCGGCATCCCGGTGTGGCTGCTGGTGGCCGACGCCGACGGCATGTCGGTGCTGACGGCCTGGGCGGCCGGCAAGTTCGACGCCGAGAAGATCGCCAAGAGCGTTAACGCCACGGGCATCGGCGACCGGCTGAGCCACAAGAAGCTCGTGCTGCCCGGCTTCGTCGCCGGACTGTCGGGCGAAGTCGAGGAGGAGCTCCCCGGATGGGAGATCCTCGTCGGCCCGCGCGAGGCGGTCGAGATCCCCTCGTACCTCAAGACGGCCTGGGGCGCCTGACACGAGCGACGGGCAGACAGAGACGGGAGGGGCGACCGCGACATCCGTCGCGGTCGCCTTCACCCCCGACGGCCCACGCGTCGAGGTCCCCACGGGGACCTGCCTGCTCGACGTGGCCGCCGCCGCGGGCGTCGAGGTCGACGCCCCCTGCGGCGGCCAGGGCCGTTGCAGCCGCTGCGTCGTCACCGTCGAGTCGGGCGCGGTCGAGAGCCGTTCCGCCGGCCGCCTGACGCCCGAGCGTCAGGCGGCCGGCGACGTCCTGGCCTGCCAGAGCGCCGCGATCGGCGACGTCACCGTCCACGTGCCGCCGCGGCACACGATGACCCGGCGGCTGCGCCCCGAGACGGTGAGCGCCGGTCCCTCGACCCTGCCGGCTTCGTGCGACTGGCAGGGCAACCCCGCGCTGCGCACCTTCGACCTCGTGATCGAGCCACCCAGCCTCACCGACAACACCACCGACCTCGACCGCGTGCGGCGCGAGCTCACCCGGCAGCACGGCATCGACGACGCCGCCATCGACCTCGACGTGCTTCAGACCCTCGCCCGCACGCTCCGCCAGGCCGACTGGCACATCGAGGTCGTCCTCGAGATGGCCAACCACTTCAACGTGCCGCCCGCCCCGCCCCGCATCGTGGCCGTCGCGCCGCACAACACCGCGACGGGCACGTTCGGCCTGGGTGTCGATGTCGGCACCACCAGCGTCGTCGTCTATCTGATCGATTTCACCACGGCCACGGTGGTCGAGACCGCCAGCGCCTACAACGCCCAGATCGCCTGCGGCGACGACGTGATCTCGCGCATCCTCTACTCACAGCGCAAGGGCGGACTCCGGCACCTCCAGGAGCTCGTCGTGAAGACGATCAACGACCTGGTCACCGAGGTGACGGAGAAGGCCGGCGTGCAACGGGCCGACATCTACGAGGTCGTCGTCGCCGGCAACCCGACCATGACCCACCTGCTCCTCGGCCTCGACCCGAAGTACCTGCGCGAGGAGCCGTACACCCCGACCGTGTCCTTCCCCTCCCAGGTCTGGGCGAGCGAGATCGGCATCGAGGTGAACCCGATGGCCGGCGTGCGCTGCATGCCGGCGGTCGGCAGCTACGTGGGTGGCGACATCACCGCCGGCGTGCTCTCGTCGGGGCTGTACGCCACCGACAGGCTCACCCTGTTCATCGACATCGGCACCAACGGCGAGATCGTGCTCGGCACGCGTGAGTGGATGATCGCCTGCGCGTGCTCGGCCGGCCCCGCCTTCGAGGGCGGCGGCGTGGCCAGCGGCATGCGGGCCACCAGCGGCGCCATCGAGGACGTCTGGATCGACGCTGCCACCTTCGAGCCGACGATCCAGACGATCGACGACCTCGCCCCCATCGGCATCTGCGGCAGCGGCCTGATCGACGCCCTCGGCGAGCTGTTCGTCACCGGCGTCGTCGACAAGTCGGGCCGCATCGACCTCTCGCTGTCGACGGAGCGCGTGCGCCGCAACGGCGGCGGCCCGGAGTACGTCCTGGCCTGGGCGGCGGAGACCGGCCACGGCGAGGACCTCGTCCTGACCGAGGCCGACATCAACAACCTGCTGCGCGCCAAGGCGGCCATCTACGCGGGCTTCTCGGTCCTCTGCCGCAGCGTCGGCGTCGAGCTCGCCGACGTCGAGGAGATCCTCATCGGCGGCGCCTTCGGACAGTACGTCGACCCCGCCAAGGCGATCGAGATCGGATTGCTCCCCGACATGCCGGTCGAGAAGATCCGCTTCGTGGGCAACACCAGCGCCCTCGGGGCCTACACGACGCTCATGTGCACCAACATGCGCCAGGTGGTGATCGAGGTGGCCGCCATGATGACCTACCTCGAGCTCTCGGCCGACAACAGCTTCATGGACGAGTACACCTCGGCGCTGTTCCTGCCTCACACCGACCTCGAGGCGTTCCCTACCGTGAAGGCGCTGCTCGAGACGACACGAAAGGGCGACTGATGACCACGACGATCGCCGTCGCCGGTAAGGGCGGCACCGGCAAGACCACCCTCGCCGGCCTGCTCATCCAGCGGCTCAAGGCGCGAGGCGCATCGCCGATCCTGGCGATCGACGCCGATCCGGCCAGCAACCTCAACGCCGTGCTCGGGCTGCCGCTCGAGCGCACCGTCGGCGACATCCGCGAAGAGACGTCGACCATGGCCCGGGCCGGTAAGCTCGAGGCCGGCATCGCCAAGGCCGACCTGTACGACTACGAGATCAACAGCCACATCGTCGAGAGTGAGGGCGTCGACCTGCTGGCGATGGGGCGCCCCGAGGGCCCCGGCTGCTACTGCGCGGCCAACCGCATGCTGCGCGACATCGTCGACCGCATCCAGGCGAGCTACGACTGGGTCGTGATCGACAACGAAGCCGGCCTGGAGCACCTCTCGCGGCGCACGACCCGCGACGTCGACCTGCTGCTGATCGTCAGCGATCCCAGCCTGCGAGGGCTGACGACGGCCGGCCGGGTGCTCGAGCTCGTGGGCGAGCTCGAGACCAAGGTCGGCCGTCACCACCTGATCCTCAATCGCAGCGACGGGCCGCTCACGCCCGAGATGCGGGAGACCATCGACCGGTACGGGCTCGACCTTCTCGCCACCTTGCCGTCCGACCCCGCGGTCGCGGCCCGCGACGCCGTGGGCGAGCCCATGACGGGGCTGCCCGACGACGATCCTCTGGTCGTCGCGGTCGACCGCATCGCAGACCAGATCATCGTCGCCAGCCAGTCGCGAAAGGAGCTCTCTCGTGCGGATCATCGGTGAGTCCATCCATATCCTCTCCCCCAAGGTCCGCGAGGCGATCGAGGCCCGTGACGCCGGACTGATCCAGGAGTTGGCCACGCGTCAGTGCGAGGCCGGCGCGGCCATCCTCGACCTGAACATCGGCCCGCAGCGCAAGCTCGGGCACGAGGTCATGCCGTGGATCGTCGAGACGGTGCAGCAGGTCGCGCCCGGCGTGCCGCTGTCGCTCGACACGACCAACGTCGCGGCCATGGAGGCCGGCCTCAAGGTCTGCACGAACCCCGCGATCCTGAACTCCGCCTCGGCCGACCCCGAGCGCCTCGACACGGTCATGGGCCTTGCCGGCAGCCACGGCGCGGGGGTCATCGCGCTGACGATGGGAGTCGACGGGATCCCGACGACGGCCGACGGTCGGGTGGGGATCGCGATGGAGTCGCTGCTGCCGGCCGCCGAGGCGGCCGGCGTCGCCGCCGGCGACGTCTACCTCGACCCGCTGGCGCTGACCGTCACCTGCAACCAGGACGTGGCCATGGCGGCGGTCGACTCGATCCGCATGTTCAAGATGGTCAGCGACCCGGCGCCGACGACCACGGTGGGCCTGTCCAACGTCTCGAACGGGTGTCCCGACGACATGCGTTCGCTGATCAACCGCACCTACCTGGTGATGCTGATGGGCGCCGGCCTCGACACGGCGATCGCCGACGCGCTCGACGCCACCCAGATGGAATGGATCAGGATCGTGGAGCAGCGCGACGAGGCGACGCCACTCGGGCGGCTCCTCGTCGCGCTCTACGACGCCACCGCGGCGATGGAGGACCTCGACGAGGGCGTCGCCGACCTCGACGACCCCGAGCAGCTCGCCGTCGTCAAGACGGTCCGGATGCTGCAGAACAGGTCGCTGTACGCCGACTCGTACCTGAGGATCTAGGGGCTTTCACCAGGCCCGAACGGCGAGGGGGCGAAGGTCGTGCGACCTTCGCCCCCTCGCCGTTCGCGGAACCGGACGACCCGGTCCGCTGACATCTCAGCCTTGCGGCGTCGTCTCGACCTCGACCCCGAACCCCGCGTTGCGCCCGATCGAGCACTTGTCGGCCGAGGCGCACCACGCAGCGCAACCGACCTTCTGGCGCGGGTTGGGGATGCAGGCGCCGCAGCCGGGGCACATGCGCTTGGCGTCGTCCTTGAAGAACTCGACGGCCGTGCCACACGCGCCGCAGGCGACCTCGAAGATGTCGTCCGGAGTCCAGCTACTCAGATCGCGGCCGGGACAACCTGTCATGGCCTTGCCTCTTTCAGACGGACCGCCGGGCGCCGTGGGCTCCGGCCGGAAACCACCACTGACCTAGTGTATTCCCGTTCCCGCGAGTCGTCACTTGACCCTGGTCAAGCTCGCCGGCGCCCGAGGCGCCGGGCCCGACTCCCCCTTCGCGGCCTGCGATATACTGACTCTCCCCGGCGGAGAAGTGGCCGAGTGGCTGAAGGCAGCCGCCTGCTAAGCGGTTAACGGGTATAAAGCTCGTTCCCGGGTTCGAATCCCGGCTTCTCCGCCAGTCCTTGCCCTGGAGGCGCCCTTGCCGGCCACGATCGAACTCCGCGACGTCACTCCCGAGAACTGGCGCAGCTGCGTCGACCTCGAGGTCGCCCCCGACCAGCGGGACTTCGTCTCTCCGGTCGCGCGCTACCTGTGCCTCTGTCAGTACGGCGGCGTCTGGCAGCCGCTCGCGGCGTACCTCGGCGAGGAGGTCGTCGGCTTCGCGATGTGGGGCGTCGACCCCGATGACGGCAGCCTCTGGATCGGCGGATTGACGATCGACCGGCGGTTCCAGCGTCGCGGCTACGGCCGGGCGCTCGTCGTGGCGTCTGTGCGATCGCCTGCGCGCCACCCACGGCTGTGCGTCGCTCTCGCTCAGCACCGTCGCCGAGAACACGGCGGCGCGGCGGCTGTACGAGTCGCTGGGGTTCGTCGACACCGGGGAGCTGGAAGGCGACGAGCTCGTGTACAGGATCGCCTTCGACGAGGCTTAGCGCGGCGACGCGGAGCGGTACTCCAAGGCCGGACGTTTCGGGTATACTGCCAACTCCCGGTGCGCCTGTAGCTCAGCTGGATTAGAGCGTCGGTCTACGGAACCGAAGGTCGGGAGTTCGAATCTCTCCAGGCGCGCCAAGCGTTGTCGAATCGACAGCGTTTCTCGCTGCACCCGACCGGCTTGTCTTGTCCGGTCGCCCACTCGAGTCGCTTTCGCCGCTTGTGCGAGTCCGCTCGCTATCGCTTGGACGTCACGCCCCAGGTCTTCGACGCGGGCCGTCAGCGCGGCGCGATCTCCGTCGCGAGGAACTCACAGATGAGCCGCTGGCCGCGCGCGTTCGGATGGGCGCCGTCCCCTTCGAGAAGGATGTCACGGATCGACTGGCCGGGCCCACGGCCGTGGTCCTCGAAGGCACGATGCAGGTCGACGAGCGGCTTCTGCTGTTCGCTCGCGACATCACGTACGTCTTGGGCGTAGATGTCGAGCAGGCCGTCGATTCAGGAATCGCTGATGCCGAACAGGATGACGACGAGATCGGGTGTCAACGCGCGCACGTCGCGGTCGAGGCGTTCCAGCGCTTCGCACGTCGTGGTCTCGCCGATGCCGGCGTTGCGAACCCGCGCCGCGATGTCGCGCGCCGATGGGGCGTGGGGCAGCAACTCCGGATACATCTCGATCGACTGACCGGCCCAGTCGTCGACCGCAGTCGAGGAGTCACCGAGCGCTACGATCACCAGAGGCGGGGAGTCGCGCCTCGCCAGTGACTTCCAGCAGCGATGGCCTATCTCGCGCCTTCTTGTTGGCGCTCTCCCGGGCGGGTCCGGCGCGCGCTCCCGATGATACCGTACTGACCATGTATTGGTATATTGACGAGATTGGACAATATGGTACGCTCCCTCCCGTGACTGGCTGAACGGTGCACCGTGCCAATACAGCCGCGTCGGTTCACCGCGTGGGAGAAGCGACACCGGTCCAGCTCCGGCACCACAAACGAGGGAAGGACGACCGTGGCCTCCGCAAGGATCACCTACCTCTCTGACACCGAGCGCACCGAGCTTGCCGACCAGACGTTCGTTGTCCTCGAAGAAGTGGGAGTAGCCTTCAACACCGCTGAGGCCCTCGACCTCTTGGCCGAGGCTGGCGCCATCGTCGACCGCGAGACCATGTCGGCGCGCCTGCCGCGCGCTCTCGTCGAGCGCTGCCTGGCGCTGGCCCCACGGCAGGTGCTGCTCGCCGCCCGCGACCCGCGCAACGACGTGCTGGTCGGCGGTGGCGCTCCGCTGTCCGTGACCAGCGGCGGCACCGCGACCTATGTGCTCGACGACGTCACCGGCGAGCGCCGCGGCGGCACCGCCGACGACCTGCGCACCGTGATGCGCCTCTTCGACGCGCTCCCCGAGTACGACTACGTCTGGCCGACCATCTCGGCCCGCGACCTCGACCCGCTGACCGCCAACCTTGAGATCGAGGCGATCTCGCTGCGTTCCTGCGCCAAGCACGTGGAGGACGAGGTCCGTTCGATCGAGTACGTCGCGCCGTTGCTCGACATCCTTGAGGCCGTCGCCGGTGCGCCGATGAGCGAGCGGCCCATCTTCTCGAACATCAACTGCACCATCGCGCCGCTCGCCCACGACGCCGAGATGACGCCGGCCAGCATCGCCTTGGCGCGTGCGGGCGTGCCGATCGTGATCATGCCGATGCCGCTGATGGGTACCACGGCGCCGCTGAGCGCCGCTGGTGCTTCGGTGATCACCCTGGCCGAGATCGCCTCGGCGGTGGTGCTCTTCCAGCTCGCCGCCCCGGGCTGCCCGCTGGTCGCCGCTCCGGAGCCGGCGCTGGCCGACCTGCGCACCGGCCTCTATCTGAGCGCCCCTCCCGAGATTGCCTCTTCCGGCATGGCCTGCATCGAGGTGCTCAAGGCTTGGGGTCTGCCGGTGCAGGGAGGAAGCTTCGGCGGCGATGCCAAGGCGACCGACTTCCAGGACGGGGTCGAAGGCACCTTCCACGGCCTGCTGGATTCGCTCAGCGGCGCCGACACGCTCGTCGGCCCGGGCGAGTTCGACAGCGCCCTGACGGTCAGCCTGGGCGCCATCGTACTCCATGCCGACGCCACCGCCTTGCTCAAGAAGGCGCTGCAGGACACTCCGTTCGGCAGCGCCTCGATGCTGATCGACGACATCCGCGCCGTGGGCCCCGGCGGCCACTTCATGGGCTGCCGATCGACCCGGAAGCGCGCCCGCGACACCTGGCAGCCGGCCGTGCTGCGGCGCGGCACCTTCGAGTCGCACTGTGGCAGCACGCTGATCGAAGATGCCGTGGCGCGGGCTCACCACCTGCTGGCCACCCATGAGGTCCTGCCGATCGCCGACGACGTCGAGCGCCACATCGACCAGGTCATCGCAGGCTTCGCGGCCGCCTACGCCTAGACGATCGATCGCTACCCAGGAAGGAGAACGACATGAGCGAGGACCTGTACTCCCAGATGGCGAAGGCTGTGATCGACGGCGAAGACGACACCGCTGCCGAGCTCGCCCAGAAGGGGCTCGACATGGGGCTCCCGCCGTCGGACATCCTCGACAAGGGCTTCGTCAAGGGCATCGAAGAGGTCGGCGACCTCTTCGGCAAGGGCGAGTTCTTCCTGCCCGAGCTCGTGCAGGGCGCCGAGGCCATGAAGGCCGCCGTCGCCGTGCTGCAGCCCGAGCTCGACAAAGCCAAGGAGGGCCGCAGGGCCACCGGCACGGCCGTGGCCGGCACGGTGGCCGGCGACATCCACGAGATCGGCAAGACGATCGTCTGCAGCATGCTGTCGGCGGCCGGCTTCGAGGTGACCGACGTCGGCTGCGACGTCGCGCCCGAGGCGTTCGTCGAGAAGGTGCGCGAGGTCAAGCCGCAGCTGCTGCTGCTGAGCGCGCTGCTGACCACGACGATGCCGAACCAGCAGAAGACGATCGAGGCCCTCAAGGCGGCCAGTCTGCGCGACGGCGTCAAGGTCATGATCGGCGGCGCGCCGACCACGCGCGCCTGGGCCGACGAGATCGGCGCCGACGGCTACGCCGAGGACGCCATCGAGGCCGTCGCGGTCGCCAAGCAGCTCATGGGCGCCGCCTGACAATGAAAGGCATCGACTCGTCGACCGCCGCCGATACGCGGCCGTACTGGGCGCACTCGGGTCTCTGTGTCACCGACGGCCGGCTGACGGTGGCCGGACGAGACGCCGAGGGCGTAGCGCGCGAGCACGGCACGCCCCTGTACGCGTTCGACCTCTGCCGCATCACCGAGCAGGTCGCCGCCCTGCAGCGGGCGCTTGCGGGCGCGGGTCTGCGGTACGTGACCAGGTTCTCGATGAAGGCGCAACGGGAGCCCGAGGTACTGGCCCACTTGCGCGGTCTCGGTCCGCCTTTGACTCCCCAGTGGATCGGCGCCGACATCTGCTCCCCGGCGGAACTGGCCAGCGCGCTGGCGAGCGGCTGGCAGGGCGACGAGATCAGCTACACGGGGACCAACGTCTCGGACCGCGACTTCGAGGCCATCTGCGCCCAACCGATCCGCCTCAACGTCGACTGCCTGTCGCAGCTGCGGCGCTTCGCCCGTCACGCACCCGGTGGAAGACGTCGGCCTGCGTGTCAACGTGCGTTGCGGAGCGGGGCACGGCGGCCGGTACGCGGGCAGCGACTACGGCAGCGACAAGCCGTCGAAGTTCGGTTTCTACGAGGAACAGCTTCCCGAGGCCATCGAGATCGCGCGCGAGGGCGGGCTGACCATCACCAGCCTGCATTTCCACGCCAGCACCGGTCTTGCCGATGGACGATCTCCCCGCCTTCACCGAGACGGTGCGGCGGGCGGCGGCGATGGCCTCGCTTCCTGCTCGAGGCGGGCTGCCCGCTCGATGAGATCAACGCCGGCGGCGGCCTCGAACAGGCGCGTCTCCCGACCGGCCGGCTCTCGATCTCCACGCCTACGCGGCGGTGCTCGCCGAGCATCTGGGGCCCCTGGGCCCGGTCGTCTCGGTCGAGCCGGGCGAGTTCCTCTTCGGCGACAGCGCGGTGCTGCTGGCCGAGGTCGTCACGGTCGAGGACCGGCTCGGGGTGCCGTTCGTCGGACTCGACGCGGGCTGGAACGTCGCCCCGGACCGCTTCATCTACCAGGTGCCGCTCGAGGTCGTGCTCTGCCGCGACGTGCTGCCCGAGAAGCGTGCGGGCGACGACGATCACCGGCAACATCAACGAGGGCGACGATGTCTTCGCCGAGGACTACCCGTTCCCCGAGGCTCGCGAAGGCGACATCGTCGCCCTCCTGTACGCGGGCGGGTACTGGCAGAACATGGTTGCCCCCCACTGCGGCCGCCTCAAGCCGCCGGCAGTGTACTTCGCCGAACGTCTCGAGGTCCAACGATGAGGGACGAGAACCCGGAGGTCATCCAGTGGAGCGAGTGATTCTGAGGATCTGGGACGAGGCGGACTGCGCGCGCGGGCACGCGGCGGCGCTCGAGATCCTGGAGCGCGTCGGTGTCGAGGTGCGCAGCGAATCGGCTCTGGCGCTCTACCGCAAGGCGGGCGCGCGGGTCGAGCACACACGTGTGCGCCTGCCGCGGGAACTCGTCGAGCAGGCGCTGGCGAGCGCGCCGCGCAAGTTCCGGCTGCTCGGCCGAGACCGCCACGATCAACTCGGCCTCGACGTCAAGGATGGCCCCGTCTACTTCGGGTCCGGCTCGGACTGCCTCTACATCCTCGACCCGCACACCGGCGAACGCCGGCGGGCGGTGTTGGCCGATGTCGAGACCGGTTCGGCCCTGGCCGAACGGCTGCCCAACATCGACTTCGTGATGTCGATGTGGCTGCCCGAGGACGGCCCGCAGGAGGTCGTCGAGCTGGTGCAGCTGGCGGCCATGCTGACCTACACGCGCAAGCCGATCGTCGTGTCCAGCGCGCGAGGCGGCGACGCCATGCGCGAACAGGTCGAGATGGCCGAGGTCTGTGGCGACACGGGCAGCCTCGCCTGCCTCAACATGTCGTCTCCGTCACTGATCCTCGATGAGACCTGTGTCGAGAAGACCTTCTCGTGCGCCGAGCTCGGTGTGCCCATGGTCCTCGAGACGGGTATCTCGCTGGGCTCCACCGGGCCGGTCTCGCTGCAGACGTCTGTCGCCGTGGGGCACGCCGAGGTCATGGCGGCGCTGGTGATGCATCAGCTCGTGAAGCCGGGGGCGCCCTTCATCTATGGAACGGGGATGAGCCAGCTCGACATGGGCACGTTCGTCGACCTCTACGGAGGGGCCGAGAGCGGCCTCGCCGGACACCTGCAGCTCAACCTCGCCCAGTCGCTCTCGCTGCCGACGTTCGACTATGCCGGGTACTCCGATGCCAAGAGCCACGACGAGCAGGCGTTTGCCGAGATCATGTCGACCACTTACGGTGGGGCCGCCTGCGGGGGGACGCTGCTGCATGACGTCGGCTACCTCGAGTCGGGCCTGCTGAGTTCGTTCGAGGCACTCGTCCTTGGCGACGAATCCGCCGGCTACTCGCGCGCCAGCACGCGACCGGTCCCCGCCGGCGAGGCGGACTTCCTCATCGACGAGGTCGCGGCCGTGGGCCCCGGCGGCAACTACCTCGGCCGGCCCGAGACGCGCAAGGCGGTGCGTGGTTGGTGGCGTTCGGCGCTGCTTGACGGCTCGAACGCCCGCCAGTGGCAGGAGGCCGGCGCGCGCACTCTCGGCGACCGTCTGCGCGCCCGGACCATGGACCTGCTGGCCGTCGCTCTCGAGCCGGTGGTCGATGCGCAGGCCGTCTCGGACATGGCGGCTCTCGTCGAGCAGGCACGCGGTCGGTTGGCGGGGGACTGAGCCTGACGTGACTGCGGCAAGGAGAACGATGAATGCGATCGACAACGTCACCGACTTCATCACAACGACGTCGTGGTCCGATTTGCCGCCTGCGATTCAGACAAAGAGCGTCTCCTGTCTGCTCGACTCGCTGGGGGCGACTCTGGTCGGGGCTCCACAGGCCGTAGCCGACCTTGCCGCTCTGGTCGATCAGGCACGTGAAGGCATAGCGGCTCGGGAGTGACTTCGTCTTGATGGCGAGGGGGCGAAGGAGGGGAGCGATCGACGACGTCAATGTCGGTGCCTGAAACCGCAAGTGTGGAATCGACCGTCCGGGGGGGGCGTCCACAGGGTCGTCCCTCACACGACCGGCGCCGCCTGCGCCGGCACGTGGGAACGACAGGGGTCATCAGAAGCCACCAGGGGAAGGGGCAGGCATGAACGCCACTCGGAAGCGCACGACAGGGCTGCTGCTGACAGCAGCGCTTCTCATCGGGGGTGGGCTCGTCTGGGGGCTTGTGGCTGCGTTCGCAGGAAGCTCCTCGCCGCCGGCAAGCAGCGGCAAGGTCGTCCTCAAGCTGGGCGTCCCGGCCGACGCCGACTCGCTCAATCCGTGGGTCGGCTACGCCGGCACCGCCTACGAGGTCTGGGGCCTCAACTACGACTTCCTGGTCAACCACGATCCGTACGGCAACCCAGTTCCCGGCCTGGCCGAGAGCTGGACGACATCGCCCGACGGCCTGACCTGGACCTTCAAGATCCGCCAGGGCGCCAAGTGGCAGGACGGCGAGCCGGTGACCGCCAAGGACGTGGCCTTCACCTACAACTACATCCTCGCCAAGAAGATCGACACGCTCTCCCCCTACCTGAAGTACCTGGACAACGCGGTCGCGGTCGACGACTACACCGTCGAGATGCGGTGCTCCAAGCCCAAGGCCAACATGCTCGACGTGTGGATCTACGTCGTGCCGGAGCACATCTGGAGCAAGGTCGACAAGCCGATGGGCTACAAGATGACCTACCCGATCATCGGCTCGGGTCCCTTCCAGTGCACTGAGTGGAAGAAGGGTAGCTACGAGAAGATGGTCAAGGTGCCTGGCTACTGGGGCGGCGAGCCGACCATCGACGAGGTGCTGTTCCAAGTCTACACGAACACCGACACGATGGCGCAGGAGCTCAAGGCCGGGACCCTCGATGGCGCCTACGACATCCCGTCGGCGCAGTACGACACTCTCGCCAAGACCGAGGGCTTCACCGGCGCTCCGCTGAACATGTACTACTTCGAGTATCTGGGCATCAACTGCTACGACAATACCAACTCCCTAGGTAATCCGGTACTCAAGGACGACAAGCTCCGCCAGGCGCTCAACTGGGCGATCGACAGGCAGCAGCTTGTCGACATCGGCCTCTCCGGTCACGGTCGTCCCGGCATCTCGCTGATGCCGCCCGACGAGTGGCCTCCCAATCGCGACCCAAGCTTCACACCCAGCGCCGAAGGGGCCTACAGCTTCGACATAGCCAAGGCCAACCAGCTGCTCGACGCCGCCGGCTACACCGACTCCGACGGCGACGGCATCCGCGAGTACAAGGGCAAGGACATCAAGCTCCGGCTGTGGGCTCGCTCCGAGTCGCCCTCCAGCCAGAGAGAGGGCAGGTTGATCACCAGCTGGCTCAAGGAGTGCGGCCTGACGATCGACTACTCGATCGTCGACGAAGGCACTCTCAACGACAAGGTCTGGAACTACAAGACCGACGGCTCCTACGCCCCCGACTACGACATGCTGCTCTGGGATTACCCCGGCTACCTCGATGCCGGCGACACGTTGGCCTGCTATGCGACCAGCCAGATTGGGTGGTGGAATGACCCCTGTTGGTCGAACGCCGAGTACGACAAGCTTTGCAACCAGCAGTACAGCGAAATGGACGTGCAGAAGCGCATGGACACGCTCAAGCGCATGCAGGAGATTCTCTATGTCGAATCGCCCTACATCGTGCTCACCTATCCCGACTCGCTGGAAGTCAACAACACCGCCAAGTGGGAGGGGTGGGTCAACTACCAGGGCAAGGGCCTTCCCTGGTACAACTCGCTCAACATGGACACCTATCTGAAGCTCAAGCCCGTGGCCGGCTCGGAGAGCGGCTCAGGCGGGCTCAGCACCACCGCCTGGATCATCATCGGCGCGGTCGCCGCCCTCGTGGTGATCGTCGTGATCGTGCTTCTCTTCCGCCGCCGCAAGGGCAGCGCGGTCGAAGAGTAGGGGAGGCGCCAGGCTGTGACGTCCCGGGCGGCGCGCGTCAGCGCGCCGCCCGATTCGGACGGCGTCCGTGGCGGTCTAGCGGCGATCACGGAGGAGACAGTGAGAACGAGGATCGAGGTCCTGTCGCCCGACGAGCGGGCGCAGCTGCACGAGCGTTCGCTCCACGTGCTCGAGAAGATGGGCGTGCGCGTCGACAGCGACGAGGGGCGCCGCATCCTTAGGGATACGGGAGCCCTCGTCGACGACGCGACGCGCATTGTGCGCTTTCCCTCCGCGCTGGTCGACGAGCTCCTGGCGCTGGCGCCGCGGCAGTTCTCGCTCGGCGGGCGGCGACCAGGCTGGGAGTTCCCCCTCAACGCCGGCGAGGCGACGCTCTGTCTCGACGGCGGTCCTACGCTGGTGGTCGACAGGCACTCGGGAGAGCGCCGGCCCGCCACGCGCGTGGACTGGCTCGAGGCGATCCGGCTCTGCGACGCCATCGACGAGATCGGCATGCTCTGGTCGCCGGTCTCGGGCTGGCCGACCGACGAGAGCAAGACCGCCTTCGTCGACTACGCGGCTGGCATGCAGCGGGCCTTCTCCAAGCATGTGCAAGATTCGTTCGACAATCCCGCCGAGGCGCGCTGGCAGCTTGAGGTCCTCGAGATCGTCTTCGGCGGACGCGATGAGGTCCGCCGTCTGCATCCGTACTCCTTCTTGAGCACACCGGTCTCGCCACTGGTCCTCGAGGCAGCCGGCACGGACGCCTGGCTGGCGCTGCGCGGCTACGACATCCCGCTGGCGATCATGCCGATGCCGCTGATGGGCGCCACCGCCCCGGGCAGCATGCTGGCCACGACGCTGCTGGCCAACTGCGAGGTCCTGGGCGTCATCTGTCTGGCACAGGCCGCCGAGCCGGGCACGCCGATCATCCACGCACCGACTCTGGCGACCATGGACCCGCGTAGCGGACGCCTGGCCGACAACTCTCCGCAGGCCGCCCTCAACATAGCCGGCGTCGAGATGGCACGCTACTACGGCCTGCCGGCCATGGGGTCGGGAGGCGGCACCGATGCGTTCGTGCCCGGTATCCAGTCGGCGTACGAGAGCACGTTCGGCACGGTGCTCGGGGCGCTGGCTTGGCCCGATGTCTTGGTCGGTCCCGGCGGGCTGGCCGAGTCGACGGTCTTCAGCTTCGAGCAGATGATGATGGAGGTCGAGGTCTGGCGCCTGTGCCGCAAGGCTCACGCCGGCATCGAGACCAGCGACGACCGCTGGCTCACCGACGCGCTGGAGCACGTGGGCCCTGGTGGGCAGTTCCTCTCCGAGAAGTCGACGCGCGCCAACGCGCGCAGCGGGGAGTGGTACTTCTCGCAGCTCGGCTGGCACGACTCACACGATGCCTGGATGGCGGCCGGCCGCCCCGACGCGCTCGATGAGGCACGCGAGAAGGTCGACGGCATCCTGGCTGCCCACGAACCGTTGCCCCTGGGCGTCGATATCGAGAGCGCGCTGGCCGAGCTTCGCAGCCGAGCCCTGCGTCACGACGGGGGTTCGCCGTGAGCCGGGCCAGCCGCCGATGAGCGCCGATCGAGCCGGTCAATGGACGTGATCGCCTCAGGTCGCGAAGCCGGGTCGAGACGTGAGCGCACTCGCGTCGCCAACGGTATCGAGTGAGAGGAGCGCCATCGACCTCCGAGGAAACGGCTTGTTTGGCAGATGAGCGAGATTGAGAGAAGGGAGCCACGCGATGCAGCGCATACGGAGTCGGAGATCCGCCGCCTTCCCGGTCGCGCTGGGAGTGCTGGTGGCCGGCCTCGTCTGGGGGCTGGTGGGCGCCCTGGCCGCCGGCGAGAGCGCGAGTCCCGCCAGCTCGAAGGTGGTCCTGCGCGTGGGTTGGACCGCCGAGCCCGACAACTTGAACCCCTTCATCGGCTACGCTGAAGCGTCATACGAGGTGTGGGGACTGAACTATGACACGCTCGTCGGCTACAGCGTCAAGGACTTCTCGCCGGCGCCGACGGCCCTCGCCACGAGCTGGGAGTTCTCGCCCGACGGCCGCACTTGTACCTTCCATCTGCGACAAGGCGTCAAGTGGCAGGACGGCCAGCCGTTCACCGCCGCGGACGTCGCCTTTACCTACAACTACATCATCAAGAACAAGCTGGCTGCCTTCACCCAGTGCACCGAAGACATCAAAGAGGCGAAGGTCGTCGGCCCCTACACAGTGCAGATGGTCTGCTTCAAGCCCAAGGCCGATCTGCTGAGCATCTGGGTGCCGATCCTGCCCAAGCACATCTGGGAGCACGTCTCGCCCAAGACCGTCGGCACTTCGTACGCGGCCAAGCTGCCGCTCGTGGGCACCGGCGCCTTCCAGTGCGTGGCCTTCAAGAAGGGCGACTACGTGGAGATGGTCGCCAACAAGCAGTACTTCGGCGGCGCGCCCCACATCGACACGGTCGTGTTCCAGGACTACCAGAGTGCCGACGCGCTGACCACCGACTTCCAGCAGGGCGCCATCGACGCGGCACAGGGCCTGCTCCAGGCGCAGTTCGACAGCATCTCGCGGACGAAGGGGCTGACCGCGGTCGCCTACAACTACCGCAACTGGGACTACCTGTGCATGAACTGCGACATGTCGGCGGCCTCGCTGGGCAACCCGGTGCTCCGGGACGTGCGCTTCCGCCAGGCCCTGAACTGGGCGATCGACAAGAACAAGCTCGTCGCCGTCGCCTGGAGCGGCCACGCGCAGCCCGGCACGACGATCCTGCCACCCGGTCAGTGGTTCGACCCCGATTACCACTGGCAGCCGTCGTCGACCGAGATGTACACGTATGACCCCGCGAAGGCAGCGCAGGTGCTCGACGCCGCCGGCTACAAGCTGGTCAACGGTGTCCTAGTCGACCACAGCGGCAAGCCGATCGTGCTGCGACTCTTGCGGACGCCGCGAGCAACGAGGAGCAGACCGAGGCCAAGTTCATCACCACCGAGCTTCAGGGACTCGGGCTAAGGATGAAGCTCGAGATCCTCGACTCGGGTGCGATGAGCGACCGGATCTGGAACTTACTCCGGCAACACCTACACGCCCGACTTCGATCTCTACGTGTGGGACTGGGACGGCTACTTCGACCCGGGGCAGACCCTGGCCTGCTTCGTCACCGCCCAGATCGGCGGCTGGAACGAGCCCTGCTGGTCGAACCGGGAATACGATCACCTCTGTACCGAGCAGGCGACCACGCTCGACCCGACGAAGCGCCAGCAGCTCATCTGGCGCATGCAGCAGATCATGTACGAGCAGAGCCCCGAGATCGTGCTCGACTATCCCGACTACCTGCAGGCCTACAACTCCGCCAAGTGGACGGGCTGGACGCGGATCCCGAACGGCACCGGCCCGGCCTTCTACGAGAGCGTGAACACCACGTATCTCAATCTGAGGCTGACGTCGGCCAAGACCGCCGGCCGCTCACGCATCTCGCTGGTCGTCACCGCGGTTTGCCTGGCCGTGCTCCTCGTCTCCATCGTGGTGTGGAGGCTCGTACGGCGACGCCGCAGAAAGCTCGTGGAGGAGTAGACGTGCGCGGCATGCCGGCAACGCGCAAGCCCATCGTCGTCTCCAGTCCGCGCGGTGGCGACGCGATGCGCGACCAGGTCCAGATGCCTACCGTTGGCGACAGGGAAGTGACTCTGCCTTGACAGCGAGGAGGACCCGCCTGCAACGACCCGGGCTCCGTCCGTTACTGGACACGAACGCTTCGGGCCCGAAAGCCGCATGCAGACGTACGCATGCTCGTCTCGTCACTCGTAGCGAACGTCACATGCTGTCGACGGATCCACTGAAAGGTAGGTGAGTCCTTGAGAGAGACGCAATCGGACGCATATCCCACTGTTGCTCTCAGCCTGCGCAACGCCATGCCGTCGTTGACGCCCAGCGAGCGAAAGGTCGCCCGCGCGCTGCTAGCCAACTACCCGGTCGCCGGTCTTGGCACGGCTGCGGAACTGGCCAAGCTCGCAAACGTGAGTCACCCCACCGTGCTGCGCCTCGTGGCGCGCATCGAGTTCCCGAGTTACGGCGAATTCCAGCGCGCCTTGCGAAACGAGGTCGATGAGCGTCTCGCCTCGGTTTCGGCGGAGTTCCTTCCCGACGCTGGCAAGACCGGCGACAACGTCTCCGCGACACTGCACGCGGCGATCGCCAACCTCACCGCGGACGCGGAGTCGGTCACAGCAGGTGAGATCGAGGCCGTCGCTCACGCCCTCACCCAGGCCCGCCGGATCTTCTTCACCGGCGGTGTGACGTCGCACGCTATCGCCTACTACCTCTGCCTGCAGCTCGACCTCGTCCGCTCCGGTTGCCGGTTCGTCGGACCCGCGGCATCGCCGACGTGGACAGATCTCGCCGACCTCGGGCAACGCGACGTGATGGTCCTCTTCGACTACCTTGGCTACGAGGCCAACACGCTTGAGATCGCGCGCTGGGCCAAGTCTCGCGGCGCACGCCTCGTCTTGTTCACCGACCCCTGGCTCTCACCGGTCACCGGCCTGGCGGCGCATCTGATCGTCACCCGTTGCGAGTCGGTGACGCCGTTCGACACCCTCGTGTCGCCGCTGGCGCTGGCCGAGGCCGTCGCAGCCGAGGTCGCCCGCCAGTTGGGGGACAAGGTGCAGGCCCGCCTGGCGGTGATGGAGCGACTGCTTGCCGCCCCCAAGTGTCGCCTCGAGGAGGGCACACGCAAAGACCAGCAAGGATGAGGGGGGCGCCTTCAGAATGGCCGCTGCGAGCGCTCGAGGACATCTCGGCGACCCCGTTCTGGCTCGATTCGTCTGAGGCGCCGGCGGCTCAGCCGCCGCTCACCGGCTCGGTCGCCTGCGACCTCGCCGTCGTCGGCGGCGGCTATTCCGGGCTGTGGACGGCGCTGCTGGCCAAGGAACGAGACCCATCGACCGAGGTCGTCCTGATCGAGGCCGGCCGCGTCGGCTGGCAGGCGTCGGGCCGCAACGGCGGCTTCTGCATCGCGTCACTCACGCACGGGCTCGACAACGGTCTCTCGCGCTGGCCCGACGACCTCGAGCGCCTCACGCAGGCCGGCATCGACAACCTCGCCGAGATGCGGGCCGACATCGAGCGCCACGGCATCGACTGCGACTGGCAGGATCGCGGCGAGCTGTATGTCGCCACCGAATCGTGGCAGGTCGACGGCATCAAGGAGTACGTGGAGCTGGCCGCCCGCGCCGGCGCCCACCACGAGTACCTCGACCGCGACGCCGTGCGCGCCGAGGTCGACTCGCCGACCTTTCTCGCCGGCGGCTGGGATCGCGACGGGGCGATCCTTGACCCGGCGCGCTTGGCCTGGGGTTTGGCGCGCGTGTGTCGCGAGAAGGACGTGCGCGTCTACGAGGGGACGCCGGCGACAGGGCTGCGCCGCGCCGGCGGCCGCCTCGGGGGTGGCGCCGGCGTCGTGCTCGACACCCCCGCCGGCGAGGTGCGTGCACGCCGCGTGATGCTGGCCACAAACGCCTTCCCGGCGCTGCTGCGCCGCGTCCGGCCCTACACGGTGCCCGTCTACGACTACGCGCTGATCACCGAGCCCCTGAGCGCCGACCAGCTCTCGGCCATCGGGTGGAGGAACCGGCAGGGGCTCGCGGACGCGGGCGTCTTCTTCCATTACTTCCGCATCAGCGCCGAGGACCGCATCCTCTGGGGCGGGTGGGACGGCATCTATCACTGGCGCAACGGCATCCGGCCCGAGTTCGAACAGCGTCAAAAGACGTTCGCGCTGCTCTCGCGGCAGTTCTTCGTCATGTTCCCGCAGCTGCAGGGGCTACGCTTCACGCACGGCTGGGGCGGGGTCATCGACGTCTGCTCGCGTTTCAGCCCGTTCTTCGGCACCGCGGTCGACGGCCGTGTGGCCTACGCCCTGGGGTTCACGGGCCTGGGCGTCGCCGCGACCCGCTTCGGCGCCAACGTCTGTCTCGATCTGCTGGCTGGTGAGCGCACCCGGCGCACGGAGCTGCCGATCGTTGGCGGCAGACCGATCCCGTGGCCGCCGGAGCCCCTTCGTCTTGGTGCGATCGCGTTCACACAGCGCTCGATGCAGAAGGCGCAGGACAACCAAGGCGAGCGCGACCTCTGGCTGCGCACGCTCGACAGGCTCAAGCTCGGCTTCGATACCTAGAGGGCATCGAAGAGCAGCCGCAGCTCACAGCGCAGGTTCGAGAGTTGTCCACTGAAGTGCACCACCGTCACAACGTTCGGGGGCGACGTGGAACCGGGTGATCGTGAAAACGACCGTTTGGCATGATACCAATGTGTTGTCATGCCGTGTCGGCTCTTAGGCTCAAGGTGCGGCGATCGCACCGTCGAGGGGTTATGAAGCACACTCAAAGGCTGTTCTGGTTCGTTCTGGCGACGGTACTCGGTATCAGCATCGTAGTAGTGGTACCTGGCACGAACATCGTCAATGCAAGTACTCGAGCTTCCGCGGGTGAACGGATTACGTTGTTGTTCTTCGACCGCCATGGGACCGCCTTGTCGGTCAAGCAGGTCAGGTCGATCTCCAACAACGGCAAAGCGGGCTACAACACCGATGCGCTCGTGGACCCGCAGAACATGCGCGAGATGACCAACGGCCCGTTGGTCGAATCCGGCGCCAAGTTGGCATTCGAGCTTCCCGCCAGACCGGTCGCTTTCGCCTTCAATTGGCCCACGAAACCGCTCGGCTACTCCATGATCGTCCTCGACAATGGAGGCGCCGGCTTCACTACCGGTGGGACGGTCAACTTCACCTATCAGGCCGCCTTGGACTACAAGCGACGTCTTGATGCCTCTCTCGCCGAACGGTCAACGTACGTGCCATCCGCGAAGTTCTTGACTGCCTACGACAGTGTCGTGACACACATCGACACCGCCACATCCAGCACCGACGAGGCTGTCAGGGGCAAAGAGGGACAACTGGCGCTGGATCAACTCGCAGTGGCCTACGACACCCTGCTTGAGGAGTGGGGCCCGGTGTACGCCAAGGCGAACAAGGCCACTACGATGCCTCAGATCGGGTTCACCTTCGACACGGTCGACAACTACAAAGCACGTCTCGATCTGGCATCGAGGATATCTCGTCCATTCGGCTGGGTTCGATTTGTATTCGATCTGGACGCCAAACGCTCACAGTATGTCGCCCCGATCAAGTATGCCCATTCCCTCGGGCTCAAGGTCATGGGGCAGCCCGCTGATTCCTCTTACGACAAGCGCCTCAGCCTGGCTGCCTACGAGAAGCGGTTCAAGCAGTATGTGAACACCCTCCCGACCGTTGATGCGTGGGAGTTGGGGAATGAGGTCAATGGGAGCTGGTTGAGTCCTACCATTGCCCGTAAGGTGGCCACTGCGGCTTCCTACGTGAAGTCGCGAGGCAAGCAGACTGTGCTGACGCTCTTCTGGCAAGTGAACACCGACGTGCCCAAGTACTCGATGTTCAATTGGGTTCACACCAACTTGCCCGCTTCTGTCCGGAAGAACATCGATGTCGTCTTCATGTCTGTGTATGTCGAGCAGGCGCCTCTTGGGCTGGCATTCGAGCAAGTGATGGATACGCTTGCGGCTGAGTTCCCCGAGGCGAAGATCGGTATCGGAGAGCTGGACTACTGGATCGAGGGTCAACGCTTCTGGTGGGCGTATAGCCGGGCCCATCCGATCAGCGTCGGCTTGCCCAGAGTCGCCGCTCACTTCTATCCGGCCAGTCTGGCATTCCCGAACAGCGTCGGAGGATGTTACTGGTGGAACTTCGTCCGGGAGTTCCCCGGCCATCCCAAGCGACAGGCGATCGTCAGCAACCTGAGAGACCAGCTGAAGTAGTTCCGGCCGTAGATCCTGTCAGCCTCGGCCCGGCTTCGTCTCCCGACCGCTGAGGCGGGGGAGATTCGCCACACCGCCCGCCGGGTACGACGCAAGGGCGCACGTGTCCACCGGCGGCTATCGCGTGGAGACCCGGCAGGGAATGGGACACCAGAACGGCATGATCCGCACCACCCCCTTCCACGAGCGCACGTGCGCGCTGAACCAGACCCAGCTCTGGAGCCACTGGTCCAACTTCCTCGCGGCCCGTCGCTACCAGCTCAGCGACAAGGCGGAGTACTTCGCCGTCCGTACCGCGGCCGGCATCTTCGACACGAGCCCGCTCTACAAGTACCGGATCACCGGGCGCGACGCGGAGCGGTTCCTCGCCGGCGTGCTCGCGCGCGACATCCGGGCGTGCCCGCCCGGGCATGCCCAGTACACCTGCTGGCTCGACGATCGCGGCTTCGTCGTCGAGGACGGCGTCATCCTCCATCCGGGCGCGACGAGTACCTCCTCACGAGCGCCGAGCCCAACTTCGCCTACTTCGCCGACCGGATCGGGCGCCTGGACGTCCGGCTCGAGGAGGTCAGTGACGAGATCGGCACGCTGGCCCTCCAGGGCCCTCGCTCGCGGGACCTGCTCAAGGCGCTCGTCCCGCAGACGGAGCGCCTCCCGTACTTCGGCGTGGCCACCGGCAAGATCGGCGGCGCGGAGGTGACGGTGAGCCGGACCGGCTACAGCGGCGACCTCGGCTACGAGATCTGGGTCGACGCCCCCGACGCCCTCCGCGTCTGGGACACGCTCTGGGAGAGCGTGCAGGGCTACGGGGTCCAGCCGTTCGGCCTCGATGCGCTGAAGATGCTCCGCATCGAGGCGGGCTTGCTCCTGCTCGAGGCCGACTTCGACTCGAGCCGCTACGCCTGGAACGACGCGCACCGCTCGACGCCGATCGAGCTCGGCTGGAGCTGGATGTTCCGCGACCTCGGGAGTGACGACCGGGCGTTCATCGGCCGGCGCGCGCTGGAACGTGAGATCGCCGGCAAGACGTCGCGCTGGGCGATGCGCGGCCTCGTCGTCGACTGGCGGGACTACGACCGCGTCTACGACGAGGCCGGGCTCATCCCGCCCAAGGACCACACGCCGGTCGTCGAGGACTGGATGGTCTACGACCACGGCCACCGGGAGCGGGTCGGCTATGCGACGAGCTTCATGTACTCGCCGATGCTCCAGCGCCACATCGCGCTCGCCCGGGTCCGCCCCGACTTCGCGAAGCCCGGCACGAGGGTGAAGCTCGAGCTCACGGTGGACCATCACTACGAGCCGGTCGCCGCGCACGTAGCCCGGTTGCCGCTCTACAACCCGGAGCGAAAGACGGCCTGAGATGACGACGAAGAAGACGCCCGCCAAGTCCGGCAAGAAGCCCGCCGCGTCGGCCTCGAAGGCGTCGCGCGCCGACCGCACCTACGACGCCATCGTCGTCGGCGGCGGCCACAACGGCCTCGTCAACGGCGCCTACCTCGCGAAAGCCGGCCTGCGGACCCTGATCCTGGAGCGGCGACACCTCGTCGGTGGCGCCGCCATCACCGAGGAGCTGCGTCCCGGCTTCTGGTTCACCACGTTCTCGTACGCCCTCTCGCTCTTGCGGCCGCAGATCATCCAGGACCTGGAGCTCACCAAGCACGGCTTCATGCCGCTGCTCATGTCGTCGTCGTTCGCTCCCATGGAGAACGGCGACTACCTGTGGCTGACCAAGGATCACGGCCGGAACCTCAAGGAGATCGCGCGCCACAGCAAGCGCGACGCGGACGCCTACGAGCAGTACAGCCACGACCTGGACATGGTCTGCCGGGCGCTCAAGCCGCTCTTCGACCAGGCGCCGCCCGACCTCTTCAGCGACGACCCCGAGGAGATCCTGGCGCTCGCGGCGCTGGGTCGGCGGTTCCGGCGGATGGACAAGCGCACGCTCCACAACGCCGTGCGGCTGCTGACCGGCAGCGCCGCGGACTTCCTGGACGACTACTTCGAGTCCGACATCCTCAAGGGCAAGCTCGCGAGCTCCGGGACCATCGGCACCACGGTCGGACCGCGCTCGCAGGGCTCGGGGCTCGTGCTGCTCTTTCACTCGCTGGGCGAGCACGACGGCGAGTTCGGCGCCTGGTCGTTCCACAAGGGCGGCAACGGCGGGTTCACCCAGGTGCTCGCCCGCGCGGCGCAGGCGTTCGGCGCGGAGATCCGCCTCGAGTCGCCCGTGGATTCGGTCATCACGAAGAACGGCCGGGCCACGGGCGTCGCCCTGGCCGACGGCACCGAGTTCTCCGCAGACACCGTGGTGAGCGCCCTCGATCCGCGCCACACGTTCCTCGAGCTCGTCGAGCCGCGCGAGCTCCCCGACGACCTCGTCGAGAGCATCCGGCGGCTGCGCTTCCAGGGCAGTCTCGTCCAAGGTGAACTTCGCGCTCGACGGGCTGCCGGAGTACCCGGGCCTGCCCGGCCGCGAGGACATCTACCGCGGCTTCCTGAACGTCGGACCGTCGATGGACTACCTCGAGCGCGCCTTCGACGAGGGCAAGTACGGCTGGTACAGCTCGCGGCCGTACATCGACGGCGCGATCCAGAGCACCATCGACCCGGACATGGCGCCGCCCGGCAAGCACGTCATGTCGTGCTTCGTCCAGTACACCCCCTACAAGCTGCGCGAGAGCGACTGGGACGCCGAGAAGGACAACCTGGGCGACACCGTCCAGCGGACGCTCGAGTCGTTCTTCCCGGGGTTCGGCGACCTGGTCCTGCAGCGCGAGGTCGTGACCCCGCTCGACATCGAGCGCACCGTCGGGCTCTCGGAGGGCAACATCTTCGCCGGCGAGTTCCTGGCGCCGCAGATGTTCTTCTTCCGCCCCGCGCCGGGCTGGTCGCAGTACCGCACCCCGATCGCCGGCTACTACCAGTGCGGCTCGGGCACCCATCCGGGAGGTTGTGTGATGGGCGCTCCCGGCAAGCTGGCCGCCGGGCAGATCCTCAAGGACCGGGCGAAGGGCGGGCGGGCGTAGGGCGCCGGCCCGGCGGCTAGGCCCGCGCGTCGGGCGGGTCGGGGTCGGGTCGCTCCTCGGCGGCGGCCGGGACGGCCGCCGCCGGCCCCCGCGCGACCCGGTCAAGGAACCGCCGGCTGGTGAGGATCCAGGCGACCAGCGCCGAGGCGATGCCGATGGGGAGCAGCAGGATCCCGGCCAGCGTGGTCACGAACAGGCCCAGTCCCGGCCCGATGGTCTCCCCGCCCCAGAACCTGATCGACGCCGCCGTGTGCGCTGCCTGGCCGAGCACGAGCAACCCGGTCACGGAGAGCCCGACACCCAGGTAGAGTGCGTTGCGCCGCGGCCCCAGAACGAGCATCGCGACGGCCAGGGCGACGGCGAGAAGGCCGAAGACCAGCATCGGCCAGCCGAAGCCCGCCGCGAACGCACTCCTGACGCCGAATGCGCGAGTGGCCGAGTAGTTCACGTCGCCGGTCTTCTCGTTGGCGAACGGCAGGAAGGTGCCGGCGACGACGGCGACGCCGGCGAGCAGCGCGAGCACCGCGTCGCCGATCCAGTCCTTGCGTCCGAAGCGGGCATCGGGCTTGGCCAGCCGCTCCCGCCACGAGAGCATTTGTCCAAGGGTCCTGCCGTGGCCCACGCCTCGTTCCTCCCCGTCGCCTGCTAGGGTCATCGTGTCTCGCCTAGTCCATTTCGACGCGCGCGAGCGCCGACTTGAGCCGCGCGCCCACTGCGCCGACCCCTTGCGCCGACCCGCCGCGCCGCGCCGACCGCGCGCCGCCGCTCCCTGCCGACGGTCACGCGCCATCCCGCGCGGGCGAACGGGTATAGTGCGGCTGTCCAGCCGTCGACAGGGACGAGACCGCCGAGCCGCGATGCCCGCACCGCACTTCCCCAGGGACGAGTACTACATGCGCTTCGCCCTCCGCGAGGCCGAGCGCGCGATCGCGCACGACGACGTGCCGATAGGCGCCGTCGTCGTGTTCGAAGGCGAGGTGATCGGGGCCGCCGGCAACGAGCGCGAGCTGCGCCAGAGCCCGACCGCCCACGCCGAGGTGCTCGCGCTCGAGCAGGCCTCCCGCAGGACCGGCCACTGGCGCCTGCTCGACACCGTGATCTACGTGACCCTGGAGCCGTGCCCGATGTGCGCGGGCGCCATCGTCCAGGCGCGGGTACCGCGCCTGGTCTACGGCGCCCGCGACGACAAGGCGGGGTCGGCCGGCACGCTGTTCGACCTGGTCCGCGACCCGCGGCTCAACCACTTCGTCGACGTGAGCAGCGGGGTGCTCGCCGACGAGTCGGTCGCACTGCTGCAGGCGTTCTTCGAGAAGCGGCGCTGAGGGCGGCGGCGCCGAGGCGCCGCCGCCCTCAGCGCCCCCGTCCGCGCCCCGTCCGAGGCGCGGTATACTACCTCCGCCTGAGGCTGCGGACGGCGGCACGGAGAGGTGTCCGAGCTGGCTCAAGGAGCGCGACTGGAAATCGCGTAGGCGGGGGTAACCTGTCTCGTGGGTTCGAATCCCACCCTCTCCGCCAGTTGCCCGCCGTCCGTCACACGCAGCGCCGGCTTTATGCGCCGCGTCCCTCGCGGAGAGGTGGCAGAGTCAGGCTGAATGCGGCGGTCTCGAAAACCGTTATGCGTCGCGAGGCGCATCGGGGGTTCGAATCCCCCCCTCTCCGCCATATGCAGAAGGAACTGAAGGCCCCGATCGCTCGGGGCCTTCGTCGTAGGAAGGGACGAGCGGCATCGCGCGGCAAGGCGGTCCGACGGACCGCCAGGCGGAGCCCGCCCCTATCAGATGCGCCTTGTGTCGCAAACGACCATCGCTTTTTCCCCGAGCCGGCAGCGGGTAGAGAGAGCCATGCTTGCAAGACCGACGAAGGGAAGCGTCATGTACGTCCTCAACTACTGGCACAACGTCTCGGACTACGGGGAGTGGAAGAAGGTATTCGACAGCGACCCCCTCGGACGCGAGGCCTCCGGCGTACGCCGACTCTCGATCGAGCGGCCCCTCGACGACGAGCATCAGGTGATCGGGGAGCTCGAGTTCGACAGCCTGGGTGAGGCCGAGGCCTTCGCCGGCCGCCTCCAGGAGGTGTGGAAGGGCCTCGGCAGCTCCGTGGTCTCGAATGCGGGATCCCGCATCACCGAGGTCGTGGTGCAGCAGGAGTTCCGCGGCGAGACGGCCCGGAAGGTCGCCTAGAGGCGCCTGATCCGTGAGGACCGGGCGCGGGCACTGTCTGCCCGCGCCCGGTCCTTTTCGCGCGGCACCACCGACGTCCTCACCCTCGATCGGGGCTCTCACGCCTCCGGCGCCTGCCAACGCTCCAGCCACCAGGCGACCGAACGGTTCGCCTCGGCGCTGAAGCCGGCCGTGAACTTGCGCGCGTAGACGTCCTGGGCGACGTTGGCGACGCCGGGCCGCAGACCGCCGGGCGCATGCAGGCTGTCGAGCTCGTCCGAGACTTCGCGCAGCTCATCGTCTCCGAGGCGCTCGTAGCGGTCGGTGTGGACGACGTGCTTCTCGTAGCGCGGCGTCGTGGGCCCGCGCCGACCGCCTTTCGGGCGGCCGAAGCACAGCATCGTGACGGGGAACGTGTGGTTGGGCAGCCCCAGCAGCTCGGCGTGCTCCTCGCCGCGCTCGAGGATGTCGCCGATGTAGCACGAGCCGATGCCGAGCGACTCGGCGGCGACCACGGCGTTCTGAGCGGCGATGAGGGCGTCGCAGCAGGCGAGCACGAGGTCGGCGAGCCCGGGCGTCGCGCGATGCGCGACGCCCGGCAGCGCGCCGACCCCGGCCACCCGGAACAAGTCGATCCACTTCTGGAAATCGGCCACGAAGACCAGCACCCACGGCGCGCGAGCGATGAACGGCTGGTCGTCGCAGGTGACGGCGAGACGCTCCTTGAGGGCCTGGTCGGCGACCTCCACGATCGAGTACAGCATCATGTTGCCGGCCGTCGGCGCCCGCATCGCGGCGTGCAGGATCGCCCGCTTCTCGTCGTCGGCGAGCGGCGTGGGGTCGTAGGCGCGCGTCGAGCGGCGCGCCTCGAGCAACTCGAGGGTCTCGTTCCGCTCCACGGCCCGGCTCACGGCCGCTTCACCCGCACGGCGGAGTACGTCTCGTCGACGGCGACGTTGGCGACCACCGTCAGCCCCACCGCTTGGGCGGCGGCGAAGATCGTGTCGCGGCTGACGTCGAGCCCGGCGGCCTTCGCCCCCTTGGGGTAGACGATCCAGGCGACGGCGGCCGCCGTCAGGTCGCGGGTCAGGTCGGCGAGGCGCGCCACGGCCTCCGCCTGGGTGGCGGCGAAGTCGACGAGGAACGCGGCGTCGCCGGCCGCGGCGGCGGCGTGCGTGCCGGCGGGGAGGCCGAGGCGCGCCTCCAGGCCCGGCGGCGCATGGCGCACCAGCACGGCCATACCCGGCTTGCAGCGCATCTTCTCGGCGGGCGTCTTGTCGGGCATCTCCACCTCACTCGTCGACGACCCGGCGAGTCTACCCGCAACGGCACCGGGAGGCCGCCGCCGCGCGGACATGCCGGGCGTGAAGCGTGACGGCGTCCGCTGCACAAGCCGTCGTCGGCGTGGTACTCTCTTTCGCCACGGGCAATTAGCTCAGGGGGAGAGCGCCTGCTTCACACGCAGGAGGTCGTTGGTTCAAATCCAACATTGCCCACCACTCCCTTCCTCCGCCGCCGTCCCAACTGGCCCGAGCGGAACCGCGGTTTCGTGCCTTTCGTCGTTCCGTACGGTTGCGCCCGCCAGGTGGCGTCGATAGAGTGCCATCTTGGCCAGAGGCCACATCCCCTGCGGCCTCCCGCGATCGACACATCCCGGCTTGGCGGCCGGAACCAGCTACGAGACCCGGCGTCCCGTGAGGCTGCACGGGACCGGGTACCGCGGCACAACGACAGCAAAGCTCCATGTGGAGGTGGAAGCGTGGCAACCGACAGCACCGGCGAAGGCGTCGTGATCCCGGTCGATCCGGCGTTCGCAGCCAAGGCCAACATCAGCAGCGCAGCGCAGTACGAGGAGATGTACAAGCGCTCGGTCGACGACCCCGAGGGGTTCTGGGCCGAGCGCGCCGAGGACGCCCTCCATTGGTACAAGAAGTGGGACAAGGTCCTCGAGTGGGACTTCAACAAGCCCGAGATCAAGTGGTTCCAGGGCGGCAAGCTCAACGCCGCCTACAACTGTCTCGACCGCTGGGTCGAGGCGGGCAAGGGCGACAAGGCCGCTCTCGTCTTCGAGGGCGACCCCGGCGACACCAAGACCTGGACCTACAAGGAGCTCACCGACGACGTCGCGCGCTTCGCCAACGTCCTCAAGAAGCAGGGCGTCAAGAAGGGTGATCGCGTCGCCGTCTACCTGCCGATGATCGGCGAGCTGCCGATCGTGCTGCTCGCCTGCGCGCGCATCGGCGCCATCCACATGATGGTGTTCGGCGGCTTCTCCGCCGAGGCGCTCAAGGCCCGAATCGACAACTGCGGGGCCAAGGTGCTCGTCTGCGCCGACAAGGGCTACCGCGGCGCCAAGACCACCGCCTCCAAGACCAACGCCGACGTCGCGATCACCGGCGAGACGACGGTCGAGAGGGTCATCGTCATCAAGCGCATCGACGGCGACGTCCCCATGACCGAGGGCCGCGACGTCTGGTTCCACGACGAGATGGCCACCGTGACCGCCGACTGCCCGTGCGAGGAGATGGACGCCGAAGATCCTCTGTTCATCCTCTACACCTCGGGTTCGACCGGCGCCCCCAAGGGCGTGCTGCACACGACCGGCGGCTACATGGTCTTCGCGCACGACACCTTCAAGTACATCTTCGACTACCACGACGGCGACGTGCACTTCTGCACCGCCGACATCGGCTGGATCACGGGCCACACGTACATCATGTACGGTCCCCTGTCGGCCGGGGCGACGACGCTCCTCTTCGAGGGTCTGCCGACCTACCCGGAGCCGGACCGCTACTGGCAGGTCGTCGAGAAGCACGGCGCCACCACGCTCTACACCGCACCGACGGTCGTCCGCTCGCTCATGGGCATGGGCGAGGAGTGGGTCGCCAAGCACGACATGCCGACGCTCAAGCTCATGGGCTCGGTCGGCGAGCCGATCAACCCCAGCGCCTGGATGTGGTACTACGAGAAGATCGGCAAGGGCACGCGGCCGCTCGAGGACACGTGGTGGCAGACGGAGACCGGCGGCATCCTGATCACGCCGCTGGCCGGTGCGCACGCCCTCAAGCCGGGGTCGGCCAGCAAGCCGTTCTTCGGCGTGCGGACGAAGGTCGTCAGGGACGACGGCAGCGAGGCCGACGTCGGCGAGGACGGCCACCTGGTGATCACCCATCCGTGGCCCGGCATGATCCGCGGCACGTGGGGCGACGTCGACAACAAGCGCATCAAAGAGGTCTACTTCTCGATGTTCCCGGGCGTGTACACGACCGGTGACGGGTGCGCGATCGACGCCGACGGCGACCACTGGCTCAAGGGCCGCATCGACGACGTGCTGAACGTCTCGGGCCACCGCATCGGCACCGCCGACGTCGAGTCGGCGCTGGTCAGCCACCCCGCCGTGGCCGAGGCCGCGGTCGTCGGGTACCCGCACGACATCAAGGGCACCGGCATCTACGCCTACGTCACGCTGGTCGACGGCGTCGACCCCACGCCTGAGCTGACCAAGGAGCTCGTGGTACACGTCCGCAAGGTCGTGGGCCCGATCGCCACGCCCGACAAGATGCAGTTCGCGCCGGGCCTGCCCAAGACCCGTTCCGGCAAGATCATGCGCCGCATCCTGCGCAAGATCGCCGAGGGCGACATGGACAACCTGGGCGACACCTCCACCCTGGCCGACCCGGCCGTGGTCGAGGACCTCAAGGAGGGCCGCCAGTAGGTTCCACGCTCACTGGTCCGCCTGAGTGGACGGGCGGGGCGAGCCGCGAGGCTCGCCCCGCCCGTTCCGCTTCCTGTACCCTGTGCACGATGGGCGGCGGCCGCTCCCGCGGCCGCCGCCCGGCAGTCCCCGCGCGAGGAGGCCCGGATCCATGAGCGACGGCAGCGACATGGCCTACGACATCAGGCCGACCTGGAAGCCGGCGGCGCCCAAGGTGCGTCTCGTCCACCTGCTGGTCTCGTGGATCCTCTCAGCCATCGCGCTGTACATCGCGGCCTACGTGATGCCCGGCGTCCACGTCGACCATCCGGGGGCGACCCTGATCGTGGCGGCGGTCATCGCCGTCCTGAACGCCGTGCTGCCGCCCATCGTCGCCGGCCTGCGCCTGCCGTACAGCGTCGGCCTGGGCTTCATCCTCGTCCTGCTCCTCGACGCCTGGATGCTGCTCGCCGCCGCCCGCGTCACCGACGCCATGACCGTCGACAGCTACCTCGCCGCGCTGCTCACGGTGCTCGTGGCCGCGGCGATCACGGTGGCGCTGCAGGTGGTCGCCGGCACCAACGACGACGACACCTACACGCTCAGGGTGATCCAGCGCATCGCCCGCCACACCGGCGGCCGCATCGTGACCGACGTGCCGGGCGTCGTGTTCCTCGAGATCGACGGCATGTCGCTTCCGGTCCTGCAGCGGGCCATGCGCGACGGCAGCGCGCCGACGATGGCGCGCTGGGTCGCCGAGGGCACGCACCGGCTCTCGGGCTGGGAGACCGACCTCTCGTCGCAGACCGGCGCCTCGCAGGCCGGCATCCTCATGGGCTCGAACGACGACATCCCGGCGTTCCGCTGGGTCGAGAAGGAGTCCGGGCGGCTCATGACCTGCTCGGCGCCGCCCGACTGCGCCGAGCTCGAGCGCCGCCACACGACGGGCGACGGCCTGCTGCGCGACGACGGCGCCAGCCGCGCCAACCTGCTGTCGGGCGAGGCCGACCACGTGATCCTCACCGTGAGCCGCATGGAAGCGGAGAAGAAGGCCAATCCCGGCTATCGCACCTTCTACGCCAACGGCTACAACGTGACGCGGGTGCTCGTCCTCTACCTTTTCGAGGTCGTCCTCGAATGGAGCGCCGCCCTGCGCCAGAAGCGGCGCGACGTGCGACCGCGCGGCCACCGCGGCGGCTCCTACCCGTTCATGCGCGCCGCGATGTCGGTGTTCGTGCGCGACCTGGCCGCCAACGCCGTGCTGACCGACATGATGGCCGGGCGACCTGCCGTCTACGCCTGCTTCGCGGGCTACGACGAGGTCGCCCACCACTCTGGCCTGGAGCGCTCCGACGCGCTCGAGGCGCTGCGCAAGCTCGACCAGCAGTTCAAGCGCATCGAGCACGCCCGTGCCTACGCGCCGCGGCCGTACGAGATCGTCGTGCTCTCGGACCACGGCCAGACGCAGGGGGCGACGTTCCTGCAGCGCAACGGCTACAGCCTCTCCGACCTGGTGACGCGCTCGGTCGAGACCGAGGCCGTGGCCAAGCTCGAGGGCGGCGACGAGAACGACTCGACCGTGAACAAGGCCTACCACGAGGCCACCGGCAGCGCCGCCGAGGGCGGGCAGAAGGACGAGAAGAAGGCCAAGAACAGCATCGAGGGCAAGGACGTGGTCGTGCTCGGCTCGGGCAACCTGGGCCTCGTCTACCTCATGGACGAGCAGCGCCGGATGACGCTCGAGGAGATCGAAGCGCGGCACCCGCGCCTGCTGCCGGCGCTGCGCGAGCACCCCCACGTCGGCTGGCTGCTCGTACGCTCCCGGGATCACGGCGCGGTGGCGCTGGGCGCCGACGGCGCCCACTACCTCGACGAAGGCCGTGTCGAGGGCGACGACCCGCTGGCCGTGTTCGGCGCCACCGCGCCCCACCACCTGAAGCGCACCGACGGCTTCGCCCACGCGCCCGACATCCTCGTGAACAGCTTCTACGACCCGCAGCTCGAGGAGGGCTGCGCGTTCGAGGAGCTGATCTCGTTCCACGGGGGGATGGGCGGACCGCAGACGCGCGGCTTCGTGCTGCATCCCGTGCGCCTCGAGCTGCCGGCCGAGCCGATCGTCGGCGCCGAGGAGTTCCACGGCGTGCTGATGGGCTGGCGCCGCCGCCTCCAGGCGGGCGGGACCAAGACCGCCCAGGCGTAGTCGACGCGGCGGGCGCACCGCCGGGGAAGGATGAAGCTCATGCCCAGACGCGCAGTCACGCTCGCTCTGTACGCTGTCATCGGCGCGGTCGCCTTGGTCCCGATGGCCGGCTGCGGCGGCGGGTCGGGCGGCGGAGCCGCCTCCCCCGCCGCCTCTCTCGAGGGCCAAACCTGGACGCTGGCGGCCTACTGGGACGGCACGACGTCGGTCCCCGTGCCGGAGGGTGTCTCGGCCGTCGCCGTCTTCGCCGGCGGCACCGTCGGCGGCCACGGCCCGGTCAACAGCTACTCCGGCCCCTACAAGGTGACCGGCGACGGCGGCATCGCCATAGGGCCCATCGCGAGCACCATGATGGCGGGGCCGGCGAAGGCGATGAAGGTCGAGACCGCCTACTTCGCCGCCCTCGACGCCGCGAAGAGCTACAGGGTGAGCGGCGACCAGCTCACGCTGGCCGACGCCAAGGGAACGACGCTCCTGACCTTCACGGCGGCGCCGACCGTCTCGATGGCCGGACGTGTCTGGGAGGCGACCGGCTACAACAACGGCAAGCAGGCGGTGGTCAGCGTCGAGACGGGCAGCACCATCACGGCCGAGTTCGCGCAGCCCGCCACCGCGGGCAGCCCGGGGGCGACCACGGCCAGCGGCACCGTCTCGGGCTCGTCGGGGGTCAACACCTACCACGGGCCCTGCACGATCGGTAAGGGGACGATCTCGACCGGGGAGCTGGTCACGACGAAGACGACCGGTCCGGAGAAGCTCATGCAGCAGGAGCGGCTCTACCTGTCGGCGCTCGCGAGCGCCACGACCTGGAGCGTCACCGGCTCGACCCTGGAGTTGCGCACCGCCGACGGCACCCTGGCCGTCAGCTACGTAGCGAAGTAGCGCGGGCGGACCGCGTACAAAACAGGGGCGGGGAGGCGGCTCGCGCCGCCTCCCCGCCCCGTCGTTCGCGGGCCTCAGTCCAAGCTCACGGCTTCTTGACCGTCAGCTTCTTCGCGGCCGACTGGGCCCTGTTGCCGGCGTAGTCGTAGCCCACCACGTGCCAGGTGTACTTGCCGGATGCGAGCGTGACCTTGTACTTCTTGACCACGGTCGTCGGGGTCGCGGTCGCCGGCGAAGGCCTGCTGCCCAGGTAGACGTACTTCACGACCTTCGTCCCCTTCTGGATGACCAGCGACATGTCGCTGTAGTCGGAGAGGTTGTCCGTGACCGTGTACTTGAAGCTCGCCGTCTTGCCCTTGACGACGGTGACGTTGTTGAGCGCCTGCACCACCGGGTCGGTCATGTCGATGTACACGGCGGTCGCCTTGGCGTCCTCGACGTTGGGCACATCGGTGCAGTTGTCGTAGGAGTAGTAGAGGACCATCAGGCCCTCGGCGGGTGTCTCGTCCGAGAACGTCACCTGACCGTCGCCTGAAACCGGGAGCCAGGTCGTGCCGGCGTCGGTGGAGTACATGGTCCCGCCGACGCCTGAGCCGACGTCGCTGGCGGTGAACTCGAGCGTCACCGGACCGCTGTTCCAGTACGACATCTCGTCCAGGAGCCGCGTGATCGGCGCCTTGGTGTCGACCTTCGTGCGGAAGGTGGGGTACGGGTAGTTCCAGTTGTCCTCGAAGTCCTCCACGGCGACCGACACCTTGTGGATGCCGTCCATCGAGTGGTCGGACGGGGCGTCCTGGTAGTAGGACGAACCAACCGTCCAATTCGAGCCTCCATCGGTGCTCCACTGGAAGCTCGGAGCCCACACGCCCGACATGTCGTCGGTCGCCGAGAAGTCCACGCTGAACGGCTGGCTGTGCCACTCGCCGTCGGCGTCGGTCGTCACGACCGGCGGCGTGTCGTCGTAGGCGAACTTCTCGAGATGCGGACCATACCAGTCGGCGACGTAGATGTTGCCGGCGCCGTCGACGCACACCCCGTCGGGGTAGTTGAACGGATCGGTCGACGACCCGGTCGTGTAGTCGATCGTCGCCCCGGTCTGGTCGTACAGGGTCAGGCGGCCGTTCCAGTGGTCGGTGACCAGCACACGGCCCTTGCGATCGGCCGCGATGCCGAACGGCGCGCCGGCGCTCCACTGCAGAACGTAGTTGCCGGACGAGTCGAACTTGACGATTCTGCCGTGTTCCAGATCGGCAACGTACAGGTTGTCGTTCGCATCGACGGCGAGTCCCGAGATCTCCACGAACGCCGACCCGCTCGCGGTCGGGTCCAGCGTCGAGACGTACCCGTACGAGGCGTCGAACTTCTGGACGCGGTAGGTACCGGAATCACCCACGTAGATGGAGCCGGCGGAGTCGACGGCGACCGCCAAGGGCCCCTCGAACTGCCCGTTCGCGGGCCCGAAGCCACCAAAGGAGGTCAGATACGCTCCAGCCGAGTTGAACACGTCGACACGGTTGTTCCCCTCGTCGCAGACGTAGACCCGACCGCGGCTCCGGTCGATGGCGATGTGGCGCGGCGCGTTGAGCTGGGCGCTGCCGAACGACCCGAGGTAGGCGCCGTCGGGTGTGTACATCAGGATGCGGTTGGAGTAGTCGGCCACGTAGACCGTCCCGTGGTAGAAGGCGGTGCCCATGGCGTAGGTGAGCTGGCCGGCGCCCGACCCGCCACCTCCCCAGGTGTCCTGCCACCAGAAGCCTGCGGCCAGGGCGGGCGTCGCGAACGCGAGGAACGCGCCCAGCAACACGAAGGTGAACAGAAGCTTGCGGACCATGCAGACCCTCCTCATACCGTGACGCCCCTCGGGGCGCCGACTGCCGGACGGGTGCAGCACTGCGGGGGGATGCGCGCCTGCCGGCCTTGCACACTGTGTCGAAGCCTAGCTTCGCCGCGAGTGGGGGCCAAGCCTTCTAGACCGATTGACATCAGTAACCACTTGCCGGCCGCTGGCCCCCGTGGCCCTGAGACCGCCCACCGCTTTGTACAGGGCGGGGGCAGTCCACTGCAGCCTCCGGTGTACACTTGGGCGAAGAGTCGCACATGAGGGCGGCGGGGGCGCGCAGGCGCGCCCCCGCCGCCCTCACGAGAAGCACACGTTCGCCTCACGGCCGACCTCGATACTCGGCGGCGGCGCGACAACGCACGAACGCGGAGATGACACATGAGCACACGCAACCTGGACAAGCTCTTCGACCCCAAGTCGATCGCCGTGATCGGGGCCAGCAACACCAAGGGCTCGGTCGGCTACATCCTTCTGCGCAACCTGATCGGGGCCGAGTATGAGGGCGTCGTCTTCCCGGTGAACCGCTCGTCGCAGGCGGTGCAGGGCATCCAGGCCTACCCGACCATCGCCCAGGTGCCGCGCAAGATCGACCTCGCCATCATCGCCGTGCCCGCCAAGACGGTGCCCGACGTGGTCCGCGAGTGCGGCGAGGCCGGCGTCGGCGCGGCGGTCATCGTCTCGTCGGGCTTCAAGGAGATCGGTCCCGAAGGCAAGAGGCTCGAGGACAAGGTGCTGTCGATCGCCGAGTCCTACGGCGTGCGCCTGGTCGGCCCCAACTGCCTCGGCTACATCCGGCCGGGCCACCACATCAACGCCACGTTCGCCCACGTGATGCCTGAGCCCGGCCGGGTCTGCTTCGTCAGCCAGTCCGGCGCCCTGGGCACCGCCATCCTCGACTGGGCCACCGCGAACAAGGTCGGTTTCTCGGCCTTCGTCAGCGTCGGCTCGATGTGCGACGTCGACTTCGGCGACCTGATCGACTACTTCGGCGCCGACGCGCAGACCAACTCGATCATCCTTTACATCGAGGCTCTGCCCGACGCCAGGAAGTTCATGAGCGCCGCGAGGCACTTCGCCAAGACCAAGCCGATCATCGTCGTCAAGTCAGGGCGCACCGCCCGGGCCGCCATGGCGGCCGCCTCGCACACCGGCGCCATCGCCGGCGACGACACGCTGTACAGCGCCGCCTTCCGGCGCGCCGGCGTGGTCCGCGTCGACGAGATCGAGGACCTGTTCGACGCCAGCGAGGCGCTTTCGCGGGTCTCGAGCCCGCGCGGCCCCAAGCTGGGGATCGTGACCAACGCCGGTGGACCGGGCGTGATGGCGACCGACCGGCTGCTGTCGCTGGGCGGCGAGCTCGCGGAGCTCGACCCCAAGACCGACGAGGCTCTGCGCGCTTTCCTGCCCTCGTTCGCCGCCCGGGGGAACCCGGTGGACGTCGGCGGCGACGCCGACGACAAGCGCTACGCGGCCGCGGCCAAGGCGCTGATGGACGATCACAGCTGCGACGGCGTGCTGGCCGTCCTCACGCCGCAGGCCATGAGCTACCCGACCGAGACGGCCCAGGCGCTGGTCGAGGTGGCCCGCTCACACCCGGCCAAGCCGCTGCTCACCAGCTTCATGGGCGAGATCAAGGTACGCGACGGGCTCGAGGTCCTGCGCTCGGCCCACGTGCCGACCTTCGACACCCCAGAGGACGCGGTCAACGCCTATATGTACATGTACCAGTACACGAAGAGCCTGAAGACGCTCTACGAGACGCCGGCCGACATCCTGCGCGACTTCGAGCCCGACCGCGAGGCGGTCAAGCAGGTCTTCCTTACTGTCGCCCGGGAGCAGCGCTCGATGCTGAGCGAGGTCGAGGCCAAGCAGGTGCTGAGCGCGTATGACATCGCCGTGTCGCGCACCGTGGTCGCCACCACCCCGGAGGAGTGCGCGAAGGCCGCCGAAGAGCTCGGCTTCCCGGTCGTGATCAAGATCTACAGCCACGACATCACGCACAAGACCGACGTCGGCGGGGTGGCCCTGAACGTGCGCTCTGGGCCCGAGGCGGCCAAGCAGTTCACCAAGATCACCCAGCGCGTGGCCGAGGCGGCGCCCAAGGCGCGCCTGCTCGGTGTGACCGTGCAGGAGATGGTGCGCGGCGGCCAGGAGGTCATCATCGGCGCCCGCAAGGACGCCACCTTCGGCCCCGCGCTGATGTTCGGCATGGGCGGGACCGGCGTGGAGCTCTACCGCGACGTGGCCGTCGACTTCCCGCCGCTGAACCAGGCGCTGGCCCGCGCGATGATCAACGACACCAAGGTCTCGCGGATCCTGCACGGCTGGCGCGGCGGCGTCGCGGCGGACGTCGAGGGGCTCGAGCAGACGCTGGTCAAGTTCAGCTACCTGCTGGTCGACTTCCCCGAGATCCTCGAGATGGACGCCAACCCCGTCCTGGTGCGCCCTGACGGCCTCTGCGCGCTCGACGCGCGCATCGTCATCGAGCCCAAGGAGGTGCGCAAGATCGCCCAGCCGGGCTCGCACCTGATCATCTCGATGTACCCCACCAAGTATGACTGGTTCTACGACGTCGACGGCGAGAAGGTGCGCGTGCGCGCCATCCGGCCCGAGGACGAGCCGCTGTGGAGCGAGATGATCGGGTCGCTGTCGCCCGAGACGGCCGAGCACCGCTTCTTCGGGCCGGTCAAGGAGATCAGCAAGTCGATGATGGTGCGGTACTGCCACATCGACTACGACCGCGAGATCGCCCTGGTGGCGATCGGCGGCGGGCGCAAGCGCCAGATGCTGGGCGTCGCGCGGCTGTCGATCGACTCGTCGAACCCGGAGGAGGGCGAGTTCGCGATCCTGATCCGCGACTCGCACCAGCGCAAGGGGCTCGGCGGCCGCCTCATGGAGAGCCTGATCGAGGCGGCCCGCGACCGCTACGTGCGCGAGATCGACGGCGACGTGCTGGCGGCCAACACGGCGATGCTGCACTTCGCCGAGTCGCTCGGCTTCGACGTGCGCCCGTCGCAGGACTCCGACATCCGGAGGATCGTGCTGCGCATCTGAGGGCGGTCCGAAACTAGGGGGCCGGGGCGGGCGGCGCGAGACGCGCCGCCCGCCCCGGCCCCAATGTGTAGCTGGTCTCCACCACGGTGGCGTCGCCCTCGCCGGGCTGCCCGGAGCCCTCCGGTCGCCGCAGGGATCGGAGGGCGCCGGGCAGCCCGCGGCTCATCGCCAGCAGCCGGAACCGCAGGGTGGCCCCCGCCGCGTACGACAGGCGGAGCGCCACGCCGCGCGCCGGCGGGGCGTAGACGTCGACGTGCCAGGGGCTGCCACTCTCGTCCGGCGAGGCCGTGTCGTGGGGCGGCAGCCTCAGCCCGTCGCAGGCCGCGGCGATCGTCCCCACGTTCCCCGTGACGAGCAGCGTCAGGACGGCCGTCCGGCCGGGCGGCGACAGCCTGAGGATGACGTGGCGGCGGCCGCCGGCGGCCGTGTCGCCGAGGAGTGTCGCGGACGGCGGCGCCAGGGACAGAGCCGGCGCCAGCCCGTCCGCGAAGGCCTGAGGCACGACCCGCGCGGTGTGCGGGCGGTCCACGTCGTAGGGCGTGTGCCACGCGAGGAGGCGCACCGTGTCGGCGTCGCCGCCCGTGGTGACCTGCCCCCACGCCGCCTGGTGCGCCCGCGGACCGGCGACGTAGAACAGGTGCGGGGGCGCCGTCGGGTCGGCTGCCAGCCCGGTGAGCGGGCTCAGACCGACGAGCACCGCCACGCCGGCCAGGAAGCAGCCGGCGGCGGCGATCAGCCGGGCCCGTCTCCTGAACAGGGAGTACAGCGGCTGCAGGGTGCCCAGCAGCAGCCAGACGCCGAGCAGCACGGCCACCAGCCGCATCTCGCTCACCATGAACAGGAGGTAGATGCTGGCCCCGAACAGCAGGAGCGCCGGCACCGCACCCATCCAGAACGCGACGACCGCCCCGAACGGGGGGCGCTCCGGGGCGTGGGCTCCCCAATCCATGGCCAGCGCCACCACGAACGCCGCCAGGCCGGCGAGCAGCGGCCACGTCAGCAGATAGGCGCCGGCCGGCAGCTTCACCGTGACGACTGCGGCCAGCGCCAGCCACCAGAGCCACGTCGCGAGGGCCTGCTCGAGGGTGTGGTGCTCGTCGAGCGCCCAGTGGTGGAACGCGAGCCCGACGCCGACGATCACGAGTGTGAGGCCGATCCGATGCGCCACGTCGCTGGCCCACCCTGGGCTCGACGCGCCGCTCTCCCCCGCCCAGCCGGCCGCCCACAGCGCAAGGGTGATCGCGCCGGTGAACACCAGGGTCAGCAGGCAGGTCCACAGGCCGGCGACGAGGTCGAAGGCGTTCAGGCGGCGGCGGGCGAGACCGCCGGCGGCCACGCCCGCCGCCGCCAGTCCCGCCAGCACGGTGAGCGCGACGGCGACGCGACGCGAGTACACGACGAGATACCGCCCGGCGAGCGGGAAGTACACGTGGTCCGGCCGGCTCGCCGCGGCGGCAGTGGCGGTCACGGGCCCGTCGCTGGCCAGGCGGCGCGTCGCGGCGAGCACCTGCTCGCCCTGCTGCTGAAGGCTGCCCAGGTCGACGTGGGCGAGCGAGTCCTGCGCGGTGTGGTCGCGCGCGAAGCCCTCGCTCAGGCCGAACGCCATGACCGGGACGCCGGCGTCGCGCAGGGGCGTGAAGTCGCTCTCCAGGTACTGCCGACGGGCCAGCGCGTCGATGAGGGAGCTGCCCAAGGGGGCGGGCGCGTCGGCGAGGGCGTGCACGAGCGCGCCCGCCGGCGCGCTCGTCTCGTACATGACCGAGGGGCCCGCTGCGCCGGCATTGTCGACCACGGCGGCGGCGCCGACACGGGCGACCCGCGGCGACCGCGCGAAGGCGGTGGACCCCAGCAGGCCGTCCTCTTCGCCGTCGCTGAGCAGCACGAGCACGTCCCTCGCCGGACGGGGGCCTGCGGCGAGGGCGCGCACCGTCTCGACGACGACCGCCACGCCCGACGCGTCGTCGGCGGCGCCCGGGCCCGCCGCCACGCTGTCGTAGTGCGCCACCAGCAGGACCGGCGGCAGCGCGGCCTCCCTGCCGGGCAGGCGTGCGATCACGTCGCGCACGACCGCGACCAGCTGGGCGTCGTGGCGCGACACGACCGGCGCCCGCTCGACCGAGGTCTCGAGGCCGAGCGCCTTCAACTCCCGCACCAGCGCGAGGCGCGCCCGGTCGTGCGCCGCCGAACCGATCGGCCGCGGGCGTTGCGCGATCACGTCGAGCAGCGCCTTCGCGCGCGCGGCCGAGAACGCGGCCGCCGGCGCCCGCTCTGAAGCGGGCGCCGGCGGCCGCAGCTCGACCGCGCCCAGAGCGAGCGTCAGGACCACGACCACGGCGCTCAGGACGGCTGCCAGACGTCTGTCCATCATCGGCCGGCGGCGGCCCCACGGCCGCCGCCTCTCCGCCTTCGAGGGTAGCACGCGATGGGCGACAAGTCTGGGCGACGCCGCCGGGTGCGCGCCGACGCCCTCCACGTTTGATTCGCCGCGGCAGCCGCGGGTACACTTCCCGTGGCCGCGCTAGGCGGGGAGCCAGCGGTGCCCTGTACCCGCAATCCGCTACAGCGGGGCTGAATCCCCGCCCGAGGGGCCGTCCCGCGAGGCAGTCAGCCGGTGTGCGGCGTCGACGGCCGGGTCTCACGCAAGGGAACCCTGCGAACCCCGTCAGGTCCGGGAGGAAGCAGCGGTAAGCGGGCACTTCCCTGTGCCGTGGGGTCGCCTGGCTTGAGCTTGCGCCCGGAAAGGACGCTCGGAGGACGCGCTTCGACGGCGGGTGCGCGGCCGTTCTTTCCTGCAAAGGGATAGACTCACCCGATGACGAGCTCGCCCGCCGCACCCGACGACTCCCAGCGCGATCCTCTGGCCTACCGCGACGCCGGGTTCCTCGACAGCGACGATGCGCGACCGTTGCGCATCCTGTCCGAGTATCTGCGGCCACTCGGCGTCTTTCGCCGCCGCCGCATCCACGACACGATCGTCTTCTTCGGCTCGGCGCGCATCACCCAGGACGGGCCGCTCGGCGAATTCTACGAGGGGGCCCGCGAGCTCGCCAGGCTGCTGACCGCGTGGTCCGACTCGCTGCCGAACCCGTCCCACCGCTACCTCGTCTGCACCGGCGGCGGGCCGGGCGTCATGGAGGCCGCCAACCGCGGCGCCAGCGAGGCCGGCGGGCGCAGCATCGGCCTGAACATCGGCCTCCCCCACGAGCAGCGCCCCAACCCGTACATCACGAAGGGCCTGTCGTTCGAGTTCCGCTACTTCTTCATGCGCAAGCTCTGGTTCGCCTACATGGCCCGGGCCGTCGTCGCCTTCCCCGGCGGCTTCGGCACGCTCGACGAGGTCTTCGAGATGCTGACCCTGTCGCAGACCGGCAAGCTGGAGCGGCCCATCCCGATCCTGCTCTACGGCACGAGCTACTGGCGCGAGATCATCGACCTCGACGCGCTGGTCCGGCACGGCATGATCGCGCCCCAGGACGTGGGGCTGCTGCGCCTGGTGGACCGGCCCGACGAGGCCTTCGAGGCGTTGCGCTCGAGCCTGCGGCCGCCCGACGAAGAGGCGACGGCGCCCGATCTGGCGCGTTCCGTGACCCCCGACGACGCGGGGCCGGCGGCCGGCCCGCCCGGCTCGACCAGGGACCGCGAGGGATGAACCGTCTCCCCGAAGATCAGCGCGCCCTGCTGTCGCGCATCGCCCGCCAGGCGATGCTCGACTACGGCCTCGAGCCCGAGTTCCCGAAGGCGACGCTCATCGAGGCCGACGCCATGACGCCGGCGGCGCTCGACGGCGACGGCCTGGTCGACCTGCGCGACCTGCTGTGGTGCTCGATCGACAACGACGACTCCCTCGACCTCGATCAACTCACCGCGGCACGTGCCGACGCGGCACAGCCGGCGGGCGGCGAGACGACGGTGCTGGTGGCGATAGCCGACGTGACCGGGCTGGTCGCGGCCGGCTCGGCCGTCGACCGTCACGCCGAGACCAACACGACGTCGGTCTACACGGCCGCCCGCCTCTTCCCGATGCTGCCCGAGCGCCTGAGCAACGGGCTCACGTCGCTGAACCCCGGGGGGGACCGCGCCGCGGTCGTCGTCGAGATGACGGTCGACCGGGACGGCGCGGTCACGCGGGAGCGCGTCTACCGCGCCCTGGTGCACAACCATGCGAAGCTGGCCTACCGGGCCGTCGGCGCCTGGCTCGAGGGCCGCGGCGAGGCCCCGGACGGCGTCACCGCCGTCCGGGGCCTCGCCGCGGCCCTCCGCCTGCAGGACGAGGTCGCGCAACGCCTGAAGGAGCGTCGCCACGAGCAGGGCGCCCTGGAGCTCGAGACCATCGAGCCGCGCGCCCGGTTCGACGGCGACGCCGTCCAGGCGCTGGTCGCCGAGCCGCGAGACAGGGCCAAGGACCTCATCGAGGACTTCATGATCGCGGCCAACGGCGTCGTCGCGCGCTTCCTCGAGCAGCGCCGCTCCCCGGCGGTGCGTCGCGTCGTGCGGTCGCCCGAGCGCTGGCAGCGCATCGTCGACCTCGCCGCGGGCTACGGGGCCGCGCTGCCGGAGGAGCCCGACAGCGCGGCGCTCAACGAGTTCCTCGTCGAACGCCGCAAGGCCGACCCCGTGCGCTTCCCCGACCTCTCCCTGACCATCGTCAAGCTGCTGGGGCGTGGCGAGTACGTGGTCAGCCTTCCGGGACAGGAGACCGAGGGCCACTTCGGGTTGGCCGTGCAGCGGTACTCCCACTCGACGGCGCCCAACCGCCGCTTCCCCGACGTCATCACGCAGCGCCTCGTCAAGGCGGCGCTCGCGGCGTCGGCGCCGCCCTATCCTTTCGAGCGCCTGACCGAGCTCGCCGACCACTGCACCCTGCAGGAGGACAACGCCCAGAAGGTCGAGCGCCGGGTGCGCAAATCGGCGGCCGCCTGCCTGCTCGTCGACCGCCTCGGCGAAGAGTTCGAGGGCGTCGTCACCGGAGCGAGCCCCAAGGGGACCTGGGTGCGCACCTTCGAGCCGCCGGTCGAGGGCCGCGTCGTCGAGGGCGAGGAGGGTCTCGACGTGGGCGACAAGGTGCTGGTGCGACTGCTCGAGGCGGACCCCGAGCGCGGGTACATCGACTTCGCCCGCCTGGAATCCTCGCCGGACTGAAGCCGAGCCGACGCGGTCTTCCGGTCGGTGTGCGAGGCTGCTCGCCGTCCTTCACCGCCGTCCTCGCGGCAGGGTACACTAGGACGTCCATGGAGCTGTCCCTCTATCGCAAGTATCGCCCGCAGACCTTCGACCAGGTCGCCGGGCAGGACCACGTTTCGCGCACGCTGCAGAACGCGGTGCGCGCCGGGGCCGTCGCCCACGCCTACGTCTTCGCCGGCCCGCGCGGCATCGGCAAGACGAGCATGGCCAAGATCCTCGCCAAGGCGCTCAATTGCACCGGTCCCGACGGGTCGGTGACCGGACCGACGGTCACCCCGTGCGGCGTCTGCGAGAGCTGCCGCTCGATCGCCGCCGGCACCTCGCTCGACGTGATCGAGATGGACGCGGCCTCCAACCGCGGCATCGACGACATCCGCGAGCTGCGCGACAAGGTCGCCTTCGCGCCGGTGATGGGCCGCAGCAAGGTCTACATCATCGACGAGGTCCACATGCTCACCAAGGAGGCCTTCAACGCCCTCCTCAAGACCCTCGAGGAGCCGCCGCCGCACGTCGTGTTCGTGCTCGCCACGACCGAGGCCCACAAGATCCCGGCGACGATCCTCTCGCGCTGCCAGCGGTTCGACTTCCGCAAGCCGCGGGTGCAGGAAATCGCCAAGGTGCTGGCCCAGATCGCCGCGGCCGAGAAGATCGACGTCGACGACCCCGCCATCCTCGAGATCGCGCGCCACGCCGAGGGCGGGTTCCGCGACGCGATCGGCACGCTCGAGAAGCTGGCCACGTTCTTCGGCGACCGGCGCATCACCTCGCGCGAGGTGCTCGACGCCCTGGGCGTGATCGAGTCCGAGGTGCTGTTCGAGATAGTCGACATCGTGATCGACCGCGACGCCGCCGGCGCGCTGCTGTTCGTGCAGCGGCTCGCCGAGCGCGGCACCAGCTACACCCAGTTCATCCACGACCTGCTGCGGCACCTCCGCCAGGTGTTCCTGGTGCAATACCTGGACGAGGTCTCCGAAGATGCACCCACGCTGCGCGCGCTGAGCCAGAACCTCGAGGTCGACGAGCAGCAGCTCGACCGCCTCGAGGCGCAGGCGCACCAGCTGGGCGGCCGCGAGCTGCTCCGTTTCGTCGAGCTGCTCGGGGCCGCCCAGACCGAGATCCGCGCCGGGCTCGACTCGCGCCTGCAGCTCGAGCTGGCGCTGGTCAAGGCGGCGCGGCCGCAGGTCGACCACGGGGCCGAGGCGCTCGAGGAGCGGCTGCGCCGCCTCGAGGGCGTCAGCGTGCCGGTGCCGCCCACGCGGGCGGCCGGCGGCCGCGCCGCCAAGGCGTCGCCGCCGCCGAAGGCGACGCCGGCGCAGCCGGCGTCGACGGCCGCGGCGGCGGATGCGGCGGATCCTCCGGCCGGCGAGGCGGCGGTCGACGCGGAACCCGTCGCCGGCGCGCCGGTCGCCGAGGCGCCGGTCCAAGCCGCCGACACGACTGCCCATATCCAGGCCGCCGACACGACTGCCCACAGCGGCGAGCTCGCGAACGAGGACGGGGGCGCGGCGGCGGGCGACGCCGAGGCGCCGCCCGCCGCCGCGCCCCAGCCCGATCCCCCGGCCGAGTGCACCCGCTCCCTCTGGCCGACGATCCTCTCGCAGGTCGAAGGCCAGAGCGTCGAGCTGTTCGCCGCCCTGCGCGACGCGCGGGTCAAGGTCATCGACGGCGAGCGCCTGCGGGTGACGCTGCCGTCCGCCATCGCCCTCTCGAAGGCGACGGCGCGTGACAACGCCGACCTGCTCGCCTCGATCGTGCGCGCCACGACCACCTGCGAGCCGCCCCGCTTCGACTTCGTCGTCGACAGCGAGGCCGCCGCCGCGTCCCCCGCGCAGACCACCGGGCCCGGCGACGACGCCAGTCTCACGATCGCCCAGCGTCTGGCCATGGCCAAGCGCGAGCTGAACGCCGTCGAGCTGCCCGACGAGGACTGGAAGGAGACCTCCAGATGAACCCGCAGTACCAGAAGATGATGAAGCAGGTCCAGGCCATGCAGAAGAAGATGGCCCAGGCCCAAGACGAGCTCGCCCACGAGACCGTCGAGGCGAGCGCCGGCGGCGGCGCGGTGACCGTCGTCGTGTCGGGCAACCTCGAGGTGCGCGAGGTGCGCATCGACCCGGCGGCCGTCGACCCCGACGACGTCGAGATGCTGCAGGACGTGGTCCTGGCGGCCGTCAACGAGGCCTTGCGCGCCGCCCAGGAGCTGGCGCAGCAGAAGCTGGGCGGCGCGACCGCGGGCCTCGACCTGCCCAACATGCCGGGCCTGTTCTAGGACCAGGCCGGGGCCTGGTCGCGACCCCGTCGCGGGCCCCGTTCCCGGACCCCGTTTTCGCCTGCTCGCGGCCACGTTTTCGACGTTTGTCATGGGGCCGCCGTTCCGGTACCCTGTGCAGAGCGGCACAAACGGTCCGCCGGGCGCCTGCGGGAGCCCGTCGAAGGACCGGCCGCACCCCTCCGGCGGGCGCCGTCAAACGGCACACCGACGACGCCGGGCGGAGAGGTCCCATGGCCTCCCTGCGCGTTGGCGGGCATCCCGTCGACGAGCAAGACGACGGAGCGTTGCCGTGCATCCGCACGGCGGCGATCGTGACGGACCGGGGCTCGCTGTGGCGCGCCGCGGCCAGGGAGTGACCGAGCAGTGTATTCACCCGCGGTCGAGCGCCTGATCACGGAGCTGGCGAAGCTCCCGGGCATCGGCCCCCGCACCGCGCAGCGCCTTGCCTTCCACATGCTGAAGGTGCGGCCCGACGAGATCCTGCCGCTGGCCGCGGCGATCGTCGACGTCAAGGAGAAGATCGGCTTCTGCAGCCGCTGCTTCAACCTGGCCGAAGGCGAGCTGTGCACGATCTGCGCCGATGCCCGCCGGGACCCGTCGCTCATCTGCGTGGTCGAGCAGCCCGCCGACATCGTGCCGATCGAGCGCACGCGCGAGTTCCGGGGCCTGTACCACGTGCTGGGCGGGGCGCTCTCGCCGCTCGACGGCGTCGACCCCGGGGACCTGCACGTGGACGAGCTCATCATCCGGCTCGACGACGGGGTCGACGAGCTGATCGTGGCCACCAATCCCACCATGACCGGAGAAGCGACGGCGATGTACATCGCCGACCTCGTGCCCGAGCGGGTGCGCGTGTCGCGACTGGCGAGCGGCCTGCCCGTCGGCGGCGACCTGGAGTATGCGGACGAGCTGACTCTCGGCCGCGCCCTCACCGGGCGCCACGAGATGAAGCACGGACAGTGACAAGGAGAGGACGATGGTGAAGACCGCGAGCCGGACCACGGACAAGGCCACCCCCGCGTCCCTGACCGAGATCCGCTGGCACGGCCGCGGCGGTCAGGGGGCCGTCACGGCGGCCAAGATGGTCGCCGAGGTCGCCCTCGGCCAGCACATGCACTTCCAGGCGTTCCCCGAGTACGGGCCCGAGCGGTCCGGCGCGCCGATCGTCGCGTTCACGCGCATCAGCAGCGAGCCGATCCAGATCTTCAGCGGCATCGAGCACCCGACCATCGTCGCCGTGCTCGACTCGTCGTTGCTGTCGATCGTCGACGTGACCAAGGGCGCGCCCGACGACGCCGTCGTCCTCGTGAACAGCGAGCTGGCGCCGGCGAAGCTGCGCGCCAGCTCCAAGATGGTCGGCCGCCGCCTCTACACCGTGGCCGCGACCAGGATCGCGGTCGAGACGATCGGCCGCGCGATCCCCAACACGCCGATGGTCGGCGGCCTGATGCGCATCACCGGGCTGTTCCCGCTCGACGACGTGGTCGAGTTCATGCGCCACGAGTTCGGCAAGAAGTTCCCGCCCAAGGTGGTCGAGGGCAATGTCGCCGCCTTGACGCGCTCCTACGAGGAGGTCAAGAGCGAATGACTGAGGCCAAGAAGCGGCCCGCCCGCAAGCCCGCCGCCGCCCCCAAGGTGAAGCAGCCCCGGCTGCCCAAGCCGACGTGGGACATCGACGGCATCGATGACTGGGGCGCCAGTCGGCACGAGCTCGGCGCGACCATCCCGCAGGCCGGCAACTCCGTGTACAACGTGACCGGCGGCTGGCGCTCGATGGTGCCGGCGATCGACGCCGGGAAGTGCACCGGCTGCATGCTGTGCTACTTCTTCTGCCCGGACGCCTCGATCATCGTCGAGGACGACAAGGCGGTGGGCGTCGACCTGGCGCACTGCAAGGGCTGCGGCATCTGCGCGGCCGAGTGCCCGGTCGACGCCATCACCATGCGCGTCGAGGAGAAGGAGTAGCCATGGCCGCGACCGCAGAGATCCTCGCCGTCACCGGCAACGAGGCCGTGGCCGAGGCCATGCGCCAAATCGACCCCGACGTCGTCGCCGCCTATCCCATCACGCCCCAGACCGAGGTCGTGATGATCTTCGCCCAGTACGTGGCCGACGGGAAGGTCGACACCGAGTTCGTCACCGTCGAGAGCGAGCACTCGGCGATGAGCGCCGCCATCGGCGCCTCGGCCGGCGGCGCCCGCACCATGACGGCCACCAGCTCGCAGGGCCTCGCCCTGATGTGGGAGCTGCTGCACATCGCCGCCGGCTACCGGCTGCCGATCGTCATGGCCAACGTCAACCGCGCTCTGTCGGGCCCGATCAACATCCACTGCGACCACTCCGACTCGATGGGCGCCCGCGACACCGGCTGGATCCAGCTCTACAGCGAAGCCCACCAGGAGACCTACGACAACCACCTCATGGCCGTGCGCATCGCCGAGCACCCCGAGATCCGCACCCCGGTCATGACGATGATGGACGGCTTCATCGTGAGCGGCGCCATCGGCCCGCTGCAGGAGCTCACGACCGACCAGGTGCAGGAGTTCATCGGACCGTTCCAGGCGATCAACCCGCTGCTCGACAGCAAGCATCCCGTCACCGTCGGTCCGTTCGACGGTCTCCACGGCTGGTTCTTCGAGCACAAGGCGCGCCAGCAGCAGGCGATGGATCGCGCCCTCAAGGTGATCGACGACGTAGCCAAGGACTACGCCAAGGTCTCCGGCCGCCGCTACGGCCTGCTCGACCCCTACCGCATGGACGACGCCGAGATCGCGATCGTCGTCGTCGGCTCGACCGCCGGCGCCACACGGATGATCGTCGACAAGCTGCGGGCCAAGGGCGTCAAGGCCGGGATGGTGCGAGTGCGCGTGTTCCGGCCGTTCCCCGTGGCCGAGTACATCAAGGCGCTGGGCGCTTGCAAGGTCGTCGGCGTGCTCGACCGCGCCGACTCGTTCGGCGCCGAGGGCGGGCCCGTGTTCCTCGAGGTCCGCTCCGCCCTGTACGACCGCGATCCGCGACCCAAGGTGCTGCCGTTCATCTACGGCCTCGGCGGTCGCGACATCTTCCCCGACGACATCGAGGAGGCGTTCGACGTGCTGCGCAAGACCGCGGCCTCGGCCAGGCGGCCGGCAGTGAGGCGTCGCTACCTCAACCTGCGCAAGGACGAGGTCTGAGATGGCGATCAAGAGCAACGGCAAGCCCAAGGTGGAAGGCTCCGAGCTGTATGAGGTGCTCAGGGGCATCGACTTCGAGAAGCGGGAGCTGCTCGGCAAGCCTCGCGGGCGCGGTCTGTTCGACCTCGTCCGCGACAAGCAGGGGTCCTACCGGTGCTACGCCTGCACCCTGTGCGAGCGCACCTGCCCGACCGACTGCATCGAGATCGACTACTGCCCCGAGTTCCCGGAGCTGCCGTTCGACGCAGCGGCGGCCCGCGAGGCGGCCATGAACGCGCTGCCGCCCGGCGACAGCTGCTCGGCCGGCAGCGCGTGCATCGTGGGCGAAGAGCCGACGACGCGGATGCTGCAGCCCGAGATCGACATGAAGCTCTTCGACGCCGTGGCGGCCAGGCTGCGCGACGGGTCGGGTCTGATCGAGGCGCTGCACACGACCCAGGAGACCTTCGGCTGGCTCCCGCGCCGCGCCCTCGAGGAGATCGCGGCCGAGCTCGAGCTGCCGTTCTCGCGCGTCTACGGCGTGGCCAGCTTCTACACCCAGTTCCGCCTGGTGCCGGTCGGCCGTCACGTGATCAGCGTCTGCATGGGCACGGCGTGTCACGTCGCCGGCGCGCCGCTGGTCGCCGAGGCCTTCTCGACCGAGCTCGAGATCCCGGTCGGCTCGACCACACCTGACATGCTGTTCACCCTGCAGACCGTCAACTGCGTGGGCGCCTGCGCGCTGGCGCCGGCGGTCCGCATCGGCGAGGAGGAGACCCACGGGCGCGTGACTCCACAGGGGGCGCGCAAGCTCGTCAAGACCCTGCGCAAGAGAGAGGAGGCCTGAGGTGGCCACCGCTACGAAGAAGGCTCCGCCGCGGGCCGCCCGCATCGAGAAGGCCCTCGAATCGGCCTTCCAGGCCCGCAACGCCACCGGCGGGGAGGACACGGTCAAGATCCGCGTCTGCGCCGGCACCACCTGCAACGCCTTCGGGCGCGCGGCGTTGACGGCCGCGCTTGCCGAGGAACTCGACAAGCGCGGCCTCACCGGGCAGGTCACCGTCGTCGAGACCGGCTGTCACGGGCTCTGTCAGGAGGGGCCGATCGTCGTCGTGCACCCGCAGGGCGTCTTCTACCCGCGCCTCAAGCCGCGGGACATCGCCCAGATCGTCGAGACCAGCGTCGTCGGCGACGGCGTGGTCGAGAAGCTGCTCTACCGCGACCCGGCGACCGACAAGCCGATCGCCAAGGAGACCGACATCCCCTTCTACGCCCGTCAGAAGCGCATCGTGCGCGGCATCAACGGCTACATCGACCCCACGTCGATCGACGACTACCTGGCTCGCGGCGGCTACGCCTCGCTGGCCCAGGTCCTCATCCAGGACGACCCGATGGCCGTCATCGACGAGGTCGAGGCCTCGGGTCTGCGCGGCCGCGGCGGCGCCGGGTTCCCGGCCGGCAAGAAGTGGCGTTACTGCCGCGCCAACCCGGGCGACAGGCACTACATCATCTGCAACGGCGACGAGGGCGACCCCGGCGCGTTCATGGACCGCGCCGTCCTCGAGGACAACCCGCACTCGGTCATCGAGGGTATGCTCATCGCGGCCTTCGCGATCGGCGCCGACGAGGGCTACATCTACGTGCGCCACGAGTACCCGCTCGCGGTCAGCCGCCTGCGTCACGCGCTCGAGCAGGCGCGCCAGCGCGGCCTGCTGGGCGACGACATCCTCGGCACCGGCTGGTCGTTCGACCTGCGCATCAACCAGGGGGCCGGCGCCTTCGTCTGCGGCGAGTCCACGGCGCTCACGGCCTCGATCGAGGGCAACCGCGGCATGCCGCGCGGCAAGCACATCCGCACGGTCGCCCACGGTCTCTACGGCCAGCCGACGAGCCTCAACAACGTCGAGACGTACGCCACCGTGCCGTGGATCATCGCCAACGGGGCGAAGGCCCTGGCGGCGATGGGCACCAAGACGTCGAAGGGCACCAAGATCTTCTCGCTGACCGGCAAGGTCCGGAACAGCGGCCTGGTCGAGGTGCCCATGGGCACGACCCTGCGCGAGGTGATCTTCGAGATCGGCGGCGGCATGCTGCCCGGTCGCGAGTTCAAGGCCGTACAGCTCGGCGGGCCATCCGGAGGATGCCTGCCCGCCGAGCTCCTCGACACGCCGATCGACTTCGAGAGCCTCACAGCCTACGGCTCGATGATGGGCTCGGGCGGCATGGTCGTGACCGACGACTCGACCTGCATGGTCGATTTCGCCAAGTACTTCTTCACCTTCACCGCCGAGGAGTCGTGTGGCAAGTGCGTGCCGTGTCGCATCGGCACCCAGCGCATGCTCGAGATCCTCGAGCGCATCTCCGCCGGCGAAGGCACGCTCGACGACCTCGACCGGCTCGAGCAGCTCTCGGACGACGTGATCGAGGGCTCGCTCTGCCAGCTCGGCGGCAGCGCCCCCAACCCGGTGCTGACCACCCTGCGGTACTTCCGCGACGAGTACGTCGCCCACGTGGTCGACAAGCGCTGCCCGGCCAAGGTCTGCCGGCCGCTGATCCGCTACAGCATCAACGAGGAGAAGTGCACCGGCTGCTACGCCTGCACGATCGCCTGCCCGATCAGGGCGATCAGCGGCGAGCGCAAGGTGGTGCAGAAGCTCGACCAGAAGGCGTGCACCAAGTGCGACACCTGCCGTCAGGTGTGCAAGTTCGACGCCATCGATGTCGAGACCGGGATACTGGCGACGGCCGGAGGGAGGACCCGATGAGCCCTGCCAAGACCGACACCCAGGTGAAGCTGCGCATCGACGGCAAGCTTGTCGCCGCCACCAAGGGAGAGACCGTCCTGCAGGCCGCGCAGCGCGCCGGCATCGACATCCCCGCCCTGTGCAACGTCGAGGACATGGCGCCGTGGGGCGCCTGCCGCCTCTGCCTGATCGAGGTGGAGGGCTGGGGAAAGCTCCAGGCTGCGTGCACGACGTGGGTCGACGACGGTCTCGTCGTGCGGACCGACACGCCGCGCGTGCGGGCCAGGCGCGAGAGCTACCTCAAGATGTACCTCTCGGATCACGACGCCTACTGCGAGGCGCCCTGCACCGACGCCTGCCCCACCCACATCGACATCCCGGCCTTCATGGCCGCGATCGAGGACGGGGACTTCGGCGGCGCCTCCGGGATCATCTCCCGGGACCTGCCCTTCCCCGCCGTGCTCGGCCGGATCTGCCCGCGCTACTGCGAGCCGGCCTGCCGGCGGCAGGAGAAGGACGAGGCGATCGCCATCTGCGCCCTGCACAGGGCGGCGGGCGATCGCTCCCCGGCCCGGCTGACGGCAGGGCCGGCGACCGGCAAGCGCGTGGCCGTCGTGGGCGCCGGCCCCGCCGGCTTGAGCGCCGCCTGGTACCTCACGGCGGCGGGCCACGCGGTCACGATGTACGACAAGAACGACAAGCCGGGCGGGATGTTGCGCTACAGCATCCCCGCCTTCCGGCTGCCCGAGGCCACGCTCGACCGCGAGCTCGACCCGCTGTGGAAGGCGGGCGTGCGCTTCGTCGACGGCGTCGGCCTGGGCGACGAGATGACGATCGAAGGCCTGCTCGAGGCCGGGTTCGACGCCGTGTTCGTGGGCGTCGGCGCCTGGCAGGGCAGGCACCCGCACCTCGCCGGGGCCAAGTCGGCGCTCGAGGGTCTGCGGTTCCTGCGCGACATCCGCGTGGGCCACAAGCCGCGCATCGCCCGCCACGTGGCGGTGATCGGCGACGGCATCACGGCCCTCGATGCGGCGCGCTCCGCGCGCCGCCTCGGCGCCACCGCCGTCACGGTGATCGCCCGTCATGACGAGGCCGCGCTGCCGGCCGGCGCCCGCGACCTGCGGGCGGCGCGCGACGAAGGCATCGAGTTCCTGTTCTCGGCCGAGGCGCGCGCCGTCAAGACCGACCGCGGCGGCCGCCCGTCGGGCGTCGACTGCGTCAGGCTCGTCCCAGGCAAGGACGGCAAGCCGCACGCCGAGCGCGGCTCCGGCTTCACGGTCGGCGCCACCACGGTGATCGTGGCTCAGGAGTTCACCCCCGACGTCGGCGACGAAGAGGACGTGCAGCTGTCGCCCTGGGGCACGCTCGAGGCCAACCACTTCACCGGCCGCACGGCGACCGAGGGCGTGTTCGCCGCCGGCGACGCGGTCACGGCCGCCAAGTCGGCGATCCACGCCGTCGCCGGCGGCAAGCGCGCCGCCCTGGCGATCGACGCCTGGCTGCGCGGCGAAGACCTGGCCGAGCTCGAGAGCAAGCTGGCCGTCTACGCCGGCCTGCCCTATCTCGAGCAGCTCCACGACGCCGAGAAGCTCGGCGACGCCGGCGCGCGGCTGGTCGAGCGCTCGCCGGTGTGGCTCAAGATGGGCGTCGCCGCCGAGACGGCGGCGCGGGCGAAGATGCCGGCTGCGCCGGCAGCCAACCGCGCCGGCTCGTTCGACGAGGTCGAGAAGGGCTTCAGTGCCGCCGCGGCCAAGGCCGAGGCCGCCCGCTGCCTGCAGTGCGTCTGCCCGTCGAACGGCGAGTGCGACCTGCAGCGGCTCGGCGTCGAGTACGAGGTGACGAGCAACGACCTCGTCTTCCCGACCGCCAAGGTGCGCAACGTCGAGCCGGCTCACGAGCATCCGTTCATCCGCCGCGACATGGACCGCTGCATCAGCTGCGGCCGCTGCGTGCGGGTCTGCCGTGACGTGGCGGGGCCGGCCTGCTACGACTTCAGCGGGCGGGGGTTCACGGTGGAGGTCGACACGCCGTACGGCGAGCCTCTCCAGCTGGCCGACTGCATCACCTGCGGCCGCTGCGTCACCTCCTGCCCGACCGGCGCTCTCACGTTCAACGAGCGCGCCCTGCAGTCGTTCGCTGTCGACGAGTCGCGGTGCATCTTGTGCCACGCCTGCGTCGACGTGTGCCCCGTCGACGCCATCAAGGAGACGAACGTCTTCGAGGCAAGCCGCAAGAAGTGGCACGAGCTGGTGGCCCAGGGCAGCAAGCTCGCCGGCGGCCACCGGCTGTGCGCCGGCTGCGGCGCCCCGATCGTGGTGCGGCAGGTGCTGATGGGCACCTCCGACCCCGTGGTGGTGGCGGCGGCGACCGGCTGCCTCGAGGTCTCCACGACCATCTACCCGTACACCTCGTGGACGGGCAGCTACATCCACACGGCGTTCGAGAACGCCGCCGCCACCCTGAGCGGCGTCGAGACGGCCTTCCGCTCGCTCAAGAAGCAGGGCAAGCTCGAGGAGAACGTCAAGTTCATCGCCTTCGGCGGCGACGGCGGCACCTACGACATCGGCTTGCAGTCGCTCTCGGGCGCCATGGAGCGCGGCCACAACATGCTCTACGTCTGCTACGACAACGGCGCCTACATGAACACCGGCTTCCAGCGCTCCGGCGCCACGCCGGTCGGCGCCTGGACGACCACCAGCCCGGTCGGCAAGAACCAGCCGGGCAAGCTGCAGAACCGCAAGGACCTGACCCAGATCATGGTCGCCCACGGGCTGCGCTACGTGGCCCAGGCCTCGCCGCACGACCCGCGCGACCTGGTGCGCAAGGCGGCGAAGGCACTGGCGACCGAGGGCGCGACGTTCCTCAACATCATCGCGCCCTGCCCGCGCGGCTGGCGCTCGGACGGCGCCGAGTCGATCGAGCTCGCCCGCGAAGCGGTGAACACCTGCTACTGGCCGCTGTTCGAGGTCGAGGATGGCGAGTACCGCCTCACCTACCGGCCGCGGGAGAAGCAGCCGCTGGTGCCGTGGCTCAAGAAGCAGGGGCGCTTCGCGCACCTCTTCAAGCCGGGCAACGAGGAGCAGCTCGAACGCCTGCAGGACTGGGTCGACAACGAGTGGGACAAGCTGCTCACGAGGTGCGGCGAACCCGCCCAGACCGTCTGGGAGGCCGAAGCGGCCGCCTCGTGCCGTTACGTCCCCGGCGAGCGGATGTAGACTGGGGCCGGCTACCAGCCGAACGCCCGAAGGGGCGGGGGTGCCATCGGCACCCCCGCCCCTTCGTCATCGACCAGCGCGGCCGCGAGGCGTTCGCGACGGGAGCAAGCGGGTAGTTTAGCTGCAACCTGCGGCGACGCATGGCGACGCGCACGACATAGGCCGCCGGCGGCATGCTGCCGGCGGCGACGCGAGCACCGTCGCGACCATGACCTACGCCGGCGCACCGGCCCGGCTGGAGTGAGGTGTAGACTCGAGGGCATGACCGAGGAGCTGACACAGGGCACGGCCGCGCCAGCCAGCCGCACGAAGCGAGCGGCGGCCGGCGCGGCCCACGATGAGTCCACGGCGACCCCGTCGCCCGACCTGAACGACCGCTCGCTCTACATCAACCGCGAGCTCAGCATGCTCGCCTTCCAGCGACGCGTGCTCGAGGAGGCGACCGACCAGCGCAACCCCTTGATCGAGCGGGTCAAGTTCCTCTCGATCCTGGGCTCGAACCTGGGCGAGTTCTTCATGGTGCGCATCGCCGGCCTGCGCCAGCAGGTCGAGGCCGGCGTCGCCGACCTCTCGTCCGACGGCATGACCCCGGCCGAGCAGCTCGGCGCCTGCCGCACCGAGGCCTACGCGCTCATGCGCGAGGCGCGCCGTGTGTGGGGCGACGAGGTCCTGCCGCAGCTCACCGAGGCCGGCGTCGTCATCCACGATTTCGAGGCGCTCGACGAAAGCCAGCGCGAGGCGGCCGTCGCGTACTTCACGCGCAGCGCGTTCCCGGTGCTCACCCCGCTCGCCTTCGACCCCGGCCGGCCGTTCCCGCACATCTCCAACCTCAGCCTCAACCTCGCCGTCCTGCTCAAAGACGAGAAAGGACAGCAGCTCTTCGCCCGGGTGAAGGTGCCGCCATCGCTGCCGCGCCTCGTGCCGGTGCCCGCCCCGAAGGGACTCGCCGCGGCCGCCAAGGCGCGCCGCTACGATTTCGTCTGGCTCGAGCAGCTCATCGCCGCCAACCTCGACGAGCTCTTCCCCGGCATGACGATCGTCGGCTCGTACACCTTCCGGGTGACGCGCGACGCGGAGATGGCGATCCAGGAACTGGAGGCCGACGACCTGCTCGAGACGATAGAGGAGGGCGTGCTGCGACGGCGGTTCGGCTCGGTCGTGCGCCTGACGATCGACAGCGCCACGCCCGACGACGTGCGCCGCATCCTGCTCGACAACCTCAACCTCGAACCCGACGGCCTGATCGCGGTCGACCCGCCGCTGGGCATGAGCGGTATCAACCTGCTCGGTCTCGACCGGCCCGACCTCAAGGACCCCCCGTTCGTGCCCGCCGTACCGGAGCGGCTCGAAGACCCGAGCCTGAGCATCTTCAGCGCCATCCGAAAGCACGACGTCCTGATCCACCGCCCATACGACTCGTTCGAGCCGGTCGTCGACTGGCTCCAGCACGCGGCCCGAGACCCGGACGTGCTGGCCATCAAGATGACGCTCTACCGCGTCGGCCGCAACGCGCCGGCCGTGGCCGCGCTGCTCGAGGCGGCCCGCAACGGCAAGGAGGTCGCCGTCCTGGTCGAGCTCAAGGCGCGCTTCGACGAGGAGAGCAACATCGAGTGGGCGCGCGCCCTCGAAGACGAGGGTGTGCACGTGGTGTACGGCCTCGTCGGCATCAAGACGCACGCCAAGATCGCCATGGTGGTGCGCCGCGAGGGCGACGGCATCCAGCGTTACGTGCACCTCGGCACCGGCAACTACAACGTCGTCACGGCCAAGCTCTACACCGACCTCGACCTGTTCACCTGCGACGAGGTCGTCGGGCAAGACGCGACCGAGCTGTTCAACCTGCTGACCGGGTTCTCGCGCTCGCGGGACTACACGAAGCTGCTGGTGGGCCCGATCAACCTGCGCGAGCGGTTCGTCGAGTACGTCGAACGGGAGATCGAGCACCAGGAGGCCGGCCGCGGGGGGCACATCATCCTCAAGATGAACTCGCTCGTCGACCGGCGCATGATCGCCCTGCTCTACCGGGCCTCGCAGGCCGGGGTCGAGGTCGACCTCCTGGTGCGCGGCATGTGCTCGCTCAAGCCGGGCATCCCCGGCGTGAGCGAGCACCATCCGGGTGACCAGCATCGTCGGCCGGTTCCTCGAGCACACGCGCATCTACTGGTTCGCCAACGGCGGCGAGCCGCAGGTGCTGACCGGCAGCGCCGACCTCATGCCGCGCAACCTGAACCGGCGCGTCGAGATCCTCTTCCCCGTGCAAGACAAGGGCATCGTCGACCGCCTGCGCGACGAGATCCTCGACGTCTACATGCGCGACAACCTCAAGGCCCGTGTGATGCAGCCCGACGGCGAGTACGCGCACGTCTGGCCGTCCGACGGCGATGAGCCGCTCGAGTCGCAGGCGTGGTTCCTGCAGCACGCGGCCGAGCGGGCGGCGCGCGCGGCCCAGCGGACCGACCGGCGCGGCGCCAACGGGCGCTGAGGCAGGGGGGCGAGCGGCGCCATGATCGTGTACTTCCTGCGACACGGCATCGCCGAACGGCCGGCCGACTGGCCGGGTGACGACGACGACCGGCCGCTGACCGACGCCGGCCGCAAGGCGCTTCGCCGCGCCGTCGCCACGCTGACGGCTCTCGACTTCGGCGCCGACGCCGTGCTCACCAGCCCCCTGGCGCGCGCCCGGGAGACGGCCGAGATCGTCGCCGCCGGGCTGGGCCTCGAGAAGGTGCTCCGCGATGAGCCGCGGCTGGGCCACGGGTTCGACCGTGAGGCGCTGGCCGGCATTCTGGTCGACAACCGCGACCTCGGGTCGCTGGTGCTGGTCGGACACGAGCCCGACATGAGCGAGGCGATCGAGCAGCTGACCGGCGGCCGCGTGGCGATGAAGAAGGGCGGGCTGGCGCGCGTCGACGTCGACGACGTCGACGCGCGCTCGGGGCAGCTCGTGTGGCTGCTGCCACCCAAGGTGCTCGGCCTCCGTTGACGGGACCGAGCCGGCAGGCGAGGTGACGAGCGTGGAGATCGAGGCGAAGTTCGCCGTACCCGATGCCGCGACCCTGGCGCGCCTTGGCGCAGCCGGCGAGCTCGCCGGCTGCGCCCTCGGCGCGCCGGCCGCCGTCGAGGTCGACGACTCGTACCTCGACACGCCGGCGCGGTCGGTGCTGCGGGCCGGCTACGTACTGCGCCACCGCGACCGCGGCGAGGACGTGGTGATGACCCTCAAGTCGACCGGCGGCGCCGACGGCGGTGTGCACCGGCGCGAGGAGCTCGAGATCGCCATGGCCCGCGACGTGGCTCCCGCCGACTGGCCGGAGGGGCCGTTCCGCGAGCGGGTGCTCGCGCTCTGTGACGGCGCGCCGCTCGAGCCGGTCGTCGAGCTGCGCCAGTCGCGCAGCTTTCGAACGGTCACGCGCGAGGGGCGCGAGCTCGCCGAGCTGGCGCTCGACCAGGTGACGGTGGCGACGCCCGAGGGCGAGCTCGCGCCCTACCTCGAGGTCGAGGTCGAGCTGCGCGGCGATGGCACCGAAACCGACCTCGAGAAGCTCGCCGGCGCCCTGCGCGACGAGTACGGGCTCGTTCCCCAGCCGCGCTCCAAGTTCGAGCGGGCATTGGAGCTCGCGGGGCCGGCGCCGCGAGCCGGCGACCCTGCGGCGGCGGGCGCAGCCGGCTCGACCCGCGACGCGGCGGGCGACGCGGCCCTGCTCGACGACGCGCAGCGCGCCGTGCTGCGCCGCGTCGCCCGCCGCAAAGGCGTGTACGCGCACCGGGCAAAGGCGCTGCTGGCGCTCGACGAAGGGCTCACCCAGGTCGAGGCCGGCGAGCGCTCAGGCCTGGCCGAGCGCACGGTCCGCTACTGGCTGATGCAGTTCCGCGAGCGCGGCCTGGCGATCTTCCCGGCACGTCTGCTGGCCCAGGTCGAGCAGACCATGGCCGTCCACGGCGAGCTGCCGGCGCTGTCGACGCCGGAGCCCGCGCCCGCAGCGGCGGCGGCGGTACCGGCTCCGGCTCCGGCTCCAGCTCCGACCGCGGCCGAGAAGCGCGCGACGAAGCCGGCGCCCCCGGCCGCAAAGGCCGCCGCGGCCCCCGAGGCCGCGAAGCCGGCCGAGCCGGGACCCTCCGCACAGCCGGCGAAGCCGGCCCGCAAGCAGCGCCGCCATCCCGGCATCAAGCCCACCGACACGATGGCCGAGGCCGCCGCCAAGACGCTCGGCTTCCATTTCGAGAAGATGCTCGCCCACGAAGACGGCACCCGCGACGGCGGCGATCCGGAGGACCTGCACGACATGCGCGTCTCGACCCGCCGCATGCGCGCCGCGCTGCGCATCTTCGACGCCCATCTCGACCGCCAGGTCACGCGCCCCCTGGTCCGCGGCCTGCGCGCGACGGGGCGGACGCTCGGCGACGTGCGCGACCTCGACGTGTTCCGCCTGAAGATGCAGGCCTATCTCGACGGGCTGCCGGAGGCGCGCCGCGGCGAGCTCGACCCGTTGATCGCGGTCCTCGACGCGCGCCGCGACGAGGCCCGGCACAGGATGCTGGAGTACCTGGACGGGCCGCGCTACGAGCGCTTCGTGGCCCGCATGCGCGAGTTCCTCGAGACGCCGCACGCCGGCGCGCTGCCGGTGATCGTCGACGACGAGGCACGGCCTCAGAACGTCGCCGACGTGCTCCCGGGCGCCCTCTACGACCGCCTCGCCGCCGTCTGGGCCTACGACGGACCGCTGTCACAGCCCGACGCGCCCCTCGTCCGCTACCACCGCCTGCGCATCGCCGGCAAGGCCCTGCGCTACACGCTCGAGTTCTTCGAAGAGGCGCTCGGACCGGGCGCCCGGCCGATGATCGCCACGACCAAGCGCCTGCAGGATCACCTCGGCGACCTGCAGGACGCGGTCGTCGCCTGCGGGGTGCTGCGCACGTTCCTCACGTTCGGCACCTGGGAGCCGCCCGCCGGTCGCCGGGCGCGCGCGCTGCCCCCGGAACTCATCGTGGCCCCCGGGGTCGCGACCTACCTCGCCGTGCGACAAGAGGAGATCGAGCGCCTCGTGCGGACGTTCCCCCGGACGTGGCACGGCATCCGCGGCGCGGACTTCGCCACCGGGGCGGCCGCGCTCGTGGCGCGGCTGACCGGTGGTCAGCCTCCGCGCCGCACGCCCTCGGCGTAATCGGCCAGCACCCCGTCGCGCAGCAGCGACAGGTCCGGCACCTCGAGCCGGTCGACGCCGCAGGCCGCCATCACCGCATCGACGATCGCCGCGCCGGCCACGATCGTGTCGGCGCGGCCCGGGTCGAGCCCGGGAAGGCGGCGCCGCTGGGCGAGCGTCGCCCCCGTCAGGACGCCGCCAGCGATCAGGAGCTCGGCGTGCGTGAGGCCGCCGGCGGCCCGCTGCGCCGGCGGGACGACGGCGTCGGCCACGGCATCGAGGCTGCGCACCGTCCCGCCGGCGCCGCAACTGATCGCGGCGTGCTGCTCGCGCACGGCCGCCGCCACGGGCTCGACGGCGGCGCGCGCCCGTTCGTACATCTCCAGATAGCCGGCGTCGCCGACCGCGTCGTGCGCGTCGAGCAGCGAGAGCTCGGCGGTCAGGCGCAGCGCGCCGAGCGGCAGCGACGCGACGACCGCCGGCGCGGCCCCGCTCCCGACCGCGATCTGCGTGCTGCCGCCGCCGACGTCGAGCGCGAGCAGCGGCCGGTCGCCAGGATCGAGGCGGCGGCGAGCGGCGCGGTACAGGAGCTCGGCCTCCTCACGGCGGCTGAGCACGCGCACCTCGAGCCCGCAGGCGGTGGCGACGGCGGCCGTGAACCCGGCGGCGTTGGCCGCCTCCCTCACGGCCGCCGTCGCCACCGCCGTGAACTCCCCCACCCCTTGCTCCCGGGCGTCGGCCATCATCCGCAGCAGCGCCTCGACCGCGCGCTCGATCGCCTCGGGCGGCAGGCCGCCGGCTGCGAAGGCGCCGTCCCCCAGGCGCACCTGCTCGCGGACGAAGCTCTCGACCTCGTATGCGCCGTCGGCCGACACGCGGGCGCACAGCAAGCGGAACGCATTCGAACCCAGGTCGAACAAGCCGACGAGGCGGCCGTCGCCGGCCATCAGGCAGGACGTTTCCGCGCCGCCGTGCGCGCCGCGGCGGCGGCGGAGGCGCCCGCACCGCCGGCGGCCGTCGCGCCCGCAGCAGACCCGTCGCCGAGCACGACGATCTCGAGGCGGTGCCCGAGGCCCTTCTCGAGCGCTCGTCGCCGGGCCTCGAGGCCCCACTCCTCGAGCCGGCAGTCGCCGGCCGGCACGATCTCGAGCCGCACCGCGTCGCGGCCGGCCCGGGCCAGGCGCGCCTCGGCCACCGCCCCCTCGTGCCCGCGGTCGAGCAGCTCGCCGATGCGCAGCAGCACGGCGAGCGTGCGGGCCGTCCGCGCGGCCCGCCGGCCGAGCTGCGGGTGCCGCGGGTAGCGGCCGGCCGCCATCGCCTTCCGGTGCAGCAGGGCGACCGTCGCCATCAGGTCGATCTCCGCCTGGTCGAAGCCCAGCAGGTCGCTGTTGCGGATCAGGTAGGCGCTGTGCACGTGGTGGTCGGTGTACGACACCGAGGCGCCGGCGTCGTGCAGCGTGGCGGCGAAGCCGAGCAGCTCGCGCTCGCCCTCACCGAGACGGTGGAGACCGGCGCGCGCCGCGCTGTCGAAGAGCTGCAGCGCCAGCTCCCGCACCTTCGCCGCGTGACGCTCGTCGACGCGGGCGGCGCGCGCCAGGCCGGCGACGCTGCGCTCGCGGACCGCCCGCCGATGCACCGTGCCGCCGTCGCCGCGGCTCTGGATCTCCTCGAAGAGCAGCCCTTCGCGCAGGCCGCACTGCTCGACGGCGCGGATCTCGGTGACGCCGCACGCGTCGAGCAGGGTCTCGAGCACGGCGGCGCCGGCGACGACGACGTCGGCCCGCTCGGGGGCCAGCCCCGGCACGGCACGCCGCTGCGAGAGCGGCAGGCCGCGCAACAGCTTGGCCGCCTTGCGCAGCTCCGGCAGCGTCGCCGTCGTCGGGTCGCCGATCTCCTCGCCGCGCACGGCGCGGGCGGCGACCGCCACCAGGTTGCGGATCGTGCCCGACGTGCCGTAGGCCGCGACCGGCGCCAGCGACCGCACCTCCTGCGCGGCGTACACCGAGGTCACCTCGATCGCGCGTTTGAGCTCACGGTAGTCCTCGCCGCCGACCGGCTCCTCGCGGTCGAGCCCGAACCGGTCCGCCGCCAGGCGCAGGGCGCCGAGCTTGAGCGAATCGAGATAGAGGTCGCGGTCGGCGTCGCCGACCCCGACCTCCGTGCTGCCGCCGCCGATGTCGATCACCAGGACCGGCCGCTCGTCCAGGCCGACGCGGTGCCGCACGGCCTCGAGGATCAGGCGCGCCTCCTCACGGCCCGACACCACGCGCAGGGTCACTCCCGCCTCGCTCTCGAGCCGCCGCACGAGCACGCCGCGGTTGTCCGCCTCGCGGGTGGCCGAGGTCGCCGCCGCCACGATCCGCCCGGCGCCCAGCGACCGGGCCAGCGCCGCGAAGCGCGTGACCACCGTGACGGCGCGGTCGATGGCCGCCTGTGTGAGCCGTCCGGTGGCGAACTCGCCCTCGCCAAGACGGATCTGCTCGCGCTGGATCGACAGCACCGTGTAGGTCCCGGCGGGGTGCAGCTCGGCCACCAGCAGCCTCACGGCGTTGGTCCCCAGGTCGACGAAGCCGACGACTTCTCCGCGATCGCTCTGCCCGTTGACTGTCATGAGGCGTAAACTACCCTGCACTGAGGGCGCCGCAAAGCCCAGCCGACCGCGAGGGGACGCGATGCCAGACAAAGACAGGGACGAAAAGGACAAGTCCGACAAGCAGAAGGAGCCTGTCCTGGCCGGCACGGCCGACAAGCGCCCGAAGCTCGACACCGACTCGTACGTCAAGGAGCTCGGCAAGCTCCAGATCGAGCTCGTCAAGTTGCAGGAGTGGATCAAGGACCACCACCTGAAGGTCGTGACGATCTTCGAGGGCCGCGACGCGGCCGGCAAGGGCGGCACCATCAAGCGCGTGACCGAGACGCTGAACCCCCGCGTCGTGCGCGTCGTCGCCCTGGGCGTGCCGACCGAGCGCGAGCGCACCGAGTGGTACTTCCAGCGCTACGTCTCGCACCTGCCGGCCGCCGGCGAGTGGGTGCTGTTCGACCGCTCCTGGTACAACCGTCCCGGGGTCGAGCGCGTCATGGGCTTCTGCAGCGAGGACGAGGTCATGGAGTTCTTCCGCTCGTGCCCGCCCTTCGAGGAGATGCTGATCCGCAGCGGCGTCATCCTCATGAAGTACTGGTTCAGCGTCAGCGACGAGGAACAGGAGCGGCGCTTCAAGAGCCGCATCGACGATCCCGACCAAGCGCTGGAAGCTCAGCGAGATGGACCTCGAGAGCTGGAACAAGTGGGTCGAGTACTCCAAGGCCAAGGACGAGATGTTCCGCTACACCGACACCAAGCTCTCGCCCTGGTACGTGGTCAACGCCGACGACAAGAAGCGGGCGCGGTTGAACATGATCCACCACCTGTTGAGCCTGATCCCGTACGAGGACCTCACGCCCAGGCCGTTCAAGCTGCCGGAGCGACGAGACGACACCGGCTACGTGCGGCCGCCGATCAGCAACCAGACCTTCGTGCCCGAGGTGTACTGAAGCGCCGGAACGGGCAAGACGGGCGAATCACGGCGTCGCCGGAACGGCCGCCGGGGTGACCTGAAGCGTGAAGGATGAAGCGGCCGCCGGTGGCGTGAGGCGGACCGGCCGCCGGCAAGTTGGGACGGGGCGGCGATGTGCCGTCCCCTCCCGCCTCACACGAGGGCGGGGCGCCACAGGCGCCCCGCCCTTCACCTGTGACGGGCGGCGGAAGCGTCCCGCTTCCGCCGCCCGTCGCCGCGCTTCTCACGCCGCCCCGGGGGTCAGTGCATCTTGTCGTAGTCCCGGGCGAACTTTTTCTCACCCTCGCGGTGCCCGTAGGCGTCGAGGTACGCGTTGTGGATGTCGCACTTCTTGCAGCCCTTGCCGCAGCACTTCTTCCACTCGTTCTTCGAGAACTCGTTCTTGAGCTTGGCCATCCCAGGCGGCCTCCGGAGTCGATGGTGAGGCACTCATGCCCACCGTGTGGTCGACGGAAACGGGAGCCCTGCGGACGGGGGTGAGCGCCGGCGGCGGGGCCGTTGCCCTCGCCGCGGGCTAGACCGCGAACGCGCTCGGGCAGAGGTCGTTCACCGGGCAGCGGCCGCAGGCCGGCCGGCGCGCGTGACAGACGCGGCGGCCGTGGCGCACGAGGTCGACGTGGGCCGCGTAGATGTCGGCCGGCGCCGGCCCGGCGAGGCCGGTGAGGTAGGCATGGGCGTCCTTCACCGCCATGCCCACCGGAAGCAGGCCGAGACGACCGGCGAGACGGTAGACGTGGGTGTCGACCGGCATCGCCGTCCGCCCCAGCGAGAACAGCAACACGCAGGCCGCGGTCTTGGGACCGACGCCGGGCAGCGCCTCGAGCCACGCGAGCGCCTCGGCGTCGCCGAGGCCGTCGAGCACGGCGAGATCGGGTTCGCCGGCCGGCTCGCTGATCGCGGCCAGGATGAGCTGGATGCGCGGCGCCTTGATGTGGGCGAGGCCGCCCAAGGCGATCGCCTCTTCCACCTCCTCGACGGGCGCGTCGCGCACGGCCGACCAGGTGGGGAAACGCGCCGTGAGCGCGGCGAACGTGCGGTCGGTGTTCACGTCGGCCGTGTTCTGCGAGAGCACGGTATAGACGAGTTCGCCCACCGGCGGGAACCGGGGGGAGAGCACCGGGCGACCGTAGGCGTCGTCCAGGCGGGCGACGATCGCGGAGAGGCGGCGGCGGGCCGCGGCAGGGCCGCGGCCCGCCGCCGCCTTCTTCGCGCGCTCAGCCACGCGTCACCGGTACGGCCCGCGGTAGCGCGCCCGTCCGAGCAGGAACCCGATCGCCACGCCGAGCACAACGTCGATCAGGAACCCGAGCCACACCGGAGCCGTGAAGTCGAACCACAGGAAGCTCATGGTGGCCTCGTGCGTGTTCTGCGCCACGAACACGATCGTGATCACGATCAGCACGATCGCCACGATCACTCGCGGGCTCGCGTACCACGCCCGCGCTGGCTTGGTCTCCGCCATGCGACCTCCCGATCTCCGCTGCGCGCCGGACGGCGCTCCTCGGCGATTATCGCCGACGTGGACCGTCCCCGGCCAGCGCTCGGGGGTATGGCGGGCACGGCGCCGGTCGCGCCCGGCACGGGTCGAGGGGCGTTACGCGAGGCGCCGCGCCGCCGGAGCCGCGCCGCCGGAGCCGCGCCGCCGGAGCCGCGCCTCTACGCTCGCGCGCGAGGCTGGTGTAGGCTCTTGTGTGACCACGCGAGCCAGCACGAGGAGACCCATGCGCGCCGACCTGATCCTCACCAACGCCAAGGTCTACACCGTCGACCCGGCACGGTCCGTCGCCGAGGCGGTCGCCGTGAGCGGCGGGCGCATCGTCGCCGTCGGGGCGGCCGCCGAGGTCGAGGACCTGCGTGGCCCGGACACGCAGGTGCTCGACCTCGACGGCCGCCTCGTCCTCCCCGGCTTCATCGACGCGCACATGCACCCGCTGGGCGGAGTCGAGACGGCGTGCGGCGTGCCGCTGGCCGGCGCCTCGAGCCCCGCGGCCTGCCTCGACGCCGTGGCGCGCTTCGCCGCCGACCATCCGAAGACCCCGGTCGTCTTCGGCGGCGGCTGGACGACGACCATGATCGCCGACTCGGCGCTGCTGGCCACCGACCTCGACGCGGTGGTGCCCGACCGGCCCGTCTGGCTGGCCGACGACAGCTACCATCTCGCCTGGGTCAACTCTGCCGCCCTGCGAGCCGCCGGCTTCACGGCCGAGACACCCGACCCCGCCAACGGGGTCATCGACCGCCTGCCCGGCGGCGAGCCGTCGGGGTTGTTGCGCGAGGGTCCGGTCTGGACGCTCAAGATGGCGCTGCCGCCGCTGCCGGCGGACGACATCGCCGACGGGCTGGCCCGGTTCCAGCGCGAGATCGGCGCCCGGTACGGCATCACCACCGTGCACGACGCTGGCGCCAACCTCGGCCAGCCGCCCGTCGAGCCGTACCTGCGCTTGCAGGACGAGGGCCGCCTATCCCTGCGCACCTACCTGTCGCGCTGGTTCTACGAAGACGCGCCGTTCGCCGACCAGCTCGCCGAGGCGCTCGCCGACCGCGAGCGGCTCACCGGCCCGTGGGTCCGGATGCGCACGGCGAAGCTGTTCGCCGATGGTGTGCTCGAGGCGCACACCGGCTGGCTCAAGGAACCGTACGCCGACCGCCCCGACAGCCGGGGCGCGACGATGTCGCCGCCCGACGAGTTCACGGCGATGGCGGTGAGCGCCGCCAGGGCGGGGTTCCAGATCCACATCCACGCCATCGGCGACGCGGCCCTGGCGATGAGCCTCGACGCCATCGAGGCGGCGTGGCGGGCGGGCGAGGGGGCCTTCGGCCCCGGCGCCCGCCCCCTCATCACCCACCTGCAGCTCGTCGACCCGGCCGACCTGCCGCGCATGGCCGACCTGGGCGTGATAGCCGTGCCGCAGCCCTACTGGTTCTACTACGAGCCCGGCCTCGACGACCTGATGATCACGCTCCTCGGCGAAGAGCGGGCAGACCACCAATACCCGATGCGCAGCTACTGGGACCAGGGCATCCTCGTCGCCTCGGCCAGCGACTACCCCGTCGGCCCGCCTTGCGACCCGCTCCTGGCGATCCAGCGCGGCGTGCTGCGGCGGGCGCCGAAGCTCGCGCCCGGCGCGCCTCCGATGTGGCCCGAGGAAGCCGTCTCCGTGGAGCGCATGGTCGAGAGCTTCACCATCAACGGCGGCTACGGGCGAACTTCCTCGAAGAGGAGACGGGCCCGATCGAACCCGGCAAGGCGGCCGACCTGATCGTGCTCAGCCGCGACATCCTGGCGATCCCGCCCGAGGAGATCGACACGGCCGAGGTCGAGCTGACCGTGTTCGGCGGCCGCCCGGTCTTCGCGGCCGCCCCTTCGCCGGCCTGGCCTGAGCCGCCATACGACGAGGACGGGGGCGGGGGAGCGCTGGCGCGCTCCCCCGCCCCTCAGAGGCTCGCTCCTACTCTTCGACCACCTGCACCTTCCGGCGCCGGCTGAGCAGCACGATCACCACGATCGCGACGACCACGACCGCCACGCCGATGATGATGAGCGTCGTCGTCGTCGACCCGCTGCCGCTGCTGCCGGCGGCCTTGGGCTTGAGGTTGGTGTAGCTGTCGATGTTGAAGCCGTTCATCACGGGAGCCGCCCCGAGATATGGCACCCAGCCGTCCCACTTTTCCGTGTTGGCCACGGTGAGGATGTATGGATACGTGAACGGGAAGTCGACCACGTTGACGTAGAGCATCTGCTGCATCTGCTTGATGATCTCGGTCCGCTTGGTCTGGTCGAGCTCGCTCGTCTGCCGCGCCGCCAGCGCGTCGTACTGCGGGTCGGACCAGCAGGCGTCGTTCCAGTTCTGGATCTGGTCGGTCGTGAACGAGTTCAGGTTGTCGCCCGGGTCGGCGTAGCCGTACGAATCCCACTGGTAGACGTCGAAGTTGGGGGCGTACTCGCCCGACGCCGTGTAGGAGTACAGGCGGTCCGAGAGCACGCCGTTGTCCATGACCTCGAAGCTGATCTTGAGGCCGAGCCGCTGCCACCAGCCGGAGATCAGCTTCAGCTCCTTCTGGCAGGAGGTCGACTCGCTGCGGGCCCACACCCGCAGGGTGATCGGCGTGCCCGACTTGTCCAGGCGCTGCCCGTTCTTGAGCGGATAGCCGGCGTCGGTGAGCAGCTGGCCGGCCTTCGCGATGTCGAACCCGTACGCCTCGGCGGCCGTGGGCGTGTAGTGCGGGTCCCAGCCGTTGCCCCACTCCCCGGGCATGATCCACGTGTCGCCCACGGTCCCGTAGCCGCCGAGGCCGATCTTGACGCACTCCTGGCGGTCGACGGCCCACATCAGGGCCTGGCGGAACTTCACGTCCTTGAGCACGGGATTGCCCTGCGAGTACTTCGAGTCGGAGCAGTTGAAGTCGAGGTACTCGGTGTAGTAGATGTTGCCCTTGAAGCCTTGGACGCCCGACTGGCCGGAGACCGAGGGGTACTGGGCGGCCGGCACGCCGTAGGCGGCGTCGATCACGCCGAGCTTGAAATCCTGCAGCATCGTGTCTTCGTTCGTGTAGCCCTGCAGGATGACGGTGTCGATCGCCGGCGTCTGGCCCCAGTAGCCGGGGTTCTTCTGCAGCTCGACGAACTGGCCCTGCTTGTACTGCGTGCACTGGAACGGACCCGACCCCACGATCGGGTAGGTCATCTTGACCTTCTGCGGGTTCGGGTACTTCGACCAGATGTGCTCGGGCAGGACGTACACGAAGGCCCGGGTCATGTCGGCCTTGGGCTTGCTACAGTGGACCTCGCAGGTGGTGTCGTCGACCGCCACGGCGTCGGTGATGAACTTGGTCAGCTGCGCGTAGGTGGCGACGTTGTCCTTCACCAGCATGTTGAGCGTCCAGGCCACGTCTTTGGCCGTGAGCGGCTGGCCGTCCTGCCACTTCACCCCGGGCCGCACCTTGAGCGTCCAGGTGAGGCCGTCGGCCGAGTGCGACCAGCTCTGGATGATGCCGGCGCGAGTGGAACCGTCGGGAGCGTAGTCGAACAGCAGGTCGTAGTTCAGGTTCCACACCTCGTACGACGCCTGCTCGTACCCGATCAGCGGGTTCAGGTTGTCCGGCATCGAGGTGATGCCGATCCTCAGGACCAGCGGACCCGTCGACGACGACGGCGCCGGCGAACCGCTGGCCCCGAAGGACGCCGCCAGACCCCAGATCAGACCCCCCACCAGGACCAGCGCGACCAGCGCCAGCAGCACCCCGGTCGACCGCGTGTGAACCGCCTTCATCCCCCATCCCCTTTCACGTCGGCTGCGCCGTCTCCGCAAGACGATTGGCCGGACCCCTGAGCCCACAGTAGAGAGTCGCCCCGCGAGCCGCAAGCCTCGAACCTCTGCGAACTTCACACCCCTGGCACGGTCTCGTCGGCCACGGCGAGGATCTCGTCGAGGATCCCTACCCCTTCGTCCAGCTCGTCGGCGGTGATCGTGAGCGGCGGACAGATCATCACCACGTTGAAGTGCAGCATCAGGAACAGACCGCGCTCGAGCGCCGCCTTGCCCAAGCGCGCCATCGGCAGGTTCGCCTCGCCGCCGGCGTTGAACGGCACCAGCGGCTCGCGGGTGGCGCGGTCGCGCACCAGCTCCAGGCCCCAGAACAGGCCGCGGCCGCGTACGTCGCCGATCGAGGGATGGCGGGCCGCCAGGCCGGCGAGCGCCTCTCCGAGGCGCTCGCCCATGGCGGCCGCGTTCTCGACCACCTTCTCTTCGCGGAAGATGCCGATCGAGGCCACGCCCGACGCGCAGGCCAGCGGGTGGCCGCTGTAGGTCAGACCGCCGGCCAGGTACCGGTCCTGCAGCCAAGCGTTGATCGGCTCGCTCACGACCAGGGCCCCGAGCGGCACGTAGCCCGAGTTGATGCCCTTGGCCACGGTCATGATGTCGGGCACGACGTCCCAGTGCTCGCAGGCGAACCACTTGCCGGTGCGCCCGAAGCCGGCCATGACCTCGTCGAAGATGAGCACGATGCCATGACGGTCGCAGACCTCGCGGATCGACTGCAGGTAGCCATCGGGGGGCACGATGACGCCGTTGGTGCCGGTGACCGTCTCGAGGATGACGGCGGCGACCCTGTCGGGGCCCTCGTACTGCAGAAGCTCCTCAAGGTGCGGACCGCCCGAGCAGACCGGACACGGGTCGGGGTGGCCGGCCGGGCAGCGGTACGTGTAGGGGTCGAACATGCGCACCACACCCGGCAGGCCGGGCTCGGCGAACCACCGCCGCGGGTCGCCGGTCAGAGTGACCGCGCCGGCGGTCGCGCCGTGGTATGAGCGGTACCGCGCGATGATCTTGTGCCGCCCGGTATACCAGCGGGCGATCTTGATCGCGTTCTCGTTGGCCTCGGCGCCGCCATTGGTGAAGAACGCCGCCTGCATCGTGCCCGGCGTGACCTCGGTGAGCAGGCGCGCAAGCTCTGAGCGCACGTCGACGGCGACCGACGGGGCGATGGTGCAGAGCTTGCGCGCCTGCTCCACGATCGCCTCGACCAGCTTGGGGTGCTGGTGGCCCAGGTTGAGGTTGACCATCTGCGACGCGAAGTCGAGGTAGCGCTTGCCGTCGTAGTCCCAGAAGTAGCGCCCCTCGGCGCCGGCGACCGGGATCGGGTTGATCTGCGACTGCACCGACCACGAGTGCAGCACGTGGTCGCGGTCGAGCTCGCGCACGCGCTGCGCCGCGGCCGGGTCGACGATGTGATCAGACACGGTCCTCCACTCCCCTCTCCGTGACGCCAGCCCTCCGAGTGGCCTCCGTCACCAGGCGGCCGCCTCGGCGTCGCACGCACCCACGCACGCCGACATCCGGCGCCGGCATTCTCGACTCGGACGGTTCCTCCCGTATCGGTGCCCTCGTCGGTCGGGTCTGTCCAGGCCGACTGTACACGCAAACGGGGCGGGGCGGGCGGCCTCATGGCCGCCCGCCCCGCCCCTCGATGCCACAGGCCCGCGCCGCGTCCTTACTTCTTGAACGCGCGCAAGCCGTCGGCGATGGTGTCGAACACGCGGTCGATCTGCTCCTGGCTGATGACGAGCGGCGGCTGCACGCGCAGGACGCTGGCGAAGTTGCCGCCGACGCCGATCAGCACGTTGTGCTCGAGGCAGTACTGGCGCACGAAGCCGGCCGCGGCCGAGGCGGGCGCCTTGGTGGCGCGGTCCTCGACCAGCTCGACACCGATCATCAGGCCCTTGCCGCGCACCTCGCCGATGAGCTCCTGCTCCATCATCAGGTTTTCGAACCGCGCCTTGAGGTCGGCGCCCTTGCGGGCCGACTCTTCGATCACGCCGTCCTGCAGGAACGCGATGTTGGCCAGCGCCGCCGCGCACGACACGGGGTTGCCGCCGAACGTGCTCAGGTGGTCGCCGATCTGGAACGCGTCGGCGATCTCGGCGCGGGCGGTGAACGCCGACAGCGGCCAGCCGTCCGCGATGCCCTTGGCCATCGTGATGATGTCGGGGTCGACGCCGTAGTGCTCGATGGCGAACATCTTGCCGGTGCGCCCGAACCCGCTCTGCACCTCGTCGGCGATGAACAGGATGCCCTCGGCGTCGAGCGTCTCCTTGACACGCTTGAAGTAGTCGTCCGGCGGCACGATGATGCCGCCCTCGCCCATCACGGGCTCGGCGATGAAGGCGCAGACGTCGCCCGACAGGTGCAGCCGCGCGACCTCGCCGACACGGCGCGCGCAGAGCATGTCGCACTTGTCGGGCGTGGTCTCGGCGAAGCAGCGGTAGCAGTACGGGGTGGGCACGAAGGCGACGCCGGGCATGTACGGGCCGCCGCCCTTCTTGCGCCCGGAGTTGCCGGTCACCGACAGCGTCGCGAACGAGCGGCCGTGGAAGCTCGACTCGATGGCCAGCATCTCGCGCTTGCCGCTGAACCGCTTGGCCAGCCGGAAGGCGCCTTCGATGGCCTCGGCCCCGCCGTTGCCGAAGAACGTCTTCTGCAGCTTGCCGGGAGTGATCTCGGCAAGCTTCTCGGCCAGGGCGCCGACGCTGGGCACGTGGTAGACGTACGAGCAGGCGTGGACGAGCTTGTCGGCCTGCGCCTTGGCGGCCTCGAGCACCTTGGGGTTGTGGTGACCGGCGTTGGTCACCGAGATGCCGGCGAAGCAGTCGATGTACTCCGTGCCGTCGGCATCGTAGAGGTACGCCCCGTCGCCGCGGTCGGCGACGACCGGCTCGACCCGCTTGACGAAGCCGGTCATGACGTAGTCGCGGTACTGGTCCTGGACAACACCCATGGTATCGACCACCCTTCTGAGTGACGGTTGCTGGCAGAGAAAGAGAGTGGGTGTGGCGGGGATTCTATCAGCCTGCGGCGGGCGGGCCGGGACGGCCCGCCCGCCGCCGCGGAGGAGTGCGGGCGAAGCCGCGCTCCAGCCTGTCCAACGGTCGCGCCGCCGGACGCGGCACCTCGCGCATCGTTTGTCCGTCACCCCTTGATAGGATTCCGACGATGAAGGGTCTCGCCGGGAAGAAGGCGGTCGTCACAGGGGGCAGCAGCGGCATCGGCGCGGCCGCGGTCGCCCGCTTCCGGGACGAAGGCTGCGCGGTGGTCGACCTGTCGCGGCATCCGGGTCCCGGCGGCATCGCCTGCGACGTCGGCGACCGGGGGGAGGTCGTGGCGGCCTTCGAGCGCATCGGCCTCGTCGACATCGTCCTCAACAACGCCGGCGTCAGCTTCCGCCACGCGGCGCGCGACGTCACGCCCGACGAGTGGCAGCAGGTGCTGCGGACCAACCTGACCGGGGTCTTCAACGTCGCCCAGGTCGCCGGCGTGGCCATGCTCGACGCCGGCCGCGAGGGCGTCATCATCAACGTTGCGTCGACGAACGCCCTCGTCGGCCACCCGTTCTACGCCGACTACAACGCGACAAAAGCCGCCGTTCTGGCCCTCACGCGCACGCTGGCCCTCGAGTGGGCGCCGTCCGTGCGCGTCATTGCCGTGTGTCCGGGGTACGTCATGACGCCGATGCAGGCAGCCGAGTACACGCCGGAGATGCTCGCAGCCGTGAACGCCAAGCTCCCGCTGCGCCGCCACGCACGGCCAGAGGAGATGGCCGCACTGTTCGCGTTCCTGGCTTCGGACGAGGCGGCGTACATGACGGGCGCGACCGTCGTCATGGACGGCGGCGAGACGGCCGGAGGCCTGGCGAGCCGCTAGCTGCTAGGTTTGGCCAACTCCTGCGGTCGACCGCTTTCTGAGCCCTGGGCTATACTCGATTCAGCTGTTTCGACGCGGAACGTTGATCCTGTGGAGACCCCATCCCTCGGCATCCTGCCGGACGGGCGAAGGAGAGTGTATGGCGACAGGTACCCCTGCGAAGTCCACCGGCGCCGCGCTCGTGCTCGGCGGCGGGGTCGCCGGCATCCAGTGCTCGCTCGACCTGGCGGAGGGCGGGTACAAGGTCTACCTCGTCGACAAGGCGCCGGCCCTGGGCGGGCACATGGCGCAGCTCGACAAGACCTTCCCGACCAACGACTGCTCGATGTGCACCCTGGCTCCCAAGCTGGTCGAAGCCGGACGCCACCTCAACATCGAGATCGTCACCAACGCCGAGCTGGCCGGCCTCGAGGGCGAGCCGGGCGACCTGACCGCCACCATCCACCACCACGCCCGCTTCGTCGACCCCGACAAGTGCACGAGCTGCGGCGAGTGCGTGCCGGTCTGCCCCGTCACGGTCAAGGACCAGTACAACGAGGAGCTCGGCGAGCGCAAGGCCATCTACAAGCTCTACCCGCAGGCGATCCCCAACACCTACGTGGTCGACAAGAAGGGCTACGCCCCGTGCAAGAGCGCCTGCCCAGTCGAGACGTCGGCCCAGGGCTACATCGCGCTCATCGCCGAGGGCCGCTTCGCCGAGGCCTACACGGTCGCCAGCGAGCCCAACCCGTTCCCCAGCGTCTGCGGCCGCATCTGCGCGCATCCCTGCGAGACGGCGTGCACGCGCGGCTCGGTCGACGAGCCGCTGGCCATCGCGAGCCTCAAGCGCTTCGCCTGCGACGTCGCCGGCCCGAGCGAGCTGCCCGAGAAGCTGCCGGTCACCCACCAAGAGAAGGTCGCCATCATCGGCGGCGGGCCCACCGGCCTCTCGTGCGCGCGCGATCTGGCCCGGTTCGGCTACGCCACCACCGTCTTCGAGGCGCTGCCGGTGGCGGGCGGCATGCTGCGGGTCGGGATCCCCGACCACCGCATGCCGCCCGACGTCCTGCAGCGCGAGATCGACCAGATCTGCGCCCTCGGCGTCGACCTCAAGCTCAGCCAGCGCTGCGGCAAGGATTTCACCGTCGATGGCCTGCTGGGCGACGGCTACAAGGCCGTCTTCCTGGCCCCCGGCCTGCACACCAGCGCCCCGTCGCCGGTCAAGGGCGACGACCTCGACGGCTGCCTGCCGGCGGTCGAGTTCCTGCGCGACCTGAACCTCGGCAACCCGCCGGCCGTGGGCGACCGGGTCGTCGTGATCGGCGGCGGCGATGTGGCCTTCGACGCCGCTCGCGCGGCGTCGCGCCTCACGTCGCCGGCCGGCAACGCCCCCGAAGTGACGATCGCCTACCGGCGCTCGCGCGAGGAGATGCCGGCCTCCGAGGAGGAGATCGACGACGGCCTGGGCGAGCAGCTCGCGATCCACTACCTCGTCGCTCCCGTGGAGATCAGCGGCAAGGACGGCAAGGTCGCCGGCATCAAGCTGCAGAACTGCCGGCTCGGCGAGCCCGACGAGAAAGGCCGCCGGCGGCCCGAGCCGATCGACGGCTCGTTCGTCGACATCCCCTGCGACACCGTCGTCGTCGCCATCGGCCAGGCCATCGTCGAGGACTTCAAGCAGGGCCTGGACGACGTCGAGGTCGAGTGGAACGCCGTCAAGATCGAGAGCGACACGATGGCCACCGGCCACCCCGGCGTGTTCGCCGGCGGCGACGTGGCGCCGCTCGGTCCCCTCACGGCGATCGAGGCCATCGCCGCCGGCCGCAAGGCGGCCGTCAGCATCCACAACTACCTGCGCGGCGAACACCTCGCCGACTGGCTGCCAGACCCGCTCCCCGAGGCCCGTCCCGACGACGAGGTGCTCGCCGCCACGGCCCGCCGGCCGCGCGTCGAGATGCCCGAATGGCCGGGCTCCGAGCGGCGACGCAGCTGGGTCGAGGTCCGCAAGGGCTACACCGAGGAGCAGGCGATCGCCGAGGCGGAGCGCTGCCTGCAGTGCGCCGTCTGCTCCGAGTGCATGGAGTGCGTGCGCGCCTGCGGCCCGGGCGCCCTGCTGCACGAGGAGCGCGAGCGCGACACCGAGGTGCAGGTCGGCGCCGTCGTGATGGCGACCGGCTACGACGCCTACGACCCCGGCGACAAGGGCGAGTACGGCTACCGCCGCTACCCCAACGTCCTCTCGGCGCTCGAGTACGAGCGCATGCTCAGCGCGTCGGGCCCGACCATCGGCGAGGTCAAGCGCCCGTCCGACGGCGCCCACCCCAAGCGCATCGCCTTCATCCAGTGCGTCGGCTCGCGCGACCAGGAGCACGAGTACTGCTCCAGCGTCTGCTGCATGTACGCCGCCAAGCAGGCGATGCTGACCATGGACCACGTGCCCGAGGCCGGCGTCGACGTCTTCCTCATGGACGTGCGCGCCATGGGCAAGGGCTTCGACGCCTTCTACCAGCGCTCGCTGGGTATGGGCGTGCGCTACATCCGCTCGCGGCCCTCGACGATCAAGGAGGACCCGGCTACCCGGGACCTGCAGATCGCCTGGGAGACCGAGGACGGCACGCTCAGGGTCGACGAGTACGACATGGTCGTGCTCAGCGTCGGCCTCGAGCCGGCGCGCAAGGCGCAGGAGGCCGCCGGCACGCTCGGCATCGCCCTCAACCGGCACGGCTTCTGCGAGCTCGAGGAGTTCGCGCCGCTCGACACCTCGCGCGAGGGCGTGTTCGTGGCCGGGCCGTTCAGCGAGCCCAAGGACATCCCCGATTCGGTCGCCCAGGCCTCGGCCGCTGCGGCGCGCGTGATGACCGGCCTCGCCGACTCGCGCGGCACGCTCACGGTCGACAAGGAGTACCCGGCCGAGATGGAGCTCGCCGACGAGCCGCGGGTGGGCGTGTTCGTCTGCCACTGCGGGTCGAACATCGCCGGCGTGATCGACGTCGAGTCGGTCGCCGAGTACGCGAGCAAGCTGCCCGGCGTCGTCTACTCGAACGACCAGCTCTACACGTGCTCGTCCGACGCGCTGACGCTGATCAAGGACACGATCCAGAAGGAGAACCTGAACCGCGTCGTCGTGGCCAGCTGCACGCCGCGCACGCACGAGCCGATCTTCCAGGACACGCTGCGCGAGGCCGGCCTCAACCCGTTCCTGTTCGAGATGGCCAACATCCGCGACCAGGCGTCGTGGGTGCACGCCAAGGAGCCCGAGAAGGCGACCGGCAAGGCCAAGGACCTGATCCGCATGTCGGTCGCCCGCGCCCGCCTGCTCGAGCCGCTCTACAAGGTCGACGTGCCGCTGACCCACGTGGCCCTCGTGCTCGGCGGCGGCATCGCCGGCATGACGGCCGCCGGCGCCCTCGGCGACATGGGCTACGAGGTGCACCTGGTCGAGCGCGAGCCCAAGCTCGGCGGCCACGTTCTCGGCCTCGACCGCACGCTCCAGGGCGGCGCGCCGGCCGACTACGTCGCGGCGCTCGAACGGCGCCTCGTCGACAACCCCAACGTCAGGATCCACCTCGAGGCCGGGCTCGCCGACTTCCAGGGCTTCATCGGGAACTTCTCGAGCGTCATCAAGGAGGCCGACGGCAAGCGCACGCCGGTCGACCACGGCGTCGTGATCGTCGCCACCGGCGCCACCGAGCAGCGGCCCGAGCTCTACGGCCTCGGCCAGAGCGACAGGATCGTGACCGGCATGGACCTCGAGCGGATGTTCGCCGACGGCGCCGTGCCCGAAGGCCACGGCGCCGTCGGCTTCGTGCTCTGCGCCGGCTCGCTCGACGACAACACGCCGTACTGCTCGCGCACCTGCTGCGCCCAGAGCATCAAGAACGCCATCCGCATCAAGGAGGCGCAGCCCGACCGGCCGGTGCACGTGTGGTTCAAGGAGATCCGCACCTTCGGGCTCTCCGAGGAGTACTACACGCGGGCCCGCGAGCTGGGCGTGGTCTTCACCCGCTACGAGAACGGCAAGGAGCCGGTCGTCACGGCCGGCGACGCGGTCACGGTCGCCTGGCGCGACCCGTACCTCGGCCGCGACGTGGAGATGCCGCTCGACCTGCTCGTGCTGGCCACCCCCACGGTCGCCAACGAGGGCAACGACACGGTGTCCACCACCCTCAAGGTGCCGCTCACTGCCGACGGCTTCTTCCTCGAGGCGCACGTCAAGCTGCGCCCGGTCGACTTCTCCTCGGAGGGCATCTTCCTCTGCGGCTCGGCCCACTACCCCAAGGGGATCGAGGAGACGATCTCGCAGGCCTACGCGGCCGCCGGCCGCGCCGCCTCGATCCTCGCCAAGCCGGCGCTGAAGGCCGGCGGCGTGGTCGCCGAGGTCGACACCGACAAGTGCGCCGCCTGCCTCACGTGCGTGCGCGTCTGCCCTTACGAAGTGCCGGTCATCGATCCCGAGACCAAGAAGGCCCGGATCGAGGCGGCCGCCTGCCAGGGCTGCGGCGTGTGCGTGGCCGAGTGCCCGGCCAAGGCGATCGAGCTGCACCACTACACCGACGCGCAGATCTTCGCCAAGGAAGAGGCGCTGTTCATGGAGGTGAGCTGAGATGGCCGACGCCGACGCCAAGGCCGTCGAGAACGCCGCCGACGGCGCCGTCGACGAGGCCCCGAAGAGGCCGGTCGACCCGGACTTCGAGCCCGAGATCATCGTCTTCGCCTGTCACTACTGCGCCTATGCGGCCGCCGACCTGGCCGGCAGCATGCGCCTGCAGTATCCGAGCACCATCCGCATGGTGAAGCTCCCCTGCACCGGCAAGCTCGAGGTCGTGCACATCCTGAAGGCCCTCGAGGCCGGCGCCGACGGCGTCTACGCCGCCGGCTGCATGGAGGGCGAGTGCCACTACCTCAAGGGCAACCTCTGGGCCCGCAAGCGGGTCGAGTACGCCAAGACGCTCCTCGCCGAGCTGGGCCTCGAGCCCGAGCGCGTCGAGATGTACAACATGTCGTCGGCCATGGGCGCCGAGTTCGCCCGCGTCGCCACCGAGTTCACCGAGCGCATCAAGCAGCTCGGGCCGAGCCCGGTGAGGCGCGGCGCCCAGGCGCCGGCCGAGGCGGCGCGCGCCGCGCTCGGCGACAAGGCGCTGCCCGACGAATCCGATGAAACGCCAGCGACTGTCGCGGCCACAGCACAGGAAGGACAGCCGACATGATCACTGCCGAGAGGAAGCCCTTCGAGGAGCTCCTCGCCCTGATCGAGGGCAAGGACAACGTCCTGGTCGCGGGCTGCGACACCTGCGTCGCGATCTGCCTGACCGGGGGCGAGAAGGAGGCCGAGATCCTGGCCACCGAGCTGCGGATCAAGGCCAAGGAGGACGGCCGCGACGTGCGCGTCGAGCACACCGCCGCCATCCGCCAGTGCGAGTGGGAGTACCTCGACATGATCGCCGACAAGGTCGGCGAGTTCGACGTCGTGCTGAGCATGGCCTGCGGCATCGGCATCCAGTCGATGGCCGAGAAGTTCGCGCCCAAGCTGGTGCTGCCGGCCGTCAACACGAACATGCTCGGCATGCCGCAGGAGCACGCGGTGTGGCTCGAGCGCTGCGGCGCCTGCGGCGACTGCGTGATCGGCGAGACGGCCGGCGTCTGCCCCGTCGTCCGCTGCTCCAAGAGCCTGATGAACGGACCCTGCGGCGGTTCGCACGACGGCCTCTGCGAGGTCGTCACGCCCGAGAAGGAGACGATCGAGTGCGCCTGGGCGCTCATCTACGAGCGGCTCAAGGCGCAGGGGCGCGAGGAGCTCATGCTCAAGGTCCGGCCGCCGAAGGACTGGTCGAAGTCCAGCTCCGGCGGCCCACGCAAGATGGTGCGCGAGGAGGCGAAGCCGGTATGACCGAGACGACCCTGAAAGCCGGCAGCAACCTCGAGAAGGTCTTCGCGTCGGGCAAGTTCGCGCTCACCGGGGAGTGCGGACCGCCCAAGAGCGCCGACGGGACGATCATCGAGAACAAGGCGAAGCTCCTCAAGGGCTACGTCGACGCGGTCAACATCACCGACAACCAGACCGCCGTGGTGCGCATCTGCTCGATGGTCTGTGCCCACACCGTCCAGGACAACGGCCTCGAGGCGATCATGCAGATGACCTGCCGCGACCGGAACCGGCTGGCCATCCAGGCCGACATCCTCGGCGCCGCCACGCTCGGCATCAGGAACATCCTCTGCCTCACCGGCGACCACCTGAGCTTCGGCAACCATCCCCAGGCCCGGGGTGTGCACGACCTCGACGCGGTCAGCCTCATCAAGATGTTCAAGGACATGCGCGACGAGAAGAAGTTCGACTGCGGCGACGAGATGGACGTCGAACCGCGGCTGTTCATCGGCTGCGCCGAGAACCCGTTCGCCGACCCCTTCGAGCTGCGCGCCCTGCGTCTCAAGAAGAAGGTCGAGGCCGGGGCGGACTTCATGCAGACCCAGTGCATCTTCAACATCCCGAAGTTCAAGGAATGGATGAAGGCGGTGCGCGCCCTGGGCCTGCACCAGGAGGTCAAGATCCTCGCCGGACTCACCCCGCTGAAGGGCGTCGGCGCGGCCAAGTACATGAAGAACTTCGTCCCCGGCATGGACGTGCCCCAGGAGATCGTCGACCGCATGGCCTCGGTCGAGAAGGGACCGGCGGCGCAGGCCGAGGGCAAGAAGCTCGCCGTCGAGATGATCAAGGAGATCGCCGAGATCGAGGGCGTCGCCGGGGTGCATCTGATGGCCGTCGAATGGGAAGAGGCCGTGCCCGAGATCGTCGAGGCGGCCGGCCTGCTGCCGCGACCGACGGTGGCCTGAGGAGGCGTGATGGCTGTTGCGATCGACAGCGGTCTCGCCCGCCGGGTCGGGCTCGGTTCCGGCGAGAACGCCTACAAGTGCTACCAGTGCAAGAAGTGCAGCGCCGGGTGCCCCGTGGCGCCGTTCGCCGATCTGCACCCGGCGCAGATCATGCGCGCCGTGCAGATCGGCGCCACCGACGCCGCCGTCGACAGCCGCATGATCTGGCTCTGCTCGGGCTGCGAGGCCTGCACCACCCGCTGCCCCCAGGGCATCGACATCGCCGCCGTCATGGACGAGTTGCGGATGATCGCTCGCGAGGAGGGCCGCGTGCGCAAGGACGCGCCGTTCGCCCACATCCTCAAGCTCAACTACGACTCGTTCCGCCGCTGGGGCCGCCTCTACGAGGTCGAGCTGCTGGCCCTCGACAAGGCCACGCGGCCGTCGGGCATGATGGACGACGTCGGCATGGGCATCCGCATGTTCCTCAAGGGCAAGATCAACGTGCTGCCGACGGTCGGCGACCGCAAGCAGATGAAGCGCATGGCCGAGGCCGCCGACCGGATCACCCGCGACCGGCGCAACACGGCCCGGGCTATCGACCTGCCGGGCGCGGGAGGTGCGCGATGAGCGGCCTCGCCTACTACCCCGGCTGCTCGCTGCACGGCACCGCCAGGGAGCTCGACAGCTCGTTCCTCGGCACGGCAGCAAAGCTCAAGGTCGACCTGGCCGAGATCCCCGGTTGGGAGTGCTGCGGCAACACCGCCGCGCACGCCACCAACCGCCTGCTGGCGACGGCGCTGCCGGCCAACGAGATGGCCAAGGTCAAGGAGGACATGGGCCTCGACCGCGTGGCCGTGCCGTGTGCGGCTTGCTTCGCCCGTTTCATGGCGACCAACCACGACGTGCAGGACCCCGCGGTGGCGCACGACGTCGAGCAGGTCGTCGGGCGCGCCTACACGGGCGGCGTCTCGGTGCTCAACCTGGTCGACTTCTACCACGACGAGGTCGGGATCGAGAGCCTGCGGGCGGCCGTGACGAGGCCGTTCGACGGCCTCAAGACGGCCGCCTACTACGGCTGCCTGCTCACGCGCCCGCCCAAGGTCACGCTCGCCGAGGACCCCGAGTACCCGACGCACATGGACGCCGTCCTCAAGGTCCTGGGCTGCGAGCCGGTCGAGTGGAGCTCCAAGACCGACTGCTGCGGCGCCTCGCTCGCCCTCTGCGAGCAGGACATGGTGGTCGAGCTGGTGCGCAAGATCGTCGCCAACGCCCGCGACTGCGGCGCCGAGGCGATCGTCTGCGCCTGCCCACTCTGCCAGGTCAACCTGGACAGCCGCCAGGGCGACATCAAGGCCAGGGACGCCGGCTGGCGCGACGTGCCGATCATCTACCTCTCGCAGATGGTCGGCCGCGCCATCGGGCTCGGCGACCGCGAGCTCGGCCTCGGCAAGCACCTGGTCGACGCCGCGGCGGTGATGGCCTAGAACAAGTTCGAAGGGGGGCGAGCGCCCAGGCGCTCGCCCCCCTTCGTCTATCCGGCGCCACGCTCCCGGACCATCCCCTCTTCGATGTTTGCGACTGCGATAGCTTGATGATATCATTGCTATATCACAGGCGATGGCGCCCGCCGGCGCGGCCGGCGCCGCCTCAAAGGAGTCGAGATGAGCAGCGAACGTCAGGCCAGGGTCTTGTCCGGCTGGCCGATACTCCCGATCACGATCGCCCTGTACGTCCTCGGTCCGGTGCTGTTCTACCTCGCGGCGACCCAGGGCACGACCGACACCGCAGGCAACTACCACCCGATCGCCTGGATGATCTGGGCCGGCATCGCCGCGCTCGTCCTGGCGATCCTCTCCACGTACGGCTACTTCACCATCCAGCCCAACGAGGCACGCGTGCTGATCCTGTTCGGCAAGTACCGCGGCACCACGCGCCAGGTCGGGTTCCACTGGGCCAATCCCTTCCTCAGCAACGGCCCCTCGCGGGGCAAGCCGCGCGGTATCGGGCTCGGCCGGCGCGGCGACCAGGGCGCGAAGCGTCTCCCCCGTTACAAGATCTCACTTCGCGCCCGCACCCTGAACGGCGACAAGCTCAAGGTCAACGACCGCGCCGGCAACCCGATCGACATCGCCGTGGTGGTGGTGTGGCACGTGCAAGACACCGCCCAGGCGATCTTCGACGTCGACGATTTCGAGGCGTACGTGGGCATGCAGAGCGAGACCGCGGTGCGGCATCTGGCGACCTCGTACGCCTACGACCACGGCGAGGGCGAGGAGACCGAGATCACCCTGCGAGGCAACGTCGACGAGGTCTCTGCGGCGCTCAAGCAGGAGCTCGGCGAGCGCCTGACCAAGGCGGGCGTGGCGGTCGACGAGGCGCGCCTCACCCACCTGGCCTACTCGCCCGAGATCGCCCAGGCGATGCTGCGGCGCCAGCAGGCCGAAGCGATCATCGCCGCCCGCCAGAAGATCGTCCAGGGCGCCGTCGGCATGGTCGACCACGCGCTGCGCCTCCTCAGCGAGAACAACGTCGTCGACCTCGACGAGGAGCGCAAGGCGGCCATGGTCAGCAACCTGATGGTCGTGCTCTGCGGCGAATCGCAGGTGAATCCCGTCCTGAACACAGGCACGCTCTATCAGTGAGGGCCGGCTGATGGCGCGCAAGCAGTTCCTGCTGCGCATCGACCCCGACCTGTGGAACGACTTGGAGCGCTGGGCGGCCGACGAGCTGCGCTCGGTCAACGCCCAGATCGAGTGGCTGCTGCGCGAGGCCGTGCGCAAGCGCGCCGGCTCGGCGCCCTCTGCACCCTCTCCGCCCGCGTCGCCGGCGCGCGACCGCGACACGCACTGACGGGAGAGACGCGCCGGGGGCGGGGTGAGCGCGGCTCACCCCGCCCCCGGCGCGCAAACGGTGGTCCTGAGTACGACCCCGCAGGTAGGCTACCCGAATCCAAGGGGGTTGTGGATGGACGAGATCGACGCCGGCATCTTCCGCTGGACCGCTCCGCACCCGGAGTGGCGCACGCGTGATCCCTGGGGGCACGAGGTGGCGAGCTTCGCCCTCGTGGGTGACGAGGTCGTGAGCCTGGTCGATCCCCTCCTCCCGGCCGAGGGCGACGCCCGGCGCGACGAGGTGATCGCGGCGCTCGACCGGCTGGCGAGCGACCGGCCAGCCCTTGAGGTCCTCATCACCATCCCCTACCACGCGCGCAGCGCCGAGGATCTCTTCGATCGCTACCGCTGGCGCACGTCGGTGACGATCTGGGGCCACCGCGCCGTTGCCAAGCGGTTCCGAGGCGATACGCCGATGCTCCTGATCCAGCCGGGCGCAGCGGCCGGCGCGGCTTTCCCGTACGCCATCGGCAAGCCGCGGCGCTACGAGACGCCGCTCTACTTCCCGGCCCACAAGGCGCTCGCCTTCGGGGACGCCGTGGTCGGCACCCGCGAGGGCCTGCGCGTCTGGCAGCCGCGGCCGTTCTCCATGCAGTGGTACAACGAGGGCCTGCTGCCCACGCTGCGACCGCTCCAGGAGCTCGACGTGGTGCGCGTGCTGCCCACGCACGGCCCGCCGGTCCTGCGCGACGGCGGACGGGCGCTGCGCACGGCGTTCGACCTCCCGGCCTGGGACTGCCGCTGAGTCACCGAGGGGCGGGCGGCGGGAGCGCTCTCGCGCTCCCGCCGCCCGCCCCTCCCCCTGGAGTAGAGTAGGCACCAGCCAAGTCCACGCGACCCCCGGGAGACGCCAGATGACACCACCCTACATCCAGCACGGCTCGCTGACCGCCGACCAGGTCAGGCTCCTGCTCCGCGACCTGCCCGTCGACCTCAGCTTCGCCGACGAGGACGACGTGCTCGTGTACTGGTCGGGCGAGACCTACGACTCGTGCGACCCCAAGTGGATCGGCCGCGACGTACGGGACTGCCATCCGGCCAACAGCCTCGACGGCCTCGAAGAGATCCTGCGCGCGTTCAGGGCGGGCGAGCGCGACGTGGCCGAAGGCTGGGGACAGGACGGCGAACGGTTCAAGCACACCCGCTACTTCGCCGTGCGCGACGACGCCGGCGCGTACAAGGGCATCCTCGAGGTCAACCAGGACGTGACTGCGATCCGGGCGCTCAGCGGCAGCCAGTCCTTGCCGGGTTGGGGGGAGTAGAGTAGCCCGACACACGTGAGGGAGGCAGCATGGCCAAGACGAAGACAGACGCAGCCGTCCCCGTCGACCGGCAGTGGACCCCCCGGGTCGACACCCGGTTCCTGCGACGCCTGGCGGACGAGGCGGCCTGCGCCGCCGGCCGGCCCGGCCTCGAGGTAGAGGCACCGTTCACCGGCGACGTGCTGGGCACGGTCCCGCTCGGCGCTCCCGAGGACGTGGGGACGGCGATCGAACGCGCCCGCGTGGCCCAGCAGGCTTGGGCCGCCACCGACGTGCACGCCAGGGCCGCCGTGCTGCTGGGGTTCCACGACCTGGTCATCGCCAACGCCCACGAAGGGCTCGACCTCGTCCAGCTCGAGCTGGGCAAGTCGCGCAAGCACGCCTACGAGGAGCTCCTCGACGTCGCCATCACCGCGCGCTACGACGCCCACGTCGCCGCCGGGTGCCTCAAACCCCGGTTGCGCCAGGGAGCGCTCCCGCTGCTCACCATGGCGACCGAGTACCGCCGCCCCAAGGGCGTGGTCGGCGTCATCTCACCCTGGAACTACCCGCTCACGCTGGCTGTGACCGACGCGCTGGCGGCGCTGGTCGCCGGCAACGCCGTCGTCGTCAAGCCGGACTCGCAGACACCGTACACCGCCCTCTGGGCGGCGCGCCTGCTGCGCGAGGCCGGGCTCCCCGACGGCGTGCTGCAGGTCGTGACCGGCCGCGGGGCCGAGCTCGGGCCCGAGCTGATCGCCGGCTCCGACTACCTCATGTTCACCGGCAGCACGGCGACGGGCCGGCTGCTCGCCCAGCAGGCCGCCGAGCGCCTCATCGACTGCTCGATGGAGCTCGGCGGCAAGAACCCGGCGATCGTGCTCGACGACGCGCCCTTCGGGCTCGGCGTCGCCGGCACCACGCTGGGTCTCAGCTGCGTCCACGGTCTGGTGAGCGGCATCACCGCCTGCACCGGGCAGCTGTGCATCTCGACCGAACGGCTCTACGTGCAGGACGGCATCTACGACCGTTTCGTGCCGGCCCTCGCGGAGGCGCTCGGCGAGGTGCGCCTCGGCCCGGCCCTCGACCTCAGCGTGGACGTGGGGTCGCTGGCCTCGGCCGAGCAGTTCGCCAAGGTGAGCGGCCACGTGGAGGACGCGGTCGCCAAGGGCGCCCGCGTCCTCGCCGGTGGCCGCCCCCGACCCGACCTCGGCCCCTACTTCTACGAGCCGACCCTGCTCGAGGGGGTGACCGACGAGATGGAGCTGTGCCGTGCCGAGACCTTCGGGCCGGTCTGTTCCGTCTACCGCTTCAGCAACGTCGACGAGGCGCTGCCGCTCGTCAACGACACGACCTACGGCCTCAACGCCAGCGTCTGGTCGCGCGACGTGCGCCGCGCCAAGGCCATCGCCGCCCGCATCGAGGCCGGCACCGTGGGCATCAACGACCCTTACCAGGCGACCTGGGCCTCGATGAGCCCCATGGGGGGCTTCAAGGAGTCGGGCGTCGGCCGCCGGCACGGGCGCGGCGGGATCCTGCGCTTCACCGAGGCCCAGGCGATCGCGGTCGAGCGCCTCAATCCCATCGACCGCATCCCGTTCCTCGACAACGACCGCTACGTGCAGGTGATGACGCCGCTGATCAAGCTGATGAAGTACCTCCACCCGGTCATCAAGTAGGGAGGCTCGCATGACCACCATCGCCGGCAGGACCGTCGTCGTGACCGGCGCGGGGGGCGGCATCGGCCGCCTCGTCGCCCTGGGGATGGCCGCCAGGGGCGCGACCGTCTGCGCTTGGGACATCGACGGAGCCGCCCTGGAACGGGTCGTCGAGGAGCTGGCCGGCGCGGGGGCCGGCGCGGCGCACGGGTTCGTCTGCGACGTCGGCGACCGCGAGGCGGTCGCCGACGTCGCAGCGCAGACCGTGCGGGCCGCCGGCCCGGTCGACATCCTCGTGAACAACGCCGGCGTCGTGACCGGCAAGCGGTTCGTCGACCTCACGCCCGACGAGATCGAGCGCACCTTCCGGGTCAACACGCTGTCGCTGTTCTGGACGACCGGGGCGTTCCTGCCGGCGATGGTCGCCCGCGGCAGCGGCCACGTCGTCACCGTGGCCTCGGCCGCGGGCCTGATCGGCACGCCCCGAGAGACCGACTACGCGGCCAGCAAGTTCGCCGCTTTCGGCTTCGACGAGGCGCTGCGCCAGGAGCTGCGGCGCAGCGCGCCCGGCGTGCGCACGACGATCGTCTGCCCCTTCTACATCGACACCGGCATGTTCGCCGGCGTGAAGACGCGCATCCCCCTGCTGCTGCCGATCCTCAAGCCCGAGAAGGTGGCCGCCCGCATCGTCCGCGCCGTGCAGCTCAACCACCGCCGGCTGTTCATGCCGCCGATGGTCTACACGGTGCCGCCGATGCGCCTGCTCCCCACCCCCCTGTTCGACCTCGTCGCCGACCTGTTCGGCGTCAACGCCTGCATGGACGACTTCGCCGGCCGGGCGGCGGTCGGCGAGGACTCGCCGGCCGCCGCCTCCTCTCCCCAAGGAGCCGCATCATGAGCGTGCTGCCCGATTCCCCCTTGTCTCTCTGGCTCGACGCCTACGGCGACTACGAGCCCCGGCCCGCGCTCGAGGGTCAGCTCGAGGTCGACGTCGCCGTGGTCGGCGGCGGCTTCACCGGCCTGTCCACGGCCATCGCCCTCAAGAAGGCCGACCCCGCGCTGAGTGTCGCCGTGCTCGAGGCGATGACCGTCGGCTACGGCGCCAGCGGCCGCAACGGCTCGTTCGCGATGACCGTCGTCGGCCTCGGCTTCGCCACGACCGCCATGCTGCGGGGCAAGAAGTTCCTGCAGCGGGCGCACTCCTACATGGAGGGCTGCGTCGACACGCTCGAGGCGTTCATCGACGACGAAGGGCTGGCCTGCGACAAGGTCCGCCCCGGGTTCCTGCGCGTCGCCACCACGCCGTCGTACGTCAAGCGCCTGCAGAAGCAGGTCGAGCTGATGAAGTCGCTGGGGTTCGAGGGCATCGACTGGATCGACGCCGACGAGACGCGCGCGATGGTGAGCTCCGAGCGCTACCTGGGCGCGATGTGGGAGCCGCGGCTGCTGCTGGTCGACCCGGCGAAGCTGGTGCGCGAGGAGCGCCGTGTGGCGCTCGGCCTCGGCGTCGAGGTCTGCGAGAACACCCCGGTGCTGGCGATCGCCTCGACCGAGGCCTACGGCGCTCCGGCCGGCGGGTTCCGCCTGCTCACGCCGGCGGGCTCGGTCTCGGCCGCCAAGATCGCCTTCTGCACCAACGCGTACTCGCATCTCTTCCCCGACCTCGCCCGCAAGCAGGTCCCGGCGTTCACCTACATGGTCGCCACCGAACCGCTGAGCGAAGAGCAGCTGGCGCCGATCGGCTGGCAGGGCGAACAGGGCCTCGAGGACGCCCGCAACCTCATCCACTACTACCGGCTCACACCGGACCGGCGGATCGTGATGGGTGGCGGGCCCGTGGGCCTCACGCCCGGCGTGTCGCTCGACGCCGACTCCGACGAGAGCGCCTGGCGCCACCTCGAGGACCACATCCACTGGCTGTGGCCGCATCTGTCCGACGTCCGCGTCACGCACCGCTGGGGCGGACCGTTCTCGGTGACGATGGACCTGACCCCAGCCATGGGGAGCGTCGGCCTGCCCGGCCGCGCCGTCTACAGCCTCGGCTGCATCGGCCACGGCGTGTCGATGAGCTACCGCAACGGGCAGGTGCTCGCGGGGCTGCTGCTCGGCCGCGACGCGGACCTGATCGAGGACTGCCCGTTCGTCAACCGGCGGGTCGTGCCCTGGCCGGCCGAACCGCTGGCCACCGCGGCCAAGTACACGCTGCGCGAGTACCTGCGCGCCGAGGACGCGTTCAACGAGAAGGTGCTGACGGCGGGGCTGCCGGGCCTGTCGCGGCTGTAGGCCGGCTCAGAGCCGGAACTCGTGCCGGCAGGTGGCGTCGCCGCGCAGGATCGACAGTGCGTGCTTGTGGCGTTCTGGTGGCACGTCGAACAGCCCGCACAACAGGCCGGAGCTGAGACCGCACACCACCTCGGGCGCCGCCTCGGCGACCTCGCGGAAGGCGCAATTGCCGACGTCGATCACCACCCGCCGGGGTCCGGCATCGACCAGCGTGGGCTGGTAGCCGTTCGCCTCGAGGTACTCCATGATCGTCGACAGGTCCGGATGCGGGCGAGACCCATCGTGCGGTGGCAGGGTGGCGGCCGCGTCGCGCCCGAAGTCGAAGCCGACGTCGCGGGCCAGCGCCTCGGCGGTGCCGTTCATCTGGGCGACCATGCGGATGAGCATGGCCGACAGCGCCTCGTAGCGGCGCGGCGGCAGCTGGATGTCGAGCCGTCCCGGCGACGGCGAGTAGACCTTGGCGGGACGCCCGCCGCCGGCGTTGCGACGCGTCGCGAGCGACAGCAGGCCGGCCTCGGCCAGCTTCTCGAGGTGGGAGCGGGCGACGGTCCGGTGCAGGCCGAAGTGGCCGGCCGTCTCGCCGGCCGACACCGGTCGCGGCGACTCGACGACGAAGCGGAAGATTGAGAAACGCGTCGCGTCCCCCAGTGCCGCCCCGAGCTTCCCCAAGCGTGAGAAATCCGACTCCTCGGTCATAGACGCGACTCTATACCGAGGACCATCGTGCGTACAGACGCACACAAGCTTGCGCGTGACCTGGGCTGACAACGGGTAGGTGTGCGCTGACGCAGCCCACAGCGACGAAGGGGACGACATGATCAAGGTGAAGACGTTCGCCACGCCGATCCGGATCTTCGAGGCCGCTCGCGAGCTCGAGGGGCTCGACGCCCAGGTCGTAGGCTTCCTCGCCGACGAGAAGGCGGCCGCCGTGTACTCGATCTCCGACGCCACGACGGCCGGCGACGGCGGCGAGACGATCGGGCTCGTCCGCGTCGTCGCTTACGAGGTGTAGGGCGCCGCGAGAAGGGCGCGCGGGGGGCGGCGCCGCTGGCGCCGCCCCCCGCGCGCCCGTATCATCCGCCCATGTGCGGCCGCGCGGCCCCGCGCGCAGGCGGTGAAGGAGGCCCGATGCTCGACGAGTACACACGCGCCAACCTCAACCTGTGGAACGAGTGGGCCGACGTCCACGAGCGCTCCGGCTTCTACGACGTCGACGGCTTCAAGGCCGGCGCGAGCACGCTGCTGCCGATCGAGCTCGACGAGCTGGGGCCCCAGGTGGCCGGCAAGGAGCTGCTGCACCTCCAGTGCCACCTCGGCCTCGACACGCTCTCGTGGGCTCGTCTCGGCGCCAGTGTGACCGGGGCCGACTTCTCGCCCAGGGCGGTCGCGGTGGCCCGGTCCCTGGCCGCCGAGACGGGTCTGCCGGCGACCTTCGTCGAGAGCACGGTCGAGGACCTCCCCTCGGTGCTCGACCGGCGGTTCGACATCGTCTTCACCTCGTGGGGCGCCATCATGTGGCTGCGCGACCTCGGCCGGTGGGCCGAGGTGGTCGCCCACTTCCTGCGCCCGGGCGGCGTCTTCTACATGGCCGAGTTCCATCCGGTCGCGCTCACCCTGGACGACGAGCACCACGAGCCGCGCTTCAGCGCCCTGTCCTACTTCCACACCGACGAACCGGAGCGGTTCGACTCGCCCGGCACCTACGCCGAGCCCGAGGCGGCCACCGAGGCGACCGTCTCCTACGAGTGGCAGCACACCATCGGCGACGTCGTGAGCGCGCTGGCCGACGCCGGCCTCGTCGTGCGGTTCGTGCACGAGTTCCCCTACACGCGCGGGCTGCGCATGAAGTGCCTGGTCGCCGGCGCCGACGGCCTGCTGCGCGTGCGCGGCCACGAAGAAACGTTCCCGCTGTCGTTCTCCATCATGGCGACGCTGTAGGAGGGGGCGCGCCGGCGCCGGCGGCGCCGGCGCGCCCCCTCTCCGACCCCCGTCCGCGAACTCTTCCACCCTCCCGGGCGTCTAAGGGGCAACGACCAAGGGGGGGTGATGTCGACCGAGCGTCCGTGATGGTCCCTGCCGGCCGCGCGGACCGTGTCCCGTGGATCGTCTCCCGCCTTTCGAGCAGCGGGCCGCTCACTTCTCTAGTTTTATCGTAATCAGGTGCTACTCTCGTCTTAGTCCGCCTCACCAGGCGCCGTCGTGAAAGGGGTCGTCCATGAACCACCTGTCGACAGGCCGGCGTGCCTTCGCGCTGGCGCTGTTCGCGGCCGTGCTGCTGAGCGCTCTCGCGCTCGCCGGCCCGGCCGCCGCAGCGCCGTCGCCGTCGCCCGGCCCGACCGAGCCCGCGCTGACGATCGACCAGCTCCGCGCGGACCTCGGCGGGGGCCCGCTCACCGGTCACTTCAAGACCGTCCTCAACGGCTATTCGATCAGCACGATCCCGGTCCAGGTGCTCGGTCTGGTCGACGGCTTCTTCGAGGACGGCTCGCCCGCCATCCTGTTCGAGGCGAGCGGCCCCGACATCGCCCAGATCGGCGGCATCGCCGACGGCATGAGCGGGAGCCCCGTCTACGTCAACGTCGCCGGCGACGACTACCTCGTCGGCGCGGTCTCGTACGGCGACTGGTTCACCACCAACGGCATGGGCCTGGCCACGCCGGTCGAGTCGATGACGACGATGGAGGGGACGTACCAGCGGGTGTCCGGCAGCGTCGCCAAGCTCGCCGCGCCGGTGCGCGTGTCCGGAGCCTCAGTCGACAGCGTCGCCTACGCCACGTCGCGGAGCGCCGCCAGACACATCCTGGCGACCCATCCACGCACCGTGGTGATGCACTCGCTGGCGCTGTTCGAGATCGGCGGGCTCTCGCCGCAGAGCCAGGCCTACAGGGACGTCGCCGCCAAGCTGGAGAAGCGTGGCGTGACGGTCCAGCCCGCCGGCGCCGGGGGCGGCTTCTCAGCCACTCTCCCCAGCGCGCCGCTCGAGGGTGGCGCCTCGCTCGCAGCCGTCCTCGCCTACGGCGACTACTGGGGCGCCTGGGTCGGCACGGTCACCTACACCCACGACGACACGGTCGTGGGCTTCGGTCATCCGGCCGACCAGGACGGCGACGTCGCCTACGCCATGGGCAACGCATGGGTGAGCGGCGTGTGGAACTCCGCGATCGAACCCTACAAGATGGTGTCCCTGGGACCGTTGCAGGGCACGATCACCGAGGACCGCGGCATGGGCATCGTCGGCACGACCGCATCGCTGCCGGCCCTGGTCACGGTCAACGCGACGGCCACGATCCAGCCCAGCGGCCGCACCGTCAGTACTCAGACGTTCATCCCCGTCTGGGCGACCGGTAATTGGGACTGGGACTGGCTGGTCCCCGACTCGGCCTACTTCGCGATCTACCGGGCGATGGACGCCTGGGAGTTCTCCGGGAGCGCCGATGTGACCGAGACGATCGTCGTGAACGACGGCACCCAGGACATCCCGGTCGCGCGCAGCGACAAGTACGACGACGATTGGGACGTCGGCTACGAGGCCGTGGACGACGTCTACTCGATCATGGAGTACCTGCTGTCGAACCCGAACGGCGTCTCGCCGGCGACGCTCGTCAGCGTCGACTTGACCGCGACGCTGTCGCCGGTGCACCACTGGGCGAACATCGTCGACATCCAGGTGCCGGGCGGCCTCAAGGTCGGCGACAACACCGTACAGACGATCATCCGCCGCTACGGCAGCTCCAGCACGGAGACCCTGACCTCGACCCTGACGATCCCCGCGGGGACCAGGGCCAGGGGCACGCTGTTCGTCGAGGGCGGCGACTGGAGCTACTACTGGTACAACATGTACTTCGGCTACACCGCGGCCAAGGACGCCGCGACCAGGACGGCGGCGCTCGCGGCGTCGTCGGGCATCCCGAAGCCGGTCGTCACGCCGACGCCGACCACCTATCCCACGCCACCGTCGGTCGCCGACCTCGCGGCCAAGATCGGGACGTGGAGCCACAACACCGACCTCCAGGTCACGTTCCGGCCCGATGGCTACGACTCGTCAGCCGAGGGCGCGACCACGGCCCCGACGACGACCACGAGCGTGCCCGACACGGTCATGCGTGGCTACGTCTACAAGGAAACGCCGAGGATCCACCTGACGGGTCCGCGGATCGCCGCCTCGGGCGCGCGCATCAAGCTGCGCGGCTGGCTCTACGCGTGGGACGCGGCCGGCACGTATGTCACACTCGAGAGGCAGAAGCTCGGGTCGAGTGCGGCTCCCGTGACCGTGGTCACCAAGAAGGTCACGTCGAGGAACTACTACGCGACCTTCTCGTTCCGGGTGAAGGTCAAGAGAAGCACCCGCTACACCGTGGTCTGGTCCGGATCCGCCGACTACCTGGCCGGGAAGGCCCGCTGCAAGGTGCTGGTGATGCCGGTCAAGCTCGCGAAGTGAGACGCGGCCTGAGCGGCTAGGCCGGAGGGCGGGGCGGTCCGTACGGACCGCCCCGCCCTCTTCGTCTCCGGCTCCTGCCCGTGTGGTTTGTGAGCATTGGGGTACACTAAACCGTGAGGCGGTGCGCGTGGCCGCGTTCCCGCGAAAAGCCCCCTCCCCCAGGGGGAGCCGGTGTCTCGTCAAAGCGAGCGCCGGCACCACCAGCACCCCTGAAGGCGGCGCCTACCCTCCGGGCGCCGCCTTCGCATGGGCCTCGCCGGCCGCGGCGCCGGGCGGCTCGGCCGCGAGCCGCACGAACAGGTCACCCAGCTCGTCGCGCGGAACCACCAGATCGGCCTCGCGGCGCACGGCCTCACCGCCCTCGGCCATGGCGACGCCGAGGCCGGCCCAGCGCAGCATGTCGAGGTCGTTCAGACCGTCGCCGCAGGCCACGGTCCGGGCCCGGCGGGTACCCAGCCTCTCCCCCAGCCACTCCAGGGCGGCGCTCTTGGTCGCCGCCGGCGCGTTGATCTCGATGTAGTGGGGCAGCGAGCGCGTGACGTAGAGGACGTCGCGCCAGCGCTCCTGCAGCCCGGGCAGCAGCGCCGTGACGTCGTCGGGGTCGGTCGCCACGACGATCTTGGTGGGCCGTTGGGCGACCACCGTCAGCAGGTCGTCGACGGGGTTGATGCCCACCTCGGCATACTCCGCGTAGCTGCGGGCCCACGTGTCGACGTCCTCCACGTACAGCTCGTCGCCGACGTAGACGTTCACGTGGCGGCCCAACGCTCGGATGTGGCGGACGACGTCGGCCGCGGGAGCGGGATCCATCGGCAGGTGGCGCAGCCACTCGCCGGTGCCGAGGTCGGCCACGAGCGCGCCCTGGTAGCAGATGATCGGGCCGTCGGAGAGACCGAGCTTCGCCGCCATGCGCCGGGCGCTCCTGAACATGCGTCCGGTGCTGATCACGAACGTCACGCCGGCGGCGCGCAGGGCCGCGACGCCGGCGACCGTAGCCGGCGTGAACTCGAGCGTCGGCGGCAGCAGCGTGCCGTCGAGGTCCGAGGCGACGAGGTCGGGGCGGAACGGCGCCGGCTCTGTCACCTGCGGAACGCTCACCTGCCCCGGAAGCTGTCGATGTAGCGGCCGACGTCGATGTCGCCGGCCAGAGCGGCTCCGACGAAGTAGCCGACCGCCCCCATGACGGCGACCACGATGAGCTTGTCGAACCCCAGGGCCATCCAGACGAAGCCTGCGATGAGGCCGACGAAGAGGCCGATGTACCTGACTCGCATCACCCCTCACTTCCCGTCGTGAAGCGTTCGATCTCGAGCGTGAGCCGCGCCGTGTCGAGGCCCGTGGCGCGGGCGAGCTCGCGCCCGAGCGCGCCCAGCGCGCCGGCGTGCAGCCGCGCGAGATCCTCGGACGGAACGGCGACGCGGGCGCGGACGGTCAGGCGGTCGTCCTCGGCCGACCTGACCACGCGCGCCCGCGTCGCCGTCACGCCCGCGAACCTGCCGAGCGTGCCGGCCACCAGCGAGTGCAGCGCCTGTGGTGCGACCGCCACGCTCTCGTCGGCGGTGCCCAGCTCGAGCGTCGTCTCGTCGCCGCGTGCCGGCGCGACCAGGCGCACCACGAGCGCCAGCAGACCGAGCGCGGCCGCCAGCGCGGCGAAGCCCAACAGGCCCGTGCGCGCCCAACCGTCGTGGAGCAGGCGCGTCCACCAGCCGGGCGCCGTCCACGTGAGGCGCTGTTCGTGGGCGAGGACGGCCTCGCGCACGAACAGCGCCCCGGCCACGGCCAGTCCAGCCAGACACACGATCACGGTCACGACCCGCGTGGTCACGACAGGTACCTCGGCAGCTCGGCGACCGTCACGGCCCGGACGTCGAAGCGGCGCACGTCGACGGGCCACCCGCCGGCCCGCTCGAGCGTCTGTCGCAGACGGGCGCCGAGCTCGCGTGCGAGCGTGGCGGTGTCGGCGAGCGGCCGCACGATCACGCGCACGTCGGCGCGCAGCGTCCCCTCGGCGGAGCGATTCAGCACGGCGTCCACGCGCAAGACCTCGGGGTCCAGGGCGAGCTCGTCGCGCACGAGGGAGGTCAGCGTCTCGGCCGGGACGATCACCGCGCCGTCGGCGACCGGCAGGCTGAGGGTGCGCGGCCGCGGCCGCAGCACCAGCGCGAGGAGCGCGACGAGGACCGCCACCACGACGAGTGCCACGGCCGCGCGCCCCTCGTGCGTTTCGGGCAGGGGCAGGTGAGCCAGCGGGGTCACCGGCCGGCCCGCGGCGGTGGAGATCAGGCCGATCGCCGCCAGAAGGCACGCGGCGCTGGCGGCCAGCAGCACGGTGAAGGTCAGCAGGCCCTCGACGACGTCGGCCACCGACCGCTCGCGTAAACGCTCAGGACTGTGGTGCGTCGGCGCCAGCGTCGGCCTCCGGGAAGTTCACGTCGGCGACGACGACGTTCACCGCCTTCACCTTGAGTCCTGTGATCGACTCGACCCGGTCGCGGACGCGCTCGCGACACGCCTGGGCGACCTGGGGGATACTGGCGCCGTAGTCGACGACCAGCGTGACGTCGATGTCGACGACGTCGCCGCGCAGGTCGACGTTCACGCCCTGGGTGCGGTGTTCGCCGCCGCGCAGACCGGCCAGCGCCCGCGACGTGGCGCCGCCGAGCGCGTTGACGCCTTCGATGTCGCGGCAGGCCGTGTTGGCGATCTTGGCGACGACGCCGTCACCGATCTCGACGCCGCCGGCCGGCTCGTCCTGCGGCGGCGCGCCGTCGGGCTGCTTCTCGGGTCCGTCGGCCATGTTCCGCTCCTGTCCGGGTGAAGTGGACGTGTGCGACCCTACTCTACCCGCTCCAGACCACACGGCGAAGGGCGCGGCCCGCTCACGCGGGCCGCGCCGCTCAGCTCATCCGCACTTGGAGTAGCCGCAGAGCCTGCAGACGACGCAGCCGCCCTCGTGTTCGATCGAGCCGCCGCAGTCGGGGCACGCGCCCTGGGCGACCTCGACCAGCGACAGCTGCGGCTCGGGGGCGCCCTGTGGGACCGCCCCGTTCGTGTAGCGACGCTCGACCGCCTTGCCGATGGCGTCGGCGCACGAGAGGACGGCGTTGGGACCGATGCCGTACGGAACGTGGCAGCGGATGCCCTTGAGCTGCTCGACGATCTCGCCGGGCGCCGCGCCCTTCTTGAGGCAGAGCGAGATCAGGCGGCCGAGAGCCTCGGTGTTGGACGAGGCGCAGCCGCCGGCCTTGCCCATGTTGGCGAAGACCTCGCGCGGGCCCATCTCGTCGTCGTTCATGATCACGAAGAGGCGGCCGCAGCCGGTCTCCATGCGCTCGGTCTCGCCGGTCAGTAGCTTGGGGCGCGCGGGCCGGGTGACCGCGATCCCGGCGGCGGGATCGCGTGTGGTGCGCTCCCGCGCGCCCGACCCGACGTTGAGCACCTGCTCCTCGCGGCTGCCGTCGCGGTAGATGGTCACGCCCTTGCAGCCCGACCTGTAGGCGAGCAGGTAGACCTTCTCGACGTCGTCGACCGTGGCGTGGTTGGCGAAGTTGACCGTCTTGGAGACGGCGTTGTCGGTCGACTCCTGGAAGGCCGACTGCAGCCGGATGTGCCACTCCGGGGTGACGTCATGGGCGGTCGCGAACACACGCCGCCACTGCTCGGGGACCTCGTCGATGTGCCGGACGGTGCCGTCGTCGGCGATCCGCTTCATGAGCGCCTCGGAGTAGAAGCCCTCGCGGCGCGCGACCTGCTCGAAGTACGGATGCACCTCGAGCATCTCGTCGTCGTCGAGCACCTTGCGGCGCACGTACGACACGGCGAACAACGGCTCGATGCCGCTCGAGCACCCGGCGATGATCGAGATCGTGCCGGTCGGCGCGATGGTCGTGACCGTGGCGTTGCGGACCCTGGGCGCGTCGGGCTGGTCGAGGGCCGAACCCTCGAAGTTCGGGAACGCCCCGCGCTCCTCGGCGAGCTCGACCGACGCCGTGCGCGCCTCGGTGTGGACGAAGTCCATGATCTGGCGCGCGATCTCGACCGACTCCTCGGAGTCGTAGGGGACGCCGAGGGCGAAGAGCATGTCGGCGAAGCCCATCACGCCGAGGCCGATCTTGCGGTTGCCCTTGGTGATCTCGGCGATCTGCGGCAGCGGGTAGTTGTTGACGTCGATCACGTCGTCGAGGAACCGCGCCGCGGTCTTGACGATCCGGCCGAGCTTGCCGTAGTCGACGTGCCCGTCGTCGCAGACCTTGGCCAGATTGATCGACCCCAGGTTGCACGACTCGTAGGGCAGCAGCGGCTGCTCGCCGCACGGGTTGGTGCTCTCGATGGTCCCCAGCTGCGGCGTGGGATTGTGCTCGTTGATGCGGTCGATGAAGACGATGCCGGGGTCGCCGTTCTTCCAGGCCAGGGTGACCATCGACTTGAAGACCTTGCGCGCGCTCAGGTGCTTGACCACCTCGCCCGACCGCGGGTTGACCAGCGGATAGTCGCGGTCCTCGTCGACCGCCGCCATGAACTCGTCGGTGACGGCCACGGAGATGTTGAAGTTGTTCAGCCGGTCGTCGTCCTGCTTGGCGGTGATGAAGTCGAGGATGTCGGGATGGTCGACGCGCATGATGCCCATGTTGGCGCCGCGCCGCGTGCCGCCCTGCTTGATCGTCTCGGTGGCGGCGTCGAAGACGCTCATGAACGAGAGCGGCCCCGAGGACACGCCCTTCGTCGACAGCACGACGTCGTTCTTGGGGCGCACGCGCGAGAACGAGAAGCCCGTGCCGCCGCCGCTCTTGTGGATCAGGGCGGTGTGCTTGATCGCCTCGAAGATCGAGTCCATGGAATCGCCGACGGGCAGGACGAAGCAGGCCGAGAGCTGGCCGAGCTCTCTGCCGGCGTTCATGAGGGTGGGGCTGTTGGGCAGGAACTCGAGGCTGCTCATGAGCTCGTAGTAGGTGTCTTGCCACTGGTCGACCGAGGCCGCCGGGTTGTGCAGGCGCTCGGCCTGGGCGACGGCGCGCGCGACGCGGTGGAACATCTGCTCCGGCGTCTCGAGCAGCTCGCCGTTCTCGCCCTTCCTGAGATAGCGGCGCTGAAGTACCTTCAGCGCGTTCGCCGACAACTCCACGACCCTCTTGCCCGTCTCACTCATGGCTGCCCCTCGTCATCATGTGCTGCCCCCTCGCCTCATTGCTCGCGCGTCCAGGGCCCGCTGTAGGCGGGCTCATGATCGGCCCCCTCGAGCCGCGCGAGCTCTTCCTGGAACTCTTCGATGTCTTCGAACTGCCGGTACACCGACGCGAACCGGATGTACGCCACCCGGTCCAGGTCGCGCAGCTGGCGGAGCGCCCGCGCCCCGATCTCGACCGAGGACACCTGTTGCACAGATTCCCGCCGCAGGTCACCTTCGATCTCGTCGGCCACGCGTTCGATGCGCTCCAGGCTGATACCCCTCTTCTCGCAGGCGCGCAGCAGCCCGTTCAGCAGCTTCGCGCGCGTGAACACCTCTTCGGACCCGTTTCGCTTGACCACCAGCAGCGGCGTCTCCTCGACCCGCTCGTAGGTGGTGTAGCGACGCTCACAATGCAGGCACTCGCGGCGCCGGCGAGTGGCGTCGCTCGACTCGGAATCGCGCGAGTCGACGACTTTGCTCTCGTCACTTCCACAAAACGGACAGCGCATGCGGGATCGCTCTTTCTACAAGATGTAGTGGCCTGTCGGAGGGACCGTCACAATATAGACGTTTTCGAAGCCGATGCAATCCTTCCTGCCGATGTTTTCGGTCGATTCGCCCAGAAAAACCCTCAGGCTCTACTCGAGGGTAAGATTTGCGTGTACTACCCCCCTCGTGACGACACGTGCGTGGAAGATGCAGAGCGACGCGCCAAGGTATACTGAGCGGCGATGAACGTCGTCGTGCTGCCCACCTACAACGAACGCGACAACCTGCGCCACGCGCTCGACAGGATACGCGAGGCCGCGGACGGCAACGGCCTGCAGCTACGGACGCTGATCGTCGACGACGACTCGCCCGACGGCACCGGCGCTCTGGCCGACGAGCTGGCGGCGACACGTCCCGACGTGGAGGTGCTGCACCGCGCCGGCAAGGAGGGCCTCGGCAAGGCGTACATAGCCGGGTTCCGGCATGCCCTCGCCCAGGGCGCCGACCTCCTCTTCGAGATGGATGCCGACCTCTCGCACGACGCCAGCTACCTCCCCCACTTCGTGCGACGTGTCGAGGACGGCGCCGACCTGGTGCTGGGATCGCGCTACGTCAGGGGCGGCGGCGTCGAGAACTGGACGCCGGCGCGCAAGGTGATCAGCCGCGGCGGCTGCCTGTACGCGCAGCTCGTCCTCGGGCTGCCGTTCCACGACCTGACCGGCGGGTTCAAGTGCTTCCGCCGGCACGTTCTCGAGACGATCGACCTCGACTCCATCGACACCAAGGGCTACGGCTTCCAGATCGAGATGACGTATCGCGCCTACCAGCTCGGCTTCAAGATCGTCGAGCTGCCCATCATCTTCGTCGACCGCAAGGTCGGCGAGTCGAAGATGTCCAACGACATCGTGCTCGAGGCGATGGTCAACGTGTGGCGTCTGCGCTTCGGCGGCCGCGCGGTGCCCGCCCTGCCCCGCTGAGACCTTGCGCCTGCTCGCCGCCGACGTCGGCCAGGGCACGACCGACATCCTGATCCACGAGCCCGGACGAGCGGGCGAGGACCCGGTCAAGCTGGTCGTGCCTTCCCGTACGCAGGTCGTGGCGCGCCAGATCAGGGACGCGACGGCCGCAGGCAGTCGCGTCGTCTTCTACGGGCCCACCATGGGCGGCGGGCCGTCGACGGCGGCCATGCGCGACCACCTGGCCGCCGGGCTCGACTTCCTCGCCACCGAACAGGCCGCACTGACGTTCGCCGACGACCTGGACCGCGTGCGGGACCACGGGGTAGGGCTGATCGGCGACGACGAGGTGACCGCGGCCGTCCGGTCGGGAGCGACCGAGGTCCGCTGCGGCGACCTGGACCTGCCGATGCTGGCGCACGCGCTCGACGACCTGGGCGTGGGCACCCGGTTCGACGCGGGCTGCGTCGCCGTGCAGGACCACGGCTTCAACCCCGGCGGCTCCAACCGCGCCCTCCGGTTCGAGTTGTGGGAGAGGGCGCTGGCGGCGCGCCTGCGCGTCGACGAGCTGTTCTACACGAGCGACGAGATCCCGGTCGAGCTGACGCGGATGACGGCGGCGGCCCACTCGCTCGCTGCGTTGCCGCGAGTGACGGCCGCCGACACGGGTCCGGCTGCCCTGCTGGGGGCCATGGACGACCCCGACGGCGACGCCGTGCTCGTCAACGCCGGCAACGGCCACACGATCTGCGCCGTCGCCCTGGGCGGGCGCATCGCCGGGGTGTACGAGGACCACACCCGGCGGCTCGACCCGGCGTCGCTCGAGATGCTGCTGCGGCGTTTCCTGGCCGGCGACCTGCCCGGCGACGAGGTGAGGGAGGCCGGCGGGCACGGCGCGGCCCTGGCGGCCCCCGTACCCGCCGGCCTTCCCCTGCTCGTCACCGGGCCGCGGCGCGCGCTGCTCGCGCACTCCGGGCTCCCGGTGAGGTTCCCCACGCCCTACGGCGACATGATGCTGACCGGTCCCGTCGGGCTGGTGCGCGCCTTCGAGCGCCGCTTCGGGGTCTAGGCGGGCCGGTCCGTCGGGGCCGGCGCGGACCGGCCCGCGGCCGGATCGCGCCGAGACTGCTTCAGAGCGGCAGATCGATGCCCACGCCGGCCGCGCGCGCCCGGTCGTAGACGAGCCGCGCGGTGATCACGTCGTGGGTCGCGATCCCCAGGTTCATGCAGAAGATGCGCGCGTCGTCGCGCTCGCGGCCGGGTCGCAGGCCGGCGGCGATCTCCCCCAGGTCGGCGTCGATCGCGGGGATGCCGGCGAGGCGCCCGCCCTGGGCCCTGGTCGCCAGGGTCGACTCGCGGTCGTCGCACACGAAGCGCTCGCACTCCGCCATCGCCGCCGCCGACCAGGCCGCGTCGTAGTCGAGCGCGACGGCGAGGCCGCCGCGCTCGAGCAGACCGCCGCCCAGCGGCGGTGCCACGCCCTCGACCATCGAGATCGCCGTCAGCACGAGAGAGGCGCCGGCGGCGACCGCCGCCGGCGCCTCTGCGACGTCGAACTCCACGGCCGGCATGTCGGCCGCCAGCTCGCCGATAAAGGCCCGCGCCGCTCCGGCGACCAGGTCGTGACACTGCACGCGCCGTAACCGCGGCAGCACCGTCGCCAGGGCGCGCACGCTGCTGCGCCCCTGCACGCCGCAGCCCAGCACGCCGATCGTCTCGGCGCCGGGCGCGCAGAGGTGACGCGCCGCCACGGCAGCGCTGGCGCCGGTCCGCAGGGCGGTGATCAGCGCCGCCTCCATCGCGGCCAGCGGCAGCCCGGTCCGCGGGTCGCTCAGCACGACGAGCCCGCTGATCGTCGGCAGCCCCAGGGCCGGATTGCCGGGAAAGGCGGCCACCCACTTGACGCCGAGGGCGCCGGCGGCCGGCACCGCGGCCGGCATCGCGTGCGCGAACGCGCCGCCGGCGCCGGTCACCCCGATCTTCGGGGGCAGCTGCACCTGGCCCAGACCGCGCCGCCGGAAGCTCTCCTCGACGGCGTCGACGACGTCGGCCACGGGAAGGGCGAGCGACTCGATGTCGGCGCGGCTGAGGTACAGGAGCGAAGCGGTCATGGCGAGCGCAGTCTATACCGGGTGAACGACGGGTCCCGCCGCCTGGCCGGAGCCGCCGACGCCGGGGCGCTAGATGCGGGTCGAGCCGGCCAGCGCGTTCCCGAGGGCCGCCCTGGTCACCGCGTCCGACGCGCAGAACACGATCCGCCGCAGGCCCGTGCGGCGCTGATGTTCGAGGTAGTCGCGGGTGCGCGTCACCACGATGCTGGCGCACGCATACGGCGGCACTCCCCCGTCGCCCGAGCCGGGGTCGGCACCCAGCCACGGCACGGCGAGCGAGCGCACGCCGACCCTGTCGGCGACCTCCAGGAGCCTCCAGGTCGCCCGCGCCACCAGGGCGGCGTCGGGCGCGCCCGCCAGCGCCACGTGGATCACCCATCTGGCCCCCAGCGTGCCTCCGGTCGTGGGCACGGCGTCGCCCGGCCGGACCGGCGCCTGCAGCATCGCCTCGCGCTCGATCGTCTCGCCGCCGGCCGCCTTGATCGCCGCCCCGGCGCCGGACGCCATCGCGAGGTCCACGCCGGCCGTCGTCACGATCCCGTCGACGCTGAGGGCGAGGATGTCGTCGACCACGATCTCGAGGCTGGTGCCGCGTACGCTGGTGTTCATCCGGACTCCGTCGGTCGGGTGGTGGGGCGCCGGCGCCGGCGCCCCCGAAGTATGTCCCCGGGCGCCGCGGGCGTCCAACCACGAAGCTGATAGAATGGCCGCGCCGCCGCGCCTGCGGCGGCGCGGCACGAACGGGAGCGTCTCATCTCCGCCGGTTTCGCCATCTGGGTCGCCGTGGCGTTCTTCGAGGCTGTCTGCTGGGCCGCGGTCATCGTCCTGAACAAGAAGGTGCTCGACTACGTCGAGCCCGTGCACGTGAACTTCGCCGTGCTGGCATGGTGCATGGCCTTCATGGCTTGCGTCGCGGTGCCCCTCTCGGCATTGCACCTGTGGCCTCTCGGGTTCGCGCTCAGCGCCAAGGCCGCCGCCTACATCTTCGTGTCGGCGATCGTCACCTGGCTGGTCGCCTTCAACGCCTACTACTACGCGCTGCGCGCCGGCAGCTCGGGGGTCGTGGCCACGGTCAGCGGGACCGACCCGCTGTTCACCGCCCTGTTCGCGGTGGTGCTGATGGGCGCCACGCTCGGCCACCTGACGGTGGCCGGCCTGGTGGTCGCCGTGGGCGGCGTCGTGATCATCTCCCGCTATCTCGGCGCCAAGCCGGAGGCGCACGCGCAGGTGCTCGAGGGCGCGATACCGGCGCGGGGCACGGCTTCACCGGCCGTGGTGGTCGCGCTGTCGCTGGTCACGGCCGCCGGCTGGGGCCTCGGCCCCGTGCTGATCGCCCTGGCCGAGGAGGCGAACGGCGGCGCGACGACCACGATGATGCTGGCCGGCGAGCTGTTCGGTGTGGCGCTGCTCCTGCCGTTCGTGGTCCGCCGCCGCGACTCGCTGTTCACGCGGCCGCTCCACGGCCGTGAGCGCCGGCTCGCCTGGTGGCTGCTCGCCGGCGCGGGGTTCCTGAACGCCGTGTTCTCGGTGCTGTTCTACCTGCTGATCGAGCACATCGGCGCCGTCCTCACGACGCTCGTGATCGCCACGGCGCCGGTCTTCGCCATCGTCGGCGGGGCCGTGTTCCTGCGCGAACGGATCGGAGGCCGGGTGGCCGCCGGCTGCGCGGTCACGATCGCCGGCGTGGCCCTGGCCCTGGTGCAACACTAGAAGGGGCGGGGGCGGCGCCTGCGGCGCCGCCCCCGCCCCGACCGCATCCGCGTCTACTACCCGAGGACCTTCGCGTACGCCTTGGTGTAGGCGCTCGTGAAGTCGCCGAGGTCGCGCGGCATCGTGCCGCCCGCGATCTGCTCCGCGGTCGGCCGCATCGCCCGCTGCACCATGCTGCCGATCAGAGGGTCGGCCGCCGTGATCACCGGCTCGTAGCCGATGAACGAGGCGCACTCGGCGGCGACCTCGGGCCGCATCAGGAAGTCGAGGAAGAGATGGGCGCCGTACGGGCTCGGCGCGTTGGCCGGGACAGACGGCGCGTCGGCCCATACGCTGTAGCCTTCCTTCGGCAGGATGTACCGGATCTTGCTGACCCCGATCTTGTTCATCGCCTGGATGGCGTCGCCGTCCCAGCACTCGACGAACGGCAGCCCGTCCCTCATGCGGTTGACCTGCGTGCTCGAGTTGTAGACGGTGACCAGCTCCTTCTGCTCGATCGCCTTGGTGGTCGCCCTGTCGAGCGTCGCCTGGTCGGTGCAGTTCGGATCGCTGCCCACCATGAACAGCGCCGGGCCCAGCACCTCGCGCGTGCCGTCGAGCATCGAGACCTGCTGCCTGTACTTCGCCTCGTAGAGCGGCTCCCAGCTCTCGGGCGGATCGGGGACCTTGTCGATCCGCACCGCGAAGCCCTCGGTGCCGAACATGTACACGGTGGTGTACTTCTTGCCGCCGGTCCCGGGGTCGTAGGGCGGGTTGCGGAAGGTGGGATCGGTCACGTTGGCGAGGTTCGGCAGCAGGTCCAGGTCGAGCGGCTGCAGCTTGCCGGCCTTGATCAGCACCTCGGCCGCCCACTCCTCGGGGAAGACGACGTCGTAGACCTTGCCGGCCTGCATCTGGACGACGAGCTGCTCGTTCGAGTCGAACAGCGAGTAATCGACCTTGATGCCGGTCTCGCTCTCGAACCGCTTGATCGACTTGGGCGAGATGTAGGCCGCCCAGTTGTGGACGGCGATCGAGGCGGGCTTGGTGGTCGGGAACGAGCTCGGACCGCCGCCGGCGCCGGCCTGCGACGAACCTCCCCCGCAGGCCGCGAGGAAGGCGCCGACCGTGCCCGCCGAGAGCCCGAGGGCCGTCGCCCTGGCGACGAGCTGGCGCCGCGTGATGTGCCCCTCTTCGAGCGCCTGCATCCAGGCGGCCATCCGGCCGCCCGCGCCGGGCGCCGGTCGCGATGGAGTCCTGCCGGCCATGCGCATCCTTTCGTCGTGCACCCGGTCCCGGCGCCAGGCTGCGGCGTGCCGCGGACCGGACTGCGAGAGACGGGGTCGTGGGACCCGCCGCGCCCGCGGCGGTGAGTCGAAGCCGTCGAGAGACGGTATCGGCGACGGGTACATGCGACTTGAGGGAGCGGGGCGAGGGGGCGAGCCCGGTGTCGGGCGGGCGTCGTCGCCCGCCCGTCATCGCGCCCCCTCGACGTCCCCCGCTACGAAGCGCGGACCTTCGCGTACGCCTTCGTGTAGCTGTCGGTGAAGTCGCCCAGGTCGCGCGGCAGGGTGCCACCGGCGATCTGCTCGGGAGTCGCTCGCATGGCCCGCTGCACCATGCTGGTGATCAGCGGGTCGGCGGCCTCGATCACCGGCTCATAGCCGATGTGCGACGCGCACAGCCCCGCGACCTTGGGATCCATGAGGAAGTCCAGGAAGAGGTGGGCGCCGTACGGGCTGGGAGCGCTGGCCGGGATCGACGGCGCGTCGGCCCATACCATGTAGCCCTCCCGGGGCAGGATGTAGCGGATCTTGCTGACGCCGATCCTGTCCATCGCCTGGACGGCGTCGCCGTCCCAGCACTCGACCAGCGGCAGTCCCGCCTGCATCCTGTTCACCTGCGTGTTCGAGTCGTAGACGCTGACCAGCGGCCTCTGGGCCGTGGCCTTGCGCGTGGCCTTGTCGAGCATCGCCTGGTCGGTGCAGTTCAGGTTGCTGCCGAGCATGAAGAGCGCCGGGCCGAGCACCTCGCGGGCGCCGTCGAGCAGCGAGACCTGCTGGCGGTACTTCTCCTCGTAGAGAGGCGCCCAGCTCTCCGGCGGATCGGGTATCTTGTCGAGCCGCACCGCGAAGCCCTCGGTACCGAACATGTAGACGGTGGTGTACTTCTTGCCCCCCGTGCCCGGGTCGTAGGGCGGGCTGCGGAACGTCGGGTCGGTGACGTTGTCGAAGTTCGGAAGCAGCGACATGTCGAGCGGCGCCAGCTTGCCGGCCTTGATCAGCACCTCGGCCGCCCACTCCTCGGGGAAGATCACGTCGTAGGGCTTGTCGGCTTCGATCTGGGCGACGAGCTGCTCGTTGGAGTCGAACAGGGAGTACTCGACCTTGATCCCGGTCTCGTGCTCGAACTGTGCGATCGCCTGTTTCGAGATGTAGGCGTACCAGTTGTGGACCCTGATCGAGGCCGGCTTCTTCTTGTCGAACGACGCCGACCCGCCGTTTGCCGGCGGCTCGTTCCCGCCGCAGGCGGCCAGGAAGCCGCCGATGGTACCGGCCGAGAGTCCCAGCGCGACCGTTCTGGCGACGAACTGCCGGCGCGTGACGTGCCCCTCTTCGAGCGCCTGCATCCACGCGGCAATCTCGCCGCCGACGCCCGGCGCCGGCCGCGATGGAGTCCTGCGCGCCATCCCTGCCCCCTTTCGCCCCGTCGCGCGCCACCGGCGCGCGTCAGGATCGCGAGGGCGCTCCGCCCGCCCGCCTGGGGGAGCGACCCGTCGGTTGCTGGTATCGACGCTGGTTTGCAGGGACTTGAGAGTGGATGGGCCGCTCTGCGCACGAGGGTGGACACATAGGCAGGGGCGGGGCGGGCGGCCGTACGGCCGCCGGCCCCGCCCCCTCACGCGCGAGCTACTTCCAGCGCCCGAACAGGCGCCGCCTGACGGCGGCGCCCTTCAGCCACTGGATCCCCTCGGTCGGGTTGAGCTCCTTGGGGCACGCCTCGACACAGTTGGTGATCGTGTGGCAGCGATAGGCGCCGTGCTCGTTGTCGAACCGCGGCAGGCGCTCCTTGCGGGCGTCGTCTCGCGAGTCGACTTCGAAACGGTACGCCTTGAGCAGCGCCGCAGGGCCCAGGTAGTCGCCCTGGCCCCACACCGACGGGCACGAGCTGTAGCACGACGAGCACATGATGCAGTCGATCGGCATGTCGAGCTTGCGGCGGTCGCGAGGCGACTGGGCGATCTCCTTGTCGGGCTCCTGCGAGCTGCGGATCAGCCACGGCTTGATGTACTCGTACTTGGCGAAGAAGTCGTCCATGTCGCAGACGAGGTCCTTGACCAGCGGCAAGTGGGGCAGCGGCTCGACCGTGATGTCGCCCTTGAGAAGGGTGACGTTGGTCTGGCAGGCCAAGCGGTAGCGGCCGTTGATGTACATCGCGCACGAGCCGCAGACCGACGCCCGGCAGCAGTAGCGGAAGCAGAGCGAGCCGTCCTCGTGCTCCTGGATCCAGAACAGCGCCTCGAGCACGGTCATCACGCCCTCGTAGGTCACGGTGAAGGTCTGGTAGTGCGGCTCCTGCCCGGTCGCCGGGTCCCAGCGCTTGATGCGGAGTCTTGCCTGCTGCTCGCTCATCAGTACGTGCGCTCCTTGGGCTCGAACATCCCGAGGGCGACCGGCTTGTCGTCGAGACGCGGCCCGTCGGGCTGGTAGTAGGCGAGCGTGTGCTTGAGCCAGACGCCGTCGTCACGCGTGCCGTGGTCGGTGCGCGCGTGCGAGCCGCGCGACTCGGTGCGCCGCAGCGCGCCGGCGGCGGTGGTCAGGGCGACGTCGAGCATGCCCTCGAGCTCGAGGGTGCGGATCATGTCGAGGTTGAACACGCTGCCGGTGTAGCGCAGCCCGATGTGGCGCACGCGCTCCTTGAGCGCGTTCAGCTTGTCGAGGCCGGTCTGCATCTGGCCGGCCTCGCGGAAGATGCCGAAATGGTCGCGCATGGTGTCGATCATCTCGGCCCGGATGGCGTAGGCGTCTTCGCCGCCCTCGACCTTCGCCAGGTCGTCGACCCGCTGCTGGATGGCGGCCGCGGTGTCGGCGGCGGCGTCGGCCGGCGGAGCCGGCGCCGTGCCGCCGCCGATCGCCTCGGCCGCCGCCTTGCCGGCCCGGCGGCCGAACACGATCGTCTCGAGCAGCGAGTTGCCGCCCAGGCGGTTGGCCCCGTGCACCGACACGCAGGCGCACTCTCCGGCCGCGTACAGGCCGGGCATCTCGGTGCGGCCGTCCTTGTCGGTGTCGATGCCGCCCATGGTGTAGTGCTGGCTGGGCACGATCGGCACCGGCTCGCTGACCGGGTCGACGCCCTCGAAGTGGATCGCCAGGTCGCGGATGCCCGGCAGCTTCTCGGCGATCTTGGCCTCGCCCAGGTGCCTCAGGTCGAGGTAGACGTAGTCCTTGCCGCCGATGCCGCGACCCTCGAGGATCTCGGTCCAGATGGAGCGCGCGGTGATGTCGCGCGGGGCCAGCTCCATCATCTTGGGCGCGTACTTGGCCATGAAGCGCTCGCCCTCGTCGTTGATCAGGTAGCCGCCCTCGCCGCGGCAGCCCTCGGTCATGAGGATGTTCGTCGTGTACAGCCCCGTGGGATGGAACTGCACGAACTCCATGTCCTTGAGCGGCACGCCGGCGTGGTAGGCCATGGCCATGCCGTAGCCGGTCGAGATGATGGCGTTGGTCGTGTTGGAGTAGGTGCGGCCGGCGCCGCCGGTGGCCATCACCACGGCGTCGCCGACGAAGGCCTCGAACCCGCCGCGGACCATGTCGTAGGCGACCACGCCGCGGCAGACGCCGTCCTGGACGATCAGGCGCAGGACGAACTGCTCGGTGTACATGGTCACGCCGCGCTTGTAGGCCTGCTCCACCAGCGTGTGCAGCAGGTAGTGGCCGGTCTTGTCGGCGCCGTAGCAGGTGCGCGGGTAGCCGGCGCCGCCGAACGGACGCTGGGCGATGCGCCCGTCGTCGTAGCGGCTGAACGGGCAGCCCCAGTGCTCCATCTCGAAGATGACGCCGGGGGCGTCCTGGGTCAGCTGGTAGGCGGCGTCCTGGTCGGCCAGGTAGTCGGAGCCCTTGACCGTGTCGAAGGCGTGCTTCTCGGGGGTGTCGTCGTGTCCGTCGGGGTCGTTGGCCAGCGCGGCGTTGATGCCGCCCTGGGCGGCGCCGGAGTGGCTGCGCCCGGGCCAGACCTGCGACAGGATGGCGACGTCGATGCCGTCCTCCTGGGCCTCGACCGCGGCCCGCAGGCCGGCCAGGCCGCCGCCGACGATGATGAGCTGATGCTTGATCATCGCCGCCCCCTAGCCCGAGATCCAGGGCCAGAGGGCCCAGAGGCCGTAGACGAACATGACCACGCCGACGACCCAGAGCCAGATGCCCAACCAGCGGCGGCCATGGGCCGAGGGCAGCCAGTAGTCGAGGACGACCATGCGGCCGCCGTTCAGGGCGTGGTAGAGGCCGGCCCCCAGCACGACGACGTCGGTCACCAGGAAGAAGGTGTGGCCCAGCCGGTCGGTGATGTTGGCGAAGTCGAGGTCGCCGATGGCGAAGATGTGCGTAGCGGTCAGGTGCACGACCAGCCCGAACAGCAGCAGCACGGCGGTGATGCGCTGGAACAGCCAGGCCCACATGCCGCCGGCGCCCTCTGCGAGGACGGTGGTCAGGGCGGCGGGGGCGGGGGCGCCGCCCCCGCCGCCCGCGTCCTTGGCGACCGTGCTCATAGCAGACCTCCCGAGTGGTGGTCGGCGATGAACGCGAACGCCTTGAAGGCGAAGAAGCTCAGGCACACGATCGCGACCAGCATGCAGACCCAGAACACGATCTTGTGGCTGCGGATGCCGAAGCCGAAGTCCATGAGCACGATGCGCACGCCGTTGAGGGCGTGGAACAGCACCGCCCACACGAGCAGCAGGTCGAGCAGCACGAAGAGCGGGTGGTCGAACGTGGAGAACAGGCTGTTGAGGGTGGCGTGGTCGGGATTGAAGCGGTTCGTCGAGATGACGATGATGTGGGCGATCAGGTAGAACGCGAGCACGAGGCCGGCGATCCGGAAGAGGATCCAGGCCCACATGCCGAGGCCTTTCCAGTTGCCGGCCCCGACGTTCGTGGCCGCGCGGTCCGTGACACTCAAGCGCCACCCCCCGGAGACGGATGCAGACGACGTGTGAGCGCATCGTAGAACCTCGGGGAGGGGCGCGCAACGCGCCGGGATGCAACGCAGCCCGGTGCGCCGCGCGCCCATTTGTCCAAGCATCGCCGCGCCGCACCCCTGCGATAGACTGACGCGTCACATGACGATAGCGGTCTTCATCGTGGCGGCGACGGTCAGCCTGCTGGCCAGCGCCCTGCTGGTGACTCGCCTCGAACGGCTGGGCGAGCGTCTGCACGCGCCCGAGGCGATGCTGGGGCTGGTCACGGCCCTGGCCGCCGACGCGCCGGAGGTGTCGGCGGCGATCACGGCCGTCGCCCGCGGACAGCACGACGTCGGGGCTGGCGTCGTGCTGGGCTCCAACGTCTTCAACCTCGCGGCCCTGCTCGGCCTGAGCGCGATCGTCGCCGGCTGGATCGCCCTGCACCGTCGCGTCGTGCTGCTCGAGGGCTTCGTGGCGCTCTGCGTGGCGGCCACCGCCGTCGCCGCCGTCGCCGGCTGGCTGGCGCCGGCCGCGTGCCTGGCGCTGGCCCTGCTGGTGCTGGTGCCGTACATCATGCTGTCCGGGCTCTCGCCCGCGCTTCGCCGGCGCCTGCCTCTCCCGAGCCCATGGCGGAACTGGCTGGCATCGGCGGTCAATGAAGAGGAGCTCGAGCTGCTGGCCGCGATCCGCCCCAAGCCCGGCGACTGGAAGGACGCCCTGCTGGCCGCCGCCGCGCTCGTCCTCGTGGTGGCGGCCAGCGCCATCATGGAGACGACCGCCGTGACCCTCGGCGAGCGCTGGGGTGTCTCCGAGATCGTGGTCGGCGGTGTCGTGCTCGCCGCCGTGACGAGCCTGCCCAACGCGGCGGCGGCCGTCTACCTCGCGCGCAGGGGCAGGGCGTCCGCCATGCTCTCCGAGGCCCTCAACAGCAACGCGCTGAACGTGGTCGTGGGCCTCTTCGTGCCGGCGATCGTCGCCGGCGTCGCCTTGACCTCCTCACACGCCCTGACCGTCGCCGCCTGGTACGCCGGCCTGACGCTCATCGCGCTCGGACTGGCCTACGCCGCCCGCGGTCTGGGTCGCTGGGCCGGAGCCCTCATCATCACCGTCTATGCCGTCTTCGTGGTCACACTGGCCGTCGGCTAGACGACGCGACCGCGGCCGTGGGAACCCTCGCCCCCGAAGGGCCGAAACAGGAGAGCGACGGTCAGTGGCACCGCAGCAAGAAGCGAAGAGATACGTGGAAAGGGGCGGCGGGTCTCAGAGACCCACCGCCCCCCCACGCGAGCGGTGCCGTCACGCGGCGCGGCGCTGCTCTTCGGTCACCGTCTGCGGTTGCGGAGTGCTGACCGACGCGACAGACGCCTTGCGCCGGCTCATGCCGAGCTGGCCCACCCAGCCGCCGACCAGGGCCGTCACCAGCCCGATCGCCGAGAAGAGCAGGTAGTAGCCCGAGTACGTCGCCGCGGCCGACGACGCCCGGGTCAACCCGGACGCCGCGGTGCTTGCACCGGTGATGATGCGCACGGCCGAGGCGCTGTCGAGGCCGAACCCCAGCATGCCGGGGATACCGATGACGCTGAGCGCCGTCATCACGGCCACCCCGAACCCCCATACCACGAGTCCGTGCCACAGGGCGTTCGCTATGCCTCCCGTGCCCGAGAGACGGGCGGCGACGATGCCACCGGCGAACAGCGAGACGATCGCGAACACGCCGATCCAGACGGCGGTGGTCGTCGCCTGAGACTGCAGCGCGCTCACGCTCGTTATCTTCGCCGGGCCGAAGTTGGCCCAGATGCTCAGGGAGTAGAGGGCGAGCTGCAGGGCGATCGCCACGAAGACGCCGGCGAACACACTGCCCCAGCTGATCCGCGCGATCATGCTGGGGAACACGCCCCCTCTCGGCTCACTGGATACGTCGTACAGGCCGCTGCCCGACGGATCGCCGGGCCTGCCCGTTACTTCGTTCATTCAGGCACCTCCTTCTTGCCTGCTTGCAAGCACATTTGGTTCCCCGGCGGCCGAAAAACATGTATGGCGGCGGCGTTGGTCGCAGGCGGAGTGAGGGGCATGTGCGGAATAGCCGGGGGCGGGGGAGTGGGCCAGTCGGCCCACTCCCCCGCCCCGAGACCTGCGGATGCGCTACTTCTTGCGGCCGCTGCGGCCGCGGGCCGCTGTCGTCTTCTTGGCCGCGCCGGCGCCGCCCTTGCGGCGGGCGGGCGCGGCCTTCGGCCGGCCGCCGCCCGCCGCCTTGCCGGCGCCGGCGGTGGCGCGAGTCACGGCCGCAGAGCGGCGCGGCTGCGGGGCGTCGCCGTTGCTGGCCGCCGCCTCGGGCTCGGCGGCGGCGTCCCCGACCGCGGCCAGCGCGGGCCGCCGCGCCCCGCGGCGGCCGTTGATCTGCAGCCCCATCGCGGCCTTCCAGACCTGCTCGACGCGGTCGACGGGCACGAACGTCATCCCTTTGCGCAGCTCTTCTGGCACGTCCTCGAGGTCGGCCTCGTTGCGCATCGGCAGGATCACCGTGGTGATACCGGCCCGCTGCGCGGCCAGCGTCTTCTCCTTGAGGCCCCCGATGGGCAGCACCTGACCGGTCAGCGTGACCTCGCCGGTCATGGCCACGTCGGCGCTGACGGGGGTGCCGGTGACCAGCGAGCAGACGGCGGTGGCCATGGTGACGCCGGCGCTGGGGCCGTCCTTGGGGATCGCCCCCGCCGGCACGTGGATGTGCAGGTCGCGCTTGGCGAAGTAGTCCTCGGGCAGGCCCAGCCGGCCGGAGTTGGCCCGCACGTAGCTGACCGCCGCCTGCGCCGACTCCTTCATGACGTCGCCGAGCTGGCCGGTCACGGTCAGGTGGCCGCTGCCGGGCATCGCCGTCGCCTCGATGAACAGGATGTCTCCGCCGACCGGCGTCCAGGCGAGGCCGGTGGCCACGCCGGCGTCGGAGGTGCGCCGCTTGGCCTCGGCGTACACGCGCGGCCGGCCGAGCAGCTCGCGGACCTTCTTGGGGCCGACGGCGAAGCGCCGCTTCGACCCGTCCTCGGCGACCTGCCGGGCGAGCTTGCGACAGACGGTGCCGATCTCGCGCTCGAGGTTGCGCACGCCGGCCTCGACCGTGTACGAGCCGATGATCTCGCGCAGGGCGTTGTCGGCGAAGGTCACCTGCCGCGGCCGCAGTCCGTTGGCCTCGATCTGCTTGGGCACCAGGTAGTTGGTGGCGATGTGGAGCTTCTCCTCGATCGTGTAGCCGGCGAGGTTGATGATCTCCATGCGGTCGCGCAGCGGGCCGGGGATCGGCTCGAGCTGGTTGGCCGTGGTGATGAACATCACCTTGCTCAGGTCGAACGGCAGGTCGAGGTAGTGGTCGCGGAAGGTGTTGTTCTGTTCGGGGTCGAGGACCTCGAGCATGGCGCTCGAGGGATCGCCGCGCCAGTCCGCCCCCATCTTGTCGATCTCGTCGATCATGAACAGCGGGTTGTCGGTGCCGGCATCGCGCATCGCGCGCAGGATGATGCCGGGCATCGCCCCCACGTACGTGCGGCGATGCCCCCTGATCTCGGCCTCGTCGCGCACGCCGCCGACGCTGATGCGCTCGAACTTGCGGCCCATGGCCGTGGCGATCGAGCGCCCCAGGCTGGTCTTGCCGACGCCGGGCGGGCCGACGAAGCACAGGATCGGGCCGTGCAGGTCGCTCTTGAGCTTGCGCACGGCCAGGTACTCGAGGATCCGGTCCTTGACCTTGTCGAGGTCGTAGTGGTCGCGGTCGAGGATCTCGCGCGCGTGCTTGATGTCGAGGTTGTCCTCGCTGGAGATGTTCCAGGGCAGCGTCACGATCCAGTCGAGGTACGTGCGGATGACGGGGTACTCGGCGCTGGCCGACTGCACCTGCGAGAGGCGCTCGAGCTCGTGCTCGGCCGCCTTGCGGACCTCGTCGGGCAGCTCGAGCTCGTCGAGCTTCTGGCGCAGCTCGTTGACCTCGGCCTCCTGCTCGCTGGTCTCGCCCAGCTCCTGCTGGATGGCCTTGAGCTGCTGGCGCAGGAAGTACTCGCGCTGGCTCTTGTCGATCTCGGAGCGCACGTCGGACTGGATCTTGGAGCCCAGCTCGAGCACCTCGAGCTCGCGCGCCAGGATGGCGGTGAGCTTGCGCAGGCGCTGCTCGACGTTGCCCTCTTCGAGCAGCGCCTGCTTGTCCTCGGTCTTGATCCGCATCGTGCTGGCGATGAGGAACGCGAGGGCGCCGGGCTCCTCGACGTTGGCGGCCGCCATCTCGAGCTCCTCGGGCAGATACGGCACCAGACCGACGATCTTGGAGAAGACGGACAGCAGGTTGGCGCGCAGCGCGTCGAGCTCCTTGCTCTCCTCGACGACCTCCTCGAGCTGCTCGATGTGCGCCCGCAGGTACGGCTCCTCGGCCGTGAACGGGCCGACGTTCACCCGGTGCAGGCCCTGCACGAGGATCCGCATCGTGTTGTCGGGCAGCTTGACCATCTTGTGGGCCAGCGCCACGGTGCCGACCTGGTAGAGCAGGTCGGGGCCGGGCGCCTCGACCTCGGCGTCCTTGGAGGCGACCAGGACGAGCAGCCGGTCGGCGGCCAGGACCTCGTCGATCAGCTTGATCGAACGCTCCTGGCCGACCGTCAGCGGGATCATCGTGTCGGGGAAGACGACGGTGTCGCGCAGCGGCAGGACCGGCAGGTTGTCGGGGTACTCGGGCGGCTCGGCGACGACGATCTCAGGCTCGCTCATGAGCTCTCCTCGACCTTGATGTCGATCTGCTGGGCACGGCCCTGGTGGCTGAGCAGCGGCAGGCGCACCTCGAGGATGCCGGCCTCGTATGCCGCCTGCGTCTGGTCGACGTCGACGTCGACGGCCAGGCGGATGCGGCGCTCGAACTCTCCGTAGTCCATCTCGACCTGCTGGTAGACGCGGTTCTCGCCGCCGGCGAAGTCGCGCTTGCCCTGCACGACGATGCTGCGCCGCTCGACGAACAGCTGGATCTCGTCACGGCTGAGCCCGGGCAGCTCGAAGCGCACGACGATCTCGCGCGTGCCCTCCTCGAAGTAGACGTCGGCCAGGGGTACGAAGCCGACCCTCCCCCCGTACGGCTGACTGCGCCCGACGCATGCGTCGTTGAAGGCGCGCAGCACGTCTCGGTGCACCTTCTCGTACTCCACTGGAACGCTCCTTGTGCCCGGTCCGCCCCGCGGAGCCGGTTCGGAAACCGTGGTGGGGTCTTTCCCGTCGCCACGCGGTGCTTAACGACGGCTGGATTCTATCAGCGTCGGAGGGCGGCGCGGGCGGCCGCCCGCGCCGCCCTCCGGGTGGGACATCCGTCCGGTGTCGTTGCCCTTTGGCGGATGAGCGGCGAGAATGGCCCCGCACACGCAGTGAACGCGCGCGGCTCGCCGCACCGGCGCCGCGCGCAGGGGCGCGAGGAGGACAGGCATGGAGGCCAGCGTCAGTCAGGGTGTCGGCCAGAGTCTCGGGGAGTTCGTGCAGTCGCACACCCAGAAGGACACCGGCGGCACGTGGCAGCTCGAGAGCAAGAAGCTGCTCGAGATCAAGCTTTCGGGCAACCAGGTGTTCACGAAGGTCGGCGCCATGGTGGCGTACTACGGCGACATCAAGTTCCAGCGCAGCGGGGCGGGCGGCGCCTCCAAGTGGCTCAAATCGAAGGTGACCGGAGAAGGCGTGACCACCATGGACTGCGTGGGCACCGGCATCCTCTACGTCGCCGACCAGGGCAAGGAGATCACCATCCTGGAGCTGAACGGCGAGACGATCTACGTCGACGGGCGCGACTGCCTGGCCTACTCCGAGACCCTGGAATGGGACATCGTCATGAGCGGCCGGGCCGGGATGATGGCCGGCGGGCTGTTCAGCCTCAAGCTGGCGGGACACGGCCTGGTGGCGATCACGACCGAGGGTCCGCCGCTGGTGCTGGGCGTGAGCCCGCAGGTGCCGTTGTTCACCGACGGCGACGCGACCGTCGCCTGGTCGGACGGCCTGAGCATGACCATGAAGACCGACGTCAACTGGAAGTCGCTGATCGGCAAGAGCAGCGGCGAGACGGTGCAGATGCAGTTCAGCGGCACCGGGTTCGTCGTCGTGCAGCCGTTCGAGGAGGCGACCGGCGGCGCGGCGCCGTCGGGCACCAACAGCGGTGGGGGCGGCGGCGGGCTGAGCCTGGGCGGGCTGCTCGGCGGGTGAGCCGCATCCGGAGGTGAGACCTCGAGGGGGGCGGCGCCTGCGGCGCCGTCCCCTTCTTCTTTCGCCCCGTGGCGGGCGGCGTCGCCGTGCCCCGCGGCCCCTCCGCCCACCCCCTGCCAACCAGGTCTTCGCCGCGGGCCGGGCGACGCCGCCCGCCCCCGGATTCTGGCCGTGTGCGGCCGGCGCGACGAGATGACGATCGGCCTCGCCGTCTCACGATACGCGCCACACGAGGTGCACGATGCCGCCACCGGCGCTCACATCGTCATCCTTGACACGAACATATGTTCGCCGTAGGGTGGAAATCGCGCGGGGAGCGGCTAGGATGGTGTGGTGCAGTTAGCGTTCACGACGGTCGACGAACTCCACGCTCTGCTCGAGCAATCGGGAGAACCGCTCGACTACCGCGAGGCTTGGCCTCGCCTCTTCCCCGTCACCCACTGCCCGCCCGAGCTGATGCACGCCCTCGTCGACGACATCGTGCGCGAGGACGACCGCTTCGTCTGGGAGAGTCCCATCCACGTCGGCCTCAGCGCATGGCGCGCCGGCTGGCGCGACCTGTCCGACGTCGCGTTCACCATCGTCGACCTCGAGACCACCGGTGGAGTGCCCGGCTTCACCAAGATCACCGAGATCGGCGCCGTGCGCGTCGAGGGCGGCGAGCAGGTGGCCACCTTCTCGCAGCTCGTCGACCCGCAGCAGCCGATCCCCGCCAAGATCGTCGAGCTCACCGGCATCGACGAGGGCATGGTCGCCGGCATGCCGACGATCGCCGAGGTGCTGCCGCGGTTCGTCGAGTTCTCGGCCGACTCGGTGCTCGTGGCCCACAACGCGCGCTTCGACCTCGGGTTCCTCGACTACGAGCTGGGCATGCTCGAGCGCCGCACCTTCCCGCGACCAGCGCTCGACACGCTGCGCCTGGCGCGGCGCCTCACGTCGCAGCCGCGCTGCTCGCTCGGCGCTCTCGCCGAGCGCTTCGACACCGCCGTCAAGCCCTGCCACCGCGCACTGTCCGACGCCCAGGCGACGGCCGAGCTGCTGCTCATCTTCCTGGCCCGGCTCGAAGAGGCCGGCATCACGACCCTCGAAGAGGTCGTCAGCCTCTGCCGGCCGGGCACGCGGCGCAACTATCACAAGATCACGCTCACCGAGAAGCTCCCGACCACGCCCGGCGTGTACGTCATGCGCGACACCGCCGGACGCGAGCTCTACATCGGCAAGGCCGAGAACCTCAAGCGGCGCACGCGCGACCACTTCCTCCAGCGCCAGGCCTACGGCGCCCGTCAGGCGCTCGAGCTGCTCGACCATTTCGACATCACCGAGACGGGCTCCGAGTTCGCCGCGTTGCTGCTCGAGTCGCGCCTGATCGCGCGCCACAAGCCGGCCTACAACCAGCACGGCACGCGGGTGAGCAGCTACCACTACGTCAAGCTCACCGCCGACCCGTACCCGCGGCTCTACGCCACCCCCAACCTGCGCGACGACGGCTCGCTCTACGCGGGGCCGTTCCGGCGCGCGAGCTTCGCGCGGCGCGTGGTCGACGCCCTCAACGGCGCCTACCCCCTGCGCACCTGCACGCGCCTGCCGCACGCCGAGCCGCCGCAGCACGGCTGCCTGCGCTTCGACATCGGCGCCTGCCTCGCGCCCTGCCGGCAGCCGCTCAACGGCGAGTACACCGAGGCCGTCGAGCGCGTGCGCCGGGTGCTGAACGGCGACGGCGCCGAGCTCGACACGTTGCTCAAGCAGCGACAGGACGAGGCCGTGAGCCTGCTGGCCTTCGAGCAAGCCGCGCGCCTGCAGGCACAGCGCGAGACGCTCGAACAGGCGCTGCGCACCATCGGCCGCCTCGGCGCCGCCCTGCGCGACTACGCCGTGATGGTCTATCCGGCGTCGCAGCGCGCCCGGGTCAACGTCTACGGTGTGGCGGGCGGGCGCATCGTCGCGGAACGCGTGCTCGCGCCCGCCACCTTCGACCGCGACGACGCGCTGGCCTTCGTCGACCAGGTCTACGCCGCCGACCCGCCGCGGCTGCCGCTGCCGGCCGACACGATCGACGAGATGCTGCTCGTGCACGGCTGGCTGCGCCGCAACCGCGAGGCGGTCAACGTCCTCACCCTGCCCGCGCGGGAGCGCGCCGACGGCGTGCGTCCCGCGGCGGCAGCCGAGCTCCTTGCGAGGCTGCCGCTCTGCGCCGGGTCCCCCGCAGAGGACTAGCCGGGAGTCATCGGTGGCACCCCCGCCTCGCAGGCCCCACAGGGCGACCGACCCCATCGACGTCGTCTGGGACGAGCGGCGGCGCCGGCCGCAGACGTTCGTCTGGCGCGGCCGGCGCCGCCGCGTCGAGCGCGTGGTCGACGCCTGGGTGACCGAGACCGGCTGGTGGGACGAGGCGGTGCGCGTCAGCCGGCGCCACTACCGCGTGCAGTCGGAGGGACGCCTCTACGACCTGTGCTACGACCGCGTGGCGCGCGTCTGGCTGCTGGAGGGCGCCGTAGCGTAAGGGGCGCCGCGGTGAGGCGGCCTCACCGCGGCCCCCCCCTCCTCACTCCTCGAGGGCCTCTTCGGCCGGCACTTCAGCCTTGCGCGACCGGCGCCTGATGGTGACGAAGAGCAGCGCCGCCACGCCGATCACCACGATCACGACCAGCAGGACGATCACTCCGGTCCGTCCGGCCGAGCCGCCACCGCCGCCGCTCCCCGCCGGCCGCACCTGGAAGTACGTCTCGTAGCCGTACGGCGGCACGACGACGTTGCCCACGTTGGCCGGCGACTGCACCCAGTCCGTCCACCGGCTCGTGTTCCAGGCCTCGGTGTCGTTCGAGAACGCGAGCGGGATGTACGGCGACTGCTGGTAGATGATCTGCTGCATCTGGTCGACCATCTGGAGCCGCTTCGCCGGGTCCATCTCGCCCGCCATCTGCTTGTACAGCGCGTCGTACTGCGGGTCCGACCAGGCGCAGTCGCTCCAGTTGTCGATCTGGCTGGATGTGAAGTAGCTGAGTCCGGGAGCCGGGTCGATGTCGTTGTACCAGCCCCACTCGAACATGTCGTAGTTGGGCGTGAACACGCCGTTGACGGTGTTGTACATCTGGTCCTCGAGGGCGCCGTCGTCGACGACGCTGTAGACGATCTTGAGACCCAGGGACCTGAACCAGCCGGCCATGAACTTGCCGCAGGTCACGCCCTGCGGGTACTCGCTGCGCGCCTCGAGGCGCAGGGTGATCGGTTTGCCGCTCTTGTCGACGCGCACCCCGTTCTTGAGCGGGTAGCCCGCGGCGTCGAGCATCTGCCCCGCCTTGGCCAGGTCGAAGGTGTACGCCTGATCGGCCGGCGGCGTCCAGTGCCAGTCGGGGTCTTGGTAGTAGTCGGCCGTGATCACCGTGTCGGCCGGCTTGGCGAGGCCGCCGTAGGCGATCTGGCAGAGCTTGTCCTTGTCGACCGCCCACTGCAGCGCCTGGCGGAACTTCCAGTCCTTGAGCACCGGGTTGCCGAGCGAGGGACCATCCGTGTAGCAGTTGAAGCCGAGCTCGTCGTAGCCGTTGACCTCGATTGCCTTGGCCACGACCCCCGGCTCATGCGAGAGCATCGTCATCTGTGCCTGCAGCAGGCCGGAGCAGGCGTCGAGGGCGCCGGCCTTCATGTCCTGACCCATGGTGTCGGCGTTGGTGTACATCTGGAAGACGACCTGGTCGACGTGCGGCGCCCCCCGCCAGTAGTCCTTGTTCGCCTGCATCACCAGGTAGTCGGACTTCTTCCACTGCACGCACTGGAAGGGACCGCTGCCCACGATGGGCGGCGTGTTCGGCCACGACTTGGTCGCCACCTTGACCGGGATCTTCGACCAGACGTGCTCGGGCAGGATGGGCACCTCACCGAGGTTCGTGAGCAGCGCCGGCTGGGGGGCCGAACAGTCGATCCGCACGGTGGACGGGTCGACGGCCGTCGCCTTCTTGATGTTGGTCATGTAGGCGATCCAGTTGGCGTTGTTGTTGTCGACGATGTAGTTGATGGTGAAGGCGACGTCGGCCGCGGTGAGCGGCTGGCCGTCCTGCCACTTCACGTTCGGGCGCAGGTTGAAGGTCCACGTCTTGCCGTCGGACGTGTTCGTCCAGTCCTGGGCCAGGCCCGTCGTCTTCTCGGGCGTGAGGTCGGCGGCGCTCAGCCCGACCAGCGAGTCGTAGTTCATGTACCAGACGGTGAAGGCCGCGGCGTTGGTGCCCAGGAAGGGGTTGAGGTTGTCGGGGTCGCCCAACTGCCCGATGCGCAGCACGACGCCGCCACTGCTGGGCGCGGGGCTTCCACTCGCCGCCAGCGCCGATGCCAGACCGGCCACGAGGCCGGCGGCGACGAGCGCCCCCAACGCGACGAGGACCGCAGGACGCCACACCCGATGTCTGCCTTTCACGACACTCCCCCTGTCCGACCGTACGCAGGACTGCCCCACGCGCTCATTCTAGACCCTGGGCCGAACCCCACAACCGTGCCATCGCTGGTGGTTGCCGCGGCTTCGACGCTGCAGTATGTTCGATGGGCGAGAGTGGGACGACGCGCTGCGACAACGGGGGGACCGGCGGGTGACCAGCATCGATCTGAGAGCCAGCGGCGATGACCCGACGGATGTCCGGTCCGGCACGGCCTCCCTGTGAACAAGCGCGCCTACTTCACCCGCAAGCTCGCCAACGCGCTGCTGACGATCGTCATCGTCGCCTCGTTCAACTTCGTCCTGTTCCGTATCCTCCCGGGCGACCCGGCCCGGCTGCTGACGCCCAAGGGCAAGTTCTCGACGGAGATGATCAAGCAGAACGAGGCGACGTTCCATCTCGACCAGCCGATGTGGAAGCAGTTCGCCTACTACTGGGAGGACACCGCCCAGCTCAAGTTCGGCATGTCGTTCTCGCAGAGGCGGCCGGTTTCGCAGATCGTGGCCGAACGCATCTGGCCGACGATCATCCTGTGCGGGCTGGGCACGCTGCTGGCGACGGTGATCGGCATGATCGAGGGGGTGATCGCCGGCTGGCGCCGGGGCAAGGCCACAGATGTCGTGACGACCGACATCAGCATGGTGATGTACGCCATGCCGACCTTCTGGCAGTGCCTGCTGGCGATCATGTTCTTCTCGGTCGCGCTGGGGTGGTTCCCGGTGGGCCGCATGTACCAGCCGCTGTCGCATTTCCACATGTGGGGCCCGATCCCCCTCGACTTCAGCACGTTCACCACGCTCGTCTACCACATCACCCTGCCGGTCGTCATGTTCGCCGTCGGCTACTACGGCGAGTACCACCTCATCATGCGCAGCTCGCTGACCGGCGTGATGAACGAGGACTTCGTCCTCACGGCCGAGGCCAAGGGCCTCGACAAGAACGCGGTCCTGTGGCGCCACGTCGTGCCCAACGCCCTGCTGCCGACGATCACGCTGGTGATGATGAACCTCGGGTTCATCGTGTCGGGCACGATCCTCATCGAGAGCGTGTTCAACTGGCCGGGGCTCGGCCTGCTCTCGTACGAGTCGATGGCGGCTCGCGACTACCCGGTGATGCAGGCTGTGTTCCTGATCGGCAGCGTGGGCGTGATCGTCGCCAACCTCGTCGCCGACATCATGCTGTACTACGTCGACCCGCGGGTGAAGGCGTGATCCCCCCGCGGCTCAGGCGCTGGATCCTCATCTGGACCCCCATCGCCTGGGTGGTCCTCGAACTCCTGCGCTATCCGAAGAACATCTCGCTGGGCGACGGCCCGACCGCCGTGATCAAGGGGTTCTTCGCGCCGACGGAGGGCGCGTTCCCTGCCTGGATGTTGCTCGTGGTCGCCTACGTGATGATCGTGATAGGACTCGGCCAGCTTCTGTCGTCGCGAGTCAAGCCCAAGACTCTCCGGGTCGCCGGTCCGGTCCTGTTCGGCGCCGGTCTGGCGCTGGCCTCGCTTGGGTTCCTGGTCTACCGGTTCGGCCTCGTCGTCGCCCTCTTCGCCCACAACGGCCACGCGCCGGGCCGCGTGTTGTACCTCCTGGCCGCGGCCTGCCTCGTGCCGTCGCTGGTGCTCATGCCGTTCGCCGTCCCGAGCCGGCGCGCCCGGACCTTCCTGCCACACTGCCTGCTGGCGACCGGTGTCGTCTTCCTCGTATGGGGGCTCGCCAACGCAGGGCTGTTCTCGGGCGGCTGGACCTCGATCGAGGGCGTGGCAGGCTACTACGGCTGGCTCTTCCAGCTCGTGGCCATCATCGGCTGCGCCTGCTGCGTCTGGGCCTGGGGCGCGGCCAACCCCGAGAAGGCCGACCTCACGGTCAAGAACGCGCACCACACCTGGTCGCTGTACCGCGCGAACCGGCAGGGGATGGTCGGCCTGTGGATCATCGCCGTCTTCGTCGGGATCGCCCTGCTGGCCCCGTTCCTCGCCGACCACTCCAAGCTCACCATCTACTCGCAGATCAACACGCCGTTCCACCCGCCATGGCTGAGCTACTACGGCATCATGGGGACCGACGAGAACGGCCTGTCGGTCTACGCCGAGTTCATCTGGAGCGCCCGCATCTCTCTCACCGTGGGCATCATGGCGACGTTGATCTCGACCATCCTCGGCGCGGCGATCGGCGTGGCCGCCGGCTACTACGGCAAGACGATCGGCGAGGTGCTGATGCGCCTGACCGACGCCTTCCTGGTGATCCCCTGGCTACCGCTGGCGATGGTGCTGGCCGCCGCCTGGGGGCAGAACTACCTGATCATCATCGTCATCATCGGGGTGACGAGCTGGCCGGGCACCGCCCGCGTGGTGCGCGCCGACGCCCTGCGCGTGCGCGAGCTGCAGTTCGTCGAGCGGGCCAAGGCCATCGGCTCCAGCGACCTGCACATCATGCAGCGGCACGTGCTGCCGAACGTGTTCCCGCTGATCTTCGCCAACACGATCCTGGTGGTCGCCGGGGCGATCACCGCCGAGACCGAGCTGTCGTTCCTCGGTCTCGGCGACCCGCTGAACTTCAGCTGGGGCACCATGCTCCACAACGGGTGGGCATCGGGAGCGGCGACCCTGCCGGCGTGGTGGTACATCCTGCCGCCGGGCATCGCGATCGTGTTCGTCGTGCTCGCCTTCACCTTCATGGGCACCGCGTTCGACGAGATCCTCGACCCGAAGCTGCGCCGCCGCGAGGCCGCGATCGAGCGCGGGGAGCCGGGGCCGAGCACGCCGTCGGACGTCGCCGTGCCGCTGAGCGTGGGCGGGGGCGGCATGATCCTCGACCGGGGCTCGGCCGCGGGTTCGGTCGACGAGGCGCCGATCTAGCGGACTGGCGGCGGCCCTCCCAACCGTGACCGGGCCGCCGCAACGCGCGGACGACGCTACCCGGGACGCACTTTGCGGTACCCTCTGCCCATGGCCGGCTCGCCCGTGATCGCCAGGAGCCTGATCGACGCCGTCGTCTTCGACATGGACGGCGTCGTCACCCAGACGGCGTCGGTGCACGCCGCCGCCTGGGCGGCGCTGTTCGACGCCTTCCTGCAGGAGCGCGCCCCTCGCACGGGTGAGCCCTACGTGCCGTTCTCGCAGCAGGACTACCTGCGCTTCGTGGACGGAAAGCCGCGCGAGGCCGGCGTCAGGGACTTCCTGGCCTCACGCGGCATCGCCGTCCCCGAAGGGAGCCCGTCGGATGGCCCCGAGGCCGAGACGGTGTACGGCCTCGGCGCCCGCAAGAACGGCTACTTCCTGCAGGCCGTGCGCGACCACGGCGTGCAAGCCTACAAGGGGACCGTCGACCTGATCGCTGCGCTGCACGCGGCCGACATCCACACGGCCATCATCTCGGCCAGCAAGAACACCACCGCGATCCTCGACGCCGCCGGCGTGCGCGGGCTGTTCGAGGCGCAGGTCGACGGCGAGGTCGCCGCCGACCTGCGCCTCCCCGGCAAGCCCGATCCGGCCGTGTTCCTGGAGGCCGCCCGCCGCGTCGGCGTGCCGCCGGTGAGGGCGGTGGTCTGCGAGGACGCGATCGCCGGTGTCGAGGCCGGCCGCGCCGGCGGCTTCGGCCTCGTGATCGGCGTCGACCGTGGCGGCAACGCCGCCGCGCTGGCCGCCAACGGCGCCGACGTGGTCGTGAGCGACCTGAGCGAGGTCGACGTCCGGCCGTAGATCAGCGCGGCCGCGAGCCGCCGGGAACAGTCATTGCGCCGTCCAGCCCAGCCCGCCGTTTCGGCAGCTTGACTTCGTGGAAAGATGTGTCACGATATATCGTGTTACTTACGTGAACGACGGAGGCACGAGATGTGGCACGACTACGAGACACAAGAGCCCACGCCAGGGCGAGGGCAGGTCGCGGCACGGGCGCTGCGCGCCCGAAGGCTGCGGCCCGCGTGAGGCCCACTTCCGCCACGGCTTCGGCGGGCACGGCTTCGGCCCCGGCGGCCACGGCCACGGACCGTGGGGTCGCCGGCAGCGGGGCGACGTCAGGGCGGCCGTCCTGGCGATCCTCACCGAGAAGCCGATGCACGGCTACGAGATCATGCAGCAGCTCGAGGAGCGCACCGGCGGTTTCTGGAGGCCTAGCCCGGGGTCGGTCTACCCCACGCTGCAGCTGCTCGAGGACCAGGGGCTGGTCAAGGGCGAGGAGTTCGAGGGCAAGCGCGTCTTCGCGCTGACCGACGAGGGCAAGGCCGAAGCGGCCGCCAGCGCCGAGCGCATGGGCGGCGCGCCCTGGGAGGGCGCCGAGACCGGCGGCTCGCGGTACAAGCTGCGGCAGTCGTTCGCCCAGCTCTTCGCCGCCGCCAAGCAGGTCGGCCAGACCGGCTCGCAGGAGCAGGTCGACCGCACGCTGGAGATCCTCGCCGACGCGCGCAAGCGCATCTACGCCCTGCTGGCCGACGCGGACTAGCCGCGGCGGCCGGCGGGTGAGCTGACGGCGACGCCGCCCGCGGCGCCCTAGGGCGCCGCGGGCGGCGTCGCCGTCACTACGTAGTCGCCGGCCCCGGCCGCGGCCAGCGCCGCGACGATCGTGTAGCTGCCGTCGCCGTTCGGCGAGTAGGCGTAGTCGCCGACGCCGTCCCCCGGCGCCATCGGCGCGCCGTCGGAGGGTCGCGCCGGCCAGAAGCCATGCGCCAGCCCGACCGCGCCGTCGGGCGACAGCTGGGCGGTCGTCGGCAGCGTCCCGTTGTGCGTGAGCGCCCATTCGTCCACGTATCCCTGAAGGACACGCACGCCGACCACCGTCGTCTCATCCTCGCCGGCCAGCCGCTGCTGGTGCAGCGGCTCCATCGTCGCCGAGGTGAGGGTCGGTCCCTTGCTGAGCGCCAGTCCCAGGTGCACGGTGTAGCCGCCGCCGGGGAGCCGCGCGTAGGTGAAGGTGCCCGGCCCTGATCCCTGCGCCATCGGACCGTGAGTCCAGGGGTCGCTGGGCCAGAACAGCATCATCGGCTGTTCCCCTACCGCGGCGTGCCGGGCGACCTCCGAGGCCGGCGGGTAGACGCCGCCGTGCATCTCCGCCCAGAGCTCGACGTACTGCAGGATCAGCTGCATGCCCTCACGGCTGCGGTGGTCGTAGGCGAGCTTCATCGTGTGTGACATCGCCCCGCTGGTGACGTACGTGCCGCTCGACAGGTAGCCCGTCAGGCGGTAGCTGCGGCGGTCGGACGACACTCGGTAGACGTAGTGCCCACGGGCCGTGCCGGGGGTCAGCGGCGCGCCGGTCCAGGGGTCGGCCGGCCAGACCGGCGCCTCGAGCCCGCCGCCACGGCGCACCGCGCTTGCCGCCGGGTACTCGCACCACGACGCGCCGGCGGCGCGGTCGACGTAACCGCGCAGCACGAGGATCGCCTGCCGCATCTGACGGTCCTGCGCGGTCAGGGCGTCGGCACGGGGAGCCGCGACCAGCGGGACGACGACCAGCGCGAGGGCGAAGAGCCCAAGGAGCAGGGGTGGCGCGAGGATGCGGGCCGCGGGCGGCCCGGCGGCGACGGCGTGTCGGATCATGGCGACCTCCCCGGGGACGACGCCTCGCATTGTACGCGCCCGGGACCGACGCTTGACACGAACGTGTGTTCGTATCATCCTTGAGCCCTGCTCGGGGGAGAGTGGGCACACCGCGTGCCGAGCTTCGTCCCCCAGGCGCGCGGTCCCCCCTCTCCCCGACACGGTACGAGACGGCGACGGGGTCGCGCATGACGTTCGTCCACCTCCACGTCCACACGAACTTCTCGTTCGGCGACGGCGCCGCACGCATCCCCGAGCTCGTGGCCGCCGCGGCCGGCACGGGCATGCCGGCGCTGGCCGTCACCGACCACGACGGGCTCTACGGCGCCGTGCGCTTCTACCAGGCCTGCAGGGCGGCGGGGATCAAGCCCGTCGTGGGCGTCGAGGTCAGCGTCGAGCCGGTGGGCGACGAGGGCGAGGGGGCGGCGGGGGCGCGGCCGCAAGCGGCCGCCCCCGCCGCCCCCGACCCGGCGGCCGCCGCGGCGGCGGCCGCCATCGAGCTGCCCGACGTCTCGACCGCCGAGCCGGCTCCCTCGCCGCCGCGCGGCCAGTTCGCCACCGCCGGCCACCACCTGGTGCTGCTGGCCCGCGACTACCGGGGCTGGTCCGAGCTCTGCCGCATCGTCTCGGCGGCCCACCTCGAGCACCCCGGCGAGCCGCCGGTCGCCCGCTTCGAGACGGTGGCCGCCAACGCGAAGCACCTGATCGCCTTGTCGGCCTGCCGGCGGGGCGAGGTGGCGGCGCGCCTGCTCGCCGGCGACCACGCCGGCGCCCGGCGCGCCGCCCGCCGCCTCGCCGCCGCCTTCGGCCGCAACGGCTTCTACGTCGAGCTGCAGAACGACCTGCTGCCCGACACCCCAGGCCTGCTGCGCGGCCTCGACCTGCTGGCCCGCGAGCTGCGCCTGCCCACGGTCGCCACCAACGACGTCCACTACACCACGCAGGCCGACGCGCCGCTCCACGACGTGCTCGCATCCGAGGCCGCCAACCAGCCGCTGCCCAACCCGCTCGGGCGCCGCAACGCCGAGCTGTACCTCAAGACCCCGCGGCAGATGTGGCGGCTCTTCCGCCGCTACCCCGAGGCGCTGCGCAACGCCGAGCGCATCGCCGCCCGCTGCAACCTCGACCTCGGCCTGGGGCAGCTCCTCTTCCCCGCCTACCCGCTGCCGCCCGGCGAGACCGCCTACTCGCTGCTCTGCAAGCGCTGCTTCGAGGGCGCCGCCGAGCGCTACGAGCCGGTCACCCCCGAGGTGCTCGACCGTCTGAACCGCGAGCTCAAGGTCGTCCAGGAGCTTGGCTTCGCCGAGTACTTCCTGGCGGTGCGCGACATCGTCTGCTTCGCCCGCGAGAGAGGCATCTACTACTCCGGGCGTGGCTCGGCCGGCAACAGCATCGTCAGCTACGTGCTGCACATCACCGACGCCGACCCCATCGCCAACGACCTCCTCTTCGAGCGCTTCCTCAACCCCGCCCGGCGCGAGATGCCCGACATCGACATCGACTTCGAGTCGGCCCGCCGCGACGAGGTCATCGAGTTCATCTACGAGCGCTTCGGCCGCGACCGCGTGGCCATGGTCGCCAACGTCAACACCGTGCGCGCGCCGTCGGCGGTTCGCATCGTCGCCCGGGCCTTCGACTTCCGGCCGCACGAGATCGACGCCCTGTCGCGCAAGGTGCCGTGGGGCGGCGCCGACAAGCTGGGCGAGATGCTCGCCGGGCGACCCGAGCTGGCCGGCCACGACTTCCAGAGCCCGCACTACCGCCGCCTGGTGGGGCTGGCCGAGCGCCTCGCCGGGTTCCCGTACATCCTGGGCACGCACCTGGGCGGGTTCATCCTGTCGCGCGACCCGATCACCGACCGCGTGCCGCTGCAGTGGGCGGCCAAGGGCGTGATCGTGGCCCAGTTCAACAAGGACGACGTCGAGACGCTGGGCCTGGTCAAGATGGACATCCTCGGCTTGCGCATGCACAGCGCCATCGCCGAGGCGGTGCGGCGCATCGAGGCGCGCACCGGCGAACGCATCGCGCCCTGGGAGCTGCCGCGCGACGACCCGGCCGTCTACAAGCTGATCAGCGAGGCGCGCACGATCGGCGTGTTCCAGCTCGAGAGCTCGGGGCAGCGCAACCTGGCCACGCGCCTGCGCGAACGCGACTTCGAAGACGTGATCGCGGCCATCTCGCTGTTCCGGCCGGGGCCGCTGCAGGCCGAGATGATCGGGCCGTTCATCCGGCGGCGGCACGGCCGCGAGAAGGCGACCGTGCCCTACCCCGACCTGTGGCCGGCGCTCAAGGGCACCTACGGCGTGATCCTCTACCAGGAGCAGGTGATCGAGACGGCCTCGATCGTGGCCGGCTTCTCGCTGTCCGAGGCCGACCTGCTGCGGCGGGCGATGACCCACGACCGGTCGCTCGAGGAGATGGACGCGATCGGGCGCGACTTCGTCGAGAAGGCGGTGGCGCGCGGCGTGCCGCGCGCCGCCGCCGAAGAGACCTTCCGCCAGCTGCGGGGCTTCGCCGCCTACGGCTTCAACAAGGCCCACGCCGCCTGCTTCGCGATCGTCTGCAACGCCAGCGCCTGGCTCAAGGCCCACTACCCGGCCGAGTTCTACTGCGGCATCCTCAACAACCAGCCGATGGGCTTCTACTCGTCCCGGGTAGTGCTGAACGACGCGCGGCGCTGGGGACTCGAGGTGTTGCCGGTCGACGTCGACGCCAGCGAGAAGGGCTTCTCGGTCGAGCGCGAGGGGCGGGCGCTGCGCGTGGGCCTGCGGTACGTCAAGGAGATGAGCGGGGCCGCCGCGAGCGCGATCGTGCGCGAGCGCGAACCTGCCCACGGCGGCCCCTACCGCAGCCTGGCCGACTTCTGCGCCCGCACGCGGGTCAGCATCGAGGTCGTCGAGAACCTGGTCCGCGTCGGCGCCCTCGACGGCCTCGGCGCGCGCCGCGAAGAGCTGCTGGCGCACGTGCCGCTGGTGCACGCGCAGGTGCTGGGCACGCCGGCCGGGGCGCACGGGGCGGCGCGGGGGCGGGGGCGCGGCCGCGCCCCTGTCCCCGCGCCGCCCCCCGGCCCCGAGCCCCTGCGCCTGGCCACCGGCGACGAGCTTGTGCCGCTGCCGTTCCTGCCCTCCTGGAGCGCGAGCGACCGTCTGGCCGCCGAGCTCGACATCCTGGGCCTGAACGTGAGCGGCCACCCTCTGGCCACGTTCCGCGACGAGCTCGAGCGGCTCGGCGCCGTCCCCTTCGGCCGCCTGCAGCTGGTGTCCGACGGGCGCCGCGTGCGCCTGGCCGGCGTGCTCGAGCGCGCCCAGATGCCCTGGATCCGCTCGGGCCACCGCACCCTCTTCCTCACGCTCGAAGACGAGACCGGCCTGGCCGAGGTCGTCGTCTTCAACGACGTCTACCTCAGGTTCGGGCGCATCCTCAAGGAGGCGCTGTACCTGCTGGTCGAGGGCGAGCTGCAGAACAACGACGAGCGCGGGCTGGCGATCGTGGCACACCGCATCGCCGACCTCGAGACGCTACTGGGGCGCGGAAGGGACTCATCGGTGACCGGGACGACCGGCGGCGGCGGCCTGCCGCCCGACCAGCGCGCGGCGGCCCTCAGGCGTTCCGGCGAGTGGCTCCCCCAGGTCGAACCGCGCACGCGACCCGGCCGCACCGGCTGACCGACGGCGCACGCGGCGAGGCGGCCGCCCCGCAGCCGCCTCGCCCGCTTCGCCTAGGCGCTCGCGTGCTCCGGCAGCAGCGTCGACTCGTCGGTGGTGACGGCCAGGTGCACCACACCCGGCTGGATGTCGTGGATCTGCTCGGCGGCCACGTATCGCGGACGCTCGAGGTGCGGATGGAGCAGCGAGAAGTGCGCATGGTGGGCGACCGCGAGCCCGTCGAAGATGTCACGGCCGCGGTCGGCCCGGACGTCGTACACCTCGCCGATCTCCTCGCCGTCTGCGGCCATCACCTTCCAGCCCTTCTCGATCGCCATCCAGGAGACGGTGGTCTCGCCGTCAGTCATCGCTTCCTCCTGTCTCAGGGACGTCGTGCCCGCCCGGGTCGCGATCGAACCAGAACCGGGACCACGCCACCTCGGGCGTGAGCGGGCGTCCGGACCCGTCGCCGCCGTTCCCCTCGCCGCGCAGCCGCGCGTAAATGATCAGGGCGACGATCGTCGCGACCCAGAAGCCCGCCCACACCCTGCGCAGCCGCCAACTTCGGACCGGCGGCAGCGACAGCGCGCCGACCATCACGCCCAGGGCGTGGTGGTGGCGGAGGCTCAAACCCACGATGGGGAGCGCGACGACGACCATGTCCGCCTCGCCGATCGCCAAGACGCTGCCGACGGCCGTCGCCGCGCCACGCCCGCGGACCACGAAGATGTTGGACACGAGCGGCGCGACGGCCAGCAGGCCGACGACGTTGCGGCCCGCGCCGCGATGCCGGGCCCAGCGGCCGATCGCGCAGCCCTTCGCGCAGTCGAGCGCGCCGACGGCGATGGCAGGGCCCAGGCCGACTCGCTGCATGACGGCGTGGGCGCCCGACTTCTCCGGCCCGGTCCCGGAGCCGTGGTCGAGCAGGCGTAGCACGATCCTCCCGATCGGGATGCAGCCGAGCGCGAAGGCGACGGGGACCAGGAGCACGAGCGGTCGCGCCCGCCGTTCCCTATCGGTCGACACGGCTGCCTCCCGAGACGAGGAACGCGAGTCCGCCGACGACCACGGGGATCAGCCAGGTCGCGGCGCGCCAGAGCACCAGGGTGGGGATGCGGATGCTCGGCGGCATCGACGGACCGATCAGGGCGAAGAAGCTCAGCTCGGCCACACCGGCGCCGCCGGCGAGCGGCGACAGGGGCATGAGGATCTGCATCACGGCCTGGCCAACGATGACAGGGATGAGCGGCCCGCGCCAGCCGAGCGAGTACAGGATCAGCGGGAAGATCGCGAACTGGGCCGCCCAGTACACCCCCTGGGTCACGTAGGTCCAGGCCCACGAACGCCAGCCAGCGCCGTGATAGGCCTTGAACGCCTGCCGCACCGTGAACACCGGCCGCCGCACGCGGCGCGGCAGCTGCGTGAGCCCGATCGGGTGCCTGACCCACAGCGAACCGACCAGCCACACGACGATCAGCACGGCAAGTACCGCGAGCACCAGGTAGTGCTGCAGGGGGCTGATCGGCGAGCCGCTGCCGGGCATCAGGGCGAGGAGGCCGACGAGCGCCAGGATCGACGTGTGCGCGACGCCCTTGACCACCGTGACGGCGGTCGACTGCGAGAGCGTGAAGCCGCGGTTGCGCAGGCCGACGACCTGGTAGGGGATCTCGACGCCGCCGAACGACGTTGTCCCGCCGACGAACGTCGCCCGCAACGACAGCAGCACGAGTGGCCGGGCCGGGGCATCGCGGTCGAACACGCGGGCGAGCACGACCGTGGTGAGCGCGTCCGCGACGATGAACACGATGACGCAGGCGACGGCGGCCACCAGATAGAGGGGCTCGTGCGCGGCGAGACCGGCCGAGATGAGGTCCTGACCCAGGTGGACGTGCATGACCTGGACGACGAGGGCGGCGGCGGCCAGCCCCAGGACGATGCCGATGGCGAGCCGGCGCCGTGACAGCGACACGCGCTCGCGGGCGAGGAGCGCGGCCGCCGCCGCCTCGTCGTTCTTCGCGTCGGCGACGGCGAGCGCCGGCGACTCGATGGCCGGCTCGTCGTCCGGCGCCACCGCCGGCGCCTCGAGCACGTCTTCAGTCACCGGCGGCCATCCTCAGGAGCTCGCGGTAGCGGGCGCCGGCGACGGCCGGCGCGTGACGGGCGAGTGCGAGCCTGCGGCCGCACTCGCCCATGCGCCGGCGCTCCGCCGGCGCCAGACCGAGCAGCGCGCCGAGGCCGGCGGCGACCTCTTCCAGGTTCTCGCCGTCGACGACGAGCCCGTTCACGCCGTCGCCGTCGGCGGCGACCGCCTCGGGGGCGCCGCCCGAAAGGCCTGCCAACACCGGCAGCCCGGCCAAGGCCGCCTCGGCGAAGACGAGGCCGAAGCCTTCAACCTCGAGGCCGTGCAGCCGCGTGCGACACGGCATGGCGAACACGTCGGCCGCGTGCAGCCAGCGGATGAGCTCGGCGTCGGGCACGCGGCCGACGAAGTGCACCCTGTCCTCGACCCCTTCGCGGCGGGCCAGGCGCCTGAACCAGCCGTCGGTCTTGCTGCTGCCGACGAGCGCCAGCTCGACACGACCGGTCGTGTCGTCGAGCAGCCGCAGTGAGCGGATGAGCCGGTCCTGCCCCTTGCGCAGCACCAGCCTGCCGATGCAGATGACCAGCGGCCCGGCGACGCCGAGCGCGGCTTTGGCCGTCGCACGCTCGGCGTCGCCGGGCGCCGGGAACCTGTCTGGATCGATCGACGGGCGCAGCACCTCCGCCGGCACGCGGCCGTCGACTTGCCGCGAGGCCGCTTCCCTCGTGAACTCGCTGACCGCGACGAGCAGCGCGGCCCCACCCAGCACCCAGCGCAGGAGCTCGCGGCTGCCGGGGAACGCGCCCGGCACCGTCACCTCGGCACCGCCGAGGAAGACCAGGTACGGCACCCCGAGGTCGCGCCGCAGCCAGGGTCCGAGCGCGCCGGCCGGCAGCGGGTGGCCGAGCTGCACCAGCTCCACCGCGTGCCGTTCGATCAACTCGCCCGCCAGCCGCCGCAGGGACGGCAGCGGCCAGAGGATCTCCGTGCCGGCGCGCACGATCTCGTAGGGCTGGGCGGCGTCGAAGGCCGCCGCCTCCGGGTGGGCCGGCGCCAGCACGACCACCTCGCCGGGGTCGAGCGTCTGGACCAGGCGCCAGTAGTAGGACTGGGCGCCCCCGACCCGCGGCGGGAAGTCGTTGGTCACGAACAGCGACCGGGGAACGGTGTCGGCGGGCGCGCGCATGCGGTGATTCTACAGGGCGTGCCCGCGCCCGCCACGCCCGTCCCCCGCCACGCCGTCCCCGACCGCAGCCACGCCTCCCGGCCCGCACCCTTGACTGCGGAGTATGATTCGAGCGGACCAATGGGACGAGGGGCAGCGCCGCCCGGCCGCGCCGGGAGCCGCGACCAAGGGGGAACCATGAACCGACGCATCACGACCTGCATCCTGCTCGTCGTCACGCTCGCGCTGGCCGCAGCGCTGGGCGCCGGCGTGCGCGGGGCGTTCGGCGCCAGCCCGTCGCCGGGCGGCGGCGGCCACCAGAAGGTCACTCTGCAGATCGGCTGGACGGAGAAAGTCGACAACCTCAACCCGTTCATCGGCTACCAGACGGTGTCCTACGCGGTCTACGAGGTCAACTACGACCGGCTGGTCAACTACAACGCCGACACCCTGCAGCCCGAGCCCGGGGTGGCCCAGAGCTGGGAGCACTCGGCCGACGGCAAGACGTGGACCTTCCACATCCGCCACGACATCAAGTTCCAGGACGGCCAGCCGCTGACCGCCAAGGACGTGGCTTTCACGTTCACCTACATCGTCGACAACAAGATGGGCGCGTTCACGAACTACACCCAGGGCATCACCAGCGCGACCGCCATCGACGACTACACGGTCCAGATCGTGACCGACAAGCCCAAGGCCAGCATCCTGCAGATGTGGGTGCCGATCCTCCCCGAGCACATCTGGAGCAAGATCAAGCCCTCGGCGGCCCAGACCACGTTCCAGAACCCGCCCCCCTGCGTCGGCAGCGGCCCGTTCCAGACGGTCGAGTACAGGAAGTCCGAGTTCGTGCGCATGGAGGCCAACAAACAGTATTGGGGCGGCGCGCCGGCGGTCGACGAGCTCATCTTCCGCTTCTACACCAACCAGGACACCATGGTGCAGGACTTGAAGCAGGGCGCCATCCAGTACGCGCAGGTGCCGCCGGCCCAGTTCAAGGCCATGCAGAACACCCCGGGGCTCACGCTCGCGAAAGCCCAGGAGGACACGTTCGAGAACCTGGGCATGAACTGCTTCACGGGCCCGTCGCACGGCAACCCCGTGCTCAAGGACCCCGCCTTCCGTCACGCTCTGAACTGGGCCATCGACCGTGACACGATCGCCCGCATCGCCTACGCCGGCGCGGCTGTACCGGCGACCGGCTTCCTGCCCGGCGGCTACTGGAAGGCGCCGCTCGACTACCACTGGGAGCCGACGTCAGACCAGAAGTACGCCTACGACCTCGACCGGGCCGGCCAGGAGCTCGACGCCGCCGGGTATCCGCTCAAGAACGGCGTGCGGGTCGACCACCAGGGCAAGCCGATCAAGCTTCGCCTGTGGCCCGTCGACGACAAGGAGGCGGCGATCGGCGCCGCCAAGCTCATCGCCGGGTCCCTGAAGCAGATCGGCATCGGCGTCGAGTTGCGCACCGTCGACGACGGCACCGCTTCGGCCGGCATGTACAACATGGACAACGGCGTCTTCACGCCCGACTACGACCTGTTCATCTGGTACTGGAGCGGCGACTTCGATCCCGGCTTCCTGCTCTCGATCTTCACCACGCAGCAGATCAACTCCTGGAGCGACTGCGCCTGGTCGGACAAGCAATATGACGCCCTGTTCGCCAAGCAGGACTCGGAGCTCGACGGCCAGAAGCGCAAGGATCTCATCTGGCAGATGCAGCAGATCGTCTACGACCAGTCGCCGTACATCGTGTTCGCCTACGCCCAGACGCTCGAGGCCTACGACACGGCCCACTGGGAGGGCTGGGTCAAGCAGCCGGCCGGCACCGGCAGCGTGCAGAACAGCTGGAGCTACAAGCTGGTCCGTCCCAAGGCCGCCGCGGCAGCCGGAGGCGGGGGAAGCAGCGTCGGGCTCATCGTGGCGATCGCCGCCGCGGTGGTGGTGATCGTCGCCGTCGTGGTGTGGCTCATGAGGCGTGGACGCATGCAGGCCGTCGAAGAGTAGCGCCGCCGGCGTGACGGGCGGGGCGGGCGGCTGCGCCGCCCGTCCCGCCCGTCACGCTCTCCCGGCCAGATAACGGGTCGTTCGCGTCGCCGGACCATCGTCGTTCGGGCTCGAAAACAGGTGTTTACACGGAAAACACTTGTGGTATAGTGCAAACACGGTCCGCAAAGGCCCCACCTGGTCGGACCGCAGGTACCTCCCCAGGTACCACCCATGGCTCCTTTCACACAGCCCCTCACCCCCCCTGAGGGGCTGCCCGCTTCCGGGTGATGCAAGGCCGGCCATGGGCGTGGTCGAGCGCCCCAGCCCGTCAGTGGTCCGGCCCGGCGAACACCGGGCTCGCGACCCCTCACTCGGTCCCTCCCTCAATCGACCCCTTCGCCGCGCGCGCCGGTGACCAGCAAGAAGTTGTGCATCAGCTGGCCGCAGGTCATCGCCGAGCGGTAGAACTCGCGCCGGCTCACCTTGCGCAGGTCCTTGAGGCCCTTGGGCCACGCAGTGCCGGCCACCTCGGGGTCGCCGTCGAGCCAGCTCCAGAGGATCGGCTTGTCGATCTCGACGTGGCCCTGCACGCCCCAGGCGCGCTCGCCCACGCGGAAGATCTGGGGCTCTTGATCGTCGTCGGCGATCAGCACGGCGTCCTGCGGGAGCACGCAGGCGTAGCGCCGCCACTGGAAGACGTAGGCGCGCCGGTCGAACTCGGCGACGATCGGGTCGTAGTGCTCGTAGCGCAGCTTGTACCACCCGAGCTGGAGGGTGGGGCGCGCGGCCACGCCGCCGCCGGCCGCGGCGGCCAACTGCTGCGCGCCCAGGCAGATCCCCAGCGTGGGGAACTCGCGGCGCAGCGCCTCGACCAGGAGCTCGCGCTCGCCGCTCAGGAAGGGGTACGAGGCCTCCTCGCCGACGTTCATGTCGCCGCCCAGCACGACCAGGAGCGCGAACGGGTCGAGGCTGTCGGGAAGTGGGTCTCCGCGGTCGAGGCGCCGGACGTCGAGTGCAACGTGTGCGTGCTCGAGGTACTCGCCGATCAACCCCGGACGCACGTCGTCCTGGTGCTGCAGCACCAGCGCCACCGGGGCCGCCGGTCGTTTGTTGCCCGCCATCAGCCTCATGGTGCGATTCTACCGGACACGGACCGCCGCCTTGTGCGCGGCGGTCGCCGTTGAGAGACTAGCGGCGACCGCCGCACCCGCCCGGGAGGTACGCGCCGTGACGACCAGCGCCCGAGACGACGCGCCGTGCGTCGAGATCGTCGCCGCCGGCAACGAGGTGCTGCTCGGCGACGTCCTCGACACCAACAGCAACTGGCTCTTCCGCCGCGTCACCGTGCTCGGCGGGCGCGTGACGCGTCACGTGCTGGTGCGCGACGAGATCGCCGCCATCGCCGACGAGGTCCGCGGGGTCGTGGCCCGGGCGCCGGCGCTCGCCTTCACCGTCGGCGGCCTGGGGCCGACCGACGACGACACCACGCTCACCGGGCTCGCCGCCGGGCTGGGCCGCGGTGTCGAGCTCCACCCCGAAGCCGAGCGGATGGTGCGCGAGAGGTACGCCGAATTCGCGGCCGCCGGCTACGTGCCGTTCGCCGAGATGAACGAGGCGCGGCTGAAGATGGCCCGCCTGCCCGCCGGCGCCTACCCCGTCGCCAACCCGGTCGGCGGCGCCCCCGGCGTGATCACGCCGGCCGGGGCCACGACCTTCGTCTCGCTGCCCGGCGTGCCCGAGGAGCTCATGGCGATCGTCGGCGAGTCTCTCGACGAGGTGTTCGCGGGCGTCTTCGGCGTGGCCCATTACGACGAGCGCGCCCTGGTCGTCGACCTGCAGGACGAGTCGGCGATCGCCGACATCCTGCGCGAGGTCGACGCCGCCAGCCCCGGCGTCTACGTCAAGTCGCGGGCCCAGCGCATGGGCCCGGAGGTGACGATCCGCGTGACGCTGTCGGCGCGCGGGCGCGACGGCGGCGAGGTGAGCGAGCTGATCGTGCCGGCGATGGAGGCGCTCGCGGCGCGCCTGCAGGCCGCTGGCTACGACGTGCGGCCCGAATAGCGCCGCGAGCGCCTCACCCCAGGTGGTCCTCGATGAAGTGCGTCGACACGTCGCCGGCGACGAACCGCTCGTGGTCGAGCACGCGGCGGTGGAACGGGATCGTGGTCTTCACGCCCTCCACGAGAAACTGGTCGAGCGCCCAGCGCGAGCGGGCGATCGCCTCGTCGCGGTCGCGCCCCCAGACCACCAGCTTGGCCAGCAGGCTGTCGTAGAAGGGCGGCACCGTGTAGCCCTGGTAGACGTGCGAGTCGAGCCGGACCCAGGGGCCGCCGGGCGGCGACCAGGTCTCCACCGTGCCGGGCGAAGGCAGGAAGTCGTGGCCGGGGTCCTCGGCGTTGATGCGGAACTCGATCGAGCAGCCATTGAGGACGACGTCGTCCTGGGCCAGCGGCAGGCCCTCGCCGGCGGCGATGCGGATGCCGGTCTTGACGATGTCGACGCCGGTCACCATCTCGGTGATGCAGTGCTCGACCTGCACCCGGGTGTTCATCTCCATGAACCAGAAGTGGCCGTCGGGCTCGAGCAGGAACTCGACCGTGCCGGCGCCCTCGTAGCCGGCCGCCAGGGCGGCCTCGACGGCCGCGGCGCCCATCTGGGCCCGCAGCTCGGGCGAGACGGCCGGTGAGGGCGCCTCCTCGATCAGCTTCTGGTGGCGACGCTGGATCGAGCAGTCACGCTCGCCGAGGTGGATCGCGTTCCCCTTGCCGTCGGCCAGCACCTGGATCTCGACGTGGCGCGGTTTGGCGATGTACTTCTCGACGTAGACCGAGCCGTCGCCGAAGGCGGCCTCGGCCTCGGCCTGGGCCTGGCGGACGGCGGCGGCAAGGGCATCCGCCTCATGGACGATGCGGATGCCCTTGCCGCCGCCCCCGGCCGCCGCCTTGACCATCACCGGCAGCCCGATCGAGCGCGCCACGACCTCGGCGTCGGCGGCGTCGGCCACGACGCCGTCAGAGCCGGGGGTGACCGGCACGCCGGCCGCCTTCATCGTGGCCCGCGCGGCCGCCTTGTGCCCCATCAGCTCGATCGCCTCGGGCGAGGGGCCGATGAACTTGAGGTTCTCCTCGGCGCAGAGCCGCGAGAACGAGGCGTTCTCGGCCAGGAATCCGTAGCCCGGGTGGACGGCCTGCGCCCCCCGGGTCGTCGCCGCCGTCACGATGTTGCCCATGGCCAGGTAGCTCTGGACGGCCGGGGGCGGGCCGACGCAGACGGCCTCGTCGGCGAAGCGCACGTGGAGGCTGTCGGCGTCGGCCTCGGAGTAGATGGCCACGGTCGCGATCCCGAGCTCCCTGCAGGCGCGTATGACACGCAGCGCGATCTCGCCGCGGTTGGCGATCAGCACCTTGTCGAACACCGGCGACTCCTGCGGGGCGGACGGACCGAGGCCGGAGTATAGCAGGCCCCGAGCCTGTATCGCGCTCAGGCAACGGATTGTGGCGGCCGGCCCTCACGAGCCGCGTCCTGCGGCCGATATCAGAGGGGAGCGACCAGTGCGGCCCGGCTATGGGGGCCGGCCGCGGACGACCGGAGGTGCGCTCAGACGACGATTCCGGACCGGGCCTAGCGCCCGAATATCCCTCTCCCTGCCGGGCCGGTCTCCTTCGACTGTACCCACCAGCCCGCATCACGCGAAGGCCCCAAACCGGCCCGGCCTTTTACCCTCTCTCTCCACGAACGTCCACGCCCGCCCGAGCCTGACCTCTCTGGCATCGCGTTCCAGTTGCCGATAGTCTGACCCAGTGGGTCAGTCGGCCGTCGGAGAGGCCCGTGACACGTACGCAGTCAAGGAAGCGCCTGGTCGTCATCGACGACGACGCCGATCTGCGCGACCAGCTCGCGCAGTTCTTCGCCGAGAGCTACGAGGTCACGACCTATCCGGGTACCCCGGCGGCGATCAGGGGACTGCGTGAATCGCCGCCCGACGTGCTGCTGCTCGACCTCGACCTGTCGGGGATCAAGGGCTTCGACGTCCTCCGCCTCATGAACTCCGCGCCCGAGCTCCGCGCCGCCCCCGTGATCGTGCTCTCGGCCAACTCCGACTTCGAGACCTTCGAGCAGGCGCACCGCCTCGGCATCGCCGAGTTCATCACCAAACCCCTGCGGCTCGAGCACGTGCAGGAGACGATGGACGACGCCATCGAGCGCCGCCACAAGCGCGCGACGGGGCGCCTCAAGCTCGGCACCCTGCTGGTGCAGAGCGGCATCGTCAGCCCCAGGGAGCTCGAAGAGGCCCTCACGCTGCAGCGCGACTCGGGCGGCCGCCTCGGCGAGATCCTGGTCAAGACCGGCCGGGTCAGCGAGGAGGAGCTGATCGACGCGCTCGCCGGCCAGATGCGCATCAAAGCCGTCGACCTGCGGGCCGCGCAGCCCTCGGCCGCCGCCATCGGCATGCTTCCGCGCGATTTCATCGTGCGTCACCGCGTGCTGCCGCTGGGCGTCGAGGAGAGCGGCGAGCTCGTGCTCGGCATGACCAACCCCCTCGACGTGGTGGCGATCGATGAGGTCCGGCTGCGCACGAAGCGCAAGGTCGCCACCGCCATCATCGGCGAGTCGGCCTTCGACGAGGCCATCTCGATCTTCACCAGCAAGCGCGGCAAGCTCCGCGACTCGGAGGAGAACGGCAACGGCGGCACGCCGGCCGACGAGGTCGCCAGCGCCCAGGACGCCTCGATCATCGAGGTCGTCGACTCGGCCCTGTCCGATGCCGTGGGCATGAAGGCGTCGGACCTGCACGTCGAGCCGCGCGAGGACGTGCTGCAGATCCGCTGCCGCATCGACGGGGTGCTGCACGACCTGCGCGAGTACCCTGTCGTCCTGCAGGCCGGCGTCCTCAGTCGCCTCAAGGTCATGGCGAACATGGACATCGCCGAGCGGCGCCTCCCTCAAGACGGGCGCACGTCCTTCGTCACCTCCGAGGGCGAGACCGTCGACCTGCGCCTGGCGTCGATTCCCAGCCTCTACGGCGAGAACATCACCATCCGCGTGCTCGAGGTCTCCCCCCTGCCGCCGACGCTGGCCTCGCTCGGCCTGACCGGAGCGAGCCTCCAGCGCTTCGAGGGGGCGATCAAGCGGCCCGAGGGAGGCATCGTGATCTGCGGCCCGACGGGCAGCGGCAAGTCGACGACGCTCTACACCACGCTCGAGCTGATCAAGTCCAAGGAGCGCAAGATCTACACCGTGGAGGACCCGATCGAGCGCAAGCTGCATGGCATCGTGCAGACCGAGGTCAAGCCGATCATCGGCCTGACCTTCGCACAGGCCCTGCGGGCGCTCGTGCGGGCCGACCCCGACGTGATCATGGTCGGCGAGGTGCGCGACCTCGAGACGGCGAAGATGGCCGCCGACGCCGCCATCACCGGTCACCTCGTGTTCACGACGCTGCACACCGGCGACGCCGCGTCGGCGATCAGCCGCCTGATCGAGATGGGGCTGCCGCCGTACCTGGTGGCGGCGGCCTACCGCTGCATCGTCGCGCAGCGGCTCGTGCGCAAGCTGTGCCGGCACTGCCGCAAGATGGAGACCCTCACCGCGGCGAAGTGGGAGGAGCTCGGCCTGGGTCCGGCGCCGGCCGAGAAGGTCGAGGCCTGCTCGCCCGTCGGCTGTCCCAAGTGCTTCGGCACGGGCTACCTCGGCCGTCTGGGCCTCTACGAGGTGCTGACGATCGACGACGAGATGCGCGAGATGATCGCCGGCGGCGCCAGCACGGGCCAGCTGCGCGAGCAGGCCCGGGCGCGCGGCGTCGCCTCGATCCGCGACGACGGCGTGCGCAAGGTGCTCGACGGCTCCACCAGCTATCTCGAGCTGCTGCGCGTCACCGCCTAGGCGCGATGTCCCCGCTCACCCTGCTTGCCCTGATCGGCGTGGCGGTCGCCGCCTCGCCGGTGATCCAGTGGCTGGCGGTCGATGGGCGGCGGCGGCGGGCGCTCCGCGCCTTCGGCCGCCGCCGCGGTTCGCTCCCGCTGGCCTTGGTCCACCGCCAGGATCAGATCGCCGTCCTCGGCCTGCCGGTGCTGCGCTACGTCACCTGCCCGCTGGGCGACGAGCTCGGCCGGGCGATCGCCCGTGCGCCCCGGTCGGCGCCGATCGACCTGATCGTGCATATGCCGGGCGGCGTGCCGTTCGACGCCGGGCCGGTGGTCGAGGCGCTGGCCGGGCGGCGCGGCGCCCTGACGATCTGGGTGCCGGCCTACGGCCTGGGCGGGCTCGAGCGACTGGGCGCCGCCGCGACGCAGGTGCTGGTCGGGCCCGACGCCGCGGTCGAGGGCGTCGCGGCGGCGCCCACCGAGCCGATCCCTCCCGGGGAGCTCCACACGCTGCTCGAGCTCCTCTCGCTGTACCCGCAGCCGGCGCGGGCCCGGGTATCGCCGCTGTTCCTGCCGCTCGCCGGCGTGCGCAAGCGTGCCTCCGGCACGCCTGCGGATCGCTGATCGGCCCCGACGGCCCGGCGCTCGCCTTCGGCCTCACCCGCCCTTCTCCGCCTCTCGATAGACAGCTGTCCTATCTCAAGCCGCACGGCCGGCCCCGATACAAGTGGTGGAGACCACTCGCGGGGAGAGGATGCTCCAAGCAGGGGCGGGGCCCACAGGGCCCCGCCCCTCGCCGTTCCGGAGCCGACCGCTCAGTCCTTCGGGCGCTCGTCGATCACGCGCCGCGCCTTGCCCTCGGAGCGCGCCAGCGTGCCCGGCTCGACGAGCTGCACCCGCGGGCGCACGAGCAGCGCCGAGCGCAGCTCCTCGGCGACCCGCTTCTCGAAGGCCACCAGGTCGTCCATCCAGCCGTTGAAGATCGCCTCGGTGACCTCGACCCGCACCGTGAACCCGTCGAGCGCGCCCTTGCGCTCGAGCACGATCTCGTAGTGTGGCTCGAGCCCCTCGATCCGGTAGAGCACCGACTCGATCGTCGACGGGAACACGTTGACGCCGCTGATGATGAACATGTCGTCGGTGCGGCCCACGACCTTGTGCATGCGTGCCGTGGTGCGGCCGCAGGCGCAGGGCTCGTAGGTGACGCGCGACAGGTCGCGCGTGCGGTAGCGCAGCACCGGCGACGCCTGGCGCGTGAGGCTCGTGATCACGAGCTCGCCGACCTCGCCCTCGGACACCGGCGCGCCCGTCGCCGGGTCGAGCACCTCGACCAGGAAGTGGTCCTCGTTGATATGCATGCCCTGCTTGCACTCGCACTCCCCGGCGACGCCCGGCCCCATGACCTCGGTCAGGCCGTAGTTGTCGGTCGCGCTGATCCGCCAGCGCTCCTCGATCTGGCGGCGCAGGGCGTCGCTGCAGGCCTCGGCCCCGAACAGCCCCACGCGCAGCTTGAGGCGGTCCCGCACACCGGCCTTCTCCACGACCTCGCCGAGGTGGAGCGCGTACGACGGCGTGCAGATCAGCACGGTGGCGCCGAAGTCCTCCATGAACTGGATCTGGCGCTGTGTGTTGCCGGCCGAGTGGGGCACGACGGCGGCGCCCACGCGCTGCAGTCCGTAGTGCAGGCCGAAGCCGCCGGTGAACATGCCGTAGCCGAAGGCGACGTGGGCCACGTCGCCGCGCACGACCCCGGCCGCCGTGACCAGCCGCGCGATGAGCTCCGCCCACGTGTCGAGGTCGTCGCGCGTGTAGCCACCGACGACGGGCTTGCCGGTCGTGCCCGACGACGAGTGGATCTCGACGACGTCGTCGAGCGGCACGGCGAACAGGCCGAACGGGTAGGTGGTGCGGAAGTCGTCCTTGGTGGTGAAGGGCAGCGACGCGAGGTCGGCCAGCGACGTGACGTCGCCGGGGAGCACCCCGCGCTCGTCCATTGCCTGGCGATAGAACGGCACGGCCTCGTAGACCCTGGCGACGACCGCCTCGAGGCGCTCCAACTGGACCGCCTCGAGCTCGTCGCGGCCCATCGTCTCGTGCCGTGCGTCCCAGATCGCCGCCATCGCCTGGCTCCTTCGTGCGTCGCGCGCCCGCGGCCGGCACCGGCGGCCGCGGCGGAGGAAACCCCTGGGGGTATACTTGATGCTAGCCCCCCGATGGGGGAATAAGCTGAAAGGAAGCGGATGGACTGCGCTTCCGCGCAGGCTCGTCCTCGAACCCACGGGATTGTACACCGCATGACCGACACCGCCACACCGACAGCAGCCACCGCCGAGATCCCTATCTCGGGCATGACCTGCGCCGCCTGCGCCGTGCGCAACGAGAAGGCGCTGCGCAAGGTCCCCGGTGTGATGGGCGTGTCGGTGAACCTCGCCACCGAGAGGGCGACCGTCGAGTACGAGCCCGGCGTGGCGACGCGCGGCGACCTCGAGCAGGCCGTGCGCGACGCCGGGTACGACATCGCCGCCCTGCCCGACGCCGAGAAGGGCGCCGCCGAGGCTGCCGAGCAGCAGGCCGAGGGACGGCGCCGTGAGTACTTGCGGCTCCGCCGCAAGGTGCTCGTCGGCGCCGTCCTGTCGGCCATCATCCTCATCGGCAGCATGGGCGGCGCCCTCGGCTGGGTGCCGTCGTGGCTCAGCAACGGCTGGGTGCTGTGGGCCCTGGCGACGCCGGTGCAGTTCTGGGTGGGCGCCCAGTTCTACCGCGGCGCCTGGCAGGCGGGGCGCCACGGGCACACGACGATGAACACCCTGATCGCCATGGGCTCGTCGGCCGCCTACTTCTACAGCGCGCTCGGCGTCCTCTTCCCCGGCTTCTTCACGGCGCACGGGCTGGGCGAGCCGATGTACTTCGACTCGGCCGCGCTGATCATCACCCTCATCCTACTCGGCCGCATGCTCGAGGCGCGGGCCAAGGGCCAGACCGGCGAGGCCATCCGCCGCCTGATCGGCCTGCAGCCGCGCACCGCGAGGGTGATCCGCGACGGCATCGAAACCGACCTGCCGGTCGGCGACGTGCTGGTCGGCGACCTCGTGCGCGTGCGCCCCGGCGAGCGTGTGCCGGTCGACGGCGTGCTCACGACCGGCGCCTCGGCCCTCGACGAATCGATGCTGACCGGCGAGCCGATGCCGGTCGACAAGGAGGCCGGCGACGAGGTCATCGGCGGCACCGTCAACAGCACCGGCTCGTTCACGTTCAGCGCCACCCGGGTGGGCGCCGAGACGGCGCTGGCGCAGATCGTGAAGCTCGTCGAGGAGGCGCAGGGCTCCAAGCCGCCGATCGCCCGGCTGGCCGACGTGATCGCCGGCTGGTTCGTGCCGACGGTGATGGGCATCGCGCTCGTGACCTTCCTCGTCTGGCTGGCGTTCGGTCCCAGCCCGTCGCTGAACTACGCGATCCTCAACGCGATCGCCGTGCTGGTCATCGCCTGCCCGTGCGCGTTGGGGTTGGCCACGCCCACCGCGGTCATGGTCGGCACCGGCAAGGGCGCCGAGAACGGCGTGCTGATCCGCGACGGCGAGTCGCTCGAGACGGCCGAGAAGGTGCGCGCCGTCGTCCTCGACAAGACGGGCACGATCACGGAAGGGCGGCCGAGCGTGACCGACGTGGTCACGCTCGGCCGCCCCGGCGACGGACGCCTGGGCGAGGCCGAACTGCTGGCCCTGGTGGCCGCCGCCGAGGTCGGGTCGGAGCACCCGCTGGGCGAGGCGATCGTGCGCGAGGCGACCGAGCGCGGACTCGAGCTGCCCGAGGCGCGGGCCTTCGCCGCCACGGCCGGGCACGGCGTGCGGGCCGAGGTCGGCGGCCACACGGTGATCGTCGGCAACGAGCGGCAGATGGCGGCCGAGGGGCTGCTGCGTGACGCCTCGAGCAACGGCGACGGCGCGACAGCCGGCGCGCTCGCCGCCGAGGGCAAGACGGCCGTCCACGTGGCCGTCGACGGCGAGCTCGCCGGCCTGATCGCCGTCGCCGACCGCGTCAAGCCCGGCTCGAGCGACGCGATCCGGCGGCTGCGCGGGCTCGGCCTCGAGGTCGTCATGCTGACCGGCGACGACCGCCGCGCCGCCGACGTGATCGGCCGCGAGGTCGGCGTCGACCGGGTCGTCGCCGAAGTCCTGCCCGACGGCAAGGTTGCCGAGATCAAGCGGCTGCAGGCCGGCGAGCAGCGCGTAGCGATGGTCGGTGACGGCATCAACGACGCCCCCGCCCTGGCGCAGGCCGACATCGGGGTGGCGATCGGGACCGGCAGCGACGTCGCCCTCGAGGCGAGCGACGTGACGCTCATCTCGGGCGATCTGGGCGGCGTGGTCACCGCCGTCGCCCTGTCGCGGCGCACGATGACCACCATCCGCCAGAACCTGTTCTGGGCCTTCGCCTACAACGTGGCCCTGATCCCCCTCGCGGCCGGCGTCTTCTACCCCGCGTTCGGCGTGCTGCTGAACCCGATCTTCGCGGCCGCGGCGATGGGCCTCTCGAGCGTGACCGTGGTCAGCAACAGCCTGCGCCTACGGCGCTTCCGGCCGCCGGCCTGAGTCGCCCCCGTCGCCGGCGCCGCGCCGGCTTCAGCCTGCAGACGTGGAAAGGGGCGGTCCCACCTCGTGGGACCGCCCCTTGCTCGACCTGCCGTTTCGCACGGCATCCAAGTCATCCATCGTCTGTCATCGGTGGGGGTTTCTTACCGCCAGCCGGAAGTTGAGCGTACCCTGGGTCTTCTGGGACTTCCCACGCATCTGATCTCACCTCCTTCCGTTCAAGATAGTTTCTGTCCTAATTTTGTCCTGAGTCAGGCTGGGGCCAAACCCGGCGCGGCGGATTTCAGCGATCTGGAGCGTCGCCGGCCACGCGCGGAGGCCCTTTTGTCGACAACGTGGCGTGCGACTACACTCTGGATGATGCTTTTCCCAGCGGGGAGGACGACGTGACCGAGGAAGAGACCGGAATGACCGGTGCGCTGAACGACGCCGCCGGCCCCATCATCGACGCCGGGGCGATCGACCGCCTGCTGCGCGACGCCGGCTGCGACCTGTGGGGCGCGGCCCGCGTCGCGCCGGAGTGGGGTCCGCTGGCTCCCGACCTGCCGACCGCCGTGTCGCTCGGCATGCGGCTGCGTCCAGAGGCGCTGGCCGGAGTCGAGAACGGCCCGACGCCCGCCTACTTCGCCGAGTACATGCGCGTGAACCTGGCGCTGAACGAGGCCGCCGCGAGGCTGGCCGCCGGCCTGCGGGCCGGCGGCCACGCCGCGGCGGCCGTACCCGCCCTGGTCGTCGACCGCGTCGAACCCATCGCCGACTGGGGCGAAGCCGGCATCTTCCCGCACAAGACGGCCGCCACCCAGGCGGGCCTCGGCTGGATCGGCAAGACGGCGCTGCTCGTCACCCCGGCGTTCGGGCCCAGGATCCGGTTAGCGACCGTGTTCACCGACCTCGAGCTGCCGGCCGACGAGCCGGTCGTCGAGGGGCGGTGCGGCGCTTGCCGGCGCTGCGTCGACGCCTGCCCGGCCAGCGCAGGCCGCGACGTGACGTGGAGCGCCGGCATGACGCGCGACGAGCTCTACCGCGAGAAGGCCTGCGAGCACCAGCTCGAGGAGTTCGGCGACGTGGGCGAGGTCTGCGGCATCTGTATCGCCGTCTGCCCGCGGGGCGCCGCCCGCACCTGACCAGGTGTCGGCCTAGGCGGAGCCGCCGTCCGAGCCGTCGTCGAGCGCCGCCAGCTGCGCCGCTGCCTCCTCCACCGTCGCCGGCACCGCCAGTTCGCGGCCCAGGCGTTCGCCGAGCCTCGCGAACAGCTCCGCGAGGATCGGCGGCTCGATGTCGGCCCGGCGCAGCTCGTCGGAGCGCAGGAACACCTCGAGCGGCGAGCCGTGCATGACGATCTCGCCGCCGTGCGCCAGCACGTAGACCTCGTCGGCCATCTCGGGCACGAGGTTCACGTCGTGCGTGGTCGCGATCAGCGTCATGCCGCGCTCGCGCACCTCGCGGTTGAGCAATGCCGTCAGATGGCGCCGCGAGCGCGCGTCGAGGCCCTCGAAGGGCTCGTCCAGGATCAGCAGCGCCGGCTCCATGACCAGCGCTCCGGCAATCGCGACCTTGCGCTTCTCGCCGCCGCTCAGGTAGTGCGGCACCTTGTCCCGCAGGTGAGGGATCTCGAGCAGCTCGAGCGCCCGGGCCGTGCGACGCTCGACCTCGTCGCGGGGCATGCCGTACTGGCGGGGCGAGAACGACACGTCGTCCCACACGGTGGGCGCCAGGAGCTGCTCGTCGACGTCCTGCAGCACGACGCCGATGTCGCGGCGCACCTTGTCGTAGTCCTTGCCCGGGTCGACGCCCATGACGCGGACCGACCCCTCGTACGGCTCGAGCAGCCCGAGCAGATGGAAGAGGAGCGTCGTCTTGCCGCTGCCGTTGGGGCCCAGCAGGGCCACGCGCCGCCCGCGCTCGACGACGAAGTCGAGGCCGCACAGCTCCACGCGCGAGCCGTCCTGGTAGGCGTGCTTGATACAGCTGATGTGGGCGACGGCGCGGTCGATCTGGTCCTGGGTATGGCGCTCGATCACCGCGCCCTCCCGACGACCGGCGTGACGGGAACGGCGACGGCGGCGAGCAGCACGAGGGCGGCGGCCGCGGCGGGCAGCCAGCTGTAGGGGTTGACGGTCCGCCAGTCGTAGCGCGACCAGACGGCGAGCGCGCACAGCGCCGCGGCCGCCGCCAGCAGCGGGGCGTCGCGCCAGGCCAACGAGCCGGCGCTTTCGGCGGAGATCCGGCCCGAGTAGCCCCGCACGCGCATGACGGCGTAGGTGTGCTCGCCGACCTCGAGCGAGCGGATGGCGCCCACGCCGAGCGCCGTCGCGAAGTTGCGCAGCCGCTGCCCGGTGTTGCGTCCCAGCAGGCCGCCGCGCAGCCGCATGGCGGTCATCGCCCGGCCGAGGATACCGAGCACGATGAACACCGAGCGATAGGTCATGTACAGCACGTCCACGATCAGCGCCGGCAGCACCAGCCGCGCCACCGCGAACAGGCGCGGGTACGGCGTCGTCGCGATCACGAGCACGACGACCGACGCCGCCGTGATCGCCTTGGCGACGATCGTGAGCGGGCCGATCAGGCTGCCGTTGTAGGCGGCGATCGCGTAGAGCACGGCGAAGATGCCCGGGTACAGGGTGGCGGCGGCGTAGGCGCGCAGCGGCAAGCCGCTGCGCCGCGCCGCCGCCAGCGCCACCAGGTAGATCGTCAGCACGACGAGCACGTTCTGCACCACGATGACCGCCGCCAGGCAGAGGCCGGCGGCGAGCACCTTGGCGAGAGGCGACGCCCGGTGCAGCGGGCTGCGGCCGGCCGTCGCCCACAGGTCGACGGTGGCTACGTCCATCGCGCCACCCCTTTCGCGCGCACCAGGAGCGCGGGCCGCACCCGGACCACGAAGGCGACCATGAACCCGGTCAGCGTGCCCTCGATCGCCCAGCCGATCGACCCCAGCCCATAGACCGCCACAGCGAACTTCCACAGCGCCAGGTGGGGGGCCTGGCGCTGCAGCTCCTGCTCGGGAGTGACGATGCGGTTGGCCACGAGTCCCCCGCCGAACGGGTTCGAGAGCGAGAGCGTGCCGGGGTCGAGCGCGCCAGTGTCGCGGGCCGTCGCCGGGTTGGTCCCCGACAGCGCCACGACGCCGATCAGCATGGTCGTCGAGACGAACAGGGTGAGCACGGTCGCCACGCCGGCCGCCAGGCCGACGCGCCGCGGCCACGCGCGCCCCAGCAGGCGGAACAACGCCCAGCCGAGCACGCACTCGGTGCCGATGATCACCGTGTTCAGGCCGATCACCGTGACGCCGCCGTGGCCGAACAGGGCGAGGACGACGTTGACGACGAAGGCCAGCAGCGGGCCGGCGGCGGGCCCCAGCAGGATGCCGGCGAGCACGGTCAGGTTGACGTGGTAGGCGATGGGCACGATCTCGGTCGACATGGCGGCGATCACCAAGGCCGCTACCACGCCCAGGCGCGGCACGACGCGCTCGCGCGGGGCGCGGCGCAGCGCGGCGAACGACGCCGCCAGCATCGCGATCGCTACGGCCCAGCCCAGGCCGATCAGCCAGAGCGGCAGGACGCCGTCGGGGATGTGGATGTGGGACATCTACACCCCCTCGTCGCGCGCGGCCGCAGCCGCCGTCGCGCAGGCCGCGCACAACCCGTAGTAGTTGGCGACCGACGACGACAGGACGAACCCGTGCGCGTCGACGAGCTCGCGCTCGAGCGTGTCACAGTGGCAGACGGTGCTCTCCTCGACTGCCCCGCAGCGCTCGCAGACCAGATGGTGATGGTGCTCGCCGAGCTCGCAGGCCGAGTACAGGGCCTCTCCCCCGCGCCGGCCGGCGGCCCGCACGAGGCCGCGCTCTTCGAACAGCGCCAGCGCGCGGTAGACGGTGACCAGTCCCACGGGCGTGGCGGGACGCAGCTCGTCGTAGAGCTCGCGCGCCGTGAAGGACCGCCCGCCCTCGGCCAGCGCGCTGAGGATAGCCGCGCGGGCTCTGGTCAGACGGATGCCGCGCAGCGCGGTGGTCTCAGTGGTCGCTAGCGTCACGCTACCCCCAGTTGAAAACGGTTTTCAACCTATACCGCAAGCGAGCGTGCGGTCAAACTTGTCGGCGCGCAACGAAGGCGCGGCGGGGTGTGCAGCGCCCCGCCGCACGTGAAAGGGGCGGCGGCGGCGCTCACGCGCCGCCGCCGCCCCTTCGAGCAGTCGGTGTCTCAGCCGGCGCCCTTGCCGTCGGCCTTGAGCGGCACCAGGCCGCCCAGGTCGCCGATCACGTTGACCAGCTGGGTGTCGGACGGCACGACCACCTTCGCGTTCTGGTAGAGCGCGCGCTCGACGGCCTCGAGCTTGCGCAGCATCTGGGCGTTGCCCACGAAGAACTTGTCGGCCGCCTCGTTGACGAGCTGGATCGCCTGCGCCTCGCCCTCGGCCTCGAGGATCTTGGCCTGCTTGATGCCCTCGGCCTTCTTGATCTCGGCGCGGCGCTGGCCGTCGGCCTGTGTCTCGGTCGCCGTGGCGAAGTCCACAGCGGCGATCTTCTCGTTCTCGGCCTTCACGACCTTGTTCATCGTCTCCTGCACGTCCGGCGGCGGGTCGATCTCCTTCAGCTCGGTGCGCAGGATTTCGATGCCCCAGCTCGCGGTCTCGATCTTGAGGGTGCTGCGCAGCTCCTCGTTGATCTTGCCGCGCTCGCTGTTCGCCGACTTCAGGGTCATGGTGCCGATGATGTTGCGCAGCGTGGTGCGCGCCAGGTTGACGATCTGCAGCTCGTAGTTGGTGACGTTGTACTGCGACGCCTTGACGTTCTCCTCGTCGGACTTGACCTTGAGGTAGACCTGGGCGTCGACCTTGGCGTTCAGGTTGTCGTTGGTGATGATGGTCTGCGGTTGCGCCTCGACCAGCACCTCGCGGATGTCGACCTGATACATCCGTTCCATGTACGGGATGATGATGTGGAAGCCGGGCTCGGCGTAGCGGGCGTACTTGCCCAGGCGCTCGACCAGGCCGCGGTGCGTAGGCCGCACGATGCGGATCCCCGAGAGGACCGTCGCGATCGCGAAGATGACGACGACCAGGATGATGACGCCTGCGATGATCCCGCCCATGAAATGCCTCCTGTTGGCTAGGACAGTCCCCCCTGCGCGCCTGGTTCGGCGCGCGTGATCTCACTCAATGTAGCATTCCCCGCGAAGGCGCGATAGTAAGAGAACGAAAACGGTCGTACTGGACGGAGGGGCGGCGGGGCGGGCGGGCTCGCGCCCGCCCGCCCCGCCGCCCCTCGGCCCTCCCTCCCTACCGCAACACCCGGTTGGCGATCTCCAGCATCCGCGCCGGCAACTGCGAGTGGTGCTTCACCCGGAACACGTCGCCGCGGCCTATCGCCGCCAGCCGGCGGCAGAGCTCCTCGTCCATCTTGTAGTCCTCGGTGAGCAGCACGAACAGGCGCGGGAACTCCGCCGCGAGGTACGTCGGGTCGCCGCCGGCCGTCCACACGCCGTCGGTGATCAGCAGGCCGGCGCGGCGAGGGTTCCGGCCCCGGGCGACCTCGCGGCTGCCCACCCGCAGGGCGTCCTCGATGTTGGTGTAGCCGCGTGCCGGTTGACCCAGGATCTTCTCGACGACGGCCTCGGGCGCGCCGGGCTCCTCCAGGTGGCTGAGGGCGGCGGCCGTGCTCTCGAAGCACACCACCGACAGGTCCTCGCCGCGCATCTTCAGCGCCAGCACGGCCGCCGCCACGGCGGCGATCGCCAAGTTCTCGCCGGCCATCGACAGCGACGTGTCGAGCATCAGCACGACCTGCTGCGCGCGGTCCTCGCGCAGCTCGACGACCCAGTCGTCACGCTCGGGGTGCGGCTTGCCGGTCAGGTTCTCGAGTGTCTCGTCGACGTCGAGCTCGCCGCGGTACGGCTCGTCCATGACCGCGACCACGGGCCGCGTGGCGCGCCGGATCGGGCCGACGAGCTGCGCGGCGCGGCGCAGCACCGCGTCGGCGGCGAGCTTGCGCGCGTACTCGCGCAGCTCGCGGTTGCCGGCGTCGAAGCCGGTGCGAGACAGGCTCGACGCCACCAGCCAGCCGCTGAGCGCGCCGGGTTCGACGTGCAGGCGCTCGGCGAGCCGGTCGTGGAGGGTGGGCGCGGGCTCGCCCCCGCTGGCCTCAGGCGTCGCGAGGGCGACGATCGCGGTCGGCGCGTGCGGGGACTGAGGGGCGGCGGGGACCTCGTCCCCGCCGCCCCTCACTCCACTTTTGGGAGTGGGACGATCTCGTCGAGGACGGCGGCCAGGTCGGCGTCGGCCTCGTCGTGGAGCTCGACCCGGGTGGGCAGCGCCACCTCGGCGGCACGGCGCAGCGCGTCGGGACCGTCGAGATGGGCGGCGATCGCCACGATTGCGATCGCCGCCCTCACCGACGCCCCCTTGCGGAAGCGCGGGTCGTCGCGCGTCGCCCGCGCGACCGCCACGGCCTCGCGCACCAGCGCGGCATCGGCGCAGGCGGTCGCGCGGGCGACGATCTCCGTCTCCTCCTCGGCGCTCTGGTAGTCGAGGCCCACGCGCTCGAAGCGGTCGCGCAGCGCCTCGGACAGGTGGCCGGTGGCGATGTACTCGACCGGGTTCATGGTGGCCACGACCTGGAACCCGTCGGTGGCTCGCACCTCGCCGATGCGCGGCACCAGCAACAGGCGCTCATCGAGGGCCGGCAGCAGCACGTTCTGCACCGCCTCCGGCATGCGGTTGAGCTCGTTGATGAACAGCACGGCGCCCTCGCGCATGGCGCGCACGAGCGGCCCGGCGAAGAAGCTCTCCTCGGAGTAGCCGCGCTGCAGCACGAGCGGCGGGTCGAACCAGCCGGTCAGCTTGCTCTCGGAGTAGCGGTCGTCGCCGTCCACACGTACGGTCTCGCGGCCGAGATGGCCGCAGACGGCCAGGGCCACCGTGGTCTTGCCCACGCCGACCGGACCCTCGAGCAGCAGGTTGCGCCCCGCAGCCAGCACGGCGAGCGCCAGCGCGAGCTCGTCGCCGCGCCCGACGATGCCGTACCCCTCCTGGACCCGTGTGACCGTCATCTCGTGCCCGCCCTTCTCAGCTCGACGACCTGAGCATACCGCTCGCTAGGCGCTCACGACGATGGTGACGAGCATGATCGCCAGCACCGTCGCGGTCACCGCCACGTAGCGCCAGTCGCGCTCGACGGCGAACGCGATCACGGACCCGATCACGCGCACGAACGGCGTGAGGATCATCACCAGCAGGCCCAGCGAGTAGTAGGCGTCGGGCTCACCGTGAGCCAGCCCCCTCACGGCCTCGCTGACGCTCAGGGTCACGTCGGGCACGCCGCCGTGGCCGAGAGCGGTCAGCACCAGCCCGGCGACGAGCAGCGCCGTCGAGGTCACGACACCCGCCACCAGGGTCGCCTGCACCACCCGGTCGATCGGTTCGGCGCGGCGGCGCGCCATCTCAGGCCACCACCTTCAGGGCCATCTGCACGGCGAACACCACGAGCAGCAGCTGGAACAGCCGGCGCAGGACCAAGACGGGCAGGCGGCCGGCGACGCGCGGGCCGGCCTGGGCGCCGACCAGCACGGCCAACGCCGCCGGCACCGTGTAGTGCGGCGAGACGAGATGGTGGCCGTAGTACACGATCGCTCCGGTCGCCGCCGTGACGCCGATCATCAGGTTGCTGGTCGCGATGGAGACCCGCAGGGGCACCTTCATGACGAGGTTCATGATCGGCACCTTGACGATGCCGCCTCCGACCCCGAGCAGCGCCGACAGGTCGCCGGCCACGAAGCTCGCCGGCAGCCCGATCGAGTAGCGGCGCACCCCGTAGCGGCGCATCTCGCCCGTCTCGGGGTCGACGAAGGTCGCCGGCCGTCCTTCGACCGCGACGTCGGCGGCGACGCTTCGGGTGGGCCGCCGCTCCATGCTGACGATCACGTAGACCAGGATGCCGGCGAAGACGCCGTACAGGATTGAGGTGCTGATGTAGACGGCCGTCAGGCCGCCGACCAGGGCGCCGAGGGTGGTGCCGATCTCGAGGGTCATGCCGAGCCGGATGTTGGTCAGCCCCTTGCCAACGTACTGGACCTGCGACGCCGACGAGGTCACGACCACGCACACGAGGCTCGTGGCGATGGCGGTCTTGAGCGGGACCCCCAGGAACAGGCTCATCACCGGCACGAGGATGACGCCGCCGCCCACGCCGAGCATGCTGCCCAGCAGGCCGGCGGCGACGGCGACGATCACGAGCGCGACGATGGTTCCCATGTGACTCCCGTTGGCGGCTGTGCCGTCGTGCGCCGCCGGCGCGGCGCCCGCCGCGCCGGCGGCGCACAACACCTGCGGCGCGGACGCTGGTGCCGGAGGTGGGACTCGAACCCACACGAGCAACGTGGCTCGGGCGATTTTAAGTCGCCGGCGTCTACCGTTCCGCCACTCCGGCGCCGCCGTCCGCGGACAGTATATCTGCGGCGGCGGAGCGCGAGTCAGGCGGGCGTGCAGCAGGCGGCCGCCGGCCAGAGCGGGCCGGCGGCCGCCAGGACGGCGGCGCCGAGCTCGTAGCCGGGGCGAGCGAGCGCGTGGGCGGCGTGTGCGTGCAGGCACTTGATCGCCGCCGGGTCGGCGACGCCGCCGATCCCGGTGGCGAGCGAGGCGCCGTCGTCCTTCATGGGGTGACCGGTGCGCGCGGCCAGTACGCGGCGGCGCCGGCGCTCGTAGGCAGTCGCCGAGCGCAGCGAGGCGCCCAAGGCCGGATCGGCGGCGGCGAGGGCCGCGAAGCGGCGCACGCCGCCGCCGCTCTCGACGGCCGACACGGCCGCCACCAGCGCCGGGCAGGTCGCCCAGAACAGGGTCGGGAACGGCCGGCCGGCGGCATCGTACGGGAGGTTCTCGACCACCGCCGGCGAGCCCCACGGGCAGCGGGCGACCACGCGGCGCCAGGGATGCGGCGCGCGACCGAGCTGCGCGGTCACGAGGCGGCGGTCGCGCGCCGCCCGCGCCGCCGGCGTCACTCGCGCAGGGTCTTCCACAGGTCGCTCAGCCGAGCCGCCAGCGACGGCGGGCCGGGCGTGGGCGCGGCGGTCGACTCCGGGCTCGCCGCCGGCTCGGAGGGCAAGCCCTTGACGACGAAGACCTGCATGCCGGGCGGCACGAGCTGGAACTGCTCGCGCGCCTGCTGCTCGATGAAGGAGCCGGTCTTGAGCTTCGCGAGCTGACCCTGAAGGGCGGCGTTCTGCGCTTTCGCCTGGGCCAGCTCCGCGGCCTCCTGCCGGTACCGGTCCTGTTGCGCGAAGAAGGCGCGCAGCGGCGAGACGTAGAAGGCAGCCCCGACGAGCAGCAGCGCGAGCAGCGCCAGCCGCCCGGGGTGCAGGCGAGCGGGCGCCGTTCGCGAGAGAGCTGGACTCGTCGAGCGTGCCATGGTGAGGGATTCGTTCGCGACCGGCAGGTTCCCTGCTACGGGGTCGTGCTGACCGCCGCCGCGGGAGTGACCTGCGAGAGCGTCGTGATCTCGCTCTGGGCCTGCTTGGCCGTGACCGTTCCGGGGGCGACCTTGATCGAGGCCTCGTACGACACCTTCGCCTGCGCCAGGAGCTTCTGCCCGGCCGCCTCGTTGCCCTTGCTGATCGCCACCCGACCGGCCATGGCCAGGAAGTTGCCCTTGTTCATCAGCGCCTTCTGCAGCACGTCATCGGTAGGCTTGAGCTTCAGCGCCTGGTCGACGATGGCGAGCGCCCCCTGTGTGTCGCCGGCGTAGAACAGCGAGGTCGCGAAGTCGGCGCCGACGGCCGGATCGGTCGCCTGCTTCTGCCACGCCGCCTGGTAGACCTGGGCGACCTTCGCGTAGTACTGGGTGGCCTTCGCCATGTCGCCGCTCTGCAGGTACTGCTGGCCCGTGTCGTACATCCCGTTGGCCCGGGTGACGAGCGCCGCGTAGGTGCCGCTCAGGTCGACGGTACCGCCCACCGACGACGAGGACGACGACTTGTCGGAGGTGAACACCACGACCAGGATCGCGGCCACGATCGCCACACCGAGCACCCCCAGCCACAGGTACAGCGGCTTCATGCCGCCCTGTGCCTGCTGCGCGGGCGCCTGGACGACGACGGGCGCCGCGTCCGCGGCTGCGGCCTTGCGGGTCTGCGCACCCGTGGTGCGCGGGCCCTTGACCGCCGCGCGCACCTGGTCGAGCTGGGTCCCGCACTCGGGACAGAACTTGGCCTCGCCGGCGTCGTTGCCGCACTCAGGACAGAACATCGCGCTCCTTCATCACCTTGGTCGCCCGCGTCGCGGGGATTGTCACGTCAAGTGTAGTGTAAATTAGTGAACGCTCCCACGCCCGGGTATTCCGCCGCCTCGGCCAGCATCTCCTCGATGCGCAGGAGCTGGTTGTACTTGGCCACCCGGTCGGTGCGCGACGGCGCCCCGGTCTTGATCTGGCCGGCGTTGGTCGCCACGGCGACGTCGGCGATCGTCGTGTCCTCGGTCTCCCCCGAGCGGTGCGAGACCACGGCCGTCCAGCCGGCCCTCTTGGCCGACTCGATCGCGTCGAGCGTCTCGCTCAGGGTGCCGATCTGGTTGAGCTTGATCAGCACCGAGTTGGCGCAGCCCAGCCTGATGCCGCGGGCGATGCGCTCGGTGTTGGTCACGAAGATGTCGTCGCCGACGATCTGCACCCGGTCGCCGACGGCGTCGGTGAGGAGCTTGAAGCCGTCCCAGTCGTCCTCGGCCATGCCGTCCTCGATCGAGATGATCGGGTACTTCTCGACCAGGTCGCGGTAGAAGGCGACCATCCCGGCCGCGTCGAGGCTGCGCCCCTCGCCCTCGAGCACGTATGCGCCGTCCTTGTAGAAGCTGCTCGCGGCCGGGTCGAGGGCGATGAACACGTCCTTGCCCGGCTCGTACCCGGCCTTGCCGATGGCCTCGACGATGGCCTGGATCGCCTCCTCGTTGGAGCCCAGGTTGGGCGCGAACCCGCCTTCGTCTCCGACCGCGGTCGACAGGCCGCGGCCCTTGAGCACGGCCGCGAGGCTGTGGAAGACCTCGGCCCCGATGCGCAGCGCGTCGGCGAAGCTCTCGGCCCCCACCGGCATGGCCATGAACTCCTGCAGGTCGACGTTGTTGTCCGCGTGCTTGCCGCCGTTCATGATGTTCATCATCGGGACCGGCAGGACGTGCGCGTTGACGCCGCCGATGTACTGATAGAGGGGCAGCTCGAGCGCGGCGGCGGCGGCATAGGCGGTGGCCAGCGACGCCCCGAGGATGGCGTTGGCGCCGAGGCGCGACTTGTTGGGCGTGCCGTCGAGGGCGATCATCGCCTGGTCGACGATGCGCTGGTCGGTCGCTTCGAGCCCGAGGAGCTCCTCGGCGATCTCGCCGTTGACGTTGTCGACCGCCTTCTGGACCGACTTGCCGCCGTAGGCCCCGCCGCCGTCGCGCAGCTCGACCGCCTCGTGCTCGCCGGTCGAGGCGCCCGACGGCACCGCGGCCCGGCCGACGGCGCCCGACTCGAGCTCGACCTCGACCTCGACCGTCGGGTTGCCGCGGGAGTCGAGGATCTGCCGCCCGACCACATCGATGATGACCGTCATGTTCCCTCCTTTGCGCCCCCGCTCAGGGCGTCCTTGGCGCGACGATAGTACTCCTCCTGCTCGTCGAGGGTCAGCGACGTCCAGTCCCTGCCCTCGACCGCGGCCGCGGCTTCGGCGCCCTCGACGCGGGCCACGAAGCGGGCGGCCGCGTCGCGCAGCGCCAGCTCGGGGTCGACGCCGGCCTTGCGGGCCACGTTGACCACGGCGAACAGCAGGTCTCCGGCCTCGTGGCGCAGCCGCGCCTCGCGGTCGGCCGCCTCGGCCGCCGGTGAGGCGCCGCCTGCGGCGCCGCCCTCCGGCGGCCCCAGCAGCACCGCCTCGAGCTCGCCGTGCTCCTCGGCGATCTTGGGGAACGCCTGCTCGGCGTCGTCCCAGTCGAAGCCTACCGCGGCGGCGCGCTGCTGGACCTTGCGCGCCAGCAGCAGCGCCGGCAGCGACGCCGGCACCTCGTGGAAGATACCCACGCGGCCCTCCTGCGTACGCTTCACGTCCTCCCAGATGCCGCGCACGTCGCCCGGGGTCTCGGCCACCGCGTCGCCGAAGATGTGGGCGTGGCGGCGGATGAGCTTGGCCTCGATCTGGGCCGCGACGGTGCCCAGGTCGCCGGACTGGTCCTCCTCGAGCAGCAGGCTGAGGAAGTAGACCTGGAAGAGGAGGTCGCCGAGCTCGCCGTGCTCCTCGCCCGCGTCCCCGCGGGCGATAGCGTCGGCGAGCTCGTAGACCTCCTCGATCGAGTACGAGACGATGTCGGAGGCGCGCTGCTCGCGGTCCCATGGGCACTGCTCGCGCAGGACCGTCGTGATGCGGCGCAGCGAGATGAGCTCCTGGGCGACGAGGCAGTCGGCGAACGCCTCACCGGCCGGGACGGTCTCGACGGCCAGGCCGCGCGCGGCGGCGGCCGCGAGGAGCGACCGCGCCAGGGCCGGCCCCGAGGGACCGCCGATGCACACGGTGAGCTGGGCGGGGCCGGCCGCCGCGCGGTCGCACAGCGCCGCCGCCTCGACACCCGGCGCGAGCGTCTCGGCCGCCGGCGCGTGCTCGCGCACCAGCGCGGCCAGCGTGTCGGCCGTGTCGGCCGGCAAGACGACGGCGCCGTCGGCGGGGAGCGCCCGCAGCGAAGCTGCGGGCGCCACCTCGGCGACGGCGCCGATGTACACGAGCCTGATGCTCATCGCCCTCCAGGCGCGCGCGGCGCGCCCTTCGGCGGGGTCACTTCGTCTTGGACGGCGACGCGGCCGGCTGCGCCGTGCTGGGCGCCGGCGACGGCGAGGCGGTCAGCTTGGCGGGGTCGAAGCCGGGCGCGTAGAGGATGTGCCCGTCCTTCTTGGCCTGGTCGAGCCAGTCCTGCCACACCTTCTGCTGGTTCTGCTGCGTCAGGGTCTGGGTGATCTGGGCCGTCGCCGACTGCAGCGTGCCCGACTTGGCCGGGTTGACCTTGGTGACCTCGATGACGTGCCAGCCGTACTGCGACTTGACGGGCACCGAGATCGTGTCGGGCTTGAGCGAGAAGGCGGCCTTGTCGAACGGGGCGACCATCTGGCCGGGGCTCACGGTGCCCAGGCTGCCGCCGTTCTTCTTGCTGCCCGGATCGGTCGAATACTGCTTGGCGACCTTGGCCCACTCGGCGTCGGTGTCGTTGGCCGCGAGCAGCGCCCGCACCGTCTCGGCCTCGGCCTTGGTCTTGACCAGGACGTGGCGCACGTCGCGCGTCTCGGGCTGGTTGAACTGCGACTTATGGGCGTTGTAGTAGTCGCTGATCTGCTGCGCCGTGGGCTTGGCCTTGGCGACGACCTGCTCGTAGACCTTCTGGCCGAGAATCTGGTTCTTGAGCAGGTCCTTGAGCTGGTCCAGTGTCATGCCCTGCTTCTTGAGGATGGCCATGACCTTCGCCTGCCCGCCGTACGCCTGGTAGAGCTGGGTCAGACGGTCGGTGATGTCCTTGTCGGACACCGAGATCTTGAGCTTGCCCGCCTCGTTGGTGATGAGCTGCTGCTGGACCAGGTAGTTGACGAGCTGGGCGGCGTACTGGTTGTACTGCGTGGTGCCCGGCGACGGGAACGGCGTGCTGGACGACGCCTGCGACTTGGCCTGGCTCATGTACTGGTCGAACTGAGCCTGCGTGATGGCCGTACCCCCGACCTTGGCGATCGCCCCCTGCGGGAGCGAGTTCCCGCAGCCCGCCACTGCGATGGCAGCGATCCCCATCGCCACCACAGCGGCTACCAGCACGTGTCTCTTCATGGATGTCCTCTTTCGGGAGTTTGCGTAACGGCGGAGCGAATCTGGATGATAGCACGAAGGACGTGCGTGACGAACCCGGGCAGGGGCGGGTCGCCGGCCTGCGGATGGGCCGTGAGCTGAGCCCGCTGCTTGAAGTAGACGAAGCCCGGGTGGGCGGCGCGCAAGCGCGCGGCCTCCTCGTCGCCCAGTCTCAGCCCGTCGACCTGCAGGCGCCCCCCGCGGGCGACGACCGCGGCCGCGCCCAGGCGCGCCGCCAGCAGCCTCGCCTGCTGGAGCGCCATCAGGTTCTCCACCGGTTCGGGCACCGGCCCGAAGCGGTCGGCCAGCTCGAGCCTGAGCTGCTCCAGCCGGCCCTCGTCGTCGACCGCCGCGATGCGCCGGTGCACGTCGATCTTTGTCGCCTCGTAGGCGATGTACTCGGGCGGCACGTAGGCGCTGACCGGCACCTCGACGCGCACCGGGGCGACGAGCGGCGCCGCCTCTCCGCGCAGCTCCTGGACGGCATCGTCCAGGAGCTGCGCGTACATCTCGAAGCCGATCGCCGCCACCTGCCCCGACTGCTCGTCGCCGAGCAGGTTGCCGGCGCCGCGGATCTCGAGGTCGCGCATGGCGATCTTGAAGCCGGAGCCGAGCTCGGTGTAGTCCGACAGCGTGGTCAGGCGGGCGGCCGCCTCGTGGGTCAGGAACTCCTCGCTCGGATAGAGGAGGTACGCATAGGCGTACTCGTCGCTGCGTCCGATGCGCCCGCGGATCTGGTAGAGCTGGGCGAGGCCGAGCATGTCGGCGCGCTCCACGATCAGCGTGTTGGCGGTCGGGATGTCGAGCCCGCTCTCGATGATCGAGGTCGACACCAGCACGTCGGCCTCGCCGGCCAGGAACCCGAGCATGACCTTCTCGAGCTGGCGCTCGTTCATCTGCCCGTGGGCGACGGCGATGCGCGCGTCGGGGGCCAGGTCGCGCACCTGCTCGGCCGCGCGGTCGATCGTCTCGACCCGGTTGTGCAGGTAGAAGACCTGGCCCTCGCGGGCCAGCTCCTTCTCGATCGCCACCCGTACCAGCTCGTCGCGGTACTCGCCGATGTAGGTGCGCACCTCGTGGCGGCCGCGCGGCGGCGTCTCGATGACCGAGATGTCGCGGATGCCGGTCAGGCTCATCTGCAGGGTGCGGGGGATCGGCGTCGCCGACAGGCTGACCACGTCGACCTGCAGCTTGAGGTTGCGCAGCACCTCCTTCTGGCGCACGCCGAAGCGCTGCTCCTCGTCGACCACGACCAGCCCCAGATCGCGCGGCACCACGTCGGTCGACAGCAGCCGGTGCGTGCCGATCAGCACGTCGACGCGGCCCTCGGCGAAGTCCTTGAGGATCTTCCTGGACTCGGCCGTGGTACGGAAGCGCGAGATCATCTGCACGGTGACCGGGAAGTCCGAGAACCGCTCGCCGAAGGTCAGGTAGTGCTGCTCGGCGAGGATCGTCGTGGGCACCAGCATGAGCGTCTGCTTGCCGGCCTCGGCCGCCTTGAACGCCGCCCGCAGGGCGACCTCGGTCTTGCCGTAGCCGACGTCGCCGCAGACCAGGCGGTCCATCGGGTGCGGGGCCTCCATGTCGTTCTTGACGTCGTCGATGGCCTCGGCCTGGTCCTCGGTCTCCTCGTAGGGGAAGGCGTCCTCGAGGCGGCGCGTCAGCTCGCCGTCGACGGGATAGGCGAAGCCGGCGACGGCCTGACGCGCCGCGTAGAGGTTGAGCAGCTCGCCGGCCATCTCGACCACGGCGCGCCGCGCCCGCGTCTTGATCGCTTGCCAGGCGTTGCCGCCCAGCCGGTTCAGCGCCGGCGCGGCTCCGCTGGCGCCGATGTAGCGCGTGACCTTGGCGATCTGGTCGTGCGGCACGTAGAGCTTGTCCTCTTCCTTGAAGCGCAGGAACAGGTAGTCCCGGGTCACCCCGGCGACGGTCTTGGTCTCGATGCCCGAGAACAGGGCGACCCCGTGGTCCTCGTGGACCACGTAGTCGCCCGGACGCAGGTCGAAGAACGAGGCCAGGCGAGCGCCGGCGGCGAAGCGCGGCCCCTTGGGGGCCGCGCGCAGCAGGGCGCGCTCGCCCACGAGGGCGAGCTTGAGCTCGCTGCTGACAAAGCCTTCGCGCAGGGGCGCCGAGACGAAGTACAGGCCGGGCGGCAGCACTTCGTCGGGGCGCGCCGCCGCCGGCTCGGGGGCCGACGCGTGGTCGAAGTCGCCGCCCTCGGCCGCCGCGGCGGCGGCCGCCTCTTCGGCCGGCCGCCGCCACTCGCCGTCCTGCAGCACGCGCGCCTGCAGGCTCTTCAGCCGGAAGGCGGCGCGCGTCGCCTCGCCGGGGTGGCGGAAGACGACGAACACCCGGTAGCCGTCGGCGACCAGGCGCGTGAGGTCGCGCTCCGCGGCGGCCACGTCGCGGCCGGCGAACTGCGGGCGCGCCGCCGGGTAGCGGCGGCGCTGCTCGCGCTGCACGGTCTCGACGGCCAGGGCGTCGCTGAGCTGACGGCGCGCCTCGAGCAGCGGCACGAACGTGCGGCGCCGCGCCTCCTCGCCCGGCACCGTGGCCGCCAGCTCACCCTCGAAGCCGGCCAGCGCCCGCACCACCTCGTCGGGCTGGATCGTCGCCAGGCGCAGCGCCCGGCGTTCGGCGATGGCGCCGAGGTCGGTGAAGCGCGGCGAGAGGCGCGCGAGGGCGCGCAGCTCGCCGCGCCGGTACGCCTCGTCGGGGGCGTCGTCGCGGCCCTCGCGCTCCCAGGCGGCGATCTCCTGCTGCAGGGCGGTCTGGAAGGCGGGGTCTTCGGCATCGACCTCGCTGGCGGCGTAGACGGTGCGCCGGTCGACCTCGGCGACGGCCCGCTGCGAGAACACCGAGAACGAGCGCAGCGACTCGACGGTGTCGCCCCAGAACTCGGCCCGCACCGGGTCACCGGTCGAGGGATAGACGTCGACGATGCCCCCTCGCACGGCGAACTGGCCGCGCTCGCGCACCTGCTCGACGCGCTCGTAGCCCAGACGGGCGAGACCGGCCACGAGGACGTCGAACGGCTCGTCGGCGCCGCGCGCCAGGGCGACGGGCCGCGGCTGCAGGTCGACCGGCAGGAAGCGCTCGAGGAGGGCGACGGCGTCGGCGACGACGACGCCGTCGCCCTCCTCGAGCGCCAGCAGCGCCGCCTGCCGCTGCCCGACGACGTGTGCTGCCGGCCCGACGTCGGCCCCGTAGACCACGTTGCGCGCCGGCAGCGTCGCCACCTCACGCCCCAGGTAGGTCGAGAGCTCGCCGGCGACGGCGTGCGCCTGCTCGGCCTCGGGCACGACGACCAGCCAGCCCGGCGCCTCGAGCAGGCGGATCGCGCCGGCGAGCACGTACGGAGCGAAGAACGCCGGCGCGTACAGCGCGTCGCCGCGCCGCAGCCGCGATAGCTCCTGCCGGAAGCGCTCGTTCTGGGCCAGGTACTGCAGGAACGTCGCCGTTCACTCCCTTCGCCGCGGCCCGCGCAGGGCGGCCACGGACACGCCGAAAGCCCCGGCGCCGGACGGCACCGGGGTCCACGCAGCCGATTGTACCCCGACGGGCGGGGCAGCCGGCTAGGAGAAGACGACGGCGCGGGCGGCGGCGGCGTTCACGGCGCCGAGATCGTCTGCAGGGCCGCCTCGAAGCCCTCCGCGGCCCACGCCGCCGCGGCCGCCGCCGCCCGCTCGACCAGCTCGCGCACCTGGTCCTCCGGCTCCTCGAAGGGGTGCAACACGTAGTCGGCCACGACGTCGGGGTCGGTCGATGGCGGCCGGCCCACCCCGAGGCGCACGCGGTCGAACCCGTTGCCGACCAGCTCGTGCAGGCTGCGCAGGCCGTTGTGGCCGCCGTGGCCGCCGTCGTGGCGCAGCTGCAGCCGCCCGAAGGCGAGGTCGATCTCGTCGTGGGCGACCAGCAGCTGCGCCGGCGTGAGCTTGAGCGCGCGCAGCGCGGCCGCGACGCTCTTGCCCGAGGCGTTCATGTACGTGGCCGGCTGCAGGAGGCCCACCCGCCGGCCGCCGATCTCACCGGCGGCGTAGCGGCCGCTGTAGTCCCGCTTGAGCCTGGGGAACCGATGCTGCCGGGCGAGCACGTCCACGACCAGGTACCCGGCGTTGTGCCGGGTGCGCAGGTACTCGTTGCCGGGATTGCCCAGCCCCGCGATGAGGCAGGTGACGGGGGGCGGCGGCGAGCGGAAGCCCACGACCCGCCGCCCGGCCTACTCGGCCGCTTCGGGCTCTTCGCCCTTCTCGCCCACCAGCTCGGGCTCGGCCGGCGCCGCCTCGCCCTCGATGGCCTCCTCCTCGACCTCGGCGACCTCGGCCACTCTCGGCGCGAGCACCGAGCACACGACGGTCTCGGGATCGGTCAGCACGCGGACGGTCTCAGGCACGACGAGGTCCGCGACCCGGGCCACGTCGCCGATCTCGAGCGTCTCGACGTCGATCGTCAGGTGCTCGGGCATCTCGGTCGGCAGCGCGCTGACCAGGACGGTGTGCTGCGAGACGTCGAGCACGCCGCCCATCTTGACGCCTTCTGCCGTGCCCTCGATGGCGACGTCCACCTCGGACTCGATCGGCTCGTCGAGCTTGATCTCCTGGAAGTCGCAGTGGGTGACCACCTGGCGCACCGGGTCGAGCTGGTAGTCCTTGAGGATGGCGATGTGGTTGCGCTTCTGGCCCTCGAACGAGAGGTCGAGGACGGCGTGCCGCCCGGCTCCGGTCGAGACGGCCTCGCGCAGGGCGTGGGCGTCGACCGCGAGCTCGACGGCCGGCTTGCCCGAGCCGTAGAGCACGCCGGGGATGAGGTCCTGCTTGCGCAGACGGCGAGCGGCGCGGCTGCCACTCTCCGTCCGCGGATGTACCACGAGCTTGACTCGGTCCATGATCGTCTCCTGCTAGAACAGCTGGTTCTCGCCGGCGAACAGGCCGCTCACCGACTCGTCTTCGAACACGCGCTTGATGGTGTCGGCGAGGATGCCGGCCACCGAGAGCACCTTGATCTTGGTGTCGTCCTTGGTCAGCGCGACCGGCAGCGTGTCGGTCACGACGACCTCCTTGACCCGCGACTCGCGGATGCGCTCGCGGGCGGGTTCCGAGAAGATACCGTGCGTGGCCGTGACGTACACCTCGACGGCGCCGTTGCCGTAGAGCGTGTCGACGGCGCTGGTGATCGAGCCGGCCGTGTCGATCATGTCGTCGACCACGATGGCGATCTTGCCGTCGACGTCGCCGATGAAGTGCATCGTCTCGGCGCGGTTGTGCGCCGGCCGCATCTTGGTCAACACCGCCAGGTCGCCGCTGATGCGTCCGGCGAAGCGCCGCGCCAGCTTGACGCCGCCGGCGTCGGGCGAGACGGCCACCAGCTCGGTGTCGCCGAAGCCCTTGTAGCGGAAGTAGTCGGCCAGCATCGGGACCGCCGTCATGTGGTCGACGGGGATCTCGAAGAAGCCCTGGATCTGGCCCTGGTGGAGGTCCATCGAGAGCACGCGGTCGGCGCCGGCCGCCTCGAGCAGCGTGGCGATGAGGCGGGCCGTGATCGGCTCGCGTGCCGCGCTCTTCTTGTCCTGCCGGGAGTAGGGGTAGTAGGGCATGACGGCCGTGATGCGGTGAGCGGACGCCAGCTTGGCGGCCTGGATCATGATCAGGAGCTCCATGACGTGCTCGTTCAGCCGCAGGCTGGGCGACTGCACGAGGAACACGTCGGCCCCGCGGATGCTCTCCTCGAAGCGCGTGTAGATCTCGCCGTTGGCGAAGGTCGTGAGCTGGATGCCCCCCAGGCTGATGCCGAGATGCTCGGCGATCGCCTGGCCGAGGGCCGGGTTGCTGCGGCCCGAGAACACCATCAGACGGCGCTGGGTGGCGCTCACATGGCAGCTCTGCTCGCTCACTCTCGAACCTTCCCTGGTCGCGGGTACCGTGGCACCGATTCTATCATCGGCCCTCGCCGGGACCGCCGGGGGCGGGTGCGCCCGTGCCGGGCGCGCCCGCCCCCGGCCCCGCCTCGTCCGCGCGCCCCCGGCGGCGGCGCTGCGCGTAGCCGGCGACGTTCTCCTGGCGCGCGCGAGCCACGCCGAGCGCGTCCTGCGGCACGTCCTTGGTGATCACCGACCCCGCGCCGGTGGAGGCGCCATTGCCGACGCTCACCGGGGCCACGAACACGGTGTCGCTGCCGACCTTCACGCCGTCGCCGATCTGTGTCTTGTGCTTGCGCTCGCCGTCGTAGTTGGCGGTGATGGTGCCGGCGCCGATGTTGCTGCCCTCGCCGATCGTCGTGTCGCCCACGTAGCTCAGGTGCGGCACCTTGCTGCCGCGGCCGACGCGGCTGGCCTTGATCTCGACGAAGCTGCCGGCCTTGGCGTCGGCCACGAGCTCGGTACCGGCGCGCAGGTGGGCGAACGGCCCCACCGTGCTGCCGGGGCCGACCACGCAGCCTACGAGGTGCGACGAGACGACGCTGGCGCCGTCGCCGACGGTCACGTCCTGCAGGAAGCAGCCGGGGCCGATGGTGCAGCCCTCGCCGATCGCCGTGGCCCCGGTCAGCATCGTCTGCGGCCGCAGCACGGTGTCGCGACCGACGCTGACGCCCCAGTCGACGTAGGTCGTCGCCGGGTCGAGTACGCCGACGCCGTCGAGCATCAGGCGCTCGAGCACGCGGGCGCGCATGATGCGGTCGACCTCGGCCAGCTCGACCCGCGTGTTGATGCCGATCGTCGCCGGCACGTCGGCGGTCGCGAAGACGGCGGCCCGGTCGCCGGCGGCGATGAAGGCCGCCACGAGGTCGGTCAGGTAGTACTCGCCCTGGTCGTTGTCGGCCTTCAGCGCGGGCAGGAGCCGGCGCAGCTCACCGGCGTCGAACGCGTAGAGCCCCACATTGATCTCGCGCACCGCCAGCTCGTCGGGTCCAGCGTCACGCGCCTCGACGATGGCGGCGAGGTCGCCGTCGGGCCCGCGGACCACGCGGCCGTAGTGGCCGGGGTCGGCGAGCACGATCGAGGTGATCGTCGCCCGCGACGTGGCATCGCGGTGCTGCGCGAGCAGGCCGGCCAGCAGCTCGGCGGTGACCAGCGGCACGTCGCCGCTGACGACCAGCACGTCGCCCTCGAAGTCGCCGAGGACCGTCATCGCGGTCTTGAGCGCGTCGCCGCTGCCCAGGCGCTCGGCCTGGGGGGCGCGCTCGCAGCCCGCGGGCAGGGCCGCGGCCACCGGGTCGTCGTCGCCAGGACCGGTGACGACGACCAGACGCCGCGGCCCCAGCTCGCGCACGGCGTCGAGCACGTAGGCGAGCGCCGGCCGGCCGCACACCGGGTGCAGCACCTTCGGCAGCGCCGACTTCATCCGAGTGCCCAAACCGGCGGCCAGCACGGCGACGGCCAGCGGCGTGCCCCGCCCGAACGAGGTGGCAAGGGGGTCGGGCCGGATCGGGGTGCTGTCGCTCATCGGTCTCCTGCGCGGGTCGGATTGGCTGGGGCGGGAGGACTCGAACCTCCGGTCACGGGACCAAAACCCGTTGCCTTACCACTTGGCCACGCCCCACTGCGCGGCGCCCATGCCAAGGGGCGCGAGCCCAGCCGCGAGTGTATCACCTGGCCGGCGGCTTCTTGCCCGATCGCTTCCCGCCGGCCGGCTTGCGGCCGTGGCGCCGCTTGCCCGGCGGCTTCTCTTCGGCGCGTTCGCCGGCCGGCGGCTTCACGCCGGCCGGCTTCGCGCGCCCGCTTCTTCTCGTCGGCCACCGGCTGCAGGTCGGTGACGTAGAAGGCCCGGGCGGGCGCGGCGGCGCGCAGCGCCGCGAGCGCCCGCCCCTCCGAGGCGAACAGCCCGAACACCGCCGACCCGCTGCCGCTCATCGCCGCCGCCACGGCGCCGGCGTCGAGCAGCCTGCGCTTGAGCTCGCCGACCTCGGGGTGGCGGGCCACGACCGGCGCCTCCAGGTCGTTCTCGACCAGCGGGGCGAGGTCGCGCACCGTCCGCGCCCGCTGGACGCCGCTCGTCAGCCTCCACGTGCGTTCCTTGAACCCCTCGGCCGTCGGCGTCACGTCCTCGTCGCGCCAGCCGTACACGCGAGCCGTCGACAGGCTGAGGTCGGGCACGGCGACCACCGCATGCAGCTCCGGCAGTTCGAGCTCCCTGAGGACCTGGCCCCGCCCCATGGCGAACTGCGGGCCCGGCCACAGGAAGAAGGGCACGTCGGCGCCGACCTCGACCGCGACCTCGTGAAGCAGGCGCCGCGACACGTCGAGGTCGAGCAGCCGCTGCAGGCCGAGCAGGGTCGCGGCCGCGTCGGAGCTGCCGCCGCCGAGCCCGGCGCCGGCGGGGATGCGCTTCTCGACCGTCACCTGCACGTCGAAGCGCCGCTCGAGGCGGGCCTCGAGCCCGCGCACCGCCCGGGCGGCAAGGTTCTCCTCGCCCGGGCTGACGTCGCAGACGACCTCGAGGCCGCCGCTCGAGCGGCGCAGCACGACCCGGTCGGCGAGCGTGACCGGTACCATCACGCTGAAGATCTCGTGGTACCGATCGGAGCGCAGCGGCCCCAGAAGCAGGGTCAGATTGATCTTGGCGGGAGCCGCCAGCTCGACCGACTCCGGACCGCCGTTCAGCGCCATCCCAGGACCTCCGTCAGGGCCACGAACTGCGAGGGCGCCAGCTCCTCCGGTCGCACGGTCGGCGCAAGGCCCAGCGTCTCGAGGGCGCGGCGCACGTCGTCGCGCGCCAAGGGCGCGCGCCCGGCGTGCGCCGCGCCCTCCAGCGAGTTGGCCAGCATCTTGCGCCGCTGCCCGAACCCGATGCGCACCAGCGTGTCGACGGCCGCGTAGCGCTCGCGCGGCCAGTCGCCGCGGCGCCGGAACGTCACGAACGCCGAGTCCACGTGCGGGCGCGGCGAGAACACGCTGCGCGGCACCGGCCGCGAGCCGGTGCGCTCGCAAGCCAGCTGCGCCAGCACGGAGACGGCCGAATAGGCCTTGGTGCGCGGCGCCGCGAACAGGCGGTCTGCCAGCTCCTTCTGCAGCATCACCGCCCACCGCGCGATGGTCGGCACCTGCGCGATGGTGCGCATCACGAGCGGGATGGCCACGTTGTAGGCGAGGTTGGCGACCAGCGCCTGCGGCGGCGGGTCGAGGTCCTGCAAACGCACCCGCAGGGCGTCGGCGACGCAGACGTGCAGGCGCGGCTCGCCGTGCGCGAGCTCGTTGAGCCGCGCCACGAACCGGCGGTCGATCTCGAAGGCGTGTACGAACCCGGCGCGCTCGAGCAACCTGATCGTCAGCAGGCCGTCGGCGGCGCCCACCTCGAGCACCACCTCGTCTGGACCCACCGCCGCCATCTCGAGGATCGCGTCGAGCGTGCCGGCGTCGACCAGGTGGTTCTGGCCGTACCGGCGCAAGGCGGGAGGCCGGGTGCGCGGCGCGCTCACCGCCCGACCAGGCCGAAGGCGCGCCGGGCGTTGGCCGTGGTGACTCGCGCGACCGTCTCGTCGTCCCAGCCCCGCAGACGGGCCAGGAACGCGGCCGTGTGGACCACCCGGGCCGGCCGGTTGGGGCGCCCGCGGTAGGGCACCGGCGTGAGGAACGGGGCGTCGGTCTCGACCAGCAGCAGGTCCTCGCGCACGCGCCGCGCCGCCTGCTGCAGCTCGTAGGCGCTGTCGAAGGTGAGGTTGCCGGCGAACGAGACGAAGTAGCCGCGCTCGTTGCACAGGTCGACGTAGTCCGGCGTGGAGAAGCAGTGGAGCACCACGGTCGAGCGCGCGTGTTCGGTCAGCAGGGCGAAGGTCTCCCCGGCCGCGTCGCGCGAGTGGACCACGACCGGCTTGCCGGTGGCCGAGGCCAGCTCGAGCTGCTCGACGAAGGCCGCCCGCTGCACGTCCCGCGGCGCCAGGTCGCGGTAGAAATCGAGGCCGCACTCGCCCACGGCCAGCACGCGCTCGCCGGCCAGGAGGCGCTGCAGGCCGGTGCGCACGACGGGGTCGAAGTGCACCGCCTCGTGCGGGTGCATGCCCACCGCGGCGTAGACGCCCTCGTAGCGGCCGGCGAGCGCGGCGGCGACCCGCGACGAGTCGGCGTCGATGCCGACCGTGACGACCCCCTCGAGCCCGGCCGCCCAGGCCTCTTCGAGCGCTTCGGCGGGCGTGCCCCGCAGCATGTCGAGGTGGCAATGGGTGTCGATCAGGCCCATCAGCCCCGTGTTCCCCTCAGCCCGTGGACTCGATGCGCGGGAAGAGCGGCGGCGCCGAGTCGACGTCCGCCGCGGCGACCGCGTCCCAGCGCGCCTCGGCGAGCAGCAGCGCGTCGCCGTCGTGCGGCTGGCCGAGCCGGCGCAGGATCTCGACCGCGCTGCCCGGCATCACTGGGTACAACGAGAGGGCGACGAGGCGCAGGCCGGCCGCCAGGTCGCGCAGCACGCGGTCCAGGCGGCCGGCCTGCGCCTCGTCCTTGGCGAGCTTCCACGGCGCCTCTTCCTCGACGTGGCGGTTGAGGCGGCGCACGACCTCCCAGACGGTCTCGAGCGCCGCCGTGATCTCGATCGCGTCCAGGTGCTCCGAGGCGCGCGCGACCATCGCCTCTGCCTCGGCGGCGAGGGCGCCCGCGCCCTCGCCGCCCGCCTCCGGGATCCGCCCGTCCCGGTACTTGCCGATCATCGACACCGTGCGGCTGACCAGGTTGCCGAGCTCGTTGGCGAGCTCGTTGGTGTAGCGCTGCTCGAAGCCTTCGAGCGAGATCACGCCGTCCTGGCCGAACGACACCTCGCGGAACAGGTAGAAGCGCAGCGGGTCGATCCCGTACCGTTCCATCACGGCGAACGGGTCGAGCACGTTGCCCCGCGTCTTGCTCATCTTCTCGCCGCCCATCAGCAGGTAGCCGTGGATCAGCTCGCCCTCGGGCAGCGCGTAGCCGGCGCTCATCAGCAGGGCCGGCCAGATGACGGCGTGGAACTTGAGGATGTCCTTGGCCAGCAGGTGCACGGCCGGCCAGTACCGGTCCACCAGGTCCTCGCCCGGGCGCGCGTAGGTCAGCGCCGAGATGTAGTTGATCAGGGCGTCGACCCACACGTAGATCACCTGGTCGGGGTCCCACGGCACCGGGATGCCCCAGGTGATCGACCGGCGGCTGATCGAGATGTCGTCGAGGCCCTGCTCGATGAACGCCAGCGCCTCGTTGTAGCGCGAGCGCGGCTTGACCCACCCCGGGTGCTCGCGGAAGAACGCCGCCACGCGGTCCTGGTACTTCGAGAGCAGGAAGTAGTAGTTCTCCTCTTCGAGCCACACCGGCTCGGTGCCGTGCACGGGGCACTTGCCCTCGACCAGGTCGCGCTCGTAGTAGAACCCCTCGCAGGCGGTGCAGTAGAGGCCGCCGTAGGTGCGCTTCTCGATGTCGCCGGCGTCCTGGAGGCTCTGCACGAACCGCTGCACGAACGTCTCGTGCTCGGGATCGGTCGTGCGGATGAAGAAGTCGTTGGTGGCGTCGACCTGGCCGGCGAGGGCGCGGAACTTGGGCGCGATCTCGTCGACGTGGGCGCGCGGCGTGAGGCCCCGCTCCTCGGCGGCCTGGGCGATCTTGTTGCCGTGCTCGTCGGTCCCGGTCAGGAAGAAGACGTCGTCGCCCTTCTGGCGGTGGTGACGGGCGAGGATGTCGGCGGCGATCGTCGTGTAGGCGTGGCCGAGGTGCGGCTCGGCGTTGACGTAGTAGATGGGCGTGGTGACGTAGAACCGCATCAGGCCTCGGCCCCCGGCTGCGGCTGCTTGAGCGAGAACCCGTAGGCGCCCACCTTCTCGTTCAGGGTCCAGTACTCGCCGTTGACGTAGGCGACAGCGTCGACCCTGGCCGGCGCGAGGCGGGCGCGCGCGTCGAGCACGTCCTCGTCGTACTGCACGGCGACGATCTCGGCGATGAACAGCTCGTGGGCGCCGAGCGATAGACGGTGGCGGGTCGCACACTCGATGTTGATCGGGCACTCCTCGATCAGCGGCGAGGCCACGCGCGAGGCCGGCGACGCGTGCAGGCCGCAGGCGGCGAACTTGTCGACGTCGCGGCCCGAGACGCTGCCGCAATAGTCGAGCGCCCATACCTGCGACGCGCGCGGGACGTTGACGACGAAGTCGCTGGAGCGGCCGAGCAGCTCGTGGGAGTAGCGCGACGGGCGCACGGCGATGCTGAGCATCGGCGGGGCCGAGCACACGGCGCCGGTCCAAGCCAGGGTGACGATGTTGGCGCCCCCCGAGCCGTCGGCCACGCTCACCATGACGGCCGGGACCGGGAACAGCACGCACGCCGGTCTGCGCTGGATCTTCATCGGCCTCCTTCGGTCGTCCGGTCTGGCGGCTATCCTATCAGCCGCTTCGTCCGGCCCCAGTGCGTGGGGGTCGTTCACGTTCGTGTATCATTCCCGCATGGCCGACGCACCCCCCTTCGCAGGCATCGCCAGCTTCTTCAAGGCGCCCTACATCGCCGAACCGACCAAGGCGGACGGCGACGTGGCGGTGCTGGGCATCCCGTTCGACGAAGGCACGACCTCGCGCGCGGGAGCCCGCTACGGACCCCGCGCGCTGCGCAGCGTCTCCACCTTCTGGACCTACCGCGAGAACGGCGAAGCCTTCTACGACGGCGAGGCCGACGCGACCATCCTCGACGGCGTGCGGTTCGTCGACACCGGGGACGTCGAGCTGGCGCCGATGACGCCGGTCGACGTCGCCCACCCGGCGATCGCCAGCCGCGTGCAGCGGCTCGTGGCGGCCGGCCTCTTCCCCGTGGTGCTCGGCGGCGACCACTCGATCACGTTCCCGGTGCTGCAGGGGCTGTCGGCGGCGCGCCCGCAGGGCGCGCCGCTCCACCTGGTGCACTTCGACACCCACATGGACTACTGGCAGATGGCGTCGAAGTACACCCACGCGAGCCCGATCATCAACGCCCACGAACGCGGGATCGTGAGCGCGATCACGCAGTACGGCATCCGCGGGCTGCATACCGCCGACGACAACATCGCGCTGGCCGGCGAGCGCGGTGTGCGCACCTTCTGGTGCGAGCGGGCCAAGGCGACCCCGGTCGACGAGCTCGTGGCCCACATCGAGCCCGGCAGCGACGTGTACGTCAGCTTCGACATCGACGTGCTCGACCCGGCGATCGCGCCGGGCACCGGCACGCCCGAGCCGGGCGGCTTCACCTACTACGAGGCGAAGGCCCTGCTGCGCGCCGTCGCCCGGCGCGCGCGCGTGGTCGGCATGGACCTGGTCGAGGTGAACCCCCTGTACGACCCCGCCGAGCTCACCGCCCTGCACGGCGTGCGGCTGCTGGTCGACACGATCGGCGCGGCGCTGGCGCCGCGCGGCAGGCAGGAGTAGCCGGCAGGTCGTGCAGCGGGCCGCCCGGCCCTTCAGGCCCCGGCCCAGCCCCCTCGTCCCCGCCTACGCACGCACCGCCGCGGCGAGCGCCGTGATGTGGGCTGGCGTGGTGCCGCAGCAGCCGCCGACGACGTTCGCTCCCGCCTCGACCATCGCCGGCATGAACGAGGCGAACCGCTCGGGCGTCTCGGCGTAGACCGTGTGACCCTCCTGCAGGTGCGGCTGGCCGGCGTTCGGCTGGAAGATCAGCGGCGCGTCCGTCGCCGAGCGCAGCACGGGCACGAGCGACACCATCTCCTCGGCGGTGATCTCGCAGTTGGCGCCGACCACGTCGGCCCCGGCCTCGAGCAGCGCCTCGACGGCCTGCGCCGGCGAGACGCCCATCATCGTCCGGAAGCCGCGCGGCGACGGCTTGTAGGCCAGCGAGACGGCGATGGGCACCGAACCCGACATGGCCCGCGCGCCCTGCACCGCCGCCTTGGCCTCCTCGAGGTCGAAGAAGGTCGTCATCCCGATCAGGTCGACCCCGCCGGCGAGCAACGCCTCGGCCTGCTCGGCGAAGTCGTCGCGCAGTTCTGCCGGCGAGGCGTCGCCCATGGGCGCCAGCATGCGGCCGGTCGGACCGATGTCGCCGGCGACGAGCTTGTCGGGGGCGACCTCGTCCCGCACGCCGACCGCCAGGCGGGCGGCCGCGGTGTTGAACTCGGCCGCGCGCTCGCCGGCGTGGTAGTGCGAGAGCTTGCTGCGGGTGCCGCCGAACGTGTTGGTCTCGATGATGTCGGCGCCGGCCTCGAGGTACGCGCGGTGGATGCCGGCGACCACGTCGGGGTTGGTGACCGACCACGACTCGGGCGCCTCGACCGGGCGATAGCCGGCGGCGATGAGCTGGGTGCCCATGGCGCCGTCGAAGACCAGCGGGCGCCGGGCGAGCTCTGCGAGGAAGTCCATGGCCGCCTCCTGGTGCGGGACCGGTGGAGGTTTCAGTCTACTCTCTCGAGCCCCTCGACGACCTTTCGCGCCTCGTTGCGCGGCAGGCCGAGGCAGACGGCGAGGGCGGCGGCGGCGTCTCGGCGGCTCAGGCCGCGGTCGAGCAGCGACGCCGCCGCCGCCCTCGCCCGCTCCGCGCTCTCCTCGCCCTCCTGGGCCGGCGCCCCCAGGTCGACGACCAGCGTGACCTCGCCCTTGACCTCGCCGGCGAAGCGCGCGGCGAGCTCCTCGAGCGAGCCGCGCGCGACCTCCTCGTGCAGCTTGGTGAGCTCGCGGCAGACGGCGCCGGGCGCGGCCGGCGCCAGCCCCGCGAGCGCGGCCAGGCTCCGGTGCAGCCGCACCCCGGTCTCGAAGGCGACCACGACGCCGCCGTGGCGGCGCCAGCCGGCCACGGCGGCCCCAAGGTCGCCGACCCGCCGCGGCAGGTAGCCGACGAACCGGAAGCCGCCGTCGCCGGCCAGGCCCGAGGCGACCAGGGCCGTGACCGGCGCCGACGGCCCCGGCAGCACGGTCAGCGCCAATCCTTCGGCAACCGCGGCGGCGATCAGGCGTCCGCCCGGGTCCGAGACCCCGGGCATGCCGGCGTCCGACACCAGGGCCACCTCGCGCCCCTCCCGCAGCAGCCCCAGCACGTACGCGGTCTTGGCCGCCTCGTTGTGGGCGAACAGGCTCGTGACCGGCGTGTGCACGTCGAGGTGGGCGAGCAGGCCGCGCGTGCGCCGCGTGTCCTCGGCGGCGACGAGCTCCGCCCGTCGCAGCGCGTCGGCGACCCGCGGCGTGAGGTCGCCGAGGTTGCCGATCGGAGTGGCGCAGACGTACAGCACCTAGTCCTCGTCCCCATAGGCGGTCTCGCCGAGCTGGCGCTCGACGAAGACGACGTCGACGTACCGGCGCTCGACCCGCGCGTGCCGCTTGGCGATGCCGACGATGGTGAACCCGAGGCTGCGGTGGAAGTCGATCGACCCGGGGTTGTCGGCCCGCACGTCGGTCAGGATCTTCTCGAACCCGTTCGCCCGAGCACGCGCCAGGGACGCCGCCCACAAGGCGCGGCCGACGCCCGCCCTGCGGCGGTCCCGGTCGACCCAGGTCCCCATCGTGGCCACGTGGTCGAGCTCGTGCGTGACGAAGCTCGTCCACGGCTCGATCGTCTGGAAGCCGACGATGCCGGCGCCGGCCAGCTCGGCCACGTGGATGAACCCGCGCGGCCCCAGACCTTGGATGTAGACGCGCTCCGCGGTCTCGGTGAACGGGGTATCGAGCAGACTGAAGCGGCCGTCGGCGATCACCGCGTTGAGGATGCGGGCGATGCCGGCGGCATCGTCGGCATCCGCGATCCGCACGCTCACCGGCAGCGGCGCCGCGGGCGCCCCGCCGTCGCGGTCGATCACGCTGTCCATCGTCCTTGCCTGACCCCCGACGTGCCTGTCACAGATGGCAGCCATTCTCGCACACTCCCACGGATGCAACGCCCGCGGTGGCCCGCGCCTCCACCGGTGCTACCATGGATACAGAGACGCGCCAGCGTGCCGTCCCCAGCAGGAGGAACCGCATGTTCGAGGTTCTCGAGAACGACGAGATCGCGCCGGCGCTGCACCGCATGGTCGTCGCCGCCCCGCGTGTCGCCCGCGCCCGCAGACCCGGCCAGTTCGTGATCGTACGCAGCGAGCAGGGTGCCGAACGCATCCCGCTCACCATCGCCGACGACGACCCCGCCACCGGCACGATCACGCTGATCATCCAGGCCGTCGGCCGCAGCACGAAGAACATCGTCTCGGTGGGGACCGGCGGGTCGCTGCGCGACGTGGCCGGTCCCCTCGGCCAGCCCACCCACATCGAGAAGGTCGGCCGCGTGGTCTGCGTGGGCGGCGGCGCCGGCACGGCGGTCCTCTTCCCCCTGGCCAAAGCGCTGGCCAAGGCCGGCAACCACCTGACGACGATCATCGGCGGCCGCAGCGAGCCCTACGTGGTACTGCGCGACGAGCTGGGAGAGTTCTCCGACGAGGTCATCTGCACGACCGAGGACGGCTCGCTCGGCGAGAAGGGGTTCGTCACCCAGCCGCTCAAACGTATCCTCGAGGGCGAGCAGGGAGAACGGCCGGCCGCCGTCTATGCGATCGGTCCGGTGCCGATGATGAAGGCCGTCTCCGAGCTCACGCGCAAGTACGGCGTCAGGACCGTCGTCTCGCTGAACCCGCTGATGGTCGACGGCACCGGCATGTGCGGCGGCTGCCGCGTGACCGTCGGCGGCGAGGTCAAGTTCGCCTGCGTCGACGGTCCCGAGTTCGACGGCCACCTGGTCGACTTCGACGAGCTCTCGGGCCGCCAGGCGGCCTACCACGAGCTCGACGAGCACGGCTGTCGCATCGTTCCCAAGATCATGGAGGCAGAGCTCGGCCACAAGGAGCTCAGCGCCAAGGAGCGCCTCGCGATCCCGCGCGTGGCCATGCCCGAGCAGGACCCCGTCGAGCGCGCCGCCAACTTCGAGGAGGTCAACCTCGGCCTCACGCCCGAGCTGGCGATCCTCGAAGCCCAGCGCTGTATCCAGTGCAAGAACCGGCCCTGCGTGAGCGGCTGCCCGGTCGAGGTGCGCATCCCCGACTTCCTCGAGTGCATCGCCGCCGACGACTTCGCCGGCGCGGCCCGCATCCTGCTGACCGACAACGCCCTTCCGGCGACCACCGGGCGCGTGTGCCCGCAGGAGACCCAGTGCGAGGGCGTCTGCGTCCGCGGCAAGAAGGGCGACCCCGTGGCCATCGGCTGGCTCGAGCGGTTCGTCGCCGACTGGGCGGCGGCCAACATGGAGTTCGAGTCGCCCGCGATCGAGCCCAGCGGCAAGAAGGTGGCGGTCGTGGGCGCCGGCCCCGGCGGCCTCACCGTGGCCGGCGAGCTCGCCCGCCTGGGCCACGCCGTGCACGTCTTCGAGGCCCTGCACGACACCGGCGGCGTGCTACGCTACGGCATCCCCGAGTTCCGCCTGCCGAAGGGGATCGTCGACGCCGAGGTCGACAACCTGCGCAAGCTCGGCGTCGAGATCGAGTGCGACGTGATCATCGGACGCACCCTCACCGTGCAGGAGCTGATGAAGGACTTCGACGCCGTCTTCGTGGCCAACGGCGCCGGCCTGCCCATGTTCCTGAACATCCCCGGCGAGAACCTCAAGGGCGTCTACTCGGCCAACGAGTACCTCACGCGCGTGAACCTGATGGGCGCCTGGATGTACTACGAGGGCGCCACGCCGATCGCCCGGGGCGAGCGGGTCGTCGTGTTCGGCGGCGGCAACGTGGCCATGGACGCGGTCCGCACCGCCAAGCGCCTGGGCGCCGAGCAGGCGATCTGCGCCTACCGGCGCACCAAGACCGAGCTGCCGGCCCGCATCGAGGAGGTCGCCCACGCCGAAGAAGAGGGGATCGAGTTCCACTACCTCGTGGCGCCGCTCGAGCTGCTCGGCGACGAGCAAGGCTGGGTGCGCTCGGTCAGGCTCCAGAAGATGGAGCTCGGCGAGCCCGACGCCTCGGGCCGCCGCCGCCCGGTGCCGGTCGAAGGCAGCGAGTTCGAGATGGAGTGCGACGTCGCCGTCGTGGCGCTCGGCACGATCGCCAACCCGCTGCTCACCAACGCGACGCCCGCCCTCGAGACCAACAAGTGGGGCAACATCGTCGCCGACGACGGCCAGGCGACCTCGATGCCGGGTGTCTTCGCCGGCGGCGACATCGTGCGCGGCGGCGCCACCGTGATCCTCGCCATGGGCGACGGCAAGGTGGCGGCGCGCTCGATCGACGAGTACCTGAGGGCGCAGCCCTGAGGTGAGACGAGGGGGCGGGGGTGCGGCCGCGCCGCACCCCCGCCCCCTCGTCGACCCCGGAAGTCCTAGGGGCCGGTGTTCATCGACACGACCAGCCAGCGGCCGTCGGACGCGTGCTCGAGCTCCCAGAACGCCGGCAGGTCCGGGCCGCCGGCGACGAACAGCGGGTGCGCCGCCGTGGCGTTCGAGTCGGCGTCGACCTGCACATACAGGTGGTCGGCCGGGCCCGGCCGGCTGTCGGCGCTGTAGACCATGAGCTGGACGCCGTTGAGCTGCAGGCCGGGCGAGCGGCCGCCGCTCCACCAGGCATCCACGCTCGAGGCGGGGATCCCCTTGCCGTCGGCGAACAGGCCGGCCGTCTCTGTGTACTCCCCACGGTTGACGAGGTCGAGGACGTCCTTGACCGTCTGGACGGCGTCGGGAGGCACGAGCGCGGCGGCCGGGACCTGCGCGTCGCTGCTGGCCTGGGCGGCCGCGATCAGCGACTTCGGGGCGCCGCCGGCGCGCAGCGCGCGCGTGACCAGCGGGTCCGACGACACGTCCTGGCTGACGAGCCAGTCGCCGGTCGCGCTGCGGTCGAGCACCACCCGGTGGTCGGACTCGCTCCAGTAGGCCTGGCGCGCCTCCGCGCCGGTCGTCGACGACGAGGCCGACGCCACCCACGATGCATAGCTGAACGGGCGCACGAAGGCCACGGCGCGCGACGCGGACAGCATCTGGAGCCCCGTCACCAGGACCACGGCGCCGCGCTCCGACAGCCGCAGGCTGGGCGACGACGTGCGCTGCACGCCGAGCGCGAAGTACCTGCTCGTCTGCGCGGCTTGCGAGCCCGGCACGGTCACCTGGGCCAGCCTCGTCTTGGCGTCGCTGCCGGCGGAGGTCGGCATCGCGGCCGCCGCCCGCGCCGCGAAGAAGGTCGAGATCGACTTCAGCACGCCGGCCTCGTGGCCGGCCGCCCGCCGGGCGGCCGGCGTCAGCGCGTAGCGCGCCGCGTGGCGCCGGGCTCCGAGCTCGGCCCTTGCCCGCGCGAGGTCCCTCGTGTTCGCGGCCAGAGCCGCGTCGAGGCTCGCCAGGCGGTCGTCGAGGCGGCGCAACTGCGCGCCGACCGGCAGCGGCGCGTGACGTGCCGTCACCGGCAGCGCCAGCGCGACCACGACCGCCGCCAGCACGCCGGCGACGCAGGCCGCGGCCAGGAGGGCCACGCGGCGGCGGCGCGCCTGCTGCGCCGCGCGGGCGAGCGTCAGGCCGGCCGGCAGCAGCCGCGGCCGGAAGGCGTCGCCGGTCCGCCGCAGCTCTTCGGCGAGCCGGCGCATCGCGGTCTCTTCGGCGGCACAGGCCGCGCACCCGGCGAGGTGCTCGGCGACCGCCCGGGTCTCGTCGCCGGCATCGCCGGCGACGTAGCTCTCGAGGCGGTCGCGGGTCTCGTCGCAGTTCACAGCAGCACCTCCAGATCCGCGGTGTGCGCCCGCTCCAGACGCTCGCGGAGCGCGCCCATGGCGCGGTTCAGCCTCGACTTGACCGTGCCCGACGGGCAACCGACGATCTCGGCGATCTCGTCGACCTTCAGGTCGCGGAAGAAGCGCAGCGCGACGACCAGCCGGAGCTGCTCGTCGAGGTCGCGCACGGCGTGCATGATGTCGAGGCTCGTCTCGGGGCCGGTGAACTCGTACGCCTCGCCCTCGAGCAGACGGTCTTCGGTGGGTACGGCACGGTTGCGCCGGTGGATGTCGCGGCACTTGTTGACCACGATGGCCGACATCCAGGGCCTGAACTTCTCCGGATCGCGCAACCTGCCCAGCTTCACGAACGCCTCGACGAACGCGTCCTGCACGGCGTCGGACGCGTCCCAGCTCGACCGTGAGAGCGAGAGCGCGGTGCTGTAGAGCGTCCGCTCGTGGCGCGCGGCCAGCACGGCGAAAGCCTGCCGGTTGCCGCGTTGCGCCAGCTCAACGAGCGCTCTGTCGTCCACCGCGCTCCCCCCTCGCTTTCACCGTCTAGACGGCCCAGCGTCGCGGAACGTTCCCGGCGCGGTCCGGGAACGCGAAAGGGGCGGGGGCGCGCCACGCGCGCCCCCGCCCCCGGTCACTGCTGTCTTCGGTTCGGCCCCTCGGGGCTGGAACAGACCCTAGTCGGCGACGATCGCGTCGTTCGGGCACGATTCGACGCACGTGCCACAGTCGTCGCAGAGCTCAGCATCGATCACGTAGATGTCGTCGCCCTCGGAGATGGCATCGTTGGGGCACTCGTCGACGCAGGCGGCGCAGGCGAGGCATTCCTCAGTGATTCTGTGCGGCATGAGTGGTAGGTCACCTCCCGGGAGGGCGCCCTCTGCGCCCCGGATAGCTCTTCTACAGGATACCGACCGGCGCAGGGCAAGGCAACGCGTCTACCGTCGTGGCGGCGCCTCGTCGGGGAAGACCTCGATGATCGCCAGGGCGGCGGCGCCGAGCACCCCCGCGTCGGCGCCGTGCTGGGCGGCCACGATCCTGACCTCGTCGCTGTTCGGCCGCAGGGCGCGCTCGCGCACGACGCGGCGAGCCGGCTCGAGCAGCACCTCCGCCGCCTCGGCCGCGCCGCCGCCGATCACCACGAGCTCCGGGTTGAAGATGTTGACCAGGCTGGCGATGCCGACGCCGAGCTGCTCGCCGATCCCCGTGAGGATGGCCACGGCGTGAGGATCGCCCTCGAGGGCCAGCCGGCTGACCAGCCGCCCGTCCACCTCGTCCCCGTCGGCGAGGGCGCGGGCGAAGGCCGAACCCGGGTGCTCCTTCGCGGCCGCCGCGGCGGCCGCGTCCATGGCGCGCCCCGAGGCGTACATCTCGAGACACCCGCGATTGGGACACGCGCCGACGCAAGGCAGCCCGTCGCTGTCGATCACCATGTGCCCGAGCTCGGCCGCGGCGCCGCTGGCCCCGCGGTAGAGGTGGCCGTTGGTCACGATCCCCCCGCCGATGCCGGTCCCCAGCGTCAGCATCAGCATCTCGCTGGTGCCGACGCCGGCGCCGTAGCGGAACTCGGCGAGACAGGCGACGTTGGCGTCGTTGTCGATCACGACCGGTACCCCGTAGCGCTCGGCCAGCAGGTCGCGCAGCGGGACGTCGCTCAGAGGCAGGTTGACCGACACCACGATGCGGCCGCCCCGGAAGTTGACCATCGACGCCGTGCCGACGCCGATGGCGTCGACCGGCCCGTAGGCGGCCAGGGCGTCGTCCAGGTGTTCGTAGATGCTCGCGAGGCAGGCGTCTCGCGAGGTCGTGACCGACGCGTGCTCCCGGCGGTCGAGGATGCCCAGCGAGTCGTCGACCAGGCCCACGGCGAGCTTGGTGCCGCCGAGATCGACACCGACGATCGATCGTCCGGGACTCACGCCATCACGCTCCACTCGAAGTGAGGGCTCGCCTCAGGGCGTTCACAATACCACGTTGTACAATGGTCAAAAGAGGAAACAGCTACTCTCGGCGCGTACATGGTCCCCGAGAGCTCACCAGGACTTCGGGCCGGCGGCCAGCCGGCATCCACTGTGCCCAGCGAGACGACGTGACGCCTGCGACCGGATCGAACGGCGACAAGCCCTACAAGAAGTACCACGCCTCGCGCGTGCCGCGCCCGCGCGTCTCGCGCGAGCTGGCGGCGGCCGTGGCGGCGCCCGAGACGCCCGAGGGAGAGGCGCCGGCGGCGAAGCCGGCTCCGGCGCCGCGCCCGAAGCAGGCGCCACGCCCGAAGCAGGCCCCGCGCAAGGGGCCGGCGAGCAGCGGCCGGCGCCCGGCGCCGGCCGTGGCCCCGCCGGCCTACGACGACGGCGCGGGGCTGCGCGCCGTCCCGGCGCCCGAGCCCCGCGCCCCCCGCCGCTTCCTGCGCTGGCGCTCGCTGCTGCTCATCCCCCTCGTCCTGCTCGTCGCCTTCGGCGTGTGGGCCTTCATGGGCTACTCGGTCTTCAACAAGGCCGTCGCCAAGAGCAACAAGGGCATCGACCGGGCGACCCGCGCGGCGCTGACCAAGCCCGCCGGCGGCATCCTCTCGACGCCGACGACGCTGCTCGTGCTGGGCAGCGACCAGCGGGGCAGCGAGCCGGCCCGCAGCGACACGATCATGCTCATGCGCTTCGACCCCAGGACGCACAGCGTGAGCCAGCTCTCGATCCCCCGCGACACGTACGTCGCGATGGCCGGCCACGGCAACACGAAGATCAACGAGGCCTACTTCTGGGGCGGTGCGCCGCTCTCGATCCAGACGATCCGCTCGTTCACCGGGGTGCCGATCAACCACATCATGCTGGTCAACTTCCGCGGCTTCCCCGCCCTGATCGACAGCGTCGGCGGGGTGGTCGTCGACGTCCCCAGCGACATCACCTCGTGGTACTCCGGCGACATCACGGTCCACTTCAAGAAGGGGCGGCAGCTCATGCACGGGCAGCGGGCCCTGATCTACTCGCGTCTGCGCAAGGTCGACAGCGACTTCATGCGGATGGGGCGCCAGCAGCAGGTCGTGCAGGCGCTCGAGAAACGCATCGCCCAGCCCAGGAACGCCCCGCGCCTGCCCTGGATCGGCGCGAAGTTCATGAAGGGCGTGCGCACCGACCTGACGACGAACGAGCTCATCGCGCTCGCCTACCTGCAGTGGCGGACCAAGCCGGCGCACGAGTACAAGACCGTCGTGATGGGCACGCCGACGATGATCGGCGGCGTCAGCTACGTGCTCGTCGACCCCGCCACGCTGCGCAAGGACGTCGCCCAGTTCCTGAGCCATTGACTCGCTGAGGGCGGCGGCAGTGAGAGCCGCCGCCCGGCCGCCATGCGCGGCTGGTGGCGCTCAGCGCTTCCTGCTCGCCTTCGCGGCCCCGCGCAGACGCTCGCGGGTGCTGACCAGCCATACGGCGACCAGCACCGCCAGAGCCGGAAGATAGACCCGACGGTCGACGCCGGCGGGCACCAGCGCCACGTAGAACGCCACCAGCAGCACCGAGAGCACTCGGGCGGTGTGCAGGTGACGGGGCAGGCGGGCCCGGGCCACGAGAGGAAGCGACGCCTCGAGGGCGGGCGCCAGCAGCACCAGGGCGACGCGCCAGTCGGGGGAATCGAAGGTCGCCAGCGCGTAGACGCCGGCCGCTGCGGCGAGCACGACGGCGGTGATCTCGAGGGCCAGCAGCGAGACGATGTCGCGAAGAGGGCGCATGCGCTCAGTACTCTACCGCGACCAGCGCCAGGCCGCGCGCCGGGGCGGTACGCCCGAGCGCGCGGCGCTCGCCGCCCGCGAGCCCCTCGACGACCTGCTCGAGCGTCATCCTGCCCTGGGCCACGTCGACCATCGTCCCCACCGCGACGCGGACCATGTTGTGGAGGAAGCTGGTGGCCGCGATCTCGAAGACGGCCTCGCGGCCGTCTTCGCTCAGGGTCCACTCGGCGCGGCGCACCTCCCGCACGCAGGTGTGGTAGAAGCGCGCCGACGGCGTGAGGGCCGAGAAGTCGCGCCGGCCGGGCAGCAGCGCCGCAACCGCGCCCAGGCGGCCGGGGTCGAGCGGGCCGCGCACGTCCCAGACATACAGACGGTCGAACACCGGCGGCGTGTCGGGCAGCCACAGACGGTAGCGGTAGGCGCGGGCGGCGGCGGCGCGGGCGTCGAACGCCGCCGCCGCCCGCGCCACCTCCGTGACGGCGATCTCGGGCGGCAGCAGCGCGTTCAGCCCGCGCCGCAGCCGCGCCGGCTCGACGCGGGCGGCGGTACGGAACGACGCCACCTGCGCGAGCGCGTGCACGCCGGCGTCGGTACGGCCGGCGACGCGCAGGCGCACGGGCTCGCGCAGGATCGTCGCCAGCGCCGCCTCGAGCTCGCCCTCGACCGTGCGCCGGCCCGGCTGCTTCGCCCAGCCGCCGAACGCCGTGCCGTCGTAGGCCACATCGAGGCGCCAGGTCGCCGTCTCTCCCATCTCAGACCACCAGCGCGGCCGCGATGACCGCCGCCACGGCCGCGGCCGCGGCGGCGTCGCGCGGCCGCGCCTTCAGCGGGTGCAGCCGCGTGCGCGGGGCACCCGGCGTGTAGCAGCGGGCCTCCATGGCCAGGGCGAGCTCGTCGGCGCGCCGGAAGCTCAGCACGAACAGCGGCACCAGCACCGGCACGAGCGCCCGCGCGCGGCGCAGCGGACCGCCGTGGGCGAAGTCGGCGCCGCGCGCCTCCTGGGCCTTCATGATCGTGTCGATCTCCTGCAGCAGCGTCGGCACGAACCGCAGGGCGATCGTGACCATCAGAGCGAGCTCCTCGGTGGGCACGTGGAGCACCCGCAACGGACGGCCGAGCCAGGCCAGGGCGTCGGTCAGGGCGATCGGCGGCGTGGTCAGGGTGAGCAGCAGGCTCGCGACCACCAGCACGGCCAGCCGCACGCTCAGCAGCGCCGCCAGTCGCAGGCCGGTGGTCGAGGGGTGCAGCGGACCCAGGCGGAACAGCGCCGGCCCCGACGCGAACAGCGCCTGCACGATGAAGGTCAAGACGACCAGCCAGAGGATCGGCCGCAGCCCCCGTCCGATCCACGCGAGGGGGATCCGGCTGAGGACGAGGCCGACCGCCGTGGCGCCGGCGAAGACGGCCAGTGAGGCCCACGACGTGTGCACGAACAGGCCCACGGCCACGGCGGCGACGCAGACGACCTTCACGCGCGGGTCGATGCCGTGGACCGGCGAGTCGGCCGGGTAGTACTGGGTGATCGTCGTCCTCACGCCAGCGCCTCCGCCGCCATCGGGATCGTGGGCGGCGCCTCGGCCGCCGGCCGGCCGAGCTCGCGCCACAGGCGGACGACGAACGGCGCCTCCATGCCCAGGCCGGCGAGCCGCTCCTCGTCGCCGGCGCCCATCCGCCACGGCCCGTCCGCCACGAGCGCCCCATCCGCCAGGATGAGACGCCGCTCGCACAGGGCCCACGCCCGGTCGACGTCGTGGGTGGCCAGCACGAACCCGACGCCGCGGGCCAGCAGGTCGCGCAGCACCGCCGCCAGGTCCCCGCGCCCGGCCGGATCGAGGCTGACGAACGGTTCGTCGAGCAGCAGCGTCGCCGGTTCCATGGCGAGCACGCCGGCGAGGGCGAGGCGGCGCTGCTCGCCGCCCGAGAGCGAGTAGGGGTGCCGGCCGCCGAACTCGGCGGCCGGCAGGCCCACCGTCTCGAGGGCGGCGTCGACCGCCGCCGCCACGCGCGTCTCGTCCCAGCCCAGCCGGCGGGGACCGAAGGCGACGTCGTCGCGCGCCGTCGCCGCGAACAGCTGCACCTCCGGCGTCTGGAACACGAGGCCGACGCGGCGGCGGCGCTCCTCGTAGCCTTCGGAACCCGGCTCGAGACCGTCGAGCAGCACGGCGCCGGCATCCGGCTTGAGCAGCCCGCGCAGCAGCTGGAGCAGCGTCGACTTGCCGGCGCCGGTCGGCCCCAGCAGCGCCGTGCCGGTCCCCGGGGCGAGCGCGGTGGTCACGCCCCGCACGGCCGGCACGGCGCTGCCCCCGGTCTCGTAGGCGAAGCTCAGGTCGCGGCAGGCGACCGGGGCGGGCGACGCGAGCTCCGAACGCTGCGCCTGCTCCGCGGCGTCATGCGACCCCGGCGCCGCGCGACGCTGCCCCGGCGCCGTCCGCGCGTCCATGCCCGGCTCGCCCGCCCCGCCCGCGCTCACGAAGCGCTCCCCGCCAGCGCCGCGACCAGCTCGCCGGTCGTGAGCGGCAAGCGGCCGCCGAGCTGCCGCCCGCGGCCGAGCAGGGCCATGCCCAGCTCGGCCGCGGGCGGCAGCCCCAGCGACAGCCGTGTCACCAGGTCCGCGTCGCCGAACAGCTCAGCAGGGGAGCCGTTGAACGCGACCGCGCCGGCCTCGAGCGCGACGCAGCGGCCGGCCAGCACCACCTCGTCCATCTCCTGGGTGACGAAGACCACGGTCATGCCCTCGGCGGACAGGCGGCGCACGGCCGCGAGCACCTCGCGGCAGCCCGCCGCGTCGAGCATCGCCGTCGGCTCGTCGAGCACCAGAAGCCGGCGAGGCACGGCCAGCACCGAGGCCATCGCGACCCGCTGGCGCTGGCCGCCCGACAGCGTGTGCGGCTCGCGGTGGCGCAGCTCACTCAGGCCGAAGGCCTCGAGCATCTCGTTCACCCGCGCCGCGATCCCGACCGGCGGGGTCGCGATGTTCTCGAGGCCGAAGGCGACATCCTCCTCGACCGTCGTGCCGACGATCTGGTTGTCCGGGTTCTGGAAGAGGACGCCGGCCGTCCCGCCGCGCGCCGAGCCGTCCGGCGGCTGTGCTCAGATCGTGGCCGGCGACGAGCGCCACGTCGGCCTCGGCGCCGGCCGCCAGGCCGCACAGGAGCCGCGCCAGGGTCGACTTGCCCGAGCCGTTGGGGCCGACCAGCGTGACGAACTCGCCCTCGTCCGCGCGCAGGGCGACGCCCGACAGGGCGTCGCCCTGCGCGCCCGGATACCGGTACCGCAGGCCTCGGATGTCGACGATCGGCGCGCTCACCACCACAGGGTATCAACGCTCCCCCACAACGCACGAGGGGCGGGGCGCCCGCAGGCGCCCCGCCCCTCGTCACGACCGCCTGTCGCGGGCGCTACACCAGCTCGAGATACACCATCTCGCAGGCGTCGCCCGGGCGGGGGCCCAGCTTGATGATCCGCGTGTAGCCGCCGTTGCGGTCGGCGTACCGCGGCGCGATGTCGCTGAACAGCTTGTAGGTGATCGGCTTGTTGCGCAGCTTCGAGATCGCCTGACGGCGGGCTGCCAGGTCGCCGCGCTTGCCCAGCGTGATGCTCTGCTCGACCAGCGACTGCACCTCTTTGGCGCGCGCCTCGCTGCAGCGTATCTTCTCGTGTGTGAACAGGGCCACGGCGAGGCCGCTCATCAGCGCCTTGCGCTGCGCCGGCGACATGTTGAACTTGCGGCCGCGGTTCTGGTGGCGCATCAGTCCTCACCCCGCAGCGACAGGTTGCGCTCGGCGAGCTTCTCCTTGACCTCGTCGATGCTCTTCTTGCCGAAGTTGGGGATGTTCAACAGCTCGGCCTCGGTCTTGCCGACGAGGTCGCCGACCGTCTGGATGCCCTCGCGCTTGAGGCAGTTATACGAGCGCACTCCGAGCTCGAGGTCCTCGATCAGGACCTCGTCCATGCCGCCGCCCGGCTGGATCGGCAGGCCGTCGCCGAGGAAGTCCTCGGCGACGCGCGTGCGGTCGGGGTCGGTGAAGATCTGCAGACGCTCGACCAGCAGCTCGGCCGCCTGGCGCAGCGCCTCTTCGGGGGTGATCGCGCCGTTGGTGACCACGTCGAGGATGAGCTTGTCGTAGTCGGTGCGCTGCCCGACGCGGGCGCTCTCGACGTTGTACGAGACGCGCTTGATCGGGCTGAAGATGGAGTCGATCGGCATGACGCCGATCACCGTCTCGGTCCCCTTGTTGCCCTCGGCCGAGACGTAGCCGCTGCCGCGCCTGATGGTCAGGGTCATCTCGAGGGCCCCGTTGCCCGACAAGGTGGCCACGTAGTGGTCGGGGTTGAGGATCTCGAGCTCGGCGGGCACGTCGATGTCGGCGGCCACCACGCGGCCGGGCTTGTCCTTGACCAGTCGCACCTGGACCTCGTCGAGGTCGCCATGGAGCCGGCAGATGATGCCCTTGAGGTTGAGGATGACGTCGGTGACGTCTTCCTTGAGTCCGGGCAGCGTGGAGAACTCGTGCGACACGCCCTCGATCTTGACCGAGCTGACGGCGGCACCCTCGAGCGACGACAGGAGGACGCGCCGCAGGGCGTTGCCGAACGTGTGCCCGAACCCGCGGTCGAGAGGCTCGACCTCGAAACGGGTGCGGTTGTTCGCCACCTGCTCGCGCGTGATGTTGGGCATCTGGAACTGTAGCAAGTGACCTCCTGTGGGTCTTCGGTCAGGCCCGGCCGGTTACTTGGAGTAGAGCTCGACGATCAGCTGTTCCTGCACCGGTGCGGAGATCTCGCTCCGGTCCGGGTAGCGCAGGATCTTGCCGGTCAGGTTGTCGTGGTCGGCCTGCAGCCAGGGCGCCACCGACGAGGTGAGGTCGGTCGCGGCGCGGATGGTCTCGACGGCCTTGCTCGAGGCCTTGACCGCGATGACGTCGTTCGGCTTGACCTGGTATGAGGGGATGTCGACCTTACGCCCGTTGACCTGGAAGTGGGCGTGGTTGATGAGCTGCCGCGCCTGCCGGCGCGAGGCGCCGAAGCCGAGGCGGTAGACGACGTTGTCGAGCCGCGTCTCGAGCAGGCGGAGCAGGTTCTCGCCGGTGACGCCCGGCATGCGGTTCGCCTCCAGGTAGGCGCGGTGGAACTGCTTCTCGAGCAACTGGTAGTAGCGCCGGGCCTTCTGCTTCTCGCGCAGCTGGAGCAGGTACTCGGACTGCTTGATGCGCCCGCGCCCGTGCTCGCCCGGCGGATAGGAGCGCCGCTCGACGGCGCACTTGTCGGTGAAGCAGCGCTCGCCTTTGAGGAGGAGCTTCATGCCCTCGCGGCGGCACTGCTTGCACTGAGGTGATGTGTCTCTGGCCACGGTACCTACCTAGACCCGGCGGCGCTTGCGCGGCCGGCAACCGTTGTGCGGGATCGGCGTCACGTCTTTGACGCCGAGGATCTCGAGGCCGGCCGCCTGCAGCGACCGGATGGCCGTCTCGCGGCCCGAGCCGGGCCCGCGGACGTAGACCTCGACCTTCTGAAGGCCGTGCTCCATGCCCTTCTTGGCGGCGGAGTCGGCCACGACCTGAGCGGCGTACGGCGTGCTCTTGCGCGACCCCTTGAAGCCGACAGCACCCGCGCTCTCCCAGGCGATGACGTTGCCCTCCTTGTCGGTGAGCGTCACGAGGGTGTTGTTGAACGACGTCTTGATGTGCGCCTGCCCGATGGCGATGTTCTTGCGCACCTTGCGGCGCTGACGTCCTTTGGCTCTCTGCGGTCTTGCCACTGGTCTCCCGACCTCCAGATGGTGGGTTCGCTACTTCTTGCGCCGGGCGCCGACGGTCTTCTTCGGGCCCTTGCGCGTGCGCGCGTTGGTCTTGGTGCGCTGCCCGTCGACCGGCATGCCACGACGGTGGCGGATGCCGCGATAGCAGCCGATGTCCATGAGGCGCTTGATGTTCTGCGAACGTTCGCGGCGCAGGTCGCCCTCGACGGTGACCCCGCTGTCGATCGCCTCGCGCAGCCGCACGACTTCTTCCTCTGTCAGGTCGCGGACCTTGGTGTCGGGGTCGATGCCCAGCTGCTTGAGGATGTGGTTCGACGTGGAGCGGCCGACCCCGTAGATGTAGGTCAGCCCGATCTCTACCCGCTTCTGTGGCGGGATGTTGACGCCCGCGATCCGTGCCATTCCGCTATCCCTGCCTCTGCCGATGGCGAGGGTTGGTGCAGATCACCTGCACCACACCGTGGCGCCGGATGATCTTGCACTTCTCGCAGATCGGCTTGACCGATGCTCTGACTTTCATGTCTCGCTCACCTCGTGACGATACGCGCACACCGGCGACCAGGCGCCGGCGCCCGTAGGGCTACTTGAACCGGTAGGTGATGCGCCCTCTGCTCAAGTCGTAGGGCGACAACTCGACCTTGACCCGGTCACCGGGCAAGATGCGGATGTAGTTCATGCGCATCTTGCCCGAGATGTGGGCGAGCACCTCGTGCTTGTTATCGAGAAGTACCCGAAACATGGTGTTCGGGAGCGCCTCGACTACTTCGCCCTCGATCTCAATGGCTTCTTCTTTTTGCGCCATGCTCTCCGTTCGCTCACACAGCGGCCGCCAATGATACCACACGCCGCAAGGGCAAGTCGAGGCGATCCAGCCTCGAGTCGCCGCCTCCGGTACGCGTCGTCGTCAGGCTGCCGCCGCCGCCTCGCTGGGTCTGCGCGTGAGCACTCGCGGCCCTGCGGCCGTGACCGCCACAGTGTGCTCGAAATGGGCCGAGCGCGAGCCGTCGGTGGTGTAGATGCTCCAGCGGTCCGCGCCGACGTACACGTCGTGCCCGCCTGTGTTCACCATCGGCTCGATGGCGAACACCATGCCCTCCTCGAGCTTCGGCCCCCGGCCTGCGGGTCCGAAGTTCGGTATCTGCGGCTCCTCGTGCATCTCGCGCCCGACCCCGTGCCCGACCAGCGAGCGCACGACGCTGAAGCCGGCCGCCTCGACGACCCCCTGCACGGCGTGCGAGATGTCGCCGAGGCGGCTGCCGACGCGGCACTGGTCGATGCCGGCCTCGAGCGACAACCGCGTGACGTCGAGGAGACGGGCGGACTCGGCCCCGACTTCGCCCACGGCGACGGTCAGGGCCGAGTCCGCCACATAGCCCTCGAGCGTCACCCCGACGTCGAGGCTGAGCAGATCGCCCGCCGACACCCGGAACGTGCCCGGGATGCCGTGCACGACCATGTCGTTGGGCGAAGCGCAGATCGACTTGGGGAAGCCGCGATACCCGAGGAAGGTCGGCACGCCGCCGTGCTCGCGGATGTACCGCTCGGCGAGCTCGTCGAGCTCCAGTGTGGTGATGCCCACGCGGACCGAGCCGGCGAGCATGTCGAGGCAGCCGGCCAGCACCGCGCCCGCGCCGGCGATCCGGGCGACCTCGGCATCTGACTTGCGGACGATCACCCCTGCCTGGCGCGGGTCAGGACGGCGTCGACGTCGGCGAAGACCTGGTCGGGCACGCGGCCGCCGCCGTACACCGTGGCGACCAGCCCCTTCTGCTCGTAGTAGCCGATCAGCGGCGCCGTCTGGCGACGGTAGACCTGCAGCCGGTTGCGCACCGTCTCCTCGTTGTCGTCGCTGCGCTGGAACAGCTCGCCGCCGCAGACGTCGCAGACGCCGTCCTTCTTGGGCGGGTCGAACACCACGTTGTAGCCCTTGCCGCAGTCCCTGCAGGCACGGCGGCCCGACAGGCGCTCCACGAGCTCCTCTTCGGGCACGTCGATGACGAGCACCACGGTCAGCGCCCGTCCCGCCTGCTCGAGCATGGCGTCGAGCGCGCTCGCCTGCTCCAGCGTGCGCGGGAACCCGTCGAGCATGAAGCCTTCGGCCGTGTCGGACGCGGTCAGGCGCTCGCGGATGATCCCGATCACGACGTCGTCGGGGACCAGGTCGCCGGCCTCCATGTAGCGCTGCGCCTCGCGGCCGAGCTCGCTGCCGGCCGCCACGGCGGCGCGCAGGATGTCGCCGGTCGAGATGTGCGGCAGGCCGAACCGGGGCGCGATGCGCTCGGCCTGCGTCCCCTTGCCGGACCCAGGCGCGCCGAGAAGGACGAGGTTGAGCTGCGCCATGCTACTTGAGGAAGCCCTCGTAGTGGCGCATCAGGAGTTGCGCCTCCATCTGGCGCATGGTGTCGAGGGCGACGCCGACGACGATCAGGATCGACGTGCCGCCGAAGTAGAAGGTCACGCCCGGCATCAGCTTGATAAGCAGCCACGGCAGCACCGCGATGGCGGCCAGGAAGAGGGCGCCGGGCAGGGTCAGCCGCGTGAGGATGCGGTCGAGGAACTCGGCCGTCGGCCGGCCCGGGCGCACGCCGGGCACGAACCCGCCGTACTTCTTGAGGTTGTCGGCCTGGTCGATCGGGTTGAAGGTGACCGCTGTGTAGAAGTAGGTGAAGAACACGATCAGCACGGCCTCGCCGAGTATGTACACCCAGGTGTTCGGCCCCATCGTACGCGTGATCCAGTTCTGGCCACCGTTGGTGGGGGTCAGGAACTGGCCGAAGGTCGTCGGGATCAGCATCATCGACGCGGCGAAGATCACCGGGATCACCCCGGCCATGTTGACCTTGAGCGGGATGAACGTGCTGGTGCCGCCCATCATGCGGCGGCCGACGATGCGTTTGGCGTACTGCACGGGGATGCGCCGCTCGCCGGTGGTGATCCAGATGACGGCCACGATCACGGCGAGCGCGATGATGATGAAGCCGACGATCTCGAAGACGCTCATCGAGCCGTTCACCAGCTTGTAGATGCCGGACGGCAGCCGGGAGATGATGCTGATGAAGATCAGGATCGACATGCCGTTGCCGATGCCGCGCGCGGTGATCAGCTCGCCCAGCCACATGACGGCGGTGGCGCCGGCCGTCAGGGTGAACACGATGAGGAGCGCCCGCACGCCGTTGAAGTTCGGCAGCGCGCCGCTGTAGCTCTTGAAGATGAAGATGTAGCCGATCGACTGGACGAGCGCCAGCACGACCGTGAGGAAGCGCGTGTACTTGGTGATCACCTTCTGGCCCTGCTCGCCCTCCTTGGCGAGCTCCTCGAGCTTGGGGATCACCACGGTCAGCAGCTGCATGATGATCGACGCCGTGATGTACGGCATGATCCCGAGCGCGAACACCGCGAAACGGCTGAGCGCGTTGCCCGAGAAGAGGTTGAGCAGGCCGAGCGCGTTGCCGGCGCCGCTCTGGAAGAGCTTGTCGAGGGCCGCCACGTCCACGCCGGGGACCGGCACGTGGCAGCCGAAGCGATAGATGGCGACGAGGCCCGCCGTGAAGAGGAGCTTCTTGCGAAGGTCCGGGATCTTCCAGGAGTTGGCGAGCGATTGCCAGAGCTTGTTGTTCAAGGCGCTGCCTCCCGCCCTGCGCTAGAGCAGCTCGACGGTCCCGCCGGCGGCGGCGATCTTCTCGGCCGCCTTGACGGAGAACGCATGCATCCGGACGGTCAGGGCGACCGAGATGTCGCCGCCGCCCAGGATCTTGATCGGCGTCTTGGTGTTCTTGACGATACCCTTGCCCACCAGCGCCTCGGGCGTGACCTCGTCGCCGGCGGCGAACACCGACAGGCGGGACACGTTGACCGGGACCGCGTAGGTGCGGAACGGGCCGATCGGCATGCTCTTCTTCATGTTGGGGCCACGGAGCTTGCCGAGCCGCATGTACAGCGGCATCTGGCCGCCCTCGTAGCCCGGGCGAACGCCGCCGCCCGAGCGGGCGTTGAAGCCCTTGTGGCCGCGGCCGGCCGTCTTGCCCTGGCCGCTGGCCTTGCCGCGGCCGCGCCGCTTGGTGTCGGCGGTCGAACCGGGGTTGGGCCTGAGATTGTGGAGACCGAGATCGCTCATACGCTCACGACTTCTTCGTCACGGGCCGTACCTCGAGAAGATACGACACCTTGCGGACCATGCCGCGGACCACCGGGTTGTCCTCCTGGACCACGGTCTGGTGCATGCGCTTGAGCCCGAGGGCGCGCAGCGTGCCGCGGTGGTCGGGAGGCGTGCCGATGCCGCTCTTGACCTGCGTGATCTCGAGATGGGTCGGCATGCTGCTAGGACTCCTTGTCGGCCGGCGCCTCGGCCTCGGCCTCGGTCTGGATGCCGAGCACCTGGGCCGTGGTCAGGCCGCGGAGGCGAGCGACCTGCTCGGGGGTCTTCAGGTCCTGAAGGCCCGCGACCGTCGCGCGTACGAGGTTGATCGGGTTGGTGGTGCCGAGGCACTTGGTGAGGATGTCGCGCACGCCCGCGAGCTCGAGCACGGCGCGAACGCCGCCGGCCGCGATGACGCCGGTACCTTCGGAGGCCGGCTTGAGCAGTACGCGGCCGGCGCCGTACCTGCCGATCACCTGGTGGGGGATCGACGTGCGGTAGCGCGGCACCTTGAACATGTTCTTCTTGGCGTCGATGATCGCCTTCGAGATCGCCAGCGGCACCTCGCGCGCCTTGCCGTAGCCGGCGCCGACGTTCCCGTTCTCGTCGCCCACCACGACCAGGGCGGTGAACGAGAAACGACGACCGCCCTTTACGACCTTGGCGACGCGGTTGATGTCGACGACGCGTTCTTTGAGCTCGTTGCCGTCAGCGGATGGTCTGGGCACTCGTCTCCCTCACTTCTCTAGAATGCGAGGCCGCCCTCGCGGGCGCCTTCGGCCAGCGCCTTCACCCGGCCGTGGTACAGGTACCCCGACCGGTCGAAGACGACCGTCTCGATGTTCTTGTCCTTGGCGCGCTTGCCGACGAGCTCGCCGACCTTGCGCGCCACGGCGGTCTTGTCGAGGCCCTTGGCGTCGACCTCGGCCGACCGCGCCGCCACAAGGGTAGCGCCGGTCGTGTCGTCGATCACCTGGGCGTAGATCTCGCGATTGGAACGGAACACGGACAGTCGCGGCCGCCCGGCCGTGCCGGTCACCTTGCCCCGGATCCGGCGGCGGCGCCTGCTGCGTGCTTCGATCTTGGCGTCGGTCATGCGGTCCTCTTCTTCCCCGGCGTCACGCGCGCTTGCCGACCTTGCGCTGCACGTACTCGCCCGCGTAGCGGATGCCCTTGCCCTTGTACGGCTCGGGCGGCCGCAGCCGGCGGATCTCGGCGGCGATCTCGCCGACGAGCTGCTTGTCGATGCCCTTGACCAGGATCACGGTCGGCTGCGGCGTCTCGAACTCGATGCCGGCCGGCGGCTCGACCAGCACGGGGTGGCTGTAGCCCACCAGGACCTCGAGGTTGCTGCCTTTGAGGCCCGCGCGGTACCCGACGCCGACGATCTCGAGGCGCTTCTCGTACCCGGTCGTGACGCCCGTCACCATGTTGGCGATCAGCGTGCGGGTCAGGCCGTGCAGCGACCGGTGCGGCGCGCTGTCGGTCGGGCGACGCACGGTGATCGTGTCGTCGGCCCGCTCGACGATCATCTCGCGCGGCACGCGCTGCGTGAGCTCGCCCTTGGGACCCTTGACCGTGACGACCGCGTCGTCGGTGATGCCGAACTCGACGCCGGCCGGGACGGGTATGGGTGCTCTGCCGATACGGGACATCGTTCTCCTACCAGATGAAGCAGATGACTTCGCCGCCGAGACCGAGACGCTGCGCCTCGGCGCTCGTCAGCAGCCCCCGCGACGTCGAGATCACAGCGGTGCCCAGGCCCCCGAGGACCTTGGGCAACGTCTCCTTGCGGGCGTAGATGCGGCGGCCGGGCTTGGACACGCGCTTGATGCCCGAGATCACCTTCTCGCGGTTCTTGCCGTACTTGAGCGAGATCACGAGCACGTCGCCGTGCTCGCCGCGGGCCTGCTCGCAGCTGGCGATGTAACCCTGCTCGAGCATCAGCTTGGCGATATCGGCCTTCATCTTGGAGGTCGGGATCTCGACCGTGGCGTGGTTGGCCTGGTTCGCGTTGCGGATGCGCGTGAGCATGTCGGCGATCGGGTCGGTCATGGACACTTCAGCTCGCCTCCCTTACCAGCTCGACTTGGTCAGCCCCGGGATGACTCCCTCATGGGCGAGCTCACGGAGACAGATGCGGCACAGGCCGAACTGCCGGTAGTAGCCGCGCGGACGTCCGCAGCGGACGCAGCGGTTGTACTCGCGCGTGCGGTAGCGCTGCTTGCGCCCCTGCTTCACGACCAGCGATGTCTTGGCCATACGATGGACTCCTAGTTCTCTCTGAAGGGCATGCCCAACCCTGCGAGCAGAGCGCGGCCCTCTTCGTCGGTGTCGGCGGTCGTCGTGATGACGACGTTCATGCCCCGTATCTGGTCGACGCTGTCGTAGTCGATCTCGGCGAAGATCGTCTGCTCGCGGATGCCCATGGCGAAGTTGCCGCGCCCGTCGAACTGCCCCGGCGCGATGCCGCGAAAGTCGCGGATGCGGGGCAGGGCGATCGACACGAGGCGGTCGATCATCTCGTACATGCGGTCGCCGCGAAGGGTGACCTTGCAGCCGATCGACATGCCCTCCCGGAGCTTGAAGCCGGCGATCGACTTGCGCGCCTTGGTCACGACCGGCCGCTGCCCGGTGATCAGGGCCAGCTCCTCGACGGCGTCGTCGAGCAGCTTGGCGTTGGTCTTGGCCTCGCCGACGCCCATGTTCACGGTGACCTTGCTCACCTTCGGCACCTGCATGACGTTGTCGTATCCGAACTGCTCGCGCAGGGACGGGACGACCTCGCCGTAGTACTTGTCCTTGAGTCGCGCCATGTCGGTCACGCCTTGTCGATGTCGCGGTTGCAGTCAGCGCGCCGGCACACCCGCACCTTGATGCCGTCGTCGGTGAACCGATAGCCCACCCGGGTACCCTTGCCGCAGGCCGGGCAGACCAGCATCACGTTGGACACGTCGATCGGTCCCTCGCGCTCGATCACGCCGCCCTGCGGGTTCTTCTTGGGGTTCGGCCGGGTGTGCCGCTTGTTCATGTTGAGACGCTCGATGAAGACGCGAGCCTTCTCCTTGTCGACGCGCAGCACCTTGCCGCTCTTGCCGGCCTCTTTGCCGCTGATGACCAGTACCTGGTCGCCCTTGTGTATCTTCAGTTGCGTAGCCATCTACTCCACCTGCCGCCGCGGCCTACAGGACCTCGGGCGCCAACGAGACGATCTTCATGAAGTTCTTCTCGCGCAGCTCGCGGGCCACCGGCCCGAAGATGCGCGTGCCGCGCGGGTTGTTCTGGTTGTCGATCAGCACCGCCGCGTTCTCGTCGAACGCGATGTAGGTGCCGTCCTTGCGCCCGAACTCCTTCTTGGTGCGCACGACCACCGCGGTCACGACCTCGCCCTTCTTGACGCTGCCGCCGGGCGTTGCCGACTTGACGGTCCCCACGATGATGTCACCGACACGCGCATAGCGCCGCCGCGACCCGCCGCGGACCTGGATGCAGAGGATCTCGCGCGCGCCGGTGTTGTCGGCCACCCGCAGTCTCGATTCGCTCTGGATCATCTGCTTCCCCTACCGTTCGCTTACTTCGCTCTTTCGAGCACCTCGAGGAGACGCCAGCGCTTGGTGGCGCTGAGCGGCCTCGTCTCGACCACGCGCACGATGTCGCCGACACCGGCGGTGTTCGCCTCGTCGTGCGCGTGCAGCTTGGTCGACCGGCGGACGACCTTGCCGTAGCGGTCGTGCGCCCTGACGGTGTCGATGCGCACGACGATGGTCTTGTCCATCGCCGAGCTCACGACCACGCCGCGACGCTCCTTGCGGCCCGGCACCGCGGCCGGGACCGCGCGCTCGGCCTTGGCCTTGCTGCGCGCGGCCGACGCCTTCTTCGGCGCCTTCGCAGCCGGCGCGGCGGCCTTGGCGGCCGGCTTCTTGGCGGCGGCCGGCTTGCGGCCGGCGGCCGGCTTCGGCCGCGGCTCTTCTTGGCCGCCGCCTTCTTGGCCGCCGGCTTCCGCGCGGCGCTGGCCTTCTTGGCCGGCGTGCCGGCCGATTCTTTCTTCACTGCCATCAGGCTTCACCCCCGCCCGCCTGCTCCGCCTCGCGCTCGTTGCGCAGGGTCAGCAGACGAGCGATCTCGCGCCGCGTCTCGGCCAGCTTGTTGTGGTTGTCGAGCTGGCCGGTCGCGTGCTGGAACCGCAGGTTGAACAGCTCCCTGCGCGTGTCGCGCAGGCGCACGTCGAGCTCGTCGTCGGAGAGTTCGCGCAGCTTGCTAGCCTTCAAAGAGATCGCCCTCCCGGGTGACGAACTTGCACTTGATCGGAAGCTTGTGCGACGCCAGCCGCATCGCCTCGCGGGCCACCGACTCGCTGACGCCGGCCAGCTCGAACATGACCTTGCCCGGCTTGACCACGGCGACCCACTCCTCGGGAGATCCCTTGCCGCCGCCCATGCGCGTCTCGGCCGCCTTCCGGGTGACCGGCTTCTGCGGGAAGATGTTGATCCACACCTTGCCGCCGCGCTTGATGTAGCGCGTCATCGCGATACGGGCGGCCTCGATCTGCCGGTTGGTGACCCAGCCGGGCTCGAGCGCCTTGAGGCCGAACTCGCCGAACTCGACGTCGGTCCCGCCCTTGGCGACGCCCGACATGCGGCCGCGCTGGTGCTTCCTGTGCTTGACTCGCTTGGGTAGCAGCATCGTCTACTCTCGCTCCCTAGCTCCTCGGCGGGCGATCGCCCTGCGGGCGCGGCCCGCGCCGGCGATCGCCTCGGCCGCGGTCGCGCTGCTCGTCGCGCTCGTCCCGCTGGCTCGTGGTGACCGGGAAACCCTCGGGCATGATCTCGCCCTTGTTGATCCACACCTTCACGCCGATGCGGCCGAAGGTCGTCTTCGCCTCTTTGAACCCGTAGTCGATGTCGGCCCGCAGCGTGTGCAACGGCACGCGACCCTCGCTGTAGTGCTCGCTGCGCGCCATCTCGGCGCCGCCCAACCGGCCGCTGCACTTGACGCGCATGCCGGCGGCGCCCGAACGGATGGCGCTGGTCAGCGCCCGCTTCATCGCCCGCCGGAAGCTCACGCGGTTCTCGAGCTGCTCGGCGATCGACTGGGCGACCAGCACGGCGTCGAGCTCGGGCCGCTTGACCTCGATGATGTTGACCTGGACGTTCTTGTGGGTCATCGCGTGCAGCTCTTTGCGCAGCGCGTCGACCTCGGAACCGCTCTTGCCGATCACGATGCCCGGACGAGCCGTGTGGATGTCGATCGTGATGTTGTTCTGGTCCTTGCGGATCGCGATGCGCGACAGCCCGGCGTGCGACAGCTTGCCCAGGATGTGCTTGCGGATCGCCTCGTCTTCGGCGAGGAACTCCTTGAACTCCTTCTCGGAGTACCAGTGGGACTTCCAGTCGTGGATGACGCCGACGCGAAAGCCGCCCGGATGAACTTTCTGGCCCACTACGACCGGCCCTTCCTTTCATCGACCATGATTGTGATGTGGCTGCTGCGCTTGCGGATGCGGTTGACCCGGCCCATGGCGCGGAACTTCCAGCGCTTCAGCGTGGGGCCCTCGTCGACGTACGCGGCCGACACGTACAGGTCGTCGGCCGCCAGGCTGGCGTTGTTCTCGGCGTTGGCCACGGCCGAGTCCAGCACCTTGGCCACGTCGCGAGCCGCGGCGCGGTTGGTGAACACGAGCGTCGCGCGCGCGTCGCTCACGGACTTGCCGCGGATGAGGTCGACGACCTCGCGCACCTTGCGGGGCGACGTACGGACGTACTTGGCCTGTGCCTTGACCGCCATGCCGCTACCTTCTCGAGGACCGGTCGCTCTTGACGTGACCGCGGAACGTGCGCGTGAGGGCGAACTCGCCGAGCTTGTGGCCGACCATCGACTCGCTGATGAACACGGGCACGTGCTTGCGCCCGTCGTGGACGGCGATCGTGTGCCCGACCATCTCGGGGAAGATGGTGGAGCTGCGCGACCACGTCTTGATCATCTTCTTCTGGCCGGCGGCGTTCATGTCGGTGATGCGCTTCATCAAGCGCTCCTCGACGAACGGGCCCTTCTTGGACGACCTGCTCACGCGGTCTCCTCCTGCCTCACGAATGCTTGCCGCGCTTGCGGCCGCGGATGATGTACTTGTCGGAACCCTTGCGCTTGGACCGCGTGCGATAGCCGAGCGTGGGCACGCCCCACGGCGTGACCGGGTGCCGGCCGGCGGTGGTCTTGCCCTCGCCGCCGCCGTGCGGGTGGTCGACGGGGTTCATGGCCGTGCCGCGCACGGTCGGGCGGATGCCCAGCCAGCGCGTGCGGCCGGCCTTGCCGCCCTCGAGGTTGCTGTGGTCGGGGTTGCCGACCTCGCCCACCGTCGCCCGACAGCTCAGATTCACGCGCCGCAGCTCGCTGGAGGGCATGCGGATCACGCCGTAGCCCTTTTCCTTGGCCTGCAGCTGGGCGCTCGTACCGGCGCTGCGCACGAGCTGCGCGCCGCGGCCGGGGTAGAGCTCGATGTTGTGGATCGTCGTGCCGGTCGGGATGTTCTCGAGCGGCAAGGCGTTGCCCGGCTTGATGTCGGCCCCGGGGCCCGACTCGACCGTGTCGCCGACCGACAGGCCTTGCGCCGCGATGATGTAGCGCTTCTCGCCGTCGGCGTAGTGCAGCAAGGCGATGCGGGCCGAGCGGTTGGGGTCGTACTCGATGTGGGCGACCTTGGCCGGCACGCCGTCCTTGTCACGCTTGAAGTCGATCACCCGGTAGCGGCGCTTGTGCCCGCCGCCCTGGTGACGCGTCGTGATGCGCCCGTTGTTGTTGCGGCCGCCCTTCCTCTTGACGGGCTCGACCAGCGAGCGCTCGGGCCGGTCACGCGTGACCTCGTCGAACGTGTCGGTCGTCATGAAGCGGCGACCCGGTGACGTCGGCTTGTATTTCTTGATGCCCACGGCCTACCTGCCCTCGAAGAACTCGATCTTGTCGCCGGGCGAGAGCTGCACGACGGCCTTCTTCCAGGCCGCGGAGCGTCCCGCCGTCCAGCCGCGGCGCTTCGGCTTGGACCGCACGTGCATGGTCGACACGCCCAGCACCTTGACCTTGAAGAGCTCCTCGACCGCCTGGGCGATCTGCGTCTTGTGCGCCTTGGGATCGACCTCGAACGTATAGCGGTGGTGGTCGATCTGGTCGTAGCTCTTCTCGGAGATGATCGGTCTCAGGATGATCTTCTCGGCTTCGATCATGCTCGCGTCTCCACCAGCGCGGCGAACGCCTTCTCGGTCACGACCAGCGAGCGGGCGCGGAGCACCTTCTCGACGGAGAGGCGACGCGCCTCGACCGTGTCGGCGTACCGGAGATTGCGCACGGACTTGGCGACGACGGGCTCGTCCTGGGTGACGACCAGCACCGGCGCCGGGATGTCGAGCGTCACCAGCAGCTCGTTCACGGTCGCAGTGCTCGGCGCCTCGAGGTCGAGGCCGCGCGCCACGTACAGCGTGCCGCCTTCGGCCCGATCGCTGAGCGCCATGGCCAGCGCCTTGTGAGCCGCCTTGCGGTTGATCTTGATCTCGTAGCTGCGGGGCTTGGGCCCGAAGGCCGTGCCACCGCCGGTGCGTGTGGGAGACTTGGCGGAACCCACGCGAGCGCGGCCGGTACCCTTCTGGCGGTACAGCTTGGCGGTCGAGCCGCTGACCTCGCCGCGCGTTCTGGTCGAGGCGGTACCGCGGCGGTTGGCGGCCTGTTCGGCGCGCACCGCCAGGTGCAGAAGATTGACGTCGGGACGCAGGCCGAAGCGCTCGGCAGCGAGCTTGACCTCTTCGACCCTCTTGCCGTCGGCGTCGACGACGATCGCAGTGCGGGCGTCGGGCGCCTTGCGGACCGCGGGGGCGGCGGGCTTGGCGACCGGCTTGGCCGGCCTCGCCGGCTTGGCGGCCGCCGGCCTCTCGGGCGTCTCCGCGGGCTTCTCAGCCTTGGCCGGCGCCTTGGCGGCCGGCTTGGCCGCCTTCTCGGGCTTCTCGGCCTTGGCCGGCGCCTTGGCGGTCGGCTTGGCCGCAGCCTTGGCCGGCTTCGCGGGCGCCTCGGCGGGCTTCTCGGCCTTGGCCGGCGCCTTGGCCGCCGTCTTACCGGCCGGCGCCTTGGCAGCGGGCTTCTTGGCGGCAGCCCTGGCCGAAGCTTTCGTGGCCGGCTTGTCGGCCTTGTCGGCGGCCGGCTTGGCGGCGGGCTTGGCGGCAGCGCGGGCGCGCGGCTTGGCGGCGGCGTCGGTGGACGCCGCCGGCTTGGCCGCCGGCTTGCGCGCCCGCTTAGGCGCCTGCGCCTCTTCGCCTGACTCTGGAGTCTTCTTCTCGTCGGCCACGGTCACTTGCCTTTGACGATCACGACTGAATTACGGGCGCCGGGGACGGCTCCCCTGATGAGGAGCAGGTTGTTCTCGGGGTCGCGGGCCACGATCCTGAGGCCGGCCTGCGTGACCTGGCGCGCGCCCATGTGCCCCGACATGCGGATTCCCTTGAACACGCGGCTCGGATACGCGCTGGCGCCGATCGACCCGGGCTGGCGCACGTTGTGCGAGCCGTGGGTCTCGGGGCCGCGGCCGAAGTTGTGCCGCTTGATGGTGCCCTGGAAGCCCTTGCCCTTGGACACGCCGGTGACGCTGACGTGCTGGCCGTCCTCGAACGACTCGACGGTGACGGTGTCGCCCACTGCCAGCCCCGCCATGTCACGGATCTCGGCCAGGTGACGCTTGCCGTGCTTGAGGCCGGCCTTCTTCAGATGGCCGAGCTCGGCCTTGGTGAGCTGCTTGTCCTTGCAGTCCTCGAACGCCAGCTGGACGGCGGAGTAGCCGTCGGCGTCGGGCGTGCGCACCTGCGTGACGGTGCAGGGCCCCGCCTCGACCACCGTCACGGCGACGCGGTTGCCCGCCTCGTCGAAGAGCTGGGTCATGCCGAGCTTCTTGCCGATGATGCCGGTCATGCGCCTAGAGCTTGATCTCGATGTGGACGCCCGCGGGCAGGTCGAGCCGCATGAGCTGGTCGACCGTCTTGGGCGTCGGCTGATGGATGTCGATGAGCCGCTTGTGGGTGCGGATCTCGAAGTGCTCGCGCGAGTCCTTGTCCTTGAACGGGCTCTTGATCACGCAGTACACGTTCTTCTCGGTCGGCAGCGGTACCGGACCCGAGATGGTCGCGCCGCTGCGCTGCGCCGTCTCCACGATGGACTTGGCGCTACGGTCGACCAACTCGTGATCGTAGGACTTCAACCGGATACGTATCTTTTGCTGAGCCAACTGTCGCCTTCTTCGTCTCGTATCGAGGACCGGGCGCGCCGCCCGCGGGCGGCGCGCCCGGTCCCCTGATCGTCCGAGCTCGTCCTTACGCGATGATCTCCGCGACCGCGCCGGCGCCCACGGTCCGGCCACCCTCGCGGATGGCGAACCGGAGACCCTCTTCCATGGCGATCGGGGCGATGAGCTTGACTTCCATCACGGTGTTGTCGCCCGGCATGACCATCTCGACACCCTCCTCGAGGGTGATGACGCCGGTCACGTCGGTCGTGCGGAAGTAGAACTGCGGCCGGTAGCCGTTGAAGAACGGGGTGTGGCGCCCGCCCTCCTCCTTGGAGAGCACGTACACCTGGGCCTTGAAGTGGGTGTGCGGCGTGATGCTGCCCGGCTTGGCCGCGACCATGCCGCGCTCGACCTCTTCGCGCTTGGTGCCGCGCAGGAGGATGCCGATGTTGTCGCCGGCGACGCCCTCGTCGAGCAGCTTGCGGAACATCTCGACGCCGGTCACGACCGTCTTGTCGGTCTTCTCCTGCATGCCGATCAGCGCTACCTCTTCGCCGACCTTGATCTTGCCACGCTCGACGCGGCCGGTGGCGACGGTGCCGCGGCCGGTGATGGTGAAGACGTCCTCGACCGGCATCAGGAACGGCTTGTCCACGTCACGCTCCGGCTGGGGCAGATACGTGTCGAGCGCGTTCGTAAGCTCGAGGATCGACTTGCACCACTCGCAGTCGTCCTTGCCACAGCCGCACTCGAGCGCCTTGAGCGCCGAGCCGGAGATCACGGGGATCTCGTCGCCCGGGAACTCGTAGTCGCTGAGCAGCTCGCGGACCTCCATCTCGACCAGCTCGAGCAGCTCGGCGTCGTCGAGGAGGTCGACCTTGTTCAGGTAGACGATGATGTTCGGCACGTTCACCTGGTGAGCGAGCAGGATGTGCTCGCGCGTCTGCGGCATGGGGCCGTCGTCGGCGCCGACCACGAGGATGGCGGCGTCCATCTGGGCGGCGCCGGTGATCATGTTCTTGATGTAGTCGGCGTGGCCTGGGCAGTCGACGTGGGCGTAGTGCCGCTTCTCGGTCTCGTACTCGACGTGAGCGGTCGCGATCGTGATGCCGCGCTCGCGCTCTTCAGGAGCCTTGTCGATCTGGTCGAACGCCACGTACTCGGTCGAGCCCACACCGCGGTTGTGAAGGACAAGCGTGATCGCCGCAGTGAGGGTCGTCTTGCCGTGGTCGACGTGCCCGATGGTGCCCACGTTCATGTGGGGCTTGCTGCGGTCGAACTTCTGCTTCGCCATCTATCTGCTCCTTTGTCCCGACACCCGGAAGATGCGGTTCAGTTCTTCGTCATGTGGATACACCCGGGGGCGTGTACAAGGCCCCCTGTTGCACCAAAGGCAGGCAGTATACCCAATCGTCCACGCCGGGGCAAGTCTCGTCTTCTGGGCTCGCCTAGGCTCCCTTGACCTTCGCCACGATCTCCTGGGCGACGCCGGACGGGACCTCGGCGTAGTGCTTGAACTGCATCGTGTACGTCGCGCGGCCCTGCGACATCGACCGCAGGTCGGTCGCGTAGCCGAACATCGTCGAGAGCGGCACGGTGGCGGTGATCACCTGCGCGCTGGCCCGCTGCTCCATGCCGCCGACGTGACCGCGGCGGCTGGTGAGGTCGCCCATCACGTCGCCCATGAACTCGCCCGGGGTGACGACCTCGACTGCCATCATCGGCTCGAGCAGGACCGGGTGAGCCCTGCGCGCACCCTCTTTGAACGCCATCGAGCCGGCGATCTTGAACGCGAGCTCCGACGAGTCGACGTCATGGTACGACCCGTCGACCAGCGCCACCTTGACGTCGACGACCGGGAACCCTGCCAGCACGCCGGTGGTCATGGCCTCCTGGATGCCCTGGTCGACGGCCGGGATGTAGTCGCGCGGGATCGCACCGCCGATGATGCGGCTCTCGAACTCGTACCCCTCCCCGGGCTGGTTGGGCGCGATCTCGATGACCACGTGACCGTACTGGCCGCGGCCGCCGGTCTGGCGCACGAACCTGCCCACGACCTTCTCGGCCTTCTTGCGCACGGTCTCGCGGTAGGCGACCTGCGGCCGCCCGACGTTCGCGTCGACGCGGAACTCGCGCAGCAGGCGGTCGACGATGATCTCCAGGTGCAGCTCGCCCATGCCGGCGATGATGGTCTGGCCGGTCTCCTCTTCGGTGCGCACGCGGAAGGTGGGGTCTTCTTCGGCCAGCCTGCTGAGGGAGACCGAAAGCTTCTCCTCGTCGGCCTTGGTCTTGGGCTCGATCGCCACCCAGATCACGGGCTCGGGGAACACCATCGACTCGAGCACGATGGGCTTCTGCTGCAGGCACAGCGTGTCGCCGGTGCCGGTGAACTTGAGCCCGACCGCGGCCGCCAGCTCGCCCGCGAAGATCACATCGCGGTCCTGGCGGTGGTTGGCGTGCATCTGGAGGATGCGGCTCACCCGTTCCTTGCGGTCCTTGGTCGAGTTGTAGATGTACGAGCCGGCCTTGAGCTGGCCCGAGTACACGCGGAAATAGGTGAGCTTGCCGACGTAGGGGTCGGTCATGACCTTGAAGGCCAGCGCCGCGAACGGCTCGTCGTCGTCGGCCGCCCGCACGGCCTCGCCGTGCCCTGGGACCTCGCCCACGACCGGCGGCACATCGAGCGGCGAGGGCAGGTAGTCGACGATGGCGTCCATCAGCGGCTGCACGCCCTTGTTCTTGAAGCTCGAGCCGCACATGACCGGAGTGATCGCGATCTCGAGCGTCGCCTTGCGGATAGCTGAACGAAGCTCGGCGGTGTCGATGTCGCGACCCTCGAGGTAGGCCTCCATCACGTGGTCGCTGTAGTCGGCGACGGCGTCGATCAGGTGATGGCGGTACTCCTCGGCCAGCTCGGCCACGTCGTCGGGGATGGCGACCGTGTCCCAGGCCGTGCCCAGCTCGTCGCGGTAGATGATCGCGTTCATCTCCACCAGGTCGACGATGCCGTGGAAGTCGGCCTCGCGGCCAAGCGGCAGCTGCAGCGCGACCGGCTTGGCACCCAGGCGCTCGACCATCATGTCCATGCCCCGGAAGAAGTCGGCCCCGATGCGGTCCATCTTGTTGATGTAGCCGATGCGCGGGATGCGGTATTTGTCGGCCTGGCGCCAGACGGTCTCGGACTGGGGCTCGACGCCGCCGACCGAGCAGAACAGCGCGATGGCGCCGTCGAGGACGCGCAGCGAGCGCTCGACCTCGACCGTGAAGTCGACGTGGCCCGGCGTGTCGATGATGTTGATCTGGTTGTCGCGCCAGAAGACGGTGGTGGCGGCGGAGGTGATCGTGATGCCGCGCTCCTGCTCCTGGGCCATCCAGTCCATGACCGCGGCGCCCTCGTGGACCTCGCCGATCTTGTGAGTCTTACCTGTATAGTAGAGAATGCGCTCGGTGGTCGTCGTCTTGCCGGCATCGATGTGGGCCATGATGCCGATGTTGCGCGTCTTCTCGAGCGCGTATTCTCTGGATGTCGTCGTCGTCGTAGCCATGGTGAACGTATGTGGTCAGGGCGCGAGGCCCAAACCCGGGTCGTTTGTGAAACGGCCGCCGGCCAGATGGCGGGCGGGAATGCCTACCAGCGGTAGTGCGAGAAGGCCTTGTTGGCCTGTGCCATGCGGAAGATGTCGTCCTTCTTCTTGAAGGCGCCACCCTGCCCCGCCAGCGCGTCCATGATCTCGCCGGCGAGCCGCTCGGACATGACCTTCTCGCGACGCTCCCTGGCGAACGTGACCAGCCAGCGGATCGCGAGCGTGCGTGCGCGCCGGCCGGGCACCTCGACGGGCACCTGGTAGGTGGCCCCGCCGACGCGCCGGCTGCGCACCTCGAGGTGCGGCGTGAGGGCCTGAACGGCCTCCTGCAGCACCTCGACGGGGTCGCGGCCGGTGCGCGAGCGCACGGTCTCGAGCGCGTCGTGGACGATCTTCTCGGCGATGGCCTTCTTGCCGTCGAGCAGCACCTTGTTGATCACCTGGGTGACCAGCTTGCTGCCGTAGACGGGGTCCGGAAGGACCTCTCTGCGTGTGACGGTTCCGCGGCGCGGCATGCTCTCTCCCCCTCCTACGACGACTTGGCGCCGTACTTGGAGCGCGCCTTCTTGCGATCGGCGACACCGGAGGCGTCGAGGGCCGCGCGGATAACCTTGTAGCGCACGCCCGGCAGGTCGCGCACGCGGCCGCCCCGGATGAGGACTACCGAGTGCTCCTGCAGGTTGTGGCCGATGCCGGGGATGTAGGTCGTGACCTCGGTCCCGTTCGTCAGGCGCACGCGAGCGACCTTGCGCAGCGCCGAGTTGGGCTTCTTGGGCGTGGTCGTGTAGACCCGCGTGCAGACGCCGCGCTTCTGCGGCGACCCCCGGAGAGCCGGGGTCTTGCCGCGCTTGACCTTCTCCTCGCGTCCCTTACGGACGAGTTGGTTGATCGTGGTCATGCATCCTCGCTGAGTGTCGTGCGGATCTCGCCGCCCTTCAGGGCAACGGTCGAGTAGTGTACCAAGTCGGCGAGGCGGGGGCAAGGCGAGGATCGCCTTGCCCCCGCCCCCGCGTCGCGTCCCTGCGCGCTCACTCCATCTCCGCGGCGAGCGAGGGCCCGAAGCCGCCGAGGGCCTCGATGGCCTCCTGCTCGGCGTCGCGCTTCCAGGCGGGCTCGATCTCGACCGACCGATAGGCGCGCAGCCCGGTCGCGGCCGGGATCAGCTTGCCGATGATGATGTTCTCCTTGAGACCGACCAGCCGGTCCACCTTGCCCTCGATCGCGGCGTCGGTCAGGACCTTGGTCGTCTCCTGGAACGAGGCCGCCGACAGCCAGCTCTCGGTGGCCAGCGACGCCTTGGTGATGCCGAGGATCACCTGTTCGGCCTCGGCGGGCTGGCCGCCATCGGCGACCACGCGCTCGTTCTCGGTCCTGAGGACCGGGCGGTCGACGAGCTGTCCCGGCAGGAAGACGGTGTCGCCCTGCGTGACGATGCGGGCCTTCTTCATCATCTGCCGCACGATCAGCTCGATGTGCTTGTCGTTGATCTCCACGCCCTGCGAGCGGTAGACCTCCTGGACCTCGTCGACCAGGTAGCGCTCGGTGCGCGTGTTGCCGCCCAGCCGCAGCAGGTCGGCCGGATAGAGCGGACCCTCGGTGATGCGGTCGCCCTGGTTCACGTATTCACCGTCCTGAACGAGGATCGGCGTGCGCCGCGGCAGGGCCGTCTCCTTGGCCGCCTCGTCGGCGCCGATGACGGTCACCTTGAGGCCGCGTTCGCTGTCTTGCACCTCGACGCGGCCGGCGATCTCGGCGACCCTCGCCACGCCCTTGGGCTTGCGGGATTCGAACAGCTCGACCACGCGCGGCAGGCCGTGCGTGATGTCGGCCCCGGCGACGCCGCCGGTGTGGAACGTGCGCATCGTCAGCTGGGTGCCCGGCTCGCCGATCGACTGGGCGGCGATGTGGCCGACCGCGTCGCCGATCTCGGCTTCCGCGTTGTTGGCGAGGCTGTAGCCGTAGCACTGCTGGCACACGCCGAACTCGGACTCGCACTTGAGCACGCTGCGCACCGGCACCACCGGGTCGGCGTCGCTCGACCGCTGGAGCACCTCGAGGATGCCCTCGCGGGCCGCGCGGTCGATCAAGGTGCCGCGGTCGTAGACGACCTCGCCGGTCGCCTCTTCGACGATCGGCTGGCCGAGGTAGCGGCCGATCAGGTTCTCGTTCGGCTCGTGGATCCAGATGGCGAGATGCTCGGGCTTCTTGCCCGACTTGGTGCGCACCACGCTCACCTTGGCGTTGGGCTGAGTGGAGAACACGTCGCGCAGTAGGCCGATCTCGGCCGAGCCCAGCTGCACGCCCTTCTTGAGCACGGCGCGCTGCTTGCCGCCACCGTCGCCCGCCGCCGTCTCGGCGACGACACGCTGCACGTCGGCCGCCAGGAACAGGCCCTCGAGCTCCGGGTTGGCGTCGCGCCGGCGCGACCACGGCGACATCGGGATGAAGTTCTCGGTGCCGCAGTCGTCCTCGCGGATGGTGACGTCCTGGCACACGTCGACCAGACGCCGGGTCAGGTAACCCGAGTCGGCCGTGCGCAGAGCGGTGTCGGCGAGACCCTTGCGGGCGCCGTGGGTCGAGATGAAGAACTCGAGCACCGAGAGGCCCTCGATGAAGCTCGACTTGATCGGGCGCTCGATGATCTCGCCCTTCGGGTTGGACATCTGTCCGCGCCATCCGGCGAGCTGACGGATCTGCTTGATGTCGCCGCGGGCGCCGGAGGTCGCCATCATGTAGATGGGGTTGAGTGGGTTGAAGTTGGCCTTGGTGGCCTCGGTGATCTGCACGTCGGCCTCGCGCCAGATCTCCTCGATCTTCTCGCGGCGCTCGGTCTCGGTCAGGAACCCGTTCTCGTACTGGTCCTGGATGTCGCTGACCATCTGCTCGTGGCTGACCAGTATCTCGGCCTTGCGCTTCTCGGGGATGACCACGTCGTTCTTCGACACGGTCACGGCGGCGCGGGTCGCGTAGCGGAACCCGACGCTCTTGAACACGTCGAGCAGGCGCGCGACCTTGTTGGCGCCGTGGGTGTCGACCAGGCTGTTGATGAACGCGGCCAGGCCCTTCTTGGTGACGTTGTCGTTGAAGAACGCGTAGCTGGTGTCCTCCCAGTCGTCGGCCAGCAGCTCGCGCAGGCCGGCTTCGACCTGCATGTTGAACAGGGCGCGACCCACCGTCGTGACGATGCGCTCTCCCTCGCCCACGCGCAGGACGATCGGCCGCCGGGTGAAGTCGGCGATGCCGGCCGAGCGGTGCACCGGCACCTGACGCTGGTCGATGATTCGCTGCTCGTAGGCACGCAGGACCTCCTCGTAGCCCGAGAAGGCCTGCAGCGGCTCATCGAAGTCGGCCGGTGTGGCCTGGCTCAGGTCGCCACGCGGGTGGTACGTGAGGTAGTAGGCCCCGATGACCATGTCCTGGCTGGGCACGGCGATCGGCTTGCCGTTGGCCGGCGAGAGGATGTTGTTGGTCGACAGCATGAGCACGCGCGCCTCGGCTTGGGCCTCCCAGCCCAGCGGCAGGTGCACGGCCATCTGGTCGCCGTCGAAGTCGGCGTTGAACGCCGCGCAGACGAGCGGGTGGATCTGGATCGCCTTGCCCTCGACCAGCAGCGGCTCGAACGCCTGGATGCCCAGCCTGTGCAGCGTGGGCGCGCGGTTGAGCAGCACCGGGTGCTCGGCGATGACCTCTTCGAGGATGTCCCAGACCTCGGGCACCATCGACTCGACCATCTTCTTGGCCGCCTTGATGTTCTGGACCAGCTTGCGGTTGACCAGGCGGCTCATGATGAACGGCTTGAACAGCTCGAGGGCCATCATCTTGGGCAGGCCGCACTGGTGCATCTTGAGGTGCGGCCCGGCGACGATCACCGAGCGGCCGGAGTAGTCGACGCGCTTGCCCAGCAGGTTCTGGCGGAACCGGCCCTGCTTGCCCTTGAGCATGTCGCTCAGCGACTTGAGGGCGCGGTTGCCGGGCCCGGTCACGGCACGACCGCGCCGCCCGTTGTCGAACAGGGCGTCGACGGCCTCCTGCAGCATGCGCTTCTCGTTGTTGACGATGATGTCGGGCGCCTGCAGGTCGAGCAGCCGCTTCAGGCGGTTGTTGCGGTTGATGACGCGCCGGTACAGGTCGTTCAGGTCGCTCGTGGCGAAGCGCCCGCCGTCGAGCTGCACCATGGGGCGCAGTTCCGGCGGGATGACCGGGATCACGTCGAGGATCATCCACTCGGGCCGGTTGGCGCTGCGCTGGAAGGCCGAGACGACCTTGAGCCGCTTGACGGCGCGGCTCTGGCGCTGGCCCTTGGCGGTGCGGATGACCTCCTTGAGGGATTCGGCCTCGGCGTCGAGGTCGACCTGAGCCAGAAGCTCGCGCACCGCCTCGGCGCCGGTGCCGCCCCGGTAGTACACGCCGAAGCTCTCGGGCTCGAAGCCGGCGTCGCGACCGAACATGCGCTCCATCTGGAGGTAGAGGGCCTCGTCGCCGACCACGTCGCGCGGCTTGATCGACTGGAACTGGTCCCAGGCGCGGTCGACGTTCTGCTTCGCCCCGTCGACCGCCTTGGTGCCGCGGTCGACGTAGTCGTCGGCCAGCTTGTCGACCTTGGTGCGCACGGCCTTCATGTCGTCGGCGCCCAGCTGCGACGCCTGCACGGCGACGCGGCGGTAGGTCTCGAAGATGTCGAAGTAGTTGAAGAAGCCGAACTCGTCGTCGGGCTCGGAGTCGGCGTGGAACTCCTCTGCGTCGAGCTCGCCGTCGAGGATCTTGACCACCTGCTCGCGCATCGCGCGGATGGCGGCGATCCTGCCCTCGGCATAGTCGTCGTAGCGGGCCTTGAGCTCGGCCACCTTGTCGCCCAGCATGACCAGATCGGCGGCGCGCTTCTCGTCGTCGACCGAGATGATGACGTAGCTGCCGCCGAAGTAGAGGACCTTCTCGAGCTCCTTGGGAGCGATGTCCAGCAGGTAGCCCATGCGCGACGGCACGCCCTTGAAGAACCAGATGTGGCTGACCGGCGCCGCGAGCTTGATGTGTCCCATGCGCTCGCGGCGCACCTTCGCCCGCGTGACCTCGACACCGCAGCGCTCGCAGATGATGCCCTTGTACCGGACGCGCTTGTACTTGCCGCAGTAGCACTCCCAGTCCTTGGTGGGACCGAAGATGCGCTCGCAGAACAGGCCGTCGCGCTCGGGTTTGAGCGTGCGGTAGTTGATCGTCTCGGGCTTCGTCACCTCGCCCTTCGACCACGCCTCGATCTGCTTCGAGGAGGCGAGGCCGATGCGGATCGAATCGAAGTTGTTGATGTCAATCACGTACGTGCTCCCTCTTGCGGTGAGACGGGGTTCATTCGTCGCTCGAGTCGACATCGCCGGGTTCGCGCGCCGGCTCTTCTGCGTCGAGGTCGGCGTCGAGGGCCGGGCCGGTCAGGTCGAGGGCCGGGCCGGACAGGTCGAGGGCCAGCCCGGCGATGTCGAGGTCGCCCTCGTCGTCTGCGTCGAACGCGGCCGCGGGCGCGATGTCCTCTTCGACGCCCGTGCCGACCTCGTCGGCGTCGATGTCGTCGCCGTCGCTGGTCGGCAGCAGGCCGCCGAGGCCGGTGACCGGCGCCGCCTCCTCGTCGCCGACGGCCTCACGCTGCCGCAGGCTGGCGCCGAGGTCGATACCCAGCTCCTCGGCGGCGCGCAGCAGGTCGTCGTCCTCTTCGTGCACCTCGAGGACGCCTCCCTCCTCGCTCTGGACCTGCATGTCGAGCGCGAGGCTCTGGATCTCCTTCATGAGGACCTTGAACGACTCGGGAATGTTGGGCTTGGAGATGTTCTCGCCCTTGACGATCGCCTCGTAGGCCTTGACGCGGCCGACGGTGTCGTCGGACTTGATGGTCAGCATCTCCTGCAGCGTGTAGGCCGCGCCGTACGCCTCGAGCGCCCACACCTCCATCTCGCCGAAGCGCTGGCCGCCGAACTGCGCCTTGCCGCCCAGCGGCTGCTGGGTGACGAGCGAGTACGGGCCCGTGCTGCGCGCGTGGATCTTGTCGTCGACCAGGTGCAGCAGCTTCAGGATGTACATGTAGCCGATGGTCACCTTGTTGTCGAAGCGTTCGCCGCTGCGCCCGTCGTACAGCCACACCTTGCCCGAGCAGCGTCGGCCCGCCGGCTCCTTCTCGTTCACCTTGAACTTGACGGGATCTTCGCCGTTGCCGTTGGAGGCGATCAGCAGGTCGTCGATCTCGGCCAGCGTAGCGCCGTCGAACACCGGGGAAGCGACGAAGGCGGGGCCGCCGATGCGCGAGCCGTCGGCCTGGTAGCCGCGCCTGGCGGCCCAGCCGAGGTGCGTCTCGAGCACCTGTCCGATGTTCATGCGGCTCGGCACGCCGAGCGGGTTGAGGATGATGTCGACGGGCGTGCCGTCCTCGAGGTGGGGCATGTCCTCCTCGGGCACGATCTTCGAGATGACGCCCTTGTTGCCGTGCCGGCCGGCGAGCTTGTCGCCCTCGGCGATCTTGCGCTTCTTGGCGACGTAGACGCGCACCAGCTGGTTGACGCTCGGCGGCAGCTCGTCGTTGTTCTCGCGCGAGAAGATCTTGACGTCGATGACCTTGCCGCCCTCGCCGTGAGGGACCTTCAGCGACGTGTCACGCACCTCGCGCGCCTTCTCCTTGAAGATAGCGCGGATGAGCTTCTCCTCGGCGGTGAGCTCGGTCTCGCCCTTGGGAGTGACCTTGCCGACCAGCAGGTCGCCGGAGTTGACCTCGGCGCCGATGCGCACGATGCCGGCCTCGTCGAGGTCCTTGAGCGACTCCTCGGAGCGGTTGGGGATGTCGCGCGTGATCTCCTCGTCGCCGAGCTTGGTCGTGCGGGCGTCGACCTCGTACTCCTCGATGTGGATCGACGAGAGGACGTCGTCCTTGACGATGCGCTCAGAGAGGATGATGGCGTCTTCGAAGTTGTAGCCCTCCCAGCTCATGAAGGCCACGAGCAGGTTCTTGCCCAAGGCGAGCTCGCCCTGGTCGGTCGAGGAGCCATCGGACAGGACCGTGCCCTGCTCGACCTTGTCGCCCACGTCGACCAGCGGCTTCTGGTGGATCAGCGTGCCCTGGTTGGAGCGCGTGAACTTGATCAGCGTGTACTCGTCGACGCGGCCCCTGCCGGCGTCGACGACGATGTGATTGGCGTCGACCTCGGTCACCTTGCCGGCCCGCGTCGCGAGTATCACGTCGCCGGTGTCGCAGGCGGCGCGGAACTCCATGCCGGTGCCCACGTAGGGCGCCTCGGTGGTGAGCAGCGGCACCGCCTGGCGCTGCATGTTCGAACCCATGAGGGCGCGGTTGGCGTCGTCGTGCTCGAGGAACGGGATGAGGGCGGTGGCGACCGATACGAGCTGCGTGGGGTTGACGTCCATGTAGTCGACGTGCTCGGGCGGCACCGACACGACCTCGTCGCCGCCGCGCGTCCGCGCGAGGACCTGGTCGTTCAGGAACTTCCCCGTCTTGGGATCGAACGGAGCGTTGGCCTGCGCGATGGTCACGGCCCGCTCGTCCTTGGACTTGGGGTCGATGACGCTGGCCTCTTCTTCGGAGGCGTCGAGATAGACGATCTCCTCGGTGACCTTGCCTTTGACCACCCTGCGGTAGGGCGCCCTGATGAAACCGAACTCGTCGACCGTCGCAAACGACGCCAGCGAGCCCATCAGGCCGATGTTCGGACCCTCGGGCGTCTCGATCGGGCACATGCGGCCGTAGTGGGTGGCGTGCACGTCGCGTACCTCGATGGGCGCGCGCTCGCGCGTGAGCCCGCCCGAGCCGAGCGCGCTCAAACGGCGCCGGTGCGTGAGGCCCGACAGCGAGTTCGTCTGGTCCATGAACTGCGACAGCTGCGACGACCCGAAGAACTCCTTGAGGGCGGCCACGACGGGGCGGATGTTGACCAGGGTCGCCGGCACGATGGTGTCGGGATCCTCGGTCGTGAGGCGCTCCTTGATGACACGCTCCATGCGCGTCAGGCCGATGCGGAAGCTGTCCTGGACGAGCTCGCCGACGGTGCGCAGGCGGCGGTTGCCGAAGTGTTCGTACTCGTCGAGCTCGCTGGCGATCTCCTCGCGCCGCGTGCCCAGGAGGTTGACGGCCTCGGCCGCGTAGTCCTTGGTGTCGTCGGGCACCCCGAGCTTGGGCGGCAGCGCGATGAGGCGGCGCACCAGCTCGGTGATGTCGTCGTTGGTGAGGACGCGCACGTCTTTGGCCGGCCGCTGGGACTCGGGCCTGTGGCCGTGGAGCCGCGTGTTGAGCTTGTGGCGGCCGACCTTGGAGAGGTCGTAGCGCTTGGGGTCGAAGAACAGGCCGCGCAGCATGGCGGTCGCCGAGTCGAGGGTCGGCGGCTCACCGGGACGCTGCTTGCGGAAGAGCTCGATCAGCGACTCCTCCTGCGAGGTCGTGGAGTCGCGGTCGAGGGTGTTCTTGATGTAGACGGACCCGTCGAACATCTGCAGGATCTCGTCGTTGGAGCCGACGCCCATGGCGCGCAGCAGCACCGTGACGGGGAACTTGCGCTTGCGGTCGATGCGGACGTTGACGGCGCCTTTCTTGTCGATCTCCAGCTCGAGCCACGAGCCGCGCTGCGGCATGAGGTTGGCGATCAGCACCTGCTTCTCACGCTCGGCCGGCTTGGGCTCCATGATGTAGGCGCCAGGCGAGCGCACGAGCTGCGTGACGACCACGCGCTCGGTGCCATGGATGATGAAGGTGCCGCGCTCGGTCATCATGGGGAAGTCGCCCATGAAGACGTGCTGCTCGCGGATCTCGCCCGTCTCTTCGTTGATGAAGCGGACGACCATCGTGAGCGGCGCCGAGAAGGTCATGTCCTTGTTGCGGCACTCCTCGATCGACTTCGACGGTTCACCAAAGGCGTAGTCGCCGAACTCGACGAGCAGCTTCTCGGAGTAGTCGCGGATCGGCGAGATGTCGTCGATCGTCTCCCGCAGGCCGTCGGCGAGGAACCACTCCCACGAGGCCTTCTGGATGTCGATGAGGTTGGGGACCGGCAGCGGCTGGTCCAGCTTGGCAAAGGACGTACGGACGCGAGGGCACTTGGGCTCGTTCAACCGAGTCTCCTGTCAGTACGTGGGGCAGAGAAAGAGCTCACCACACCGGTGGGGACTCCGATGTGGCCGCGGGTGACGCACAGCGCTCAAAAATACCATACGTGTCTAGAGTGCGCAAGGGCGGCGGGCCGGTGGGCCCGCCGCCCTGTACGTACCCTGCCGCGCGAGCGGCAAACCAGAGGGAGAGGCGCTACTTGACCTCGACGGTCGCGCCGGCCCCCTCGAGCTGCTTCTTGGCCTCCTCGGCCTCGTCCTTGGTGACGCCTTCCTTGACCGGCTTGGGCGCTTCTTCTACCAGCGCCTTGGCCTCCTTGAGGCCGAGCCCGGTCAGGGCGCGCACGACCTTGATGACCTCGATCTTCTTCTCGCCGAACGCCTGGAGCACGACGTCGAACGCGGTCTGCTCCTCGGCCTCTGCCTCGGCGGGAGACCCGGCGGCCGGAGCGGCGGCCACGGCCACGGGGGCGGCGGCGCTCACGCCGAATTCCTCCTCGAGGGCCTTCACGAGCTCGGCCAGGTCGAGGACGCTCATCTTCTTGATCTGCTCGATGAGCTCGTCTTTGCTCAGTGTCTTCTCGGCCACTTCGGTTCACCTCTCGTCGGACTGCTGTCTGTCAGTACGCCTTGAACGCTGGTCGTGCGGCGGGCGTGGAGGCTCACGCCTCGCCCGCCGCCGCCTTCTGGTCTGCGATCTGCTGGAGCGAGCGCACCAGGCCGGCGAGCGTGCCGTGGAGCACGGTCACCAAGCCGGTGATGGGGGCGGCCATCGTGCCGACGACCTGGCCGATCAGCACCTCGCGCGGCGGCAGGGCCGACAGGGTGCGCACCGCGTCGGCGGCGATGATCGCGCCCTGCAGGTAGCCCCCCCGCACCTCGAGTTGCGGGTGCGTGCGACCGAACTCGACGAGGGCCTTGGCGGGCCCCACGGGGTCGTCGTCGCAGAAGGTCACCCCGGTCGGGCCGCTGAGCAGCTCGGCGAGCTCCTCGCGGCCGGCCTCGCCGGCGGCGCGCCGCGTCAGGGTGTTCTTGAGCACGTGGAAGGTGGCGCCGCGCTGGCGCAGCTCGCCACGGAGCTGGGTCAGCTCGGTCACCGTCAGTCCACGGTAGTCGCTGACGAAGAGCGTGTCGCTCCCGGCCAGCTTGCGCGCCGTCTCGGCGACGATCGCGTCTTTCTGCTTGCGGAGCATCCTCACCTCTCAGTCACGAAACGAGAAGACCCGCCCCCGGGGACGGGAGCGGGCACGGTGTGTGCTCGTCTCGCCTCGGGTGGGCGGACCTCGCGGCCCATTACGCCCCGTGCGGGGCACCGACCTTCATCGGCTGCGGCGCCGGCAGGCGCCGCGAGTGCGCAGTATAGGGCTTCGGTCCCCGGCTGGCAACTGCCCGGAGCCGGCGCTTCACGCAAGGCCGGTGACGTGGCCGGCCGCGAGCGGCCGGCCACGTCACCCGACGTTACGCTCAGCCTTCGAGCAGGTCCCGCGTGCGAGCCGAATCGAGCTCGATCGACGGGCCCATCGTCGAGGCCATGTGGATGCTCTTGATGTAGCGTCCCTTGGCCGCCGCCGGCTTGGCCCGGAGGATCTCGTCGAGCACGGCGCCGTAGTTCTCGACCAGCTGCGTCTCTTCGAACGACTTCTTGCCGATGCTCAGGTGGACGATGCCGCTGCGATCGGTGCGGTACTCGACCTTGCCGGCCTTGGCCTCCTGCACGGCCTTGGCCACGTCGAAGGTGACGGTGCCCGACTTGGGGTTCGGCATGAGGCCGCGCGGGCCGAGGATGCGGCCGAGCTTGCCGACGACGCCCATCTGATCGGGCGTGGCGATCGCCACGTCGAAGTCCATCTTGCCGTCCTGGACCTGCTTGGCGAGGTCGTCGGTGCCGATCAGGTCGGCGCCGGCCTGCTGCGCCTCGCGCGCCTTCTCGCCGTCGGCGAACACGGCCACGCGCATCGACTTGCCGGTGCCGTGCGGCAGGATCGTCGTGCCGCGCACGATCTGGTCGGCGTGGCGCACGTCGACGCCGAGGCGGAAGTGCACCTCGACCGTCTCGTCGAACTTCGCCGTCTCGAACGCCTTGAGCAGGCGCACGCCCTCGAGCGGCGTGTACAGACGGGAGGGATCGACGGCGGCGCGGGCGGTTGTGTACTTGCGACCGTGTTCGGCCATGGTCTACCTCCTGTGGTCGTAACGGCGGCCCAGGGCCGCCTGCCACGTCGGCGGGCGCTGCGCGCCCGGCGGGTTACTCGACGGTGACCCCCATGCTTCGGGCGGTCCCCTCGATGATCTTCATCGCGGCCTCGACGTCGTTGGCGTTGAGGTCGGGCATCTTCAGCTCGGCGATCTGACGCACCTGGTCGCGCGTGACGGTGGCGACCTTGTCGCGGTTGGGCTCGCCCGAGCCCTTCTCGATGCCCGCCGCTTCGCGCAGCAGGACGGCCGCCGGCGGCGTCTTGGTGATGAACGTGAACGAGCGGTCTTCGAACACGGTGATCTCGACCGGGATGATGGTGCCGGCCTGGGCCTGCGTGCGGGCGTTGAAGGCCTTGCAGAACTCCATGATGTTGACGCCGTGCTGACCGAGCGCCGGACCGACCGGGGGAGCCGGGTTGGCCGCCCCGGCGGGGATCTGCAACTTGATCAGTGTCAGGACCTTCTTGGCCACGTCTGCCTCGTTTCGTTCTTCGTTGTGGGCGTGATCAGCCCGTCTTCTTGACCTGGTCGAAGCCGAGTTCGACCGGCGTCTCGCGACCGAAGATCGAGACCATCACCTTGAGCTTGTTCTGGTCGCTGTTGACCTCGGCGACCTCGCCCGAGAAGTCGGACAGCGGACCCGAGGTGACGCGCACGACCTCGCCGACCGAGTACTCGGCCTTCTGCTTGGGCCGCTCGACCGAAGCCGTGTGCAGGATGCGGTCGACCTCGCCCCGCGACAGCGCCACGGGTTTGTTCTGGGCGCCGACGAACCCGGTCACGCCGGGCGTGTTCTTGACGGCAGACCAGGACTCGTCGGTGAGCTCCATCTGCACCAGGACGTAGCCCGGGAAGACGCGCTTCTCGGTCGTGATCTTCTCGCCGTCCTTGGTTTCGACGACCTGCTCGGTCGGCACGACGACGCGGACGATCGAGTCGGCCTGGTTCATCGACACGATGCGATGCTCCAGGTTCTCCTTGACCTTGTTCTCGTGGCCGGAGTACGTGTTGACCACATACCACTTGAACACTTGGGCGCTCTCCTCGGTCTACTTCGGGATGATGAACGTGATCAGGTGTGAGAACACCTCGTCGACGCCATAGGTGAACAGGGACGCGATGGCGACCGCCACGATCACGACGAGCGTGGACTGCATGAGTTCGGAGCGGGTCGGCCACGTGACCTTGGACATCTCCACGCGCACGTCGCGCACGAACTTGCCCAGGCCTTTGCGTTCGCCCTTGGCCTGGGAGCGCGCCTTGGCCGGCGCGGCCTTGCCGCGCCGCGCAGGCGCGCGCTTGGCGCCCTTGGTCGAGTCGGTCCGTTTGTCGGACTTCGACTCGGCCCCACGGGCGGACTTCGACGACTTGCTGTTCCTGACGGCCTTGGCCACGGATCTAAGCTCCGTTCTACTGCTTGGCAGGGCTGGAGGGACTCGAACCCCCGACCCCCGGTTTTGGAGACCGGTGCTCTACCAATTGAGCTACAGCCCTAGGGATCGGTGACGGGAGCGCCGGCGGTAAGCCGCGGACGCGCTCCAGCCTACCGCGTCTCCTTGTGCACGGTGTGCCGGCCGCACCACCGACAGTACTTCTTCAGCTCGATGCGGTCGGGATCGTTCTTCTTGTTCTTGTTGGTGTGGTAGTTGCGACGCTTGCATTCCTGGCAAGCGAGCGTGACCAGGTTACGCATGTCATCCCTTCAATGGAAGCACGTTAGGATAGCAGTCCACCGCGAGGGGGTCAACGCACGGGCGAGCCTGTCGGCTGGCCGTCGCGGGCCCCGGCGCGGCGCCTCCGAAGGGGTGCGCCGGCGTGCGGCGAGGCGAGAGTATACCAGACCGGGCGGGCGGCCGCCGCGGCGGCCGCCCGCCCCCTTCGTCTCGCCGGCGACCGCGCCGTCGCACCCCGTTTCTGTGGCGCTCAGGCCGGGAACCGGGAGGTGCCACCGGCGCATGTACAATCGCGCCAGGCCACCAGGAGACTCCAGCCGTGCCCGACGACGACCAGACCGTCCAGCCCAGCGCGACGCCGCCTGCCGGAGCGCCGCCGGCCGGCAGGTGGGTCCTGGTCGGCGGACAGTGGCGCTGGCAGTGGCTCCAGCCGGCTCCGGCTCCGGCTTCGGCTTGGCCGGCCGGCGCCTGGCAGTACGCCGGCGACCACTGGGAGTGGGTCTGGCAGCAGCCGTCCGGCGCGCCGGACGGCGGCCCGGCGGCGGCCTCGGCCGCCGCCGGCACCTTCGGCGAGGACCCTCGCGTCCGTCCGGGGCGCGTGCCCTGGGGCTGGCGCCAGGTCGGCGTCGCGCTGCTCATCGCCGTGACGCCCATCGTGCTGCTCACCGTGGCCGCCGCGCTCCTGTCCTCGGGATCCTCGAACGGCTCGGACCGGTCGCTCGGCCTCGCGGTCTTCACCCTCGTGTTCACGATGATCGTCGACGGCTGGTTCCTGTTCTGGGCCTGGGCCTTCTCGCTGCGGCGCAGGCACCTGGGCCTGCGCACCTGGGGGTTCCGCCGCATCGGCGTGAGGGTGCTCTGGTTCCTCCCGGCGCTGGTCGGCGTCTACTCGTTCCTCATCGCCTACGAGGCCGTGTACGAACAGCTCTTCGGGCCGGCCCCCAGGCAGGAGATCGTGCAGATCTTCCCGCACACCGTGGTGGGCGGGGTCCTGTTCGGCCTGACCGCCGTGGTGGTAGCGCCGCTGCTCGAGGAGACGCTGTTCCGCGGCTTCGTCTTCCAGGGCCTGGCGAAGTCGTGGGGTCTGTGGGTGGGAGCGCTGGTCTCGGGCATGCTCTTCAGCCTCTCCCACCAGCAGGTCAGCGTGATCGTGCCGTTCACCGTGCTGGGGATCGCCCTGGCGCTGCTCTTCTACTACACGCGCTCGCTCTGGACGAACATCGCGCTGCATGCCTCGTTCAACCTGATCGCCTTCGTCATCTGGGTGTTCACGAAGTAGCGGCGGCCGGACCGGCCGCCGGCCGTCAGGCCAGCAGGGTCGGCTTGCGCAGCTCCCGGCAGCCGCAGTCGCGCGGCCCCGACCACGAGGCGAGCGCCTCGAGGACGATCCCGCCGATCACCGGCGCATCGTCGTGGAAGATCTGCGCCAGCTCGTCGTGACTCCAGTCGTCGACCACGCCCTCTGCGTGGTTGACGATCAGCGAGAGACTCGCGTAACAGGCGCCGATGTCACGCGCCAGCCAGACCTCGGGGACCAGGCTCTGGCCGACGACGTCGCCCAGCGACTGCAGGTGGCGGACCTCGGCCCGGGTCTCGAATCGGGGACCCTCGGTCACGACGTGGACGCCGCGCGGGAACAGGCGGCGGGCGGGCGCGAGGCGCTGCGCGGCCACGCGCAGCGCCTCGCGCCCGCCCGCGCACAGGGGCTCGCGCATGATCAGCAGATGCCCGCCGACGACCGGCTCGCCGTCGCGCGCCGTCGTGCGGTCGACGAAGTCGTCGCACACGACGAGATCGCCGGGGTCGAGCAGGTGGTTCAGGCTGCCCACCCCGGCCTCCGACAGCACGCGCTCCACGCCGGCGCGGTGCAGCACGCTGAACACCTGGCGACAGGCCTGCCCGCGCGGCACCCCCGGGCGCCAGCCGTGCATGCGCACGTGGAGCGCGCGGCGCTCGCCCAGCGCGAAGAGCGTGAACTGCGGGCTCTCGCCGAACGGCGTCTCGAAGGTCAGTCCTTGCTCCAGGACCGTGACCTTGGGATGCAGCGCGCCGGGGAACTCGCCGCCCTGCGTACCGGAGCCGCCGATCACGGCACACTCGGCCGCAGGGACGGGAGACGTCGCTCCGGAGCTCACAGCCCGTTGAGGCTCGGCGTCACCCGCAGGGCCATCAATTGCACGTGGTCGCCGGCGTCGGTCGTGACCTGGCTCAGCTCCTGGGTCACGCTGGCCGGGAACCTGCGCACCTGGCCGAGCGGGGTCTCGCCGGCCGTGACCAGTGCGCCGATCTTGACCGACGGGTTGACGACGTGAGTGACCAAGAGCAGCACGCTGGGCTCGCCGGCGAGCTGGATCTGGATCTCGGTGTCGGCATAGCGCCCGAGCAGCTTGTAGGTCTTGAGGCCGACCACCTTGCCGTCGACCGGAGCGTACAAGTACACCCCCGGCACGGCGCCGACGTCGAGGCCCGCCGTAGGCCCGGACGCCCCCGGCGTGTCGAGCTGGTAGTACGGCACGCCGCCGCCGCCGGCGAAGATGTCGCCGAGGTTGGCGGCGACGCTGCCGCTGTCGGCCCGGTCGCCGGTGGGCGTGAAGGGCACCGAGTCGGCGGCGTCGACGGCGTGGAAGGCGACGGCCGTCGTGGCATCGAGGCGTACCGGCAGGAGGACGTCGACGCCGTCGAGCCTGGCCACGACCACGCGCCGGTCGACGCCCTTGGGGGTGCCGAACGGCGAGGCGGCGGCGGGGCCCGGGACCTTGGCCGGCCGTGTCTGCGGCCAAGCATAGGCGGCCCATACCGCGAGGATCACGAGGGGAATGGCGGCGACGACCGCCAGGATGCGCCGGCGCCTGATGCTCCGCCGGCGCAGGCTATGTGCCCGCCGCCGCTGGTCGCTCCGGCTGTGCATGGACCTGAGGGTATACGCCGCCCCCGGGGCTTTCAACCGTCGGGCTCCTGCGGCACCCGGAGCCGGACCGACGTCGGGAGCCTGCCGGCGGGCCACGGTGCCGGACTCAAGACGAGAGCCGACCTGCCGATACATCTCCCGTAGGGCCGGCCACGGAGGATGACCCATGAAACGTATCGCGGTGGCACTCTCGACGATCGTGTTCCTGATCTGTGTGCTGGCGCCCCCCGCGGAGGCGATCAGGATGACCAAGCCCGAGCGGCGCCTGCTTGCACTCGTCAACAAGACTCGCCGCAGCCACGGCCTGCATCGCCTGCGGATGAGTTGCGCGCTCGAGCGCGCCTCGCGCTCGCACTCGCGCGACATGGCCAAGCACGCGTACTTCAGTCACTCCTCCTATAGCGGCGAGAGCTTCTCGTCGCGCCTGATCCGCTTCGGGTTCGGCTACAGCGGCTGCACGTACTGGAAGGTCGGCGAGAACATCGCCTACCGGACAGCCGGTACGCCGCGGCAGATCTTCAGGTCCTGGATGAACAGTGCCGACCACAAGGCGATCATCCTGACGAAGGCGTTCCGCCGCGCCGGCATCGGCCGGGCCGTCGGCTCGTACGCCGGCTCCGACGACACGGTGTTCTTCACGCTCGACGCGGGCGTGCGGCGGTAGCAGGTCCGGGCGGGGGCGGGGAGCGCGCGAGGCGCGCTCCCCGCCCCCGCTTCTTCGTTCCCGGCGTGCGCTACGATGGGCGCATGGCCGGACTCTCGTTCCTGACCGACGGCTCGCACGAGCAGGTCGTGTACGTCACGAACCGCGCGGCGCGCGCCGCCCACACCGCGCCTCTGCCGGAGGATCTCGACACGGCGGTGGCCAAGGTCCTGGCCGCCGCCGGCATCGACTCTCTCTACACCCACCAGCGCGCCGTGTGGGACCACCTGCGCGCCGGCCGCCACGTCGTCGTCTCGACCGGCACGGCCAGCGGCAAGTCGCTGGCCTTCGACCTGCCGGTGCTCGACGCGTTCGCCCGCGACCCCGGCTCCCGCGCCCTGTTCCTCTACCCCACCAAGGCGCTCGCCCAGGACCAGGCCCGCAAGCTGCGCGACCTGCACCTGCCCGACATGGTCACGGCGATCTACGACGGGGACACGCCGCAGGAGCAGCGGGCGCGCATCCGCAGCCGCGCGAACCTCGTCCTGTCGAACCCCGACATGCTCCACGTCGGCATCATGCCGGCGCACGAGCGCTGGTCCGAGTTCCTGCACCAGCTCCGCTACGTCGTCCTCGACGAGGCCCACGTGTACCGCGGCGTGTTCGGCTCGCACGTGGCCCAGGTCGTGCGCCGCCTGCGCCGCCTGTGCGCGACCTACGGCTCGGCGCCTCAGTTCGTGCTCGCCTCGGCGACGATCGCCAACCCGCTCGAGTTCGCCGAGACGCTGACCGGGCTGCCGTTCGCGGTCGTCGACCAGGACGGGGCGCCCTCGCCCGAGCGCACGATCGTGCTCTGGAACCCGCCGCTCACCGACCCCGCGCTCGGCCAGCGGCGCAGCGCCCTGGCCGAGGCCAGCTACGTGCTGGCCGAGAGCATCCTCCAGGGATATCGGGCGATCGGCTTCGCGCCCACGCGCAAGGCTGCCGAGCTCGTCTACGACCACGTGCGGCGGCGCTTGAACGACCGCGATCCGGCAGCGGCCGACCGCGTGCAGCCGTACCGCGCCGGCTACACGCCGCAGCAGCGCCGCGAGATCGAGCGCCGATTGTTCGACGGCGACCTGCAGGCGGTGATCGCCACCAGCGCCCTCGAGCTGGGGATCGACGTCGGCGGGCTCGACGAGTCGCTCGTTGTGGGTTTCCCGGGAACGATGACCAGCCTCTGGCAGCGGTGGGGACGGGCCGGCCGCGCGGAGCGTGGCTGGGCCGTCCTCGTCGCCGGGCAGGACGCCCTCGACCAGTACTTCATGCGCGAGCCCGAGCGCCTGCTCTCGCGCGCCGTCGAGGCGGCGATCGTCGACCTCACCAACCCGCACATCCTCGACGCCCACGTCGGCTCGGCCGCCTACGAGCAGCCGCTGCGGCCGGCCGACGAGGCGTACTTCGGGCCGGCCGGCATGGCGAGGGCGGCGCAGCTCGCCGCAGGCGGCAGGCTGCGCCGCCAGGGCGATGCGTTCGTCTGGTCGCGACCCGAGCCGCCGGCGCCGCTCGTGTCGCTGCGCTCGGCCTCGCCCGACCGCTTCACGATCGTCGAGGCGACCGAGGGCACCGTGCTGGGCACCCTCGAGAAGGAGCGGGTGCCCCGCGTCGCCCATCCCGGCGCCGTCTACCTGCACCTCGGTCGCAGCTACCTGGTCAAGCGCCTCGACCTCGACACCGGCCTCGTCCTGGTCGACGACTTCAACGGCACCTACTACACGCAGCCCAAGGTCGACAAGCACGTGCTGATCGCCGGACAGGCGGACACGCGCCCGCTGGCCGAGGGCGCGGCGCTGTTCTTCGGCGAGCTCGAGGTCACCGAGCAGCTCATGGCCTACCAGAAGCGCGAGCTGGCCGACAACGCGGTGATCGACACCGTCGCCCTCGAGCTGCCCGAGCAAGTCTTCACCACCGAGGCCCTATGGTTCACCATGCCCCCCGGCTTGCTCGAGGCTCATGTGGCCGAGGATGCCGTTCTCGGCAGCCTGCACGCCGCCGAGCACGCGTCGATCGCCGTGCTGCCGCTGTACGCGATGTGCGACCGCTGGGACATCGGGGGGCTGTCGACCGCCTGGCACTGGCAGACCGACCAGGCGACCGTCTTCGTCTACGACGGCTTCCCGGGCGGCATCGGCCTCACGCGCCGCGCCTACGACGCCTTCGAGGCGCTGGCGGCCGATGCCGCCCTGCTGATCGCCGAGTGCCCCTGCGAGGCGGGCTGCCCCTCGTGCGTCCAGAGCCCGAAATGCGGTAATTTGAACGAACCGCTGCACAAACAGGGAGCCCTGGCGCTGCTGCGAGCGTTGCTCGTCGCCTCGCCGGGACCGGCCGCCACGGCCGTCCCCGACCGGAACGGAGCACCATGAGCGACGACGCCGACCTCTCGATCTTCCACTACCAGTCGATGGTGGGGCACGAGGGCGAGGCCGTCGGCGCCGAGGCGGGCGACGTCGACGTCGCCCGCCTCGGCGCCGACGGCCTCGCCGACCTCGAACCCCTGTGGCGCGAGCTCATCGACCATCTCTCGTCGATCGGCGGCCCGGTGCCGTTCCGCCCCGCCGACGACTCGTGGCCGCGCGAGCGCCGGCTCTACGAGGACGTCCTCGCCGATCCCGACGCCTTCTGCCTCGTGGCCCGGCGCGGCGGCGACCCGGTCGGCTATGCGATGGTCAAGATCGACGGCGCCGAGCACGTCTGGGAGACGGGCGACACGCTCGCCGAGCTCGAGACGCTGGTCGTGACCGCCTCCAATCGTGGCAACGGCGTCGGCGCCCTGCTCATGGATTGCCTCGAGGACGAGCTGGCGAGCCGCGGGATCGACGACCTCATCATCGGCGTCGACGTGCCCAACGACCGCGCCAAGGCGTTCTACGAACGGCGCGGCTATCGGGTCGCGTTCACCTGGCTGCACGGCAAGCCGGCGACGGCTCGCCGGGCGACCGGTCCCAGGGGTGACGGACCCGCGCGCTAGTGCGTCGGCGACGGCTTGGGGGTGGGCGAGGGCTTGGCCGAGCCGCTCGCGCTGGGCGACGGCGAGGGCGACGGGGACGGCGACTTCGGTCCCACGAGCAGGATCTCGGGCGCCATGCTGTAGACGCTCTTGAAGTCGTCGTTCCAGATCAGCTTGCCGTCCTCGTACACCTTGCGGTAGCAGTCGATGCTCATGCCGTTCTCGCCGGGGGTGTCGACGCTCGTCTGGCCGGGGTCGAGGGTCGGGTCCTTCTTCTTGGTGATCGTGAACGGCACGATGTTGTACCAGGCGCTCGTCGTGCTCACGACCTTGCGGTGCAGGGGCGAGCTGTAGAGCGACACGGTTAGCGAGTAGCCCGTGAAGTTGGTCTTCACGAGGATCCAGTCGGGCGTGTCGTTGCGGAACTTGAGGTCGTAGGAGCCGTAGCTGACGGTGGCGTCGCGCCCCAGCGGGTAGTGCGAGATGTAGAGGGCGTGGTTGTGACGCTCGACGATCTGCAGGCCGGCGACGAAGGCCGCGTTGAACACCGTCGTCGACACCTGGCACATGCCGCCGCCGACCGAGTCCTCGAGCTTGCCGTTGATGATGGTCGGCGCCATCTTGAACCCGGCCGCCGCGGTGCGCTCGCCGGTCGTGCCGTTGACCGAGAAGATCTTGCCCGGGGCGATCAGCGTGTTGTTGAGCATGGACGAGCCCAAGCCCACGTTGTCGAGGCGGTTCGTGGTCCCGGCGACCGACGTGGTGTAGGTGCCGATCTGGCGCGTGATGTGCAGCGCGCGGGCCTCGGCGGCCGAGAGCTCGGGCGGCGCCTTGCCGACCACGATCTGCACGCTGCGCCCCGAGGCGCCGCCGCTCGCGGCCGCGTTCATGCGCTCGATCGTCTTGGCCGGCACCACGCCCCACCCGGCCTTGCCCGGCTCGATTGAGACCTTGGCGCCGTGGACCACGAACTGGGCGTCCTTGCCGGGCTTGCCGATCTGCGCCGTGATGTAGTCGAAGTAGCCCTGCGTGACCGGCGAGTCGAAGGTGACCTTGAGGCGCGGCGACCCCTCCTGCGGCACGAAGGCCAGGTACTGGCCGAGCTCGTCGGGCGGCAGCGTGTAGGTGTGGTCCTGGTAGACCAGGGTCAGCGGCCCCGCCAGCCACGCGCGGGCCGTGGCGGCCGCCGTCTGGGCGTCGGCCGTCGCGACCGCCGGCGTGGCGGTGACCAGGGGCAGCTTCACCGTCACCTCGTCGCCGCTCAGCGCCGCCTGCGTGAGCGCCCGGCGCACGGCGGCGACGTCGATCACGCGGCCGTCCTTGGCCGGTCGCACCGTCGGCGTGGCCCCGACCACCTTGACCGTCGCCGCCACCGGCTTGACCTCGGCGACCTGGGCGATCGCCGCGAGCTGCTGCTTGAACCGCGGGGAATCGAGGCTCAGCGGCGGCCGGATGTCGTGCGGCGTGAACCACAGCGAGAACCGCCGCCAGGCCTGCGTGAACAGGTTGCCGCTGCGCGTGTAGAGGTAGGCCGCATGCGCGGCCGCGCGCCCGTCGATGTGCGTCTTGAGCGCGTCGGCCGAGATCGTCCAGACGTGGCCCTTGTAGACGAGCTTGAGCTGCCCGCCCGTCGGCAGCGCCGAGCTGAGCTTGAACTTGGCGTCGCTGGCCTTCATGCCGCCGACGCCGACACCGTAGACCGTGACGTTGCCGTGGATCGAGCCCCGCGAGAGCAGGTAGTCGCCGGCCACGGCAGCGAGCACCAGCACCACCGCGGCCAGGCAGCCGACCAGCACGAGGCGGCGCCGGCGGGCGGTCGTGCGGGACGGACGCCCGCCGGCGCCGCCTCCACTCCCCGCGCTCCCCCTGCCGCCCTTCGCGCCTGCGCCTGCCGTGCCGCCCCTGGGGTTTCCCTCACCGATCCCCGCGCCGCCCGCTTGCGCCCACGCGGGCGTGAGGTCGGCAGTGTCCTCGGCCGAGACGCCGGCGGCAGACGAGATCGGCGCGGAGGCGGCCGGCATCGCCGACGCCGGCCTCCGCCGCGCCCCCTCTTCCGGCCTCTTCTTGCCCATGACTTTCTCGACCGGCCAGAGCACGACCGTGACGATCGGGGCGAGGATGCGGATGAGGAGCGGCTCCTTCTTCTTGCGCCGCCGGGGTTGTGAGGCTGTAGCCATACGAAACGCTATTGTAACGATAGGAGCGGCCCACGCGCGAGATGTCAGGTCTCCCGACCTCTGACTCGTGCGACCCGGCAACGTCAACCCACCTTGGCTCGTAGGCCTACTCTCCAGACTGGTTGGCTGCTAGAGTCTGAACTTCACATGGGGGGGCCTGATCACATCGACGGAGGCCGGTCGCTCATCACGGGCGCTCCCGCATTCGTCGCCACCAAGCTCGCGATCCCGCGCGTGCGTGACGTCAGCGTACGGCCCCAGGTCCTCGAGGCACTCGCCGACGGGGCGCGCAGACGACTGACCGTCGTGCGCGCCCCCGCCGGCTACGGCAAGACGACCGTGGTCGCCGAGGCCGCCGCCCGTCTCAAGTGGAACGTGGTCTGGTACAAGCTCGATGTGCTCGACCACGATCCGCTGGTCCTCATCGCGTCGCTCGTCCAAGGTCTGCGCCAGGACAACCCCACGTTCGGCGAGATCCTGGTCGAACGGTTCGCCGACGCGCGCGACGATCCCGCCGACATCAACCAGCTGCTCGCCCTGCTCGTGTCCGAGCTCGCAGCGGGCGTCACGAACGAGTTGCACATCATCCTCGACGACTACCATCAGGCAGCGTCTTCGGAGAGCTTGAACACCGCCCTGGACTTCCTGCTCGCCAACCTGCCGGAGCACCTGCACGTCGTCTTGCTGACGCGTTGCCTTCCGTCGATCTCCGTCGCTCGACTGCGGCTCGACGACCAGGTGGCCGAGGTCGACTTCGAACATCTTCGCTTCACGGCAGATCAGGCGCGCGAGACGCTTGCCGCCGCCGGCATCAAGGTCTCCCAGCCCGATGCGGAGCGGCTGGCGAGTCTGACCGAGGGGTGGCCGGCCAGCATCGCCATGGCGGCTCGGGCTCTCGAGTGGACGGACGTGTCGACGATGGAGAGAGCGCTCGGCGATCCTCGGCTGAAGAACGACGTGTTCTCCTATCTCGCAGACGAAGCGCTGCGGCATGAGAGTGGACAGGTCGCCGACTTCCTCGCGGCGACTTGCTGCCTCGATTCCATGACGGTCGCGCTGGCAGCCGCCGTAGCGGGCAGCGAATCGGCGGGAGCGATCCTGCGGCACCTTGTCGAGCAGAACGTCTTCACGTTCTTCGACGAAGCCAGCTCGACCTACCGCTACCACCATCTCCTGCGGGACTACCTGTGCGCCAGGCACGTGCAGGAGCATGGGCCGGAAGCCTTCCGCCAGCTCCAGATCGGGACCGCCCGTGCGGTAGAATCCGCCGGCGACGCCGAGACGGCGATCGAGCTGCTCTTCGCCGCCAACGAGCCCCAGTTGGCGCTCGCCGTCGTGTCGCGCGCCGGCGACCTGGTCAGCGACAACTGCCGGCTCGAGGCGCTCCGATCGTGGCTGGATCGGCTCCCCGGCTTCCTCGTGGATCACAACCCCTGGGGCATCTTCCTCAAGGGTCAGCTGCTGTGGAGAGGGGGGGATAGCGAGGGCGCGATCCGCGAGCTCGAGTGTGCGAGCACCGCCTTCACCGAGGGCGGCGACAGACGAGGCCGGTACGCCACGTTAAGCGGCCTTGAGTCTCTCCATTTCTGGCGGGGCGACTTCGAGCAGGCCGCGAGACACTGCGAGCTGGCGCTCGAGCAGGCGACGACTCCCAATCAGACGATCCACACGCTGGTCAGTCTCGGCTCGGCCTTCAACTACTCTGGGCGCTGGGACGACGCCGAGGCTGCCTGGCGTGAGGCCGAACTCCTCATCGGTCCCTACGTGACGGGTGAGGGCATCAGGGTCAAGGCGCTGAAGGGAGTCAGCCTTAGAATCCGTGGCCACTACCGAGAAGCCGTGAGAACGGTCACGGCGGCTGTTGATTCGGCAATCGCCCTTGGTCCTAGGACTTTCGCAGTCACATGTCGCGGCGAACTCGCGGAAAGCCTGATCGAGATGGGCTGCTTCGCGTCAGCGAAGGGCTACCTCGAGGATTGTGAGGCCGAGTGCGACGAGTATCGATTCGACCATATCCGCTTCCAGCTCGAGGACACTCGTGCCCACCTGCTTCTCTCGACGGGTAATGTCGAGGGCGCAAAGACCATTCTGCGGAGACTGGTCGAGTCGGATCTGGTCGCCCAGGATGCGTGGTCTTTCGCATCGTCGCTTCAGCGATACGCACGCTGCCTCCGCCTGTCTGGAGACATGGCACAAGCGGCTCACTACTACGCGCGGGCCCAACGAATCGCCGAAGCAAGCGGAATCCATTCAATTGCATTCGATGCGAAGGCGAGCACCGAGTTCTGCAGAGGTTTGAAGAACACGTCGAATACCCGCGTGGCTCGCTTGCTAGCGATTGCTGAAAGGTCCAAGAGGCACGGTTTCGACTTCACATGGCTCAAGTCCCACGCACTTTCAGCGCTCCTCAGGCATCGACTCGGTGACACACAAGGTTGTGTTGAGTCACTTCGAGACATCGTGCCGCAGCAATTGGCGCTAGGACACTTGCGGTTTCTTGCGCAGGAACTCCCACTCCATCCTCCGGTAGCAAGGGGCCTTCTGGTCAGTGTGACAGACAGCACTCGGGCGGAGACCGCGCGAGCCCTTTGCCTTACCGGTGCGGGTCGCAGTGCCCTCTTGGACGCGCTGTGTGAGTCAAGGGAACTAGCTGATCAATTGCCTCGCCACCTCGCAGGCGTTCTCACGCCCCACGAACGAGCAGAGCTAGTATCGACTGCCAGAGCCCGGGGGCCCTTGCGGCTGATCGCGATACTCAAGGCGGGAGGATTCACTACTGCGTCGATGCCTCTCCCGGAACTCATCGACCTAACCCAACGAGAGATCCAGGTGCTCAACGAAATGGGGAAGGGGCACGGCAACGCGGATATCGCTGCGCGCCTCTTCGTCTCGGAAAAGACGGTCAAGACCCACGTGAACCACATCTTCATGAAACTGGGTGTCACCAACCGCGTGCAGGCTGTCCTCAAGCTCAAGCAGACTGAGGCGGAATCCGAGGGGCTGGGCGAAAATACAACCTAGGGCCGATTCCAGCGGGGCGACCTGTCCATAGCATCCCTATGGCCACTGGTCAGCCTCAAGGGGGGTTCATGGAATCGTCGAGCTCGGTTGTACACGTAGAATCCAGTCGTATGAGCGCACGCAAGAAGACTGTCATCGACATCCTGCGCGAGAGCCCGGGGTTCGTTTCGGGGCAGTACATCAGCGAGCGCCTGGGCATCTCACGCAACGCCGTGCACAAGCACGTGAACTCGTTGCGTGCCCGCGGCTACCACATCCTTGGCATCTCCCGCCGCGGGTACAAGCTCGAAGAGGAGCCCTGCAGGCTGGCCATGCCGGTCGTGGCGACGTTGACCGAGCAGAGCCGCTTCGGCCAGGCGTTCCGCTACCACGACGAGGTCGAGTCGACCAACGCCGAGGCCAAGAAGATCGCGGTCGCCGGTGCGCCGGAGGGGACGGTCGTCGTCGCCGAGTGCCAGTCCGCGGGAAGAGGGCGGCTGGGTCGCCGCTGGACATCCCCGGCCGGCAAGGGATTGCTGCTCTCCGTCATCCTCAGGCCGCGCCTCCCGATGGCCGACGCACACCTGCTCACGCTCGTGGTCGCAGATGCGGCGGCAGAGGCGATCGAGGCCCAGGCCAAGATCCCGGTCCACCTCAAGTGGCCGAACGACCTGATCGTCGACAACCGCAAGGCCGGGGGCATCCTGCTCGAGGTCTCCGGGGAGCACGACGCTGTGGAGTGGGTGATCGCCGGCGTCGGCATCAACGTCAACACCGACTTCGCCGATCTGCCGGCCGCCCTCAGGAAGACAGCCACCTCACTGAAGATCGCGACCGACAAGACGCATGATCGCAGCGAACTCCTGGCCCGCTTCCTGCTGGTGCTGGAGCGGAGGTACGACGACGCCGTGCGAAATGGATTCGAAAAGACGTTGCGCTCGTTCCGCGAGCGCGACTACCTCCTGCATCGAAGCGTCAGCATCCAGACCCGCGACGGAGTCGTGGTAGGCGAGGCGTCGGGGATCGACGACCGCGGGGCGCTGCTGGTCGAGCTACCAGATCGGCACATCCGTCGCTTTCATGCGGGGGACGTGACGCTGAGCTAGGGGGGGCGGAGCGCGCGGGCGCTGTACAGCGCCCGCGCGCTCATCTACATTGTCAACTCCTAAGGCCAACCAGGAGTTGACAATTGCCGGCCCGCCTACCCACGCGCGACCTCGCCTACGCAGGCCTGTTCGCCGCCCTCACCGCCGTCGGCGCGCTCGTGTCGATACCTTTCTTCGGGCCAGTTCCTTTCACGCTGCAGGTGCTCTTCGTTCTGCTCGCCGGCATGCTCCTCGGTCCGCGCCTCGGCATGCTGAGCATGCTGGCGTATCTCGCGCTCGGCTTGGTCGCCCCCGTGTACGCCCAGGGCACCGGCGGCGTCGGCGCGCTCTTCGGACCGGCGGGCGGCTACCTCTGGGGATTTGTCCTGGCCGCCGGCGTGACGGGTGCGATCGCGCAGCGCAGACCCACGTTCACGGGCTATCTCGTGGCGGGCCTCGCCGGCCTCGTGCCGATCTATGTGCTCGGTGCGGCGTGGCTCGGGTGGCAGCTCGGCGGGGGAGCCGGGCACATCGCGTGGATCGGCGTACTCCAGTTCGTGCCCGGCGACCTGGTCAAGGTGGCGGTCGCCGCTGCGGCGGCGACCTCGCTCGTCAGCTCGCCCCTGGGTCTTCCTGCCTTCGCGAAAGACCGCTGACGTCGGTGATCGGCTCGCCGCGCAGGCGCAGGTTGAGGCGGCCGCGCTGGTACTCATCCATGAAGTCGGTGGCCGTACCGTCGCGGTAGGCCAGGTCCTTGTCGCGCAGGATCCGACCCAGGGCTTCGATGTAGCGGGCATCCAGCGTGACCCCAGCCAGCTCGTTCAGCTCCTTGAGCGCCTCGAAGGAACTCCGCGCCTGGCGATACGGCCGGTTCGACGTGATGGCGTGGTAGGAGTCGGCGACGGCCAGGATCTTGCTCGCTTCGGGAATCTGGTTGGCCCTGAGACCTGAGGGGTAGCCGCTGCCATCGAGGCGCTCGTGGTGGTAGCGCACGATGTCGGCAACGTTACGGTAGGTCGCCAGGTGCGAGAGCACTTCCGCGCCCTTCTCGGGGTGCTGGCGGATGTACTCCCACTCCTCCTCGTTCAGCGGCTCGGCCTTGCGCAGGATGGCATCGGGTGTTCCCACCTTGCCGAGATCGTGAAGAAGCCCGGCCAGGTGGATCTCTTCGATCTCAGTCTCGCTCAGACCACAGGCGATGGCCATGTCCCGACAATACATCGCCACCGCCGCCGAATGGTCGGCTGTGTACTCGTCCTTGCTGTCGATGAGCACGACCATGGCCGCGGCCAGACCGATGTTCATCTCCAGGTACTGTTCCGAGAGGTCCTGCTGTTCCTTCAAGAGACCGCGTTCGCGCACCAGCAGCTTGAACATGTACTGCGCCGCGAATAGGGGAACGAAGAGAAGCGCCACTGCGATGATACCCGCGCGGGCATACAGGGCGGCCACTGCTAGTCCGAGGCTTATGAGGATGGCCAACGACTGAAGGAACGGCCCGTACTCGTTCCGCCAGAATTCGATGGGCGAACGATTGTACTTGGCCCAAGCTGCAAGACTGACTCCGCCAAGCTGCGTGGACTTCGTACACAACGCCGGCAATCGCACCGGCCAGCAGAAGCGACGCGCTGACGGATGTCAGAGTGAATCCCATCGATTCCTTGAGAGCCAGGAATACGACGCTAGCTATGAAGGCTGACAACAGGAAGTTGGCTGCGTTGAACGCAGTTACGAGGCCAGACTCCTCGCGCCACGCGCCCCAGATACCGCTCACCAGTGCCACGGCAAGCGCGGGCAGCGGACCCAGAAACATGATGGCGAGGAGAATCGGCAGGTTGCTGGCAGCGAGCGTGACCCGATCCGAAAACTCGACCGACAGTGCCTCCGCGACAGCCGCAAGGACCACCAGGACGCACATCGCGTTGAGGGTGACCCTGCTACTCTGCTCGAGAGGCAGCAGGCTGCTCACGTAGATAGCGCCAACTGCACCCGCACAAGCGAGGAACGTAAGTATTCGAAATTTCGGCTCGTGATCAGTCATAGTCGACCACGGCCGCGCTCACGACGATAGCCGGAGACGTCGGAGCCTCCGACCTCCCGACGTCAGTGAATCTTGCTGCTACCGCCCGACGCGACCAGCGCGAACAGCAGTGACGTTGCGACTTTTTCTATCTTTTTCATCGGTGTCCTGCCCCCTAGTGAATCTTCGCGCTGGGCCGGAAATGAATCTTCGCGTTCGGTTTCTTCATGGATCCCCCTAAAGTTTCGTGTCAACCTGCCGAGTACTAATAGGTTGACGATTCCTGTGGCCCGGATGGTATACACCACGGCAAGGAACGCGCAAGTCCCCCTTGAATTATTAGTGTTACGCTGCGCTCGGGCGGCCGGTCCGGTCTCGTGATGACCGGGCCGGGACCAGGGAGGTGGGGTTGACTGCCGAGGCTGTGGGGGCGAGGCCGGGAGAGGTTTCGCAAGGCCTCGCCCGCAATCGCAACTTCCTGCTGCTGACCGGCGGCCAGTTCGTGTCGCAGATGGGCGACCGTCTGGCGCTCGTCGCCTTCCCGTGGCTCGTCTACTCCACGACGCACTCGGCGGTGTCCACGGGCGTGGTGCTGGCGCTGTTCACGCTGCCGTACGTGGTGTTCGGGGCGTTTGCCGGGGCGATCATCGATCGCCTGGGCAAACGCCCCGTCATGATCGCCGCCGATTTCGCTCGCGCCGGCCTCGTGCTGGCGGTGCCGTTCGTCGCCCACCACTCCCTGCCGGCCGTCTACGTCCTGACCTTCCTCACGGCGACGGCGACCGTCTTCTTCTTGCCCTCGCTGATGGCGATGCTGCCGGAGATCGTGAACGAAGAGGACCTGCTGCGCGCCAACTCGGTGCTCTCGGCCAGCGAGCACACGACCGAGATCATCGGCTACGCGGCGGCCGGGTTCATCGTGTACTACCTCTCGATCCGCACGTCGTTCACGGTCGACGCGGCCACGTTCCTGGTGTCGGCCGTCACGCTGGTGCTCATGCGGACGCCACGGCGCGTGCGCGAGGATGTCGGCGGCGAGGCCGGGCCGCGGCCCGGCCTCGCCGCCGACATCCGCCAGGGCGTCTCGTTCCTGCGCCATCACGCCGGCGCCCGCGCCAACACGATCATCGTCGTGGTCGCCGCGCTCGGCGTGGGAGCGTCGTATCCGCTCACGTTCCTGCTCGCCATGCGGGAGTACGACGGCACCCGCGCGTTCGGCTTCATGGAGGCTGCGCTGGCGGCCGGGTTCCTGGCCGGATCGCTGATCCTGGCGATCCTGGCGAAGCGCCTGAGCACGGGACGGCTCATCACCTGGGGGCTCGTCGGCGTCGGCATCGGGTTCGCGCTCGTCGGGCTGGCGGGCTCGCTGCCGGCCGTCCTCGTGATGTTCGTGGTGGTCGGCTTGGCCGACGCCGCATTCCTCGTGTCGGTCGACACCTACCTGCAGAGGATCGTCCCCGAGGCGATCCGCGGTCGCGTGTGGGGCGTACGCTTCACGCTCACGCAGTCGGCCTACGCGATCGGCGTGCTGGTGGCCGGGGCGCTCGCGGCGGGCCTCGCGGTCGGGCCGCTCTTCGTCGCCTGCGGCGCGCTGGTCGCGGCGCCGGCGGTCGTCGCCCTCGTGACCGTGGGCGACTCCGGGTGATAGCCTAGGCCCCACGCGAGACCCCGGACGGTGAACGGGCTCCCCGATGGAGCCCGAGTGCAAGGACGATCGTGACCCCCCGAGTGCCCGACACCCAGGCTCCCGCCACGCCCGTCCCCTCTCAGCCGACGCACTGGGGCCAGATCGCGCTCATCTCGCTCACCCAGGGCCTGACCTGGGCGGGGTTCAGCGCCATCCTGCCGATCCTGCCGCTGTTCCTCAAGGAGCAGGGCCACGCGTCGGTTCGCACCTGGAGCCTGATCGTCGCCGTGATGTACGCCGGCACGCTCATCTTCTCGACGCCGCTGGGCCGCCTGAGCGACCGCATCGGGCGCAAGCCGCTGCTGATCTCGGGCACGCTGCTCTACGCGGTCGCCACCCTGCTGTTCGTCACCACGGCGAACCCCTGGTGGTTCATGCTGTTCCGCTTCCTGGAGGGAGTCGGCACCGCGGCGGTGACCCCGGCCGGCAACGCCTTCGTGGCCGACAACACCAGCGACTCGACCCGCAGCCAGGCGTTCGGCTGGCTCATCACCGCCCAGTTCGGCGGCGTGATCCTGGGGCCGGCGATCGGGATCCTCATCTCGGTCGCGACCGGAGGGAGCATCACCCGCAGCTTCCACGCGGTGTGCATCATCGGCTGCGTGCTGGCGCTGGTGATCAGCGGGCTGCTGGCGCTGTTCATCCACGACTCGGCCGAGGCTCGCGTGGAGCGGCGCGCAGCGCGCCTGCAGAAGCGCCCGCGCTGGCGCGAGCTGCTCACCCCGCCGATCGTCGCGTTCCTGGTGATCGCGTTCACGGCGCACTTCGCGATGGGCGGCTGGGAGGCGCTGTGGAGCTGGTGGCTCAACGACCTCGGCGCCACGAACCAGTTCATCTTCGCGACGTGGCTGGCGTTCGGCATCCCGACGCTGTTCTCGTTCCTCGGCGGCCGGGTCGCCGATCGCGGCAACCGGTTCTGGCTCATGTTCAGCGGCTACGCCTTCGCGGCTTTCGCCTGGGTCGTCTATGGCACCACCCACAACCTGACGCTGTTCATCACGATGAACTTCCTCGAAGGTGCGGCGATGGCGATCTCGTTCCCGGCCAAGAGCGCGTTCCTGGTGCAGGTGAGCCCGCGTCGCTGGCTCGGGTCGGTGCAGGGCATCGAACAGACGGTGATGCAGGTGGCGATGCTGATCGGCACGCTCACCGCGCCCTGGCTGTACAGCTCGATCGGCGGCTTCGCGATCGGCATCGGCGGCTTCCTGCTGATGGGCGGCCTGGTCGCGACCGCCCCGGGGCTGCACCGCGAGTGGGGCCGGATCAGGGCCTCGGGTGAGGTCCTCAGCTACGCCGAGACCGAGCGGCTGGCGACCCGGGAGTCGAGCGGCGTGCTCAGCGACCAGATCCTCGGCGAGAGGTAGCGGGTCCTACTTCACCTTGTCGTAGGCGCGGTAGTAGCCGCCCATCAGCGGCACGAACCACGGCTTGGCGCGGTACAGCGGGTTGGCCGGGAACGGCGTGTCGAGGAACGGGCAGTCCTCGCTGCGCCCGGCGATGACGTTGGCGATGCGGTCGCCCATGTACGTGCCGAAGGCCACCCCGTGGCCGCAGTACCCCAGCGAGAAGTAGAGGCCGTCGCGCCGCCCCATGTGCGGGTCGAAGTCGAAGGTGAAAGCGACGAAGCCCTCCCAGGTGAACTCGACGATCACGCCCTCGAGCTGGGGATAGAGCTTGACCAGGTGGCCGTGCAGGATCTCGCCGCTGCGCTGCGCGCTGATCGGCGAGAAGCTGGCACGGCCGCCGAACAGCATGCGGTTGTCGTCGGTCAGCCGGTAGTAGAACAGCATCTTCTTGCTGTCGAACACGATCCGGCGCTTGGGGATCAGCGACAGCGCCAGCTCCTCGTCGAGCGGCTCGGTGGCGATGATCTGGCTGGCGATGGGGATCACCCGGCGCCGCAGCTCGGGGGTGATCGCGCCGGTGTACGAGTTGGTCGCGACCAGCACCTCGGCCGCCTTGATGGCGCCGCGGCTGGTGACCACCGTATGGCCGTCGCCGTCGGGCGCGAGCGAGAGCGCCTCGGTGCGCTCGTGCACGGTGGCGCCGGCCTTGATCGCGGCTTCGGCGAGCCCCCGCGTGTAACGCAGCGGATCGAGCCGGCCGGCCATCGGGTCGAGCAGCGCGCCGTGGTAGCCCTTGGTGCCCAGCTCGGCGTCCTGGTCGAGCGGGGCGATCAGCTTGGTCTTGTAGCCGACCTCGGTGGCGAGCAGCTGCTGCTTCTTGGCGAGGGCGCCGAAGTGCTCGGGCTTCCAGGCCGCCTGCACCAGGCCGCAGCGCTCGTAGGCGCAGTCGATCTTCTCCTTCTTGATGACCTCTTCGACGAACTTGACCGACTCGACCGACGCCGCCCAGAGGCGCTGCGCGAACTCGTGGCCGTAACCCTGGATCCACGAGCCCAGGGGCCGCTTGCTGCCGACGGAGACCATGCCGCCGTTGCGGCCGCTGGCGCCCCAGCCGACGGTGTTGGTCTCGATGACGGCGACCGAGGCGCCGCCCGCGGCCAGATTGCGAGCCGCCGCCAGGCCGGTGATGCCGCCGCCGATCACGACGACGTCGGCGCTCTCGGGCAGGGGCTGGGCGGGCGGCGAGATGTCGGGCAGCTGGTCGCGGGCCCAGAAGACGGTCTCTTTCACGGTCGCCCCCCTTTGCGTCGCGGGCCGCGGGCGCCGCGCGCCGGGGGCGGAAGGGCCGCCGGCGCGGGGCGCGGCGGGGGCGTCCGCCCCCGCCGCGCCCTATCCTACACGCCGCCCGCCGCCGGGCAACGGATTGCGCCCCGGTACGGCGCCATGCACAATGGGTCCAGTTCTCTATGGCGACCGACCCCGACAGCCCCCGCCGCACCTTGGGCGTGCCTCGTGCCCTGATCGACTACGGGCTGACCGCCGTGGCCGCGGTCGTGCTGGCCATCCTGATCCAGGCCTTCGTCGTCAAGCCCTACATGATCCCGTCGACGTCGATGGCGACGACCCTCGTGCCCGGCCAGCGGGTGCTGGTCGACCGGGTGACCTACCGCTTCCGCCCGATCCAGCACGGCGACATCATCGTGTTCCACCGGCCCGACGACGCCAAGGACATCCTGATCAAGCGCGTCGTCGGCCTGCCGGGCGACGTGCTCTCGATCGCCGATGGTCACCTGCGGGTGAACGGGGTCGCCCAGAACGAACCGTATGTCGACCGCGTCGACGGCGTGCCCGAGCAGACCCAGCCCGCCGACGCCTCGTCGCCCGACGGGTCGCCGGCGTGGTCGCTCAGCCAGCCGTTCACGGTGCCGGCCGGCACCTACTTCGTGATGGGCGACAACCGGGTCGACTCTCTCGACAGCCGGTACTGGGGCACGGTGCCGCGGGGTGACGTGATCGGGCGCGCGTTCTTCACCTACTGGCCGCTGACGCGGGTCGGCGGGCTGTAGCAGCGTGAAGGGGGGCGGCGTGGCCCTGCGGGCCGCGCCGCCCCCGCCTTGCGCCCCGGCCTACGCCGCTTTGGGCGGAGTCATCTTCTCCGGTCGTTCCGGCGGTTCCGGCTGGTCTGCCGACCCGAACAACGACGCGGCGCCGGCGCCCGTGGTCGCGGGCGCGGCGCCCGTCTCGAGCAGCGCATCGGGGCTCTCTTCCCAGGGGACCATCGCGTCGATGGTCTCCATCTTGCGGGCGAAGAACGGCCGCGCCTTCTTGGCGAAGGCCCACGCGAGCAGCATCACGATGACGCCCGAGACGATGAACCCGCCGCCGAGGACGAACGGCGGCCCGACGCCGAACCACGAGGTGTCCGACGCCGAGTTGGCCGGATACCAGAGCTGATCGAAAGCCGCCCCGAGCACCCAGGTCAGCGAGATCGCGCCGAGCAGCGGGAACACGAGCAACAGCAGGACGGTCTTCCAACTCTCGAACAGGTGATGTCGGTAGAACAGCGGCACCGCATAGCCGTTGATGCCGTAGTAGAAGGCGATCGTCAGGCCCAGGGCTGCGATCGAGTCGGCCAGCACGTTCTGGCTGAGCAGGGTGAGTCCCACGTACCACACGATCGACAGCACGCCGTAGATGGCGGTCCCCCAGATGGGTGTCTTCGTTCGCGGGTTCACGCGACTCCAGATACCGGGGATCGCCTTGTGGGTCGACATCGAGAGTGTCGTGCGGGCGCCGGGCAGGATCGTGGTGAGGGTCGAGGCCGTCGCCGAGGTGAGCACGACGGCGATCAGCAGCTTGTCCAGACCCGACCCCAGGACCGCGTTGCCCAGCGGGCTCAGGATGTCGTCCGAGTTGTTGGCGAGGAAGGTCGGTCCGGCGAACGCCTGTGACGCGGTCGTGGCCAGCACGTAGATGAAGACCAGAGCCAGCGTGCTGAGGATGGCCGCGATGCCCGGCGTGATCGACTTGTGTTCGGTCTCCTCGTTCACCGACACGGCCGTGTCCCAGCCCCAGTAGATGAACAGGGCCAGCAGCACGCCGCTGGCGAGCGCGCCGAGCGACATGTTCGGCACGAACCACGAAACGGCCGGGTGGACCGACCCGGCCGGATGCGAGGAGTAGACCTTCGTCAGGGCGACGACCGAGAAGATGACCAGCATGAGGTACTCGAACCCGAGCAGGAACCACTGCACGCGGGCCGAGATCTCGATGCCGATGGCGGTGACGACGCTCATCACGATGAGGAACGCGACTCCGACGAACGTCACCCAGAAGAGCGAGTTCGCCAAGCCGTCGGCCCCGATGAGCAGGAAGAAGTAGACGCCGGTGATCTGGGCCAGGCTGGCCATGACGATGATGTCGGCCGCCACCATCACCCATCCGGTCACCCAGCCGGTCCGGGGACCGATCGCCCGCGTGACCCAGCTGAAGGTGGTGCCACAGTCGGGATCGGCTTTGTTCAAATAGTAGTACGACGCGGCGATCAGGATCATCGGCACGAACGAGACGATCATGATCGCCGGAGACTTGAGACCGATCCCGGCGACGGCAACGACGAGCCCGAGCGTGACGGCGAGACTGTACGCCGGTGCGGTCGAGGCGACGCCGATGACGATGCTCGAGAGCATGCCGACTGCGTTCGACTTGAGTCCCTTGGGGGCCTCGACCTCGGCGTCTCCGGTGATCCCGCTCACCCGGCTCGGCTGCGTCGGAGGGATCGGAACGGCATGAGCTTCCACGTGTCCTCCTCCAGCCTGCAGAGGACCCACTGCCCCCTGCGATGCTACGGAACCACCCGGAGGCTTGCCTGACGGCCCCGGTCGCCCGGATGGCCATCGACAGGTATTCCTCATGTACACAGTGGAAACACGGCCTCAAAGATTAAGGAATGTGAAGACGCGGGTACGGGGCCTCGCTGGGCGGGGCGAGAACTAGCGGCGGGCGCGGCCGCCGGCCGCGCCTGTCGGGCGCGCCCGCCCCGCCCCGCCCGCCGCCCTAGTACCGCCTGACCTCGCGGTAGAGCGTGTCGCGCTGCACGGGCGTGAAGCCGGCCGCGCGGATGAGGCGCACCATCTCGTCGACGTCGCACTGGTTGCGCACGCCGGCGGCGGCGACGACGTTCTCCTCGATCATCGTCGAGCCCATGTCGTTGGCGCCGAAGGCGAGCGCGACCTGTCCCATGCGCAGTCCCTGCGTCACCCACGACGCCTGCACGCTGGGCACGTTGTCGAGGTAGACGCGGCTCACCGCGAGCAGGCGCAGGTAATCGGCGCCGGTGGCGGGCACGTGGCCCTCTTCGAGGGCCGTGTTGCCCGCCTGGAAGGTCCACGGGATGAACGCCGTGAACCCGTCGGTCTCGTCTTGCAGGTCGCGGACGCGGTGCAGGTGCTCGACGCGCTCGGCCGGGGTGTCGAGCGAGCCGAACATCATCGTCGCCGTGGTCGGCATGCCCAGACGATGCGCCTCGCGCATCACGCCCATCCAGGTGTCGGCGGAGATCTTGTGGGGGCTGATCTCGGTGCGCACGCGGTCGGCCAGCACCTCGGCGCCGCCGCCGGGCAGCGAGTCGAGCCCGGCCGCCTGCAGGCGCCTCAGCGTCTCGGGCACGGTGAGGTCGCTCTGGCGCGCGATGTGCGCGATCTCGGGCGGCGACAGCGAGTGGATGTGGATCGGGTAGCGCGCCTTGATGTCGGCGAAGAGCTTCTCGAACCAGCAGACGTCGAGGTCGGGGTTGAGGCCGCCCTGCATCATGATCGCGGTGCCGCCGAGCGCGAGCGTCTCCTCGATCTTGCGAAAGATCTCGTCCTCGCCGAGCAGATAGCCCTCCCCGCTCCCCGGCTCCTTGTAGAAGGCGCAGAAGCGGCAGCCCGACAGGCAGTAGTCCGTGTAGTTGATGTTGCGGTCGACGATGAAGGTGACGTCGGCGGCGGGATGCAGGCGGCGGCGGACCTCGTCCGCCGCCGCCCCCAGCGCCAGCAGCTCGCCGTGCTCGAGAAGCTCGAGCGCCTCCGCGTCGGTCAGGCGGGCCGCGTTCACTGCCGCAGCACGCTCGCACCACCCAGGTCGGGCACGCGCTCGAGCTCGCCGATCGCCTGGGCCATGCGGTAGAAGGCCAGCAGGCCCTTGCGGTACTCGCCGGTGAACCCGAACTTGAGCTGGTCGAAGTAATGGAAGAGGAAGCGCTCGTTGAAGTCGTAGAAGCGGGCCGCCGCCGCCGCCGTCTCGTATGGTTGCCGCGCGCAGCGGTCGCGCGAGGCGACCAGGGCGTCCTCGACGGCGGCCGTCTCGACGGCCCGCGCGACCGCCACCTCGCGGCGCACGGCGCAGATCGCGTAGACCATCGGCAGGCCGGTCACCGCACGCCACTCTTCGCCCAGGTCGTAGTGGTGCGGGTAGACCCCGTTGCGCAGCACGTGCATCGCCTCGTCGCCGATCAGCAGCAGGGCGTCGTACCGGGCCAGCGCGTCGGCGAGCGGGCCCGTGCGCGGCGCGAACGCCGGCGCGATGCCCCATTCCTTGCACAGTACCTTGAGCAGGCAGATCGAGGTGGCGCTCTTCTCGGTCAGCGCGACGCTGCCGATGCCGTCGCGCTCCGGCAGGCTGAAGAGCTGGATCGAGTCGACCGCCCCGAAGGAGCTGATCGAGATCCGCGGCAGCAGCGCCAGGTCGTCGGCGTGGCGGGCGAACTCGATCGACGAGGGCAGGCCGATGTCGATCTCGCCGGCCATGAGCATCGCGTTCAGCTCGGCCGGCGAGCCCTCGACGATCTCGGCCCGGTAGCCGCGCGCCCGCAACTCCTCCTCGAAGTGGAGGTAGAGCGGGAAGGTGTTGACGAACTCGATGCGCCCGACGCGCAGCGGCTCGTTCCTGGCGCCCGGCTCGGCCACCGCAGACTACCCGGTCACGGGCGCCGGTTCGTCGTAGCGCCGCACGACGTTGTAGAGCGTGTCGCGCTCGACCGCGGTGCGGCCGGCGGCGCGGATCACGCGCACGAGCTCGCCGCGCGAGAGCTCCTGCCCGGTGTCGACGCCGGCGGCATGGCTGATCTTCTCCTCGACCACGGTCCCGTCGAGGTCGTTCACACCGAACGACAGCGACACCTGCGCGAGCTTGAGGCCGACGTTGATCCAGAACGCCTTGACGTGGCGGAAGTTGTCGAGCACGAGGCGTCCGGCGGCCAGCATCTTGAGGTCGTCGAAGCCCGTCGGCCCCGGCAGGTCGGCCAGGCCGGTGTTGGCCGGCTGGAACGACAGCGGGATGAAGGCGTTGAAACCGCCGGTCTCGTCTTGCAGGTCGCGCAGGCGGACCATGTGGTCGGCCAGCTCGGCCGCCGTCTCGACGTGGCCGTACAGCATGGTGGCGTTGGACTTGAGGCCGACGCCGTGGGCGGCGCGCATCACGTCGAGCCACTCCCGGCCCGAGATCTTGCGCTCGCAGATGAGGTCGCGCACGCGGCCGCTGAACACCTCGGCGCCGCCGCCGGGCAGCGAGCCCAGGCCGGCCTGCTTGAGCTCGGCGAGGACCTCGGGGACCGGCTTGCCGGCCACGCGGGCGAGGAAGCTGATCTCGCTGGCCGTGAACGCCTGGATGTGGACATCGGGCGCGAGCTCCTTGAGGCCGCGCAGCATCTCGAGGTAGTAGTCGTAGGGCAGAGCCGGGTTCTCGCCGCCGACGATGTGGATCTCGGTGATGCCGCCGGTCAGCGTCTCGCGCGCCTTGCCGACCACCTCGTCGACCGACAACGTGTAGGCGTCGGCGTCGCCGTCGTCGTGGCTGAAGGCGCAGAACAGGCAGCGGTTGCGGCAGACGTTCGTGTGGTTGATGTGGCGGTTGCAGATGAAGTAGACGTCGTCGCCGGCGGCGCGGTGGCGGGCGAAGTCGGCCATCGCGCCGACGGCCAGCAGGTCGGTGGAGCGCATGAGCGCCTCGGCGTCGACGACGCCGAGACGCTCCTGCGCCTCGACCCGCCGCCAGATGCCCTGCAGGCCCGCGCGCCGCGCCAGCCGGTCGATCTCGTCGGTCGTCACGCCCCGCTCTCCCTCTGCCTCGTCGCCTGTTCGCTCACCGTCTTCTCATTCTAGCTGTAGCGGTCGACCACCGACCCGGCGAGCTCGGTGAGCAGCTCACGCTCGAACCCGCCCGGGGATTCCTCGAGCCGGGCGCGGGCGTCGCCGATGAACGCCAGCGCCATCTCGCGCGCGCGCTCGACGGCGCCGCAGCCGGCCACGTCGGCGATCACCGCGTCGACGGCCGCGTCGTCGGTCGCGCAGGCGTCGAGGCGCGGCCCGATGCCGGGCCGCGCCTCGAGCGCCATCACGATGGGCAGGGTGATGGTACCGTCGCGCAGGTCGGTGCCGCGGCGCTTGCCCATGGCCTGCTCGTCGCCGGTCAGGTCGAGCACGTCGTCGAAGATCTGGAACGCCAGGCCGAGGGCGACGCCGAAGGCGCCCAGCGCCTCGACCGTCGCCTCGTCCAGGCCGGTCAGCAGCGCGCCGAGGCGCCCGCAGGCGGCGAACAGGTCGGCCGTCTTCAGGCGGCAGCGGCGCAGGTACTCGTCGACGGTCAGGGTCACGCGGAACGCGTCGTCCGCCTGCAGGCGCTCGCCCTCCGACAGACCGACGGCCGCCTCGGCCAGCAGGTCGACGGCGCGTGGGTCGCCGGTGCGCGCGAGCTGCGCGAACGAGGCCGCGAGCAGGAAGTCGCCGGTGGCCACGGCCGTCGGCGCGCCGTACCCGGCCACGACCGTCGGGCGGCCGCGACGCAGCTCGGCGGCGTCGAGCACGTCGTCGTGGACCAGGGTCGCCATGTGCAGCAGCTCGACCGCCGCGGCGGCGTCGACCACCAAGCCGAGGTCGGCCGTGTTGCGGGCCGCCAGGAGCACCAGCAGCGGCCGCAGCCGCTTGCCGCCGGCGCTGAGCGTGCTGGCCGCGGCGGCGCCGAGGTCGCCGGGGTACGTGGCGACCACGCCTCGCAGGACCGCCTCGGTCTTCTTGAGCCCAGAGGCGATACGACGCCGCTGCGCCTGCGAGCGCCAGGTCAGGACCTCGGACGGCTTCACGCCACCACCCCCACATGCAGGGCCATGGCGCCGAAGCCGAGACGGCGGAAGCGGATGCGCGTGAGGCCGGCGTCGCGCATCACGACGACCAGGCCGTCGGCATCGGGGAAGGCCGCCACCGAAGCGGGCAGGTAGCTGTACGCGGCGCGATCGCCGGCGACGACCGCCCCGAGCCACGGCACCGCGCGCTCGAACCAGACCCGGTGGAAGCGGCGGCCGGGGCCGGGCGGCGGGGTGGTCGCCTCGAGGCAGACCACCCGGCCGCCCGGCCGGACCACCCGCGCCAGCTCGGCGAACGCGCGCGGCACGTCGGCCACGTTGCGCACGCCCCAGCCGACGGTGGCCGCCGTGAAGGCGTCGTCGGCGAACGGCAGCGTCAGCAGGTCGCCGAGCACGAACGTCAGCGAGCCGGACACCGTGTCGGGCGTCTCGCCGGCGCGGGATCGCGCGAGGCGCTCGGCCTTGGCACGCGCGCGCGCCAGCATCGCGCGGCTGAAGTCGAGGCCGGTGACCTCGCTGGCCGGATACAGGTCGTGGAGGGCCAGCGCCAGGTCGCCGGTGCCGCAGCAGGCGTCGAGCACGGGGCCGCCGGGCTCGACCGCCGCCTCGGCGGCCGCCAGGGCGCGCCAGCGGCGATCGAGCCCGGCCGTCATCAGCCGGTTCATCACGTCGTAGCGAGGCACGATGCGGTCGAACATGGCGGCGATACGCCCGGGATCGCGGCTGACCGCCCCAGCCTCCCCGCCGGTGCGCTCCGCGGAAGCCGACGACGGCCGGCCGTCGTCGGCTACGGGCCGACCGGGGGTCATGGGCTCACGCCCTCCCACGGTTCGAAGAGCCTCTGCTCGAAGCCGAGAGCGTTCAGCACCTTGCCGACGACGAAGTCGACCAGGTCCTGGACCGTCTCGGGCCGCGCGTAGAAGGCCGGCATCGGCGGCACGATCAGCGCGCCGGCGCGGCGCGCCTCGAGCATGCGCGCGAGATGCACCTCGGAGAGCGGCATCTCGCGCGGCGCCAGCACCAGAGGGCGCCCTTCTTTGAGCGCCACCTCGCCGGCGCGGTGGATCAGCGTCCGCGTCGTGCCCAGCGCGATGTGCGCCAGGGTCGATAGTGAACAGGGCAGCACGACGGCCGCGTCGGGGAAGTTGCTGCCGCTGGCCAACGGCGCCTGCAGGTCGTCGGGCGCGAACACGCCGACCTCGCCGGCCGTGGCGTGCGCGGCGCCGGCCAGCTCGAGGAACGATGCGGTGATCTGGTCTCGCCCCGTCGCCTCGATGCCGAGCTCGTGGCGCAACACCAGCAGGCCGGCGTCGGAGACGCAGAGGCTGAGCCGGCAGCCGCCGGCAGCCAGCGTCTCGACCAGGCGCAGCGCGTAAGGAGCGCCGCTGGCCCCGGTCACGCCGACGAACAGCGATCGTGGTCCGGTCACTGGCACCTCGCGGGTCAAGAAGGACACGAGCGGCGCGAAGCGCCGCCGCTGCTCAGTATCTCACGGGCAACGACGGGGGCGGCGGGCGGGGCGCTCACGCGCCCCGCCCGCCGCCCCCGTCGTCACTGGATCGGGTCGCCCGGCCTGTGGCACTGGCCGCCGTAGCAGCCCCGGGGCCCGCTGCCGCCGTTGCCGTGGCACTTCACGCAGACCTGGCCTTCTTGTGCGGCGAAGGTGAAGTGGTCGGCGATGAACGAGCTCGGGTGCGGCAGCGTCACGCCGTGGCAGGCGACACAGCTGTCGGAGCCGTGGCACTTGGTGCAGAGCGACGGATCGGAGGCCGCCGTGCTGGGGTGGGTGGCGATCCAGTCGGCCGGGTGCGGCATCGCGATGCCGTGGCAGTCGATGCAGAAGGTCGGGTCCTTCTTCGTGTGGCATGTGAAGCAGACCCTCGGTCCGCGCTGCACCACCAGCGGGCCGTGAAGCTTCAGCCAGCCGACTGGATGCGGCATGACCAGCCCGTTGTGGCACTTCGTGCAGAACGTCTTCGACGTATGGCATGAGACGCAGTCGCGCCTGTTCATGTGCAGGTCCATGCGGATCTGCGCCGTGCCCTTGGGCACGCCGTTGACATGGCAGATCGAGCACCGGTCGGGTTGCGTCACGCCGTTGTGGCACTTCGTGCAGAACGACATGATGGACTGGACCGGCCGCGATCCGACCGGGACGACCGCCCCATGGGCGACCTCGGCGTGGCAGGTCACGCACTGGAACCCGGCGTCGCGCAGCCCCGCGTGGTTGACGCGGATGTTCCCGACGACGATGTCCTGGTCGAGCTGGCTCTTCGGGTGGCAGGTCACGCAGTTCTCGACGCCGACGTAAGTGGTGATCGGCTTCTCGTAGTGCCCGGAGGCGTACTCGATGATGTGCGTGCTCGCCTGCAGGTTGCGGATGAAGTAGTTGAACACGCCGGGCTTGGTGTGGCAGTCCTGGCAGCTGACCCCGGCAGCGTGATGTGCGGTCGTCTTGTACGAGACGACCTCCTTCTTGATCACGTGACAGCGCCCGCACGTGCGGTCGTTGTTCACCACAGCGAACGCGACCGTGAGTGCGCCGAGGATCACGACGATCGCGACGATCGCCCCGATCAGCCACGACCGCGGCACGTTGAGCAGCAGCAGCGCGGTGCCGCGCGACCGTCCCGGAGGCTCCGGCCCGGCCGGTGTCGCCGGCTTCTCCGGCGTCACCGGCTCATCGGACGTCGCCGGCCCTTCCGGCGTCACCGGCTTCTCCGGCGTCACCGGCTCATCGGGAGACCGCTTGTCGTCGGGGGCGTCGGGCACCGCTTCCTCGGGAGGCCGCTTGTCGTCGGGCGCGTCGGGCATCTCAGAGTCCGCTCGCAGACGGGGACAGGGCCGAGGTCGGAGGCGCCGACGGAGCCGCGGAGGGTGTGGCCGGCGGGGACCAGACGGGGGCCCAGCCCCTGAAGTACCGGTGCGCCCGCGGCGTGCCCTTGTCGTGCGCCGCGTGGCAGGTCTGACAGTCGGCCTGGCTGTGGCAGTTCAGGCAGCTCCCCACGTGCTGGGCCGCCTGCTGGCGGTGCTCGCCGAGCCAGCCGGCGGGATGCGGCACCGGCACCTGGTGGCAGCCGTCGCAGTAGGTGCGCTTGTCGTGGCACTGCTCGCACGCCTTGAGGCCGAGCTTCTGCTCGACGCCGCCGTGGGCCTTCACCCAGTCGGCGGCGTGTGGCATCAGCACGCCGTGGTGGCAGTCGACGCAGTTCGGCGGCGACCCCGGCACGCCGGGCGGCGGCGTGGCGCCGCGCTCGGGGTGGCAGGCGCTGCAGGTCGACAGGATCCCGTTCGTGCCGTGGATCTTGATCCAGGCGTCGGTGTGGTTGCTGGGCTTGGCGCCCGCCGGCGGTGTCTTGTGGCAGAGGTCGCACTCCGACGTCGCCACCTTGCCGTCGAGCCCCGTATACCGGTTGTTGTGGCACACGAGGCACTTGTCCATCGTCGGGTAGGTCTGGGAGCCCACCGGAACGGCAGTGCCGTGGGCCACCGTCGAATGGCAGGTGCTGCACTGGTAGCCGGCCAGGATCAGGTGCTCGTGGTTCACCCTGATCCCGTTCTTCGAGATCGTCGGGAAGAGCTGCTTGTCGGTGTGGCAGCGCCGGCACGAGGCGTTCTGGACCGAGCCGAGGATGGGCACCTCGTAGCCGGTGAGCTGCTTGACCGGCTCCTGGAGGGCTTCGAGCTTGGCCGTGAGGAAGAAGAACGGCCCCGGCTTGGTGTGACACTCCTCGCAGTTGATGCCTGCGTGGGGCGAATGCCTGTAGGCGTCGACGCTCGGCTTCATGTTGTGGCACAGGCCGCAGAACGCGGACGTCGAGGTGGCCAGGAACAGAGCGGCCGTGACGACGACGAACGCGGTCACCACCACGATCGAGACCGTCAGCAGGCGGCGTGTGACGAGGAGCTTCAGGGCCGGCCTGCCACGGAGCCGGCGTTCGGGTGGGCGTTGTGGACCGCGCGCGGGTGGCAGAGCGTGCAGAAGAACCCGACGGCGTGGGCCGCGGCGCTGCTGTGACATCTCAGGCAGGTGGACGAGGTCGGGATGACCGAGCGGCCGTGGAAGCCTCTGCCGTGGCACGTCGTGCAGGAAACGGTGGCGTGGGTCTGGTTACTGTGGCAGCGCCGGCACGAGACCGAGCGCGTCACCTTCTTGGAATGCTGCGGGGCCGGCGAGCCCTTGGGCGCGTTGCCCTTGTGGCAGCTCGAACACTTCGAGGCGGGGATCTTCCAGCCGTTGTGGGTCTTGGAGTGACAGGCCGTACAGGTCTTCTTGCCGGCCGTCGAGGTGACGCCGTGGTGGAAGGTCTTGACCTTCGTGTGGCATTTGGTGCAGGCGACCTTGCCGGCGTGCTTCTGGAACCCCTTGTGGCACGTCGTGCAGCCCGGCACGGTCGGGGTGGTGGTGTGTACGGTCTCGAGGCCGAGCTCGCCGGTCGTGCTGTGGCAGGTCGTGCAGACCTGGCTGCCGTAGGTCTTCGCCTTGTGGCACCGCTCGCAGACCGCCGGTTGCGTCGGGATGTCCATCCCGTCGTGGCACGCCGTGCACTCGGGCGTGACTTGGTCGTGGTTCGCCTCGAAGCTCGCCGTCGTGCCGTTGTGGCACTGCGCGCAGGTCGGCGGCTGCATGGTGACGCCGCTGTGATGCGGGCTATCGTCGGCGTCCGTCACCGAGACGCAGACGCCGTGGCAGCTCGTGCAGGGCTCGACATCGGCGCCGGTGTGCGGCTGCGTCCCGTGCGTGAACGCGACGTCGTAGGAGCCGGTGGCGGGGTCCCACAGATGACAGGTCTGGGTGCAGTCGGCCGCGTAACCGGCGGTCGAGGTGCCCGGCTCGTGACAGCTCCAGCAGTCGTAGCCCGGGTTCACGTTGAACGAGATCCTGTGGCAGTACTGGCACGTCGCGTTGGTGGGGGTCCCCGACGAGGTGTGGCACCACGCGCATGTGGCGCCGTCGTGCGCCCAGGCGGGGAAGGCGTGCGCGGGGGCGGCGGCGAGCATGCTCGCCGCCGCCCCCGCGCACAGCACGAGCAGCGCGACGGCCAGCGGCCTCGCGATCCGGACCCGGACGACACGGTGCGCGCCCATGCGGAAGACCTCCCTCATCCCACGACCCGAACGACTCTACCAGAGCGACGCATGCGCGACCGCCGTCAGGCGACGATGCTCCAGGCGATGAACGCGGCCAGCCCGGCCGCGGCGAGCATGGCGATCGCCGTGATCGTCCACCAGATGACGTTGCCGATGCGCCGGGCCGCGCCCCGCGGCGGCGGCACCAGCACCTCGCCCAGCGTGCCCTCACGCACGCGCTCGGCGTACTCGAGCGGCCGCTCCTCGCGGTAGTGCTCGACCGGCAGCGAGCCGGTGAAGATCACCTTGTCGATGGGGAACGACCCGGGCCGGCCGTGGGCGCTGAACAGGTGCACGAAGATGAAGATCACGCCCATCGCCAGCAGCGCCTCGTTGGAGTGGATCACCAGCGCGACGTTGAGGGAGATCCCCGGCAGATACTTGGTCGTCTGCACCGGGAACCACATCATCAGGCCGGTGCCGCCGATGATCACCGTTCCGGCCAACAGCGACCAGAAGTCGAACTTCTCCCAGTAGGTGAAGCGCGCGAACTGGGGGAACGGACCCCTGCCGAAGAACCAGCGGAACATATCCCTGATGTCGCGCACGTCTTTCGTGCTCGGGACGATGCTGTTCTGGCCCCAGACGCGGCCGCGCACCTTGACCACCTGGACGGCGAGGTAGACGAGCTCCATGGCGAAGTAGGCCATCGTCACCAGGGCCGCGAGCCGGTGCAGCACGCCGGCGGTGGTCACGCCGCCGATGCCGTCCATGACCCAGTGCGACCAGCGGGCGTCCTTGTACTTCAGCGGCATGCCGGTGAACACGAGCACCGTGAAGCTCGACATCGCGAGGAAGTGCATCCAGCGATGGAACGCGCGGAAGCGCTTGTATTCCAGCTTCAGCTCACTCGGAGTCGCGTCGGTAGAGACCGAGCTTACGGCCGCGGAAGAAGTAGAGGACACTGTGCACCCCCCCGAACGTGAAGACGACGGCGATCAGGACGATGTAGAAGAGATTGACGCTGAAGATCACCCAACCGGAGTGGGTCGAGCTGGGGTTGGCGTGCACGCGGTAGCTGGCGAACGACGCGTTGGCGCCCGGATGGCACTTCTGGCAAGTGGCCACGACGTGCTGCGCGGAGATGGTGCTGGCCGGGTCGGAGGCGGGCAGGATCTGATGGCCGCCGTGGCAATCCGGGCAGGTGGCCGTATCGGAGCGCCCGAGCTGGAAGGCCTTGCCGTGATAGGAGTCGAGGTAGCTCGTCGCCTTGCCTCCGTGGCAGGCCTCGCAGCGCTGCGTGATCTGCGTGCGGAAGGCCTGTGTCGATGGGTCGATGATGGCATGGGAGCCGTGGCAGTCGCCGCAGGTCGGGACGCCGCTGGACGCACCGTCCTTGAGCTCGAGCTTGCCGTGGAACGAGCCGGAGTACATGGCGTACTCCTTGCCGTGACAGTTGCCGCAGGCTTGCAGCGTCGCCTCGGAGTACCAGTCCTTCGTCTCCTCCGCCGAGTGCTTGTCGGCCTTGAAGCCGACGTGACAGCTCGTGCAGTCGAGCAGTGAGTGCACCGAGGCTTCGTAGGCGGCGCGATCGACGGTGAGGCTCTTCTGCTCGCCGTTCACGTCGACGGTGCCGAGACCGGGGCGCTCGTGGCAGGCGAAGCAGCGGTCGTTCTGCGTGGTGGTCTGGGCGGCGGCGGCGGGCGCCGGCGCGACCGCCGCCGCGCCGGCGGCCAGGACCACGAGCACGCCCGCGACGAGCACTCTCACGGTGCGCCTCACGGAGTCACCCCGTTGGCCGCATGACAGCGGTCGCACATCGCGCGCGGGTGACAGACGAGGCACGACGCGGTGCCCTGGGCCGCCACCGTCGCGTGGGCGGTGGGCCAGTCGCTCGGGTGGTCGACCTGATGGCATTGCTGGCAGAAGGTCTGCTCGTCGTGGCAGCCCAGGCAGGCGGCCTTGTCGGCCCTGGCTTTGGCGCCGTGCGAGTACCGCCAGTCGCCGGCGAAGTGCGAGGCCGGCGCCCGGGCGTGACAGGCGTCGCAGAACGCCGCCTTGTCGTGGTGACAGCGCAGGCAGTCGGCCTCGCGCCCCTGGGCCTGCTGCCCGTGGGTGGTGATGAAGTCGGCGGGGTGGACGTCCGTCGGCGGCGCCTTGACGTGGCAGGTGGTGCACGCGTCCGGCGCCTCGCGCCCGTTGTGGCACATGGTGCAGACCGCCATGGAGACGGTCGAGGACTGCCCGGGCCGGGCGTGAGAGACGCTGGAGTGACAGTCGGCGCAGGTCAGGTTCCGCATCGAGACGTGCGTGGCGTGCGGGATCTTGATGTCGCCGGACACGCTCGGCAGGTTCTTCATCGGGTGGCAGTGCAGGCAGGCGGCGTTGCTCGGCCGGTGCACGCTGGCGGCCATGCCCTTGCCGGCGTCCAGATACGAAGCCCAGATGTTCTTGGCTTCCTGCACCCGCCAGACGACGGCGTGGCCAAGACCCGGGTCGATGTGGCACTGCACGCACTGGACCTCGGCGTGGGCCGAGCGACTCCAGGTCGCGCCTGCCTGCTTCATCGCATGGCAGGACGTGCAGTACGACGAGCTCGAGGTGAGCCGCACCGGTATGGCGACGACGATGACGACCAGGGCGAAGGCGCCGATCAGGGCGAGGACGGTCACCCACCAGGGGCGCCCGCGTCGCTCACGGGGCTGCGGTCGCGGGGGCGCTTCGCGCGGCGTCTCTGCCCCCGGTCCCTGGCTCCCCGACATGCTCCCCTCGTAGCTCAGACTGTCGTGCACGCACGCGCACAAGGCGCTCGGCGTGAGCTTGTGACGAGTGTATCAATCACCCATATAGTGTCAAACGTGGCCGCGCGGGCTGCGAAAGGGCGAGCGCCATCAGGACGCCAGGACGGCCACGACGGCGACGACGCCGTACACGATACCGACCACCCCGTTCACCGTCATGAACCCCATCCCGACGCGCGCCAGGCCGCGGCGGGCGATGTCGACGTGCGACCAGAGGAGCAGACCGGCGACCACTGCGCAGCCCACGTAGTAGACGGGCGGCAGGCCGATCAGCAGGCCCGCTACGACCAGCAAGATGACGGCGACGGCGTGAGAGAGCGCGGCGACCAGCAGCGCCCGCCGCCAGCCCAGCGCCACGGGGATCGAGTGGATCCCCTCGCGGCGATCGAAGTCGACGTCGAAGATCGCGTAGATGACGTCGAACCCCCCGACCCAGGCCCCGACGGCCAGGAACAGCAGGACCGGCGCCAGCGAGACCGTGCCCGCGACGGCGACCCAGGCAGCAGCGGGAGCGAGGCCGTCGGTCAGGCCCAGGGCGTAGTGGCACAGGGCCGTGAACCGCTTCGTGTAGGGGTAGAGGATGAACGCCGCGACCACGATCGGCCACAGGTAGCGGCAGGGGGGCGACAGGAACAGCGTCGACAGCACCAGCACCGCCAGCGACAGGACGGTGAAGAAGAGGACCTCGCCGCGGCCGACGGCGCCGGTCGGGAGCTCGCGCCCCGCCGTACGCGGGTTACGCGCGTCGATGCTCGCGTCGATCAGCCGGTTCAGCGCCATCGCGGCGCTGCGCGCGGCGACCATGGCGACGGTGATCCAGAACAGGGTCCACCATGACGGGATGCTCTTCTCGGCCAGCACGGCGCCGGCGTAGGCGAACGGCAGCGCGTAGACGCTGTGCTCGATCTTGATCAGGCGGGCGAAGCGGACGCCGCGCGAGGCGATGCTCGCCGAGCCTTGGGCCGAGGTCATGGAAGGGGGCGGCGCGCGCCTAGCGCGCGCCGCCGGCGGTCTCTTCGGGCACCGGGTGCGCGAAGCGGTAGACCAGCCAGCACAGGCAGCCGACGAGGACCGCCACGATGGCGATCACGAACAGGATCGTGTACGTGAACATGCTCGCCGGCCGCGTCGCGCCGAGGTAGGAGCTGATGCCCCAGCAGACGATCGCGATCACCCAGTTGACGATCGAGAGCACGAGGAAGCGGCGGGCGTGGACGATGTGGTCGCCCTGGGCGGGGGCGGGGTCGGCGGTCGCCGCGTCGCCGACGGCCGCCGGCTCGGCCGCGTCCGCGGGCTCTTCCCGGGCCTCGGCCGCGGCTTCGCGCGCAGGCACCGGCTTCTTGGTCGCCGGGGTGGCGGCCTTCTTCTTGTCGGGTGGCTTGTCGCCTGCGGTGGGCATGCCCAGCAGTGTAGAGAACCCCGCCTACCGTGTCGAGAACGGCAGCCCGTAGTCGGCCCAGCGCGCGGTGACGCGGGCCACGACGGCCGGGTCCATCTCGAGCTCGTCTGGCCAGTCGCGCGGGTGACCCTCGTCGGGCCAGGCCCTGGTCGCGTCGACGCCCATCTTGGCGCCGTAGCCTGCCGTCGGGCTGGAGTGGTCGAGCACGTCGAGCGGGCCGTCCACCACCATGGTGTCGCGGCGCGGGTCGACGTTGTTGAACACGCGCCAGGCGACCTCGCGGGGATCGTGCACGTCGACGTGCTCGTCGACGATCACGACGAACTTCGTGAACATCATCTGCCCCATCCCCCACACCGCGCTCATGACCTTGCGGGCGTGCCCGGGGTACGCCTTGCGGATCGAGAGGATGGCGCAGTCGTGGAAGACGCCCTCGATCGGCAGCTCCAGGTCGACGATCTCGGGCAGCGTGAGCCGCAGCAGCGGCAGGAACAGGCGCTCGGTGGCCTTGCCGAGGTAGCAGTCCTCCATCGGCGGGCGGCCGACGATCGTCGCCGGGTAGACGGCGTCGCGGCGCATGCTCATCGCAGTGAGGTGGAAGACCGGGTAGTCGTCGGCCAGCGAGTAGTAGCCGGTGTGGTCGCCGAACGGGCCCTCGCGGCGGCGCTCGTCCTTCTCGACGTAGCCTTCGAGCACGATCTCGGCGTCGGCCGGCACCTCGAGGCCGACGGTGACGCACGGCGCCAGCTCGACCGGGGCGCCGCGCAGGAACCCGGCGAACATCATCTCGTCGATGCCGGGCGGCAGGGGCGCCGTCGCCGCGTAGGTCACGGCGGGATCGGTGCCGAGGGCGACGGCGACCTCGAGCCGCCCGTCAGCCTCGCGGAAGTTGGCGGCGCCGTCGTGGTGCACGTGCCAGTGCATGCCGGTCGTCCGCCCGTCGTAGACCTGCAGGCGGTACATGCCGGCGTTGCGACGCCCGTCGCGGTCCTTGGTGAAGACGACGGGCAGGGTGATGAACGGGCCCCCGTCGCCGGGCCAGGTCGTGAGGACGGGGAGGCGCGCGAGGTCGGGCGGGTCGACGACGACCTCGCGCGCCTCCCCCTTCTTCACGACCTTCGGCGCGAACGAGGCGAGCTCGCGGAGCTGACCCAGCGCCTTGACCTTGCCGACCAGCCCCTTGGGCACCTGCAGCTCCACGAGCTCGCCGATGCGCGCCGCGAGCTCGTCGAGCGGGGCGCCCAGGGCGAGCTCGAGCCGCCGGGCCGAGCCGAACTGGTTCATCAGCACCGGCAGCGGCGCGGCACCGCCGGCCGTCTTCGGGCGCCGGAACAGCAGCGCCGGCCCGTACGCCTTGCTCGTGCGGTCGGCGATCTCGGCCATCTCGAGGTACGGGTCGACCTCGACGGCGACCTCGGCCAGCTCGCCCTCGCGGCGCAGCAGGTCGACGAAGTCACGCAGGCTCACCACACCCCTCCCTGGTCGTTGAACTGCTCCTCGGCGGCCACGATCTCGGCCTCATGGGGCTCGACCGCGTCGGCGTCGTGGAGCGCCTCGACGGGGTCGACCGGGTCGTCGCCGCCGCCCGCCGGCGGGTCCAGGCCGAGGGCGGCGCGGAGCGGCCCGGGGTGGCGCAGCCACAGCCCGGCCGCTCCGCGCCGCACCACGGCCGGCAGCCGCTCGACCCGCTCCCGGGCGATCAGCCTGTCGACCTCGTCGAACACGGCCAGCGCCGCGTAGGCGTTGCCGCCCTGGTAGGCGGAAGCCATGCCCGCCACGGTCAGCGCCCACAGGTCGTCGTCGTAGGCGAAGGGGCAGCCGGCGACCCTCATCCACGAGCAGGCCGCCATCAGCCGTGTGAGGAGCCGCACGGCGTCGATGTCGCCGGCATCGGTCACGAGCCGCAGCCCGAGCGCGTCGAAGCGGTCGCCCAGCAGCAGCCGACGGTCGACCGTCGCGTCGGGCGCGAGCACACGGCTCTCCCGGTAGTGGAGAAGGTAGCCCTCGTAGACGTACTCGATGGCGAGCCCGTAGAGGCTCTCGTCCCCCGGCACGAGCGCGTCCCACAGGCGCGACCAGACCGGCTCCGCCGCGGCGCCCGTCTGGGCCGCACGGCCGGTCCCGCCCGAGCCGCCGGCGTCGAGCCCGCCGGCCGCGTCGTCCCCGCCGGGTGCCGGTCCCGCGAACGGCGCCGCGACCTGCGCCAGCGCCGCCTGGACGGCCGACTCGTCCACCTCACCCATCCTCCTGGTCGAGGTAGAACGAGAGGAACATGAGCTCGCTCGAGAAGTCGACCTGGCGCACCATCACGTCCTTTGGTGTCATCACGCGCACCGGGGCGAAGTTCAGGATCGCGCCGACCCTCTGCCCCGGTTCGCCGCCGGTGAGGCGGTCGATGATGGACTGCGCCGCGTGGGCAGGCACGGCGACGATCGCGATGTCGACCTGCTCGCGGGCCAGGAAGTCCTCGAGCTCGGCCACGTCGCGGATCGAGCGACCCTCGCCAAAGCCCACGCCGACCTTCTTGGGCGAGGCGTCGAACATCGCCACCAGCTGGAACCCCTGCTCGCTGAAGCCGCGGTACCGCGCGAGGGCGCTGCCCAGTGAACCGGCGCCGACGATGATCGTGTTCCACGTGCGGTTGAGCCCGAGGCAGCGCTTGATCTCCTCGACCAGGCGGTCGACCTCGTACCCGACGCCGCGCGTGCCGAACTCGCCGAAGTACGAGAAGTCCTTGCGGATCTGGGCGGCGTTCAGGTCGATCGTCTGCGCCAGCTCCTTCGACGAGATCCGCGCGACGCCCTGCGACTGCAGCTCGCGCAGCTTGCGCAAGTACAACGCCAGGCGCGGCACGGTGACCGCGGGGACGCTGTTCTTGTCGATCATCCGCGCCATCGGTCCCTCCTACCCCGCGAAGAACGCCGCGGCCGCCGTCGCGGCCCGGTCGATGTCCTCGTCGGTCAGTGCCGCCGAGACCATCGCCGACTCGAACTGCGACGGGGCCAGGTACAGGCCGCGCTCGAGCATGTGGCGCCAGTAGCCGGCGTAGGCGCCGGTGTCGGCCTGCTTCGCCTCGGCGAAGCTGGTCACCGGCGCCTCGCGGAAGAACAGCGTCATCATCGGCCCGACCCGGTTGAGGGTGGCCGGCCGGCTGCCCGCCGCCACGGCGGCGAGCAGCCCCTCGGCCACCCTCGCCGCGTTGGCCTCGATGCGCTCGTATGTACCCGGGCGCCGCAGCACCTCGAGCGTCGCCACGCCGGCGGCCATCGCCAGCGGGTTGCCCGACAGCGTGCCGGCCTGGTAGGTCGACCCGAGCGGGGCCACCGTCTCCATGATGTCGGCCCGGCCGCCGAAGGCGCCGACCGGCAGGCCGCCGCCGATGATCTTGCCCAGCGTCGTCATGTCGGGCGCGACGCCGAAACGCTCCTGCGCCCCTCCCCACCCGAGCCGGAAGCCGGTGATCACTTCGTCGAAGATCAGGACGGCGCCGGCCGCGGTGCAGAGCTCGCGGCAGGCCTCGAGGAACCCGGGCTGCGGCGGCACGACGCCCATGTTGCCGGCCACCGGCTCGACGATCAGGCAGGCGATCTCGTCGCCGCGGCTCTCGAACAGCTCGCGCAGCGCCTCGACGTCGTTGTAGTCGACGAGCAGCGTGTCGGCCGTGACCGCCGCCGGCACGCCGGGGCTATCGGGCAGCGCCAGGGTCAGCACGCCGCTGCCGGCGGCGGCCAGGAAAGCGTCGGCGTGGCCGTGGTAGCAGCCGACGAACTTGACGACCTTGTCGCGCCCGGTGAAGCCACGGGCGACGCGCACGGCGCTCATCGTCGCCTCGGTGCCCGAGTTGACCATGCGTACCAGCTCGACCGAGGGGACGGCGTCGCAGACCAGCCGCGCCAGCTCGATCTCGACCTCGGTCGGCGCCCCGAAGCTCGTTCCCCGGTCCAGAGAGGCGTGCAGCCGGGCGAGGACGTCGGGGTGGCCCCAGCCGAGGATCATCGGCCCCCACGAATTGACGAAGTCGACGAACTCGTTGCCGTCGGCGTCCCACAGGTGCGACCCCTGGGCCCGGGCGATGAACAGCGGGTGGGGCATGCCCACGCCCTTCATCGCGCGCACCGGCGAGTTGACGCCGCCGGGGATCGAGCGCCGGGCTTCGTCGAACAGGCGTCTGGATTCGTCGGTCTTCACGCGCCCTCCCAAGGCTTTCCGCATGTGACGGGAAGTACATAATAGTCCACGGGCAGCGGCCGCGCGTCGCCGTTCGAACGGCCACGAGCAAGGAGAAGTGGACATGGTGATCCGTGAGGCGACGGTCGGCGACGAACCGGTCGTCGCGCGCCTGGTCAGGGCGCTGGCGGAGGGCGAGGGCGAGACCAGCCCGGTCGACGACCGCGCCGTGGCCACGTACCTCGACTTCCCCGGCTCGGGGGCGTTCGTCGCCGAGGTCGACGGCGCCGTCGTCGGCGTGCTGACCTGGTTCATGCGCCCGGGGCTGTTCCACGGTGGCCGCTGGGCCTGCATCGACGAGCTCTTCGTGGAGGAGGGCGCCCGCCACCAGGGCGTCGGCGACGCCCTGGTGGCGGGCGCCCTCCAGGCGTTCCGCGCCGCCGGCTGCCGCGAGGTGACGGTCTCGACCATGCCCGGCAACCACGCGGCCCGGCACCTCTACGCCAAGCACGGCCTGACCGACGAGTCGCTCCAACTCGAGCGGCATTTCTGAGTGGCGGACGGGGCGGCATCGGTCAGGCCGCGGCGCGAGCGGGGCGCTGCGCCCCGCTCGCGCCGCGGCCTCGCCGCCGGCCTCGTCCTGGGGCTGCTGCTCGTCACGCTCGTCGTCGCGCTGCTCTTCCCGCACCTCTGGTACGCGGTGCACGCCATGTCGGACGTGTGGTCGGACCTGCGCGACGCGACCGCCGTGAGAGTCGGTGAGGTGCCCTATCGCGACTTCATGTTCGTCTATCCGCCGCTCGCCCTGCCCCTTTTGCTGGCCCCCGGTCACACCGGCGACGCGACCACGCACCTCGCCGCCTACCAGCGCTGGTTCTCGGTCGAGATGTACGTGCTGACCGTCGCGAGCATGGCCGTCGTCGTCCTGAGCGCGTGGCTGCTCTGGCCGGGGCGCCAGGCACGCGCCCGGCAGGCGGCGGTCTCGTTCGCTGCCTTCGTGGCCGCGACGGGCGCCCTGATCGAGAACCGGTTCGACGTCGCCGTGGCGCTGGTCGTGGCCCTGGTTCTGCTCGCCCTGCTGCGGCGCTGGTACATCGTCGCCGGTCTTCTGGTAGGGGCCGGCTTCGCGCTCAAGCTCGCGCCGCTGGCTCTGCTGCCGCTCGTGCTCGTGCTCGCCCTCGACGTCGGCCGCCGAGAGGCGATGCGCGTCGTCGTGGCCGCGGCGCTCACCGCCGCGCTGCCCTACCTGCCCTTCCTCGCCGTCTCACCGGGCGGCGTGGCGAGCAGCTTCGGGTACCACGCCGCCCGCCCCGTGCAGATCGAGAGCGTGCCGGCGATGCCCCTGCTGCTGTGGCACGCGATCGCCGGCAGCCGGATCTCGATCGACTACACGTACGGCTCGCACAACGTCTTCGGCCCAGGGGCGACGATGGCGGCGGGCGTTGCCGAGCCGCTCACGCTGATCGCAATCGGCTTCACGTGCTGGCTGCTCTGGCGCGCACGAGCGGCGCTGCGAGCGGCGCCCGCCGCCCTGCCCGCCGCGCTCCCCACCGCCGCCCTGGCCCTGCTGGTGGCCGTCACCGCGTTCGCCAAGGTGCTGTCGCCGCAGTACCTCATCTGGCTCCTGCCGCTGGGCGCGCTCCTGCTGCTCGCCGACTGGCCGCTGGGCTCGCTGGCCCTCGCGGCGACCCTGCTCACGCAGGTCGAGTTCCCGAGCCTCTACACCTCGCTGATCCACCTCGAGACGGCGGGCATCGTCGTCACCGTGGTGCGCGACGTGCTTCTGCTGGCGACGTTCGGCCTGGCCCTGGGAAGGCTGTGGCGGCTGGGGTCGGAAGGCAGCCCGGTGAGGGCGCGTGAGCTGTGGCCGGGCCGCGCGGAGAGCGAGCGGTCCGAGGCGGTGCGAGCCGCCTAGCCCTGCGGCGTCCAGCCGCGTGGCACGTACGCGCAGTACGGCTCCTCGGCCATGTAGTCGCCGGTCGCCTCGTAGGCGCGCGCCCGGCAGCCGCCGCAGACGCGCTTGAACTCGCAGGCGCCGCACTTGCCCTTGATCTCATCCAGCCGGCGCAGCTCGTTGAAGAGCGGCGAGTCGCGCCAGACCTCGGGGAACGGCTGCCGGCGCACGTTGCCGGCGACCTTGTCGAAGTAGCCGCAGCCCTGCACGTCGCCGCGGTGGCTGATGAAGCAGAAGCCGATGCCGGCCAGGCAGCCGCGACTGAGGGTGTTCATGCCGCCGTGGCTGTGGGGATGCACCTCGAGCTTGCGGCCCTGCTGCTTCGCCCGCTGGCGCATCACGCGCCAGTAGTGGGGCACGTCGGTCGGCTTCATGAACAGCGCCGACTCCTGCTGGGCGTCGTACATCCACTCGAGGGCGCGCTCGTACTCGTCGGGCGGCAGCTCCTGGGCCTCGAGCTCCTTGCCGCGGCCGGTCGGCACGAGCATGAACGGGTGGAACGAGACGGCGCCGAGGTCGTCGGCGAGCTGCAGCAGCGCCGGCAGGTGGTGGGCGTTCAGCTTGGTGATCGTGGAGTTGATCTGCACCTCCACCCCGGCGTCGAGGCAGTTGCCGATGCCGCGCACGGCGCCGTCGAAGGCCCCGGGCACGCCCCGGAACTCGTCGTGTCCGGCCGCCGTGGGGAAGTCGATCGAGATGCTGACGCGGGCGATGCCGACGTCCTTCATGCGCCGCGCGACCTCGGGCGTGACCAGCGTGCCGTTGGGCGACATCACGGTGCGTAGGCCCTTGGAGATGGCGCGCTCGGCGATCTCGAACACGTCGGCGCGCATCAGCGGGTCGCCGCCGGTGAGGATGAGGATCGGGCTCGCGAACGAGGCGATCTGGTCGACGAGCGTGTACGCCTCGGCGGTCGTCAGCTCGCCCTCGTACGGACCGTGGACGGCCGACGCCCGGCAGTGGACGCAGGCCAGGTTGCAGCTGCGCGTGACCTCCCAGGCGACCACCCGCGGGGCCGAGAAGTCGAGCGCGGACGCGCCGCCGGAGGCGTGCGTGGCGTGGGGATGACCGGTGGGCGGGGTTTCCATCATCTGCACGTTCAGTATGCGGGCGGGCGGCGGGGGGCGCAACGCCGGCGGCGTTGCGCCCCCCGCCGCCCTCGGCTCTAGCTCACTCCACGCCCTCGAGCCAGCGCACGGCGTCCTTGGCGTGGTAGGTCAGGATCAGGTCGGCCCCGGCGCGCCGGATGCTCGTCAGGGCCTCCATCACGCAGGCGCGCTCGTCGAGCCAGCCGTTGGCCGCGGCGGCCTTGATCATCGCGTACTCGCCGCTGACGTTGTAGGCGGCCAGCGGGAACTTCGTCTCCTGCTTGACGGCCTTGACGACGTCGAGGTACGGCAGCGCCGGCTTGACCATGATGATGTCGGCTCCCTCCTCGATGTCGAGCAGCGCCTCGCGCACGGCCTCCTCGCCGTTGGCGGGGTCCATCTGGTAGGTCTTGCGGTCGCCGAACGCCGGCGGCGACTCGGCGGCGTCGCGGAACGGCCCGTAGAAGGCCGAGGCGAACTTGGCCGAGTAGGCCATGATGACCGTGTCGGTGAACCCCTCGTCGTCGAGCGCGTTGCGGATGGCGGCGACGCGCCCGTCCATCATGTCCGAGGGGGCGACGATGTCGGCGCCGGCCTCGGCGTGGCTGACCGCCATCTTGGCCAGCAGCTCGAGCGTGAGGTCGTTGACGATCTCGCCGTTCTGCACGACGCCGCAATGCCCGTGGTCCATGTACTCGCACAGGCAGACGTCGGTGACCACGACCAGGTCGGGCACCTCGTCCTTGATCGCCCGGATCGCCAGCTGCACCACGCCCTCGGAGTCGTAGGCGCTGCTCGCCGCCGCGTCCTTGTGCGAGGGGATGCCGAACAGGATGACCGCCGGGATCCCGAGCCCGGAGATCTCGCGCACCTCGGGCAGCAGGTTGGCGATGGAGAGCTGCTCGCAGCCGGGCATCGAGGCGATCGGGCGCTTGACGTTCTCGCCGTGCGAGACGAACAGCGGGTAGATGAGGTCGTCGGGCGCGAGCTGGGTCTCGCGGAGCATCCGGCGCAAGGCGGGCGTCCGGCGCAGCCGTCTCATGCGATAGGTCGGGTAGTACATGTGACCGGGTCCTTTCGTCGGTGGCCGGCGCGGGCCGGCGGGGACGCGAGCACGACTGTACTCCGGGCCCGAAAGGATTGACAAGGTTGGACGCGGGGCGCCGTGCGCCCCGCCCGGACGCCTACTCGACCAGGTTCAGCGCGGCGTCGACGACGGCCTTGACCGACCCCTGGTCGCGCAGGTCGCACTGCAGCACGGGGATCTTGTCGGCCAGGCTGAGCGTCTTGGCGACGGCCGAGGCGTCGAGCGAGTCCTCGTCCATCGAGACGTACGTGGCCACGACGATCGGCACGTCGACCAGCTTGCGCACGAAGGCGAGGTCGCGGACGGCCGCCTTGAGGCTGTCGAGCGAGTTGGCGTTGGCGAGCACGATAAAGGCCGAGCTCTGCTCGGCGAACCGCCGCCAGACCTGTTCGGGCGAGCTGACGCTGGCCGTGTAGATCAGCGCCTCGCCGCCGCCGTTGCCCTCGCTCTCGCTCTCGCCGTCGCCATTGCCGTTGGCCGCGTAGGTGGCGGCCATCATCGGGATCTCGACCTCGCGCTCGTCGATGAGCTCGACCCGCAGGTGCTCGGAGACGTTGGCGTCGGCCAGGGTGCTGATGAAGACCTGGTTGTAGACGTCGATCGGTCCGCGCACGACGATCGAGCGGCTGCTGCCGATCTCCTCGATGGCGGCGTCGCTCACGTTCACGAGGCCGTGCTTGAACAGGTCGTAGATGACCTTGGCGCCGTTGAAGCGGTCGAGACCGCATTCCTTGAGCACGGTGTTGATGTCGTGGCGGCCGTCGATCCAGCAGACGACCCGCCACTGGTCCGGCGTGAGCTTGATGCCGCCGTCCTCTTCGACGATATCGTTGTAGATCAGCCGCGGCACGCGCTCGAGCGAGCCCAGCGTGTCGAAGATCAGGTCCCACTCGTCGAGCCGGCGACAGCCCTCCATGATCACCGATTCGACGTTCATCTCGACCAGGATGTCCTCGTCGGTGACCGTCTCGTCGGCCTCGAAGGAGAAGTCGCCCTCGACCCAGCTGAAGAAGTTGAAGGTCACGTCCTCGATCTGGTCGCGCACGGCTTGCTCGAGGGTCTTGCGGTCGATGTAGCCGTGCTCGAGCAGGATCTGGCCGATGCGGCCCTTCTTGGACGACTTCTTCTGCTCGGCGAGCGCCGCCTGGAGCTGCTTGCTGGTCACGTGGCCGGCCTTCACGAGGCGCTCGCCGAGCGGCATGGTGCCGGGCGAGGCGGTCGCGAAGTAGATGGCGCCGTTGCGGAAGAAGATCTTGCCCGACTCGCCCTCGCGCTCGATGCTGAGAGCGCCGGTCTTGGCGCTCATCTTCACCAGCTGGAAGACGTTCGGGAGGCTGAACTCTTTGAGATTCCCCTGCAGGAGCACCCGCGCTCACCTTCCGTGTCTGCCTGCGGGACCCACCCGGCCCCATATCCGATGCCCGCTCCTCCACATTGTCGGCGCGGAGGGGCGATTGGTTTACGCCCAGCCGCCGCGAGATTCTACAACGTCGGCCGGCCGGGCGCGTTCGCCGGGTGGCGCGCCGCCCCCGACCGCTCGGCCGCATCGGCTTGCAACAGGTCGTCCGGCTCGGGCGTGTCCGGCAGACAGACCTCCGGTTCGCCGGCTGCGGCGGCGAGGCGCTCGCGCCCGCGCCGCCGCAGCCCCCAGCCCACGACGACGCCTGTGAGCAGCGCCGCCACGCCGCCGAGCGCGAACGCGGCCCGTGGCCCCCAGATGGTGGCGATGACGCCGACCACGAGGCTGCCGATCGGGGTGCTGCCCAGGAACACGACCGCCCAGAGCGACATCACACGGCCCCGCATCGACGGTTCCGAGTTGAGCTGCAGCAGTGAGTTCGTCGTCGCGATGAACAGCACCGAGCAGGCGCCCATCGGCACGAGCACCAGCATCTCCAGCGGGATGGTCGGCATGAGCGCGGCCACGATCGACGCCGCCCCGAACAGGGCGGTGCCCACGACCAGCAGGCGGCGGCTGGGCCGCGCCCGGGCCGCGACCCAGAGGCCGCCGACCAGGGCGCCCACGCCCATGGCCGTCATGAGTGTGCTGATCGAGCGGGGGCCGCCGTGCAGCGACACGCGCGCCATCAGCGGCAGGACGACGGAGAAGTTGTAGCTGAGCGTGCCCACGACGGCCATCATCAAGAGGGGCACGCGCAGTGCAGGCGTGCGCCACACGTACGCGAACCCTGCGCGGAGCTGCCCGCCCTTGCGCGCCACCCGGCGCGCACGCTGGAGCTCCGACACCTTCATCGTCCACAGGGCGGCGATGACGAACAAGTACGAGACGGCGTTGGCCAGGAAGCACCACGCAAGCCCGGTCAGGCTGTCGGGCGCGATCAGGACGAAGAGCCCGCCGATCGCCGGACCGACCACACGCGAGGTGTTGACGACCACGCTGTTCAGGGCGACGGCATTGGCGAGGTCGTCGTGTCCGACCATCTCGATCACGAACGACTGCCGGGCCGGGTTGTCGATGCCGTTGACCACGCCCATGACCAGCGCGAGCGCCATCACCATCCAGACGCGGATGTCGCCGCTCAGCGTGAGCGCGCCCAGCGCGGCCGCCTGGACGGTCATCACCGACTGGGTCGCGATCAGGAGCTTGCGCTTGTCGGCGCGGTCCGCGATCAGGCCGCCCCACGGCCCGATGATCAGCACCGGGCCGAACTGGAGCGCGACGACGAGGCTCAGCATCAGGGCGTTCCTGTGGGTGAGCTCCAGGACCAGCGCCGCCTGGGCGAACGACTGCATCCAGGTGCCGCTGTTCGAGACGACCTGGGCGAAGAAGTAGCGCCGGTAGTTGTGCACCCGCAGCGAGCGGAAGGTGCGCGAGACGGTACCCGTCACGGCGTTCACGGGTCAGCTCGCCTTCTCGTCGATCGACCGGGGTTCACGTCCGCATGCGCGCCTTCCAGACCTCTTCGCAGGGCCAGCGGCGCGCCCAGTCGAGGGCGACGACGTCGTCGAACGCGGTCGTGGCGCCGGCGGGCGGCCGCACCTCGATGAGGTCCTCGACCTCGAACCCGTTGGCGCGCAGTAGCCGGATCCAGTCGCCGTACCCGAGATGGAACTCGACCGACGGCCAGTCGGTCCACTCGAAGCGGTGGATGCCGAAGTAGTCTCGCACCAGCCGGTCGGTGGGCAGGGCGTCGGCATCGTCGGGTGCGCAGAGCATCATGATCGTGCCGTTGGTGAGGAAGATGAGGCGGCCGCCGGGACGAAGGACACGGGCGGCCTCGGGCACCCACCTGTACGGGTCGGCCCACAGGCAGGCGCCATACTCCGAGATCGCCAGGTCGAAACTGGCGTCATCGAACGGCAGCTCCTCCGCGCTCACCTCGTGGAGCGGGAACTCGAGACCGTACTCCCGCTGCAGCCGGCGTGCCGTCTCGAGCTGGCCGGGTGAGAGATCGATCCCGACCGGCCGTGCCCCGCGGCGCGCCAGCCACGCCGAGACGTACCCCGTGCCGCAGCCGAGTTCGATCGTGTCGAGACCGTCGAGGTCGGGCGGCAGCACGCCGAGGTCGGCCTCGGGGACGCCCCAGATCCCCCAGTGCGGCTCGGCGCTCGCCCACGAGCTCTCGCCGGGCGCCACGAAGTCGGCCGCCCATTCGTTCCACGCGGCGCGGTTGCGGTCGACGTGGTCTGACCGCCCGGGGTCCTCGTTCATCGCGTTCCTCTCTCGTGGTTGCCGACCCTCCACGGGCCGCCCCTCACGACGCCTCCTCGAAGGCCTCGACGAACTGGCTCTGGTAGAGGTCGTGGTAGAAGCCCTTGCTCGCGAGCAGTTCCTCGTGGGTGCCCTGCTCGACCAGGCGGCCGTGGTCCATCACCAGGATGTGATCGGCGCCGCGGATGGTCGACAGTCGGTGGGCGATCACGAAGCTCGTGCGGTCCTTCATGAGCTCGGCCATCGCCTGCTGGATGAGGACCTCGGTGCGCGTGTCCACAGAGCTCGTGGCCTCGTCGAGGATCAACACGTCGGGGTCGGCCAGGAAGGCGCGGGCGATCGTGAGCAGCTGCTTCTCGCCGGCCGAGACGGCCGTCGCGTCGTCGTCGAGCACGGTGTCGTAGCCGTCGGGCAGCGTCCGGACGAAGTGGTCGACGCGCGCGGCGCGGGCGGCCGCGAGGACCTCCTCCTCGGCCGCCCCCTCGCGCCCGTAGGCGATGTTGTCGCGGATCGAGCCGGTGAACAGCCACGTGTCCTGCAGGACCATGCCGAACAGGCGCCGCAGGTCGCTGCGCGTCATCCGCCGCGTGTCGACGCCGTCGACGGTGATGCGCCCGTGATCGAGCTCGTAGAAGCGCAGAAGCAGGTTGACGAGGGTCGTCTTGCCGGCACCCGTAGGGCCGACGATCGCCACGGTCGCACCCGCCGGCACGTCGAGCCGCATGTCGGCGATGAGCGGCGTGTCGGCGACGTAGCGGAACGAGACGTCCTCGAAGGTGATGTGGCCGTACGTGTGCTCGAGCTTGACCGGCTCGGCGGCGTCGGGCTCCTCCTCGGTCTCGTCGAGCACCTCGAAGACGCGCTCCGCCGACGCGGCGGTCGACTGCAGCACGTTCATCATGCTGGCCACCTGGGCGATCGGCATCGTGAACTGGCGCGCGTACTGGATGAACGCGGTCACGTCGCCGAGCAGGAGGCGGCCGGTCGCGACGCCCAAGCCGCCGATGACGCAGATCGCCACGTAGTTCAGATTGCCGACGAAGTTCATCACGGGCTGGATCGTGCCCGAGATGAACTGGGCCTTGAAGCTGGCCTCGTAGAGCTGCTCGTTCTGTGCGTCGAAGGTCTCGATGGCCTCATCCTGGCGGCCGAACACCTTGACCACGTTGTGACCCGTGAACATCTCTTCCACATGCCCGTTCAGGTCGCCGGTCCGCTCCCACTGCAGCGCGAACTGCTTCTGCGAGCGCTTCGCGATGAGGATCGTCAGCACGATCGACAGAGGCACGCAGAGCACGGAGATGGCGGCCAGCAGGGGACTGATCGTCAGCATCATGATCAGCACGCCGACGATGGTCAGCACGGACGTGATCATCTGCGTCATGACCTGCGCCAGCGACTGCGCGATGTTGTCGATGTCGTTGGTCACCCGGCTCAGCAGGTCGCCGCGCGGATGGTCGTCGAAGTAGCGGAGCGGCAGGCGGGCGAGCTTCGCGTCGACGCTCTGCCGCAACCGGTACATGCTGCGCTGCACGACGCCGGCCATGATGTACTGCTGCAGCCAGGCGAACAGGGCGCTCAGCGCGTACACACCGATGAGCAGCAGCAGGGTGCGGCCGATGGCCCCGAAGTCGACGCCCTCGCCGGGGTGCAGGGTCATGCCCGAGAGCATGTCGGCCTGTGTGGAGTGGCCGGCGGCGCGCAGTCCGGCGACGACCTGCTGCTGGGTGGCGCCGGCCGGCAGCTTGGCGCTGATCGCGCCCTCGAACAACAGGTTGAACGCGTGGCCCAGGATGCGTGGCCCCACGATCGCGAAGGCCACGCTCACGACGGCCAGGAGGACCACGGCCACGATACGGGGCGCCTCCGCCCGCAGCACGCCGCCGAGACGCTTCATCGTGCCCCTGAAGTCCCGGGCCTTGACCGCGGGCATCGTGAGGCCGTGCATGCCGGGACCGCCTGGGCCCGGGCCGCCGGGGCGGCCCCGGCCTGGGCCGGGGCCGGGGCGCGGCGGCGCAGTGGGCTGCCTGTCGCTCATGCGACCGCCTCCTCGCCGAGCTGCGAGGCCACGATCTCTCGATACGTCTCGCACGTGCGCAGCAGCTCGTCGTGCCCGCCGATGCCGACGACGCCGCCGTCTTCGAGCACGACGATGCGATCGGCGTGCATGATCGTCCCGACGCGTTGCGCGACGATGATCACCGTGGCTTGGGCCGTCGCCTGCTTGAGCGCCGCGCGCAGCTTCGCGTCGGTGGTGAAGTCGAGCGCCGAGAAGCTGTCGTCGAAGATGTAGATGTGCGCCCGCTTGGCCAGCGCCCGGGCGATGGCCAGGCGCTGGCGCTGCCCGCCGGACACGTTGGCGCCACCCTGGGCCACCGGCGCCTCGAGGCTCTCGGGCGTCTCGAGCACGAACTCGCTGGCCTGGGCGATCTCGAGGAACCTCCAGACCTGCTCGTCGGCGGCGTCCCGGTCGCCGAAGCGCACGTTGTCGGCGATCGTGCCGCTGAACAGGAACGCCTTCTGGGGCACCAGGCCGATGCGACTCCACAAGTCGCGGAGCGGCATCTCGCGCACGTCGAGCCCGTCGACCAGCACGCTGCCGGCGGTCACGTCGTAGAAGCGCGGGATCAGGTTGATGAGCGTCGACTTGCCGCTGCCGGTGCTCCCGACGATGGCGGTGACTTCTCCCGGGCCGGCGGCGAACGAGATGCCGGACAGCACCGGGTCCTCGGCGCCCGGATACCGGAACTCGACGTCGCGGAACTCGACGGTGCCGAGCGGCGCCGCCTGCGGCGCCACCACGTCGGGATCGGCGACCGACACGTCGGCGTCGAGCACCTCCATGATGCGCTCGGACGAGGCCGCCGCCCGCGGCACGATCGCGAACATGACGGTCGCCATGATCACCGAGAACAGGATGAGCATGATGTAGGTGAGGAAGGCGGTCAGGTCGCCGACGGGCATGCCGTGGTCGGCGACCTGGATGCTGCCGAACCACATGATCGCCACGGTCGAGAGCTGCATGATGATCGTCACGGTCGGGAACACGACCGCGAACAGTCGCGTGACCTTGAGCGCCGTGGCCGTCAGGTCGCTGTTGGCCTCGTCGAAGCGGCGCTCCTCGTAGACGGTGCGGTCGAAGGCGCGGATCACGCGCACCCCGGCGAGCATCTCGCGGATGACCTGGTTCACCCGGTCGAGCTTCTTCTGCATGATGCGGAACTGCGGCACCATGCGGGTGGCGACGAGACCGATGAAGATCCCCATCACCGGCACCGCGACCAGGATCACGAGCGTCAGCGGCACGTTCAAGCGCAGCGCCATGATGATGCCGCCCACGCACATGATCGGCGCCAGGATCATGACGGTGAGCATCATCAGGAGCACCATCTGGACCTGCTGCACGTCGTTGGTCGTGCGCGTGATCAGCGAGGGCGCGCCGAAACGGTTGAGCTCGGCCAGCGAGAAGCGCTGCACCTGGCGGAAGAGCTTGCCGCGCGTGTCGCGGCCGAACCCCATCGACGTCTTGGCTCCGAAGTAGACGGCGATGACCGACGCCACCGCCAGCAGCAGGGTCACGCCGAGCATGACCGCGCCGGCGACCATGATGTAGTGCGTGTCGCCCTGCGTGACGCCGTTGTTGATGATGTCGGCGTTCAGCGTCGGCAGGTACAGGTTGGCGATCGCCTGCACGAGCAGCAGCGCGATCACGACGGCGATCTGCCGACCGTAAGGGCGCAGGCCTTGTCTGAGCAGGCGGATCACGGGCGGGGCTCCGAGGCGGCCGCGGACGCGGCCGCCGCCCCGCCCCGCCCCTCCACGGCGCGGGCCATCGCCTGCGCGAGCTCGAGCAGCAACCGCTCGAGCTCGCGCCGGTCGTCCTCCGGTAACGTCGCGACCGTCTCCCGCACGTTGGCGGCCGTGACCAGTCTCATCTCCTTCTCGAAGACGCGACCGTCATCGGTGAAGAAGACGCGCGTGAGGCGCTGGTCGGTCTGGTCGGGACGGCGCTCGACCAGTCCGCTCTTCTCGAGCGTGCCCAGCATCCGGCTCAGGGTCGGCGGGGAGACGCGCAGGGCGCCGGCCAGGTCGCGCTGGGTGATGCCGTCGTTGGCAGACAGCACGTGCAGGCAGATCGCCTGGCCGGGGTGCGCCTGATGCTCGCCCAGGCTCCTCATCATCAGCTGGCGATACAGCCGCAGGGCGGTCAGGAAGGCGCGGAACACGCCGGCGCTCAGCTCGTCGACGCCCTCCAACTCGACGTCCGCCATGCCTGTCGGCTGCCCTGAGACCATCCCACACCTCCTTCGCGACCACCGGCATCTCCTGCCGGCCGGAGAAATGTTAGCACGCTAATGATTAGCCGACAATCACACTCTTCCCGCCTGGTTGTGACGGTGTAGCGATATATCGTGACACATCTTTCAACCCAGTCAAGAGGGCGGCCCCGGGGGCGCTGGAAGCGGATCGCCGCGACGAGCGGACCGCCGACGCGTGTCTAGAGCGCCGGCTGTGCCCCGGGCGGTTCGGCCGGCTCGCCCACGAGGGGCACGCGGCCGAGGAAGATGTTGCCGGTGCGGCCGTCGATCGAGAGCCAGTCGCCGGCCCGCAGGTCGTGGCCGGCGAGCCGGGCGATGCCGTCGCGCTCGACGACATCGAGGTCCATGCATTCGACGACGGCCGTCTTGCCGAGCCGCTTGGCCGTCACGGCCGCGTGCGAAGTCGCGCCGCCGCGGGCCGTGAGGATGGCGCTGACCTGGGTGATCATGGCGATGTCCTCGGGCACGGTGTCGGGTCGCAGGAGCACGATGTTCTCGCCGGGGTCGCGTGCGAGCATCTCCGCGATCTGCCCCGCGTTCACCGCCACGCGGCCCGCGTAGGCGCCGCCCGCCACGCCCATCCCGACCGCCACTGGCGTGCCGCACCCGGGCGCGGAGGTGTCGAAGTAGGGCAGGCTGCCCGCCTGCTCCTGCACGACGGCGCGCTTCTGGAGCACGTAGAGGTCGTCGCCGGACGGCCCCTCGAACGTGAACTCGATCTCCTGCGGGTCGTACTCGCGCTCCCCGACCAGGTCGCGAGCGACCTCGAGGAGCTTCTTGTACACCTCGGGGTAGTCACGCTCGAGCGAGTGCTCCGTGCCGCGGTAGGTGGGGCTGCCGAGCCGCTGCGCCTCGGAGACCGGCAGCGGGAACACGAGACCGCCCACCAGGTCCTCGCCCTGGCACTGCACGGCGAAGTCGCCGAACAGGCGCACCTGTCGGCCGTACGGCTCCAGCGGGTTGTGGGTGAACGTCACGCCCGAGCCCGACTGGCGATCGAGGTTGCCGAACACCATGCGCTGCACCACGGCCGCCGTGCCCCACTCCTCGGCCACGCCGATGTACTGGCGATAGAGGCGCGCGTGCGGCGAGTCCCACGACTCGAGCACCTTGAGCACGCAGGCGATCACCTGGGCGAAGGGGTCATCGACGAAGACGACCCCGCCTTCGCGGGCCCGGTCGCGGTAGGTGAAGGCGAGCTCGCGCATCTGCGCCGGGGTGAAGTCGAGCTTCTGCTCCACGCCGTAGCGCGACTTGAACTCGCCCATGATCGAGTCGAAGAAGTCGCGGTCCACGCCGGCTGCCATGGCCCACGACTGCAGGAAGCGCCGGTAGGCGTCCCAGGCCGCCCACTCCATCTGCGGCTCCTCGGCCAGCTCCTCGGCGATCTCGTCGTTCAGGCCGACGTTGACGAAGGTGGTCATCAGCCCGGGCATCGAGATGGCGGCGCCGGAGCGGATCGACAGCAGCAGGGCCCGGCCGGGGTCGCCGAGCCGCAGGCCGGTCTGCCGTTCGAGCTGCTCGAGGGCGCGGCCGATGCGCGCGACCGTGTCGTCGTAGAGCGGCCGGTACGACATCGCCGGCATGGCCATGAACAGCTCGGTCGTGATGATGAAGCCCTCGGGGACGTTGTGCCCGTACGAGGTCATCTGCTTGAGGCCGAGCCCCTTGAAGCCCAGTGTGCGCTGGTCGTCGGTGTCGGCCGCCAGCTTGTGGATCGGCGTGGTGAGCCGCTCGGGGTCGTAGTTCATCATGCGCGTGAGCGCCTGGGTGCCGAGGCGGCCGTTCAGCAGCGAGATCTGACGCAACGAGGCGGCCGCGTAGCGGTCGAGCTCCTGCATGCCGAGGGCGGAGACCAGCACGTCGCGCAGCACCATCTCGGCCACAGCATCGACCGACATGCCACGCGCCTCGCACTGGCGGCTGTCGCTGACGAGCACCGTGTGCAGAACCTGGTCGTGACTCAGGATCGACATCGCCGAGAGCTCCGAGACGCCGTTCACCAGGAACTGGAAGACGTTCTGGTACTGGCGGAAGGTGAAGTTGTGCCACGGGAAGCTCGCCTCGAGCATCTCGAGGTTGGCGTCGAGCACCCGGGAGTCGACGCCCTCGACGGCCAGGGCGCGCTGGAAGCGGCGGATCGCGGCCGTCATGCGCCGCAGCGTGTCTCGCGTCACGTAGCGCTCGACGCCCTCGGCCAGAAGGTCGTCGAACAGGCGCCCGACCAGGTTCTCGACCCGGAAGGACAGGCCGAGGGCATCGAACTTGGGCTCGTTGTAGTTGCCGTAGATCGAGGGGATGCCGGCCGCGATGTGCCGCTTCTGGTAGATGTTCTCGACGGGCGTCGACGCCGCCGGGTCGAGCACGATGGCCTTGAGGCCCTCCAGCACCGTGAGGGCCGCGTCCAGCAGACGGTCCCGCGTGGCGGGCGCGGGACGCGCCCGCCACGCGGCCAGTGCCCGGCCGAAGGCGCCGCGCTTCTTTGCGCTCAGCGCGAGGTGCCGCTCGACCGCCCCGCCGACCTCGCCGGCCGAGAGCGAGTACTTGTCCGAGAGCAGCTGGTAGGTGCGGATCATGAGGGCGACGCGGCGGGGGCCGGCAGGGCCGGCCGGCCTCGCCGCGTCGCCCTCCCCACCGTCCCCGTCGCCGGCCGCGTCGACCAGCGACAGCTTCTCGTCGAGCTCGTCGGGCGTCAGCGCCAGCAGGCGGTCGAGGAACTCGTCGACGCCGGCCGCGCCGCAGAGCCGCTGCAGGGTGACCAGGGTGCGGTGCGGCGCCAGCGCCCACGCCCGTTCGGTCCGTACCGCCGCGAGTGTGTTGTCGGAGACGTAGGGCGCGAGCCCCGACGGATCGAGCGTCATCCAGTAGTCGAGCACGGCGCGGCTGAACGCGACCAGCCGGTTCGACGACTCGGCGTGGCACTGCTTGCGCAGGAAGTGCATGAGCGTGTCGTGCCGGTGGCAGATCTCGTCGACCTGGGTCGAGACGGCTCGCAACTCGCCCTCGGCGCCGACCTGGCTGAAGTAGACGGGCAGGGTGCGCAGCAGCTGCTTGGCGACGAAGTAGATGGGCCGGATGTCGGCGTTCAGGAACCGGGTCACGTCGCGCTGGAACAGGTCGGTGTCGGCGATGTACACGCCGCCCAGCCGGAGCTGCACGTTGAGGGCCGCCGCGAGACGCTCGTAGAGCGCCGGGTTCGACTCGATGATCCGCATCCAGGTGCGGATCTTCGGCAGGTGGTAGGGGTTGACGACGATCTCCCAGTCATCGGTCGCGCCGCGGATGTCCGGGTACTGGAACTTCCACGAGAGCACGTCCTCGATCAGGTGGTCGGCGGCCTTGACGTTGCCCGTCTCGCCGATCGCCACCCCGATCGCCTCGTAGCACTTGAACCGCATGAGCAGGAACTCCTCCATGCGGCCGCGGAAGAAGGAGGTGAGGCGGCTGAGGATGCGGTCGACGTCGCGCTGCTCCTCGGGCTGCATGAGCTGCTTGACCACGCCGAGCAGGTCGACCATGACCTCCTTCTGGCGGTAGCCGAGCGTCTCGTCCTTGAGGAAGAAGAGGCACACGGCGAACCGGTCCTCGAGCTCCTCGATGCGGAACACGTGGTCGATCGCCCGCCCCAGGAGGTCCGAGAAGATCGGGTGGTCGGGACCGAGCAGGACGTCGGCCGGCGCCGCCTCGGTGCGGCGCACCAGCTCGCGCAGGGGACCGGCAGCGAGGAAGTCGAAGCGGTGGGCGACGGCGGCGGGGTCGGTCAGGCCCGACCCCGCCGCCGTCGCCCACCCCGCCACGTCCAGCCGTTCCTCGAGCCGGGCGTAGCCGGTAAGCAGGACCTGGCGGTACAGGCGGATGAACGCCTCGGCCAGCGCCGGCCGCTCCGCGGCGCGCGCGACCAGGTCTCGCAGGAGTGCGTCGCGCTCGAGGAAGGCGGTGGTCTGTACCGGTAGCGCCGCCGAGAGCGCCTCGCAGACGGCGGCAAGGGGTTCGTCGTAGGCGTCGCCGTGCTGGCCGCCCAGGGCCGCCGAGCACCAGCGCAATACGCCGCGCAGCAGCAGCGAGCACTGGTCGCTCGACAGCCGCTCGTCGAACAGGCCCAGGGCCAGCTCGGCCAGCAGGGTGAAGTGGACGCCGCGCTCGTCGGAGCGCTCGAAGTAGCTCCAGTTGCGCAGCAGCGTGGTCTGCAGCCCGTCGATCAGGGCGTCGAGGTTGCGGTAGGCGTGGAAGTACTCGCCGATCGTCTCGGTCAGCGCGGCGCGCACCCCGTAGAACCCGTCGACCGCCGCCACCAGCGGCAGGTAGCGGTCGGGGATGACCGTCTGCTGGGCCGTGGTCGCGATGTTCGCCCGCAGCGCCTCGGAGTCGAACGGCACAGGCTGCGTCTTCATGCTGCCGATGGTACCGGATTCCGGCGTGGCGCACGCCCTCACCCGCAAGGCGGCTTGTTCAGGATGGCTGCCGCCGCCGCTCCACGATGGCCATTCGTCCGAGCAGGACCCGCTGGCCGTCAGGGGGTCGTTGCCCGTAGGATTCCGTACACAAGGGGGGCATAACGCACACAGGAGGCACGACCGCGATGGGCGTACGGACTCTGGGTATCAACGGCCTCGGCCGCATCGGCAAGCTCGCCCTCTGGGACGGCATCGGGCGCGACGACTTCGACCGCATCGTCGTCAACCTGGGGCGCCCGGTGGGCACCTCGCTCGACTCCGTCGTGCAGTACATCGCCAAGGACACCACCTACGGCCCGCTGCACCGCTACCTGCTCGGGCAGTCGGGCAAGCGGGACATCCAGGTTGTCGACGAGGCCAAGGGCCTGCTCCGCGCCCACGGCAAGGAGATCGTCGTGCTGCGCGAGGCGCGCAACCCCAAGGACATCCCCTGGCGCGACCACGGCGTGGCGCTGGTGGTCGAGTGCACCGGCATCTTCAAGGACCCGCACGCCGAGGCCGACGCGCCCAAGGGCTCGCTGCGCGGCCACCTGGCGGCCGGCGCCCGCGTCGTCGTGCAGAGCTCGCCCTTCAAGAGCAAGGACAAGGGCGCGCCCCTGCCCGACGACGCCGCCATCCTGATCCACGGGATCAACGACCACCTCTTCGACCCCGCGACCCACAAGCTCGTCTCGGCGGCCTCGTGCACGACGACGGCGCTGGCGCACATGATGCGGCCGCTGCTCGAGCGCGACCTCACGCGCCACATGATCACCGCCGGCATGAGCACGGTGCACGCCGCCACACAGTCGCAACCGGTGCTCGACGCCGTGCCAAAGGCCGGGGCGACCGACCTGCGCAAGACGCGCGGCGCCCTGAACAACATCGTCCTCACTTCGACCAACGCGGCGGCCACCCTCGAGCAGGTCATGCCCGAGATCGCCCGCATCGGCTTCATGGCCGACTCCGTGCGTATCCCCATCGCCACGGTGAGCCTGATCATCCTGAACGTCACGTTCCAGAGCGAGACGCTGCCCGACGGCCGCGTCTCGGTGGACCGCGAGTCGATCAACGGCATCTACTGCGACGCCGCCGAAGGCGAGGCGCGGGGCCTGGTCGAGTTCAGCGCCGAGCAGAACGTGTCGGCCGACATGGCCGGCCACGACGCGGCCGTCATCATCGAGGGCGCCGAGACGCACACCCGCACCGGGTTCATGGACCTCGCCGTCCCCTGCCAGGGCCCCGACGCCCAGGGCCAGACGGAGTACGTGCGCGTGCCCCTCACGCACGTCCAGGTCTTCGGCTGGTACGACAACGAGATGGGCAGCTACACCAGGAGGCTCGGCGAGCTCACGACCAAGATCGCGAGCACGCTCTAGCGACGCGCGGCGCGGGCCGGTCGCCGGGATGCGCCTCAGACCGAAACGCCTGAACGCGACGGTCGCCGGCCTGTTCATGGTCGGCTCGGCGGGGTTCGCGCTGGGTTCGACCCACGCCTACGCGTCGGCCGTCGGCACGACGGCCGACGCGGTGACCTTCTTCATTGCATCCCTCTTCTTCACCTCGGCCTCGTTCGGGCAACTCGTGCAGGCGGCCAGCCCGGCGATGGCGCCGACCGGCACGCCGCGCGACCTCAAGCGGCAGCCGGCGCGCGTCCGCGCGTGGCTGCCGCACGACCGCGGCTGGGTCGCCGCCGCGACCCAGTTCCCGGGCACGTTGTTCTTCAACGCGACCACGCTCTTCGCTCTCATCCAGCGGCTGCCGACCTCGGACTACGACAAGGTCGTCTGGCAGCCCGACTTCTTCGGCTCGATCCTTTTCCTCGTGTCGAGCACCTACGCGCTCCTCGCCCTCGGCAGGATCCTGAGCTGGCGGCCGGGCAGCGCGCCCTGGCGCATCGCCTGGCTGAACATGATCGGGTCGATAGCCTTCATGGTCTCCGCCATCGGCGCCTACGTGCTGCCCGCGACGAACGCCGCGGTGAACGTGAGCTGGGCCGACGGCGGCACCTTCGTGGGCGCGGTCTGCTTCTTCGCCGGCGCGCTGCTGATGCTGCCCGCCTGGACGCGGGCGGCGCGCGAAGCGGCGGCGGTCCCTGTCAGGGAGTAGGGCCGGGCGGGGCGGCGCCGCAGGCGCCGCCCCGCCCGTCTTCGCAGGCTCGCTGCACCTTGTTGCAGGTGGGGAAACGCGGCGACCGTGTTAGTATGCACGCCAATTCGGCCGCGCCCGCGTGGCGGGCGCGGCCGAGCCGACCACAGGGGGGACTTCCCTCCGTGCGGCGACACCCACGACGGAGGTGTGCACAATGCGCGGACGCACGTTGAAGCTCTCGATGGCGGTCCTGGCCGCCGCGCTGGCGGTCTCGCTGGCGATCATCCTGGCCGGCTGCGGCAGCAGCGGCTCGAGCAGCAGCGGATCCGGCAGCGGCAACACCGCCGGCGACACCATCAAGGTCGGCGCCATCGTGTCGCTGTCGGGCACGTACGCCGCCCTCGGCCAGCCCGAGAAGAACACCCTCGAGATGGAGGTCAAGAAGATCAACGACGCCGGCGGCGTCAATGGCAAGCAGATCGAGCTCATCGTCGAGGACGACGGCACCGACGACGCCAAGGCCGTTGCGGCCGCCAGCAAGCTGATCGACCAGGACAAGGTCGTGGCCATCATCGGCCCGACCGGCAGCAGCACCACGCTGGCGATGCGCAGCGCCATCGACCGCGCCGGCGTCCCGCAGATCTCGATGGCGGCGGCCACGCCGATCACGAGCCCCGTCGACAGCCTCGTGTTCGCCACCGCCGACCCCAACTCGGTCGTCGTCCCCTTCACCTTCGACTACCTCAAGAAGCAGGGCATCACCAGGATCGGCGTCATCAGCGACACCGGCGGCTTCGGCAAGGACGGCCTGGCCACCATCCAGGCCCTGGCCCCCGACGCGAGGGTCACGGTCACCGACAGCGAGACCTTCAACCCCGGCGACACCGACATGACCGCCCAGCTCACCAAGATCAAGGGCTCCGACGCGCAGGCGATCGTCATGTGGACCGCCGGCGCCGAGGCCACGACGATCGTGAAGGAGGCCAAGGACCTCGGCATCAAGATCCCGCTGTTCGGCAGCCACGGCAACGCCAACGTGCAGTTCCTGCAGGGGACCGGCGCGGCGGGAGACGGCGTGCGCTTCGCCGCCGGCAAGATCCTCGTCCCGGCCGCCTACGGCAAGGGGACTGAGGGTTACACGCAGGCGACCGGCTTCATCGACGACTACAAGGCCGCCTACGGCTCGGATCCCTCGACCTTCGCCGGCCACGCCTTCGATGCCATCCACATCCTGGCGGCGGCGGCGCAGAACGTCAGCGGCGACGTCACCTCCTCGTCGCTGCGCGACGCCATCGAACAGACCAGCGGCCTGGTCGGCATCACCGGCGACTTCACCTTCTCGGCGACCGACCACAACGGCCTCACGCCCGACGCGCTGGTGATGTACCAGATCGGCGACGGCAAGTGGACGATCGTGAAGTGACACCGCGATGAAGGCACCCGGGGGCCGCAGGCCCGGGGGCCGCGTCGGGACCGCGACACGCGGAGGGGCGGGCCGCGCCGTACGGCGCGGCCCGCCCCTCCGCCCCCCGGCCCGCATCGCCGCCGCGGGATCCGCGGCGGCGGATCCCGATGAGATAGTATGCAGCAAGCGCCGTGCCATCGTGCGTGGCGCATCGACCTTGGCCTCGTTGCGCCACGGTCACGGTGGCAGCTGAAGGGAGCCGGGGGATCCCGAAGATCCCCCGCCGTGCGCACTCCACGTCGCACTCCCACCGGAACCGGACGAACATCTCGGACCGGTCGTCCTCTCGGCTGCTCGGACAATGCGGGCGCCCGATGGCGGGCGCGTCGGACAGCGACACGGAGGGTTCGGGCATGGGTGGACGCAAGGTGAGGGTCTCTACGGCGCTTCTGGTCACCGCGCTGGCGATCGTGCTGGTCGTCGCAATCGGCGCCTGCGGCAGCAGCGGCGGCAACAGTGGGAGCGGCAGCGGCAACACCGCCGGCGACACCATCAAGGTCGGCGCCATCGTGTCGCTGTCGGGGACCTACGCGGCCCTCGGCCAGCCCGAGAAGAACACCCTCGAGATGGAAGTCAAGAAGATCAACGACGCCGGCGGCGTCAACGGCAAGCAGATCGAGCTCATCGTCGAGGACGACGGCACCGACGACGCCAAGGCCGTCGCCGCGGCCAGCAAGCTGATCGACCAGGACAAGGTCGTGGCCATCGTCGGCACGACGGGCAGCAGCACCACGCTGGCGATCAAGCAGACGCTCGACCGCGCCGGCGTACCCGAGATCTCGATGGCGGCGGCGACGCCGATCACCAGCCCCGTCGACAGCCTCGTGTTCGCGGTCGCCTGGCCCAACTCGGTCGTCGTCCCCTTCACCTTCGACTACATGAAGAGTCAGGGCATCACCAGGATCGGCGTCATCAGCGACACCGGCGGCTTCGGCAAGGACGGCCTGGCGAACATCCAGGCCGACGCGCCGAAGATGGGCATGACCATCGCCGACAGCGAGACCTTCAACCCGGGCGACACCGACATGACCGCCCAGCTCACCAAGATCAAGAACAGCGACGCCCAGGCCGTCCTCATGTGGACCGCCGGCTCCGAGGCGACGATCATCGCCAAGGAGGTCAAGGACCTCGGCTTCAAGATCCCGCTGTTCGGCAGCCACGGCAACGCCAACGTGCAGTTCATCGAGGGCGCCGGGGCGGCCGCGAACGGCGTGAAGTTCGCGGCCGGCCACATCCTGGTGCCGGCCTCCTACGGCAAGGGCAGCGACGGCTACACGCAGGCGACCGACTTCGTCAGCAGCTACCAGTCGGCCTACGGCACGCCGCCCACGACCTTCGCCGGTCACGCGTTCGACGCCATCACCATGCTCGCCGATGCGGCCAAGAGCGTCAGCGGCGACATCACCTCGTCGTCGCTGCGCGACGCGATCGAGCAGACGAACGGGTTCGTGGGGATCGGCGGCGACTTCACCTTCTCGCCGACCGACCACAACGGCCTCACCGCCGACGCTCTCACGATGTACGAGATCGTGAACGGCAAGTGGACCATCGCCTCCAAGTAGTTCGTCGCTGAGACTCACGCGATCCCCGGGCCTGTCCGCAGGCCCGGGGATCGCGGCATCTCCCGACGAGCCGACGACGATGAGGGAAGGCCCCCTCCCTCCCGCGGCCGGGGGCGTCGCACCACCGTCGCAGCGTAGAATCAGCGCCGCGACCGGAGGACACCCAGCGTGAACGAGCTCCTGCAGTTCCTGATAGCAGGCCTGAAGAACGGATCGATCTACGCTCTCGTCGCCCTCGGGTTCACGATCGTGTACGCGGCCACCGGGGCGATCAACTTCGCCCAGGGCGAGTTCTTCATGCTCGGCGGCATGCTCGGCGTGGCCTTCGTCGATGCCGGTCTGCCCCTGCCGCTGGCCTGTGTCGCGGCCGTCGTGGCCACGGCCGCGATCGGCGCGCTCTTCGAGCTGGTGGCGGTGCGTCCGATCGCGGGCGGCGACCCGTTGCGCATCATCATCGTGACGATCGGCGGCGCCGTGTTGCTCAGCCAGCTCGCGCTGCACCTCTTCGGGCCCGACGTGCGCTCGCTGCCGGCGTTCACCGGCGGCTCCTCCCTGAAGCTGCTCGGCGCCGCGGTGGAGCGCCAGACCCTCTGGATCTGGGGGCTGACGGCGCTGGCCGTCGTGGCGCTCGCGTTGCTGTACCGGCGGACGATGTTCGGGCGCGCCATGCGAGCCACCTCCCTGCATCGCGACGCCGCTCGCCTCGTGGGCGTCAACGCGAACGGCATGGTCACGGCCTCGTTCGCGCTGGCGGCCGCCCTCGGCGCCGTCGCCGGCCTGGCGGTGGCGCCCCTCACTCAGACGTCGTTCCACGTCGGCGCCGGCATCGGCGTCAAGGGCTTCGCCGCGGCGATCCTCGGCGGGCTGGGCAGGCCGTGGGCGGCCGTGGGCGGCGGTCTGCTGCTGGGCGTGCTCGAGAGCCTGACGGCCGGGTACGTCGACCCGACCTACAAGGACGGCATCGCCCTGATCGTGCTCCTCGTCGTCTTGTTCGTGCGGCCACAAGGCCTCTTCGGCGGCTCGGGCCGGGAGAAGGTGTGATGCGCCGCGCGTTCAGGATCGCCGTGCCGGTCGCGGCCGCCGTCCTGGTCGCCGCGGTCCCGCTGCTGGTCACCGACACCTTCTACCTGAAGATCTTCACCTTCGCCGGCATCAACGCGCTCGTCGTCGTCGGCCTGGCGCTGCTCTTCGGCTATGCGGGCCAGATCTCGCTTGGCCACGCCGCCTTCGTCGGGATCGGCGCCTACACGTGCGCCTACTGCACCACGACGCTCCACTGGCCCTGGCTGCTCGCCTTTGCGGCCGCCGGCGCCCTGTCGGGCGTCGGCGGCCTCCTCCTCGCCCTCCCGAGCCTGCGCCTCAAGGGCCACTACCTGGCGATGGCGACCCTGGGCTTCGGCCAGCTCATGAGCCTGGTGTTCGTCGAGGCGGCGGCGATCACGGGCGGCGTGAACGGACGCGGCGGGATCCCCTACCCCTCGGTGGGGTCGTTCGTGCTCAAGGAAGCCGACTCGCTGTACTGGCTGGTGTGGGCCGTGGTGGGCATTGCGGTGGTGGTGTCGTACAACCTGACGGTCGCCAGGCCGGGCCGGGCGATGAGGGCCCTGCACGGCAGCGAGCTCGGCGCGCAGGCCTGCGGCGTCGACGTGACGGGCACGAAGGTGCGCACGTTCGTGGTCAGCGCCCTGCTCGCCGGCCTCGCCGGCGCGCTCTACGCCAGCGTCGTCGGGTTCGTCTCGCCCAGCACGTTCGCGCTGTCCTATTCCGTCATGTTCGTGGCGATGGCCGTCCTCGGCGGCTCGGGGTCCCTGGCGGGCCCCCTCGTCGCCGCCGTGGCGCTGACGCTCGTCAGGTACCTCGACTCGCTCATCCCGAGCCTGCCTCACAGCACCGCGAGCACGCTCCAGAACTACCAGGAAGACATCTACGGCCTGGCCATCGTCCTCGTCGTGATCCTGGCGCCGCGCGGCCTCGCCGGCCTCTGGCGGCGGCGTCGCAAGGCGGTGGAGACCACATGAGCCTGCTGCAGGTCCGTGAGGTGACCAAGCGCTTCGGCGGCCTGACGGCGGTCGACGCCGTCTCGTTCGACGTGCATCAAGGCACGATCAAGGCCGTGATCGGCCCCAACGGCGCCGGCAAGTCGACGCTGTTCAACGCGCTCACCGGCTACGACCGGCCCGAGGCGGGCTCGGTGCTGTTCGACGGCGGCGAGCTGGTCGGGCGCAAGCCGCGCGCGACCGTCAAGGCGGGAGTCGCGCGCACCTTTCAGAACACACAGCTCTTCGACGAGCTCACCGCGGGCGAGAACGTGATGGTGGGCTGCCAGGCGCACCAGCGCCGCGGCTTCGCCGCGGCCATGCTGCGCCTGCCGTCGTCAGCGCGAGAGGACCGCGACGCGCGCGACGAGGCGGGGCGGCTGCTGCGCCTGATCGGCATCGAGAAGTGGCTGGACACCCCCGCCGCCGACCTGCCGGCCGGCATCCGCCGCCTCGTGGAGATGGCGCGCGCGCTGGCCACCGGCCCCCGCCTGCTGCTGCTCGACGAGCCCGCCGCGGGCCTCAACGCCAGCGAGACGCACGAGCTCGTCGAGACGTTGCGTCGCGTGCGTGACGGCGGCGTCACCGTGGTCATCGTCGAGCACGACATGGGGCTCGTGATGGACGTCTCCGACGAGATCGTCGTGCTCGACCGCGGCCGCAAGATCGCCGAGGGCCCGCCGCGGATGATCCAGAAGGACCCCGCCGTGATCGCCGCCTACCTGGGCGAGGAGGCCGACGATGCCTGAAGCCGCCTCGCTGCTCGAGCTGCGCGACGTGCGCTCCGGCTACGGACGCGTCGAGGTGCTGCACGGAGTCGACATGGCCGTCGCCGCCGGCGAGCTGGTCGCCGTCATCGGCGCCAACGGCGCCGGCAAGAGCACGCTGCTGAAGACGATCGTCGGGCTGACGCCGCCCCGGGCCGGCGTCATGACCTACGACGGCGCCGAGCTGCGCGGGCCACGACCCGAGCGCCTCGTGCGGCGCGGGCTCGCCCTCGTCCCGGAGGGCCGGCTGCTCTTCGCCCCCATGACGGTGCGCGACAACCTGGCACTCGGGGCCTACGGCGCGCCGCGCGACAAGCGGCGCGCGAGCGCCGAGGCGCTCGCGCGCGTCCAAGCGCTCTTCCCCGTGCTCGGCGAGCGGGCCGACCAGCCCGCCGGGACGCTCTCGGGCGGCGAGCAGCAGATGCTGGCGATCGGCCGGGCGCTCATGTCGCAGCCGCGCCTGCTGCTGCTCGACGAGCCGTCGCTGGGGCTGGCCCCGAAGGTCATCGCCGAGATCTTCGCGGCCCTCGAGGCGCTGCGCGGGGACGGCGTGACGATCGTGCTGGTCGAACAGGACGCGCGCCTTGCGCTCAAGCACGCCGACCGGGGCTACGTCATGCGCACCGGCCGGGTGGCGCTGACCGGGCGGGCGGACGAGCTGCTGGCGGACGAATCGGTGCGGAGCATCTACCTCGGCGCCTGGCGCGACGAACGGGAGGGGCAATGATCTGGAACCCGGAGTACGAGTGCATGGACCGCGCGGCGCTCGGCACGCTGCAGGTGCGGCGCCTGCAGATGACGGTCGCCTGGGCCTACGAGCGCAGCGCCCACTACCGCGCCCTGATGGACGGGGCCGGCGTGCGCCCGCGCGACGTGCGTGAGCTGGACGACGTGCGCCGCCTGCCCATGACCGACGCCGGCGCCCTGCGCGACGCCTTCCCGTTCGGCATGTTCGCCCTGCCGCTCGAGGAGGTCGTGCGCGTGCACTCGTCGTCGGGCACGACCGGCGCGCCGGTCGTCGTCGGCTACTCGCGCGGCGATGTCAACACCTGGACCGAGCTGACTGCGCGCGTGGCGGCGGCGGCGGGGGTGCAGCGCGGCGACCTGGTGCAGATGGCTTTCGCCTACGACCTGTCGACCGGCGGCTGGGGCATGCACTACGGCATCGAGCGGATCGGCGCGACGATCATCCCGGCGGGGACCGGCCGCACGGAGCGGCACCTGGCGATGATGAAGGACTTCGGCACCACGGTGCTGGTCTCCACGCCGTCGTACGCCCTGTACCTGGCGGAGCAGGGCGAGGAGCACGGCGTCGACTTCCCGGCCCTCGACCTGCGGCTCGGGCTCCTCGGCGGCGAGCCCTGCTCCGACAAGATGAAGGCCGAGATCGAGACCCGGATGGGGATCCGCGCCACCGACAACTACGGCCTCTCCGAGGTGATGGGCCCCGGTGTCGCCGGCGAGTGCGAGTGCGCCTGCGGCCTGCACGTGAACGAAGACCACTTGCTGGTCGAGGTCGTCGACCCCGGCACCGGCGAGCCCGTGGCCGAGGGCGAGGAGGGGGAGCTGGTCCTGACGACGCTGACCAAGGAGGCCTTCCCGCTGCTGCGCTACCGCACCCACGACCTGACGAGCCTCGACACTGCGCGGTGCGAGTGCGGGCGCACGCTGGCCAGGATGGCGAAGGTCCGCCGGCGCACCGACGACACCTTCATCGTGCGCGGCGTGAACGTGAGCCCGAGCCAGGTCGAGGACGTCCTCTTCGCCATCGAGGGCGTGCGCCCGCACTACCTGATCGTCCTCGACCGCAAGCAGGGCCTCGACGACCTCGAGGTGCGGCTCGAGGTCGAGGAGAGCCAGCTCTCCGACGTGATGCCCGACGTGCTCGCCTTCCAGCGCACCGTGGCCGAGCGGCTGCGGTCGGCGCTCGGCCTGCGCACGAAGGTCAGTCTGGTCGAGCGCGGCACGATCGAGCGCACCGCCGGCAAGAGCCGGCGCGTGCTCGATCTGCGCGACAAGGAGTAGGGCAGCCGGGGCGGGGGCGGCGCGGGCGGCGGGCTACCGCCGCCCGCGCCGCCCCCGCTTCACCGAGTACATGCGGCGGTCGGCCTCGCGCAGCAGCTGGTCGATGCCGGCCGCGCCGGCGGTGTGCACGCCGACGCTCGCCGACAGGTTCGGCCTGTCGGCGAGCGTCTCGTTGCGCCGGGCCAGCGCGGCCTCCACCTTCGCCGCGACCTGCTGCGCGCCGGCTGCGCCGGTACCGGGCATCAGCACGACGAACTCGTCGCCGCCGTAGCGCGCCACCACGTCGCTCTCCCGTGAGCACCGCTGGAGCAGGTCCGCCAGCTCCCTGAGGAGCTCGTCGCCGGCCTGATGCCCGCGCGTGTCGTTCACGTCCTTCATGCCGTCGACGTCGCAGAAGAGCACGCTGACCTCGCCGCCATTGCGCCGCACCTCCTTGGCGGTGCGCTCGATGGCCACCTCGAGGTAGCTGCGGTTGTACGCACCGGTGAGGCCGTCGCGCATCGCCATGCGGTCCTTCTCTTCCATGAGCCGGCGGTTGTCGAGGGCGATCGCCGCCTGCATCGCGAATGTGCGGATCAGCGCCCGTTCGTCGGGGTCGAAGCGACCGGGTTCACCGGAGAACAGGGCCAGCGCCCCGTAGGCGGCGCGGTGGCTCTGCAACGGCACGACCAGGACCGACCGGCATCCCTCGAGGCCCAGTCCGGCGAGGCTCCAGCGGGCGACGCCGTCCTCCCCGACGACCACGCTGTCTCCGGTCAGGACGGCCCGTCCGAACACGGGGTCGTCGAGCGGTATCACGAACCGTGCCTGGCCGGCGTCGCCGATCCCGTAGGTCTCCACGGCCACGAGGACGTCGCCTTTCAGCAGGAGCAAGGCCGACCGGGTCACGCCGGCGAGCCGCGTCGCCTCGGTCAGGATGATCGCGGCGAGCGACGACGACTCGAGGTTGGAGTTGATCGTCTCGGCCGCCTCGAGCAGGCGCAGGCTGTTCGGCAGGTCGGCGTGGGGGGTCGCTTGCTCTGGTGCGGGCACGACGCCGGCCTAGTGGTCGTGCGACGAGTCGTCGTGCGCGTGCCCGCCGTCCCCGGAGTGTCCACCGTTCCCTGAGTGTCCGCCGTTCCCTGAGTGTCCGCCGTTCCCGGAGTGGCCGCCGTTCCCGGAGTGGCCGCCGTTCCCGGAGTGGCCGCCGGTGCCGGAGTGATGGCTGCTGCCCGAGTGATGGCCGCTCCCGGAGTCGTGCCCGCTGCCCGCGTGACTGCTGCCGGAGTGATGCCCGCTGCCGGAGTGATGCCCGCTGCCGGAGTGATGGCCGTTCCCGGGCTGATGGCTGCTGCCGGAGTGATGCCCGTTGCCGGACTGATGGCCGTTCCCGGACTGATGGCCGTTCCCGGACTGATGGCCGTTCCCGGACTGATGGCCGTTCCCGGAGTGGTTCCCGCTGCCCCGATGGCCGCTGCCGGAGTGATGACCGTTCCCCGCTTGTCCGCCATGGCCCGACGCCGCGCCGTGCCCCGAATGGCTCGCGGTCCCGGAATGACCGGCATGCCAGGCGTGACCGGCCTGCCCATGGTGGTTCTCGCGACCCGACCCGCTCGCCGGGCCTCGCCCTCCCGTGCCGCCGGACGAGCCCGACGAACCGGTCGCGCTCGGTCCCGACGGCGCCGGCGAACCGCCGCCCCCGACCTGATCACCGGTGGCGGGCGCGGCCGACGACCGGGCCGCGACGGCCACGGTGCCTGTCGAGGTCCAGGAGGTGTCGGCCAGCCGCGTCGTGGCGGTCGGCGACGCCACGGCCGTCGGGCGTGCCTTGGGCGATGCGGACGGGCCGCTGCGCACGAAGGGTGTCCGGCCGGACTGCGTCGCCTGCCGCCATACCTTCGCCTCGCCGATGCGGGCGAACTTCAGCACGACCGTCGTCGGTCCCGCCGGCGAATGCTGCAACGCGAACCCGGCCGCTACGGCCAGGCACGCGACGGCCACGGTGTACGCGGCGGCCCTGCTGCTCAGAGCGCGGCGCACGCCGGAGACAGCGGCGGCCAGGCCGGCGGCGACCCCGGCTGAGGCGGAGGCGATGCTGGCGATCGGCACGGCAGTGCCGAAGACCGGCATCGCCTCCAGCGCCTTGGGCGCCGGCACGTCGTGCAGGCAGACGCCCAGACCTGCGGCGGCGAGGTCCCACCCCCTCATGCTGCGCCGGCAGTCCCGGCAGTAGCCGGCGTGCTCCTGGAGACGGCGGCGATCCGCGTCGGCGAGCTTGCGGCCGACCGAGCCGACCGCCAACTGCTCGGCGAGCCGGCACCTTGCGGCGCGCGCCGCACCAGACGATGCCGCGAACGTCTCGCGGAACCTCTCGCCGGCGCGGAAAAGGAGGAGCGACGCAGCCCCCTCCGTCACACCCATGGCGACGGCCAGGGCGGCCGGGCGGAGTCCCTGGACGTCGTGGAGCAACAGGACCGCGCACTGATCGAGCTCGAGCGTCTCCAGCGCGTGCTCGAAGCGGCGCCCGAGCTCGCCGTGCTCGCGACCCGCCGGCGCGGGGCCGCCGGCGCCCGCGCCGGCGGCGGCCGGCGCCCGGCAGGCGGCCAGCGCGGCGGCGAACGTGTGCGCCTTCAGGTCGAGCGCGCCCGTTTCGAGGAGGATCGTGCGATAGGCGGCCGCGAACGCGTCGCGCGTCGCTGAGATGGCGGCCGCCTCGTCGCCGAGCAGGCGGATACACAACGAATAGACGGGAGCGCGGTACAGCTCGTAGTACCGGGCGAACGCTCCGCGTTCGCCCTGCCGCAAGCCGGTGAGAAGCTCCGTGCCGGCCGGCGCCATGGTCGCCCCGTGCGTGCCAGTGCTGCTGGGTGCATCGACCATATGTCTCTGCTATCGGCAGAGCGCGACGAGCGATGAGCGTTTGCTGTACCCCGATGTGTAGGCATGCGTCGCGCACGAAGCACGTACGAAGGTCAGGGGGGCCTTCGCCCCGGGTCGTCGCCCCGCCTACACCCCGAACTCGGCCTTCACCCGGCCGGCGTCCACCGCCTCGCGCAGCGTGTCGTAGTCCCGCTGGTTCTGCTCGGCGTAGACGGCGGCGAAGTCGGCGATCGCGCGGTCGAAGACGTCGCCGGTCCCCAGATAGGCGGCGATCGCGACACGGTCCCCGGTGCGCGCGTGGGCGCGAGCGAGCACCCAGGCGCACATCCCCGCGTACTCGCGCCACGTGCTCTCGGCCATCGTCTCCATGCTGAACGCGCCCTTGCCGTCCCACAGCTGGCGCATGTAGAAGTCGTACGCCCGCCCGTCGAACCCGACCACGTGATACCAGCCGAGCAGCACATCGCTCACGGCCTGCATCAGGCGCTGGCCCTCGACCACGCGCCGGCCGGCGCGCAGGTACTGGCTGCGGCCGACGAAGCGCTCGAGCACCGACGCCTGCGCCTGCTTGGCCTGCAGGAACAGCGGGTCGTGGGCGTCGCGGCCGAAGAACAGCATCACCCAGGCGCGGGTGCCGACGCTGCCGACGCCGACGACCTTGCGCGCCATGTCGCGGTACCGGTACAGGTCGAACAGGGGCCGGCGCGTGGCCGGCAGGCTCTCGCGATAGCGGTGCAGCGCCGACTCGACGGCCTCCGAGTACCTCGAGCGCTCGTCGTCGCTCAGCAGCTCGCGCACGGGCACGAGCAGGGGAGGATCGTCCCTGAGCTGCGGCCGGCCGTCCACGTCGACGGTCAGGCGCGAGAGCGCCCGCAGGTCGTGTTTTGCCTCAGCGCGCGAGAGATCCCTCGCGGCGCGCCTCGCGTCGGCGCGCCGGAGGGCCTTGAGCTGCGAGCGGATCAGGTCCGCGTCCAGACGCTCGTACCACACGTCGATGGCGCGCATCTGGGCCATCTCGAGCATCCCCTCGCGGTAGGCGCGGACGCTCGCGAGGACGATCGCCCGGCGCGCGGCGGCGTCGAACCCACGGTCCCGCCCGGCGATCTCCAGGCTCGCAGCCAGGCGTTTCACGTCCCACTCCCACGGACCGGGCAGCGTCTCGTCGAAGTCGTTGATGTCGAAGACGAGCCGCCGCTCGGGCGACTGGAAGAGCCCGAAGTTGAGGAGGTGCGCGTCGCCGCAGAGCTGGGCGGTCAGACCCGAGTCGGGCGTGCCGGCGAGGTCCGACGCCATGATCAGGGCCGCGCCGCGAAAGAACGACCCGGGCGAGTCGAGCATGCGGCCGTAGCGGATCGGGACCAGCTCGGCCACCCGATCGGCCGCCTGCTCCTCCAGCAGGGCCACCGGGTCGGGCCTGCCTGCCGCCGGCGCCCACGGCGCGTGCGACGACCGCGGCGCCCGCTTGCGGCCCTCCTTGCCGCGCGTCGCCCGCTCGAGCGGCGTCGCCTTGAAGGGTTGGGCGATGTCCGGCAACTCATCGAACACGATGTGGCGCTTCACCTTTCGACCTCCTCGGGCGTCGCGGCGGGCCGATCGTCGCGCGCCTCCACGTTTGCCGCGGCAATGTATACCCTCGAAAACGCCGAGCCGGCCGGCGGCGCCGCCGGCGAGCGGTGAGGGAGCGGCCTCGACCGGCGGTAGGATACTGGCGTCGGGCGCCCGCCGGCGTCCGGGGACCGCGACGAGAACGTCCTCATCCCAAGGAGATGATGCGGTGTCACGCAGGGGATGGCTGCTGTTCTGCGCCCTGTGCGTCATATGGGGCATCCCCTACCTGCTGATCCGCATCGCCGTGCGCGAGGTCGCGCCGCCGGCGCTGGTCTTCTTCCGTACGGCGCCGGCGGCGCTCCTGCTGCTGCCGTTCGCGCTGCGGCGAGGCCAGCTCGGCGCGCTGGTCCGCCGCTGGCGTTGGATCCTGGCCTTCGCGGCCACCGAGCTTGCCGTCCCCTGGCTGCTGCTCTTCCGCGCCGAGCAGCACGTGACCAGCTCGGTGGCCGGCCTGCTCATCGCCTCGGTGCCGCTGATCGGCATCGTCATCTACCGCCTGGCCGGCAGCGCCGAGCACATCGATCGCCGCCGCCTGGCCGGGCTGGTCCTGGGCTTCGCCGGCGTCGCCGTGCTGAGCGGCGTCGAGCTGGGCGGCAGCAGCCCGCTGGCGATGGTCGAGCTGCTGGTGGTCGCCGTCTGTTACGCGACCGGGCCGCTCATCATCAGCCGCCGGCTCGCCGACCTGCCCGGCCTGGACGTGACCGTCGCGGCGCTGGCCGTCACCGCCGTGGTCTACGCGGCGCCTGCCCTCACGCACCTGCCCGAGTCGATGTCGGCGGAGACGGTGGCGGCCGTGGTCGCCCTGGCCCTCATCTGCACGGCGCTCGCCTTCCTGCTGTTCTTCGCCCTCATCCTCGAGGTCGGTCCGGCGCGCTCGACGGTGATCACCTACGTCAACCCGCTGGTGGCGGTCCTGCTGGGCGTCGCGCTTCTCGGCGAGCCGTTCACCGTGGGGATGGCGGTGGCGCTGCCGCTGATCGTCGGGGGCGCCGTCCTGGCGACGGCCCCGGCGCTCCGCCGGCCGTCGCCCAGCACCTAGAGTCGACTGGGCGTGGCGCCTTCCTCCTAGCCGCCGGCGAGGATCTGGTCGACCTCGAACAGGTCGTCCTCGGTCAGCGCCCACGCCGAAACGGCGGCCACGTCGGCGCGCACCTGCTCGGGCGTCATCGCCCCGGTGATCACCGAGGCGAGCTCGCGATGGCCGGCGAGCCAGCTCAGGGCGAGCTCGAGCAGCGTGTGGCCGCGTTCCTCGGCGAAGACGGCCAGGCGCTCGACCGCGGCCAGGCGCCGCTCGTCGACGAACTGTTCGGCCGGCCGGGCGGCCGGGCCCCCGAGACGGGTGCCCGGCGGGACCGGCCGGCCCCGCCGGTACTTGCCGCTGAGCAGGCCCGAGGCCAGCGGGAAGTAGGGGACGAACGCCGGCCCCAGCCGCGCGCAGGCGTCCAGCACCCCCTCCCTCTCGGGCGCCCGCTCCAGCAGGCTGAACTCGTTCTGCACGCAGACGAACTCCTGCAGGCCGCGTTCGGCGGCGGTCGCGGCCGCCTCGTCGAGCTGCGCGGCCGAGAAGTTGGAGCACCCGATCTCGCGCACCTTGCCCTCGCGGCGCAGCGCGTCCATCGCGGCCAGCGTCTCGCCGACCGGCGTGGCGGGGTCGGGCCGGTGGAACAGGTAGAGGTCGATGCGGTCGGTCCCGAGCCGGTCCAGGCTGTCGTCACAAGCTCTCGCGACCGACGTGGGGTGGCCCGGCGGCAGACCGGCCGGCGCCTCGCCCATGCCGAACTTGCTGGTGACCACCACCCGGTCGCGGCGCGCCCCCAGGGCGCGCCCGAGCAGCTCTTCGGAGGCGCCGCCGCCGTAGATGTCGGCGGTGTCGAAGAGCGTGATGCCCGCCTCGAGCGCGGCATCGACCACCCGCCTCACGCCCTCGGCGTCGAGGCGGCGGCCGAAGTTGTTGCCGCCGAGCCCGGCGACCGAGACCTCGAGAGCGCCGATCCGTCGTGTGTCCATCGCAGAGTCTCCCCCCGGCGCGACCCGCAGGGCACTCCTGCTGGTCCGCTGCGGCAAGTCTATCTGCCCTACAGCAGGGCAAAGGACAACATCGGACCTGTGCGCGATCAACGTCCGCGGTCCGGAATGGACGACATCCGGTGCGCTCCGAGTCACCCGAGCGCAGCGCCCGCAGCGCGGGTACGGGGGCGCCGGTGCGACTGCACCCCCGCCCCCCGTCCTGGCGTCGACGTCGCGGAGCTACGCCGCCTGCAGCCGGGCGACGATCGCGAGCATCGCCGGCGAGATGTCGGTGTGGTGGTGGACCATCTTCCACTCGCCGCCGTCGCGGCGATAGACGTTGGTCACGCGCTGCTCGATCTGGACCGACTCTCCGGCGAGCGTCGCCTGCCCGTGTTCGACGCCGACCTCGTAGGCCAGGTCCCCGGCGACCAGGATGCGCTGGTCGCGGAGCTCGACCCGGCCCCCGGATGCGAGTTCCGCCACCCCATCGAACGAACCCCTGACCTCGTCCCAGCCGGTCTGCCGGCCGCCGATCGGATGCATGGTGGTCACGGTCGCGTCGTGGGACCACGCGTCCGCCAGCGCGCCGGAGTCGCCTTCGGTCATGCGGTTCAGCGCGGAGTAGAACCGCGCCGACGCCGCGCGCACGCCGGCGTCGGTGCCGACCGTCTCTATCTCCCGGGCCCAGGTGATGCGCGGCTCGCCGATGACGCCGCCGCGCTGCATCGCCTCTGCCAATGACGGGTCGGCGGCGAACGCCTCAGCCTGCTCCTTCGACGGGAAGTGGTTCACAATGGTGATCTCGTCGGGGTCGTCGATCCCCCGGAAGAGCTCGTGGCCCGTTGCGCCGTGTCGGCGGCGGACGTCGCCGTGCTCGTCGAAGACGCGCTTCCACGCGTCGTAGTCACGCACCCGGTGCTGCACGATGAGGATCATGATCGCCTCTCGGTGAAGGCGGAAGCGCCGCTTCTCGATGAAGTCGCGCGCCGGCCCGCGTTGACTGCCCACTACCGCGAGGGCGGCATTGCTAGCGGCGTTGCGCGTCTCCGCCCTGTCTCACCGGTCCGCCCTCGGCGACGTAGCGGTCGAGCTGCCGGCGGACGGTGCCGTCCATCGCCGGCTCGGCGTAGCCGTCGAGCAGCTCGCGCACCCGATCGCCGGCAGTGGCGGCGAGGTAGCGGCCCTCGTCCGCCCGGGCTGCGTATGCTGCCCGGTTGAAGAGTCTTGGCGGCCGGTGGTCGCGGCCGTGGCGGCGGGTGTGCTTCTCGGCCAGGAAGCCGCCACCGGGCCCCACGTCGTCGATCACGTCGAGCGCCAGCGTCTCCTCGTCGACCGCGACGTCGAGCGGGCGCTCGCGGAGCATGCCGACGAGCTCGTCGTCGAGCACCAGCTTCTCGAAGCTCACGGTGTTGAGGGCGTCGAGGGTGCCGGCTGTGTGGAGGATGAAGTCGACCCCGCGCTCCAGCACCGTCCACAGGCCTAGCGCCGTCTCCGCTCCGGCCTGCAGGTCGAGGGCGTGCGCGTCGGTGGTCCCGGCCCCGGCCCGCACCGGCAGACCCAGGGACTTTGCCAGCTCCACAGTCGCGGCGGCGATCGCCCGGGACTGGGGCGCCGCCGCGATGAAGTCCCCGGTGCCGAGGTCGGCGACGCCCGAAAACCCACCGTACAGGAAGGGGGCGCCGGGCTGGGCGAGCTCGACCAGCGCCAGCCCGGCGAGCGCCTCCGCATGCTGCAGGGCGAGCAGCCCGGCCAGGGTCACCGGCCCGGTCGTGCCGCCCATCGCGCAGGGCGTGACGCACACCGGCTGGCGCAACACGGCGAGCTCGCGCGCGGCCCGGCAGGCCGGGCCCGCGACGACCAGGGGCGCCGTCGTGTTCAGGACGACGAACACCCGCGGCCGCTCGTGCCAGGCGGCGCCCCAGAGGATCTCCTGCAGGTCCAGCGCGGCCCGCAGGTGCCAGGGCTCGACCACCGGGAACTCGTAGGGCTTGTCGGTCAGGACGAGGCTGTCGCGCACCGATCGCAGGTAGTCGGCGCCGGGATCGCCGGACGTCGCCAGCAGGTAGCCGAGCAGGTCCACGTTGGGGAGCTGATGACAGAGGCGCACCCAGGTCGCCACGTCGTCGACGGTGAGGGCGCGGAGACGGTCGCCCTCGAGGATGGACGTGGCCCCCGAGCCAGGCGCGGCGACCACGCCGCCGCCCCCGATCGTCACGTCGCGGGCCGCGTCGCGGCCCGCGACGACGAAGCTCGAGGGGGCGGCGGCGACCGCCGCGCCCACCTGCTCGGCCGTCATGAACACGCGCGAGCCGTCGACCGCGAACCCGTGCCGCGCGAACAGCCGCACCGTCTCGTCGTCCTGGAAGACGACGCCGGTGCGGGCGAGGATCGCGAGACCGGCCTCGTGGAGCTTCCGAAGCTGATCGCGGTCCATGCGCTCGCCTCTTCTCAGGCCCGGACTGCCGCGCCGCGCCCAGGCAGGTGAGGCAGATCGCCCGTCCGGGCCGTGACCAGCGGCACGTCGAGCATGGTGAGCACGCCGGGCCGGGCCCGCAGCACCGCCCCGACGCAGTTCACTGCGACCGCGGCGGTGCACAGGTCGCCGTGCAGCCCGTCGACGCGCGATCGCACGTCGGGCACGCCCTCGATCTCGACCGCGTCGTGCGGGTCGGGCGCGCCGGCGTACATCCTCAGGTCGAGGACGATGCGCTCGCGCCCGTCGACGAACCCTCGGACCCGCTCGTGCACGCCGAGGACGCAGCCGGCGTCGACGGCGGTCTCGCCGTAGGTCGCGGGGGCGGCCGCGATCACCGGCTCGAGCGTGCGTTCCGTGCGCTCGAGCCGCCAGCCGAGGCCGCCGGCCAGCAGGTGGAGCGACTCGGGCAGGCCGACGTGACCGATCGTGTCGCGCCGGGCTTCGAACTCCTGCACGCTGATGCCGACCCCGACCTTGCGCTGCAGCGGCAGGCGCCGCGCGGCCGCGTCCTGCACGCGGCTGACGCTCACGTGGTCGACCCTCTGGGCCGCGCCGCTGAGCAGCAGCGGCACGGTGTCCATGGCGAAGCCCGGGTTCACGCCCGTGCCCAGCACCGCCACACCGAGCGCGCGGGCCAGCTCGTCGAGCTCGGCGACCTCGGGATGGTCGCCCAGCCAGGGAAACGACAGCTCCTCGCACGTCGAGACGACCGCGGCGCCGCGGCCGACGATCGCGCGCAGCTGACCGGCCACCCGCTCGATCGACGACCCTGTGCAGTGCAGGACCACCTCGGGCTTGGCGACGGCGAGCATCTCGTCCGCGTCGGCGGTCACCCGGATGCCGAGGTCCCGCCCCGCCTCGAGGCAGCGACCCAGGTCGAGCCCGACGAGATGCGGATCGACGTCGACGGCGCCCACGATCTCGAGGTTCGCGCGCGAGAGGGCCAAGGCGCCGACCGCCTTGCCGATCGGTCCGAGACCGAAGAGTGCGATGCGCACCGGGCTCATGTCGTTGGCCTCCTCAGCTCTCGCCGATGGTCTCTCGCGGCGAGACGGCGATCGGCGCGCCCTCGGCGTGTTCGACCTCGTTGCGCCAGGGGGCGTGCTTGCCGATGCGGGCGCGCAGCTGCCAGCCCCGCGTCTTCTCCTCGGCCTCGATGGCTTCGAGGGCGGTCGCGATGCGCGATCGGACCAGCTCCTTCTCCTCGTCGGAGAGGTCGTAGTCGCCGAGCCAGTCCAGCACCACCCCGAGGTTCGCCGTCAGGTCGGTGTAGAGGCCCCAGTCGCTCGCGCAGGCCTCGGCCAGGTCCGGGAGATAGATCGACATGTCGTCGTCCACGTCGCGCAGGGGCAGGTCCTTGAACAGGGCGATGATGTCGTGGACGTCCTTGTGGTTGATGCGGCCGATCTGCGCCTTCGCCATCAGGGCGTCGACCGGCGAGATCGCGTACGCGTCGATCTCCAGGCGGTCTCTCACGTCGATGTCGTGGTCCATCCGCATCACGTCCAGGAAGACGTCGACGTGGTCGACGAGCGGCCGGGCCGGGACCGCCGACCCGGCCGGCGCCTCCGGTCCGTCGGGCGCCGGCTCGTCGGCGGTCGTCAGCCCGGCCGCGACCTGCCTCCGGCGCCGCGCGGCCAGGACCACCTCCTTGCGGACGAACTGGAGCTGCTGGTCCTCGGTCACCTGGCGCACGTAGCGGTTCTCGGCATAGCCCAGGCCGGAGAAGACCGCGCGCAGCTCCTCGCTCTGACCGGAGAACCCGACGAGGTCGATGTCGGAGTACTCGCGCTCCAGGAACTCCAGGTCGATGCAGTGGCGCCGGATGGCCAGGCCGCCGGCGATCCGCACCTCCACCCCGGTCCGCCGAGCCGCGTCGACGATCGCCATGGCCTCGCGCATGAGGCGGTCGGCGACGCGGCTCGGCCTCGTGTCCATGCCGAGCCACGACTTCAGGGGGGCGCCCTCCGACGCCTCGTCGTCGGCGCCGGCCCCCATCGCCTCGATGGGCTCGACGATGGCGTCGAGGATCGACTGCGCCACGTAGACCCGCGGCCGGTCCGTGCCCTCCACGCGGGCGAGCAGGCCGAGGTCTTCGAGGCCGGCGAGGGTGCGGCGCGCCGTCCCGCCGCTCACCCACAGCACGCGGCGCACCTCGCGCGCCGTCAGGAACGGCGAGACGAAGAGCTCGTCGACCAGCTCGCAGCGCTTCTCGGGGCAGCGCGACAGGTAGTGGTCGCGCTGACCCAGCAGCGTGCGCGCCTGCTGGTAGGCGTGATCGGCCGTCTCGCGCACGCCCTCCGCGAAGAAGACCAGCCACGGCTGCCAGTCGCCGTGCGTGCGGACCCGTTGGAGCAGGGTGTAGTACTCGCGCCGGTGGGCTTCGAGGTAGGCCGACAGGTACAGCAACGGCTGCGCGAGCCGCCCGCGCGCGGCGAGGAACAGCACGATCAGGACCCGTCCCAGCCGCCCGTTGCCGCCCACGAACGGGTGGATGGACTGGAACTGCGCGTGGGCCATCGCGCACTGCACGAGGTCGGGCAGCCGGTCGCGCTCGGCGATGAAGCCCTCGAACCGGTCGAGCGCGGCCAGCATCTGCGGCACCGGCGGGGGGACGTAGGTGGCGGTGGCCAGGGTCGATCCGGGAGGGCCGATCCAGTTCTGCGTCGTGCGGAACTCCCCGGGAGCGCGCGCCGTGGGCGCCTCGCCGTGCAGCAGGCGCTCGTGCAGACTTCGGATCAGGCTCAGGTCCAGGGACGATGTGGCGACACACTCCAGGCCGTAGGTCAGGGTCGCGAGCACGTTGCGCACCTCGTCGAGCTGGTCGAAGCGGGCGCGGACGGGCGCGGCCGAGGTCTCGTCGAGCAGGAACTCCGTGAAGCTCACGTCGGCGCCCTCGATGCGCGACGAGCACAGGGCTTCCTGGCGCAGGAAGGGCGCCGCCAGCGCCGTCGGGTTCGGCAGCTCGCCGGCGAGCCCCGAGAGCGCGCCGAGCGCCGCGTCGGCGCGCGACAGGGCGACGGCGAGCTCGCTCGTGAACGTCAGTCTGGGCGGGAGCGGGGCGGGGACGAAGGCGGCGTACCCCTCGGGGGCGGTGACGATCCTTCCAGCCTTCGGTGCCCTGAACGCGCCGGGGTCCATCGCATGGCCTTCCCTGTGCCGGTCTCCCGCCCCTGCCGGGGGCGCCGACATCAGACTATCAGCGCATCTCGGGGCCTGCCGTTCGGCAACGCCCATCCGCGGCGCACGAGCCGGGTAGAGTCGCCGGGAGCGCACCACCAACTTGCGGACTGGAGGGTAAGGAATGGCGACCAAGGCGGACTTCACCGAGGCCGAGTGGCAGACGCTTCAGTGGGCGGTCACCGACACGATGACGTATCTCTCGATGGCCGACCCCGGATTCTGGGACACGTTCAAGGAGGCCACGGGGGCGGCCAAGTACATCGCCGGCGTCAAGGCGTCCGGCGAGAACGCGCTGGTCCGCGACCTCGCGAGCGACATCAAGACGCATCGCGACAAGGCGGTGGGCGGCAACCCCGCCGACGTGGCGGGCGAGGTGACCGGTCGCGTGCACGAAGCCGCACAGGTCGTCGCGGCCAAGGCTCCCGAGGATCTCGACGCGTTCAAGGGCTTCGTCATGGGCGTCGCCACGGCGACCGCCGAAGCCGCCAAGGGGACCGGCCCGACCGAGTCCGAAGCCATGGCAAGGCTTCAGGCAGCCCTAGACTGACGCCGTCGGGACTCCCTGCGGATCCTCGCGTCGGCGGACGGTGCAGCCAGAGCTCAACGGGGCATGCGCGTTCGGGGGTGGCGACCACGGGAATATGTGGCGCACACGGAGGATGCTCCGACGATGACAGTGAACTTGACACAGCCGATCGACCGACGCGCGACGTCCCGCCGCCAAAGCAGACGGTTCGTCCTCAGCGAGCGGCGCCTGGGGTTCGAGAGGCGGCGGCGCCGCGGCGCCGCCGCCGCCTTGGACGCCCTCCTCGCGTTCTTGCGGGACCACCCCGTCGCACTCCTGGCCCTGTTGGGACTCGCCAACCTCCTCAGCGCACTCGACCTGCGCCTGACCCTGGTCGCACTGCGCCACGGCGCCGCCGAGGGGAACCCCTTCATGCAGTACGTGTTCGGCGCCGGCCCGGCGCCGGCGGCGGCCCTGAAGATCGGGATCGTCGCAGGTGTTTCGGTGGGCATCTGGGCGTTGCGACGCCATCGGCAGGCGCTGCTCCTGGCGCCCCTGGCCGTGGCCGTCTACGGCGCCGTCGTCGTGTACGAGCTCGTCTCTCTCAGCTGACCGCGGGCCGGGCAGCCCGCGCACCTCCTGCGACGCGGGACCGACCCGGCCGCACCCTCCCGCGAGTCGGCGCGGGCCGATCATCGTCGGATCGACCGGCTCGCGCGACCGCCGCCGCCACTCCTGCAGGACGTTCCCGTCGCCCTTCGCCCACGCGGTCCGTGCCTGGGTCAGCCCGGCATAGACGTATATCTCATGGCCCTGACGCCGCCAAAGCCGATACTGGGACGGAGCGGGCTGGCGGCTGCTGTCAGGCGGTCGCCTCGAAGAGTCGAGAGGGGAACCCGAATGGAGAAACTGCTCGGAAGGTACCCGCGACTGGCGCTGTACGTCGTGGTCGTGGCCTCGTTCGTGCTGGCCAGTGGAGCCGGGCGGAAGTGGGGCTGAGGCCGCCGTTCCGCGTCACCCTCGAAGCGGGAGTGTAGTCATGCAGAAACTGATGTCACACAACAAGCATCTCTACGGACTGGCCGTCCTGCTGGCTCTCGTCCTTGCCAGCGGCGCCGGCTTCAAGTGGGGCTGAGAGGACCTCTGACGCCCTGACGTCGACTGGCCTGCTGTGGCCGCTGGTCCGCTCCAGCCTTCAGGGAGATCATGCTCGTGCTCCTGACAGCGTTCGTCGTCGGCGTCGCCGCCGGCTACCTCTGCGGCGGGCGGCTGCATAACCTCGCGCAGCTGGCCCTGACCAGAGGGTGGCTGGTCCTCGCGGCGCTCGGCCTGCAGATCGTCGCCTTCTCGCCGGTGGGCGCTTTCGTGGGTCGGCCCACGACGGTGGTCCTGCATCTCGCTTCCTACGCGTTGCTCGCGTGGTTCGTCGTCCTCAACCGCCAGCGCCTCGGTGTGTCCATCGCCGGCGTCGGCCTGGGCCTCAACATGGTCGCCATCGTGGCCAACGGCGGCTACATGCCGGCCAGCGGGAAGGCCCTGGCGCTGGCCGGCATCGCCTACAGCGGCGACACCCACAACAACTCGGCCGTGATCGGCGCGCACACGCATCTGAGGGTCCTCGCCGACGTCTTCGCCGTGCCTTCCTGGGTGCCGGCGGCCAACGTCTTCAGCGTCGGCGACCTGCTCATCGCTGCGGGGGTCGCGGCCTTGCTGGCGGCGTCGATGCGTGGACCCTCCGCGGTCGTGGAGGCCGCATGAACGCCATCGCCCCCCTGCGGGCCCAGTTCGCCGGCTACCACCGCGTCCTTTCGATCCACGACTACCGGCTGCTGTGGTCGGCCCAGGTAGTCAGCACGTTCGGTGACCGCCTCACCCAGATCGGACTCATCTCGCTGGTCTTCGCGATGACCGGCAGCAACAGCACCATCGGCCTGGTCCTCACGCTCACCGTGCTGCCAAGGGCGGTGTTCGGCCTGTTCGCCGGCGCGCTCGCCGATCGCGTCAGTCGCAAGACCCTCCTCATCGCCACCGACTGCGCCCGGGCCCTGATCGTCCTGGTCCTCGCGCTCGCGGCGGGATTGCCGCTGGGTGCCGTCTATCTGCTGGCCGCACTGCACGCCACGGTGACCGTGTTCTTCACGCCCACGCGGAACGCGGTGCTGCCCGACATCGTCGCCGAACACGAGCTGCTGACCGCGAACACGCTGGACGAAACGACCCAGAGCGCGCTCGACCCGGTCGCCTACCTGCTGGGCGGCGCGCTGATCGCGGCGCTCGGCGTGCGCGCCGGCTTCGGCATCGACAGTCTCACATTCCTGGTATCGGCGGCCCTGATCGCCCTCACCACGGCCCGCGGTGCAGCCCAGTGGCACGCCCGCCGGATCGAGGGCGCGGGTGTCGGCGCCGCTGGGCAGCCCGGCCCGGGCCTCCAACTGGGCGCCGGCTTGCGGGCGATCTGGCAGGACCACGTCCTGCGCGCCAACACGGTGCTGCTGCTGTGCGCGGCGGCCATCGCCAGCGCCGAGACGCCCCTGACCTCGATGCTTGTCCTCTCGCACTGGCGCCGCGGGGCCATGGGGCTCGGCCTCTTCGAAGCGTCGCTGGCGGTGGGCTTCGTGCTCGGCGCCCTGTGCTGCGGGCCCATCGTGGACCGGTTCGGCAAGGGGCCCACCATCTTGGCGGGACTCATCGCCACCGGCGTCGTCATGGCTGCCGTCGCCGTGCTCCCGTTCTGGCCGGCGGTCGTCCTGAACGGTGTCTCCGGAGTGTTCAACCTCCTGTTCTTCGTGCCGGCCTTGACCCTCGTCCAGGAGCGCGCGCCCAGCCTCGTCCGTGCACGCGTGATCAGCTCTCGCGCCGCACTGATGGCCCTGGCTCTGGTCGTCTCCTACGCGGCGGCGACGATGCTCTCGGCTGTGTTCGAGGCACAGCTCGTGATGGTCGCCATGGGGTTGCTGCTCACGGCGGGGACGATCGTGGCCTGCCAGGTGCCGGCCCTGAGGCGGCGATGAGCCCATGACCGGTCAGTCCCGCAAGATCATCGCGTTCACCGGTGTCCTCTGGTTGGCGGCGGCCTTGATCTTCGCGCGCTCCCTGCCAGTCCCCCCAGGCACGGAGTGGCTCGATGTCGCGGTATTCCTGGTCCTGGCGGCCCTCTCCGAGCGATGGTACGTGGGCATCAGCGGGGAGAGCGGCATGTCGCTCTCCTTCACCGTGCACTTCGCCGCCGCGATCCTGTTCGGCCCCGCCCTGGCGATCATGGTCGCCGTCTTCGGCCTCGTGATCGGCGATGGTCTGATCCGCCGTCCACCGCTGGTGCGCACGGCCTTCAACATCGGTCAGATGGCCGTGGCGGTCGGCCTCTGCGCCCTCGCCTATCAGCTCCTCAAGGTCGCCGGACCCATCGACCTGGTCGCCGACGCGCCGGCGCTGGCTATAGCCGCCCTCGTGTACCTCCTTGTGAACGACTCCCTCGTCGCCGCCGTGCTGAGCCTGACGGGACACTCGTTCGTCCAGGAGTGGCGGCTGTCCGTCAAGGACATCCTGCTGCCGTATGTGTCCATGGCACCGCTCGGCGCCCTGGCGGCCTACACGTTCCAGGCCACTCCGTGGGCGCTCCTCTACTTCCTGCCGGTGATCCTGGTCGTCTACGAGGGATTCAAGCTCTTCGTGTCGCTGCAGCACGAGACGGACGACGCGCTGGTGGCGCTCGCCGACTCGATCGACCGGCGCGACAAGTACACGCACCAGCACTCGATGCGAGTGGCCGAGCTCGTGGCGGCGACCGCCCACGCGCTCGGCCTGGCGCCGCGCGAGGCAGACCTGATCGTCGCCGCAGCCCGCGTCCACGATCTCGGCAAGATCGCGACCGACAACCGGGTGCTGCTCAAGCCGACAGCGCTCACCAGAGACGAGCGCAGACTCATCGAGAAGCACGCCGCGGACGGCGAAGAGCTCGCCGGCAGGTTCAGCATGTTCCGCCAGGGCCGCCTCTTCATCCGCCACCATCACGAGCGCTGGGACGGCACCGGCTATCCCGATGGACTCGCAGGCACGGAGATCCCCCTGGGCGCCCGCCTCATCACCGTGGCCGACTCTTACGACGCCATGACCACGGACCGGCCGTACCGCAAGCCGGTGTCTCGGGAGCTCGCCGTCAAGGAGCTGCGTCACTGTGCCGGCACGCAGTTCGACCCCACGGTCGTGCAGGCGTTCATCGAGGCGCTCGAGGGCGACTGGACGACGGCCGACCCGGCCCCCCAGCAGCTCCTCTCGTGGCCGCCGGACGACATCGTCGCGGAGCTGTCCCGGGGGCGCGACCCCGCACAGCTCTGGGCCGCCGCCAGCTTCACGCTGTGCAGGTTGCTGGATGTGCCGAACTGCGACCTCCACCGGCTTGACGAGGACGGCGGCCTCGTCTGCGTCGCGAGCGTCTGCGAGGGCGAGTGGCACCCGGAGTACCTCGGCGCGCAGGCCGACCACACGCTGTGGCCGATCCGCCGGGAGGCCATCACCACGCAGAGGGCGATCCTCATCGCCTCGCCGAGCGATCCCCGGCTCGGCGAGGCGGAGCGCGCCCAGATACTGCGCTGGAACGAAACGGCCAAGGCGATCGTGCCCCTGACCCTCAAGGACGAGGTGATCGGGCTCGTGGAGGCCGGCGAGACGCGTCCGGGCCGCACGCTCGCGCCCGACCAGGTGGCCGCCGCCGAGTCGATCTGTCAGCTCATCGCCATCGCCGTGCACGACGCCGAAGTGATCGACGACCAGAAGCTGCAGGCGCGCCGGCTGGCTTCGTTGCTCGAGTCGAGCCGGTCGGTGGCCAGCGCCCAGGGCGCCGAGGAAGCATTGACGATCGTCACGCGCAGGGCGGTCGAGCTCTTCGACGTGACGAGCTGCATCGCCTACGAGTTCGAGGGCGAGCTCGACGCCATCGTCGCCCGGGCGATGTGGGACAGGATGCCCAGCGGCTCGGGCCGGACGGACGAGCCGCTGGCACTGCTCGATTGCCCGGTCGAACGTGAGCTTCTGGCATCGGGCGGCGTCCGCACCGAGTGTGTGTCCGACCCCGAGCTCGACCCCGTCAGACGAGCGGCGATGGAGGAATGTGGAGACAAGAGCCGCCTGACGATCCCCATGCCGTCGGTCGACGGTCCGATGGGCCTGCTGTCGCTGCGGGACTCGACGCGCGAACGTCGCTACAGCGATGACGAGCTGGCGCTGGCGAACTCGCTGGCCGAGCTGGCCGGCGAAGCCGTGCGCAGCGCCAAGCTGCTGCGTCGCCTGCGCGGTCTGAGCGAGACCGACCCTCTGACCGGACTCGCCAACCGCCGCAAGATCCAGGAGCTCCTCGCGCGGGTGCAGGCCCAGGCCCGACGCTACCGCAGCCGCTTCAGCCTGGCGATGCTCGATCTCGACGACTTCAAACGGCTGAACGACACGCACGGGCACCTGAACGGCGACGCCGTCCTTCGTCGGGTGGCGGAGGTGCTCAAGGAGCAGACGCGGGCGGCCGACATCGTCGGCCGCTACGGCGGCGATGAGTTCCTGCTCGTCCTGCCCGAGACGGGGCCCGCCGACGCCGCCGTGTTGGCGGACAAGCTCCGTCAGGTGATCGCCGGCAGACCGTGCGTGTCGCCGGCCGGCGATCAGATCCACATCCGTGCGAGCTTCGGCATCGCCTCCTATCCTCACGACGGACGCGGCATCAACGAGCTGATCGCCGTCGCCGATGCCCACCTCTATGCCTCCAAACGCCGCGGGGGCGACGCGGTCACCAGCGGCGACGCGGTCGGCGGCGGCGAAGAGGGCTCACTGCGTCAGGACGAGGAGGCGAGTGACCTGGCCTACCTGGCGCCCGAGTCGACCTGACGACGGGTACATCTGCGACTCAGCCTCTTCCCTCTCCCCTCTCGATCCTCGCCAGCCATGCCGGCACCTCGGCTGTAGCGTCCTCGCGGTTCGACTCGAGCGCAGTACGCTCGAGATCCGCCACACGGAAGCCCGCGCTCTCGGGGAAGGCGTCACGGATCTCCGCCTCGGAGACGCGGCGGGGGCCTTGGCTTCCGGGCACGAGCTCCGAGAAGCAGACCATCACGTAGGAGCCGCCGGGGTGCAGCAGGTCCGCCAGCACCCGCCGCCAGACGATGCGGTCATCGTCGCTGAGGGTGTGGAAGAAGCCCATGTCGATCACGGTCTCGAGGGCACGGTCGCCGAGAGCCTGAGGCTGCGCGAGGACGTCGGCGACGATGAACCGCGCACGCTCGGCCAACCCGCGCTCGATCGCCTTCGCCGTGGCGCGCTGGATGGCCGCCGGCACGACGTCGACGCCGACCACGTCGCAGCCCTCAGCGGCGAAGAAGAGCGCGTTCTCGCCGGTGCCGCAGCCGACGTCGAGCACACCGCCATGCACCCAGCCGCGCCGCCCCGCCTCGACGAGCGCAGGTTGCGGGCGGCCGATGTCCCAGGGTGGAGGCACATCGCGGGCGTACGCCTCACGGAAGTGCTCGTGATCGCTCATGGCCTGGCTCCAGGACGGTGTGCCGGACTCATCGCTTGCCTCCCGCTCGCCGATGCAACGCTTCCCTTTCCCTGCCGTAACGGATCAGTCGCCCCGTGAAGTCGCGGCGACGAGTTCGGCGAAATCATGGACCCGATGCCAGCCTATGCTCGGCCGTGGCGGACCGTATCGTGGCGTCTCGCCGGCACCGAGCAAGAAGTGGAAGACTGCTAACGCCTTCATCCCGTCGAGCCGACGGCCGGGGCGGAGAGCCTCGGGCTCTCCGCCCCGGCCGTCGGCCGGTGCGTGGGCGTGCGAGCCTAGCGGATCATGGCGTCGCCGCGGTCGCCATGTCGGACCAGATCGAGTATGCGACCGCGTTCTCAGCCCTCACATGGTAGTAGTACGTCGTCGTCGCGGCGACGGACGTGTCGGAATAGGTGGTCGCCGACGCCGCGACGGAGATGGTCGTCACGTCGGTGGTGAAGGCGGCATCCGTCGCCCGCTGGATCAGGACGTTGGTGGATGCCGGGTTGGCGGTCGCATTGTTGGTCCACGCCAGGTCGATCTGAGTCCCCGGCTGCGCCACGGCGGTCAGGCCGCTCGGCGCGGCCGGCGCGAACTCCAGAACCTGCGGCCGCATCATGTCGTTCTCTTCGTGGCCGAGCAGATGACAATGCCACACGTACTCCCAGCCGAAATCGGTGAGGTCGTTGGGCACCGTGACGGGGTTGCCGTCTGCTGGACTCGTGAGCGTGAGCGGCGCGCCGATCGGCATGGTCGGATCGAGCGGCCGGATGCTGTCGCCGACCTTGAACGGGATGTCGGGAGCCACCGGCCGCAGGGCGACGATCGCGTCCTCCAGCGGGTTCATCCGCACGGTATCCTTCCAGCCGAGCTCGTTGGGATCGGGAGGTCTGATGGCCCCGTCCCAGCCCACCCTGTTGATGACCTGCACGTTGTACAGGTGGAAGTGGATGGCGTGCGTATCGACACCGTTGTGGGTGATCTTCCAGATCTGCGTGCCGTCATTGAGGCTGCCCACCGGCGTCGCGGCGTCGGAGGCCTTCACGAGCTCGGTCGCCTGATCGAGGTAGCCGAGCGGGATGGTCGTCTGGACGGTCGAGTTCGTGAACGGCAGCTCGACGCCGAGGGTGGCGTTCATGCGGCCGTAGTTCATCTCGAAGAGCTCCTGGATCGCCTTCGGCTCCATGTACTTCACCAAGTCCAGGCTGGCGACCGCGGTCGCCGTTGTGCCCGAGGGCGGCGGGTCGATGGTCACGGCCGCCGGCGGGGTGCCGGAGTAGCCGGAGCCGCCGTCGGTGATCTGGATCGCCGTCACCTTGTCGCCGGTGAGGACCGCGGTCGCCGTGGCCTGCGTGCCGGTGGCCGGAGCCGAGATGGTGACGTTCGGAATGGTCACGTAGCCCGACCCACCGTCGGTCACCGTGACGCTGTTGATGGCGTCGGCCGCTCCGATCGGGGTGAAGGTCAGGTAGTTGTCCTGGATCCTCGAGTATGTGTCCTTGGCGCCCTTGTACGGAGCGGGATAGGCGGTTTCGGGGACGATCGGCTTGGGCTGCGTTGCCGTGTAGGCGGCAGCGAGATTCGTCCTCAGCTTGGACATGTACGAGCTCGGCAGGGGATGAGGACGGGTGGCCGCGACCTTGAACACCATGACGGTGCGCGTGTTGGGGCCGTAGCCGGGCCGCGTGGACCGCGTGCCGCCTGTGTCCCGCTGGTCCGGGTCGCCCGTGTAGTAGTCGTTGCGCGGATCGAACGCCGGCACGGGCGCCGGGGCGTCGTTGTACAGGACGACCGTCTTGCCGGCGTACTTCGAGAAGTCGACGACCACGTCGGCCCTCTCCGCCGGCCCCAGGAACAGCGTCTTCTTGTCGACGTTGAGGACGACGATGTCCCGGCGATTGTAGTTGTAGGTGATGGGCTGGTTGGGCAGGTTCACCGGGGCCGGCAGGAAGCCGCCCTCGGTGCCGACCTGGATGAAATGCGGGCCGCGGGCGGCCGGGTCGGGGACGCCGCCCGCCCGGGCGTCGTCCGGCCAATTCTCCGGACGCGACGTTCTCGGGACTGCCCGCAGCATCCTGACCTCTTTGCTCGAGCCGATCGTCACCTTGGGCGAGGTGCCCGGCGTGAAGCCGCTGCCGCGCGCGGCGAGGCTGAGTGACTTGATCCGGCGAGGGCCGTGGCCGCTGACGAGATGGGCCACGACCATCGCGCCGCCGCCGTTCCCGTCGGACGGTGAGATCCAGACCCCCGGCGCCTTGGTGTAGCCGTGCCCTCCACCGATCAGCGTCACGCTCTTGATCGTGCCGGTCGCGGCCACTTTGGCCTTGGCCTTGGCCCCGCCGCCGCCGCCATCCGCCGACGTGTACAGCTGCAGGTCGAGGTAGCGGTCGTTGCTGGCGTTGAGGATGCGCAGCCTGTAAGGCTTGGGGGACACCTTCTTGTACGGGTAGGCCTTGCCGTTGACAAGCATGGTGTCCATGAATGCCTCGGGCACGATCGTCGGATTGGGCGTGCCGGGTGAGAACGCCGGCTCACCGTTCGCGGCATAGATGTTCGGGATCACATCGTGCTTGAGCCCGGCGGCAGTACCGAAGACCGGCCAGAACCAGGGGCCGTAGTCCCAGCGGCCCTTGTCGGCGGCGCCGGAGTCCACGTACGGGTCCTGGTTGGGCATGTAGACGTGCGGGAACCAGAGGCTGCCCTCGGTCTGCGGCAGGCCGGGCAGGTACGTCCAGGTGGGGTCCTGTGCCGCGATGTCGGAGGCTTTGGGCAGGAAGGTCTTGTCCTGGATGATCATCGGGATCTGGTCGGCGGGCAGGCCGCCGGCCGAGACACCCTTGTCGACCAGCCCCTTCTCGGCGGCGTCCTGCAGGAGGTAAGCGCCGGCCATACCCGCGTACACATTGAGCCGCGTGATGCCCAGGGCGTGGTCGTGGAACCACAGAAGCCGGGCGCTCTCGTTGTTGGTGTAGTAGTAGGTCTGGGAGCCCGGACCCGGGTCGGATGTGCCGGACACCGTGCCCTCCAGGCCGAGCGCCTGGTGCGTAGCCGGGTCGAACATCATGTCGGGCACGTTCACGACGCTCACGCCCTTCTTGTACACGCTCGTCTCGCCGGACGGCGTGATCCACTGGTTGGGCGTGCCGTCGCTGATCCACACGGTGTCGCCGCCGTGCAGGTGCAGTACCGTGCGGTTCTGCGAATAGTCGCCGGCAGCGTCTCCCTCCGGACCCATGCCCGCGCCCATCATGGTGGTGTCCACCGGCAGGAAGAGATTGCCGTCGGTACCGGTCGGAAGGTAGTTGGTGAGCCGGAGACGGACCGGCCTGCCGTGCTCGGCGACGATCATCGGCCCGAGGTAGGTCGGCGCGGCGTAGGCGTAGACCTGGCCACCGTCGGCGTCCAGGATCGGGCTGCCGTCTGGGTAGTGGAGCGCCACGTGGGCGCTTGTGGCGGTATTGACCGACGTCTCCAGTTGAACGTAGCCGCGCAGCGTCGTGGGATTGGCGAGGTCCTTGTGCAGCTTCTCGGTGAACTGCACGACGGCGAGCTCATAGTAGTCGCTCCCAGGGAAGGTAGCCGTGTCGGGCTTGGCCACGGGGAGGTCGGGCAAGGGGTCGACGAACTTGCGCAGTCCGCGCGGACTGAACGCCCAGTTCGGATACGGCCCCCAGTAGTCGGGGACCGACGAGGTCACCGGCACCGCCGGAGACGTCGACGGCACCTGACTGCTCGCCGCGCGGGCGGCCGATCGCTTTGCTGCCTCCTCGCGCTGCGCGGGGGTGACGTGCCCGTGATACACGAGTTCGCCGACCCGGTGGCTCCCGGTCGACATCATGGCCTTGGCCATCTGCCTTGGCGTCAGGGCCGCCTGCTTCGGCTGCGACTCCGGTTTCGCCTGCGCCACGGATCGAGAGGCCGCGACAACCGCGGCCGCGACGACCGCGATCGCCAGCAGAAGCAAGAACGTGCGTGACCAGCGGCTACTCCAACTCATCTGCCCCACTCCCTCTAGTCCGCGTGGGCTCGACCCACGGCCTGCTCCTTTCGGGCACCCTCTCCCGCCAGCAAGGGCGGGAGCCAAGAATGGCTTCGACGAACGTACTGCAGTAAGAGGGTCTAGGCAATCACAACAGCTAGCGGCGGGCGCGGCTCGGCTCTGCGCAGGTGACCGGCGAGCGGATACGATAGGGGTGGATCGGCCGCGTGAGAGCAAGGCTCGCCGCGACGCAGTGTGTCGACAGCAAGGGGAGGCACCGATGAAACGCGCAGCGCACGCCGGCCGCCGGCGCAACGGCGGCCTGAGCCTCACGGTCTTCACGCCCGACGAGATCGATGACATCCACCTCGCCACACTGGAGGTCCTGGAGGGCAGCGGCGTCTGGGTCGAGCTCGACGAGGCGCTCGACGTGTTCGCCGACGGCGGCTGTCTGGTCGACCGCGAGACGAACATGGTGCGCATCCCGCCACTGGTCGTCGAAGAGGCGATCGCGGCCGCGCCCCCGAGCTGGACCCTGTGCGGCCGCGACCCGGCCAACGACATCCTGCTGGAGTCGAACCGCGTCGGGTTCGCCAACTTCGGCGAGGGCCTGTTGGTCGTCGACGCGCGCAGCGGCGAGCTGCGCGCGTCGGTCAAGCAGGACCTCGCCGACACCGCCCGGCTCGTCGACGCGCTTTCCGACATCGACTGCTTCGAGGTCGCCCTGGGCTGCAGCGACGCGCCGCCCGAGACGGCCACGATCCACAACTACGAGGCCACGCTGTTCAACTGCACCAAGCCTGCCTGCACGGGCCCGCAAGACGGCTACGCGGTGAGGAAGTACGTGGAGATGGCGGCGGCGGCGGTCGGCGGCATCGACGAGCTCCGCCGCCGCCCGATCCTGATGCTGGGCACCTGCCCGGTCAGCCCCCTGAAGCTGCCGCGTGAGTTCTGCGAGATCGTCATCGAGTCGGCGCGCCTCGGCATGCCGGTCGAGGTCCTGTCGATGGCGATGGCCGGCGGCTCGGCGCCGGTCACGCTGGCCGGGACGCTCGTGACCCACAACGCCGAGGTGCTGGCCGGGATCACCCTGGCCCAGCTCACCGAGCCGGGCACGAGAGTCGTCTACGGCAGCTCCACGACGGCGATGGACCTGCGCTTCGCCGCCGCCGCGGTCGGCTCGCCGGAGATGGCGCTGATCAGCGCCGGCGTCGCGCAGCTCGCGCGCCAGTACCGCCTGCCCAGCTACGTCAGCGGTGCGTAGGGCGACAGCAAGCTGTGTGACGCCCAGTCCGGTCACGAGAAGACCCTGACTGCCGTCCTCCCAGCGTTGGCAGGCGCCAACCTGATCTTCGGGGCGGGGATGATCGAATCGGGCGTCACCATCGACTACGCGCAGCTCGTGCTCGACAACGAGATCGCGCGCCTGGTCAAGCATGTCGTCGCCGGCATCCCCGTCAACGACGACACGCTGCTCGTCGACGACATACGCGCCGTGGGATCGTTTGGCGACTTCCTCTCGCTGCCGAGCACCTACGCGCACATGCGCGAGCAGTCGCAGCCGCGGATCATCGACCGTCGCGTGCGCGAGGACTGGGAGGCCGACGGCTCGCCCGACGCGCGCACCCGGGCGCTGACCCAGGCGCGCGAGATCCTCGAGGACCATGCACCCATGCCTCTGCCGGACGATGCGCAGGCTCAGATCCGCGGCATCGTCGACGACGCCGACCGGGAACTGGGAGGACGCTGATGGACACGAAGATCGCCACCCGCATGGGAGACGGATCGCTGACCGAGATGACGCGCGGCGAGCTGCGCGGCGACATCGAAGATGCGACGCAGCTCGCCGCGCGCAAGGCGAAGGTGGACCCGCTCACCCAGGATGAGCAAGACCACCTGCTTGAGATCTACGCCTCCACGGCCTGCTTCACCGCCGTCGACATCGGCGACCAGGTCGTGCTCTCGTGCGACGGCGGCGGCTCCAAGATGACCGGCACAGACATCCTCGACCTGCTCGAGAGCGAGCAGCGCCTGGGGCAGGACATCCTCGAGCTCTGGCACATCGAGTACTCGTACAAGGCCATCAAGACGATCCTGCCGCACCAGCAGCAGACGATGCAGAACGCGCAGCAGATGCTCACGGCGCCCATCCAGTACGGGGCGCAGCCCAACCTGGCCTTCTACTCGCGGCCCGACGGTCCCTGCGAGAACTGGTTCGAGCTGCTGCCGCGCGGCGAGATCGCCGGCGCGCGGGCTGCGATCGTCGAAGCCATGGACTACGCCACGAAGGACTTCATCTTCGTCGGCGAGGGCATGCTGGACGCCGGCGCCGACGGCATGGACTTCGACACCACCGGCGGCGCCGGCGACGGCGACTTCCTCAGTACCTTGCGCGCCGTGCGGCACCTGCGCGAGAACTACCCGACCGCCGGCATCGAGGTCGGCATGGCGGGTGAGTTCGTGATCGGCGTGCACGGCGAGCTCGAGTGGGACGGCCGCCGTTTGGCCGGCCTCTGGCCGCAAGGCCAGCTCGAGGTGTGCCAGGACGCCGGCGTCACGCTTTTCGGCCCGGCCGTCAACATCAACACCGGCAGGTCGTGCGCCTGGAACACCGCCTACTCACTCACGGTCATCAAGCCCTGCATGGACGTAGCTCGCATCCCCGTGCACCCGAACGTCGGTGAAGGCGTCTGCGGCGTGCCCATCAACGGCTATCCGCCCGAAGACGCCGCGTCGCGAGCCGCCAAGGCGCACGTCGAGATCCTGCGCTGCGACGGGTTGTAGGTGGGCTCGGGTGACTCCAGGGGGATGGACGTCACCCACGCGCTCGCCGCGGGCATGGGCGGGATCCGCACTGCCGGAGACCTGGTAGCGCGGATGCAGATGTCCCGGGGCATGCGCCTCACGGAGGCCAAGCGCTACGTCGCCGACAGGCTCGGCTGTACGGAGCGCGATCTCGCCGATTCCTACGCCATGGAACAGATCAGGGGAGAGAAGGGTCTGGGAAGGATCCTCGACCACTCCAACCTGCACCCCGGAGAGCCCAACGCGATGATGGCCAAGTTCCGCATCGCCGAGACGCTGGGGATCACGATCCCCAGCGTCGAGAGGTTCAAGGAGCTGGCGGGACTCTGACGATCGGTGCTCGGGGCAAGCCCGGCGCCTAGCGGAGGAGCTCGATCTCCCCCCACTGGGACTCCGGCACGGTCACGTTGCGGCCCGGCGCGGCGCTCACGCCGCGGATGCTCACCACGACCGATGCCTGCTCGCCGGAGTGCCCCTCCACGACGTACCCTTCTTCGCCCTCGTAGCGGACGTGCTTGCCGAGCAGATCCTCAAGCTTCACGCGCCCTCCCTGGAAGCGAGACTCCCCGGGCCCAAGCGTCAGCCCCGACGCCGCCGCCCGCCGTGCGCATCGTCCCCGCCGGCGGGGGAGGCCGTGTAGGGCAGCAGCGCCATCTCGCGGGCCCTCTTGATGGCCACGGCGACCTGACGCTGGTGGCGCCGGCAGGCGCCGCTGACACGGCGTGTCTTGATCTTGCCCCGCTCGCTCACGAAGCGGCGAAGAGCCGTCAGATCCTTGTAGTCGACCTGGTCGACCTTCTCCTTGCAGAAGTAACAGTAGCGACGCCGGGCCGGGTCGATGGGCCGACCCTTCTTCGGCGACCGTGGCTTGGATTTACTCTGAGGCATTCATGTCCCTTTCGAAGTAACGATGCGCTTGCCAGTCGATATGCTGCATGGGAAAGACGTCGATCGCAAGACCGTAGACTCATCATACCGCGCCAGCCGCTAGAGACGCTCCACCCAGGGCGCCCGCCAGTCCGGAGCGGGGAACGCCTTCGACCAGTAGCCCGTCTCCTTGGCGATGAGCCCGTCGCGCATCTCGAAGATGAAGACACACTGGAAGGGATCGCCGTCTCCGTAGTCGAGGCTCGCCTCGACCACCCAGAGGTCATCGCTCCCTGTCACGCGTCGCGGCGTGACGTGCGGCAGAGACGGGAAGCGGCTGTAGATCTCGCGGCGATTCTGCCCTCCGACGATGCGCTCGCCCGACTGCGGCCATTCCATCACGATGTCGTCGATGAACACGCTGTCGAGCGCCTCAAGGTCGCTCGCGTTCAGCGCGGCGACGAGCGCCTCGACCGTCGCGCGGTTCGCAGACTCGCTCATCTGAGGCCTCCCCCTCGTAGCGGGCACCTGGAGTGTGCCCTGTTCGCTGAAGATGCCCTGATTCGCGACCTGTCCAACAGGCCGTGTCGCCCGATGCGCTGCAGCCTCAAGCAGCTATCCGGTCTCGGTCCGCGGATGCCGCAACCTCTGACTCCGCAACGTCTGTGCTCTGCCGGGAGCACCTGCCGACCACAGCGATCGCCACGATCACCAAGCCGACAAGGTTGAATCCGAGACGACCTTGGGTGATCGTCTCGGAGCGGCTCGGGCACGCCACCGTCTCGATCACTTCGTGCAGCTCGTCCTGTCGGCCGCCTTGACCTTGCCCTTGGCGCGCACCAGCCGCTCACCACGAGGCCGGCGCGCCCGTTTTGCGGGGGCTTCTCCTGGACTAGTGACTAAGCCGGCCAAAGCCCAGCCGCCCCGAGGGCAGGCGAAAGCCAAAGCGGTCAAGGCAAGAATCGGTCTGGTCACTACAATGCTCCGTGTCCCGTCCACGATATCGGTCCGAGTCTCAGTGTCGCTCCGTGCGTATCGTGCGAAGTCTTCCCTGATTGTGCAGACTGGGCATTCCCCTAGCGCGACAACGGCGTGAGTCGTAGGCGCCTTGGGCATGACCAGGCTCTGCCTCAGGACGGGCTGGAGACGAACGGATTGGTCTCCAACCCTGCGCGCCGGGCACATATGGGCGGAAATGGGGGGCGACCATGGCGGGTCCGATCGATGCGATAACGGCCATCCACAACGCGTTCCGAAAGGACATGGACGGCATCGACGCCGCGGCGCTCGGCGCCGCACGCGGCACACCGGGACTCGAGGCGGCTCTGGAGCGCTTCCGCTTCTTCAACGAGATACTGGTGGTGCACGCCCACGGGGAGGAGATCGCCGTCTTTCCCGTCCTTGACGCGGTCGCGCCATTGGTCTCCGAGGCCTACGAGAAGGACCACCGCGGCCTCGATGCAGCGTTCGATGCCTTGAACGCTGCGGTCGCCGCGGACGACGCCCTGGCGACTGCCCGAGCCACCGCCGCCTTCAAGTTCCACCTCGACATCCATCTGTTCAAGGAGGACACGCACCTGTACCGCATCTTCGGGGAGCGCGTCTCGGTACCCGACCAGGGCAAGGCGGTCGGTATCATGGCCGCAGAGATACCCCCGGAGCGCCAGCCAGACTTCATCCTTTGGATGTACCCCTTGCTGGGCGACGACGACCGCGAGAACATGACCCGCATCCAGCAGATGGTGTTGCCGCCCGAAGCGTTCGCGGGCGTCAAGCAGCTCATCCGGCAAGCGATCGGCGACGACTGGACGGAGCTGACTCGGCGCATCCCTGAGCTGTCGGCGTAGGACCGAGCCGGCGCGGCGAGCACGCCACCGCGGCGGTGCAGGAAGGGTCGACACAGCTGATCGCCGACCTGGTGTTCGCCCACCGTTCCCGACCCGAGGAGGCAGTCGTGGTACCGAACGACAGAGTGTCAGCCGTGATGTGCTCTACCGATCTGGAGAAGAGCCAGGACTTCTACGAGCACAAGGTCGGACTGAGGCTCTCGATCGCGACGATCAAGAACCACCTGGTGTTCGATTGCGGAGACGGTACGACCCTGCTCCTGTACGGTCGCCCAACACCCAACAAGGCCGACCACACCCAAGTCCGCTTCTGGTCAACGGACATCGCCGCCGACGTGCAGGAGTTGGTGGACAGAGGGGTCGAGTTCGACGTGGTCGAGTTCGGTGACCTGAAGATGATCGATCACGTGTTGACCAGTCCCGGCATCGGCAAGTCGGCGTGGTTCAAGGACCCGGACGGCAATACACTGGCTCTGTTCCAGCCGGAGTAGTCCTCGCACGGTCCTGGCCCGTGCGCTGTTGAGCTCCACATTCGTGCCCGGCGTCCGGGCCTTCCGGGCGGCGGCCCGTCGGTGGTGGCAAGGATGACGCTGTGGTCGCTGGTGCACACCGTCGCGATCACCCTCGACACCTACTCACACGCCATCCCGGCGATGCACGAAGAGGCGGCGGCGCTGATCGCGCGGCTGGATTGCGTCGGCAATTCGGCCCCCACTGGGGGGGAAGTCGGGACGTTATTGTGGAAAGCACTGTCGAACTCTCGCCGCAATCTGCCGATCCGTCATCTTGTCAGCTGTCTCAATGCCGACGATGCGTCCACCGAGGTTGTTTCTTTCAAGACGGTCTTTCAGTTCGCCCTTTGCCTCACCGGGACCGAATATCAGAATTGACTCTGCATCACGAATAGCCGCGATTACCGCCTCGTAGTAAATGTTGAGATGTCCCGCAAACGTCTTCTGGCGGCTGTCGCTTTGCCGGTACTTGCTGTGATTCATAGGGGCCACTAAGAGGTGAATCACCAGACCGGCGAAGCTGTCGTTCCGACTTGGATATTACCAGCCCCATCTCTTCACCCTTCTCCGTAACAGCCACGACAATGGCCTTCCTATGGTCAATCCAGAGACCCACTTGTGTTCTCATCGACCTCTCCTTTGTCTACTGGCTCGCCATCCTGGCCATGCAGGAAGAGGCGGCCGCGCTGATCGCGGGCCTGGTGTTCACTATGCGAGATGCAGGCTCATGTGGCGGCGGATGACCCGGAAGCTGTACCGCCGAAGCCTCTTCCCCGACACCGAGCCTGCCGTGAGAATCGCACGTGGCTGCCAGGCGATGAGCATCGTGGTGGGGCCCTCGGTTCCTAGTACTTGGGCGGCGGTGCGCAGGTAAACGAGCTGATCACAAGCTCGACTTCCTTGTCGTGGCACTTGGGACAGACGGCGAGCTTGTCGCGCTCGTCGAGGTGAGCGTTGACCTCGAAGCGCGTCCCGCACTTCCGGCAGCGATACTCATAGACCGGCATGGTGGCTCCTTTCCCGTCCGGCGTCGGCTCGGGCTTCGCACGGCCGCCGCATGCATCTCCCACACCTGCTCGTTGTACCCGCCCCGGGCCGGCCTATCCCTGAATAGGCTTCCCCCGGCTGGAATCGAACCAGGGACACCAGGCTTAGGAAACACGCGGCAGGCGTGAAGCTCAGCCGACGATGAGCCGACCGGAGCGTCGATTGAGACCTGCGGCGGCCCCGCGTGGGTGCCGACGGAAGCCGACGTGCCGACCTGTCGGCCCTCCTTCCTGCCTGCACGGGCCGTCGCCGACGCGCTGCCGACCCAACGTTGCAGGCCATGTGGCGCCCTCCAGGCCGGGTAACCTTGTAGACACTGCCACGAAAGGCGAAGTCGCGAGCCTTTGCCGACGTCCAGACGCCGCGATGGCAAGGGCCCGCGCCCGCTGAGCACACAAGGAGGCACGCGATGCCCGAAGCTGAAGGAACGGAGGCGGCGCAGATCGGTCTGCAGTTCTCGGTCTACCCCCTGCGCCAGCCCCACCTGCACGAGGCGATCCAGGCCGCCGTGCTAGCTGCGGCCAACGCAGGCGTCGATATCACGGTGGGTCAGCTGAGCAGCTTCGCCCCGGGAGACGAAGAATCGGTCTTCGCAGCGGCCAGAGCCGCGTTTGGCGCGGCGAGTTCCTATGGACCGACCGTCATGGTCGTGACGCTGTCGAGCGCCCTACCGAGCAAGACGACTGTCGCCGAGATCCAGGGCGCGATCAGCGACTGAGCGTCCTATAGACCCGCTCCACCCAACGCGGCCGGCCGACACCCAGCTGGTCAACGTGATCGGCGACCTAGCCGGACTTGGGCCCGAGGCCGCCGAGCGGCCCTCGGCCAAGATCACAGCGGTGAGCTAGCGGGCGGCGAGGGACGACTCTGCGCGGGGCGCTAGCCGGAGGCTCTTCCTTCTTCCTATCCCTCGCCCGGAGGGAAGACCTGCCCGCGGCCGGCGATCATGACGTCGGTACCGCGCTGGCAGACGGTAGATCCAACCTGCCGTCGCATTGCCGACGAGACGCCTCACCTCGGTCCCCGTACTCCTGTGACAGCCTCACATGCCCTTCATCGCCTGCGACGGATGTAGAATAAAAGGAGGACCGATGGACGAGGTCGGCCCGGCAACAGGGGGGTGAGACGTGCGCGAGGGGATTCTGCTGTTCGGCGGGTCGATGGACTGCGCCGACGCGTACTACGCGAGCGGCTTCCTCCTCCACGACCCCTTCATCTGTCTCGAAGTGGACGGCCGCGTCACGCTCGTGGTGTTCGAATCCGACGTTGATCGCGCTCGCGAGCTGTCGAGGGCCGATGAGGTCTGGAGCGACAGCGAGTTCGGCTGGTTCGAGGACGCGCTCGGGCGCGGGCCGGTGGAGGAGTCGAACCTCAGACTCATGCTCGCCGCGGTTCGCCGCGCCGGTCTTGGCCGCGTGGTCGTCCCCGGGTGGTTTCCGAGCGAGTCTGCCGAGTACCTGCGGACGAACGGCGTCGAGGTGCAGGTCGACGCCGACGTGATCGCTCGTCGCCGGCGCCACAAGCGGCCCGACGAAGTCGAGGCGATTCGCCGAGCGCTGCGCGTCACGGCAAGCTCGATGGAGGGTATTCGCGCCCGGCTGGCCACGTGCGAGCCGGCCCCGGACGGCACCCTCGTCACCCCCGATGGCGCCACGCTGACGTCGGAGGCGCTCCAGGACCAGGTCCGCTCCCACTGGGCCGAGGCCCGCTGCGAAGGGGAGATCCCGATCATCGCAGCCGGGCCTCAGGGCACCGGGTTCGAGACCGGCGAAGGGCCCCTGCGGGCCAGCGTGCCCATCGTCTGCGATCTGTTCCCGCGCGACACGGAGTCGCGCTACCACGCCGACATGACTCGAGTCTTCTGCGCGGGGCCCGTGCCCGACGAGCTTCTGCGCGTGCATGAGGCCGTTCGCGCGGCGCTGGAGTTGGCTCGCGGCATGGTGGGTCCTGGCGTGCGCGGCAGCGACGTCTACGACCGCATCTGCGACCTCTACCGGGAACGAGGCTACCCGTCGACTTGTCATCCGACCGCCGGTGATCCGGCGCTGACTCCCAGCGGGGCACCCTACGCCGGCCACGGGTTGGGCCTCGAGCTGCACGAGCTCACCACTGGCATCGAGCCCTACAACCACCAGCTCCTCGAGCCCGGCGACGTCATCACCTTGGAGCCGGAGCTCTATCGGGTCGGCTGGGGGGCGGTGCGCCTCGAAGACGTGGTCCTCATCACCGACTCTGGATGCGAGACATTGACCGCGTGCGACTACAAGATGGCCGTTTGAGACAGTCGCCTCAGGCGGGCAAGGGCCACCGCGGGCGGAGTGACCGCTCGCCAGGGCATGAGGACTCCGCGACGTAGCGGTGACCCGGACCGCCGTCGCGACACGAGGTGGGCCCGGATGACAACCACTCATAGGGTCTTCAGGGGGCTCGTGGGCATCGGCCTCGCTTTGCTGGCTGTGTGTATCGCCTGGAGCGTGGCCGAGGCCCTCGCAAGCAGCAGCCCGCCGGCGACGCCGCAGAAGGTCATTCTCAAGGTCGGGACGACGGAGGAGCCCGACAACCTGAACCCGTTCATCGGTATCCAGCAGGTGTGCTACGAAGTCTGGTGCCTGAACTACGACTTCCTCTTCCTGACCGGCCCGGACGGCGAACCCGAGCTGGACCTCGCCTCGGAGTTCCCCACCAAGCAGAACGGCGGCATCTCGCCCGACGGCAAGGTCTGGACGATCCACATCCGCCCAAACGTGAAGTGGCAGGACGGCCGGCCTCTGACGGCCGCCGATGTGGCCTGGACCTACAACTACGCGCTCAAGGCCAGCGGCTCCAACTTCGGCCCGGCGCTGGATCCCATCACGGGAGCGAAGGCTCTCGACGCGACGACCGTGCAGATCTCCTGCTCGCGGCCGAAGGCCGACATGGAGTATGTCTTCCTGCCGATCCTGCCGCGGCAGATCTGGGGACGCATGACGCCCGAGGCCGCCGAGACGAGCTTCGCGAACAGCCCGCCGATCATCGGCAGCGGGCCCTTCGAGACCGTCGCCTCCCGCCCGGGAGAGTACGTGCGGTTGGTCCGAAACCCGAGCTACTGGGGCAGGACACCGGCCATCGATGGGATCATCTTCGAGACCTACCAGAACGCCGACACACTGGTCAGTGATCTCAAGAACGGGGCCGTCGACGCGGCTTGGGGCATCCCGAAGGCCGCGTTCAGGCACCTCCCGTCGGCGAACGGCATCAAGGCGATCGCCTACAACTTCTTCACCTGGGACTACCTGAGCATGAACTGTTACACGGGGAACTCGTCCGGCAATCCCGTGCTCCTTGACTGGCGTTTCCGCTACGCCCTCAACTACGCCGTCGATCGCCAGCGCCTGTGCGACATCGCCTACCAGGGATATGCGAGCCCGGGCACGACGATCCTGCCACCCAACGAGTGGGTGAACCCCGATTATCACTGGCAGCCGCCGGCCGGCACGCTTCACACGTTCGATCTCGCCAAGGCCGGCCAGTTGCTCGACGAGGCCGGCTACCCCAGAGGTCCGGGAGGCTGGCGAGTGTTCAAGGGCAAGCCCATCACGCTGCGGCTCTGGGCTCCCGCCGATAGCGCGGAGGAGCAGACGACGGCCAAGCTGATAGCCGGGTGGCTCACACAGCTCGGGCTCAAGATCACGTACTCGGTGATGGACACCGGTGCGCTCGAGTCACACATCTACAACATCCACGGAGGCGAGCTCGCTCCCGACTTCGACCTCTACGTGTGGACCTGGATCGGCTTCGCCGACCCCGGACAGACGCTGACCAGCATGACCGCGAGCGGTCTCGGCAATTCGAACGAACCGGGCTGGGTGAACGCCGAGTACGACCGACTGAACGTAGAAGAGCTCACCACCCTCGATCCGCTGGCGCGCAGGGATGTGATCTGGCGGATGCAGCAGGTCATGTACGAGCAGACGCCGTGGCTCGTGCTCGTCTATCCCGATCAGCTGGAGGCGTACAGCACCGACCGGTTCGAGGGGTGGACGCAGACGCAGAAGGGACGGGGCCCCGCCTTCTACACCGGCGTCGGCAACGACACCTACTTGAATCTCCGACCGATGGCCACGCAGAGCGGCGGCCATGCCTCGTCAGCCACTGAGACGCTGGCGGTGGTCGTGGTGATCGTCCTCGTTGCCGCTGCTGCTGTCCTGCTGATCTGGCGCCGGCGGAGGCGCCTGCGCGTCGAGGAGTCCTGAGCTCGACAGACGAAGAGTTCACGCTGGCCAAGGCGCTGATCGAAAGCTGACGCATGCGTCTTGTCGGCAATGTGCCAGCAAGACTGCCGGCTCCACGCCAGATCCTTGCTGTGGGGCGGCGCAGGGTGCGGCTCTGCGGCCGCACCCCCCCCATCGACTCTCTCAGAGCACCTTGAATGTCTTGGCGTTGCTCTTGCCGCCGGCGGTCCTGACGGTGACCGACTTCTTACCTGCGGCGAGGTTCGGCACCCTGACCTTGATCTTCGTGGCCGACCACGAGACGTACTTCGTGACCGCCTTGCCGCCGACGTACACCTTGGACGTGCCGCGACGGTCCCAGAAGCCCTTGCCTGTGATCGTCATTGTCACTCCGACCTTGCCGCTCGTGGGCTTGAGCGAGCCGATCACCGGCTTCACGACGAGGGTGTTGAGCATGACGCTGACAGCGTCGCCTCCCCAGTCCGAGGTTGCCAGGTCGGTCTTGCCGTTCTTGTCGAAGTCGCCGGCGACGATTGATGTGGGGCCCACGCCCGTGGCGATGGGAGTAGCGGCGCCGAACAGCTGCGCGCCGCCGGTGTTCTCGAACACGCTCACAGTGTCGGTACCGTAATCCGTCGCGGCCAGGTCGGGCCTGCCATCGGAGGTGACGTCCGCGACGGCGACCGACCAGGGATGCGTGCCGGCGGTGAGCGGGACCGCCGCGGCGAACGACAGCACACCGTTCTTCGTGGTGTTGAGCAGCACGCTGACGGTCCCCGCGCCATAGTCGGCTGTCGCCAGGTCGGTCCTGCCGTCCCTGTTGAAGTCACCGACCGCGACGGTGTACGGCGTGTGGCCGGTCGGGAAGTCGACCTTGGCGCGCAACGTGCCGTCGCCCTTGGCGCGCAGGATGCTGACCGTGTCGTCTGAGCTGTTCGCGACAGCCAGGTCCGTCTTGCCGTCGCCGTTGAGGTCGGCCACGGCTAGCGACTGGGGGCCTGATCCGGTGGGGTAGGCGGTCGCGGTCTTGGTGAAGCCGCCCTTGCCGTTGCCCAGCAGGATAGTGACGGTGTCGTCCCAGTTGGCGACCGCCAGGTCCACCTTGCCGTCGCCGTTGAAGTCGCGGATCGCGACCGACTCGGGATTGGTCCCGGTTGCCGGGTCGGTCGCCGTCTTGGCAAAGCCGCCGCTGCCGTCGCCGAGCAGCACGCTGACGGTGCTGTCGTCGTCGTTGGTGACCACCACGTCGAGCTTGCCGTCGCGGTTGACATCGGCAACGGCGACCGAGTTGGTGTCCGCCCCGGCCGCGATGTCGGTGCTCGCACCGAAAGCGCCACCGCCGAGACCGAGCAGAATGCTGGCGAAGCCGGAGGTGTCGGCCGTCGCCAGGTCGGCTTTGCCGTCCTTGTTAAAGTCGCTCGCGGCGATCGCGAACGGACCCGAGCCGGTGCCGAACTCCGTGTGCGTGCCGAAGCTGGGCGCCCAGCCCATGGCCAGGGGCGCGAAGCACCACAGGACGCAGGTGGTGAGAACGACGAGGCTGAGGACTGCGAGCAGACGTTTCACGGCGATCCCTCCAGTGGACAAGCGGTGGGCTCTGCGGCGGACGCGCTCACTCTACTGCGCTGGGGGACCGAGTGACAGGGGGCACCCGCTTCAAGCCATGCCTGGGCGGGCCTAGCCCCTGAGCAGGGAAACGTGGTGCCCCCGGCTGGAATCGAACCAGCGACACCAGGTGTAGGAAACCTCGCCTACGAATTCTGGCAGATGGCCTGCCGTGCGCGATTGTGCTGCACAGTCCAAGGGTCTAGACGGGTTGGGTTCTCGTTTGTGCTCAGGCGTGTTGCGGCGTGGTGAGGCGCCTCGTCGGCAATTCGTCGGCCGGTCCGTTGTCCGCTGCTGACTCTCAGCCTCCTCTCAGCACCGTCCCAGCCACCTCCCAATCGCCGGTGATAGGCAGAGCCACGCAGAAACGTGCAGCGTCGTTCGCCCCGGAGGCGGCGAAGACCGTTTCTTGCAGAAGCGAGGTGGTCCGTGGCCAGTGCACCGTCCTTTCGCGCCGAGATCATCGTCCCCGACGGCGACGCCGTCGTGCTCGCCCTGTACGGCGATCTCGACACCTATTCCGCGCCGGAGTTCAAGTCGCTCCTGCTGAACGCCGTCAACCAGGACACCCAACGGGTCATCGTGGACCTCACCGACGTCTCGCTCCTCGACTCCACGGCGTTGGGCGTGCTGCTGTGTGCCGCGAAGCGTGCGCACAGAGGGCGGCTTGCCGTCGTTTGCAGCGACGAGCGGGTCATGCGCGTCTTTGCTGCCGTCGGGCTGGACGGCTGCTTCCTCATCTTTGCGACGCGAGCGGCGGCGTTGGCAGCTGACTGACGCGACCCGCGTAGTGTCGGCGCCCTATGCTCGGCCCCGTGGTCCGCGATCGGCCGCCTGGGAGAGCCTCGTCCGCCGCAGAATCGAGTGAACCCGGGCGACGAGCTCGGCCAGATTGACGGGTTTGGTCATGAAGTCATCGCCACCGAGGGCAAGTCCGAAGACCGTGTCCTCGGTGTCGGCGTGCGACGACAGAAGGAGGATCGGCGTGTCCAGTCCCCGGTAGCGGATGCGACGCGTCACCTCGAAGCCGTCGATGCCGGGCATGCACACGTCCAACACGATGAGGGCGGGCGCAGAGTCGTAGACGGCATCGAGTGCTTCACGCCCCCCACCGGCGGTCGACACCGTGTAGCCCTCAAGGCGCAGCGCCGCCGCCACAGCGTCGGCGAACGCGGGTTCATCGTCGACGACCAGAATCGGAACGCCATCCCGCAGGGGCGCCGCTTGCGCCTGTCTTTCGATGTGCCCTTGCATCGACCCCTCCCTGGCAAGCCGAGAAGCCGCCTGAGTCAGTCTAGAGCGCCCGCCTGTGAGCACGATATGAGAAGGCTGGCGCGAAGCTGTGGAACCTCCGGCCCTTGCGCGAGAAGCCGGGCACGCGGCACAACTTCACAGGTTCGTCACAGGCTCCTCTTAACCCGTGCCAAGTCGCGGCTGCCATGCTGGCGCCGCGGCCTACCTGCAGAGGGTTCGGCCAAAGGCGAGACGAGGTGAGCCTGTGAACCTGCCAAGACCGGGGAACGCCCCTGAGTTCGTCATCGACGCACAGGCCATCGTTCGCACCTACGGACAGGGTGAGTACGCCGTGCCGGTGCTCAAGGGCCTGGACCTGCGGGTTCGGCGTGGCGAGTGGGTGGCCTGCACGGGCCGATCGGGTTCGGGGAAGTCGACGCTGCTGAACGTCCTCGGCTTGCTCGACAGCGCCGACGGCGGCAGCTACCTGCTCGGCGGACACGACGTCTCCGGCCTCGACGACACCGGCAGGGCACACCTGCGCAACAACCTTCTCGGCTTCGTCTTCCAGCTGCACAATCTGCTGCCGCGCACCACCGCTCTCGAGAACGTCGCCACGCCACTCGTCTACCGTGGGGTGCGACGCTCCGAGCGTCTGCGGCGCGCGGGCGAGGCGCTCGCCGCCGTCGGGCTCGCCGACCGCGCCGGCCACGAACCCGGCGAGCTGTCGGGGGGGCAGATGCAGCGCGTGGCGATCGCCCGCGCGCTCATCGGCGACCCAGAGGTGCTGTTCGCCGACGAACCCACCGGCAACCTGGACCTGGCGGCCACCAACGAGGTCCTCGAGATCCTCGACCGGCTCCATGCCGAGGGCCGCACCATCGTGATGATCACCCACGAGGAAGACGTCGCCCAGCACGCCGACCGGCGGCTGCTGCTCGTGGACGGACGATTCATCGACCACGACTCCCCGGAGGCACACGCATGAACCCATTCCCCCGGCTGTTCCCGGAGCGGACGCGCCGCCCCCGCCACTGCACCGCGCTGCTCGCGGCGGTCGCGGTGGCCGCTGGCGCGCTGGCCGCCTGCGGCTCCTCAGGCTCGGCAGGCAGCGGCCAGCGCGGCGCCCCGAGCTCGATCCGCGTGGTCGCGACTGTGGAACGCGGCGACATCACGCAGTCGGTCTCGGGCAGCGTGACCTTCAAGGTCTCGGGCCGCGAGATGGTGGCCGTGGCCACGATCGCACAAGCCGACGCCTCAAGCGTGGCGAAAGGCCAGACCGCAAGCGTCATGGCGTTCCCCAAGGGGATGAACGGCACCCCGTATCCGCGGCCCAACGCGAGTAGTTCCGGCTACCCGCAGGCCGGCCAGAGCGGCATGCCACAGCCCCAGGGCAGCATGGTCCCGGGCCCGCAGGCGAGCCAAGGCGGGATGCCCTTCGGTGGCCAGTCTGGGCAACCGGGGTTCGGCGGCCGCGGCGCCTCGGGCACGGTGACCGCAGTCAAGACGGCCGCCGACGGCACCGCCACGGCAACCATCTCGCTCTCGAAGACACCCGACGGCGTCAAGAACGGCTCCGGCGGCGCGGCCTTCATCGAGACCCAGGTGCTTGCCAGCAACGTGCTCGTGATCCCGACCGCGGCCATCGAGGGCAGCGGCGGCTCCGCCACCGTCCAGGTGCTCTCCGGTGGCAAGACCACGACCAGGTCCATCGTCGTGGGCCAGCAGGCAAACGGCCAGTCCGAGGTGACCTCGGGGCTTAGCGAGGGCGAGACGATCGTCTACATGCGCTCGTTCTCGTTTCCCCGCGGCGTCACACCCGGCCCCGGCGGGAGCGGCATGCCCCAGCCCGGAGCCGGAGGCATGCCACCCGGTGGCCAGCCAGCTGCCCCGCCGAACGGCACGTCATCCGGAGGCTTCCAGTGATCGGGTGCCCGGCCCGTCGCCGGGGTGACCCAGACCCAGACACGCAGGGCGAGGGAGGACCGTCATGAAGAGGCCGAAGCTGCGCAAGCTCGCCCGCTGGTGGGTCGTCACCATCTTCGTGGTCGTGGTCGTCGCCGTGGCCGGCGGCGTAGTCTGGCTCACGCACGACAGCTCCTCCGGGGTCCATTACCTCACGGTGACGGCCGCCAACGGCACCATCTCCAAGACGGTCCAGGCCGATTTCACACTGAGCTCGGCCAGCGCAACGACGACCATCACACTCGGCGCGGCGACGGCGAGCACCAAAACCGGTAGTACGAGTTCACCGACGGGCGCGAGCACCACGTCGAGCACGACCACGGGCAGCGCTACCTTGAGTGCCGCACCGGTGGCGTCCGGCGGCAGCGGCGAGCGCACTTCGGCCCTGCTGGCGGCGACCTCCACCGCCGCGACCGGGGCCGACACGACGCTCTTCGCCGCACAACGGATGGGCTCGCTCTCACCCTCACCGACGGACACCCCGACGGCAACGCCCACACCGACGCCCACGCCCACGCCGACCCCGACCCCCACCCCCACACCCACGCGCACGCCGCGGCCGACTCCTACACCGACCGCCATCCCGACGCGGACGGCCACCCCGACCACGCCGACCGGGGCCAGCAGGCCCACGGCCACGACTTCCACCACCTCATCCAAGACCAGCGCGGCGTCGGCCAGCGTCTCCGGCATCGTCACCCAAATCGTGCTTCCTGCGGGCTCGACGCCCCACACCCTGCAACGTCTGCTGACGGTCTCGGGCCAGCACGTCTATGCCTTCGTCAGCCGCACGCCGCTGTGGAAGAACCTTTCGACGAGCCTGCCCAAGGGCGCGCAGGCGACCAACGTCGCCGCCTTGCAGAAGGCCCTGAAGACGCGCGGCTACTACACGGGCGAGATCAACGGACACTACACCTCGGCCACGGCCACCGCCTACAAGAAGTGGCAGCACCACAACGGGATGACGCGTACCGGCGTTGTCGACATCGGTCGCTTCGCCTGGGTGCCCGAAGGAAGCGTCATCGACTCGTGGAGCGTGGGCGTCGGCAGCCACGTGTCTGGAGGGACGAAGCTCGCCTCGGTGGTGGCCCCGCGCCAGCTCGAGGCCACGGCTCTCGTCAGCCAGTCCGACGTCGGCAGCCTGAAGGTGGGCCAGAAGGCCCAGATGACGATCGACGGCTACACGAGCGACAACTTCACCGGCACCGTCAGCTTCATCTCAAGCCAAGCTGCCTCGTCGTCCTCGTCGGCCTCCTCGTCGTCGAGCGCGGCCCAGTACTCGATCACGATCGTGCCACGCAAGCTGCCAACGGTCGCACGGTCAGGCATGAGCGGGACGCTTGAGATCGTCCTCGCCCAGCGCAAAGACGTGCTCCTTGTGCCGACGACAGCGGTCACGGGCTCGTCTGGCACCACGTACGTGCGCGTGCTCGAGAACGGCAAGATCATCTACAGCCAGGTCGAGACCGGGATGGCCACCTCCTCATACACGCAGATCACCAGCGGGCTGACCGCTGGCGAGACCGTGGTCACCGGCCAGTACACGAACAGCGCCACGACCGCCACCGGCGGCACATCGAACCGCAGCGGCGGATCGTCCTTGTTCCAGGGCGGGGGCGGGTTCCCCGGCGGCGGCGGGTTCGTGCCGCCGGGCGGTGGCCAGTGATCGTCGCCCTCGAGTCGCTGCGCCTGGCGTTCGCGAGCCTGCGCGCGAACCCGCTGCGAGCCGCCCTGACGATCCTTGGCGTCGTCATCGGCATCGCGGCGGTGGTCGCCCTCACGGCGATCGGCAGCGGCTCGACGCAGGCCGTTGTCGACCGTTTCAACGCCTTCGGCACCGACACCGTCACGGTGCGCACGAGCGGCTTCTCCTCGACGCCGATCACGCAAAGCGACCTCGCCGCGATCCAGAAGACGGCCGGTGTCAAGACGACGGTCTACAGCGTGGACACCAACGCGACCACGACAGTGGGATCGACGCAGGCGATGGCGTCGGTGATGGGGACCTCCCCGGGCATCGCCTCGATCGACAGTCTCAGCGTCGAGGCGGGAACCTTTTTCACCCAGTTCGACATGGACAAAGCCCTGCCGGTCGCCGTGCTGGGAGCGACAACGACCGAGGACCTGGGCCTAGCCCCCGTGCGCGCAGTCGGCCAGACGATCAACGTCGGCGGCATCCGGTTCCGCGTGATCGGCGTGCTGGCGTCCCAGGGCGGCATTGGCTTCGGGTCGGTCGACTCGTCCATCCTGGTTCCGCTCACCTCGATCGAGGGCCGGCTCGTGTCATTTCACCCCGACATCTCCGAGGTGCGCGTGCAGGCCGAGCCGGGAGCCGTGGCCACCTTCCAGTCGGCCGTCGAGAGCACCCTGCGCAGCCAACACAACCTCACGGCCAGCGAGCAGAACGACTTCCAGGTCGTCAACGCCAGCTCCATCGCTTCGGCCGTCTCGTCGAGCACCAAGACGTTGACCAGGCTGATGGCGGCGATCGCCGCCATCAGCCTGATCGTCGGAGGCATCGGGGTGGCCAACGTCATGCTGGTCACCGTGCGCGAACGCACGCGCGAGATCGGCGTGCGACGCGCCGTCGGCGCGACGCGACGCGACATCGTCGTGGAGTTCCTCGCCTACGCTACCGTCACGAGCGTCATTGGGGGCATCCTCGGCCTCGGTCTTGGCATCGGGGCCGCCTTCGTCGGCGGCTCGGCGCTGAGCGTGTCGCCAGTGTTCTCGGTGGCCACGGTGGCGCTGGCGATCCTCGTCGCGGCCACTGTCGGCGTCCTGGCCGGCATCGGCCCGGCGGTGCAGGCCGCTTCCGTCGAGCCGACCATGGCGCTCAGATACGAATGAAAGCTCACAGGTGCGAGCTCAAGGTCGCCGGTAACGGGTATCGTTGCCCTCTCGCGCCTTCCGGCCGACCCACCGAGGAGGACCATCGAGCATGACCATGCCTAACGACCGAAGATACGAAACGCCTCCGGCTTCCGCAGAGGCGCGCAGCGCCGTTCCCGACGATATGCCGGCCGCCGCACCGGTCGTGCTGTCCACGCACGACCTGACCAAGCGGTTCGGCGACACGCTTGCCGTCGATCGTCTCAACCTCAGCGTACGGCGCGGCGACGTGTTCGGCTTCCTCGGCCCGAACGGCGCCGGCAAGACCACGACGATCCGCATGATCGTCGGCCTGATCTACCCGACGAGCGGGCACGCGATGGTGCTCGACCACCAGGTGCCGCGCGACAAGACCGAGGCGCTGCGCCACATCGGCGGCTTCGTCGAGGTGCCGGCCTTCTACGCCAACATGAGCGCGCGACGCAACCTGCGCCTGATGGGCAGCCTGAACGGCGATGTCGAGGAGGCGCGCATCGCAGAGGTGCTCGACATGGTGGGCTTGAGCGAGCGCGCCGACTCCAAGGTCGGCGACTACTCGCACGGCATGAAGCAGCGCCTGGGCATCGCCAACGCGCTCATCAACTCCCCCGAGCTGATCATCCTCGACGAGCCTACAAGCGGTCTCGACCCGCAGGGCATGAAGGACGTGCGCGAGCTCGTGCGCCAGCTCGGCAGCGGCGGCACGACGGTCTTCTTAAGCTCGCATCTGCTGCACGAGGTCGAACAGGTCTGCAACCGCGCCGTGATCCTCAACAAGGGACGCGTGGTCGTCGAAGGTCCGGTCAGCGAGCTTCACCCCGAGCACTCGTCGGTGAAGCTCCTCACGTCGGACCAGACAAAGGCGCGACAGATCATCGCCGCCCTGATCGGCGCCCAGAACGTCGGGCTTGACGAGGAGTACCTGATCGTCCAGGCGGGCGACGGCACGACCCGCGAAGTGGTCCGGCAGCTCGTCGCCCAGCAGATCGGCATCGACGCCGTCATCCCCGCCACTGAACAAGGCCTCGAGGACTACTTCCTCAGCCTGACTGAGAGCTCCGAAGTCGCCGGCGGCCGAGCCGCGGGCACACCGGGAGGTGCGCGATGAGGCTCCTGCGACGCGAGTTCACCAAGCTCATCGCACAGAGGCGCAGCTACGTCGGTTGGGGCGGACTGCTCGCGGTGCCGCTGCTGATGACGCTGGCGATGTACCTCAATCGCAACAACCATCACCACGACAACGGCCCCGGCGGCCTGATCACGCTGGCCACCCACAACGGCCTGCTGATGCCGGTCGCGGCGATCACGCTGCTCTCGGGCTTTCTCCTGCCGCTTCTCGCCTCGATGGTGGGCAGCTACCAGCTCGCCGGCGAGGCCGAGACGGGCACCATCAAGACCTGGCTCATGCACTCCATCAGCCGCGGCGGCGTGATCGTCTCCAAGTGGAGCATCGCCATCATCTACATGGTGATCGGGCTCGGCCTCGTCGCGGCCGGGGCGTTCGTGGCCGGCGCGCTGGCCTTCGGCCTGCACGCGCCGGCCCTCCTCACGGGGCAGACTGTGAGCACCGGCCAGGGGCTGTGGCTGAGCCTGTTGTCCTTCCTCTATGTCCTGGTCGGGATCATCTGCGTGCTCTCGCTCGCCCTGGCGCTCGCCACCTTCACGAACTCGAGCCTCACCGCCGCGATCGGCGCGCTGGTCGTGGTGATCGTGATGAACATCCTCGGCGCATTCAGCTACTTCGACTTCCTGAAGCCATACCTGTTCACCAGCCATACCGACGCCTGGCAGAACCTGTTCAGCCGGCCGATCGTGTGGCACCCGATCACCACCGGACTCATCGCCTTCGCGATCTACATCGCAGGGTTGTTGGCGGTCGCCTGGTACCAGTTCCGGCGCAAGGACATTCTCGTCTAGTGCCGATTGCGTGGCGGGGGGCGGCGAGTACCGCCGCCCCCCGCCCCATATCTGACTGACGGCCGAGCCCACGCGAGTGCGTGAGAACGCCTTTGGCGGCCTGTGGCAGAGTTGGATGCTGGTTGACCACGCTGGCTTCTGGCGCGTCTTTGGCACCCTTCTGCTTGGCTACCTCTGCCTGCTGCCGCTGGGGATAGTTGGGGCTGCGGGCGAGCTGATCTCCGGTCGCGTGGGCGGGGTGGTGACGGTCGTCCTCTCCGTGATCACGACACCCCTGGTCGCTGTCTTCACGACACTCATGTACGTTCTGGCGACGGGCGGTCGCGAACGAATCGGCTGGGTCTTGGCGGCCCCGACAGGCCGATGCGCGCACGACTGATGGCCTGTGCCGCTCTCAGACTCCGCCAACAACGGTAGGCGCCTCGCGAACCACAGCCCGAACCTATATGCCGGGCGTCCATCCGAACCTCAGACGCGTCTCGAAAGACCGGTCCGCGACGCCGAGCCACTCTCGCACCGAGCCGCGTGCGGCGCCCTAGACGGAATCGGGCGGCGGCGGCCCGTCGGCCGGGCGCAGCGGCGAGGGGGGCGCGACACCGCCGGACGGGCCTTCCAGTGCGGCCGTGCTGAGCAGCGTGCGCACCTCGGGCTCACCGATCCAGCCGCGCGCCAGCAGGGCAGCGGCCAGCCCATGGACGGCCGCCCAGAAGAAGGGCAGCCCACAGATCTCGGCGGCCCGACGGTCGGCGGCGGCCAGAAAGTCGCGGTAGGCATCTCCGCCGCCCGCGGCAGACGCCGCCCAGGCGGTGCGAAAGTGAGTATCGAAGCTGGCCCGGGCGCGGTCTGAGTCGCCCTCAACGCTGCTCTCTGCCGCACTGCCGGCCAGCGAGATCAGCACGGCGGTCTCCCCTCGACTGTGAAGACCCCGTCATCGTAGTTGACGCGCTGCCCGGCCCAAGCCGAGCCGGCCCCGAATACTGCGACAATCATCGTCCACCGCCCCCGGTTGTGGCCCAGAAGATGCTGCTCCAGCGCCCCGCCGTGGGTGGGTCGGGTGCCGAGCGTCACTGTACTCCCTATCCTTCGGCCAGGTGTCCACGGCCTTCACGCCTCCCGCAGATCGTCTGACCCGCGACGAGGTCTTGTCACCATGACGCCCATTGGACGATCTCGTCTCTGCTACGCAGGGACACACCTCGTGTCAGTGTGACCCAGTAGTACTCGGCGAAGAGCTGCACAACAGTGCAGCGGTCGGGCCGGCGGAGTTGCTGCGGCAGACTCGCAAAGGCAAATCCGCCCTGCTCGAAGTGCTGCTTCGATTCGTCAATCTTGCTGTGAATGTCCTCGACGAACTGTGCGTAGGACTCGCCATCGCCTTCATAGCCGAGCTTGTTGCGTATGGGCCTATCCCATGCGGGAAACGTGTTGGGCCGCAGGACGAAGAGAGTCTTGGAAGTGGCTGTGGGGCCGAAAGAGACGCTCACTTCGCCGCCTTTGGACGTCCTTCTTGAGACGATGTGCGTGGAGAGCTCGTCAAACACATCGATCAGATCTCGCCGTCCCTTGGCGCTTCCAGACGCAAGAAACTCATCGAGGCCGTCGAGCCTTTCTCTGGCCGCGCGGTACCAGCGCTCCACTTCGCGTGCGGCAAGCCAATGCCAGTCTCTGGCGAGGTTCCTGCAGCCCCAGTCGTTCAAGAACTTGAGAAGAGCGCGCCTCTGATCCTCCTCGGTGAGGTCGAGGTCGCGACCTGTGTCGATGCGTTCTCGCAACCGGTCGAGCGACCTGGCATAGTCCGTCATCGCCTCATAGAGGTAGCTAGCGCAAGCGATGTCAAAAGGTGAGATCGGGCCCTGTGGCAGACACCCTTTCTGCCGGTCCTGCGCGGTCACGTCGATGTTCTGTCTAACGCTCTTGCCAGCAGCGCCCGCATCGCCTCTAGCTCTTGCGTGTCGTAGTGACGTCCGAAGCAGTCCTCCAGGGCGGGACCGCTGACAGGGCGCGCACGGCGCAAGAGCTGCCGACCCTCATTGGTCAGCGACGCATAGACGACCCGGCGGTCGTCCGGCCAAAGAACCCTCTCGACTAGCCCGCGCTCCTCCAAGCCGTCTACAAGACGCGTCACCGAGGTCGTGCTGATCGTCAACTCGGTGGAGATCTCACTCATCCTCAGCCGACCAACCGGCGCGTGCATGAGCGCCCCGAGCAGATCGAGCTCCACCAGTGAGGTCCCAAGGCGAGCCTCGAACCGCTTCTCCAGAGCCGGAAGGACGCGAGCTTCCACCTTCAGAAGGTCCATCAGTAGCCCTCTGATGAGGACCGCTCGTTGCTCGCTTGCGCTGGCTGTCACGGCACCTGCCCTGTCGGTTGGGTTGCAGTTTACCACATGCGTGATATTTTCTTTGGGGAATATCCTGCAAGACACTACATCGAACCAGAGGCTCTGTGACGACCGACACACACACGCTCAAGCCGCCCTCACATCTCAGCCGCGGCGTCATCGCGTCCTTCTCCGAAGCTCCCCACAGCGCCCATCCTGGCCTCGCGCTTGCGGTCATCGCTCTCGCCCAGCTCATGATCGTCTTGGACGTGACGATCGTGAACGTCGCGCTGCCGCACGTACAGCGCGCCCTGGGCTTCTCGGGCAACACCCTCGAATGGGTGGTCAACGCCTACGCCCTCACCTTCGGGGGTCTGCTGCTGCTCGGAGGACGTCTCGGCGACTTGCTGGGACGCCGGTCGGTGTTTGTGGGCGGCGTCCTGGTCTTCTCCGGTGCGTCGCTTCTCGGGGGCCTGGCGACCTCGCAGTGGGCCTTGATCGCGGCCCGCATCGCCCAAGGCGCCGGCGCCGCGGCCATCGCCCCCACCGCGCTCGCGCTGCTGGCCACCACCTTCCCGGAGGGCCGACCGCGTGACCGGGCGATGGGCGTCTACGCAGCGGTCAGTGCCGCCGGAGGGTCGATCGGACTCCTCGCCGGGGGGCTGCTCACCACCTACGTGAACTGGCGCTGGATCTTCTTCGTCAACGTGCCTATAGGGGTCACGCTCGCGCTGCTTGCGCCGAGAGTGTTCGCCCCCTCGCGGCGCCTGAAGGGACGCTTCGACTTCGTCGGAGCGTTGACCGGCGCCGGCGGGCTGGCCCTGCTGGTCTACGGCATCTCACATGCGGCCACCGACAGCCTGGGCGTCTCGCACTGGCGAGATGCGACCACAGTCGCCACGTTGGCTGTGGCGATTCTGCTGATCGCGAGCTTCATCTGGACCGAGAGCCAATCGACCCACCCCTTGATGCCGCTGCGCATCTTTGCCTCGCGCAACCGCTGCGCGGCCTATCTGGTCGTGCTGTGCGTGGTCACCGCCATGTTCGGGGTCTTCTTCTTCCTGACCATCTTCCTCCAAGAGGTCTGGGGCTACAGCGCCCTGCGCGCCGGAATCGCCTACCTGCCGATGGCCGTCGCCCTGATCGCGACGGCGACACTCGGCTCGCGCCTGGTGGCTCGCGTGGGGACGCGACCCTTGCTGCTGGTGGGAACCCCGCTGGTCGCGGCCGGCATGCTGTGGCTGTCGCGTCTGTCAGTGGGCGGCGACTACCTGGGTGACATCCTCGGTCCGATGCTCGTCCTGGCGGCCGGACTTGGGCTGACCTTCCCGGCCAACAACCTGACGGCGCTGGCCGGCGTGCAAGATCAAGACTCGGGCCTTGCCTCGAGCCTGCTCAACATCTGCAACCAGATCGGCGGCTCGATCGGCCTGGCGGTCCTGGGCACGGTGGCCTGGAGTGCGGTCGCAGAAAGCCTCCGCGAGCAGATGAAGGTTATGGCTGCGGCGGCCGCCAAAGCTGGGGCATCGGTCGCGTCAGGGACGCCCCACGCCAGTCCACCCGCGGCAGTGACGCACCATGCCCTGGCAGTCGGCTTCTCGCGCGGTTTCGAGGTGGCAGCTGCCATCGCTGCAGCGGCGATCGTCGTCGTGGCGGCGATGATGCGATCCAACCGCACCCAGCACCAGTAGCCTGCACAGGTCTTGGAGACCTGTGCGTCGCCATACCGAGACCCCTAGGAGTCGGCGGCGAATTCCGTCTTCTGCAGACCGGCGATGATCACCTCAATGGCTGCCTCGTATGCCTTGGCGGAGTGCACCTCCGTCATGAGGTGTTGGAAGCGGTCGGCCTGCGCCGCCGAGTACGGCAGATCCTCGCTCGACAGCGACCGCACGATCGCTGCCGTCTCCATGAGCAGGAACCCGGTGACGAAGCCATCGACCACCTTCCAGGAATCGATGAACTGCGCCTCGCTCATGCCCTGCGCGATCTGCACCCTGGCGACCCTGCGTGCGTGGTTGAGCACCGGCGGCTCGTCGACCGGCGCGGCGGCGACGAGCGGGAAGGCTCGCGGGTGACGCAGCGCCATCTCGCGCACCGAGTTCGTCAGCCGACGTATGCCCTGGTCCCAGCTCTCCCCGGGCCGCTCCGACGTGTCGACCTCAGCGAGCAGCAGGGCGACGATGTCGCTCACGATCTCATCTCGGGTGCGCACGTGGCCGTAGAGGGTGGTCGTGCCGACGCCCAGTTCGCTCCCCAGGTTGCGGATGCTCAGTGCCTCGAGGCCGTCGCGGTCGATGAGCGCCAGGCCGGTCTGTGCGATCGCCTCGCGGCTGAGGTGGCGATGGATCCTGGGTCTTCCAACTCTTGACATCACAAGCCCTCAACACTAGGTTGCGAACATTGTACGGCACACTGTTCGGATAGTGAGCGAGTCGGCCGCCTGACCTGAACGTCGGTGGGTCCGCGCCTCATCGTGAGCCGCCGGACTGCCCACCCCTCGAAGACCCTGGCCTGGGTGACTGAGCCGCCACGGAGGGAGGTTGCCCGTGACGCAGCGTCGAGTTGTTCTCTCACGCCGACTTTTTGGGGGTCATCATGAAGAAGTCCCTCCTGCTGTTTCTTTCGGTCGCGGTGCTAGTACTCCTGCTGCTGCCGCTTGCAGCGCAGGCCGCACCCAAGCCGACCTTCGATCAGGCCATCGACCAGCTCTTCGCCCACGGCTACCCGCAGGGCGTCGATACCCACTTGATCTCGATGCCGGGCACCAACCCGCAGTGGGGGTTCTTCTGGGCGGGTACATGGGCCGACAACGCCAGGGCCCGCTATCTGGCTGACGAGATGCGCGCCATCGGCCTGAGAAACGTGCACCTCGACCCGGTCCCAGTCGACGCCTTCACCTTCAAGTCGGCGAGTGTCACCGATGGTGCGAGCACCTTCGTGGCCTCAACCTTCGCCGGCATTCGCCCGACGCCTTGCCGAGGCATCACGGGTCGGGTCGTCTACGCCCACGAAGGCACGGCTGCGGCCTTCGACGCGTTGGCGGCAGAAGGCGTCCGTGTAACGGGCAAGATCGTGATGCTTGACGCCGACCCGACCAACTTCTGGATGAACGATCCAGCCAAAGAGGCGACCCACCGCGGTGCGGCCGGGATCATCTTCACCTTCGGACCGACCACCCCGCCCTATTGGACCTACAAGACTGACGAGCTGGCGAGCTTCGACTCCGAGTTCGACCTCTCCGATGCTTCTGCGGTCTACATCTCCCAGCACGACGGCGACCTGCTGCGCAGCCAGCTGACCGGCGACGTCGGTCCGGTCGTCACCATGAAGCTCGACGAGACCGTCCGGATGGCGACCGACGGCGGCACCGGCTACAACGTCGTCGGCGACCTGCCCGGCAAGAGCTGCGACAACAGCTTCGTGCTGTGGGCCGCCCACCACGACGCCCACTTCTGGGCGCCCACAGACGACGGTGCTTGCGTCTCCGACCTGATGGCGATCGCCAAGGCCATGGTGATGAGCGGCTATCGTCCGCAGCACACCGTGCGCTTCATGATCACGACCGGCGAGGAGTTCGGCTACACCAACTGCTACAACGACTGGTGCATCGGGGCCTGGTGGGCCATCACCCACGCTCATCCCGACTGGGCCGGCAAGATCCGCGCCTTCTTCAACGAGGACTACTTCTCGGGCTCGGTGCCGCTCAGCCTGACGAGCCCCGATTTCGCGCCGTACCTGAAGGCCCAGGCCGCCGCCAACGCCGGCCTGCTGACCTACGGCAGCCACGTCGGCACCGTGATGAGCACCTGGAACGACGGCTGGACCTTCTTCGCCGCGGGCGTGCCCGTCGTCTCGATCGGCTCGGTGCCGCCGGCTACCGACAACGGCCGCTACCACTCGCAGTACATGCAGATGGACGAGCTCAACTGGCCGTGGATCGCCAACATCTCGAAGTTCCTCTTCCGCGCCTATAGCCACTTCAACGACGGCAGCCTGTTGCCCTACAACATGAAGGCCCAGGCCGACGACCTGGCCAAAGCGGTCGTCGCCGACGACCTGACCAAGGCTGGCGCCGATCCGGCAGCCATCACCCGCGTGGAGAGCGACATCGCCTCCTACCAGAACGCCTGTGCGGCCTTTGAGGCAAGGAGGGGCTCGATCCCGCCGGGCCACTACACCAAGGTGGACACCTCACTGCGGCAGATCGAGAAGACGAGCGGGCTGGCCTTCATCGGCCAGACGCCCTTCGAGACCACCGTCTGGCGCCACTCCCAGGCGCTGCTCGACGTGCAGTGCCTCGACGCAGCCATCCAGGCGCTCAATGACAACGATCCGGGCACGGCTCTCGGTGCGCTCGGCGGAGTCGACTGGACCTACATCGGCCTGATGGTGAGCCACCCCGTCTACCTGCAGCTGATGACTCGCCTCGATCCCAGCTACGACCGCGTCATCTGGGGGGCACAGGGCAACCCGCAGTGGCCGCTGCTCGACGTGATCCCGCAGTTCAACGCGATTCAGGCTGGCCCGCCGTACGCCACGACGATCGCCCAGCTGACGACGATGCGCGATCAGGACCTGCAGGACCTCAACTCGCGCCTAAACGCGATGAGCGCGACGCTTGAGCAGCTCATCCCGCAAGTGAATGCATTGAAGTAGCCAGCTTTCTGGAGCCCGACGAGAGGAGCGGGCACGTGACGAATGGGAGGGCCGGCATCGCCGGCCCTCCTCTTGTGCGGCGAGCCATAGTGAGAGACAAGGAGCGTCCCAGAGGCTACTCTGTCGCCTGACGTTGGGGCGTCGGTCGCTACAGTCGCTGAGAGGTCGGTTGCTTGTCGGCTCCAACGCCTTTGTGCAGCACGTGTCGATAGCACGCAGGTCTTGGAGACGTGTCTGACAGGAGGACGACCTGGTGCCTACATCAGCCGGTGAATGTATCCTGGTCTAAGCCCGCTTTGACGTTGACCCGTCGCCGCCGCCATGGATGCGGGGATTCATCAGCGGCGCGTAACGGTGAAGCTGGTGCCACCGGCGCTCAGGGCTGAAGTCGATGTCATGACGACATTGTCCACCCCGGTCAGGTTGTCCTTCGTCCAGTGGAACGCGGTGATTGGGCGGCCGTCGATGGCGCAGTTGGTGAACTGCACCGGCTCGAAGTCGGCGAGTCCCTGACCGTGGTCCGGGTGCGACTCGACGATGATCTCGGCCGAGTGGGCGCCGGGCGCTGATCCCCTGCAACCGCGAGGTCGTGGTCTCGGAACCCAAGACGGCCAAGGGCAGAAGGGTTATCGCGTTGGACCCGAACACAGTTGAGGTGCTGAAGGCTCAGGCGCAGCGCCAGCTCGATGAGCAGTCAGACTGGGAGGATGCTTGGACCGACAGCGGGCACCTCTTCACCAAGGAGGACGGCACTGCCCTCGATCCCGAGACGATCACGCGGGAGTTCCGGCGGGCGGTCAAGAAGGCCATGTTGCCGCAGATCCGACTGCACGATCTGCGCCACACCCATGCCACACTCGCTCTGCAGGCCGGTATCCATCCCAAGGTCGTCTCTGAGCGTCTGGGGCACGCTACGGTGTCGATCACCCTCGACACCTACTCGCACGCCATCCCGGCGATGCAGGAAGAGGCGGCGGCGCTGATCGCGGGGCTGGTGTTCAACGTTGCCTCCGCAGGGGCGAGCGCCTAGACCGCCGCGTACGTCAAAGCTTCGGTCAGCCGTCAGTAAGCGCGGCGACGATGTCCATGGCCCGGTCGTAGGATGGCCAACCGAATGTCCTCTCGGCTGGACCGATGCCGAAGGGCAGGACTCGAATCCCCAGCTCCCACACGACAAGTGAATCTGGCTCCTTCTCAGCATGGGGAGTGCACACTGTGTCCGTGACCGTGACGAACGGATCAAGCCCGCGATGGTGTGAGTGAGTGGCCTGGCTTCCGCGGGTGTAAATGAAGCGGTACAGACCGCGAAGCGATGACCAGGAGCGGGTGTCGGTCATCTTCGCAGCATCAGGATGCCATCCGGCAAGACGAGCGGCCCAGTACCTGTCAGCGTTCTTGGCGCGGTCCGCCATATGCGGAAGCCCCGTCTTGTGGGTGTCGATCCACGCTTGCGACTCCTGAACGTCATCCGGCGTCAGTAATGGGCGACCCGCTTTGGCCCAGTCCTCGTCTTCTCTGAGATGCCACGTATGGAACTCGGTGTAGAGCCTGTTGAGTCTATGGGTCGGATTGACCGCCACCCAAGCCAGGTTCACGACGCCTTCGTAGAGCGCCCTCAGAAGGATCAGCGAGTCGGTCATCCGCCTCTCAGGCAGAAGGCGGAACATGCTCTCAGCCGTGGCTGTCGCCTTGACCAGCATCGCCGGACCGACTACGCGATGCCAGCGCTCTTCATTTGTTCTGGGCGCTGGCTGGGGACCCGGCAGACTAGACCAGACTAAGGAGCAGAGCTCCTTCTGACGCTCCGTCATGAGATCCGTTTCGTTCATCCGTCTCCCAATACCTGATTGAACTCCCTGTGGCACCATGCCTTCCGCTACCCACTTGCTGGTGAGTGTAGAGAGATGTCTCGCCGACGTGTCCAACTCCCGATCGGGTGTGGTCCAAGCGATCGTCCGTACTTCATCATAGCTCGGACGCGTGCTGGGGCGTATCGCCCGTTACTCACGCATCCCTGGGGGTCTCGTCGGCAAAATGTCGGCAATTCTGCCGAATCGGAAAATAGGTGCGCGGATGCGCGCTACTGGAAATCGCCATGAGCAGGGACTTTGTGGTGCCCCCGGCTGGAATCGAACCAGCGACACCAGGTTTAGGAAACCTGTGCTCTATCCACTGAGCTACGAGGGCAAAGTGCCGATTTGCAGGGATTTTATCCCGGCAACGGTCCCGGCAAGGATACCAGAGTTGCTAATAGGTTGCTAAACCTGCAGGAAACCCGCGGCGCGGCTCCGGTAGCCGGGCGACACTGGCTCCGGCAGCTACGTCACACCGCGAGCTTGTGAGCCGGTGCCGCCCACTCTCGAATAGACGGCCAGGGCCGAAGCGAGGACGGGCGGGACCAGTGCTGATCACGCCGAGCAGCCCGGCGGTCGTGACCTTTGAGATGGGCATGGCGGTAGGATGAATCAGCGCAGCGCCTCGGGTACCGCTCAGTGATGACCCGTCGTGAGGCTCATGACATCGCCAACCACAGGAGGGTTCATTGAGTCCCCAGGAAGGGACACCTTCGGTCGCCGTCGTCGGCGCCGCAGGTCAGACGGGCAAGCGGATCGTCCAGGCGCTCACCAGCCACGGCGCAAGAGTGCGCGCGCTCGTCCACCGCGATGACCAAGTCCACCGGGTCCCAGAGGCGTCCGAAGCCAGCGCAGTCGCCCTGGAGGACATGGCGGGACTGACGCGGGCCTTCACCGGGGTGGACGCGGCCTACTACATCCCGCCGGCGTTCGACGCACGCGAGGAGCAGTACGGCGCAAACGTCATAGCAGCTGCTGAGCGCGCCGGCCTGGCGCGGCTGATCTACCACTCGGTCATGCACTCCGCGACGCCGTCCATGGTCCACCACGAGAGGAAAGCAAAGGTGGAACTCGCACTCCGAGAGTCTCCTCTCGAGTGGACGGTCCTTCAGCCGTGCATCTACTCCCAGACGATTCTGAGATTCCTCAGCGAAGACGGGATGCAGCTCAGAGTGGGCTTCAGTCCCGAGCAGTGGTTCACTCCGATCGACCTCGAGGACCTCGCGGAAGCGGCAGCATCCGTCCTGCTCGAGAGTGGCCACGAATACGCGAACTACGAGCTGGCGGGAAGCGAGCGTCTGAACATCATGGAGATGGCACGGGTCATTTCGACGGCCCTAGGCAAGGATGTCGGAGTCACGTCGCTGACTCCTGCCGCCGGCGCCGCCGCGGCTGCCGCCCGCCTTGGGCAAGAAGCCAGTCTCGAGATGAAGGCCATGCTCGATCACTACGACAAGTACGGGTACTGCGGCAACAGCAATGTCCTGAGAATGCTGCTGCGTCGGGAGCCTGTGAGTTTCCTGGACGCAGTCACAAGGGAGCTGCGACCATGACCCTCGTGGCTCGGTAGACAGAGCGCACACTTCCGAAGGGCCGTGAGACGGGGCGGGCTCGTGCGAGCCAGCCCGCGCCTTCACGCGCGGTCGTGTGGATGCCTCGGCGTCTGGTGGCGGTCCAGAACCACGAGATACCACGTCGGTCTCTGGCTCGCCGGCGAGGCCGTCGAACTCGCTGCGGTCGGAAATGGAGCTCAAGGGCCGCCGAAGGGGGCTACCTGCGGCGACTTGCCAGCGCGACGACGTTGTCGCGGACCGGCGCCGCGTCCTGCACGGCCCGCTCTTCGGCCGCCTCCAGCGCAGCCCGCGTCACCTCGTCGAGACCCGCGACCGCCTTCGCCCTGGCGGCCGTCGTCAGGCGCACGTAGTGCCGGAGTGTCGTGGCGGGATCGCCGTGGCCGAGCCACTCCTGGGCCTGCTTGACGCCGTAGGTCTCGTACACCCAGGTACCGAACGAGTCCCGCAGGCCGTGGAGAGGCAGGTGCGGGTCGATCTTCTGGCGGGCCACCCAGTTCCACCACTGGCTCTTGAGGGACGACGGTGCCATCGGCGTACCGTCCTTCCTGGGGATCACGTGGCCGGCCTCGTTCCACCTCTTGCCCTGGGCCAGCTTGTACTCGCGCTGCGCCTGCAGGGCGGCGCGCAGCTCGTCACAGGCCGCGGCCGGCAGCGGCACTACCCGTGCCTTGCCGTTCTTCGGCGGGTACTCGATGAGGGTCTTGTCCTCGTCCTCCTCGACGGTGCGCGAGACGCAGACGAAGCCCTTGTCCAGGTCAAGGTCGCTCCAGCGCAAGCCGGCGATCTCACCGACGCGCAGCCCAGAGAAGCCCGCGAGCACGCCAGCGGCGTGGACCTGCAGGCCGCGGGCCTTGACCACCACGCGGGCGATCTCCTCCATGCTCCACACCGGCCGCACCTTGGGGCGTAGCGCCGGCGGGCTCTTCACCCGCGCCGCCGGGTTGGCCTGGAGCAGCTCCTCATCGATCGCCCAGTTGAAGGCGGCCTTGATCATCGAGTGGTGGTGGGCGACCGTCGTCTCGGCGAGGGGCTTGTGCCCGTTGCCGCGCATCTTGGCCGAGTAGTAGGCGGAGAGCTGGGTGCGTGTCAGCTGACAGGCGAGGACCTGGCCGAGGGCCGGGTCGACGTGGAGGCGTCGGATGCCCGCGTAGGAGTTCCTGGTGGCCACCCGCATCTCGCCGTAGGTCGCCTCGAGCCAGCGGTCGAGGAGGCCGGTGAGGGTGAGGCGCTCAACGTCGATCGAGCCGTGCTGTTCGAGCTCGGCGATGCAGGCTTCTAACAGGCGCTCGGCGGCCTTCTTTCCCTGCGCCTCGACGCACTTCATGGTCTTCGGGTAGCGCATCTTCGGGTGGCCCTTGGCGTCGAGCGGGGGAAGGCCGTCCTTGCTCTGCGCAGGCTCGGGCGGGAGGCAGACCCACAGCTCCCAGAGGCCGCGGACGGCCTTGCCCTGGCGCTTGGCGGGGCGGACGAAGCCGCTGAGGCGATCGTGTGACATGGACACATCATGTCGCGCGGAGCGGAGGGAATCTGCTCACGCCGACCGACGGCGTGAGCCACAGCGGGCCCTCTCAGGCTGCCGTCTGCGGCTGGTAGAGGAACCGCTGGAAGCCCGCGAAAACCTTGGCCACGACATCAGCGGCCCCAAGGTCGGCCAGGCGAGCCTGCCGGGAGTGGCGGCGCCCAGTGCGAGGGCCATAGGCGCGCGCGTTCGCCAACTTCGACGTCGTCTACGTGTGCCGATCGCAGGCACCATCGAGCCTGTCCCTGAAATCCTCCGGCTCGCCGCGGACACTAGAGCGTGAGAGCATCCGCGAAGCGAAGGAGGAAGATGCATGATCACGTGAAACGCCGCGAGGGCGAGTTCAACGCCCTCTACGACGCCCATCACGCGGTTGTCAGGGCGTATGCCTGGCGACGGGACCCCGCGTTCGCGGACGACGTGGTGGCGGAGACATTCCTCGTGGCCTGGAAGCGGCTCGGCGACATTCCCGCCGACGCCGCCCTTCCCTGGCTGCTCGCCGTGGCGCGGAACGCGCACCTCAACATCCAACGGGGCGAGCGGCGACGCCGGGAGCGGGAACTGACCGAAGCGACGGCCCGGCCGCGCGAGGAAGCCGACACGCCGCTCGTCGCCGCCGGCGAGAGCGGCGGCCGCGTGCTGCAACTCCTCCAGCGGCTGCCCGAAGCCGACCGCGAGGTCCTTCTGCTGGTGGCCTGGGAGGGCCTGGACCGCGGCGCCGTGGCCGTGGTCCTCGGCTGCTCCCGGGCCAACGTCGCCCTGCGGCTGCATCGCGCCCGGCGCAGGTTCCGCGCGCTGGTCGCGGAGGCGGGTCCCGATGCCCTATCGGGCGTACAAGAACCGGAGGCGCCGAACCGCCATCCCTGTCTGGTGACCCAAGGAGGCCGGCATGACTGATCGACTCATGGCTACCATCGCGGCTGCCGACCCCGCGCGGACCATGCCGCCCGCCTCCCCCGCCGTCCGCGAGGCCACCCGGGAGGCGATCCTCCGCTCGGAGCCCGTCTCGGAGCGACGGCAGGCTTCTGCGCCTCCCCGGAGTTCCCGGGGCCGGCAGGTGGCGCGAGTCGCGCTCGTCGCCGCGCTGCTCGCCGTGGTTCTCCCCACCGCGGCCTGGGCTTACTTCTCCTACCTCACCGACCGGCCGACGGCGCTGAACGAGTTCCATGCCGCCCAGCAGCGGATGCCGCTCCCGGCCGGCGCCACGTGGACCGAGCCGGATTTGCCTGCCGACGCGGTCTTCGGCAGCAAGTTCGGCTTCATCGCTGCCTGGGGGCAGTCGACCAATGCCTGGCTCAGGGAGTGGGTGGCAGCGCACGATGCGAAGGACACCGCTCGGGAGCAGGCGGCGATCGCGGCTGTCGAGCGCCAGATCAGGCTGATGCCGCTGCACAGAGACGGCGATCCCGAGGAGGCGGGCGGCTTCGTGAAGGAATCGGTCACGTACTTCAAGGAGCTGGTCGATCGGGCCAAGCAGGGCGACATGTCGGGCATCGAGGAGTACCTGCGGGCGAACCCCTGACGGCGCGCTCGGACGGGTCCGGAACGCAAGGGGCCGCCTGAAGGCGGCCCCTTGCGTCACCAGCGTGTGTGTTCGTCAACGCGGCCGCCTGGTAACCGGCGACAGCAACATCGTGGTGAATGACTCCACCATCGAGATTCCAGGGCATGCTTACTTGACTCGCGTGAGCGTGAGCCCGATGAGGTCGAGGTACCGGCCCTTCTTCACGTGGATGGAGAAGGGCCTAGCTGGATGGGCTGAATGGACGCCTAGGGTGCCGTTCGCGTCGCGCGATATCCTCCACGAGCCCCCCCAGTCAGACGTCGGCTCCCCCCTGTACCTGCCGGCGGGGATGTCGGTGCCGACCAGATAGGTGCCGTCGCCGACGCTCGACCGCATCTTCGTAGGCGCTGCCGCTGGCGCCTTCACGATCTCCACACCCGAAAGCTTGAGGTACTGGCCTTTCTTGACCTGAACATAGAACTGGCCCGTGGTGGTCGTGGTGGTGTCGCTCGCGACGATGCTGGAGCCGTTGGGGTCGCTCGATACCTGCCATAGGCCGGCGTCGCTGACCCCGGTCCCCCTGTACCTGCCCGCGGGGATGTCGGTCCCGACCAGATAGACGCCGTCGCCGACGTTCGGCGCGGTCGCCGCATGGCCAGGCGAGGGACTGCTGGCGGCCGGTGCTGTCGACGGGCTCCCGACTGCTGCGGTGGGAGTGGCGGCCGTCGAACGGTTACCGGCGCAGGCGGCGAGCGTGAGCGCCGGCAGCAAGACGAGTGACGCGAGAACGCGCGTGATGGATATGCGTGGTCGTGGTCCTGCTAGTCTCACCATGACGCGCCCCTTCCGCTGTGGCCCCCGAGTTCTGACAGGTCTGCCTCAAGAAGCACCTCTTCGTGCGCGTCGCATCCAGGTTTGCAGGCGTCGGAGTCGTCTATGGCTCACTAGTGCGGAACGCTAACGTGTTGGGCCCTTCGGCGGCGCCAGGGAGATCCGGGCGGCCCAGGTCGGCTGATCGGGTCGATGTGAACGGGCTTGTCGCCGCGAACGGTCCCTTGGGTTCGCCACGCGCCACACAGGGCATGGTCAGGCATCCCCTGCTAAGCCGGGGTGCTGAGTTTTCGAGATATTCGTATGCGCATCGTCGCAATCGCCCGGCTCGACAAAGAGCCGTTTGGAGGGAGTCGATCAACATGGACTTCGACGAGAAAGATCTCGCTGACCGCGGGAGTGTTCTACCTGATCACCTTCGTCTCGGTCCCGACCCTGTTTCTCTACACTGCGGTGCGTGGGGCGAACTACATCCTCGGCCCCGGCCCGGACACTCGCGTGTTCATCGGCGGCACCCTGGAGCTGATCGTGGCCCTCGCCGGCATCGGCACCGCCGTGGCGCTCTACCCGGTGGTCAAGCGGCAGAACGAAGGGATGGCGCTGGGCTTCGTCGGCGTGCGCACCCTGGAAGCCTCCATGATCTTCGTCGGCGTCTTCACCCTCCTGTCGGTGGTTGCCCTGCGGCGGGCCGGCACCGGAACGAGTGCACTGGCCACCAGCCATGCGCTGATCAGCATGCATGACTGGACAATGGTCCTCGGGCAGAGCCTCTTCCCGGCCGTGAGTGCCGTACTGCTGGGTTCCCTGCTCTACCAGTCGCGCCTGGTGCCGCGCATCCTGCCCGTGATCGGATTCATCGGAGCGCCCCTGCTTCTCGCTTCCAGCATCGCGACGTTGTTCGGCGCCAACCACTATGGATCCCCGATCTCAGGGCTCGCCGCACTGCCGATCGCGGTGTGGGAGTTCTCGCTGGGCGTCTACCTCGTCGTCAAGGGCTTCAGGCCTGCTGGTCTGAAGCAGCTCGGCTTCGAGCCGGTCGAGTCCGTCGCGCCCGCCTCCGCGGCCGCCCCCAGGAGCGAGCTGCGACCGGCGGCGTGACAAGCGTCGGACCGCGGGTCGCGCGGACATGCGTCATGTCCGTGGCCTGAAGGGCGCAACCATTGAGAAGCTGCCGAGGCCGAGGCATCCATCGCCCCCGGCCTCGGCCGAATGTAGCCCTTGAGTCACATGAGGAGGCGTACTCCATGCCTACCGTAGAACAGTCCGTACACGTGAACGTCGACGTCGCCACCGCGTACGGCCAGTGGGCCCAGTTCGAGACCTTCCCCCGGTGGATGGAAGGGGTCGCGTCTGTCGAGCAGATCGACGAGAGCCGCCTCCACTGGGTCGCAAAGGTCAGGAGCGAGGTCGCCACGGTCGAGGGCGAGACCCGCGAGTGGGACGCCCGGATCACCGAGCAGGTCCCGAACAGTCGCATCTCCTGGGAGAGCGTCGGTGCAACGCCTGATGAGAAGCCCAACGGGGGCCGCGTCACGTTCGAGCCGCTCGGGGATTCGGCGTGTCGCGTCACCTTCCATATGGACTGGGAGCCGGAAGCCGCGCTCATGGCGAATGAGAGCTACATGCTGGCGGCGGTGAACGAGGTGGTGGCAGCGGATCTGGGGCGCTTCAAGGACTTCATCGAGGCGCGTGTCCAAGGTTCCGGCTCCCGGCTTGGGGAGATCGCCGTCTGAGAAAGGCCATGGGCACGGGAAGGGTTTAGCGGCGGCTTGCGAGCGAGACGACCTCGTCGAGCCCCGCCCACCCTCCGTGCCCATTCACCGCTTCGCAGGTGCTTGAAGTCATCAAGCGACGAGAGGAAGGAAACGGCGGGGTCAGTGCGCCTGCGAGCCACTCGCGGACGCGGGTCTCGATCGCGTCGCGGACCTCACGGAACTTCTCGAGACGCTCCTCCTGTGTCCCCTCGAAAGCGGCGGGATCCTCGAACGACCAGTTCTCGCGCGTACCCATGCCGGGGAAGGTGGGGCACTCGGCCTCCGCCCGGCTGCAGACCGTGATGAGATAGCCGAAGTGCACCCTGCCGAGAAACTCGCTCAGCCCCTTGGCGTACTGGCCGGCCAGGTCGAACCCGCGTTCCTGCATGACCGCGATCGTCAGCGGGTTGATCTCTTTCGGCTCGAAGCCGGCGCTGTAGGCCTCGTAGCGGTCGCCCCCGTAGGCGCGCAGGAAGGCCTCGGCCATCTGGCTGCGCGCCGTGTTGCCGGTACACATGAACAGCACCCGGGGCTTGCTCATGTCTTCCTCCTTCGTTGTTCGCGGATCCGCTGCGAGCTCACTCGCCGCGGCGCGCCCGCTTGATGTCCTCGAAGGTCGGGAACGAGATCGCCTGCGCCTCGCAGAGCGTGCCGCAGTGGGAGCAGCCGGGCACGCAGTCCGTCTTGCGTGCGACCACCACGGTGCTCCGGTCGTCGCTCCACGCGTAAACGTCGTGGTGGCAGAAGTCGATGCAGGTCCCACAACCGGTGCAGGCCGCGGCGTCGATCGCCGGGCCCCACTCGATGTCGATGTGCCGGACCGCCTTGTCCGTGTCGCTCATTCGCTCGCCTCTCTCGTTCGTCCCGGTTCGATCGTCCGTACGCCGCCGGTCGGCCGGCCCTCGAGCGGGTCGCACGCGACGTCCTCCAACCCTGCCTCGACCGCCGCCGGCAGCGGCTCGTCGGTCATCCCCCAGTACCTGCGCCCCATCAACAGCGCCACGTTCACGAGGCCGATCATGACCGGCACCTCCACCAGCGGGCCGATGACCGCCGCGAACGCCTGCCCGGAGTTCAGGCCGAAGACGGCGACCGTGACCGCGATCGCCAGCTCGAAGTTGTTGCTCGCGGCCGTGAAGCTCAGCGTGGCCGTCTTCGAGTAGTCGGCGCCGACGCGGCGGCCCATGAAGAAGCTCACGAAGAACATGATCACGAAGTAGCAGAGCAGCGGCACGGCGATGCGCACGACGTCGAGCGGCAGCTTGACGATGAGGTCGCCCTTGAGGCTGAACATCACGAAGATGGTGAACAGCAGGGCGATGAGCGTGAGGGGACTGATGCGGGGGATGAACTTCTGCTCGTACCACTCGCGGCCCTTGTACTTGAGCCCCAGGTAGCGCGTCAGCATGCCGGCGACGAACGGGATGCCGAGGTAGATGAACACGCTCTTCGCGATCTGCCCGATGGAGACGTCGACGGCGACGCCGTGCAGGCCGAACAGGGGCGGCAGCTTGGTGACGAAGATCCAGGCGAAGAGGCTGTAGAAGAGGACCTGGAAGACGCTGTTGAAGGCGACGAGCCCGGCGGCGTACTCGGTGTCGCCCTTCGCGAGCTGGTTCCAGACGATGACCATGGCGATGCAGCGCGCCAGGCCGATCATGATGAGGCCGACCATGTACTCCGGGTAGTTGTGCAGGAAGACGACCGCGAGCAGGAACATCACGATCGGCCCGATCACCCAGTTCTGCACCAGCGACAGGCCGAGGATCTTCCAGTCGCGGAAGACGTCGCCGAGCTCCTCGTAGCGCACCTTGGCCAGTGGCGGATACATCATCACGATGAGGCCGATGGCGATGGGGATGTTGGTCGTGCCCACCGACCAGCGCTGGATGAACTGTGGCAGGCCGGTGAACGCCCAGCCGAGGAACACCCCGGCGAACATGGCGAGGAAGATCCAGAGCGTCAGGTAGCGGTCGAGGAACGAGAGCCTGCGCGTGACGCCGTCGTGTGAGGTCACCGTGTGTCTCCGCCGGTGGCCGCCCGCCGGTCGGCGCTCGCCGGGTGTGGCGGAGGGTCGAACGCGGTGATCAGGTCGGTCGCCGCGAGCGCCGCGGTCAGGCGATCGTAGTCGTAAGGGACGCGCACGAACTCGACGGCAGGCTCGCCGGCGGCGAGCCTGCCGGGGTCGACCAGCGCGTAGCACACGCGCCAGTCGCCGTCCTTGGGGCGGCCGGCGCTGCCGACGTTGACGAACAACGTCGTCTCGCCGGCCGCCCCGCGGGCGACCTCGCGCGCATAGGGCACGTGCGTGTGGCCGAAGAGGATGGCGCGATAGGGGTTTGCCTCGGCCATGCGGGTCATGGCGCTCTCCGGACGATCCTCGAAGAGGTACTCGTTGATACGCCGCGGGCTGCCGTGCACGGCGAGCAGCTCGCCGGCCGGCGTCTCCAGCACGAAGCGGTCCTCGAGGCTGCGCAGGTAAGCCCGCGTCTCGTCGCCGGTCACCGCGTCGGTCCAGGTCAGCGAGACCGCCCCCTCGTCGCGCTGCTCGTCGGTCTTGTAGACGCAGCCGCAGTCGCCGGTGGAGAAGCCGATACCCTGGTCGTAGTTGCCCATCAGGGTGGGGATGCCGCGGTCGCGGACGAGCGCGGCGACCTCGTCGGGAAAGGGTCCGTAGCCGACGAGGTCGCCGAGGCAGAGCACGTCTGCGATCCCGCGGCGGTCGACGTCGGCGAGGATCGCCTCGAGCCCGGGCAGATTGCCGTGCACGTCCGAGAAGACGGCGAACGGCCGGCCGATGGAGATGGTGCGCATCGCTGACTCGCCGCCCTACTTGGCCGCCGCCGGCTTGGCGGCGCGCACGAAGGCGCCCACCAGGGTGACGCCGTCCGGCAGGCCGACACCGCAGGCCCGCTCGATCTCGGCGCCGTAGGTCTCGCGGTAGTCCTGGGTCACCACGACCTCGGCGTCGACGAAGCCGGCGCGCTCGAGGCGGGCGACGTAGTCGCTCTCCTCGAGCGCCCCCGAGATGCAACCGCCCCACGCCTCGACGCTGCGCATGATCTCGTCGGGCACCAGGCTGAGGTCGCCCCTGAAGACCATGTCGCTGACGGCGAAGCGCCCGCCGGGCCTCAGCACGCGGTACGCCTCGGCGAGCACCTTGTCCTTGTCCAGCGAAAGGTTGATGACGCAGTTACTGATGATCACGTCGACCGACACGTCGGGCAGCGGCACGGCTTCGATCTCGCCCTTGAGGAACTCGACGTTGGCGACGCCGGCCCGGCGCTGGTTCTCGCGCGCCAGCGCGAGCATCTCGTCGGTCATGTCGAGACCGTAGGCCTTGCCGGTCGGCCCGACGCGACGGGCCGACAGCAGCACGTCGATCCCGCCGCCGCTGCCCAGATCGAGCACGACCTCGCCCTCGTGCAGCTCGGCCAGCGCCGTCGGGTTGCCGCACCCGAGACTGGCCAGCACCGCCTGATCGGGCAGCTCACCGGTCTCCTCGACACTGTAGAGCCCGCGGGCGAGCTCGTCGTTGGCCACCGGCGGCGTGGCGCCGCAGCAGACGGAGTCGCAGCAGCTCGCCGACTGCGCCGACTCGGTGACCTCCCGCGCCCTTTCGGCGTAGCGCTCGCGGATCTGCTCCTTCAGCTCGTCGTCGCGGACTGTCGTGTCGTCGGCCATGGCTCATCCCTCTGTTGTCAAATCACACTCCAGTGGTATGATGCTCACATCACGAGGTTTTGATGTCAAGTCCATATCAGCGTTTCTTGGTCTGAGGGAGGACGGATGCCGGCCACCACCGACGTCACGCAGCTGGCCCGGGCCGCCAAAGCCCTGTCCGACCCGATCCGCCTGAAGATGCTCGGCATGCTCGCCGAGGGCCGGGACTGTTGCGAGCTGCCCGACCTCTGCACGCGCAACGTCCCCGGCGAGGGCACCCCAGCCGGCATCTGCGTCTGCGAGTTCCAGGAGCAGTTCGGTCTCGGGCAGTCCCGCACGTCCTACCACCTGCGGGTGCTCAAAGAGGCCGGCCTGGTGACCGAGGAGACGCGCGGCAAGTGGACCTTCTACGCGCTCGACACCGAGGCGTTCGCGGCGACGCTGCGCGCCCTGCAGGATCTGACCGGCGGCTGACACCAAAGGACGGGGGCTCGAGATGAACGACGAGTCGAAGTGCACGGAGCTGGGATGCATGACGCCGGCGCAGGTCGTCGAGTGCGCGGAGGGCTCCAACCAGGTGTGCTGGGTCGCGGCGACGATGATCGCCGAGGACGGCACCGAGGTCGCCTACGAGTGTTGCGGCGGCGGCGGCAAGAAGGCGCGCTTCAACCTCGTGCGCCGAGGCCAGGCGCCGCGCGCGGTGAGCCCCGCCGAGGTGCCCAGCTCGTTGACCTGGGTGCGGCGCACGGGAGTCTGACGTCTTGAGCGGCTTCTTGCCTTCTTGCCTACTTGACTCGCCTGAGCGTGAGTCCCATGAGATAGAGGTACCGGCCCTTCTTCACGTGGATGTGGAAGGGCCTAGCTGGATGGGCTGAGTGGACGACCAGGGTGCCGTTCGCGTCGCGTGACGTCTTCCAGCTGCCCCCGAATTCATTCGTCGGCTCCCCCCTGTACCTGCCCGCGGGGATGTCGGTCCCGACCAGGTAGACGCCGTCACCGACGCTCGACCGCATCTTCGTAGGTGCTGCCACTGGCGCCTTCACGATCTCCACACCCGAAAGCTTGAGGTACTGGCCCTTCTTGACCTGAACGTAGAACTGGCCTGTGAGGTTTGTGGCGGTGTCGCTCGCGATGATGCTGGAGCCGTTGGCGTCGCTCGATACCTGCCAGAGGCCCCAGAGGCCGCCCGCGTCGCTGTCGCTGACCGTGGTCCCCTTGTACCTGCCCGCGGGGATGTCTGTCCCGACCCGATAGACGCCGTCGCCGATGCTCGAGGCGGTCGCCGCATGGCCAGACGGGGGACTGCTGGCGGCCGCCGACGCCGTCGAAGGGCTCCCGACAGCTGCGGGAGGAGTGGCCGCCGCCGAACGGTTACCGGCGCAGGCGGCGAGCGTGAGCGCCGGCAGCAGGACGAGTGACGCGAGAACGAGCGTGACGGACGTGCGTGGCCGTGGTCCTGCCAGTCTCGTCATGACGTGCCCCTTCCGCTGGGGCCCCCGGGTCCTGATAGGTCGGCCTCAAGAAGCACGTGTTCGTGTGCGTCGCATCCAGATTCGCAGGCGTCGGAGTCGCACACCGCGTCTCGTACGATGAGGCTCATGGTCGCCCTCTCGATAGGGCGGAGGCGCCGCTCCTCGCCGGAGACTCACACCGACCGTAATAGTGGTCTATGACGCACTAATGCGGATGCTAAGCGCGTTGGGCCTTTCGGCGGCGCGCCAGGGAGGTCCGGGCGATCCAGGCCGGCTGATCGGGTCGATGTAGACGGCCTTGTCGCCGCATACGGTCCCTCGGGTTCGCCACGCGCCACACAGTCACTGGGTTGCATCGCCCCGGCGGGAAACGTACGGAGAGTCCGTTTCAGGTTGCGCCTCGCTCTACAGAGGAGGACAAGGCCGATGATCAGGAAGCTCATCTTCGCGGCGCTGCTCGCTCTCGTGGCTCTTGGGCTGACCGCGAGCTCAGCACTTGGTGCCGGAGTCCATCAGGTACCCATTCACGGGTCGTATTCGGGCACGGCCGCCTTCACCGGCCCTGACACCGTGGCCTTCAGCGGCACCGGCATCTCCAGTCATCTCGGGCGCGGCGCCAACCATGGGATCGCGGTCATCACAGGCCCGGACAGCAGCATCCCCGGAGGGCTCGACAACATCAACACCGAGACGTATACGGCGGCCAACGGCGACACGCTCACGCTGACCAGCCAAGACGTCGCTATCCCGGTGGCCCCGGGCGTGCTCCGCGGGATCGGTCAATGGACGGTGACCGGGGGAACGGGCCGGTTCAGCAACGCTACCGGCAAGGGGACCATCGACGGCTACGGCGATTTCATCAAGGGCGTGTTGAACTTCCAGTTCAAGGGCACGATCTCGGCTCCCAACGGAGGCTGAGCGAACGGACTCAGCCACACCAGCACGGGTCAGCAGCGACGGTTGGCGAGCGAGACGAGGTTGTCTGTGCTCTCTCCGCTGAGCTACGAGAGCAAGCGGCGGCGATACTAGCACGAGGCAGGGGGGCCGGCCGGACGGCCGGCCCCCGCCCGGTCCGTCAGCCGTGGGCCTCGTCTGCCTGCCGCGGCTGGCGCCCGCGGGCGGTCCGGCGCTTGGGCAGGTCACGCGCGAGGATCCGGTACGAGGCCGCGAAGACGACGGCCGCGATCCCGACCATCGCGGTGACCATGTACACGCGTCGCGTCGCGTCGGTGCCGGCGAAGGCGCCGTGGACGCAGGCCGCCCAGAAGACCCAGTAGCCGACGATGTGGAGGTCGCGCCACAGCCACCTCGGCAGGCGTCGGTTGGCCAGCGCCGTGCCCTCGACGGCGAGCAGCAGCCAGGCGGAGATCACGCCGGCGGCGACGGCCGTCGGCCGCCAGGAGCTGGCGAAGGGGACGGTCGCCTGCCGCAGGCCGATGTGGGCGTGCGGGTCGGCGAGCAGGGTGCCGATGTGGCCGGCGAAGAAGAAGAGCGTCAGGCCGGCCAGCCAGCGGTGCACGTCGAGCAGCCACGCGCTGCGACGCCACTTCGGGAAAAGGTCGGTGGAGAGCACGATGCCGAACAGCACCAAGCTCGTCAGCGTGAGCCAGGCGACGATGCCCGCGGCCCGGCTGATGTACCAGAGGGTCTCTGGGCTCACGCCACGCTCCTTTCGGGGATGACGGCGTCTTGCAGGGCGGGAGTGGCCAGGACGGCGCCGTCGAGACTCACGGCGAGACCGTCGAGGCCGTGTCGGGCGAGGTAGTCGAGGACGCGGCCAGAGCCGCAGAGCAGGGCGGCAGTGGCGTGCGCTTCGGCCTCCCAGCCTGCCCGGGCGACGACCGTCGCCGTGGCCAGGTCGGTCTCGGAGCTCGTCAGGGTGTCGGGATCGAGGGCGTGGTGACGGCGCACGCCGCGCGTCGTCCAGGCGCGCGAGCGCGTGCTGGAGGTGGCGACGCCGCCGGCCTCGATCGCGAAGCTCGCGATCGAGCGGGCGGCGTCGAACGGGTCGGTGACGACGACGGGCCACCCGCCGGCCGCCGGGGGCGTGGCGGCGGCCGCCAGGTCGCCGCCCACGCACACCAGCGCGCCGGCAGTCCCGCCGGCGAGCAGCTCGATCACCACGATGTCGGCGGCCAGGCCCTTGCCGATCCCGCCCGGGTCAAGGCCCAGGCCGGCCGGCATGACGACCGCCGAGAGGTCGTGGTCGACCTCGACGTCCAGCACGGTCCTGCCGAATTGTCGCGTACGTGCGCGTGACCGCCGCGCCGCGCGCGGGAGCGAGCGACGGCCCGACCCGTCGACGCTCAGCGTGTAGCCGACCTCGACGATCGCGTCAAGCATCGTGGGGTCGAAACGGCCGCCGGTCACGCCGTGCGCCTCGCGCATGGCCGTGAGCAGCGCCACGGTGTCGTCCGACACCCGCAGCAGCGCCCCCGGCGCCTCGTTCAGGCGCGACAGCTCGCTGTCGGGCAGGAACCGGCTCCAACGACCTTCGAGCTGCTCCAGCCGCCACCGGGCATACGCCTCGGCGCCCGGCGGCGCGTCGACCAGGATCACCTGCGTCGCGCTCGCCATCACGCGGAAGGACGCGACGCTCACGCCTGTCGGCTCGACCTCGACCACAGGATCAGGGGGCGCTCGCGCTCGTGGCCGCCACCGGAGCAGCCGGGGCGGCGGCGGGGGCCGGCGCGGCCGCGTAGCCGGAGCTACCCGACGACACGTAGCCTCCGCCCGACGACGGCGCCGACACCGTGTGGACGACGGCGTGCGGCGTCAGCACGATCGGCTTCGAGCGCGCGGCGGCGAGGGCGGCTGCGTGCCTCGCCGCCGCCTTCTTCACGGCGCTCGAGCTATGGCCCGGGGCCGGCGGCGCGGGGGCGGCCGTCTTGGCCGCGCCCTCCACCTCCATCTGGCTCACGAGCCCGGCCATGACGGCCGCCCCCACGCCCAGCGCCGCGATGCGGGTGCGCTGGGCGGGATGACGGACCTTGCGGGCGGGTGCGTCAGTCATCTGCTCCTCCTTCACCGTCGCCGCCGTCGCCGGGTTCGCCGCCCTGGCTGGGCGCCGCCGGCGGTGCGACAGCCGGGGCGGCCGCCGGCGGCGCCGAGTATGCCACGGCCGACGACGATGACGGCGTCACGCGCGTCACGGGATGGTCGACCCGGGCGAGGATCGCCCCGTGGCGGCCGACCCGAGCGACGAACGTGTAGGTCGTCCCTCCATGCTTGAAGGTGATCGTGAGCCTCTTGTCCGACGTCTGCGTCAGGCTCCACGTCCAGCCGCGCTTCGACGCGACGTCGGCGAGCCGCAGACCGGCCTTGCCGGCGGTCACGCTGACGCTGCCGGCCTTCCTGATGACGTACTTCTGAGGCTGCGCCGGCGTCGGCGCCCCGGTCGCGTAGACGCGGACCGCCTTCGACTGGCCGGTCTGCAGGTGGGCGACCGCCGACAGCGTCCCGACGGGCCGCGAGTCGGCGGCGTTCAGGATGCCGATGTTGGCGCCCATGGCGACCGCTCCGGCCAGGATCACGGCAGCGATCAGGCCGGCGGTTATCAGGGCGGTGCGGTGTCGCATGGGTGGCTCCTCTCATGTGGCGGACGCACGTGTGCCGGGAGTACGGTACCTTCCTGTGTGCCAACGGCGGCCCAGTCCCGGGTTAACATTTGGCAAAGGCCGACCCCGAAGCCCCGGCCGACGGCCACGGCCGCGGACCGCGACCCGCGAGAGGAGCGAGCGAGGTGCGACTGCTCGTCGTCGAAGATGATCCAGGCATCGCCCAGCCGCTGCTGACCGGCCTGCGGCGCGAGGGGTTCGAGGTCGAGCTGGCGGCCACCGGCGCGGAGGCGCTGGCGGCCGGCGAGGTCGACCTCGTCCTGCTCGACCTCGGCCTGCCGGACCTCGACGGCAGCGCCGTCTGCCGCGAGCTCCACGCGCGGTCCGGCGTGCCGATCATCGTCCTCACCGCCCGGGCCGAGGAGATCGACCGCGTCACGCTGCTCGAGGCCGGCGCCGACGACTACGTGGTCAAGCCCTTCGGGTTCCGCGAGCTCGTGGCGCGTATCCGCGCCGTCCTGCGACGCACGGGCGGCGAGCGCGCCGAGACTCCCGAGGTCGTCCGCTTCGACCTGGGCCGGCTGCAGATCGACACCCGCACGCGGGCTGTGACGTGGGGCGGCGGCGGCGTCACGCTGACGCCCAGGGAATACGACCTGCTCGTGTATCTCGCGCGCGACCCCGAAGCCGTCGTCACCCGCGAGAAGATCATGGAGGACGTCTGGGACGAGAACTGGTGGGGCTCCACCAAGACCCTCGACGTCCACGTCGCCTCGTTGCGCCGCAAGCTGGCGCCCGAGGCCATCGAGACGGTGCGCGGCGTCGGCTTCCGCCTCGTCGCCGACGCCGCCCGCCTGTGACCCGCCGCCTGCTGCTCGGCTACCTCACGATCACCGCGATCGTGCTTCTGGTCCTCGAGGTGCCGCTGGGCCGCTTCTACCAGCAGCGCGAGACCGCGCGGCTGACCGTCGGGGTCGAGCGCGACGCCAACGCGCTGGCGAGCATCTACGAGGACGCGCTCGAGCAGCACACGGCGCCCGACCCGTCCGTGGCCGCGAAGTACGCGCAGCGCACCGATTCGCGCGTGGTGGTGGCCGACGCCACCGGTACCTCGGTGGTCGACACGGGCGACACGACCGGCCGCGACTTCTCCACCCGACCCGAAGTCAAACGCGCGCTCGCGGGAGACCGTGTGACCGGGATCAGGCACTCCGACACGCTGAACGCCGACCTCCTGTACGTCGCCGTTCCGGTGGCGTCGGGAGGCAAAGTGCTGGGCGCCGTACGCGTGACGCTCGACACGGCCGAGGTCACGGCCGCCGTGCACCGCTTCTGGCTGGGTCTCGCCGCCGTGGCGGCGATCGTGCTGGTGGCGATGGCCGGCATCGGCTGGGCGGTGGCCCGCTCGGTGACGCGACCCCTGCGGCGGCTGGAGGCGACGGCGGCACGGTTCGCCACCGGCGACCTCGCCGCCGTCGAACCCGACACCGGCGCGCCGGCCGAGATCGCCGCGCTCGGCGCCACGCTCAACACCATGGCGCACCGGCTGCAGCAGCTGCTCGCCGAGCAGCGCGCGTTCGTGGCCGACGCCTCGCACCAGCTGCGCACGCCGCTCACGGCGCTGCGCCTGCGACTCGAGAACCTGCAGGGCGACGAGGACGCGGCGGCGAGGTCCGACGACCTCGCGGCCGCGATGGACGAGACCGGAAGGTTGAGCGAGCTGGTCGGCGGCCTGCTCAAGCTCGCCCGCGCCGAAGAGACCGCGGCGCCCGAACCCTTCGAGCTCGTGCAGGTCGCGCGCGACCGCGTCGACACCTGGTCGGCCGTGGCCGGGACGGCCAGAGTCGCGCTGACGCTTGCGGCGCCGGACGGCCCTGTGTTCGCCGCCGCCGTCCCCAACGGGGTCGAGCAGATGCTCGACAACCTGATCGACAACGCCATCGACGCGTCGCCGCGCGGGAGCACCGTCACGGTGAGCGTTACGCCCGGACACCACGAGCACTCCTTGGTCGTCACCGACCAGGGGCCGGGTCTTGACGGCGACCTCAAGGCTCGTGCCCTGGACCGTTTCTGGCGGCTCGACGCGTCGCGCCCCGGCACCGGCCTCGGCCTGCCCATCGCGCGAGCGCTCGCCGAGGCGTCCGGCGGCTCGCTGGCCCTCGGCGACGCAGCCGGTGGCGGATTGATGGTGACCGTTCGCCTGGCGGCTGTCTCACCCTCTCCTTGAGGGTGAGACAGCTCCCGCGAGCCGCCTGATCGATCGGTAGGCAGCAGTCGCACGGTCACGCCTTGGTGCCCCGACGCCGGTGACATACGACCGGGGCGCAGCGGCCCCGGACGAGGAGAGGGCGGGGGCCGGCCCGTCAGGCCGGCCCCCGCCCTCTCTGCACAGAAGGGGCGGGCGGCCATTCGGCCGCCCGCCCCTCAGAAGCTTCGCTTGGGGGGAAGCTTACTTGCCGGCTCCGATCTTGAACATCTTCGTGCCGCACGTCGGGCAGATGCCCTGCGTGGCGGGCTTGCCGTTCTTCATGGTGACTTTCTTCTCGTCCTTCATGGTGCGCTTCGTACGGCACTTGACGCAATACGCCTCGGTCGCCATGCACGCCCTCCTTTCGGCCGGCGGCGGATGCCGCCGGCAACTGCCCCTCGCTTTCGCGCGCTAGTATAGTCTTCGGACCGAGCGCAAGCAATGAATTTCTAGGCTCGATCCGAGCCTAGGCCCCGGGCCGCCGCCGCCGCGCCGCCACGCTCGACCCCCGTCTCTGCCGCCGACCGCACCCCGCCGCGTTGTCCCTCGGGCCGCGGCATGATACATATGACCGGTCACTGTCCAGGCCACGAAAGGATGATCAGTATGACACCCGAGGCCTCCAGCATCCGCGCGCAGGTGACCGAGCAGAATGTGAAGCACATCCAGCTCTGGTTCACCGACATCCTCGGCAATCTGAAGATGGTCGAGATCCCCGACCGCCAGCTCGACAGCGTGCTCGAGTCCGGCGCCGCCTTCGACGGTTCCTCGATCAGCGGCTACGCCGAGATCGAGGAGTCGGACATCGTGGCGATGCCCGACTGGAGCACGTTCAAGCTGCTCCCCTGGTCGCAGAACCACGAGAAGACGGCGTTCGTGTTCTGCGATGTGCTCGGCCGCGACTACAAGCCGTTCGAGGGCGACCCCCGCTGGGTGCTGCGCCGCCAGCTCGAGCGGGCCAAGCGCATGGGGCTCGACTTCTACGTCGGGCCCGAGCTCGAGTACTTCTACTTCAAGGACGGCGACACCCCCGAGGTGATCGACGAGGGCGGCTACTTCGACGTGCTGCCGGCCGACCTGGGGAACGACCTGCGCAAGCAGACGATGCGCACCCTCGACCGTCTCGACATCCCGATGGAGGCGTCGCACCACGAGGTCGCCCCGTCGCAGCACGAGATCGACCCTCATTACGACGAGGCGCTGGTCATGGCCGACCGGGTCATGATCGCGCGCCTGATCGTCAAGGAGGTCGCCGCCCACAACGGCGTGCACGCGACCTTCATGCCCAAGCCGCTGCACGGCGAGAACGGCAGCGGCATGCACGTGCATCAGTCGCTCTTCAAGGGCGACGACAACGCTTTCTTCTCGGAGACCGACCCCGACCACCTCAGCGACATCGCCAAGGGGTTCATCGCCGGTCAGCTGAAGCACATGCGCGAGATCTGCCCGCTGCTCAACCAGTACGTGAACAGCTTCAAGCGCCTGGTGCCCGGCTACGAGGCGCCGGTGTACATCAGCTGGGCGCACCGTAACCGCACGGCGCTGATCCGGGTGCCGCTCTACGTCCAGGGCAAGGAGAGCACCGTGCGCGCCGAGCTGCGCAACCCCGACCCGGCGGCCAATCCGTACCTGGCGTTCGCGGTGATGCTCGCGGCCGGGCTCGATGGGATCGAGAACGACTACGAGCTGCCGCCCTCGGTCGAGCCCAACATCTACAAGATGACGGCCGACGAGCGCGAGGCCGTGGGCCTGGGCGCGCTGCCGAACAACCTCTACGAGGCGATCCGCGAGACGCAGGACAGCGAGCTGGTGCGCCGCACGCTCGGCGACCATGTGTTCGACCGCTTCATCACCAACAAGCTGAAGGAGTGGTACGAGTACCGCGAGCAGGTCACGCGCTGGGAGATCGACAAGTACTACTCGGTCGTCTGAGCAGAGCGTGGCGAAGGGGCGGGGGCGGCTGCGCCGCCCCCGCCCCTTCGCCGTTCGCGGCTTCGCGCCGCCACCGGCCGGTCGCGTCCCGGCCCACATCGGGCTACAGTTCCCGCAGACGGCGTCGATGACGGGAGCGACGTGGAGCGAGCGGGCACAGCCATCATCGCACTCTGTCTCGGCGCGGCGGCGCTGGCGTTGACGCTCGCCGCCGCGCTCGCCGCGGCGCCCCCCGCCGGCGCCGCCGTCTGGACGGCGCCCTCGTGTGTGAAGGTCCTGCCCGCCGCCACTCCCGCACCCACCGCGACCGCGATCACGCTCGCCGCCGCGCGCAACGAGTACCAGGCCGCCCAGGTCGTGGTCGACGGCTCGGCGCCGGCTTCGTGGACGCTCGCCTGGACGCCGGCGACCGACCCGCTGCTGAGCGCGAACGCCGAGCTCTTCCGCGAGTGGTACGTCGACGTGACGCAGCCGTCGGCCGGCGCCGGCGCCAAAGCCGGCCGCTATCCCGACGCGCTGCTGCCGGCGACGTTCGGGGCGCCGGTGGCCCTGCCGGCCGGCGTGAACACGTTCTACGTGCGGGTCCACGTGCCGCCGGGCACGCCGGCCGGCACCTACACCGGCGCCCTCGACGTCGCCGACGGCATGACCACGACCACGGTGCCGGTCTCGCTGCGCGTGTTCGACTTCGGCTGGTCGCGTCTCAGCCTGCACACCTCGTTCCCGCTGAGCGCCGCCATGATCATGCGCAGCGTGGCGGCGGCGGTCCCCAACACGCCCGACAACCAGGCCACGCTGCTCGACGGCTACTACCGCTTCTTCGCCGACCACGGCATCGCTCCGACCGTGCTCAAGCCGATGCCGACGGTCGAGAAGCAGACGGGCGACCTGGACGCCACCGGCCTCGTCCCGGCGCTGACCCCCTACCTTGGCGCCGGCGGCGACCCCGGCCTGTTCGGCGACACCGTCTACCCCCTGCAGGACCACTGGCCCTGGAACCCGCTCGCCCCCGACACCAGCCCCGACCGGCTGCGGACCTATCTGACGCAGCTGTTCACGCTGTACCGGGCGCAGCGCTGGGACGACGAGGCGCGGCTGCAGATCTACGACGAGCCGGGCGCGTCGGCCGAGCGCGAGACCGAGGCGGTCGCGCGCATCGCGCACGACGCCGCTGACGCGCTCGGCTTCCGCGCCCGGCTGCTCGTGACCGACTGGCCGCGCACCACCAGGACCGACGGGCGCGCCGCCAACTCCTTCCTGTTCGACGACGTCGACATCTGGTGCCCGAGCGTCTACCGCTACTTCACCGCCGCCGACCGGCTGGCGCTCCTGCACAAGGGCGGCGCCGCGGTGTGGTGGTACACGTACGCCACGTTGAACCCGCAGCGGTACCCGACCTACCTGATCGACGAGCCCCTGACCGAAGAGCGCGCCATGCCGTGGATGACCTGGCGCTGGGACGCCAGCGGCCTGCTCTACTGGGGCACGACGCGCTGGGGCGACCCGCTCACCGGCGCCGGCTACCGGGACCCGTATTTCAACCCGGCTTCGTATGCGTGGACGAACGGCTACGTGGCCAACGGGGAGGCGAGCCTGATCTACCCCGGCTACGAGCCCGCGCTGGGGCTGGACGACCCGTGGGCGCCGCCGGTCTCGTCGCTGCGCATGGAGTCGCTGCGCGACGGCATCCAGGACTACGAGTACCTGCACCTCGCCTCGCGGATGCGCACCGATTCGCCGGCCGCCGCGGCGGCGGCGGCGTGCGCGAAGCGCGTCGCCGCCGCCGCCTCGGACTTCCGCTACGGCGCCTACCCGATGGGCTATCTCGACATGCCGGTCTGGAGCCGGTCGCCGGCCTTCTACGACGCCGCCCGCCTGCACCTGGCCGACTACATCGAGCGCGCCCGCCGGGGCGAGTACCCGACGACGATCACCGGCACGGTCCGCGACGCCGCCGGCGGCGCGCCGGTGCGCTGCGCGACGGTGAGCGACGGCGTCGTCTCGGCCACGACCGACGCGGCCGGCGCCTTCACGCTGCAGGGAGCGCTGCCCGACTGGCGACTGACGGTCAGACACCCGGCCTACACGGGGACCGCGATCGACGGCAGCGGCGACGGCACGGTCGCGGTCGCGCTGAAGCGATCGCCGGCGGCCCTGCTCGACGGCTTCGAGGAGCGGGCCGGCTTCACGCTGCCCGGCGGTACGGCCGCCCGCACCGCCGCGCGCTCGACCCTCGGCGACCACAGCGTGCGGCTCAGCTTCCGCGGGGCGGCGGCGGCGGTCTGGAAGCCCCGCGCCGGCACCCGCGACCTGCGCGGCCGCACCTCGGTCCAGCTCGACGTGTACGACCCCGAGACGACGGCCGACCACGTCCACCCTTGGTTCCTGTACGGCGGCGTCTCTGACAAGGCCGGCCACGTGTCGCGGCTGCGGTTCCTGTTGCGGCCGGGCGCCTGGACGCACCTGAGCATCCGGCTCGACCGCGGGGGGCTGGCGCTCAGACGCATCGCGTCGGTGACCCTGCAGCCCTCGCCGGCCGGCTCCCGCACCGTCTACGTCGACACGCTGATCGCAAGGTAGCGGCCGGGCGGCGCCGTCGACCGGCGCCGAGTGGGGTAGACTCCCCTCTGCCATGGCGAAGAGCGACGACAGCGCCCAGGAACGGCTCGCCGCCCACCTGACCTCCTGGCTCAAGGAGCAGGTCGAGGGCTCGGGCGGCAGCGGCTGCGTGTTCGGGCTGTCGGGCGGCATCGACTCGGCCGTCGTCGCCGCCCTGTGCAAGCGCGCCTTCCCGGCGCACTCGCTCGGCCTGATCATGCCGATCGAGAGCGCCGAGGGCGACGCCGAGGACGCGCGGCTCACGGCCGCGCACTTCGGCGTCGCCGTCTCGACCGTCGACCTCACGGCCACCTACCACACCCTGCTCACTGAGCTCCACGAGTGCTGCGCCGAGGTGCCGACCGCCGACCGCCTGACCTGCGCCAACCTCAAGCCGCGCCTGCGCATGACCACGCTGTACGCGTTCGCCAACCACCTCGGCTACCGCGTGATCGGCACCGGTAACGCCAGCGAGCTGGCCATCGGCTACTTCACCAAGTACGGCGACGGCGGCGTCGACCTGCTGCCGCTGGGCAGCCTCACCAAGACGCGCGTGCGCGAGCTGGCGCGCCACCTGGGCGTGCCGCGGCGGATCGTCGACAAGCCGCCGTCGGCCGGCCTGTGGGAGGGCCAGACCGACGAGGGCGAGATGGGTCTCACCTACGACGAGCTCGACCGCTACCTCAGCGGCGAGCGAACGCCCGGCGCCGGGCAGATCGAGCGGCTCAGCTCCGCCAGCCGCCACAAGCGTGAGCTGCCGCCGATCGCGCCCTTGCCCTCCGAAGAGGGCAAGGCCTAGCCCGGCGGCAGCACCCCCGGCCGGCCCGCGCCGGCCCCGGCGACCGTTTCGCCGCCTCAGCCGGTGCGGTAGACTCCTAGACTCGTCTGGAGGTCCTTTTCCTTGAGCATCGTGGTGCAGAAATACGGCGGCACGTCGGTCGCCGACACCGAGCGGATCCTGAACGTGGCGCAGCGCATCGTCGCCGCCTACGACGCCGGCGACAGCGTCTGCGCCGTCGTCTCGGCCCGCGGCGACACGACCGACCAGCTCACCGCCATGGCCTACGAGATCACGCCGCGCCCGCCCGAGCGCGAGATGGACATGCTGCTCTCGACCGGCGAGCGCATCAGCTGCGCGCTGCTGGCGATGGCCATCCACACGCTGGGCCGCGAGGCGGTCAGCTTCACCGGCTCGCAAGCGGGTATCGTCACCGACACACGCCACACCAAGGCCAAGATCGTGGGGATCTCGCCGAAGCGCCTCGAAGAGGCCATGGCCGACGGCAGGATCGTGCTGGTCGCCGGCTTCCAGGGCGTCTCTACGGCCAAAGACGTGACCACGCTCGGGCGCGGCGGCTCCGACACCACGGCGGTGGCCCTGGCCCACGCCCTCGGCGCCCGCGTGTGCGAGATCTACACCGACGTCGACGGCGTCTACACCGCGAACCCCAACCTCGTGCGCACGGCCCACAAGCTCGACCGCGTCTCGTATGAGGAGATGCTCGAGATGGCCGCCTCGGGGGCCCAGGTCCTGGCCCTGCGGTCGGTCGAGTACGCGCGGCGCTACGGGGTCGTGATCCACTGTCGTTCGAGCTTCTCCGACGCGGAGGGAACCTGGGTGATGGAAGAAGACGAATCCATGGAACAGGCCATCGTCAGCAGCGTGACCTACACGACCGACGAGGCCAAGGTGACCGTCCGCGGCGTGCCCGACCGGCCGGGCGTGGCGGCCCACGTGTTCGCGGCCCTGGCCGACGCGCACGTGAACGTCGACATGATCATCCAGAACGTCGGCGAGGCCGGTCACTCCGACATCTCGTGCACGGTGCCGATCGTCGACCTGCCCGAGGCGCGCATCGCGCTCGAGCGCATCGTCGCCGACCTCGGCGCCAAGGGCTACGCGACCGACGAGGCGCTGGCCAAGGTCTCGCTGATCGGCGCCGGCATGAAGACCCATCCGGGCGTGGCCGCGCTCATGTTCAGGACGCTGGCAGACTTGGGCATCAACCTTGAGATGATCTCGACCTCGCCGATCAAGGTCTCCTGCGTGATCGCCAAGGACCGCGTCGAGGAGGCCGTCAAGGCGCTGCACGACGCGTTCGAGCTCGAGAACGGCGCCGTCGCGCACGAGGTGGCAGACCGCGGAGTGCGACATGACTGACAGGCGGTACACCGTGGCCATCGCCGGCGCGACCGGCGTCGTCGGCGGTACCGTGCGCGCGATCCTCGAGGAGCGCGGGTTCCCGGTGGGCGAGCTGCGGCTGCTCGCGAGCGAACGCTCGCGAGGCGCGCAGCTCGCCTTCAACGGCGAGCCGCTGACCGTCCGGGTCCTGAGCGACGACTCATTCGCCGGCGTCGACCTGGCCTTCTTCGCCGCCGGCGGCGACGCCAGTCGGCGTTTCGTGCCGGCCGCCGTCGCCGCCGGCGCCGTCGTGATCGACAAGTCGAGCGCCTTCCGCGGCGACCCGGCGGTGCCGCTGGTCGTGCCCGAGGTCAATCCCGATCACCTGGAGCGCCACAGCGGCGTCATCGCCACGCCCAACTGCTCGACCATCCAGATGGTCGTCGCCCTCAAGCCGATCTACGACGCCGCCGGCATCCGCCGCGTCGTCGTGAGCACCTATCAGTCGGTGTCGGGCTCGGGTAAGCGCGGCGTCGACGACCTCGACCGCCAGAGCCACGAGTGGGCCGAGGGTCGCCCGGCGACCCTCGGCCTCTATCCGCACCCGATCGCCTTCAACCTGCTGCCCCACATCGACTCGTTCCTGCCCTCCGGCTACACCAGGGAGGAGCAGAAGATGGTCGACGAGACGCAGAAGATCTTCGCCGACCCCGAGCTGAAGGTGACGGCGACCTGCGTGCGCGTGCCGGTGTTCGGCGCCCACTCAGAGTCGGTCTGGGTCCAGACCCGCGAGCCGCTCTCGCCCGAGCGTGCGCGCGAGCTCATGGCGGCGTTCCCCGGCATCGTCGTGGTCGACGACCCCGCCGACGCCGCATACCCGATGCCGATCGACTCGCAGGGCCGTGACCCCGTCTACGTGGGGCGCCTGCGCGCCGACGACACCGCCGAGCACTCGCTGGTCTTCTGGGTCGTGGCCGACAACCTGCGCAAGGGCGCCGCCCTGAACGCGGTGCAGATCGCCGAGGAGCTGGTCGCCCGAGGCCTGCTCGGCGCCGGCGGGGCCGGCGCCCCCCCGAGCCTCGTACGTGAAGGAGCCGACCGATGACCGACAGCCAGACGCCGCCCCTCCGCACGCCCGAGGGCGCCGACCTCTACGACGTCGCCATCGTCGGCGCCGGGCCCGGCGGCATGACCGCCGCCATCTACTCGGCGCGCGCCCGCCTGAGCACCGTCGTGCTCGAGCGCAACACGGCCGGCGGCATCATGGCGATCACCGAACGCATCGAGAACTTCCCGGGGTTCCCCGACGGCATCTCCGGGTGGGACCTCGGCGACCTGATGAAGCGGCAGGCCACGCAGTTCGGCGCCGACCTGCGCGAGATCACGACCGTCGAGGCCATCGAGCCCCAGCCCGACGACACCTGGGTCGTCGTGACCGACGAGGACCGGATCCACGCGCGGGCGGTCATCCTCTCGCCGGGCGTCGAGGCCCGCAAGCTGGGCGTGCCCGGCGAGGCCGAGTTCCTCGGCCGCGGCGTGTCGTACTGCGCCACCTGCGACGCGGCCCTCTACCGCGACAAGCGCGTGGCCGTGATCGGCGGCGGCGACTCGGCGGTCGAGGAGGGCCTCTTCCTCGCTCGCTTCGCCAGCGACGTCTACGTCATCCATCGCCGCGACGAGCTGCGGGCGGCGCAGATCGCCCAGGAGCGGGCCTTCGCCAACCCCCGCATGCACTTCGTCTGGAACACGGTCGTCAACCGCATCGACGGCGACACGAAGGTCGTAGGGGTCGACACCGAGAACGTGCTCGACCACACGACCGGCACCCTGCCGGTCGACGGCGTCTTCTTCTACGTGGGGCAGACGCCGAACACGGCCCTCGTCAAGGACCTGATCGACTTGACCGAGGGCGGCTACATCCTGACCGACGAGCGGCTGATGACCAGCCGCGCGGGCCTGTTCGCCTGCGGCGACGCCCGTGCCGGACGCATCAAGCAGATCGCCAACGCCGTCGGCGAGGGCGCGCTGGCCGCGATCGAGGCCGAGAAGTACCTCGACGCCCTCCCGTGCCCGACCGCGGCGACGACCACGCACTGCGCGGAAGAGGTCGCGAAGGACCCGTACGCGCACGCCGAAGGCCGGCAGCAGGCCCGCTTGGGCGACGAGTAGGGGCGCGGGGGCGGCGGCGCGCCCGCGCCGCCGCCCCCGCGCCCGTCACTTCACACGGAGGGGAACGTTGGACGCAGTCACGCAGGACACCTTCAAGACGACCGTGCTCGACGCGCCGGGCAAGGTGCTGGTCGACTTCTGGGCGGAGTGGTGCGGCCCGTGCCGCGTGGTCGAGCCCGTCCTGGCCGAGATCGCCGCGCAGCACCCGGAGGTGGCGTTCGTCAAGCTGAACGTCGACGAGAGCCCGCAGGTCGCGCAGAGTTTCGAGGTGATGAACATCCCCACCCTCCTCGCCTTCGACGGCGGCCAGCTCAAGCGGCGCATCGTCGGCGCCCTGAACAAGCAGAAGCTGATCGAAGAGCTGGGCGACTGGCTGGGGTAGGTCAGGCCCGCTCGAGCCTGAAGGCGATCACGTCGTAGCTGAACGACACCAGCCGGTCGGCGACGACCAGGTCGAGGGCGCTCTGCACCTTGAGGGGGAACTCCTGCAGGCGGGCGCGCACCATGCCGGCGTGACCGTGGTCGACCGCCGCCGCCTCGAGCCAGAACTCGAGGTCGACGGTGGAGCGGTCCTGCTTCTCGGCCGTCACCTTGAGGCCGGCCTTCTCGAACTGGTCCACGAACTCGTCGTGCAGGCAGTGCCGGCGGTGGCCCGAGTCGGCCAGGCGGGCGAGCTCGTTGACCGGCCGGTCGAGCGCCTCGCTGACGACCACGTCGCTCAGGACCAGGCGTCCGCCGGGGCGCATGACGCGCGCCATCTCTCGCAGCGCCTCCACCGGCTCGCGGAAGCGGTGGATGGTGTTGCGGCAGACGACCAGCGAGAACGCGTCGTCGGGGAAGGGCAGCGCGTAGAGGTCGGCGCGCGAGAAGCGGATGCCCGTGACGGCGAGCGTCGACTGCAGCCGCAGGGCCTCGTCGATCGTATCTTGGCGGTCGTCGACCGCCTCGACCTCGGTCACGATCCCGTGCAGGGCAAAGGCAAGCGCGCCGACGGTGGTGCCGACGTCGAGCACGCGGTCGTCGGCGGCCGGCTCGGCCAGCTGCACGACGAGCTTGATGGTCGGATCGCTCTGGACGGCGTCGCGGTCGCTCATCGCCTTGTTCCCCCTACCCGTACGTCTCGGTGAAGATCGTGCCCGTCGCAGTCAGGCCGATCTCGATGTCGCGCCCCTCGACGCGGACTGTCTCGACGTGGTCTCCGGTCGCCCCGTCCAGGCTCAGTTCGGCGGCCAGCGTCTCGCCGCCGACGTAGCCGGCGAAGCGCTCGACCACCGCCCGCAGGTCGTCGGGCAGCGCGAGTGACAGCCTGATCGTCTCTTCGATGCGCAAATCGGCATTCTTGCGCGAAAGCTGAACCGCGTGCACCACCTCGCGCACAAGGCCCTCGTCACGCAGGGCGTCGTCGACGGCCGTCGCCAGGGCGACGGTGCGCGCGCCGTCCTGCTCGACGCGCAGGTCGGGCGGCGAGACGGTCTCGACGAGCACCTCTTCTTCGGCGAGACGCACGGTCTCGCCCCCGGGCAGCGCCAGCGGGGCCGAGCCGCCGCTGCGCAGCGCCTCGACGAACTCGCGCGCGTCGATCTCCTTGAGAGCCGCCGACACGGCGCCGAGCCGCTTGCCGAGCTTGGGACCCAGCACCTTGAGGTTGGGCTTGACGGCGTAGTCGAGCAGCTCGCCCGGGTCGCCGGCGAAGGCCAGCTCCTTGACGTTCAGCTCGTCGGTCACGATGTCGGCGAGGCGCTCGAGGGCGGCGCGCTCGGCCGCCGTCGTGGCCACGGTCACGCGGGCCAGCGGCTGGCGGTTCTTGACGGCGGCCGCGTTGCGCGCCGCCCGGCCCAGCTCGACGACCTTGCGCGCCGTCTCCATGTCGAAGGCGACCTGCTCGTCGATCGCCGCCGCGTCGGCCACCGGCCAGTCGCAGAGGTGCACGCTCTCGGGGGCGGCGGCGTCGCGCGGCGCGCCTTGCGCGCCGCCCTCGCCGCCGACCTCGCCGCCGCCCGCACCCGCCCCGCGAACGAGGTTCTGGTAGATCTCCTCGGCGACGAACGGCGTGTACGGCGCCAGCAGCTTGGCCAGCGTGACAAGGCACTCCCAGAGCGTGGTGTAGGCGGCGAGCTTGTCGCGGTCGTGGCTGCTCTTCCAGAAGCGGCGGCGGCTGCGGCGCACGTACCAGTTGCTGAGGTCGTCGACGAAGTCCTGGATGGCGCGGCCGCTGTTGGTGACATCGTAGTCGTCGAGACCGGCCGTGACGCGGGCCACGAGCCGGTTCAGCTCGCCGACCAGCCAGCGGTCGAGCAGCGGCCGCTGGGCGAGCGGCACGGGCTCGGCCGCCGGGTCGAAGCGGTCGATGTTCGCGTACACCGTGAAGAAGCTGTACGTGTTCCACAGGGTGAGCAGGAACTTGCGCACCACCTCGTCCACCAGGTCCGGCGTGAAGCGGCGCGGGTACCACGGGCTCGAGGCGGTGAACAGGTACCAGCGGAAGGCGTCGGCGCCCTGTCGGTCGAGGACCTGGTCGGGCTCGACCACGTTGCCGCGGCTCTTGCTCATCTTCTGGCCTTCGCCGTCGAGGATGTGCCCCAGGCAGAGCACCGTCTCATACGAGCTGCGGCCCTCGACCAGGGTGGCCACGGCGAGCAGGCTGTAGAACCAGCCGCGCGTCTGGTCGATCGCCTCGGCGATGAAGTCGGCCGGGAACCGCTCGCGGAACACCTCTTCGTTCTCGAACGGGTAGTGCCACTGGGCGAACGGCATGCTGCCGGAGTCGAACCAGGCGTCGATCACTTCGGGCACGCGCCGCATCTCGCCGCCGCACTCGGGGCAGCGCAGCACCACGTCGTCGACGAAGGGGCGGTGCAGCTCGAGATCGTCGGGCACCGCCCCCGCCGCCAGCTCGCGCAGCTCGGCGATGCTGCCGACGCAGTGCGCGTGGCCCCGCTCGCAGCGCCAGACCGGCAGCGGCGTGCCCCAGTAGCGGTCGCGCGAGAGAGCCCAGTCGACGTTGTTCTCGAGCCACTCCCCGAAGCGGCCGTCCTTGATGTTCTCGGGGTACCAGCCGACCGCCTGGTTTGCGGCCAGCAGCTGGTCCTTGATCGCCGTCGTCTGGATGTACCAGGTGGCCTTCGAGTAGTAGAGCAGGGCCGTGTCGCAGCGCCAGCAGAACGGGTATCGGTGCGTGTACGCCTCGACGCCGAGCAGCAGCCCGTCGGCCCTGAGCTGCTCGGTGATGTCGGGATCGGCGTCCTTGACCAGGCGTCCGGCCCACGGGGTGACCTCGGCGATGAACCGCCCCTGCAGGTCGACCGCGTTCACCACCGGCAGGTCGTTCTCGAGCCCGGCCTGCATGTCGACCTCGCCGAAGGCCGGTGCGATGTGCACGATCCCGGTGCCGTCGGTCGTGGTCACGAACTCGCCGCCGATCACCCGCCAGGCCGGCTTGTCGGCCTTCATGTAGCGGAACGGCGGCTCGTACTCGAGGCCGAGCAGCTCGCTCCCGGGCAGCTCCCGCTCGACCACGGCCTTGCCGCCCAGCACCTTCTCGACCAGGTCGCGCGCCAGCACGAAGCGGTCGCCGCGGCTCTCGACCACGGCGTACGTGACGTCGGGGCGCACCGCGGCGGCGACGTTGGAGATCAGCGTCCACGGTGTGGTCGTCCACACGGCCAGCGACACCGGCTTGTCGCCCGCACCGGTGAGGCGCTGGGCTGCCGCCGGCATCAGCGGGAAGCGGACGTAGACCGAGTCCTCGGTGACGTCCTTGTACCCCTGGTCGACCTCGTGGCTCGAGATCGCGGTGCCGCAGCGCGGGCAGTAGGGCACGACCTTGAACCCTTGGTAGAGCAGGCCCTTGTCCCAGATCTGCCGGAGCAGCCACCAGACCGACTCGATGTAGTCGTTCGTGAGCGTGTAGTAGGCGTCGTCGAGGTCGATCCAGAAGCCGATGCGCTCGGTCATGCGCGCCCATTCCTTGAGGTAGGCGAGCACGCTCTCGCGGCAGAGCGCGTTGAAGCGGTCGACGCCGTACTCCTCGATCTGCTCCTTGCCGTCGATGCCAAGGCGGCGCTCGACCTCGAGCTCGACCGGCAGGCCGTGGCAGTCCCAGCCGGCCTTGCGAGGCACGAGGTCGCCGCGCATCGTGCGGTAGCGCGGGAAGATGTCCTTGAAGATCCGGGACAGGACGTGGTGCGAGCCCGGCATCCCGTTGGCGGTCGGCGGCCCCTCGTAGAAGACGTACAGGGGCCGCCCCTGCCGCAGCTCGAGGCTCTTCTCGAAGATACGCTCGCGCCGCCAGAACTCGAGGATGCGGGCGTCGAGGTCGGGGAAGGCGACCTTCGGCGAGACGTCGCGGAAGCGCGGCGGTCGTTCGCTCACGTGCTGCTCACTCTCCTGACGCGGGGGGCGGCTCCAGACGCCCGGGCTGCGGCTGCGCAGCCTCGAGCCTGCTCCGGGCACCGATTGTAGCAGACGCTCGCGGGCGCCCGTATGTAGAATGGCCGGGAGATGACGTCCGTTCCGGCCACCCCCGCCCGCTCCCCCTCCGACCCGCTCCCCGACTGGTCCCGGCTGCTCGTGCTGCTCGACTACGACGGCACGATCACCACGCGCGAGTGCAACGAGGTCGCGCTGCGGCGGTTCACCGGCGACGCCTGGTGGCCGTTCGAGGAGGCGTCGCGGCGCGGCGAGCTCAGCCACGCCGCCTGCTTCAGCCGGCAGATGGGGCTGATCACGGCGCCGCGCCGCGAGGTGCTGGCGACGATGGTCGACGCGGCCGAGCCACGGCCGGGGTTCGCCGGCTTCGCCGGCGCCGTGACGGCCGCCGGCGGCCGCGTCGTCGTGGTCAGCGCCGGCGTGCGCGAGGCGATCGAGGAGGTCTGGCGGCGGTTCGCCCTGCCGCCGGTCGAGTTGCACGCCAGCGAGCTGATCGGCTCGGGCGCGGACGGGGGCCCGCCGTACCGCGTCGAGTTCGACTGGCGGCTGGGCGACTGCCCGCGCTGCGGCCCCGACAGCTGCAAGGGCGGCCTCGCGCGCGATCTGCGCCGGCCGGGAGACGCCGTCGTCGTCTTCGGCGACGGCGTCTCGGACCTGTGCATGGCTCGCGAGGCCGGCCTGGTCTTCGCCCGCGACACGCTGGCCCGCCTCTGCGCCGAGGAGGGCATCGCGTTCGTCCCGTTCGACGACTTCACCGGCGCCCGTGAAGCGGTGGCGGCGTGGATGACCTCACGCGGATGAGCGGGGCGTCGGCTCATGGCGCCGCTCTCGGCGCCGCGGCGGCTCATGGCGCCGCTCTGGGCGCGGAGGTAGCGGCTTTGTCGACCCCCACCCTTCACGTATGATGGCCCTGCCCGGCCCGCCCGGGCATCCTTCCGTCTCGACCCGGATGGCCATGGACCGTGGTCTGAACGAGAGCGTCAAGCAGTTCCTGAAGTTCGCGCTGGTCGGCATCAGCGGCGTCGTCGTGAACCTCGTCGTGTTCACGCTCACGCTGCTCCTGTGGGTGGCCGTGGCCGGCGACGTCCACTCCTTCGCCGACGTCCGCCACTACAGCGGCGAGATCGTGTTCAAGCACACCGGCGACATCGCCCGCGCCGCCGGGTACCTGGCCAACCTCTGCGGCTTCGTCGTGTCGGTGTTCACCAACTACTATCTCAACCGCTGGTGGACGTTCCGTTCCGGCAACCCCGTCGCGCGGGAGCTGCCGAAGTTCTTCACCGTCAGCGTGGTCGCCTACGCCGGCAACCTCACGGTATTCTGGCTGTGTCATGCCCAGATCGGACTCAGCCTCCTCGCGAGCCAGCTCCTGGCGATCGTCACGGTGATGCCCGTCAACTTCGTGGCCAACAAGCTGTGGAGCTTCCGTGAGTCGCAGTCGTAGGGGGCGCGGCGGCGCAGCCGCCGCCGCGCCCCCTACCAAGGCGGCCGGCGCGGTGGCCGTGCCGGCCGCGACAGAGGATGCGCCTGCCGCATCCTGGTCCGCCGTCCGCCTGATCGCCGTCATCGGCCTCGCCGTCGCCGTCCAGGCAGCTGTCTGGTGGCTGATGTGGTACGTCCTCTACGACCGCATCATGTTCGGCGGCCACGAGTGGCCCTACCAGTTCTTCGACGTCTCGGACACCTACATCTACTGGCAGTACGCCCTGTCGATGGTCAACGGGCAGACGCCGTACCTCAAGCTCGCGCTCGAGTACCCGCCGCTGGCCGTCCCGGTGTTCCTGCTGCCGGCCAAGGTCCTCGGCAACGGCGCCTGGATGACGCCGGCCACCGAGACGACCACTGGCGGCTGGTTGACCTACGCGCGCCAGTTCGCCTTCGAGATGATGATCGCCTCGACGGCCGCCGGCGCCCTCACGGCGGCGGCCGCGACAAGGCTCTGGCGCGGCCGCCAGGCGTGGATCGTGGCGGCCGCCTACGGTGGCCTCGTGCTCGCACTCGGGGCCATCACCGCCAACCGCTACGACGCGGTCGTGGCCTGCGTGTTCGCGGCCGCGCTCCTGCTGCTGGCCGCCCGGCGCTGGGAGTGGGCCGGGCTCGTGCTCGGCATCGGCTTCGCGCTCAAGCTCACGCCGGTCATCCTGCTGCCGCTGGTGTTCGTCCTCGCCTGGCGGCGGCGGACGATCATCTGGACCTTCGTCCTGTTCACGCTCGCGGCCATCCTCCCGTTCCTCTACTACGCCGTGCGCGGCACCGCCGCGATCAAGGGCCTCTGGCACGTCTTCTCGTATCACCTGCACCGCCCGCTGCAGCTCGAGAGCGTGGCCGGGACCCCGTACTGGATCGGCCACCTGTTCGGCTGGATCTGGATCGAGACCGGTAACAGCTACGGCTCCCAGTTCATCGCCGCCAGGGGGACCGACGCCGTGGCCAAGGCCGACAGCGTCCTGTTGATCGCCGGCCTTGGGCTCGTGTACTGGCTCATCTGGCGCCGGCGCGAGACGCTGCGCGCGACGCCCCAGGACGTTCCGCTGGCCGTCCTGGCGCTGGTCCTCGCCTTTCTCGTGTTCGGCAAGGTCCTCTCGCCCCAGTACTTCATCTGGACCCTGCCGGCCATCGCGCTCGTCATCGTGCGCCGCCCGGTGCTGGGCGGCCTGCTGATCGGGGTGCTCGTGCTCACGCACATCGAGTTCCCGAAGTACTACTGGAAGTTCGTCGACATGGAGACCGGCCCGCTGCTCGTGGTCATCGGCCGGAACATCCTGCTGGCGGCGGCGTTCGCGCTCAGCCTCGTCGAGCTCTGGCGACTGCCAGCGGAGCCCCTGCGCAACACTTCGAGACTAGGCGCCCCGCAACGGGGGAAGAACCGCTAGGATACTAGGGAGCACATGGGACAGCAGACACAGTCAACATTCGAGTTGAGGCACTACCTCCAGGTCCTCTGGCGGCGCAAGCTCATCGTCATCGCCTGCGTCGTCGTGGTGCCGGCGATCTCGCTCGTGCTCTCACTGTCCCAGGCGAAGACCTACGCCGCCTCCGCGCGCATCATGGTCGAGAGCCAGTCGACGGCCGTCAACGCCGCGCTGGGCACGAACCTCGGCAGCCAGACGGTCGACCAACGGCAGGTCTCCACCCTGGCGACCTTCATCGCCACGCCCCAGATCGCACAGCTGGTCAAGACGCAGCTCGGCTGGAGCGACTCCGCGGGCCAGCTCGCGAAGAGTGTCACCGCGGCCCCCAACACCAGCAGCAACGTCATCGACGTCACTGCGACGCGCCCCACGCCCAGCCAGGCGGCTACTCTCGCCAACGCGTTCGCCGATCAGTTCGTCGCGTGGCGCAAGCTGCAGCAGCTGTCGGCGCTCGACGAGGCGATCAAACAGAACAAGGCACAACTCGTGGCGACCAAGCCGACGTCGCCCGTCTACGACACGTTGCTGGCCCAGGCCAACGAGCTCCAGATCCTCAGGACGATGACAACCGGCGGCGTCTCGGTGGGCGACGCAGCCCAGGCGCCGTCGGCGCCGGCGAGCCCGCGGCCGAAGCGCGACGCCGCCCTGGCGGCGTTCGCCGGGCTCATCCTCGGCGTCGGCCTGGCGTTCTTGCGCGAGGCGCTGGACGTGAAGATCCACACGGTCGAGGAGCTCGAGTCGCTGACCACCATCCCGATCCTCGGCACCATCGACATGCTGCCGCGCTCGATGCGCGGCGACGGCCGGATCGTCACCCTCGAGGACCCCCGCAACCCGACCTCCGAAGCGTACCGGCGCCTGCGCACCAACATCGACTTCATGAACTTCAACCGCGACCTCAAGTCGATCCTCGTCACGAGCCCGCTGCCCGGTCAGGGCAAGTCGACGACGATCGCCAACCTCGCGATCGCGCTGCTGCGCACCGGCAAGCGTGTGGCCGTGATCGAGGGTGACCTGCGGCGGCCCTCGCTGCACACCTACTTCAAGGTGCCCAACACCCTCGGCGTCACGTCGGTCGTGGCCGGCGCCGCGACCCTCGACGAGGCCTTGCGAGTGATGACGTTCAGAGAAGACCCCGCGGTCCTGACCACCAGCGACGCCCGGCGGTCGCCGGCGCCGTCGGGGCCCGACGGTCTCGAGCTCCGCCTGCTCACCGCGGGGCCCCTGCCGCCCAACCCCGGCGAGATCGTCACGTCACGCCAGCTCAGCGAGGTGCTCGACCGGCTGCGCGACGAGAACGACTACGTCCTGGTCGACGCCCCGCCGATGCTCGCGGTGGGCGACGCGGTGGCGATGGGGGGCGTGGTCGACGGCGTCATCGTCCTGGTCAAGCTCGAGGACACGACGCGCCGCATGCTCACCGAGATCGCGCAGTTCCTCGAGCGAATACCCGCCCGCAGCATCGGGCTCGTCGTGTCGGGCGTGACCCACTCCGGCCGCGACTCCTACCGCTACTCCGGCTACTACTGATCCCGTCGCCGCCGGGTGGCGGCTGCCGCTCGTTCCCGCCGGCCTGTCCCGTCGCCCGCGAGTCCGTCGTCTGAGCGGGCAACGCATTAGCCCGTACGTCCTCAAGGTCCCCCGGGGAGTGCCGACTCATCCCGTATGGGTCTCCGGCGGACAGGTGGGCTCCTCGCGGTCACGTGCTTCGCGCTGCTGGCGCTGGCGGCGCCGGCTTCCGCCGTCACCTCGTCACGCACGCTGAAGCTGCCGAAGCCGTTCGTCAACGGCCCGACGACCAGATGGACACGCCCGGCGACGCGTCCGGTCGTGCCGGCGGCGGCTCCGGCGCTCCCCGCCGTCCATCCGTTCCTGATCTTGACCGCCGACCAGGCAGCCCGGATCAGGGCCCGCATCGCGGCCCAGCTCCAGCCCGAGTACGGCGCCTGGACCACGTTCCTCGGCGGCCGCGTCAGGGTGGCCCTGGCGGCGACGCCCAACGTCTACCCCGGCCCCTTCCGCGGCGGCGACCCCGACATCCACACCGTCTTCGACAACACCCTCACGCCCGACGGCTCGTTCACCCGCAACCTCGCCATCGCCTACGCGCTGACCGGCGACGAGAAGTACGCGGCCAAGGCGCGGCAGTTCATCCTCGCTTGGGCGCACGGCAACACGCCGTCCGACCTCACGACGTACGACTCCTGCGACACCGGCCAGATGCAGTCCCCGGGCGCCTTCTCGCTGGCCTACGCCTACGACCTCACGTACGACTCGCCGCTCTGGAGCACGGGCGACCGGGCCGCGGTCGCCGCGTACTTCACGAAGTTCATCGCCGCCCTGCGGAACTGCGAGAAGGAGACCTCCGGGGACCAGGCCGTCAGGTCGGGGTCCACCCGGCGCATCGCCTATGGCTGGGACTCGAGCCTCACCATCCGCTATACCGACACGATCATCGGCGGCGACTTCTCCATGCTCATGGACGCCGCGATCGCGGCCATGGCCGCCGACGTCGGCGACACGGCGACGGTGTACCGGGTCTACGGCGACAAGGACAACGTGCTGCGCGTCGACAACACGCTCGATCATTCGCTGACGTCGAAGAACGACGGCGACAAGATGGGCACCACCCCGGCGCCGCAGTCCCACATCTACAAGTCGGCGATCAAGGGCCGCGGCGGCACCCTCGATTACTGCACGTACAACGCGCGCCTCGGCTCGACGCTGGCAGAGATGGGCGAGAACCTCGGCTACGGGACGCTGACGACCTATCGCGAGCGCTTGCGCGCCACCTGGCTGTACCTGGCGAAGTTCTTCGGGCCCGACGCCCTGCACTCGCCCAACCCGTACGACTCGGTCAACGCCAGCGTCGACGTGCCCCGCTTCGCCCAGGCCTACAGCGAGCTCGGCGACCCGCGCCTGCTGGACGTGCTCGACTCGGGGAACCGCGCCAACTACTACGAGTCGCAGCTGCTGGGGCCGGTCACGCTGACGCACTCGATCGCGCGCTAGGCACGCGGGGCGCGAAGGGGGGCGGGGCGCCTGCGGCGCCCCGCCCCCCTTCGCGCCCTCACTCGACGGCGGCCGGCTCCTGCTCCCCCTGCCGCATGGCCTGGACCCGGGCGGCCTCCGCCATCGCCAGCATCACCGCCAGCGGCACGATGTTCGACGACGACACGAACTGCGGCGAGGTGACCGACACGACGAGGTCGGCGACGATCAACGCGCGCGAGCCGACGATGAGGCCCCACTGCCAGGGATCGGCGCGCTCGCGCAACTCGTTCAGCCGCTCCCTCGGGAACAGGAACGCGAGCACGACCCAGACGAACAGGCAGACCCCGACGGCGCCCATCCGCTGCGCCAGCCACAGGTAGTTGTTGTGGATGTACGACTTGTAGTAGGGCTTGACGCCGTACGCCGAGAAGTCGAACAGGTACTCCTGCCCCAGACCGTTGCCCGTCAGCGGGTGGGCCCGCACCTGCGCCAGGACCGCCCGGTTCTCGATCAGCCGCCACTGCACGTTCGGGTCCTGCACGGCCGTCACGGCCGCGCCCCTGGTGGCGATCGAGCTGACGAGCGCCGGGCGCACGACGGCCGCGGCGCTGGCGAGCATCGCCACCGTGATCGTGACACCGGCGATCATGCGCATGCGCTCGCTGGTGCGCATCACCAGCAGCAGGTACAACATGCCGGCGACGACCCCCAGCCAGTACCCCCGCACCAGCGACATCCCCAGGCCGGCGAGGCACAGGGCGAGCAGGACCCAGAGCACGCGCGGCCGGCGCTGCCCCTCGTGGGGCCACGTGAACAGCAGCGCCGCGATGAGCACCGACCCCATGAGGAAGTGGTCGTTGGGAGCCGGGAAGCGCGAGACGCCCTCCTGCACGAACCCGGTCGAGCGCCCCTCGCCCATCGCGGTGAGCGCAAGGCCGAACAGGAAGTTGAGCACCAGACCGGCGCCGAGGAGCTTCAGCCACCAGTCCAGCGTGCGCCGGGTGGTGATCGAGGCCACGATCCAGAACATCCCGTAGTAGGCCAGGGGCCGGAAGTCCTGCAGGATCAGCTTGAGGTCGTTGCCGTGCTGGCGGCCGATGGCGGCCGCGGCCACTATCCACACCAGGAAGACCAGGAGGGGCACGTTGAGGCGCGACGGCAGGATCGAGCCGTCGGTCAGCAACCAGACGATCCAGCTGGCGAGCAGCAGCCCGTAGAGGCAGTCGACGACGGTGATGCCGCCGCCCAGCGCCGGGATCCTGTACGCGTAGACGATGGACGAAGGCAGGATGAAGGTGACCACCAGCAGCGCCGACACGAGCACGACGTTGCCGCGCCGGGTGCCGGCCAGCGGCAGGACGAGCAGCAGCATCCCGATGAGCGCCGCCGCCGCGATGCCCAGCAGCACGGAGCGCATCGCCACGGCCAGCAGCAACAGCAGCAGCATCGCCGACGCGCCGGCGAACACCATGCGGTCACGTGACAGCAGGGCGCGCATCAGTCCAGCATACGTTCGAGCCCGGGGGTGGCGCGACCAGAGCGGCCGGCCAGGCCGTCGGCCAGGCCGGCCGCGAGCGCGAGGCTCGCCCGGGCCACGCCGCCCGCGTCGCCGCCCTTGAGCGCCTGGCGGCCGGCCCAGTCGAGGGCCGGCGGCAGGGCGCGGGCCGGGGTGGTCGAGCGGCGAGCCACCAGCAGGCGGTTGCGGGTCACGTAGTACACGGCACGGGCCGAGAACACGCGGCGGCGGTCGCGCCGCTCGACGTCGTGGCCGGCCCGCGCCCCCGGCACCACCAGCGACCGCCAGCCGCGCTGGCGGCCGCGCAGGCACCAGTCCACGTCCTCCAGGTACATGAACAGGCGCTCGTCGGGCACGCCGCAGGTGTCGACCACCTCGCCCCGCACGAGCATCGCGCAGCCGGTCACGTAGCCGGTCGGGTACGGGCGGTCGCCCTGCACGGCGGTCGTATGGCCGGTGCGCAGCGACCCCTCGTCGACGAAGCCGCCGGCGAACCACACCTCGTCGGTCGCCCCATAGGTGATCACCGGGCTGAGGAAGCCTGCCGCGGCGTCCGCGGCGCCGGCCTCGAGCAGCGCCCCGAGGCAGTCGCCGCTCACCTCGGCGTCGTTGTTCACGAACCAGAGCCAACGGCCGCCCTCGGCGCGCGCCCGGCGCGCGCCGAGGGCGGCCGCCCCGGCGAAGCCGATGTTGGCGCCGGGCCGCAGCACGAGCGCCGCCTCGTCGTCGAACCCGCCCTGGTTGTCGACGACGAGGCGGCGCTCCGGCGGCACGGCGTCGCCCAACGCCCGCAGGCAGCGCCGCGTGGGCCCGGGGTCGCCGTAGTGGGCGACGATCGCCCAGACGCCGGCATCGCCAGCAGCGCTCATGTCCGCGCCCCCGCCGGCGGCGTGTCTCTCTTGGCCGTCAGGCCCTCCTGCAGCAGGCCCACGACCTCGGCGGCCCGCGCCTCCCAGGTCTCGGTCCCGACCGCCGCGCGCCGCGCCTCGCGGCGCGCGGCGTCGTCGCCTGCCAGCTCCTCGCGCAGCGCGGCCGCCATGGCCGCCGGGTCGGCCGCCACGCGCACGTGCGGCGTCAGGATCGGGTTGGGGGGCGCCAGCGTGCTCACGACCGGTCGCCCGGCGGCCAGGTACTCGTACAGCTTCAACGGGTCCATGGTCGTCGCCAGCCCGCCGGTCAGATGCGGCATGAAGCAGGCGTCGAACGCCGTCAGCAGACCCGGCACCCTGGGGTGGGGGACCGGCCCGAGCAGGCGCACGTTGAGCGGCATCGACCCCGGGTCGAGCCCGAACCCGCGGAACGCCGGGCCGGCCAGGACGAAGGTCGCCTCGGGCATCTCGCGCGCGAGGCCGACGACGAGCCCCGGGTCGATGCGCGCCTGCAGCGTGCCCACATAGCCGACGACCGGCCGCGGCAGGCCGGCGAGCGGGCCGGGATCGGCCCGCACGCCGGCCCACGCGGCCGGGTCGATCGCGTTGAAGAGGGAGTGCCGCCGGCCGCGCGGAGCGAGCGTCTCGAGCAGCGTGGGCGTTACCGCGGTCACGATGTCGGCCGCGTCGGCGATCGCGTGGTAGCCCTCGTCGACCAGGCGGTGGCCCGCCCAGGGGTGGAACCGCCAGTCGTCGATCGCGTCGAACACGAGCAGGTCGCCGCCGGCGCAGGCGATCCCCGCCCAGGCGAGCCTGGGATCGGCGACCCACACGACCACGTCGTCCGTGCCGCCCGGCCCGTTCCCGACCGTCTCGTCGCCGGCTTCGTCCCCACCCTCGCCGTCGCCGCCGGCCAGCGCCCGCCGGCAGGCGTCGACCAGACGGCGGCGCGTGAGCGCGTCGTTGAGGCGCCAGCCCTCGCGTGAACGGGCCGGGGCCGGCACCGGATAGGCGTGGCGCAGGGCGACGATGCGGGGCGCGACCTCCGTGACCTCCTCGCCGCGGCGCTCTTCGGGGCGGTGCGAGCGCGTGCGGTAGCGCGGGGAGTCGACGACGACGATGCGCTCGACCTCGGGCCGCCGCGCGAGGGCCCGCACCAGGGCCCCGTTGCGCGTGCAGAAGTCCTGGCGCGCCCACACCCACCAATCGTTGTGGCCGAGGACGAGGAGCTTCACGGGGCGACCTCGGGCGCAGTGTCGCCGTCTACGAACAACCGCTGCCACAGCTCGAGGTTGAGGAGCTGTCCGATGGCGGAGGAGCGGTCCTGACCCGCCCACTGCTCGTCGAGGAGGCGCCGCACCGCCTCGGGCCGCATGGACCCGCGGTCCGCGGTCCGCTCCGCGAGCAGCACCTCCTCGACCCAGGGTCGCGAGGCGGTGCGCAGCCACTCCTCGCGCCGTTCACCGTGGCGATACAGACGGTGCCTGGCGGTCGCGGCCGCGCGCCGGAGGGCGGCCGGCGCGCCCCGCCGCGGCGGGGCGCCGGTCTGCCGTCCTCGGTTCCCGGCTCCCACCGTACCCGGATCCGGGTTCCCCGCGGCGGCTGGCACGAGCCTCGCAGCCTGCCTCACGGCCAGGACCACCGGCTCGCTGGCCCCAAGCGACAGCCCGGTGAGGACCCATGGGACGCGTGCCACGCGGGGGTCGAGCCGGCGGATGGCTCGCAGGCGCGGCAGGTCGTCGACCCCCTCCAGGACGTCGCCCGCGAAGACGGCCTCGACCCAGCGGCGCGTGAGGTACGGCGCCCTGGCGCCGAGCCAGACCGACGCCAGGTTGAGCCCGGGGCAGTTGTAGCCGCCCACGCGCTCGGTCACCTGGTAGAGGTCGAGGCGGTCGAGGGCGGGCATGCCCCGCGTGCCCTCGACCGCCCGGTCGAAGCTCTCGCCGGCGAGCGCGATCAGCTCGCGGCCGCGGTCGCCGAACAGGGACCCGACCTGGCTCGCGTCGAGGCTCGGCCGCGCGGCATAACCCCGCAGCCAGGACTCGAGCCCGGCGTCGGTCGCACCGATCAGGTCCCAATCGGGCACGAGTCGCGCGCGCACCGCGTTGTGGCCGCGCGCCATGGCGGAGATGCCGCTGACGAACTCGGCGGCGGGCCGCAGGCTGGGCATGAGGCAGCCGGTGATGTTGTCGACGGGGTTCTGACGGCCCTCGGTCAGCCAGACCGTCTCGAGCGCGTGTCGCGCCACGTAGTCCGTCTCGAACGGGACCACGCGGTAGGGCAGCCCCCGCGCCGCGGCGACCTGTCCCGCGCGCCGGCAGTCGTCGTCGGCCGGCGCGCCGAAAGTCGCCGCCATCGGTCCCGCCGCGGCCGGCATGGCCGCCGCCAGCAGGCGCGAGTCGAGGCCGCCGGTAAGGGGAAGCGCGATCGCCTCGCCGTCGAACGCCTCACCGGCGATCCCGGCGATCGTCTCGACCAGGCGCTCGACATACGCTTCCCCGCGCAGGCTGGGGCCGATGGCCGCGCGCGGGTCCCAGTGGCGGACGGCGCTCGCCTTGTCGCCACGCAGCTCGAAGTGGGTACCCTGCTCGAGCTCGAGGACACCGGCGAACAGCGTCGCCTCGCCGTATTGCTGGCCGAACAGCAGCTGCCTGCCCAGCGCGGCCTCGTCCAGCCGCGCCGGGAAGCGGGGGTCGGCGGTCAGGGCCTTCGCCTCGGTGGCGAGCAGGAGGTCGTCGCCCAGGGAGGTCCGCACGAGCGGCAGGACACCATACGGGTCGTTGCCCGCCAAGGTGAGGTCCGCGGCCTCGTCGTGCACGACCAGGGCGAACCTTCCCTCGAGGCGGCCGAACAGGCCGGCCCCCCAGGCCGCGTACGCGGCCGCCACGAGGCCGGCGTCGTCGCTCCCCGGCGCGAGTCCGAGCTCTCGGCGCAGCGCGGCGCCGTTGAGGATGTGGCCTGCGACGGCAGCTACGACGGGCGTGCTCGTGGCGGCGTCGGCGGCGGGGGCCGGCGAGCCCACTGAAGCCGTCCCCGGCAGTCCGCAGGCCCCCATCCACAGCCGGCCGGCCTCGGCGCAGGCGCTCTCGAACGCCGGCGTGTGGGCCAGCCGCGCGAGGGCGGCGGGGCCGCGGGCGCGCGCGGCGGCGGCGCGCGAGACGATGGCGACGAGCCCGCTCACCGCCGCCCATCCGCGACCCTGGCGAGCGCGACCGCCGCCTCGCTCCACTCCGCCTCGCGGCGCAGGGCCAGCGCATCGAGCTTCGGCGTGAGCTCGTCGCCGCGGGCCAGCGCCTCGCCGATCGCCCCCGCGACCTCCTCGGCGGTGACCCCGGCGTAGATCGCCGCGTCTCCGAAGTACTCGCGCAGAACCGCCTGGTCGGAGACGACCAGCGGCCGTCGCAGGGCGAGCGCCTCGTAGCCGCCCGACAGCAGCGTGTCGGGTCGCGTGGTCAGGACCACGACCGCCGCCGAGGCGGCCAGCGTGCGCCAGTAGACCTCGTCGTCGAGGAAGCCGGTCGCCCGCAGGTTGGCGGGCCAGCCGGCGTCGCGCCCTCGCGGCTCGCCGGTGACGCGGATCTCGACGTCCGGCAGCAGCTTGGCGACCGCTGGCAGCAGGTGCAAGGGTTCGTCGTCGGAGAACGTGGCGACCACGGTCGCCGACCGGGGCACGACGGCCACCTCGCCCAGCGCCGGCGGCTCGGGCAGCGGATCGGGCAGGACGAACGCCTCGCAGCCCCAGCCGAGCACGCGCCGAGCCAGCGAACGGTTCGTCACGACCACGGCGTCGGCCCCGCGCAGCAGGGGGCGTTCGAGCGGCTTCAGCGCCAGCCACTTGGGGTCGTAGAAGTCGACCGTGTGGACGTCGACGATCAGCGGCACGCGGCGGCGGCGAGCCACGGCCGCCGCGAGCGCGACGGCGGGCAGGGGCGGGTCCATCACCCACAGGCTCGCCGGCCGTTCGCGGGCCAGCAGCGCCAGCGTGCGCGCCGCCTGGGCGGGGTACTTGAGCGGGGCGTACAGCGGGCGCTTGGGCCAGGGGCTGCCGACGAACGCCTCCCGGAGCCCGAAGCGGCGCGCCAGCGTCTCGGTGCGGCGCGAGAAGGGCGCCCACGACAGGAAGAGCCCGCCGCTCACGCCAGCTCCCCGAGCAGGTCGCAGGCCGCGTCCACCTCGCCGTCGGCCACGCTCAGGTGTACGGTGCGCAGCGGCGCCAGCCACGCGGCCACGGTCGCCTCTTCAACGGCCGGCGGCCCGCCGACGGCGAGCCGGGCGAACGCGCGGTACAGGTCGTAGGCGTGCAGCTCGTAGGCGAGGCGGCCGAGGTCGAGCAGGTGTCCGGCCGAGACCTCGGCCGCCTCCAGCGACGTGCGGTCGCCGCGCTCGAGCAGCACCAGGGCGGCGGCGGCGAGCGCACGGCTCGGCGCCTCGAGGCGCCGCGCCGTGCGCCCGTACGTCGCCGCCGCCCCGTCACCCTCGTCGACACGGGCCAGGGCCCGCGAACCGGCGTCGAGTCGCACCGGCTCGGGCAGCGGCCAGACCTCCTCGGCCGACACGGTCACCAGGTTGTCCGAGGCGAGCGTCCATCCCCGCCGTTCGAGCGCCGCCGCCACCGTCGACTTGCCACAGCCGGGCAGGCCGCTGAGCACCAGGGCGCGGCCGTCGCGAGCCACAGCGCCGGCATGCAGCGGAAACCGTCCCCGCCGCTCGGCGGCGAGCAGAGCCGGGAACAGCAGGCCGTAGAACGAGAGCTGCTCCCACGTCTGCTCGGCGCCGACGCCGGCCACCAGGCGCTTGTACAGCCGCACCCAGCCGGGCCGGTCGAAGTAGACCTCCGTGTCGATCTCCGGCCGCGCGCCGCCGGCAGCGCCCCGCGCCACCGCCACCGTCAGCTCCGGCAGCCCCGGGAAGCTGCGGCACCACACCCGGCCGGCCGATTCGGCGATGCGCCGGCCGCGGCGCACGCCGCCGGCCGGCGCCGGCCCCGCGACGACGCGCGAGGCGACGACGGGCCTTGCGCCGGGCGGCGCAAGGGCGAAGCGCTCGCGCACGAACCCGGCCAGCTCGGCCGGCGCCTCCAGCGCGACGGCGACGTCGCCCAGGTCGACGGTCGTGAGCACGGCGGGCGCCGCGGCGCCCCCCGGGTCCGTCGTCGCCTGCGGCGCGACGATCGTCCTGCTGCCGCCTGCCGGCGACGCGTCACTCACGGCCCGCCCCCTCGAACGCCTCGTCTCGCCCCCTCGAACGCCTCGACCCGCTCGCCGCCGCTCGAGGCGCCCGGCGCCCCCGCACCGTCGCCCTCGGGCGCACCCGTGGAAGCTTGACCCTCTCGCGCCCCCTCCCGCATGCGCTCCTCCAGGCGCTCGTAGGCGGCCAGGAGGGGCGCCTGCGAGTGCTCCCAGGCGAGCGCCTGCTCGAACCGGCGACGGCCGCGGCGGGCCAGCTCCTCGCGCTCGGGGCCGAGCTCGAGCACGGCCCCGATCGCGGTCGCCAGGCCCTCGGCCGTCGGCTCCTCGGCGTAGACCACCGCGTCGCCGCCCGACACGCGGTTCTCGGGCAGCCCGAAGGCCACGGCCGGGCGCCCCAGCGCCATGTACTCGACGATCTTGTTCATCGTCGAGATGTCGTTGAACGGCCCCGGCGGGTCGGGCGCCACGCACACGTCGGCGCTGCGCAGCGGCGGCCCGAACTGGTCGCGGTCCTGGTAGCCGGGCATGAGCACGCGGTCGGCGATGCCGAGCTCGGCGGCGAGCGCCGCGACCTCGTCGTACGACTCGCCGCCGCCGGCCAGGTACAGCAGCAGGTCGTAGCCGGCGTCGACGAGCAGGGCCGCTGCGCGGACCAGCACGTCGACGCCGTCCTGCACGCCCATCACGCCGAGGTAGCCGACGAGGAACTCGTGCCCGCGCCGGTCGAACCCGGCCGGGCCGCCGGCCGGGAACTCCTCGAGCCACGGCGCGCTGCGCACCAGGAACACGTCTTCCGGTCGCCGTCCGCCCCTGCCCAGGGCGATGTCGCGGTACGAGCCGTTGGGCGAGACGACCACCTCGGCGGTCGTGAAGTTGCCATGCTCGGCCCAGTCGACCACCAGTTCCGGGAACCCGTGCCCGGGCGTGCCGCCGCGCTTGGCCACCAGGATCTCGGGGTTGGCGTCGTGGTGGTCGAACAGGTAGGCCACGCCGAAGCGGCCGAAGAAGCGCCCGATCAGGAAGAACAGGTCGGGCGGGTTGCAGGCGTGGATGGCCTGGAACGGGCGCCGCGCGTAGGCGACCAGCGCGAGCAGGAGCGTGCACGTGAGCGCGTAGCCGTACTCCCAGATGTAGCCGGCGAGCCCGGGCAGCGTGCGCGGCGCCGAATAACGATAGATGCGCACGCCGGCCACCGTCTCGACGAACCGGCGGTCGTGGGTGCGGCCCCGCGGGCAGACGACCGACACCTCGTAGCCGGCGGCGGTCAGGGTGCGGCACTCGTTCCACACGCGCCGGTCGAGCGGCACGGACAGGTTCTGGACGAGGATCAGGACGTGGCGCAGCGGACCGCCCCGCCCCGTGCCGTCGGGCCTGCCTCCATCCCGAGTGCCTCCGCTCACGTCGCCTCCCCCACCGACCGGCGTCGCGCCAGCAGGTGCCGCAGCCTGGCGATCTCGGCGTCCTCGAAGAAACCGAGCGCCCACAGCGCCACCGGCGCCGCCAGCAGCAGGCTTATCTTCCACAGCACGGCAACGTACCACACCGATGGATGGACCAGCGTGGCGGCCGTCGACAGCGCGATCAGCACGGCGAAGATCGTCGCCATGCGGCCGACCTGGTAGTCGATCGGGTACAGCCGCTGCGAGACGACGAAGGTGAACGCGACGGCGACCGCGTAGCCGGCGACGGTCGCGACCGCGGCGCCCATCATCCCGTAGGCCGGGATCAGCCACAGGTTCAGCCCCACGTTGACGGCAGCCCCGGCGCCGAGGATCAGCGGCAGCAGGCCGGTGCGCTTCTGCAGGAAGATGCCGCGGCTCGGCACGTAGAACATGCTCTGGATCACCGCGGCGAGCATGATCAGGGGCGTCACCCGCTCGGCCTGCAGGTACGCGTGTCCGCCGAAGAACAGCACCGCCTCGCGGGCGAACACGACGACGACCAGCCCGAGAGCGCTGACCACGAGCGTGTAGTAGGTGGCCGTGTAGCTGAACAGGCGCTTGGCGTCGGGGTTCTTCTCCTTGACCGTGGCGTAGAAGAACGGCGTCCAGGCCTGGTTGATCGCCTGCGAGACCATGATCAGGATGCGCCCGATGGCGTACCCCACGCTGTAGAGCGCGACGATCGACGCGGGGCGCCAGTGGCGCAGCAGGAACCGGTCCGACGCGTCCAGGACCCACCACCCCGCCTGCAGCAGCAGCACCGGCATCCCGTACTTGACCGAGCCGGCCACGAACGCCCAGGCCACGCCGCGCAGCGAGGCGTTGCGCAAGGTGTAGGCGGTGAAGAACACGTAGATCGCGCACGATTGCACGAAGACCGCCAGCACGGCGCCGAGCAGTCCGAGGTGCAGGCCGACCACGAACACGAGCACGGCGATGGCCAGCACCACCGACTGGCCCAGCACGAGCACGATGAACCGGGTCGACTGTTCGCGGATGCGGATCAGCACCCAGGGGATGACGTTGGCCGCCGACAGGAACGTCGAGAGGATGGTGAAGCCGACATACGGCCAGAAGGGGATGTCCTTGAACAAAGCGCCGAGGAACCAGTGTCCCGAGAACAGCAGCGCGAGGGTCACGAGCCCGGTGGCGACCGTCACGAACAGCCACATCGAGCCGATGTAGCGGCGCCGGGAGCCCTCGTCGTCGTAGTCGTAGTAGAAGCGCATCACGGCCGACGAGATGCCGAACTCGTAGGCGACGGCGAGCACGGCCGCGCCGGCGCCCAGCAAGGCGAGGTCGCCGTAGTCGCCGCGCGTCATGCTGCGCGTGTAGATCGGCACGAGCAGGAACGCGAACGCCTTGTTCAGCATGCTCCCCGCGGTGTAGGCGGCCGAGTGGCGGAACAGGCGCCGCAGCTGCTCGTACACTGCGTCAGCCCTTCATCGTGGCGAGCGGCGTGGTGCGCGCGACGGGCACGGCGACGTCGAGCCGCTGCATCACGTCGATCACGGCGGCGACGTCCTTGAACGCCCCCGGGGCCTGTTCGGCCAGCCCCAGGTCGGCGCCGTGCTGGTATAGGGCGATGCCGCGGTCCGAGAGCTGCTCGCGCACGGCGTCGGCGGTGAAGGCCTCGCGCGCCTGCGGCTTGTCGAGCGTGCGGCCGGCCCCGTGGTTGGCCGAGAAATAGGTCGTGGCGGCGCCCTCGCTGCCGACGCAGATGTAGCTGTGGTCGCCCATCGAGCCCGGCACCGGGAACGGCTGCCCCGTGACGGCGAACAGGGCGTCGGCTCCCGACGCGCGCATCAGGCTCGGCGGGAAGGCGCGGCTGGCCCCGTGGCGATGGACGAACAGGTCGCGCCCGGCATGCTGCTCACGCTGGACGAGGACGTGCGAGACGTCGTAGAGCAGGGGCGCGCCGACCGACGGGCCGAGCGTGCGGGCGACGGCCTGCTCGAGGGCGGCCCCGATGGCGGCCCGGTTGGCGTAGCCGTAGTTGGCCGCCACGGCGACCGCCCGCAGGAACCGCCGCCCCTCGACCGAATCGGCGGCCAGCCAGGCGAACTCCTTGCGGAAGTGCTGCAGGCGGGCGCCTCGCGGTCCGGGCGCCGACAGGTGGTAGACCAGCTTCTCGGCGCGGGTCTGCCGCTTGCGGCGCCCGTGCAGCTCGTCGCGCTCCCCGAAGTAGAGCCCGAGGTTCTTGCCGACCACGCCGGAGCCCGAGTGAAGGATCGCCAGCAGGCGACCCTCCTCGAGGCCGAGGGCGGCGGCGTGCTCGTGCAGGACGCTGTCGACCACGTGCAGCTCCAGGAAGTGGTTGCCGGCGCCCAGGACGCCGAGCCCGCGCAGCGCCCGCCGCCGCACGCGCCCGGTCAGGACCTCGCGCGGGCTCGGGTCGGGGATCGCGCCGCCGTTCTCGATGCGGGCCACCGGTCCGCCACGGCCGTCCCGGCGGTCGACCACCCAGGCCGCGCCGGTCCGCAGGACACCCTCGAGCTCGGGATCGCTCAGTACCGGCTCGGGCCACCATCCCGTCGGCACGGCCTCCGAGAGGGCGGCGAACAGCTGCCGCAGGCGCTCCTCCGAAAGCTCGTCGGCGACGGCGTCCAGCACGTGCACGCGCATGCCGCAGTTGAGACCGGCGTCGAGCGCCAGCGGCACCACGCCGCCCTCGACGGCGACGACGATGCCCGTGGGGGCCGGGTTGCGGCCCTTGGAGTGGATGTCGGGCATGGCGACCACCGGCGACACGACGTGGGGCAGCCGGCTGAGCGCCGCGAGCTGGTCGAGGGCACGCGCGTCGGGGGCGATGCGGTCGTCGACGAACAGCTCGATCCGGCTGCCCCCGGCCTCGACCACGCGCGGCGCGGGCCTGTCTGTCTGGATGGTCATGCCTTCACCCATACCCTCACTGGGCACTTGCCAGCGCCTCGGGGGCGGGTGGTCGGCCGCTGCCTTCGCCGTGCGTGTCGCCACACGGTCGCCGGCATCGTCTCCCACCAGGCTCACCGCCGGCGACGGGCGGACGTGCCCTCAGTAGGCGCCTCGCCGGCCGAGCACGGCCGGTACGGTCTGCGCCAGCAGCTTCACGTCCCAGCTCAGCGTCCAGCCGGTGACGTACATATAGTCGAGCTTGACCATCTCGTCGAACGGGATGTCGTTACGGCCGAGGACCTGCCACAGACCGGTGATCCCGGGCGTGATGTCGAGCCGCTTGCGCGTCCAGCCGCGGCACTGCCTCGCCTCCTCGACCCACAGGGGCCGTGGCCCCACGAGGCTCATGTCGCCCGACAGGACGTTGAAGATCTGGGGCAGCTCGTCGAGGCTCCAGCGCCGCATGACGGCGCCGAGGCGCGTGATCCGCGGGTCCTCCTTGATCTTGAACATCGGCCCCGAGTACTCGTTCATCGCCGCCAGCTCCTTGCGCCGCTTCTCGGCGTCGATGTACATGGAGCGCATCTTGAAGATGCGGAACTCGCGCCCGCCGCGCCCCGCGCGCGGCTGCCGGTAGAACACGGGACCCGGCGAGTCGAGCTTCACGAGCGTGGCCAGGACGGCGATGACCGGCAGCGTGATGAGGAAGATCAGGCCGCCGACCACCAGGTCGAACGCCCGCTTCACGAGCATGTTGAACCGGCTGAGCTCGACGTTGGCGACATCGAGCAGCGGGATGCCCTCGATGTCGTCAAGCGCCATCTGCGAGCTGAGGATCTCGAACAGCCGCGGCACGATGTTCACCCGCACACCGTATTCCGCACAGGTCCGCACGACGCTCAGGATCTGCTGGTGGCGGGCGCGGGAGAAGGCGATGATGACGCGCGTGACCTCCTTCTCGCGGATCACCGCGTCGAGGTCGGACAGGTGGCCGACGACCGGCACCGACGAGTTGGTCCGGCCCAGCGGCTCGCCGTCGTCGAGGAACCCGACGAGGCGCAGGTGGTACTCGGGGTGCTTGTCGATCTTGGCCGCCAGGGTGTGGCCCACGGTGCCGGCGCCGATGATCACCGTGCGCTCCGCAAAAGTGTCGCCTGACCAGACAACAGCACGCGCGATCCAGCGCATCGCGGGGATCGTCACGGCCGCCGCGGCCCAGAAGACGAGGACGTAGCCGAGCGACGTGTCGTCGCCCTCGACGACCAGGAGTGCCAGCGTCAGCAGCCATGCCCCGACCGTCAGGGCGGTCAGGCCGTGCATGGCCTCGTCGAAGCTCGACCCCCCGATGCTGCGTTGCGCCTGCCGGTACAGCCCGAAGGAGTAGAGCACGAACAACCACCAGGGGATCAGCAGGAGCACGGCGAACGCCCCGCCGTTGGGCGCCACGTCGAACTGGGCGAACACACGTCCCGCGCTCGGAGCCTCGGTCAGCCAGCGTGTGATGCCGATCGCGAGCAGGTCGGCGAGAAGGATGGCCACGACGTCGGCGAGGACGGTGACGAAGACCCGCCGACCGGCCGGCGCGAAGGCAGTCTCTTCGCCTTCGAAGGCAGGCACGGAGGATTGCGCGACGGCGTATGCTGTCTTCTCTTTGACGCTCCCACCAGCCATCAGACCCTCACGCTTGACCGCGTATCACCAAGTACCCGCCCTCGGCGGCCGCCCAATCGGCCGCCCTCCATGGGGTGATGGTGACCAAATGGTACCTCGTCTAATCCTGTAGCAGAAGCCTCCGCACGCCGATCGCGCGTCCGCCTTCGCTGGTCACGACCACCCCGTTCAGCCGCACGTCCCTGTCGGCGACCTCGAACTGGGCCGGCATCTCGGTGAGGAAACGGCGGACGATGATCTCCTTCTTGACCCCGATGACCGAGTCGTGGGAGCCGCACATGCCCACGTCGGTGATATACGCCGTGCCGGGGGCCAGGACCTCGTCGTCGGCCGTCTGCACGTGCGTGTGCGTGCCGATGACGGCGGTGACGCGACCAGCGAGAAGGTGGCCCATGGCCACCTTCTCGCTGGTCGCCTCGGCGTGCATGTCGACGACGATCGTCTCGGCCAGCGCCGCCGCCTCCTCGACCAGCCGCTCCACGATGCGGAAGGGCGACAGGCCGGCGTCGATGTACAGGTTCCCCATGAGGTTGATGACCGCCACCGGCTCGCCGCTGCGCGAGGGCCGGCAGGTGAGACCGCGGCCGGGGCTGGCGGCCGGGAAGTTGGCCGGCCGCACGATGCGGTCGTCGGCCGCCAGGAAGGGATAGACCTCCTTCTGGCGCCACACGTGGTTGCCCGTGGTGATCACGTCCACGCCGCCGGCCAGCAGGCGCAGGGCGATCTTCGACGTGATGCCGACGCCGTTGGCGGCGTTCTCGCCGTTGACGACGACGAAGTCGGCGTCGTGCTCTTCGATCAGCTGTGGCAGGTGCCGCAACACGGCGTCGCGGCCGGGCTGGCCGACCACGTCACCGAGGAACAGGATCTTCACAAGGTTTCCCTTCGTGGGGGCCGGGAGCGGCCCCCGCGAAGTATACAGGACCGGAACGGCCGGGCCGGCGCGGCGGCGCCTCAGCCGCCGAGCAGGATACGCAGCGCGTTCTGGGCGGCGGCGATGACCGGCTGCGGATACAGCCCGATGACCACGACCCCGAGCGCCGCCACCGCCAGCGATCCCCGCATGCCGGCGCTCGTGCGCTCGAGCGCGGGCTCGGCGCCGGCCGCCTCACGGAAGTACATGTACCAGACGACGCGCAGGTAGTAGAAGGCCGACACGGCGCTCATGACGACCGCGACCACTGCGAGCCACCACAGGTGGGCGTCGACCGCGGCCGCGAAGATGAAGAACTTGCCCCAGAACCCGGCCAGCGGCGGGATACCGGTCAGCGAGAGCATGAACAGTGTCATCGCAAGGGAAGCGACCGGCATGCGCCTGGCGAGCCCGGCGATCTCGTCGAGCCGGTAGTGGAACTCGGCCTGCCGGTTGCGGATCAGCACCAGGATCCCGAAGGCGCCCAGGTTCATGAACGCGTAGGCCACGAGGTAGAACAGGACGGCGCTCACGCCCCCGGAGGAGTGGGAACGGCCCATGGCGATCACGCCGAGCAGGAGGTAGCCGGCGTGGGCGATGCTGGAGTAGGCGAGCATCCGCTTGATGTTGCGCTGGGGCAGCGCCAGCACGTTGCCGACGACCATGGTCAGCACCGCGAGGACGATGAGCGCGTCGGTCCAGATCAGCGAGCCGTGCATCAGCGCCACGCCGAACAGGCGCATCAGGCCGGCGAAGGCGGCGGCCTTGATGCCGACCGACATGAAGGCTGTGAACGGCGTCGGCGCCCCCTCGTAGACGTCGGGCGCCCACCCGTGGAACGGGACGGCGGCGATCTTGAAGCCGAAGCCGGTGATCACCAGCACGAGGCCGGCGACGCCGAGGCCGCTCGTCAGCGGGAACGAGCCGGCCTGGGCGTGCATCTGCGCGTAGGACGTCGCCCCCGTCAGGCCGTACAGCAGCGCCATCCCGAACACGAGGATCGCCGACGAGAAGGCGCCGTTGACGAAGTACTTGAGCGACGCCTCGCCCGACCGTCGGTCGCCGCTCAGGGAGCCGGCGAGCACATAGGTCGGTAGCGACATGAGCTCGAACGAGACGAAGAGGGCGATCAGGTCGGTCGACGCCGCCATGCCGATCATGCCGGTCACGACCATCAGCAGCAGGGCGTAGAACTCGCCGGGCCGCGTGCGGTGCCGCTTGAGGTAGTCGTCGGACAGCATGATCGAGACGACGCCGATCACGCAGAACAGCACGACGAAGAAGAGCGCGTACTGGTCCATCGAGACCATGCTGTGGAAGCCGGCGACGGCCTCGCGCCCGCTGAACCGGAGCTTGCCGGTGAAGACGCCGTACAGCGCCCAGCCGCCCTTCCAGGTCATCCACTGTCCGAGAGCGACGGCGGCGGCGGCGACCAGGCCGGCCGCGGCCACCCAGGCGAGCACCGCCCGGCGGCGCGGCAGCACGGCATCGACCAGCAGCACGAGGATCGCCGTCGCCGCCGTCACGATGCCGGGCAGGAACAGCCAGAACGCGTTGCCGGCCACCTGGCCCTCGAGCGGCGTCGGGATCGGGCCGCCCATCTAGATCAGCCCCCGGACGTAGCGGACGGCCTCGACCAGCCAGCCGCCGTGGTGCTGGTGCTGGGCGATCACCGGCGTCGCCCTGTGCAGGATCTCCTGCACGGGCACGTGGATGAGGTTGAGGAAGGTGTCCGGGTACACGCCGACCCAGACGGCGAACACGACCAGCGGCGCCAGCGAGGCGATCTCCTTGAACCCGAAGTCGTGCAGCTCGAGCGCCGCCGGCATGATCTCGGCGTCGCCGCGGTCGTTGAACAGCACCCGCTGGTACATCCACAGCAGGTAGCAGGCCGCGAGGATCACGCCGAGCGCGCCCACCGCCGCCGCCGCGTGCGAGTACCGGAACACGCCGAGCAGGCTGAGGAACTCACCGGAGAAGCCGCTCAGGCCCGGGAGCCCGAGCGAGCCCAGGGTGAAGAACAGGAAGAACCCCGCGAGGACGGGCAGAGGCTTGGCCAGCTGGCCCATCCCGGCGATCTCGCGCGTGTGCGTGCGCTCGTACAGGAAGCCGACGAGAAGGAACAGCGCCCCCGTGAGCAGCCCGTGGCTGAACATGACGAGGATCGCGCCCTCCATCGCCTGCGGATTGCCGGCGATGGCGATGGCCGCGAAGATGCCGACGGTGACGAAGCCCATGTGGCTCACGCTCGAGTAGGCGACGAGCTTCTTGAGGTCCTTCTGCATCATCGCCACCAGGGCGCCGTAGATGATCGCCACGATCGACAGCGCGACCACGAAGGGCACGAAGTCGTAGGCCGCCGACGGGAACATCGGCAGGCAGAGGCGCAGCATCCCGTAGCCGCCCATCTTCAGCAGCACGCCGGCCAGGATGACCGAGCCGGCCGTCGGCGCCTCGACGTGGGCGTCGGGCAGCCAGGTGTGCAGCGGGAACATCGGCACCTTGATGGCGAACGCCAGGAAGAAGGCGAGGAAGGCCCAGAACTGCAGGTGGTACGGCAGGAACTGGTGCGACAGGACCTGGATGTTCCACGTGAGCCCGAGGTCGGTGTTGGCGTTGACCCAGAGCACGACGGCGATGATGGCGACCAGCATCAGCAGGCTGCCGACCAGCGTGAACAGGAAGAACTTGATCGCCGCGTAGACTTTGCGGGGCCCGCCCCAGACGCCGATGATGAAGTACATCGGCACCAGCATGGCCTCCCAGAACACGTAGAACAGGAACAGGTCGGTGGCGCAGAACACGCCGACCATGCCGACCTGCAGCAGCATCAGCGAGACGAAGAAACCGCGCTCGCGGTCCTTGACGTAGTTCCAGCTCGAGATGATGACGATGAAGCCGAGCAGGGTGGTCAGGAAGACCAGCAGCGCCGAGATGCCGTCGACCCCGAAGCCGTACTGGATGTGGAAGCGCGGGATCCAGGAGAAGGTCTCGGTGTACTGCATGCCCGGCGCCTTGGTGTCGAGCGAGAACAGCATCACGATCGAGAGGATGAACGCGGCCACCGTCACCGCCAGGCAGGCGACCTTGTAGACGACCGGCCGGCTCTTGGTGAACAGCGCCACGAGCACGGCGACGAGCGGCAGGTAACAGATCACCGAGAGGATGGGGAAGCCGATCTGCTGCTGCCAGCCCATCACGCCCCCCAGAAGAACTTGACCAGCACGAACAGGACGAACATGCCCACGAGCACGCTCATCGCGTAGCTCTGGGCGCGGCCCGTCTGCCAGGGCCGCAGGCCGCGCCCGGCGCGCTCCCACAGCCAGGCGAGGCCGTTGACGGCGCCGTCGATGACCTTGGTGTCGAAGAAGGTCCACAGCCAGCCGGCGAACCTGATCGTCGGGCGGATGACGGCCTTCTCGTAGAACTCGTCCTGGTAGAACTTGTTGAACGACCAGCGATAGGCCCATGGGAACCGCTCCGCGGCCCGCGCCGGAAGCTCGCTGCGGCGCACGTACATGACGTAGGCCACGTAGGTGCCGGCGAGGACCACGGCGATCGAGATCAGCATCAGCAGGCCGCCCGTGCCGGCCCACGCGAACCCTTCGCCCTCGAGGCCCCTGAACGCCGGCTCCAGGAACCGGTGGACGAAGCCGCTCTCGGGCGACCAGCCGACGAACAGGCCGATGCAGGCCGCCGGCACCGCCAGGATGATCAGCGGCACCGTCATGACCTTGGGCGATTCGTGGATGTGCGCCTTGACCTCGTCGGACGCGCGGTTCTCGCCCCAGAAGGTCATGAAGATGAGACGGAACATGTAGATGGCGGTGACGAAGGCGACGACGATGCCGACGGCCCACACCACGTAGTAGCCGTGAGAGAAGGCGCCGCCGAGGATCTCGTCCTTGGCCCAGAAGCCCGACAGCGGCGGGATCCCGGCCATGGCGACGGCGCCGATCAGCATCGTCCAGAAGGTGATGGGCAGCTTCTTGCGCAGGCCTCCCATCTTCCGCATGTCCTGCTCGCCCGACATGCCGTGGATCACCGAGCCCGAGTCGAGGAACAGCAGGCCCTTGAAGAAGCCGTGCGCGAGCAGGTAGAAGACACCCGCGACCCACGCCCCCGCCCCCAGGGCCATGAACATGAAGCCCAGCGACGAGACGGTCGAGTAGGCGATCACGCGCTTGATGTCGTTCTGGGTGAGGGCGATGAGCGCGGCGTAGATGGCGGTGAACGTGCCGATCCCCATGACTACCAGCATCGCGCTGTGCGAGTGGATGAAGAGCGGGTATGAGCGCGCCACCAGGTAGACGCCGGCGTTGACCATCGTGGCCGCGTGGATCAGGGCGCTGACCGGGGTCGGGCCCTCCATGGCGTCGGGCAGCCACACGTGCAGCGGGAACTGGGCGCTCTTGCCCATCGCCCCCATGAACAGCAACAGGCAGATAGCCGTCATGATGCCGGCGCTCGCATGCCCGGCCTGCACGAAGACCGGCGCGAACTGGAGCGTCCCGAACGTCGTGAAGATCAGGAAGATGCCCAGCGTGAAGCCGAAGTCGCCGACGCGGTTGACGAGGAAGGCCTTCTTGCCCGCCTGCGAGGCGCTCTTCTTGCGGAACCAGAAGCTGATCAGCAGGTACGAGCAGAGGCCGACGCCCTCCCAGGCCAGGAACACGAGCAGGTAGTTGTTGGCCAGGATCAGGATGAACATGCTGAACATGAACAGGTTCAGGTAGGCGAAGAACCGGTAGTAGCCCTCGTCACCGCGCATGTAGCCGATCGAGTAGTAGTGGACGAGCATGCCGATCGTGCTCACCACGACGAGCATCACCGCGGTCAGCGTGTCGACGTAGTAGCCCCACTGCACGACGAACGAACCCGACCGGAACCAGGTGAAGAGGTTGAAGTTGACGACCTCCTCACGATGGCCGAGCACATGCGCGACCACGTACATGCTCAGCACCCACGAGACCGTGACCATCGCGAGCGACAGCACGTCGGCGCGCCTGCCCATGAAGCGCTTGCCCAACAGCAGCGTGACCACGAACCCGGCCAGCGGCAGGAGCGGGATCAGCGTGACGGCCGTCTTGAGCACCGCGCCCCCCTAGCCTCTCATCTCGCTGAACTCGTCGGTCTGCACGCTGCGCCGGTTGCGGTAGTTGGCGACGATGATGGCCAGCCCCACGGTGACCTCGGCCGCCGCGATGGTGATCACGAACAGCGCGAAGTAGATGCCGCGCTGCCTGAACTCGGGCAGGTCGACGAAGTTGGCGAAGGCCACGAGGGCGATGTTCACGGCGTTGAGCATCAGCTCGAGGCTCATGACGATGAGCACGACGTTGCGGCGCGCCAGCACGCCGTAGGCGCCGATGCAGAACAGGCCGGTGGCGAGCAGCAGGTACCAGTCGATGGCGCTCACAGCTCGCCCTCCCGGCGCGCGAGCATGATGGCGCCCACCATGGCGGCCAGTAGCACCAGCGAGACCAGCTCGAAGGGGAACACGTACCAGCTGAACAGGTCGAGCGCGATGCGCTGGATCGACACGTACGCCGACTGCGACCCGTTCGGCGGCAGCTTCGAGGTGACCAGCACGACCGTCAGCACCACGGCCGTGGCCACCGTCAGCGGCAGGGCGAAGATGCTCTGCCGGTTGAAGAACAGCGACAGGTTGCCGCGCTTCTGCTCGGTGAGCATGATCGCGAACAGGATGACGACCGAGATGGCGCCCACGTAGAGCAAGATCTGGATGATCGCCAGCAGGCCGTTGTTCAACAGCACGAACACGGCGGCGACCCCCAGGAAGCAGAGGACCATGGCGATCGCCGAGTGGACCACGTTGCGCAGCAGCACGACCGCCGCGCCGCAGCCCAGCACCCACAGGGCCGTGATCGCGAACAGCACGGGATGGAAGTCGCCGCCCGGCATCAGACGTCCCTCTGCGGATCGTCGAGGTCGACCGGATCGCTCTTGACCGGCGACCACACCCAGCCCTCGCCGGCGAGCGTGTCCCCGACGTGCGGCACCAGGTCGGTCGTCGTCTCATGCAGCGGGTCGGCGGCCTTGCCGCCGCGCACGAACAGCGACTCGCCGGCCAAGGCCGTGCGGCTGTAGCCGGCCAGCTCGAAGAAATCGGTCTGCTCGAGGGCGTCGTACGGGCAGACCTCGACGCACTCGCCGCAGAAGATGCAGCGGCTCTCGTCGAGGTCGTAGCTCGCCAGCACCCGGCGGTTGGTCTCGATCGAGCCCGTGGGGCACGTCTCGGAGCACTTGCCGCACGACACGCAGCCGACCATCTGCAGCGGCAGGTTGTCGGGCGTGGAGACGATCGTCTCCCAGCCGCGGCCCATCGCGTCGTAGCAGCTCGCCCCGACCTCGTCGCGGCAGACGCGCACGCAGCGCAGGCAGTTGATGCAGCGGTTGGGCTCGCGCATGATGAAGTCGTGCCTGAAGTCGGCCGGGTAGTCGTGCGCCGCCTGGCCGTGGAAGCGGTTCTTGAAGACCTCGTACTCGATGCTGTAGCGCTGCAGGTCGCAGCTGCCGTTGGCCGGGCAGTAACAGTCGAGGCAGAGGTCGGCGCCGCGGCGCGCCTCCTCCTCGGGGAAGCCCAACTCGATCGGGCGGAAGTTGTCCTTGCGCTCGTCGGGCTCGAGCTTGGGCATGTCGGCCGGCGGCGAGGGGTCGCTCACGTCGGTCGTCATGTCGATGAACACCGGCGGGACCTCGGCCATGCGTGTGACGCGGGGGTCGAGGTCCTGCTTGGCGGTCAGCGCCGTGAAGAACGGGGTCGCGCGAAGCTCGGCGAGGCTCTGGCCGACCTGCTTCATGTCGTCGCCGCGGAAGAAGGCGTCGATGCTCCAGGCCGCCTTCTTGCCCTGGGCGACGGCCTGGATCACGGTCTGGGCGCCGAGCACGACGTCCCCGCCGGCGAACACCTTGGGGTCGTCGGCCTGGAAGGTCCACTCGTCGACCTCGATGGTCTTCCACTTCGTGCGCTTGACCCCTTGCTCCTCGGTCGTGCCCTCGAGGGCGGGGAACTGGCCGATGGCGGTGATCACCTGGTCGCACTCGACGACGAAGTTGGAGCCCTCGATGGGAACCGGGCGGCGGCGGCCCGAGGCGTCGGGCTCGCCCAGCTCCATGCGCAGCATCTCGATGCCGGTGACCTTCTTCTTCTTGTCGACGAGGATCTTGACGGGGGCGACCAGCAGCTCGAGCTTGACGCCTTCTTCCTCGGCCTCGTCGACCTCGGTATGGTGGGCCGGCATCTCCTTGCGGGAGCGGCGGTAGAGGCAGGTGACCGCGGCGGCGCCCTTGCGGATCGAGGTGCGGCAGGCGTCCATGGCGGTGAAGCCGCCGCCGATCACGGTGACGTTCTTGCCGACGTGGACGTCGCCCGTGAGCTCGAGCTCGCCGAGGAAGTCGACGGCGGTGACGACGCCGTCGGCGTCCTCGTTGTCGACGCCCATCTCGTTCGAATTGAAGGCGCCGAGAGCGAGGAAGACGGCGTCGTACTCAGCCTTCAGGTCGTCGAGCTGCACGTCGACGCCGAGGCGCGTGTCGCATTGCAGCTCGGCGCCCAGGCGCCAGAGCACGTTCAGCTCCTTGTCGATGACGTCGCGCGGCAGGCGGTAGCTCGGGATGCCGTAGCGCAGCATGCCGCCGGGGTGAGGCAGGGCCTCGAAGATCTTGACGGCGTGGCCCTCGAGTCGCAGGTAGAAGGCGGCCGCCAAGCCGGCCGGGCCGCCGCCGACGATCGCGACCTTCTTGCCGCTCTCCGGCTTCTGCTCGACCGGCAGCAGGAGCTCTCCCTCCTGCTCCTCGTCGAGGCACTGGTCGGCCATGAAGCGGTGCAGCCAGCAGATGGTGATCGGGTGCTCGACCAGCTGGCGCCGGCACGGGCCCTCGCAGGGCCGCGGGCAGACGCGCCCGAGGATGGCCGGGAACGGCAGGTCCTCGCGCAGCTTGCGCACGCCGCTCTTGTAGTCGCCGTGTGCGATGTGGTCGAGGAACTGCGGGATCTTGATGTGGGTCGGGCAGGCGTCGCGGCAGGGCGGCGTGCAGAACGAGTTGTGGTCCGACAGCAGGAGCTCGAGGTAGAGGTGCCGCATGGCGCGCGCCTTCTCGGTGTTGGTGCGCACGACCATGCCTTCGGCCGCGGCCGTCGCGCAGCTGGGCACCAGCTTGCGCGCGCCCTCGACCTCGACCATGCACACCCGGCACGCGGCCGAGGCCGGAAGGCGCGGCTCGTAGCACAGCGTCGGGATGTGGATGCCGACCCGCTGCGCCGCCTCGAGGATGGTCTCGCCGCGCTGGGCCACGACCGCCTGGTCGTCGATCGTGAGTGTGATGCGGTCGGCTTGCTGCGGGTGGCGTTCGCCCGTTGCGGCCGGCGTCCTGATGACTCTGTCCTCTGTCGTCGCCACGCCGCTAAGCCTCGCCGCCCGCGGTCACCGGCTGCTCGATGCCCGAGCGCACCTTGACGGCGTCGAAGTTGCACACCAGGCGGCACGTGTCGCACTTGATGCAGGCCGCCGTGTCGATCACGTGGAGCTGCTTCTTCTCGCCGGAGATGCAGTTCGCCGGGCATTTCTTGGCGCACAGCATGCAGCCGGTGCAGTTGTCGTCGATGTAGTAGGTGATGAGCTCCTTGCAGCGCCCCGCCGGGCAGCGCTTCTCGTTGACGTGCGCCTCGTACTCGTCGCGGAAGTAGCGCAGCGTGGTCAGCACCGGGTTGGGGGCGGTGCCGCCCAGGGCGCACAGCGTGCCGTCGATGATGTAGCGCGACAGCTCCTCGAGCAGCTCGATGTCGCCCTCGCGGCCGCCGCCGGCGCAGATGCGCTCGAGGACCTCGAGCATGCGCTTGGTGCCGAGGCGGCAGGGCACGCACTTGCCGCAGCTCTCGTCCTGCGTGAACTGCAGGAAGAAGCGGGCCAGGTCGACCATGCAGGTCGTGTCGTCGACCACGACGAGGCCGCCGGAGCCGACGATGGCGCCGGTCGCGGTGAGCGTCTCGTAGTCGATCGGCGTGTCGAGCATGCCGGCGGGCAGGCAGCCTCCCGACGGCCCGCCGAGCTGCACCGCCTTGAACTCGCGGCCGGGCAGCATGCCGCCGCCGACGTTGAAGATCACGTGGCGCAGGGTGGCGCCCATCGGCACCTCGACCAGGCCGCCGTTGGCGACCTTGCCGGTGAGCGAGAAGATCTTCGTGCCGCGCGAGGTGCCCATGCCCATCTCGGCGAACGCGTCGGCGCCGTGGTTGATGATCCACGGCACGTTGGCGTAGGTCTCGACGTTGTTGATGTTGGTCGGCTTGCCGAACAGGCCGAAGACGGCCGGGAACGGCGGGCGCGTGCGCGGCATGCCGCGCTTGCCCTCGATGCTCGCCATGAGCGCGGTCTCCTCGCCGCACACGAACGCGCCCGCCCCCTCGTTGATCGTCACGTCGAAGGCGAAGTCGGTGCCGAGCACGTGGTCGCCCAGGATGCCGCGCTCGCGCGCCTGGGCGATCGCGTTGGCCAGCCGCTCGACGGCGAAGGGGTACTCGGCGCGCACGTAGACGTACCCCTCGTGCGCGCCGATCGCGAAGCCGGCGACGATCATCCCCTCGAGCACGACGTGCGGGTTGCCCTCGAGCACCGAGCGGTCCATGAACGCCCCGGGGTCGCCCTCGTCGGCGTTGCAGATGATGTACTTCTCATCGCCTGGGCTGCGCCTCGTGAACGACCACTTGGTGCCGGTCGTGAAGCCGGCGCCGCCGCGGCCGCGCAGGCCCGACTCGGTGATCGTCTCGATGACGTCTTCGGGTTCGTCGTCGACCAGCACCTTGCCCAGCGCGGCGTAGCCGCCCAGGGCCAGGTAGTCGTCGATCGAGTACGGGTCGACCTTGCCGTTCAGGGCCAGCACGAGGCGCTTCTGGCCGGTGTAGAAGGCGATGTCCTTCTCATAGGGCACCGGCTCCCTGGTCTGCGGGTCCTTGTAGAGGCGCTTCTCGTAGATGCCGTCGTTGACGATGCTCGCCTCGACGATCTTGGCCACGTCGTCGGGCCGCACCCGCGGGTAGAAGACGCCCTTGGGCTGGAGCACGACGATCGGCCCCTGCTCGCAGAAGCCGTGGCAGCCGGTCTCGACGACGGCCACCCTGTCGCCGAGGCCGCGGGCCGCGATCTCGTCGCGGAACGCGGCCGTCACCGCCGGACGCCCCGAAGCGTGGCAGGCCGTGCCGGCGCAGATGCGCACCTCGACGGCGCCGTCGTGGGCGACCACGCGGTCGGGCCGGAAGGCGGCCTTCAGCGCGTCGTGCACGAGCGTGGTCCTGTCTCCGGCCACGGCGCTCACGAAGCACCCTCCTTGGCCCGCAGGTCGGCCACGAGCTGGCGCGCCTTGTCGGGCGTCATGCGGCCGTAGGTGTCGTCGTCGCCGACCCGCACGACCGGCGCCAGGGCGCAGGCACCCACGCAGCTCACGGTCTGGAGGGTGAAGAGCCGGTCCTTGGTCGTCTTGCCGACCTCGATGCCGAGCTCCTCGGAGAAGGCGTCGGTGATCAGGGGGGCGCCGGCCACGTGGCAGGCGGTGCCGTGGCACACGGTGATGACGTGCTTGCCGACCGGCGTGAGCCGGAACTGGTTGTAGAAGCTGGCCACGCCGTAGATCTGCGACAGCGAGACGCCGGTCTGGAGCGAGATCTCCTGCAGCGCCAGGCGCGGCAGGTAGCCGTAGATCTCCTGGGTGTGCTGCAGCACCGCCATCAGGCCGGTGCCGGTCTCGCGGTAGTGGTCGATCACGGGGTCGAGCAGCTTCAGGTCGGGCCTGGGCTGCGACTCGACGCGGGCCCGCTGGATGCGCGCCTCGTTGACCGCCGGCAGGGCGTACTTCGACTCGTAGTTGACCCGGATGACCTGCACCGGGCAGTTGCTCTCGCACAGCGTGCAGGCGCGGCAGCGCGGGTCGTCGGTCGACGGGTCGATGACCACGCGGAAGAGGCCGCGGCTGCGCTCGGGCAGCTCCTCGCGCTGCTCGGGGTACTGCACCGTGATCTTGCGCTTCGGCAGATGACCGAGCGTGGTGCGCATGGCTTTGAGCACGCCGAGCATCAGCCGACCACCGCCACGTTCTTGCGCAGCCGCTCGAGGCGCCAGCGCAGGACGCGGTCGAACGAGCCGACGAACGCCGCCAGCGCGATCCAGCTGTAGACCGCCAGCCCGCGCTTCCAGTGGTCGGGGTACCAGAGCATGATCCCGGCGACCACCAGCACGTTGAACAGTCCCAGCGGGATCATGACCTTCCACGCGAAGCCCATGAGCTGGTCGACCTGCAGACGCGGCACCGAGAGGCGCACCCACACCAGGGCGAAGACCAGCACATAGGTCTTGAGCAGGAACCAGAAGATGGGGACCAGCGCGACGCGGTGGGCGGTGAGCGCATCGGCGAACGGGCCCTGCCAGCCGCCGAAGAACAGGGTGACGATGATCATCGACATGATCGTCATGCCGGCGTACTCGTTCAGGAAGAACATGCCGAACCGCATGCCCGAGTACTCGGTGCCGTAGCCCGCCACCAGCTCGGACTCCGACTCGGGCAGGTCGAACGGCCCGCGGTTCAGCTCGGCGATCGAGGCGATGTAGAAGACCAGGAACGTGAGCGGCAGGAAGAACGCGTTCCAGCGATAGTGCGCCTGCATGGCGACGACGCGGTCGAGGCTCATCGAGCCCGTGACCATCGCCAGGACGAGCAGTGCCAGGATCATGGGGATCTCGTACGAGATCATCTGGGCTGCCGCGCGCAGGGCGCCGACCAGCGAGTACTTGTTGTGCGAGGCCCAGCCGCCGAGCAGGATCGAGAGCACGGTGAAGCTGGTGATGGCGACGATGTAGATGAGCCCGACGTTCAGGTCCTGGCCGGTCCAGCCCTTGGTGTAGGGGATCACCAGCTGCACGGCGACGGCGCCGACCATGACCATGATCGGCGCCAGCGTGAACATGAGCTTGTCGGCCGCGGCCGGCGCGAAGTCCTCTTTGCCCATCATCTTGAACGAGTCGGCGACGCTCTGGAGCAGGCCCTGCGGCCCGGTCCGGTTGGGCCCGAGGCGGTCCTGCATGAACGCGAGCGTGCGGCGCTCGAAGAGGATGTTCACGAGCGCCGAGACGAAGACGACGCCGTAGGCGATGGCGATGGCCACGACCACGCGGACGATCGCTTCGGCGAGGTGCCAGCTCACCGGTCGATCCCTCCCAGCACCATGTCCATGCTGCCCGAGATGGCGACCGCGTCGGCGATCTTGTTGCCGGTCAGGAGCTTGCGGAAGATCTGCAGGTTCACGAAGCAGGGGTCGCGGTACTTGAGGCGGTACGGGTAGCGCGAGCCGTCGCTCACGATGTAGGTGCCGTACTCGCCGCGCGGGTTCTCCTGGCCGGTGTAGCAGGCTCCCGGCGGCGGGGTGATGACGTACGGCGGCCGCAGGGAGCCGACCTGCACCGGCCCCTTGGGCAGCATGGCGAGGCATTGCTCGACGATCTTCACCGACTCCCGCATCTCGTCGACGCGGACGAGGTAGCGGTCGTAGATGTCGCCGTGGGTACGCGTACACACCTCGAAGTCCAGCTCGGGATAGACCGAGTAGGGCCGCGTGCGGCGCAGGTCGAGCGGCACCGCCGAGGCGCGCGCGTTGGGCCCGGTGATGGCGAAGTCGGCCACGTCCTGCTGGCTCATCACGCCCTTGCCCAGGCAGCGCTGCAAGAACACGGCGTTGTCGTCGACCAGGCTCTGGTACTCGTCGATCGCCTTGGGCAGCTTCGCCATGACCTCGCGGCACTGCTCGACCCAGCCGTCGGGGAGGTCGTAGCGCACGCCGCCGAAGCGGAAGTAGTTGAACATCATCCGCGCCCCACTGACCGCCTCGAGCAGGTCGAGGATCAGCTCGCGGTCGCGGAACGTGTAGAAGACCATCGCCGTGCCCAGCGGCGACAGGTCGGCGACGAACGTGCCGATCGCGACCTGGTGGCTGGCGATGCGGTTGAGCTCGGCCATGATCACGCGGATGAACTCGGCCCGGCGCGTCGGCTGGATGCCGGCGAGCTTCTCGACCGTCATCACGTAGCCCCATTCGCAGTTCATGCCCGACAGATACTCGGTGCGGTCGGGGATCGGGATGTACTGGAAGTAGGTGCGCTTCTCGGCCAGCTTCTCCTTGCAGCGGTGCAGGTAGCCGATGACCGGGATGACGTCCCTGATCAGCTCGCCGTCGAGCGTGACCACCAGGCGCAGCACGCCGTGCGTGGACGGGTGCTGCGGGCCCATGTTGACGACGACCTGGTTGAAGCCCAGGCCCTCCATGTCGCTGCCGCGGCCGGCCGCCTCGGACTCGGCGACGCGGCGCAGCGCCAGCGCCATGGCCTCGTCGGGTACGGGCGTGACGAACGGGTCAGACATAGGGGTGGTTCTCGACCACGTCGACGTAGTCCTTGCGCAGGGGGTGCCCGACCCAATCGTCCTTGAGCAGGATGCGGCGCAGGTCGGGGTGGTGCAGGTAGACGATGCCGAGCATGTCCCAGGCCTCGCGCTCGTGCCAGTCGGCCGACGGCCAGACGTCGCTGACCGTGTCGACCTCGGGCTTGGCGCGCGGCACCTCGACGTGGAGCTCGAGGTAGAGGTTGGCCGCGAACGAGTACAGGTGGTACACGCTCTCGAGGTGGCCGACGTGGTCGACGCCGGCCACGAAGTTGAGCTGCTCGAAGGCGATGCCGGGCAGATCGTGGACCGCGCGGGCCACGTCGTGCAGCCCCGCGCGGTCCACGCCGGCCACGACCGTGTCGGGCTCCTGGACGCGCACGTCCTGAAGCCCCGGCACCTCGGCGGCCAGGCGCCGCGCCAGCTGCTCGACGTCGAGACCCGCGGAACCGATCGCCGGCAGCACGCTAGTCCTCCTCCGGGCCCGTCACGGCGGGTTCGGGGACGATGCGCATCTGCTCGATCTTCTTCTTGAGCTCGAGCAGGCCCTGGAACAGCGCCTCGGGGCGCGGCGGGCAGCCCGGGATGTACACGTCGACGGGGACGATCTTGTCGACCCCGTTGACCACGTTGTAGCCGTCGAAGAAGGGGCCGCCGCTGGTGGCGCAGGCGCCCATCGCGATGACCCACTTGGGCTCGGACATCTGGTCGTAGAGGCGGCGCAGCACCGGCGCCATCTTCTCGTTGACCGTGCCGGCCACGATCATCAGGTCGGCCTGGCGCGGCGTGGGCCGGAACACCTCGTAGCCGTAGCGGGCGATGTCGAAGCGGGCGAAGCCCGAGCTCAGCATCTCGATGGCGCAGCAGGCGAGGCCGTAGGTGAACGGGAAGATCGAACGCGAGCGGGCCCAGCTGAACACGAGGTCGACGGTCGTGGTGACGACGTTGGGCTGCTCGAACTGGTTGATGTTCGGGTACTTCAGGCGGTCGGTCAGCGGAGAGATGTCGACGTTGTCCTTCAGACCCACTGCAGGGCTCCCTTGCGCCACGCGTAGACGAGCCCGACCACGAGGACGCCGACGAACAGCAGGACCTCGATGAACCCCGTCGTGCCCAGGGAACGGAAGACGATGGCCCAGGGGAACAGGAACACTGCCTCGACGTCGAAGATCAGGAACAGCAGGGCGAAGATGTAGTAACGCACGGCGAACGGGTGCCACGAGTCGCCGACCGGCTCGATGCCGCACTCGTACGTGGAGTACTTCTCGCGCGAGGGGTGGATCGGGTAGACGAGGCGCGACATGAGAAGGATGCCGACCACCATGGCCGCCCCCGCCGCCATGAAGCAGGCCACGTAGATCCAGTTCGTGAGGAACGCCGTCGTCATGCGATGCCCTGGATTCTATCGTTTCTCGAAAACACCATCGACCCGGTGGATTGCGCCCGGCAGGCTCCCACAGAAGAGCGTCACCGAGAGGAGGGGTCCACCCTCGACCCCGAGCGCGACGGGGCCGAGCCGGGACCTACTCTAGCAAAGCGTTTCGCGGCCGCGCAACCATCGCAGGAGCCGGGAACGGCCCCGGCTAAATGGTCGTTTTGCAGGTCTTTTCTCTGGCCGCGCGACAGTTGGGCCAAGGGCCTCCGGCCACTTTGGACAAGGTCGCGCCGCCGTCCCAGCCACGTTTGACCTCGACAACCCCGCTGCGTACCCTTGCGACACGGTCCCTCAACCGGAGCGCCATGCCCAACATCGGCTTCCCAGAGCTCATCGTGGTCCTCGTCATCGCCCTCCTGGTCTTCGGGCCGAAGCGCTTGCCGGAGGTCGGGCGCCAGATCGGCCGCACCATCCGCGAGTTCCGCGACGCGACCGGCTCGATCCGCAGCGAGCTGGGCATCGACGACATGGTCGACGACGTGAACGACATCAAGTCGCAGATGACGGTCGACCTCTCCGCCACTCCGGCGGCGGGCGAGCCGCAGGCCGCGCCCGCCGCGCAGGACCCGGCGGCCGGCGCCCCCGAGCCGGTGGCCGCCCCCGAGCCTGTCGACGCGCCCGGGCCGGTCGACGCGCCCGGGCCGGTCGACGCGCCTCCCGAGCCCGAGCCACCCGCCGGCACGGCGAGCTGACATGCCCGGCATGGCCGGCTACGAGGAGCGCCTGACGCTCGTCGAGCACCTCTCCGAGCTGCGCAACCGGATCATCGTCGGCGCGCTCGCCCTGGCGGTCGGGTTCGCCATCGCGGCGATCTTCGACGACTTCGTCTTCGACCTGCTGCTGCACCCGCTCCCGGCGGACCTGCGCAAGATCACCACGTTCAGCCCGGCCGAGCCGTTCATGGTCAGCCTGAAGGTGTGGATCTACGTGGGCATCATCCTCGCCTCGCCGATCCTGATCTACGAGTTCTGGGCGTTCGTGGGACCGGCCCTGGCGCCGATGCGCCAGCGCCAGGTGCTGCTGGTGGCGGCGGTCTGCACCCTCCTCTTCCTCTTCGGTGTCGTGTTCGGCTACCTGCTGGTGCTGCCGAGGGGCCTGAGCTGGCTGCTCAGCTTCAACAACGCCAACGGCGACCACTTCAACGTCCAGAACCGGGCCGGCGACTACTTCTCGTTCATCGCCTGGTTCCTGGTCGCGTTCGGCGCGGTGTTCGAGCTGCCCGTGCTCATCGTCGCGGCGGTGCGCATGGGCGTCGTCGATACCGCGTTCCTGCGCAAGAACCGCAAGTACGCGATCCTGGTCAATGCGATCATCGCGATGGTGGCCACTCCCAGCCAGGACGCCTTCTCCATGATCGCCATGTGGATCCCCTTGATGTTCCTGTACGAGGTCTCCCTGGTCGTGGCGCGCTTCGTGGAACGGCGCGAGCGCATCCGCCGCGCGGGCGCCGGGTCCGGCGACGAACCCGACGAAGGACCCGGCGCGACGCCGCTGAAGGTCTAGGCCGGACGAGGCGGATGCGGCGGGGCCGCATCGCCCCGCCCGCGCCGGGGAAGCCTGCGAACGAAATCCGACGCGACATCGTCTACACTGGAACGTCATGGCAGACACAGGACAGAGGTACGACAGCGCCGACGCCGCCCGCAAGGGGCGGCACCGGCGCGCCGGCCGCAGGTCCCGCATCCACTGGGGCCGCCTGCTGCTGCTGCTCGTCCTGCTCGTGGTCGTGGCAGTCACGGCCGGCTCGGCCGGCACCATCGTCGCCCTCTCTCACAACCTGCCAAGCCTCGAGACCATGAAGGCGCGCCGGCTGGGCATGACGACCCAGCTCTTCGACCGCAACGGCGACTGGATCGCCAACATCTACGGCTCGGCGAACCGGCAGATCGTCTCATCGCGCCAGATCCCGAAGGTCATGAAGGAGGCGACGGTCGCCAAGGAGGACCGACGCTTCTACGACCACCACGGGGTCGACTTCGAAGGGCTCGCGCGCGCCGTGGTCGAGGACATCAAGTCGGGCAGCTACGTGCAGGGCGGCAGCACCATCACCGAGCAGTACGTCAAGAACGCCTACCTCGGCAGCGAACAGACGATCCAGCGCAAGCTGCGCGAGGCGATCCTCGCCTGGCAGCTCGAGGACAAGTGGTCCAAGGACAAGATCCTCACCGAGTACCTGAACATCGTCTACTACGGCGCCCACGCGTATGGCGTGCAGGCCGCCTCGGAGACGTACTTCCACAAGCCGATCTCCAAGGTCAGCCTGCCGGAGGCGGCCCTGCTGGCGGCGCTCCCGCGGTTCCCCTCGGAGTACACGCCGACGGTGGCGCCCAAGCTCGCCAAGCAGCAGCGCAACATCGTCCTCGACCTCATGGCGGCGCAGGGGTACATCACCCCCGCCCGCGCGGCCGCCGCCAAGGCCACCCCGATGCACGTGTACGCCGAGCCGCCCCAGACGACCAAGGGCCAGGCGGCCTACTTCGTCGACTACGTCACGCGCGAGCTGGTCAACAAGTACGGCGCCCGCGAGGTGTACGAGGGCGGCCTGCGTGTCTACACCTCGCTCGACATGAAGATGCAGAACGCGGGCATCGCCGCGATGAAGGAGCGGCTGCCCTCCCAGTACTCCGGCGCGCTGGTGTCGGTCGAACCCTCGACCGGCTACATCCGGGCGATGGTCGCCAGCACGGACTGGAAGACCACCAAGTTCAACCTCGCCTGGCAGTCGCAGCGACAGCCCGGCTCGGCGATGAAGCCCTTCGCGCTGATCGCGGCCGTCGAAGAAGGGGCCAACCCCGCGACCACCTTCTACAACTCGCACCCCCTGCACATCCCGATGCCCGGCACCCCCACGGGCTATTGGGACGTGAACACCGCCGAGCACTCCTCGGGCGGGCGCATGAACCTGGTCTCGGCGACGCTGGCCTCCGACAACACCATCTTCGCGCAGCTCGCCCTCGACCTCGGGCCCGACAAGATCGTCAAGGTGGCCAAGAAGATGGGCATCACCACGCCCCTCTACGCGCTGCCGTCGATCGTGCTCGGCAGCGAGGAGGTCAACCCGCTCGAGATGGCCGACGCCTACGCCACGATGGCCAGCGAGGGCATCCACCACCCGCCCGAGGCCGTCGAGCGCGTCGTGTTCCCCGACGGCCACGTCGACAAGACCAAGACCAAGGGCACGCGGGTGGTCTCGCAGGGCGTCATGTACACCGTCGACAAGATCCTCGAGCTGAACACGAGCCCCTCCGGCGGCACGCCGCACATGATGACCGCCTACTACCAGGGCCGCTCGGCCGGCAAGACCGGCACCACCGAGGACTCGGCCGACGCCTGGTTCTGCGGCTTCAACCCCAAGCTGGCGACCGCCTTCTGGATGGGGTATCCGCAGGCCCGCATCCCCATGCCCGGGGTCTTCGGCGCGACCTACGGCGTGCCGGTCTGGGGCACCTACTACAACCTCGTGTACGGCTCCCTGTACATCGCCGACTTCCCCATCCCGGGCGTCTTGCCGGTCTGGAAGCCGTGGAAGGGCAAGTACTCGATGATGTCGATGTCGCCCTCGCCCTCTCCGTCGCCGTCGAAGTCCAAGTCGGGCAAGCCGTCGCCGCTGCCGACCTACACGGTCAAGCCGAGCCACACGCCGACCCCGACGCCGACCCCGACCAAGACGAAGACGCCGACGCCGACCCCCACGCCGACGCCGACCGGGACCTAGCCTCCCGGACGGACCGCGCGGCGCTCCCGGCCCACCCACGCGAAGGGGCGGGGGCGGCGCCGTACGGCGCCGCCCCCGCCCCGGACCCGCAGCTACTTCGGCCGCTTGTCGACGACGCGCACGGCCTTGCCCTCGCTGCGTGCGATCGTCCTGGGCTCCTTGAGCTTCACGGCGACCTGGATGTTGAGCACGCTGTAGAGGCGCTGCGCCACCGAGCGCTCGAAGCGCTCGAGCTGGCCCATCGTCTCGCCGAACACGTCCTCGCCGACCTCGATCCAGACCTCGACGATGTCGAGGTGGCCCTTGCGGTCGACGATGATCTGGTAGTGCGGCTCGATCTCGGGGATCGTCATCAGCACTTCCTCGATCTGGCTCGGGAAGACGTTGACGCCGCGGATGATCAGCATGTCGTCGCTGCGGCCGACCGGCTTGGCCATGCGGGCGAAGGTGCGCCCGCAGCCGCAGGGCTCCGAGACGACGCTCGCCAGGTCGCGGGTGCGGTAGCGGATCAGCGGCTGCGCGCGCCGGGTCAGCGTGGTGAACACGACCTCGCCGACGGTGCCCTCGGGCACCGGCAACAGGGTCTCGGGGTCGACGACCTCGACCAGGTAGTGGTCCTCGTTCACGTGCATGCCGGCCTTGCAGCGGCACTCGAAGGCGACGCCCGGCCCGCCCATCTCCGACAGGCCGTAGATGTCGAGCGCGTCGATGCCCAGGCCGGCCTCGATCTGCTTGCGCATCTCCTCGGTCCACGGCTCGGCGCCGTGGTAGCCCAGGCGGATCGGCAGGTCGTCGGGCCGCAGGCCGCGGTCGCGGGCGGCCTCGGCGAGGTAGAGGGCGTACGACGGCGTGCACGAGATGGCGGTGACGCCGAAGTCGCGCATCAGCTTGAGCTGGCGGTCGGTGTTGCCGCCGGAGATCGGCAGGACGGTGGCGCCGAGGCGCTCGCAGCCGTAGTGCAACCCCAGGCCGCCGGTGAACAGGCCGTAGCCGTAGGCGTTCTGCAGCATGTCGCCCGGCTGCATGCCGCCCGCCGCAAGCGTGCGCGCGATCAGGTCGGCCCAGAGGTCGACGTCGGCCGCGACGTACCCCACGGTGGTCGGGTTGCCCGTCGTGCCCGACGAGGCGTGGACGCGCACGACCTCGTCGCGGGGCACGGCGAACATCCCGAACGGGTAGTGGTCGCGCAGGTCGATCTTCGTCGTGAACGGCAGGTCGGCGACGTCGCCGTGACAGCCGACGGCCTCGGGCGCCACGCCGGCCTCGTCGAGCTTCTTGCGGTAGAAGGGCACGTTGTCGTAGGCGTTGCGCAGCGTCTCGCGCAGACGCTGCAGCTGCAGCTCTCCGAGCTGCGCGGTCGGCAGCGTCTCCCGCTCCCGCTGCCAGAAGTTGCCGCCGGCGGCGTCGGGAGCGACGGCGCCGGGCGGGTTCGAGGTGGTCGCCGGGGCGCTCACAGCTCGTTCACGTCCGCGTCGGACAGGAGCGCGACCTTGTCCTTGAGCAGTTCGACGGCGCGGTCCACGTCGTGGACCGCGAAGCAGATGTTCTGGAACGAGATGCTGTAGAGGTAGTCGACCGAGATCTGCTGGGCGGCCAGCTCGTCGAGCACGCGGGCCAGCCCGCCGGGCTCGTCGGGCACGGCCACGCAGACGACCTGCGAGAGGTGGGTCGTGAAGCCCTCGTCGTGCAGGATCGCGCGCGCCGCCTCGGGATCGGGCACGATCAGGCGCACGATGCCGTACTCGGCGGCCTCGGTCGTGGAGAAGCCGCGGATGTTCACGCCGGCCTTGCCGAGGATGTCGGCGATCTCGGCAAGACGGCCGCTGCGGTTCTCGAGGAACACGGTCAGCTGCGTGACCTTCATGGTCATCCCTCCTGGTGGGCGGCCGCGTCGCGCCCCAGGGCGAACGCGCGTTGGTTGACCTCGAGGATCTTGGCCGGCACCGCGAGCTCGAGGCCGCGCTGCCAGGCGTCGTCGTCGAAGGGCAGGACGGCGCCGGCGGCGCCGAGCAGGGCCACGTTGGCGGCGCGGATGGTGCCCGCCTGCACGGCGAGCGTCTCCGCGTCGATGCACAGGAGGCGGACGCCGCGCGCGGCGGCCGCCTCCTCGAGGCCGGCCGGGTACGTCCGCTCCCCGCGCAGCACGCTGCCGGGGGCGATCTTCGTGGTGGCGGCGACCAGCGTGCCGCCGTCGCGCAGCAGCGCCAGGCTGCGCCGGCCCTCGAGCTCCTCGGTGGCGATCACCAGGTCGGCGTGCGGCGCCAGCGGCGACCACACCTGCCGCCCGAAACGCACCGTCGAGACGACGCTGCCGCCGCGCTGGGCCATGCCCTTGACCTCGCTCGCCTTGACGTCGAAGCCGGCGGCCATCGCGGCGTTGGCGAGGATGGCGGCGGCGAGGATGATCCCTTGCCCGCCGACCCCGGCCAGCGAGACGGCGGTCACGACGGGGGCGGCGGCGGACCTGGGGCTCACGACGCCGCCTTGTCCGGCACGCTCAGCGCCCCGCGGGCACAGACGGCCAGGCACACACCGCAGCCGGTGCACTCGTCGGTGATCGCGACCGCCTCGGCGCCGGCGACCAGCGCAGGGCAACCGAGGTCGATGCAGAGGCCGCACAGGTTGCAGCGCTCGTCGTCGACCAGCACCTGCTCGCGCGGCGACCGGTCCATGAGGATGCACGGCGCCAGGGCCACGAGCACACTGAGGCCGCCGGCCTTGAGCTCGCGCCGCATCACCGCGCGGACCTCCTCCTCCTCGAACGCGTCGACCGTCGTGCAGCGCACGCCGATGCCGACACAGAGCTTCTCTATGTCGACGGTCGGGCCGGCCGAGCGGTCGGGGTGCAGGCCGGTGCCGGGGTGGCCCTGGTGGCCCGTCATCGCCGTCGTGCGGTTGTCGAGGACGATGACCAGACCCGGAGTCTCGTTGTAGCGCGCGTCGATCAGCGGCGTGACGCCGGAATGGAAGAAGGTCGAATCACCGATGATCGCCACCGAGGCGATACGGCCGGCGACCTTGTTGATGCCGGCCATCATGCCGATGCTGGCGCCCATGCACAGGCAGCTCTCCAGCGAGAGCAGCGGCGGCAGCGCTCCCAGGGTGTAGCAGCCGATGTCGCCCATGACCGCGACCTTCTCGCGACGGAGCATGGCGTAGACGGCGCGGTGCGGGCAGCCGGGGCAGAGCACCGGCGGGCGCACCGGCAGGTCCTCGGCCGGCTGCGGCGCCGGGGCGATCACCGGCGGCGGCGGCCAGACGGGCCGCCGCCGCCGCGGCGGCTTGCGCCGCAGCACCGGCTCGAAGACGCGCGCGACCGTCTCCTGGTCGAGCTCGCCGTTGGCGGGGACCACCGCCTTGCCCACGACCGGCAGGCCGAGCGCCCGGACCTGGTCCTCGATGAACGGGTCGAGCTCTTCGACCACGAACACCCGCGAGACGGCGTCGTAGAGCTTGGCGACCTTGGCGTACGGCAGCGGGTGGCTCATCCCCAGCTTGAGGAACCACGCGTCGGGGAACGCCTCGCGCGCATACGTGTAGGCCACGCCCGAGGCGATGATGCCGACGTCGCTCGTCCCCGCCTCGAGCACGTTCAGCGGCGACTCCTCCGACCGCCGCCGCAGCCGCTCGAGGCGCTCCAGCGCCAGACGGTTGCGCTGGCGCGCGTACTCGGGGACCATCACGTACTTGGCGATGTCCTTGACGTACTCGCGGGCCACGACCTCGACCGGCACCCGCGGCACCACCCGGCCGCGGCCGTGCGACAGCCGCGTCGTCGTGCGCAGCAGGACCGGGGTGTCGAACTCCTCCGAGAGGTCGAAGGCCCAAGCCAGGAAGTCGTAAGCCTCCTGGCTGTCGGCGGGCTCGAGCATCGGCACCCTGGCGAACATCGCGAAGTGCCGGTTGTCCTGCTCGTTCTGGGAGGAGTGCATGCCGGGGTCGTCGGCCGACAGCACGACCAGGCCGGCGTTCACGCCGGTCAGCGCCAGGGTCATGAAGGGGTCGGCGGCGACGTTCAGGCCGACGTGCTTCATCGTCGCCATCGCGCGGGCGCCGGCCAGCGAGGCGCCGATCGCCGTCTCGAGCGCGACCTTCTCGTTGATGCACCACTCGACCTGCGGGCCCTCGAGCGTGGCGAGCTCCTCGACCACCTCGGTCGACGGGGTACCGGGGTAACCGCAAGCGAAGCCGAGGCCGGCGCGCACGGCGCCGCGGGCGATCGCTTCGTTGCCCGAGAGGAAGGGGATACGTTCCACGGTCGTTGGAGTATAGACGAACCACGCTCGTTCTCCAGCGGTCGCGCGAAGGATTCAGGCTCGGCGGGTCGAACACCGCGGCATGGAGCGTCCAGCGCCACGGTCGCGCGTCCCCGGAGTCGCGTGGCAGCAGTGACCGCCAAGTCTCGCACCAGGTGCTCCCCGGAGCTCTCGCGAGGCCGCTTCCGTACCCTCTTCTTCGGCGTCCTGTTCGTCGCCGCCGCGTTGCTGGGCGACGCCGGCGCCGCCCTGGCGGCCGCCGCCGGCGTCGCCCTCGCCGTCTACTCCGTCTCGATCGCCCGCGGGCGCGGGCACATGCTCGCCTACACCTTCGTCACCTGCGACTGGCTGCTGTTCGGCCTCGCGCTGGCGCTCTCGGGGGGGACCCACAGCTGGCTGTTGCTCGCGGCGCCGCTCCTCGTGCTCGCCGAGCTGCTGCCGGCCGAGCGCCGCGACTGGCCGTACCTCATGGGGCCGGCCCTGCTCTGCGCCATCGTGCTCGCTATCGCCGACCCCACGCTCGGAGGCAGCCGGGCGCTTGGGCTCGGCCGCTTGGCGCTCGCCGTGGCCGTCGGCTTCGCGGCGTCGGTGAAGATCAAGTCCAAGCCCGTCCGCAAGGGCGCCGTGGCGACCATCGACCGCACGACCGGCTTCTACAGCCGGGCGCGCCTGCGGTCGATGGTCGACGGCGCCCTCGCCGAGGCGGCCGGCGGCCACGAGCCCCTGGCCGTCGCCTGCGTGCGCCTCGACCACTTCGGCGACACCCGCGACTTCCTCGGCGAAGACGAGGCCGAGGCCCTGGTCGGGACCGTCGCCCGCCGCCTCAAGCGCCAGTGCGCCGACGACGACGTCGGGTTCCGTCTGGGCCGCGACACGCTGCTGGTCGCCCTGCCCGGCCGCGACCTGAGGGAGGCCCGGGCCTGGGCCGCGGACGCCGCCCACGCCATCGGCCAGCAGCTGATCGACCGGCACCGGCAGACGGTCTCCGTAGGTGTCGCCGCCTTCCCGCCGCTGCGCTCCACCGAGGAACTGGTGGGCGAGGCGTTCGAGGCCCTGGAGCGGTCGCACGCTCCGGCAGCCGAGACTCGCATCGTGGCGCCCGTCGAGCTCGCCCTGGCGGCCTCCAGCTAGGCCGAGTCCCGGCCGCCACAGCCCTGGCGCGGCCGGCCGGCCACGCGCCGCCGCCCTCGCTTGCCAATGCGTTCCGACACGCCCTAGTATGCGGGTGTGGAGATCGACATCGGCAGCGAGCGGGTCGCCACCGGCACCTCCGTGCACGTGCGTGTCCGGCTCGCGCCGCGCGAGCTCAACCGCCTCTACCTGTCCGGCGACGTCCTCATCTCGCTGCCCATCGAGGGCATGGTCGACGACCAGGCGGCGCCGATCCCCCGCACGAGCATGTTCCTGAGCGAGCTGGCGGGCAGCCAGGACGGCTTCACCCGCGTCTTCGCCGCCGACGCTCAGGCCGAGTCGTTCGCCGCGACCGTCGGCGAGCAGATCGACACCGCCCTGGAGGGCACATGAGCGAACAAGACGACGCGCTGGTCAGCAAGCTGCTCCCCTACCGCGAACGGCCGGGCATGATGGCCGCGCTGCTGATCTCGCGCGACGGGTTCCTGGTCGCCTCGGCGGCCGACCCGCGGATCAACGGCGAGGTCCTGGCCGCGCACATGGGCGCCGTGATCGACATCGGCGCCAACCTGGCCGACGAGCTCGGCCAAGCCGAGACGCGCTTCATCACCTTCGAGCTCGACGGCCTGAACATCGTGGTCGCCCCGTTCAGCGACGAGCTGCTGCTCGCCCTGGTCGGATCGCCCGAGGCGATCGCCCTTCAGTACAGCCTGGGGGGCGGGCGCGCGTGACCACACGCGCGCCCGCCCCCCCGACCCCGACCCCCACGGCGCGCGCCGGCGCGGCGCCGCCCTCGACGCACCCCCATCAGAAGGAAGGTGGTCCCCATGGAAGACGCCGCCGAGAAGCTGGACCAGCTGGCGCGGGCCGAGAAAGAGTGCACGCGATGCGCGGACATCGCGGCCTGTCGGCTCCGCGCCCTGTCGGGAGCCGGACATCCCCACGCGCAGGTGATGTTCGTCTCGCTCTCCCCGTCGCCTGAGGAAGAGGCCGGCGACCTGCCGGCGGGCGCCGAGCTGCTGCGCGACCTCGCCGCCTACATCCCCGCCCTGAGCAACGGCGGCCGCAGCAAGGCCTACGTCACCACCGCCGTGAAGTGCGTTCCGCGCAGCGACCGCCGCCTGCGCCGGCCCCACGACGACGAACTCGAGAACTGCTTCGGGTTCCTCTCCAACGAGATCTCGACGATCACCCCGCACTACATCGTGTCCGTCGGCGAGGAGGCGTCGAAGTTCCTGCTCGGCAAGCTGTTCGGAGACTTCGACCCCGACGAGCACGACGCCCTCGAGCTGCGCGTGTTCGACAGCCCGGGGTTCAGGGTCGTGCCGATCGCCACGCCCGGCGAGATCGGGGCCCGCGGCGACGCCGAGCGTCACGAGTACGTCAAGCGCCTGCACACCCTCGTGGGGCTGATGGGGCTCTGAGCCGGGGCGCGGGGCGCGCCGGCCGGACCAGCCTGGGCGTGGTCTCAGGCTGGGCCGGGCGCGCCTGAGTCTGCGACGGGACTACCGCCCGGCCAGCGCCGCCCGCGCCCGCTCGATCGCGTCGGCGAACACGCGCTCGGCGCCGTCGGGCAGCGGTTTCACCTCGTGCGTCGCCAGGATCTCGGCGACCTTCGCCGCGGCCCGGTCGAGATCGGTCACGCCGGCCGCCTTCCACTGCTCGTAGCTCAGGCGCTGCCAGCCTCGCACCTGGTGGACCTCGCCGCTGCGCAGGAACCGGCGCGTCTCTTTCGCGGCGAGGTAGTGGCCGCCGGGCCCCGTCGCAACGACGAGGTCGGTGAGCAGGTGCTCGGCGTCGGCCTCGAACCCGCGCTGGAGCGCCTGTCCCTGGGCGAAGATCTCGGCGTCGATCACGAGCTTGGGCAGCACGAGGGTCTGCGACGAGTCGATCAGCCCGGCCCCGACCAGCAGGTCGGGCCGTTGCAACATCGCCGTCAGCTCCCCCATCGCGCCCTCGTACCCGGCCACGGCGCCGTACTCGCGCGCGTCCGACGTGAGGCCGGCCCCCATGACCGGCACGCCGTAGTGGCGCGCCATCTCGACCAGGGCCATGTCCATGAGCACGCCCTCGGGGCCGCAGCTCACGTAGATCCCCGAGCGCATGTCGAGCATCGCGCAGTCGGCCGTGTAGATCACCGGCGCGCCGGGCCGCACGAGCTCGAACAAGACGATGGCGCTGAGCACCTCGGCGTTGGTCTGCAGCACGCCGCCGGCCATGGTCAGGGGCGCGGTGGCGCCGGTGGTCGCCAACGTGTAGACGCACATCGGCACGCCCAGCTCCACGAGCTCCAGACAGGCGTCGAGCATCTCGCGCTCGTGCTGCAGCGGCGAGACCGGACAGTAGACCAGCGACACGAACGGCCGCTCCGGGTCCCAGCGGCCCTCGTCGCTGGCGGCCGCGAGCATCTCCATGAAGTAGGGGACCTCGGCCGGACGCTGCACCTCGGGCTGGATGTGCTTGCCCGTGTTGCGCAACAGCGCGGCCAGCTGCTCGAGCACCTCGGTGCGCGGGTCGGCGTCGCAGGGGGTGACCGGGGCCCAGACGACGCCGACCTCGGGCAGGGCGTCGGCGACGCGCGCGGCGGCCGCCACGTCGGCGGCCGTGCTCGCGCGTCGCTCTCCCGTCTGCATGTCGAGCGTGTTCGAGCCGGTGCCGTCGAGGGTCAGGTACGTACGGCTGCCGTCGAGGAGCACGTCGTAGGCCGGATCGCGGCCGGCCAGCAGCACGCTCCGGGGCGCCTTGGCGAGCGCCTCGTCGACCAGCTGCGGCGGGAGCTTGGCGATGCCGCTCGCGGCATCGCACTCGGCTCCCGCCGCCGCCAGCACCTCGAGGGCGCGCGGGCTCGAGTACCTCACGCCCGCGCGCCAGAGCACATCCTTCGTCGCCTCGTGGATCCGCTCCCGGGTCTCCTGGTCGAGCAGGCTGACGCGTGGCTGCATCCGTCCTCCTAAGGGGTCACGACGTGAAGCGCGCGGGGCGCGACCTCGCACGCGAGCGGCAGCTTGCCGGCGACCTCGCCGTCGGTCTGCACGAGCACCTCGCCCTCCTGGCCGGGGGCGACGCTCAGGCTGGCGCGCCTGGTCCTGAAATACCGCACCTTCGAGTGGCGGTCCGAGGCGCTGAACAGGGCCGCGAGCCAGTAGCCCGCGAACTCGAAGAACGACTTGTCGGTCAGCACGCAGACGTCGAGCAGGCCGTCGCGCATGTCGGCCAGCGGCGTCACGCCGAAGCTGCCGCCGTAGTTCGAGGCGTTGCCGACGACCACGAAGTAGCCGTCGATGCACTCCTCCTCGCTCTCCACCCGGATCAGCGGGAAGTCCTCGCGCAGGTAGGTCGCCAGGCCCTGGATGGCGAAGGCCGCCTCCTTCAACGCCCTCTTGAGCGTGGGGTTCAGCGACGAGACCACCGCGGCGTCCACGCCGGCGCCGGCCATCAACGCGAAGTAGCGATCGCCGGCCCTGCCGAGGTCGATGTCGGTGACGTGCCCCGCGGCGGCCAGCCGGCACGCGTCGGGCGGGTCGAGCGGCACGCCCAGCTCCATCGCCAGCACGTTGACGGTGCCGGTGGGGATGATCGCCAGCGGCGCCCGCGTACCGGCCATCCCGTTGATCACCTCGTTGACGGTGCCGTCGCCGCCGACCGCGCAGATCACGTCGAACCCCTCGGCCGCGGCGGCGCGAGCCAGCTCCACGGCGTGGCCGGCCGCGCGCGTCGGCCGCTCCGCGACCGCGAAGCCGAGCGCCTGCAGCGACTCCACGATCAGGGGGATGTCCTTGCGGAACTGCCCACCCCCGGACGTGGGATTGTAGATGGCGGCGAGTCGGCGAGGCGTGCTCATGGCAGGGGCATCGTACCCGCATCGGAGAGTCTGAGGCTATGGTCGTAACCCGCCCGGCGGGCGATCGCGACCGCGGCGGCGAAATCGCGCGCCACGTCCGCCGGCCGGTGGGCGTCGGAGCCGAAGGTCAGCGGGATGCCCAGCGCGCACGCCTTGGTCAGGATGCGCAGCGACGGGTAGGTCTCGCCGACGGGGCCGCGCAGCCCCGACGTGTTGATCTCGATGGCCTGGCCGGCCGCGGCGACGGCGGCGAGGGCGGCGTCCTCGGCGGCCGACAGGTCGGCCGCCGGACGACGCCCGAACTTCTTGGGCAGCTCGAGGTGCCCGACGACGTCGACGCGGCCCCAGCCCGCGGCCTGCGTGACGAGCTCCCAGTAGCCGCGATAGATCTCGTCGGCCCGCTCCCACTCACGGCTGTCGCGGTTGCGCGTCTCGTCGAAGCCGAAGCCACCGACGAAGTGGACCGAGCCGATCACGTAGTCCGGCGCGCAGCGGTCGAGCAGGGCCTCGATCTCGGCGGTGGCGCCGGGGACGAAGTCGACCTCGACGCCGAGCAGCACGCGCACGCGGGGATCGAGCGTGGCGGCGGCGCGCACGCGTTCGACGTAGTCGTCGAGCGCGCCGCGGGCGATGCCGTAGCCGAGATAGTCGAAGCTCGCCGGGACGAGGTGGTCGGTGAAGCCGATCTCGGGCACGCCGAGCTCGGCCGCGCGGCGCACGTAGTCCTCGACCTCGCCGTCGCCGTCGGAGAAGGTGGTGTGCAGGTGGTGGTCGGGAGGCGTGGGCGGCGGGCTCACGCCCGCCTCCCCGCAGCGCCGGTCGGCGAGGTCGTCGGTCCGCTGTCGATCGTCACGCTCACGCGGTCCACCGACTCTCCTTGCACGTGGGGTCGAGGACGATTGTACTCGACGGGGTGGGCGCAGGGTGAGCGATCGGGGACGGCGGCGGGCCGGACTCGGCCCCGCCCCGCCGCCGTCTTCCCCTCGCCCGCCGCCGTTGTCCGCCGGGCGAACGCCCGGCGGCAGGAGTCTGGCGGCGGCATGGCGAACACCTGCCCTGCGAGAAGCGTGAACCAGGAGGATGAGGATGGCCGATGCAGCCAGGCAAGACGACGTCAAGACCATCGTCGTCCCGAGGGCGCTCGAGGACTTCTTCGCCAGCCGGCTGAGCGAACGCTACGCCGGTCGCCCGGACATCCGTGTGGTCGTCGACCGCCGCGGGTCCGAGGCGGGCGAGCGTCCGGTCGAGCGACGGGTCCGCACGGGCTGGTGGTCGCTGCCCGACATGCCGTTCGAGACGACGGCGTAGGCGGCGTACAAGAGGCCTCAGCGGCGTGAGCCGCGGGACCGGTCCTTCCGGCCGGCCCCGCGGCTCACGGCGTCTCCGGGGCGCGCCGCCCCGGCCTTCTGCTAGATCCAGCCGTTCTCGCGGCTGACGATGACCGCCTGCGCGCGGTCCACCACGTCGAGCTTGTGGTACACGTTGTGCAGGTGGTTGCGGATCGTGCTCTGCGAGACCTTGAGGGCGGTGGCGACCTGCTTGTACGTCTTGCCGCTGGCCAGCAGGGCCACGATCTCACGCTCGCGCTCGGTCATCGGGTTGGGGATGTCCCCCTGCACCGGCTCGCGCTCGTTCAGATGCACCTTGACGCGGGCGATGAGCTCGCGCACGTGGAACGGCTTGACCACGTAGTCCACGGCGCCCTGCTCGAAGCCGTGCAGGCGGGAGTCGATGTCGCTCGCGGCGGTGAGGAAGATGATCGGGGAGGCCAGCGCCACGGGCTTCTTGCGCAGCCGCTCGTAGACGGTGAAGCCGTCCATGTCGGGCAACCCGATGTCGAGGAGCACGAGGTCGGGCAGCACGAGCGCGCCCTCGCGCAGGGCGCTGCGCCCGTCGGGCGCGCAGGTCACCGTGTAGCCGGCCGCGCTCAGCGCCTCGTCCACGAGGTGCAGGACGTCGGCGTTGTCGTCGACCACCAGGATCCGCTTGCTGCTCATGTCGCCTTCCGTGTCATGACCGCTCCCGCCGGCACGCGTGAGCCAGTCCGTGCCACCGGCGCTGTCCGTATCGGCATGGGAGCCCGCCAGCCTTAGGCGGCAGTAGCTTATCGCAGAGTGGTCGCGGGCGTCGTGCTACTGCAGCAGCGCGTCGCCGTAGACGAGCAGCAGCCACACGGTCGCCACGACGACGGCGGCGGCGACGGCGATGTCGAGGACCTGGCGGCGGCGGCCGGCGTCGATCGCCAGCTCGCCGAAGAAGAAGGCCGCCACGGCCAGCCCGACGACGCCGGCGACGACGATGGCGACGTTCACGGGGAGGGGGCGGCCGAGCGGCGGCGGCGCGGGCGCGCTTCCTCGACCGCGGCGAACCCGAGGCGCAGCGCGTCGAGGTTGAGGTCGAGGAAGCGCGCCGGCACGCGCCGTTTCACGGCCGCCGTCAGCTCGCGGCGCCCGACCACCCTGGTCAGGGCCTGCAGGGCGCCGGTGGCGACCACGTTGGCGGCGATCGCCTTGCCGAGCCTCTGCTCGGCGAGCTCGGTGAACGGCACGCCGACCAGACGCAGGCCGGCGATCTCGCGCGGCTCCACGAGCCGCGCGTCGTAGAGCACCAGGCCGCCCCGCCCGGTGGTGGCGGCGTAGCGGTCGAACGCCTCTTGCGACAGGCAGAGCGTGATGTCGGGCACGGTGACCTCGGGGAAGTCGATCTCGGCGCCCGAGACGATGACCTCGGCGCGCGAGGCTCCGCCGCGCGCCTCCGGCCCGTAGCTCTGCGTCTGCACCACCTCGGCGCCGGCCGCCGCGGCGGCGTCGGCGATCAGCGTCGCCGCCAGGATGATCCCCTGGCCGCCCGACCCCGAGAGCCGGATCTCAGTCCTTGCTGCAGCAGGCACGCCGCACGACCTCCTTGTAGGCCGCCGTGTAGTCCTGGCGTTCGACGTGGTGGAGCACCCCGACCGGGTAGCGGTCGTGCAGGCGCGGGCCCTCGCGGTCGAACTGGTCGACCGGCACGGCCCGCGAGTGCTGCCGCTTCATCATGGCCGACGGGCTGGGGATCCCGTTCTGGCGGCCGTAGTAGGTGGGGCACGACACCATCGCCTCGACGAACGCGAACCCTTCGTGCGCGATGCCGCCGGCGATGAGCTGCGAGAGCCTCACGTACCCGTACGGGGTGCCGCGGGCGACGAAGGTCGCCCCCGCGGCACGGGCCAGCTCGCAGATGTCGAAGGCTTGCTCGATGTTGCCGTACACGCTCGTGGTCGACCGTTCGCCCTCGAAGGTGGTGGGGCTCATCTGGCCGCCGGTCATGCCGTAGATCGAGTTGTTGAAGACGAGCGCCGTGAGGTTCAGGTTGCGGCGCGCGGCGTGGATCAGGTGGTTGCCGCCGATCGCTACGCAGTCGCCGTCCCCCATCACCACGATCACGTGCAGGGACGGGTCGGCCAGCTTCGCCCCCGTCGCCACGGCCAACGCCCGGCCGTGGGTGGTGTGCACCGTCGAGTAGTCGAGGTAGGCCGTGATGCGCCCGGCGCACCCGATGCCGGCGACCACGCAGACCTTGTCGGGGTCCAGCTCGAGCGACAGGATCGCGTCGATCAGCGCCCGGGTGACGATGCCGTTCGAGCAGCCCGCGCACCACAGGGTCTTGGGCGACACCAGCCGCCGGCGGATCTCGCTGGTGGCGTGCGACGTCACCTTCGGCAGCCGGGTGTCCTGGGGCGAGCGTTCGAGCAGTTCTTCGTCGACGAGTGCGGTCATCACGACTCCCAGCGGTGGTAGTGGAACTCCTTCTTGATCAGCGCCTGGATCTCCTCGGGGCGGATCAGCGTGCCGTCGACGCGGCCGTGGTCGACGACCTTGGCGCGTCCCTTGACCGCCGCCTGGACCTCCCAGGACATCTGGCGGATGTTCATCTCGGGCACGATCACGGTGCGCACCCGTTCGGCCATGGCGTCGACGGCCGGCGTCGGGAACGGCCACAGGGTGATCGGCCGCACGAGGCCCACCTTGGCGCCCTGGGCGCGGGCCCAGCGCATGGCCGCCTTGGCCGAGCGCGCCACCGAGCCGTAGGCGAAGATGGCGACCTCGGCGTCTTCCATCTCCAGCTCCTCCACCATCGTGAGGGCGTCGCGGTGGTGGTAGATCTTCTCGCGCAGGTAGCGGCCCAGGTCCTCGGCCACGGCGGGGGCGCCGGTGGCCGGCAGCCCGCCGCGGCTGCGGTTGTACACCAGGCCCGTCACGTGGACCCGGTAGGGCGAGCCGAGCGCCGGGCGCGGCAGGATGTTGTCGACCGTCGAGGCGACCTCGTCGTAGTCCTCGGGCGGCACGTCGGGGTCGCGCCGCTGCGCCACGCGCAGCTCGCCGGGGGCCGGCAGCGTGACCGCCTCGCGCATGTGACCGACGGTCGCGTCCGACAGCAGGATCACCGGCGTGCGGAACTGCTCGGCCAGGTTGAACGCCTGCACGGTGAGGGTGAAGCACTCCATGACCGAGCTCGGGACGAGCGCGATGATGGAGTGCTCGCCGTGGGTGCCCCAGCGGGCCTGCATGACGTCGCCCTGCGACGGTTCGGTCGGCAGACCGGTCGACGGGCCGCCGCGCATCACGTCGACGATCACGCAGGGCACCTGGGCCATCGAGGCGAAGCCGATGTTCTCCTGCATCAGCGAGAAGCCGGGGCCCGAGGTGGCGGTGAGCGCCTTGGTGCCGGCCAGCGAAGCGCCGATGACGGCCGCGATCGAGGCGATCTCGTCCTCCATCTGGATGAAGTCGCCGCCGACCTGGGGCATGCGCCGCGACAGGACCTCGGCGATCTCGGTGGACGGCGTGATGGGATAGCCGGCGAAGAAGCGGGCGCCGGCGTAGATGGCGCCCTCGGCGACCGCTTCGTTGCCCTGCACCAGGCGGCGCTGCGCCATCAGCTGCGGCCCTTCCGTACGGCCGGCGCCCGGCGGGGCGCGTAGTCGATCTCGATGGCGAAGTCGGGGCAGTGACGCTCGCAGAACGAGCAGGAGATGCAGTCGTCCAGGCGCGCCACCACGGGCTGACCGAGCGCGTCGCTGTCGAAGACGCTCTCGGGGCACATCGAGACGCAGATGCCGCACGCCTTGCAGAGATCGAGGTCGACCGCGATCGACCTGGGGGTCTTCTTCGGGGTGGCCGTCCTGCCCTTTCGCTTCACCGCCGCGCCGCCCGCGGCAGAGCCGCGGCGGCGGGCGGACGATGTCTCCGAACCTTGCATAGATTCTAGTCCTTTGGCTGCTCGCAGGCGACCTTGCGGGCGTTGGAGGACCACCGGGTGAGCTTTCTCGCAGCCGAACCGAATCCCTGCGTCGACCCGTGGAGCCACGGCGGGCCGGCTCCCCCGAGGGGCGGCGGGCGGCGGCGGAGGAGGGGGGCGGCGGCGCCCGCGCAGCGGTCAGGTGACCAGCCGACCGGCCAGGAACTCGAGGGGATGCAGGGGGCGGTGGGCGGCGAGGTCGCCGATCTGCGACCGGCACGACGTGCCGGTCGCCAGCACGGCGACCCCGGGCCCCGCCGCCCGCACCGCCGGCAGCAGGGCTCGCTCGGCGACGGCGACGCTCAGCTCGTAACGCGCCTTCTTGTAGCCGAAGAAGCCGGACATGCCGCAGCAGCCGTGGTCGAGCACCCGGAGGTCGAGCCCGTCCACGGCGCGCAGCGCCCGCTCGCTCTCGTCGGGGCCGAACACGGCGCGCTCGTGGCAGTGCGGATGGAGCAGCGCCTCTCCCCCGCTCTCGAACGACAGGCGGCCGGCCGCCGCCGCGTCGGCGACCAGCGACAGCGCCGGGCGGGCGGCGGCGCGGACCGCCTCGGCGGCGGCGTCGCCGGGCAGCAGCCGCTGCCAGTCGTCGGCGACCATCGCCAGGCAGCTCGGCTCGACGAAGGCGATCGCGCGGCCCGCCCGGGCGTCGCCGGCCAGCGCGCCGGCCATGCGGCGGGCGCGCCGCCGCGCCTTGTCGATCATCCCCACCGACAGCGCCGTGCGCCCGCAGCAGCCGGCGTCGACGACGGCGACGCGGTGGCCGGCCGCTTCGAGCAGCCGCACGGCGGCCTCGCCGACGTGCGGCTCGTTGTGCTCGATGAAGCAGTCGGCGACCAGGACGACGTCGGCGTCGGCGCGCGAGCCGGTGGCGCGGGCGCGCCGGGAGAGCGGCCGGGCGGTGAACGACGGCAGCGAGCGGCGCCGGTCGACGCCTGCCAGGGGCAGGAGGGCGCGGGCCAGCGGCCCGCGCCCCAGCGCGTTGACCGCGGGCGCGACCGGCGCCGCCAGGCGCGACAGCAGGCGCACGTCGGCGACCGCGCGCGAGAGCAGCGGCGTGCCCTCGCGCGCGTTCACCTCGGCCTGCCACTCGGCCTTGAGCGCGGCCACGTCGACCGCGGCCGGGCACTCCGCCTTGCAGGCCTTGCAGGCGAGGCAGGTGCCCATGACCTCCTCGAACTCCTCGGCGCCGAGGGCCGCCAGCGGCACGGCACCGGCGACGATCGCCTGCAGGGCGTTGGCGCGGGCCCGCGTGGTCAGCGTCTCGTCGCGGCCGACCATCGCCGTCGGGCACATCGAGCCGGTGAGCTTCTTGCACAGGCCGGCGCCGAAGCAGCGCTCGGCGGCGAGGGCGAAACCGCCCTCGCCGCCCTCCCCGCCCGCGCCGCCTCGACCGCTCTCGCCGGCGTAGTCCAGCCGCGGCGCCCAGCGCGACCGGTCGGCGTAGCCGGCGCCGAACCGCAGGTGGTCGTCGATCGGCGGCGCCTCGACCACGCGGCCGGGGCCGAGCAGGCGCCGCGGGTCGAACAGGTCCTTGAGCGCGACCAGCTCGGCATAGGTCTCGGGTCCGAACAGCTCGGGGTTGAACCACGAACGTGAGAGGCCGTCGCCGTGCTCGCCCGAGAGGGCGCCGTGGTACTCCTTGACGAGGCGGCCGACGGCCAAGCCGATCGCCTTGAGGCGATCGACGCCGTCGGCCGTCTTCAGGTCGAGCAGCGGCCGCACGTGCATGCAGCCGGCCGAGGTATGGCCGGTGAACGAGGCGCGGGCGCCGTGCCCGGCCACGACCTGCTGGAAGTCGTCGACGAAGTCGGCCAGCCGCTCGACGGGCACGGCGGTGTCCTCGACGAACGAGGCCGGCCGCTCCACCCCGGGCGCGCCCATGAGCAGCGGCAGCGCGGCGCGGCGGAGCTGCCACGCCTCGGCCACCTCTGCCGGGTCGGCGAACGACAGCGCGAGGGTCGCGCCGAGCTCGGGCTCGAGGCCGCGCAGCCGCGCCAGGCCGGCCTGCGTCTCGTCGACGCTCCCCTGGTACTCGACCAGCAACACGCAGGGGTCGTCGCCATCGAGGACGGCGGCCAGCCTCGTGAACCGGCGCAGGTTCGGCGAGCCGCGCAGCGGCGCCAGGTCGATCAGCTCGACCGCCGACGGCCCGGTGCCCAGGATGGCGAGGTTGGCCTCCAGCGCCGCACGCAGGCTGGGGAAGGTCAGCGCCGCCAGCGGCCTCGTCTCGGGGACCTCGTCGAGCTGCACCGTGAGGCGGGCGAACAGCGCCAGCGTGCCCTCCGAGCCGGCCAGCAGGCGGGCCAGGTTGGGCTGGGGCTGCAGCAGCTCGGGCAGGTTGTAGCCGGAGACGCGGCGGCTGGTCTGGGGAAAGTCGGCGGCGATGCGGTCGCGCGCGCGCGACCGCATCGCCGCGAGCCCGGCGGCCAGCCGCCGCCCGCACGCCCCCTCGATCCCCGTGGCCAGGTCGTCGCCGCGCGACGGCCCGAAGGCCGCGGTCTCCCCGCCGGCGAGGATGCCGTGCACGCGCAGCAGCTTGTCCTTGGTCTCGCCGTAGACGATCGAGCGCGAGCCCGACGAGTTGTTGCCGGCCATGCCGCCGATCGTGGCCTGGTCGACGGTCGACGTGTCCGGCCCGAACTCGAGGCCCCACGGCGCCGCCGCGCGGTTGAGCGACGCCTGGATCACGCCCGGGTCGACGACCGCTGTGCGAGCGTCGGGGTCGATGCTCACGATGCCGTCGAGGTGGAAGCAGTCGACGGCGATGCCCGGCCCGAGGGTCTGCCCAGCCAGGCTCGTGGCGGCGCCGCGCATGCAGAGCGGCACGCCGTAGTCGCCGGCCACCACGGCCGCGGCGGCAAGGTCGTCGACCGACGCGGCGACCAGCACCGCGTCGGGCACGACGCGGTAGATCGACGCGTCGGTCGAGTACAGCCAGCGGGCCAGCGGCGCCGCCGTGACCGTGCCGGCGACGTGGCGCGCCAGCTCGCGCGCGGCGGCGAGTCCCTCGCGGGTGGCCTCGGGCAGGACGGCGGGGCTCATGCGGCAAGCATATGCGGCGGCGGGAACGGGCGCGACTCGGTCGGCCGGGCCGGCCGGAACTCCGTCGCTCCTACAGCCCGAAAGGCGTGAACGACGGCAGCTGCCGGCTGACCAGGGTCGGCCCGCCGAGCAGCAGCAGCACGCCGAAGGCCGCCAGCACCACTCCCGAGCCGATCTGCACGGCCCGGTAGTGGCGCTTGAGCACCCCGAGCCGGTCCATGACCCAGTCGTAGGCAAGGCCCGCGGCCAGGAACGGCAGGCCGAGCCCGAGCGAGTAGACGAGCAGCAGCAGCGCCCCCGACGCCACCCCGTCGCCGCCGGCCAGGGCGAGGATGCTGCCGAGCACGGGCCCGACGCACGGCGTCCAGGCGATCGAGACGGCGGCGCCGGTGAGGAACGCACCGGCGGCGCCGCCGGCCCGCCCCTCCACGGCCACGCGCAGCCAGGGCAGGTGCACGACGTCGGCGACGACCAGCCCGGCGACGATCATGAACACGGCGCCGACGGTGATCAGCCAGTGGCGGGAGTCGTGCAGCAGCGTGCCGACGCCGCCCATCGCCGCCCCCAGGGCGACGAACACCGTCGTGAAGCCGGCGATGAACGCCAGCGACAGCAGCACGACCCGGCGGCGGCGGCGGTCGAGGTCCTCGACGGCGACGCCCGAGACGTAGGAGAGGTAGGCCGGCACCAGCGGCAGCACGCAGGGTGAGACGAACGAGACGACGCCGGCGGCCATGGCTATCGCCAGGGCCGCCGGCGTCAGCGAGCTGATGGTGACGGCGAGCACGCCGCCCGCCTCAGTAGAGTCGCTTGAGCTTGGACTCGAAGGTAGCGCTGTCGGAGGCCCCGACGACGTGGTCCTTGACGACGCCGTCCTTGTCCACGAAGAACGTGGTCGGGATGCCCTCGACGCCCCAGTCCTGGGCCAGCGACCCGTTCGGATCGGAGATCACGGGGAACTCGAAGCCGTACTTGCTCACGAAGCCCTGGCCGTCGCCCTGAGCGTCGTTGACGTCGACGCCGACGACAGTGACCTCGGGGTGGGCCTTGGCGAAGGCGGCCACCTCGGGCGCCTCCAGGTTGCACGGACCGCACCACGAGGCGAAGAAGTTGATCACGACGGGCTTGCCACGATAGACCGCGAGGTCGACGGACTCGCCGGTCAGGGTCGTGCCCTTCAACGCCTTGGGGCCGGAGCTCGAGCCGCAGGCGGCGAGGGCCGCAAAGAGAGCGACGGCGAGCAGGACCGCGAGCGCGCCGGCCGGCCAGGCGGCTCCCTTCTTCTGGCGTCGATCCATAGTGCCTCCCCGGTCATCGTTGCGTCTGGCGGCGCGAGCCGGGTCGTGCGACCAGGACCGCCGCGCGAGTGTTTACACCGCGCCAAGCCCCGCTATAATACCCCCAGAGGTATTTCCCTTCAAATCCGGAGGAGACGTGGCGAGCTACGACCTGGTCTGTGACGCCTGCGGCAACGAGTTCGAAGTGTTCGTGCAGGGGTTCCTCAAGGACGATCAAAAGTCCTGCCCGAAGTGCGGCTCCACCCAGACCCACCAGAAGTTCAGCAGCTTCCTCAGCAACCTCGGCGGCTCGTCCGCGTCGAGCGGGGACGCGACCGCGCCTCGCGGCAGCGGCTTCGGCTGAGCGTAGGCTGCGGGGCGCGGTCGCGCCCCACGCCATCCGGCATCTCGCCGCCCTCTTCCCCTTCCCTGAGGCTCTGTTAGACTGCCCCCAGCGTCCCTCGGGACGCGCCATTCGAGGGGGTCGGCGCCTCGGCGTTCGGCCAGGGGTTTCTCCAAAGGGGGATGTCGTGCGGAAGGTCCTGTTCGGAGCGGCGCTGCTCGCGCTGCTCACCATCATCGCGGCATCACCCGCGCTGGCATCCGTGTCGGCGACCAGGGTCGACGCCAACGACTACCTGATCGCGCGGTCGCTGATCAGGTCGGGTCTGATCCCGCCGTGGGCCTCGCCCGACCAGGTCTACAACGCGGTCCAGGCCTTCATCGCCAACGGCAGCGGCGACGCCACGGCGCGCAAGATGCCGCTGGCCCCGCGCTCGCACTCCGGGGCCCGGACGGCCCTTGGCGGCTACCTGCGGGCCGCCACCGTCGACCCCAGCGCAACGCAGACCTACACGTCGAACACGCTCGTGGTCCTGGTGGAGTTCGGCGACGACCCGTGGCCGAGCGGCGACCAGACCGGCCACAACACGGCCGGTCCGGTGCACGGCGACATCCCCGCCCCGGCGTCGGACGACAACTCGACGTTCTGGCCCGGCGACTTCAGCCGCGCGCACTACCAGGACATGCTGTTCGGCAACTCGTACGTGCTCTACGACCAGTTCGGCAACTACCGCGGCACGTCGACCGACACGATGGCCGGCTACTACCTCGAGCAGTCGCACGACGCCTACACCGTGTCGGGCGACATCGCCCCGTGGGTCCAGCTCGACCAGCCGGAGTCGTGGTACGGCGCCAACGACGTCGGCGGCGACGACCTGAACGGGCCGGTGTGGCGCGTCGCTCGCGACGCCGTCGCCCAGCTCGCGGCCGACGACCCGACGTTCGACTGGGCCAAGTACGACCAGGAGAACCCCTACGGCCTGAACTCGGCCAACGGCTACGCGTTCGACGAGCCCGACGGCTACATCGACCACCTGATCCTCGTCCACGCCGGCGTCGACGAGTCGGCCGGTGGCGGCGCCGAGGGCGCCGACGCCATCTGGGCACACTCCTGGTGGGTCTTCGACACCATGAGCGGCGGCCCGGGCGGCAACCCCGGCTACGCGGTGCCCGGCAGCACGGGCATCGGCCCCGGTGGCAACGTCTGGGTCGGCCCCTACACCATCAACCCCGAGGACGGCGGCATCGGCGTGTTCTGCCACGAGTTCGGCCACGACCTCGGCCTGCCCGACGAGTACGACACCACTTACGGCGGCGAGTCGCCGTCGAGCTTCTGGACCCTCATGGCCAGCGGCTCGTGGCTGGGCCGCGAGTTCGGTCTCGAGACCAAGCCCGCCCCGATGAACGTCTGGGACAAGAGCTACCTCGGGTTCGTCAGCCCCATGACGGTGAAGCGCGGCAAGACCGCCACCGTCACGCTGCAGCCGGCGGCGACGGGCTTGGCCAACAAGGTCGGCGTCGTCATCCCGCTGCCCAACGCCAAGCACAGCGTGTCGTTGTCGCCGCCCAACGGGAGCAAGGAGTGGTACTCGAAGTTCGGCAACGACCTGAACAACACGCTGACGTCGTCCGCGAAGCTCACCATCCCGAGCGGCAGCCCCACGCTCTCGTTCCAGACCTGGTTCGAGATCGAGACCGGGTACGACTGGGGATACGTGGAGTGGTCGACGACCGGCGCGGCCGGCACCTGGAGCACGCTCCGGGACACGGCCGGCAGCTCTGTGGCGACCTATGACTCAGGCGGCGGCGCCTACGGCCTGACCGGCGACGGCACGACCGCCTGGACCGCCGGGCCGGCCGTCTACGACCTCAGCCCGTGCGCCGGCCAAAGCGTGTATCTGCGGTTCCGCTACTACACCGACGGCGGCGTCGCCTACCGCGGCTGGGAGGTCGCCGACGTCCACGTGAACACGACGCCGATCGCCGACACGGCGTTCAAGACCAGCACGTGGGTGCAGGTCGACGGCACCTACAACGCCCAGTCGACCCGCTACTACATCGCCGAGTACCGCACCTACAGCGGCTTCGACGAGGCCCTGAAGAACTGCTACCAGCTCAACTACGACTACGACGCCAAGGTCGACTGGTTCCCCTACAACCAGGGCCTGCACCTGATCTACCGCGACACGTGGTACGCCGACAACGACGTGGGCAACCACCCCGGCGAGGGCGGCGAGATGGTCCTCGACGCGCGGCCGATGCCCGACAGCGTGTACCTGGGCGGCGCCGACCGCTACTGGCGCACGCGGATCCAGGTGCGTGACGCCTCGTTCGGCAAGATCGCCACGCGGTCGCACCTGCTCTACCTGACCACGGGCGGAGCCTGGGGCGCGCAGATCATCCCCGGCAAGAAGGCGCAGCCGTGGTTCGACGATTCCAAGACCTGGTGGTATCCAGAGGCGTGGGACGCGGGCGTGAAGATCCAGAAGCTCGGCGTCCGCATCCAGGTCAAGAGCCAGACCGCGGACGCCATGAAGATCTGGGTCGACAACAAGAAGTGACCCGATCGGCGTGAGCGAACGCCCCCGGGCGTTCGCGAGCGGGACGAAGGGGCGGGGAGCGCGCGAGCGCTCCCCGCCCCTTCTCGCATCTGAGGCACGGCTGCGGCACAGCCACGCCTGATAGCATCGGACCCATGCGCGTGATGGTCACAGGCGGCGCCGGCTACATCGGCAGCGTCATCGCGGCCCGGCTGCTGGCCGCCGGGCACGCGGTCACCGTCTACGACGACCTGTCGCGCGGGCACCGGGCCGCCGTGCCGGCGGGCGCCGGGCTCGCCGAAGGCGACGTCCGCGACGGCGCCCGCCTGACGGCGGCCCTGCGCGAGGACGGCTGCGAGGCGATCGTCCACATGGCGGCGCTGGCCGAGGTCGCCGAATCCGTGGCCGAGCCGCAGCGCTACGCCGACGTGAACCTCGCCGGCACGGCCGTCCTCGCCGGAGCGGCGCGCGCGGCCGGGGTGTCGCGGATCGTGTTCTCGTCGACCGCCGCCGTCTACGGCGAGCCCGACCGCGTGCCGATCGAAGAGGACGCTCCGCTGCGGCCGACCAACCCATACGGCGAGACCAAGCTGGCGGCGGAGCGCGTGCTCGGCGAGGCGGCCGCTGCCGGCAGCGGCCGCCTCGCCGTCTGCGCGCTCCGCTACTTCAACGCGGCCGGCGCCGACGGCGAGCGCGGCGAGGACCACGACCCCGAGAGCCACCTCGTGCCCCTGGCGCTGCGCGCAGCCCGCGACGGCGCCGAGCTCTCGGTCTTCGGCGACGACTACGCGACCCCCGACGGCACCTGTGTGCGCGACTACGTGCACGTGCTCGACCTGGCCGACGCCCACCTCGCGGCCCTGGAGCGCCTGCCCGGTGTGGCCGGCGCCTACAACCTCGGGACCGGCGCGGGGAGCTCGGTGCTCGAGGTGCTGCGGGCGGTCGCCGAGGCGACCGCCCGCCCCGTCTCGCACCGCGTCGCCCCGCGCCGCCCCGGCGACCCGGCCGTCCTCGTGGCGTCGCACGCCGCCGCGGCTCGGGCGCTCGGGTGGCGCCCGCAGCGCAGCCTGCAGCGCATCGTCGACGACGCATGGGCATGGATGCAGGCGCACCCGCAGGGCTACGGAGACTGAGGCCCGGGCTTCACAGGGGGCAGGCGCCAAGACGACGGGCGGCGCGAGGGCGCCGCGAGCGATCAGCCGACGGGGGTGGGCTCGAGCTGCGAGAGCCGCACCTCGCCCAGGACCTCCATCATGCGTTCCTGGGCCTCGACCCACACCTCGTGCATCCGGCAGCCGGCGCTGCGGGTGCAGTCCTCGGGCCAGAGCACGCACCCGTTCAGGGAGATGGGCCCGTCGACGGCCTCGACGACCTCGCGCACGCTGATCTCGTCGGCGGGCCGCGCCAGCGCGAACCCGCCGTGGGCGCCACGCTGGGAGGTCACGAGCCCGGCGTGGACCAGGCTCTGGAGGATCTTGGCGAGGAAGCTGACCGGCACGTCCTGTTCGCGACCGATCTCGTTGAGCGCCGCGACCTGGCCGAACGGACGCGCGGCGAGATACGTCATCGCCCGGATGCCGTATTCGCCGCCTCGTGTCAGTTGCAGGCCCATCGCCCCTCCGACGTTCGATTCGGACTTTTTTTGTCCGCGTTACACTCTACTAAGGTCGCAAGCGGAGCGTCAAGGCCCACGACCCGACCGGTCATCACGCTGCTGTCGCCTGAGTACGAGCGGGGCTATTAAGCGTGGGTTAACGGCGTGTTAAGGGCCCGGGAACGGGCGGAAGCCGTCCCGGACCCGGCGCATACTACTGGTGTGGGCGACCGCACGCCGGCGGCCGGCCGGCAGACAGACCTCGGGTGCCAGGAGACCACGTGAGAAAGCACTACGCCCTTGCAGGCCTCGCGCTGGCGGCGATCGTCGCCGCCGTCATCGTCGCCGTGGGCGCGCTGTCGTCGTCGGGTTCGGGCGGCGGCGCCACGACCTCGACGTCACCGTCCCTGCCGCCCGGCCACCCGACCGTGACGCCCGGGTCGACCAAGGGCGCGGCGACGGATTACGGCCCGATGATCAAGTCGCTCGAGGCCAGGCACGCGGCCGACCCCGGCGACCAGAAGACGAGCCTCGCCCTGGCCAACGCCTACCTCATGAACGATCAGCCCGGCAAGGCGGTGGCGCTGTACGAGACGATCCTCGCCAAACAGCCGTCGAACACCCAGGCGCAGGTGCAGCTCGCCATGGCCTACCACGCCCGGGGCAACGATACGAAGGCGCTCTCGATGCTCGACGCGATCATCGCCCGGGACCCCCAGAACCAGGCCGCCCACTACAACCTCGCCATCCTCTACTTCGCCGAGCAGAAGGGCGACCAGGCCAAGGCCGAGTGGGCAAGGACGGCGGCCATCGACCCCTCGACGGCGCTGGGCAAGTCGGCGCAGAACTTCGTCGACCTGATGAGCGGCCAGACCAGCGCTCCCTGACGGGCGGCGGCGGCTAGCCCGCGGGTTCTACGCGCGCGCCGAGCACGTCCCTCATGTGGTCCAGGGCGAACGCGTCGACCGCGTCGCCTTCGTGGCCGGGAGCGTCGTAGGTCGCGACCAGGTCCGGGCGCACGACCACCGCGTAGTCCCTGTTGCGCAGGTCGGCCACCGTGTGCAGCACGCAGATGTCGGTGCAGACGCCGACCACCTCGACCACGTCGGGTCGCAGGCCGGCGAGGATCCCCTCCAGGTCGGTGCCGTAGAACCCCGAGTAGCGCGACTTCGGCACCAGCGCCCCCTGAGGGATGAACTCCTGCAACTCGTCGACCACCCTCTCCTCGCCCGACCCCTCCACGCAGTGTGGCGGGAACACGGCGAACTCGGGATCGTCGGGGCGATGGGTGTCGGCGAGAAAGACGGGGACTGCTCCGGTCGCGATCTCGCGCTCGAGGTAGTCGCGGATCGCCGGGACGACCGAGCCCAGACGGGCGCTCGCGAGGTTCCCCCGGCGGCAGAACCCGTTCAGCACGTCGACGACGATGATGACCTTCCTGACGGGCTCGCCCATGACTTCACGGTTCCCCGCGGGGGACCGCCTCAGTCGACGCGCTCGAGGCGGGGGTTCGGCAGATACTCCCGGCCGACCTTGGCGCAGGCCCGGCCGTCGACCATGACGACGTCGGCGGTGAAGTCGGCGTTGCCGCGCAGGAGCTTGCTGCCGACGCCGTAGGCATCGGCGGGCACGCCCTCCGCTTCGAAGCGGCGGATCTTGTCGGGGTCGAAGCCGCCGCTGACCACGATCCGCACGTGGTCGAAGCCCTCGGCGTCGAGCGCCGCGCGGACCTCGCGCACCAGCTCGGGCGTGACCCCGGTGGGGGCGAAGCGTCCCATCTTCGACCAGAGCGAGCGGTCGACGATCGTCTCGGCCGTGTCGAGCCGCACGCCCCACAGCCGCTCACCCAGGGCGCGGGCGCAGGCCAGCGAGGTGCCGACGCAGTCGTTCTCCCAGTCGACCAGGGCGACGACGTGGACGGCCGGGTAGAAGCGGTCGGCGAAGCGCCGGGCGGCCTCGACCGTGTCGCCGTGGCAGGCGGCGATCAGCCCATGGGGCACCGTGCCGATCCCCCGCCCGCCCCACCACGAGGCCTGGGCGTCGGTCGACACGCCGATGGCGCCGGCGACGTGGGCCGCGTAGCCGTCGCCGGTCTGCACCCGGTAGTGGTCGAAGCGGGCCGGGAAGAAGAGGATCTGCTTGCCGCCGGCCGCTTCGACCACCGCCCGCACGTTCGTCGAGACGAGGGTCCGCCGCGTGAGGGTGCCGAGGTAGACGGTCTCGAGGTGGGCGAACAGGCCGTAGTCACCCTCGATCGTCATCACCGTCTCCCAGGGAGAGAGGCGATCGCCGTCGTAGAGGGCGCGCACCTCGAGGTCGGTCCAGCCACCCACCCAGTTCCGGTGCCCATCGCGCTCAGCGTAGCGCCCGGAGCAGAGCTTGAGGATGGCGATCGCCTCGTCGACGCCGCCCACCGTCGTTCCGGCGTGCTTCTGGAACACCTGCATGAGCACGCGCGGGTGCAGGTCGTCGTGCTCGAGCACCTCTTTGGTGTGGTTGAAGTAGGCGTCGGAGTAGTAGCCGGCGCGGATCTGGTCGACGGGCAGGCGGAAGACCTCGGGGTCGAGTCGTTCCCTGGTCATGGCGGGGAGTCTACCACCGGCGCCGCGGGCGGCGCGCGGCGCTCAGGCGCCGCGCGCCGCCCGCAGCGCCGCCACGAACCGCTGCACCAGTCCGGGAGCGCCGGCGAAGCTCGCGAACAGCGTCGAGGCGAGGCAGCGGCCGACGACGAAGCCCTCGGTCATCTCGCTGCCGTCGGGCATCCGCACGTGGTAGGCGAACACGTCGGCCTCGAGCACGAGGAACTCGAGGTCGAACAGCTCGAACAGCCGCAGGTCACCCTCGGCGTACGGGTTGGCGCGCGTGGCCTTGGCCTGCACGTAGTGCGGCCGGTCGTACCACTCGATCAGCTCCGCCTCCGCCGGCACGACGCCGGCCAGCTCGTGGCTGCGGCCGCGGCTGTCGGCCAGCCTCTGCAGCAGCAGCAGCGCCGCGCCGCCCAAGGCCAGCACCGGCAGACCGCGGTCGACCGCCTCGCGCAGGGCGCCGTGCAGGTCGGCGTTGGCCGCGTAGGCCGAAAGGCCGTCCTCGTCGACGGCGCCGAGCAGCAGCACGCCGTCGGCGCCGTCGGGCAGCGCCGCGTCGTGGGCGACGTTCAGCGGCAGCAGCCGCACGCCGGCGGCCTGCAGGATGTCGGTGTTCTCGAGCGGCAGCGGCTGCAGCGGGGGACCCCAGCCGACGGCGAGCGAGAGGCCGGCCGCCGCCGGGTCGGGCAGCAGCAGGCGGCGCGGCGGCGAGGGCACGAAGCCGCGCCGCGCCGCGATCTCGAACACGTCGTCCATGCTCAGGTAGGTGGCCGCCTCGCGGCAGAGCTGGGCCAGCGACGACCCCCCAGGGCGAGGGCCCAGGGTCCGCACGCCGGCCGTGCCGGTGCCGTACTGGCGCAGGAACTGCTCGGTGAGCTGGGGCGGGATCCGGCCCAGCACCGGCAACCCGACCTCGCGCCGCAGCGTAGCCTGCAGCTCGGCGCCGGCCGGCGAGTCGTCCGCGCCGACCAGGATCACGCCGCCGAACTCCACCTTGGGGGCGAGCGCGCGGGCGCCGTAGACGGCGGCGGCCGCGCTGGCCCCCCGTTCGCGGGCGTCGATCGCCAGCACCACGGGGGCGTCGAAGCGGCGCGCCAGGTCGACGGCGCGCGACCCCGCGACGCCCGCCCAGCCGTCGAGCAGGGGCCGCACGGCGACGGTCATCGCCACGTCGGCGCCGTCGGTCCAGTGGTCGTAGAGTTCGTCGAGCGCCTCGGCGGGGTGCAGCGCGGGGTCGAACGCCCGCGGCGCTCGCGGCGAGACGTCGGAGAGCAGCCGCCACAGCGGAAGGTCGAACCCGAGCAGCACGGTGCGGCCGGCGCGCTGCTCGCCGAACCCGGCGAGCAGCGCGCCGGCCGCCAGGTCGAGCGCGGGACCGGGCTCGACGCCGGCGACGATCAGACGCGGGACCGACATGACGCGACCTTCCGTGCGGCGTTCCGGCCGCCCGCGGCGGCGGCGGGCGGGCGTTGGTGTTCTTCCCTCCGCCGCCCGGCGTTCCTGCAGGACAAGCCGCCGTGCCCAACATATAATCGGCGCCGCCGGGCGCTCAACAGCTAAAGCCGGCGGCGCGCCTGTCGACACTTGTGGTGGGACGCGGGGAGGCGTGAGTGCAGAGCGGCGTACAGCTGAGGGAGATCATGACGGCGAGGATCATCCTCGGCGTCGCCCTGTTCGTCGCCGGCATCGCCGCCCGCCTGGTCAGCCCGGGCTCGGTCGCCTGGCCGCTGCTGCTCGTGGCCGCCATCTTCCTGCTCGCCAACATCCCCTTCCTGTACCTCAGCCGGCGAGGCCACGAGACGCCGGTCAGCGTCGCCATGGTCGTGCTCGACACCCTGCTCATCACCGTGGCCGTCGTCTACACGGGGGGCGTGCTCAGCTCGGTCGCCGTGTTCTACGTGTGGCCCATAGTGTCGGCCAGCCTGCTGTTGCCGCCATGGGCCCCCTACGTGACGGCGGTCGGGTGCAGCCTGCTCTACGTCGGCGTCTGGGTCACCCAGCACTACTCGATCTTCACGAACGGCTCGACCATCGAGACCACGGCGTTCCCGGCCAACTGGGCGACCCAGACGGTCGGCATCAAGGTCGCCGCCTTCATGCTCATCGCCCTGCTGACCGGCATGCTCGCCAACGCGTTGGTCAAGAGCAACACGGAGCTGCGTGAGGCGAAGCTGCGCACCGAAGGGCAGCTCGAGCGCATGCGGGCCGTCAACGATCAGCTCAGGGCGATCGAGGAGACGAGCGAGGTCTTCATGGCCCACCACGAGGTCAGCTCGCTGATGCCCGAGGCGATGGCCAAGCTCTCCGGGCTGATGCGCATCTCGGCCGGGTTCGCCCTCGTGCACAACGACACGACCGGCGAAGACGTGCTGTCGACCATGCCCGAGGGCGTGACGGCCGAGCTCGTCGACCGTCTCAAGGAGCTCGGCCTCGCCCACCTGTGGGAGAGCCCGACGCCGCACGTGTGCGCGGCCGCCGACGGCAGCGCCGCGACCCACGTCCTCAAGGTGCTCGAAAAGGAGGGCTACCACGACCTCCTCGTCGTCCCGCTGGCCGCGAAGGACCGGCGCCTCGGCATGCTGTGCTTCGTCACCCGCGGGGCCGAGGCGATCCGCGACAACAAGCTCGCCGCTCTCGGCCCGCTCACGAGCCAGCTCGCGGTCGCGCTGCGCAACATCCTCTACAACGAGGAGCTGGCCCACAAGAACGACGAGCTCACCCACCTGGACCAGCTGAAGAGCGACTTCATGGCCACGATGAGCCACGAGCTGCGCACGCCGCTGACCTCGGTGATCGGCTACAGCGACATGCTGCTGAGCGGCGTCACCGGCGAGATGAACGAGAAGCAGACCAACTTCGTGGAGAGCATCCTCAAGAACGGCGAGCACCTGCTCAACCTGATCAACGACGTGCTCGACCTGACCAAGATCGAGGCCGGCCGCCTCGAGCTCAACCGCGAGCCGGTCGACCTGCGCTCGGCGCTTCTCGGCGTGCTGCCGATCGTCAAGCCGCGCGCGGCGGACAAGCGCATCAAGATCTCGAGCTTCCTGCCGACCGACGTGCCGCCGGTCATGGCCGACGCCGCCAAGCTCAACCAGATCCTCCTCAACCTGCTGACCAACGCCATCAAGTACACGCACGAGAACGGCAACGTGAGCGTCGAAGCGAGGATCAAGGAAGACTTCGTGGAACTGTGGGTCACCGACACCGGCATCGGCATCAGCCAGGAGGACGTGGACCGCATCTTCCAGCGCTTCACGCAGGTCGACTCGTCCGCGAGCCGCACGCAGGGCGGCACCGGGCTGGGGCTGGCCATCACCCGGGAACTCGTCGAGCTCCACGGCGGCGAGATACGCGTCCAGAGCAAGCTCGGCAAGGGCTCCAGTTTCATCTTCACGCTGCCGATATCCAAGGAGCCGGCCGACCATCTCGCAGCCGGCAAGATCAGCTAGGGTGGGTGGTGACATGGGCAAGCGGATCGTCGTCGCCGATGACGACCCAGACATCCTGAGCATCGTCTCGATGTCGCTCGAGACGCAGGGCTATGAGGTCCACAAGGCCACCAACGGCCGCGAGGCCTGCGACCTGGCGCGCGAGCACCACCCGGACCTGATCATCCTCGACATGATGATGCCGGTGATGAGCGGCTACGAAGCCGTCGCCGAGCTCAAGTCACAAGACGACACCAGGCAGATCCCCATCGTGGGTCTGAGCGCCAAAGCGATGGCGACCGACATGGAACGAGCCACCGACGCTGGCATCGATGGCTATATCACCAAGCCGTTCCGCATCGCGCAGGTCCTCTCGGTGATCGAGGGGTACCTGTAGAAACCCTTGCCTCGGGCCTCGGCCCGAGCCGGAGGACAGCAGCACGGACGACCGGCAGAACACCCGTTCGCGCGTCAGCATAGAGGTCAAGACGATCGGGATGATCGTCGTGGTCTTCGTGATCCTGGCGGCGGTCTTCTTCCAGCAGCTCACGACGTCCCAGCTGGCGCAGATGATGGTCGTGCTGGCGGCGGCGTTCGCCCTCGTGGTAATCGTGCTCGACGTGTGGGTCTTCCGGCCCCTCCACTCGCTGATCCGCCGCTCGCGCCACCGCCTGGGCAGCCGCTACGAACGACAGGACCCGATGCACCGCGACGAGATCAGGGAGCTCGAGCACCTGATCAACCTCATCATCCGCACCTTCACCGAGGTCGAGACCCAGGGCATCAAGACCGAGGTCGCCGAGAGCGAGCTGCTCAAGCAGCGCAGCTTCAACGAGCAGCTCGTGAAGGTGAACCACATCGGCCAGTCGATCAACGCCGCCCTGCCCTACCGCGAGACGATGGACCGTATCCTGACCGAGACCAAGATCCTGCTGAAGGCCGACTTCATCGCCCTGATCGCCCTCGAGAAGAGCACCCGCGCCTACGAGCTGCAGGCGTCGGCAGGCGTGACCGCCCAGGACGCGAGCGCCGACTGCTGCCTGTATACGGCCGACTGCCCAGTGCGCCAGGCCTTGAGCGAGAAATCGGTCGTGCGCTCGGCCGACCACACCTGCACGCTGTTCCCCAAGACGATGAAGAGCCAGCTGATCCTGCCGTTCTCGGTCGACGGGGACGGGCAGATGGCGCTGCTGGCCACGGCGACGACCAACGAGCACTTCGAGGGGATCTCGACCAACGCGCTCTCGACGCTCCAGGGCCACATGGAGTCGGCGCTCTCGAACGCGCGCAAGTACGACGGGATCCGCCGCCAGGTGACGACCGACCACCTGACCCGCCTCTACAACCGGCAGTTCTTCAAGGCGCGCCTGGACGAGGAGCTCGACAAGAGCCTGCGCAACCAGCAGCCGCTGTCGCTGGTGATGATCGACATCGACCACTTCAAGGGCTTCAACGACACCTACGGCCACCAGACCGGCGACAAGGTCCTGCAGGTGGTCGGCCAGGTGATCGGGGCCGGGGTGCGCACCAGCGACGTCTGCGCCCGCTACGGCGGCGAGGAGTTCGTGATGCTCCTGCCCAAGACGCCGGGCGAGGCCGCCACCTACATGGCCGACCGGCTGCGCAAGACGCTCGGCCAGACCCGGTACACCGGGCTGGGCCTGCCGGCCAACGTCAACATCACGATCAGCCTCGGGGTCGCGACCTGCCCGGGCGACGCGACCACCGCCGAGGAGCTGTTCGAGCTCTCCGACAAGGCGCTGTACCAGGCCAAGGCCGGAGGCCGGGACCGCGTGGTCCAGCACGGCGTGCAGACGCCGCAGATCATCGTCGACTGACGGCGCGACTCAGGCGGGCCGCGGGCCGAGGCCCATGCCCCAGGCGATGAGGGCCGGCGGGGCGGCTCCCCAGCTCAGCAACTCGTCGTGGAAGGCCCGCAGGGAGCCGCCACGCCGGCGCCTGTACTCCCCGGCCAGCGCCGTGATCTCGCGCTTGCCGATGGCGTAGGCCATCGGGTAGCCCGGCTCCTGAACGTACCAGCGCACCTCGTGCTCGGCCATGCCGCGCCACATCCGCGTCTCGCGAGCCAGATAGTCGACGGCCGCGTCGAAGCCGAGCCGGCCCAGGTGGACGTCCATGTCGATGACCACGCGGCAGGCGCGCAGGAGCTGGTCGTTCAGCCGCATGAGTCGCACGGCCGGCGCATCGCCGAACCCGTGAGTCTCCATCATCTCCTCGCAGTAGAAGGCCCAGCCCTCGGCAAGGAGCACGCCGCCGTCGGGCAGGTGCGCGATGCGGCGCGCCAGCGTGGGGGCGCGGTTGGCGTGCACGAACTGGGTGTGGTGACCGGGGTAGGCCTCGTGGGCGCCGACGGTGAACATCGAGGCCGTCGGGTGGCTGGCCAGCGCCTCTTCGAGCTCGGCCGGCGGCAGGTCGGCCGGCGGCGGGGTCACCCAGTAGAAGCCGCGCTGGCGGGGCGCGAACGGGCCCGGCGCCCAGTAGGCGGCGAACGGGGTCGCCGGCCGCGCGAACGCCGGCGTCTCCTCGACCACCAGCTCCTCGTCGGCCGGCAGCTCGACCAGGTCGTGGTCCACGACGAAGGCGCGGGCCGCAGCCATCGCCTCTCGATAGGCAGCCAGGAACCCGTCGAGGGTCGCGTGGTCGGCCTTGGCCGCGGCGACGGCGGCTTCGACGGAGGCGAAGCCGCCCTCGCCGGCCAGCGCCGCCATCGCGGCCTTCGTCTCGGCCACCAGCTCGCGCCCGGCTTCGGCGATCTCCTCGGGCGACTCGCGCAGCAGGTACTCGTCGCGCAGGATCTCGACCAGGAGGTCGCGCCCGGCGGCGACGTCGGGGACGGCCCGGGGCAACAGGTCGCTCGCCAGGCGCGCGGCCCAGCGCTCGAGGGCCGCGGCCGCCTCGCGCGCCGGCGCGTCGAGCGCGCCGGCGAAGCCCAGGGCCGCGGCCCACCGCACGGTGGCGTCGCCGACCAGGCCGCGCATGCCCTCGGCGTCCTCGATCGCGCTGCGCACGAACGGTTCGGGCACCGGGCCCTCGAGGTTGGCGAAGGCTTCGTCGAGCAACCGGGGGAGTGCGAGGAGGCGCCCGCGGACCGCCTCGAGGCGGTCCGCGGGCGCCGCCACCTCACGCGTCATCAGCAGGTGGACGCCGATCGCCGGACCGACGTAGACGCCTGGGTTGGCGTGCTGCACCCGGCGGCGTTCGAGGTCGCGCGTGATCCGGCCCACGATCAGCCTGCCGATCATGCCGTCGGCCGCCTCGTCGCCTTCGCCGGCGGCGGCCCGGTCGAACGCGGGCAGCAGGGCGCGGACCTCGGCGAGGTGGGCTGCGACGGCGCCGGGCGCGAACGTCGGCAGGCGATCCATCCCGGTCGTGAGACCGAGGTCGGTCGCAAGCACCGGGTCGAACGCGACGATCGCGTCGAGCAGGCGCTGGATGCACGCCTCGACCGTGGTCACCGGCGGCTCTCCACCGGCGGCACGAGCGCGTGGCGACCCCCCGGTCGCCACGCGCCGTTCGCCGCCGGCCCCCGGCTCACGACCCGTAGCCGTCCAGATAGTCGACCAGCGGCGCGGTCTCGCCGCCCATGATCGTCTCGATGACCGTCTGCAGGATGCCGAAGGCCACGTCGCAATCACTGACCGTGGCGCGGTACACGTACGCCGAGGCGCTGCGGTCCTGGGCGACAAGCCCCTTAATGTGGAGGTTGCGCAGCACGCTCATCACCGTGGTGTAGGCGATGCGCCGGCGCAGGCGCAGCTCCTCGTAGACGTCCCGGACCGTCACCTCGCCCTTGTCCCAGACGACACGCATGATCTCGGCCTCGAGCCGTCCAAGACCCGTGAGGTCCCGGCTCCGCTCCCGCCGCTGCCAGCTCGTCGATGTCTCTGTCATGTCCCCTCCACAGGCATCGCGCCCCACGCGAGCGGGCTCGGACACCCGCCGCGGGGATCGGATCGGTGAGGAACGGCCCCCTGATGCGCGGCCGCTCTCTGGCTGGCTCAATCTAGACACGTCGCGGAGGCGTGCGCAAGCGAGTTCAGAGTGCCCCGACCGACGAAAGCGAGACGGGTCAGAGCCCCGAGACGGCGTCCTTCCAGAGGGAGTGGGGCGTGACCTGCACGCGCAGGCCGTAGAACCCGGCCGACGAGGCGCGCAGCTCGAGGAACCCGTCGGGCGACCCGCGCACGGCGCCGACACCGTCGGTGACCCTCCAGAACGGCGAGTAGCTCACCTTGACGAGGTAGAGGCCGGGAGCCGTCACGCGCAGGTACACGGCGTCGTGACCCACGCTCAGCATGTGGCCGCGGCCTGTCCCCGACAGCGGCTCGAGCATCGGCTCCGGATGATCGAGGGCGAAGACCGTCCACCCGGGCAGGGTGGTGACCAGGCGGAAGTGGCTCGACGAGTAGAGCATGTCGCGCTCGCGCGCCCCCGACAGGTCGAGGCGACCGGCGGGCAGGAACACGTAGTGCACGGCCATGCCTCGCAGCCAGGCCACGTACTCGACCTCGGTGAACGAGTCGGAGTTGAGGAGCTCGTTGTGCAGCGCGTCGTCCTGCCGGTACCACCCACGCGTGATGGGCAGCCCGTTGAGCGGGAAGAAGTAGGCCTCGGAGTGGGTGCTGAGCGCGACGACGTGGAACCGGTAGTCCGGGTCGTTGTGCCCCGCCGCGAACACGACGGCCGGCGTGAAGAAGGCCGCGTGGTTCGACGGCAGGTCGGCCGCCCGCACGAAGTGCGACGCCGGCACGACGAGCTGGCCGAAGGCGATCGCGGCCACCAGCGGCACCACCACGGCGCGTGGCAGGGCGGGCCGCCGCACGCAGAGCAGCAACGGCACGCCGAACACGAAGAAGAAGCGCCCGAAGTTGCCCCCGACGGGGTTGGGCGGCACGGCGGCGGCCAGCAGGGCGACCACGGCGAAGGTCAGGAAGAGGATCTCCTTGGACCTGCGTCTCGGGTCGCCCGACATCCTGGCGGCGGTGGCCCCCACGACACCGAACAGCACGTAGATGACGATCTCGATCGGGCGGTAGAAGTACGAAGCCCGCTCCCAGAAGAACCAGCCGAGCACGACCCGCGCGGCGACGAACGGGGCCAGGTAGACCGCCAGGCGGAGCAGCCTGGGGCGCCGCTCGGGCTCGGAGACGGCCTGCGCGACCAGGAAGATGCCGCCGATCATCGACCCCAGAGGGTTGACGAAGGCGGCCACGGCCAGAGGCGGCACCGCCAGCGCCGTGTGGTCGTAGGCGGCCAGGGTCAGGCCGGCCATGGTGAGCGCCAGCGCGAAGAGGAACGGGTCCTGCCCGTTTGCCAGGTACACGGCCATGACCCCGGCCAGGACGAGCGCCGGCACGAAGCTCGTGACGTCGTAGATCCGGCGCATGTAGAGGTAGAACATGACCGGCAGGGACCCGGCCGACGCGACCACCAGCACGGTCGGACCGACGTAGCGCGCCAGCCAGTAGAAGACGAACCCGTACGAGACCGTCTGGTAGGCGCCGCCGTACCAGAGGTTGTCCCAGAGCATCGAGGCGCCGTCGCGCACGAGGGCGATCTTGTAGAGGTGGGCGGGCGCGTCCCAGCCGAGAATCCCGGTGAAGCGCATGACGAGGGCGACGGCGGTCACGACCACGAGCGGCACCACCACCAGCCAGACGAGCGTGCGGCGGCGCCAGCCCTTGCCGGTCGGTCGTACGAGACGCGAGACTGACTGCTCCACGTGGCTCCCTGGTCGCCACTGGGCATTCTACCCGTTCGCGCGACGCGGACGGCGCGCCGTACCGCTGCAGGACCCGTCCCTGTTCGACTAGTCGTCGGGAGAAGGCGCGGCGCGGGCGCGCTTCACGCGCCCGCGCCGCGCCTTCTCCTCGAGGCGCCGCTCGGCGGCGGAGCGGGAGGGTTTCGTCGGCACCCGCGGGGCGGGACGCTCGTCCATCTTGGCCGCCTTCTCGCGCAGGCGCCGCAGGCAGGTCTGCTTGTTCTGGTACTGGCTGCGCTGCGCCCGGCAGGTGACGACGATGCCGGTAGGCCGGTGGCGCAGGCGCACGCCGCTGTCGGTCACGTTCTGATGCTGGCCCCCCGGGCCGCCGGCGCGGAAGGTCTCGACGTCGCACTCGGCGAGCAGGGCCTCGTCTGAGGCCGGCAGCTCGACCGGCGGCCGCCGGTCGCCGGCCTCCCCCGGGCCCTGATCCCCGCGACGCTCGTCGTCGCCCCCTTCGGCGCCAGGCCTCATGGCGCGGGCGGTGACGCGTGGTAGTCGCGGGCGATGCGGGCGACGATCGCCCACCCCTGGCGCGACGCGCCGGCCAGGGTCATGTGGATGCCGTCGGACTGGCGCATCAGGGCGAGCTGGCCGTCGGCGGTGCGCAGGTAGTCGGCGTACGCGCCCTTGGACGTCGCGAACAGCTTCCACGAATCGAAGTAGACGACGTCCGGGCGCGTCGCGGCCTCCGACTTGAAGACGGCGTCCAGCATCGCCACCCGCTGACTGAACCCCGCGTCTTCCATGATCGGCAGGCCGACCCAGTAGACACGCGTGCGACCGGCGTTCGACAGCAGGTCCATGGCCTCGCCGACACGGCGGTGATAGAGCGCGTCCCACAGCGGCGACCCGGCCTGCAGGACCTGGCCCTCGTACATCACCGGCTGCGCATCGTTGGCGCCGAAGAAGGCGACGGCGACGTCGGGCTGCACGAACCGCTGGATGTAGCGCAGGCGCTGCGGCCAGTCGTAGTAGTCGGGCCGGCTGAGGCCCGTCGAGATGTGGTAGTCGAGCGTCGCCTTCATCACCCCGGTGCGGCGCGCGTACTGCACGATCTGGGCGCCGGTGTTCTGGGCCATCGAGTCGCCGCCGACCCACACGCGGAGCGGATGGGCGGCCGTCGGCGGCGCCGTCGGCTGCGCCGACGGCGCCGCCGACGGCTTGCCGAGGTCGCTCAGCACGCGCCCCTCCTGCTGCTCGGGCGCGCTCCTCCCCAGCAGCCGGGAAGCCTGGGCCGACGGCCGGTCGAGGAACAGGAAGTGGCCGATGCCGGCGACCGGTCCCATGACGTCGACGGCCACGGTGCGCGTGAAGCCGTACGGCATCGCCTTGGCCGTGCGCTGCAGGCTCGCCGCGTTGAGGAACAGCCCGAGCGCGAAGGCGACGAGGCCGGCCACGAGGACGGCGCCGGCCGGCTGCAGGCGGCGGCCGCCGGCCGTGGCGGCCGGCGCCGCCGGCCGCCCGTCCGCCGGCGGCCGCCGCTCCCCGGCCGGGACCCAGGGCGGATGCTCCTCGACGGGCGCGGCCGCATCGCGCTGATCGAACCAGTCGTCTGTCGGCGGTCGCGTCCCGTCCATCTCAGAACCTGAAGTAGAGGAAGCTGGCCGGACCCTGGGGGCCGAGCACGTCGAGCACCAGGAACCCACACGCCAGTACCACGCCCTGCACGACCGGCGCCAGCCGCGAGAGGCCGATCTGGGCGCCGGCGGTGACCTTCGCCGGCACGTACTGGATGGCGATGCCGACGGCGATCGCCGCTACCACGCCGAACGTCACGCCGGCGCCCGCGTGGCCCCAGGCCGTGAACAGCCGGGCGATGACCGCCCAGGCGCCGCCGAAGGAGTCGGCGCGGAAGAAGATCCAGGCGAAGGCGACGAACTGGAAGGTCAGGAACCGCTGCAGCGCCACGGCGCCACGGCCGCTGCGCAGATCGGGTTCGCCGCGCGCCTTGCGGCGCGCGGCCCGCGCATGGTCGAAGCACAGGCCGGCCCCGTGCAGGCCGCCCCAGAACACGAACGTCCACGAGGCGCCGTGCCAGAGACCGGCGAGCAGGAAGGCCAGCATCAGGTTGACGTAGGTGCGGGCCGCTCCCTTGCGGTTGCCGCCGAGCGGGATGTACAGGTAGTCGCGGATCCAGCGCGACAGGGTGATGTGCCAGCGGCGCCAGAAGTCGCGCACGTCGCGCGCGGTGTACGGCGCGCCGAAGTTGTCCGGGATCGTGAACCCGAGCAGCAACGCGATGCCGATGGCGATGTCGGAGTAGGCGCTGAAATCGCAGTAGATCTGCACCGCGTAGCCGTAGACGCCGAGCAGCGTCTCGAGCGAGCTGTACTGCTGCGGCGTGGCGAACACGCCGTTGACGATGTGCGTGGCCAGGTAGTCGGCGAGGATCATCTTCTTGGCCAGGCCGGCGAAGATCAGGTAGAAGGCGCGGCTCGCGTCGATGCGGCGCGGGTCGCGCGGCGCGCGCAGCTGGGGCAGGAACTCCGAGGCCCGGGCGATCGGCCCGGCGAGCAGGATCGGGAAGAAGGCGACGTAGACGGCGAAGTCGAGCGCCGGGGCCGGCTCGAGCGTGCCCCTGTAGACGTCGACCACGTAGGTCAGCACGCGGAACGTCAGGAACGAGATGCCGACCGGCAGCGCCAGCTCGAGCAGTGGCGGCTGCAGCCCCAGGCCGACGTGGGCCAGGCTGTTGGCGGCCGACGTGACGAAGAAGTCGTAGTACTTGAAGACGCCGAGCACGGCCAGGTCGGCCGCCACCGAGAGGGCGAGCCAGGCCTTGCGCGCGCCGGCGCCGGCGGAGCCGGCGATCAGGCGCGCGCCGGCCTGGTTGATCGCGACCAAGACGACCAGCAGCCCTACGGCGCGCCAGTCCCACCAGCCGTAGAAGACCGCGCCCGCGAGAAGGCTGAACCACTTCCACAGGCGGAACCGGGGCATGAGCAGCCAGCTGGCCACGAACACCAGCGTGAAGAAGATCGCGAACGTGACCGTCGGGAAGAGCACCCGTCAACCCCATGGGACGCAGCCTCTCAGGCGTCCATTGTACGCGACCGGCGCGCGGCCGCGCAGGGCCCGCGGAGGAGATGAAGCCGGCGGGGGCGGGGGCGGCGCAGCCGCCCACCGCCCCTTCAGGCCAGCATCGTCAACGCGCCGGGGACGACCTCGAGCGCGACGGGGAGGCGGCCGAGCGGGTCGCCGTCGACGTCGAGCAGGAACCGCCCGGCCGCTTCCCCGTCGAGCAGCTCGAGCTCGACGCGCGTGGCGCTGAGGTGCTCGACCCCGGGCACGCCCAGGTGCGTACCGGCGTATACCTTGGGCAGGGCCCGCACCAGGCCCCACTTCGTGTCGGTCGCCGCGACGACGACCTCGAGCAGGCCGTCGCCGGGATCGGCCATCGGCGCCACCCGCATGCCGCCGCCGAAGACGCGGCCGTTGCAGACGCAGACCAGGTAGGCCGCGAGCTCGCGCTCGGCGACGGCGCCGGCGGCGTCGGTCGTGCGTATGAGCAGGCGGGCGCGCGGGCAGACGGCGAGCGCCCGCAGCGATGCGAGCAGGTAGGCCGCGCGCCCGCCCAGCGCCCGCGGCAGCCCGGCGACGTACCGGTCGACGAGGCCGCCGGCCCCGGCAGAGAGCACGTTGACCACGTAGCGTCGCGCCGGCCGGCCGTCGTTGCCGGTGAAGGTCGCCCGCAGCAGGTCCACCGCGCGCTCGCGGCCCGAGGCGAGAGCCGACAGGTAGGAGTCGAGGCGGTGGTCGATGTCGAGGCTGCGCCCGAAGTCGCCGCCGGTGCCACGGCCGATCAGGCCGACACGCGCCGGCGGCGACCCCGGCGCAGCCTCGCGTGCCTGCATGACGCCGTTGACGACCTCGTTCAGGGTGCCGTCGCCGCCAACGGCGACGATCGGGTCGCGGCCGGCGAGGGCGGCCGCGCGCGCGATCTCGATCGCGTGCCCCGGCCGCCCCGTGTAGGCGACCTCCACGCCGCCCAGCGCGCGCTCGGCGGCGGCCAGCACCGCGTCGAGCGAGCGCGTCTCGCGCCGGTGACCGGTGGCGGGATTGACGACCAGCAGGGGCTCCATGTGGCCGCAGTATACGGGCTCCACGCTGACGGCTGCGCGCCGTGGAGCCTCTGATATCCTTGTCGTCCCCAATCGACGAGGGACGCGATGGCCCACCGGACGGTCAAATCGAGCTACGAGCAGCTGACCCGGCGCCTGAACCGGTTCCCCGTCGGCGCGCCGCCGTCCGACCTGCTCTACCGGATCCTCTCGCTGCTGTTCACCGAGGACGAGGCGCAGCTGGCGGCCAAGCTGCCGGTGACGCCGTTCACCGCCGAGCAGGCGGCGCGCGCCTGGAAGACCAGCAACCGCGAGGCGGAGCGCATCCTCGACGGCCTGGCCGACCGCTCGCTGATCGTCGACACCGGCTCGAACGGGTCGCGCCTGTTCTTCCTGCCGCCGCCGATGGCCGGGTTCTTCGAGTTCTCGATGATGCGCACCGACGGCGGCGTCGACCGCAAGGCGCTCTCCGAGCTCTTCTACCAGTACATGAACGTGGAGGAGGACTTCGTCCGCAGCCTCTACGAGCCGTTCGACACGCAGCTCGGCCGCGCGCTCGTGCACGAGCCCGCGCTGTCGCCCGACAACGACCTGCACGTGCTCGACTACGAGCGCGCGACCGAGGTCATCGCCAGCGCCACCCACATCGGCGTCGGCGCTTGCTACTGCCGCCACAAGATGGACCACCTCGGCAAGGCCTGCGACGCCCCGATGGAGACCTGCATGGCCCTGAACGCGGCCGGCGAGTGCCTGACCCGCCAGGGCGCGGCGCGCACGATCGACGCCGAGGAGGCGCTCGACCTGCTCCAGCAGGCCTACGACCATGGCCTCGTCCAGTTGGCCGAGAACGTGCGCCACGGCGTGAACTTCATCTGCCACTGCTGCTCGTGCTGCTGCGAGACGATGGTCGCGGCGCGCCGCTTCTCGAACCTGCGCCCCGTGCACACGACCCGGTTCCTGCCGGTCGTCGACCAAGACCGCTGCACGGGGTGCGGCGCCTGCGTCGGCGCCTGCCCCGTGGCCGCGGTCTCGGTCGATCCCGTCAGGTCCCACCGCCGGGACCCGGCGGCCAAGCAGGCCGTCGTCGACGCGTCGACCTGCATCGGCTGCGGCGTCTGCGTGCGAGCCTGCCGGCGCGGCAGCCTGAGCCTGACGACCCGCAAGGGCCGCATCGTCACTCCGCTCGACTCGGCTCACCGCACGGTGCTGATGGCGATCGAGAGCGGCACCCTGCAGAACCTCGTGTTCTCGGAGGCGACCACCAGCCACCGCGCCCTGGCCGCCATCCTCGGCGTCGTCCTCAAGCTGCCGCCGGTCAAGCAGGTCATGGCCACCGAGCAGCTGCGATCCCGCTACCTCGAGTCGCTCTTCAGCCGCAGGAGCTACTGGGGATCGTCTTCGTGACCCGTCGCAGGTCGGGCGCCGCCGGGTCCTGGCCTTGGCTGCGGCGTTGTGGCTGGCGAGTGGGGCTGGTCGTCGTCGTGGCCCTGGCGGTGCGGACGCTCTGGGTGCTTGGCGTGCACGCCAAGCCCGTGAGCGACTACCTCTTCTACTATCAGGCAGCGGTCTCGCTCGCCCACCGCCACGGGTACGAGATCCTCGGCCACCCGACCGGGTTCTTCCCGCCAGGGTACCCTGCCTTCCTGGCGCCGTTCCTGGCGTTCACCCACGACTCGATCACCTTCGCCCGGGGCAGCGGCATCCTGCTGGGCGGGCTGTCGGCGGGGCTGGCCTTCGCGCTCGGCGACCGCCTGGGCGGGCGCAACGCCGGGCTCATCGCCGGCCTGCTCTTCGGGCTCGCGCCCGACTACGTCGTCTACGGCGGGCTGCTGGCGTCGGAGAACCTGATGATCCCGATCCTGCTGGGCGCCTGCCTCTACCTGGGGTCGTTCCGCCCGGCGAGGGTGAACTGGGAACGGGGGCTCATCCTCGGCGTGCTGCTCGGCGCCGGCGCGCTGGTCAAGCCTACGGCGGCCGTCGTGCTGCCGGTCTTCTTCGTCTATCTGTGGGTCGCGGGCGGCCGCCGCGGCCTTGCCGGCGCCGCCGTCATGGTCGCGGCGGCCGCCCTCGTCTGCGCACCCTGGGTGGCCCGCAACGCCGTCGTGATGCACGAGGTCACGATCTCGACCAACGGCGGCTACACGCTGCGCATGGGCCTGGACCCGCTGGCCACCGGCGGCCCCACGCTCAAGGGCGGCAACCCCGACTGGCCCATCGCGACGCAGGCCGTGGAGGCTCCCACCGACCGCCACGACCGGGACCTGGCGCTGTCGTGGCTGGCCCACCACCCGGTCGCGGCCGCTCGGCTGGTGCCCGAGAAGCTGTACTACCTCTTCCGCTGGACCGACGCCCTACTGGGCTCGAGCAGCGAGAACGCGCGGACCGTGTTCGGTCCCGAGAAGAAGCGCGCCCTGGCGCCGCGCGAGAAGTCGGTCCTTCGCTTCATGACCCGTCACGAGTGGATCTGGTCGACGGTCCACTTCTCGTGGCTGATCGTGGGGGCGGCCGCGCTGGGCCTGGCCGTGGCCAGGCGCCGCCCGGCCGCCGACGCCATCCTGATGACCGTGGCCGCCTGGGTCGTCGTCAACGCGACGCTGTTCCACGGCCAGTCGCGGTTCCTGGTCAGCGTCTCGCCGCTGCTGGCGCCGTGCATCGGCTATCTGCTCGTGAGCCTGGCCGGCCTCGCGCGGCGTCCCGCCCGCGCGGCGGCGGCCGCCGGAGCCGGTGGTGCACCGTGAATGTGACCTTGCTCTCCGAGGCCGACATCCGCGGCTGCGCCGGCTTCGACGAGGAGGCCCTCGAGGCGGTCGCGCTGGGTTTCACGCGGCTGGCTGAGGGCCGCGCCTTCGCGCCGCCGGTGATCGCCATCGAGATCCCCGAGCACAACGGCGAGGTCGACATCAAGACCGCCTACATCGAGGGGCTCGACAGCTTCGCCGTGAAGGTCGCCTCGGGGTTCCCCGACAACCCCGCCCAGGGGCTGCCCTACGGCACCGGCACGATGGTGCTGATCAGCGCCGAGACCGGCTTCCTCAAGGCGCTGCTGGTCGACAATGGCTACTTGACCGAGCTGCGCACCGGGCTCGCCGGCGCGGTCGCCGCCCGCCACCTCGCCCGCACCGACGTGGAGACCGCCGGGGTCATCGGCTCGGGCAGCCAGGCGCGCTACCAGATGCGCGGCCTGCACATGGTGCGCCCGTTCAGGCGGCTGCTCGTGTTCGGCGTCATCGCCGGCGAGGTGCAGCGCTACGCCGCCGACATGGCCTGGGAGCTCGGGGTCGAGACGGTCATCGCGCCGACCGCCGAGTCGGTCGTGCGCGAGAGCGACGTCGTGGTCACGACCACGCCGTCGCGCGAGCCCTACCTGCAGGCGAACTGGCTGCACCCAGGCCTGCATGTCACCTGCATGGGCGCCGACATGCCGACCAAGCAGGAGCTGTTCCCGGACTGCCTGAGCAAGGCCGACCGGGTGGTCTGCGATCGCAAGGCCCAATGCCTCGTGCTGGGCGAGCTGCACCATGCAGTCGACGCGGGCCTCGTCGACGAGGCCCGCGTCGACGAGCTCGGCGAGCTGACCGCCGGCCTCAAGCCCGGCCGCGCGACCGACGACGAGATCACCGTCTGCGACCTCACCGGCGTGGGCGTGCAGGACACGGCGATCGCCCGGCTCGCCTACGAGCGGGCGATCGCCGCGGGCCTGGGCCAGACGTTCGGCGACGAAGGAGTAGAAGCATGACCACACTGCCGACCGGGTTCGTCGAGTTCCAGATCGAGCGCGTTCTGGCGACCTGGGAGAACCAGGTGCGCTGGAACCTCTCCGAGAGCGGCGTGCACCCCATGACCACCCGCGACCTCGTCCCCGACGAAGCGGCGCGCCGCGCCCTCGACGAGGTCGAGCACAACTACCCGCAGGCCAACGGCCAGCCGGAGCTGCGCGACGCGATCGCCGCCCTGTACCCCGGGGCCTCGCGCGAGAACGTGCTGGTCACGGTGGGCGCCATCCAGGCCAATCTCACGACGCTGCTGAGCGTGACCGAGGCGGGCGACGAGGTCGCCGTCATGCAGCCCAACTACCAGCAGTTCTGGGGGCTCGTGCAGAACCTCGGCCGCCGCCTGTCGACCTTCGGGCTCGACCGCCAGCGCGGCTGGACCCTCGACCGCCAGAGCCTGGCCGCCGCCGTGGGACCGGCCACGAAGCTCGTGACGGTGGTGAACCCCAACAACCCGACCGGCCGCATCATGCCCGACGACGAGCGCCGCGCCGTGATCGAGGCCGCCGCCGGCGCCGGGGCCTGGCTGCTGGCCGACGAGGTCTACGCCGGCGCCGAGCGGGTGACCGACGAGCCCACCCCCACCTTCTACGGGCAGTACGACGGCGTCATCGCCGTCAACAGCACCTCCAAGGCATACGGCCTGCCAGGCCTGCGCATCGGCTGGATGGTGGGTCCGGAGGACCTGATCGCTCGCGCCTGGGCGTGGCAGGACTACCTGACGATCTGCACGACGGTGGCGGCCAACCGGCTGGCCACGATCGCGCTCTCGCCCGAGGTGCGACCGCGGATCATCGAGCGCACGCGGGGCTACGTGCGGCGCGGCTTCGAGAACGTGCAGCGCTGGGCCGACGGCCGCGACGACGTGGAGGTCACGGCGCCCGACGCCGCCGCGATCTGCTTCGTGAAGTACCGCCAGCCGGTGAACTCGACCGACCTCGTGATGCGGCTGATCCGCGAGCAGAGCACGTTCGTCGCCCCGGGCGACGTGTTCGGACTCGACGGCTACCTGCGGGTCAGCTTCGGGCAGCCCGACGACTACGTGAACGAGGGCCTGCGCCGGCTCGGCCTGGCCCTCGACTCGGCCTCGTGAGCGGGATGGACGGCGCGCCCGACGCGGCGGCGCCGGCGGGTCAGCAGGTCGCTCGGCCGGGCTTCGTGGAGCTCGCCTTCGGCGAGCCCGACCCGGCTCTCTTCCCCTACGACGACCTGAAGGCGGCGGCGCAGGCGGCGCTCGGCGGGGGCGACGCGGCTCTCGTGTACGGCTCGAACGAGGGGCCGCCGGAACTGCGTCGCCTGCTCGCCGAGCGCATCGCCGCCACCGAGGGCCGCCGTCCCGGCGACGACGAGCTGGCGATCACCGGCGGCGTCTCGCAGGCCCTCGACCAGGCGGTCTCGCTGTTCACGGAGCCCGGCGACACGGTGCTGGTCGAGCTGCCGACCTACAGCCTGGCGCTCGGCGTGCTGCGCGACCACCCCGTGCGGCTGGAGGGCGTGCCGTTCGACGGCGACGGGCTGGACGTCGAGGCGCTGGGGCGGCGCCTGGCCGACGGCCAGGCGCCGCCCCCTCGCCTGCTCTACACGATCCCGACCCACCACAACCCGACCGGCGTGTCGCTGGCCGCCGACAGGCGGCGGCGGCTCGTCGAGCTGGCGGCCGCCCACGACCTGCTGATCGTCGAGGACGACGTCTACCGCGAGCTGGGCTACGGCGAGCCGTCGCCCGCCTCGTTGTGGAGCCTGGCAGCGCCGGGCGCGGTGCTGCGGCTCGGGTCGTTCTCGAAGTCGCTGGCGCCCGGCCTGCGCGTGGGTTGGGTGACCGGCGCGACCGACCACGTCGCCCGCTTCACCGGCAGCGGGCTGCTCGAGAGCGGCGGCTGCGTGAGCCAGTTCGCCGCCGAGGTGGTCGCGCGCTACCTCGCCGCCGGCCACTACGAGGGGCAGGTCGCCCGCCTGCGAGCCGCATACGCCGCGCGGCGCGACGCGTTCGTCGCCGCCCTGCGGCAGTCCCTGCCGCGGGGCTGCGACCTCGTCGCGCCGCGCGGCGGCTTCTTCGTGTGGGTCATGCTCCCCGAGGGGCTGACGGCCTCGGCCCTGCTGCCGGCGGCCGAGGCCCGCCGCGTGTCGTTCGTCCCCGAGGCACGCTGCCGCGTGGACGGCGCCGACGGCGCGCTGCGTCTCTGCTTCACGTGGTACGACGAGCCGACGCTCGCCGAGGGCGCGGCGCGCCTGGGTGCCGCCGTCGCCGACGCCCTGGCGGGCAGACCCGCATGAGCGGTCTCGCCGGCGGTGAGGCGACCACGGACACGCCAGTACCACTCTTCCCCAAGATCGAGCTCCACGTGCACTTCGAGGCGACGGTGCGCCCGGCGCGCCTGCTCGAGATCGCCGCCCGCAACCGGTTCACCCTGCCGGCGAAGACCGAACAGGGCCTCGCCGACTACATCCGCGGCTTCGGCACCTTCCGCCAGTTCATCGGCCGCTGGATCGCGCTCACGCCGGCGCTGCAGACCCCCGACGACTTCCGCCAGGTCGTGGTCGACTACGCGGGAGAGGCGAAGAGCCACGGCTGTGTCTACATCGAGGGGATCTTCTCGCCGGCCGAGCCGGTCGCCCGCGGCGCCGCCTGGGAGGACGTCTTCGACGGCTACTGCGCCGGCGCCGCCGAGGCGCGCGAGCGGCTGGGGGTCGAGGTGCGGCTGGACCCGGAGATCACGCGCGGGTTCCCCAAGAAGCTCTGCCAGGGCGTGACCGGCGCCGCGATCGCCTACCGCGATCGCGGCGTCGTCGCCCTGGGCCTCGGCGGCGCCGAGGACGACCCCCGCAAGTACGCGGCGTGGTTCACCGCCGCCCGCGAGGCCGGCCTCGGCGCGGTGCCGCACGCCGGCGAGCAGGACGGCCCGGACTCGGTGCTCGCTTGCCTCGACGCCCTGCACGCGGACCGCATACGCCACGGCATCCGGGCGGTCGAGGACGACGCGCTCGTCCGCCGGCTGGCGGACGAGCGCGTCGTCTGCGACGTCACGCCGACGTCGAACCTGCGCACCGGCGTCGTGCCGTCGCTGGCCATCCATCCCCTCCCCACCCTCTACGAAGCCGGCGTGCTTTGCTCGATCTCGACCGACGACCCGGTGCTGTTCGACACCGACCTCGGGCGCGAGTACGAGATCGCCATGCGCATGGGCCTCGACCCCGAAGCGATCTACGCGGCCGGCGTGCACGGCGCCCTGTGCGACGAGGCGACCAAGGCGCGGCTGCGCGCGATCGGGGAGGCGTGCGACTGGGAGGCGGCGCGGCGCGCCGCCGGGGTCATTCGGCGCAGCTGATGGAGTTGCGGGCGGCGCGCTGCGCCGCCCGCAGGGCCTTCTCGGCCGCCCGCTGCAGGTCGTCGGCGTCGCGCATCTCCCCGCCGAAGCTCGCCACGCCGGCGCACACGGTCGCCCGCCGCGCCAGCGGCTTGCCGTGCAGGTCGCTCGTGAGCTGCTCGACGGCCTGGCGCAGCCGCTCGGCCAGGCCGGCGGCGCCGCCCTCGTGTGGCGTCAGGCCGTCACCGGCCTTCTTGCCCTTGCCCTCGGGCTCGTCGCCGTGCAGGGACGCGAACGGCGTCACGACCATGAACCGGCCGCCGCTCGTGCGGGCGATCACGTCGATGTGGTCGTGAAGCGGCCCGGCCAGCGCGCTGGCGACCGCGCGCAGGAGCTCGTTCGACCCCTCCCTGCCGAGCTCGTCGACCGCCTTGCGCGCGTCGTCGATCTCGAGCGCGATCAGCGAGACGGGTTGCCCGTGGCGCTGGTGGCGAGCCACCTCGGCTACCACCGACTCGCGCAGCCGGCGCGCGTTGGCCAGGCCGGTCAGCTCGTCCTTGTCGGAGCGCCGGCGCAGCTCGCGGTAGAGCCGCACGTTCTGCAGGGCGACCGTCGCCTGCTTGCCGATCGCCTTGGCGAGGTGCAGGTCGTGGTCGTCGAAGGTCCGTTCCCGGTCCATCTCGACGAAGATCAGAAGGCCGAGGACCTCGCCCTTGAACGACAGCGGGATGTTCAGGCAGGACTTCTCGCCCCACTGCTCCATCTCGGCCCGGGTGGCCGCGTCGACCTTGTGGTCCGAGAAGCTCTCGACGACCGGCATGGAGCTCTGCAGGATCAACCGGTCCCCCGGGTGCGCGTCCAGCCGCTTGGGCACTCCCGTCTCGTCGTAGCCGTCGATCGGGTGGCGCTCGTAGGTCGCGCGGGGGATCAGCGAGTCGACCTCCTGGACGTATTCCTCGATGATGCAGTTCGCCGTGCCGAGGGCCTCGGCCGCCTTGCGCGTCGTCACCCCGAGCGCGTCGTCGAAGGCGGCCGACGAGGTCATCGCCTGCTGCATGTCGAGCAGCACCTCGAGGTCGCGGTTGGTCTGCTCGAGCTCCTCGACCAGCAGCGCCCTGTCGATCGCCCCGGCGAGCATGCGGCCGACGGTCTCGACGAACTCCAGGTCCTCGGCGAAGTCCCTGGCGCGCACGTCGAAGAGGTCGACGAAGCCGAGCTTGCGGTCCCCCACGACCAGCGGCAGGCACAGGTTGCTGTGGTAGTTCCAGCGCTCGAGCGCGTCGAGCTCGATGGTGCTGATGCGCGGGTCGTCGCGCGAGGCGATCACCCGCACCTCGCCGCTGTCGACCGCGTCGCCGTACGACGGGTAGTCGGAGAGGTGGAACGAGCTGCCGATCACTTCGTCGTCCCAGCCGCGGCCGTCGACGCTGGCGATGCAGACGATGCGGTCGTCGACCTTGCGCCAGATGTCGCAGTCCTCGGCGCCGGTCGCGGCGCGCAGGTTCTCGGCGATCGGCCTGACCAGCTCGGAGAGGTCGTGGGCGCGAGCGACGATGCCGCCGAGCTCGAGGAGCTCGGCGGCGGCCCGCTCGCGCGCCTCGAGGCGTGCGCGCTCGGCGAGGGTGGCCACGGCGCGCGCCCCGATGCGGGCCACGCCCAGGGCTGTGTCCATCTCGGCCTGGTAGTCGCGGTCGATGCTGTCGCAGAGCTCGATCAGGCCGACCGTCTCGTCGGCGACCATGGGCACGAGCAGCGCGGATTCGTACCCCCCGTCGCCTTCCTCGTCGCCGAGGCCCCAGCGGCAGAGCGGCGTGCCGTAGTCCGGCACCACCAGCGGCTTGCCCGAGTCGAGGACGGCCCCGGCGAAGGCGTGCGCCCGGATCGGCCGCAACTCTGGCAGCCCCACGAGGTACTCCCCGTGCTCGCACACGTGCAGGGTGCGCAGGTCGTCGCCGTCGACCACGTAGATGGCGCAGAGCCGGACGTTGATCAGGTCGCGCAGCTCGCCGGCCATACGGTGGAGCGCGCCGGCCGGGTCGTCGAGCGTGAGGTCGGTCAGGGCCAGCAGCGCCTCGAGGCGGGCCGTCGCGTCTTGCAGCAGGTGGCTCCTGCCGTTGGGCGCGCCGCTGGTCGTGCTGTCTTCTTCCGCTGGGCTCACGGGTGGCCTCGTCCTCGAGCGCGAGAAAGGTGCGCTGAAGTCTACCAGAGGGTGCGGTGACCGTCCGCCGGACGCGGGCCGTGCCGGTGCGGCGGCGGTCGCGGGCGCCGCGTGCGCGGGGCGTGTCGCGACGGCGGTAGACTGTCGCCATGCTCCGGGTGGTCAGCTTCAACGTGCGCAACGGGCTCGGGCTCGACGGGCGCGACCTGTGGTGGCTGAGGAGGCGCGCCACGGCGGACGCCGTGGCGCGCCTCGACCCCGACATCGCCGGCCTGCAGGAGGTGTACGGCTTCCAGCAGCGCTACCTGCTGCGCCGCCTGGGCTGCTACGCCGCCGGCGGCGCCGGCCGCGACGACGGCCGCGGCGAGCGAGTGCTGCACGATCCTCTACCGGACCTCGCGCCTGCGTCTCGACCGCGCCGAGACGCGCTGGCTGTCCGCCACACCGACCGTGCCCGGCTCGCGCACGTGGGGCGACCTGCCGCGGGTCGCGACGCTGGTCCGGTTCACCGACCTGGTGACCGACGCCGCCTTCGGCGTGGTCGACACCCACTGGGGGTCGTCACCCCTCGAGGTCGAGCGCAGCGCGGCCCTCATCCTCGACTGGCTCGAGCCCGGCCTGCCCTGGATCGTGCTCGGCGACCTCAACGCGACGGTCGCCGACCCGGCGCTGCGCGCCCTGCTCGAAGGAGGGCTGGGCGACGCCCTCGGCGGCCTGCCGGCCGCCGGTCCCGGCGTCGCCACCCATCACACGTTCGACGGCGCCGTCGACGGCACGCGCATCGACCACGTCCTCGTCACGCGGGAGTGGACGGTGCGCGACGCGCGGATCGTCCAGGAGCGGGTCGGCGGACGCCTGCCCTCGGACCACTGGCCGGTGGTCGCCGACCTCGAGCTGACGTCCGGACGGGCGGCGACGGACGGCGAGGAGGCGGGGCCGTGAGGGCGGCCGGCCGCCCCTGGCCCCGCCTCCTCGCCGTCGCCGTCTTCGCGATCGCCTTCGCCTTCGTCGAGGCGACCATCGTCTCCTATCTGCGCAGGCTGTTCGCGCTGCAGTACCAGCTGACCATCGCGTCCGGCCACTTCCACTTCCCGCACGCCTACCTGTGGCACGAGCAGGCGCGCGAGGCGGCGACGATCGTCTGCCTGCTCGCAGTGGCGTGGCTGGCCGGACGCGGCTGGCGCGCGCGCATCGGCTGCTTCCTGGTGGCCTTCGGCGTGTGGGACGTCTTCTACTACGTCTGGCTCTACGCGCTGCTGAGCTGGCCCTCGTCGCCGGGCACGCGGGACCTGCTGTTCCTGATCCCCTCGGAGTGGTGGGCGCCGGTCTGGCAGCCGGTGGCCGTGTCGCTGGCGCTGATCGCCGCGGGCACGGCGCTGGTCTTGTGGAGGCCCGGGGGCTCGAGGCGAGCCGGGTGACGCGGAGGGGCGGGGTGGCGTGCGCCGCACCCCGCCCCTCCGCGTCCCTTCTCAGTCCTTCGACCCGTACACGAAGGTGCCGTCGTGCAGGTCCTGCAGGGCCTGCATGATTTCCTCGCGGGTGTTCATCACGAACGGCCCGTAGCGGGCGATCTGCTCGCCCAGCGGCGCACCCGAGACGAGCAGGAACCGCGCCCGCGCGTCGCCGGCCTTGACGCGCACCTCGTCGCCGTCGCCGAAGATCACGAGCCGCGGCGCCGGCACCAGCACGCCGTCGAGCTCGCCGCGATAGCCCAGGTCGGCGGCCACCCCGAACTCGGCTTCGCCGCGGAACACGTAGGCGAAGGCGGTGTGGCCGGCCGGGATCGCCTGGACGAAGTCGGCGCCGGGCGACAGGTCGACGTCGAGGTACTCGGGGTCGGCGTAGATCTCGGTGACGGGCCCGCGCACGCCGTCGACGGCGCCGGCGACGACACGGATCCGCGTGCCGTCGGGGCGCTCGGCCACCGGGATCGTCGTCGCCGCCACGTCCTGGTAGCGGGGCTGCGACAGCTTGAGCTTGGCCGGCATGTTGACCCAGAGCTGGAAGCCGCCCATCTTGCCGGCCGCGTCGGGCCGCGGCATCTCCTCGTGCATGATGCCGCCGCCGGCGGTCATCCACTGCACGTCGCCGGCGCCGATCTGGCCGGCGTTGCCCAGCGTGTCCTTGTGGTCGACCTCGCCGGCCAGCATGTAGGTGACGGTCTCGATGCCACGGTGCGGGTGCATGGGGAACCCGGCGATGTAGTCGCGCGGGTCGTCGGACTCGAAGTTGTCGAGCAGCAGGAAGGGGTCGAGGTAGTCGAGCGTCGGGGTGGCGATACTGCGGATCAGGTGCACGCCGGCCCCTTCGATCACCGGTTGCGGAACGACGACCGATTCGACCTCACGTGGACGCCCCATGGCTCACCCCTCCCGGTAGACGGGGGATGATACCCGGCGCGGAGCCGCCGGCTAACCGTGAGGCCTGCGCCTGCTCAGCAGACCGCGCAGCGGGCCGTCGGCCGCGACCGCCGCTGGACCGCCGCCCACTCAGCCGCGACGCGCCGCCTCGATCGTGGCGATGTCGATCTTCCGCATCGGCATCATCGCATCGAAGGCGCGCTTGGCGGCGGCGGGATCGGGATCGGTGATCGCTTCCGTCAAGGCCAGCGGCGTGATCTGCCAGGACACTCCCCATCTGTCCTTGCACCAGCCGCAGGCGCTCTCCTGGCCGCCGTTGCCGACGATCGCGTCCCAGTAGCGATCCGTTTCGGCCTGGTCGGCGGTCGCGACCTGAAACGAGAACGCCTCGTTGTGCTCGAACTGAGGTCCTCCGTTGAGCCCGAGGCACGGGATGCCCATCACGGTGAACGAGACCGTCAGGACGTCGCCTTCCTTTCCGGACGGATAGTCGCCCGGTGCGCGGTGCACAGCGTCGACGGACGAGTCGGGGAAGGTAGCGGCGTAGAACCGTGCCGCCTCCTCGGCGCCCCGTCGTACCAAAGGCAAATCGTGTTCTTTGCGATCTTCATCACACCTGTCCTTCGAGAGATGAGAACCTGCACGGTACCCGCGCGGCTTCACCGTATCTCGCGTTGGCGGTCTGAACAGAGGGTCAGGTGTTGCACTTCAAGACCTTCGGCGTTGACGATCCGCCGGATGCGCCAACGCATCACCGCGGCATCAACGCGAACACGCCCCAGCCCAGGTATTCACGCGTGCAAGCGGCGTAGCGCTCGGGTTCCGAGGTCAGTCTGGCTCGAACATCTGTCGCGAGCTCGTCATCGGGATTGGCTTCAAGCCATCGGCGCATGGTGAGCCATTTGGCCGCCTCGTATCTGTCCCAGCTGTCTTGGTCGGCCAGAACCATTTCTACGACGTCGCAGCCAAGCTGGCCGAAAGACGCGAGAAGTTCTGAAAGCAGGAGGAAGTCGGAGATTGAGTTGGCACCACACCCCTTGGCAACCTCTTCCGTCGGCGGTGGCTGCCGCCAGTAGGGCTCGCCGATGAGGATGATCCCTCCGGCGCGGAGGCTTCGCGCCAGGAGCTCGATGGTGCCGGCGACTCCGCCAGCGATCCAGGTGGCACCGACACACGCTGCCACGCTGGCCTTCTCGTCAGAGACATAGCCGGCAGCATCGCCATGGATGAACTTGACTTGATCGGCGACGCCGAGTTCTTCAGCGCGCAGTCTCGCTTGCTCGGTGAACAACTGGCTCATGTCGACGCCGGTGCCGATGACGCCGTAGTCGCGTGCCCAGGTGCACAGCATCTCCCCCGAACCGCTGCCGAGGTCGAGCACACGGGTCCCCGCTTCCAGACGCAGCGCGTCGCCGAGAGTGGCGAGCTTCTCGGGCGTGAACGGGTTGTGGATGCGGTGAGCGCTTTCAGTGATGTTGAAGATCCGTGGAATGTCCACTGCGAGAAGACTCCCTACTGGCATGTCGACAGAATCGGTCCGGGCCAACGCCTGAATCAAGCCGACCCGCGAAGCGGGTTCGGCTTGAATGAATTGTGAGGCCGCACTTGCCGCGCCATTCCAGTGCTGCCCTCAGGACTGCGGGTCGAACCCGAAGACGCGCAGTTCTTGGTCGCAGCGACAGGCCTTGGCGATGCGCGCCGCCCACGCGATGGCCTCATCGCGCGAAGGCAGTTCCAACACGGTGAAGCCGCCGTCGAGCGTGGGCGCCCAAGGATAGCCGCCCATTGCAACCGCGCCGTCAGCAGAGACGAGTACGGGCGGTACGTCTTCGTCGATTCCGCCGCCGAAGACGTAAACACCGGCGGCTTTCGCCTCATCGATCACAGCGTGTGCGTCGCGGCCCACCGCTCCCCATTCGCCATCGGGCACAACCATCGCCGCGCTTGGAAAAGAGATCAGGTACTTGGCCATGGTGCTCCTTCTGGGAAATGATGGCGGTCGTGAAGCCTGTGTGCGGCCTAACGTTGTTGCAGCTCAGCTGCGCCGCGAAGCGGCGTCCGCTGGAACTGCTGGTCAGGCGGATGCCGCGGATCCGCTCGCAAATCCATCATAGTCGCGAACGGCTATGCCAAGAGCGTCCGACACGGCTGTGTCCACCTCGAAGAACAGATCTGCAGCCGCCGTGGCCCGCGTCGTGCTACGGGGCTGCCACGTGCCCACGACATGACCGTCCACCACGATCGTCGGGCGGAACATCCCGTTGCCGTTATGAACCACACGCTTGAATTCAACGGCGTCCAAAGCGATTCCGCGGTCCGCATAGCCCAGAACGTATTCGTCGAAGGCGGGAAGCAGACACACGACCGGACCTGATGGCTGCGGCGCAAGCGTTGTCGGGGACATCCAATACTCAGTGTCGGCGACCCTCTCGCGTGCGAGTTGAGCCTTGGCCAGTTCGAGACCCGCTTCGGCTTCTGCGACGGTGAGTCCCGCCCACCAGCGGAAGTCGAGAAGAGTGGCCGGTCCATGGCTACTGAAGTAGCGATGGGCCAACTCGGTCAAGGCGGCGTCGCGACTCAGCCTTTCGCTCTTGGGCACCCACTCGTCTAGGAGACAGAACGTGGCCTGATTGCCTTTAGCCGTCGTCTGGCAGAGCAGCCCTTCCAGGGAAAGGTGGCGGAGGATGTGGATCCCTCGCTGACCTCCGGTCTGAACGCCGGCGCCTTCGAGCAGACGCATCGCGTCGTCGCGTGCCACCCGTCGCCCATTCGACAAGACGCCGACGAGGACATCGCGGCTTCGGGATAGAGTGATGTCGTCGATCTCCAGCTGACGACGCCGATACGCGCTAGCGGCGATGACACGAGGCGCCAACAGCGCGATCATCCAGCGCACGTCCGCCGACGAGACGAAATGCAGAGTGCCGCGCATCGCCCACGTGCGCACGATGGAGGCGTTGGTCAACGCCTCCTCGACGTCGGGCTGGGTCGCTCCCGACAGCCGCAGTCCGATCGCCCACAGTGCGCTACGGTAGTCTTGGGCTTGTGCACCCCCGAGTGCGGCCACAACTTGCTGCGGGGTCTCGCCGGCATGGACGGTGATCTCCTGGTTCGCAAGGCGAAGTAGGGCTATGTCGTGTGGGGTCACCGCAGACACCGCCGTGGCAATTCGCTCTCGACTCGAACACGCGGCATGCCATTCCGCCTAATGTGTCGCAGATGAGCTGCCGGCTGGCAGCCCTGCGTGTCGCATCATAGCTCCCGGGCCGGTCTGCTCGATGTGCTTGTTAGGCGTGACGGCACTCACGCGACTCAGAGGATGTCAACGAAGACTCGCGCTGCGGTCGGCTGGCCCTCGGTCACCGTGACGGTCTCGTACTGCCCAAGAGAGTGGTAGTGCGGGTCGGTGATCTTGAAGGTGTAGACACCAGGCGGCAAGCCGAGCGTGAAGAACCCCTCGGCGTCGGAGCGTACGGTCTTCAGCGGCTGAGCGAATGTGGCACTGCGGTCGCCCTTCCAGACGGCGACGTTGACGCCGGTGATCGGGCTGGGACCGCCAGGGAAGGCACCGCCCTGGATCATCGTGTGGCCCCACACTCCCGAGGAGAGCGGCAGCTGCGGAGTGTAGCTGTTCAGCGTCCCCAGCTTCGACAGGTCCTCTGGGCCGAGGAGAAAGCCGAAGGCGATGTAGTCGTGGTGGGCGGCGCGGATCACCAGGTACATGGTGTGTGAGTGCAGGGATGGCTCGCCGTAGGCCACGAAGTCGCCGCGCACGATCAGCACGTAGGCCATGTCTGGATATGAGCGCAGGTAGGAGGTGCGGCCCGGGTCGAGTTTGCGGGCTCGCGAGGCCGTCGCCAAGGTCCACTGGCAGATGCGGGGGTGGGCATCCCGGGCCGCCAGTGCTTGCCAGGCGACCTCGTGTTGGACCCAGGCCGGAGGCAGGTCGGCCGCGGGTTGACTGGTCGGGCTGGCTTTCGGCGCGGGGGAGCCGCAAGCGGCCAGAAGCACCGTCAGTGCGGCCGCGGCGAGAAGAGTCGCAGAGCGTGCCCTTCGCATGACGCACCCCCTTCTGGGGTCCACGCCCAACGTGCTGCGGATAACCAGCGCCGCTAAGCGGCGTCTGTGTTTATCCGCTTGTTAGACCGCGCCCGCTTGCCGGTCGACTTTCGCCAGAAACCTCCTGATGTGTGGAAGCACTTCGTCACTGCGCGTGATTGCTCCTCCGTGATCGAGCCCTGGTAAGGTGAGGAACTCAGCGTTGGTCATCAGCTTGGAGCACTCCTCGACGGGTTCGGGATCGTCCAGCCCCCCGACGTAGAGGAGACAGGGCATGCTCATCGTCGGCAGGACAGCCTCCAGGCTCTCACGGTCCTGGGCTACCACCAGGAGAGTCTCGTAGTCGTAGGCCAGCATGCGCTCCCTCAGCGCGGGCGGGAGCACGCCGTAGCCGAACTCCTCTTCCCACATGGCGACGAATGCTTCTGGACCCTTCTTGACCCCGACGCGCAGAAACTCGCGCAGACCATCCATCTCACTTGCATAGGGCTCCGCTCCTCCGATGATCAGGGAGCGGAACCGTTCGGGGGCGTAGCGCGCCAAGCCGAACCCGATCCACCCGCCCATCGAATAGCCGAAGTAGTGGGCCGTCGCGACGCCCAGATCATCAAGGACCGCGACGATGTCCCCCACGCGCTGCTCGAGCTTGTAGGCTTCGGGCGTGCGAGGCTTGTCGCTGCCGCCGTGCCCCCGGGCGTCCAGCAGGATCAATCGGTACTCGTCTTTCAGGGCTGCAACGTAGCCAAAGTCATACCAGTTCTCCAAGGTGGCTGCAGACCAGTGCTGGAGCACCAGCGGGGGCCCCTCGCCTTCTGTCTCATAGTGGATGCGGACGCCTTCGTTATCGGCGTACGGCATGGCTACTACCTCCTTGGACAAGTCTGTAGCGCTGACATCCCTCGCACTTGAGCACGTGAGGCGGTCTAACGTGGTGCACATGAGCTGCTCGGGCTCACGTGCCGGTCTTGAGCAGCCCTAGAGCGAGCCTGCTCGATGTGCTTGTTAGGCCTACTCGTAGTGCGTCCACATCCTGAGCACCTTCACGACATGTTCGCCCTCGAGGACCTGGTAGACAAGGCGATGCTGGATGTTGATGCGCCGCGAGTAGGCGCCCTGCAGGTCGCCGACCAGCTTCTCGAACGGCGGTGGGGAGCGGAACGGATCTTCGGCCAAGATGTCGAGCAGCTCCTGCGCCTTGGGTTTGAGGGCCGACGCGGTGAGACGCTTGGCGTCCTTCTGAGCCTGCTTCGTGTAGAGCAGCCGCCAGCTCACCAGTCGAGCTTCTCTTCAAGCTCCTCGACCGGCGTCGCCATGCCCTCGACGATCGACTCGCGCATGCCGGGGATGGAGAGCAGATGCAGCGTCTCCTGTACCGCCCGCCAGTCGTCCTCGCTCACCAGCACGGCGTTGCCGCGCCTGCCGGTGATCTCCACCGGCTCGTGGGACCGTGACACCTCGTCGAGCAGACGGTAGAGGATCTTGCGTGCCTCTGTGGCGGTGATGGTGGTCATGGCGCGGCCTCCGAAGAACCGTACGCTATAGCGTACCCCGGTTGGAGCCCAAGTCAACAGTGGGAAGTTAGGCCTAACGTGTCGCACATGAGCAGGTCGGACCGCCGCTCATCTCTGGCGCAACCCTACTGCGAGCCTGCTCGATGTGCTTGTTAGGTGCGCTCACTTCAGATCCTCGGGCCGCAGGCCGGTGTGCTTGGCGATGCGGGCCAGCATGCGAGGACCGATCTCATCACGGTCATGGAAGGCGAAGACGTAGTCGGGCCGTTCGGGATGGGAGAGGACCTTGTGCGAGCCGGTCTGGCGCTTGACCGTCCAGCCGATGGACAGGAGGGCCGCCAGCACCGCGCGAGCGCGAGTGGACGGCCAGTCGCTCACGCGGCCTTGAAGGAGATATCCAGGTACTCGCGGCCGGCCTCGTCGTGCTCGAGGCGGTCGGCGACGACACGCAGAGCAAGCGCCTGGACGAGCGCGACAGCCTCGTCTTGCGAGGCACCGTAGGCCAGCACGCCGGGCAGCTCGACGACCTCGGCGATCCAGCGACCGTCGGTCTCCTGCTCAAGCTCGATGCGGAAATGGACAGACAAGGCGACCTCCTGAAGACCTAGCGCGAAGGATACTACGCGGCTGGGTCAGCGGGGAGGGAGAGACTGCTGCACCTAACGTGTTGCACATGAGTCATGCCGGCCTGCCAGTCTGAGGTCCCAGTCGGCGGCTGATGCTCGGCAGCCACACCTAACGTGTTGCACATGAGCTGCCGGCCTCGCTCACGTTGGTCTGCAGCATACCTAGGCGGCCGGTCTGCTCGATGTGCTTGTTAGCCATCGCCATCGAAGGGCGCTTGGGGTGCCCGCCAGCTCACGGAACCGTGACGTGCGCAACCTTGGACACAGCCGCCAGATTGTAGTCAGTGCCGACGAAGCGAGCTCGCATTACGTAGTGACCTGGCTTCAGGCCGAAGTAGGTGGTCGTGACCCACGACTGCATGTCGGAGCGGGAGCTGTTGTTGACGTGTAGCCTCCGCCAGCCGTGGGCTGTCTTGTGCTGGAAGACGATCAGGGTGGGGTTCGTCAGTCTCGCGGGGTCGACCAGTGGTTGGAGCGGAGTGACCTCACCGTGCAAGCGCAGACGATCGTGCGTCACGCGCAAGACGCTCATCGTCACCTTCGCCTTCACGCCGACGTAGATCCAGTAGCTGCACGGCAGGAAGTCGGCGTTGCCCGCCCAGCCAGCGGTCACGATGCCCGTGTAGGTCATGCCCGGCACAGTGCCCTGGAACTCGTTGCCCAGATGACCGGCAAAGACGGTCGCCTGAGGGGCGGGTGTCGGAGCGCTTTGACCCATCTCCTGCGTGCTGAGGTCGACGAGCTGACCGGCAAGATCAGTGCCGGTCGTGGCATAGCCGGTCGAGACATAGCCGGTCACAGAGAAGTCGACGCCGGTCACGGGTGGCCGGTCGACACCGACCCAGGCGCTGGAGGGCTGGGCAGCGGCGAGTGCTGCTGTGGCGCTGACGGCGACGATGCCGAGCGCCAGCACCAGCACGAGACCAGCTCGCACTAGGTGGGACTTCGACGACTGCCCAAAGCGAGTGAATCCCATAACGCCCCCCAGTTGCGCCCGTCTCTCGCGCAGACGTAGCGCGGTAGTAT
>CAWAPD010000002.1:0-537375 GCA_963783865.1 uncultured Actinomycetes bacterium | reverse complement strand
CGAGTCGCGGATGCGCGGCCACAGCTCGCGATAGGTCGGCAGCGCGCCGGTCATCGAGTCGTCTGCCACCGGTACGCGCGGAACCTTGACGATGCCCGACTCGATGGCGTCGATCAGGGAGAAATCGGACACCACCCAGGGGAACAGCGTGCCCTCCGGGTAGCCCGACCCGCGCAGGAAGAACGGCGTCGCCGACAGGTCGTAGATCGCGCGCACGCCGATCTTCGCCTTCACCGCTTCCAGCCCGGAGATCCAGACGCGCGCCTCCTCCTCGCGCTCTCGGCTTCCCTGCGCTCGTCGCCCGTCAGCTTGTCGCTGCGCCGTCCCCGGCGTTCGGCACCCGCCTTGCCGCGATAGCAGTGGTGCGCCTCGTCGTTGATGACGACGATGTTCTTCTTGTCGCCCAGGTCGCGGCAGACGCGGCGCACCATCTGGTCGGGCGTCTCGGTGAAGGGCGCTGTCGTCTCGCCGCCGGTCGAGAATCGCCTTCGTCAGCTTGCCGGCTGCCGACGCGCTCGCGGGGCATGAAGGCGTGGAAGTTGGTGATGACGATCTTCGCCTTGCCCAGCTCGCTCGACGCAGATCGGGCGGCACGATGTCGCGCTGCGGTAGTAGTTGTCGGGGTCGTTGGGCAGCAGCACGCGCAGCCGGTCGCGGATCGTGATGCCGGGCGTGACGATGAGGAACGTGTCGCGAGAAGCGGGCGTCCTGCGGGTTGGCCAGCTTGTTGAGCGCCTGCCAGGCGATGAGCATCGCCATGACGACCGTCTTGCCGCGCCCGTCGCCATCTTGAAGGCGATGCGGTAGAGGCCGGGGTTGGCGCGCTCGTTCGCCTCGCGCAGGTGGTTCTCGATCCAGGCGTCGCCGTACTTCGCGGCGACCTCGGTCAGGTAGATGGCGGTCTCGAGCGGCCTCGATCTGGCAGAAGAAGAGGCGGCGCTCGCGGTCGGGCTCGGTCCAGTACTCGAGCAGCAGGCGCGTGGTGCTGCGTGACGCCCGGGTAGCCGCGCTGGCGCCACTCGCCCACGCGCTGCGCGGACCTCGGTTGATGAACTCGTTCTCCTCGACGCGGTCCTGCGGTCCATTCGGTGTCGAAGATCGAGCTGCTTGCCCTTCTTCTTGGGCTGCGGGATGGGGACGAAGTAGGCGCTCAGCCGGCGCGACTCGACGATCTCGTTGGTGATGCCGTCGTCGTCGAACTGGAATGGCGGGCTGGCTCGAGCGAAGGCCGAGTTGAGGATCGGGTTCTCGATGACGACCTGGCCACGTGCCCCCCTCAGCCGTGCCGCGACAAGAGATTGGTCACACGTTGTCGATACTACCCGAGCGGGGTGACGAAGGGGAGGGCGCCGACTGGTACTCGTCGCCCTTGCCCAGCTTCATCTCTTGGACAGCCCACTCCAGGACCGTGAAGAACTGCTTGCGAGCCGACGAGTCATAGAGGTGCTTGAGTTCGACGCTGGGACGCCGCCTTATGGCGTCGTCGGGTAGGTTGAAGCCGGGGATCGCGGCGAAGCGGTCCGCAAGCTCTTGACGCCTGACTTCATCGTCGAACGGTGGCTTCTGGCGCATGTAGTCGAGCTGCAGCTCGACGTAGCCATTCGTCCAGACCCCCACCACTTGCTGCCATCTCGTGCCCGCGTAGAAGCCGGGCGTGAACGAACCGTAACGCTTGCCCGTGCCCCAGTAGATGTCGGGCATGTTCTCTTTCGCCCACTCCAGGATCTCCCGCGCTACGGCGGCGCCGTCCGGCGATTTCTGGGTGAGCGCGGCGAAGAACGTTTCCTCGTTCCATTGCGGACCACTCTCGGCGCTCTTGGTGACGCGTTTCGACCAAGCATTCGGCTTGCTGGCGATATTGAACTTGGGCGCGACCGCTGAGTCTCCGATTCGCCACAGCTCGACATCGACGCCGAAGAAGTTGGTGCCCTCCGCCGTCACCTCGTTGAGCCAGTCCAGGGCTGCCCGATGTTCCTCGACGAACGTGGCCGCAACCCAGATCACAGTGACCGCATTGAGGCCGGCCGCGTAGGTGATGATCTGGCCGAGGTGCGTGTGGTCGGTCTGCTCGAGCTGGTTCTCGATCAGGACCCACTGCTCGGTCTGGGGCTCTCTGCAGAGGATGTCCGCGGCGAATGGTCCGACGCTCTTCTCGGTGGCCTCGAGCACGAGCGACATGCCGAGCGCTTCACCCAGAAACGCCAGGTTCTCCTCTCGCGCGAGCCACGGCGTGAAGTCGGCGGGCTCGCTCACCCAAGCCTTCCGCAAGTCAACTCGCTCGAGTCGCGACAGCTCGGGTACGGTCATGTGCTCCTCCCCCCAGGGTACGTGGCACCATTCTACGCGCGGAACGTCGAGGAGGATACGGAGCTCACCCCCGACGGCCTGGTCGCAGCGTACGCCCGTCAGAGGACGGAGAAGGGGACGGCAAGGGCGAAGCCTTGCCGCCTCCTCCGGTCGGCCGTCGTCACCCGTTGACTGCCCGAGTGCGCCGTCGACGATCAGCACCGGCTTGTCGCCGCCGTTGACGACCAGCAGGTTGGGCACCGAGCCGCCGTGGCTGACCTCGCCGACCTGCAGCGTGCCGTCGGCAAAGGCCTCCGGATTGACGGCAGACATAGATGGGACTTGCTAGGTGTTTGGCCGGTCAGCCGTTCGCTGCTTCGGGGCTCATGATCGTCATCCGCCCGAGACAAGAGGGTCCACCTCCTCGCGCATCCGTCACCTTCCCCACCATGGACCGGTCCCGCTACCGTGGGGTGCATGCCCGCGCAGCCGCCCGACCGCTATCCCAGATCGGCCTCACGGCTGCTTCTCGCGATGAGCCGCAGCCACGCGGGCTGGTCCGCCGAACACATCGACACCCTGCTGGTCGGCTTCGGGTTCGACAAGCGTGACAGTGGAGCGCACACGTTCTATCGTCATTCCCGATACCCGGAGCTTGCTCTGGCAGTGCCGCGAACACGTCGCCTGCGGCCCTATTTGGTGGCAGACGCCGTACGCCTGGTCGGGCGCTTGCTCGCAGCCGACGCACAGGAGCCGATGTGAAGCGAGATCCTCAGAGCTACATCGACCTTCCCTACCGCCGCGTCTGGGAGTGGCGCGAAGACGACGCCGAGCCCTATTGGGTCGTGCGCCTCGCCGAGATCCCCGAAGTGGTGGGCGACGGACCCTCGCGCCCCAAGGCCGAAGCCGCCCTACGCCGCTGTCTCGAGGACTATGTGCGATACCGCCGGGCGGAGGGGCTGGAGATCCCCGAGCCTGAGGCGCGCACGGCAACCGGCTAGCACCCGAACACCCGGCTCACCAGCTCGAGCCCTCGCCGTGACGCCCTCGACCGACGGCATCTACGCGGCCGGCCTGGACCAGACGTCGTCGGACCGGCTGATCGTGAGCAAGTACAGTTGGGACGGCGCCGCGTTCACGTACCGCTGGACACACCAGGGCGTGAGCGGCAACGATCCCACGTACGGCCAGGCCGTGCTCTGGCTGGCGGGAGGGCCGGACACCAGGGGCGTGTACGTGTGCGGCCAGTACACGCCCGGCACCTCCACGAAGGGCCTGCTCGAGCGGATCGTACCGTGAGGACGAGGTGAGGTGGCGGCGGGCGCCTGCGGCGCCCGCCGCCACCGGGACGTCGTCGCCACGCCCACCCGCCGTTGCGGGTCTATACTGGGTCGTCGTACTTCACTCACCCGGGGGGCACCGATGAAGCGACTCCGCACTCCACTCATCCTCGTCGTCGCGCTGCTCGCGACGGCGGCGATCGTTCCCGCGGCCGCGCAGGCGCGCGCCTCGGGCGACCAGGTCTGGCACAGGACGGTGGTCGGCCTCAAGTACGGCTTCGACGCCATCGCTCCGTGCCCGGGCGGCGTGTACGTGATCGGCACGCGCGAGACCGCGAGCGGACCGAAACTCTGGTTCGGCAAGTACAGCGGCTCGCGCAAGCTGCTGTGGTCGAAGACCAGCCACCTCGGCACGGCGACGTGTCTCACGGTGACGTCGGCGGGCAACCTTGTCGTCGGCGGCGAGTGGCCGGCCGCGGGTCAGGGCCTGAACGTGGTCGTGGTCAAGTACTCGGCGGCCGGCAAGCACCTGTGGACGGCGACCTATGACGGCAAGGCGCACAGCACCGACCAAGTCAGCGCGCTGGCCGTCGACCCCGACGGCAACGTCCTGGCCACCGGCTCCACGACCACCTCGGCCGCCCGCGGCGTCGACGCCATGGTGCTCAAGCTGCGCGGCAACAACGGCGGCCGCCTGTGGCGCTTCGCCTTCGACGGCCAGGACAACGGCGGCATGGACCGGTCCAACGACCTCGCCGTCAACAAGTCGGGCACGACGTTCTTCACCGGCGACACCCAGAGCGGCGGCCACGTCAACACGTCGGCGCTCGTGGTGAAGGTCTCCAAGACCGGCAAGATGCTCTGGTACGCGAAGCTGGGGGTCGAGGGCCAGGCCGTCGGCCGCAGGATCGGCATCGTCCTCAGCAACGACTGCGTGATCGCCGGCGAGACCAACGGCGCCAACAAGGACATCTTCGTCGCCAAGCTGGCCAGCATGACGGGGCACACCAAGTGGACGCCGGTGCACTACGACTTCGGCGCCGCCGACAATCTCAGGGACATGGCCATCGGCCGCTACGGCGACATCTACTGCGTCGGCGACACCGGCGCATCGCCCGACGCGCTGATCGTCGCCTGGCGGCACACCGGGGCCCTCTACTTCCACACCCTGCTCACGCCGCAGCCCGGCGGGCTCTCCTCGTTCAGCTCGGTCGCGCTCAGCCCGGGCGACGCGATCTACGCCACGGGCTGGCTCGACGACCCGTTCGACGAGATGATCGTGACCAAGTACAGCTGGAACGGCAGCACCTTCCAGTGGCGCTGGAACCAGATGATCGCCTCGGGCGGCGGCGGCGAGACCCGCGGCAAGGGCGTCACCTGGCTCAAGGGGACCAACAGCGGCGTCTACGCGGCCGGCATCTGGACCCCGCCGAGCGGCCAGAAGGCCGTGGTCGAGAGGGTGAAGCCGTAGCTTCTCCTCCGCGGTCGTAGGGACGACGAAGAGAGGGGGCGGCGGGCGCCATCGGCGCCCGCCGCCCCCTCTCGCCGTCACGAACCCCACGGCGCAGGGTATAGGGACTCCACCTGCTCCCCGTACGAAGGAGACCCCTCATGCGCGCCATCGCCATCGCCGACTTCGGCGCACCGCCCGCCCTGACCGACGTCCCCACGCCGAAGCCCGAGCCCGGCGAGGTGCTGGTCCGCGTCAAGGCCTCGTCGATCAACGGGTTCGACGCGGCGGTCGCCGCCGGCCTGACCAAGGGGATGATGGAGCACCGGTTCCCGGTCGTGCTCGGCAAGGACTTCGCCGGCGTCGTCGAGGGGCACGGCGGCGGCGACTCGCGGTTCGCCCTGGGGGACGAGGTGTTCGGCGTGGTCACCAAGCCGTACCTGGGCGACGGCGGCCTCGGCGAGTACGTCGCGGTCGGTGAGGAGTTCGGGATCGCGTCCGTGCCGGACAACGTGAGCCTGCAAGAAGCGGGAGCCCTCGGCCTGGCCGGCTCGGCCGCGCGCGACGCCATCGACGCGATCGCGCCGGCGGCCGGCGAGCTCGTGCTCGTCGCCGGCGCCACCGGCGGTGTCGGCGCCTTCACCCTGCAGTACGCGGCGGCCGCCGGCGCTCACGTGATCGCCACGGCGCGACCCGGCGCCCAGGAGGAGTTCGTGCGCAGGCTCGGCGCCGCCCACGTCGTCGACTACACCGGCGACCTCGCCGCCCAGGTGCGCGCGATCGCGCCGCAGGGCGTGCCGGCCATCGTGCACCTGGCCGGCGACGGCGCGCAGCTCGCCGGCCTGCTCGCCGGGGGCGGCCGCCTGGCCTCGCTGCTCGGCTTCGGCCCCGACCAGCACCCGGGCGCCGTCGCCGTGGCGGCCAGCGCCGCTCCGGCCACCCTCGGGCGGCTGGGAGCCGACGTGGCGAGCGGCGCGCTGCGCGTGCCGATCACGCACACCTACTCGCTCGACGAGGCGCCGCACGCGTTCGTCGACTTCGCCGCCGGCGCGTACCCGGGCAAGCTGGGCATCGTCGTGTGACGCCTGCTCGCCTTTGGTCGCCCCGCGCGTGAACGGCGCGGTGGTTTGTCGAGTGAGGCCGCTGAGCAGACTGGTCGCCAGGAGTCAGTTGGACGCTGAGGCCGCAGGCCAGGGGGCAGCGGCGCGGGGGTCGCGTCGCCTTCACGTGTGACCATGAGCACGTTCCTTGTGGCTGTGGCCGGAAGGGGGTCACGCCATGGGTGACACACCGGGGACTCCGGCAGGCGGGGAGCACCGAGACGGACTGATCCACCGGCTCTTCGCGGCCGACGACAGCGCCGCTCGCAACTTCTTCGTCGTCTCGTCGCTGTGGCTCGTCTTCGGGACGGCGATGGGCCTGCTGCTCGCCATCGAGTTCGTGTTTCCCGACTTCATGCAATGGCTGCCCTTCGTGTTCTCGCGTCTGCGCCAGGAACACACGAACACCGTCATGTTCGGGTTCCTCTCCACGGGCATGCTCGGTCTCTGGTACTACATCCTGCCGCGGCTCACCGGACGGCGGCTCTGGAGCGAGCCGCTGGCCAACCTGCTGGTCGTCCTGTGGACGGGCGCCGTGCTCGTCGGCGTGATCCTGATCGCCATGGCGCACACGCAGAGCCGCGAGTACGCCGAGATGGTGTGGGGCGTCGACGTCGCCATCCTGGTGGCGCTGGCCCTCAACCTCGTGATCGTCTTCATGACGATCGCCCACCGCGTCGAGCCCAAGCTGTACGTGACCCTCTGGTTCATCATCGGCACGGCCATCTGGATGCCGCTCCTGTACGCCATCGGCAACGTCGTCTGGAACCCGCCCACCGGGGCGCTCACCGGCGTCAACGACGCGATCTGGAACTGGTTCTACGGGCACAACGTCCTCGGCCTGTGGTTCACGACCGGCATGCTCGGCGTCTTCTACTACCTGCTGCCCAAAGAGGTGCACACCCCGCTGTACAGCGTGAAGCTGGGGCTGATCTCGTTCTGGGGCACGCTGCTGTTCTACACCGGCGTCGGCGGCCATCACCTGCTCTGGGCCCCCGTCCCCGGCTGGCTGAAGGTCTCGGCGGTCGCGGAGAGCATCGGCATGATCCTGCCGGTGACGGCCTTCTTCATCAACACCGTCATGACGATGCGCGGTAACTGGAACCGGTTCTTCTCCAACGTCTCCTTGCGCTTCACCTTGCTCGGGGCCATCGCCTACATCATCGTCTCGTTCCAGGGTTCGCAGATGGCGCTGTTCGGCATGAACTCGTTGTCGCACTTCAGCCAGTACGTCCCCGGCCACTCGCACCTCGGCCTTCTCTTCTTCTCCGGGTCCATCGTGATCGGCGGCGTCTACTACGCGCTGCCGCGTCTGCTCAACTGCGAGCTCTACGGGAGGCGACTGGCCAGCATCCAGTGGGTGCTGTACGCCATCGGCTTCTCGTTCTTCTTCATCGGCTTCACCCTCGCCGGTCTGGTGCAAGGGTCGAACTGGGTGAAGCAGGGGCTGCCGGTCTGGGAGGTCCTGCCCGGCATCCGCGCCTACATGGCGATGCGGATCTTCGGCGGCGCGCTCATGTTCGGCAGCTTCCTGATGATGCCGGTCATCGTCATCGGCACGCTCGCCAGGCGGGCGCCGAACACCGAGCCGCACTTCTCGTTCGGACGGGCCCGGAGGACAGCTCCCGAGGCCGGCACGCCGCCGCCGATCGTTCCCGCACCGGGGGTGGAGCCGTCATGAGGATGACCGTCACCGTAATCGTCGTCGGCGGCATCGTCGGCTTCTTCGCCGTGGTCACGTGGGTCGTGTTCCTGCCCACGGCCCTGTGGCAGCCCGACCGCACGATCATCGCCCAGGGCTACACCGGCGACGCCGGCCACGGCCGCCAGCTCTTCTACTCGAACGGCTGCAACTACTGTCACACGCAGTACGTGCGCGAGCAGGACGTGGCCATGGGAGCCCGGGCGCAGGGTGGCAACTACACGCAGGACAACCCCATGATCCTCGGCTCCGAGCGTACCGGGCCCGACCTCTCGTACGTCGGCCGCAAGCGCAGCCAGGAGTGGGAGCTCAAGCACCTGCAGCACCCGCGCGACCTCTCGCCTCTGTCGATCATGCCCGACTTCGCCGGGCTCTCGGCGCAGGACCAGCACGACATCGTCGCCTATCTGTTCGACCTGGGCGACCGCAACGCCGCCGAGTGGATGGTCCGCCCCTACAACACGCCGTATCTCAACGCCACCATCCCCACGGCCGAGCGCAAGACCCAGCCCGGCGTGACCAGCACGCCCAAGGGCTGGACCACCTTCAAGTCGTCGGGCCTCTACGAGGGCAAGCAGCTGTACGTCACCCACTGCCTCACCTGCCACGGCTGCGCCGGCAACGGGCTCGGGTCGTACGGCGGCACCATGGTCGTGACGCCGGTCGACTTCAAGCAGGAGCCGTTCCGCGCCATGGCCGACGACGAATGGCTCTGGCACGTCAAGGAGGGGGTGCCGGGCACGCTCATGCCGGTCTGGAAGACGAGCCTGAGCGACGACAAGATCCACCGCGTCATCCGCTACGTGCAGGTGATCTACGCCCAGCCCTTCTATCACGATCCCGACGAGGGCGACCCGCCGCCGCCCTACGCCGGCATGACGAACCCCCTCCAGAACTCGTACGCGGTGCTCGACTCGGGCAAGGCGATCTACACGCGCGAGTGCCAGGTGTGCCACGGCTGCTCCGGACGGGGCGAGGGGCCGTATCGCACCGGGCTCGAGCCGCTGCCGCCCGACTTCGGCGACGGCAGCTACGGCGACTTCACCGACGCCGACTACTTCTGGCGGCTCGAGGTCGGCGTCCCCTGGAGCGCCATGCCGACCTGGGGGCTGCAGTACTCGGCCGACGAGCTGTGGACGGTCGTCCACTACCTGAGGACGACGTTCACGCAGACCGAGCCGAGCCTGCCCAAGCTGCCCGAAGGGCCAGGACTTCACCTACCCGCCGTTGTACAAGCAGCAGGTGATGCCCGCGACCGCGTCGTTCGAGCGTGGCAAGGCCCTGTACGCCAACATGTGCTCGCAGTGCCACGGACAGACCGGGGACGGCCGCGGCCCGGACGGCCTGTATCTCAGGCCGCTGCCGGCCAACCTGCAGGACCAGGCGAAGGACCTCGATCCGCCGCCCGCGCTGAACAGCATCCTCACGTTCGGCATCCGCAACTCGTCGATGCCCGTCGTGGGGCGAGTGGTTGCCGATCGACCAGCGCTGGGACCTCGTCAAGTTCATCGTCGATGGCTTCCAGACGGGCCGGCCGGTGACGGCCAGCGTACTCGGTGACGGCACCGTGCCCGACGAGTATGCGACCTACGACGACGGCATCTTCCAGGACGAGGGCGGCACGCTGTCGCCGCAGAACGGCCAAGCCCTGTACGGCGCGTTCTGCTCGGGTTGTCACGGCGCCAAGGGTCAAGGTGACGGGGCCGGCGCGGCCCAGAGCGCCAGCGGCGCGCCGGCCGCGTTCCCGGCCGGGATGGCTCCCCCTTACATCTACTGGCGGATAGCCGCCGGCGTCCCCGAGTCGATGATGGCGGGCTACTCGGCGCTGGAGTTCCAGTCGCAGGTCACGACCACCGACGTTTCCGGCGGATCCAAGTCTCTGACCGAGGCCGACCTGCGCGACATCACGGGGTATGTCGGCAAGCTGGCGCCCGGCCAGACCAAGTGAGTGAAGGAGGCGAGACGGCACATGGTCCTTGGATTCTGGCTCATCCTGGCGTGGATGGTCTTCATGGCCGTGGTCGGCGCCGCGCTCTTCGCCTGGGGCTGGCGCGCGGGCCAGTTCCGCGACGTCGAGTCCAGCAAGCGCGAGATGCTCGAGGACCGCGAACCGGAGCCGTGGCCGCCCGGAGCGGCCCGGCGCCGGACTCTCGAAGGAGGCGAGGTCAGGTGAGCGAAGCGCCGCTGCGCATCGACTGGCTGACGTTCTGGATCGTCATGGCGATCGTGGTGTTCCTCGTCTGGTCGATCGCGGCCGTCATCGAGATGTCGAGCGCCAGGCGGCGCAGGACCGTCGCCGGAGAAGGGCGAGATCGCCGACAGCGCAACTGTCGCCGACGAGAAGCACCGGCTCGGTGGGGTCATCGACGTGTTCAACAAGAACGTGGAAGAAGGGGAAGGGCGGCTCCCGATCCTGGGGTGGGTCGTGCTGATCGGTGTCCCGATCTGGTGGCTGTGCTACCTGGTCATCTACTGGAACAAGCACTAGGGGTGTCGACGTGCCTTTTCACACCTACATCTACCAGACGCAGATCGAGCTGACCCAGGCGCAGGCCGGCCAGCTCGACATGGGCGAGGAGATCGAGGCGCTCGCCGCCACCGTACGCCTGCAGCTGCCCGGTCAGAGAGGCCTGGTCGGCGCCCTCGAGATGCACTCGTTCGACGAGGACGCCCCGGTGCGCGTGATCTTCCAGAGTGTCTGGGAGGGCTGGTCGGACCTGCAGCGCCATCTCGACTCCGGCCTGAACGCCCAGCGGATGCTGGAAGATTGGGGCGAGGGTTACCTCACCAAGCCCCCCGAGTCCCAGGTCTTCCGGCAGATCGGAGTCTAGACGTGCGCCGCGCGCGGCGATCCGGCGGCGGACGCCGGCGGTCGGCGCTCGCGGCGCGATGGGCGACGGTGGCGGCGCTGTGTGTCGCCGCCTCCGCGCTTGCCGGCTGCGGCGCGGCGGGCCGCGCCGCAGCCGTCTACCAGGCCACCGGCGGCGGCATGACCGCGCGCCTGGAGCTGTCGCCGGCGCCGGCGCCCGTGATGAAGCCGGTGCGTCTCTCGGTCGCCATCACCGATGCCCGTGGGCAGCCGGTCGCGGGTCGCGCGGTGGCGTTCGACCTGGGGATGCCGTCGATGGCCATGGTGCCGAACCGGCCGAAGGTCGGCGAGAAGGGCTCTGGTGTCTACGCGGCCACCGCCGTGCTCTCGATGGCGGGGACCTGGCGGCTGACCGTCGAGGTCGGCGAGCCCGGCCGGCAGCTGAAGATCCCGTTCACCTTCGCCACCGAGTAGGGCCGGCGCGTGAGTCTCAACGGCGTGTCGTTCGGCGCCCTTGCTCTCGCGGGCCTCATCGGCAGCTTCGGACACTGCATGGGCATGTGCGGGCCCCTGGTCGCGATGCTCGGCGTCGCCGCCCGCCGCGACGGGTCACGCGTCCCGGCTCTGACCCACGTCCTCTACCACGCCAGCCGCGTGGCCGTGTACGGCCTGCTGGGCCTCGCGGCCGGCGCGATGGGCTCTCTGGTGACGCTGGGCGGCGGCCTGAGCACGGGGGCCGGCCTCCTCAGCCTGCTCCTGGGCATCGGCGTGATCGTCCTCGGCACGTCCTTCCTGGCGCGAAGGGGGTGGGCCGGACGGGCGTTGTGGGGTAACGCCGCGCTGACCGCCGCGATGGGCCGCGCGCTGAAGCGCGGCGGGACGTCGGGGGTCATGGCCCTGGGGGCCTTGAACGGACTCCTGCCCTGCGGCCTCGTCTACAGCGCGCTGCTCGCGGCGGCGGCCGAGGGCAGCGCGCTCCGCGGGGGCGCCGCCATGGTCGTCTTCGGCGCGGCGACGATGCCGGTGCTGATCGCCGTCGGCCTGGGCGCCTCGCGGCTGAGCGTGCAGGCTCGCACCGTGGTGACGAGCATCGCCGGAGCGCTCATCGTCGTGGTGGGCGTCCAGCTCGCGCTGCGAGGCGCCGCCGAGCTGAGCCTCCTCCCGCACGTCCACGGGGGAGGGCTGGTCCTGTGGTGAGGCGAGGCGCCGGCTGCGACCTCTGCGACCTTCCGCTGCCCCTGGCGCCGGTCGTCGCGCTGGTCGACGGTGGCGAGAAGAGCTTCTGCTGCGAAGGCTGCCGCCGGGTCTACGAGGTCGCCGCCGGCAGCCTGATGCTGGACGAGGTGCTGCCGGCATCGCGGCCCCGGTCCCGCCCGCTCGACGTGGCCCTGGGCCGCGGCGAGACGGCCTACTTCTCGCTCGACGGCATGTGGTGTCCGGGCTGCGCCGTCGCCGCGGAACGGGCCCTCGGCCGGCGGCCCGGCGTGATGAGCGTGGACGTGAGCTATGCGGCCGAGCGCGGCCGCGTGCAGTACGACCCCAAGGAGACCGACCCCGCCACCGCGCTCGGGGTGCTCGACCGGATGGGCTACGACGCGCGCCTCCTCACCGAGCCGGGGGACCGCACCCGCGAACGGCTCGAGGAGCGCCTGCTGCTGCACCTCGTCGTCTCCGTGGTGCTCGGCATGCAGGTGATGCTCATCTACGTCCTGCGCCTCTACCCGCTCTACACGCAAGGGCGGTTCGACCTGCGGGAGGTCCACGTCTTCGAGTACGCGGTGTGGGCCCTCACGACCCCCATCCTGTTCTACGGCGGCATCTCCTTCCTGCAGGGAGCCTGGCAGGCGCTGCGGGCGCGCACCGCCACCATGGACACCCTGGTGGCGGTGGCCACCCTCAGCGCCTACGTGTACAGCGTCTGGGCGACTCTGGGGGGCGGAGGGGCCACGTACTTCGACTCCGTCGGCATGATCATCGCCGTCGTCCTTCTGGGCCGGTACCTCGAGGTTGTCGCGGGGGCCCGGTCTCGCAAGGACGTCCGCCATCTGCTGACGCTGCAGCCCGAGCGAGCCTCGCGACGCGAGGGCGGCTCGTGGATCGACGTCCGCGCCGATGCGCTCGAGAAGGCCGACGTCGCCCTGACGCGGCCGGGAGAGCGGATCGCGGCGGACGGTGAGGTCGTCGAGGGCTCGGCGGCCGTCGACGAGTCGCTGCTGACGGGCGAGTCGACGCCGGTGGAGAAGACTCCCGGCGCCCGGGTGTTCGCCGGTTCGCTGGTCACCGACGGACCGCTCGTCTACCGGGTGACCGAGCCGCCGGGTTCGTCACGCCTGGCCCAGGTCACGACGCTCGTCCAGGAGGCCCTGGCGAGCAAGGCGCCGGTGCAGCGCATGGCGGACAGGGCGTCGGCCGCGCTGGCGACGGTCATCGTCCTGGCGGCGGCGGTGTGCTTCGCGGCCTGGTGGGTCGCGACCGGTTCACCCGGCGAGGCGTTGCTGCCGGCCGTGGCCGTGCTCGTCGTCGCCTGTCCGTGCGCGCTGGGCCTGGCGACGCCCCTGGCGCTGTCCATCGCCCTCGGCAGGGCGACGCGAGCCGGCATCCTCGTGCGCAACCCCGCCGCTCTGGAGACGGCGGCCGAGATCGATCGCGTGGCCTTCGACAAGACGGGCACGGTGACGACCGGCGTCATGTCGGTGGTCGACGTCGTGATCGTTCCCGGCTCTCCGGTCGAGTGCGACGAGCTGCTCTGCCTCGCGGGAGCCGTCGAGGAACGCTCCGCGCACCCTCTCGCGCGAGCCATCACCGCCGCCTGCGTCCGGCCCGGGATCGACGTCGGCGACCATCAGCAGCTCCGCGGGCACGGAGTGAGCGCCCGTCACGACGGCGGGGATCGCGTCCTCGTCGGCTCGGCCGGCTTCACCGGCGCCGGCGACGATGACGCCCTGACCGCCGAGGCGGCGCCGCATCTCGGCGAGGGCGACACGGTCGTGTGGGTCGCCGAGGGCGCCCGCCCGCTCGGCTTCATCGCCGTGCGCGATCGGCCGGACCCCACCGTGCCGGACGCACTCGCCGGACTGGCTCGCCGCGGCGTCGAGGCATCGCTCCTCTCCGGCGACGACCCGGTGACGACCGCGACCGTCGCGCGTCGCGTCGGCATCGCGGACAGCGAGGGCGGCGTCACGCCGGAGGCAAAAGCCGCCCGCATAGCCGCGTGGCAGGCTCGCGGCGAACGGGTGGCCATGGTCGGCGACGGCGTCAACGACGGGCCGGCCCTCGCGGGGGCGGACCTCAGCTTCACCGCCGCCGGCGGCACGGACGTGGCGGCCGAGACCTCGGACGTCGTCCTGCTGCGCCACGACCTCACGCTGGTCCCGCGCTTCCTCGATCTGTCCCGCAGGGTCCGGGGGATCATCCGCGAGAACCTGTGGTGGGCGGTGGCCTACAACGTGGTCGCGGTCCCCGTGGCGGCGGCCGGGCTGCTCACCCCGGTGTTCGCGGCCGCCGCGATGTCGTTCAGCAGCCTGCTGGTGGTCCTCAACTCGCTGCGCCTGCGGCGCTGAGCGCCTGCCCGCGCCGAGCGCCTGCCCGCGCCGACGCCGAGCGCCTGCCCACGCCGAGCGCCTGCCCGCGCCGAGCGCCTTCCCACGGCCCACCCGATCTGCCCGCTCCCCGGGCGCTCGTTTGCCGCCCCCTCGCCCCCGGCATACCATGAAGCGCGCTTCACAGGAGTCAGGGAGGACCATGGGCAAGCTCTTCGGTACCGACGGCATCCGCGGCGTGGCCGGCGCCGACCTCACGCCGGGTCTCGCGGCCCAGGTAGGGCGGGCGGCGGCCGTGGTGCTCGAAGAGCGCCTCGGCCGCCGCCCGGCCTTCGTCATCGGCCGCGACACGCGTCTGTCGGGCACCATGCTCGAGGCGGCGCTGGTGGCCGGCATCACCAGCGGCGGCGGCGACGTCGAGGTGCTCGGGGTCATGCCGACGCCGGCGGTCGCCGCGCTCGTGATCGAGCGCGGCGCGGACGCCGGCGTCGTCGTCTCGGCCTCGCACAACCCCTACGCCGACAACGGCATCAAGTTCTTCAATGCCGAGGGCTTCAAGCTCAGCGACGACGAAGAGGCCGAGATCGAGGACCACGTCACCGGCCACGACCTGCCGTCGCGCACCCACGCCGACATCGGCCGCGTCTCCCACGCCCACCGTGAGGCCATCTCTGAGTACGTCGACGAGCTGGTGCGCCGCATCCCGGTCGACGCCTCCGGCCTGCGCATCGCCGTGGACTGCGCCAACGGCGCCATGTTCGAGGCGGCCGCGTTGGGCCTGCGCCAGACCGGGGCCGAGCTCAGCGTGCTGAGCGACCACCCCGACGGCGTCAACATCAACGACGGCTGCGGCTCCACCCACATGGCGGCCCTGCAACGGCGCGTGCGCGACGACGGCGTCGACCTTGGCCTGGCCTTCGACGGCGACGGCGACCGCGTGCTGGCCGTCGACCGCCACGGCGACCTGGTCGACGGCGACTTCGTGATGGCCATCCTCGCCCGCCACCTGCGGGACCAGAGCCGCCTGCGCCACGGCACCATCGTCACCACGGTGATGACCAACCTCGGCTTCCACCTCGCCATGCAGCGCGAGGGGATCTGGGTGCGCACCACCGCGGTCGGCGACCGCTACGTGCTGGCCGACATGCTGGCCGGCGACTACGTGCTCGGCGGCGAGCAGTCGGGGCACGTGATCGACCTCGACGTGTCGACCACCGGCGACGGCCTGGCGACGGCGTTGCTGCTGCTGCAGGCGCTGCGCGCCGCCGACACACCGCTCCACGAGGCGGCGAAGATCATGACCCGCCTGCCGCAGCATCTGCGCAACGTGAAGGTGCGCGACAAGGACGGTCTCGAGGCTGCCGAGGCGATCTGGCAGGCGGTGCGCGAGGAAGAGGAGCGGCTCGGTGAGGAGGGCCGCGTCCTGGTGCGGACCTCCGGCACCGAGCAGCTCGTGCGCGTCATGTGTGAGGCGCCGAGCCAGAAGCAGTGCGACGCCGCCTGCGCCCGCATCGCCTCCGTGGTCGAGGAGCAACTCGGGTAGCGAGAACATTGTTGCGGGCTCGCGCGACGGGTGATGGGGCGAGCGCCAAACACCTTGCAATTTCACCACGTGGCGTGCAATATGCACGGTATGAAGCTGCTCAGCAGACACGCCACCTCGGTCGTGCAGCGCCGGCTAGGCACCTTCCGTGTCGTCGTCGTGACCGGCGCGCGCCAGGTGGGCAAGTCGACGCTGGCGCGCCTCGTGCTCGACATCCTGGGCGGCACGTACCTCACTCTCGACGATCCCCTGACGCTCTCCCGCGCCGTCGAAGACCCCGACGGTCTCGTCTCGGGCGCACAGGGACTGACCGTCATCGACGAAGTGCAGCGGGCGCCCGACGTGCTGCGGGCGGTCAAGCTCGTCGTCGACCGTGATCCGACCCCGGGGCACTTCCTCCTGACCGGATCGGCCAATCTGCTCGGCATGCGCTCCGTCAGCGAATCGCTGGCGGGTCGCGCCGTGTATCTCGAGCTCCTGCCGCTCACCTGGTCCGAGATCGCAGGTGCGCCGCGGCCCTCTGTGCTCGACTGCGCGTTCACAGCGCCGTCGGCAGACGCGTTCGCCACGTGCCTCGTTCCGGCGGATGCCGCATCCGCTGACGGCGCTCGCCAACGCGCCCTTCGCGGCGGCATGCCCGAAGCCTTCGCGCTCGACCCCGAGGACCGGCGTGCCTGGTACGACGGGTACCGCCGGACCTTTCTGGAGCGTGACCTGCGTCAGCTCTCGGACATCGGCAGCGTGCCGGAGTTCAGCCGCCTCACCAGTCTGGCGCTGCTGCGCACCTCCGGACTTCTCAACAGAAGCGACCTGGCGGCCGACGCGCGCCTCTCGCACACGACCGCCGAGCGGTATCTCAACCTGCTCCGGCTCGCGTATCAGATCCGTCTGCTGCCACCGTTCTACTCGAACGCAAGCAAGCGGCTGGTGAAGTCGCCGCGCCTGTACGCGATCGACTGCGGTGCGGCGGCCTGGGCCGCCAACGTGTACGACTGGCGGGCCGCCGTCGCCGCCGGCAAGGACGGGGCGCTGCTCGAGACGTTTGCTCTCTCGGACCTCATCGCCAACGATTCGCTCGACGGCGTGTCGCGGTACTCGTTCTGGCGCACCGGGGCCGGGGCCGAGGTCGACCTGGTCGTGGAACGCGGCGAGAACGTGGTGGCGATCGAAGTGAAGAGCGCCGCGACTATCGGCCACCGCGACTTCAGCGGGCTACGCGCGCTTCGCGGCGACTTGGGCTCCCGTTTCCGACTCGGTGTGCTCGCGTACCTCGGGCAGGACGTGCGCGTGATCGACGAGACGCTGGTGGCCGCGCCTCTGGCTTCGCTGCTCGGCTGTCGAGCCGGCGCGTTCGGGTAGAATAGGTCCCCGACGGCGACGAAAGGGGGCGACCCAGGCACATCCTGCTCGAGCGCGTGGCGCACGCCCACACGCGGACGCATTGTCCGCACAAGCTAGCGCCAGACCCGCAGGCTCGCGGCGCGAGCCGGCGGGTGACGAGGCGGAGGTTCATCGAAGTCTTCGGCGGATGCCTCCCGGTCTGACACGGTCGTGATCGCGCCGACAAAGCCCGCCGGCAACGGCGGGAACAAAACGGCCCGAACGTGTCGTCTCATCGCTGCGCGCCCACATGAGTGACTGAAGCGAGGTCCTATGTGCGGAATCGTCGGCTACGCGGGTCACCGTGCCGGCAAACCCATCATCCTCGACGGCTTGCGGCACCTCGAGTACCGCGGCTACGACTCGGCCGGCATCGCCCTGGTCGGCGACGGACGGATCGACGTCGTGCGCGCCGTCGGCAACCTCGACGAGCTGGTCAAGGCGGCCGGCAACGGCGACTCGGCGGCGACCGTCGGGCTCGGCCACACGCGCTGGGCCACGCACGGGCGCCCGTCGCACGAGAACGCGCACCCGCACGACGACTGCAGCGGCCGCGTGTCGATCGTGCTCAACGGGATCATCGAGAACCACAAGGCGCTGCGCGCCGAGCTCGAGGGGCGCGGCCACAGCTTCACGTCGGAGACCGACGCAGAGGTGGTCGCGCACCTGATCGAGGAGGAGCTGGGCGGCGGCGGCGGACTGGCGCCCGCCGTGCGGGCGGCGGTCCGCCGCCTCGACGGCAACTACGCCCTCTGCGCGATCTCGCTCGACGAGCCCGGGGTGATCGTCGGCACGCGCCACGAGGCTCCGCTGGTCGTGGGCCTCGGCGACGGTGAGGCGTTCGTCGCCTCGGCCATCCCCGCCTTCCTGAACCACACGCGCCGCGTCGTCGTGCTCGACGACGGCGACGTCGTGACCGCGCGCGCCGGCGGCGTCGAGGTCACCGATTGCGACGGCGCGGCGGTCGACCGCGAGGAGGGCGAGGTCACCTGGTCCGCCGACGCCGCCGAGAAGGGCGGCTACGAGACGTTCATGATCAAGGAGATCCACGAGCAGCCGCAGGCGATCGCCGACACGCTGGCCGGGCGGCTCTCGGACGACGGCGTGGTCGACCTCAGCGAGGTGGGGCTGGGCGACGACGTGGCGCGCCGCTTGCGGCGCGTGCTCGTCGTCGCCTGCGGCACCTCGTATCACGCCGGCCTGATCGGCTCGTACGCGCTCGAGCAGCTCACCGGCCTGCCGGTGCAGGTCGACCTGGCCAGCGAGTTCCGCTACCGGCATCCGGTGATGGACGCCGAGACCCTGGTCATCGGCATCACGCAGTCGGGCGAGACGCTCGACACCCTGGTGGCCATGCGTCTCGCCCGCGAGGCCGGGGCGCCGGTGCTGGCGCTGACCAACATCATGGGCAGCCAGGCCACCCGCGACGCCGACGCCGTGCTGTTCACGCGGGCCGGGCTCGAGATCGGGGTGGCGGCGACCAAGACGCACGTCGCCCAGGTCGCCGCCCTGCTGCTGCTCACGCTCGATCTGGCGCGCGCGCGCGGCACCTGCGGCGCGGACGAGCGCGCGCGCCTCGGCCGTGCCCTGCGCGACGTGCCCGACCTGCTCGAGGACACGCTGTGGATGAACCCTCACGTCGAAGAGGTCGCGCGCCGCTACGCCGGCGAGGCGTTCTTCTTGTACCTCGGCCGCCACACCGGCTACGGCGTCGCGCTCGAGGGCGCGCTCAAGCTCAAGGAGATCGCCTACATCCCGACCGAGTCCTACGCCGCCGGCGAGATGAAGCACGGGCCGATCGCCCTGCTCGACACCGGCTCGCCGGTCGTGATGGTCGCCAACGACTGCGGCGTGTACCCCAAGATCGTCTCCAACATCGAGGAGGTCCGCGCCCGCGGCGCCGACGTGATCGCGGTCGCCACCGACGGCAACGCCGAGATCGACGAGCTGTCGGCCGCCGTGCTGCGCGTCCCTTCTTGCGACCCGGTCGTGGCCCCCATGCTGGCGATCGTGCCGCTGCAGCTGCTCGCCTACCACATCGCCTGCCTGCGCGGCCTGAACGTGGACCAGCCGCGCAACCTGGCGAAGACGGTGACGGTGGAGTGAGGTGGGCGTGGGACTCGAGGGCGTGGGCGTCGACGCGACCGAGGTGCACCGCATGAAGCGGCTGCTCGAGCGTCGCGCGCAGGCCGAGGCGCGCCTGTTCACCGACCAGGAGCGCGCCTACTGCGCGCGCTTCGCCGATCCCTATCCCCGGTTCGCCGCCCGCTTCGCCGCCAAGGAGGCGGTCGGCAAGGCCCTGGGTATAGGCATCATCGGGTTCGGCTGGAAGGAGATCGAGGTGCTGTCGGGCGGCAAGCCCCGCGTGGCCCTGCACGGGCGCGTGGCCGAGATCGCCAGGCACCTGGGAGTGACGAGAGTGGAACTGTCGTTGAGCCACACGAGCGAGCAGGCGTATGCCGTGGCGGCCGCCATCAAGGAGGAGTCACATGTTTGAGCCGTTGCTCGTCGGCCTCTACACGGCCGAGCAGATGCGCGCGGTCGACGCGGCCGCCATCAAGGGCCTGAAGATCCCCGGCGGACACCTCATGGAGCGCGCCGGCGCCGCGGTCGCGCGCGAGATCCTGCGCGGCTTCGACCCCGAGGCGGTGGCCGTCTACGCCGGCAAGGGCAACAACGGCGGCGACGGCTTCGTGGTCGCGCGCGAGCTGTTCAACGCCGGCGTCGACGTGACCGTCTACACGACGGCGCCGGCGGCCGAGTACAAGGGCGACGCCAAGCTCAACCTGGGGATCGCCAAGCGCCTCGGCGTCGAGATCGTCTATGGGATCGAGACCGACGAGGACGCCGACGTGGTTGTCGACGCCGTCTTCGGCACGGGCTTCAGCGGCGTGGCCGAGGGGGCGGCGGCCGAGGCGATCGAGGCCATCAACGACTCGGCCGCCGCCATCGTCGCGCTCGACATCCCGTCGGGCGTCGACGCCTCGACCGGCGAGATCGCCGGTCCGGCCGTCGACGCCGACCTGACCATCACGCTGCACGCGCCCAAGGTCGGCCACTTCGTGGCGCCGGGCGCCTGGCACACCGGCCACACCCTGGTCGTGCCGATCGGGATCCCCCCGGTCTGCGACGTGGAGCCCGACGTGTACGCGGTGACCAAGCTCGGCGCTGCACTGCTGGTGCGGCCCAAGACCGAGCGCGACCACAAGCGGTCGGTCGGCACGGTGCTGGTGCTCGGGGGCAGCGCCGGCATGGCCGGCGCTGCCCACATGGCCGCCATGGGCGCGCTGCGCTCGGGCGCGGGCCTGGTCCACTGCGCGCTGCCGGCCGGCGAGACGCGCGACAAGCCGTTCCTCGAGGTCATCACGGTGCCGCTGCCCGACAAGGCCGCGATCGGCCCGGCCAGCCTGGCCGCGGCGCGGGCCGAGATGAAGGCGATGAAGGCGACGGCGCTCGGCCCCGGCATGGGCCGCGACGAGCAGTCGGTCACCTTCGCGCGCCAGATCGTGGCCGAGAAGGTGCCGCTGGTGATCGACGCCGACGGGCTCTACGCGCTGGGCACCGACCTCGACCTCCTGATCGAGCGCAAGGCGCCGACGGTGCTCACGCCCCACGAGGGCGAGCTGGCCCGGCTGCTCGACACGACGGTCGCCGAGGTGAGCGCGCGGCGGCTGGCCGCAGCAAGGCAGGCCGCCGCGCTCAGCGGCGCGACCGTCCTTCTCAAGGGCTCGCTGACGATCGTCGCCGACCCCTCGGGGCGCGCCTACGTGGTCGCCACGGGCAATCCCGGGCTCGCCACGCCGGGAACCGGCGACGTGCTCACCGGCTGCATCGTCGCGCAGCTCGCCAAGGGCCTCGACGCGAGCGACGCCGCCTGTCTGGGCGCCTACATCCACGGCCTCGCCGCCGACCTGGCCGTCGAGCAGGCGGTCGGCGTCGACGGGCTGATCGCCGGCGACCTGTTCGACTTCCTTCCGCTCGCCCTCGAGAGCCTGACCGAGGGCGACGACGAGCACGATCACGACCACGATCACGGAGAGTGAGGACCACATGCCCGACGACGACGCCACCGCCGCCTCCGCTGCCGACCCGACCATCGCCGACATCATGGAGCGCGAGGTGGTCACGATCGGTCCCGACGCCACCGTGCACGAGCTCGTGACCCTGCTGCAGCAACGTGACCTCGGCGGCGTGCCGGTGGTCGACGGCGACGACCATCTGCTCGGCATGATCACCGAGGGCGACCTGGTGATCGAGGGCGCCGACGTGCGGGCGCCCCACTACCTCGAGATCCTCGGCGTGCTGGTCCCCACCGGCGGCAAGAAGCGGTTCGACGAGCAGATCAAGAAGATGGTCGGCAACAAGGTCAGCGAGGTGATGTCGACCGAGGTCATGAGCGTCGCCCCCGGCGACCCCGTGAGCCACGCCGCCAACATCATGGTCGACCACAACGTCGACCGCGTGCCGGTGGTGCAGGACGACAAGCTGGTCGGCATCGTCGCCCGGCACGACATCATCAAGATGCTGGGGCTGTGATGCCGGAGGCCTCCTAGTGCTCGAGGGTCGTCACCGCGCCCTGGCGACCGTCGACCTCGACGCGATCCGCCACAACATCGCCCTGCTGGCGGGGATGCTCTCCCCGGGCACCAGCCTCTGCGCCGTGGTCAAGGCCAACGGCTACGGGCACGGGGCGGTGCCGGCCGCGCGGGCGGCGCTGCAGGCGGGCGCGACGTGGCTCGGCGTGGCCACGGTGGCCGAGGCCGAGGAGCTGCGCGACGCGGCCGTCGCCGCCCCGCTGCTGGCCTTCGGGCCGCTGACCGGCGAGGAGCTGCGCCGCGCCGTCAAGGCGCGGGCCGAGGTCGTCGTGTGGTCCGAGGCGTTCCTGGCCGAGGCGCTCGCCGCGCGGGCGCGCGTGCACGTGAAGTTCGACTCGGGGATGGGCCGGCTCGGCGTCGACGCGCGGGCGGCGGCGTCGCTCTGCGACGCCGCCGCCCGCGCCGGCGCCCTCGCCGGCCTGATGAGCCACTTCGCCACCGCCGACGAGGCCGACGACACGTTCTTCCGCACCCAGCTCGACCGCTTCACGGCGCTGGCCGGCGAGATCGTGGCGCGCTACCCCGGCGTCGTGGCCCACATCGCCAACAGCGCCGCCACCATGCGCGAGCCGCTCTCTCACTTCCACATGGTCCGCAACGGGATCGCGATCTACGGCCTGTCGCCGTTCGGCGACGACCCGGCGCCGCACGGCCTGCGGCCCGCGATGCGCCTCTCGTCGTACGTCGCCGGCGTGCGCGAGGTGCGGCCCGGCGACTCCGTCGGCTACGGCCGCACCTTCGTCGCCGACGCCCCGGCCCGCGTGGGCATCGTCCCCATCGGCTACGCCGACGGCGTGGCCCGCGCCCTCTCGAACCGCGGCGAGGTGCTGGTCGACGGCGTGCGCTGCCCGATCCGCGGCAGGATCAGCATGGACCAGCTCACGGTGCTGCTGCCCGGCGACCACGGGCGCCCCGGCGACGAGGTCGTGTTCATCGGCGAGTCGGGCGGCGAGCGCATCCTGGCCGAGGACGTCGCCCGCCTGCTGGGCACGATCAACTACGAGATCGCCTGCGACGTCGGCGCCCGCGTCGAGCGCCGCTACACCGGCGGTCCGGCCTGACGATGCTGACCGGGCCGGCCATCGCCGCCGCGGCGGCCCCGCTGCTGGGGCCAGGCGACGCGGCGTGGCTGGTCGGCGGCACCGTCCGCGACGAGCTGCTGCATACCGGCGGCGGCGACATCGACATCGCCTTCGGCGGCGACGGCGAGGCGTTCGCCCGGGCCCTGGCCGGGGCGCTCGGAGGCACGTTCTTCACCTTCTCAGAGCGCTTCTCGGCCTGGCGCATCGCCTGCGAGGACGGCCGCGTCGACGTGGCGCCGCTGAAGGGCGCCACGATCGAGCAGGACCTGGCCGCGCGCGACTTCACGATCGACGCGATGGCGCGGCCGCTGGCCGGCGGGCCGCTGGTCGACCCGCTGGGCGGCCGCGCCGACCTCAAGGCCGGCGTGCTGCGGCTGTGCGCGCCGGCGGCGTTCACCGACGACCCCGTGCGCGTGCTGCGCCTGGCGCGCCTGGCCGAGACGCTCGGCCTGGCGCCGGCGGCCGGCGTGGAGGAGGCGGCGCGGGCGGCGGCCGGCGGGCTGGCGAGCGCCAGCGGCGAGCGCGTGGAGCACGAGCTGTCGGCGCTGCTCGCCGGACCCGCCGCCGCCCGCGCCCTCCGCCGCCTCGACGACACCGGCGCCCTCGACGTGGTCCTGCCCGAGCTCGGGGCGCTGCGCGACGTGTCGCAGAACCCCTACCACCACCTGGACGTGTTCGACCACACGCTCGAGGCGCTGGAGTTCCTGCCCGACGTGGTGACGATGCTGGGCGGCGAGCGCTTCGTCGCGCCGCCCGAGGTCGCCGGGCTGGCCGGCACCGATCCGCTCGCCCCGCTCGCCTGGGCCACGCTGCTGCACGACATCGGCAAGCCGGCCGCGCGGCGAGTCGACGAGCAGGGCCGCGTCACCTTCTTCCACCACGACGAGATCGGCGCCCGCATGGCCGCCGGCGTCGCCCGCCGCCTGCGCTGCAGCCGCCGCTTCGAGCAGTACCTCGCGAACCTCATCCGCTGGCACCTGCGCCTGGGGTTCCTGGTGCGCGAGATGCCGCTGACCCGGCGCGCCCTGGTCCGGTTCCGGCGCGCCAGCGAGCCGTTCGTGTTCGAGGCCATCGTCCTGTCGGTGTCGGACCGCATCGCCACGCGCGGCGACCGCACGCCGCCCGAGTCGCTGGCCCGTCACTTCCGCATCGCCCGCGACGTGTTCGGCGACGCCCCGGCGGGTCCGCCGCACCGGCTGCTGACCGGCGTCGAGGTGATGGAGCACCTCGGCCTGCCGCCCGGCCCCGACGTGGGCCTGGCGCTCGACCTGCTCCAGGAGGAGATCGACTGCGGCGAGGTGACCACGCCCGACGAGGCGCGCGCCTTCCTCAGCGGCTGGTGGGCGCGCGAGTCCGCCGGGCGCGCCGGACGACCCGGCGGCGAGGCGGGGGCGGGCGGAGACGGCAGACGCCGGCGGGGCCGGCGCGAGGGAGTAGCCGTGCCCGAGCTGCCCGAGGTCGAGATCGTCCGCCGCCGGCTCGAGCCGCACCTGGTCGGCCGTACCGTGGAGCGGGTCGAGATCCGCGACCCGCTGGTCTGCGACCAGAGCGAGGCCGAGGTGCAGCGCGCCCTGGCGGGGCGGCGCGTCGACGCCCTGCGCCGGCGTGGGAAGTGGCTGCTGGTCGACTTCGGCGACCTGGTGATGGTCGTGCACCTGCGGATGACCGGGCGCCTGCTGCTGCAGGCCGACACCGGCGAGAAGCCGCCCCGGTTCGCGATCGACTTCGACGGCGGCGAGCGGCTGCGCTTCTACGACACGCGGCGCTTCGGGCGGCTGCTGGTGGTGCCCGCCGAGCGGCTCGGGGCCGCGCTCCCCGAGCTCGGCCCCGAGCCGCTCGGCGACGCGTTCACCGTCGCCCACCTGCGGGCGGCGCTCGCCGGCCGGCGAGCGCCGCTGAAGTCGGTCCTGATCGACCAGCGGCGCCTGGCCGGCGTGGGCAACATCTACGCCGACGAGGCGCTCTTCCGTGCCCGCCTGCACCCGCTGCGCGAGGCCGGGACCGTCGGCCCCCGCGAGGCGGTCCGCCTGCGCGACGCCCTGGTCGAGACGCTGGAGCTCGGCATCAGCCACGAGGGCACGTCGGTCGAGAGCTTCGTCGACCCGGCCGGCAACCGCGGCAGCTTCCAGGAGATCCTGAACGTCTACCAGCGCACCGGCGAACCCTGCCGCGTCTGCGGCACGCCGATCGCTCGCCTCACCGTCGGCGGCCGCGGCACGCACTTCTGCCCGCACTGCCAGCCCCGTCGGGCGGGGAAGATGCTGCGGGCGGGGAGGGCGGGCGGCGGCCACACGGCCGCCGCCCGCCCTCCCCGCGCCGCCGCTGGGGCGCCTCCTGCCGCGCGCGTCCCCCGTCCGCCCCGCCACAGCACCCCCTCCGACCGGTGAACCGCCTCTACGTCGTCGCGGCCTGGGTGCCGCGCCGCGAGACGATCGTCGTCGGCGCGCTCGGCCCGGTGGCGTTCGCGCGCGGCTGGTATGCCTACGTGGGCAGCGCGCGACGCGGGCGGCACGCCCGCGTCGCGCGCCACCGACGGGCCGACAAGCCGCTGCGCTGGCACGCCGACTACCTGTTCGCCGCCCACCCGGCCACCCGCGCCTGGCTCCTCGACACCGACCTCTCGGAGTGCGAGGTCGCCGCAGCGCTGGGCGCCGAAGTGGCTGGGGCCGCTCGACGCGGCCCCCGCCTTCGGCGCCTCCGACTGCGCCTGCCCCGGGCATCTCGTGCATCTTCCGTGCCGCGCTTCGGCCGGCTCGGTCCGCGGCGTCCTGAGAGGCTGCGGAAGGGTCTCCACACGGCCGACCCACGCCGGCACCCCCGCGACACGGACCGCCCGATGAGCGCCGTGACCCTCTTCGGCGTCGCCGCGCTGACGTTCATGATGCTGATGTACGCGCTGGAGCGGCGCGGCCCGCGGTTCGTCCTGCTGTTCGCGCTGGGCTGCGCCCTGTCGAGCGCCTACGGGTTCCTCTCGGGCGCCTGGCCGTTCGGCGTGGTCGAGGCGATCTGGGCCGTCATCGCGCTGCGCCGCTTCACTTCGGAGCGCCACTAGCCGATTCATAGGATGACCGACCGGAGCTGCGGGTCCGGCCGTCGCCCGGGGCTGGCGAGACAAGCGAGGGAAAGCCCGTCCCGTTGTCGAACGAGTGTGACACCCTGCCGTCCAACGTGAGGTGACATGACCGAGATCCCCGCAGCGCCAGCCGGGCCGCCCGCTCACCGGCCGCGCCCGCCGCCACTCCCACCGCGGGCGTGATCAAGCTCCTCAACTGGGCCGACTACCTGTCGGCCGAGATGCTCAAAGGGTTCGAAGCCCAGACCGGCATCCGCGTGGCCGAGACCTACGTCGAACGCAACGACGACTTCGTCGCCCGGGTCCGCGCCGGAGAGCGCTACGACGTGATCCTGCCGACCGACTGGGCAGCCGAGGCGCTGCTCAACGCCGGTCTGCTGCAGCCGCTCGACCTCCGGTTGCTGCCCAACTGGGAGCACGTCACCCAGCCGTCCTTCCGTTCGCCGCCCTACGATCCCGGCACGAGCGGGGCCAAGTACACCTCGGTCTGCTACTTCGGCACCGAGGGCTTCGCGATGCTCATCGACAAGGCTCCGGCCGCGAGGAACAGCTGGCAGACGCTCTACGACCCCACGTATCGAGGCCAGATCGCCATGCTCGACGGCTCGCGCGAGGTCCTGGGCCCCGCGCTGTTCCTGCTCGCCGGCGACCCCAACACGACCGACCAGCAGCTGCTCGACGCCGCCGTGGCGATGGCCGTCGCGCAGAAGTCGCTCGTGGCGGTCTACGACACGCAGTCGATCTCGCAGCACATCGTCGACGGCACGGCGCTCGTGCAGTGCTGGGACGGCGACGTGGCGGCCGCCGTCAGCCGCGGTGTCGCCGGCGTGCGGTTCGTGCTGCCCGACGAGGGGTTCCGGGTGTGGGCCGACGCGCCGTGCATACCGGCCAACGCCGACCACCCCGTGGCGGCCCATCGCTTCCTCGACCACCTGCTCGACCCCGCCGTGGCCGCCCGCAACGCCGACCTGACCGGCTACCAGCCGGTCGTCCCGGCGGCCGAGCCGCTGATGCGCAGCCTCGTGCGCCGTTCGCTGCGTCCGACCGAGGAGCAGCTGGCCCGCGGCACGTTCCTGCGCGACCTGGGTCCGTTCAACGAGGCCTTCGAGCGCGCCTACGCGAGGGTGCGCGCGGCGTAGGACTCCCCGCGGCTGCGGCGAACCCTCTGCCATGGCGTCCCGCTCCATCCGTCTGCTCGTCTGGGCCGAGTACCTCGCGCCGGCGGTCCTGGCACGTTTCGAGACCGAGACCGGCATCCACGTCGACGAGGTCACGTTCGGCGGCGAGGACCAGGCCGTGGCCCGGATGACCGCCGGTGAAGCGTTCGACGTGGTCGTCGCCAGCGACTACATCCTGGAGCGCTACCGCGTCGCCGGCCTCCTGCAGCCGCTCGACATGGACCGCCTCCCCGCCTTCGGGGGCGTCACCGACGCGCGCCTGCGCCGGCCGCCGCACGACCCCGAGACCGACGGCCACAAGTACAGCTCGTGCTGTACTTCGGCACGGAGGGGATCGCGGTGCGCATCGACCAGGTCTCGCACGCGCGCTCAACGCTGGAAGATGCTCTTCGACCGAGAGTACGCCGGCCAGATCGCCATGCTCGGCGGCGCCCGCGAGGTGCTTCGCGCCAGCCCTCTACCTGCTCGGCAGCGACTGCAACTGCACCGATCGCGCTCTGGTCGCCGAGGCGACCGAGATGCTGATCGCCCAGCGTCCTCTGGTCGTCTCTACGACTCGAGCGACGTGCGCAGCCACCTGCTCGACGGCACGGCCATCGTCCACTGCTGGAACGGCGATGCCGCGTCGGCCCTGAGCCACGGCGTCTTCCAGATCGCTTATCTGCCCCCCGACGAGGGCTTCAGCGCCTGGATGGACGCTCCATTCATCCCGGCTCGGGCAGCCGACCCGGAGGCCGCGCACCAATTGCTCGACTTCCTCCTGCGCCCCGAGGTCGCGGCCAGGAACGCCGACTTCTCGGGGTACATGCCGGCGCTCCCCGCGGCCGACGCGCTGGTGAAGAGCGCCGTGCAGCGGTCGCTGCAGCCTCTCGAGTCCCAGGCGGCGCGCGGCGTGTTCCAGCGCGACCTGGGCGCGTTCAATGGCGTGTACGAGGAGGCCTTCCTGCGCGTCCTCGCCTCATAGACGCCGCCGCACCACCATCTCAGTTCCGCGGCTAGCGCTTCTCCCACTTCTGCAGGTAGGCGACCTCGGCCAGGGTCTTGCCGGCGTCGATCTCGCCGCGCATGCGGTTCTCCTTCTCGAGCACGTCCATGGCACGATTGGCCAGCTCGACCGCCTGCGCCTTGGGCAGCACGATCACGCCGTCGTCGTCGCCGACGACCCAGTCGCCGGGCTCGATCGTCTGTCCGGCGAAGGTCACCGGCACGTTGATCTCGCCGAAGCCCTTGGGCTCGCCGGCGTTGGCGCTGACGAGGCTGGAGAAGGCGGGGAACCCGATGCGCGCGATCTCGGGCGTGTCGCGGATGGCGCCCCAGACGACCAGGCCGGCGAGCCCCTTGACCTTGGCGCTGTGGGTCGCGAGCTCGCCCCAGATCGCCGGGTAGCTGTTGAAGGAGTCGATCACCAGCACGTCGCCCGGCTTGCACACGTCGATCGCCTCGACCGGCTTGGCCCAGTCGCCGGGGTAGGTGCGCACCGTCACGGCCGGGCCGCACATGTGCGAGCCGGGGAGGAGGGGCTTGATGCCGTGCAGGCTCGGCTGACGGTGCCAGGCGTCGGAGATGTTCGCGGTGGAGACCTGCTCGAGCACGGTGCGGATGTCCTCTTCGCCGGCGCGCTTGTAGAGGGTGGTCTCGATGGCCACGCCCTCGTCGACCGCGCGGCGGATCTCGGCGGCGGCGGCCGTGGCGTCGGTCGCCTTGATGATCGCCCCGCCCACGACGACGATGCCGGCGCCCGCCGCCACGGCCGCCGCCGCCGTCTCCGAGTTGATCCCGCCGGCGGCGCTCACGGGGATCGAGACCGCCGCGGCCACGGCCTGCAGCGTCTCGAACGGCGCCTCGCCGCGCATCTGCTGGTCGATCGCGGTGTGGATGCCGATGTAGTCGGCGCCCCACTCCTCGGCCTGCCTGGCGCGGGCGACCGGGTCGGCGACCTCGACCATGTCGACGATGAGCTTGGCGCCGTAGTTGTGCGCCGCCTCGATGCACTCCTTGATCGTCGAGTCGCTGGCGGCGCCGAGCACGCCGATCAGGCCGGCGCCGGCCTTGGCCGCATACTCGACCTCGATACGGCCGGCGTCCATCGTCTTCATGTCGGCGAAGATCATCCGGTCGGGGAACTCGGCCTTGAGCTGGCGCACGGCTTCGAGCCCCTCGGCCTTGATCAGCGGCGTGCCGGCCTCGACCCAGTCGGCGCCGCCGGCGACGGCCTCGCGGGCGACCGCGAGCGCGCGCGGCAGGTCGACGAAGTCGAGCGCGACCTGCACCAGGACGCGGCCGTCGTTCATACGCCCATCACCTGGACGATCAGCTTGCGGTCGCGCGGGCGCGCGTCGAGGTCGACGAAGACCAGTTCCTGAAAGCGGCCGAGCGTCATGCGGCCGTCGACGAACGGCACCGTCAGCGACGGCCCCAGGATGCCGGCGCGGACGTGCGAGTGGGCGTTGCCGTCGCGATTGTTGATGTTGTGCTGCCACACGCCCTCGGGCGGCACGATCTCGTCGAGCACTCGCTGGAAGTCCTGGATGACGCCGGGCTCCCACTCGAGGGTCGTGATCGCCCCGGTCGCGCCGGGCGCGAACACGGTGATCGTGCCGTCGCGCAGGCCGGTCTGGCGCAGCGCCTCGGCGACGTCGTCGGTGATGCGCACCGCCTGCGCGTCGCCCTCGGTCGAGAACTCGATCGTGCCGGTGACCACGCAGGCGAGGCCCTCGCGGACGCTCGCCTTGCGCCTGCCGTTGATGATGACGGTTGCCACGTCGCTCACCCTTCCTCTCCGAGAGCCGGCCGTTCGGCCACGGCCGGCTCGCCGTCTCTGTCCTTCAGGGGCTCCTCCCCGATGGGGAGGTTGTCGATGAGCCGCGTCTCGCCCAGGCGGACGGCGGCGATGATGAGGCTGTCGGGGGCCGGGTCGTCGACCCGCTCGAAGGTGTCGGGGTCGACGACCTGCACGTAGTCGACCGAGAACTGCGGTCCGGCCTGCGCGGCGCCGACGTAGGGCGGGAACCCGAGCACGAGCATGGCCGTCGTCTCGTCGATGACGGCGCGGACGCCGTGGGCCGCGACCTGCCGCCCCGCCTCGAGGGCGCGGTGCAGGTCGGCCGCCTTGGCGCGCTGGGCGGCGTTGAGGTGCGCGTTGCGCGAGCTCAGGGCGAGGCCGTCGGGTTCGCGCACCGTCTCGACGGCGACGATCTCCACGGGCAGCTCGAGGTCGGCCGCCAGCCGCCGGACGACGGCGAGCTGCTGCCCGTCCTTGCGCCCGAAGAAGGCGGCGTCGGGACCGACGATCGTGAGCAGCTTGGTGACCACCGTGGTCACGCCGTCGAAATGGCCGGGCCGCACCGCGCCTTCGTAGAACGAGGTCAGCTCGCCGCGCACGCTCACCGTGGTCGCGAAGCCGTCTGGATACATCTCGGCGACCTCCGGGGCGAACACCAGGTCCGCGCCGGCCGCCTCGGCGAGCTCGAGGTCGCGCGCCTCGTCGCGGGGATACAGGTCGAGGTCCTCTTCCTCGTGGAACTGGGTGGGGTTCACGAAGATGGACAGGACGACGCTCGCGCACTCCGCCTTCGCCGCTCGCGCCAGCTCGAGGTGCCCTTCGTGGAGGGCGCCCATCGTGGGGACGAGCCCGAGCGGGCGCGGCAGCTCGCGCGTGGCCGCGCGGACCTCGGCGATGGTGCGCGCGACGATCACGGCCGCGCCTCCTGCGACGACGAGAGCAGGGCGCGCAGGGCGCGCACCATCTCGTCGTCGAGCCGGGGCGCGGCCAGCGTGAGCGCGCGCAGCGAGAGCGCGCGGTAGGCGTCGGCGAAACGCGGCGCCCGGCGCGCGAGCAGGTCGAGGTGGGCGCGCACGGTGCCCACGTCGCCCCGGGCGACGGGGCCGGTCAGCGCACCCTCCGGGCCTTTCTCGCGCAGGTTGGCGACGGTCGTGGCCAGGAGCGGCGCCAGCAGCTCGTTGGCCCGCGCCGGCGTGAGGCCGGCGGCCGTGGCCAGCAGCTCGCCGGCCTCGCTTTCGAGCGCCACCAGCAGGTTGCTGGCGACGGCCGCCGCCAGGTGGTAGCCGCCCTTGGCGTCGTCGGGCAGGTCGAACGGCACGCCGCCGAGGCGGCGGACGAGGGCGCGGCCCACGGCCGCGCCGCCGGCGTCCGCCGCCGTCACGGCGAACGGCACGCCGGCCAGCGCCTGCGGGTCGGGCACGCCGCCGGCGAAGGTCTGCAGGGGATGGAGGACGAGCACGCGGGCGCCGGCGGCGCCGGCGTCGTCGAGCAGCGCCAGCGAGCCGAGGCCGCTGGAGTGGACCACGGTGACGGACGCCGCCGAGGCCGCCGGCAGCGCCTTGGCCACGCCGCGGGCCACGGCGGCGATGGCGTCGTCGGGCACGCAGAGCCAAACGACGAGGGGCTCGGCGAGATCGCCGGCGAAGAGCTCTCCGAGCCCCTCGTCGTCCTCGACCGCGGCGCGCCCAGGGATGCAACGCACCGCGAAGCCCGCCCGCTCGAGGTTGACCACGAGGGTCGACCCGAGGCGGCCGGGTCCGATCACGCACACGTCGTTCGGCGACTCGATGACGTCGTCTGCCGGCAAGCCTTGGCTCCTCTGGCTGCAGTCCGCCTGTGGCGGCGGTACCGCGCCGGCCTGTGGCCTGGCGCTTCGCTGGTCCGAGGTCCCCCGTCTCCGGCCGAAGGCTCGAAGCAGGGGCTGCGCATAGCGTAGGAGAACGTTCTCCAGCGGTCAATCTGCCCCTGCCTCCCCGATGGACAAACGCGCTGCGCCGGACTGGCCGTCCCGAGCGTGGGCGCCGGGGGCCGGTGGTACACTACGGCCATGCCGATCTACGAGTTCATCTGCGACGAGTGCGGCAGCGAGTTCGAGGAGCTCGTGCGCAACGGCGACAAGCCCCGCTGCGAGCGCTGCGAGTCGCCCGAGGTGCGCCGCATCTTCTCGAAGTTCGCCGTGCACTCGTCGTCCGCCGACCTCGGCGGCAAGGGAGCGACCAAGAGCTGCTCGTCCTGCGCGAGTTCCTCCTGTGCCACCTGCCACTGACGACATCGTCTCCGCGCTCGACCAGCTCCGCCGCGAGGTAGAGGCCTGCGAGAAGTGCGCCCTGGGCGCGACGCGGACCCGGGCCGTGTTCGGCGAGGGCGACCCCGGCGCCGACCTGATGTTCGTGGGCGAGGCGCCCGGCTATCACGAGGACCAGCAGGGGCGGCCGTTCGTCGGCCAGGCGGGCAAGCTGCTCGACCAGCTCCTCGAGTCGATCGGCCTGCGGCGCGGCCAGGTGTACATCGCCAACGTCCTCAAGTCGCGGCCGCCGAACAACCGCGACCCCAAGCCCGAGGAGATCGAGGCCTGCGAGCCCTACCTGCTGCGCCAGGTCGGACTGATCCGGCCGCGCGTGGTCTGCACCCTCGGCAACTTCTCGACCAAGCTGCTGTCGGGCGACCAGACCGGCATCACCCGCGTGCACGGCAAGCCGCAGCGGCGCACGCTCGGCGGTTGCGAGCTGTACCTCTACCCGATCTTCCATCCGGCAGCCGCGCTGTACACGCCGGCGATGCTGGCGACGCTCAAGCAGGACTTCCTCAGGATCCCCGAGGTGCTGGCGCTGCCGCTGGGCGGCGAGGCGGGGGCGTCGCCGGCCGGCGACGACGTCGCCGGCGATGCCCAGGCCTCGCCGCCCCTCGAGGGCGGGCGGGCGGCGACTCCAGCCGGCCCCGCCGAACAGCTCGGCCTCTTCTAGCCGTGCTGACCGTCACTCTCGCCTCGCCGGAGCTCACCGGGCGCTTCGCACGCGCGCTCGCCGCGCTGCTCACGGCCCCGGCCCTCGTGACTCTCGAGGGCGAGCTCGGCACCGGCAAGACGACCCTGGTGCGCGAGGCGCTGCGCGCGCTGGGCGTCGAGGGCGCCGTCGCCAGTCCGTCGTTCACCCTGGCCCAGAGCTACGCCGGCCGCGACGGCCTGCGCCTGCACCACCTCGACCTCTACCGGCTGGCGCCTGGCGCCGACGTCGAGCTGTTCTCCTGGGAGGACTACCTGGAGCCGGGCGCGGTCGTGTTCGTCGAGTGGCCCGAGGCCGGCGCGGCGGAGCTGCCGCCGGCCGACGCCGCCATCCGGCTGACCCACATCGCGCCCGAGAGCCGCGGGCTCGAGCTGACCGGCGACGCATCGTTCGAGGCCGGCCTGGCGGCCGGCCTCGAACGCGAGGGCGTCGCCGGCGTCGAGGTCCGGCCGTGATCCTGGCCCTCGAGACCGCCACGCGCGCCTGCTCGGCGGCGCTGGCCTCGTCGACCGGTGTCGTCGTCGGCGAGGCGCTGAGCGCCGAAGGCCCCGCTCACGCCCAGCGCCTGCTGCCGCAGGTCCACGAGGTCCTGCAGGAGGAGGCGGCCGGCATCGGCGACGTGACGACCGTCGTCGTGAGCCTCGGCCCCGGCGCCTTCACCGGCCTGCGGATCGGGGTCGCCACCGCCCGGGCGCTGGCGCAGGCCGCCGGCGCCGAGCTCGGCGGCGTACCGACGCTCGAGGCGCTGGCCGGCGCGATCGCCAGCGCGGCGGGCGGCATGCCCGAGGTCGTCGTTCCGTTGATCGACGGCCGCCGCGACGAGCTGTTCGCGGCCGTCTTCCGGCCGCTGCGTGCCGGCCACGACGCCGTCTGGCAGCCGGTCGAGCAGGTGGAGGAGCTGCGCGTCGTGCCGGCGCAAGGGCTGGCCGAGTACCTGGAACGGTGGCCGGGGGCGGCGGTCGGCGGCGACGGCGCCGTGCTGCACGCCGGCCGCCTGCCGGCCGGCGTGCGCCAGACCGCCGTCGCCGGTCCTACCGCCGCGATGGTCGCCCGCGCCTGGGCGGCGCGCACGCCGGGCAGGGTCGAGGGCTTCGCCGCGACCCTGCCCGTCTACGGGCGCCGCCCCGACGCCGTCCCGAGGTCGCGGCCGTGACGGCCGCCGCCGCGGAGTGGATCGACCGGGGCGACGGCCTGAGGCGGTTCATCCGTCCCATGGGCCTCGCCGACCTGAGCCGCGTGGTGGCCATCGAGAACGCCGTCTTCACGCTGCCCTGGAGCCTCAACGTGTTCAGCGCCATGGTGGCCAAGCCCGAGTCGATCTGCCTCGTGCTCGAGCTCGAGCACGAGCTCGACCGCGAGCTCGCGGGCTACCTCATCGCCGACATGTTCGTCGACGTGTGGCACATCATGAACCTGGCCGTGCACCCCACCCACCGGCGCGACCGGATCGCCAGCGACCTGCTCGAGGAGTACTTCGAGATCGCCGAGCGCGAGCCGCACCGTGGCCACACGCTCGAGGTGCGCGTCTCCAACGAGACGGCGATCGAGCTCTACCGCAGCTTCGGCTTCATCGCCACCGGCGTGCGCCGCGGCTACTACGTGGACAACCGCGAGGACGCCCTGATCATGTGGAAGGACTGGGAGGGCGACAGCGCGTGAGCCGCCTGCTGCTCTGTCTCGAGACGTCGTGCGACGACACGAGCGTCGCCCTGACGCGCGACCGCGAGATCCTGGCCTCGCTCGTGTCGTCGCAACACGAGTTCCACGCGCCGTTCGGCGGCGTCGTCCCCGAGGTCGCCTCGCGGCGCCACACCGAGCTGCTGGCGAGCGTCGTCGAGGATGCCCTGGCCGAGGCCGGCGTCGGGTGGGACGACCTTCAAGGCGTCGCCGCCACCCGTGGCCCCGGCCTGATCGGCGCCTTGCTCGTCGGGTTGTCGGCGGCCAAGGCGATCGCCTACGCGCGCCGCCTGCCGTTCACGCCGGTCGACCACCTGCAGGGCCACCTGGCCGCCGCCTACGCGGCCGGCGCCGAGGCGCCGTTCGTGTGCCTCACGGCGAGCGGCGGTCACACGCTGCTGGCGGTCGTCGACGACGGCGTGTCGTTCCGCGTCGCCGGGCAGACGCTCGACGACGCGGCCGGCGAGGCGTTCGACAAGGGCGCCCGCCTGCTCGGTCTGCCGTACCCGGGCGGGCGCGAGCTCGACCTGCTGGCCGCGCAAGGCGACCCCAAGGCGGTCGACTTCCCGCGCAGCCTGCAGCAGGGCCTCGACTTCAGCTTCAGCGGCCTGAAGACCGCGCTGCTCTACTACCTGCGCGACCACCCGGAGGCGGCGACGGAGGCGCGCCGCGCCTCCGTCGCCGCCTCCTACCAGGACGCGATCGTCGATCAGCTCGTGCTCAAGACGGTGCGCTGCGCGGTCGGCGAAGGGCTCGGGCGCGTCGCCATCGCCGGCGGCGTCGCCGCCAACTCGCGGCTCCGCGCCCGCATGGCCGAGGCCTGCGCCGCCAGGGGTCTTGAGCTGTTCACGCCGCCCGCGGCCCTGTGCACCGACAACGCCGCCATGGTCGGCCTCGCCGCGTCGTTCCTCGACGATATCGCCTGGCCGCAGTACCTGGCCCTCGACGCGTTCGCGTCGGAACCGGCGCTGGCGGGGAACAAGCGCTAGAGATGAGCGCCCGGCCGACAAGCCGCCCGAGCCGACGTGGGGAGGGGAAACGCACGGCCGCGCTGCGGCCGGAAGAACGCCCGGCCGCGGAGCTGTTCGTCGAGTGCCTCGAGAACGAGGGCGTCGAGTACGTGTTCGGCATCCCCGGCGAGGAGACGCTCGACGTCAGCGAAGCCCTCGAGCACTCGGACCAGATCACGTTCGTGCCCACCCACCACGAGCAGGGCGCTGCCTTCATGGCCGACGCCTACGGCCGCCTGACGCACTGCCCCGGTGTGTGTCTCGCCACGCTGGGCCCCGGCGCCACCAACCTCGCCACCGGCGTCGCCGACGCCAACCTCGACCACGCCCCGCTCGTGGCCCTGACCGGCCAGGTCGACCTCGCCGGCATGCACAAGGAGACCCACCAGTTCATCGACACGGTCGAGATGATGCGGCCGATGACCAAGTGGAACGCGCGCATCCACGACCCGCGCATGATCCCCGAGGCGGTGCGCAAGGCGTTCGTCGTGGCCGCCGACGAGAAGCCGGGGGCGACCCATCTCGAACTGCCCCAGGACGTGCTCGAGCAGACGGTGACCGGCCACCCGCTGGCGCGCGTGCCGAAGGCGTACGCCGAGCCCGACGACGCGTCGCTCGAGCGCGCCGCTGACCTGATCGGGAACGCGATCAAGCCGGTGCTGCTGGTCGGCAACGGCGTGGTGCGCCAGCGCGCATCCAGAGCCCTGCGCGCCTTCTGCAAGCGGACCGGCCTGCACGTGATCTCCACCTTCATGGGCAAGGGGGTCCTCGACGCCGGCGACGAGCACTTCCTGTTCACGGCCGGCCTGCGCGCCCAGAACTACCCCGAGGGGTTCCTCGGCACCGTCGACCTGGTCGTCGCGGTGGGATACGACCTCGTCGAGTGGGCGCCGTCGGCCTGGAACCCCGACGGACGCAAGCGCATCGTCTGCATCGACACCGTCTCGCCCGAGATCGACGCCCACTTCGTGCCCGAGGTCGAGCTCCTCGGCGACATCGACCTGACCCTCTCGCGGCTGGGCAACCTCCTCCTGGACACGCCCCAGTCGAGCTTCGCGGTGCCGCCCTACCACCAGGCGCTCGCCGTCGCCCTCGACGCCGGCGGCGACGACGACTTGCCGGTCAAGCCGCAGCGCGTGCTGCACGAGCTGCGCCGCGTGCTCGACCCCCGGGCGGTGCTCGTGTCGGACGTCGGCGCCCACAAGCTGTGGGTCGCGCGCCTGTGGGAGGCCCACGACCCGAACACCGTGCTCATCTCGAACGGGTTCGCGGCGATGGGGTTCGGCCTGCCGGCCGCCATCGCCGCGTCGCTGGCGACCGGCCGTCAGACGGTCGCCGCCGTGGTCGGCGACGGCGGGTTCCTGATGAACGTCGCCGAGCTCGAGACGGCCAAACGTCTCAACGTGCCGATCGTCGTCCTGGTCTGGCGCGACGGGTCCTTCGGTCTGATCGAGATGCACCAGCTGCGCCGCTTCGGTCACGTGTCCGGCACGCGGTTCGAGAACCCCGACATCGTCGGCCTGGCGCGCGCCTTCGGCGTCGAGGGGATGCGCGTCGAGCGCGCGGGCGACCTGCCCGCCGTGCTCGCCCGCGCGATCGACGCGCGCTGCCCCGTGGTCGTCGACATCCCGATCGACTACGGCGAGAACGAGAAGCTCGGCATCGACCTCTGGAAGCTCGCGCCCAAGCTCGTGCCGTGACGCCGGCGGCGTTCGAGGCGATCGAGGTCGGGGCACCCGAGCGCGCCCAGCTCGTCGTGCAGCTCGGGGCGGCCTTCGACCTCACCCCACAGGCGGCGGGGGTCTGGGTCGACACGGTCGCCCCGGGCCGGTACTTCGCGCGCAGATCCGGAGACACGATCGCGGCCAGCTTCGCCACCGACCTTCTGGAGCTGCGCCACGGCGAGCGCACGGTCCGTGCGGTCATGCTGCAGAGCGTCTGCGTGCCCCCCGAGTTCAGGGGCCGGGGGTTCGGGGTCGTGCCCGCCGACCTCGACGGACTGCTCGGACTTTTCGCCGGCGACGCCGTGATCCTCAGCCTCTTCGACGACGGGCTGGTCCCCTACTGGGCGGCGCGAGGCTTCGTCGAGGAATACCGGGCCGAGGTCGTGAGCCTGGAGGAGTGTCTGCGGCGCGCGGCTGCCGGGTTCACGCCGGTCGTCGAGCGGCGTTTCGTGGAGGAGAAGATCGCCGAGGCGCGGGCGGACGGAGAGGAGGCCGTCCTGCGGGACGGACTCCTCTCCGTCCGCCGTCCCGGCGCCGCCGCCCTGAGCGAGCTCGTGATCGTCGACGCCCGTGCGGCGTGGGCCGTGCTCGACCGCTGGCGCGACACGACGGTGGCCCTCAGGACGATCATGAGCTACCCGCGCCGGTTCGGCCTGTTCACGCCGTTCAGCGTCTGATGCCGCCGGGCGGCGCCGCCCGGCGAATCGCTCAGGCCTCGAGCAGGATCGTCACCGGGCCGTCGTTGACCAGCTCCACGGCCATGTGCGCGCCGAAGACGCCGGTCGCGACCGGTACGCCGGCGGCGCGCACCTCGGCCGCGAACAGCTCGTAGACCTCCTCGCCCAGCTGTGGCGCAGCGGCGCCGGTGAAGCTCGGGCGGTTCCCCTTGCGCGTGTCGGCATAGAGCGTGAACTGCGAGACGGCGAGCACCTCGCCGCCGACGTCGCCGAGGGCCAGGTTCATGAGGCCGGCCGCGTCCTCGAAGACGCGCAGCTTGACGACCTTGGCGGCAAGCTTGCGCGCCGCCTCCGGCGTATCGTCGTGCGTCACGCCCACGAGCGCGAGGAACCCACGGCCGACGGCCGCCACCTCGCACCCGTCGACGCTGACGCTCGCTTTCGACACCCGCTGCACCAGCACGCGCATGCGGCGATTCTACGGCATGCGAGGCGGCGACGGCGCGGGGCGTGGGGGTGGGTGCGGGCGTGGGGGTGGGGCGGCGGCGGGCCCGCCCCGCGCCGCCCCGCCACCGCGTCCGAGAAACGCGCGTTTTGCAGCGTTTTCGTCCACTCGAGCGATGCCCGATCGCAGGCGGGACGCCATCGTTTGACAGGCCCGCGAAACGGCCATACCATACGGGCTCCTAGAATCAGCACTCTCATGGTGAGAGTGCCAGAACCACGCTCAAGGAGGGTTGTTGCATGAAGCTGAAGCCGCTCGAGGACCGCGTCGTCGTCAAGGCGGTCACCCAGGAGGAGAAGACGGCCAGCGGGATCGTGCTCCCCGACACGGCCAAAGAGAAGCCGATGTTGGGTGAGGTCGTGGCGGTAGGCGACGGCAAGTGGGACGAGGCTGGTACCAAGCGGATTCCCATGGACGTCAAGAAGGCCGACCGGGTCATCTACGGCAAGTATTCCGGCACCGAGTACAAGACCAGTGACGGCGAAGAGCTGCTCATCCTGCGGGTGAGCGAGATCCTCGCCAAGGTCGAGAAATAGCGAAAGGAGGCTGAGGCAACGTGGCCAAGGACCTGAAGTACAGCGACGAGGCGCGCCGTTCGCTCGAACGTGGCGTCAACGCCCTCGCCGACGCAGTCAAGATCACCCTCGGCCCCAAGGGCCGGTACGTCGTCCTCGACAAGAAGTTCGGGGCCCCGACGATCACCAACGACGGCGTGACCATCGCGCGTGAGATCGAGCTCGAGGACGTCTTCGAGAACCAGGGCGCCCAGCTCGTGCGCGAAGTCGCGACCAAGACCAACGACATCGCCGGTGACGGCACCACCACCGCCACCCTGCTGGCCCAGGCGATCGTGCGCGAGGGCCTGCGCAACGTAGCCGCCGGCGCCAACCCGATGGCCATCAAGCGGGGCATCGAGGCGGCCGTCGAGGAGACCGTCGAGGCCATCAAGAAGGCCTCCAAGGAGATCTCGGGCAAAGAGGACATCGCCCGGGTCGCCACCATCTCCGCCCGCGACCGCGCGGTCGGCGACGTCATCGCCGACGCGATCGAGAAGGTCGGCAAGGACGGCGTGGTCAACGTCGAGGAGTCCAACACCTTCGGCCTCGACCTCGAGTTCACCGAGGGCATGCAGTTCGACAAGGGCTACCTCAGCCCGTACATGATCACCGACACCGAGCGCATGGAAGCCGTGCTCAGCGACCCCTACATCCTGATCGCCAACCAGAAGATCGGTGCGGTCCAGGATCTCCTCCCGATCCTCGAGAAGGTCATCCAGGGCGGCAAGACGCTGCTGATCGTCTCCGAGGACGTCGAGGGCGAGGCGCTCGCGACCATCGTGGTCAACAAGCTGCGCGGCACCTTCACCTGCGTCGCCGTCAAGGCCCCCGGCTTCGGCGACCGCCGCAAGCGCATGCTCGAGGACATCGCCATCCTCACCGGCGGCGAGGTCATCACCGAGGAGATGGGTCTCAAGCTCGAGAACACGCAGCTCTCGCAGCTCGGCCGCGCCCGCAAGGTCGTCGTGACCAAGGACAACACGACGATCGTCGACGGCGACGGCGAAGCCGACGCCATCAAGGGCCGCATCAAGCAGATCAAGAGCGAGATCGAGACCACCGACTCCGACTTCGACCGTGAGAAGCTCCAGGAGCGTCTCGCCAAGCTGGCCGGCGGCGTGGCCGTCATCAAGGTCGGCGCCGCGACCGAGGTCGAGATGAAGGAGACCAAGCACCGCGTGGAGGACGCCCTCAACGCCACCCGCGCGGCCCTCGAGGAGGGCATCGTGCCGGGCGGCGGCGTGGTGCTGGTCAACGCCATCCCGTCGATCAAGGTCGACAGGAAGTCGGACGACATCGACTTCCGCACGGGCAAGCAGATCATCGCCCGCGCGCTCGAGGAGCCGCTGCGTCAGATCGCCGAGAACGCCGGGCTCGAGGGCTCGGTCGTGGTGAACAAGGTCAAGGGCCTGCCCGCGGGCGAGGGCCTGAACGCCGAGACCGACACGTACGAGGACATGGTCAAGGCCGGGATCATCGACCCCGCCATGGTCACCCGTTCGGCCCTGCAGAACGCGGCCTCGATCGCCAAGAACATCCTGACGACCGAGTGCATCGTGGCCGACATGCCCGACAAGGAAGGCGCCGGCGGCATGCCCGGCGGCGGCATGCCTCCCGGGATGATGTGATCGGACGCATCGCGTAAGGACCCCGTCGGGCGCCGGCTTCGCGCCGGTGGCCGCGGGAGATAGAGAAAGGAACCGGCGCGAAGCCGGCGCCCCTCTCGCGTCAAGACGGCGGGCGGGCCCTCAGGGGCCCGCCCGCCGCGTTCGTCTGGTGTGGAGACCCGCGTCAGGCCCGGCGCCGCCGGCCCTCGATCGCCTGGTAGATGTGACGGGGCCGGGCTGCCTGCCCGTCCCCGCCCGGCTCCCGGACCGCCGGCCCCGCCAGCGTCACGCGCGCGCGTCGGTGCCTGAGATCACGCGCTCGGCGCGCGACGCGTCGTGCGGGAAGAGGTCCCGTGGGACTTTCTCCCTGCCGAGCACCTCGAGCACCATGTGGCGCGCGCACGCGGTGCTGTCGCCGCGGCAGTACTGCTCCTTCATCTGCTCGGCGGCGAAGGGGTAGTCCTCCATCTTGTCGTTGAAGAAGATGCACCCCGCCAGCACTTCACAATCGGCCATGGCTCCTCCCGGTCGCTCGTGTACGTGTTGTTGTTCGGACTATCGGTAGTACTGCCTGCACCGACAATGCCTACTCGTCTAGAACCCCGCTCGCGGGGGCTCGCGTCAGGTATCATGGGAGGCGTGAGGTCTGCCGATACCCGGACGCGGTGCGAAAGGGGATGACGAGGTGGACGAGATCAGCGGCAGCAGCGTGACGACGGCGCCGGGAGTCGACCGTCTCGTGGTCGGCGGACCCTGTGCCGATCGCTTGGCCCAGCGCTTCTCCCAGCTCTACTCCGGCCGCGACGACGTGGTCGTGATCCGGGACCGGCGCGGCGGCGACCGGCGGCGGTCGACCGCCGCCGCCACCGACCTCGAGCGGCGCGGCGGTGCCGACCGGCGCCAGCTGCCTCCTTCGTGGGTCTTCGCGCCGGCGGACTGAGCGTGGGCGCGCCGGGGCCGACCATCGTCGCTCCATCCATCGAGACCGCCGCCGGGAGAAGGTCGTGACTGACACGGTGCGGGGTTTCCGCGAACGCGTGCGGCCGCTGCCACTGGCGGCGGCCCTGGCCTTCGTCCTGGCCGCCGCCCTCGCCTCGCTGGCCGTGAGCGCCTCGACCGACCTCTTCTTCGCGATCTCCGTGCCGGTCGCGGTGCTGTTCCTGCGCCGCGAAGAGGGCATCGTCGTGAGCGTCGCGGGGCTCGGCTTCTTCATGGCGACGCTGGCCGTCGACGATGAGCTGCGCGCCAGCGCCGACATCCCCTTGATCATCGGCCTGTTCGTCGCCGCCCTGATCCTCGCCAACCTCGACCGCGGCCACGAGCCGCGCGCGTCGCGGCGCATCCCTCAGGAGGCAGGCGTGCTCGGCCTGGTCGCCACCGACCCGGTCTCCAGCCTCGACCTCACGCAGCCGCTCGGCACCGTCGCCCGGCAGCTCGGCGCCAGTCTCGGCGTGTCCCGCTGCGTCATCCTTCTGGCCGAAGGCCCGACACTGAAGGTGGCCGCGGCCACGGGGATGGTCGGGGACGGCACGCAGCGCGGCCGCAGGGTCGAGATCCTGCCCTGGGAGACCGTGCGGGCGTTGCGCGAGCCTCTCGTGGTCACGCCCGACACCCCCGGCGTCGACCGGGAGCTCGCTACCCGCATGTCACTCGATCGCGCCCTCGTGCTGCCGCTTCTCTCACGTGACACGCTGCTGGGCGTCGTCACGCTCGACGAGCCGGGCCGCCGGGCGAGGTTCGCCGACAAGCAGGTGCGGGCGGCGATGGCGGTGGCCGCCTTCGCCGCCCTGATGGTCGACAACGCCCGGCTGAACGAAGAGCAGACCGTGCTGGCGGCCGACCTCCGGGAGCGGTCGCTGATGATCGAAGCCCTGCTGCGCATGGGCAACGAGCTGCGCTCGGTGTTCGAGATCGACGAGGTGCTGCAGAAGGTCGCGAACACGGTCATCGAGGCGCTCGGCTACCGAGAGGCGGCGATCTACCTCTACGACGAAGAGGCCGAAGTCTACCGGGCGCGGGTCGCGCTGGGCGGGTCCTCCGAGCTCGACGGCCACTATCTCGAGGCCGAGTTCCCACGCGCCAAGTTCGAGTGGCAGATGCGACCCGAGTTCAGGCTCGGCAACTCGTACTACCGCAGCGTCGACCGGTTCCCGATGTCCGACGCGGAGAAGGCGCTGTTCCAGTACACCGACCTGGGGCCGCGGGCCGAGGGCGAGTGGCAGAGCGGAGACGGCCTGTTCGTGCCGCTGCTCTCGCGCGACAACGTGCCGATCGGCGTGCTCGACGTCTACGACCCGGTCGACCGCCGGGTGCCGACGCTCGAGTCGGTGCGCAGTCTCGAGATCTTCGCCAACCAGGCCGGCATCGCGATCGAGAACGCCATGCACTACGCGTCGCTTCAAGTCCAGGAGAGGCGGCTCGAGAGGCAGCTGCAATCGCGTCACGAGCTGCTTCGGGTCAGCGAGTCGGTGCTCTCGACGCTCGACGAGAAGGTCGTCTTCCAGGCTATCGCCGACAAGCTGGGCCAGCTGGTGGAATACGACACGCTGGCGATCAGCAAGGTGGACTGGGCGGCCCGGCGCATCGACACGGTGTTCGCCGTCGACGAGTACGCAGAGGAGCTCATGGCGACGCCGATGAGGCTCGACGAGGGGCTCACCGGCTGGGTCGTCACCAACGACGAGGCGATCCTCGTCAACGAGGCGCACCTCGATCCGCGGGGCGTGCTCGTGCCGGGCACCGAGCCCGACCCGCAGGCGTCGATCATCGTCCCGTTGCGGGTCATGGGCAAGGTGATCGGCGTGCTCGACCTCGACCGGCTGCGCGGGGCCACCTTCACCGAGGAGGAGCTCGAGCTCGTCAAGCCGTTCGCCAGCCTGGCGGCGATCGCCATCGAGAACGCGTCGCTCTACGAGCAGAGCCAGGAGCGGGCGGCGACCGACGCGCTCACCGGGCTCTACAACCACGGGCACTTCCAGGAGGCGCTGGAGCGCGAGGTGCGGCGCAGCGAGCGCTACGGCGAGACCTTCGCGCTGCTGATGATGGACCTCGACCACTTCAAGCAGGTCAACGACCGCTACGGCCACCCGCGCGGCGACCAGATCCTGCGGCGCGTGTCGTCGGTGCTGCGCGCGACCGCGCGCGAGTCGGACTACATCGCCCGTTACGGCGGCGAGGAGTTCGCGCTGCTGCTGCCACGGACCTCGAGCGAGGAGGCGCGCGCGCTGGCCGAGCGCATCCGCGAGCGGGTGGGCGAGGTCCCGGTCGCGCGCGAAGACGATTTCAGTGTCTCGGCCTCGATCGGCGTCGCCGACTTCCCGGCCTGCGGCCTCGAGCCGCGGACCGTCCTGGGCGCCGCCGACACGGCGCTGCTCTGGGCCAAGCGGCGCGGCCGCAACTGCGTCATGTACTACCGCGACGTGCACGAGATGGTCGGCGCCGCGCCGCTGGAGGCCGACGAGGCCGGCGGGCACTGGCGCCCCGGTCTCGAGATGCTGGCCGCGGCCGTCGACGCCAAGGCGAGCTTCCGCGAGCGTCACGGCGAGGCCGTGGCCGAGATGGTGAGGCAGCTCGCCCTGGTCGCCGGCCGCCCGGCCGAGGAGGTCGCCGGGTTCGAGGTCGCCGCGCGCCTGCACGACGTCGGCAAGGTCGGGCTCGCCGCCGAGCTGCTCGAGAAGGGCGACGCGCTCACCGGGGAGGAGGAGGCCGAGGTGCGTCGGCACGTGGAGGTCGGGGTCGACATCCTGGTCAACGCCGACGCGCCGCGCGGGCTGCACCCCATCGTGCGTCACCACCACGAGCGCTGGGACGGCGGGGGCTACCCCGACGGCCTGGCCGGCGAAGCCATCCCCTTGGGCGCGCGCATGGTCGCCATCTGTGACGCGTTCCAGGCGATGATCTCGGACCGGCCGTACCGCGGGGCGCACTCGCTGGACGAGGCGCGGAACGAGATCCGCCGCGAGGCCGGAGGCCAGTTCGACCCGGCGCTCGCGGAGCTGTTCCTCGACCGCTGCGCCGCCTCCGGCGCCGACGTGCCGGTCGACCTGCCGAGGGCGCCGGAGTGAGGCGGGCGGGCGCCCTGCGCCCGCCCGACACCGGCGCCCCACCGGGACGCCTCCCGCGGTTTCTTGGGCAAGCCTAGCGCGCCGTCTGGCACCGGTCCGGCGGCGCCGATAAGATACGTCCCCCCGAGAAAGCGCGAATATCTCGGGGTGGTCCCGCGTCACATCGTAGTGGAGGTTGTGGATATGCTGCTGGTAGGCGAATCGATCAACGGGACTCGCAAGCAGGTCGCAGAGGCGATCCAGGCGCGCGACGACGCGTTCATCCAGGGCCTGGCCCAGGACCAGCTCGCGGCCGGGGCCAACGTCCTCGACGTCAACGGCGGCGTCGCCGGGGGCAACGAGGTCGAGGACCTCACGTGGCTGATCGGCGTGGTCCGCGGCGTCACCGACCAGCAGCTGATGGTCGACTCGGCCAACCCGGCCGCCCTCCAGGCGGGCGTCGAGGCCTGCATCAGCGACGGCGGCAAGGTGCCGCAGATCAACTCCATCAGCGGCGAGCAGAGCCGTATCGACACGGTCCTGCCGCTGGTCGAGAAGTACAAGTGCCCGGTGGTGGCGCTGGTGCTCGACGACTCCGGCATCCCGGCCACCCCCGAGGACCGGTTCGCCGTCGCCCAGAAGCTCCACGACCTGCTCGCCGGCGCCGGCCTGTCCCGCGAGGACATGTGGTTCGACCCGCTCGTGATGGCCGTCTCGGCCGACGCGACGGCCGGCACGGTGACGATGCAGACGTTGCGTCTGATCAAGGAGCGTCTCCCCGGCGTGCGGTCGACCGGCGGCCTCAGCAACATCAGCTTCGGCCTGCCGAACCGGCCGCTGCTGAACCGCACCTTCGTCGCCATGTGCGCGGGGATCGGTCTCGACGGGGCGGTGCTCGACGTCCGCAACAAGCAGATGATGGCGACCGTCAAGGCGATCGAGGCGCTGCGCGAAGAGGACAGCTTCTGCGGCAAGTACCTCAAGGCGCACCGCGCCGGGCTGCTGGAGTAGCGGGCGGGTGACCGGCGGCGGCCACAGCAGCGGCGCCGGCTCGCGCCGGGTAGCCCACCGGGCGCAAAAGAGTACAATCCAAGACCTACCCTGCCCCGATGCGGGGCAGTCAGTGGTCCGGAAGGCGGACGGGATCCGAAGGGGGTACCTCGACGTCACACACTCGTACGAGGCACGCGACACGATGATCATGCGGGCGGCGGCCGGGTGCGCCATCGATCCCGCTCGGCCGTCCGGCCATGAGCGACGACACTACTCCGGGGGGTCTCCCCTGTCAGCGACCGTCTGTGCGACGGTCATCCCGTGGTCCCAGCCTGAGAGGAGGAGAACGGGCGCGATGACGAACGGTTCCGCCAGTGCTTGTCGCGCTCGGATGAGCCGTGGATAAGCGACGATACTTCGTTCGGAAGATCGCCAACGCGCTGCTGACGCTCGTCATTATCGCGTCGTTCAACTTCATGCTGTTCCGGATCCTGCCGGGCGACCCCGCCCGGCTCCTGGTCCCGAAGGGACGGTTCTCGCTCGACGCGATGGCCAAGCAGCGCAAGGCGTTCCACCTCGACCAGCCGATGTACAAGCAGTTCGAGCTCTACTGGGGCGACACCCTGCAGCTGAAGTTCGGCGACTCGTTCGCCCAGAAGCGTCCTGTCATCAACGTCGTAGAGGAGCGGATCTGGCCGACGATCCTGCTGGTGGGCACGGGCACCGTGATCGCCACAGTCATCGGCTTGATCACGGGCGTCATAGCCGGATGGCGCCGAGCGGGCAAGTTCGACGTCATCAGCACGAACACCGGCATGATCCTCTACTCGATGCCGACCTTCTGGTCGGGCCTCCTGTTCATCATGCTCTTCTCGGTGAAGCTGGGGTGGTTCCCCGTGGGCCGCATGTACGACCCCGGCACGCCCTTCCACATGTGGGGGCCGATCCCCCTCGACTGGCAGTCGCTCACGACGCTGACGCACCACCTGCTCCTGCCGGCCCTGACCTTCGCGCTCACCTACATGGGCGAGTACCACCTCATCATGCGCAGCTCGCTCACGGGCGTGATGAACGAGGACTTCGCCCTCACGGCGCGCGCCAAGGGCCTCAGCGACAACCAGGTGCTGTGGCGCCACGTGGCTCCGAACGCCATGCTGCCGACCGTCACGCTCGTCATGATGAACCTGGGGTTCGTGATGACCGGCGCCATCCTCGCCGAGAGCGTGTTCAACTGGCCGGGCCTCGGGCTCCTGTCGTGGGAGTCGATGGTCTCGCGTGACTATCCCGTGATGCAGGCCGTGTTCCTGCTGTCGAGCATCGGGGTCATCGTCGCCAACCTGATCGCCGACCTCATGTACTACTACCTCGACCCAAGGGTGAAGGCATGATTCCCGCGCGGCTGAAGAAATGGGTGCTTGTCTGGTCGCCGGTGGCCTGGATCATCCTGGAGATGATCAGATACCCCAAGACCATTCCTCTCTACGCCGGCTTCACCGCGATCATCAAGGGCTTCTTCTCGCCCACCATCGGCGCCTACCCCGCGTGGATGCTGTTCGCGGCGGCCGCGATCTGCATCGCCAGCGGCGCCACCATGATGGCGCGAAAGCGGCGCAAGACCTATCTGCCGCACGCCCTGCTCGCCACCGGCGCCCTGTTCGCCGTCTGGGGGCTGTCGAATGCGGGCGTGTTCCAGGGCCACGGCTTCGCGCTCAAGGGCGCCTCCGGCTACTACGGCTGGGCCTTCCAGACGGTCGCCATCGTCATGGTCGACCTCTGCATCCTCGCCTGGGCGCAGGCCAACCCCGAGCGTGCCGAGCTCACGGTCTGGAACACGCGGCAGATCTGGAAGCTCTACCGCGGTAACTGGCAGGGCATGGTCGGCCTGTGGATCCTGCTGGCCTTCGTGCTCATGGCGCTGTTCGCGCCGTTCATCGCCGACCACGCGCGCCTGTACCCGACGGCCCAGCACGGCCACCTGCCGTTCGAGCCGCCCTCGCTGTCCTACTACCACCTCTTCGGCACCGACGAGCAGGGCCTCTCGGTCTACGCCGAGTTCATCTGGAGCGCCCGCATCTCGATCTTCGTGGGCCTCATGGCGACGATCATCTCGTCGGTGCTGGGCGCGTCGATCGGCATCGCGGCCGGCTACTACGGCAAGGCCACCGGCGAGGTGCTGATGCGCCTGACCGACGCCTTCCTGGTGATCCCCTGGCTGCCTCTGGCCATGGTGCTGGCCGCCGCCTGGGGGCAGAACTTCGCGATCATCATCCTGATCATCGGCATCACGAGCTGGCCCGGCACCGCCCGCGTGGTGCGGTCCGACGCCCTGCGCGTGCGCGAGCTGCAGTTCGTCGAGCGGGCCAAGGCCATCGGCTCCAGCGACCTGCACATCATGCAGCGCCATGTGCTGCCCAACGTGTTCCCGCTGATCTTCGCCAACACGATCCTGGTGGTGGCGATCGCCATCCTGGCCGAGACCGAGCTCTCGTTCCTCGGTCTCGGCGACCCGCTGAACTTCAGCTGGGGCACCATGCTCCACTACGCGTGGGTGTCCGGTGCCGCCGGTCTGCCCGCCTACTGGTACATCATGCCTCCGGGTGTCGCCATCGTCCTCGTGGTGCTAGCGTTCACCTTCATGGGCACCGCGTTCGACGAGGTCCTCGATCCGAAGCTCCGCAAGCGTGAGGAGAGCGGGGGCCGGCCCGAAGACGGCAAGCAGGCCATGCCCGAGGTGATGCCGGGAAGCAGCTTCGGCGGCCTGTCGGTCAGCGGGTACGGGGACGGCGGCGTCGAGGGCGTCGCGTACGACCACGAGAGAGGAGGCCAGTCGTGAGCACGGTTGAGACAGCGGCTCCAGACCAGGCGGCCGCACGCAAGATCGAGCACGAGGGCCTCCTCGACGTCCGCGAGCTGACCGCGTACTTCAAGCTGCGCGAGGGCGACGTCAAGGCGGTCGACGGGGTGAGCTTCGTCCTCGAAGAGGGCAAGAGCCTCGGCCTGGCCGGCGAGTCCGGCTGCGGCAAGACGACCGCCGCCCTGGCGATCCTCAAGCTCCTGCCCGAGAACGGGCGCATCGTCTCGGGCGAGGTCCTGTTCGACGGCCGCAACCTGGTCAAGCGCACCGAGTTCGGCATGAGCAAGATCCGCTGGAAGGAGATCTCGATCATCTTCCAGGGTGCAATGAACGCCCTCAACCCGGTGCAGCAGGTCGGCAAGCAGATCGCCGAGCCGATCATGCTCCACGAGGGACTGAGCGAGAACAAGGCGACGGTCAGGGCGAAGGAGCTCTTCGACCTCGTGGGGATCAACCCCAAGCGCATCACCGAGTTCCCGCACGAGATGTCGGGCGGCATGCGTCAGCGCGCCATGATCGCGATGGCGCTGGCCTGCAACCCCAAGCTGATCATCGGCGACGAGCCGACGACGGCACTCGACGTGATGGTGCAGGCGCAGATCCTCGAGCTGATCGAGCGCCTGCGCCGCGAGCTGAACCTGTCGTTCATCCTGATCAGCCACGACCTGTCGGTCATGGCCGAGACGTGCGACAAGGGCGTCATCATGTACGCGGGCAACGTCATGGAATCGGGCACGACCGAGGACATCTTCAACGACGCCCAGCACCCGTACACCAAGCAGCTCATCCACGCGTTCCCCAACATCCACGAGACGCGGGAGATGGTGACGTCGATCCCCGGCGACCCGCCGAACCTGCTCAAGCCGCCGCCGGGCTGCCGGTTCTACCCGCGCTGCTCCGAGAGCATCCCGGACTGCGTCGTCGGCGAACGCCAGCTCGTCGAGGTCGGCCCGGGCCACTTCGTCCGTTGCATCAAGGTGGGTGGATGATGAGCGACGTGCAGACCGAACCGGTCGTGAACCCCGCCGGCAACGGCAAGAAGCACTCGGGCCAGGTCAGCCGCAAGGACCTGCTCAACGCGGTCACCCCCGAGGGCAAGCTGTTCAACATCGACGCGCTCGAGGTGTACTTCCCGGTGCGCCAGAGCTTCTTCAAGGCGATGCTCAGCACCGAGAAGCGCTGGGTCAAGGCGGTCGACAAGGTCTCGTTCGACATAGCGCCCGGCGAGATCCTCGCCCTCGTCGGCGAGTCGGGCTGCGGCAAGACGACCACCGGCCGCACCATCCTGGGGCTCGAGGGAGCGACCGGTGGCGAGATGTACTACAAGGGCATGCCGATCAGCAAGTTCTCCACCGCGGCGTTCCACGAGTACCGCCGCCACGCGCAGATCATCTTCCAGGACCCCTACCAGTCCATCAACCCCAAGCACACGATCTTCGACATCATCGCCGAGCCGCTCGAGGTGAGCCACGCGACCCAGAGCGAGAAGGAGAAGGAAGACCGTGTCGTCGAGGCGCTCGACAACGCCGGCCTGCGGCCGGCCCGCGAGTACCTCTACCGGTACCCACACGAGCTCTCCGGGGGCCAGCGTCAGCGCGTGTGCATCGCCGGCGCGACGGTGCTGCGGCCCGACGTGATCATCGCCGACGAGCCGGTGGCCAGCCTCGACGTGTCGATCCGGAACGACATCCTCAGGCTGATGGTGCAGCAGAAGGAGACCCTTGGGGTCACCTACCTGTTCATCACCCACGACCTCTCCCTGGCCTGGGTCATCTCGGACCGCATCGCCGTGATGTACCTCGGCAAGATCATCGAGATCGGCGAGACCGAGGAAGTCGTCTCCAACCCGCAGCACCCGTACACCAAGGCGCTGATCTCGGTCATCCCGGTCCCAGACCCGACCGCCAACCGCCAGCGCACGATCCTCAAGGGCGAGACGCCGAACCCGGCCAACATGCCGTCCGGCTGCCGTTTCCATCCCCGGTGTCCCGAGCGGATGGACATCTGCAGCGAGAAGGAGCCGGGCGACACGCACCTTGGGGGCACGCACTACGCGGCCTGCCTGCGTCTCGGCGACTGAGCGCAGTCTTCGAGGGGGGGCCGCATCCGTGAGGATGCGGCCCCCCTCGTTTTCTGATTGGATTCGCCCAGGGGGTTCGTCGATCGTCTTGGGGAGGCAGCATGAAACGACGCCGGCCGCGACCGGTCGAGGTCTAGGGATGCGCGCGTGAACGTCTCTGCCGGTATGACGTGGCCCTGGCCCTCCGAGGCGATTGAGGCCATGCACGAGGCGTCGATCGCTCTCCTCGAGCGGGTGGGAGTGCGGGTCGAGTCATCCGGGGCGCGGGCGGAGCTGGAGGCGGCCGGCTGCGTCACCGGCCCGCAAGGCCGCCTGGCGGTGCCCCGGCAACTGGTCGACGACGCCGTGGCGGCGCACACGGCCCGCTACACGCTGGTCGCCCGGGCTCCCGAGCGCTCGCTCGAGATCGACCCCGAGCCGGCGCAGACCTACGTGCACAACATGGGCGGCACGGCCGACATCGCCGACGCCGTGACCGGCGAGGCCCGCCGCGCGACCATCGCCGACCAGGGTGACCTCTCGCGCGTCATGCACCACCTCGTCAACCAGCACACGATCTGCTCGCTCGTGCAGCCCGGCGACGTACCGGCGCCGCTCGAGCCGCTGTACTCGTATGCGATGGTCGCCTTCGAGACCGACAAGTACGTCGGCGGACCCGGCGTCTCGTTCCCGTTCCAGGGCCGCTACCTGCTCGAGATGGCGCGCGCCGTGACCGGCGCCGACGGCGAGGGCCGGCGGTATCCCCTCGACCTCGCCTTCTCGCCGGTCAGCCCCCTGCTGCTGGGGGCCGAGGTGACCGACGCCCTGATCGACGCCGCCCGCGGCGGCGGCCTCGCCATCGAGATCCTGCCGTGCCCGGCGGCCGCGACCACCGCTCCCGCGGCGATCGCGGCCGCCGTCGCCCAGCAGAACGCCGAGGTGCTGGCGGGACTGGTCCTCACCCAGGTCGTCGCCCCCGGCACCCCGTGCTACTACGGGCCTCGCCTGTCGGCGGTCGACCCGCGCACCGGCATGCTGACGTCGGGCACGCCCGAGACCGGCGTCTCGTCGATCGCCGCAGTCGCCCTCGCGCGCCGCTACGGTATGGCCTGCGACTGCTATGGGCCGACCACCGACAGCCACGTCGCCGACGCCCAGTTCGGCTGCGAGCACGCGCTGAACGCGCTGCTCGGCGTGATGGCCCGGCCGCGGCTGCTCTCCGGCGTCGGCGACATCCAGGCCGGCGCGGCCACCTCGCTCGAGGCGCTGGTGATCGACGACGAGGTGCTGAACGACGTCTTCTACGCGGTCGAGGCGCGGCCGTGGGACGCCGATGCCCTGGACGTCGAGGCGATGGCCGAGGGCGTGCTCTCGGACAAGGGCTTCCTCACCACCAAGCACACGCGGCGCTACATCCGCCGCGAGTTCGCGACGCCCATCCTCGCCTTCCGCGGCGGCGCCGAGGAGTGGGCGCGGACCGGTCGCCGCGGGATGGTCGACGCCGCCCGCGAACGGGTCGAGGAGCTTCTCACTCGCCCGCCGGTGGGGCTGGCGGACGAGACGGTCGACGCGCTGGCGGACAGCATCGACGCGGCGGCGCGGGAGGTCGGCCTGGACGAGTGGCCCGATCTGCGCCGCATCCTCGGCCGGCGGAGGCGCTGACATGCCGTATCCCTTCGTGTACGTGCGGGCCGGGGGCAGCTACCGCGAGATCGGCCGTCAGGTCGGCGAGGCGGCACGGCAGCAGATCCAGGCGTCGGTCGCCTTCTTCCGCGACAACTTCGAGGCGCTGAGCGGCGGCCTGGCCTGGGGCGAAGCCCTGGGCCAGGCCGCCGCCTACCTGCGCTACGCCGAGGCCTACACACCCCGATGCGTCGAGGAGCTGCGCGGGATGGCCGAGGGCTCCGGCGTGCCGTTCGAGGACCTGCTCGTGCCCAACTGCGGCGAGGAGTTCACCTCGGGCGAGCCGGTCGTCGGCGAACACCGGCTGCTCGCTCCCGGCTGCACGGCCGTGGCGGTCGTGAGTGGGGGCCGGCACATCGTGGCCCACAACATGGACTGGTACGTGATCGACGCGCCCAACAACGTGCTGTTCGACCTGACGGCGCCCGACGGCACCCGGCTGCTGGCGTTCGCCGGCGCCTGCTACCTGCCGATCGTGGGGGTCAACTCCCACGGCATCGGCAACCTCAGCAACTCCGTCAGCTCGACCGACAACCACCTGGGCGTACCGAACTGCTTCGTGCGCCGCTCGACCATGGAGGACGCCACCCTCGAGGCCGCGCGCGAGCACGGCCTCTGCGAGGCCCGCGCGCGCGGCACCAACCAGTTCTTCGCCGACACCGGCGGCCGCCTGTGGGACATCGAGTCCTCGGCGACCGCCTCCGCCTTCATGGACCACACCGAGCGCGGCTTCATGGCGCACACGAACCACTACGTCTCTCCCGACATGGCGGCGTTCGAGGGCTCGCAGTGGGAGGAGTCGCGCGTGCGGCTCGCGACCGCCGAGAGCATGCTTGCCGAGGGCCTCGGCCGCGGCGACGACCCGATCGCGTTGGTGACCCGCGTCCTGCGTTGCCACGAGCCGGGCCCCGACGAGACCATCTGCGGCCACCCCGACGCCGCCGCGCCGATCGCCGAGCAAGGCATGACCGTGGGCAGCATCATCTGCGACCTCGATGAGCGGCAGATCCGCGTGCTGGCCGGGCCGCCCTGCGAGGCCGAGTACCAGCTCTTCTCGATGGACTGACGGCTCGGCCCCCCGTCCGCCTGGGTAAAGCGCCAGTCGGTCCACACGGCCGGGCCGCTCCACCGGATGGCCATGTCGGCGGCTTGACTCGCCTATGACTTGGACATTGTGTAGAGTAAGCGAGCACGGGCTCAGGCAGACCCGGCGGCGATTCCGTATGCAAGGAAGGCAGGTCGAGGCGCGATGATCACGGTCCAGGACATCCTCGAGATCCCGGGTCTCAACCTCAAGCTGCTCGCCGGCGCCAAGGCCGTGAGCAACCAGGTGCGCTGGGTGCACATCACCGAGATGTCCGACCCCACCCGCTGGCTCAAGGGCGGCGAGCTCCTCCTCACGACCGGCCTCGGCCTCGTGAACCAGGAAGAGGAGCAGACGGGGATGCTCCAGCGCCTGATCGACGCCAACCTCTCCGGCCTCGGGTTCGGCGTCGGCTTCGGCTTCAAGGCCGTGCCCGCCAGCATGGTCGAGCTGGCGGCGGCCAACGACTTCCCCCTCTTCGAGGTGCCCTACAACGTGCCGTTCATCGCCATCACCGAGGCCGTCGCGTCGAAGATCGTGAACGAGCAGTACTCGCTGCTGCAACGCAGCCTGGCCGTGCACGAGAAGCTGACCAAGCTCGTGCTCGAGGAGAAGGGCCTGCCGTTCATCATCTCGACCCTGTCGGCGCTGGTCGGCTGCTCGGCCGTGCTCTTCGACTTCCACGGCCTGGTGCTCTGCGAGGCTGCTCACCGGCGCCGCGTGCCGTCCGAGATGATCGCCGAGCTGTGGCGCCAGATCTCCGACAAGCGCGCCTCCCGCGACACCTTCCCGGTCGACGGGCGCGGGTTCGCCAGCAGCGTGCAGGTCTACCCCGTCGTGGCCTCGCACCGCATCGGCGCCTTCCTGGCCGTGGCCAAGGACGCGGGCGACTTCTCCGACTACGACCGCATCATCCTGCATCACGTGGTCACCGTGACGGCGCTCGAGCTGGTCAAGAAGAAGGCCGTCGCCGAGACCGAGAAGCGGCTGGCCGGCGACTTCTTCGACGAGCTCATCGCCAGCGACCTCTACGAAGAGGAGATCGCCCGCCGGCTCGCCTTCTTCGGTCTCGAGCCCGAGACCGAGCACCTGATCATGCTGGTCGACATCGACGAGTTCAAGCAGTTCGTCGAGGGCGTGCACGACAAACAGGAGACGGTGGTCCAGGACATCAAGGAGCGCCTGCACTGGGCGGTCGACGAGTTCCTCGCCCAGCGCGACACCCTGTTCATCTCGGCCTCGCGCAGCGACTCGGTCGTGGTGCTGCTGCAGCTGGCGGCCGACCCGCCCGACGTGCTCGCCCTGAGCGCCGAGCTGCAGGCGGCGATCGGGACGATGATCCCCGAGATCACCGTGTCGATCGGCATCGGCCGCCCGCACCGCTCGCTCGTCGACCTGCGGCAGAGCTACTACGAGGCGCTCTACGCGATCCAGATCCGCAAGCTCAAGGGCGCCGGCAGCGTGATCGCCAGCTTCGACGACCTCGGCTCGTACGGGCTCCTGCTCGGGCTGCAGGACACGCTGTCGCTCGAGGTCTTCTACGACAGCGTTCTGGGCAAGCTGCACGACTACGACGAGCAGAACTCGAGCGACCTGGTCAAGAGCCTTGCCTGCTTCCTCGAGGCCAACGGCCACTGGGGCGAGGCGGCCGAGCGGCTGTACGTGCACCGCCACACGCTGCGCTACCGCATGAAGCGGGTCGAGGAGATCACCGGGCGCGACCTGGGCAGCTCGCAAGACCGCATGGAGTTCTGGCTGGCGCTGAAAGCCAGGGAGCTGATCGCGCAGTCGGGCCGCCGGCAGCGCCAGCAGCCGCAGCGCAGCTCGTAGCGGGCGGGCGCGCGCGGTGCGTCGCGCCGCGGGCGCCCGCCCGCGGCGGCCGTCTCCCTACCTCAGCCGGAACCCCGCGTCGACCGGCAGGTCGATCCCCGTCAGCGCGTCGTCCTCGATGCAGAGCCGGACCGCCAGGGCGACCTCGTGCGGCGCGACGAGGCGGCGCGAGGGGCCGCGCTGCGCGGCGCGCAGCGAGGCCTCGCGCCGCGGGTCGTCGGGCAGGTCGATCGGGCCGGGGGAGACCCCGCACACGCGCACGCCCGCCGGCCCCCAGGCCTTGGCCAACTCGCGCACCAGCATGATCTGGGCCGCCTTCGCGGCGCCGTGCGCCGCGAAGGCGGCCGACGGCCGTGCGCCCAGCGCGTCGGTCAGGGCGACGACGACGCCGGCCGTGCGGCCGGCCGAGTCGTCGCCCTGACCCGCGTCGCCCGGTCGTCCAGCCTCGCCGCCGCCGGCCGCCGCCTCCGCCTGCGCGACGAACCGGCGGTAGGCGGCCACGGCGACCGCGAAGAAGCCGTCGGTCACGACGGCGAACGAGGCGCGGAAGGTGTCGTCGGCGATCTCCTCGGGGGCCTGTGGACGGAACGGGCCGCTGGCGGCGAAGACGACGGCGTCGAGTCCGCCGAGGGCGTCGGCCGCGCCGGTCACGAGGGCGCGGGCGCCGGGCGGCGTGGCAACGTCGCCGGTGACGGCGACCCCTCGCCGCCCGAGGGACTCGATCGCCGACACCGCGGCCGCCGCCTGGGCGGTGTCGCGCGACGTGACGGCCACGCCGGCGCCCGCCTGGGCCAGGTCGAGCGCGAGCGCTCGACCGAGGTGGCGGGCGCCGCCGACGACCAGCACACGGGCGCCGGCGAGGTTCATGGCTGCCGCCTCGCAGGACGGACCAGCACGGGGTGATCGCCCACGTCGACTCCCTTGACTTGCGTCGCTTCCGCTGCAGGTAATGCTACCCGGTACACGATACCAGAGGGGGCGGGGCGCCCGGCGTCCCGCGCGGTGGAGGGAGGACGGTCGGATGGACAGGCTCGACGTACTCGATCGCGCCATCATCGCGACCCTCAGCGACGACGGCCGTCTCTCCCTGGCCGAGATCGCCGCGCGGACCGGCGTCTCGGTGCCGACCGTCCGCTCGCGGCTGCGGCGGCTGACCGCCGAAGGCGTGCTCAAGGTCGCCGGGCTGCTGAACGCGGCCGACACGCGGGGCACGACGACGGCGCTCGTGGGCCTCACGCTCGACAAGTTCAACCTCGAGGAGATGGTGGAGCGTCTGGCCGCCCTCGACGAGGTCAACTGGGCCGCCGTCGTCACCGGCCGTTACGACATCGTCGCCGAGGTCGTCACGGCCGACGGGATGAGCGGGCTGTACGACTTCCTCAACATCTCGCTGCAGGCCCTCGGCGGCGTGCAGTCCAGCGAGATGTTCGTGGTCATGAAGGCCGCCGACAAGTGGATGCCGCTGCCGCGGGCGATGCGCGACGCCTGGGAGAAGCAGCCCAACAACGGTAGTAGGTAAGACTTTCCGTTTCGCAAAGTATGTCTGCAGACGTCTTTGCGGTGTGAGCGTTGAAAGTGCCGATACTCTGATACAATGCCAAACCGTGACGACCCGCCGGCACCGCTGCCGGACCCGGTCCTCTCTTGCCCACGTCATCAGGAGGAGCCTGCGATGATCATCGGCGTTCCCAGGGAGATCAAGAACGAGGAGTATCGCGTCGCGGTCACGCCGATCGGCGTGCGCGAGTTCGTGCGGGCCGGCCACGAGGTGGTCGTCGAGGCGGGCGCCGGCGTCGGCTCCGGGTTCCCCGACGACGCCTACGCCGCCGCCGGCGCCCGCCTCGTCCCCGTCGACGAGGTCTTCGCGGCGGCCGACATGATCGTCAAGGTCAAGGAGCCGCTGCCCGTCGAGTGGCCCAGGTTCAAGCCCGGCCAGATCCTCTACACCTACCTGCACCTGGCGGCCGACTACGCGCGCGAGCTGACCGAGGCCATGTTGAAGGCCGACATCCGCGGTCTGGCCTACGAGACGGTCGAGACGCCGAAGGGCCACCCGCTGCTCGCCCCCATGAGCGAGGTCGCCGGGCGGCTGGCGATCCAGGCCGGCGCCACGGCGCTGCAGAAGGCCAACGGCGGGTCCGGCGTACTGCTCGGCGGCGTGACCGGCGTGCCCCCCGGCAAGGTGGTGATCATCGGCGGCGGCACGGTCGGCGTGAACGCGGCCAAGATGGCCGTCGGCCTGGGCGCCCGCGTGGTGCTCCTGGACAAGGTCGCCGACCGGCTCGCCTATCTCGACGACATCTTCGGCGGCCGCGTCGAGACGGTGATGTCCAACGAGTCGGCCGTCGCCGAGGAGCTCGAGCACGCCGACCTCGTCGTCGGCGCGGTGCTCCTGCCGGGCGGCGCTCAGGCGCCGCACCTGGTGAGACGGTACATGCTCAAGACCATGCGGCCCGGCTCGGTCGTGGTCGACGTGGCCATCGACCAGGGCGGGTGCTTCGAGACCTCGCGCCCGACGACCCACACCGAGCCCACGTACGTCGAAGAGGGCATCGTCCACTACTGCGTCGCCAACATGCCCGGCGCGGTGGCGCGCACCTCCACGATGGCGCTGACCAACGTCACCCTGCCCTACGGCCTGACGATCGCCACCCGCGGGTTCGAGACCGCCGCGAGAGAGGTCCCCGAACTGGCGCTGGGCGTCAACGTCTACCGCGGCAAGCTGACGATCCCGTCGGTGGCAGAGGCCCACAAGCTGCCGTACACGCCGCTGGCGGAGGCGCTCGCCTAGCGAGGCGCGGCTCGCGGACCCGGCGGCGAAGCACGGGTGGGCGGGTTTGGCCCGGTCGGCCAAACCCGCCCGCTTGCTTGCTTCGCCGCCCTGGTGAATCCTAGAGGTAGGGGAAGGGGCCCCGGCGCCGTCCGGCGCCGTGCGTCTCCGACCCCGGCCGACCACGCGAATCAACGCCGGCTACGAAAGGACGCGGAAAATGGGAGACCTGTTGCGGATCGACCTGTCCTCGCGGAAGGTCAGCGAGGAGACGATCCCGGCGGAGCTGATCCGCGAGTACATCGGGGGCAAGGGCCTCGGCACCCACTATCTTCTGGAGGAGGTCGGCCCCGAGGTCGACCCGCTCAGCCCGCAGAACAAGCTCTTCTTCGTCACGGGCCCGATCAGCGGCACGACGATGTTCGGCGGCAACCGCTATGGCGTGCATTTCCTCTCCCCCCTCACCGGCGGCTACGGCGAATGCACCTCGGGCGGGAACGTCACGCCGCAGTTCGCCAGGACCGGCTACAGGATGGTGGTCGTCGAAGGGGCGGCCGACTCCCCCGTCTACCTCGAGATCTCCGGCAAAGGCGCCACGATCCACCCCGCCGACGACCTCTGGGGTCTCGACACCTACGAGGCCGAGGAGAGGATCGTCGCCAGGCACGCCGTCGAGGCGCCGAAGGCTCAGGCGTGCGTGATCGGTCAAGCCGGCGAGAACCTGGTCCGCTTCGCCTGCGTCGAGAACAACAAGTGGCACAGCCTGGGGCGCGGCGGTCCCGGCGCCGTGTTCGGCTCCAAGAAGCTCAAGGGCCTCGTGTTCCACGGCGACAAGCCGGTCGAGGTCGCGCGCCCCGACGAGTTCAAGGCCCTGGTCAAGCAAATGGCGGCCGAGGGCAAGGACAACCCCGGCGTGGCCGCCTACAGGGCCAAGGGCACCGTGCAGATGGTGCGCCTGCTGAACGGCGTCAACGGCTTCCCCACGCGGTACTGGCGCAAGGGCCACCTCGACGACTTCGAGCCGATCTCGGCCGAGACGATGATGGAGAAGTACCTCGTCAAGAACGAGGCCTGCCCGCCCTGCATGATGCAGTGCGTCAAGCACTGCAAGGTGCCCGAGGGACACCCACTGGCCGGCCTCGAGATCGACGGTCCCGAGTACGAGACGATCTACTGCTTCGGCGGGCTCTGCGAGATCGTCGACTTCGGCCAGATCATGCGCATGAACGACATCTGCGACCGCCTGGGCATCGACACGATGACCGGCGGCAACCTGGCCGCCCTGGGGATCGAGGCGTCGCTGCGTGGGCTCATCGACGAGAAGCTGGACTTCGGCGACGCCGACGGCGTGGCCGAGTTCCTCGAGCACATGTGCCTCCGTGACACGCCGACCGGCGACCTGTTCGCCGGGGGCGTGCTGGCCGTCGAGGCGGCGATCCCCGAGCTCAAGGGTGTCGCCGTCCACGTCAAGGGGATGGAGCCGGCCGGCTACGACCCCCGCTCGCTCAAGGGGATGGGCCTCGCGTACGCGACGGTGTCGCGCGGCGCCTGTCACCTGCGCGGGACCTTCTACAAGGCCGAACTCGCCGGTTTCAGCGACCCGCGGGTGATCGAGGGCAAGGCGGCGATGTACGTGGACTGGGAGAACCGCCTCGTCATCATGGACACCCTGATCTACTGCCGCTTCTACCGCGACCTGGTGCCGTGGCCGTATATCACCGGCGTGGTCAACGCGGCGCTCGGCACCGACTACACCGAGGCCGACCTGGGCGCGATCGCCAACCGGATCGTCACCGAGTCGCACCGCTTCAACGAGTTGCGCGGCTTCACGGCCGGCACGCACGAACGGCTGCCCGCCTGGATCACCGAGCGGGCGACCGACGACGAGAAGCAGCTCACGCTGACCCAGGACGAGATGGACGTCATGCTGCGCGACTACTATGCGGCGCGCGGCTGGGGCGCGCCGGTGGCGTAAGCCACCGCCGGCGCGCCGGGGACGGCACGAGAAAGGGGCGGGGGCGAGGCCGGCACGGCCTCGCCCCCGCCCCTTCGCCCTGGTACCGCTAGCGCACCAGCCGCTTGAGGCTGCCCCAGCGGCCGTTCGCCTCCTGGAAGGCCTGCACGAGGACCGTGAAGCGCTGGATCGAGGCCTGCAGGCTGGCGATGCTCTGCTGCATCTCGACGGAACGGGCCGAGATCCGCTCGGCCTTCTCGCCGGCCAGCATGCCGCGCTGCGAGAGGCCGTCGGCCAGCGGCACCAGCTCGGCCTGCGCGCGGTTCACGGTCTTGAACAGCCGCCAGCCCCGAAGGCCCAGCCAGGCCAGCACGGCCACGACCGCCACGACGACGACGATGAAGATGGCGAGGAGCACGGTCCCGGTCATGGCGGCAGTCTACCCTTTCATCGCCGTCGAGGCACGTGGCGTCGCGTTCCGCGGTGCCGGACGGTGGATCGCCTCAGGTGGTCGCCCGGTGGAGCGGACGGTCGCCGTCAGCGGAGCTGGATCGCGTAGCGGCACGCCGTGCTCGGCGTCTCGTAGCCGGCCAGCGAGGCGACCTTGACGACGTCCCCGGTGTGCGGCGCCTCCACGAACAGGCCGTTGCCGGCGTAGATCCCGACGTGGTGGATGGGGTTCCCCCAGAACAGCAGGTCGGCCGGCTGCAGCTGCGATAGCGGCACCGGCGTGCCCTGGGTGGCCTGGGTGGCGGCGAAGTGGACGAGCTGCACGCCGTACCTGGCGTAGACGTACTGCACGAGCCCCGAGCAGTCGAAGCCCTGCTGGGGCGTCGCCCCGCCCCACACGTACGGGATGCCGAGGTACTTGAGCGACTCGCGCACGACGGCGAGCTGCACCGGCGTGCCGGCGACCTTCGTGAGGTCGAGGCCGGCCTCGCGTCCGAGCCGGGCCGCGAGCCGCGCCGCGGCGGAGTCGCGGCGCTCGATGATGACCTTGATTCGCTTGTCGAGGCCGTCGAGGAGGGATTGGCGCTGCGCGAGCTTGTCCTCGACGGCCTGCTTGATCTCCTCGACCTTCTGCTCGGCCTGCTGGAGGTCGTCGCGCCTGGCCGCCGCCGTGGCCTCGAGCTGGCGGACCTGCTCGGTCAGGGTGAGGAACCGCGACCGCAGGTCGTCGTCCTGCCGTGTCAGGCGGCCGAAGAACTCGACCTGGCTCTCGGCCGCCGTGAGGCTGCCGGCCGTGAGCAGGCTGTCGAGCAGCGAGTCGGTGCCGTACTTGTACATCCACACGAGGCGCTGCGAGAGGAGTTCCTGCTGTGCCTCGAGCTCGCTTTCGCGCAGCTGCAGCTCGAGGCGCACGGACGAGAGCTCGCCGCCGGCTTCGTCCAGGCGGCTCTGCGCCTGGTCGTAGCGTTCGACGACGATCTCCATCTGGTCGTCGAGGGCGGCGACCTGCCGCTGGACCTTGTCGGCGGCGCGCTGCAGGTCGGCCAGCGAGGCGTTGGCGCCGACCACGACGGTAGGGGAGGCGGCCGCGGAGGGCGGCCCCGGCCAGAGGAGGAGCGCCGCGCACAGCAGCGCGACGACGGCCGCGGCCGGGGCCGCGGCCGCGGCGGCCGTGAGGCCGCGGCGTGCGCGCCTGTCGTGCATCGGTTCCATTGGAGGCTCCGGCTCTGTTATCGGTCGCTGGCGCGGGGCCTTGACGGCCCCGTCAGCATCCCATTGTCCGGGTGTGCGACGCGAGGCGCGCGAATCCTGCCCGCGCTTTACATAACGAGGCGCGCGATTGTACAATGTCAGCCCCTTTGGGGAACGACGCGGGGTGGAGCAGTCCGGTAGCTCGTCGGGCTCATAACCCGAAGGTCGCAGGTTCGAATCCTGCCCCCGCTACCAAGCCTTCCGGGGCGCCCGTTCGGGCGCCCTCTTTGATTCCGGGATCCATCTCTCGGCGTAGAATCGTGGCATCGCCACACGGAGGCAGGGGGAACGCCTTGGCTACCGCACTCATCGTCAACGCATCGCCCTACGGCACCGAGACCCCGTACAACGCCCTGCGCCTGGCCGGCGCGATCGCGCTGCAGGACGAGTTCGTCGAGCTGTTCCTGCTGGGCGACGGCGTGCAGGTCGCTCGCGCCGGGCAGGACCCGCGCGAGGCGCACGCCTCGCTGGAGGCGATGCTGCGCGAGCTGCTGGGACGCGGCGTGATCGTCACCGCCTGCGGCACGTGCTGCCAGACGAGGGGGCTCACCGCCGGCGACCTGGTCGCCGGCGTCGCCGTCGGCACGGTCCACCACCTGGCCGCCCTGGTCGGGCGCAGCGACCGGACGCTCACGTTCTGAGGACGGCCGTGAGAGGGATCGCGCGAGGAGTCGGGCAGCGCGTGACGGCGTTCGTCGCCGACGGCGCCGTGCTGCGCCCGGGGGAACGGGCGCTGCTGCTGCTCTCGGGCGGCGCCGACTCGATGGCGCTCCTCGATCTGGCGCGGCGTGCGGACCGGCGGCTCGGGCTCGGTCTCACGTTCGTGGCGCTCCATGTGGACTACCGCACCCGCGGGCCGGCCTCGACGCGCGACCGCCGGATCGTGGAGGAGGCGTGCGGGGCGGCCGGCGTGGAGCTCCACGTCGTGGAGCTCGAGCGCCGGCCGTCCAAGCCGGGGTTCCAGGACGCCGCGCGCCGGATCCGCTACGAAGCGGCCGAGGCGCTGGTGGCGCGCGGCGTCGCCGACGCGATCGTCACCGCCCACAACCGCGACGACCAGGCCGAGACGGTGGTCTACCGGCTGGCCAAGTACGCCTCGCCGGGGGCGCTGCGCGCGATGCGGCCGCGCGAGGGGCTCCTCGCGCGGCCGCTCCTCTGCCTCGGGGCCGGCGAGGTCCGCGCCTACTGCGCGGAGTGCGGCATCGACTACGGCGTCGACGAGAGCAACGCCGGCACCGACTACGCGCGCAACCTCATCCGCCACGAGGTGATGCCGGTGCTGGCGCGCATCAACCCCAGGGCGGGCGAGACGATCGCCGACCTGGCGGCGACCGCGGCGGCCGAGCACGAGGTGCTCGAGGCCGCGGTCGCCGACGCCTGGGGGCGGGTGGCCCGAGAAGCGCCGGACGGCCAGGAAGGCCTCGACCTGACCGCCCTGGCCGGCGAACCCGAGGCGCTGCGGACGCTGTGCGTGCGGCGGCTGCTCGCCGGGGCGCTGGGCCGCGAGGCGCTGGTCGAGCGCCGTCTGACGGCGCTCGTCGGGCGCCTCGCGGCCGGCACCGCGGGCAGCGGGGCAGTGGCCGTGGGCCGCGGCTTCGAGGCGGTGCGCGAGTACGACACGCTGTGGGTGCGCAGGCGGGCCGGCGGGCACGACGAGTGCCCGCCGGCCCGCCTGCGCCCCGGCGCGACCGTCGAGTTCTGCGGCCGGCGTTTTAGGGCGGATATCATCCCGGGTGCGACCTGGGAGCGGGTGGCCGGCGAGGCCTGGCTCGACGCCGCCACGGCGCCCGAGGGGCTCACGCTCCGCCACCCGCGGCGCGGCGACCGGCAGCGCCCGCTGGGGATGGAGCGGCCGGCCCTGCTGAGCGACCTGCTGGCGGCGGCCAAGGTGCCTCGCGGGCGCCGCGCCGCGGCCGTCGTGGCCGAGGGCGGCGGGCGCGTCGCCTGGGTCCTGCCGGGACGCGTGAGCGAAGAGTCCAAGGTGACGGCCGCCACGGCGGCCACCCTGCACGTCTACGAGGAGGAGCAGTGAGCAGCATCGGTGAGACGCTCGTGTCGACGGCCGAGCTCGAGGCGAAGGTCGCCGAGATGGCCGCCGCCATCTCGAGAGACTACGAGGGCAAGGACCTGCTGCTGGTCGGGGTCCTCAAGGGCGCCGTCTTCTTCCTCGCCGACCTCGCCCGGGCGATCACCATCCCGGTCACCTTCGACTTCATGGCCGTCACGAGCTACGGCTCGGCGACCGACTCGTCGGGCGTCGTGCGGATCCTCAAGGACCTCGACCAGCCGATCGAGGGACGCCACGTGCTGATCGTCGAGGACATCATCGACTCCGGCCTGACCCTGAGCTACCTGCTGAAGAACCTGCGCAGCCGCAAGCCGGCGTCGCTCGAGATCTGCACGCTGCTCACCAAGCCGGAGCGGCGGCGCATCGACCTGGCCTGCCGCTACACGGGCTTCGAGATCCCCAACAGGTTCGTCGTCGGCTACGGGCTGGACCTGGCCGAGCACTATCGCACGCTGGGCGAGGTCGTCGCCCTGAGCGACGACGCGATCGCCGAGCTGGCGGGGGCGGCGGGGGCGCGCTAGCCGCGCGCCCCCGCCGCTCCCGTGCAGGCTCTCGCGAGCCTGCGTTCTTTGCCCCCATCGGGGGGGTATGCTAGCGTTAGGCGCCCGCCTCGAGCGCATCGCGCCGGTCCCTGGCCTCGAACAAGAGAGTCGCAGTGAGCAGATTCATCCGCAGCGCGATCTTCCCGATCGTCGTCGTCATCGTCCTCGCACTGGTGGTCAACTGGGCCCTCGGGCACCGAACGACCACCCAGGTCAAGCACGCCTACTCGGCCAGCGTCGCCGGCAAGCCGCTGGGCACCCTGCAGAGCGACCTCGCCGCCGGCAAGGTGGAGTCGGTGGTCCTCGACTACAACACGCTGGCCGCCGAGGTCACGCCGGCCAACGGCGGCGCGCCATACGTTGTGCCGGCGCCGCAGAACGACATGATGCTGATCACCGGGGTGCTCTCGCAGTACTCGAAGGTGCCGCACTCGATCGGCACGGTCATGACGCAATCCGACCCGGCGAGCTTCGTCAACGACTTGCAGAACGGCCGCGTCGCGTCGGTCATGATGAACACCAAGGACCAGACGCTGCAGGTCACCCAGGTCCCGCCCGAGGGCGGCGGCAAGGCAGTGACATACACGGTGCAGTACCCCGACACGACGACCACGACGCAGCTCATCCAGAAGTACGCCAACGTGAACTTCGAGTCGAAGACGCCGGGCTCGCCGTGGTGGGGCGCGCTGCTCTCGCTGCTGCCGTTCGTGCTGATCATCGTCTTCTGGATCTTCATGATGAACCAGATGCAGGGCGGCGGCTCCAAGGTCATGAGCTTCGGCAAGAGCCGCGCCAAGCGCGTCAGCGTCGACTCGCCCAAGGTCACGTTCAAGGACGTGGCCGGCGTCGACGAGACGGTCGAGGAGCTCCAGGAGATCGTGGAGTTCCTCGAGAACCCCAAGAAGTTCCAGCAGCTCGGCGCCCGCATCCCCAAGGGCGTGCTGCTGTTCGGCCCACCCGGCACCGGCAAGACGCTGCTGGCCCGCGCCGTGGCCGGCGAGGCCGGCGTGCCGTTCTTCAGCATCTCGGGCTCGGACTTCGTCGAGATGTTCGTCGGCGTGGGCGCCTCGCGCGTGCGCGACCTGTTCGACCAGGCCAAGCAGAACTCTCCGTGCATCATCTTCATGGACGAGATCGACGCCGTCGGTCGTCACCGCGGCGCCGGCCTCGGCGGCGGCCACGACGAGCGAGAGCAGACCCTGAACCAGCTGCTCGTCGAGATGGACGGCTTCGAGATGAAGGACAACATCATCCTGATCGCGGCCACCAACCGGCCCGACATCCTCGACCCCGCGCTGCTGCGCCCCGGCCGCTTCGACCGCCAGATCGTGGTCGACCGGCCCGACCGCGCCGGCCGCCGGGCCATCCTCGACGTGCACACCCGCGGCAAGCCGATCGCCAAGCACATCGACCTCGACGTCCTGGCCGCGCAGACGCCGGGCTTCACCGGCGCCGACCTCGCGAACCTGGTGAACGAGGCGGCGCTGCTGGCGGCCCGGCACGGCAAGAAGCAGATCGACATGCTCGAGCTCGAAGAGGGCATCATGCGCGTGCTCGCCGGGCCCGAGAAGAAGAGCCGCCTGCTCAGCGAGAAAGAGAAGGAGATCACCGCCTACCACGAGATGGGCCACGCCATCGTCGGGCACTTCCTGCCCAACACCGACGACGTGCACAAGATCTCGGTGGTGAGCCGCGGCCAGGCGCTCGGCTTCACGATCTCGCTGCCCAGCGAGGACAAGTTCCTGACCACCATGGCCGAGATCAACGACAACATGGCCATGACGCTGGGCGGCCGCGCCGCCGAGGAGATCGTCTTCGGCGAGATCACGACGGGCGCCGCCAACGACCTCGAGAAGGCGACCGAGACGGCCAAGCAGATGATCATGCGCTGGGGCATGAGCGAGAAGCTCGGGCCCCGTGTGCTCGGGCACAACCACGCGATGCCGTTCCTCGGGCGCGAGATGAGCTCCGAGCCCGATTACTCCGAGGAGATCGCGCGCGAGATCGACGCCGAGATCCGGCGCATCATCGAAGAGGCCCATCAGCGGGCGAGCGGCATCCTGCTCGGCCACCGCGAGCAGCTCGACGGCATCTCCAAGATCCTCATCCACCGCGAGACGATCGAGTCCGACGAGTTCAAGGCGCTGCTCGACGGTCAGTCGGAGGAAGACGTCTTCCGCGAGAAGGACGAGCGGCAGCGGCAGCGCGAGGAGGAGGAGCGTGAGGGTCGGCCCACGCCGGTGCGCCAGCCGCCGCGGATCGGCCAGCCGTCGCCGGTCAACCCGCTCAAGCCCGAGACGACCTGACGCGTGGACCGCGCCAAGATCGAAGAGAGTGTCAGGCTTTACCTCGAGGGGATAGGCGAGGACCCGCAGCGGCCCGGGCTGATCGACACGCCGCGGCGCGTGGCCGACATGTGCGAGGAGATCTACTTCGGGCTGACGGCCGATCCTCGTGAGCTGCTGGTGGCGATGCCCAGCGACCAGCACCAGGAGATGGTGCTGGTCAAGGACATCGCCTTCTATTCGATCTGCGAGCACCACCTGCTGCCCTTCGCCGGCCTCGCCCACGTCGCCTACATCCCGGGCAAGGCCGGCCGCATCGCGGGCCTGTCCAAGATGGCGCGCGTCGTCCGGACCGTGGCCGCGCGCCCGCAGCTGCAGGAGCGCATCACCTCGACCGTCGCCGACGCGATGATGGAGACCCTCAAGCCCATGGGCGTGCTCGTGCTGATCGAGGCCGAGCACCTGTGCATGTCGATGCGCGGCGTGCGCAGCCCGGGCTCGAAGACCGTGACCAGCGCCGTGCGCGGCATCGTCGAGTCGCACGCCGCGACCCGGGCCGAGGTCTTCGCCCTGGTCAACGCCCGCCACTGACCACGCCGCTGGAGCCAGGGGGACCGCCGTGACCGCTCCGACCGCCGCACCCGGGACCCTGCCGGTCGAGCTGCCGTGTGTCATGGGCATCGTCAACGTGACGCCAGATTCGTTCTCGGACGGCGGGCTCTACGCCGACCCGGCGCGCGCCGTCGAGCAGGGGCTGCGGCTGGTCGGCGAGGGCGCGGCGATCGTCGACGTAGGAGGCGAATCGACGCGCCCGGGCTCGCTGCCGGTGCCCGTCGACGAGGAGCTCGAGCGGGTGCTCCCGGTCGTCGAGGGGCTTGCTCCGCACGCGCCGCTTCTCTCGATCGACACGACCAAGGCCGAGGTCGCGCGCCTGGCGCTCGACGCCGGCGCCGGCTTGGTCAACGACGTCACCGCCTTGCGCGGCGACCCGGCGATGGCCGGCCTCGTGGCCGAACGCCGCTGTCCGATCTGCCTGATGCACATGCTGGGCGAGCCGCGCACGATGCAGGACGACCCGCGCTACGACGACGTCGTCGCCGAGGTGACGGCCTTCCTCGAAGAGCGGCTCGAGGCCGCCGTGGCGGCGGGTATCCGCGAGGAGCAGGTGCTGCTCGACCCCGGCATCGGCTTCGGCAAGACGCTCGAGCACAACCTGCTCCTGCTGCGTCACCTCGACCGCATCGCGGCGCTGGGGCGGCCGGTGGTGCTGGGGGCGTCTCGCAAGCGGTTCCTGGGGGCGCTGGGCCTGCCCGAGGGCGAGCGCGTGAGCGGCACGGTGGCGACGACGGTCCTCGGGCTGACGCGCGGCGCCGTCGTGTTCCGGGTGCACGACGTACGGCCCAACGTGGAGGCGCTGACCGTGGCGCGGGCGGTGCTGGCCGCCGGCGACGGCCCGGATGGCGGCTGACGGCGCTCGGACGGGGCGCCGGCAATGAGCGGAGGAGACGTGGACGAGCACGCGCGTGACGTGACGATCGCCCTCGAGGGCCTCGAGGTCCGCTGCCGCTGCGGCGTGACCGACGAGGAGCGGCGAGAGGCGCAGACGCTGCTGGTCGACGTACGCCTCTCGCCGCTCGCCCACGACTACCGCGACGACGATCTGGCGCAGACCGTCGACTACGCGGCCGTGGCCGAGCTGGTCGCCGTCACCGCCGGCGAGCGCGAGTACAAGCTCATCGAGCGGCTGGCGACGGAGGTCGCCGACCGCCTCTGGGCGGCCGGCGACCTCCGTCGCCTCAGCGTGGCCGTGCGCAAGCCGTCGCCGCCGGTCGGAGCGCCGGCGACGGCCGCCTGCGCCGAGGTCGTCTACTCGCGATGACCGGCGACGCCGCCGTCGCACGGCGCGCCTTCGTCTCGCTGGGCTCCAACCTGGGCGACCGCGCCGGCCGTCTCGCGGCCGCGCGCGAGGCCCTGGCGGCGCTGCCTGGGACCAGCGTGGTCGCGGCCTCGCGCGTCTACGAGACGGCCCCGCGGGACCTGACCGACCAGCCGAGCTTCCTGAACCAGGTGGTGTGCCTCGACACGGCGCTCGAGCCGTTGCCGCTGCTGCGGGCCTGCCAGGGGATCGAGGACGCCGCCGGCCGCGAGCGCGGCGTGCGCTTTGGCCCGCGCACGCTCGATGTCGATATACTGCTGCTCGAAGGTGTGGAGCGGGACGACCCCGAGCTGACGCTCCCGCACCCCCGGCTCTGGCAGCGGGCCTTCGTCCTCGTCCCTCTCGCCGAGGTGTGGACGTACGCCCGTGGCATGCCGGAGTTCGATGTCGCGGCCGGCGCGGCGCGGCTCGCCCCCGAGCAGGGGGTGGCACTCTACCAGGCAGCGGAGGACGAGTGACGGTCGAGATCCAGCAGGGCGGTCCCCGCCCCTTCATCGCGAGCCTGCCCGAACGGCCGCTGCTGCGGCGCCAGTTCGACGTGCTCGTGCTGGGCGGCGGCATCGCCGGCCTCACGGCCGCCATCGCCGCCGCCCGCCGCTGGCACACCGGGCTGCTGACCAAGGCCTCGCTGAACGACACCACCACGTTCCTCGCCCAGGGAGGCATCGCCGCCGCCCTGGGCGAGTCCGACTCTCCGGAGCTGCACTTCCAGGACACGGTCAACGCCGGCGCCGGCCTCTGCGATCCCGACGCCGTGCGGGTGCTGGTGAACGAGGGGCCCGACCGCGTGCGCGAGCTGATCGACATCTGCCCGCGCTTCGACCGCCAGAACGGCGAGATCGTGCTCGGCAAGGAGGGCGCGCACTCGGTGCGCCGGGTGCTGCACGCCGGCGGCGACGCCACCGGGGCCGAAGTGTCGAGCGCGCTCGCCGAGGCGGCCCGCGTCGGCAGCCGCGTGCAGCTCTACGAGGACGAGTTCGTCATCGACCTCTTGACGATCGACGGCCGCTGCATCGGCGCCCTGTCGGTCAACCTGCGTGACGGCGAGACCACCCTCAACCTGGCGATGGTGACGATCCTCGCGACCGGCGGCGCCGGCCAGGTCTTCGAACGCACCACCAACCCGGCCGTGGCCACCGGCGACGGCGTGGCGATGGCCTACCGGGCCGGCGCCTCGGTCCGCGACCTCGAGTTCGTGCAGTTCCATCCCACCGGCCTGGCCGTCGGGTCGTCGCCGACGCCGCTGGTGACCGAGGCGCTGCGCGGCGAAGGCGCCCTGCTGCGCAACGCGCAAGGCGAGCGCTTCATGGTCGGCGTCGACCCCAAGGCCGAGCTCGCCGCCCGCGACGTGGTCGTGCGCGCCATGACGGCCGAGATGAAGCGCGACGGGGCCGAGTGCGTCTACCTCGACGCCACCGGCCTCGACGCGGCCATGCTCGCCAGGCGTTTCCCGCGTGTCACGGCCCTGCTCGCCGAGCACGGGCTCGACATGTCGCGCGACCTGATCCCGGTGGCGCCGGTGGCGCACTACTTCATCGGGGGCGTGGCGACCGACGTGTGGGGCCGCACGACGGTCCCCGGCCTGTACGCGGCCGGCGAGGTGGCCAGCACCGGCGTGCACGGGGCCAACCGTCTGGCCTCGAACTCGCTGCTCGAGGGACTCGTGTTCGGCGACCGCGTGGTGCGCCACCTCGACCGCTACATCGGCGGCCTCGGCGAAGACGTGCGGCGTCTCAAGCTCGAGCTTCCCGCGCCCGGCGACACGCGGGGCGATACGAGCGACGTGGCGGCGACGCGGGCCCGGGTGAACCGCACGATGTCGGACAAGGTCGGCATGGTGCGGCGTGAGGACGACCTGCTCGCCGCGCTCGAGGAGCTGCGGACGTCGTACTCGTCGCTGCGCCTCGGCGTGCCGGGACCGCCCGAGTACGAGCTGCTGAACATCCTCACGCTCGCCACCCAGGTGACCAAGACGGCGCTGCTGCGCCAGGAGTCGCGCGGCGTGCACGTGCGCGAGGACTTCGTCGAGCGCGACGACTACCACTGGCAGCGCCACCTCACGCTGCGCCTGCCGGAGTACCAGAGCGACCGGGGGGTGCGATGAGCGCGCCGTACGCGCTGCGCGAGGCCGCGCGCCGGGTGGCGCGCGCCGCCCTCGACGAGGACCTGGCCGGCTTCGGCGACCTGACGGGGCGCGCCTTCGACGCGCCCGGACGGGCGCGTGTCGAGGCGCGCCAGGACGGGGTGCTCTCGGGCACGCTCGCTTTCGAGGAGGCGGCTCGCCTGGTCGACGCCGACCTGCGCGTCGAGTTTCTTGTCGGCGACGGGGAGCCCTTCGAGGAAGAGCAGACGATCACCACGCTCGAGGGCCGTCTGGCGAGCATCCTGGCCCTCGAGCGCACGGGCCTCAATCTGCTCTCGCGCCTGTCCGGCGTCGCGACCCTCACGTCGCGCTACGTGGCCGAGACGGCCGGCACGAAGGCGCGCATCGCCGGCACCCGCAAGACCACGCCCGGCCTGCGCGCCCTGGAGAAGGCCGCGATCGCCCACGGCGGCGGCCGTCCCCATCGCTTTGGCCTGTTCGACGGCGCCATGATCAAGGACAACCACATCGCCGCCGCGGGCGGCGTGCGCCGGGCCATCGAAGCGGTGCGCGGCTCGGCCGAGCACGCACACGGGCTCGAGGTCGAGGTCGACACCCTCGATCAGCTCGACGAGGCGCTGGCCGCCGGCGCGAACGTGATCCTGCTCGACAACATGGAGCCGGACCAGGTCCGCGCCGCCGTCGCGCGCGTCGCCGGGCGGGCGACGGTCGAGGTCTCCGGGGGCGTGACGATCGACGACGTGCGCGCCTTCGCCGCGGCCGGGGCCGACGTCATCTCGGCCGGCGCGCTCACGACCAACGCCGTCTGGATCGACCTCAGTCTGGTGGTGGAGTAGATGCTGCTGGCGGTGGATGTGGGCAACACGCAGACGGCGATAGGGCTGCTCGAGGGCCAGCGGATCGTGAACGACTGGCGCATCGCCACCGTGCGCCACCGCACGAGCGACGAGATCGCCGGCCTGCTGGCGGGCTTCTTCGCGCTCCTCGACCAGCGGCCCGCGGACGTCATCGACGAGGTCGCCATCGCCTCGGTCGTGCCGCGGCTGACCTCGCAGTGGGTCGCCATGTGCGAGAAGCACCTGGGCATCGAGCCGTTCGTCGTGGGACCCGGCATCCGCACCGGCATGCGCATCGACCTGAAGAACCCGGCCGAGGTCGGCGCCGACCGTATCGTCAACGCGGTGGCCGCCTTCGACCGCTACGGAGGGCCGTGCGTCGTGGTCGACTTCGGCACGGCCACGACCTTCGACGTCATCTCCGCCGCCGGCGACTACCTGGGCGGGGTGATCGCGCCTGGCATCGAGGTCTCGATGGAGGCCCTGACCACGCGTGCCGCCAAGCTCACCAAGGTCGACCTGACCGAACCCGACCGCGTGATCGGCAAGTCGACGACCGAGAGCCTGCAGGCGGGCACCGTGTACGGGTTCGCCGGGCAGGTCGAGGGCATCGTCGCCGCCATCCGCGAGGAGCTCGGCGCGCAGGCGACGATCGTCGCCACCGGCGGGCTGGGCCCGATGATCGCGCGCCACGCGGCCTGCATCGACCACGTCGACGAGTTCCTCACCCTGCGCGGCATCGAGCTCGTGCTGCGGCGCCAGGCGCCGCACGAGCGGTGAGTCGCGTCGCCGGTCGTCGCGGTGATGCCGACGCCTGACGACGATGCGGCGGGCGCCGGGCCGGAGGCGCCGCCGCCCGCCGGGACGCCCGACGAGCTCGCGGCAGCGCTGCTGCGACCCCTCTCGATCGGCTCGCTGACGCTCGACCGCCGCCTCTTCATGGCGCCGATGGCGGGGATCAGCGACCAGTCGTTCCGGCGCGGCGTGCGTCGCTGGGGCGCCGGCCTCGTGTACACCGAGATGATCTCGTCGCACGGGATCGCCTACGGCAACCGGCGGACGGTCGACTACCTGCGCTGCGGCGACGACGAGCGGCCGGTGGGGTTCCAGCTGTTCGGCGCCGACCCCGTCATGCTGGGGAGGGCGGCGCCGGCCTGCGTGCAGGCCGGCGCCGCCCTCGTCGACCTGAACATGGCCTGCCCGGTGCGCAAGGTGATGAAGACGGGCGCCGGCGCCGCGCTGCTGGGCGCGCCCGACCTGGCGGCCGAGTGCGTGCGCGCCGTGGTCGAGGCCGTCGGCGGGACGGTGCCGGTGACGGTCAAGATCCGCGGCGGGCTGCGCGAGGGCGACGAGGCGGGGCGCCGCGTGGCGCCCCGCCTCGTCGCCGCCGGCGCCGCGGCGGTCTGCATCCACCCGCGCACGGCCGCGCAGCTCTACCGCGGCACGGCCGACCACGCGCTCACGCTGGCGCTGGCAGCCGAGCTGCCGGTGCCGGTGCTCGCCTCGGGCGACGTGACGCCCGACGGGAGCGGCCGCGAGCGCGTGCGCGGGCTGCTCGACGGTGGCGTCGCCGCCGTCATGGTCGCCCGCGCCGCCCTCGGCCGCCCCTGGGTCTTCGCCGAGCTGCTGACCGGCGCGCCGCCACCGCCGCGCGACGAGCGCCGGGCCGAGCTGGCCCGCTTCGTGGCCGACGCGGTCGCCGACCTCGGGCCGCGCGCCGTCGGCCACCTCCGCGGCTTCTGGCCGCGCTACCGCCGCCGCGGCACGCTCGACGCCGCCGAGGCCCGCGCGCTCATGGGCGCGCCCGACCTCGAGGCGCTCGTCGTCGCTCTCGAACAGGTTGGCATCCGGTAGGGGACGGTCTATACTGTCGGGCCATTCGGGCAGAGGGGCTCTGCCGATCCGAAAGGAAACCGCGTGCCTGACAGAGAGATCACACTGACCCCCGAGGGTTATCGCCGCTTGAAGGACGAGGTCGAGTACCTGTCCACCAAGAAGCGTGAAGAGGTGGCCGAGCGCATCAAGGAGTCGCGCTACTTCGGCGACATCAGCGAGAACTCGGAGTACGACGACGCCAAGAACGAGCAGGCCATGGTCGAGCAGCGCATCTTCGCCCTCGAGGAGAAGCTGCGTTCCGCCGTGGTCATCGACCCCAAGGACGTCAAGACCGACGTCGTCGGCGTCGGCACCAAGGTCACGATCCAGGACGTCAAGCGCGGTGACGTGATCCAGTACTCGATCGTCGGCTCGGCCGAGGCCGACCCGACCGATCACAAGCTGTCGAACGAGTCCCCGGTCGGACGCGCCATCATGGGCACCAAGCCCGGCGACGTCGTCAAGGTCATCGTCCCCAAGGGCGAGACGAGGTTCAAGATCATCGCCATCGAGCTGGCCTAGAGCCAGCTCGCCCGCCGTGGACGCCGCCGACCACCCGGTCACTCCGCACGACGAGCGGCGGCGCAAGCTCGAAGACCTGCGCGCCGCCGGCGGCGTCGCCTTTCCCACCAAGTACGAGGGGCGCGAGGAGATCGGCGCGCTGCGCGAGGCCTACGAGAGCCTGCAGCCCGGCGAGGAGTCCCCCGACGTGCACCGCGTCGCCGGCCGCATCCTGTCGCGTCGCGAGCACGGCAAGCTCGCCTTCCTGACCATCAAGGACGGCAGCGGCCGCCTGCAGCTGTTCGCGACGGTCGACGGCCTCGGCGCCGACGCCTTCGCCGCCCTGCTCGACCTCGACGTCGGCGACATCGTCGGCGCCGAGGGCACGATGACCCGCACCCGGCGCGGCGAGCTCTCGCTGAGGCCCGCCGGCTGTCGGCTGCTGACCAAGACGCTGCGCGAGCCGCCCGAGAAGTTCCACGGCCTGACCGACGTCGAGACGCGCTACCGGCGCCGCTACCTCGACCTCATCGCCAACGACGAGGTCCGCGACGTGTTCCTCAAGCGGGCGCACATCATCGCCGCCGTCCGCCGCTTCCTCGACGAGCGCGGCTTCGTCGAGGTCGAGACACCGATCCTGCAGCCCCTGTACGGCGGCGCCATGGCGCGCCCCTTCGTGACCCACCACAACGAGCTCAAGCGCGACCTCTACCTGCGCATCGCCGTCGAGCTCTACCTCAAACGGCTCATCGTCGGCGGCATCGACCGCGTCTACGAGATCGGCAAGGACTTCCGCAACGAGGGGATCAGCTTCAAGCACAACCCCGAGTTCACGATGCTCGAGACCTACGAGGCCTACGTGGACTACGACCACGTGATGACGATGGTCGAGGGCCTGGTCGCCGCGGCCGCCGAGGCGGCCGGCGGTCTCGTGACCCACTTCCGCGGTCACGAGATCGACCTCACGCCTCCCTGGCCGCGCCTCACGATGCGCCAGGCCGTGCTCGACGCGAGCGGCATCGACATCGGCGCCGACGCGGTGCGCGACGTCGCCGGCCTGCAGGCGGCCATCGCGGAGAAGGGGCTCGGCGACCGCGTCCCGCCGGCCCCCACCTGGGGTACGCAGGTCGACGAGCTGTTCAGCGCGCTGGTCGAGCCCGCCCTGATCCAGCCGGTGTTCATCACCGAGTACCCGCTCGAGCTCAGCCCCTTCGCCAAGAAGACGCTGCACGACCCCCGCTTCGTCGAGCGCTTCGAGGGGTTCATCGGCGGCATGGAGAGCTCCAACGCGTTCTCCGAGCTCAACGACCCCGACGACCAGCGGCAGCGGTTCCTCGACCAGCTCGCCGCCTTCGACGCCGGCGACGAAGAGGCCCACCAGCTCGACGAGGACTTCCTCGAGGCGATGGAGCACGGCATGCCGCCTACCGGCGGCATGGGTATGGGCATCGACCGGCTGGTCATGGTGCTCACCGACAGCCCGTCGATCCGCGACGTGATCCTGTTCCCGCAGCTGCGCAGCTGACGCCGCGGCGGGCGGCGGCCGCTTCGTCGGCCGCCCGCCGCGGCGGCCCGCTCGTGCCGCGCGGCCCCAGCGGGTAGCATCACGCCGATGACGGGCTTCGACTTCGACATCCCGATCGACCGCGCCGGCACCGGCAGCTACAAGTGGGACAAGTACCCGCCGGGCACGCTCAACCTGTGGGTCGCCGACATGGACTTCGCCTCGCCGCCGCCGGTCGTGGCCGCGCTCGAGGCGCGGGCCCGGCACGGCGTGTTCGGCTACACGCGCATCACCGAGCCGCTGGTCGAGGCGGTCGTCGACCACCTGGCGGAGCGCTACGGCTGGCGGGTCGAGCCGGACTGGATCGTCTGGCTGCCCGGCGTGACCGCCGGGTTCAACCTGTGCTGCAAGGCGTTCGCGGGGGAGGGCGAGACGGTCATGACCGTCTCGCCCATGTACCCGCCCATCCTCAGGGCGCCGCCGGCGCAGTCGCGGCGGCTGCTGACCGTGCCGGCGAGCAGGGCGGAGGACGGCCGCTGGCGGCTGCCCCTCGACGAGATGGAGGCGGCGGTCACGCCCGACACGCGCCTCCTCATCTTCTGCAGCCCGCACAACCCGGTGGGGCGGGCGTATTCACGGGAGGAGATCGCGGCGGTCGCGGAGTTCTGCCGCCGCCACGACCTCGTGCTCTGCTCCGACGAGATCCACTGCGACCTGCTCCTCGACCCGGTCGAGCACCTGCCCAGCGTGCTGGTCGACCCAGGCGTCGCGGGTCGCTCGGTCACCCTGATGTCCCCGAGCAAGACGTTCAACCTGCCCGGGCTCCAGTTCGCCTTCGCCGTGGTGCCCGACGCGGCCTTGCGCCGGGCCTTCCGGGCGCCGGGGCGAGGCCTCGTGGAGTTCGAGATCCCCGGCACCTTCGGAGCAGCGGCCGCCGAGGCCGCGTACCGCGAGGGCGGCCCGTGGCTCGCCGCGCTGCTCGACTACCTGCGCGGCAACCGGGACCTGGTCGGCCGCTGGGTCGCCGAGGAGCTGCCGGGGGCGTCGACGGCGCACGTCGAGGCCACCTACCTGGCGTGGCTCGACGTGCGCGGCTGCCGCGCGCCCGATCCCATCGCCGCCTGTCTGGCCGAGGGCGTGGCCCTCAGCGACGGGGTCGACTTCGGGGCGCCGGGGTTCCTGCGGCTGAACTTCGCCTGCCCGCGGTCGGCCCTGGGCGAGGCGCTCGAGAGGGTGAGGAAGGCGCTGACGTAGGCCGCGGGGTGCCGCGCCGCGAGGCTCGGACCTTGCCGCCGCCGACCCTAGGCCGCGTGTCGTCTGCCCGGCTGGGCGGACACTCCGGATCGACGCCCACTCTCGGCGCTCACCTGTCGCGCCAGCAACCCGCGAGCGTCGCGGTCGGCCAATGCCGAGGCGCGGCACAGCGCGAGAGCGGTCAGGGCGACCGCCAGCCAAGCGATGACGGCGACCGCGGCGACGGTGAACGCGACGACCACGAAGGGACTCCTTTGTGACGTTGGCATCGAGGTCTCGCGAAAACTTGTTCCCCCGGCTCGTGGCGGCCAACCGTCGTCACCCCGCCCTCACAGGACATCCTCAGCAGGCCCGCCATGACGTACAATCACTGCGGGATTCATGACGCGACGCCGCGAGGGGCGCGGCGCCGTTTCCGGGGGCGCCGGCGCAGCGTTGGCGTTGCGAGGAGGGGTGACGGGTGAGCGGGCTGGTCGCCGTGTTGTCGGCCGATCCACAGGCTCCCGCGCGCGCTCGCGCGGGCCTCGAGCTGCTGCGCCATCGCGCCTCGTTCGAGACGCTCGAGACCGGGTTCGAGGGTAGCTGGATCGGCACCTGCGGCCGGCGCGGGACGGTGTCGGTCGCCGAGGCGCCGGCCGGCGAGGGCGGCGTGGGCGCCGCCGGCGCCCACGCCGCCCTCGCCGGCGAGATCGGCAACGCGGCCTCCCTGGGCGGCGAGCTGGGCCTGTCTCCCGGCGCCACGCCGGCCGAGCTGGCCCTGGCCGCCTACTCGCGCTGGGGCGCCGGGCTGTTCGAGCGGCTCGACGGCATGTTCGTGGTCGTGGTCCACGACCCGGTCGCCGGCGTCACCCTCGCCGGGACCGACCCGTTCGGCGCGCGGTTCCTGCACTGGACGCGGATCGGCGACGACCTCGTCCTGGCGAGCGAGGCCAAGGCGTTCCTCGCCGATCCCAGGTTCAGGCCCGTCCTCGACGAGCGCGCCTTTTCGTGCATGGTGGCCCTGGGTCACGACTTCGCCCGCGGCCTGTTGCGCGGCGTCGACACGCTCTCGCAGGGCGAACACCTCGAGGTCACGGGGGGCGAGGCGCGCGTGGTCGAGCACTGGGACCCGCGCTCCCGGATCGGGGTCGAGGACCTGCGCGACGACGCCTACCTCGAACGCTTGCGGGCGGCCATCACCGAGCTCGTGGCCGAGGCCGCCACGGGAGGTCCGTCGCTCCTGCCGCTGACCGGCGGCGTCGACACCCGCACTCTGCTGGCCGCACTGCCCCGGGACGCCGCCGTCGACCCCTTCACCTTCGGTCCGCCGACCGACCCCGACTGCCGCTGCGCCGTGCGTGCCGCCGCGGCCGTCGGGCTGCCGCACACGACCATCCCCTTCGAGCCGGACTCTCTCGCCCGGCACGCCGCCGAGACCGTCTGGGTGACCGAGTGCCATCTGCCGCCGTCCGAGATCACGACGAGCTATCAGATGGCCGGCTTCCCGAACGGCCACTTCCTGTCGGGCATCTGCTCGGGCGCCGGGCGCCGGTACTCCAAGGCGCGCACCGTGGTGCCGGACCGGAGGCTGCTGGGACCCGACAATCCGGTCTTCGACGCCTGGCTCATGCTCCGCATGTCGCGCGTGGGCATGTCCGATCACGAGGCGGCGCTGGCGTTCGGCGCGCGGGCCGGGGGCCTGCGGCAGCCCGGGATCGACGCCATGGCCGACTACCTCGCGCGTTCACGCGGGATGTGCGGCGTGGACCGCCTCGACATCTTCCTGGTCGGCGGCCCGGTGCGCGCGTGGCGCGGCAGCGGCTTGGGTCTGACCGACCTGTGGCTGTCGCCACGCGCGCCCTACTTCAGCCGCCGCTGGGTCGAGGCGGTCCTCGCCGGCAATCCGGAGGAGCGCCTCGACGACCGCATCCGCCTGCAGCTGATCGAGCTCCTGGACGAGCGTCTGGCGCGCGTGCCCTGGGTGTCGACCCGCTTGTCGCTGACCACGAGCGCCCGCCTGCTCGGCGGCCTGCGCGAGGTGGCCAAGGCGCGCGAGCGGGTCGCGCAACGGCGCGGCCGCGGGCCGGGCGGGGCGGCGGGTGGCGGCGAGGCGCCGTCGGAACGGCAGACCGCCGCCACCCGCCGCTACCTCAAGCTCGCGCACGGCACCTACCACCGCCTCAACCGCTACGGCGACCGCAAGGCCGAGTGGCTGCGCGGCCCGTCGCGCGCCTTCCTCGAGGGCGTGCTGCTCGAACCGCGCACGCTCGACCGCGGGCAGGTCGACCAGGCCGGCGTTCGCCGCCTCCTCGACGAGCACATGGCCGGGGAGGACCACACGCTGGCGCTCTCGATCCTCCTGGGCCTCGAGCTCTGGCAGCGGTCGTTCCTGGACGGGGACGGGAGGCCGGCGGCCGGCGCCTGAACCGTGCGCCGGCCCCCGGCCCCTGAACCCGCGCGCCGGCCCCGGCCCCGTCCGCGCCGCCGTTGGTGCCTCAGGTCCATCGTCCACCGGCCGATATGAGGTGCCGGGTCGCGAGTTTCGGGGAATCGGGTACGATACGTGCGTAACCTGCTTGGAGGACTCCATGTTCGAACGCTTCACGGAACGGGCGCGTCAGGTGGTCGTGCTGGCCCAGGAAGAGGCGCGGTCGCTGAAGCACAACTACATCGGTACCGAGCACCTCCTGCTCGGCCTGCTGCGCGAAGAAGAAGGCGTGGCCGCGCGGGTGCTCGACGCTCTCGAGATCTCCACCGAAGAGGTCCGCGCCGCGGTCGTCCGCATCGTGGGCACCGGCGAGGAGGTCACGACCGGGCAGATCCCGTTCACGCCGAGGGCCAAGAAGGTCCTCGAACTGGCGCTGCGCGAGGCGCTGTCGCTGGGCCACAACTACATCGGCACCGAGCACATCCTGCTCGGCCTGATCCGCGAAGACGAGGGCGTCGCGTCGCGCATCCTGCTCGACCTCGACGCCGAGCCCGAGAAGATCCGCAACGAGGTCATGCGCACGCTGTCGGGACCCACCCGGCGTGGCCAGACCGGCGGCGGCGAGGGCAAGAAGAACCCCAAGATGCTCGACCAGTTCGGGCGCAACCTCACCAAGCTCGCCGAAGAGGGCAAGCTCGACCCCTGCATCGGGCGCCACATCGAGATCGAGCGGGTCATGCAGATCCTCTCGCGGCGCACCAAGAACAACCCGGTGCTGATCGGCGAGCCCGGCGTCGGCAAGACGGCCGTCGTCGAGGGCTTCGCCCAGCGCATCGCGAGCAACCAGGTGCCCGAGCTGCTCAAGAGCAAGCAGGTCTTCACGCTCGACCTGGCGGCGCTGGTCGCGGGCTCCAAGTACCGCGGCGAGTTCGAGGAGCGCCTCAAGAAGGTCATGAAGGAGATCCGCGAGCAGGGCGACATCATCCTGTTCATCGATGAGCTGCACAACCTGGTCGGCGCTGGGGCGGCCGAAGGCGCGATCGACGCCGCCAGCATCCTCAAGCCGGCTCTGGCGCGGGGCGAGCTGCAGACGATCGGCGCCACGACCATGGACGAGTACCGCAAGTACCTCGAGCGCGACGCCGCCCTCGAGCGCCGTTTCCAGCAGATCAAGGTCGCCGAGCCCGACGTGGAGCAGACCGAGGAGATCCTCAAGGGCCTGCGCGACCGCTACGAGGCGCACCACCGCATCACCATCACCGACGAGGCGCTGCACGCGGCGGCCACGCTGGCCAGCCGCTACATCTCCGACCGCTTCCTGCCCGACAAGGCGATCGACCTGATCGACGAGGCGGCCAGCCGCATGCGCATCCGCACGATGACCGCGCCGCCCAGCTACCGCGAGCTCGAAGAGGAGATCGCGTCGGTGCGCACCGAAAAAGAGGCGTCGATCGAGGCCCAGGAGTTCGAGAAGGCCGCGAACCTACGCGACAAGGAGCGCAAGCTCAGCCACAAGAAGCTCGAGCTCGAAGAGCAGTGGAAGACCTCAGAAGAAGGCATGCGGGCCAGCATCGCCGAGGACGAGATCGCCGAGATCGTCAGCATGTGGACCGGCATCCCCGTGTTCAAGCTCACCGAGGCCGAGTCCAAGAAGCTCCTCAAGATGGAGGACGAGCTGCACAAGCGGCTGATCGGCCAGGACGTGGCGGTGCACGCCGTCTCCAAGGCGATCCGGCGCTCGCGCTCGGGTCTCAAGGACCCGCGCCGGCCGGCGGGGTCGTTCATCTTCCTGGGTCCCTCGGGCGTGGGCAAGACCGAGCTGGCGCGCACGCTGGCCGAGTACCTGTTCGGCGACGAGGACCACCTGGTGCAGCTCGACATGAGCGAGTACATGGAGAAGCACTCCGTGTCGCGCCTGGTCGGCTCGCCGCCCGGCTACGTGGGCCACGAGGAGGGCGGCCAGCTCACCGAGATCGTGCGTCGCAAGCCGTACAGCGTGATCCTGCTCGACGAGATCGAGAAGGCGCACCCCGACGTGTTCAACATCCTGCTGCAGATCCTCGAGGACGGCCGCCTGACCGACTCGCAGGGGCGCACGGTCGACTTCCGCAACGCGATCGTGATCATGACGAGCAACATCGGCGCCAGCATGATCAGCAAGAACATGCCCCTGGGGTTCGCCCAGTCGGATCTGGCCGGCATCAGCTACGAGGACATGAAGAGCAAGATAACCGGCGAGCTCAAGCGCGTGTTCCGGCCCGAGTTCCTCAACCGCGTCGACGAGGTGATCGTCTTCCACAAGCTGAGCATCGACGAGATCCGCGAGATCGTGACGCTGCTGCTGAAGCGCGTGAACGACCAGGTCAAGGAGCGCCAGGTCACGATCGAGCTGACCCCCGCCGCCGCCGACCTGCTGGTCGAGAAGGGGTACGACCCCACACTCGGGGCCCGGCCGTTGCGGCGCGCGATCCAGCGTCACATCGAGGACAAGCTGGCCGACGCCATGCTCACCCGGCAGTTCGAGCCGGGCACGGTCGTGACCGTCGACCGGCGCGACGACGACACCGTGGTCGTGGTCGGCGGCGAAGAGATCGTGGGCGTCGACGACCTGCCGCTGGCGGGCATCGACGCCGGCGGCATCGTCGGCCTCGGGGCCGACGCCTCGAGCGACACGTCGGCGCTCGAGGGCGACTCGTCGCAGTCGCTGGCCGAGATCCCCGGCGAGAGCTAGCAGGGCCGGGCAGCCCGGCGTGGTCAAGCGCCAGACCGTCTACACCTGCGGCCAGTGCGGCCACCAGGAGGCTCGCTGGCTGGGCCATTGCCCCGACTGCGGCGCCTGGAACAGCTTCACCGAAGAGATCGTCGCGGCCGCGGCCGCCGGCAAGGCGGGCCGCGGCCGCGGCCGTCCGCTGCGGGACGGGGGCGGCGGTGGCTTGGCCACCGCCGCCCCCGTCCCTCTCTCCAAGGTCACCTCGTCGGCGGTCGAGCGCTTCAGCTCGGGCATCGACGAGCTCGACCTGGTGCTCGGCGGCGGCATCGTCCCGGGCTCGCTGGTGCTGGTCGGCGGCGAGCCGGGCATCGGCAAGAGCACGCTCCTGCTGCAGGTGCTCGACGCCGTGTCGCGCGAGCGGCCGGTCATGCTCGTCTGCGGCGAGGAGTCGGCCGCCCAGGTCAAGATGCGGGCCGAGCGCATCTGCGCCTCGCCCGACGACGTGCTCGTGATGGCCGAGACCGAGCTCGAGCCGGTGGCGGCGGCCGTGCAGAACGCGCGCCCGGCCGTGGTGGTCGTCGACTCGATCCAGACGCTCTACGACGCCGAGCTCACCTCGGCGCCGGGCAGCGTCAGCCAGGTGCGCGAGTGCACGGCCGCCTTCCAGCGGCTCGCCAAGCAGCTCGGCACCGCCGTCTTCCTCGTCGGCCACGTCACCAAGGACGGGTCGATCGCCGGTCCCCGCGTGCTCGAGCACATGGTCGACACCGTGCTGCAGTTCGAGGGCGACCGCAACCGGTTCTTCCGCACCCTCCGGGCGGCGAAGAACCGCTTCGGCTCGACCAACGAGCTGGGCGTCTTCGAGATGGACGGCGACGGCCTGCACGCGGTCGACGACCCGTCGGCCCTGTTCCTCGAGGAGCGGGGGGCCGCCGGGTCCTGCGTCCACGTGGCCGTCGAGGGCACCCGCTGCTTCCTGGTCGAGGCCCAGGCCCTGGTCAACCCGACCGACCTGGCGCTGCCACGGCGCGTCGCCACCGGCTTCGACCGCAATCGTCTCGCCATGATCGTCGCGGTGCTTTCGAGGCACGCGGGGCTCACTTTGGCAACGGCCGACATATTTGTTAACATAGTCGGCGGGGTGCGCATCGAAGAACCCGCAGCCGACTTGGCCGTCGCCCTCGCCGTCGCCTCGGCAGACCGTGGAATCCCGCTGGCTTCCGGGGTCGCCGTCTTCGGCGAGATCGGGCTCACAGGCGAGCTACGAGCGGCCGGCCAGGCGGCGAGACGCGTCGCCGAGGCGGCCAAGGTAGGGTTCGGCACCGTGTACATGCCCCGCGGCGACGCGGATCGCGCGGGCGGCCTCTCCGCCGCCAGCCCGGTCGGCTCGCTGGCCGAGGCAGTGACTCGGGCTCTTCCACGCCGGTAACAGGTCCGGGGGGCGCCACCGCAGACGAGGGAACGACCGGGAGGTGGCTGATCTTGTACAGAGTCGGCGATAAGGTCGTCTACCCGCACCACGGCGCGGGCAAGATCATGAAGATCGAGGACATGGACGTCCGCGGGCAGATCCGCTCGTACCTCACCATCCAGATCCTGCACAACGACATGACGGTCATGGTCCCGGTCGACAACGCGGACCGCGCCGGGCTGCGGAAGGTCGTCGAGGCGGATGTGGTCGACGAGGTGCTGGCCGTGCTGCGCGGCAACCCCACCAAGATGCCCAAGAACTGGAGCCGTCGCTACAAGCACAACCGCGACAAGCTCAAGACCGGCGACATCTTCGAGGTGGCCGAGGTGGTCCGCAACCTCGCCATCCGGCACTGCGACAAGGGGCTGTCGACCGGCGAGAAGCAGATGTTCTCGAAGGCCAAGAAGATCCTCGCCAGCGAGCTCATGTACGCGCGCGACCTCGACGAGGACGCCGCCAACGCGTTCCTCGACGAGGTCCTCGACGAGGTCGGGCACGGCGCCGCCGCCGCCGCCGCCCGCGAAGAGCCCGCCGTCCAGGTCGCGCCAGTCGTCTAGGCTCGCGCCCGACTGACGACCGGCCGATCCCGTGTTCGTCGAGACGGTCCGCTTCCTGTTCACCACGCTCGGCGTGCTCGCCGGCTACCAGGTCGGCGTGTGGCTGCAGCACGGCGACCGCCTCTCGTTCCTGAACGACTCGTTCACCGCCGCCGCCTACGTGCTGATGGCGCTCCTGGGCGGGCTCATCGGCTTCGTGCTCGGCGGCGTGACCGGCCGCGCCGTCGTGCGCCTCATGCGCCGGCTCGAGGCGTTCCTGGCGCGGCGCTCCACCGCCGAGGTCGTGGTCGGCACGGTCGGCCTCGTCGTCGGCCTCGGCGTGGCCGCCCTGTTCAGCCTGGCCGTGATCCAGCTGCCGCACGGCGAATGGGCGCTGATCCCGCTGTTCCTCGTCTGCGGGTACCTGTTCACCTACTTCGCGGCTCGCCGCAACGTCGAGATCCTGCGCCTGGTCGGCGTCGACCCCACCGGTGCGGTCCCCGCCGCACGCGCGCCGGCCGAGCCGCGCCTCCTCGACAGCAGCGTCATCATCGACGGCCGCATCGTCGACATCGTCGAGACCGGGTTCCTGGACGGCGACCTCGTCATCCCGAACTTCGTCCTGCTCGAGCTGCAGCGGGTGGCCGACTCCGCCGACCCCGAGAAGCGCATCCGCGGCCGGCGCGGCCTCGACCTGGCCAAGCGCATGATGGCGGTGTCCGACGGCGTCAGGGTCGTCGACGACGACTACGACGACGTGGCCGGGGTCGACAGCAAGCTGATCCGGCTGGGCCAGGACATGAAGGCGGCCGTGGTCACGACCGACTTCAACCTGGCCAAGGTCGCCGAGATCAAGGGCGTGCGCGTGCTCAACATCAACGAGCTGGCCAACGCCGTCAGGACCGCCGTCCTGCCGGGCGAGAACCTCGAGGTCAAGGTGCTGCGGGAGGGCCGCGAGCCGGATCAGGGCGTCGCCTACCTCGATGACGGGACGATGGTCGTGATCGAGGACGGCAAGCCGATGATCGGCAGCACCGTGGGCGTCGAGGTGATGAGCGTGCTGCAGAACCCGGCGGGGAAGATGATCTTCACGCGGATCGCGAGAGAGAGAGGGTGATGGCGATGGACCGGGAGAGCAGAGGATGACGGCCGGGCCACGCGCGTGGGTGATCGTGGCCGCCGCCGGCGAGAGCCGGAGGATGGGCCTGCCGGAAGGCGAGTCGAAGCAGTTCCTGCTGCTCGTCGGCGAGCCCATCCTCTGTCATTCGGTGCGGCGGCTGATCGAGCTCGACGAGGTGGCCGGCGTGGTCGTCGTGCTGCACCCCTCGCACACCGTGCGCTTCGCCAATCTCGACGTCTGCGCCGACTCTCCCAAGCCGGTGCTCGTGGTCGAGGGCGGGCGCCAGCGCACCGACTCGGTGCGGGCGGGCCTGGAGGCGATCCCCGGCGACGCCGAGGTGATCGGGGTGCACGACGGCGCCCGCCCGCTGTTCGGCCACCACATCTTCCTCGATTGCCTGGCGGCGCTGGCCGAGCACGACGGAGCGATCCCGGCGATGCCGGTGGGCGACACGCTCAAGCGGGCCGGCGGCGAGGGCGTCATCAGCCGCACGATCGACCGGCGCGACCTGTGGGCGGCGCAGACGCCGCAGCTCTTCAGAGCTGCGGCCCTCCGCGCCGCCTACGAGCGCGCCGGTTCCGCCGCGGCGACCGACGACGCCGCGCTCCTCGAGAAGGCCGGGTTCTCGGTCGTGGTCGTGCCGTCGATCCCGGCCAACGTCAAGATCACGACGCCGGCCGACCTGCCGCTGGCCGGCGCCCTTCTCGCCTGGGAGATCGCAGCTGACGTCTAGAGTCGGGATCGGCTTCGACGCGCACCGGTTCGTGCCTGGGCGCCCGCTCGTGCTCGGCGGCGTGCGCGTCGCGCACGACCGGGGACTGGCCGGCCACTCCGACGCCGACGTGGCGACGCACGCGGTCATGGACGCGCTGCTCGGGGCGGCCGGGCTGGGCGACATCGGAGCGCTGTTCCCCGACACCGACGCGGCCTACGCCGGCGCCTCCAGCGTGGGGCTGCTCGAGCGGGTCGCAGGCGTCTTGGCAGAGGCGGGCTGGCGGGTGGGCAACGTCGACCTGGTGATCGTCTGCGAGGCGCCGCGGCTGGCGGCCCATCGCGCGGCGATGGCGGCCGCACTGGCCGCGGCGCTCGGCGTGGAGCCGTCCGCCGTCGGGGTCAAGGCGACCACGACCGAGGGGATGGGGTTCACGGGGCGCGGCGAAGGCGTGGCCGCCACGGCCGTGTGTCTGATCGAGAAGGTGTGAGTCCGGGCGGCCGCGCGATCCGCGGCGCGCGAGGTCAGCTTTTGTCGGCGCTCTCGTCGGCCTCGTCCGGCGTGTCGGTCGTCTCGGACTCCTCGTCGATCGCCTTGTCGCCGTCGTCCTTGACGCCTTCGTCGAGCCCCTGCTTGAAGCCCTTGATGCCCTGACCCATCGAGCGGCCGAGCTTGGGCAGCCGCGAGGCGCCGAACAGCACCAGGACGATCAGCAGGATGATGATCAGTTCGGGCGCGCCGATGCTTGGCATTCCAGTCGCTTCCTTTGCTCGTAGGGCGCTTCGCAGAAGCGCTGCTCTGGTGCGCGGCGGACCGCCGCCAGCGCGGCCGGCCAGCCCCCTTTGCACTCAACTGTACGGCCAAAAGCAGGCACATTCAAGGCGGGCGCGCGGGGCGCGATGCGCCCCGCGCGCCCGCCTCACTCGCCTTCGGCGACCCGGATCACCCGGCGCTCGGTGACGATCGTGTCGACCCTGTGGTCGTGCCCGTCGCGCGGCACGTGGTCGACGACCTGCACCTCGAACGCCACCCCGATCCTGGGCACGGTGTGGTGCAGGCGCGGCAGGTAGGTGTCGTAGAAGCCGCCGCCGTAGCCGATGCGCCCGCCGCCGGTGTCGAACGCCAGCCCCGGCAGCACGCAGGCGTCGATCCGCTCGGGGTCGAGTCGCAGCAGCGACTCGCGCGGTTCGGGGATGCCCCAGGCGCCGGTCACCAGGTCGGTCGGCGGGTGGCGTCACCAGGAAGGCCTCCATGTGCCGGGGCCCGAGCACGCGCGGCACCGCCACGGCCTTGCCGGCCCTCAGGCAGTCCTCGATGAACGGCAGGGTGTCGACCTCGCTGCGGAAGCTGACGAAGCAGAACACCATGCGCGCCGCCTCGATCTCGGGCAGCCGGTGGAGTGCGGCGACGATCGCGGCGTCGGCCCGGGAGCGCTCCGCGGCGTCGAGCCGGTCTCGCGCATGCCCGACCTCGGCGCGCAGCTCGCGCTTGCTGAGGCGGTGGGCCGGGGTCTCGTCCATGGACTCCTTGCCGGCACGCGGGGCGCGCCGTGGCCGGGGACGGGCATGATGCGCTAGAGTATACCGGCCGGGGGCAGGGCCCCGAGGGGCCCTTCCGATCGAAGCCCCGCAGCCGCGGGCGCGGGGCAGGGGGTGGGTACGGCATGACCGACATCCGTTCACGCGAAGACCTCGCGCTCGCCGACCTGTTCTCGCGGACCTTGCGCAACCTGCTCGAGCTCACGCGTCCGGCCGACGCGCAGCCGCTCCCGACCGCCTCCCAGATCCAGAACGCCAGCGACGAGGAGGTGTGCGTCAGCCCCGCGCTCTTCCGGCTGCTCCAGCTGGTCCTGCTGCCCCAGGTGCTGGGCGGCTGCTCGGGCACCGTGCTCTACATGGCCGCCAAGCAGTTCAGCGGCGGCCTCGAGCTGCAGTCGATCCAGGACCTGAAGGACTGGTTCACCCAGATGGACCTCGGCGAGCTCGAGGTCGAGGTCGACGAGGAGAAGGTCCTGGTCAAGCTCTCGCACTGCATCACCTGCTATCGCCTGCCGGCCACGGGGGCCGCGCTCTGCGACTTCGAGCGCGGCCTGATCGACGGAGTGCTCGAGCGTCTGACCGGACGCCCGGTGCTGACCCGCGAGACCCTGTGCTGGGGCCTGGGCGACACCGTGTGCCAGTTCGAGGCCTACCTGTCGGAGCACGACGGCTACGTGTACGCCGAGGACGGCACGCAGCGCGAGGTCCAGCGCCGGCTGCTCGGCGGCCTGGCGGAGCAGTCGGAGATCGCCCTCGAGAACCTGAACCTCGTCACCGAGCAGGCGACCTCGCAGACCCACGACCCGCTGACCGGCATGTACAACTTCCGCCACACCCGCGAGCACGCCGCGCTCGAGCTGGCGCGGGCGCGCCGCTACCAGCGCCAGGTCGCCTTCGTGATGCTCGACATCGACGGGTTCGCGACGGTCAACGAGACCGGCGGGCTCGAGGCCGGCGACGCCGTGCTCAAGGTCTGGGCCGACGAGCTGCGGGCGCGGGTGCGCACCTGCGACCTGACCTGCCGCTACGGCGCCGACGAGTTCCTGCTGGTCCTGCCCGAGACCGCCGACGCCGGCGCCGACGTGGCGCTGGAGCGCCTCCTCGCGGCCCTGCGCGAGGTGACGACCGAGGTCGGCGGCCGCACCTTCGTGCTCAGCGCCAGCGCCGGCGTGGCGACCTTCCCCGACGACGGCAACCTGGTCGAGGAGCTCGTGGCCAAGGCGTCGACGACGATGTACATCGCCAAGTCGAAGGGGGCGGGGAACGTCGGGTTCTACTCGCCGCCGGCCGAGTGAGGGGCGGGGCGGGGGGCGGGGCCGGCACGGCCCCGCCCCCCGCCCCGTTGCCGCCCGCCGCGGCCGCGTGGTAGCGTAGCCGCCCGTGCCGCCGCGCATCGACATCCTCGCCGTGGGCACGCTCGACACGCACCTGCGTCCGGCCTTCGAGCACTACCGCCGGCTGCTCGCCGGCATGGTGACGCTCGAGGTGCGCGAGGTGCGTGAGCTCAGCCTCAAGGGCAGGACGCCGGCGGAGGTGCTGCGCGGCGAGGGCAGGCGGGTGCTCGAGGCGCTGCCGGCCCGGGGTACGGTGGTCGCGCTCGACGCGCCGGGACGGGCGTTCGACTCCGAGACGTTCGCCAAGCGGCTGCAGGGCTGGCTCGAGCGGCCGCCGGTCACGTTCGTGATCGGCGGCTCGCTGGGACTGGCGCCGGCGGTCAAGGAGGCCTGCGGCGAGCGGCTGTCGCTGTCGCCGCTGACCCTGCCGCACCAGCTCGCGCGGCTGGTGCTGGCCGAGCAGCTCTACCGGGCCTGCAAGATCGCCCGCAACGAGCGGTACCATCACTAGGACGCGTCCGGCAGGGGCCGGGCGCCGGACCAGAGGGACGAGACGGTGACCGACACGCTCTTCGAGCTGGCAGGACTCGAGCGCTCGCTGCAGCGTGCGCTCGAGGCCGTCGCGGCCGAGGCGGCTGTGGAGACCCAGGCGGGTGAGGCGGCGGCCGGGCCGGCAGCCCTGCCGCCCGTCGAGCTGACGGCGCCGGCCCGGCCCGAGTTCGGCGATCTCTCGACCAGCGTGGCCCTGGCGGCGGCCGGCCGCCTCGGCCGCAAGCCCCGCGACCTGGCCGAGGAGCTGGGCCGCCGCTGGCTGGCCGGCGACGGAGCGGGCGTGTGCGCCCGCTACGAGGTCGCCGGCCCCGGCTTCCTCAACCTGCACCTCAGCCCGGCCTGGTACCTGGGCGCCGTGGCCACCATGGTCGAGCGCGGCGCCGGGTACGGGCGGGACGTGCTCCCGCCCGACCGCCGGCGCCGCCTGAACATCGAGTTCGTGAGCGTGAACCCCACCGGCCCGCTGCACGTCGGCCACGCCCGCTACGCGGCCTACGGCGACGCGCTCTGCCGCCTGGCGTCGTTCGCCGGCCACGACGTGACGCGCGAGTTCTACGTGAACGACTACGGCACGCAGATCCTCCGCTTCGGGCAGTCGCTGGCGGCGCGCTACGCGCAGCAGCTCGGCGTCGACATGGCGGTGCCGGCCGACGGCTACCTGGGCGACTACGTGGCCGACCTGGCGGCGCGGCTGGTCGCCGAGGTCGGCGACCGCCACCGCGCCGCCGTCGAGGCGGCCGCTCCCGACGTGAGCGCCCTGCCGGCTGCCACCGTCGACGAGATCAAGCTCTGGGGCCGCGACGCGGTGCTGGCGCTGTTCCGCGTCACGCTCGAGCGGCTGCGCGTGGCGTTCGACGTGTGGACCAGCGAGGCCTCGCTCTACGAGGGCGGCGACGCCGAGTGGCGCGGGTTCCACGGCGAGGTCGGCAAGGCCCTGGTCCAGATGGACGGGGAGGGCCACCTCTACGACGCCGACGGCGCCGTCTGGCTCAAGACGACCGACTACGGCGACGACAAGGACCGGGTCCTCGTGCGCCAGACCGGCGACCCGACCTACTTCGTCTCGGACATCGCCTACCACCGCGACAAGCTGGACCGCGGCTTCGAGCACCTGATCGACATCTGGGGCGCCGACCACCACGGCTACGTGCCGCGCATGAAGGCGGCCTTCACGGCGCTGCCGCCGCACGACCCCGACCGGCTGGAGCTGATCATCGGCCAGCTCGTGAACCTGCTGCAGAGCGGCGAGGCGAAGCGCATGTCCAAGCGGCGCGGCGACATCGTCACCGTCGACGACCTGATCGAGGCCATCGGCGTCGACGCCGTGCGCTTCTTCATGGTCGGGCGCAGCCCCGACTCGACGCTCGACCTCGACCTCGACCTGGCGGTCGAGGAGTCGTCCAAGAACCCCGTCTACTACGTCCAGTACGCGCACGCCCGCATCTGCAGCATCCTGCGCAACGTGGACGGACGCGCCGGGGGGCGGCCGCGGGCCGACGTCTCGGCGGTCGTGCCCAACGAGCACGAGAAGACGCTGACCGCGGCGCTGACGCGCTTCCCGGCGGTCGTGCTCGAGGCGGTGGAGCGCCGCCAGCCCCACCGCGTGCACGGCTACCTCGGCGAGCTGGCGGCCACCTTCCACGTGTTCTACAAGCACTGCCGCGTGCTGACCGACGACGAGGCGGTCGCCACGCTGCGCACCGACCTGTGCGTGGCCACCCGGACGATCCTGGCCACGGGGCTGGGCCTGCTCGGGGTGGAGGCGCCGGAGAGCATGTGAGACGGACGCGAGAAGGGGCGGCGGTGGCGCCTGTGGCGCCACCGCCGCCCCTTCTCGCGTACCTCCGCGAAGGCTCAGGCCACGAAGTGTTCCTGGGCGTACTTGCGGAGCTCCTCCGTCTGTGTGGCGTCGAGCTCGCCCGAGAGCCCGAGCAGGTGCGAGATGGCGGCGTTGGAGCGACCCCGGAACAGACGCTGGACCACGCTGTCGAGGATCGTGCTGGCCACCTCGTTGCCGGGGATCGCCGGCGTGTAGACGTAGGCGATCGCCGACTTGTCCTGCGACAGCAGGTTCTTCTTGACCAGGTTGTTCATGACCGTCATGACGGTCGTGTAGGCGATCTGGCGCTGCCCGCGCAGCACTTCGTAAACGTCGCGCACCGTGGCGCGCTGGCGCTCCCAGATGATCGCCAGGATGTCCGCCTCGAGCGAGCCGATCCCGGTGAACGGAGCGCCCTTCGTGCTCTTCAACCACTTCGGTTTGATCTGTTCCATGCCACGCCCCCTTCGATCGTGCCCGGCCTGCCGCTGGGTATCGCAACGAAGCAAGTATTATCGCACTAAAACTGACTGATACCCATCATGTGCTGGCATAAACCGGTGGCGGGCGCGGTGTCCGTCGACCGCGTCCCGGCGCTGGAGCCGGGTGATAGACTCTCGCCGTCGGAAAGGGAGGAGCCGTCATGCCAGTCGACCTCGAGTTCCTGCGCGACCTGCTGTCGGCGCCCGGCCCCAGCGGGTTCGAGGAGCCCGCCCAGGAGGTCGTCCGCCGCTACGCGGCCGCGGTGGCTTCGCCCGAGACCGACGTGGTGGGCAACGTCGTCGCCGAGGTCAACCCGGGCGGCGCGCCGCAGGTCGTGGTCACCGGCCACGTCGACCAGATCGGGCTGCAGGTCACCTGGGTCAACGACGGCGGCTTCGTCTACTTCGACGCCATCGGCAGCGTGGCCCCGTTGTTGCTCCCGGGCCGGGCCCTGGTCGTCCACGGCCGGGGCGGACCGGTGCGCGGCGTCGTCGGCAAGAAGCCGACGCACGTCATCCCCGAGGCCGAGCGCAACCAGGCGCCGCCGCTCCACGAGCAGTGGATCGACATCGGGGCGGCCGGCCGCGACGCGGCCCTCGAGCGGATCGCCGTCGGCGACCCGATCACCTTCGAACCGAACTTCGCCGAGCTGTCGCCGGGCGTCGTGGCCTGTCAGGGCCTGGACGACCGCACCGGTGTCTACGTCGCCTTCAGGGCGCTGCGTCTCTACGCGGACAAGCCCGGCAAGGCCAGGCTCACGGCGCTCTCGACGGTGCAGGAGGAGACCCGGTTCCTCGGCGCCATGGTCGGCGCCCGGCGGCTGGCGCCCGACGTGATGCTGGTCGCCGACGGGGACTTCGCCACCGACCAGCCCGAGGTCGAGCCGCGCAAGGCGGGCGGCGCGCTGAGCCTGGGGGCCGGCGTCGTGCTGGCTCGTGGCGGCGCGACCAACCCGCGACTCCTGGCGCTGGCGCTCGAGGTCGCCGCGGCCGAGGGCGTGCCGGTGCAGGTCAAGGCCTATCCGTCGGAGACGTCGACCGACAACGACGTCCTGCAGGCGGCCGGCGTGGGCACGGCGGCGATGAACATCGGCGTCGCGATCCGCTACATGCACTCGCCCAACGAGGTCTGCGCGACGGCCGACCTCGAGGCGGCGGCGCGGCTGGTGGCCGCCCTCGCGCGCCGCATCGGCGAGGTCTCGGAGCCGGGCTACTTCGTCCCCCGCGTCTGAGGCGCGGCCGGCCCCGGGGCGCGATCGCCTCTCCGATGGCTGGGCGGCAGGCATGAAAGTCTTCGTCAGCATCGATATGGAGGGCTGTGGCGGCGTGGTCTCTGCCGGGCAGACCCGCGCCGGGGCAGCCGCCTACGCCGACGGCCGTGCGCTGATGCGGGCCGACCTCGACGCCGCGCTCGAGGGCTGCGTCGCGGCCGGCGCCGGCGCCGTGGTCGTCTGCGACGCCCACGGCGCCGGCGCCGGCCTCTCCGCCGAGGGTCTGCCCGCCGGGTGCACGCTGGTCGGCGGCTTGCAGCCTCCCCTGGGGATGATGTCGGGCCTCGACGAGAGCTTCGACGCCGCGCTGCTCGTCGGCTACCACGCCCGGGCGGGCACCCGCGCGGCGGTCCTGGACCACACCTTCAGCTCGACCGTCTTCCGCGTGCGCGTCGACGACGCGATCGAGGCCGGCGAACTGGCCCTGAACGCCGCCGTGGCCGGCGCCTTCGGCGTGCCGGTGGCGTTCGTCTCGGGCGACGACAAGCTGGCGGCCGAGGCGCGCGAGGCGCTGCCCGGCGCGACCGTCGCGGTCGTCAAGCAGGGCCTGACGCGCACGAGCGCCCGGCTGCTGCCGGCGGCGCTCGTCCGCGAACGGATCGCGCGCGGGGTCGAGGAGGCGCTGGGGGCGGCCCTGCCGCCCCCAGCGCCTCCCTGGCACGACAGCGCGATCCGCATCGTCTTCACCCGCAGCGACTTCTGCGATGCCGCGGCGACGTGCCCGGGCGTCGAGCGCGTCGACGCGCGCAGCGTGCGGATCGAGGGCGGCGACTACCTGGGGGCCTACGCGACGCTGACCGCCTGCATCGACCTCGCCGACGCGGAGAGTCGGCAGGACTGACCGCGTCCGCGCGCCGCGCGGCGTCTTGCGGCTCGGCGTCGCGAGTGGGTAATCTAGAGGTCTGCGCGGGTGTAGCGTAGCTGGTAACGCGTCAGCTTCCCAAGCTGAAGACCGCCGGTTCGAGCCCGGTCACCCGCTCCAGATCCCTCCGTTTCGACCGTTGTCAGGCCGAGTGCGTCCGCCTGGTCGCTCTTCCCGTCGCTCCTCGGGCGCGCAGCCCAGGGGCCTGCGGCTAGAGCAGCAGGGCGGCGACGTGCAGGCGCTTGAGCAGCACCGCGCCGGCCGTGTTCAGCACCACGAAGATCATGCCGACGGCGCCGGCGCCGGAGGAGCCGCTGCGGGGCAGCGGGCGCCCGGCGCCGACCTGCAGCGTCGCGTCGAGATCGCCGAGGGCGCCGGCGACCTTGGCCAGGCCGGCGTCGGTCAGCGCCGCCGGCGAGGCGACGGCGCCCTGGCCCGGCACGCCATACTGGCTCAGCAGGCTCGGGTCGAACCCGCCCGAGACCGTCTGCCCGTTCTCGTCGGTGCCCGTCGTGATCACGTGTCCGGCAAGCCGCCACGCCTCGAGGTAGGGGTACGGGTCGACGGCCGCGCCGCCGCCCGGGTGGATCTCGAAGTGGCAGTGGGGCGAGGTGCCCTGGGCGTCGCCGGTCGTGCCCACGTAGCCGATGGTCTGGCCGGCGACGACGTGGGCGCCGGATTGCAGGCCGGCGGCGAAGCGCGAGAAGTGGGCGTAGTAGAAGTAGTCGCCGGCGGCCGTCGTGAGGTGGGCGTTGTTGCCCCCGATGCTGGTGGTGCTCAGGGTCACCGTGCCGTCCTGCACAGCGACCACCGGGGCGCCGGCCGGCGCGAAGATATCGTTGCCCTCGTGGCTGTGGCTGGGGATGTCGGCGCGGTAGCCGCCGAAGTCGTCGCTGTAGTAGCAGCGCCCGACGACGGGGAAGACCGCCCCCGGGAACCGCGCCAGCACGTCGGCCGAGGCCGGCGACGGCGCCGGCATCGGCGGGTACGTCTGGGTCGGCGGCAGCGAAGGCTGGTACGTCGGCGTGATGCTGTGCGACGGCGTCGGGGTCGGCGTGGGGCTCCGCCGGGTCGGCGAAGCCGACGGCGTGGCGGTGTGGGTGAGCGACTGCAGTGTGGGCTGGTCGGCCGCGGCCGACACGCTCCCGACCTCGATCACCGTGCCGGCGGGGTAGCCGTCGGTCGCGGTGTCGAGGACGAGCCGGATGCCGACGGCGGAGGCGCTGCTCGACGAGCCGCTGGCTTCGTGCGCGCCCGCGAGCGAGGTGAGGGTGCCGAGTCCGTCGACAGGGACGCTGGTGCCGGTATCGACCGCTTCCCCGTCGACCGCCAGGCCGGTGACGGTCAGCGTCGGCAGGCTGGCGGCCACGGCGGATGCCGTGGCCGAGGCCTTTGCCTGCACGTCGACGCTGGTGGCGGTGACGCGCCCAAACAGGCTGACCCCGGTGACGGTCGCCTTCGAGGCCGAGGTCAGGACGGAGCCGGTCACGAACGAGCTGACGGTGGCGGTAGCCGAGCCGAAGCTGAGGGTGGACGAGGGGGCGGAGGGGGAAGCCGACGCCGTGTTGTCCGCGCGGGCCGAGCCGACGCTGACGGCTCCCGTGTCGCTCGAGCCGGCCGAGAGGACGACCGCGCGGGCCCCCGAGGCGGACGAGCCGGCGGCGCCGGGATGCGCGAGAGCCGCGCCGAGCGCGGCGATGCCGGCGACGGCAAGGACGATCAACAGCCGTCGGGGCGCGTGTCGGACAGGGCCGGGCATCGCCCGAGTATAGCATCGGCCGCCGCCCGGCCCTGTCTGCGCACGCGCCCTCATATCAGGATGGGGACGCGGCGGCCGCCGCCCGGGTTCGGGGGTCGCGGGGCGCCGCGGTCGGTGCCAACGGCGGCCGCACGGGAATGGTAGGATTGTCGCCCGAAGCAGCCCCCGGCCACCGTACGGAGACCGCCCGATGCCCACGACCGACGCCGCCATACTTCGTGCCGCCGACGACCTGCGCGAGAGCGCCGGGTTGGACGAGGCGCCCGTACGGCTGCGCGAGATCGTCAACGTGCTGAACCTGTCGCTGGTCGAGAAGGCGCGCGAGCCGTTCCACTCCGAGGCGGCGCTGGTGCCGCTCGGCGACGGCAAGGCGATCGAGCTGCGCGGCGGCGGCGACGAGCGCCGCCGCCGCTTCACGATCGCCCACGAGATCGGTCACTTCGTGCTCGGCCACGACCGGGTGGCGCCCCAGCGCGGGGGCGAGACCAACATGGCCGGCCGGCGTCTCGAGCGCGAAGCCGACCTGTTCGCGGCGGAGCTGCTGATGCCCGAGCACCTGGTGCGCCGGGCCGCGCTCGAGGAGGGGGCCGACGCCCGCCGCCTGGCCGACCGGTTCGAGGTCAGCGAGCAGGCGATGGGCGTGCGGCTGCGCCGGCTCGGCCTGGCCGAGCGCCGGAGCGACCTGCTGCCGCCCTCGCGCGACGTGCTGTGACCGGCGGCCGCCGGCACGCGCGCAGGGCCACGACACCGCCGGGCGCACCGCCCGTGTCCCCGCTGGAGGCGTGATGCGCGACGTCAACGTCGGCCGCAGGTTCATCGCCGACTACAAGAGCATCATCCTCAAGGACCTGTACGCGGAGATCGAGGAGCTCGCCGCCCCTCTGGCGGGCAAGCGCGTGCTGCACGTCAACGCCACCTCGTTCGGCGGCGGCGTGGCCGAGATCCTCTACACCCTCGTGCCGCTCATGAACGACGTGGGCCTGCATGCCGAGTGGCAGGTCATGACGGCCGACAACGACTTCTTCAACGTCACCAAGAACTTCCACAACGGGCTGCAGGGCGCCCCCGTGCAGCTCGACGCGGCGGCCCGCGAGCTCTACGAGACGGTGAACCGGCGCAACGCCGAGCGGCTCGCGCATCACTACGACTTCGTCCTGATCCACGACCCGCAGCCGTGCGCCATGCGCGCCTGGGCGCCCGCGGGCGACGTCGGGGGCACGCACTGGCTCTGGCGCTGCCACATCGACACCTCCACCCCCGACGCGGGCCTCTACGAGTACCTCCTGCCGTACATCCGGCTCTACGACCGGGCCATCTACACGATGGCCCGGTACGCGCCGGCCGACCTGGGGGTGCCGCTCGAGGTGGTGCCGGTGGCGATCGACCCTCTGGCGCCCAAGAACATGACCCTGGTGCCCGACGACGCGCGCTACATCGTGCGCCAGTTCGGCATCGACGTGGACCGCCCCCTGCTGCTGCAGGTCTCCCGCTTCGACCCGTGGAAGGACCCGCTCGGGGTCGTGGACGCCTACCGCACCGTCAAGGCGAGTCGCCCCGAGGTGCAGCTGGCGCTGATCGGCTCGATGGCCTCGGACGACCCCGAAGGCTGGGAGTACCTCGAGAAGCTCACCGACTACGTCGGCGGCGATACCGACGTCTTCGTCCTTTCCAACCAGGACAACATCGGCAGCGTCGAGGTCAACGCGTTCCAGTCCCACGCCGCCGTGGTCATCCAGAAGTCGACGCGCGAGGGATTCGGTCTCACGGTCAGCGAGGGCCTCTGGAAGGCGCGGCCGGTGGTCGCCGGCGACGTCGGCGGCATCCCGCTCCAGATCGAGGACGGCGTCACCGGGTTCCTGGTCGACTCCAGCGACGCCTGCGCCCGGCGCTGCCTGGAGATCCTGGAACGGCCGGACTGGGCGGGCGGCATCGCGCGTCAGGGTAAAGAGCACGTGCGCCGCCATTTCCTGACGCCGCGCCTGCTGCGCGACGATCTGCGGATCTTCAACGAGCTCCTGAAGGGGTGAGGGGGCAGACGATGGGTGACATGCGCAACGACCGGCCGGAGCTGATCGTGGCCGCCAACCGCGGACCGGTGTCGTTCCACGCCGACACCTCGGGCGAGCCGGTCGTGACCCGCGGCGCCGGCGGCCTGGTGACGGTGCTCACCGCGATGCTCGCGCGCCGGCCCGGCGTCTGGGTCGCCATGGCGTTCGGCCCCGAGGAGGAGCGCCTCGCCGCCGAGGGGCGGGCGGTCGAGGTCGACCTCGAGGGCCAGGCGTATCGCATGCGCTACGTCGTCGCCGATCCCGAGGCCTACGACCGCTACTACAACATCGTGGCCAACCCGATGCTCTGGTTCATCCAGCACTACCTGTGGGACCTTGGCCGTCACCCCGACGTGTCGCAGAACGAGATCGACGCCTGGAACCTCGGCTATCTGCCGGTCAACCAGCTGTTCGCCGACGCGGTCGTCGACGAGCTGGGCCCGGGGGGCGGCGAGGGACAGGTGGTCCTGTTGCACGACTACCACCTGTACGCCGCCGCCCCCCGCGTGCGGGCCGCCGCGCCGAAGGCGTTCCTGCAGCAGTTCGTCCACATCCCGTGGGCCCAGTCCGACTACTGGCGCGTGCTGCCGCGCGAGCTGCGCGAGCAGATCTTCACCGGCCTGCTGGCCAACGACATCGTCGCCTTCCACACCCAGCACTACGTCGACAACTTCCTGCAGGGCTGCGTCGACGTGCTCGACGCGCAGGTGGACTACCGCACCAAGTCGGTGCGGTTCGACGGGCGCAGCGTGTGGGTGCGCGCCTATCCCGTGTCGATCGACCCGGCGACCATGTCGAACGCCCTCGGCTCGCCGCGCGTCGCCGCCGAGGAGCGGCGCCTGCTCGAGAAGCGGCGCAAGTACCTGCTCGTGCGCGTCGACCGGCTCGACCTGTCCAAGAACATCATCCGCGGGTTCATCGCTTTCGACCGGTTCCTGCAGCTGTACCCCAGGTTCAAGGAGAGGATCGTGTTCCTGGCGCTGCTGCAGCCGTCGCGCGAGGACGTGGAGGAGTACGTCGAGTACCGGGACCGCGTGATGCGCGCCATCGCCGAGATCAACACCCGCCACGGCAACACCGACTGGATGCCGATCGACGTGCGCATCCAGGACAACTTCGCCGCCACCCTGGCCGCCTACAAGCACTACGACGCGCTGATGGTCAACGCCACCTTCGACGGCATGAACCTGGTGGCCAAGGAGGGCGCGCTGGCCAACGAGCGCAACGGCGTGCTGATCCTGTCGGAGAACACCGGCGCCTTCGAGGAGATCGGCGCCTTCGCCGTGCCCGTGAACCCGTTCGACATCGAGGAGCAGGCGCGGGCCATCCAGAAGGCGCTGACGATGCCGGCCGACGAGCGGCGCGCGCGGCTCGAGAACATCCGCGCGATCGTCGAGCGCAACGGCGTCGACCGCTGGGTCGACGCCCAGTTCGCCGACATCGAGCTGAAGCGGAATGGGATGCAGCCGTGACGGTCATCCCGCGGATCCCGGAACCTCCACCGCCGGCACAGTAGGCGGGCTCCTCCGCCCGCCCTCACGTCACCCGGTCAGGCCGCGGTAGAGAGCCTCGTAGCCGGCCGTCATCGCCGACACGCTGAAGCGCTCCTCGACCGTGCGCCGGCAGACCTTTGGATCGATCTCGTCGAGGCGCGCGACGGCGTCGACCAGCTGGTCGACGCCGTCGCACACGAATCCCGTCACCCCGTCGTCGACGACCTCGTCGACCGAGCCGTTACGCAGGGCGATCACCGGCGTGCCCGAGGCCATCGCCTCGACCATCACCAGGCCGAACGGCTCGGGCCACAGGATGGGGAAGAGGAACCCGGCGGCACCGGCGAACAGCTCGCGCTTGCGGGCGTCGCTGACGTCTTGCTCGAAGACGACGCGGTCGCCGTCGACGAAGGGCCGGATACGCTGCTCGTAGTAGTCGCGGTACCAGTCCTGGACGACGCCGGCCATCACGAGGCGGCGACCGGTGCGGGCGGCGATGTCGATCGCCAGGTGGAACCCCTTGGCCTCGCAGACGCGGCCGAAGGCGAGCAAGTAGCCGTCCTTGTCCTCGCGGTAGGGCCAGTCGTCGACCGGCAGGGCGTTGTACACCGTCCCCGCCCAGTCGAGACCGGGTGGTCCCAGCGTGCGCTGGAAATCGCTGATCGACGCGTAGGCGACGGCCTGCGCGAACCGCTCGTAGAAGGGGTAGGCGTGCTCGTCGAAGGCGCAGTGGACCGTGTGCAGCACGGGCGGCAGGCCGAGGAACTCGTCGTAGGCGACGAGCTGGAACCCCGAGTGGTCGTGGACCACGTCCACGTCGAGCCGCCGGATCTGCTCGACCGCGTCGACCACGTGCCGCGCCTCGTAGGCCGACATCGCGCCCGGCAGCGCCATCACGTGCGGCAGCTGCTCCGGGTACAGGGCATGGAGGGTGGCCGGCGTGCGCGAGTCGCCGGTGGCGAACAGGTGGACCTCGTGACCGGCCGCCACCAGCCCGTCGCACAGGTGCTTGACGACCCATTCGGTGCCGCCGTAGCCGGCCGGCGGCACGCTGATCCAGGGCGGGGCGATCTGGGCGATCCTCATGAGGGGATTCTATCCCGGGCGGTGCTACGATGCTCCCTGCCGCAGGAGGGACCACGAAGATGAAGACGGGCGACACAGGTACGGGCGATACCGCGCGCGAGCGGCTGCTGGCGACCTTCTCGATCGCCGCGCGTGACGAGGCGACGGGGATGCTGGGCGTCGCGGTCACGTCGAAGGCCTTCTCGGTCGGCATGCTGTGCCCGTTCGCGCGGGCGGGCGTGGGCGCCGTCGCCACCCAGTCGCTGGTCAACCCGTCGCTCGGACCCGCCATCCTCGACCACCTGGCCACCGGGCTCGACCCCGAAGCGGCGCTGGCGGCGGCGCTCGACCGCGACCCGCGACCCGAGCGGCGACAGGTGAACGTGATCGACGCCCTGGGGCGCAGCGCGACCTTCACCGGCGGGGGCTGCATCCCGTGGTGCGGCGGCCGGCGAGGTCGCGACTACGCGCTGGCCGGCAACATCCTCACCGGCGAGGCGGTCGTCGCCGCCATGGAGCGGGCGTTCCACGACCTCGCCGGCCGCCCCTTCGGCGAACGGCTGCTGGGCGTGCTCGACGCCGGCCAGGCCGCCGGCGGCGACGCTCGCGGCAGGCAGTCGGCGGCGCTGCTCGTCGTGCACAGGACGGCGGTCCCGTTCCTGCGACTGCAGGTGGAGGACCACGCCGAGCCGCTGGCCGAGCTGCGGCGGCTGTACGGCATCGCCGCGGCGCCCGACGAGGACGGCGACGTCCACCTTGACTTCATGGCTCGCGTCGCCGAGCGCGAGGGCTGGGCCGAGCCGGTCGACGACGCCGCGCTCGAGCGCGAGATCGCGGCGGCGCGCGAGCGTCTCGAGGCGGCCGGGGGATCCCCCGCGGGGAGCGAGGCCTGACGGTGGACGTCCGCGCCACGCTGTACCTGGAGTGCGCCAGCGGGGCGAGCGGCGACATGCTGGCCGCGGCGCTGGCGGCGCTGTGCGCCGCCAGCGCCGCGGCCGGGCAGGACCCGCTCGCCGAGGTCGTGGCCCCGGCGCTGGCCGCCGCCGGCATCGACCCGGCGGTCGTGACCCTTCGCGAGGTGCGGGCCGGCGGCCTGCGCGCGCACCGGTTCGTGGTCGACGAGCGCTCCGGGTTCGGGACGTTCGCCGAGCTCGTCGAAGCGGTGCGCGGCGCGCGGCTGGACCGTGATGTGCGCGACGGCGTGATCGCCGTCGCCGGGCGCATGGCGGCGGCCGAACGGGCCGTGCACGGCGGCGACGAGGAGCGCCTGCACGAGCTGGCCGGCATCGACACGGCCGTCGACCTGCTGGCGGTGCTGGCCCTCGTGCGCCGCTTGGCGCCGGCTCGCGTGGTGGCCTCCCCGCCGGCGCTCGGCGGCGGCACGGTGAGCACCGCCCACGGCGAGCTGCCGGTGCCGGCGCCGGCCGTGGTGGCCCTCCTCGAGGGCCTGCCGACGGCCGGCGGGTCCGATGCCGACGGCGAGCTCACCACGCCGACCGGCGCCGCCCTGCTGGCCGAGCTCGCCGACGGGTTCGGGCCGCTGCCCGCCGGCCGTGTGCTGGCGACCGGCGTGGGGGCCGGCCGGCGAGAGCTCGCCGGCCGGCCGAACGTGCTGCGCGCCTTCCTGATCGACACGGCCGCCGCGGCCGGCGTCGTGGCCGGGGCCGAGAGCGGCTGGTCCGAGGACGAGGTCGAGCTCCTCGAGGCGACGATCGACGACCTGTCGCCCGAGCTGCTGGCCGACACCGCCGAGCGCCTGCGCAAGGCGGGCGCGCGCGACGTGTGGTTCACGCCGGTCACGATGAAGAAGGGCCGGCCCGGCGTGGTGTTGCACACTCTGGTCGCGCCCGCGCGGCGCGGCCAGGCCGCGGAGATCGTCTTCGCCGGCACCTCCACCTTCGGCCTGCGCGTGACCCCGGTCCGGCGCCTGCTGCTCGACGAGCGGCGCGAGAAGGTGGAGGTCGCCGGCCTCACGGTGCGCGTGCGGCTGGGCTTTTTGGGCGGCGAGCTGGTGACGGCCGCGCCGGAGTACGAGGACTGCCGCGCCGTGGCCACCCGCACCGGGCGCCCGCTGCGCGACGTCTACCGCGAGGCGGAGGCGGCCGCGAGGGCGCTCGCCGGCTCCGCCTGAGCGCCCTCGCGGCCGCCGTTCTCCCTGCAAACACCCGGTTTTTCGGGCGACGCGCCAAGTTTGCGCAGGTTTGACCCCCTCTTTGGCCCGCCTGTAGAATCCGGCCCGCAGGAGGGACCCCGGCGCCCGCACGCGCCCGCCCTCCGCCACTTAGTGAGACGCGCGGACAGTGGACTGTACAAGGAGGACGCGTTGACACCCACCAAGATCGCCCGCAAGTCCCCGGTCCCCTCCGACATCGACATCGCCCAGGCCGCCACCATGCAGCCGATCCAGGCGATCGCCGGGAAGGCGGGGATCCTCGACGACGAGCTCGAGCTCTACGGCAAGTACAAGGCCAAGATCGACTACATGGCCGTGCTGAAGCGGCTCAAGGACAAGCCCGACGGCAAGATCATCAACGTGACCGCCATCACCCCGACGCCGCTGGGCGAGGGCAAGACGGTCACGTCGATCGGCCTCGCCGAGTCGATGAACGCGATCGGCTACCAGACGATGCTGGCGCTGCGCGAACCTTCTCTGGGCCCGGTCTTCGGCATCAAGGGCGGCGCGGCCGGCGGCGGCTACTCGCAGCTCATCCCGATGGAGGACCTGAACCTCCACTTCACCGGCGACATCCACGCCGTCGGCACCGCCAACAACCTGCTCGCCGCCATGGTCGAGACGCACATGATGCACGGCAACGCGCTCAAGATCGATCCGCTGACGATCTCGTGGCGCCGCGTCGTCGACCTGAACGACCGCGCCCTGCGGCAGATCGTCGTCGGCCTCGGCGGGCGCCTGAACGGCCTGCCGCGCGAGACCGGCTACGACATCACCGTGGCCAGTGAGGTCATGGCCATCCTCGGCCTGGCCACGTCGCTCAAGGACCTGCGCGAGCGCCTGGGACGCATCACCTTCGGCTACAGCACCGAGGGCAAGCCGCTCACGGCCGACGACATCGGCGCCGGCGGCGCGATGACCGCCTTGCTCAAGGATGCGCTCAAGCCGAACATCATGCAGACGCTCGAAGGCAACCCGGCCCTCGTGCACGCGGGTCCGTTCGCGAACATCGCCCAGGGCAACAACTCGATCATCGCCGACAAGGTCGGCCTGAAGCTCGCCGACTACCTCGTGACCGAGAGCGGCTTCGCCGCCGACCTCGGCTCCGAGAAGTTCATGGACATCATCTGCCGCTACGGCGGCTTCGCGCCCAGCGCCGTGGTCATCACCTGCACGATGCGCGCCCTCAAGATGCACGGCGGCCTGCCGGTCGATCCCGAGCTGCTCAAGGCCGAGAACAACGCCGCCCTCGAGAAGGGCTGCGAGAACCTGACCAAGCAGGTCGAGAACATGAAGCTGTTCGGCATCCCGGTCGTGGTGACGATCAACCGCTTCGCCTTCGACCGCGACGCCGAGGTCGAGATCGTGCGCAAGGCGGCCGTGGCCGCCGGCGCCGAGGACGCCGTCCCGATCAACGTCCACGCGCTGGGCGGCGACGGGGGCCAGGAGGCGGCCGAGGTCGTCAAGGCGGCGGCGGACCGCGGCGGCGATTTCAAGTTCCTCTATCCGCTCGACGCCTCCATCAAGGAGAAGATCGAGACGATCGCCACCAGGGTCTACGGCGCCGACGGCGTCGACTACACGCCGGCGGCCGAGGAGCAGATCAAGCGGTTCACCGAGCAGGGCCTCGACAAGCTGCCGCTCTGCATGGCCAAGACGCACCTTTCGCTGAGTCACGACCCCAACCTCAAGGGCCGGCCGCGCGGCTTCCGCGTGCCGATCCGCGAGGTGCGGCCGGCGACCGGGGCAGGCTACCTGTACCCGCTGCTCGGCGAGATGCGCACGATGCCCGGCCTGCCCAAGCGGCCGGCCGCCGTCGACGTCGACATCGACGTCGAGACGGGCAAGATCATCGGCCTGTTCTAGGGCGGAGTCGGGCGGGGGCGCGAGGCGCCCCCGCCCCGCCGCCTCTTCCGGAGACCGCGGAGGCGAACCATGGGTGACGGACCGACCTTCTACACGCGTGAGCCGCTGCAGACCTACCTCGACGACGCCGCGTCGGGCAAACCGGCGCCCGGCGGCGGCAGCGTCTCGGCGTGTGCCGGCGCCCTGGGCGCCGCGCTCGTCTCGATGGTCTGCAACCTGACGCTCGGCAAGGAGAAGTTCGCCGGCGTCGAGCCGGAGGTCCGCAAGCTGGTCGGCCGGGCCGACGCCGCCCGCGCCAGCCTCGAGCAGCTCCTGCAGGACGACACGGTCGCCTACAACGGGGTGATCGAGGCCTACAAGCTGCCCAAGGGCACCGACGAGCAGCAGGCCGCCCGGACGGCCGCCGTGCAGGCCGGCCTGAAGGTCGCCGCCGACGTGCCGCTCGAGATCTGTCGCGTGGCGATCGAGGTCTGCCGACTGGCGAGGACGGCGGCCGAGCTCGGCAACCCGGCGGCCGTCACCGACGCCGGCATCGGCGCCCTGCTCGGCGAGGCCGCCGTGGTCGGCGCCGCGCTCAACGTGAAGATCAACCTCGGCTCGATCAGGGACGAAGCCTACGTGCGCGCGGCGGCGGCCGAGACCGCCTCCATCGAGGCCGAGGCCGCCGCCCTCCGTAGCGAGGTGCTGGCCACCACCAACGCCAAGCTCTAGCCCGAGCGACAGACGACGCTCGCGAGATCAGAAGGGAACGCCATGACAGCACAGATCATCGACGGCAAGGCGATCGCCGAGCAGGTGCGCGCCGAGATCGTCGCCGAGGTCGGGAAGCTCGCCACGCAGGGCGTCACGCCCGGCGTGGCGACCATCCTCGTCGGCGACGACGGCGGCGCGCAGTTCTACCGCGGCCAGATCGAGAAGAACACCGGCACCGTGGGCTTCGCCTACTTCAACCACGTCCTGCCTGCCGGCACGACCGAGACCGAGGTCCTCGACCTCATCGCCCGGCTCAACGCCGACCCCGCCGTGCACGGCATCCTGGCGCTCATGCCGATGTCCGAGGGCATCGACCAGAACAAGGTCTTCAACGCGATCGACCCCCTCAAGGACCTCGACTGCGTGAACCCGGCCAACATCGGTCACGTGCTGCTGGGCGACTTCCTGTTCGCCCCGGCGACGCCGTCGGCGTGCATGGAGATCCTGGCCCGCGAGGGCGTCGACCTGATGTACGTCGACGACGAGGGCAAGGACAGGGGCCTCGACGTCACCATCGTCAACCACTCGAACATCGTCGGGAAGCCGGCCGCCCTCTTGTGCCTGAACAAGAACGCCTCGGTACGGGTGGTCCACGTGTTCAGCAAGGACGTGCCGGCGGCGTGCCGTGAGGCCGACGTGCTGATCTGCGCCGCGCCGGTGCAGAACCTGATCAAGAAGGACATGGTCAAGCCGGGCGCGGTCGTGGTCGACGTGACGACGATCCGGGTCGACGGCAAGCAGGTCGGCAGCCTCGACTTCGACGCCGTCTGCGAGGTCGCCGCCAAGGTCACCCCGGTGCCCGGCGGCGTCGGCCCGGTGACCAACGTGATCCTGCTCAAGAACGCCCTGGCCGCGTGCAAGGCGCAGTGCGGCGCGGGGTGAGCGACGGGCACCTGCGCGCGGATCCGCGGTGCCGCTCGCGCCACGGGTGCGCGGCGGACGCCGTCGGGTGTACCCTGCTGTGAAGCAATGCACTACCTAAACGCACTTTACTGATGACGCGAGCCAGCGAACGGACGGCGGAGCAGCGTGATGACGGCGAGCCCGAGCGTTCGGGTCCAGAGCGAGCACCGGAGGACGGCATGCCACGCCGGCCGGTGAACGTGGAGCGCGAGGACGAGCGCCCGCCGGACGGCGCCGAGCTCGACCTCGCGGCCCTCCCCGGTCTGATCGGCGACGGCACGCCGTCGGCCGGCGACCTCATCCCCATCCTCCAGCGCGTCCAGCACCACTACGGCTACCTGCCCGAGCCGGTCGTCGACGGTATCGCCCGGCTGACCGGTATCCCCACGTCGCGCATCTACGGCGTCATCACCTTTTACGCCCAGTTCTCGACCACTCCGTCCGGCCGCCACAAGGTGTGCGTCTGCCAGGGCACGGCGTGCCACGTCAAGGGTGGCGACGAGGTGCTGCGGGCCGTGATGAAGGACCTGGCCCTCAAGCCGGGCGAGACGACGCCGGACCTCGACTTCACGCTCGAGACCGTGGCGTGTCTCGGCGCCTGCTCGTTCGCGCCGGTGATGACCGTCGACGGCCAGTACTTCGGCAAGATGAAGGGCTCTCGCGTGGCCCCCGTGCTCGGCGAGTCGAGGGGCGGGGCGCGCGAGGGCGGAGAGGCGTAGCCGTGGCCGCCCTCGCGCGCCCTCGCCTCGACTCGCTCCGCGCCCTCGCCGGCTACCGCGACGCCCTGCTCGCGCGCCCGCGAGCGGCCCGTGTCGTCCACGTGTGCGGCGACACCGGGTGCCGGGCCGGGGGCGGGGCCGCCGTCCTCGACACGCTCCTGCGCGAGGTCCGCGAGCGCGGGCTGGACGACGTCGAGATCCGCAAGACGGGCTGCCGCGGCTTCTGCTCGCGCGGCCCCGTGGTCGTGGTCGAGACCCCCGGCGGCGATCCCGAGAACGTCTTCTACCAGATGGTCGAGCCGGGCGACGTGCCCGACATCGTCGCGCAGACGCTGACGCGCGGCGAGGTGGTCGAGCGGCTCACCTACGTCGACGACGCCGGCGAGCACGTCGCCGGGCTCGACCTCATCCCGTTCTTCGCCGGCCAGCGACAGGTCGTGATGCGTAACTGCGGGACGATCGACCCGACCGACATCGACGCCTTCATCGCTCGCGACGGGTACGCGGCGCTGGCGAAGGCGCTCGGCGAGATGACGCCGGCGGGCGTCGTCGACGAGGTGGCGGCGAGCGGGCTGCGCGGGCGCGGCGGCGGCGGCTTCCCGACGGGCGTCAAGTGGCGGCTGACCGCCGAGCAGCCGGGCGACGCGAAGTACGTGATCTGCAACGCCGACGAGGGCGACCCGGGTGCGTTCATGGACCGCGGGGTGCTCGAAGGCGACACCCACGCCGTGCTCGAGGGCATGGTGATCGGCGCCTACGCGATGGGCGCCAGCGACGGCTACGTCTACTGCCGGGCGGAGTATCCGGTGGCGATCGAGCACCTGCACATCGCCATCGGCCAGGCGGAGGAGCTCGGCCTGCTCGGCGACGACATCCTCGGCTCCGGCTTCAGCTTCCACCTCAAGGTCAAAGAGGGCGCCGGCGCCTTCGTCTGCGGCGAGGAGACGGCGCTGATGGCCAGCATCGAGGGCCGGCGCGGCATGCCGCGGGCGCGGCCGCCCTTCCCGGCCGTCTCGGGGCTCTGGGGCAAGCCGACCAACATCAACAACGTCGAGACGTGGGCCAACGTGGCGCCGATCGTGCTTCACGGCGCCGACTGGTTCGCCTCGGTGGGCACCGAGGGCAGCAAGGGCACGAAGGTGTTCTCGCTCGCCGGCAAGCTCAAGAACACCGGGCTCGTCGAGGTCCCCATGGGGATCACCCTGCGCGAGCTGATCTTCGACGTCGGGGGCGGGATCACGCGCAACCGGCACTTCAAGGCCGTGCAGATGGGCGGGCCGTCGGGCGGCTGTCTGGGCGAGAGGCACCTCGACCTGCCGGTCGACTACGACTCGCTCAAGGAGGCCGGCGCCATCATGGGCTCCGGCGGCGTCATCGTGACCGACGAGACCACCTGCATGGTCGACTTCGCCCGCTTCTTCGTGAACTTCACCCAGGTCGAGTCGTGCGGCAAATGCGTGCCCTGCCGCCTGGGCACCAAGCGCATGCTCGAGATCCTCGAGCGCATCACCCGCGGCGAAGGCGAGCTCGAGGACATCGACCGGCTCGAGCGCCTGGCCCTGACGATCAAGGAGACCAGCCTGTGTGGCCTCGGCCAGACGGCGCCCAACCCCGTGCTCTCCACGCTCAAGTACTTCCGCCACGAATATGAGGAGCACATCCTCGAGAGGAAATGCTCGGCCTGTCAGTGCGAGGAGCTCGTCAAGGCGCCGTGCATGCACACGTGTCCGGCCGGCGTCGACACGCCCAGCTACCTGGCACTGGTCGCCGCGGGTCAGTTCGAGGAGGCGGTCGCCGTCCACATGGAGCGCAACCCCTTCCCCAGCATCTGCGGACGGGTCTGCAATCACCCGTGCGAGGCGATGTGCAAGCGGGCCGAGATCGACGACCCCGTCTCGGTGACCGCCGTCAAACGCTTCATGGCCGACACGGTCCCCTCGTCGCAGGTCGTCAAGCCGGTGGCCCGGTCGCAGGCCAAGAAGGTCGCCGTCGTGGGCTCGGGACCGGGCGGACTCTCGTGCGCCTACCAGCTCGCCCTCTCGGGGTTCCCCGTCACCGTGTTCGAGGCCCTGCCCGTGGCCGGCGGCATGCTGCAGGTGGGCCTGCCCGACTTCCGGATGCCCAAGGACGTGGTGGCGCGCGAGGTGCAGACCATCGTCGACGTCGGCGTCGAGCTGCGCACCGGGCAGCGCCTGGGTCGCGACTTCACCATCGCCTCGCTGGCGCAGGAAGGCTACGAAGCCGTCTTCCTGGCCATCGGGGCGCATGAGACCAAGCCGCTGGAGATCGAGGGGGAGGACGCCGCGGGCGTGCTTCCCGGCGTCGAGTTCCTGCGCGACGTGAACATGGGCCACGCCCCGACGGTCGGCCGCAAGGTGGCCGTCGTGGGCGGCGGGTCGGTCGCGATGGACGCCGCGCGCACGGCCTTGCGCCTGCAGGAGATGGCGGGCGTGGCCCGGGACGTGACGCTGGTGTACCGGCGTTCGCAGGCCGAGATGCCGGCCTTCGAGTGGGAGGTGCTGGAGGGCGACGAGGAGGGACTGACATTCGAGTACCTCGTCGCCCCCACGCGGGTGCTCGTCGACCCGAGCGGTCACGTGAGCGGGCTCGAGTGCCTGCGCATGGAGCTCGGCGAACCGGACGACAGCGGCCGCCGCCGGCCCGTACCGAGGGCCGGATCGGAGTTCGTCGTCGACTGCGACACCATCGTCCCGGCCGTCGGCCAGGCGGTCGATCTCTCGTGGATGAACGGCGACGGCATCGAGGCGACGAGGTGGGGCACGCTGGCGGCCGACCCGCACGACACCCACACGTCGAACCCGCTGGTGTTCGCCGGCGGCGACGCCGTGCGCGGGCCGGCCACCCTGGTCGAGGCGATCGGCGACGGCCAGCGCGCGGCGTTCGCGATCGAGCGCCGGCTGACGGGGCGCTCGCCGCGGCAGGAGCTTCTCGACGAGATGGAGCGCCTGCGGCTGGTGCCGCGCAGCGCCGACGCGGGCGACGAGGACGCGCCGCGGGTGCAGCCACCGCGGGCCGACCCCGCGCAGCGGGTGAAGAGCTTCGTCGAGGTCGTCTGCAACATCACCGACCAGCAGGCGCGGTGCGAGGCCGGGCGCTGCCTGCGCTGCGACCTGGAGCACTAGACGCGTGATACGGGGCGGGGAGTGCGCAGCACTCCCCGCCCCGTATCACGTTGTCCCTGCAAAGCCCCAGAAAACCGAGACTCCAGCAGGCCGCCGTGCCGACGTCTCGGATGTCCTATTCCAACAGTAATACGCGTCTGATGATGCCGTTTCGGAAGGGTCATCAGCCCTGTTTGACATTTTCCGACGAGAGGAGTGGACTACTCCCAGTGTGACGCACACGGGGGTGCCGCTTGCCGCACAGTCTCGACGCCATCGATCGCCAGATCGTCGCGCTGCTGTCCGAAGACGGCCGCATCTCGTCGGCCGAGATCACTCGCCGGGTCGGCCACGTGTCCGAGCGGGCCGTGCGCTACCGCATCGAGCGTCTGGTCCGCAGCGGCGTCGTGCGCGTCACCGCCATCGTCAACCCCCAGGCCGTCGGCTACAAGGTGATGGGCGACGTGATGATCGAGGTCGCGCCCGGCATGCTCCAGGCCGTGGCCGAGCAGATCGTCGGCCTCGAGAGCGTCAGCTACGTCGCAGGGTCGTTGGGTGACGGCGATCTGAGCGTCCAGGTGTATGCTCGCGACACCGAAGACCTGCTGCGCTTCGTGGACGAGGTGATCGGCAAGGTCCCGGGCGTCACCCGCACGCGCACGGTGATGGTCCCATGGAAGCTCAAGGACGTCTATCAATGGCGTATCCCGGAGACGGCCGGTGAGAAAGGGGGACGATAGGGGCGGACCCGGTACCAGTGACGGTGGCCGCCGGCGGCAGGGAGAGGTTCCACGCCGCGGCCGATCTCTCTCAAGGGGGCGATAGTGGCTGAAGAGCTAGCCTATGCACGGAAAGCAAGCGGTCTCGTTCGCGGACTCTCTATGGTCGATGCGTTCGCGGTCGGCTTCATGAACCAGGGCCTCACGCCGGGGGCGTGGGTCTTCATCAGTCTCGGTCTGAGCACCTTCCTCGCCGGCAACCTGATCCTCGCCACCGTCATCTCGGTGATCCTGGCCGGCATCGGGTTCCCCCTTGTGTGGGGCATCCTCGGCGGGTCGATGCCGCGGTCGGGCGGCGAGTACGTCTACAACTCGCGCATCCTGCATCCGATCGTCGGCATCGCCCAGAGCTTCGGCGACGCCATGATCTGGATGATCTGGGTGTTCGCGCTGGCTCCCCTGATCATCGATCCGGGGTGCATGATGCTGGCGAACTTCCTGGGCTACAACCCGACCTGGCTCGAGAACAACGCCTTCGAGCGCTTCATCTTCGTCTCGCTCTTCAACGCGCTCGCCTTCATCTTCGTGCTCTTCGGCATGAAGTTCTTCGCCCGGGCCCAGAAGGGCATCATGTTCTTCGGCCTCGGCGGCGCCGTGGTCATCGGCATCGTGATCAGCGTCACCTCGCGGGCCAGCTTCATCACCCACTGGAACGCGTGGATCGACACCAACTCCACCAGTGCCTCGGCCGCGGCGTCGGCCCACTACACCAACTTCGCGACGACCGCTGCCAGCGCGGCGGGGATCTCCGGGGTCCCGACCACCTGGACCTGGCACGACACCATCGGCCTGCTCGTGGCGGCGTCGTGGCTGTACGCCTACGCGTACTCGATCTCGTTCATCGCGGGCGAGGTCAAGCGGCCCGACAAGAGCATCATCTGGGCCAACATCTTCTCGATCATGGTCCCCTGCGTCTTCATGCTCTGGTTCTCGATCGCCCTGTACCACGCCGTGGGCTTCCAGTTCCTGAGCGCGTCGACGCTGACCGACCCGATCAACGGGTGGGGCGCCACGATCCCGGGTGTCAACATGCCGTGGGGCACGAACTTCATCGGCCTCGCCGCGATCATGACCGGCACGGGAGCGTTCTCCAAGCTGATCATGGCGATCATGGCGCTGTCGTACATCGCCTTCGCCATCTGGCTCGTGACCCTGTCGTACCTGGCGTTCCCGCGCATCATGTTCGCGTGGGGCATGGACCGCATGGGCCCCAAGTGGTTCACGGACATCAACCCGCGGTTCGCCTCGCCGGTCAAGAACATCTTCCTGGCCTTCATCATCGGCGAGCTGCTGCTCGTCTACTACGCGTTCAGGCCCAACACGATCGTCAACATCGCCCTGACCGGCCTGCAGATCACGTCGGTCTTCGCGGTCACGGCCATCGCGGCCCTGCTCTTCCCCTACATGAAGAGCGCCAAGGGCATCTGGGACTCGTCGCCGTACAAGACGTGGAGGTTCCTCGGCTTGCCCGTGATCGTCTGGGGCGCCGCCGTGAACCTGATCTACCTCGCCATCCTGCTGTACGGCCTGGCGCCGAGCAGCATAGGCGGTCTTGCCGCCGGCGGCGACTGGACGTGGCCGATGATCGTGGCCATGCTCGTCGCCTGGGTCGCGGGCGTCGTCTGGTTCTTCTACTGGAAGGGCCGCAGCAAGCAGGTGGGTGTCGACGTCAGTCTCACCTACGGCGAGCTGCCGCCGGACTGACCTGACAAACGACCGCGGGGGGCGGGGGCTACGAAAGCCCCCGCCCCCCGCTGCATCACCGGGAGCGTGATAGATGATCAAGCTGTTCTATGTGACCGACATCCACGGGTCCAACGTCTGCTACCGCAAGTTCCTGAACGCCCTGCCGATCTACGGCATCGACGTCGCCATCCTCAACGGCGACCTGCTGGGCAAGGTCATGATCCCCCTGGTCGACCTGCCCGGCGGCGGCTGGGAGTGCCACCTCATGGGCAACTACACCGAGATGCATTCCCAGGAGGAGCTCGACAACGTCAAGAAGGTCATCGAGAACGCCGGCTACTACTGGATCCACCAGACGCGCGAGGAGTTCGAGGCCACCAAGGCCGATCCCAAGGAGATCGACAAGCTCTTCAAGCACAGCGCCTACAAGCGCATCCAGGAGTGGCTCGACCTGGCCGACGAGCGCCTCGACGGCAAGAGCCACCAGATGTACATCTGCCCGGGCAACGACGACTGGTGGGAGATCGACGACATGATCTCCTGCATGAAGGTCATCAAGCCCTGCGACAACCTCGTCGTCGACATCGACGGACACGAGATGGTCTCGTGCTCGCGCAGCAACCCGACGCCGTGGGACACGCCGCGGGAGGAGTCCGAGGAGGAGCTCACCGTCCACCTCGAGGAGCTCGCGCAGCGGGTCACCGACTACGAGACGGCGATCTTCAACTTCCACGTGCCGCCGTACGGCTTCTCGCTCGACCTCTGCCCGAAGCTCGACGACGACCTCAAGATGGCGGCCGAGGACAAGATCCACGCCGGGAGCCTCGGGGCCAAGCAGGTCATCGAGAAGTACCAGCCGCTGCTTGGCCTGCACGGCCACATCCACGAGTCGCGCGGCGCGCAGAAGGCGGGACGCACCCTCATCATCAACCCCGGCAGCGAGTACTCCGAGGGCATCCTGAAGGGCGTCATCGTCATGCTCGACAAGAAGAAGGTCAAAGACTACGTCTTCACCCAGGGGTGAGCCGATCATGAGTGAGTTCATCCTGCCGAAGGACATCCCGCTCGACCGGTATCCCGGGCCCGAGGTCTTCCTGGCCGAGGGCAAGCGCATCGTCGAGGCGGCGACCGCCGCCGGCGTGACGATGCGCGTGATGGGTCCGCTCGCGCTCCACTACTACTTCCCTGAGCAGGTCGAGCTCTACGCCCGGCTCGAACGCCTGGGCGACCGCTACTTCACCGACATCGACTACGCGGCGTACAAGAAGATGGCCGGCAAGATGCGCAAGTTCATGGAGAGCATCGGCTATGAGTGCGACCTGCCGACGTTCATGTCGTCGGGCGGCACGCGGCACATCTACTACGGCGGCAAGGTGCCGATGATCGACGTGTTCTTCGAGAAGCTCGACTACTGCCACGAGGTCAACTACGAGGGCCGGCTCGGGCTCGACGAGTACTCCGTGTCGCTCTCCGACATCATGCTGCAGAAGCTGCAGATCTGGGAGATCAACGACAAGGACCTCAAGGACATCGAGTACCTGCTCACGTGCGCCGACGTGGGCGACGACGACGACAAGAAGATCAACCAGTCGTACATCGCCAAGCGGTTCGGCGACGACTGGGGCTTCTGGTACACGGCGACGACGAACTTCGGCCGCGTCAAGGAGCACGTCGACAAGGTCGACGCCTTCACGCCCGAGCAGAAGCAGTACGTCAAGGACCGCTGCGACCTCTTCCTCGCGCGCATCGAGGCCGAGCCCAAGACCAAGGGCTGGAACAAGCGCGCCAAGAAGGGCACCGACAAGCTCTGGTACAACACCGGCTTCTCCGACTGGTGAGCGCGGACTGACGAGGCGGGGGCGGGGGCGCTCGAGGCGCCCCCGCCCCCGCCTTGCTTTCGCCTCCCCCCTTGTCGATATAGTCTCGTGTGAGCCGCCGGTCGAGGCCGGCGGCCGAGCCGGTCGCGGCTGTCGCCGCGCCCCAGGGAGGAGGCTGACGTGCCCGAACACCTCGCGTACGCGCGCCGCGCCAGCGGCCTCGTCCGCGGGCTGAGCCTGTTCGACGCCTTCGGCGTCGGGTTCATGAACCAGGGCCTCGTCCCCAGCATCCAGATCACCGTCACCCTCGGCCTCAGCGTCTTCCTCGGCGGCAACCTGATCATCGCCGCCATCATCTCGGTCATCCTGGCTGGGTTCGGCTTCACGCTCACGTGGGGGATCCTCGGCGGCAGCATGCCGCGCAGCGGTGGCGAGTACATCTACAACTCGCGTGTGCTGCACCCGCTGATCGGCATCGGCCAGAGCTTCGGCGACGCGGTGATCTGGCTGCTGTGGATCGCCACGCTGGCTCCGCTGGCCGTCAGCCCCGGCCTGCGCATGACCTTCGAGTTCCTCGGCATGCCGGGGATGGCCGACTGGGTCAACCAGCCGTACGCCATGTTCCTGCTGGCCAGCGTCATCAACGTGGCGGCCTTCTGCGCCGTCGCCTTCGGCATCCGCATCTTCGCCCGCGTCCAGCGCGTGTTCGTGATCTTCGGGCTCGCCGGCGCGACCGCCATGGGGCTCGTGCTCACGTTCACGTCCCACGCCACGTTCGTGCACCACTGGGATGCGCTGGCCTCGAAGGGCGGTCCCGGCGCGCTCACCTACGACCGCTTCCTCTCGGCCGTGTCGCAGAAGATCGCCGAGAGCGGCAGCGTGCTGCCCGGCACCTGGAACTGGCACGACACCTTCGGGGTGATGCTCGCCATGTCGTGGCTGTTCGCCTACGGCTACTCGATCTCGTTCATCGGCGGGGAGGTCAAGCGGCCCGAACGGAACATGCTGTGGGCGAACCTCTGGGCGATCCTCGTGCCCTTCTTCTTCATCATGTGGATCGCCATCGGCCTGTACCACTCGGTCGGGTTCCGGTTCCTTTCGGCTGCGGCCTGGTACGACCAGTTCGTGCAGAACCACGACATGAGCCTGACCGCCCTGCAGGGGTACGCTCTTCCCTGGTCGTCGCACGTGTACGGGCTCGTCGTGGTCATGACCGGCGGCAACCGCCTGATCGGGGCGTTGATCGGGATCGCGTTCGTCGCCTTCTGCGCCTGGTGGGTGGCGCTCTCGTATCTCGCGTTCCCGCGCACCCTGTTCGCCTGGGGCATGGACCGCATGGGCCCCAAGTGGTTCACCGACATCGACCCGCGCTACGCCACGCCGCTGAAGAACCACGTGCTGTGCCTCGTACTTGGCGAGGCGCTCATCTTCCTCTACACGTTCGTCTACCGCGACATGATGGGCAACATCACGCTGACCGGCATGCAGATCACCTCGGTGTTCGCGGTGACCGCCCTGGCGGCCATCTTCTTCCCGTACAGCCCCCGCGCCCGTGCCGTGTGGCAGAACTCGCCGTACCGCACCTGGCGCTTCGCCGGCGTGCCGCTCGTCGTGTGGGGAGGCATCGTCGCGCTGGTGTACGTCGGCATCCTCCTGTTCATGCTGTTCGTGATGCAGGCCAGCGAGGCGTTCACGCTGTCGTCGCTGGTGATCTTCATCCTGGCCTGGGTGCTGGGCATCGTGTGGTACTTCGTGTGGAAGGGGCTGCGGGGCGGAGCGACCGCGGTCACGTCGACCTACACGGAGCTCCCGCCCGAATGAGCGCCCTCGCCGACACGGGGGGGCGGGCGTGAGCGACAGCGGGTTCTTGCTGCCCGACCAGATCCCCCTCGAGGACTATCCCCCGCCGGAGGTCTTCATCGAGGAGGCGCGCTCGCTGATCGACGACGGCGAGAAGCAGGGGATGGTACTGCGTGCGCTCGGCCCCGTGGCGCTGCACCTGCACTTCCCGCAGCAGACCGAGCTCTACCGGCGCATGGAGCGCCTGCCCGACCGCGTCTTCAGCGACGCCGACCTCATGGCCTACGGTCGCGCGCGCCAGCCGATGGTCGACTTCATGCAGGACCACGGGTACCAGGCCGAGCTCGAGCTGATGATGATGTTCGGCAAGGAGCGACACCTCTACTACGGCGGCCGCGTGCCCATCGTCAACATCTTCTTCGACCGGCTCGACATGAACCACTGCGTCGACTTCACCGGCCGCCTCGAGATCCACCGCTACGCCGCGTCGCTGACCGACCTGCTGCTGCAGAAGCTGCAGATCTGGGAGATCACCGACAAGGACCTGAAGGACGCCATGTTCCTGCTCGTCTGCGCCCCGGTCGGCGACAGCGAGAGCGGGATGATCAACGCCGGCTACGTCGCCCGGCTGCTCAGCGACGACTGGGGCTTCTACCACACGGCGACGACCAACCTGAAGCGCATCAAGGATGCGGCGGCCACGGTGCCGGCCCTCAACCGCCTGCATCGGGCCACGATCGCCAGCAAGGCCGACCAGCTGCTGTTCCGCCTCGAGGCCGAGCCCAAGACGAAGAACTGGCGGCGGCGCGCCGAGCGGGGCGAGAGCCGGACCTGGTACAAGCCGGTCACGGAGTGGTGAAGGGCGGCGGGGCGATGCCCCGCCGCCCCCCTACTATTTACACCCTTCAACCCATGGTGTACTGTCGCGCCGTTGTAGCGCGCCGCACGATCACGCGGCCGGGGGGTGCCGAGGAGCACTGTCTCACGGCACACAGCAGGAGGGAACGCGTTGGCACGAGGAACGGTGAAGTGGTTCAGCAACGAGAAGGGGTACGGGTTCATCGAGCGGGAGGAAGGCGAGGACCTCTTCGTCCACTTCTCTGAGATCAACTGCGACGGCTACAAGACCCTGAACCAGGGTCAGGTCGTCGAGTTCGAGGTCACGCAGAGCGACAAGGGCCTGCAGGCTTCGAAGGTGACGCCGGTCGCCTGACTCTGACACCACGCACGACGGGCGGCCCCGGCGGGCTCGAGAGAGCGGCCGGGGCCGCCCGTCGTTGTGGTACCATTTCAGGCCCCCCGCGGGACGGCCAGCCAGGAGGACGCGATGATCTCACACGACGACGTGCGCCACGTGGCGCGCCTCGCGCGCCTCTACCTCGAGCCCGGAGAGGCCGAGCGGATGACCGCCGAGCTGGCCAAGATCCTCGACCACATCGACAAGATCGGCGAGCTCGATCTGGCGGCGGTCGAGCCCACCGCCCACGTGCTCGACGTGGTCGACGTGGTGCGCGCCGACAAGCCGCGCTCGAGCTGGCCGCGCGAGGAGTCGCTCAAGAACGCGCCGGCCGTGAGCGACGACATGTTCCGCGTGCCGAGGATGGGAGCGTGAGCCTCGGGCTCCACCCCCAGCGCCTGACGGCGCGCGAGGCGCGGCGGCTGCTCACCGAGGGCGAGATCGCCGCCTCCGAGCTGGCGAAGCTGTACCTCGACCAGATCGAGCGCGTCGAGCCCGATGTGCACGCCTACCTGCTCGTCACCGCCGACAACGCGATCCGCTACTCGACCGAGATCGACCGCGAGATGGGCGCCACCCGCGGCGCCCTCGCCGGCCTGCCGACGGCGGTCAAGGACAACATGGTGACCGAGGGCGTGGTGACCACCGCGGGGTCGAAGATCCTCGCCGGCTACCAGCCTATCTATACCGCCGGCGCCGTCGCCCGCCTGTTCGGCGACCACGTGGTCATGCTCGGCAAGTCGAACCTCGACGAGTTCGCCATGGGCTCGTCGACCGAGAACTCCGCCTACGGCGCCACCCGCAACCCCTGGGACCTGCGCACCGTGCCCGGCGGCTCCTCGGGCGGCTCCGCCGCCGCCGTCGCCGCCGGCGAGGCCCTCTGGGCGCTCGGCTCCGACACGGGCGGCTCGATCCGCCAGCCGGCGGCCCTCTGCGGCATCGTCGGCATGAAGCCGACCTACGGCGCGGTGTCGCGCTTCGGCCTGATCGCCTTCGCCAGCTCGCTCGACCAGATCGGGCCGCTCACGCGCAGCGTCGGCGATTGCGCCCTGCTGCTGCGCCACATCGTCGGCCGCGACCCAAGCGACTCGACCAGCGTGGAGTTGCCGTTCGAGGTCGAGCTGCCGACGGCCACCGACCTCACCGGGGTGCGCTTCGGCGTGCCCACGGAGTACCTGGCGGCCGGCATCGAACCGGGCGTCCGCGCCCGGTTCGACGAGACGGCCGCCCTCATCGAGCGGCTCGGCGGCACGCTGACCGAGGTCAGCCTGCCGCACACCGAGTACGCGCTGCCGGCCTACTACATCATCGCCCCGGCCGAGGCGAGCGCGAACCTGGCCCGGTTCGACGGCGTGCGCTACGGCTACCGCTCGCCGCACGCCGGCGACCTCATCGAGATGTACGAGCGCACCCGCGGCGAGGGCTTCGGCCCCGAGGTCAAGCGGCGCATCATGATCGGCACCTACGCCCTGTCGTCAGGCTACTACGACGCCTATTATGGCCAGGCTCAGAAGGTGCGGACCCTGGTGCGGCGCGACTTCGCCACCGCCTTCGACCAGGTCGACCTGCTGGTGTCGCCGACCTCGCCGACCGTGGCCTTCCCGCTCGGCTCGCGCACCGACGACCCGCTGGCGATGTACATGAGCGACATCTGCACGCTGCCGGTCAACCTGGCCGGCATCCCGGCGATCTCGATCCCGTGCGGCCTCGCCGACGGCCTGCCGGTCGGGTTCCAGCTCATCGGGCCGGCGTTCTCGGAGAACCGCATCCTGCAGGCCGCGCACGCGCTCGAGCAGGCGATCGGCTTCGACGCGGTGGCGACGTTCGCCGGCCGCGGCGCCCACAAGGAGGCGTGGTCGTGAGCGCCTGGCAGCCGGTGATCGGCCTCGAGGTCCACGTGGAGCTCGACACCGAGACGAAGATGTTCTGCGGTTGCGCGGTGACCAAGGGCGAGCCGCCCAACACGCGCACCTGCCCGGTCTGCCTGGCGCACCCGGGCGCGCTGCCGGTGGTCAACCAGCGCGCCGTCGAGTACGCCGCCCGCATCGCCCTGGCGCTCGGCTGCGAGGTGCTGCCGCGCAGCGTCTTCCACCGCAAGAACTACTTCTATCCCGACCTTCCCAAGGCGTACCAGATCAGCCAGTACGACCAGCCCCTGGCCGTGCGCGGCACGTTCGACTACTGGGTCGGCGACGAGCAGTTGAGCTGCCGCATCAACCGCGTGCACATGGAAGAGGACGCCGCCAAGCTGGTGCATGCCGGCGGCGACACCGGCCGCATCGCCGGCTCCGACTACTCGATGGTCGACTTCAACCGCGGCGGCACGCCGCTGATCGAGATCGTCGGCGAGCCCGACATCCCGTCGCCCGAGGCCGCGGTCGAGTTCCTGCAGCAGCTGCGGGCGCTGGTCGTCGAGCTCGGCGTCAGCGAGTGCAACATGGAAGAGGGCCAGATCCGCTGGGACGCCAACATCAGCCTCAAGCGCGCCGGCGACGACCGGCTCGGGGTGCGCACCGAGCTGAAGAACATGAACAGCTTCCGGTTCCTGCGCCAGGCGCTGGAGGCCGAGATCGCCCGCCAGACCGAGGTGCTCGAGGCCGGCGGTACGGTCGACCAGGAGACGCTGCACTTCGACCCCGACGGCGGGACCACGCACCCCTTGCGCTCCAAGGAGGAGGCGCACGACTACCGCTACTTCCCCGAGCCCGACCTGGTGCCGCTCGAGGCGCGGGCCGAGTGGGTCGACGAGGTCCGCGCCGCGCTCCCTGAGCTGCCCTCGGCGCGCATCGCCCGCTTCATGGGGGACTACGGTCTGTCTCGCTACGACGCCACGGTGCTCGGCGGGGCGCCGGCCATTGCCGGCTTCTACGAAGCCGTCGTCGCGGCCGGCGCCGACCCCAAGCAGGCGGCCAACTGGACGATGGGCGAGTACTCGGCCCACCTGAACGAGACCGGCCTCGAGCCGGGCCGCGGCCACGTCACGCCCGAGCGGCTCGCCGCGCTCGTGGCGCTGGTCGCCGACGGCACGGTCTCGACCACCGCCGGCAAGCAGGTGTTCGCGCTCATGGTCGCCGAGCACGGCGAGCCGGCCGACATCGTCGCCGCGCACGCCCTGGCCCAGGTCTCCGACGCGGCCGAGCTCGAAGCCGTGGTCCGGCAGGTGCTGGCCGACAACCCGGCCCAGGTCGAGCAGTTCCGGGCCGGCAAGCGGCAGGTGGCCGGGTTCCTCATCGGCCAGGTGATGAAGGCGACTCAGGGGCGCGCCAATCCCACGCTCGTGAACGACTTGGTGCGCGCGCAGCTCCAGGGCTAGCCGTCCGGGAGCCGGCGGCCCGCCCGCCGCTGTTCGCAGTGACGTACGGCCAGCCTTGCCAAGCTCGTTCAGGCTGTGGAACAATGCGGAACCATTCCGTCAGCGCCGGAACCCGGCGTGCGTCGACGATCTGCACACTCCACCTCGATCGCCCCGGCGCTCCCGATACCGTGTGACGCGCAGAGAAGGGACCCGATAGCCATGGTCAGCGATCTCTCCAGCTTCGTGATCGAGGAGCCGCCGCAGGACGGCCCGCCGGTCCGCGTCGACGACACCACCCTGCGCGACGGCGAGCAGACGGCCGGCGTCGTGTTCTCCAACCACGAGAAGGTCCGCATCGCCAAGCTGCTCGACGAGGTGGGCGTGCACCAGATCGAGGTCGGCATCCCGGCGATGCTCGGCGACGAGAAGGAGACGATCGCGCAGATCGTCGGCCTGGGCCTGAAGACCTCGGTCCTGGCCTGGAACCGGGCGGTGGTCGACGACATCCAGCACTCGCTGGACTGCGGGGTCGACGCGGTCGCCATCTCGATGTCGGCCAGCGACATCCACATCGAGCACAAGCTGCAGAAGTCGCGGCAGTGGGTGCTCGACCAGATCCGCGAGTGCGTCGCCTTCGCCAAGGAGCACGGCGTCTACGTCTCGGTGAACGCCGAGGACGCCTCGCGCGCCGACCTCGAGTTCCTTCTGCGCTTCGGGCAGGCGGCCAAGGAGGAGGGCGCCGACCGCCTGCGCTTCTGCGACACCCTCGGCATCCTCGACCCCTTCGACACCTACAACGTGATCAGCTTCCTGACCAAGCAGGGGCTCGAGATCGAGATGCACACCCACGACGACTTCGGTATGGCGACGGCCAACGCGATGGCCGGCATCAAGGCCGGGGCGACCTACGTGAACACCACGGTCAACGGCCTCGGCGAGCGGGCCGGCAACGCGGCCCTCGAAGAGGTCGTGATGGCCCTCAAGTACATCGGCCACGTCGAGTTGGGCCTGCACACGTCGCGCTTCCGCGAGCTGTGCGAGTACGTCGCCGCCGCCTCGGCGCGCACGATCCCGGCGTGGAAGTCGATCGTGGGCACCAACGTGTTCGCCCACGAGTCGGGCATCCACGCCGACGGCGTCATCAAGAACCCGCTGAACTACGAGGCCTACTCGCCCGAGGACGTCGGCCTGGAGCGCCAGATCGTCGTCGGCAAGCACTCCGGCTCGCGCACGATCTACCGCAAGTTCCAGGAGTTCGGCATCGAGCTCAGCAAGCAGGACTGCGAGGCCCTGCTGGCCATGGTCCGCAAGACCGCGATCGAGCTCAAGCGGGCCCTGTTCGACAAAGAGCTCATGTACATCTACACCGACTACGTGTCGCGGCTCGGAGAAGAGCTGTTCGTGTCCGAGCCCACCGCCGGCGCCTGACCGGGACGACCTCCATGCCGCAGACCCTCGCCGAGAAGCTCATCTCCGCGCACGCCGGCCAGCCGGTGAACGCCGGGCAGATCGTCGTCGCCGACGTCGACGTGGCCATCGCCCAGGACGGCACGGGGCCGCTCGCGATCCAGCAGCTCCGCGACCTCGGCCGCGTGCAGGTCAAGGCGCCGACGTCCGTGTTCTTCATCGACCACGCGGCGCCGTCGCCCAGGTCGGAGCTGTCGAACGCGCACCACCTCATCCGCTGCTTCTGCGCCGAGACCGGCGCGGCGCTGTCGGACGTGGAGATGGGCGTCTGCCACCAGCGGGTGGCCGAGAGCTTCGCCAAGCCGGGCGACCTGGTGATCGGGGCCGACTCGCACACCTGCACCGCGGGAGCGCTGGGCGCCTTCGCGACCGGGATGGGCTCGACCGACGTGGCCATCGGCATGGCCACCGGCAAGACGTGGCTGCGGGTGCCCGACACGTTCCGCATCGAGGTGTCGGGCACGCTGCCCGCCGGGGTCACCGCGAAGGACCTGATCCTGACGCTGATCGGCCGGCTGGGGGCCGACGGCGCGACCTACAAGGCGCTCGAGTTCGGCGGCAGCGCCGTCGCGGCGCTGCCGATGTACGAGCGCCTCACCCTGTCGAACATGGCTGTCGAGGCGGGCGCCAAGGCCGGCCTCGTGGCCAGCGACGCGACGACGAAGGCGTACCTCTCGGCGCTGGGCCGCGAGGCCGACTGGCGCCCGCTGGCGCCCGACGACGGGGCGACCTACGAGCGCGTCGTCGCGCTCGACGCCGGCGAGCTCGCGCCGGTCGTGGCGGCGCCGCACACCGTCGACAACGTCCACCCGGTGACCGAGCTCGCCGGCACCAGGCTCGATCAGGTGCTGATCGGCACCTGCACCAACGGCCGCCTCGAGGACCTGCGCGCGGCGGCGGGCCTGCTGCGCGGCCGCCGCCGCGCCCCCGGCACCCGCCTGGTCGTCACCCCGGCCTCTCAGTCCGTCTGGAAGGCCGCCGCCGACGAGGGCGTGCTGCAGGCGCTCGCCGACGCGGGCGCCGTGGTCACGAACCCCGGGTGCGGCGCCTGCGTCGGCGTCCACGAGGGCATCCTGGCCGACGACGAGGTCTGCCTGAGCACCGCCAACCGCAACTTCAAGGGCCGCATGGGCAATCCTACGGCCTCGATCTACCTCGCCTCGCCGCTGACCGCGGCCGCGAGCGCCATCGCGGGCGCCATCGCCGACCCGCGCGAGCTTCTCTAGAGAGGGGGACGGCATGGCGAAGCAGTACGACGCCCCACCGCCCATGGTCATCGACCCGGCCAAGACGTACACGGCCACGATCTCGACCGACGCCGGCGACATCGTGATCGACCTGTTCGCCGACAAGGCCCCGAAGACGGTCAACAACTTCGTCTTCCTGGCCCGCGACGGCTACTACGACGGGGTCACGTTCCACCGCGTGATCCGCGACTTCATGGCCCAGGGCGGCGACCCGACCGGCACCGGCCGCGGCGGGCCCGGCTACCGGTTCGCCGACGAGTTCGACCCCGCGCTCCGGCACGACGGCCCCGGCGTGCTCTCGATGGCCAACGCCGGTCCCGGCACCAACGGCTCGCAGTTCTTCATCACGTTCCGGGCCACGCCGCACCTCGACGGCAAGCACACGGTGTTCGGCAAGGTGAGCCAGGGGATGGACGTCGTGCTGGCCATCCCGGAGCGCGACCCGCAGGGGGCGCGCGAGCCGGGCCTCGCGATGAACACCGTGACGATCGAGGAGTCGGAGTAGCCGCGAGTGGCTGACGAAAGCGACAAGCAGGCGCATACGAGCGGGGCCGGCGCGGCCGGCGCCGGGGCCGGCGGCGAAGCCGCCGGCCCGCTCCGCGGCCGCGCCTGGACCTTCGGCGACGACATCTCGACCGACCACATCGCGCCGGGCCGGCTGTTCCACCTGCGCACCGACCTGCCCGAGCTGGCCAAGCACGTGCTCGAGGACGCCGACCCCGGGTTCGCCGCCGCGATGAAGCCGGGCGACTTCGTGGTCGGCGGCCGCAACTTCGGCCTCGGCTCGAGCCGCGAGCACGCGCCGCGGATCATCAAGCTGGCCGGCGTGAGCGCGGTGCTGGCGCAGTCGTTCGCCCGCATCTTCTTCCGCAACGCGATCAACGTCGGCCTGCCGGTGCTGCAGTGCGACACCGGTGGCATCGACCAGGGCGACGAGCTCGAGGTCGACCTGGCGGCCGGCGAGGTGCGCGACCTCACCAAGGGCACGGTGATCGGCTTCGCGCCGCTGCCCCCGGTGATGGTCAAGATCCTCTCCGACGGCGGCCTGGTCGAGCACTTCCGCAAGTACGGCGAGTTCCACCTGCCGGAGGCATAGAAGGCGCGGGGGCGCGGCCGCAGGCCGCGCCCCCGCGCCGCCCCGGCGGGTCCGCACATGGCGACAGACAAGGAGCAGCAGTGACCTATCGCGTGACCCTGATCCCCGGCGACGGCACGGGGCCCGAGCTCACCGAGGCCCTCGAGACGGTGATCGCCGCCACCGGCGTGCCGATCGAGTGGGAGCGCCGCGACGCCGGCGTCGACGTGATGGAGCAGTACGGCACGCCCCTGCCCGACGAGGTCGTCGAGTCGGTCCGGCGCAACAGGGTCGCCATCAAGGGGCCGATCACGACGCCCGTCGGCTCGGGGTTCCGCAGCGTCAACGTGGCGCTGCGCAAGACGCTCGACCTTTATGCCTGCCTGCGGCCGGCGCGATCGATCAAGGGCGTGCGCAGCCACTTCGACGACATCGACCTGGTGATCGTGCGCGAGAACACCGAGGACCTCTACGCGGGGATCGAGCACATGGTCGGCGCCGATGCGGCCGAGAGCATCAAGATCATCACCCGCCCGGGCACGGAGCGCATCGTGCGGTTCGCGTTCGAGTACGCGCGCGAGCACGGGCGCCGCAAGGTGACCGCCGTGCACAAGGCCAACATCATGAAGTGCACCGACGGGCTGTTCCTGCGCGTGGCCCGCGAGGTCGCCGAGGAGTACGCCGACATCGAGTTCGAGGACCGCATCGTCGACAACATGTGCATGCAGCTCGTGCAGAAGCCCGAGCTCTACGACGTGCTGGTGCTGCCCAACCTCTACGGCGACATCGTGAGCGACCTGTGCGCCGGGCTGGTCGGCGGCCTCGGCGTCGCGCCCGGGGCGAACATCGGCGCCGAGGCCGCCGTGTTCGAGCCCGTCCACGGCAGCGCCCCCAAGTACACCGGGCAGGACAAGGTGAACCCGACGGCGCTGCTGCTGTCCGGCGTGCTGATGCTCGAGCACCTCGGCGAGGCCGAGGCGGCGAGCCGGATGTACGATGCCGTCGCCGCCGTCATCGGCGAGGGCAAGACGGTGACCTACGACCTCGGCGGCACGGCCGGCACGCAGGCATACGCGCGCGCCGTCGCCGCCCGACTCTGAAGGAGATGGTCGCATGACCGGCGAGGAGCGCCAGATCAACCTCCACGCCACGCCGGAGCTCATGGCCGGCGTCTACGCCAACTTCGCCAACGTCAGCCACTCGGACTACGAGTTCTCAGTGACGTTCATCCGCCTCGACCACGAGAGCGCGACCGAAGAGGAGATCAACGGCGTCGTCGTGTCGCGGGTGAACATGTCGCCCCAGTTCGTCAAGGAGCTGATCGCGGCGATGCAGGACAACGTGAGCAAGTGGCAGGCGGCCGAGAACATCAAGAACCTGCCCGAGGCGCCGGGACACTGAGGCTCGTCGCATCGCGCCCCGGGTGAGGGCGGCAGGCTTGCCGCACGGCGAGCCTGCCGCTACACTTTTTGTGGTGCTTCCCCCGACGCCGGAAGCATGATGAGCGACACGTGGACTGTGGCCTACTGCGGGATGGGAGCGTGCTCATGATCCAGGCGACGATCGACGGGCGACCTATCGCCGTACCCGAAGGGACTTCGATCCTTCAGGCCGCGCTGGGCGTCGGCGTCCACATCCCCAACCTCTGCTACGACGAGACGCTGTCGGTGGCGGCCGCCTGCCGCCTGTGCTCGGTCCAGGTCGAGGGCCGCGCCAACCTCGTGGCGGCGTGCGCGACCGAGGTCTCCGAGGGCATGGTCGTGCACACCGAGAGCGCCCATGTGGTCGAGGCGCGCCGCCTCATCCTCGACCTGCTGCTGTCCGACCATCCCACCGACTGCCTCGTCTGCGAGAAGGCGGGCGGCTGCCGGCTGCAGGAGTACTGCTACCGGTACGGCGTCGAGACCACGAGCTACGTCGGCGAGAAGAAGAGCCTCGAGATCGACAGCGTGAACGCGCTGATCGAGCGCGACCAGAACAAATGCATCCTCTGCGGCAAGTGCGTGCGCGTCTGTGAAGAGGTGCAGTTGAGCAACTCGGTCGACTTCGTCGGCCGCGGCTTCGACGCGACGGTCACGTCGTCGTTCGACCATCCGCTCGACATCTCGTTCTGCCGCCTCTGCGGCCAGTGCGTCGACCTCTGCCCGACGGGCGCGCTCGTCAACAAGCAGCTTCGCGGCGGCCGCACGTGGGACCGCACGAAGGTGCGCACGACCTGCCCGTTCTGCGGCGTGGGCTGCAACTTCGACCTGAACGTCGCCGACGGCAAGGTGGTCGGCGTCACGGCCAACTACGACACGCCGGTCAACCATGGTTCCCTGTGCGTCAAGGGCCGCTTCCACACCGACATGATCGACAGCCCCGACCGCATCACGACGCCGCTCATCAAGAAGGACGGCGCGTTCGTCGAGGCCACCTGGGACGAGGCCCTCGACCTGGTCGCCCGGCGGCTCCGCGAGATCCAGGCCGAGCACGGCGCCGACTCCGTCGGCGTCCTCAGCTCGGCCCGCTGCACCAACGAAGAGAACTACCTGCTCCAGCGGCTCACGCGGGCGGGCCTCAACACGAACAGCATCGATCACTGCGCCCGTACCTGACACGCTCCGACGGTGGCCGGTCTGGCCGCCACGCTGGGCTCGGGCGCGATGACCAACTCGATCGGCGAGATCGAGCAGAACGACGTCCTGTTCATCATCGGGTCCAACGCCACCGAGGCGCACCCGATCATCGGCAACAAGATGGAGCGCGCGGCGCTCTTCGGCGCCAAGCTGATCGTCGTCGACCCGCGGCGTACGGAGCTGGCCGAGCACGCCCACCTGTGGCTGCGCCTGAAACCCGGCACCGACAACGCGCTGGTCAACGGCATCCTGCACACGATCATCGTCAACGACTGGCACGCCAAGGAGTACGTCAACGAGCGCTGCGAGGGGTTCGACGACCTCTGGGAGACCGTCAAGGACTACCCGGTCGAGCGCACCGCCGAGATCACCGGCGTGCCGGCCGAGACCATCGTCGAGGCGGCCGAGCTCTACGCCAAGACCCCGCGGGCCGGCATCTACTACACGCTCGGCATCACCGAGCACACGACCGGCACCGCGAACGTCATGAACCTCGCCAACCTGGGCATGGTCACCGGCCATATCGGGGTCGAGTTCGCCGGCGTCAATCCGATGCGCGGCCAGAACAACGTGCAGGGCTCCTGCGACATGGGCGCCCTGCCGAACTCGTACCCCGGGTACCCCAGCGTCAACGATGCCGGCGCCCGGGCGCGGTTCGCGGCAGCCTACGGAGTGGAGCTACCCGAGGGCATGGGCCTGCGCATCCCCGAGATGCTCGACATGGCCGTCTACGGCAAGCTCAAGGCCATGTACGTCATGGGCGAGGACCCGGCCCTCACCGACGCCGACGCCAACCACGTGCGCAAGGCGCTGGGCAGCCTCGACTTCCTGGTCGCCCAGAACCTGTTCATGACCGAGACGGCGAAGTATGCCGACGTCTTCCTGCCGGCAGCCTGCTACGCCGAGAAGGATGGCACCTTCACCAACACCGAGCGGCGCGTGCAGCGGGTGCGCAAGGCGGTCGAACCACCCGGCCAGTGCCGGCCCGACTGGGAGATCATCTGCGACCTCAGCCGGCGGCTCGGGCACCCCATGGACTTCGCGTCGCCCGAGGAGGTCTTCGAAGAGATCCGCACGCTGGTCCCGCAGTACGCGGGCATCACCTACGCGCGCATCGACGAGGCCGGTCTGCAGTGGCCGTGCCCCGACGAGGAGCACCCCGGCACGAAGTACCTGCACCAGGGCCGGTTCACGCGTGGCAAGGGCCTGCTGCAGGGCATCCCCTTCGAGGCGCCGGCCGAGCTGACCGACGACGAGTACCCGATGCTGCTCACCACGGGGCGCATGCTCTACCACTACAACATCATGACCCGGCACTCTGCAGCGCTCGACGGCCTGCGGCCTTGGGAGTTGGCCGAGATCAACCCGGCCGACGCCGAGGCTCTGGGGCTGGGTGCGGGTGAGACGGTGCGGGTGTCGTCGCGGCGGGGTTCGATCACGACGCGGTTCGTGGCCACCGAGCGGGTGCCGCCGGGCACCATGTTCATGACGTTCCACTACAAGGAATCGCCGGTGAACGAGCTCACGAACTCGGCCTACGACCCCGTCACCATGACGGCCGAGTTCAAGGTCTGCGCGGTGAAGGTGGAGAGAGAGCCGGAGCCGGAGGCGGCGGCCGTCTAGCGCGAAGCGCGGGCCGCCGCCGCCCGGAGAGCGTCGGCGGGTCGCGGGCGGCTGGGCACCTGCGAACTGCTTGCTCACGACAGCAGCCCCTAGATCTCTGGCGATCGCGTCCCCCGGCTTCATGCCTCGTACACCTCGACCTCCATCGCCTTGACGGCGACGAAGACGCGGCCGCCGTCGTCGAGATGCAGAGCGGCGACCGCCGCCGGCGTGACCTCGGCGATGATCGGCAATTCGCCGCCCACACGCGCGCGCACACGACTCCCGATGACGTCGAGGTCCACGACCGTGCCTTCCCAGACGTTCCTGGGCGACCCCTCCGGCAGCACCCGGTAAAGGGCGACGGCGCGCGGCGGGATCACGGCGAACACGTCGCCTCGCTCCGGCACGGGGTCGGCGGCCATCAGACGCTGGCCGTTCGCGAGCACGACCGCACGCTGCTCGGCCCGACCGCGATAGAGATTGAGGCCGAGCAGCTCAGCCACGTAGCGCGAGCGTGGGTGAGAGGAGAGCTCGTCCGGTGATCCGGACTGCACGACGCGCCCGGCCTCCAGGACGACGAGCTGGTCGCCGAGCGTCATGGCCTCGATCGGGTCGTGGGTGATCACAAGGCAGGTCCCGGGGAACCCGGCGAGGTGCCGGGAGAGGCTGCGGCGCAGCTCGGCGCGCGCTCCGGCGTCCATGGCCGCGAGCGGCTCGTCGAGCAGGAGGAGACGCGGCTCGGTCGCGAGCGCGCGTGCGAGGGCGACCCGTTGCGCCTGGCCACCGGAGAGGGCGCGCGGCTTCTCCGCGGCGCAGTCTGCGAGCCCCACGCGGTCCAGCAGGTCGAGGGCGCGCCGCCGTGCGGCGGCGCGCCCCGCGCCGCCCGAGCGCGGGCCGAACGCGACGTTGTCGAGCACCGAGAGGTGGGGGAAGAGAAGGTAGTCCTGAAAGACGACGCCGATGGGCCGCCGTTCGGTGGGCACGTGCACGCCGGCCGCCGGATCGTCGAGGACGACGCCGTCGAGCACGATGCGGCCACGCTCCAGCGGCACGAGGCCCGCGAGCGCCCGCAGCAACGTCGTCTTGCCGGCGGCGTTCGGTCCGAGCAGCACGACGACGCCGCTGCTCGCCACCTCGAGCCCGACGTCGAGGTCGAGGGTGCCTTTGCGCAGGCCGACGATGGCCTCGAGGCTCACGGCCGGCCTTCGCGCTCGGGTCGTGTCGCTCGGGTGGTCGTCACGAGGGGAACCAGCGGCCGCGCAAGCCCACCAGCACCGCCAACGAGATCGCCAGCATCACGACGCTGAGGGTGATCGCCGCATCCGGGTTGTTCTGCATCGCCAGGTACACGGCGAGAGGCATCGTCTGAGTCGTACCCGGCAGGTTGCCGGCGAACGTGATCGTCGCCCCGAACTCCCCGAGCGCGCGCGCCCAGCAAAGGGCGCTGCCGGCGGCGAGCGCGGGGGCGATCAGCGGGAGCGTCACGCGACGGAAGACCGTCCAGCGGCCGGCGCCCAGGGTCGCCGCGGCGTCCTCGTAGCGCCGGTCCATGCCGCGGATGCCGGCCTCCACCGCGATGACGAGGAACGGCATCGCCACGAACGTCTCGGCGAGCATGGCGCCCACGGTCGTGAAGGGCAGGGTCACGCCAAAGGCGCGGTCCAGCCACTGCCCCACGAGGCCGTTACGACCGAAGGCGAGGAGGAGGGCGACGCCGCCGACCACGGGCGGCAGCACCATGGGCAGAAGTACGAGGGCGCGCACGACGTCGCGGCCGCGGAAGCGGGCGCGCGCGAGCAGCCAGGCGAGCGGGACGCCGAAGACCAGCGAGATGGCGAGCGCCCCGAGCGAGCACACGAGCGACAGACGCAAGGCGGTGAGGACTCCCGGCGCCGTGAGGTCAGCCGGCAGGTCGCGCCAGGGCGCGCGCACGACCAGCGCCACGAGAGGGAGCGTGAGGAAGGCGAGCGCGACCACGGCGAGCGGCACGAACCCGAAGGGCGCGCCGCCGCTGCCGCGACGCGCGAGTCGCGAGGCGCCGCCTGGGGGCGTCGCCCACGGCGCCGGACCGGCCCGGCCACCGGGCGGCGGATCGCCGCCGACGGCGGCGTTCGCGATTCGTCGGCCGCCGCTCACCACACCACCGCTCACCGTCCCGACGGCGGGAGGAAGCCGAGATCCTGCAGTGTCTTCTGGCCCTCAGACGACAGGACGAGGGTGACGAAGTCCCTGGCTTCGGCGTCGAGCTTGCTCGCGTCGATGGTCGCGATCGGGTAGACGGCAGTGACGTTCTGGTCGGCCGGGATGGTCACGCCGTCGACCTCGCCCTTTGCCGCGGTGACGTCGGTCACGTAGACGATGCCCGCGTCGGCCTCCCCGAGGGAGACCTTGGTCACCACTCCCTTGACGTTCTCCTCGAGCGAGACGGGCTTCACGGTGACGCCGGCCTTGTCCAGGATCTGCTGCGCGTACTCGCCGGCCGGGACTTCCGGGGCGGCAAGGACCACCTTCAGGGAGGGGTCGGCGAGGTCGGTGAGGGACTTCACCATCTTGGGGTTCCCTGGCGCCACGATGATTGCCAGCGTGTTGCCGGCGAAGTTCTGCGGAGTGCCGACGAGGTCGGCCACGGAGTCCATCGTCGAGGTATCGGCGCAAGCCAGCACGTCGCCGGGCGCGCCCTGCTTGAGCTGCGCGACCAGGTCCTGGCTCCCGGCGAAGTCGAAGACGACCTTCACGCCAGGGTGGGCGGCGTCGTACTGCGCGCCCAGTTTCGTGAACGCCTCGGTGAGCGACGAGGCGGCCATCACGTGCATCGTGACGGTGCCGCCGGACGCGCTGCCGCAGGCGGCGACGGCGACCGTCGCCGCGAGCAGCATCGTGACGAACAGGCCGCGCCACAGCGGACGCCTGCCCCGGTGGGGGGATCGCGCGGCGACCGCCGGGAGGCCCGCGCGTCGCGGCCTTCCCCCGGTGGCCCGACCGCGCACGGTCGAACCTGCGGTCATGTCCCATGCTCCTTTCCAAGCACGAGGAGGTCCGGGCGTTTCCGCCCCGGGCCCACGACGGCGAGGTCATCGCCGCCCCACGGTCTGTCCGTGGTACGGCCCAGCGCCCGTAGCGGATGCCGTAGGGCGAAGGGCTTGGAGTCGGACTGACCACAGACTAGTCGACCCGTGACGCTCGGAGCAAGGGGTGAGGGGCCGACATCATCGAGCCGCCGCGGGAGACGCCGCGACTGCTACCGAAAGCCGCTCCCACGGGTCGGCGAGGGGTGGCGCCTCGCCGGCGCCGCCCCCGCCCATTTGTCGCGTTAAGCTGGACTTTAGCGCCATCCGCTGATCCCGCGTCGTGTTGAGGGGCCATGGCGGGTTGGCTATGATGGACAGACCGTACGTGGCGATCTCCGGTCTTCATCGATTTCCGGCTTGGGGGCATGGCTCCTCCGGAGGGAGCCGTGGCATCCGACGAGGAGGTCATAGTGGACTTCTACACAGGCAAGGTGCTCTGGATCGACCTGAGCGCCGGCACCACCCGCGTCGAGCCCCTGAACATGGAGTGGGCCGGCACGTACATCGGCGGCAAGGGTCTGCTGCTGCGCTACATGTGGGAGTACGTGCCTCCCAGGATCGACCCATGGTCGCCGGAGAACCCGATCTTCCTCATGACCGGGCCGTTCGCCGGCACCAACGTCACGACCGCCTCGCGCCTGGTGGTCGGCGCCAAGAGCCCCGTCACCGGCATCCTGAACGACAGCTACGTGGGCGGCTCGTTCGCGCCCGAGATGAAGTTCGCGGGCTACGACGCGATCATCGTCGTGGGCAAGGCCGCCGAACCGACGATCGTCACGATCAAGGACGACGTCGTCGAGTTCCTGCCCGCCAAGCCCAAGTACTGGGGCATGAAGACCTCGGAGATCGAGGCGGCCATGCGGGCCGACGTCGACCCCCAGGCCAAGACCCTCTCGATCGGCCCCGCCGGTGAGACGCTCAACCCGTGGGCCTGCCTGTCGACCGACCAGTACCACAAGGCCGGCCGGGGCGGTCACGGCGCCCTCATGGGCAGCAAGAACGTGAAGGCCATCGCCATCCGCGGCACCGGCAGCGTCACCGTCGGCGACGCGCTCGCCTTCCTCGCCGACATGAAGCGCATCCACACCGACTACGTGCTGACCGAGGACAACCTCTGGGCGCACGAAGAGGGCACGCCCGTCCTCGTCGACCTGGTCGACGGCGCCGGCGCCCTGCCGACCCGCAACTGGTCGGCCGGCAGCTTCGAGGGCACCAAGAACATCAACTCCGAGTCGTTCCACAAGATCCGCGTCAAGAAGCGCGCCTGCTACCAGTGCGCCATCGCCTGCCGCAACGTGCACGCCACGAAGTGGGGCGGCGAGGAGGTGTTCGGCGAGGGCCCGGAGTACGAGACGATCGCCCTCTGCGGCGCCAACTGCGGCATCGGCGACATCGACGCGCTCATGAAGTTCAACGAGGAGTGCGACCAGTGGGGTCTCGACACGATCTCGTCGGGCGCCGTCGTCGGCCTCGCCATGGACCTGACCGAGAAGGGCATCCACGACTTCGGCGTGCGCTTCGGCGACGGCGAGCACTACGCGAAGATGCCCGAGCTGATCGCCAAGAAGCAGGGCGTCGGCGCCGACCTCGCGAAGGGCGTGCGCGCGCTGTGCGAAGAGTACGGCGTCCCTGAACTCTCGATGGAAGCCAAGAACATGGAGATGCCGGGCTACGACCCGCGCGGCTCCTTCGGCATGAGCCTCGCCTACGCCACGTCCGACCGCGGCGGCTGCCATATGCGCGCCTACCCGGTCGGCGACGAGATCCTGTCGGGCAACCTGCCGGCCGACAGCATGGAGAACAAGCCCGAGATGGTGATCGGCGGCAACATCACCAACGGCTTCATCGGGCAGAACTTCAGCTCCATCAAGTTCAGCGGCATCTGGTGCGACTTCTGGGCCGTCGACCCTGGTCAGATCGCCCAGATGCTCAAGCACGTGCTCGGGCGCGACGTGACCGAGGACGAGGTCATGCGGATGGGCGAGCGCATCTGGAACCTCGGCCGCCTGTTCAACCTGCGCGAAGGCATCGAGGTCGACACGATCCCGAAGAAGCTGTACGCCGAGAGCGGCGCCCACAAGGACGGTCCCTCGGCCGGCAAGGCCATCGGCGAGAAGGCGTTCGCCGAGAACATGGCCAAGTACTACGCCCTGCGGGGCTGGGACGCCAAGGGCGTGCCCGGCGAGGCCAAGCTCGCCGAACTCGGCGTCGACGTCCGCCTGTAGGCCGGCCGAAAGGATAGGGAGAGACCTTATGCCACACGTCATGATCTCGAAGAAGAAGTGCACGGGCTGCCACATGTGCGAGCTCGCCTGCTCGGCCTTCCACGAGGGCGCCTACCGGCCGTCGGTCGCGCGGCTGCGCTCCGAGTGCAACCCGACGACGGCCGAGATCAAGGGCTTCACCTGCCTGCAGACCGGCTGCGCCAAGTGCCAGGAGGCGTGTCCCAACGAAGCCATCGAGACGCGCACCGTCAAGCTGAGCCTCGACATGACCTTCGACAGCAAGGAGAAGTTCGAGGGCGTCACAGAGGGCCAGGTGCTGATCGTCGACGAGGACAAGTGCACCAACTGCGGCGACTGCTACGACGTCTGCCCGTACGGCGTGATCCACGAGCATCCCGAGCGCAAGGTCGCCTACAAGTGCGACCTCTGCGACGGCACGCCGCAGTGCATCACGTTCTGCCAGAACCCGCACGTCTTCGCCGTCGACCTCAAGCTGGACAAGGCCGACAAGGCGATGCTCGCGCAGGCGTGACCAGGCGCCCGACGACCACGAGAAGGAGGACGCGGTGCCCAAGGCGTTCATGAAGCTGCCGCTCGGGGTGAGCTACCCCGACGACGCCAAGGTGGCCGAGTGCGAAGGCGCGACGGTCGGCGAGGCCCTCGACGACCTGCTCGCGCGCGAGCCGCGCCTGCGGCCGCGCGTCTACAAGGAAGACGGCCGCCTGTTCGTCGGCATCTTCCTCAACGGGCGCAACGTCAGGCAGCTCCAGGGGATGGACACGCCGCTGAACGAGGGCGACGAGCTGCGGCTGATGCCGCCGATCGCCGGCGGCTGAGGCCGGGAGCGGGCGGTCCCGAGGGGGCGGGGTGCGGCGGGAGCCGCACCCCGCCCCCTCCGCCGCTCACGGGCGCGTTGGGGCGCTGCTACGATAGCCGCGTGAGCGGACCCGACGAGATGAGCTTCCGCGAGGCGGTCGAAGGCCGGCACAGCGTGCGCCGGTTCACCGGCGAGCCGGTCCCGCGCGACGACGTGCGCGAGATGGTGCGCCTGGCGACCCTGGCGGCCAACGCCGGCAACGCCCAGATGTGGCGCTTCGTGGCCGTCGAGGACCGTGAGGTGCTGGCCCGGATGCGGGCGGCGATCGAGGCGAAGCTCGCCGCGATCGCCGACTGGCCCGAGGCGGCCGGGCTCGGCGGCGACGTGAAGGCCGTCATGTCGTCGAGCCTGTTCTTCGCCGACGCGCCGCTCACGATCGCGGTGCTGGCCCTGCCTTACGAGGCGAAGCTCGACCGCCTGCTGGCCGCGCGCGGCGTGACGCTCGAGGAGCACGACCGGCTGCGGCAGCGGCCCGACCTGCAGAGCGTGGGGGCGGCCGTGCAGCTGCTCTGCACGGCCGTATACACCTTGGGCTACGGTTCCTGCTGGATGAGCGCGCCGGTGATCGCCGCCCCGGAGCTCGAGGCCATCCTCGGTGTCGAGCCTGCGGCTCGCCTGGTCGCGCTCGTCCCGGTGGGGCGCGCGGCGGGTCGCGTGCACGCGACCCGCCGCGCGCCCGTAGACGGATGTCTCCGTTTCTTGTAGGTGCGGCCGCGGGTAAACTCGCCTGTACGCCGGAGGCGCCGGCCGGGAGAGGCCGGTACGCCGAAGGCGCCGTCTGAAGACCTGGGGGGTCGTACGACATGCGTTCTGAACCGCACGTGATCCGGGAGATCGTCGACCGCGCGCTGGCCGGCCTGGGACCGGACGAGTCCGGGATCGCGAGCCTGCTGTCGATCGAAGACGAGGAGAGCCGCGAGCTCGTGTTCGCGGCCGCGCGCGAGTTGCGGGCCCGGCACTTCGGCGACGCGGTCTTCCTCTATGGGTTCGTCTACTTCTCGACCTACTGCCGCAATCACTGCGCTTTCTGCCTGTACCGGCGCGGCAATCTGGAGAGCCCGCGCTACCGCAAGACGCTCGACGAGGTCGTGGCCATCGCCCAGGGCCTCGCCGACACCGGCGTGCAGCTGATCGACCTGACCATGGGCGAGGACCCCGTGTTCTTCGAGACCGGCGATTTCGACGGGCTCGTCGAGCTGGTGGCCGCCGTCAAGGACGCGACGGGGCTGCCGGTGATGATCTCGCCGGGCGTGGTCGACGCCGGTGTGCTCGAACGCCTGCGCGATGCCGGCTCGGACTGGTACGCCTGCTACCAGGAGACCCACGTCCGCGACGCGTACTCGCGCCTGCGTGTGGGGCAGAGTTTCGACGAGCGCGTCGCGGCGCGCAACGCCGCCCACGCGCTCGGCATGCTGGTCGAGGACGGGCTGCTGCTCGGCACGGGGGAGAGCCTCGGGGAGCGCGCCGTCTCGCTCGCCGCGATGCGCGAGGAGCCGGTCCAGCAGGTGCGGGTGATGACCTTCGTGCCGCAGCGCGGCACGCCGCTGGCCGGCTTCCACAGCGACGGCAGGGTGGGCGAGCTGCTGGCCATCGCGACGATGCGCCTGACGATGCCCGACAGGCTGATCCCCGCCTCGCTCGACGTCGACGGCATCCGCGGCCTCGAGCCGCGCATCGACGCCGGCGCCAACGTGGTCACGTCGCTCGTCCCGGCGGAATCCGGCCTGGCCGGCGTCTCGCAGTCCGAGCTCGACATCGACGAAGGGCTGCGCACGGCCGGAGAGGTGCGCGCACGCCTGGCGGCGATGGGGCTGCGCGGCGGCGCGCCCGACGAGTACATGAGCTGGGTCGACCAGGCGCGCCGCCGCGCCGCCGCCACGCTCGCATGAAGCTCGCCGTCGTCGGCGGCAAGCTGCAGGGCACCGAGGCCGCGTATCTCGCCCAGGAGGCCGGGTTCGACGTCGTCCTGATCGACCGGCGCCCCGGCCGCCCGGCGTCCGGGCTCGTCTCCGAGACCCACGTCTTCGACGTCACCACCGACGTCCTGCGCGCCCGCGAGGTCCTGACCGGGTGCGACGCCGTGCTGCCGACGTGCGAAGACATGGCCACGCTCGCCTGCCTCGCGCGCATGGCGCCCACGTGGGGCGTGCCGCTGCTGTTCGACCTCGAGTCGTACAAGGTGAGCTCCTCCAAGCTGGCTTCCAACGACCTGTTCGCGCGCCTCGACGTGCCGCGACCCGAACCCTGGCCGGCCTGCGGCTTCCCGGCCATCGTCAAGCCCAGCGTCGGCAGCGGCAGCCAGGGCGTGCGCCTGGCCCGCTCCGAACCGGAGCTGGCCCTGCTGCGCGCCGGGCTGGCGGCGGAGGGCGGGGGCGTGGTCGTCGAAGAGTACGTCCCCGGGCCGTCGCTCTCGCTCGAGGTCGTGGCCTGGGGCGACGAGACGAACGTGCTGCTCACGACCGATCTGGAGTTCGACGCGGCCTACGACTGCAAGCGGGTGACCGCGCCGGTCGAGCCCGCCGGGGTCGTCACCGCCGCGACCATCGAACGGTTCCGCGAGGTGACCGACGTGCTGGCGCGCGGGATCGGCCTGCACGGGGTGATGGACGTCGAGGTGATGGTCGCCGCCGACGGCACGCCCAAGGTCCTCGAGGTCGACGCGCGCCTGCCCAGCCAGACCCCGGCCTGCGTCTTCCACGCCTCCGACGTGAACCTGCTGGCGCTGACGGTCGAGACGTTCCTCGGGGAGGCGCCGCCGGCGGCCGCTCCGCGGCCGCTGCGCGGCGCCGTGTACGAGCACGTGCTGGTGCGCGACGGCGTCGTCGAGGTCCTGGGCGAGCACGTGATCGGTGGGGCACGGGCCCTGACGCGGCGCGACGGCCTCTGGGGCGCCGACGTGGTGCTGACCGACCACGAGACCGGCGACCGCGAATGGCGGGCCATCCTGATGACGCGCGGCGCCGATCTGCCGGCGGCGCGCGCCAGGGCCGAGGAGGCCGTGGCGCGCCTGGCCGCCGAGCACGGCCTGACCGTGGCGCCCGAGGGCGTGCCGAGCATGGCGGGCGTGTGATGACCAGGCTCGTCGAGAGCGACGTGCGGGGCCTGACGGCCGAGTTGGAAGCCGTCGAGCGCAGACTCGTACGGCTCACCGGTCTCGGGTTCGTGGGCGTGGCGGCCAGGGCGTGCGGGGTGGACGAGAGCGAGGCGCGCGCAGCCCTCGACCACACACGCGCGGTCGCCGTGCCGATCACCAGCGGCGAGGGCGTCATCAGCGGCTTCACGGAGTGCGTCCGGGCCATCCTCGCGTTCCTCGGCTGCGAGGCGCGGGTCACGGCCGCCGCCAACATCAACGGGTTCTACGAGGCGCTCGACGGGGGCGACACGCTGGCGATCGCGGCCGACGACGACAGGCTCCTGGCGTTCAACCTCGCCCGGGGAGGCTGGGCCGAGAACGACCGCGGCACCGCCGACGCGTACGCGGCGGCGCTCGACGCCGGTTCGGGCGGGGTCGCCGGCAAGCCGGTGCTGGTCATGGGCTACGGCCGCGTCGGCCCTCTGGCGGCGTCACGGCTGGCCGGGCTCGGCGCGACCGTGCTGGTCGCCGAGCCCGACGCGGCGCGCCGCGCCGCCGCCGAGGCCGCCGGGTTCGAGACGGTGGCGCTGACGGCCGACGGCCTGGCCCGCTGCCGGCTCGTCTTCGACGCCACGCCGGTGCCCGACATCGTGCCGGCGTCGTGGGTGACGCCGGACTCGGTCGTCGCGGCGCCCGGGATGCCCTGCGGCGTGACCACCGAGGCGGCCGCGCTGCTGGGCGAGCGGCTCGTGCACGAGCCGCTCGCCCTCGGCGTGGCCGCCATGGCCGTCCGCGCCCTGCTGCTCCCGCCCGCCTGACGCCGCGGCGCCGGTCGCCGGCGTCGCCCTCCTCCACGCTCGCCCACCGTTGCCCGGTGCTAGCATCGCGCCGGGTGGCGACCAGGCAGCCTGCGGAACGAAGGGGGTGAGGCGGTGGCGACCTACGTCACGCTGATGAAGTTCACGGACCAGGGCATCAAGGACGTCAAGAACCTCCCTGCCCGCGTCGAGAAGGCGATCGCGATGTGGGAGCGGATGGGCGGCAAGATGGTCGCCTTCTACCTGACGATGGGCCAGTACGACATCGTCACGATCGGCGAGGCGCCCAACGACGAGGTCGCGGCGGCGTTCGCGCTCGGCCTCGGGGCGGAGGGCAACGTGAGGACCGAGGCCCTCAAGGCCTTCAGCCAGGACCAGGCGGGAGCGATCGTCAAGGCGCTCTCGTAGCGCACGCGGGGCGCACCGCGTCCGGCTCCGCCGGCAGGCGCACGCCACCCGCCGGACGCGGTCCTTCGTTTCCTCGCCCGCGCGGTCCGTCGATTCCTCGCGCAGCGCGAGCGGTCCCGACTTTGTCACCTCTCCGGCATGCGGTAGCCTTGACGGACGCGGGGGGTCGATCGGAAGGATCAGCGTGGACTCTAAATCCACGCAGGCGGGTGTGACTCCCGCACTCCCCGCCAGCCCGACCCCGCGGACCCGCAGCGACGGAGGAGCATGACCACGGCACCGGTGATCGACGACGCCCTGGCGGCGATCGACGACTACCTGGCGGCGCGTCTGCCGTGCTGGACGGCGACCGGCGCGGCGCTCGCGGTCACCGACCGCGAGCGCACCCTCGGCTACGTCTGCCGCGGCGTCGGCGACCTGACGACCGGCCGGCCGGTCACGCCCGGCAGCCGCTTCCAGATCGGCTCGGTCAGCAAGTCGTTCGCGGCGATCGTCGCGCTGCAGGAGGTCGAGGCCGGCCGGCTCTCGCTCGACGCGCCGGTGACCGACTACCTGCCCTGGTTCTCGGTCCGCGGGCGTTTCGCCCCGATCACGCTCCACCATCTGCTCACGCACACGGCGGGCCTGATCCAGGGGACGGACTTCTCGCTCGACGGCGTGCACCAGGTGTGGGCGCTGCGCGACACCGAGGTCGTCTCGCCCCCGGGCGCGCGCTTCTCCTATTCCAACGACGGCTACAAGCTGGTGGGCCTGGTCCTCGAGGCGGTCACGGGGCGGCCGTTCCCCCAGCTGCTGGCCGAGCGGCTCCTCGACCCGCTCGGCATGACCGACAGCGACCCGGCGATCACCCTGGCGACCCGCGAGACCGTGGCGCTGCCCCACCAGCGGCTGTACGACGATCGCCTCCCGCACGCCGGGCAGCCGCGCATCGTCAGTCCCTGGTACGAGACGGGGACGGCCGACGGCAGCATCGTCAGCAGCGCGACGGACATGGGCGCCTACGCGCGCCTGTGGCTGGGGCGCGGGCAGACTCCGGACGGACGCCTGGTGAGCGACGAGGGCTGGTCGCGGCTGGCGGGCCGCTTCGTCGAAGACCCCGACGAGCCCGGGGCGTGGTACGGCTACGGGCAGGTCACCCGCGAGCTCGACGGACGCACGCTCGTCGGCCACTCGGGCTCGATGGTGGGCTACGGCTCGTACCTGATGACCGACCTCGAGGCGGGCCTGGCGGTCGTCGCGCTGCTGAACGGCGACGACGACCGCTTCGAGCTCGTGCGCTACGCGCTGGCGGCGTGCCGGGCGGCGGCGGCGGGGGCACCCGTGCCCCCGCCGCCGCCGCCCGGCGACCCGACGCTCATCGCCGACCCAGAGGCGTTCGAGGGGACGTATCGGCTGCATGCCGACTGGGGCGACGAGCGCGGCGCGGCCGGCGTGCCGCCGGCCGCCATCACGCTCGCCGCCCGCGGCGGCCGCGTCGTGCTGGTCGACGGCGAGCGCGAGGTCGACCTCGAGCGCCACGCCGACGACGTGTTCATCCTGCCCGATCCCGACTGGGACCGGTTCCCGCTGCAGGCCTTCCGCGACGAGGAGGGCGTCGTCGTCGAGCTGTGGCACGGTCCCGACTGGTTCGGCTGCCCTCGCTACCGCGGCCCGCGTGGATTCCCGGCCCGGCCCGAGTGGCAGCCGTTCGTCGGCCACTACCGCTCGTGGAGCGCCTGGATCACCGACCTGCGCGTGTTCGAGCGCAAGGGCCGGCTGTGGGCCAGCGGGCCCTGGATCGAGGCGCCGTCCTGCGAGCTCGAGCTCGTGCCGCTGGGCGACGCCACGTTCCGCGTCGGCGCCGACGAGTGGCGTCCCGACCGGCTCGCGTTCGACTGCCTCGTGGAGGGCCGCGCCACGCGTGCGGTCTACGACCAGGCGCCGCTGTACCGCGCCTTCACGCCCTGACGCCGTGCCGACCGATCCCAACAAGCCGGTCTACTACCGCAAGCAGGTCCCGCTCTTCCGCCTGATCGAGAAGATGAAGCTGTGGCCCTCGCGCCGCGGCCTGCTGCACGGCATCCGCGACTTCGAGGTGCTCGGTGCTACGCGCGCCCGCCTGACCACCCACTGCGGCAAGGTGATGATCGTGCGCGACTCCAAGAACAGCCGCTCGGCCCGCTGGCTGCGCAACAAGCTGTTCTTCGAGGCCTGCCCCGAGTGCCGCATCCCCGACTGGAAGCTGCAGAAGTACGCGGCGACGAGGTTCAAGCGCGGGTACGGGTCGTACCTGCGCGACGAGGAGCGGCCGAAGTAGGGAGGGCGCGGGGCGGGGCGGCCGCAGGCCGCCCCGCCCCGCGCCGCGCAGGCTAGAGCAGGCGCCAGGCCTCGGGCCGCAGCTGCACGTTCTGGGGCGCGTCCAGGACCGCGTCGAGCGCCCGCACCATCCCCTCCTTGTCCTGGGGCAGGCGGCCGCCGACCGGCAGGTAGTTCGAGGCGTGGTTCGAGCGGAACAGCGCGTCGGTCACGTCGGTGTTGGCGATGATCTCGCGCAGCTCGCGCAGCATGGTCAGCGGGGCGGGGACGGCGAACTCGCCGCTCGCCACGCGAGCGGCCAGCGCCGTCCCCGGCTCGACCATCAGGCTGAGCACCCCGATGTACTCCGGGTCGATGGCCGACAGCGCGTCGCCGGTCGCTCGCGCGTGCCGCAGCGAGCGCTCCTCGCCGGCGAGGCCGAGGATGGCGGTGATCGAGAGCTCGAACCCGGCCGCCTTCGCCTTGCGGCACGCCTCGACCTGCTGGGCCGCCGTCACGCCCTTGTGGATGGCGGCCAGCGTCTCGTCGTCGCCCGACTCGAGGCCGAGGTAGAGCAGCTCGAGGCCGGCGGCGCGGATCGCCGCCAGGTCGTCGGGCGACTTCTTGAGCAGGTTCTGGGCGTTGGCGTAGCAGGCGACGCGTTCGAGGCTGGGCAGCTCGCGGCGCAGCAGGTCGAGGACCTCGACCATGCGTCGCCGCGACAGCGCCAGCGCGTCGCCGTCGGCCAGGAACACGCGGCGCGTGCGGCGCTTGACGTTCTCGGGCAGGCCGACGACGTCCTCGACCACCTCCTCGGGTGGTCGCACGGCGAACGGCTTGTCGAGATAGGTGCTGCAGAAGTCACACGAGTCGTTCGAGCAGCCGTAGGTGACCTGCAGGATCAGACTCGACGCCTCGCTCGGGGGGCGGATCACGGCGCCGTGGTAACGCATGACCCGAATGTACCACAGGGGCGCGGGCGGGCTCGACTCGGGCGCCTGCGGCGCCCCCGTCGAGCCCGCCCGCGCCCCGCGCCCCCGGGAACTTGAGCAAACTTCTCGCCGCGCTCGCCGCTCCCGGGGTGAGCCGGGAGCCGTGCGTTATACTCACGGCGTCCCGGCTGGGGCCGTCCGCCGGCTTCCCGGGAGCAGTTCTCAGGTCACGCCGTTGCGAAGTCGCGAGCTGACGACGGCAGCAAAAGTCGAGGAGGAGTTGACGGCTATGGCGAACGAGGAGCTGTATCAGGAGGCCATCGACGCGATCGTGAACTACGACGCCGAGGGCGCCGCCGACGTCGCGACGCGGGCGCTCGCCGCGGGCATCGCGCCCGGCGACATCGTGAACAACGGCTTCGTGGTGGGCATCACCCAGGTCGGCGACGCGTTCGAGAGCGGCGAGGTCTTCCTGCCCGAGCTCATGCTGGCCGCCCAGGCGATGGACGCCGCCACCAGGATCTGCAACGCGGCGCTGGCCGAGGGCGAGGGCGAGAAGAAGGGTACGATCGTCGTCGGCACCGTCCAGGGCGACGTGCACGACATCGGCAAGGCGATCGTCATCGCCTACCTCAAGGCGCACGGCTACGATGTCCACGATGTCGGGCGTGACTGCGCCGCCGACACGTTCATCGCCAAGGCCGGCGAGGTGAACGCCGACATCATCGGCATGAGCGCCCTGCTCACGACGACGATGGAAGAGCAGAAGAAGGTCATCAAGCAGATCAAGGACGGCGGCCTGCCGTACAAGACGGTCATCGGTGGCGCCCCGTGCACGCAGCGCTGGGCAGACCAGATCGGCGCCGACGCCTACGCCGAGGACGCGGCCGACGGCGTCAGGAAGATCGACGCGCTGCTGGGCAAGTAGGGCCGCGCCGGCCTACAGCTGTAGCCGCACCCCGTCGACGTAGCTGAGGCTGCGCCCGGCGCGGCCGACGTCGGGGTACCCCTCTCGCGCCGTCAGGAGGCGCTCGAGGCCGAAGCCCAGGCCGACCCAGGGGTCGGTGATGCCCCAGGCGTCGTCGAGCGGGAGCGGCCCCACGGCGGTCGAGCAGACCTCGAGGCCGCCGACCAGGATGTCGAGCGTCTCGCCGTAGACCTCGGAGTCGGTCGCCTCGAGCTCGTAGTCGGCGATGCCGGCGGCGTCCATGACGAGGGCGGCGAGCCCGTCCAGACGAGCTCGCCGCCCGTCCATCTCCGTGCCCAGCTCGACCACGTTGAGCATCGTGAACTCGGTCAGGTGCTGGCTGCCCTTGGTGTCGCGGCGCCAGCACGAGCCGACCTCGAAGAGCGCGAACGGCAGGCTCCAGATGCGGGCCAGGCGCCGGAGCAGCGTGTAGAGCCCCGGCGCCAGCATCGGCCGCAGGCAGCGGTCGCCCTCGAGCCAGAAGACCTGCTCGGCCAGCGGATGGCCGGTCTCGATCCCCATGCGGCGCAACGCGTCGGCGCTGATGATCGCCGGCGTGACCATCTCGACCACGCCGGCGCCGGTCAGGGCCGCGCGCAGGTCGGCCTCGAGCAGGCGCAGGCGGGGCGAGCGCGGGCCGGCGCGGAGCTCCGCGAGCGCGCGCCGGCCCGCGCTCGCCAGCTCGCGCTCCGCGGCGCGGAACGCCTCGTCGCGCTCGGCGGCGGCGGCGAACTCCTGCTCGAGGAGTCCGCCGCCGCCGAGCTCCCGCAGCCGCTGCGCCTGCGTGGGCGTGAGCCGCACGCTCATCGTCCGGTCGCTCCGGCCGCCGTCCCGGTGGGCGTTCCGGGCTCGCTCCTCCCGTTCCCCATGCGTCACGCCCTCGCGACGTAGGCGGCCAGCCCGGCGACCAGCGCCTCGGCGAAGCGTTCCAGGAAGGCGGGAGAGGCGGCGAGCGCCTCCTCCTCGGGATTGGTCAGGAACAGGGGCTCGACGAGCACGGCGATCGCCTCGGGCTCGCGCAGCACCGCGTAGTTGCGCCCGACGCTGGCGATGAACCCCGAGGTCAGGTGGCCGACGCTCTCGCCGAGGTAGTCGGCCAGCCGGGCGCCGTGTTCGGAGTAGTAGTGGCTGCGTTGGAAGTAGGAGCACACGGTGCCGGCCGCGACGGGCGTCTCGTGGGCGTTGAAGTGCAGCGAGAGCATGTACTGCGCCTGGGCGGCGTCGGCGGCCGCGGTGCGCACGTAGAGGGGCACCGTCTGGTCGCTGTCGCGCGTCAGCGCGACGCGCACGCCCTCGGCCCGCAGCAGCTCGGCCAGCCGCAGCCCCGCGGCCAGCGTCAGGTCCTTCTCGATCAGACCGCCCGGCGAGACGACGCCCTTGTCCTGCCCGCCGTGCCCCGGGTCGATCGCGACGGTCTGACCGGCGAGGGTGTCGTGCGGCACGAACCCCTCGTCGCGGTCGGGGATCTTCTTGCCCTCGTGGCCGGACTCGGCCTTGCGCAGGGCGTCGAGCTTGCGCAGGGTGTCGTCGCCGACGATCCCGTCGAGCGGCAGCCCGGCGTTGCGCTGGAAGTCGATCACGGCGTGCTCGGTCCGGGCGTCGAAGATGCCGCGCTCGGGACCGGCGTTGAAGCCGAGCAGGTTCAGCTTCACCTGCAGGGCGAGGACGTCGTCGCCCCGCAGGTTGGGCATGCGCAGGTAGAGCAGGCGGTCGCCCAGGGCGTAGCCGGCCTCGACCAGCTCGCGCCAGCTGTTGACCCCGAGCACGCCGTCGACGAGCAGGCCGCGCTCCTGCTGGAACGCCTTGAGCGCGGCCTGCGTGCGCGGCCCGAAGAACCCGTCGACGCCCTCGCTGCCCAGCTCGAAGCCCCGCGCGTGCAGGCGCTTCTGGACGTCGGAGACCTCCTTGCCGCGGTCGCCAAGGGTCAGCGTGCGCATGCCGTGGCTACCCCCCGGCCGGGTCAGATGCCCGTCGCGTGCCGGAAGCCGGTCGCGATCACGATCAGCAGGGCGGTGGCCACCACGAGGCGGTAGATGACGAAGATCTTGAACGTGTGGCGACGCAGGTAGCCGAGCAGGAACCAGATGGCGGCGAAGCCGCTGACGGCCGCCGCCGCCATCCCCACCAGGAACGGGACGGCCATGCCGTGAGGCATCCCGTCCTTGGCGAGCTCCAACCCCTTGACCAGCGCCGCGCCGCCCACGACCGGGACCGACAGCAGGAACGAGTAGCGGGCCGCCGCCTCGCGGTTGAGGCCGATGAACAGGCCTGTGACCATCGTGATGCCCGAGCGCGACACGCCCGGCGCCAGCGCGACCGCCTGGGCGACGCCGATCCCGAGGGCGCCGCCCCAGCGCAGGTCGGCCATCGACTTCGTGTGTTGCGCATAACGGTCGGCGACGTACATGACGATGGCGAAGGCGAACATGAGGGCGATGATGAGGATCGGCTTGCCGAGCTGATCCTCGACGAAGCTCTCGAAGGCGACGCCGACGAGGGCGGCCGGGATGGTGCTGAGAAGCAGCAGCCAGGCCAGCCGCTCCTCGGCGTCGTCGATGCGGCGCTTCGCGAGACTGCGCCCCCACGAGCGCAGGATGCTGATCACCTGGCGCCAGAAGTAAGCGAGCACCGCGATGAAGGTGCCGAAGTGCAGGGCCACGTCGAACGTCTTGTTGAGGTCGGCGTGGGCGAACGACCACTCCCAGCCGAACAGCCAAGGCACCAGGATGAGGTGGCCCGAGCTCGAGATGGGCAGGAACTCGGTGAGCCCCTGGACGATGCCGAGGATCAGGGCGTGCCACCAGGTCATGGCGCCCCGCGGCGCCCTGCCCGCGCTCCGTCGTCGATGATCGTCATGACGTTGAGACCTCCGTTCACTGGCCCGGCGCCGCCGGGGGATCGGGCGCCCGCAGTCTACCGCACGCCGCGAGGCGGCAGTAGCGTCGGCGGTATGCCCCGCGGCTAGTCTCCCATAGTACCGTTGCCTGAGTTGTCACTGTAGGGCGGTTGTTTAGGCTCGGTTGCTTCTGTATATTCCAGGTCAAGGAGGGGTCTGTGGACCGCGAGCAGAAGCTCACCGCCGTCCTCGCGGACGGCACTCGTTATCGGATCTACCGCTCGATCGTCGAACGTCCCGGCGTCGAAGTCACCGTGACCGACACGGCGGAGCGGTTCGCCCTGCACCCCAACGTGGCCCGCATGCACCTGAGCAAGCTCGAGCAGGCGGGGCTCCTCGCGACCTCGCTGCGCAAGGGCGCCGGCGGCGGCCGCCCGGCCAAGCTCTATCGCCAGGCCGACAAGGTGGCCGCCTTCGCGATGCCGCCGCGCCGCTACGACTTCCTCGCCGACCTGGCCTTGACGGTGCTGGCCGAGACCGTCGACGAGGCGACGATCGCCGAGATCTGCCACCGCGCCGGCGTCGAGGCCGGCCGCACCTTCGTGGCCACCCACCCCGACCGCCGGCCGACCGACCGGACCGCGCTGGCCGAGATCGTCCTCGAGATCACCGAGGGCGCCGGATTGCTGCCCGAGGTGTCGTGGGACGGCAACGAGCTCGCGCTCGAGGTCCGCAACTGCGTGTTCAAGGAGGTGTCGACGACGCACCCCGACTTCGTCTGCAACATGCACCAGCCGTTCATGGAGGGTGCGATCGAGGTGATCGCCCGCGAGAGCGGCGTGCCGCACCTGCAAGCCGCCACCTCCATCAGCCGCGGCGACGACCGTTGCCGCCTGCGGATCGTCTTCGCCGAGTCCTGACGCTCTCTCCGCGCCCTGCCTGACCGGTGATGCGCGCCGGACTGGCCGCGGCGGCACGGTGGTATACAGTACCCGCACTATGACCTTCGACGAGATCGACAAGCAGCTGCTCGAGGCGACGATCGCCCGCGCGTTGCGCTCCGGCGGCGACATGGCCGAGGTCTACGTCGAGGACCGGTCGACGCTGGGGCTGTCGCTCGAGGACGGCCGCCTGGAACGCGCGACCGCAGGTCGCGACTTCGGGGCGGCCGTCCGCCTGACCAGCGGCGAGTCGACCTACTACGCCTACACCGACGAGGTCGACGAGGCCAACCTCCTGCGCGCCGCCGAAGCGGTGGCGGCCGGCGTCAAGGCGGGCGGGCGCGACGCCGTCGTGGACCTGGGCGACGTCGCGCCCGCCCGCCTGATCAACCCTGTGACCGTGCCGCCGGCCGGCGTGCCGACCGCCGACAAGGCCGCCCTGCTGCGCGCCGCCGACGAGGCGGCCCGCGCGGCCGGCGACGAGGTGCGCCAGGTGATGGCGATGTACGCCGAGACCGAGCAGCGGGTGCTGGTGGCCAGCAACCTGCGCGGCCCCGTGCGCGACGACCGCACCCGCGTGCGCCTGATGGTCAACGTGGTCGCCCACCGCGACGGGATCATCCAGACGGGCTACGAGAGCCTCGGCAAGAGCGCCGGCCTCGAGATCGTCGACGAGGCCGCGGCCGCCGGCCTGGCGCGGGCCGCGGCCGGCAAGGCGATCACCATGCTCGGCGCCCGGCCCGCCCCCTCCGGGCCCATGGCCGTGGTCATGGCCAACGGGTTCGGCGGCACGCTCTTCCACGAGGCCTGCGGCCACGGCCTCGAGGCCGACGCCATCCTCAAGGGCGCCAGCATCTACGAGGGCAAGCTCGGCGAGATGGTCGGCGCCCCGATCGTCAACGCCTACGACGACGGCAGCATCGCCGGCGAGTGGGGCTCCCAGGCCTTCGACGACGAGGGCGTGCCGACCCAGAAGACGCTGGTCATCGAAGAGGGCCGTCTGACCGGCTATCTCTACGACGACCTGCGGGCGCGGCGCATGCGCGCCGCGCCCACCGGCAACGGCCGCCGCCAGTCCTTCCGTCACGTCCCCATCCCACGCATGACGACGACCTACATCGCGCCGGGCGAGGCGACCGCCGACGACGTGATCGCCGCGACCAGGCATGGCTTCTACGCCAAGAGCCTGGCCGGCGGCCAGGTCGAGCCGGCCAGCGGCAACTTCGTGTTCGGCGTGGCCGAGGGCTACCTGATCGAGAACGGGAAGGTGACGACGCCGCTGCGCGGCGCCACGCTGGTCGGCAACGGCATCGACGTGCTCAAGGCGATCGACCTCATCGGCGGCGACGACTTCGACGTCAAGTCGGGGATGTGCGGCAAGGACGGCCAGAGCGTGCCGGTCGGCACCGGGCAGGCGACGCTGCGCATCTCCTCGATGACGGTCGGGGGCACGGCCTGATGTTCGACGTGGTCGACAGGTTGCTGGCCCTGGCCGCGGAGCGCGGCGCCGACGAGGCGGAGGTCTTCGCCGAGCAAGGCGCCTCCACGCGGATCAAGGTCTTCGGGCAGAAGGTCGAGGAGCTGACGGCGGCGCGCCGCCGGGGCATCGGCCTGCGCGTCGTGACCGGGCGGGCGGTCGGCTACGGCTACGCCTCGGAGCTCGGCGACGAGGCGTTGGCCGGCATCGCCGACCGGGCCGTCGACAACGCCCGCGTCGCCGACGCCGACGAGTTCGTCGGGTTGCCCGAGCCGGCGGCCGCCGAGCCGCTCGACATCCACGACCCGCGGCTCTCGCAGGCGACCGAGTCCGACAAGATCCGGCTGGCGCTGGCCGTCGAGCGCGCGGCGCTGGCGGCCGATCCGCGCGTCAAGGTCGTCGAGGACACGGTCGTGGCCGACGGCGAGGTCGAGGTGTTCCTGGCCAGCAGCCGCGGCGCGCGCGGCACGTATCGCGAGAACAGCTGCTACGCGTTCGCCTACGCGCTGGCCGAGCAGGACGGGCGGGTCGAGACCGGCCTGTCGTTCGCGGCCGGGCGGGCGCTGGAGCAGCTCGACGCGGAGGCGGTCGGGCAGGAGGCGGCGCAGCGCGCCTGCGCGCTGCTGGGCTCGGTCAAGGCGCCGTCGCTCAAGGGCGCCGTCGTCCTCGACCCGTTCGTGGCGGCGTCGGTCCTGGGCGTGCTCAGCAGCGCCCTGACGGCCGAGGCGGTGCAGAAGGGCCGCTCCCTGTTCGCCGACCTCGTCGGCAGCGAGGTCGCGGCCCCGTCGGTCACCCTCGTCGACGACGGCCGCCGCGCCGACGGTCTGGCCAGCGCCCCGTTCGACGGCGAGGGCGTGCCCTGCCGGCGTACGCCGTTGATCGAGGCCGGCGTGCTGCGCGGCTTCCTGCACAACACCTACACGGCGCGCAAGGCGGGCGCCGCTTCGACGGGCAACGGCGTGCGCGGCGGCTACGCGACGATGCCGTCGGTGGGCCCGACCAACCTCGTCCTCGAAGGCCCGACGACGCCGGTGGCCGACATGATCGCCGCCATCGAGCACGGCGTGCTGGTCACCAACGCCGTCGGCGTGCACTCCGGCGCCAACCCGATCACCGGTCAGTTCTCGGTCGGCATCAACGGCGTGCTGATCGAGAGCGGCCGCCTGGCGTCGCCGGTGCGGGAGATGACGCTCGCCGGCGACATCGTCTCGATGCTCAAGGGCATCGCGGCGCTGGGCGACGACGCCCGCTGGTCGCCCAGCGGGTCGATCAAGACGCCGTCGGTGACGATCGAGGGCATGACGATCGGGGGTGCGTGAGGCGGCGGCGCCCCGGCGCCGCCGCCTCACGCACCCGACGCCCCGCACACGACGCACGAAGGGAGTCCGCGTGAGCGACCTGGGTGAGCGGCTGCTCGCCGCCAGCTACCTCGAGGGCGACTTCGTGCTGCGCAGCGGCAAGCGCAGCCGCTTCTACCTCGACAAGTACCTGTTCGAGACGCAGCCCGACCTGCTGCGCGACATCGCCGCCGGCCTGGCCGCCAAGCTGCCTGCGCACGCGCCGGTCGACCTGCTCGCCGGCCCCGAGCTGGGCGCCGTGGCGCTGGTCGCCGGGGTCTCGCTGGCATCGGGACTGCCCTTCGTCATCGTGCGCAAGGGCGAGAAGGGCTACGGCACGAAGAAGCTCCTCGAGGGCCGCGCCGAGCCGGGGCAGCGCGTGCTCATCGTCGAGGACGTGGTCACGACCGGCGGCGCCGCCCTGGCGGCGGTCGAGGCGCTGCGCGAGGCCGGGCTCGAGGTCGCCGGCGCCTTGTGCGTCGTCGACCGCCAGCAAGGCGGCGCCGAGGCGTTCGCCACCGAGGGCGTCACGCTCGACCCGCTCTTCACGGCGGCGAGCCTGGGGATCAAGACCGACTGAGCGCGCCCAGCGGCGTCGCCGCTCCTACTTCGCCTGGAACGAGTCGAGCGTTCGCTGGATCGGACCCTGTTCGAGCCCCCAGTCCGACTGCAGCGCCTGGCCGACGACCTCGTACTCCCGGTCGCCCGCGAACAGGAAGTACGCGATCCGGTGCAGCGGCGTCCCGCCCTGGGTCGCGGTGTAGTCCACCCGGTACCCGGGCACCCCGTTGACGGTGACCGCCTCCAGCGGCGACCCGGCGAAGTCGGGCATGGCCCGCGCAAGCTGGTCGAGTCCACCGCGCAGCAGCCGCTCGATCTTCGCCATGCGGCGGGGCGTCGCTTTCTCGCCCAGCTGGTACACGCCGACCAGCACGCCGTCGACGTTCTGGTCGGGGGCGCGGCCCGCGACGGGATCGAAGAACCCGATGCTCTCGGCGGCGCTCCCTCCGGTCGTGGTCTGGGTCGTGCTGAGGTCGGTGGTCGCCTTCCAGGCGGCCGGGTACGTGACCGAGAAGCCGAACAGCTTGTCGGTGTACCGCTTGAGGTCGCCGGCGCCGCCGCTGGGAGAACCCGCGTCGCGGCCGCAGCCGCCCGCCAGGGCGCCGAGGAGCGCGCAGGCCAGCACGCCCGCGACGACCGCGCCCAGGCGGTGGGGTCTGGCCGCGCCGCTCACGGCAGGTCGGCGCGCGGGCCGGCCCCGGCGCGGAAGTGGAACAGCATGTCCTCGAACGCCGGCCGCAAGGCCGCGAAGTCGGCCGCCGTCCCCTGCAACAGGAGCTCGTAGACGTAGTCGCCTCTGGCCCAGCCGGCGACCCAGCCGGTAGAGGTCTGGTCGCCCGCGGGGACGGAGTAGGACGTCGCGTAGCCCTGCATGCCGAGGAACTCGACGCGCTCGGGGTCGCCGACCGTCGAGCCCGGCGGCAGCGCCTGACGCACCTTGGCCATCAGGGCCGGGACGACCTGGTCGCCCAGGCGCCAGAGTCCGAGGCTGCGGGCCTCGGGGGGGAAGTCGAAGACCGAGACGCGGAAGCCGTCGAGCGATGCGGTGGCGGCGGGAGGCTGCGAGGCGGACACGTAAGAGACGCTGAACAGCGGGGTCACGTCGCCGGCCTGGTGGACCGCGTCGATCAGGGCGGCGTCGGCCAGCTGGCCGGGCTTGAAGCGGGCGCCGTCGTAGGCGAACGAGAAGGCGTACCTGTCGTTGTCGTAGGCGGCGGTGGGCCGCGTCGCGCCGCAGCCGGCCGCGAGGACGACGGCGGCGACCACGGCCGCCAGGGCGGCCGATCTCGCCGCCGGGCCTGTCGGCAGCCGCCTCGTCACGGCGACGTCGTCCGTCGCGGTCCGGGGTTCGGCTTGTGCGTCGCCACGGCCGACGGGACCACGCCGGGCGGCGGCGAGACGGTCGGCCCGACGGGGACCGTCTGCGGGGTCACCACCGGGGAGGAGGCCGGCGCGGCGGGTGTGAGCGCCGGCGCCGGCGTGCCGCTGCCGGCCGGAACGCCGCTGGGCGTCGCGCTCGGCGCCGTGCTCGCGACCACGCCGGTCGCCCGGAACGACTCGATCGCGGCGGTCAGCGCCGTGCGCTCGCGCTCCCAGTCGGTCGCGGCCGCCATCAGCGCGACCACGTAGACGGAGTGCCCGCGGGGCAGCAGGTAGCTCCACCCCATGACCGGTGTGGCGGCGATCGACACCGAGAACGGGACGACGACGCCCGCCGAGCCGTTGATCGTGACCGGCTGCGGCGTGGCCGTCTGCACGTCGTCGCCGAGCTGCCCGATCAGGTCGCCGCCCATCCCCTGCAGGGTGACGACGATGTTCGCCTCCTCGGCCGGCGTGAGCGCGTGGCCCATGTCGACGACGGCCACGACGACGGCGTCGAGGTACCGGCCGCCGGCCTGCGCGCCGCCGCGGTCGGCGAAGGCCACCCGGAAGGTGCCGTTCGCGTCGACGGTGGCGTTGGACCAGTCGGCGAACGTGTGGTCGAGTGCCAGCGAGAAGCCGTACTGGTCGTTGTAGAACGTGCGGCGGCCGTCGCCGCCGCACCCGGCGGCGACGGCCGCCGCACCAACCAGCAGCGCCGCCGCCAGGCAGGCCACGAGCACCGTTCTGCGCGTGCCGCGCACGAGACTAGGCCACCACCCGCAGCGTCGCCAGCGTCGGGTCCTCGGGCCCGTGCACGTGCAGCCCGCGGGCGCCCGCCTCCACGAGCCAGGCGGCGATCTCGGTCGAGACCTCCTCGCCGGGCGTCACCACCGGGATGCCGGGGGGATAGGGGGTCACGATCTCGGCGCTCACGCAGCCGACGCCGTCGGCGACCGGCACCGCGCGCGACGCCGAGAAGAAGGCGTCGCGCGGGCTCATGACCTGCAGGCTGAACGGTGGCAGCAGCAGGCCGGCCTCGGCGCACACCGACGCGCGGCGCTCGCGCGCGGCCAGGTCGCGCAGGGCGTCGACGAGCCTGCGCAGGTCGTCCTCGTCGTCGCCGAAGGTGACGTTCAGCACCACGTTCAACGGGTCGGCCGCCTCGACGGCGACCGCGTACCGGTCGCGCAGGGCCGTCTCGAGCGCGTAGCCGGAGAGGCCGATCTCGCAGGCCGACACGGTCAGGCGCGTGGGGTCGAACGAGGCGACGCCCTCGTCGGCGAGGAGCTCGTCGCCCAGGCAGCGGACGCCGTCGATGCCGCGGATCTCCTCGCGACCCCGCTCGGCCAGCTCGAGGGCGCGCGCCCAGAGGGCGTCGCCTTCGGTCGCCATCTGGGCGCGCGCCCCGTCGATCGACGCGTACATCAGCGCCTGCGGGCTCGTGCTCTGCGTCATCGAGACGATGCTCTCGAGCCGCGGCAGCGAGATCCGGGCGCCGTTGGCCAGCAAGACGGAAGACTGCGTCAGCCCGCTGATCAGCTTGTGCGTGCTGGCCACGGCGCCGTCCGCCCCGGCCGTCATCGCGTCGACCGGCAGCCGGCTCGCGAAGCGCAGGTGCGGGCCCCAGGCCTGGTCGACGACGAACGGCATCCCGGCGGCATGCACGAGCGCGGCGACCGCCTCGAGGTCGCAGCCGAGGCCGTTGTAGCTGGGCGAGACCACGAACACCGCCTTCGCCTGGGGCCAGCGCTCGAGGGCTTCGGCCACGCGCGCCGTGGGCACGTTGAGCGGGATCCCCCAGCCCTCGTCGGCCGTCGGCTCGACGTAGTGGGGCATCGCGCCCGAGAAGACGAGCGCCGCGTGCAGCGCCTTGTGGGCGTTGCGGGGCACGATCACGTGGTCGCCCGGCCCCGCGAGCGTCAGCAGCAGGGCGTGCAGGCCGCTCGTGGAGCCGTTGATCAGGAAGAAGCAGCGATCGGCGCCCCACGCCTCGGCGGCCAGGGACTCGGCGGCGGCGATCAGACCCGTGGACTCGCGCGTGTCCTCGATACCCCCGGCGCGGGCGACGTCGACCTCCAGCAGAGGCAGGCCGAACGCCTCGATCATCTTGGGCGGCGCGCCGCGGCCGAGCTTGTGCCCGGGCGTGTGGAACGGCGTGAAGCCGCGCCGGCGGTAGGCGAGCATGGCGTCGAGGTACGGTGTCCGGTGCTGTGCGCCGCGCTCGTCCATGGGGTACGAAGCAGTGTACCACCCGTCTCCGCAGGCTCCGCGGCCCGCGGCGGGGCAGTGGTAGACTGCGGGCGTATGGCCCACGACGAGGATGGTGAGCCGTCACCCTCGACCAGACAGTGAGAGTACGCTTCGCGCCGAGCCCGACCGGCACGCTGCACATCGGCTCGGCGCGCACGGCGCTCTACAACTTCCTGCTCGCGCGCCACCACGGGGGCAGCTTCGTGGTCCGCAGCGAAGACACCGACGTGGCGCGCTCCGAGAAACGCTTCGAGCACGCCATCCTCGAGGACCTCGCCTGGCTGGGCCTGGCGTGGGACGAGGGCCCCGACGTCGGCGGGCCTTACGGGCCCTACCGGCAGAGCGAGCGGCTCGACCGCTATCGCGAGGCCGCCGCGGGGCTGCTCGAAAGCGGCGCCGCCTATCGCTGCTTCTGCAGTGAGGCTCGCCTCGAGGAGCTGCGCGCCGCGGCCCTGGCGGCGGGTCGCACGCCGCGCTACGACCGCAGCTGCCTGGCGCTCGACCCGGCCGAGGCCGCGGCGCGCGTCGTCGCCGGCGAGCCGGCCGCGGTGCGCCTGCGCGTGCCCGACGGCGAGATCGCCTTCACCGACCTGATCCGCGGTCCCATGAGCTTCTCGTCCGACGTGATCGGCGACTTCATCCTCCTGCGCTCCGACGGCGTCGCCGCCTACAACTTCGCCGCCGCCGTCGACGACCGCGACATGGCGATCACCCACGTCGTGCGCGGCGACGACCACCTGTCGAACACCGCCCGCCAGCTGCTGGTGCTGGCGGCGCTGGGCGCCGAGCCACCGCGCTACGCGCACCACTCGCTGATCCTGGGCGGCGACGGCGGCAAGCTCTCCAAGCGCCACGGCGCCACGGCGATCGGAGAGTACCGCGAGCTCGGCTACCTGCCGCGGGCGGTGACCAACTACCTGGCGCTCCTCTCGTGGTCGCACGGCGAGGACGAGCTGCTCGAGCTCGACCGGCTGATCGCCGGCTTCGAGCTCGAGCGCCTGTCGGCCAGCCCGGCGATCTTCGACCGCGACAAGCTGGACTGGCTGGACCACCAGTGGATCATGCGCCTGCCCGACGCCGAGCACGAGCGGCTCGTCGGCGAGCGCCTGCCGGCCGGCACTCCCGTGCCGGCCGTCGAGGCGCTCGCCGCCGCCTTCAAGCCCTCGCTGGAGCGCTACGGCGAGGTGCCGGCGCTGGCCGCGCCGGTGCTGGAGCGCCCGGCGCTCGACGCCGCGGCGCGGGCCGTCGCCGGGCCCGCGGCCGCGAGGCTGGCGCTGTTCCGCGAGCTGCGGGCGGCGTCGGCGGCCGACTACGTCGCTCCCGACGCCGCCCGCGAGCTGCTGGCCGAGTATCGCCGCGTGGGCAAGCAGGCCGGCCACTCGGCCCGCGAGCTGCTGATGCCGCTGCGCGTGGCGCTGACGGGCCGCGAGCACGGCCCGGAGCTCCACTACGTGCTCGCGGCCCTCGATCGCGCCGAGACCGTGACCCGCATCGACGCCGCCGTCGCCGGACCCGTCCTCGACTCGCCCCCGTCAAAGGAGAACCCGTGATCCGCCTGTTCAACTCGCTCACCCAGCGCAAGGAGGAGCTCATCCCGCGCGACGAGGGCAGGGTCGGCATCTACGCCTGCGGGCCCACGGTGTACAACCTGGTCCACGTCGGCAACGCGCGTCCCTACGTCACCTTCGCGGTGCTGCGCAGCTGGCTGCGGCAGCGCGGCTACGAGGTGACGCTGGTCGAGAACATCACCGACGTCGACGACAAGATCATCGACAAGGCGAACGCCGAGGACCGCGCGCCGGCCGACGTGGCGGCCGAGTTCACCGCCGCCTACCACGAGGACATGGGGCGGCTCGGCGACGGGCTCAGGCCCGACGCCGAGCCGCTGGCGACGGCCACCATCCCGGAGATCGTCGACCTGGTGTGCCAGCTGGTGAGCAAGGGACACGCGTACGAGGCCGGGGGCAGCGTCTACTTCCGGGTGCGCAGCTTCCCGCCCTACGGCAGCCTCTCCGGGCAGCGGATCGAGGAGCTCGAGGCCGGCGCCCGGGTCGAGGGCGAGGCCGACAAGGAGGACCCGCTCGACTTCGCCGTCTGGAAGGCGGCCAAGCCGGGGGAGCCCGCGTGGGAGAGCCCCTGGGGGATGGGGCGCCCGGGCTGGCACATCGAGTGCTCGGCCATGGGCCTGCGCTACCTGGGCCCCGGCTTCGACATCCACGGCGGCGGCCGCGACCTCATCTTCCCGCACCACGAGAACGAGATCGCCCAGGCCGAGGCGGCCGGCATGCCGTTCGCCCGCATCTGGATGCACAACGGCATGATCCGCAACGCCGGCGAGAAGATGGCCAAGTCGGTCGGCAACATCTTCTTGCTGCGCGAGGTGCTCGACCGCTATCCCGCGCCGGTGGTGCTGACCTACTTCCTGACGACCCATTACCGCAGCCCGCTCGAGTTCTCGCTCGACAAGCTCGACGAGGCCAGGGCGGCCTACGAGCGGCTGGTCGAGGCGGTGCGCACGGCCGGGTTCCGGGCCGACCACCCGGGCGACGGGGAGGCGGCCGACGCGGCCGCGCTGCGCGCGGCCGCGTCGGCCGCCCGCGCCGGCTTCGCGGAGCACATGGACGACGACCTCAACACGGCCGGCGCGCTGGGCGAGCTGTTCGGGCTGGCGCGTGAGCTGTTCCGCTACGTGGGCGCGGCCGACGCCGCCGGCCGCGCCCTCGACGTCGCCGCCCTCGAGGAGGTCGAGGACCTGCTCGTCGAGTGCCTCGACACGCTCTGTGTCGCGCTGCCGGAGCCTGTCGGCACGCTGATGACGGTCGACCACGACATCCGTGAGGCAGTCCGCCGGCAACCCGACGGCGAGGCCTGCGTCACCGAGGACGTGCCGCTGCCGCCGGCCGGCCGGCTCGCGGCCGAAGGTCGCTGGGACGACCTCGCCGGGCTGGCCGATGAGCGCCTGTCGTGCGGCGACGCCAGCTACGCCTGCCTGCTGCGCGACCACTACCGGGCCGAGAAGGACTGGGCGCGGGCCGACGGCATGCGTGCCCGCATCGAGGCGGCCGGCTTCGAGGTGCGCGACACGCCGGCCGGCACGCAGGTGGTGGCGAAAGGGTAGACCCGAGGTGGGGAGGGGGGCCGCGCCGCGGCCCCGCCCTCTCCACATGGACCACGACGGCGGCGCCCGCTGCGGCGGACGCGCCACGACGGCGGACGGTGACGATGGACTGGATCTACGGGCGGCGGGCGGTGAGTCTCGCCCTGGCGCCCGGCGCCAGGCGCCGGGCGCACCGGCTCGTCGCCACGCCCGCCGCCCTCGCCGACCTCGAGCGCCGTGGCGGCCTGCCGCACGGCCTTGCGGTCGAGCGCGCCGACACGCGCGCCCTCGAGACGCTCGTGCACGCGCGCGAGCATCAGGGGCTGGCGCTCGAGGTGGGCGACTACCCGTACGCTCCGGCCGACTCACTGCTCGCGACCGGGCTCGTGGTCGTGCTCGACGAGGTCACCGACCCGCGCAACCTCGGCGCCATCGCGCGCTCGGCCCTGGCGGCCGGCGCGGGCGGCCTCGCGGTGCCCCGGCACCGCGCGGCCGCCGTCACGCCGGCCGCCGTCAAGGCCTCGGCCGGCGCCACCGAGCACCTCGACATCGCCCACGTGACCAACGTCGCCGCCTTCCTCGCCGACCTCAAGAAGGCGGGCTTCTGGGTCTACGGCGCCGCCGGAGACGCCGACCTCCCGTACACGGAGCTGGACTACGGGGGCAAGGTGGCCCTCGTCTTCGGCGCCGAGGGCAAGGGGCTGCGCCCGCTGGTCCGCCGCGCCTGCGACCTGTGCGCGGCGATCCCCATGGCCGGCGCCGTCGGCAGCCTCAACGTCAGCGTGGCGGCGGCGCTGTTCCTCTACGAGGCGCGCCGCCGCCACGCCGCCGGCTGATCCCGTGACCGCCTTCACCTACATCGTCGACGGGTACAACGTCCTCCACGCGCTGTTCCCCGGCCTCACCCGGGCCGACCTCGAGGACCGCCGCCGCTGGCTCACCGGCCAGCTCGCGGGCTTCGCCGCCATGAAGGACGCACGGGTGACGCTGGTCTTCGACGCCCACGACAAGCCGTCGCCGGCCTGCGAGCCGGTGCCGGGCACCCGAGTGGAGGTGTGTTTCGCAGGCGGCCGCTTCACGGCCGACACGCTCATCGCCCGGCGCATCGCCGAGCAGCCCGCCGACGCGACGATCGTCGTCGTCTCCGCCGACCAGGAGGTGCAGCGCACGGCCTCGCGCGCCGGCGTCCTGCGCATGACCCCACGCGAGCTCGGGGCCGAGTTGGGCGATTCGGCCGAAAAGCTTGCAAACAACGAAAAGTCCAGTAGAATCGCCTCGTCACTTGAGGATAAAGTAGACGTTGAGACTTGGCGAAAGCTGGAGCGCTTGAGGAAAGAGGGGCAGTAGGACCGCTTCCTCGGGCCGCCTAGGGGGTCTGCAGGCATGGAACAGCGGCGTCAGGCCGGTTCGAGCCGAACCGCCCGCTCGTCATCTCACCCTCAACCCCACTCCGAGAGTACCGACATCGCCCTCGTCAACGCCTATCGTCGCGGGCAGGCGGCGGCACTCGACAGCCTCATGCTCCGCTACCACCAGTTCGTGCGTCTCAAGGCGAGCTCGTACTTCCTCGCGGGGGGCGACGCCGAAGACCTCGTGCAGGAGGGCATGATCGGCCTCTACAAGGCCGTGCGCGACTATCGCGAAGATCGCCAGGCCTCGTTCCGCAGCTTCGCCGAGCTGTGCATCACCCGCCAGATCATCACCGCCATCAAGACGGCCACGCGCCAGAAGCACGTGCCCCTCAACGGCTACCTGTCGTTCAGCCACTCGCCCGGCGACGCCGACGATGCCGACTGCTCGCTGGCCGACGTCCTGCCCGGCTCGTCGGTGCACGACCCGGTCAACCAGGTGATCTCGTCCGAAGAGGTCGAGGCGCTCAAGAACTGCCTCACACGACTGCTGTCGAACCTCGAGAGCCGCGTGCTGCGCCTCTACCTCCAGGGGTTCTCGTACGAGAAGATCGCCCGTCAGCTCGACTGCGACTGCAAGACCGTCGACAACGCGCTCCAGCGCATCAAGCGCAAGGTCGACCTGCACCTCGAGAGCCGCAAGGTCCTGAGCTAGTCTCTCCTCCCGGTCCGCAGACGACGAGGGGGCGGCTTGCAGCCGCCCCCTCGTCGTCGTTTCCGTTGGCGGGAGCCTAGAACGTCATCAAGCTGACGTCGTGGCCCGACTGCTGCACGAGCAGCTTGAAGTCGTGCGGGTTGCTCGCGACCTGAGCGGCGTCGTGCAGGGTGATCATGCCCTCCTCGTAGAGCGAGAGCAGCGCCTGGTCGAAGGTCATCATCCCGTAGAACTCGCCCTCCTTGATCGCCTGGCCGATCTGTGCGGTCTGGTCGGCGTCGAGGATGAAGTCGCGGATGCGGTTGGTCATGACCATGACCTCGATGGCCGGCACGCGGCCCTGGCCGTCGGCGCGCGGCAGGAGGCGCTGCGAGACGATGCCCCGCAGCGTGCCGGCCAGCATGATGCGCACCTGCTTCTGCTGGTGCAGCGGGTAGAAGTCGATGATGCGGTTGATCGTCTCGGTGGCGTCGATCGTGTGCAGCGTGCTCATCACGAAGTGACCCGTCTGGGCCGCCGTGAGGGCCGCCGAGACCGTCTCGACGTCGCGCATCTCGCCGATGAGGATGTCGTCGGGGTCCTGCCGCAGCACGTACTTGAGGGCCGAGTTGTACGACTCGGTGTCGAGGCCGATCTCGCGCTGGTTGATGATCGCCTTGCGGTCCTTGTGCAGGACCTCGATCGGGTCCTCGATGGTGACGATGTGGCGCCGCAGCGTGTTGTTGAGGTGGTCGATCATCGCCGCCAGGGTGGTCGTCTTGCCCGAGCCGGTCGTGCCGGTCACGAGCACCAGGCCGCGGGGCTCGAGCGCGAGGCGCTTGATGATCTCGGGCAGGTGCAGCTCCTCGAACGTGGGGATGGTCGTCGCGACCTGGCGCATGGCGATCGAGATGCTGCCGCGCTGGCGGTAGATGTTGACGCGGAACCGCCCGATGTTGGGGGCCGAGTAGGCGAAGTCGATCTCGTTGTGCTCGCTGAACCGGCGGATCTGCTTGTCGGTCATGATCGACGCCGCGGCGTCCTTGGTGTCTTCGGGGCTCAGGGCCGGCTCGTCGAGCAGGTGCAGCTCGCCGTCGATGCGCACGACCGGAGGGCTGCCGGCCTTGATGTGCAGGTCCGACGCGTTGCGCGTGACCATCTCGCTGAGCAGCTCGTCAACCGTCTTCACGTGCGGTCATCTCCGTTCGCATCGTGGTCCTCGTGGCGCGTGCCCGACTGCAGCCCATGGCCAACCACCGAATCCCGGGTACGGCATCGGTCACAAACGGCGGGGACTTGAGGGCTAACAGCCGTGCGAGAGGGGGGCGAGCCGCCGGCACGGCGGCTCGCCGGCCGGTCAGGGTCGGCCGTAGCTCGACGCGCCGGCGGTCGACGAGACGCTGACGACCGTGCCGGTGTGAGGCGCGTGGATCATCATGCCGCCGCCGACGTAGATGCCGACGTGGTAGGCCGGGATGCCGAAGAAGACCAGGTCGCCGGGCTGCAGCTGGTCGGCCGTGACCGCGGTGACCATGCTCTGCTGCATGGCGGCGTTATGGGGCAAGCCGACGCCGAAGTGACTGTAGACGTACATCGTCAGGCCCGAACAGTCGAAGCGGTCGGGGCCGGCGGCGCCGTACTGGTATGGGCAGCCCAGGAAGTTGTAGGCGTAGGCGGCGGCGCCGGTGATGCCGGCCGGCGGCGTGCCTCCGGTCGTGATGACGCCGGCGCTCTGGGCCGCCCTCGTCTGCGCGGCGCGCTGGGCCGCGAGGAGCTGGTCGATCTGCCGCTTGACGCCGGCGTACAACGACCGGCGCGTGGCCAGCTGCGCCTCGACGCTCTGCTTCTCGGCGCCGCGCTGGGCGACGAGCTTGAGGGCCGTCTTCTGGTCGGCGGCCAGCTTGGCCTGCACGGCGACGACGCTCTGCTTGTAGCCGCTGACCGAATCGACGACGGTCGAGTCGCTCTGGCCCAGACGGTTCATCAGGTCGATCTGGGTCATGAAGTCGTCGAACGACTTGGTCGCGAGCATGACGTCGAGCAGGTCGACGGGACGCTGCTTGTACAGGGCGACGACCCGCTGTTCGAGCGTGGCCTTGGCGACGCTCAGGTTGTACTGGGCGATCTTGAGGTTGCGCCGGTTCTGCCGGATCCGGTCGCGCGCGTCCTGCAGCTGCTGGCTGGCGGCGTCGTAGCGCTCGACGGCGACCTCGAGCTTCTTGTCGAGGACGGAGAGCTGCTGGAGGATCTGCTGGGCGCGAGCCTTCTTCTGCGCGAGGGTCTCGGCGGAAGATGGGGAGGGGAGGGCGAGGAGGAGGGCGAGGAGGGCGAGACACAGGACGATGAGTCCCCGCTTGCCTTTCACCAAATCGCCTCCTTTCGGGGCGCGGAGCCCGTCTTTTCCCGCACCCACGAGGTGAGCGCTGTTGCTGCTTGCGCGGCACCCCCGACTGCCGGTGTGACACGACCCGCAGGTCCCGGGTACCCTACCAAACGCGTCCCCCGGTTTCAACTGGCGGCGGGGAAGTGCGAGACGCGCGCGGGAGCGTGAAAGAGAGGCGGCGGGGGCGCCTGGAGAGGCGTCCCCGCCGCCTCTCTTCGTGTCGGTTCAGCGGTCGCGGCTGGTGGTCGCCGTCTGCTGTGGTTGACGCTGCGGCTGCAGCTTCTTCAGCCCCTGCATGAACGCCTGGTTGGCCTTGTTCTTGCGCCACGTGCGCACGATGTACCAGCCCCAGCTCTGGAACAGCAGCTTGGTGAACCGGAAGGTGAAGAAGTACTTGGCCCACTGCCGCAGCGAGTAGAAACGCATGTACTGGCGGAGCGCCTCGAGCTGCAGCTCGTACGCCGTCATGTTCTTGGGGTGGAACACGACGTGCTGGGCGTCGTAGAGATACCAGCGCTTCTCGAAGATCCGGCCCTCGGACTCGAGCTGGTCGAAGAGCGGCGTTCCGGGCAGCGGCGTGAGGGCGGCCAGCTGGATCGTGTCGATGTGGTTCTTCATCGCGAAGGTCACGGTGTCGCGCACCGTCTGCTTGGTGTCGGCCTCGCCGCCCAGCACGAACATGCCATGGGTCTCGATGCCGTGCTTGTGCAGGATGCGGATCGCCTGGACGATGTCGTCGACCGTCTGGTGCTTCTCGAACTGGTCGAGCGTGTCCTGGTTCACCGACTCGAGCCCGAGGTAGACGCGGAAGCACCCGGAGCGGTGCATGAGGTCGAGGAGCTCGGGGTCGCGGACGACGTCGGTGCGCACCTGCCCCGACCACGGCACGACGATGTCCTCCTCGATCATGCGCCCCAGCATCTCCTTGAGGCGCTTCTTGTCGGCCGCGAGGTTGTCGTCGTAGAAGAAGATCTTGCGCGGCCGGCGTTCCTTGAGCTCGGCGATGACGTTCTCGGTGCTGCGGAAGCGGTACTTGCGGCCGAACATCGCGGTGACCGAGCAGAAGTTGCACTTGAACGGGCAGCCCCAGCTGGTCATGACCGGCGTGGTCCTCATCTCCTCGTGCCCATGGATGAGCGTGAGGTCGGGGAACGGCAGCTCGTCGAGCACGCTGCAGCGCTCGCGGTCGGCGTTGTGCACGTGCTCGTCGCCGCGCCGGAACGAGAGCCCGAGGATGTCGTCGAACGACCGCCGCGCCTCGAGCGCGTCGACCAGCTCGAGCATGAGCTGCTCGCCGCCCTCGCCGCGGGCCACGAAGTCGGCGTGCTCGAGCGCCTCGTCGGCCATGAAGGTGACGTGGGCGCCGCCCATGATCACCGGGATGCCGCGCTGGCGGAGGTCGTCGGCCTCGTCGTAGCCTTCGGTCGCGGTCGAGGTGGTGGTGGAGATGCCGACGAGGTCCGAAGAGTAGACGTCGGTCCAGTCGATGGGTGCGATGTTCGGCGCGTAGATCTTGACGTCGTGGCCGGCGGCCTTGAGCGTGGCTCCCATGAGGGGAAGCCCCAGACGCGGCAGCAGGATCATGCTGTAGACGTTCATGTCCGGTGGTTGCGGTTCGATGAACCGGATCTTCATGCGACTCCTTGATGCTGCCGTCGGATTGACTGGGGACGCGTGCGGCGGGCGTGTCGCCCGCCGTAGCTGGCTGCGGATGGTCCACCTACGCTACAACCCGGCGCGGCTCCAGTCAAAAGTGTGACGGGGCGGGCGCGGGCGCCGTTCGGCGCCCGCGCCCGCCCCGCCCGGACCGGCTCAGGAGCCGCGCCGAGAGCTCATCGACCCGTACAGGCCGTGGCAGTCGACGCACACCCGTACGTGGCGTCCGTTCTGCTTGCGCAGGTGCACGGGGTCGTGGGAATCGAAAGGCTTGCCGCACATCGCGCATACGGCAGGCTGACCGTCGTCGTCGCCCGACTGCTCAGGCGAGAACTCATGGCCGGCGCCGTTCTGTCGTGCGGCCGGGTGCAACCAACCTGAGAACCGTTCCTTGAGTCCCGAGTGTCCTCTCTCGGTCATGAGCGCCAACCTCCCTCGGGGTGGGATACCCGGAGCCTTCCCGCGCCATTTTCGCCACAAACTCCCGGACAAAAGGGGGATAGCGGACGCGTGAAACGCGGTCTCTTCGTGGACGTGGAGCGTCCGGACGCCCGGTCCTCCTGCGGGGGCGGCCCGTCTAGAAGAGGTGGATCACCCAGTAGACGGCGGCCGCGACGATCGCGGCGGCGGGGATGGTGAACAGCCACGCCCACATGATGTTGCCGGCCACCCCCCACTTGACGGCCGAGAGACCGCCGGTCGCCCCCGATCCCATGATCGACGCGGTGATGGTCTGCGTGGTCGAGATGGGGTACCCGAGCGTGCTGGCCGTCCAGATGACGGCGGCCGCGCTGGTCTCGGCCGCGAACCCGTGGATGGGGTCGAGGTGGATCACCTTGGTCCCCAGGGTCCGGATGATGCGGAAGCCGCCCACGTACGTGCCGAGCGAGATCGACAGGGCCGAGACGAAGATGACCCAGTCGGGGATGGGTGCCGTACTCGACAGGTGGCCCGTCGTGATCAGGGCCAGCGTGATCACGCCCATCGTCTTCTGGGCGTCGTTCATGCCGTGGGCGAGGGCGACGGCGCCCGCCGAGACCGGCTGCAGGAAGCGGAAGGTCCGGTTGACGGGCCGGGGCGACCAGCGGAAGACGAGCAGGAGCAGCAGGTTCATGATCAGGAACGCGACCAGCAGGCCGAGGGCAGGCGACGTGACCATGGGGACGACGACCTTGTGCCAGAGGCCGCTCCACTCGACCCCGCTCGTGCCGACGGCCACCAGCGTGGCGCCGACCAACCCCCCGATCAGCGCGTGCGACGAGCTCGACGGGAGGCCCAGATACCACGTGAGGAGGTTCCAGGCGATGGCTCCGAGCAGCGCCGCCAGGACCACCGTCTGCGAGTCCGCCGGCAGGGTCACGATGCCCTTGCCGACGGTCTTCGCCACGTTCTGGCTGATGAACGCCCCGGCCATGTTGAGCACGGCGGCCATCAGGAGGGCGACGCGCGGCGAGAGGGCCCGGGTGGAGATCGACGTGGCGATGGCGTTGGCCGAATCGTGGAAGCCGTTGGTGAAATCGAACGCCAGGGCGACCACCACGATGATGATCAGCAGGGACATCAGGTGTTCTTGAGAACGATGCTCTCTACGATGTTGGCCACGTGCTCGCAGTCGTCGATGGCGAGCTCGAGCGTGGCGTAGATGTCCTTCCACTTGATGATGTCGGTGCACTTCATGTCGTCGTCGAACAGCTCGGCGACGGCGTCGCGATAGAGACGATCGCCGTCGTTCTCGAGGCGGTTGACCTCGATGCAGTGCTCCGAAAGCCCCTTGCGCTTCTCGAGCCCGTCGATCGCCCGGCGCAGGCTGGTCGTGGCGTAGGCGAGGACCTCGGCCAGCTCCACCGCGTGCTTGAGGGGTGCCTCGACCTTGTAGATCAGCAGCATGTCGGCGGTCGCCTCGATGTTGTCGAGGATGTCGTCGAGGGTCGTGGTGAGGTCGTAGATGTCGTCGCGCTCGAGCGGCGTGATGAAGGTGCGGTTCAGCCGCTGCACGATGTCGTGGACGATCTTGTCGCCGACGTGCTCGAACTCGAGGATGCGCCGCGCCTTGCCCTTGACGTCGCCGAACTCCTCGAGGAGTCGCTTGAGCGTCTGGGCCGCTTCATCGACGTTGGCCGCGGCGTCGGAGAACAGCTTGAAATACTCCCGCTCTTGCGGGACGAGACTGAGCCTCACGGGGATCCCCCTCCTGCCAAGGTCAGATGCCGGCGCATAGTCTTAACCTCGGGAGCAGGGTGCGCAACCCGGCGGCGCAGCCGAACGGGTCGTTCGCCGGCGCGCGGGGGGCCGCTCCGGCCCGGCGGCGCCGGCGTCACGGGCCTCGCTCGCGCGCGCGGCGAGCCCGGCGGCGGCCTCGCCATGGTTGCGCGACCCCTCGTCCTTCGGATAGCCTCACGCTGCGCGCTCACGGTGATTCTGGTGACTGTCCGGGCGCGTCTCACGTTCGTGCTCCCGTGGCCTCGCCTGCCGGGGGGCGCGTCGAAGGTCTCGCTGACGGAAGTAGTGGTGTGCGAAGGAGGACCAGGTGACTGAGGAAATCTACTCCCAGATGGCGAAGGCTGTGATCGACGGCGAAGACGACACCGCTGCCGAGCTCGCCCAGAAGGGGCTCGACATGGGGCTCCCGCCGTCGGACATCCTCGACAAGGGCTTCGTCAAGGGCATCGAAGAGGTCGGCGACCTCTTCGGCAAGGGCGAGTTCTTCCTGCCCGAGCTCGTGCAGGGCGCCGAGGCCATGAAGGCCGCCGTCGCCGTGCTGCAGCCCGAGCTCGACAAAGCCAAGGAGGGCCGCAGGGCCACCGGCACGGCCGTGGCCGGCACGGTGGCCGGCGACATCCACGAGATCGGCAAGACGATCGTCTGCAGCATGCTGTCGGCGGCCGGCTTCGAGGTGACCGACGTCGGCTGCGACGTCGCGCCCGAGGCGTTCGTCGAGAAGGTGCGCGAGGTCAAGCCGCAGCTGCTGCTGCTGAGCGCGCTCCTGACCACGACGATGCCGAACCAGCAGAAGACGATCGAGGCCCTCAAGGCGGCCAGTCTGCGCGACGGCGTCAAGGTCATGATCGGCGGCGCGCCGACCACGCGCGCCTGGGCCGACGAGATCGGCGCCGACGGCTACGCCGAGGACGCCATCGAGGCCGTCGCGGTCGCCAAGCAGCTGCTGGCGTAGCGACGGCCGTCCGGCGAGGGCCGGACGGAGCAGGTCACGGGGCGGGGCGGCCGACGGCCGCCCCGCCCCGTTCCGCTCCCGCATCGCCGACGCTCGCGCGGCCGCCCATCCCGTCTCTGGCGCCTCGCCCGGGCGCGGGTATACTAGCCGCCGATGAGCGGCCGCCACGACGCATACTTCGCCGAGGTCGAGGAGCGCTTCGCGGCCTCGACCGACTTCACGATCGGGCTCGAGGAGGAATACCAGATCCTCGATCCCGTGACGCTCGCGCTGACGCCCGGCTACGAGGAGCTGCGTGAGTCGGCCCCGGCGGCGCTCGACGAACACCTCCTCGGCGAGCTGATCCGCTCCGAGATCGAGCTCGCCACGGCGCGCTGCGACGATTTCGGCCAGGCCGCCCGCGAGATGACGGCGCTGCGCCCGCAGCTCTTCGCTCACGCCGCCGCTCACGGTTTCGCCCTCGGTCTTACGGGCACGCACCCGTTCTCGAGCTGGAAGGACCAGGAGATCATCGACACGCCGCACTACCGGGCGGTCGAGGACCTGCTCAAGTACGTCGCCTGGCGCAACAACACCTGGAGCAACCACGTGCACGTCGGGATGAACGGCCTCGACCGCGCCGTGGTCGTCTGCGACACCCTTCGCGGCTACCTGCCGCACGTGCTCGCCCTGTCGGCCAACTCGCCGTTCATCGAGGGCGTGTGGACCCAGCTGGCGTCGGCCCGCGTGCAGACGTTCGTGCGCATGTTCCCGCGCTGCGGCGTGCCCGACGTGTTCGGCAGCTGGGCCGAGCACCGCCGCTTCTACGAGTTGCTGCTCGACGTGGGCTCGATCCGCGAGTTCACGCAGCTCTGGTGGAGCGTGCGGCCGCATCACCGCTACGGCACCGTCGAGGTGCGCATCGCCGACGTCCAGACCGAGCAGTGGCAGTCGCTGGCCGTCAGTGCGTTCGCGGTCGGCCTGGTCGCGCTGGCGGCGCGGCGCTACGACGAGGGCCGCCCGCTGCCGGTGCACCCGACGCGCTACGTCGAGGAGAACCTCTGGCGGGCGATCCGCTACGGCCTCGACGGCAAGCTCGTCGACTTCGAGGAGCGCCGCGAGGTGCCCGCCACCGAGGTCATCGCCGGCCTCGTCGGGCAGATCGCGCCCTTGGCCGGCGAGCTCGGCCTGCAGCCGCACCTTGACGACGTGGCGCGGATCCTCGACGAGGGCAACGGGGCCCAGCGCCAGGTCCGCGCGCTGGCCGCCGGCCTCTCGATCGAGCAGGTCTTCGCCGGCACGGTCCAGCAGGCGAAGGCGGAGCCGGCGACCCGGCGCTGATGCGGAGGAGTGACATGGACGACGAGCACGACGACAGCCAGCTGACCGACGAGGAGCGCGCCCGCCTGTACCGGGAGCAGCTCAAGCGGCTGCGCACCATCGACCTGGTGCAGGACATGATGGTCAGCCTCGTCACCATCGGCTACCAGAAGCTGGGGCTGACCGACGAGACGCGCGACCTGCGCGACCTGGGCGACGCCCGCGTGGCCATCGAGGCGCTGCGCCGGCTGATCGAGGTGCTCGAGGGCGAGGGCGAGCGCGACCAGGCGAGCGCGTTGCACGCGACGCTCGCCTCGATGCAGCTCGCCTTCGCCCGGGTGGCCGCCGAGCCGGAGGCCGGGCCGCCGGAGCCCGAGTCGGGCCGTGAGGAGGATAGGGCACGTTCCGGTGCGGACACTGAGGCTGGACCCGAGGTCGAGGGTCCGGGGGCGCCGGCGCCGGCCCCGGCCGCCGGGACCGAGCAAGAAGTGCCTGCAAAACCACAGGAATCCGCGACCCGGAAAGCCGGCGGCACACGCCGCGGAAACGCCGCCAAGAAGCCGGCCACGAAGAAGCCGGCCGCCAAGAAGCCGGCCGCCAAGAAGCCTTCGGCGAAGAAGCCGCGGCCGAGCGGCCCGGCCGGCGACTCCTAGCTCGTTCGGCCGCCTCGGTCCGGCGCCGCCTCCGCCAGCGGGCCGTACAGCTCGGGGCGGCGGTCCTCCCAGTAGCGGTGCACGTCGTCGCGCGTGCCGTCGCGGACGTCGTCGACGGTCTGCGGCCTGAGCTCGGCCAGGAGCATCTCCGCGCGGTCGCCGGCGTCGGCGATCACCGTGCCGGCCGGGTCGACGACCCGGCTGTGCCCGGCGAACTCGACGTCTCCCGCCGACCCAGCCGTGTCGGCGGCCGCGAGGTAGACCTGGTTCTCGAGCGCCCGCGCGACGGTGGCGACCTGCCAGATCCGGCTGCGGCGCCGGCCGAAGGCGGCGGGGCAGAGGAGCAGGCGCGCGCCCGAGATGGCGAGGGCGCGCGCCACCTCCGGGAAGCCGAGCTCGTAGCAGACCAGCACCCCGCACGGCCAGCCTGCGATCTCGCCCGTCCACAGTGACGCGCCGGGCTTGAACAGCTTCTGCTCTCGGTCGAAGAGGTGCGTCTTGGCGTAGCGGGCCGGCTGCTGTCCGGGACGCAGGATGGCGACGGCGTTGTACAGGGCCCCGTCGCGCAGATCGGGCACGCCGGCCACGGCCGCCACGCCGGTCCCGTCGACGGCGCGCTGCAGGCGGGCGAGCGCCTGTCTGGCGCCGCCCGCCCGCTCCTTCAGGCCGTCGTCGAGGTAGTAGCCGCCGACGAACAACTCGGGGAAGACGATGAGCTCGGCGCCGGCGCCGCCCGCCTCCTCGAGGCGGGCCACGCCGGCACGCACGCTCGCCTCCATGTCGCGGGCGGGACTCAGGGTCTGGACGACGGCGAGGCGCATCTCACTCCTCCGGCAGGTTCCAGAACCGGCTCTCGAGCAGCTCGTCGCCGGGCTCGACGGTGATGAACTCGCCGTCGTGCGGCCCGGCGACCAGCCGCTCCAGCAGCCGCAGCGAGCCGTCGAGCACCTGCAACGGCAGGTCGTAGAAGCGCGACACGGTGCGCAGGTACTCCTCATAGTCGGCGAGGTCGTAGGTGTGAGTGTCGATCACCGCGACCCGCGTGTAGTTGGCGAGGATGAGCCGCGCGATGTGCCGCGCCTTCTCCTCGCCGTATCTCTCGGCCGCGTGCAGGTATTCCTGATAGGGGTCGTCGATGTACTCGATCCAGCCGCGCGTGTAGTAGTAGGTGCCGGGCGCCTGGGCGAACTGCTCGAGATAGGTCTTGCGCGAGCCGAGCAGGATGGCGATGCAGTCGTCGACGGCGGGCAGGACGAGCCGGTGCGGCCCGGCCCGCAGGCCGGCGGTACCGTTGCAGCAGCGGCCGTAGCCGAGCAGGATCGTGCGCGCGCCGGGCGTGGCCGCGATGCGCTCGTTCAGGGTGTCGCGCAGCCGGTCGGGGTAGTCGTGGAGCAGGCCCTCGCAGAACTCGACCTCCACGCCGGGGGCGACGCGTTCGATCTCGTCGCGCAGGGTCTCACAGGCGATGATCTTGGGAGGCAGGTCCATCCGCTCCATGGTACCAGCGGGAACGCCGGAAGGCGCCGGGGCGCTAGGCCCGGCGCCCCGCGGCGTCGTCGGGGGCGGCGGGGGCGGCGGCTCCCGCCGCCCCCCGCTTCATCTCGTACATGCGCCGGTCGGCCTCGAGCAGCAGCTGCGACGGATCGGTGTAGCCGGTCGTGTGCAGGCCGAGGCTGACCCGCAGGGCAGGGTCGCGGCCGGGGTCCTCGTTGTAGGCGGCGAGGGCGGCCTCGATCTTGGTCCGGACCTGCCGGGCGCCGGAGGCGTCGGTGCCCGGCATCAGCACGACGAACTCGTCGCCGCCGTAGCGGGCGACCACGTCGGTCTCGCGGCAGCTCTCGCGCAGGAGCGAGCCGAGGTCGCGCAGGAGCCGGTCGCCGACCACGTGGCCGCGCCGGTCGTTGACGACCTTGAGGGCGTCGACGTCGATGAACAACAGGCTCACGAGCCCGCCGTTGCGATGCACGGCGCGCATCGTCTGCTCCAGCGTCATCTCGAAGTAGGTGCGGTTCGACACCCCCGTCAGGCCGTCGGTGCGGGCCGCCAGGTCCTTCTCGCGCATGAGGCGCTCGTTCTCGAGGGCGATCGCCGCGTGGGTCGCGAACGTGCGCAGGATCGTCTTCTCGTCGTCGCCGAACGCCCGCGGGTCCTCGTAGAAGACCGAGAGGGCGCCGTAGGTGCCCTTGTAGGACTGCAGCGGCGCCGTCAGGAAGGCCCGGTAGCCGCCCTCGGCCACGAGGTACGGGTCGACCAGTTCGTCGGCGTCGACGTCCTCGACGGCGACCGTGTCGCCGCGCGCGATGGCCCTGCCTGAATGGGAGTCGTCGAGCGGCAGCACGAACAGGCGGCGGAACTCGTCGCTCAGGTTGTAGACGTCCTCGGCGACCAGCACGTCGCCGCGGGCGACCAGCAGCGCCGACTTGGCCGAGCCCATGAGCTGCGCCGCCTCGACCAGCACGGTGACCGCGACGGCGTGCGTGCCCAGGCTGCGGTTGACGTTCTTGACCGCCTCGAGCAGGCGCCGCTCGTGGGCGACGCGCTCGAGCTGATCGCGGTAGAGGAGGGCGCGCTCGACGGCCGACGCCAGCTGCGCGCCGGCGGCCGTGACGAAGGAGACGTCGTCGGCCGAGTAGGCGCGCCGGCCGCGGGTGGCCACCAGGAGCACGCCCAGCAGGCGCCCCTGCGCCTCGAGGGGGGTGGCGACCATCGTCTCGAGGCCCTCGCCGCGCGCCCTGGGGAGCCTGTCGAGGCCGGCGTGGACGTCGTCGATGACGAGCGTCTCGTGGCGCCGGGCGACGAAGCCGGCCACGTCGTCGTCGGCCGGGACGCTGGCGATGGCGGCCGCGTACTCGTCGGAGATGCCGCGGTAGGCGGCCAGGTCGAGGGACTCACCGGTCGCCAGGGCGATCCAGCCGGCGTCGACGCCGAGGACCTCGATCGTCTCGTCGAGGCCCGTGTTCAGCACCGGGGCCAGGCCGAGGGACGAGTTGACGGCGGCCACGATGGCGTTGAGGGCGACCAGCTCCTGGTTGCGCCGCTCGACCTCGCGCACGAGCTCGTCGGGCGAGAGCGCCTCGGCGCGCAGGCGGCAGCCCGAGCAGGCGCGCAGCGCGGCCTCGCGCGTCTGTCCCAGGACGAACGGGTCGTGCTGACGGCAGTACCATACTTCCAAAGGATCGCCGCCGAGTTCGGCCCGATAGGAGTCGAGGAACTTGCAGTCCATCGGCGCGGCTATAGTAGCATAGGCTCCAGCCTGCCCGGCAGGCCTCTCGCGAGCGCCGTCTCCCACCCTCGAACGACCGCCGCGGCTGCCGCCGGGCGAGCGTGAGCCAAGTCCCCGAGGAGGCAGACGTGAAGGTCCAGAAGGTGCTGGTCGCCGGCGCCGGTCAGATGGGAGCGGGCATCGCCCAGGTCAGCGCCCAGGCCGGCCTCGACGTGGTCATGATCGACGTGGCCGACGAGTTCATCGCCAAGGGCATGGCGGGCATCGACAAGCAGCTGGCGCGGGCGGTCGAGAAGGGCCGCATCACGGCCGCCGACCGCGATGCCGCCCTCGCCCGAATCACCACCTCGCTCGACATGGCGGCCGGGGCCGACGCCGACCTGTTCGTCGAGGCGGCGCCCGAGATCATCGACCTCAAGAAGGACCTGCTCGGGCGCGCGTCGGCGACGCTGAAGCCGGGGACGGTGATCGCCAGCAACACCTCGAGCCTGTCGATCACCAAGCTGGCCGAGTTCGTCAGCGACCAGCAGCGCTTCGTCGGCATCCACTTCTTCAACCCTGTGCCGGCCATGGCCCTGGTCGAGGTCATCCGCGGCGGGCAGACCAGCGACGGCACGATGGACACGGCGCGCGGGTTCGCCGAGGCGGTCGGCAAGACGCCGATCACCGTGACCGACACGCCGGGGTTCGTCGTCAACCGGATCCTCTTCCCGATGATCAACGAGGCCGTCTGGGCGCTGCACGAGGGCGTGGCCAGCCCCGCCGACATCGACACCGGCATGAAGCTCGGGGCCAACTTCCCGATGGGGCCGCTGGCGCTGGCCGACCTCGTCGGCCTCGACACGACCAAGGCGATCCTCGAGACGCTGCAGCACGACTTCGCCGACAACCGATACGAGCCGTGTCCGATGCTCGGCAAGCTCGTCGCCCAGGGCAAGCTCGGGCGCAAGAGCAGAGAAGGGTTCTTCAGGTACTGAGATCAGGGGGGCGGCGGGGGCGGCGGCTCGCCGCCGCCCCCGCCGCCCCACGGCCACGGAGGTCGCGATGGCGCGTGACACCGGCCTGGTGCAGGTCTACACCGGCGACGGCAAGGGCAAGACGACGGCCGCCTTCGGCCTCGCCATGCGCGCCGCCGGGCACGGCGAGCGCGTCCTCGTCCTGCAGTTCATGAAGGCCGACCCCACCTGGGGCGAGATCGTCTCGGCCAAGAAGCTCGGCATCGCGGTCGAGCAGGTCGGGCTCGACCACTGGGTGATCAAGGGCGAGGCCACCGACGAGGACCTGGCCGCCGCGGCCGCCGGCTTCGCCCGCGCCCGCGGCCTGGTCACGTCGGGCGACTACGACCTGGTCGTGCTCGACGAGCTGATCACGGCCGTGTTCTTCGAGCTCGTGGGCCTCGACGAGGTGCTGCGCCTGATGACCTTCGACCGCCCCGCCGCGCGTCGAGCTCGTGCTGACCGGCCGCCGGGCGCCGGCCGAGATCGTCGAGGCGGCCGACCTGGTGACCGAGATGCGGCCGCTCAAGCACTACTACGACGCCGGCGTCGAGGCGCGCGAGGGCATCGAGTTCTAGGCGGCCCGGTGGCGCCGCGGCTGGTAAGATTACCGGCCGTGACCCACACCTTCATCTATCCCCACACCTCTCGTCACGACGCCCGCGGCCACCTCGAGGTCGGCGGCTGCGACGTCGTCGAGCTCGCCGACCGCTTCGGCACGCCGCTGTTCGTCTACGACGAGCAGACGCTGCGCGACCAGTGCCGCGCCTACCTCGAGGCGTTCCGCTCGCGGGCCGACGGCGTCGAGGTCGAGGTCGTCTACGCGTCGAAGGCGTTCTGCTGCCGGGCGATGTGCGAGCTGGTCGCCGAGGAGGGGCTCTCGCTCGACGTGGCGTCGGGCGGCGAGCTGGCGGCAGCCCGCCTTGCCGCCTTCCCGCCCGCGCGCATCTATTTCCACGGCAACAACAAGTCGATGGCCGAGATCGAGGCCGGCCTCGAGGACGGCATCGGCTTCTTCGTGCTCGACTCGCTGCAGGAGATCGCCCAGCTCGACGCCGCCGCGCGACGCCGGGGCGTGCGCCAGCAGGTGCTCGTGCGCCTGACCCCGGGCGTGCGGCCCAGCACGCACGGCTACGTGCAGACCGGCCAGGAGGACAGCAAGTTCGGGTTCGGCCTGACCGACGGCCTCGCCGACGCGGCCGTGGCGGCGGCGATCGCCGCCGAGGGCCTCGAGCTGGTCGGCGTGCACGCCCACATCGGCTCGCAGATCTTCGACCTCTCGTCGTACCGGCGCGAGGTCGAGGTGCTGTTCGCCGCCGTCGCCGGCTGGCGCCGGGAGCACGGGTTCGAGTGCCGCCTCGTCAACTTCGGCGGCGGCCTGGGCATCCGCTACACGCCGCAGGACATGCCGGCCTCGATCGGCGAGTTCGCCGACGCGGTGGTCGGCTCGGCGCGGGAGGCCGCAGCCCGGCACGGGCTGCCGCTCCCGCGCCTCCTGGTCGAACCGGGCCGCTCGATCGCCGGCAAGGCGGCGATCACCGCCTATCGCATCGGCACGATCAAGGAGATCCCCGGCGTGCGCACCTACGTGGCGGTCGACGGCGGCATGAGCGACAATCTGCGGCCGATGCTCTACGACTCCAAGTACGAGGCCATGGTCGCCAACAGGGCCGAGGTGCCGGCGACCACGGTCGTCACCGTCGCCGGCAAGCACTGCGAGTCGGGCGACGTGCTGGTGCGCGATGTGGCCATCGCCCCGCCCGAGGTCGGCGACGTGCTGGTCACCCCGGCGACCGGCGCCTACGGCTACGCGATGGCGAACAACTACAACATGCAGCCGCGGCCGGCGGTCGTCCTGGTGGGCGGCGGCGTCGCGCGGGTGATCGTGGAGCGCGAGACCTGGCAGGACGTGACGCGGCTGCAACGGCCGCTGCGCACGACATCGTGACAGACTGAGAGTGCGGCGGGCCGGCGTGGCCGGCCCGCCGCCTCCTCGGCAGCAGACGGGAGGACGGCAGTGGAACGCATCGGGATCGGACTGGTCGGCTACGGGACGGTCGGCTCCGGCGTGGGCCGGCTGCTGCACGAGGAGGCCGACGAGATCCGCCTCGCCACCGGCCGCGACGTCGTTCTGCAAGGCGTCTGCGAGCTCAGCCCGGAACGCCAGGCGCTCGTCCCCGAGGGCGTGGCCGTCACGACCGACGTCGCCGACCTGGTCGGCGACCCCGAGATCCAGATCGTCGTGGAGCTGATCGGCGGCATCGAGCCGGCGCGCAGCATCCAGCTCGCCGCCCTCACGGCCGGCAAGTCGGTCGTCACGGCCAACAAGCAGCTGCTCAGCCAGCACGGCGCCGAGCTGCTCCAGGCGGCCGAGGACGCCGGCGTGCACCTGCGCTTCGAGGCCAGCGCCGTCGGCGCCGTGCCGGTGATCAAGGTGCTGCGCGAGTCGCTCGCCGCCGCCGAGGTCACCGGGGTCATGGGCATCGTCAACGGCACGACCAACTACGTCCTCTCGGCGATGGCGCAGACCGGCGCCGAGTATGGCCCCACGCTCAAGCGGGCCCAGGAGCTCGGCTTCGCCGAGGCCGACCCGACCGAGGACGTCGGCGGCAAGGACGCGGCCGCCAAGATGGCGATCCTCTCGTCGATCGCCTTCCACAGCCGCGTCACGCTGGCCGACGTCGAATACGAGGGCATCGAGAACGTCACCGACACCGACGTGGCGCACGGCCGCCGCCTGGGGCTCGTGCCCAAGCTGCTCGGCGTCGCCAAGCTGATCGACGGCCGCGTGAACGTGCGCGTGTACCCGTGCTTCATCCCCGAGGACCACCCGCTGGCCGGGGTCGGCGGCGCCTACAACGCGGTCTTCCTCGAGAGCGACACGTTCGACAAGCTGATGCTGTTCGGTCCCGGCGCCGGCGGCACGCCGACCGCCTCCGCGGTGATCGGCGACATCATCTCGATCGTCAACACGTCGGAGAAGGGGTTCCTGGGCAACTGCACCTGCTACAAGGACCTCGGCTTCTTCCCCAACGGCGAGGTCGTCTCGCGCTTCTACGTGCGCTTCAAGGTGGAAGACAAGCCGGGCGTGCTGGCGCAGATCTCCGGCACCTTCGGTGAGGAGGGCGTGAGCATCGAGTCGATGGTGCAGAGCGGGGCCGGCGACGACGCCGAGCTCGTGTTCGTGCTGCACCCCGTCCGGGAGGCGGCGGCGCGCAAGGCCCTCGAGCGCGTCGGCGCGCTGACGATCGTGCACGGCGCGCCGACCGCGATCAGGCTGGAGGGCGACGATGCGCGGTAGGGGGGTCATCGACCACTACCGGCAGTACCTGCCGGTCACCGACGCGACGCCGGTCATATCGCTGGGCGAAGGCGACACGCCGCTCGTGCGGGCGCCGCGTCTGGGCGGCTCCCTCGACATCGAGCTGTACCTGAAGCTCGAGGGCATGAACCCGACGTGCTCGTTCAAGGACCGGGGCATGACGATGGCCATCAGCAAGGTCCGCGAAGAGGGCTACGGGGCCGTCATCTGCGCCTCGACCGGCAACACCAGCGCCTCGGCGGCGGCGTACGCGGCCAAGGCCGGCATCGCCGCCGTGGTCGTGATCCCCGAGGGCAAGATCGCGATGGGGAAGCTCGCCCAGGCCGTGGCCTACGGCGCCCACGTGATCTCGATCCCGGGCAACTTCGACGTCGCCCTCGACGTGGTACGTGAGGCGGCGGCCAGGCTGCCCGTCGCCCTGGTCAACTCGGTCAACGACTACCGCATCGAGGGCCAGAAGACCGGCGCCTTCGAGATCTGCGACGTGCTCGGCGGCCCGCCCGACGCGCAGTGCATGCCGGTGGGCAACGCCGGCAACATCACGAGCTACTGGAAGGGCTACCGCGAATACAAGGAGGCCGGCGTCATCGACAGGCTGCCGCGGATGTGCGGGTTCCAGGCGGCCGGCGCGGCGCCGCTCGTGCTGGGCCACAGGGTCGACAACCCCGAGACGATCGCCACGGCGATCCGCATCGGCAACCCGGCGCGAGGCGCCGAGGCACTGGCCGCCGCGCGCGACTCGGGCGGGTTCATCGACATGGTGACCGACGACGAGATCGTCGAGGCCTACAAGCTGGTGGCCGCCACCGAGGGCGTGTTCTGCGAGCCGGGGAGCGCGGCCTCGATCGCCGGCTTGCGCAAGGCCCGCGGCGACGGGCGCATCCACGCCGGCGCGCGGGTCGTCTGCATCCTCACCGGCCACGGGCTCAAGGACCCGGACACCGCCGTGCGCACCGCGGCCGAGCCGGTGTTCACCGGCGAACCGCTGGCCGAGATCGAGCGCGTGCTGACGGTCAAGGTCTGAGGCGGGCGGGCGGCGTGCGCGGCCGAGCTCCACGGAGGCAGTCGTGAGCCTCAAGCGCGTCGTGCTGGTGCCCGACGGCATGGCCGACGAGCCCCTCGAGGAGCTCGGCGGCCGCACGCCGCTCGAGGCGGCGGCGACGCCGAACATGGACCGCCTGGCGGCGGCCGGCACCGTCGGGCTGGTCAGGACGGTGCCCGAGGGCATGGCCGCCGGCAGCGACGTCGCCAACCTGGCCGTGCTCGGGTATGACCCCGCTGCCGTCTACACCGGGCGGGCGCCGCTGGAGGCGGCCAGCATCGGGGTCGAGCTGGGCCGTGACGACGTGGCCTTCCGTGCCAACCTGGTGACGATCGCCGGCGGCGTGATGGTCGACTTCACCGCCGGCCACATCGCCGGGCCGGTGGCCGGGGCGCTCTTGCGCCGGCTCGACCACGAGTTCGACGACGGGCCGTTCGAGTTCCACCCCGGCGTGTCGTACCGCAACCTGATGGTGTGGCGGGGCGGCGTGCAGGCCGCGGCGGAGGCCACGGCCTGCACGCCGCCCCACGACATCCTCGACCGGCCGGTGGCCGCCTACCTGCCGCTGGGCGAGGCCGGCGCGGCTCTGGTCACGCTGATGGGGCGGGCGCGCGAGGTCATCGAGGGCCTGAGCGAGGCGACCGACGTGTGGCTGTGGGGCCAGGGCCGCGCCCCGACCTTGCCCACGTTCCGCGAGCTGCGCGGCCTGGACGCCGCCGTGGTCGGCGCCGTCGACCTGGTCAAGGGCATCGGCCGTTACGCCGCCATGGAGGTGGTCGACGTGCCCGGCGCCACCGGTGACCTCGACACCGACTACGGCGCCAAGGCGCGGGCCGCGCTCGAGGCGCTCGACCGGCGCGACCTCGTGTTCGTGCACGTCGAGGCCCCCGACGAGGCCGGCCACATGGGCGATGTGACACAGAAGGTCCGCGCCATCGAGCGCGTCGACGCCGAGGTGCTGGGCCCCATCCTCGAGAGCGGCCACGCGCCGGCCGTGCTCGTGCTGCCCGACCACCCCACGCCGATCCGCCTGCGCACCCACGTGGGCACGCCGGTGCCGTTCGCGTTCGGGGCGGCGGCGAGCGCGCTCGCCGCCGCCCCGAACGCCTTCGGCGAGCGCGCGGCCGCCGCCACCGGCACGCTGGTGCCCGACGGGCCCGCGCTGATGGACCGCTTCCTCTCGTTTGCGGCGAACGCCGGGCCGGGAAGCCCGTCCACACAGTGAAGCAGCGCGGCGAAGACCCCGGCGCGCAGGGGCGGGGCAGGGACGAGATCGTCATCGGCGACGAGCGGTTCGAGCCGCTCGGCGGCGAGACGCGGCCGCCGGCGGCGGCCGAGCGCTTCATCATGAGCCGCCCCCGGCGCCGCCGCCTCGTCATCAAGGAGGACGAGCTCTTCCTCTACACCGACGCCGACGGCGCCATCCCCGACGAGGACAACTCGCCGCTCGGCCTCTACTGCCGGGACACGCGCTTCCTCAGTCGCTGGGAGATGGAGGTCGGCCGCCGTCCGCCGATCCTCCTGTCGTGGACCGCGGACCGCGACTATGCCGCCGCCACCGAGTCCACCAACCTCGAGACGCGGGGCGTCGACGGCGAGCGCATCCCCCAGGCGATGGTCCACATCCGCCGCACGCGGCTCGTGTCGGACCGGGTCTACGAGCTGGTGCGGCTGTTCAACTACCACGACCGGCGCGTCGTCGTGGAGCTGCGCCTGACCTTCGACGCCGACTTCGCCGACATGTTCGAGGTGCGCGGCGCGCGCCGCCGCCGGCGCGGCACGCGCCTCGCGCCCAAGGCGACCGAGGACACGCTCACCCTGGCGTACTACGGCCTCGACGAGGCGCTGCGCAAGACGGTCGTGCGCTTCGAGCAGCCCCCGGCGCGCATCGAGGACACGGTCGCCGTCTTCCAGGTCAGCCTCGAGCCCCGCGAGCGCAAGCTGCTGCGCTACTCGATCGAGGTGTCGCTGCCCGACGCCCCCCCGTTGCGCGAGGGCGACTTCGCCGGCAAGCTGGCCGACCTGCGCCGTGACTACGAGCAGTGGACGGCCGAGACGACCGACGTGGTCACCGACAACGAGCAGGTCACGGCCATCTTGCGGCGGGCCCAGACCGACCTGCGCATGATGCGCACGAGCACCCCGTACGGCCCGGTGCTGGCCGCCGCGGTGCCGTGGTTCGTGGCGCCGTTCGGGCGCGATCTGCTGCTCGCGGGGCTGGAGACGCTGATGCTCGACCCGCGCATCGCCGTCGACGCCATCCGCTTCCTCACACGGCTGCAGGGCCGCACCGACAGCGCCTTCCGCGACGAAGAGCCGGGCAAGATCATGCACGAGCTGCGCCAGGGCGAGCTGGCGGCGATCAAGTCGATCCCGCACACCCCTTACTACGGCGCCGCCGACACCACGGCCCTCTACCTGCTCGTCATCTGCGAGACCGTCATGTGGACCGGCGACCTGGAGTTCTTCGACCAGCTCCGCGATCCGGTCGCGGCCGCCCTGGGGTGGATCGACACCCACGGCGACCTCGACGGCGACGGCTTCGTCGAGTTCCGGCGGCGGTCCCGCTCGGGCCTCGAGAACCAGGGGTGGCGCGACGCCCACAACGCGATCGTCCACCGTGACGGCACGGTCGCCGAGGGGCCGATCGCGGCGGCCGAGGTCCAGGCCTACGTCTACTACGCCAAGCGGCGCCTGGCGGCGCTGTTCGGGGAGCTCGGCGACGTCGAGCTCTCGGAGCGGCTGCAGGCCGAGGCGCAGGCCCTGAAGACGCGCTTCAACGAGCGCTTCTGGATGGAGGACGAGCAGTTCCCGGCGCTCGCCCTGGACGGCGAGAAGCGCCAGGTCCAGACGGTCGCCTCGGTGGCCGGCCACTGCCTGTGGGCGCGGATCATCGCCGAGGAGCGCGTGCCGGCCGTGGTCAAGCGCCTGCTCTCGCCCGACATGTACTCCGGCTGGGGCGTGCGCACGCTGGGTAAGTCGTCGGCGGCGTACAACCCGATGAGCTACTACAACGGCAGCGTGTGGCCGTTCGACAACGCCATCCTGGTGAGGGCCCTGAAGAAGCACGGCTTCTCGGCCGAGGCCAACCGGCTCGCCGGGTCGATGTTCGACGCCGCTCTCGAGCACGAGTACTCGCGGCTGCCCGAGTTCTTCTGCGGGTTCACCCGTCAGGCGATCAACAAGCCGGTGCTGTTCCCGATGGCCTGCAGCCCCGACATCGGCGCCGCCGGAGCGGTGTTCATGATGCTGCAGGCGATCCTCGGGCTGTACCCGAACGCCGAGGAGAACGTGCTCTACGTGCACAACCCCCTGCTGCCGCGCTGGCTGGCCGAGGTCGACATCGCCAACCTGGCGGTCGGCCGTTCGCGGCTGAGCCTGCGGTTCCGCCGCCAGGGCACGCGCACCACCTTCTCGGTGCGCGACAAGCAGGGCGGCGTGCGGGTGGTCGTCGTCGAGTAGCGCGCCGCCGCCGGCGGCGCGCCCGGCGGCGACCACCCGCACGCCGCCCGAACACGTTGCGCCTGTCCCCTATCGGGGTAGCATAGGCACACCACCCGGCCCCCCCCGCGTCATCCCGACCGCCCGAGCCGATGACCGAGCCTCCGACACCCGAGCCCAGCCCGGCGCCCCCCACCGCCGACCGGCGCCCCTACGTCATCGCCCACCTCTCCGACCTGCACGCGGGCTCGCCCTACTTCGTCGAGAACCTGATAGAGCGTGCCGTGGTCGAGGTCAACGAGTTGCGCCCCGACGCCGTGGTCGTGACCGGAGATCTGACCAACGAGGGCTTCCGCCAGGAATACGAGGCCGCCCGCGAGTACCTCGACCGCCTCGACTGCGAGCACCTGCTCGTCGTGCCCGGCAACCACGACGCGCGCAACGTCGGCTACGTCCACTTCGAGAAGCTCTTCGGGCGCCGCGGCCTGGTGCTCCACGAGCGCGGCGTGTCGATCGTCGGGGTCGACTCCAGCGAGCCCGACCTGGACTACGGCACGATCGGCAGGGGCCGCTACGACTGGATCGAGGAGCAGTTCGCGCCGCCGGCGCGGTTCCGTGTGTTCATGCTGCACCACCACCTGCTGCCGATCCCCGGCACCGGTCGCGAGCGCAACATGGTGAACGACGCCGGCGACGTGCTCGAGGTGCTCCTGCGCGCCAGGGTCGACCTGGTGTTGTCGGGCCACAAGCACGTGCCGCACGCCTGGCACTTCGAGAGCCTGTTCGTGGTGAACGCCGGCACGGTGTCCTCGCTGCGCCTGCGCGGTGAGACCCGCCCCTGCTACAACATCATCACGATCGGCGACGAGGTGCGGATCGTGCGCAAGTACCCGTTCCACGGGAGCGAGCCGATCATCGAGTTCGCTCCTGCCACGCTCGAGTACACGCGGCACGCGCCGGGCGCCGGGCGCGACGTCGGGGTCTAGGAGCGGCCGTGGCGGGGGGAGCGCAGCCGGGAGCCGAGGCCGGGAGGGGGCGGCGCGGCGGCCGCCGCACGGCCGCCGCGCCGCCGCGGGCCGTGGCCCTGATCGACGGTGAGCACTATCCGCCGGTGGTGGCCGCGGCGCTCGACAGCCTGTCGGGACGGTTCGAGGTGGTCGCGGCGCTGTTCCTGGGCGGCGCCGAGAAGCTGCCGGCGTCCGCCGTGGCGGACGCCGGTGCGACCCTCGCCGCCGCCTATCCCGTGCCGCTCTCGCTGCCTCCCGCTCCGCGTGACGACGGCGTGGCCGCGCGTCGCGCCGCCCTGCGCGCCGGGCTCGACCGGCTGCTGGCCGAGACGGCCGCCGCCGTCGTCGTTGACTTGTCCGACGAGCCGGTGCTAACCTACGCCGACCGGTTCCACCTGATCAGCGTGGCGTTGACCAGGGGCGCACGCTACGTCGGAGCCGATTTCGAGTTCTCGCCCCCACCTTCTGAGCCACTTCCCGGCAAGCCGTCGCTTGCGGTCATAGGTACAGGGAAACGGGTCGGCAAGACCGCGATCAGCGGCTATCTGGCCCGGCGCCTCGCCCTCCGGTTCGGCGATCCCTCGCGTGTGGCCGTGGTGGCGATGGGACGTGGGGGTCCGCCCGACCCGCAGGTGGTGAGGGGCGCCGAGAGGCTCGGCGTGGCCGAGCTCCTCGGCGCCTCCCGCAGCGGGCTGCACGCGGCCTCGGACTACTTCGAGGACGCGGTGCTGGCGGGCGTCACGACGGTGGGCTGCCGCCGCTGCGGCGGGGGCATGGCCGGCGCCTCGTTCGACGAGAACGTGAGCCGGGCGCTGGGACTGGTCGCCGACCTCCCGGTCGACGTTGTCGTCTGGGAGGGGAGCGGCGCGGTGATTCCGCCGGTCGCCGTGCAGGCGACGGCCTGCGTGGCGAGCGCGGCACAGCCGCACGAGACAACGACGGGGTATTTGGGAACCTATCGCATGCTCATCTCCGATCTGATCGTCCTCACGATGTGCGAGCCGCCGTATGCCGGGCCCGACGACGTGCGGGCGCTGCGCGCCGGCATCGCCGAGGTGGCGCCGTCGACGCCGGTGGTGGCGACCGTGTTCCGGCCGCGCCCCCAGGGCGAGCTGGCCGGGCGCAGGGTCGCGTTCTTCTCGACGGCCGGAGCCGACGCGATGCCCGGCCTGGTCGGCTGGCTCGAGCGCCGGTACGGCGCCGACGTCGTGGTGGCTTCGCCCGAGCTCGGCGACCGCGTCGCGCTGGCCGCCGCCGTGCGGCGCGCGCGCAGCGAGGCCGACCTGTTCCTGACCGAGATCAAGGCGGCGGCGATCGACGTCGTCGCCGAGGGCGCCGCCGCCGCCGGCATCGAGCTGCAGTTCTGCGACAACGAGCCGGTCCCGGTCGGCGACGACGACCTCGCCGCCGCCGTCGAGCGGCTGATCGACACGGCTGTGGGCCGGTCCGCGGCCGGGGGGACGACGTGAGCGACGACGACAACCTGCTGGTCGTCGCCCAGGACGCGGGCCTGCCCTTCTCGAAGGGCCTGATGGCGCAGGCGCTGATGGCCACCGGCCTGTCGCCCGAGCACGCGTACCGCGTGGCGGCGGCCGTCGAGGCCGACCTGCGGGACCGGGGCGGCGAGACCGTCACGCTGGCGTCGCTCGAACGCGTCGCCGGCGCGACCCTCGGCGACGCCGAGGGTCGCGCCCTCCTCGCCCGCGTGCGCCAGTGGCAGCAGTTCACCCGGCTCGAGCGGCCCCTGATCGTGCTGATCGGGGGCACCACCGGCGTGGGCAAGAGCACGCTGGCCACCCAGGTCGCAAACCGCCTCGGCATCACCCGGGTGGCCTCGACCGACATGGTCCGGCAGGTCATGCGCGCCTTCTTCGCCGACGACCTGATGCCCGAGATCCACTGCTCCTCGTTCGCCGCCGCGCAGGCGGTGCGCATCCCCATGCCGCCCACCGCCGACCTCGACCGCGCCGGGTTCATCGAGCAGACCAAGAGCGTGGCGGTGGGGATCAACGCGATCATCGCCCGCGCCATCAACGAGAACCAGCACACGATCGTCGAGGGCGTGCACGTGGTGCCCGGCTTCCTCGACCGCACCGATTGGGACCAGGCAGTGGTCCTGGAGCTCGTGCTCAAGGTCGACGACGCGGCCGCCCACCGCGGCCACTTCACCGTGCGCGAGTGGCAGACCGGGGTGACGCGGCCGCTGCGCCGCTACGTGCAGAACTTCCAGCGCATCCGCAAGATCCAGAAGTACATCCTGACCCAGGCCGCCAGGCAGGGCGTGACGGTGCTCGACAACGCGAGCATCGACCTGACCGTGAAGGCCGTCATGGCCGAGGTGCTCGACGCCGTCAGCGAGTACCGGGGTCCGAGCGCCGTACGCGTAGGAGGATGATGGAGCTCTTCATCGACACCGCCAGCATCGACGACATCCGCGAGATCGCCCGCTGGGGCTGCCTGTCGGGGGTCACGACCAACCCGTCGCTGATCGCCAAGGAAGAGGGCGGCTTCACCGCCATCCTGGAGGAGATCACCCGGCTGGTCGACGGCCCGATCAGCGCCGAGGTCGTCTCGGCGACGGCCGACGAGATGGTGCCCGAGGCGCGGGAGCTGGCGGCCCTGCACCCGAACATCATCATCAAGGTGCCGATGTGCGCCGAGGGCCTGGCCGCCGCGCGCCGCCTGGCCGACGAGGGCATCCGCACCAACGTGACCCTGGTCTTCAGCGCCAACCAGGCGCTGCTGGCGGCCCGCGCCGGCGCCTCGTTCGTGAGTGTCTTCATGGGTCGCCTCGACGACATCGGCCACGACTCGATGGCGATCCTTCGCGAGGTCATGGACGCCTACGGGAACTACGAGATCACGAGCAAGGTCATCGCTGCCAGCATCCGGCACCCCGTGCACGTCACTCAAGCTGCGCTGGCTGGTGCCGATATCGCCACCATCCCACCCAAGGTCCTGCGCCAGATGGTCAGGCATCCGCTGACCGACGCCGGGATCGAGGCCTTCAACGACGACTGGGCGGCCGTTCAGGCCGCCGGAAGGGTCGGGTGAACCTCATGGCAACGACAGAAAAGAACGCGGCGCCGGCTGCCGCCAGGCTCACCTCGATGACGTGCGACACGATCCTCGAAGGCTCCTGCATGTGCAACGACCTGATCGACGTCGTCGAGCGCTCGGCCATCGCCAGCGCTCGCTGGCTGGGCCGCGGCGACAACAACGCCGCCGACCAGGCCGCCGTCGACGCCCTGCGCTCCGCCCTGAACGAGCTGCCGATCCACGGCACGGTCGTGATCGGCGAGGGCCAGAAGGACGAGGCGCCCGAGCTGTACGTGGGCGAGGAGCTGGGCACCGGCGGCCGCGAGGTGCACATCGCCGTCGACCCGCTCGAGGGCACGAACCTGACCTCCAAGGGCCTGCCGGGTGCCATCTCGGTGCTCGCGGTAGCCAGCCCCGGCGGCCTGTTCCCCGCGCCCGACATCTACATGGACAAGCTGTCGGTAGGCGCCGTGGCCGCCGGGCACATCGACATCGAGGCGTCCATCAAGGACAACCTGAAGGCCATCGCGAAGGCGAACGACATCACGGTCGGCGAGGTCACGGTCACGGTCCTCGAGCGCGACCGCCACAAGGAGCTGATCAAGGACATCCGCAAGGCGGGGGCGCGCATCAAGCTGATCCCCGACGGCGACATCACCTCGGCCATCGCGGCCGGAGTCGCCGGCACCGGCGACCACGTGACCATCGGCAAGGGCGGCGCGACCGAAGGCGTCATCGCCGCCGCCGCCATGAAGGCGCTGGGCGGCGAGATCCAGGCCAAGATGTGGCCCACCAGCCAGAAACAGGTGGACATGTGCCGCGAACGGGGTATCACCGACTTGAGCCGCAAGCTCGCCACCGACGACCTCGTGCAGGGCAACGTGATCTTCGCGGCCGCCGGCGTCACCAGCGGCAGCCTGCTGAAGGGCGTCACCTACTTCCACCAGGGCGCCCGCACCAACGCCGTGATCATGTGCACGCGCTGCAACGTGGTGCGGTTCGTCGACACGATCCACCTCTTCTCCAAGGACATCCACAAAGAGATCCGGCTGTAGAGCATGGACATCGACAAGACAGGAAGTGAAGGCGTGAGCGAACAGATCGAAGACACGGCGGCGGTCGCCGGCGAAGCCGGCGCGATCGCCGCCGAGGCGCCGCCGGCCGACGCGGCCCCGGCCGCGAGCGAAGGCTCCGGCAACGGCGGCGGCGACGAGGCGGCCGCGACCCTCGCCGCCGATCCCCCGGCCGAGGTACGCGAGCAGCCCGCTCCCGCCCAGCGCCAGCCACAGCAGCCGCGCCAGGGCCGCGATCGCGGCCGCCGTGACCGCGGCCGCCGCGGTGGCGGCGGTGGTGGTGGCGGCGGAGACCAGGAGCAGCGCGAGCAGCCGCGCCGCGAACAGGGTCCTCCGATCACCAAGACGGGCGTGCTCGACGTGCTGCCCGACGGCTTCGGGTTCCTGCGCACGCAGGGCTACGTGCAGAGCGACGACGACGTCTACGTGTCGCTCAGCCAGATCCGCCGCTTCGGCCTGCGCCGCGGCGACGAGATCCAGGGCCAGGTGCGCGAGCCCAAGGACAGCGAGAAGTACAACGCGCTGCTCAAGATCGACACGGTCAACGGGCTCGACCCAGAGGTCGCCCGGGGCCGCCCGAGCTTCGAGAAGCTCACGCCGCTCTTCCCCGAGGACCGGTTGCGCCTCGAGACGCCCGAGCACGACACGGCGGCGCGCATCATGGATCTGCTCTGCCCCATCGGCAAGGGCCAGCGCGGGCTGATCGTCAGCCCGCCGAAGGCCGGCAAGACGACGATCCTCAAGAAGCTGGCCAACTCGATCGCCGCCAACAACCCCGAGGTGCACCTCGTCGTGCTGCTCGTCGACGAGCGCCCGGAGGAAGTCACCGATATGCAGCGCTCGGTCGACGGCGAGGTCGTCGCCAGTACGTTCGACCAGCCGACCGAGAACCACCTGCAGGTCACCGAGCTCGTGCTCGACCGCGTCAAGCGCCTGGTCGAGATGGGCCAGGACGTGGTCGTGCTGCTCGACTCGATCACCCGCATGGCGCGTGCCTTCAACCTGGCCATGCCGGCCTCGGGCCGTATCCTGTCGGGCGGCGTCGACTCGACCGCCCTCTACCCGCCCAAGAAGTTCTTCGGCGCCGCCCGCAACATCGAAGAAGGCGGCTCGCTGACGATCCTCGCCACGGCGCTGGTCGACACCGGCTCGCGCATGGACGAGGTCATCTTCGAGGAGTTCAAGGGCACCGGCAACTGGGAGATCCGCCTCGACCGCAAGCTGGCGGACAAGCGCATCTTCCCGGCCATCGACATCGAGCTGACCGGCACCCGCAAGGAGGAGCTGCTCATGGAGGCCGCCGAGGCCGCCATGGTCTGGAAGCTGCGCAACGTGCTGCACTCGCTCGAGCCGTCGGCGGCCATCGAGCTGCTGATCAACAAGGTGCGCGAGACCAAGTCCAACGACGAGTTCCTGCAGCAGCTGCAGAAGAACTCCAGGTAGCCGGCGTTTGGCGGCGGGAACACCCTTCTAGAGGGGATCCGCGTGGCCGTGCCGGGGTTCGCCCGGCCGGGGCGCCGTGCTACCATACCGTGTCTCCCGCGACACAAGAGAAGGACGCAGTCATGAAAAAGGACATCCATCCGCAGTACGTCGAAGCCACGGTGCACTGCTCGTGCGGCAACACGTTCACGACGCGCTCGACCAAGCCCGAGCTCAAGGTCGAGATCTGCTCGCAGTGCCATCCGTTCTACACGGGCAAGCAGAAGCTCGTCGACTCCGGCGGCCGCGTCGAGCGCTTCCAGCGCAAGTACGGCAAGAAGACCACCGCCGCGAGCTGACGCGCATGGCAGCCGGTCTCTCGGTCACCCTGCTCCATCACACGCCCGACCCCGACCGCGCCGTCGCCATCGCCGGCCGGCTCTGCTACGCGCCGGTCTCGGCGGCCGAGCTGCAGCACGAGATGAGCGACGACGAGGTCGGCAAGCTGGTGCGGATCCTGGTGCGGTCGGGGCACCACTCGGCCCTCGAGCACGCCGGCTTCTCGTTCGCCGTCGACGGCGTGTCGCGTGCCTGCACGCACCAGCTGGTGCGCCACCGGCTGGCGTCGTACAACCAGCAGTCCCAGCGCTACGTGAACTTCTCGGCGGCCGACTCCTTCGTCGTGCCGCCGAAGATCGCCGCCAACGCCGAGGCCGAGGCGATCTTCCTCGGGGCGATGCGGGACGCGCGCACGGCCTACGACCGTCTGGTCGAGCTCGGTCTCTCCGAGGGCCGAAGCAAGGAGTCGGTGCAGGAAGACGCGCGCTTCGTGCTGCCCAACGCGGCCGAGACCAAGATCGTCGTCACCATGAACGCGCGCGAGCTGCGCCATTTCTTCCGGGTGCGCTGCTGCCGGCGCGCGCAGTGGGAGATCAACGCCCTCGCCTGGAAGATGCGCGAGATGGTCAAGGAGATCTCGCCGCACCTGTTCCAGGGCAGTGGGCCGGCGTGCCTCTACGGCAGCTGCCAGGAGGGCAAGATGACCTGCGGCGACCCCTATCTGGCCGCCGACGTCGACGGCCCGCTGCCGGCTGCCACGGTCTAGTCCGGTGCGCGGCCTGCGCCTGATCGCCGCGCTTCCCGGGCTCGCCGCCCGGCGCGCGCAGGTCGGCGGGCAGGCCGTCCTCGAAGGCGTCATGATGCGCGGCGTCGAGCACTGGTCGCTGGCCGTGCGCCGCCCCGACGGCTCGATCTTCCTCGACTCGTGGCCGCTGGTCTCGTACATGCAGCGCTACCCGGCGCTCAAGATCCCCATCGCCCGGGGCGTGACCGCCCTGGTCGAGTCGCTGGTGATCGGCGTGCGCGCCCTGACGATCTCGGCCAACCAGTCCCTGGGCGAGGAGCAAGAGGAGCTCTCGCGCAAGGAGATCGCCGGCACGCTGCTGGTCGCGCTCGTGTTCGCGGTGCTGCTCTTCTTCCTCGCCCCGCTGGGCATCACGCGCCTGTTCAGGGCGCAGCTCGGCACGGGCATCACGTTCTGGATCGTCGAAGGCCTTGTGCGCGTGGCGATCTTCGTGATCTATCTCTGGATCGTCACGCGCATCCGCGACCTGCGCCGGGTGTTCGAGTACCACGGCGCCGAGCACATGAGCATTCACGCGCTCGAGCACGGCGAGGAGCTCGTGCCGGCCAACGTCGAGAAGTACACGACGCTGCACCTGCGCTGCGGCACGTCGTTCCTGCTGATCGTAATGGTCGTCTCGGTGTTCGTGTTCGCGATCGTGCGCTGGCCGGCCTGGTACTGGCTGATCCTGTCGCGGATCGTGCTCGTGCCGCTGATCGCCGGCATCTCGTTCGAGATCATCAAGTTCGCCGGCCGACACGAGACCAACCCGGTCGTGCGGGTGATCATGGCCCCCGGCCTGGCGCTCCAGTGGATGACCACGCGCCGGCCCGACGTGCCCCAGATCGAGGTGGCGCTCGCCGCCCTCGAGAGGATCGTCGAGCTCGAGCCCCAGGACCGGCCGCCGGTCGAGGGCGTCGAGGTGATGGCCTAGCCGGCCTTGCGGCGGCCGGGCGGCGCGCCCGTGCCCGCAGGCTACGGGCGCGCCGGGCCCGAACCGGCGCCGGTCGCGGCGATCGCGGCGGCGATCTCGTCGAGATCGGCGCCGCTCAAGACGAGCGACGCGGCGCCGACCCATCCATCCACCTGTTCGGGCGAGCGCGCCCCCACGATGGCGCCGGTCACGCCCGGCCAGGCCAGCACCCAGGCGATGGCGACGGCGGCGACGCTCGCCTCGTGGCGCGCCGCGACGGGGCGTAGCGCGTCGCGCAGGCTCAGGCTCCGCCCGAGCGCCGGGTCGGCGAAACCGCTGTCGGACAGCCGCCAGTCGTCGGGCGCCATCCGGGCGATCCGTTCCCGCGAGAACGAGTCGGTGAGCAGTCCCGAACCCATCGGGCTGTAGCAGATCACGCCGGTGCCGTGCTCGCGCGCCCACGGCACCTCCGCCGCCGCGGCGTCGCGCTCGAGCAGCGAGAGCGGCGGCTGCAGCGACTCGACGTGGCGCAGGCTCTCGCAGCGCGAGAGCAACGCCACGTCGAAGTTGGAGACGCCGCCGAAGCGCACCTTGCCCTCATCGATGAGCCGCCGCATCTCGCCCCACGACTCCTCTACCGGCGTGCCGGTCTCGTCGGGCATGTGGAACTGGTAGAGGTCGATGGTGTCGACTCCCAGGCGGCGCAGCGAGGCTTCACACTCGCGGCGGATCGAGTCGGGCCGCAGCACCTGGCGCGACTCCACCATCGGTTGGGCGGGGTCCCAGACCAGGCCGCCTTTCGTGAAGACGAAGGGGCGGTCCGCCGGCGGGAGCCGGCGGACCGCCTCCCGGACGACCTCCTCGGCGTGTCCGAGGCCGTACTCGGCGGCGGTGTCGACCCAGTTGACCCCGAGCTCGACGGCTCGGTGGATGGCGGCGATCGAGCGTTCGTCGTCCTGCGGTCCCCAGCCGGACGACCAGCCGCCGCCGCCCACGGCCCAGGAGCCGAAGCCGACGGTGGTGATCTCGAGGCCGGTCGTGCCCAGCGGGCGTACGGGGAGCGTCATCTTCGTGCCTCCTGCGTGGCGTCTGTGTCGTGCCGCGTAGTCTAGGCGGAAACGGCATGACCGGAGCGTGGAGAGCCGTTCGCCGCGCCGCGCCCGGCGTGGCCTCAGCCTGAGGCGGATCTGCGACCGGGTATACTCCCTGAGTGGCCGCCGGCGGCGGCCGAGACCCGCGTCCCACACCCACAACGGACCGAAGATGATCGAGGACCTCATCGCCGACATCGAACGCTCCTACGCCGAGATCACGGGGCAGCTGAGCGACCCCGAGGTGCTGGCCGACCGCGCTCGGTACACGGCGGCGGCGCGCAGGCACGCCGAGCTCGAAGAGGCCCACGCCCTGGCGAAGCAGTACCGCGAGGCGGAGCGCGCCGCCGCCGACGCCCAGGAGATGCTCGACGGCGACGACGCCGGCGACGAGGAGATGCGCGCGTATCTGCTGGGCGAGCTGCAGGCGAGCCGCGAGCGCCTCGAGCGGCTCGCCGACGAGATCCGCGCCCAGATGCTGGCCCGCGACCCCAACGACGCCAAGGACGTGATCGTCGAGGTCCGCGCCGGCGCCGGCGGCGACGAGGCCGCCCTGTTCGCCGGCGAGCTCTTCCGCATGCTGAGCCGCTACGCCGAGAAGAAGGGCTTCGCGACCGAGGTGCTGAGCCGCTCCGAGTCGGAATCGGGCGGGTTCAAGGAGGTCATCTTCGAGGTCCGCGGCCGCGGCGCCTACTCGGCCTTCAAGTACGAGGGCGGCGTGCACCGCGTGCAGCGCGTGCCGGTGACCGAGTCGCAGGGCCGCATCCACACGTCGACCGCCACCGTGGCCGTGTTGCCCGAGGCCGAGGAGGTCGAGGTCGAGATCGACCCCAACGACGTGCGCGTCGACATCTTCCGCTCCAGCGGGCCCGGCGGGCAGTCGGTCAACACGACCGACTCGGCGGTGCGCCTGACGCACCTGCCGACCGGCCTGGTCGTGAGCTGCCAGGACGAGAAGAGCCAGCTGCAGAACAAGGAGCGCGCCATGCGGATCCTGCGCGCCCGGCTCTACGAGCTGGAGCTCGAGAAGCAGGAGAAGGAGCTGTCGGAGGCGCGCCGCAGCATGGTCGGCACCGGCGACCGCTCCCAGAAGATCCGCACCTACAACTTCCCGCAGAACCGGGTCAGCGACCATCGCATCGGCCTGACCTCACACCGGCTGGCCGAGGTGCTCGAGGGCGACATCGACGAGTTCACCGAGGCCCTGGCGGCCGAGGACCGGCGCAAGCAGCTGGGCGACGCGGGCCAGGGCTGAGGGGGCGCGGCGAGTGGCCGGGCGTGAGCCGCTGACGGTGCGCCGCGCGCTCGCCGACGCGACCCGCCGCCTGCGGGCGCACGGGTGCCTCTCGCCGCGCCTCGACGCCGAGATCCTGCTCGCCGAGACGCTGGGCACGACCAGGGAACGGCTGTTCGCCGCGCCAGAGCGCGAGCTGGCGGCGGCCGAGGCGGCGGCGTTCGCCGCCATGGTCGGCCGCCGCGCCGGTCGCGAGCCGGTCGCCTACATCGTCGGCCACAAGGCCTTCCGCACGATCGACCTGAGCCTGAACGAGAGCACGCTGATCCCGCGGCCCGAGACCGAGACGCTGGTCGAGGTGGCGCTCGAGAAGCTGGCGCTCTGCGAGCGCCCCGTCCCCCGGCTGCTCGACGTGGGTACCGGCAGCGGCGCCGTCGCGCTGGCCGTCGCCGCCGAGCACCCGTCGGCCGAGGTGGTGGCCAGCGACGCCCACCGCGGCGCCCTCGAGGTGGCCCGGCTGAACGCCGCCCGTCTGGGCCTGGCCGGCCGTGTCCGGTTCGTCGTGAGCGACCTGTTCCGCGACCTGCCCCGCGGCGCCCGCTTCGAGGTGATCGTTTCGAACCCGCCCTACGTTGCGGGAGACTCGCTCGACGGCCTGGAGCCGGAGATCCGGGGCTATGAGCCGCACGCGGCGCTCCTGGGCGGGGCCGACGGGCTCGACTTCTACCGTCGCATCGTGCCCGAGGCGACGACGTGGCTCGAGCCCGGCGGCCACCTCGCGCTCGAGATCCCCGACGCGGTCCCCGACGAGGTCGTTCGGCTGTTCGCCGACGCCGGCCGCTACGAGGGCGTCGACGTGCGCCGTGACCTGGGCGGGCTGCCGCGCGTGGTCGTGGCGCGCGAACGGCCGGCGAGGTGACGGCGGTGGCACGCGATGCGCTGACGCCCGGCCCGCCGCCGGCCGGCCGGCCGGGGACGGACTGAGCCGTGCCCACCCGCTACGAGAAGACTCGCGCGGTCGTGCTCTCGTCGCGTCCGCTCGGCGAGGCGGACCGCATCGTCAGCCTGTTCACGGCGACGCTCGGCCGCGTCGACGCCGTGGTCAAGGGTGTGCGGCGCACGAAGTCGCGGTGGGGAGGGCGCCTGGAGCCGTTCGGGATCGTCGACCTGATCCTGTTCCGCGGCCGCTCGCTGCACACCGTGACCTCGGCCCAGCTCGTGTGGGCGCCGCAGCTCGTGCGCGAGGACCGCGAGGCGATGACCGCGGCGGCCCTCGTCTGCGAGGCCGCCGCCGGGCTGTTCGGCGAAGAGGAGGAGCACGAGCGCGTGTTCACGCTGCTGGGACGGGCGCTGCGCGAGATCGACCAGGGCTTCGACGGCGCTGCTCTGCGGGCGCCGCTCACGCTGGGCGCCCTGGTGAAGCTGCTCCACGAGGCCGGCTACCTGCCCGTGCTCGAGCAGTGTGTGGCATGCGGCTCGACCGAGCGGCCGGCCGTGGGGTTCTCGGCCGAGCGTGGCGGCCTGGTCTGCGCGGACTGCGCCGGCGATGGGGCGCCGATCACGCCGGCCGCGGTGGCGGCGCTGCGCGCCTCGGTCGAGCTGCCGCTCGCCGAGCTGCGGGGAGGCGCCCCGTCGCCGGCGGTCGAAGAGGCGCTGCGCCACATCCTGCGCCTATACGTGTTCCACACCGGCGGGCGCCTGCGCGCCGTGCGCTTCGCGCAGCAGGCGTAGGGGCGGGGGCTGGCCATTGCGGCCGCCGGCGGCGGCCGCCCGCACCTAGGCGCTCTTCTCCTCCAGCCCTCGCAGCGCGCGCAGCAGGTCGGAGCCCTTGTCCGGGTCGAAGCCGGAGTCGTCGAACCAGCGCACCACGCCGCCGGCGTCGAGCAGCACCACGTCGGCGCTGTACTTGTCGGCGCTGCCGAGGAAGTCCCGGACAGGCGCGCCCTCGGCGTACAGCGTGAGCACGTTGGACCAGAGTTCCTGGGGGACGCCTTTGCGCATGCCGGTGTCGATCCAGCCCGACCAGAGCCGGTAGGCCGGCGCCGGGATCGTGGGTACCTCGTACACGGCCAAGTGCGGGGCTTCACGGTGGAGGAAGGCCATCCAGGCGTCGATGTCCTCTTGGGTCACACGCTGGTAGGCGACGAGCAGGACCGCGGGGGCGCCGGCGACGTCGTCGGGCAGGCAGAGCCGTTCGCCGGCCAGGGTGGTGCCGCACGCCTCGGGGAAGCGCCGGCCGACCGTCTGCGCGCGGCTGCCGGTGCCGCCGGACCGGTCCATCTCAGGTCCGCCTGCCGGCGAGCATGACGAAGTACAGCAGCTGCAGCACGGCGGTGACGGCGGCGCCGACGTAGGTCAGGCCGGCGGCGGTGAGCACGGCGCGCGAGCCCTCGGCGTCGCTCTCCGTCTGTGTGAGGCCCGTCTCGCGCAACAGGCGCAGGCCGCGGCGGCTGGCGTCGATCTCGACCGGCAGCGTGAGGACGGCGAACAGAACGACCAGGGTGAAGACCAGCACGCCCAGCCAGACCAGTCCCGTAGACCCGAACAGGAACCCGATCACGATCAGCCCGTACGAGACCATCGGGCTGACCGTCACCGCCGGGACCAGCACGTTGCGCGCCGCCATCAGCGGCGAGCGCTGCTGCGCCTGCTGCACGTGGCCGAGCTCGTGGGCGACCACGGCCATCGAGGCCACCGACGGCTGCGTGGCGATCGGCTCGGAGAGGCGGACGACGTTGGCCCGCGGGTCGAAGTGGTCCGACAACGCCCCCGCCTGCGAGCGCTGGATCGGGATGCGCCGCAGCAGCGGGATGTGCTGCCCGCTGCGCTCGGTGGCCACGGGGATCAGGGCGCCGCGCTCGAACAGGGCGTCGGCGACCTGCTCGCCGGTCAGGCCGGCGCCGTTGCGCACCTGCCGCCACCTGGCGAACGTCGACTTGAGGTACAGCTGGACCCCGCCCGAGATCAGCAGCGCGGGGATCAGCACGAACAGGAAGTAGCGCGGGTCGAAGTACAGGAACACGGTCACCTCGTCAGGTCTCGGCCAAGCGAAACCGCCGGGTCCGCAGCTTGCATCTCTCAGGCTCGCGGCTCCCCGGCGGTCCGTGACTCTTCTGTTCCCCCCAGCGGGTCGTGTGAAGCATCCGGATAGTCGCGGCGGCGCGTCCCGCGCCCGATCCGGGACCGCTTGTCCTGCGAAGATAGGGTTTTCCCTGCTTCGCAGCGTGGAAACTACCCCGTACGGAGGTGACATCATGGCAGAAGTCCGGTGCGAGGCATGCGGGGCCGTCTTCGGTTCGCAGTACGCCCTCGACCGACACAAGGACCTGCTCCACACCGATTGGGAGGCACGGAGCGACACGGATGCGGCTCAGCGCCGCGCCGTCGTCTTCCGCTGCGCCTTCTGCGGCGCGGAGTTCAGACGCAACGACGACCTGCGGGCGCACATCGACGTGACGCATCCGGCCGAGCGCCGGGAACGCGCGCGCATCGCAGAGGAGCGGGCGGCGCAGCTCGCGGCCCAGAAGGGCCGCCGGCCTCGCCGCCGTCCCAAGGGCAGGGCGGCGACCGCCGTGCTCGAGCCGCGACCCGAGGCCGCTGCCGGGAGCGGCGACGAGCCGCGCCCCGGCGACGGCGAGCGCGGCAACGACTCGGTAGAAGCAGCCTGACGACCGCGGACCGACGACGGGGCGCGGGAGCGGCTCAGCCGCTCCCGCGCCCCGCCCCTTGTCTCGCGCACGTGGGCGGGGCGGCGGTTTGCGACCGCTCCGCCGCCACCTTCGCCACCGACCGCTCCCTCTGCCGCCCTGCCCAAACCACTCGCACGAACTTCGTCGTTCCGGAGCCGGCTTCCACTGTCGCCCTTCCGTGGCACTTGATAGAATCCGGCCCCCGACGTGGAGTGGCACATGAGTGGGAGCGGGAAGCCCGCCGGGACGCAGCCCCCCACCTACCAGGCGATCATCGCGGCGCTGCAGTCGTTCTGGGAGGCCCAGGGCTGCGTCGTCGTACAGCCGTATCACACAGAGGTAGGGGCCGGGACGTTCAACCCGGCCACCTTCTTGCGCTGCCTCGACGCGCGGCCGTGGCGGGCCGCCTACGTGGAACCGTCGACACGGCCGGCCGACGGCCGTTATGGCGAGAACCCCTACCGGCTGGGCCACTACTTCCAGTACCAGGTCGTGATCAAGCCCTCGCCGCCCGACGTGCAGGACGTGTACCTGCGCTCGCTCGAGGCGCTCGGCATCGACCTGCGGCGGCACGACGTCCGCTTCGTCGAGGATAACTGGGAGGGGCCGACGCTGGGCGCCTGGGGCCAGGGCTGGGAGGTCTGGGCCGACGGCATGGAGATCACCCAGTTCACCTACTTCCAGCAGCTCGGCGGCTTCGACCTCGACCCGATCACGATCGAGCTCACCTACGGGCTCGAGCGCATCGCGATGTACCTGCAGGGCGTCGACAGCATCTTCGACATCGTCTGGTCGCGCTGGACCGAGAGCGACGGCAGTGAGGTCGTGGTCACCTACGGCGACGTGTACCGCGAGAACGAGCGGGAGTTCAGCCGCTACAACTTCGAGGTCGCCGACGCCGGCATGCTGTTCCGCCACTTCCGCGAGTACGAGGTCGAGGCCGGGCGCTGCCTGGAGGCGCGCCTGCCGATCCCCGCGTACGACTACGTCCTCAAGTGCAGCCACGCGTTCAACCTGCTCGACGCGCGCGGCGTCATCAGCGTGACCGATCGCACGGCGCACATCGCGCGCGTGCGCGACCTGGCGCGAGCCGTGGCGCGACAGTACCTGGAGGTCGTGGCCGGCGCCGACATGGCCGCCGCCGGGGCCGACGGAGGGGCCGCGTGAAGGCCCGCGCCGACTGGCTGTTCGAGATCGGCTGCGAGGAGCTGCCGTACAAGGTCTGCGAGTCGCTGCTGCGCCAGCTGCGCGGCGACGGCGTCGCCGAGGCGCCGGGCCTCGTCTACCAGGCGCTGGCGAGCCGGCGCCTGTTGGGCGGCGAGGCCGACGCCGAGACGTTCCTCGCCGAGCGGCTCGGCGCCTGGATCTCGCCGCGCCGCATCGCCGTCCTGGTGCGCGACGTGCCGGCCGCCCAGACGGCCGAGACGTCGCGCATGCGAGGGCCGCGCGTCAGCGCGGCCTTCGACGCCGACGGCAAGCCGACCAAGGCCGGAGAAGGCTTCGCCCGTGGCCGCGGCCTCAAGCCGGGACAGCTCGAGCGCGAGACGTTCGACGGCGACGAGTTCGTCGTCGCCGTCGTCGAGGCCGAGCGGCGGCCGGCGCCGGAGGTGCTGCCGGCCGTGGCGACGGCCATCCTGACCGGCCTGCAGATCCCGCGCGGCATGCGCTGGGGCGCCAGGCCCGCGACGGCCGACGAGTACTTCCGGTTCTCGCGGCCGGTGCGCTGGCTGGTCTGCCTGTACGGCGACGAGGTCGTGCCGTTCGCCTTCTACGACCTCGTCGCCGGCGCCGTCAGCCAGGGGCACCGCGTGCTCGGCGCGCCGCTCGTCGTCGACCGCGCCGACCACTACGAGCGGCACCTCGCCGAGCAGAAGGTCGTGGTCAGCCAGACGCGCCGCACCGACCTCATCGTCGAAGGGCTGGGGGCGTCGGCCTCCGGGCTGGGCGGCCGCTGGTTCGACCCCGGCGAGGTCCTCAGGGAGACCACCTATCTGGTCGAGTGGCCGAGCGTGCACGTGGGCCGCTTCGACTCGCGCCACCTGCGCCTGCCGCGCGAGGTGCTGATCACGGCCATGCAGAGTCACCAGCGCTACTTCCCGGTCAAGGACCAGGGCGAGCGCCTGCTGCCGCAGTTCCTGTACGTCTCCAACGCCGATCCCGGCGCCGCCGTCGAGATCACCCACGGCAACGAGCGCGTGCTCGAGGGCCGGCTCGACGACGCCGAGTTCTCGTACGACCGCGACCTCGCCGAGGGCCTCGAGGCCATGGCCTCGAGACTGAGCGAGGTCGTCTTCCACGCCAGGCTGGGCTCGCTGGCCGACAAGACCGGCCGCATGGCGGCGCTGACCCAGTGGCTCGCCGGACGGTCCGGCAAGCCCGGCGACGAGGAGCTCGTGGCGGCGGCGGCGAGCTCGCCGCTGGCCGGCGCGGCCGGCGACGAGCTCGCCGCCGCCGTTCTCGCCGCGCGCTTCGCCAAGGCCGACCTGGTGAGCCAGACGGTGATCGAGTTCCCGACGTTGCAGGGCACGATGGGCGGCGTCTTCGCCGGCGAGGCCGGCGCCGCGCCGCCCGTCGCCACGGCGGTCGCCGAGCACTACCTGCCGCTGTCGACCGTCGGGCCGCTGCCGTCCACGACCGGTGGGGCGCTGGTCGCCGTCGCCGACAAGATCGACAACATCGCGGGAGCCTGGCTGGCCGGCGAGAAGCCGTCGGGTTCGCGCGACCCGTATGGGCTCCGCCGGGCCGCGATGGGCATCGTGCGCATCTGCCTCGAGTACGGCCTGCGCCTGGCGCCGCGCGAGCTCGCCGTGGCCGCCATGCGCGTCTACGAGAAGCAGGGCGTCCTGGCGTCGGCCGGCTCCGGCCCCGACCCCGAGGCGGAGGTCGCGGCCTTCGTCTGGGAGCGGCTCGAGGGCCTGCTCCTCGATGAGGGACTGCCGTTCCCCCTGGTCGAGGCGGCGCTGGGCGCCGGCGCCTACGGCGCCGACCTGCCCCGCGCCGCCGAGCTTGCTCGAACCTTCGCGCGCGTCCAGGACCAGCCGTCCTTCAACGACGTCGTGGTCGCGTTCACGCGGCCGGCCTCGCTGGCGGCCAAGGCCGAGGGCGAGGCCGGCGTACCCGATGCTCCCGACCCCGCGCGCTTCAGCGACGACGCCGAGCGCGAGCTCGCCGAGGCCGTAGCCGAGGTGCGCGGCCCGCTGCGGACGGCGCTGGACGGCGGCGACATGGAGGCTGCGCTCAACGCCGCCGCCGCCCTGCGCGGCCCCGTCGACCGCTACTTCGACGCCGTGCTGGTGATGGACAAGGACCCCGCGTTGCGCGCCAACCGGCTGGCGCAGCTGCGGCAGATCACCGCCCTGCTGGGCGCGCTCGGCGACTTCGGCCGCCTGCCCGTCCAGGAGGGTTGACGAAAGGCGGCGGCGAGCACAACTCACGCGGACCCGCCACCGACGAAGGCGTTCCCGAGGAGGGACCGATGGCCGACAAGTTCGTCTACGACTTCAGCGAAGGCAACAAGAAGATGAAGCCGCTGCTCGGCGGCAAGGGCGCCAACCTCGCCGAGATGACCGGCATCGGCCTGCCCGTGCCTCCCGGGTTCACGATCACGACCGAGGTCTGCAACCACTTCTCAGCCAACGGCGCGTACCCCGACGGGCTCGACGCCCAGGTCGAGGCCGCGTTGCAGCACCTCGAGAAGGACACGGGAAAGAAGTTCGGCGACCCCGGCGACCCGCTGCTCGTCAGCGTCCGCTCGGGCGCCCGCGCCAGCATGCCGGGCATGATGGACACCATCCTCAACCTGGGCCTGAACGACACCACCATCCAGGGCGTGGTCAACACGACGGGCAACGCACGCTTCGCCTGGGACAGCTACCGCCGCTTCGTGAGCATGTACGGCGACGTCGTCCTGGGGTGCAAGCCCGAGTCCGACGACGAGGCCGACGTGTTCGAGGAGCTCCTCGACCAGTTGAAGAAGCGCAAGGGCGTCGAGTTCGACACCGGGCTGACGGCCGAGGACCTGCGGGAGCTGACGGCCGAGTTCAAGGCCGCCGTGCTCGCGCGCACCGGCAAGACGTTCCCCGAGGATCCGCGCGAGCAGCTGTGGGGCGCCATCGGCGCCGTGTTCGGCTCGTGGATGAACGACCGCGCCATCGCCTACCGCAAGATGTACGACATCCCCGACAGCTGGGGCACGGCCGTCAACGTGCAGTCGATGGTCTTCGGCAACACCGGCGACGAGTCGGGCACCGGCGTGGCCTTCACGCGCAACCCCGCCAGCGGCGAGAACGTCTTCTACGGCGAGTTCCTGGTCAACGCCCAGGGCGAGGACGTGGTCGCCGGCGTACGCACTCCGCGCCAGGTCGTCGAGCTCAAGGAGGTCTGGCCCCAGGTCTTCGACGAGCTCATGAAGGTCCGGGCGACGCTCGAGGCCGAGCTGCGCGACATGCAGGACTTCGAGTTCACGATCGAGAAGGGCCGCCTCTTCATGCTGCAGACGCGCAACGGCAAGCGCACCGGCCTGGCGGCCATCCGCATCGCCGTCGACCTCTGCGACGAGGGGCTGATCAGCAGCGAAGAGGCGCTCATGCGCATCGACCCCGAACAGCTCAACCAGCTGCTGCGGCCGGTCTTCGGCGCCGCCGACAGGGCGCAGGCGGTCGAGGACGGCAAGGTCGTGGCCAAGGGCTTGCCGGCCGGTCCCGGCGCCGCCACCGGCCGCGTCGTGTTCAACGCTCCCGACGCGGTCGCCTGGGCGGCGCGGGGCGAGAAGGTGCTGCTCGTCCGCGACTTCACGAGCCCCGACGACATCCGCGGCATGGACGCGGCCCAGGGCATCCTCACCGCGCAGGGCGGCATGACGAGTCATGCCGCCCTCGTCGCCCGCCAGATGGGCAAGGTGTGCATCGTCGGCTGCGGCGCGCTCGACATCGACCAGAAGGCGCGCCGCTTCGGCGTCGACGGCCACACGGTCGTCGAGGGCGACTGGGTGTCGATCGACGGCTTCACCGGCGAGGTCATCCTCGGGCAGATGGAGACGCGGCCGCCCGAGGTGCTGCAGGTGCTGCTCGAGAAGAGCATGACGCCGCAGGAGAGCGAGTCGTACCGCTACTACTCAGAGATCATGCAGTGGGCCGACAAGGAGCGGAAGCTCCTCGTGCGCACCAACGCCGACCAGCCCGACCAGAGCGAGAACGCGATCGCCTTCGGCGCCCAGGGCATCGGCCTGTGCCGCACCGAGCACATGTTCTTCGGCGGCGACCGCATCGTGGCGATGCGCGAGATGATCATCGCCGGCAGCAAGGAGGAGCGCGAGGCGGCGCTGGCCAAGCTCCTGCCGATCCAGCGCGGAGACTTCGAGGGCATCTTCCGGGTCATGGGCGACCGTCCGGTGACGATCCGCACGCTCGATCCTCCGCTGCACGAGTTCCTGCCGCACACGCCGGAGGAGCAGGCCGACGTCGCGCGCCAGCTCGGTGTGCCGGTCGAGAAGGTGGCCAACGCGGTCGACGACCTGCACGAGAACAACCCGATGCTGGGCCACCGCGGCTGCCGCCTGGGCATCGCCTACCCCGAGATCACGGCGATGCAGGCGCGAGCGATCCTCGAGGCCGCCTGCATCGTCAAGAAGGACGGGCTCGAGGTGCACCCCGAGATCATGATCCCGCTGGTCGGGACCAAGAAGGAGCTCGACGACCAGGCGGCCGTGGTGCGCGAGGCGGCCGCGGCAGTGTTCGCCGAGCAGGGGGTCGAGGTCGACTACCTCGTCGGCACCATGATCGAGATCCCGCGCGCGGCGCTGACCGCCGACAAGGTCGCCCAGACGGCCGAGTTCTTCAGCTTCGGCACCAACGACCTCACGCAGATGACGTTCGGCGTGAGCCGCGACGACGCCGGCAAGTTCCTCGGCCAGTACGTGGCCGACGAGATCTGGCCGGCCGACCCGTTCGAGACGCTCGACCAGGAGGGCGTGGGGCAGCTCGTCGAGCTCGGCATCGAGCGCGGCCGCTCCACGCGCAAGGACCTCAAGATCGGCATCTGCGGCGAGCAGGGCGGCGACCCCGAGACGGTCAAGTTCTGTCACCGCGCCGGTATGAACTACGTGAGCTGCTCGCCGTTCCGCCTGCCGGTGGCGCGGCTCGCCGCGGCGCAGGCCGCGATCGAAGAGCGCAGCGATCTCAAGCTTGAGAAGTAGTCCGTGGGGGGCGGGGCGGCGGCGGAGCCGCCGCCCCGCCCCCCACGCGGCAGGCCCGCCCGCCGAGGGTCGAGGGCCAGGGAGCTGCCCGTGACGACCCGTGATGGGCGCAGGTTGACGGTGAGGGCGGCGACGCCGTCCGACGCTCGCGCCGTGCGCGAGCTGATCGACGCCGTCGCCGCCGAGCCCGACGTGCCGATCCTCGCCACGCCGGGCGCCTTCAGCGCGCGCGACGTCCGGGCGCGCATCCTCGCCACGGTCCGCGAGCCCGGCCGCCTGTTCCTGGTGGCCGAGGTCGACGGGCGTCTTGGGGGCAACCTCGACGTCAGCCCGGCGCCGTTCGCGCCGTCGGCTCACGTGTGCAACCTCGGCATGTCGGTGGCCGGATGGTGCCGGGGCGTTGGGGTCGGCCGCGCGCTGATGGAGACCGCCGTGGCGTGGGCGACCGGCCAGGGTTATGCCAAGCTGACGCTGAGCACCTTCCCGCACAACACCCGCGCCGTCGCGTTCTACGAGCGCTGCGGCTTCGTGCGCGAGGGCGTGCGGCGCGGGCAGTTCCGGCGCCTCGACCGGTCGATCGACGAGCTGCTGATGGCGCGCTTCCTGCAAGAAGGTCCGGCGTGAACGTCAACCCACGGCGCCTGGCCGGTAGCCTGGTCTTCGTCGTCAGCCTGCTGCTGCTGGCCGTGCCGGCGCTGGTCTTCGTCGAGACGGGGCTGATCAGCATCGGCCTGAACCCCGCGGGCAAGCGGATGTCGCAGGGCGTGCTCAACGACCACACGTCGCCGCTGGCCTGGACGGCGCTCGCCGTCGTGTACGTCGTGTGGGTCCTGGCGCTGGTCGTGGCCAGCGTCTGGACGCTGGACCGCCTCGGCTATCACTATGCCGAAGGCCAGCGCCGCCAGGAGCCGCGCAAGACCCGCCGGCAGCGCCGGCGCGAGATGCTGCGCGGGCGCATGGACAAAGCCCGCGCGCAGTCCGACGAGCGGCGCGCGGCCGAGGCCGCAAGCAAGAAGGCGGCGGCCGGCGACCGGCCGCCACGCAAGAAGCGCCCGCCGGGGGCGACGGGGACGAAGAAGAGCGGGATGCCGTCGGGGGCGGGACGAACGGCCCGGGGCCCGGCGGCGTCGAAGTCTGAGACGGGCGAGAAGGCGGCGGGCGGCGCCGGCTCCGCCGGCGCGGCGCCGCCCGGGCCGCCGCCCGGGCCGTCCGCGCCCGGCCGCAGCGGCCCGGCCGGGGGCCCCGACACGAGCGACGAGGAGCGGTAGTGGCCCGCATCGCCAAGGAGAGCATCGAGCAGGTCGTCGCCTCGGCCGACATGCTCGACGTGGTCGGCCAGTACACGCAGCTCAAGAAGGCCGGCGCCAACTACAGCGGGCGCTGCCCGTTCCACGAAGAGAAGACGCCGTCGTTCTCGGTCGATCCCGTCGAGAAGCTCTACTACTGCTTCGGCTGCGGTGAGGGCGGAGACCTGCTGTCGTTCGTGCAGAAGAAGGAGAACCTCGACTTCGCCCAGGCGGTCGAGCAGCTCGCCGATCGCTACGGCGTGACGCTCAAGTACGACGAGAGCGGCCCCGGCGACGCCGGGCGCAAGCGGCGCGAGCGCCTGCGCAAGCTGCTCGAGCAGGCGTGCGCGTACTACGAGCGCGTGCTCTGGGAGGCGCGGACGGCCGAGGCCGCCCGCGCCTACCTCGCCGCCCGCGGCCTCGGCGAAGAGGTCTGCCGCCGGTTCCGCCTCGGCTACTCGCTGCCCGGCTGGAGCCACCTGCGCGACGCCGCCGGCAAGAAGGGGTTCACCGAGAAGGAGCTGCTGGAAGCCGGCCTCGTCGTGCCCGGCAAGCGCGGCTCGGCCTACGACCGCTTCCGCGGCCGCCTCATGTTCCCCCTGGCCGACGAGCGCGGTCGTGTGCTCGGCTTCGGGGCACGCACCCTGACCGACGAGACCCCGAAGTACCTGAACTCGCCCGAGACGCCGCTCTACCACAAGAGCGAGGCGCTGTTCGGCCTCGACAAGGCCAAGGCGGCGGCGGTCAAGGAAGAGGCGCTGTTCGTGGTCGAGGGCTACACCGACGTGCTGGCCCTGGTGCAGGCCGGGGTCGCCAACGTCGTCGCCAGCATGGGGACGGCGTTCACCGAGGACCAGCTGGCCCGCATCGCCCGGGTCACGCGGAACCTGTTCCTGTGCTTCGACGCCGACGCCGCCGGCCTCGGTGCCATGCAGCGCGCGCTCGAGCTCGGACGACGCGCAGGCGTGAGCCTGCGCGTCGTCCTGGTCCCGGACGGGCTCGACCCGGCCGACTGGGTGCATGCCGGCCACGATGGGGACGCGTTCCGTGCCCTTGCGGCCGAGGCCCAGACCCTGCTACAATTCCAAGTCCGCACCGTGCTCTCTTCTCACGACCTTGCGACCGTGGACGGTCGAATGCGGGCGCTGAGCGCCCTGCGCGGCATCATCGCGCAGGCCTCCAGCCCGATCGAGCGAGACGAAGAAGTCCGGTACGTGGCCGACAGGCTGCAGCTCAGCGAAGAGAACGTGCGCTTCCTGTTGAGCGGCAAGGCTGAGGCGAGGCAAGCCCGCAGGGTCGTGAGCGACACGCCGCGTGCGGCGGCGTCCGGCGGAGCACGTCCACGTCCGACGCCCGAGCAGCGCGTGCTCATGGGCACGCGTGAGCTCGAGGTCCGCTTCCTGGCCGCATGTCTTGCCGTTCCCGACAAGGGGCTCGAGTACCTGAGCGCCATCGACGACGGCTTCCTGGCCGGCCACGGCTCCCGCCAGGCTTACGCCGCGGTACGCGCGCGGTTGGAGGCGAGGAGCGCAGGGAAGACTGACGGTTCGAGCGAGGCCGAGGAGGCCCGTGTCGACGATCCCGGCCTGATGGCCGAGGTGATCGTCCGGGCGGCAGCTGAGAGGTTCACGGAGCAGGTCCTGAAGGAGCTGTTCCTGCGGATGCAGGAGGCGCACGCGGGCAGGCTCATCGCCAGGCTCAGGATCGCACTGCAGCAGGCCGAGTCCACGGAGGACGAGGAGAGGCTGCTCGAGCTCGAGTCGATGCGGCGGCAGATCCGCGACCAGATCCGCGCCATCCCGGTCGAAGAATGAGGAAGGTCAGTGAGCGAAGCGCCTGAACAGCACCGGCCCGCAGAGCCGGCCGAGATGAACATCGACGAGGTCCGCGAGCTCGTCGTCGAGGGCCGCGAACAGGGCTACCTCAACAACGAGCACATCATGGACGTCCTTCAGGACGTCGACCTCACGCCGGACCAGATCGACAACATCTTCATCCTGTTCAACGACCTGGGCATCGACATCATCGAGGGGGACGAGCCGCCGCCGACCGAAGGGGCCGAGGCCAAGCCTGAAGAAGAGGTCATCCCGAAGCTCGACCTCTCAGTAAAGACGCCGACCAACGACCCGGTGCGCATGTACCTCAAGGAGATCGGCAAGGTGCCACTGCTCACCGCCGAAGAAGAGGTGTCGCTGGCCAAGCGCATCGAGCGCCACGACATGGAGGCCAAGCGCAAGCTGATCGAGGCCAACCTGCGCCTGGTCGTGTCGATCGCCAAGCGCTACGTGGGTCGCGGGATGCTGTTCCTCGACCTCATCCAGGAAGGCAACCTGGGCCTGATCCGCGCGGTCGAGAAGTTCGACTACCGCAAGGGGTACAAGTTCTCGACCTACGCGACGTGGTGGATTCGCCAGGCGATCACCCGGGCCATCGCCGACCAGGCGCGCACTATCCGCATCCCGGTGCACATGGTCGAGACCATCAACAAGCTGATCCGTGTGCAGCGGCAGCTGCTTCAGGACATCGGGCGCGAGCCCACGCCCGAGGAGATCGCCGCCGAGATGGGCACCACGCCGCAGAAAGTGCGCGAGATCCTGAAGATCAGCCAGGAGCCGGTGAGTCTCGAGACCCCGATCGGGGAAGAAGAAGACAGCCAGCTCGGCGATTTCATCGAAGACGAAGACGCGACGATGCCGGTCGAGGCCGTCAGCGAGATCATGCAGAAGGAGGAGCTCAACCAGGTGCTGAGCACGCTCACGCACCGGGAGCGCAAGGTGATCGAGCTGCGGTTCGGCCTGAAGGGAGAGCATCCGCGGACGCTCGAAGAGGTGGGCCAGAAGTTCGGCGTCACCCGAGAGCGGATCCGGCAGATCGAAGCCAAGACACTGGCGAAGCTGAAGAGCTACCGCGACTCACAGCGGCTGCGCGACTTCCTCGACTGAGGGGAGAGGGGGGCGAGCGGCGGGCCTGCGACGAGCAGGCGTGCCGCTCGCCCCCGTCGCGCGCCCACGCACACCGACATCGACAGAGAAGCAAGCCACGGACGCGGCCACGGGGCAGGGCAGGCCCCGAGGGTCGCGCAGACACGACAGAAGGAGAAGAGCCGGTTTGACACCGACAGAAGCCATGATCGCACTGGAACCGCAGGAGCTCGCCTTCGACGAGATCCGCGTCCTGCTCGATGAAGGCCACGAGCAGGGCTACCTGACGCTGGGCCACGTCGCCGACACGCTCCGCGACCTCGACCTCACCGTCGAGCAGGTCGAGACGATCCACAGCGTGTTCGTCGACCTCGGCATCGACCTGGTCGAGGACGACGGCGTCACGCCCGTCGCCGACAAGCCGGCCGACGAGGCCACCGACGGCACGGCCGCCGGCGCCGCCTGCGACCAGGTGATCCCCCGCAACCTCGACCTCTCCTACCAGGCGACGGTCGGCGACCCGATGCGCCTGTATCTCAAGGAGATCGGCCGCGTGTCGCTGCTCACCGCCGACGAGGAGGTCGCGCTGGCCAAGCGCATGGAGTGCGGCGACCAGGCGGCCCGCCGCCGCCTGACCGAGTCGAACCTGCGTCTCGTGGTGTCGGTCGCGCGTCGCTACCAGAACCGCGGCATGTCGATGCTCGACCTCATCCAGGAGGGCAACCTCGGCCTGATCCGCGCCGTCGAGAAGTTCGACTACCGCAAGGGCTTCAAGTTCAGCACCTATGCGACCTGGTGGATCCGCCAGGCGATCACACGCGCCATCGCCGACCAGGCCCGCACGATCCGCATCCCCGTGCACATGTTCGAGACGTTGACCAAGTTCAACAGGATCCAGCGGCAGCTCGTGCAGGACATGGGCCGCGAGCCCACACCCGAGGAGATCGCTCTCGAGATGGCCTTGCCGGTCGACAAGGTCCGCGACCTCGTGCGCATCGCAAAGGACCCGGTGTCGCTGCAGGCTCCAGTGGGCGAAGAGGACGACAGCGAGCTCGGCGAGTTCATCGCCGACGACCAGTCGATCCAGCCCGACGTCGTCGTCGGCGAGACCATGCGGGGCCACGAGCTCGACGACCTGCTCGGCACGCTCACCGAGCGCGAGCGTCAGGTGTTGCGGCTGCGGTTTGGGATCGGCTGCGACACGTCGCTGACGCTCGAGGAGGTCGGCAGGGAGTTCGGCCTGACCCGCGAGCGGATCCGCCAGATCGAGGCCAAGACGCTGGCGAAGCTGCGCGCGTTCCGCGACGCGCGCCACATGCTCGACTACCTCGACTGAGCGTCGTGCGGGCGCGTCTGCCTCAACGGCTCGTACGCTAGGCCCGTTGCCCGGACCACGATAGACTTGTCAGCGTGAGCGACGCGATCGAAACTCCGTTCGTGGCTCGACACGGAGCCCATGTGCCTGTTCGACTCGCCCTGGCGCTGGCCATCTGCGGGGCGTTCGCGGTCATCCTGCTGGCGGCCGATCTGGTGTTCGCGGCCGATGCCTGGCACCGGTTCCTGTTCCTGGTCGTGGCGCTCGTCCTGAGTGGCGTCGCCGCCGCCTACGGCATCCTCGGGGTCATCCGCTACGGGCTGTTCACCGAGGGGTGCGGCGCGCGTGAGGTCGAGCACGAGCTGCACCTGTCGCGGATCGCCTACGCTGCCGGTGGCATCGCTCAGATCACGCTGATCGTGGCGATCGTGCTGGGGATCGTGCTCCTCGTACAGGCGCTCTAGGAGCTGCCCTTCGTGACGGCTCCGCGCGTCCTGCTGGTGTTCCCTGGGTCGTTGCACGGTGGGGAGTGGGCGGTCGGACCAGTGGTCAAGCCCGAGCTGGTGATGGCCTGGACGGTGCTGGGGCGAGCCGGGACTGAGGCGGCGGTCCTCGACCTCGAGGTCGAGGACCGCCGCCTCAGTCCCGGCTCGCCCCTCGACCCGTCCTCTTTGATGACCCGATACGAGCCGCTGCTCGCCGGCGCCCTCGAGGCCGCGCCGCCGCACCTGGTCGCGATCTGCTGCGCCGGCACCCTGCACTGCGACGCGACATTGGCCGTCGGCCGCGCCGTGCGGCGGCTCGCGCCGGAGGCGGCGCTCGCCGTGTGGGGACACCATCCGACGGTGCGCCCCGACGACCTCAGCGGCGACGGCACGCCCTTCGACCTGGCGATCCAGGGGGACGGGGAGCCCGTGCTGGTCGAGGCTGCGCGCCAGGCGGCCGCGGGGGACCTCGCCGACGGCCGCGGCCGCCTCGCGCGGGGCGTACCGCTCGCCCTGACCGAGAACGACCTGCCGGACTACGCGGGCTACCCGTTCACCAGCCGCAGCCTGCCCAGCCTCGACGTGTACGTGAGCCGCGGCTGCCAATACCACAGCGCCAACTGCTACGTCGGCCCCGGGGGCGGCCGCTGGCATGCCTTCTCACCGCCCCTGGTCCTGCGGTTGCTCGAGGACATGGCCCAGCTGACGCCGCGCCGCATCGAGGTCCTCGACCCCGCGTTCGGTCCCGAGAACATCTGGCGCGCCACCGTCCTCGAGGGCCTGTCGGCTCGCGAGCGCCCCGTCGTGCCGATCACCATCACGGCCCGCCCCGAGTCGTTCAGCCGGCGCGCCCTCGGCGAGGTCTACCGCGGCCGCATCGCCGTGCGGATCAACGTGGGCACGCTGTCAGCGACCCTGCTGCGCACGCTCGACGTCCCGCGCGGCGACCTGAGGGTCGCCGCCGCGCTCGAGCTGCTGCGCTTCGCCAACGCCAAGGGCATCCCCGGCGAGCTCGATCTCACCTTCGGGCAACCCGGCGAGACGCGCGCGACGGCGGCCGAGACGCTCGACGCGCTCGAGATGTTGAACGAACAGTTCCCCAACACGTCGCTGCGCGTCGTGGCGTCGCGCTGGACGTTCTTCCCGTACGGCCCCCCGGAGCTCGACGTCGAGCGCCCGGCGCAGCTGTACGGCACGCGGATCGTCCACCCCGAGTGGTGGAAGGAGGACGTCGACGCGGGCGCGGCCGCCCGGGCCGTGGTCCCGAGCGCCGACCTGGCCGACGCGGCGCCGGGCGACGACTCGTACTGGCGGCCGCGGTTCCTGGCGCTGCAGGCCGCCCTCGAAGGCAAGCTCACGGCCGAGGCCCGTCACGACCTGCGCAGCCACGAGAGCGTGGGCTCGGCCGCGGCCGACGTGCCGCACGGCTTCTACCGCCAGCCGCGCTGGCAGTAGCGGACGCAGGTCGTTCGCTACTCGCCGCCATGGGAGTCACGCCCCGCCGCCGGGAGCGTCATGCACCGCCGCCGCGGACGTCGGCCCCGACGGCCGATGCTATAATCGGGCGTCGCCGGAGCGCCCGGTCCTCGGTAGCTCAATTGGTAGAGCATTCGGCTGTTAACCGAAGGGTTGTAGGTTCGAGTCCTACCCGAGGAGCCAGCTGAGGCAAGGGGGCGGCGGGTCGCAGACCCGCCGCCCCCTTGCTGTACTCCCGCCCCGAAACGGTGACCTCGGACCACCCGAACGGGGGAGGGCAGCAGCGAACTCCGGGTGTTGTGGTACCTCGCGCCGGTCTCCTAGGCTGCGGAACAGGCGAACCACGTGATGCGCCGTCCGTCCGTCCGGGCGTGCCGGCCGCACGGGGGCGCCACGGGCGAGCAGGGGTCCGGACACGGGGGTCTCCGTCGCCGCCAACCACGACCCCAAGGGGGATAAACATGAGACGATGGTCTAGTCGGACCGGCCTGATCGTGATCGGCGTACTGCTGGTCGCGGTCCTGATGCTGGGCCTTGCCGCTTGCGGCAGCTCCGGCTCCGGCTCAACCTCTTCCTCCGGAAGCCCGAGCAGCCAGTCGTCGGTCCTGCGCCTCGCGTACTCCTCGACGGTGACGACCTGGGACCCGAGCGTCAGTTTCTCGACCGAAGTCGTGTACATGGCGAACCTCTACGAGCCGCTGATGTACGCCAACCCCCCCGGCAGCACCGAGCCCTTCACGCCGGCCCTCGCGACCTCGTGGGAAGTGGCCAAGAACGGCCTGTCCTGGACCTTCCACCTGCGCCAGGGCGTGACCTTCCACGACGGCACGCCGTTCGACGCCGCCGCGGTCAAGTACTCGATCGACCGCACCAAGAAGCTCAACCTCGGCGCCGCCTACCTCTGGGCGCCGGTCAAGCAGGTCCAGGTCGTCGACCCGTCCACGGTCAAGATGATCCTCAGCTACCCGGTCGCCCTCGACCGCATCGCGGCCGCCAGCTCGGGCTCGTGGATCTTCAGCCCCTCCACCGCCGGCAAGACCAGCAAGTGGTGGGACGCCGGCCATGAGGACGGCACCGGCCCCTGGATCCTCCAGTCCTACAAGCCCAACCAGGAGCTCGTCTTCGTGCGCAACACCAAGTGGTGGGGCACCTGGAGCGACAACCAGTTCCAGAAGATCGTCGTCGAGATCGTGAGCGAAGCCGGCACCCAGCAGCAGGAGCTCGAGGCCGGTCAGATCGACTACGCCGGCCTCGTCGCCCGCGACCAGGTCGACTCCCTGTCGGCCAACCCCGACATCAACGTCGTCAAGGGCCAGAGCTGGAACAACTACCTGATGTTCTTCAACACCCAGCACAAGCCCCTGAACAACATGAAGGTGCGCCAGGCGCTGTCGTACGCGGTGCCCTATCAGGACATCATCACGGTCGGCGCCAACGGCTTCGGCACCCAGGCCAAGGGTCCGGTCCCGGTGGGCCTGTGGCCCAACTCGCAGGGCAGCGTGCCGCAGTACAGCTACGACCTGGACAAGGCCAAGCAGATGCTGGCCGACGCCGGCTACCCGGACGGCGGCTTCACCCTCAACCTGACCTACGCGGCGGAGAACCCGCTCGAGGACGCCTTCGCGCCGCTGGTGAAGGAGTCGTTCGCCAAGATCGGCGTCAAGGTCAACATCCAGAAGCTGCTCTGGAACCAGCAGTGGGCCAAGGCCAAGGGACCGGCCGCCCAGCGCCAGGACCTGTTCGTGCTGCTCTGGTGGCCGAGCCTGCCCGACGGCTACGACAACCTGAACTCGATGTTCCGGCCCGAGACGGCGCCGGCCTGGAACCTCGCCTACTGGTACAACTCCGACTTCGACGCGCTGCTGACCGAGGCGTACCGGCTGAGCTCGTTCCCGTCGAGCCTGCAGGAGTCGCAGGCCAAGTACAACGAAGCCCAGACGATGCTGGTCGACCAGGCTCCGGCGGCGTACCTCTTCGACGCCCAGTACGTGATCGCGCATCTCAAGACCATCAACCTCGAGGCCGGATCGGCCAACCCGAACTATCCGCAGGTCCTCTTCTGGACGCACGTGACGCACTGAACTAGTCCCCCCAAGGAGGGCGGGCGGGCCTGACGGCCCGCCCGCCCTCCGCCCGCCGACGCGCCAACGAGACCTCAGAGGAGGAGCCGACACCCCGTGACCATCTGGGCCTACGTCGTCCGCCGCATCGCCCTCGCGGTCCTGGTGCTCTTCGGCGTCGCCACCATCACCTTCCTGATGGTCCGCATCGTGCCGTCGGACCCCGCCGCGGTCTACGTGGGGTCCAACGCCCGCCCCGAGCAGATCGCCCAGGCGCGCCGCGACCTCGGGCTCGACAAGCCGCTCTACGCCCAGTACGGGATCTACATGGAGAAGCTGGTGCAGGGCGACTGGGGCGACTCGCTGCGCACGAAGCGGCCCGTGCTGCAGGACATCATGCACTTCCTGCCCACGTCCCTCGAGCTGATCATCGCCGCCCTCGTGCTGGCGACCATCGCCGGCGTGATCCTCGGCGTCGCGACGGCGCACCGCAAAGGCAAGTGGATCGACCACGTGATGCGGATCTTCTCGACCGGCGGCGTGTCGATCCCCGCGTTCTGGCTGGCCCTGATGCTGCAGATCCTGTTCTTCAGGGTGCTGCACTGGCTACCTGTGGCTCAGCAGAGCGACATCCTCGTGTCGCAGGCGCACCCCATCACCAGCATCACGGGCATGCCCGTGGTCGACGCCCTGGTCACCGGCAACTGGGTGGCCTTCACCGACTCCGTGCGCCATCTGATCCTGCCGATGCTCTGCCTGGCCGCGTACCCGATGGGCGTGATCATGCGCATGACGCGGTCCTCGATGCTCGAGGCGATGGGCAACGACTACATCCGCATGGCGCGCGCGATGGGCGTGCCGCCGCGCACGCTGCTCTACAAGGACGCGCTCAAGAACGCTTTCGGGCCCGTGTTCACCGTGATCGGGCTCACCTTCGCCTACTCGCTGACGGGCACGTTCTTCGTGGAGCTCATCTTCGCCTGGCCCGGCCTGGGCTCGTACGCGACCACCTCGATCCTCAGCACCGACTACCCGGCGATCATGGGCGTCACGATCGTGGTCGCCGCGGCCTACGTGCTGGTGAACCTGGTGGTCGATCTCGCCCAGGCCTTCCTCGACCCGCGCATCGCGCTGAGCTAGGTGAGCGGTATGGCGACCAGCGCGAGACTGGCCGACTGGCGGGTGCGCCACCAGGCGTCGCTCGACGAGACGCGCTACAACGTGCGCGTCTTCTTCAAGGACAAGCTGGCCGTCGTCGGCCTGGCGATCATCATCCTGACGATCCTCGTGGCCGTGTTCGCGCCGGTGCTGGCGCCGTACCCCGCCCAGGGCCGCGGCGACTCCAACCTCAAGGACCGCTTCCAGGCCCCGAACTCGCGCCATCTCATGGGCACCGACAACCAGGGTCGCGACATCCTCAGCCGCGTCATCTACGGCGCCCGCATCCCGCTGGTGATCTCGTTCATCGTCACCGCCGCCATCGTCATCATCGGCGTGCCGCTGGGCGGCATCGCCGGGTACTACGGCGGCCGGGTCGACGAGGTGGTGATGCGGGTCACCGACGTCTTCCTCGCCTTCCCGTCGCTGATCCTGGCGATCACGTTCGTCGCCTTCCTGGGGCCGAGCATCCGCAACGTGATGATCGCCATCGTGGTGTCGTGGTGGCCGTGGTACACGCGCCTCGTGCGCGGCGTCGCGGTCTCGCTGCGCGAGCGGCCCTACGTGGAGGCGGCGCGCACGATGGGCGTGCGCGGCCCGCTGATCATCTGGCGCCACATCCTGCCCAACGCCTTCGGGCCGGTGATCGTGCAGATGACGCTCGACATCGGCACCGTGATCCTGGCGGCGGCGGCCCTGAGCTTCATCGGGCTCGGCGCCCAGGCGCCGACGGCCGAGTGGGGCCTGATGATTTCAGAAGGCAAGGACTACATCCTGCAGCAGTGGTGGATCGGCACCTTCGCCGGCCTGGCGATCTTCGTCCTCGTGCTGGCGTTCAACTTCGTCGGCGACGGCCTGCGCGACGTGCTCGACCCGAGGTCGAAGCGATGAGCGCGGCGGCGACTGAGCAGCTCGGGGGCGGCGCCCGCGACGCGGGCGCCGCCCCCGAACTGCTGGCCGTGCGCGACCTGCGCCTGGAGTTCCGCAGCATGCGCGGCCTGGTGAAGGCGCTGGACGGCGTCGACCTGACCGTCCACGACGGCGAGATCCTGGGTCTGGTCGGCGAGTCCGGGTGTGGCAAGACCATCACCGGCCTCGCCGTCCTCGGCCTGCTGCAGCGCCCCCAGGCCGAGATCACCTCGGGCTCGATCCTGTACCGTGGCGACGACCTGCTGACGAAGAGCGACGCCCAGCTGCAGAAGATGCGCGGGCGCGACATCTCGATGGTCTTCCAGGACCCGCTCGCCTCGCTCAACCCCGTGTTCGCGGTGGGCCACCAGATCCAGGACGTCGTGCGCCTGCACAAGGGGGTCTCGCGCAAGGAGGCGCGGGAGGCCACCTACGAGGCGCTGGCGTCGGTGGGGCTGCCGCCCGACAAGGATACCTTCGACCGCTACCCGCACCAGTTCAGCGGCGGCATGCGCCAGCGCGTGTGCATGGCCATGGCGCTGGCCTGCGGCTCGCCGCTGCTGATCGCCGACGAGCCCACGACCGCCCTCGACGTCACCATCCAGGCGCAGATCCTCAACCTCCTGCTCAAGCTGCGTTCCGAGCTCGGCGTGGCGCAGATCCTGATCACGCACAACGTCGGCGTGGCGGCCCAGACCTGCGACCGCATCGCCGTGATGTACGCGGGGTCGGTGGTGGAGGAAGGCCCCGTGAGCGAGGTGCTCAAGCGGCCGCGTCACCCGTACACGATCGCGCTCTACGAGTGCCTGCCGCACGGCCGCACGGCGCAGGAACTGCAGACCATCCCCGGCACCGTGCCCGACCTGATCGACCCGCCGACCGGGTGTCGTTTCCACCCGCGCTGCAGCCACGTGATGGACGTGTGCCCCGACGAGAAGCCGCGCCCGGTCAAGGTCGGCGACAGGCACTGGGTGTCGTGCTTCTGGGCGGCCGAGAAGGCCGGCGAGGGGGCGCGATCATGACCTTGCTCGCGGTCGACGGCCTGACGGTGCACTTCCGCATCCGGCGCGGCCTGCTCAAGCGCTCGGACGACGTCGTGCACGCCGTCGACGACGTCTCCTTCGACCTCGAGGCCGGCCGGACGCTCGCGCTGGTGGGCGAGTCGGGCTGCGGCAAGTCGACCGTCGCGCGAGCCGTGCTCCAGCTCAACCGGCCCACCGCGGGCCGCGTCAGCTTCCTGGATTCGGACGTGTCGCGGCTCAAGGGCAGCGCCCGCCGCACGATGCTGCGCGACGCGCAGGTCGTCTTCCAGGACCCGTACTCGTCGCTGAACCCGCGTATGACGGTGCACGACCTGGTCGCCGAGCCGCTGCGCGCGAACGCCAGGATGAGCGGGCGAGAGCTCGAAGACCGCGTCCTGTCGCTGCTCGAGATGGTCGGCCTGGGCACCCAGCACCTGTGGCGGCGGCCGCACGAGTTCAGCGGCGGCCAGTGCCAGCGCATCGCCATCGCCCGGGCGCTGGCGCTCGACCCGAAGCTGGTCGTGCTCGACGAGCCCACATCGGCCCTCGACGTCTCGGTGCAGGCGCGCATCCTCGTCCTGCTCCACGAGCTCCAGCAGCGCCTGGGGCTCGCCTACCTGTTCATCGCCCACGACCTTGCGGTCGTCCAGTCGATGGCGCATGCCGTCGCCGTGATGTACCTGGGCCAGGTCGCCGAACAGGGGCCTGCGCCCGAGGTGTTCGGCGACCCGCGCCATCCGTACACGGTCGCCCTGCTCGACAGCTCGCCCTCGCCCGATCCCGAAGCGCGGTCCACGATGCGCGTGCTCGAGGGCGACGTGCCCAGCGCGATCCGTCCCCCGCAGGGCTGCCGTTTCCACCCGCGGTGTCCGTTCCGCATGCCGGTCTGCGACCGCGAGTATCCGGCGCCACACCGCGTCGGGCAGCGGATGGTAGCCTGTCATCTGCCCGACGACTTCGACCTCGCCGCGGGCAGGCCCCAGCAAGTGGCCGGACCACCCGACCAGGAGAGTGCTCTTGCCGGATGACGATCGGGCAGACGCGCCGCCGACGGCGCACGACCTCGGCTTGATGGAAGGCAGTCCGCCGCCGCTCGACAAGCTGGTGACCCTCGACAACTGGCAGGGCCCGCCCTGGAACCGCTGGTCCTTCCGGCACATCGACGAGGTGATGCCGACCGCCCGCATCGCGCGCGGGGACGGGCCGGCGACCGCGCTGCCCGGCGATCCGCGAGATCTTGACGGCGTCTCCTTCGAGACCACGGGCGGTGAGCGCACCACCCTCGGGGCGTTCCTGACCCGCACCTACGCGGACGGCTTCCTCGTGCTGCACGGCGAGCGCATCGTCTGCGAGCGCTACTGGAACGGCATGACGCCGGCGACGCCGCACCTGCTGCAGTCGGTCTCGAAGTCGATGACCGGCGCGCTCGCGGGGGCGCTGAGCGGCCTCGGCCGCCTCGGACCGGAGCGCCTCGCCGAGGAGTACGTGCCCGAGCTGGCCGGCACCTCGTTCGCCGGCGCCACGCTGCGTCAGGTGCTCGACATGACCGCCGGGACGAAGTTCTCGGAGGACTACGACGACCCCGGGTCCGACGTGCGGCGCTACGAGAGCGCCGCCGGGTGGCGTTCGCCGGCGCCGGGCGACGAGCCCGACCTCTTCAACTACATGCTCACCCTGCACAACCACCGCGAGCACGGCGGCGTGTTCGAGTACCGCTCCATCCTCACCGACCTGCTGGGCTGGATCGTCGAGCGCGCGGGCGGCGCGCGCTTCGCGCCGCTCATGAGCGACCTCGTCTGGTCGCGGCTGGGGGCCGAGCACGACGCCCGCATCACGGTCGACCGTCACGGCAACCCCATGGCCGACGGCGGCATGTGCGTGACGCTGCGCGACCTGGGGCGGTTCGGCCTGATGTACCTGCGCCGCGGCGTGTGGAACGGCGCCCAGATCGTGCCGGCGGCTTGGGTCGAGGACACGCGATACGCCGACGACGAGTGCCGCGCGGGGTTCGCGCGCTCGGAGAGCGCGCCGCGCTACCCGCGCGGCCACTACCGCAACCAGTGGTGGGTGCCCGACGGTCCCGGCGGGATCCTGCTGGCGAGCGGGATCTACGGCCAGTACGTGTACCTCGACGTGGGCGCCGACGTCGTCGTGGTCAAGCTGTCGACGCTGCCCTTCGCCCTCGATCTCGACGTCTCGGCCGACCACGTGCGGGCGTTCGCCGCCGTCGCGGCCGCGCTGGCCTAGCCGGTCCGCACGCCGGCAGCACGGCGCCCTAGCGGGACCGGGCTCCCATCGCCTCGCTCCCGGCGCCGCGCGCCGGCACCTCGCGGTAGTGCACCTCGATGTCGACGCCCTCGTGGCTGCGCCGGTAGCCGCGCGACACCACGTACAGCAGCGCCGCCAGCAGGTAGAGCGGCACGAGGAACGCCACGCTGTCCGGGCGCCCCAGCTCGCCGGTCGGACCCGCGTACTCGACGTAGCGCGTGACGAGGAACGCGGCGAAGCCGCAGAAGGCGAAGCCGGCGATGCTGAGCAGCGGCACGCGCAGGACCTCGTAGGGGGCGGCGGTCGAGGCGCGGTACTCCTCGCGCCGCACGAAGGGGAACAGGGCAGCCGCCAGGCACGTCACCGCGAACGAGATGAGGCTGACCAGCGTGCCGTGCAGGACCAGACGCCACACCCCGAGGCTCGAGTAGGCGACGACGACGGCGGCGGCCAGGGCGCTGAACACGGCGACGGCGTGCACCGGCGTGCCCGTTCGCGGGTGCAGGCGCGAGAACCAGCGAGGGAGAAGCCTGTCCCAGGACATGGCCAGCATGACGCGCGAGGCGGCGAGCGTGTGGTTGGGGACCCACGCCCAGAACCAGGCGTTGACGGCTACGGCGAGGCAGGTGAGGCCCACGTAGCTCAGCCACGGGGCGGCCGGCAGGCCGAAGAGGCGCGGCAGCAGACGCCAGAACGAGACGGGGTCGTGCAGGGCGAGGTAGACGCTGGCGCCGAACAGCTCCTCGCCCACGTGCCTGACCGGCAACGGAAGTACGAGCAGGGCAAAGACCACGGCGAGGAACTTCGCCCCGACGATCGTCGAGAGCTGCACCCGCAGCTCGCCGGCGCGCCGCACCTCGGCGGCCTGGAACGCGACCCATCCCGGATAGATGAGTCCGAAGGCGACGACCGGCAGGAGCGCGAGCGCCGCTTGCCAGCCCGAGGTGCGGCCGTGGCGGACGTAGCCGTCTTCCACGGCCCGGTAGAGGATGGCGCTGTAGGTCGAGACGTTGACGCTCAGTCGAGTCAGCGCGAAGTACACGACCAGGACGACGACCGCGACCAGCCCCACGACCACCAGCGTGCGCTGCACGCGCGCGTACAGGCGCATGCTCCACGAGGTCTCCAGTGCCGACCAGGCGACGACGACGAGCCCCATGAAGACGACGCCGGCCGTGGACATCAGCCAGTCGCCCACCGCCACCACGGCGCCGAGGCCCAGACCGCGGCCGATCAGCACGACCATCGGGCCGACGGCGATGCGCGAGGCGAACCAACCGGCGATCGCCATCCACAGGGCGCCGCCGACGATGACGCCGGTGAACGCGAAGATTGCGCCCGCGGCGCTGCCGAGCAGCCGGGTCTGGAAGGTGTAGTCGCCCCCGTTGCGCGGCATGGTCGACACGAGGAAGGCGTAGACCAGCGCCTCGAGCAGGCAGAAGGCGCCGGCGATGAGGATCGACAGCGTGAGGCTCCTGACCGGGTAGTAGAAGGCGGCGCCGGCGACGAACGGCACGCCGAAGAAGACGGCGACGTTGGTGGTCATGAGGTTGTAGAGGAAGGCGTCGAGCGGCGACCAGACGGTCGGCGGCTCCTGGGCGCGGCGGAACCACAGCACCGGGACGCGGGCGGGCGCGACGCCGCCGGCGTCGTCGTGCCCGGCGTCGCGCCCGCCCGCCATCAGTCGAGAAGCTTCGTGCGTAGGGCCACGGCCACGGCCTGGGTGCGGGTCTCGACGCCGAGCTTGCGGTAGATGCTGCCGAGGTGCGTCTTGACCGTCTCTGGGCTGAGGAAGAGGCGCTCGCCGATCTCGCGGTTCGACAGCCCCGCGGCGAGCAGGCGCAGCACCTCGCGCTCGCGCTCGGTCAGCAGCGCCTGCTCCCGGTTGCGCCGGTCGAGGCTGACCAGGGCGCCGCTCACCTCGGGCCCGAAGTAGAGGCCGCCGGCGGCGATGCGCCGGATGGCGAGCGCCAGCTCCTCATGGGTCGTGTGCTTGAGCACGTAGCCGCGGGCGCCCAGGCGCGCCGCGCCGATGACGAAGTCGTCGTCGTCGTGCATCGTCAGCACGAGGACCGCCGGCGGCTCGGGCAGTTGCTGCAACGACGCGAGCACCTCGAGACCGGGGATGTCGGGCAGCTGGAGGTCGAGCAGCACGAGGGCCGGTTTGCCGGCGGCGACGCCCAGCAGGGCGTCGCCGCCGGTGCCGGCCTCGCCCACGACCTCGAAGTCGTCGTAGTGCGACAGCATCAGCTTGAGGCCTTCGCGCACCATCTCGTGGTCGTCGACCAGGAACAGCCGGATCGGCTTGACGACCGGTGGCGGGTTCGTCATGACGCCTGCCCCGGGAACGGGACGGTCGCCTCGACGGTCGTGCCGGCGGCGGGCCGCGACGTGACCGAGAAGCTGCCGCCGGCCAGAGCGGCCTGCTCGTCCATCATCGTCAACCCGAAGTGGTCGCCGGCCTGCACCGCCTCGGGGTCGAAGCCGGCGCCGTCGTCGGCGACCGTGAGACGCACGGAACGACCGCCGCCGTTGCCGTCGAGAAGCCGGATGCCCAGCTCGACGCGCCGCGCGCCGCTGTGCCGGCGCGCGTTCTGCAGCGCCTCGCGGGCGATGACGTAGAGGGCGGTCGAGACGCGCGGCGGCAGGTCCGGCACGTCGGCCAGCCGTGTCTCGACGCGGAAGCCGCCGTCGTCGGAGGCGCGGCGCGCGAGCGACGCAAGTGCGGCGTCGAGCCCCAGGCCGTCGAGCACCGGCGGCCGCATGTCCCCGATGACGCTGCGGGCGTCGGCGATCGTCTGCTTGAGCAGGCCCGCGACGCGCTCGAGCCCGACGTTGGGCTCGCCGCCGGCCGCGCGCAGCCCCTCGACCTGGTAGAGCGCCGCCACGACGGTCTGCACGATGTCGTCGTGGAGCACGTTGGCCACGGTCAGGCGCTGGGCCTCGCGCAGGCGCGTGATGCGCTCCAGGAGAGCCGTGGCCCGGTACTCGCTGCGCTCGAGGTCGCGGTAGAGGCGGGCGTTGCAGATCGCGCTGGCCGCCTGCTCTGCGACTGTCTCGGCGCGGGCCACGTCGCCGTCGGAGTAGCGGTCGCGGCGGGCGGTCGAGTAGAGCAGGAGCGAGCCGATCAGCTCGTCTTCGGAGTGGATAGGCACGAACAGCGCCGAACGGATCTGCAGCCGCTCGCGGAACTCGCGCCCGGTCGCCGCCCCCCAGACCAGGTCCTCGACGACGATGCTGCGGTGGCGGGCGAGCGCTTCGCGCTCGCCCGCCACGTCACGGAAGCGCACGTGCAGGCCGAGCAGCACGTCGTCCCCGGGGTCGGAACACGCGACCGCGACGAGGTCTTCGTCGCTGCCGTCGTCGGTCGCCAGCAGCAGGCAGTTGCAGTCGCCGACCACGCGGGCGGCGCTGTTGGCGATCTGGCGGAAGGTCTGAGCGAGGTCGAGGCTGCCGGAGATGGCTCGCGCGACGGCGCCGGCCGTCTCGAGCACGACTTCGCTGAGGTGGGTCTCCTGCGACAGGGCCGCCGACCCCAGCGCGAGGCCGACGGCGTCGGCGACCGCGGCCAGGAAGCCGGCGTCGTCGGCCGAGAGCGCCAGCGGGCGCCGGCTGCTCAGCACCACGAAGCCGCCCAGCGTGTGCCCCATGAAGGCGGAGGCGACGAACGCGCTGCCGAACCGGGGGTGGCAGATCGCCCGCAGGGCCGGCTGCAGGTCTCCGCGGCCGGCCTCGTCGAGGGCGACGATGTCGGAGCGCTGGGTGAGCGGCGCCAGCAGCTCGTCGCGCAGGTCGAGCGGCGGGTAGGGGAAGCCGCGCTTGCGCGTGTGTCCGAACGCGGCCAGCAGCTCGGCCTCGGCGTCGCTCACCACGCGCAGGACGGCGCCGGTGTCGACGCCGAGCGCGGCCACCAGCGTGGGCAGCAGCGCCTGGGCGGAGTCGGTCGGCGTGGCGTCGCGATTGAGCTGCGAGAGGATCTCGACGAGCGCGCGCGAGCGCGAGTCGGCGCCGTGCCGGGCCGGCGTCGCGGCCGGCGGTCCGTCTTCGTCGTGCGCTGCCGTCGCCGCCGCGGCCGGAGGCGCGACGCTGGGTTCCTGCATGCTGCCTGCCAGAGGTAGGGGACCACCCCGGCGCGCGGTCGCGCCGTGCTGCCAAGTATAGCGGCTGAGGGAGGGTGGGGCGTGCGGGTGCTCGCGGCGCGACAGAGAGGGGGCGGGCGGGGCGCCGCCCGGCGCCCCGCCCGCCCCCGGCGACTACAGTTCCTTGAGCCGCTCCATGAGCGCGGGCAGCACCTGGTAGAGGTCGCCGACGATGCCGTAGTCGGCCAGCGCGAAGATCGGCGCGTCCTTGTCGGTGTTGATGGCCGCGATCACCCGCGCCCCGCTGACCCCGACCGTGTGCTGGATCTGGCCCGAGACGCCGACGGCGAGGTAGAGGTCGGGCTTGGTCTTGGCGCCCGACAGGCCGACGATGCGGTCCTCGGGCAGCCAGCCGAAGTCGGCCAGGCTCTTGGTGCAGGCGAGCTCCGCCTCGAGGGCCGCGGCCAGGCTCTCGCCCAGGGCCACGTCGTCGCGCGCGCGCAGGCCGCGGCCCACGCCGACGATGCGCGGGGCCGCGTCGAGGTTGACGGCGCCGCCTTCGCGCGGCCGGCGCTCGACGACCTTGACGGCCGACGGCTTCAGGGTGAGCGAGGCCGCCTCGACGGCGCCGGCCGAGCCGGCCGGCGCGCCCACCTCGAAGGTCTTGGGCATGACGGCGAACACCTTGACCGGCGTGGTCACGGTCTCGCGCTGCACCGTCGCGCCGCCGAGGTTGTAGCGGCCGGCAACCAGCTCGCCGTTCTCGACCACGAGGCCGGTCACGTCGCTCACGCAGCCGGCGCCGAGCTTCTGCGCCAGCCGGCCGCTCAGCTCGCGTCCGCGCCGCGTCGACCCGAGCAGGACGACGCTCGCGCCGGCTTGGGCTGCCAGCTGTGCCAGGGCGTCGGCTACGGTGTCGATCGGCAGGCCATCGAGGGCCGGGTCGTCGCAGGTGAAGACGCGGGCGGCGCCGTGCGCGGCGAGGTCGGCCGCCAAGGCGGCCGACTCGCCGCCCAGCGCCGCCCCGCAGACGCCCATCCCGAGCTCCGCGCCGAGCTGCCGCGCGGCGGCGACCAGCTCGAGGGCGGTGTCCCTGTGTTCGCTGAAGACGAGGATCTCGGCCATGGCTATCTCCCCACCACGCCTTCGCCGACCAGGGCGGCGACCAGCGCCCCGGCCTGCTCGGCGGCGTCGCCCTCGAACAGCACGTGCTTGCGGTCCTGCTCCTCGGCCAGGTTGCTCACGATAGCGCCCGTGCGCGCGAGGTCGCCGGCGCCGAGGCCGAGCTCTGCCAGGCCGAGCTCGGCGACCGGCTTCTTGGCCGCCTTCATGATGTGCATCAGCGACGGGATGCGCGGCTCGTTGATCTCGCTGACGACCGTCGCCGCGGCCGGCAGCGGCGCCTCGAGGGTCTCGATCACGTCGCCCATGCTGCGTTCGGCGCGCAGCGTGGGGGAACCGGCGGGATCGCCGGCGGCGTGACCGCCCTCGAGCTTGCGGGCGTAGCCCAGCTCGGGCAAGCCGAGCAGCTCGGCGACGCGACCGGGCACCTGCCCGGAGTAGCCGTCGCTCGAGCCCTCGCCGAACAGGACGAGGTCGAAGGGGCCGTGCTTCTCGATCGCCTTGGCCAGGACGGCGGCCACGCCGGCCTGGTCGGTCGCGTCGAGCGCCGGGTCGGCGACGATGACGGCCTCGTCGGCGCCGATCGCCAGCGCCTCCTTCATCGTCTCGCGGACCTTGCGGTCGCCCTGGGCGGCGCAGACGGCCACGACGCGGCCGCCGCCGGCCGCGTCGCGCAGCGACAGCGCCGCCTCGAGCGCGTTCTTCTCGAGGTCGCCGACCTTGTACGGCACGGCCTCGAGCACCGGCTCGCGGCCCTTGACGCGCACGAGCTGCAGGTCGGGGTTCGTCTTCACACAGACGGCGATGTCCACGGGCTCACCTCGCTTCGTTCATTGCATGTGTCAGTGATTCTCGACCGGCGCGTCGGCCAGGGCCTTCGTCGGGTCGACCACCATGGCGGCGACGCGGTAGTCCGCGCCGAGCGAGGACCACACTTCGGCGAGGAGCGCGTCGGCGTCGCTCGCGCCGGCCGCTGCCTCGACGAACGGCCGTCCGCCTTCGATCATCTGCCCGTCCGACCAGTAGGTCGTGAGCAGGACGGCGTCGCCTGGCGCCGGCTTCTTCACGGTCATGGTCAGGATGTCGCTCGTGTCGCGGCCGCCCCTGCTCCTGCGCGCGACGCCGAAGACGCCGATACCGTTGCGGCGCGACAGGACGAGAGTGATGCGGTCCGTGAAGATGGGGTCGTCGGGCTCGTGCTCCAGATCTGCCAGGGCGACCGCCGGAGCGGCGCCGTTCTCGAGGCGCTCGAGCACCGTGTCGACCTGGCGGCCGTTCCCGCACACCAGCCAGTCCGCCGACTGACGCGCGGCCGCGTAGTGACGCAGCGGATCGTCCGCACCTTCGCCGAGCGGGGCGACGACGAGCGCCTCACCCGCGAGCTTGATCTCGCGCTCGCGAGACGCAGGGCTGCGTCCGGTCACAAAGTAACCGACCAGCGGGCCCGCCGGGGTCCCGGCGAACACCAGGCCGCGACCGGGGTAGGGATTGGCGGCGAGGAGCGCGGTCAGATCGTCCATGGCTTCCCTTCAGGCTCGGATCGAGGCGTCAGCTCAGCCGAAACTGCACGCCGAAGCCGCCTCGTGGGTAGGTCCAGCTCAGCGCCTGCTCGTCGCAGCAGATCAGGCAGGTGCCGCACTCCAGGCAGCCCTCCCAGTTGACGGTCATGTCGCCCTGGTCGTCGCGCTCGTAGAGGTCGGCGGGACAGACCGTCAGGCAGGCCCGCATCGTGCACGACGTGCGGCACTTCTCCTGGTCGATGACGATGTGCGGCTCGGTGTCTAGCTTGAAGACGTCCTTGCCCAGCTTGGCGTCGACGGTCCCGCGCTTCTCCGGCATCGTGGCGCTCACCCCTTCAGATCTTGCGCAGGGACCAGAGGTCCTTGAGCGTGTCGAGCTTAAGGAACTCCCGGCGGGCCGAGCGCAGGCCGGTCTTGACCAGTGTGGACGCGGCCGGGTCGTCGACGTCGAAGATCGACTCGAGGAACCGCGAGACCGACGCCGGGTACTCGCTGAACAGGCGCCGGTTCTCGATCGCCGCCGGCACGCCGCGGCCGGCCTCCATGGCTCGCATCACGAAGGTCTCGCGCAGGAACCGCTCGTAGACCGAGAGCGTGGCCGCCGAGGAGTCGGCGGCGGCGCGGGCGGCCAGGGCCGCCCGCGCCGCCGCCCAGCCGCTGGCGATCGCCAGGTCCATGCCGCGGACGGTGACCAGCGCGTTCAGGGCCAGGCCGGCGGCCTCGCCGGCCAGGAGGTAGCCGTCGCCGTACAGCGCCGGCATCCGGTCGACGCCGCCCTCGAACACCGCGTGGGCCGAGTACTCGGCCAGCTCGCCGCCGCGCACCAGCGGCTTGATCCGCGCCGCCTCCTTGAACGCGTCGAGCAGCTCCCACGACTCGAGGTCGTCGCCGCGAGTGCGCAGCTGCTCCATGCTGACGACGACGCCGAGGGCGACCGATTCCTTGTTCGTGTAGAGGAAGCCGCCGCCGGTCATGCCGCGCGTGACCTCGCCCATGAAGAGCTGGGCGGCGCCCTCGCCCTCGTCCAGGTTCCAGCGGTCCTCGATCGTGCCGGCAGGCAGCTCGACGACCTCCTTGAAGCCGACGGCGTGGTCGGCGGCGCGGGGCTGCTCGCGCAGCCCCGCGCCGCTCGCCAGCAGGCCGAGCACACCTTCCGCGATAATGGTGACCTCGGCGCCGACCTCGTCGCCGCCGGCGCGCACGCCGACGACGCGCGGACGCGGGGCGGCGGCGGCCGCGCCGGCGGAGCCGGCGGCCTCGCCGCCGCCCACCGCGGACCCCTCGTCCGGCTCACCCGCGTCGGCGCCGGCGCTCCCGCCGCCCTCGAGCAGCAGCTCGTCGACCTTCATGTCGGGGACGACCATGGCCCCGGCCTCGGTCGCCTTCTCGGCCAGCCACTGGTCGAGACGCGCGCGCTGGACCGTGTAGGAGCGGGGCGACGGCGCCGCGAACCGCTCCGAGGCGAGCTCGATCGTCGTCGCGGCGCCGTCGCCCATCATGGTGATCAGCTCGCGCGCGACCGGGCGCTCGAACGGCGGGCCGGCCTCAGCGCCGGCCGGGTCCCAGAGCTCGGGGTACACGCCGCTCGCGCGCAGCGGGCTCACGTACAGGCGGCCGCCGGTGACGTTCTTGGCGCCCGCGTAGTTGCCCCGCTCGAGCACCATGACCTCGACGCCGTCCTTTGCCAGGCCGTAGGCGGCCGCCAAGCCGGCGAGCCCGCCGCCCACGACGATGCACTCGACCTTCTCCATCGCAGCCGCCTCGCTCCCGCGCCCCGCCCGCTCAGTCCTTGAACGGGTTGTGCGATTCGCCCCACTCGTCGCGGGCGATGATGCCGCGCATGATCATCAGGCCGCCCTCGGCGCCGACCTCGTAGCTCATGACGCCGCGCAGCAGCATCTCGAGCGGCGTGTCCTTGGTGTAGCCGAAGGCGCCGTGGTACATCATCCCGTGCCGGGCGATGTCGTGGCACAGCGCGGGGGAGAGGCACTTGCAGGTCGAGATGATCTTGTTGATCTCGCGCCGGTCGAAGGTGCCGGGCTCGGTGTGCTCCTTGCCGATCATCCAGGCGCCGCGCAGCAGGTTCATCTTCAGCATGTCGAGCTGCATCCAGTCGTCGGCCATCTCGAACGAGATGCCCTCGTACTTGCCGAGCGGCTTGCCGAAGGTCTGGCGCTGGGCCGTGTACTCGCCGCTGATCTCGAGCGCCTTCTCGGCCCCGCCGAGGCAGGCGGCGGCGACCAGCACTCGGGCGGCGTTGAAGCCGTCCATGACCGTGTAGAAGCCCTTGCCCTCGTCGCCGAGGATGTACTTCTTCGGCAGCTCCACGTCCTTGTAGATCCAGCCGCCGGTGCTCAGGCCCATGCGGCCCATGTCCTTGTAGACGGTCCACTGGATGCCGTCGAGGTGCGCCGGCACCCACATGAAGGTCATGCCCTTGTGGCCCGAGGCGGGATCGGTCTTGACCAGGGTGCAGTGGCCGCTCGGGGCGCCCCACTTCATGCACTCCTTGGGGCCGCTGACGTACGCCTTCTCGCCGTTGAGGAGGTAGGCCTCCTTGGCGTCATTCCAGATGGCGGTCGTCTTGATCGCGGCCAGGTCGGAGCCGCCGCCGGGCTCGGTCGTGTTGATGCCGGCGAACGCCTTGCCCTGCGCGACGGCCGGGAGCAGCTCCTGCTTGAGCTCCTCGCTGCCGTAGCGGTTGACGATGTATGACCAGCCGATGGTCAGCAGCGTGTAGACCGGCGTGCTCATGCTCAGATCGGCGCGGGCGATCTCGTGCACCGTGATCATGGCGTAGATCAGGCGCTCGTCGTCGGGCAGCGGCATGCCGCCGTACTCCTCGGGGATGGTCACGCCGAACATCCCCAGCTCGGCCATGCCGGCCGTGATGTCGTCGGGGATGCCGTCTTCGGCCTCGTCGATGCCGCGGGCGCGCGGCTCGAGGTTCTTGGCGAGCCACTCGCGGATGGCCTGGCGATAGAGGGTCTGCTCGGTCGTGTACCTGAAGTCCATCGTGCCTCCTTGCGGGGCCGCGTGGGGCCGCCCTGCGGGCGGCTGCTCGCGGCCCCCGTCGTCTACCTCTGGCGCTCCCTGGAACGACGAACGCCCCCAGTTGCGCTCTCGCGCGTGCTGGGGGCGCATGCCCGTGTGTGCGGCGGCGGGGTACGCCGGCCGCGGGGCCATGTCTGCAGCACCGCCGATGATATCCGACCGCCGCCGCCGGTCAAAGCAGGACCCCTGCCATCCGGGCTAGGAAGCGGCGGCGTCCGTGGCCGCGGGGGCCGGAGCGGCAGCCGGCGTGTCGCCGGCCGCCACGAGCGGCGACTGGTCCACCGCCTCGAACACCTGCTTCATGGCCGCGATCAGCGCGGCCTGCGAATGGCCTCGGTAGCGCTCGCGGATGGCGGCCTCGATCTCGTCGCGTTCGGCGAGCACGGAGTGTCCGACGAGCAGCCGGTCGAGGAAGTCGCGCGCCAGCTCCATCAGGAGCGTGCACGAGGAGTGGACGATCTTGCCGTCCCCGTCGACCTCGACGACGATGCCGACCCGCCGGTGGAGGTTCTGATGCGACACGTCCTGGGGCAGGCGGGCGTAGCCCGAGAAGAGGTAGCTGTTCACCAGGCGGACCTCCGCGTGGTCGCTCGTCAGGGCAGCAGCTAGTCTAGCATCGGGAAGCTGGGCCGGAGCGGATGCCCGGGGGCTCCCGCCGCCTCCCGGCGGGTCAAGAGTCCCAGGTGATGACGGCCGCTCCCCAGGGCCCGAGCTCGAGCGCGTCGCCGGCGAGCGGCGCCGGTCCGTCGGGCCCGACGAGGGCGGCGCCGTGGGCGCCGTCCGGCAGGTGGAGCGGCGCGTGGACCGCCGCGCCCGAGTGGTTCGTGACGACCAGCGTCCCTCCGTGCGTGCCGCGAAGCTCCCCGCAGGTGAGATCGGGGTGGCGGACGCCGGCGCGGCGCGCGCGGCGCAGGTCCGCCAGCCCGGCGTAGAGGCGCCAGGAGGCGTCGTCCGGCCCGTGCGCGTCAGGCTCGCGGGCGAGCAGGAGCTCGACGGGCAGGGCGCACGTGACCACGTGGCCGGCGCCGCGATCGGCGACGACGAGCGCCGGCTCGCCGTCGGGCAGCGTGGCGATCACTCGCGCGTCAGAGCACTCCAGCCGCACGCCGCGCGTCAGCAGTCCTTCGAGATCGCCGCCCAACGTGGCGCCGCGCCCCCCCGGCAGCGCCAACTCGTCGCCCGGCGCGAACCCACCCCAGGGCGCGACGAAGCGCAGGACGTACCCGTCGCGCACGGGGGCGCGGTCGGCGATCCGGCACCCGGCCAGATCCGGCATCTCGGGGAGGGCGCTGTCGGCGCAACACGAGAGGTAGGCCGTGCCGCCGGCGTCGAGGAAGGCAGGGGCCCGCCGCCAGAAGCTCGTGCGTACGTGCCACAGCGAGCAGGTCGTTGTGGTCAGGGGGGCCGGCAGCAGGAGAAGCCCGGCCGCCGGCCACTCGCCACCGAGCGACTCTCGCGGGAACGCGGGCGCGATGCCGGCCCGCGCCGCCAGCACGAAGGCGTTGAGCCAGCCCCGCACGAGCGGCTTGACGTCGCGCTCCGGGTTCCAGGCCGTCTCGGCCGGCACGTACGGCCCGGCGGGAGCGTCGTCCAGACCGTAGGCGGCCAGGTCGTAGGGCCGGACGTACTCGTGGGGTACCACGATGGCGGCGTCGCTCACGGGTCCCAGACCGGCGTGGCGGTCGAGGTCGAGGTGCCGCAGAGTGGCGGCGAGATCGCGCAGCACGTGGGCGCGGGGCCGGGGCGCGCCGGCGTGGTCGGTCACACCGAACTGCGTCTCGTGGGGCATGCGCACGTAGGGAGCGCGGGCGTAGGCCGCCGGCTCGGCGTCGGTCCAGCACCACGGGTAGAAGCCGATCGCGCCGCGGCCGAAACTCGACCAGGCCAGCAGCCGGTCGTAGGCGGCGATCGCCTCGGGCGTGAACTGGGTCGACGAGGCGCCATACTCGTGTACCATGACCGGCCGGCCGGCGCCGGCCGCGAGGGCCGTCTCGAAGGCGCCGGCCCGTGTCATACGGGCGCTCAGCAGGGCGTCGGGGTAGAGCTCGGGCGAGTAGATCGGGTACGGGTGCACGCAGGCGAAGTCGAGCTCGGCGGCGACTACGTCGGCGCGGAAGGCTCCCTGGTCGATCTCCTGCGAGGCGGTGCCGATCGTGATGGGCTGGACCGCGCCGGCGCCGCGGATGGCCCCCGCGATCTCGGCGGTCCACGCGCGGGCCGCGTCGTCGTCGGTGTCCTTGAACAGCCAGCTCGGCGGCTCGTCGGTCAGGTCCCAGGCCAGGACGGCGGGGTCGCTCGCCCAGCGTCGCGCGAGCATGGCGGCGTGCTCGGCCTGCAGCCGCCGCAGCTCCGTGTCAGCGTGCGGGTGTCGGCCGTCGCGCCAGGCCGGGTCCCAGACGGCGTCGCCGACCTCGCCGCCGATGAACAGCACCGGGTGCAGCCGCAGCCCGTGGCGCCGGGCCGCCTCGAGGACGTCGTCGAGCAGGCGCAGGTGGGCCTCGTCGTAGCGGCCGGGCTCGGGCTCGACGGCCGACCAGAGCACGTCGATGCGCACGCTGTCGAGCCCGAGCCCGGCCATCTGCGCGAACGCGCGCTCGAACGCCTCGACGCCGGCGCGCCACGGCCAGTCCGGGCCCGAGGTGGGCACGAGGTGCACGCCGACCGGGACGACGCTGCGCTCGCCGTCGCGCAGGTAGTGGGGGCCCATGGTCAGCGGCCCCGCGGTCGTCCCGTCTTCGTGCTCGCCGTCGCTCATTCCGTCGTGGTCACCTTCCTCGCCCGCGTCATGCGGCTCGGGTCGCGCCCGGCCTCGGCGGCCAGGCGCCGGGCCAGCAGCTGCAGCGGGATCACCGCGACGGCGGGCGCGAGCAGCGGGTGCAGCTCGTCGATGGCGATGCTCGCGCCCGCCGTCGCGGCGTCGCCGCGGCCCGGCGCGATCATCATAACGGAGGCGCCGTCGCCGGCGAGCTCGGCGGCCAGCCTCGCGTCGAGCGCCAGGGTCGCCGGCTCCGTGCCGACGATGACCACGGCCAGCCCGGGGCCCGACAGCTCCAGCGGGCCGTGGCGGAACTCGGCCGTGTCGAGCGACTCGGCCTGGCGCCGCGCCGCCTCCTTGAGGATCAGCGCTCCCATCTCCGCCGCGGCGCGGCCCGTCCCGCGGCCGAGCGCCACCAGCTGCCGGCCGTCGCCGCACCAGGCCCGCATGCGGTCGGCCAGCCCGTCGGGATCGCGCAGCAGGCCGGCGGCGGCGGCGGCCGCCCGTTCCGCGTCGGCCGCCGCCGCTACCCGCGCCCGGTCGGCGTCGAACGCCGCCGCCTCCGCGATGGCGTCGCTCACGGCCCGCAGCGCCACGAGACAGGCGGCGAACGTCTTGGTCGACGGGCACTCCTCGCGGCCGGCGGCCGAGTCGAACGCCACGTCGGCGAGTCCCGCCAGAGGGTTGTCGAGGCCGTTGGTGACGGTCACCAGCGGCGGCCGCGGCGACATCGCCCGCACCAGCTCCGCGAGCCTCAGCACCTCGGCGCTGCCGCCCGACTGGCTGACGGCCAGCAGCGGCGTGGCCGGGGAGAGCGCGGCGGTGCGGAAGTGCAGCAGCTCGGCGGTGTTGACCGTCGTCGACAGGACTCCCCGGCGGCCGAGGACGCTGGCCACGGCCAGGCAGGCGTCGAACGAGCTGCCCATCCCCGTCATCACGAAGCCCGGTGCCCGGGCGGCCAGGCGGCCGACCTCCTCGAGGCCGGCCGCCTGGCCGCCCAGCGCCCGAGCCGCGGCGCGCATCGCCGCCGGCTGCTCGAGGATCTCGGCCAGGAAGCGGTCGTCGCCGGCCGGCGCCTGCCCGCTTGCCCGTTCGTCTCCGGCGACCATCATCCCGCGCCCTTCACGGAGCCTGCCGTGAGCCCCTCGATGAAGCGGCGCTGCAGCACGGCGAACACCGCCAGCATGGGGATCACCGTGATCACGGCGCCGGCCATCGTGGCCGACCAGTTGAGCGTGTTCTTGCGCGAGAGCAGCGCGAGGCCGACCGGCAGCGTGCGCATGCTGTCGGTGTTGGTCACGATCAGCGGCCAGAGGAAGTCGTTCCACGCCGCGACGAAGGTGAAGATGGCGAGGGTGGCGATGGCCGGCGACGCCAGCGGGAAGATGATCGAGCGCAGGATGCGCAGCTCCGACGCTCCGTCGAGCCGCGCCGACTCGAGGATCGCGTCGGGGATGGTGCCGATGAACTGCCGCATCAGGAAGATGCCGAACACCTGCACGGCGCTGGGCGCGATCAGCCCGAAGTACGTGTTGGCCCCGAGCAGCGGCGAGATGTTGTGCAGGTCGACCATGATGCGGTAGAGCGGGATCAGGTTCACCTGGAACGGCACCATCAGCGTCAGCAGCAGCACGAAGAACAGCGTGTTGCGTCCGGGGAACCGCAGCTTGGCGAACGCATAGGCGGCGGCCGTGCCGAACACGACGTTCAGGCCGACGATCGACACCGACACGATCACGCTGTTGAGCAGGTAGCGCGGGAACGGCAGCGCGAAGACGTCGCGGTAGCCTTGCAGCGAGAACGGGTTGGGGATCCACTTGGGTGGCGAGGCGAAGACGTCGGCGGCCGGCTTGAACGACGTCGACAGCGTCCAGTAGAACGGCCCCAGCATCACGATCGCAGCGCCGATCAGCGCCGCGTAGACGAACACCCGCCGCGGTCGTCTGCGGCTCACGACTCACGCTCCTCGAACAGGCGGAACTGGATCGCCGACAGCGTGGCGAGGATCGCCAGCAGGACGTAGGCGACCGCCGAGGCGCGGCCGAGCTGGAGCGCCTGGAAGCGGTTGATGAGGTAGTACACGATCGTCTCGGTCGAACCTACCGGCCCGCCCTGGGTCATCACGAACATCTGGTCGAAGACCTGGAAGCTCCCGATGATCCCGATCACGAAGACGAACAGCAGCGTCGGCCGCAGCCCGGGTAGGGTGACGTGGCGGAACCGCCGCCAGGTGCCGGCGCCGTCGACCTTGGCGGCGTCGTAGAGCTCGTGCGGGATCGACTGCATCGCCGCCAGGAACACGACCGCCTCGAAGCCCAGCCCCTGCCAGACGCTGACGAGGATGACCGCGTACAGCGCCGTCGACGGGTCGGCCAGCCAGGCGTGGCCGTTGATCCCGAAGAACGACAGCGCCGCGTTGACGATGCCCTGGTCGTTGAGCAGCATCTTCCACACCGTGGCCACGACCACGAGCGACGTCGTCACCGGCAGGAAGATGGCGACGCGGAAGAAGGCGCGCCCGTGGATGTGCTCGTTCAGGAGCAGCGCCGCGCAGAGGCCCAGCGCCGGTCCGATCGTCATGCCCAGGAGCACGAACGCGATCGTGTTGGTCAGCGAGCGCACGAAGCGCGGGTCGTGGAAGAGGGCGACGTAGTTGTGGAGCCCCACCCAGTGTGGCGCCGTGATGCCGTTGTACTCGGTCAGGCTCCAGTACGCCGACAGGGCCATGGGGACGAGCAGGAAGGCGGTCGTCGCCAGCATCGCCGGGGCGATGAGCACGTAGGCCGTCAGCGCCCGCCGCGTGCGCGGGCGCAGCTTCAGGCCGGCCACGTCACCGCCCCCTCGTCATCGGCCGCCCCCCGCCCGTCTCAGCCCGTCACTGCCCGGCCAGGAGCTGGTCCGTGCGGTCGGCGGCGGCCTTCAGCGCGTCGGCCGCCGACTGCTTGCCGAGCAGCGCCGAGGTGACGCCGTCGCTGATCGTCGTGTCGATGTCGCCCCAGGCCTGCACGTACGGGAACGGGGTCGCCGTGGACATCGCGTCCATGAAGATCGAGAACGGCGCCTGCCCGCCGAAGTACGGGTCCGGCTTGGTGAGCAGCGGGTCGTTCAGGGCCGCCGTCGTGGCCGGCGCGGCGCCGGCGAACTTGTAGACGCCGAGCTGCTGCTCGGGCTGGAGCAGGAACTGCTCGAACGCCCACGCCGCCGTCGGGTTCTTGGCGTTGGCCGGGATGGTCAGGCCGGTGCCGCCGAGGTAGCTGCCGGGCTGCGTGTTGATCGGCGCCGGCGCGACCTTCCAGTCGCCCTTCTGCTCGGGCGCGCTGTCCTTGAGGATGCCCATCATGTACGGCCCGTTGAGGAACATGGCGATGCGGCCGTCCTTGATGCCGGCGATACCGCTCGAGTCGCCCTGGTCGGGACCCCAGTACACGCCGGTGCCGTCGTCGAGGAAGCTCTTCATGTAGTTCAGCGCGGTCACGCCGGCGTCGCTGTCGAACACCGCCTGCGTGTCGTCGCCGTTCAGGATCGCGCCGCCGCTCTGGAACAGCATCTGCGAGAAGTGGAACGTGTCGGGCAGCACCTGGAAGGCGTACTTGACCGCCTTGCCGTCCTTGGTCACGGCGAGCGCCTTGGCGGCGGCGGTGAACTCGGTCCAGTCCTTGGGCACGGCGATGCCCTTCTGCGCGAACAGGTCGGCGCGGTAGTAGAGCGCGTAGGCGTCGAAGTCGTACAGCATCGTGACCAGGTTGTCCTGGTAGGTCATCGCCTTGATCGCGCCGGCGGTGTACTGGTCGGTGATGGGCTTGCCGTTGAGGTTGCCGCCCGAGATCTGGCTCACGTTGGCCAGCACGCCCTGCGCGGCGTACGAGGGGATCCAGGTCATGTCGAGCGTGGCGACATCCGGCGGCGCGCCCGACGACACGCCGACCGAGAACTTCTGCTGGAACGTGTCGTAGTCGACGGCCTGGTAGTTGATCTTGAGGTCGGGATTGAGCTTCTGGAAGGCGGCCACCGCGGGTTTGATCGGGGTGGCCGACCCGTAGTAGTCCCAGACCGTCAGCGTGCCGGTGAGCGGCCCGCTCGGCGAGGCGCTCGCCGCCGGCTGCGACGACCCGCCGCAGCCGGCGGCGAGCGCCACGAGCGCCGCCAGCATCGCCGCGACGGTGATGCGCACTGCTTTCATCGTGTCCCCCTCCTCGTGTCGGCAGCCGTCACGGCGTGCCGGGTTGCACGGCGTCGAGGCGAGGACCGCTCGCGTCGACGCGATACCTGGCGCGGTCGCCGCGCACGATGGCGCGGCAGTACTCGATGGGCGAGCCGTCGTCGGCGCTGGCGACGAGCTCGATGAGTAGCGCGGGGCGGCGCTGGGACTGACCCAGAAGCCCGGCCTCGCGGGCGTTGGGCAGGATCGGCTCGATCGTCTCGTTCGCGCGCACGGGGCGCAGGCCGTAGCGCGCCGCCAGGACCTCGTAGAGCGAGCCCCGCTCGAGGTCAGCGGTGGGAAGGTCGGGGAACCGGGACGTCGGCAGGTAGGCCTGCTCGAGCATGAGCGGATGGCCGTCGACGCTGCGGACCCGCTCGATGAGCAGCGCCTCCTCGCCGGGTTCGAGCTGCAGGGCGGCGGCGACGGCGGGATCGGCGCGCACGGTCTTGGCTTGCACGAGCCTCGTCTGGGGGTCGAGTCCGCGCGAGCGCATCTCGTCGGTGAAGCTGGTCAGCGCCGTGAGGTCGCGCTCGAGCGGGGGCGCGGTGACGAAGGTCCCGCGCCCCGGGATCCGCTCGATGCGCCGCTCACGGCGCAGCTCGTCGAGCGCGCGCCGCACGGTGATCAGGCTGCAGCCGAAGCTGCTGGAGAGGTCGTGCTCGGTGGGGAGGCGGTCGCCGGGGGCCCAGCGGCCCGCGTCGAGCGACGACGACAGCTGCAGGTAGAGTTGGTGGTGTAGCGGGACGGGACCCCGCTGCAGGGCGACGTCGGTCACGCCGCCGCCGCTCTTGGCCGCGCCGGCGCCGGCTGCGAGCGGCGCCGGTCGCGCCCGTCCTGTCAGGCCGGCCCGGCGTCGCGGTGTTGACACTGTCAGGTGACTTGGTCATATTGTTATAAGAATGATGGCGAGAGAAGATGTCGATGTCAAGGGTTGACGTGGAACGGCCGGCGATGGTGCTGGCGATCGACCTGGGAGCCACCTGGACCCGAGCGGCCGTGGTCACGACCGACGGCAGGATCGTCGGCCGAGACCGGGCGCGGACGCCGTTCGACGGCTCGCCCGACGAGCTCGCCGGGGCGGTCGTGACCGTCGCCGGGCGGGCCGTGGAGGCGACGCCGGCGGCCGCGAGCGGCACGCTCGCGGCCGCCGGCGTCGCCTCGGTCGGCCCACTGGACCCGCGCGCCGGAGTGCTCGTCGCGCCGCCCAACATCGGGACCGGCTATCGTGGGCTCGACATCGCGACGCCGCTGGAGCGCCGCTTCGGCGTGCCGGTGCGCGTCGAGCGCGACACGATGGTCGCCGCCCTCGGCGAGCACGCCTTCGGCGCGGCCCGGGGCGTCGACGACTTCGTCTACCTCACCGTGTCCACCGGTCTCGGCGGCGCCGTGTTCACCGGCGGCCGCCTGATGACGGGGGCGAGCGGGGTGGCCGGGGAGCTCGGTCACGTGCCCGTGCTGCTGGACGGCCCGGTCTGCGGCTGCGGAGGGGTCGGGCACCTCGAGGCGCTGTGCTCGGGAGCGGGCATCGCCCGCGCCGGCCGTGAGGCGGGCATCGAGGCGACGGCACAAGCAGTCTCCGGCGAAGCCTCCGGGGACGAGGGCGGCGGCGATCCGGCCGCCCTGACGGCGGCCGACGTCGCCGCCGCCGAACGGGCCGGCGACCCGCGCGCCGCGGCGATCATGGGGCTCGCGCGTCGCGCCTTCGCGGCCGCGGTGGTCGGCATGGTGAATGCGTTCAACCCGCGGCTGATCGTGGTCGGCGGGGGCATCGCCCACGCCGAAGGCGACCGGCTGCTCGACCCGGCGCGGGCCGCGGTCGCCGCGGCGGCGCTGCCGCCGGCCGCGGCCGCGGTCGAGCTCGTGCCGGCCGCGCTGGGAGACGACGTGGGCCTGATCGGGTGCGTCCCACTGGTGGCGGGAGGAGGCTGAGCCGTGGCGACGCTGAGCTACCGCAAGGTCAACCGCGTGTTCCCCGGGGGTCAGCACGCCGTGCGCGACCTCGACCTGGAGGTCGCCGACGGCGAGTTCGTCGTCCTGGTCGGGCCCTCGGGCTGCGGCAAGACGACGGCCCTGCGGATGACGGCCGGCCTGGAGGACATCACCTCCGGGGAGATCGCCATCGACGGCGCCGTCGTGAACGACGTCGAGCCGCAGCGCCGCGACGTCGCCATGGTGTTCCAGGAGTACGCCCTCTACCCGCAGATGACGGTGTTCGACAACATCGCCTTCTCGCTCAAGCTGCGCAAGCTGTCGCGCGACGAGATCTCCAAGCGCGTGACCGGCATGGCGCAGACCCTCGGCATCGAGGAACTGCTGTCGCGCAAGCCGCGCGCCCTCTCGGGCGGCCAGCGGCAGCGCGTCGCCATGGGACGGGCGCTCGTGCGCGATCCCAAGGTCTTCCTCATGGACGAGCCCCTGTCGAACCTCGACGCGAAGCTGCGCGTCCAGATGCGCCACGAGGTGGCCCGCATCCAGCGCGATCTGGGCACGACGACCGTCTACGTCACCCACGACCAGATCGAGGCGATGACGATGGGGCACCGCGTGGCGGTCATGCTCGACGGCGTGCTGCAGCAGGTCGACACGCCCCAGGAGCTCTACGACCGGCCCGGCAACATGTTCGTCGCCGCGTTCATCGGGAGTCCCGAGATGAACCTCATCCGGGCCGGCCTGGAGCGGAACGACGAGGGCGAGCCGCGGTTCGCCTGCCATGTCGGCGACCAGATCCTGCCGCTGCCGGTGGCGGCCGCGCGCGACCCCGCGGCACTAGAGGCGTTCGCCGGGCGCGACATCGTCCTCGGGCTGCGTCCCGAGGTCTTCGAGGACGCCGCGCTGGCTGCCGCTCCCGCGCGGTCGAACCTGCTGCGCGGCGACACGACGGCGGTCGAGATCCTCGGGGCGGAGCGTCTCGTGCAGATCGCCGTGCCCGGCGTCGCGGTCGTGACCGGCGACCTGCTCGAGGCGCATGTCGAGGCCGAGGCCGGCGAGCCCGGCGAGCCGTCGCCGCGGCTAGACTCCGTCGTGGTCGCCCGGCTGGCCCCGCAGTCGGCGGCCGGCGTCGGCGCCCCGATCGACGTCGTCGTCGACATGGTCCAGGCCCACCTGTTCGACCCGGAGACCGGGCTGCCGATCTGAACGGCCGCTGCCTTTCGCGTCGCGGTGCGCTAGAATGCGTGGTGCTGCATCCGTGACTCGGACGACCTTCACCGGGCGTCCACCGCGGACACGGACCCCCAGCGAGCGTGCGCGCCTGCCTGGGGGTCTTGGCGTTCCCGGGGCCCGGCGCGGCGGCGACGACGGGAGGTGCCGATGGCGGAGAGACGGGCGACGAACGGCGGGGCGGCCGGCGGGCCGTCGGGCACGAAGCTGACGACCGCCGCCGAGGCGGTCGCCCGCTTCGTGCCCGACGGCGCCCAGGTCGCCCTCGGCGGATTCACGATCAACCGCAACCCGATGGCACTGGTCTACGAGGTCGCGCGTCGCGGCGTCCGCGGCCTGCACGTCGTGGCCCACTCCAACGGTCAGGCGCTCGACACGCTGATCGGCGCCGGCTGCGTCTCGCTGGTCGAGATCGCCTACGGCGGCAACGGCCGCTTCGCGCCGACCTGCGTCCGGTTCCGCCGGGCGGTGGAGCACGGCGACATCGCGGTCGAGGACTACACCAACAACCAGATGGCGCTGCGGTTCCTGGCCGGTTCGCTCGGCGTGCCGTTCATCCCGACTCGCTCGGGCCTCCACACCGACATCGTCGCCCACTGGGGCGTGAACGCCGACGAGCGCGCCGCCGCCGACGGGCGCGACGGGCGGCCGCTCCTGCCCAACGACAAGCTGCTGGTGGCCGGCGACCCGTTCGGCGACGACGGCGAGCAGGTCGTGCTGCTGCCGGCCCTGACCCCCGACGTGGCGCTGGTCCACGCGCAGGTCGCCGGCGACGACGGCACGGTGCTGATCGAGGGGCTGACCTTCGCCGACCTCGAGCAGGCCAAGTCGGCGCGACACGTGATCGTCTCGGCCGAGCGGGTCGTGCCGGCCGCCGAGCTGCGCGAGGACGGCGACCGCAACAGCCTGCCGCCGTTCCTGGTCGACGCCGTGGTCGAGGCGCCGTGGGGCGCGCATCCGACCGGCGTGTTCCGCCGCTACGACTACGACCCCGGGTTCCTCAAGGCGTACGGCGCGGCGGCGAAGGACGATGTGGCCTTCGCCGCCTGGCTCGACAAGTGGGTGTACGGCGTGAGCGACCACGAAGGGTACGTGGCCCGGCTCGGCGGCGAGGCGCTCCAGCGCCTCGCCGCCGAGCCGGGCCTGGGCTACGCGCGCGGCCTGGACCGGCGCTGAGGAGGCGACCGTGAGCGATGTGACAGCGACGAACGCCGCCGGCGCGGCGGCTGCCTCCGGCGCCACCTCTCGCGAGATGATGGCGATCGCCGCCGGGCGCCTGGTGCGCGACGGCGACATCGTGTTCGCCGGCACCGGCGTGGCGCTCCTGGCGGCGATGGCCGCCAAGCGCATCTACGCGCCCGAGGCGACGATCTTCTTCGAGACCGGCGGCATCGGCCCGTCGCTCGAGGAGATCCCGCTGGCCGTTGCCGACTCGCGCGTCATGGCCGGGACGTCGCTGAACGCCGGCCTGGTCGAGTCGTTCAGCTACATCGCCAGCCCTCGCCTGCATACGATCGCCTTCCTCGGCGCGGCCCAGATCGACCGCTACGGCAACCTCAACTCCACCTGCATCGGCGACGTGCGCCGCCCGCAGGTGCGCTTCGCCGGCAGCGGCGGCGCCTGCGACGCCGCCTCGCTCGCCTCGGGCTACATCGTCTTCATGGGTCACGGCACGCGGAAGTTCGTCGAGAAGCTGGACTACCTGACCAGCCCGGGGTGGCTGGAAGGCGGGGACTCGCGGGCCGCCGCGGGCTTCGCCCGCGGCGGCCCGCTCGCCGTCGTCACCGATCGCTGCCTGCTGCGCTTCGACGACGAGACGAAGGAGATGTACCTGGCCGAGCGCTTCCCCGGCGTGACCGACGCGCAGGTGCAGGACGAGACCGGGTTCCCGCTCGACGTGTCGCGCGCCGCCGACGCCGAGCCGCCGACGGCAGAGCAGCTCCACATCCTGCGCACCGAGGTCGACCCGCAGCGCCTGATCCTCGGGTAGGGTCGGCGCCTCGGGCGCGATAGAGTTGGCGTCGACCAGCATCATCCTGGGAGGGAAGCCGTGAGTCTCAGCAGCAGACTGGAGACGTTGCGCGACGCCGCGCAGCTCGGCATCGACAAGCTCGATGACGAGACCCTGATCTCCAAGAACGCCGCGCACCTGGCCGAGCAGATCGCCTCGGCGCACTACCTGGAGCGGCCGCGGGTGCGCCGGGCCGTGATCGCCTCGCCGCGTCCGGCCCGCCTCCAGCTGCCCGGCGATCCCGGCAAGGAACACGACCTGCTGGTCACACCGGCAACGTCGGTCGAGCTCTGGGTGTTGGTGGACGGCTTCGCCACGATCGCACTGCTGGCCAGGGACGAAGAGCTCGACCTCGGCGAGGCGCGGGTGGACCCCGAGCAGGAGTGCGTCTCGGTCGCGTACGTGGCGCAGCATCCCAAGGCCGACGTCGCCAACGCGTTCTTCCAGGAGAGCCTCGACGACGTCGAACGGCGGGTCGCGGAGATCGGCGAGGCCGTCCAGGCCTACAACGACGCGCTGCTTCCCTTCCTGACCGCCGCGGTCGAGACGGCGAGGGGCCGGGCGAAGGAGCGGGCACGGTTCGCCGCGGCCCTCGTCATGCCGCAGCTCAGAGAGCCCACGGAGCCCGTCCTCTCCTGAAGCCAGGAAGCTGCCGGATCCTAGAGACGTGAGGGGCGGGCGGCCCGTTCGGGCCGCCCGCCCCTCTTCTCGCACCGACTCAGGTCAGATCGCGGTTCGTCTGGCCTCGACGCCGCCCCAGAGCATCAGCGCTCGTGACGTCACACCAGGTCGTAGGCCGTCTCGCCGAACTCGGTCTCGTCGAGACCCTTCAGCTCGACGGCGTCGGGCACCCGGACCGAGCCGAACAGGTTGATCACCTTGAGGATGACCCACGTCATCACGAAGGCGTAGCCGGCCACGACCACCGCGGTGATCACCTGCCAGGTGAACAGGTGCCACTGACCGGCGATCAGTCCCTGATCCCACTGTGCGATGTTCGGGTTGACCGTGCGCAGGGCGAAGACGCCGACCAGCAGGATGCCCAGCGTGCCGCCGACGCCGTGGGCCGCCCACACGTCGAGGGCGTCGTCCCACTTCATCCTGTCCTTCAGGATGACCGCGAAGTAGCAGCACGATCCCGCCAGCACGCCGACGATGAACGCCGCCCACGTGGGTACGTAACCGGCGCAGGGCGTGATGCAGGCCAGGCCGGCGACGGCGCCGGTGAGGGCGCCGACCAGGCTGGGCTTGCCGTCCTTCCACCAGGTGATCGCCAAGCCAGGTGCACATCGCGATCGAGCCGGCGATGTCGGTGTTGACGAACGCCTGGGCGGCGATGCCGTTGGCCGCCAGGGCCGAGCCGGCGTTGAAGCCGAACCAGCCGAACCACAGCAGGCCGGTCCCGAGGGCGACGAAGGCGACGTTATGCGGCAGGCCGCGCTCGCCCGGGCCGAACTTCCGGCGGCCGACGACGTAGACCGACGCCAATGCCGCGTAGCCGGCGCTCATGTGCACGACGGCGCCGCCGGCGAAGTCGAGCACGCCGTGCTGCATGAGCCAGCCGCCGCCCCAGATCCAGTGCACGAACGGGATGTAGACGACGATGCTCCACAGCACGAGGAACCAGAGGTAGCTCTTGAACTTGACGCGGTCGGCGAAGGCGCCGGTGATGAGCGCGGGGGTGATGATCGCGAACATCTCCTGGTAGACGAAGTGCGCCTGAGCCGGGATGTTGGGGGCCCAGGGTCCGGGCAGGTGGCCGACGCTAGTGAGCGCCAGCCAGTGGTAGTCGCCCAGGAGCCCGTGGAAGTTGCCCGAGAACGCGAGCGAGTACCCGAAGAACACCCAGATCGTGGTCACGACGCCCATCGAGATGAACGACTGCATCATGATCGCGAGGAAGTTCTTCCTTCGGACCAGCCCCCCGTAAAAGAAGGCGAGTCCCGGCGTCATCAGTGCGACCAGAGCCGCACAGATCAGCACGAACGCCGTGTCTCCTGTGTTGATGGTTGGCATGCCACTCCTCCTTGGAGTTCGCCCCCGCGGCGGGGAGGAGCAGGCGTAGGAAGGCGATCACTATGGCCACGACTCCCCCCTTTGGCGCGAGCACTTGTGAGCCCGGGGGATCTGACCTCGACCCCGGCCTCCTGTGAGACGGACTCTATTGTGAGAGGGCGCCGGCGCCAAGCCGGGGGCATCGGACAGGGCGGTGAGCTGGGGGATGGCGTGTAGCCACGCCGTCCCCCAGCTCGCGGTATACACTCGGACGCGCCCGCCGCCCAGGTGGCCGCGGCGCGACGAAGAGGTGAGCGTGCCGAGGACAGAAGGCATGTTGTGGAAGGGCCGCCCGCTGGTGTCGGCCTACGTGCTGCGCCTGTGGCTGCCCGGCGCTCTCGTCGGGGCCGGGGCGCTCGTCGTCGGCATCGCCTGGGAGCGGGTCTCGCTCGAGGGCCACCACCCGCCGGTCTACGCGCTCGCCGGCGTCCTGTTCTTCGTGCTGGCGCTCTACGGGCTGCCGGTGCGGGCCCTGCTCCTTGTGAGGCTCGCGCGCGGCTGCCGCTACTCGATCTCGGCCGATGAGGTGGTGCTGCGGCCGGGCCGCGGGGAGCGGATCGAGCTGCCGGCCGGGGATCTGCCGCCCTGGACGCTGATCCCGTCGGCCGACGGCAGCCGAGCCGACATCGTGTTCTTGGTCACACCCGAGCGCGAATCGTTCTGGGGCATCTGGCGGCTGGTCGACAAGCGGCCGCGCCTGCAGTGCGTGGAGCGGGCGCAGGCCGAGGCCGCCGCGGCACTGCTGGCAGCGCTGGGAGAGAAGGACGGGGTGACGAGGCCGCGCGCCTGGGCGCGCGGCCTCGTCACCCCTCAGGCTACGCGCGGCGACGGTTACTCGCCTTTGCCCTCACGGGAGGCGCGATGACGACCGGCGGCATCCCGCTGGTCTTCTACGTTGTCGTCTCGGTCTGCTGGGCTGCGCTCGCTGGCTGGCTCGCCGACCGCCGCTCGCGCAGCGTCGCCTGGGCCGCGGTCCTCGGCTTCCTGCTCGGCCCGATCGGGCTCGCCGTGAGCCTGCTCCTGCCGAAGCGGCGGCGCTTCTAGCTCTCGACGGAGCCCGAAGCGCCGCCCCCGGCGTCGCGCTTCTCGGGCGGGTCGCCGTTCTCGCGTTCGTCGCGCTTCCCGGCCTCGTCCGGTCCCCCGCCGGGCCCCTCGTCCGGCCCCTCCGCCACCGTCTCGAGGATCTCGGCCGCCGCCCTCGCGTCGGTGCCCTCGCGCAGGGCCTGGATCTCCACCGTGGCGATGACGACGGTGGCGGCGACCGGGATGGCCAGCAGCACGCCGACGATGCCGGCCACTGCCGCGCCGCACAGGCTGGCGACCAGCACGGCCAGCGGCGACAGCGCCACCGTGCGGGCGTAGATGGTCGTCTGGATCAGGTTGTTCTCGACCTGCTGATAGATGATGAAGTAGACGGCGATGATCGCCGCGTCGAGCCAGCCGCCACCGGCGCCGGCGACGATCACGCAGACGATCGCGCCCAGGGTGGCGCCGATCAGGGGGATCAGGTCCAACACCGCCACGGCGACGGCCAGCGGCAGCGCGTACGGCACGCCGACGATCAGCAGAGCGACGTACGCCGTGACCCCCGCGATGAGGCTGATGAACAGGTTGCCGCGCACGTAGCCGCCGACCGACGTGAGCAGGTGCGAGCCGAGGTCCGCCGCCACGGGGCGGCGCGCCGCCGGCACCAGCGAGAGCACCCACTTCCAGGTGCGCGGGCCCTCCATCAGCAGCAGCACGGTCATCGTCAGGATCGAGACGATCGAGGCGATGACCGTGAACGTCGTCTTGACGGCGGTGAGCGCCGGCGAGCCGGCGCCGGCGATCAGCGAGAGCAGGTGCGGGGCCTGCGCCTTGATCTTCTCGACCACGTGGAACCGGGTCTCGATGCCGGCGAACGGGCTGCCCGGCTTGGTGAAGTCGTGGACGTAGTTCGGCAGGTTGTCGGCCAGCTGGCGGGCTTGATTGACCAGCGGAACGGCCAGCACCGCGACGATCCCGGCCAGCACGACGATGGCCAGGACGCTGACGGTCACAGCGGCGAGGCCGCGCTTGAAGCGATGGCGAGTGAGCCAGCCGACGGCCGGCTCCAGCGCCATCGCCAGCACCGCGGCGATGACCAGCCAGAGCAGGATCTCGCGGACCTGCAGGAAGAACCACAGGCCGCCGGCGAAGGCGACGGCGATGAACAGCACCAGGGTCGTGCGCTTGGCGAGCTCGCCGAGCGGCATCGCGGCCGGACGCGCCGGCGTGGCCGGCTTCGCCGCCGCGCCGGCGTCTTCGGGAACGCGCTCGGCCGTCATAGAATCCCCCTGCGTGCGATGCCTCCGGACCGCGCGGAGCGTATCATGCTGGCGGGGGCCTATAGCTCAGCTGGTCAGAGCAGCCGACTCATAATCGGCCGGTCGCAGGTTCGAGTCCTGCTGGGCCCACCACGTTGTCAGTTCCAGGCAGGACGCACGTGCCTCCGGCTCTTCGCGCGGATCGGCGCCCGAAGTCACCAAGAACAGCCTCAGGCGGGCAGGCGCTGTACGCCGACCGAGACGGAGCCCGGCCCCACGTGCATCGTGAGCACGGCGCCGGCGCGCACGACCGGCACGTCCACGCCCAGGCGCTCCGTCAGGCGGGCGGCGACGAAGTCGGCACCCGCCTGGTCGTCGCTGTGGACGACCATGGCCCGCGCCGGCGCACCGGCCGTGTAGCCGGTGGCGCGCTTCGCGAGCGAGGTGAGGGCACGGTCGTAGCCGAGCGCCGCGCCCCCCTTTCCGGCCTTGCCCGTCTCGTCGAAGACGATGATCGGCGTCAGATGCAGGCGCTCGAGCGTGCGTGCCATCGTGGGGCTCACGCGCCCGCCGCGCACCGCGAAGTCGAGCGACGACACGGTGCCGAACACGCGCACCGCGCCGCGGGCCTGTTCCGCCGCCGTCGCGACCTCGTCTAGTCCGGCTCCGGCGGCGATCGCGTCACCGGTGGCCTCGACGACCAGACCGCAGCCCACTGAGACCGAACACGAGTCGACCACGCGGATGTGCGCCGGGTCGACCTCTCGCGCTGCCGCCTGGGCCGCCTGCACCGTCCCCGACATCGCCCCCGCGATATGCACAGACACGATGCCTTCGCGGTATTCGAGAAGGCGCCGGTACGTCTGTACGAAGTCGGCCACGGCGGGCTGCGACGAGCGCGGTACACCGCCGCCGCGCGCCACCTTGCTCACGAAGCCCTCGGGCGAGATGTCGACGCCGTCGAGGAAGCTCTCGCCGTCGAGCATGAGCGTGAGCGGCACCGTGACCACGCCCAGGCGGAAGGCGGCGTCCTCGGGGAGGTCGGTGGTGGAGTCGGTGACCAACGCGATCGTCGCCTCCCGCCCCGCCAGCTGCTGTAGGACCATGTCGTCGGCCTTGCTGCGCTCCACCTCACCGAGCACTGCCACGGTCGCGAGGAACTTCTGCGGCTCGTTGGTGTGCAGGTGCACGCGCACGCGCCGTCCGCCGCCGGCCACGACCAGCGAATCGCCGAGGCCCTGGACGCGGGCCATCACCGCGTCGCGCGACAACACCTCGTCGCCGCGAGGGCGCAGCAGCACCTCCGCGCAGAAGCGGTAGCGGTCGTCGATCTCGTCGTGCTTGATGGCGAAGGGCGGCACGCCGTCCGCGGGCGCCTCGATGGAGAGCCACGCCGCCTCGCGCCCGCCGCGCAGCGACTGCACGAGGCCTTCGAGGAAGAAGACGAAGCCCTGCCCCCCCGCGTCCACCACGTGGTTGCGGGCCAGCACCTCGAGCTGACACGGAGTGTTGGCGAGCGCCGTGCGCGCCGCCGCGAGGCCGCGGTGCATCATCTCGACGAAGTCGTCTTCGGCGGCGCGGTGGCGCAGCTCCTCCGACCACGCGCGCAGCACCGAGAGGATGGTGCCCTCGCGCGGCTCGAGCAGCGCCCCGTAGGCCGAGTCGGTGCCAAGCGCGGCGGCAGCGGCAAACTCCGCCCTGTCCACGTGCTTGCGCCTCTCCATGCCGCCGGCGAGGCCGTGCAGGAACTGGGCGAAGATCGCGCCGGAGTTGCCGCGCGCGCCGTCGAGGGCGCCGTCGGCGGCGGCGCGCGCCACCGCCCCGACACCGTCGGGCGCAGTGTTCCCGAGGCACGTGGCCGCTGCCCTGAGGGTCGCCGCGAGGTTGACCCCGGTGTCGGCGTCGCGCACCGGGAACACGTTCATGCGGTCCAATGCCTCCTGCTCGCGTATGACGGCGAGGGCCCCGTCGCGGACCACGCGCGAGAACACCGCACCGTCGAGCCTGTGGACCATGGCCATCACGCCCCGGGTCTGGGACCGCGCTCGGACGCCGCCAGTCTACATGCCTTATGGCAATGGAGTTGCTTCGGCAGCCTCGGCAAGACTGCGGATCGTGCCCGAGAAGATCACCTTGTGCACCGGATACAGTCCATACCAGTAGAGAAGCCCCGCCAGACCATGAGGCGCGAAGTAGGCCGTCTGCACGAGCCGTGTACGGCCGACGCCGCGCGGCTCGCACTCGAACTGCAGCCAGGCGCCGCCGGCCGTGCGCATCTCGGCGCGCAGGCGCAGCAGGCGATCGGGCACAAGCTCTTCGACCCGCCAGAAGTCGAGCACGTCGCCGACCCGCAACGCGTCGGGGTCGCGCCGGCCGCGCCGCAGTCCGACGCCGCCGACCAGGCGGTCGAAACCGCCGCGCAGGCGCCACGACCAGTTCCAGAACGGATACCCGCGCCGGCCGCCGATGCCGCAGACAACGACGAATACGCGATCGGGTGGCGCCTGCACCTCGAATTCACGGCGCTCCAGGAGAAAGCCGGCGACCGTGGCCAGCACGACCGGCCGCTCGTCGCCCTGGCTGCTGCCCAGGGCGTCGCTCCAGGCGGTCTCGACGCGGCCTTCGTCCAGGGTCCGCAGAGCCCGGCGCACGGCCGTCTCGTAGTCGACGGGCCGAATAGCGGGGAACAGGCGACGGGCCGCGTCGCCGCGCACCACGACCTCGCTGCGCAGGCCCTCGATCAGCGGCCGGGCGATATCGTCGGGGATAGGCGTCACGAAGTGCACCCAGTAGGAGCTCAGCAGCGGCGTCAGCACGGGCACTGGCACCAGGCGGCGGTGCAGGCCGCGCACGGCGGCGTAGCCGGTCATCATGCTGCCATAGGTGCGAACATCGGCGCCGCCGATCTCGACCACCCGGCTGTTCTCGGGCGGGAGCTCGAGAGCGGCGACCAGATAGGCAAGGGCGTCGTCGACCGCAATCGGCTGCACGCGCGTGTAGACCCAACGCGGGCAGATCATCACCGGCAGCCGTTCGGTCAGATAGCGGATCATCTCGAATCCCAGACTGCCGGCGCCGACCACCACGGCGGCGCGAAACTCGGTGACCGGCACGCCGGCCTCCGCCAGGGCGCTCCCCGTCTCCTGGCGAGAGCGCAGGTGCTCAGAGAGGTCGGCAGAGGGGTCGCCGAGTCCGCCGAGGTAGACGATGCGCAGCACGCCCGCGCCCGCCGCGGCCCGCCCGAAGGCGCGTGCGGCTTGCAGGTCGTGCTCCCGAAAGTCGCGCCCGGCGGCCATGGCGTGGATGAGGTAGTAGGCCGTCTCGACGCCCTGCAGGGCCGCCGGCAGTGTGGTCGGCGCAAGCACGTCGCCCTCGACGATCTCGACCTGAGATGCCCAAGGACGGTCGCGCAGCCGCGTGGCGTCGCGCACGAGGCAGCGCACAGAGTGGCCGCCGGCCAGAAGCAGCGGCGCGAGCCGCCCGCCGATGTAGCCGGTGGCGCCGGTCAGAAGTACGCGCTGCGTAGAGCTCAACGCTCCCCCTGTCGCACGTGCGCAATCACCTCAGGTTTGGCCACGGGCGTGACTCGTCCCGCATGAGTCGTGCTTTCACAGCCGTCTGCTGTCCTAAACCCCTGCAACACAGTCTGCCTGTGTCTCGCCTTGGAGAGCTGCCCAGCTGGGTCCCCGCTCCCGCCCCTTTCGCAGGACCTCGGGCGGCAGTAGATTCATCGCACCACAAGGAGGCGCGACCGTGAGACTGCACGGATGGGCTCTGTGAAGAAGACCGACCGCAACGCACTGCTCGCGTTTCCAGTCGTCGTGCTCGTCGGCGCCGGGGTCGCCTTGGCGGGCAGCCAAGGCGGTGCAAAGGTCGGTGGCATCCCGGTCTTCGCCGTCTGCGTCGCGCTTGCCTTCCTGATCCAGTGGCTGGCCTTCATCCCCGCCGTCCTGCTGAAGAGCGAACGCTTCTTCGATCTCACCGGCAGCTTCACGTACATCACGGTGACCGTCGTCGCCGTCGTGCTCGGTCCCACGCCCGACTCCCGGTCGTACCTGCTGCTGGCCCTGGTGGTGATATGGGCGGCTCGCCTGGGCGCCTACCTGTTCCGCCGCATCCGCAAGGCGGGCAAGGACACCCGCTTCGACGCGATCAAGCCGTCGTTCATCCGCTTCCTCAACGCGTGGACCCTGCAGGGGTTGTGGGTGAGTCTGACGCTGGCCGCGGCGCTTGCGGCGATCACCACCACGACCCGCGAAGACCTCGCCGTCTTCGCGCTGATCGGGCTCCTTGTCTGGCTCGCCGGATTCGGCATCGAGGCCACGGCCGATTACCAGAAGAGCCGTTTCCGGGCGAACCCGGCGAACCAAGGCGCGTTCATTCATCGCGGCCTGTGGGCCTGGTCCCGCCACCCCAACTACTTCGGTGAGATCACGCTGTGGATCGGCGTGGCGCTGATCGCCCTGCCGGTCTTGAGGGGCTGGCAGTGGGTGACGCTCGTTTCCCCGGTGTTCGTCTACCTACTGCTCACGAGGGTGAGCGGCGTACCGCTGCTCGAGAAGAGCGCCGACGCGCGGTGGGGCGGCCAGGGCGACTACGAGGCCTATAAGCGGCGCACACAGGTGCTGGTCCCGCTGCCGCCGCCGATCAACTCCAGGAAGGGCAGATAGGGCGGTTCGGTGGCGGTCGCCTGCCCGGTCGCTCGCCGCCCTTTTGCGCCCGATCCGGCGTCGCGGAGAGCAACTCAGTCGTCGATCGGCTCAACACCCTGTCGCTTGAGTTGCTCAAGACCGTCCTTCATGGCCTTGAGCGCTTCGGGGGAGTGCCCCTGCCAATCCGTGACCTCGCCCGTGACCCGCAGCGGCTCCCGGGAGCGGTACGACTTCGTCGGATTGCCCGGATACTTCTTGTCCGTCAGATTGGGGTCATCCGTGATCGGGCCGGTCGCTTCCACCACGTAGATTCTGCCGGGACCTTCGCCAAGTGCCAGCTCCGCCCCCCAAATGGCGGCATCCAAGGTGCCGGTCAGGTAGACGTAGGGTTGTACGCGATCCCGTTTGCCGAAGTTCGGGGCATGGCGAGGCTCGATCAGGTCTCCCGGCTTCAGGTCGGCCTTCGTGCCATGGTAGAAGCGCTGCACACCCGTGCCGTGACACGTGGGGCAGGGCTGCTCGATGATGGTGCCCTGCCCATGACACACGGGGCATGGATGCGACACGGCGAACGGGCCTTGGTTGGCGGCGACCACGCCGCGCTTCAGGTCGTCATTGGCTGCCATCGGCTCGCTCCTCATACTGTTCGGCTGCGCTGCCGCGCGCCGGAGCAGGTCCGCCGGCGTCGACAACACCCGCATGTCGAGACTCCTGTTCCCGTGCCTTCTGGCTTGCGGCCGTTGAGTATGCGACACGACCCGGGGCTTGCCGCAAGCCCCCACCTGCGCTGTACATCAAGAGTGAAAACGATTCAGCGGGTGGCTCGGATTCCGGTCGCTCTCGCCCTCGTGAACACGCCCGATATCCTCTCCCGTCGTCCAGCGTATGCCTATCGACAACGTTTGGACCCGCTGGTCGAGGCGATGAGGCGCCACCGGTACTGTAGAGTCCCATCGGGTCCAGCTGAGATGTGTAGCGGGGTCTGGCGGCAAGAAAGGATGACAGCGTTGCAGGAGAAGAAGTGTGTTGAAGTCTGCTTCTCACCAGGGCTGTTCCAAGACATCCTTACGAAGGGCGACTTCATCGTCGTGCTGGTCGATATCCTGCGCGCCACGACGACCATCTGCACCGCGGTCGGGAATGGAGCGGAGGCGATCATCCCCGTCGCCTCTCACGAAGAGGCGAGACAGCTCAAGTCGCAAGGATTCCTGGTCGCCTCCGAAAAGGACGGCGTCCAGCTCGACTTCGCCGATTTCGGGAACTCGGCGTTCAGCTTCACCAGAGATGCGATCGGCGGGAAGACACTGGTCTATTGCACGACCAACGGTACGCGAGCGCTCGAGACGGCGAAGAGCGCAAGCAGCATCGTGATCGGCGCGTTCATCAACATCTCGGCACTGACGCAGTGGCTCGCGAGGAAGCAGAAGGACGTGGTCATCCTCTGTTCAGGCTGGAAGGACAAGTTCTGCCTCGAGGACACGCTCTTCGCCGGGGCGCTGACCGAACGGTTGCTGGGCACGGGCTTGTTCGAATCCGAGTGTGATTCGGCCGCCGCTTCGGTGGATCTCTGGAACCTGGCTGAAGGCGATGTGCTCGGCTACATCGGGAAGGCTGCCCAGCGCCACCGTTTGAAGAGGCTGGGGCTGGACGACGTGATCCCCTACTCGTTCGAGTTCGACCAGGTGAAGGTCGTGCCGGTGTTCGACGGGGAAGTGATCAGGGGGGACGTGGCGCAACTAGGGTAGTGACCGTCCCCGCCATCCACCGCCCGTCGCGGACCTGTGCCGCGATGCCCTCGACCAGGAGGTGTTCCTGTGAGTGACGAGTATTTGCCCGGCGTCTATCTGAAGTTCCGCAGCCGGTATCCGGAGGTCGCCGGCGCTCTCGATGCGCTGGGGGAGACCTCAGAAGGTGCCGGTCCGCTCGACGAGAGGACGGCGCGTCTGGTCAAGCTTGGGCTGGCGATCGGGGGCGCGGCGGAAGGGTCGGTGCGCTCCAACGCGCGCAAGGCGCTGGCCGCCGGGGCGACGGCCGACGAGGTACGTCACGTGGCCCTGCTGGCGATCACGACGTGCGGCTTCCCCGCGGCCATCGCGGGCATCGGCTGGGTCGACGAGGTGCTGGCCTCCGACGCCTGACCGTCTCAGTACTTGCGCAGCGTGTCGAGGCGATCAGCGAGGAAGCGCGCGAGGGACGCCGCCTCGTCGAGACCGAACCTGGGGTCTCGAGAGATGCCGGTGTCGGTCACGGTCGCGATCGCTTCGCCGGGCCGGCACAACGGCTCGTCATGCCCGGCGGCCTGCCTGAAGACCTCGATCCTGTTCGGGGACTGCAGCTTGTGCCCCTCGACGACGACGATGTCGAAGCCGGTGAAATAGCGCAGCACGACGTCGACGAGGCTGAGCTCGTGAGCCAGCGACGTGACCAGGGCCAGCTTGGCGGGGGAGTGGACCACGTATGCCTCGGCGCCGGCCTGCCCGAGACGCCAGGAGTCCTTGCCGGGAACGTCGATGTCGAAGCGATGCGCATCGTGCTTGATCGCTCCCACCCGCAAGCCGAGGCCGCAGAGCTCGGGGATGAGCTTCTCCAGGAGCGTGGTCTTGCCGCTGCCGCTCTTGCCGACCACGGCGGCCAAGGCCGGCCGACGGTTTGAGTCGTCGTGTCTGTCCCGGTCCAGCCGACGTCGCGCGTCCTCGAGGTCGTCCGGGGTGTTGACGCTGAAGAAGAGCGCCGAGGTGGCGAAGGGCACCTCGGCGACCCGCACCCGAGGATAGAGGTCCGGGATCTTGTGGTTCCCAGCCGCCAGGAGATCGCGCATGGGCGCCAGGCAGCCGTCGCCGTAGACGGCGTGCAGGGGCTCGATCTGGCCATTGATGACGGGGAGGGCGACATCGACGTCGTGGAATGCCGCGGTCACCTCCTTGATCGCGACGCGCTCCGCGAACGGCATGTCGGCAGCAAGGACGAAGACCGGTTCCCCGTAGTGAGCCAGCGCGCTCGCGATGCCCGCAAGCGGGGAGCCCGGGATCTCATCGCGGACGACGTCGCAGCCGTCCGGGACAAGGCCGAGATCAGCCTCCGTGCGCAGCGAGACTGCGACGGTAGGGAAGACTTCGCGCAGAACGGCCACGCCGCGCTCGATCAGAGTCGCGCCGCCGAGTTCCAGGGTCCGCTTGTCGAACCCCATCCGCCGTCCCCGGCCGCCGGCCAGAAGGACGCCGATGGCCACGGGCGGACGTGACGTCTTCCGCGATGGGGTCATGGCCGCTCATGTTACACGAGTCGGAATGGATCGCCGGCGTGCCGCCAGGTAGGCCGCAAGCAGCTCGTCACGCTCGGCCGACAGCTCGTCGAACGACCTTCCCGCCTTCTCTGCCTCCAGGCCGTCGGCCAGCGCCTGGTCGCATCCTTCCGGAAAGCTCGTCCAGGTAGCCAGGTCGCGCAGCATGCCCTCCTTCACCGCGCCGAGGTGACGCAGGTGCCCGCGGATGCCCTCGTCGCCGCCGCCGAGGTCGTAGAGCAGGTGCGGACCCATCGCCGCCCAGCGCAGTCCGGGCCCGAAACAGACGGCGCGATCGACGTCGTCGGCGCTCGCCACGCCCCGCACCACGAGATCGACTGCCTCGCGCCACAGGGCGGCGGAGATGCGGTTGGCGATGTAGCCGGGGATGTCTCGGCTGAGCACCACCGGCTCTTTGCCCACCGCGGAGTAGAAGTCGCGAGCACGCCGCAGCGCCTCGGGCGCGGTCAGCGCCCCTGGGGCCAGCTCGACCAACGGGATGAGGTGAGGCGGGTTGTAGGGGTGGGCGGCGAGGCAACGCTCCGGCCTGCTCGCCGCCGTCTGGATCTGGCTGATCGACAGGCCCGACGAACTGCTGCAGATGAGCGCCTCCGGCGAGACGAGAGAGTCGATCAGGGCGAACACTTCCCGCTTGACCACGAGGTCCTCAGGCACGCACTCCTGTATGTGCGTCGCGCCGGCGAACGCCTCCCGGGCGTCGGCGCTGGCCCTGAGGCGCGTGATGCCCTCCTCGACCCGCCCGCGGTCGGCGAGTCCGTGCTCGGCGAGGAAGCGAGCTGCTGCTGCGGCCCTGCCCAGTGCCGGCGGCAGGGCCGCCTCATCCGTGTCCCACAGGCAGACCGCGACACCGTGGGCGGCGAACAGGCCGGCCCAGCTCGCGCCGGTGAGGCCGGCCCCGGCGATGGCCACCCGGTACGACGAAGCGACGTCCTGGACGGCTGCAACGGCCTCGACGCCCGAGTCGGGGGACTGCGCATGTGGTCGGTCGTCCATCCGTCCGCTCCTTCGCATCGCGTCTCGAGCACTCGTCATCGTATCTCGCGCTGAACCGTTGAAGCGCGTGGTGCGGCGCTACGCGGGAGGGGGCGCCGGCGTGAGCCGGCGCCCCAGCAGGAACGCCGCCGGCAGCGCGAGCAGGGCGGCGAACGCCGCGACGTACAACGGCGCGCGGAACGCCATCGCGACCTTGTCCAGGTAGAGCTTCTCGAGCTGGTCCTTGAGCGAGAGCAGAGAAGCCGCCTCGGCGATGCCGGTGGGCTGGATCACGTCGGCCAGCGGGTGGGCGACCTCGCGGATGCGCTCCATGTCGGCGGTGGCGCCGACCTTCTCGACCGAGGCGATCGCCCCGTCGACCTGGGAGCGGCTCTGGGCGCTCAGGAACGGGGCGGTCGCCGTCGCGGCGCGCGCCTCGCGGCCGGCGCTGGTCACGGCGTGCTGCATGGTCACGCCGAACACGGCGACCAGGATCGCGACGCCGAGCAGGAACCCCAGCTGGCGGCAGGTGTTGAGCCAGCCCGAGCCCGTGCCTCGCACCTCGACCGGCAGCGACGTCATGCCCGCCGCCATGAGCGCCGGCAGCGTGAGCCCGAAGCCGACTCCGACCAGCGCCGTGCGCCACATGACGTCGCCCAGCGACGCGGTCCGCGAGAGGTGCGCCAGCGCGATCAGGCCGGCGGCCGACAACGTCGCGCCGGCCACCGCCGGCCAGCGCGGCCCGATGCGGTCGACGGTCCGGCCGGCGAGTGGCGCCAGGATCAAGCCGGCCAGCGGCAGGACGGTGATCGCCACGGCCGCCCGCAAATAGGTGTAGTCCATCAGCGCGACCATGTAGATGACCAGCATGAACGCCGTCCCCATGAACGCGACGTCGACGGTCATGATCGCCACGCTGGCGGCGCCGAACGGCCGGCGTTCGAGCAGGCGCAGGTCGAACAGCGGCGTGCGCACGTGCAGCTCCCAGGCGACGAAGGCGCCGAGCAGCGCGGCGGCCACCACGAACAGGCCCAGGATCGGCAGCGAGCGCCAGCCCCAGGCGTTGCCCTGGATCAGGGCGAGCGTCAGGCAGAAGAGCCCCATCGACGACAGCAGCACGCCGGGCACGTCGATCGCCGCGGCGCTGGTCACGCGGCCGCGCCGCGGCACCAGCGCCAGGACCAGGCCGATACCCAGCAGGCCGACCGGGACGTTGAAGAAGAAGATCAGCTGCCACGAGTGGTGCAGGTGGATCGCCGTCGACTGCCACTCGCGCATGATGAGGAAGCCGCCGAGGGCCGGGCCGGCGGCGGCGGCCAGCGAGCTGACGCCGCCGAACAGGCCCGAGGCGAACCCCTGCCGGTGCCCGGGGAACGCTGCCATGAGGATCGCCAGCGAGGCGGGGATGACGCCCGCGGCGCCCACGCCCTGCACGCAGCGGAAGACGATGAGCCAGCGGATGGTGGGGGAGAGGGCGCAGCCGAGCGAGGCGGCGGTGAACACCGCCAGACCGAGCGTGAACACGAGCTTGCGGCCGAACCGGTCGGCCACCCGCCCGAGCGGCAGGAACAGCACCGCCAGCACCAGGTTGTAGCCGTTCATCACCCACGAGACCGTCGTCACCGAGGTGTTGAAGCGCTGGATCAGCTCGGGGATGACGATCGTCATGATCGTGGCGTCGGCCATGGCCAGGAACAGGCCCGGCGCGAGGCCGGTCAGCACGAGCCACGGACGGGTGCGAGGTGGGGTCGCCATCGGCCGATTGTACCCGCCAGGCACCCATGATGCCCTCGTGTCCGGCTGCGGACTAGGCCGACCCGGACCCGTTCTGTGAGGTCGGCCCCTGCGGCCGGAACGAGGCGCGCTCGAGCGCCAGCGCCTCGCGCGGACACGTTTCCACGCAGAGCTCGCAGCCCGTGCAGAGGGCGTCGTCGGCGTCGACGCGACCCTCCCGCGACGACGTGAGCGCGGCGTGCGGACAGTAGCGCACGCAGAGTCCGCAACCGTCGCACGAGGCAGCCACGATGACGTGAGCCAGGGGTAGTGCCGCCGGCAGAGACGCGGGCGCGGCTCCCGAACGCGCCGCGAGCGTGGCCAGGTCGTCGAGCAGCCGGGCCCGCATCCGGGCCGGCGGCGCCTGCCGGTGCAAGACGGCGGCGGACCGCTTGGCGGGCGCGGCGCCGTCGGCGGCGGTGCGACGCAGTCCCCGCGCGGCGAAGGTGAAGAGACCGCGGCGGGAGACGGTCGCCGAGTCCGAGACCCTGTGTGTCTTGGGGGCGGGCTCCGGTTCGCCGCGGCTCGCCGACGTGTCGCGCGAGATCTCGATCGCGGCCGAGAAGCCCGCGACGGTCTCGCGGGCGGCCTCCGCGTTGCGGTCGACGGCGGCGCCGGCGGCGTCGTCCGTGCAGCCGCGGCAGTCGCCGTCCACCAGGACGATGGCCGACAAGCCGAAGGCCGCCGCCGCGACGAGGTCGCCGGCGCCGAGGCCGCCGAGGCAGCGGACGGCGAGGGTGGCGATCGCGTCATCGCGGTCCGCTGCCTCGGCGGCCTCGGCGCGCCGGCACACGAGCCGCAGCACCGAGGCTCCCGCCGCCGCGGCTTCATGCATGCGGTCGCGCAACGCCGCCGAGCGCGCGTCGAAGGCAAGAGCTCCGGTCTTGCAGGCGGCGCCGCAGGCGCCGCACGACGTGCAGCGCTGGGGGTCGACCTCGAGCCACGGCGTCGCCGCGATCGCGTCCGCCGGGCACACGTCGAGACAACGTCGGCACGCGCTGGCGCGATACCGGGTGCGGACGCACAAGGGCGGGACCACGTCGGGCAGCCGCGTGTCGAAGGCCCGCAGGCCGGCGTCGAGCAGCTTCAGCCGGTCCACGTCACGATCGGGGTCAGGCCGGCGGGTCGGAGCCCGCGATCGGTGCGGGCTCTCCCAGCTCCATCGACAGGTGAGTGGCCAGCAGCCGTGCGAGCCCCAGATACATGTGGAAGCTCGTCGACGTCTCCACGCCGGCGGCGAAGTCGGGCAGCCACCGGGCGGCGTGCTCGCGCAGGAACGCGTCCAGCGCCCGGCGTGTCGCCAGGGCGGCGTCGCCGTCGTCCATGCCCCATGCATCCTCTTCGCGCCGGCAGAGATGGAAGAGGAACTCGAGCTCGAGGGTGACGTGGTCGGGAAGCTCGCTGCGCTCGGGAACGGGCGTGACGTTCTGGGCGCGATAGGAGACGGCGGCGTACGCCGCCGCCGCCCCATTGAGCCGTCCGGGGCCGCGCTCGTCGGCGTCGAGGTACTGCGATGCGTAGCACATCACGGCCGGCCGGCCCGGGCCGGTGAACAGGCGGGCGTGCTCGGCGGAGAGCTCGTCCACGTAGTCTTCGAGGCTGGTGCCGCTCCGCGTGGCCTCCGCAGACGCCAGCTGATCGAGGGCGGGTGCGTACGCCGCGGCGTCGGTCCCGAGCCAGGCGACGGCCTCCCCGAGAACGTCGACCAGCTCGCCGTCGACGACCGAGGCGACGAAGTCGGGCGTCGGCAGGGCCAAGCCGACCGCCAGGACGCGATACACCGTCGCGCGTCTGGCGCACACGTCGGCGAGGCGCGCGGCCGGCTCGCCTTCGGGCGAGCCGGCCGCGCGCCCGCCAGGGGCTCCGCGTGGTGCTTCGTCGTCCCCGGACGTCACGCCTCGGCCTTCTCCTTCAGAGGCAGGTACCGGACCGCCAGCGTGAACAGCAGCGCCGACAGCGAGACGATCCCGATCACGATCAGGAACTCCGACCACGACGGGAAGTAGACGCTGGTCGTGGCGAACGACGAGCCGTTGGCCTGCGGCGTCCCCAGCGGGGTGCCCGGCGGCAGCGCGATGGGGTCCTTGCCCAGGCCGATCACGATCAGGTTGGCACGGTGCACGAAGATGCCGATGAGCGCCAGCACCGAGGCCAGCACCACGACCTGCGGCCGCCGCCGCCAGGCGGCCACCGCCAACAGCACGAAGGGGATGACGAGCCCTACCAGGATCTCGACCGCGAAGCCCGGCGCGTAGCGTCCGCTGAGGAGTTGATGCACCGCGTCGGTCGGGATGCCCGGATAGTAGCCGGCGAGGACCTCGCTCAGCACGAGGAAGGCCTCGACGGCCAGGAACACGCAGAGCACCCCGCCGAGGAAGCCCGCCAGGTCGTCGCCGAACGAGACCCGGCCGATGCGCCGCACGATGAAGGCGATGATGATCACCAGGCTGAGGCCCGAGACCAGCGCCGAGGTGATGAACAGCGGCGGCATGATCGCCGAGTACCAGAACCCGCGGGAGATCTGCAGCCCGAAGATCCAGGCGGTGATGGAGTGCACCAGAACGGCGGCCGGCAGGGCGATCCACGCCAGGATGTAGGTCAGATGGTGGTCACGGTCGCGCCCGGCCTGGCCGGTGTCCTTGGCGCCGAGCGCCAGCCAGCTGCCGCGCGCGGCCAGGTCACGCCTCATGTACAGCCACATATACAGCAGCGACAGCACGAGGTAGATCAGGATGACCGTCAGGTCCCAGATCATCGGCGAGAGCCAGTGGGCATGGATGAAGAGGTTGTAGAAGTGCTGCACATGGCCGAGGTCGGGGATGATCAGCAACGCCGCGGTGGCGATCGTCACGGTGGCCTCGACGATCGCCAGCCGCACGATGGGCGCGAAGCGCTCGACGTGGAACAGCCGACCCGCCGAGGCGATGATGAGCCCGCCGGCCGAGAGGCCGACAAAGAACATGAAGCTGATGATGTAGAGGCCCCAGATGACATTGTCGCGCATGTTCGTGATCTGCAGGCCCTGCATGAGCTGGTAGACCCACACGCCGAAGCCGAGAACCATCAAGACGACCAGGGCGACGATCCACCAGGTCAACGCACGCGAGCCCCTGGCGGGGGCGGGCGCGGCGAGCGTGGTGTCTGTCGTTGCGGCGCTCACAGCGCACCTCCCGTGGCGTTGGGGCCTGTGGGCAGGAGATAGTGCAGACTGGGCCGGGTGCCGCGCTCCGGAAACACGACGTACGAGGGACGGTCACGCAACAGCACCGACACTGTGCTGTTGGGGTCGTCCAGATCACCGAACGAACGGGCGCCGGTCGGGCAAGCCACGACACAGCGCGGCAGCAGGCCCTTGGCGATGCGTTGCACGCAGAACGTGCACTTCTCGACGACGCCCTTGAACCGAGGCGGCGTCTCGCCCACCACGACGACGCTCGCCGGCGGTTCCTGCACCGGGGTGCGCCAGTTGAAGACGCGGTTGTCGTAGGGACAGGCGACCATGCAGTACCGGCAGCCGATGCAACGCTCGTAGTCCACGTTGACGATCCCGTTGTCCATCTTGAACGTCGCCTGCGTGGGGCAGGCCTTGACGCAGGGCGGGTTGTCGCACTGGAAGCACTGGGTCGGCTGGTAGGCCATCTTGAGGTCGGGGAACGTGCCGGCCGGCACGTCCATGGCGTCGCCGCCAACGGTCAGGACGCGCAGCCAATACATCCCGATGGGCACGTTCTGCTCCTCCTTGCAGGCCACTGCGCAGCTCCAGCAGCCGACGCACCGGTTCTGGTCGACCACCAGCCCCAGGCGCGTGGCCTTCTGCAGCTTCGGGTCGGGGACATCGACGCCCGGATACGAGGTGCTCATCGTTCGCCCCTTTGCTCCCGCTCGACTCTCGTCATTGCCGTCTCCATCGCCCTCACGCCCCCTCTACCTGCACGAGGCAGTCGTAGTACGCGGCGTTCGACGGGAAGTTGGGGATCACCGACTGCGCCGGGTTGGCGAGCTGGTGGGTCAGGTTGTTCGGATGGCCCTCCACGTACTGCTTCACGGCGTTGGTGTCCCAGCCGCCCTGGTAGCAGTTGACGACGCCGGGTTTGATGGACTCGGTCAGCTTGGCGTAGACCTTCATCTCGCCGCGGTCGTTGAACACCCGCACCACGTCGCCGTCGGCGATGCCGCGCGAGCTCGCGTCGGTGGGGTTGATCTCGAGGAAGCCCTGGCCGTCCGCGGTGATCTCGTTCATCCACCCTAGGTCGCAGTACTGGGAGTGCGTGCGGAACTTGGTGTGGGTCGACAGGAAGGTGAGCGGGTACTTCTTGGCGAGCGCGTTGGTCGGCGACGCCTCGATGGGTTCCTTGTAGACGCAGACCTCCTGGTCGTACGGGACCATCATCTCGACGTAGAACTCGATCTTGCCGGACTTCGTCGGGAACTCCTTGTTGAAGAACGGCGCGTAGGGCACGGTCGGCATGTCGAGCCGGGGGGCGCCGTTGCGCAGCTGGTTCCAGGTGAGCCCGGCCACCGTCGAGTCGGCGCTGGAGGGGTCGCCGATGTGCATAAGCTCGGTGAGGTACTCGTCTGGCGTCTTGTCGAAGTACTTCCCGTGGCCCATCTTCTGCGCCACCATGCCGAACGCGTCGAGGTCGGACTTCGACTCCCAGAGCGGCTTGACCGCCTGCGGCATGTACTGCAGGTAGAAGCTGTTGGGCGACATCAGGTCGGTCTTCTCGAGGTACGTGCAGGCGGGCAGGACCACGTCGGCAAGGTCGGCCGTCGCCGACATCACGTAGTCGCTGACGACCAGGAAGTCGAGCGTCTTGAGCGCCTTGATGACCTTGTTGCGGTCCGACATCTGCTGCGCGTAGTTGTCGACCGTGAACCAGGCCGCCCGCAGCGGGTGCGGCTTGTCGTTGAGCATGGCGTCGCAGGCCGCCATGGGCTCCATGACGGTGAAGAACGTCGTGCCCTCGGGGGCCCACCACGCCGGCAGGTCGAAGGCCAGGGTCGTGAGGCCGCCGGCGAAGGTGGTCACCCCGCCGCCGTGCTCGCCGATGTTGCCCGTCAGGGCCTGCAGCGTCAGCATCGCCTGCATGGTCAGGTCGCCGTAGTACCAGTGCGACAGCGCGAAGCCGGCGCGGATGCCGACCGGCTGCGTGGTGCCCCAGAGGTTGGCCAGCGCGACGATGTCGGTCGCGGGGATGTCCGTGATGCCGGCCACGTAGTCGGGCGTGAACCGCTGCACGCCGTCGGCCAGCACCTGCATGGCGGTCGGCGCCTGGAACGACCCGGCCTTGAAGGTGCCCATGAGCTGCGGGCTGCTCGCGCCCTTGGCCGCCACGACCTTGCCGCCGGCCGTAGCCACGACGTAGTCGTCGCCGCCCAGCCCCACGTCGCCCGTCTTCAGCCACTTCCTGGTCTTCGGGTTCACGAGGTAGGGCGCGACCGTGTACTTCTGCAGGTAGGCCGTGGCGTAGAGCTTGTGCTCGATGACGTAGTTGATGATGGCGTCGGCGAGGGCGGCGTCGGTCCCCGGCCTGATCGGCAGCCAGGCGTCGGAGCCGGCCGACGTGGCGGTGAAGCGCGGGTCGACGCTGACGACCGTCGCGCCCTGTGACTGCGCCTCCTTTATGACGCGCCAGTCGGGGATCGACGTCTCGGCGACGTTGTTGCCCCACAGGACGATCACCTTGGAGCTCAGGAAGTCGGTCGACTCGTGCCCGTCGAAGAAGCCGCCGCCGTTGCTCGGGTTCTCGGGGTCGACCAGCACGTAGTTCCACCCGGCGGGAGTGGAGCTGTCGCCCTCGTTGTCCCCCTCGAAGTCGCCGGCCACGGCGCCGATGACGCTGGCGAAGCGGAACCCGACGCCGACGACGCCTTCGATGAGGCTCAGCGAACCGGTGTAGGGCGCGATCCAGACGGCGTCCTTGCCGTACTTGTCCTGCACCTTCTCGAGGTTGTCGGCGATCATGGTGGTCGCCTCGTCCCAGCTGATGCGCTGCCACTTGCCCTCGCCGCGCTCGCCGACCCGCCTGTACGGGTACTTGATGCGATCGTCGCTGTAGAGGTTCTGGAGCTGGGACACGCCGCGCAGGCAGATGCGCGGCGGATAGTCCTGAGGGATGGGCGTGCCGTCGATCGTGGTCTTGTCGTACGGCGCGCCCTCGACCAGCTTGACCTTGCCGTCGGCCACGTGGACGAGGTGTCCGCAGGCGCCGTCGCAGTTGTTGGAATGGCCGGTGCGGACGAGGGTCTCGGGCACGGGCGGGGCGCTGGCGTCGGCGGGCTGGAGGCCGCCGAGGAAGGTGTCGTCGGCCACGGCTCCCAGCGCCGCGGCGGCGCCCGCCGCCGCGGCGCTGCCGATCAGGAACTTGCGACGGGTGAAACGCCAGCCGGCGGGGGCGTCGACCTCACGCCCGGCGTCGGTGACCACATCGACATCGTCTGTCATGTGTCGCCTCCTCGTGCTCTGCGGGCCGCCGTGTCGGCCGGCGAGGAGAGACTCCCGCGCCGGCCGTCCGGGTCCTGGCTCCTTTCCGAGCACGAGGAGGCCTGAGCGTTTCCACTCAGACCCACGACGGCGCCTCGAGAGCGCCGACCCGCGGTCTCTCCGCGGTACGGCCGGCTGCCCATAGCGACAGTGTCGCCACAGGGCAGCCGGCTCAGAGGAGGACTCCGAGCTGACGGGACCCATCCTAGCAGCGCGGTGTGCCCTTGCAAGGCGCTCTCCGTCCGCTTGACCAAAGTCAAGAGCGTGCCGGGCCGTGCCTGGAAGACGGAGAGGCTGACGTGGCCGGGTCGGTGACGCGATGGCCCGTCGTCGCCCGCCGCGGACCGCGGCCAATCGGTCGGCGTTGGCTGCGGGTACAATCGCCCCCATGAAGGTGCGTGAACTCCTCGCTCGCGTCGACCGGCTCGCCCCGTTCGGGCTGGCCGAGCGCTGGGACCGCGTCGGCCTCCAGGTCGGCGAGCTCGACGCCGACGTGGGGCGCCTGCTGGTCACGCTCGATCCGACGGCCGACGCCGTCGCCGAGGCCGAGCGCCTCGGCGCCGGCGCGCTGCTCAGTCACCATCCGCTCTGGTTCGACCCCCTCGTCCAGGTCACCGACGACAAGCACCCCGGTGACCTGGTGCTCCGCCTCGCCGGCGGACGGCGGGCGCTGATCGCCGCGCACACCAACCTGGACAGCACGAGCGGCGGCCTGTCGGACGTGCTCGCCGAGGCTCTCGGGCTCGAGGGCACGACCCCGCTGGCGCCGGCGGCGGTCGAGTGGTGCAAGCTGGTCGGCTTCGTGCCCGAGGGCGACGCCGACGCCGTGCGGGCGGCGATCTTCGCCGCCGGCGCCGGCGTGATCGGCGGCTACGTGGAGTGCTCGTTCGCGATACCGGGGGAGGGGACGTTCCTGGGCACCGAGGGGACGAGGCCGGCCGTGGGCGTCGCGGGCGCGCCGCAGCGCACGCGGGAGCTCCGCCTGGAGGCGGTGTTCCCGCGGGCGGCCCGGCGCGCCGTGCTCGACGCCTACGCGGCCGCGCACCCGTACGAGGAGCCGGCGTTCGACGTCTACCCGCTCGAGGACGAGGTGCGCTCGGTCGGCATCGGTCGCCTGGGCTACCTGCCCGAGCCGGCGACCCTGGCGCAGTTCGCCCGCGACGTGGCCGGCGTGTTCGGCATGCCGGCTGTGCGGTTCACCGGCGACGCGCATGCGCACGTCCAGAAGATCGCCGTCGTGCCCGGGTCGGGGGCGTCGTTCATCGACGTGGCGGCTGGGGCTGCCGAGGTTCTGGTGACCGGCGACGTGAAGTACCACGACGCCGGCCGCGCCGGCCGTCTCGGCCTGGCGCTGGTCGACGTGCCGCACGAGCGGTCCGAAGGCTTTGCGATGGAACGGTGGGCGCGGCGGCTGGCCGACGACCTCGCCGCCGACGGCGTCGAGGTCGTCTTCCACCAGCCGCCGCGCCACCTCTGGACCCGCGTCGCGCTGGACCAGGTCGGCCTGCCCGAGGAAGGAGACGAGCCGGCGCCCGGCGAACCCGGCGACGTGCGCAACCACGACGACGCCCACATGCACCTCTACGTCGACGGCGGTTCGCGGGGCAACCCGGGACCGGCCGCCATCGCCGGCCGGCTGGTCAGCCCTGGGGGCGAGCTCGAGGAGGAGTTCTCCGACACCATCGGGCGCGCCACCAACAACGTCGCCGAGTACCAGGCGCTGGTCACCGGCCTCGAGCTCGCCCTCGACCACGGCGTGCGCAAGCTCACCGTGTTCAGCGACAGCGAGCTGGTCGTGCGTCAGCTGAGCGGCCGGTACAAGGTCAAGGACAAGGTGATGGAGAGCTTCCACGGCCAGGCGCTCCGCCTGCTCGGGGAGTTCCACGAGGTCGAGGTCCGCAGCATCCCGCGCGAGCAGAACGCGGCCGCCGACGCCCTCGTCAACGAGGCGCTCGACCGCCTGCAGCGCTAGCCGGTCGAGCGCCCCGCGCTCCGCCCCGACGCCGGTCTCAGACCCTCAGTCCGCCCCGACGATCCTCTCGAGCACGACCACGTCGAGCGTGCGCCCGAACTTGTGCCCGACCTCCCGCAGCACGCCGATCCGCTCGAACCCGAGCCGCTCGGCGAGCACGAGGCCGCCCGCGTTCTCGGCGCAGATCTGGGCGATGACGGCGTGCAGCCCCAGGCCGGGAGCGGCCTCGTCCAGCGCCCTGGACAGCGCCAGTCCCACGCCCGAGCGCTGCGTCCCTGGCGCGATGTAGACGGACGCCTCCGCCGTCCGCGCGTAGGCCTGTCTCGGGGACCACTCGACCAGCGAGCCCCAGCCGACGACCTCGCCGTCGAGCTCGGCGACCAGGCAGAGGCGCGTCGTGGCTGCTTGCAGCCACCCACGACGCGCCTCGACCGTCTCCGGTTCGAGGTCGAAGGTCGCCGTCGAGTGCAGCACGGCCTCGTTGTAGATGGCCGCGATGTGGGCGGCGTCTTCGACGCCGCCCCTCCTGATCACGAGCTCGCCTGCCACGTCCACCTCTTCTGCCGTGTCGCGCGCGTCCGGTGAGGCGTGTCGCCTCTCCGCCGCGCCCACTCTAGCAGCACGATTCCCGCCACCGGCCGGCGTTTGGTATACTGCCCCTCTGCGCGGGTGTAGCTCAGTCGGCTAGAGCGTCTGCTTGCCATGCAGAAGGTCGAGGGTTCGAGCCCCTTCACCCGCTCCAGACTCCTTCGTCACAGAGGCAGAGGACAAGGGCGCCGTGCTCTGTCGTCTGCCTTTTGTGTCGGACGGAAGGGGCGCTCCGCCGGCTGTTCGCCGGCTCCGCGCCCACCGCTTCGCGGGGCGGCGTAGCCAAGTGGTAAGGCAGAGGTCTGCAAAACCTCCATCACCGGTTCGACTCCGGTCGCCGCCTCCAGCTTGTCCCCTGCAAACAGGCACTTCTTTGTGTCCGTCGACGCGCACTTCGGCTGGGAAGCGGCTTCCCCGGGGTCCCACCGTGGCGAGCATCAGTTCGTCGAGCAGTGGGCCGAGCGCGCTTGCGCCGGCCATCCAGACCAGTGTCCTGACTCCCCTGCGGCGGCCGCGCGCGTGGGCGCCTGCATGTGCGAGACGAAACGCCGGGGAGATGGGGACGAAGAGCGCCGGCCTTGGGAGACGATGCCGCTTCGTATCTTCGGAACTCGGGCAGGCTGACATGCAGCACGTGACGCGGCGGTCGTGCTCGACATCGCCGCGCTCCGCGACGCGCGTGAGGGCGATCCTCTCGCAGGGAGGCCGGTCGACATGAGCGATCCGTTGCGCTGGGGAGTGCTCTCGACGGCGCACATCAACGAGAGGATGTTGGCAGGTGCCGCCCTGTCCCCGGACGTCGAGATCGTCGCCATCGCGAGCCGCGACCTACGTCGCGGCGAAGCGTTCGCGGCGAGATGGGGGATCGGTCGGGCATACGGCAAGTACGACGACCTTCTCTCCGACGATGCTATCGATGCCGTCTACGTGCCCTTGCCGAATGGCCTGCACCATCCTTGGAGCCTTCGGGCGTTGCGGGCCGGAAAGCACGTGCTGTGCGAGAAGCCGTACAGCCGCCGACCGACAGACGTCGAAGAAGCGTTCGCTGAAGCGGACGCACGCGGGCTCGTCCTCAGTGAGGGCTTCATGTATCGCTACCATCCGCAGATCAGAGAACTCGCGCGGATCGTCCGCGTCGAAGGCTTGATCGGAGACGTTCGCGTCGTTGTTTCGTCGTTCACGTGGCCGGTGGACGAACCCGGTGATGTGTGTCTCGACTCTTCTCTGGACGGCGGGTCGCTGCTCGACGTCGGTGTCTACTGCGTCAACGCGGCTCGCCTGCTCGCAGGTGAACCCCGGACCGTGACGGCGCACCAGGTGCTGGGAGCCACAGGGGTCGATGTCTATCTCGCCGCGACCATGGAACTGGATTCGGGGGCTCTCGCGCACTTCGACTGCGGCGTCACCCTCCCTGATAGGAGCCACCTCGAGGTGGTCGGCTCCAAAGGCACCCTCCACGTGTCCGATCCATGGCACTGCCTCGAACCAGGTCTCACGTTGGTCCCGCAAGGCAAGTCAGCGGTACGCGTGCCCATGCCTCAGGCCAACTCCTATCAGCTCGAGCTGGAAGAGTTCGGAAAGGCCGTTCGAGGAGAAACCCATGATCTGCTCGGCCGTGATGACGCACTAGGTCAGGCGAGGGCCGTCGACGCCCTCTTCAGGGCTGCGACTTCGGGCAGACGAGAGACCGTGTCCTGACGTCGATCGAGGCGCGCAAGCCGGGCGCTCCCCAAGGCGCCTAGGGACCGGCGACCTCCCCACTGCGCTTGAGGATGCGTGCGACTTCGTGCGCGAACGGCGGCGTCCATTTGTCGCGCCCCGAATCGACGAGGTGGAACAGGTCGGCGAAGTCGTCGGCACGCAGCCCGGCTCTCGGTTCCACGTCGACGTCGGTCACCTTCAGCTCGTGGAGGATCCCGGCGACGTCGGCATGGTACGTAGCCAGGTAGGAGTCCCACGCTCTCCCGCTGGCTTCGGGTCCCAGAGGCTGTTCGAAGCAGGCCACGTCGTAGCCCTTCTCGCGGCCGAGCCGGATGGACTCGGCCAGCACCGACAGGTTGTAGGAGACGTTGGCCGCATAGAGCGGTCGCTCACGGGCGAGCTCGACGGCGCTGCCCCGCTTCTTCACCTCAGGGCTGGCGACCGGGCCGTCGGTGTAGTAGTGGTCCTCGTAGGTGACGGGCCGCAGGTGCGGCGTCTTCGTGAAGAGACGCGCGTTCAAATAGGAGAGTGCGAAGTCGAGGGCTCCCGCCACCTGTCCCGGCAGGCGCTTCGCGGGGGATGTCCGGCCGGCAAGGACGGCGGCCAGGTGTGGGCTCGTCAGGGCGAGCGGCGAGCCCGAGAGCTGGCCGGCGTCGTCGTCCGGCGCCGCGATGAGCCGGTTCGGCGAAAGTCCGATCGCCAGCAGGCCCCGGCCGCGTGGCAGGTTGTCGATGAGAGCGAGCGTCTCGCCCATGCTCTCCTTGTGGGTCGCCAGGTTCACCACGCCGACGCTGGCGCCGCCGTCGGCGGAGATGGCCTGTGCGAGCCCGCTCTCGCTACGGGTCATCTCCATCGTGCCGGACCCGCCGAACAGGTAGACGACCGGCATCGTCGGCGGGGTGCGCTTCAGCTCCACGATCCGGTAGGAGACATGGACGTAGTCATCGTTGGCGATGCGCAGCACGAACCGTTCGGGGATGATCGTGAAGGCGCCGCTGGCCATGAACCACTGCAGCCCGGCCAGGGCGGCGACGGTGAGCAATGCCGCCGCTACGAGGATCAGAGGCGAACGACAACGAAGGCCGCGCGCCAAGGCGCGACGTCTGGTGTCTCCCTCCTGTATGCGGCGCGTTCTCCGCATGCTTCTCCACCAAGCGGTGCGCGGGCCTCGCGGGGGGCACCGACGATTGCGGACGACGGATCGCCGCCGCGGACGCTCACAGTCTACCCGAACAACAGCACCCGCCCGGACGGTTGCGGTCACTCGCTGGAGAGCGGGAGCTCGGTGGGGCGCGGCGGAGCGTAGGGGTATGGCGGCGGCGGCCGGTTGCCGATAGGGAGAGTGCGACCGAGCCACGGGCGGGGCACGCCCCGGCCCGGGCGCCAGCGTTCCGCACCGAGAGAGGGAGACGGACATGTCGAAGCACCTGCGACGCGCCGCCGTCGCGGCCGCACTGGTTCTCCTCTGCCTGCAGGCAGCCGGCGGATCGGCGCAGGCGACCCTCGTCAAGCTCTCCGTGCCCAAGCTCAGCACCATGGCGCACACCATCGTCGTCGCGCGCGTGCAGGCATCGGCGCCGCGGCATGTCGCAGGCCGCGGGCGGGGCACGATCGTCACCGACACGAGGCTGCGCGTCGTGGACGTGCTGAAGGGCGCCGCGCCGGCGACGCTCACGCTGCACCTGCCCGGCGGGTCCCTCGGCGGCGTGCGCGAGGTCGTCGAAGACGTGCCGGTCCTGACTCCGGGCGCGCGGTACATCCTGTTCCTCGACGCTCGGCGCCGGATCGTCGGCTGGAGCGAGGGGACGCTGCCGGTCGTGGGCGGCGCGGTGCCCGCCCTCGGCGGCGCGCCCTTGCGCGCCGCCGAGGGCGTCATCCGCCGCGCCGCCGCCGGCCTGCCGGCGAGCAAGCTGCCGCAACCCGCCGGTGAGGCGACGCTGCCGCAGCCGGCTCTTGGGCTGCCGCCCGTGCCGGCCTCCCGCGGCGTCGACGCCGATGCCACCGTCACCCTCCTCAACAGCGGCTTCGAATCGGGCATGACCGGCTGGACGACGTCGGGCTCACCCACCTGGGGCCGCTCCACCTATCGTCCCGGCAACGGCTCGTACTCGGCCTACTGCGCCCAGAGCTCGATCCCGGCCCCGGGACCGTACGCCAGCAACATGGACAGCTGGATGGTCGCTGGCCCCTTCGACCTGAGCGACGCCACCTCGGCCTCGCTGGTCTTCGACACCTGGTTGGACCTGTCGAGCGGCGACTGGTTCGCCTTCGGCTTCTCGACCGACGGCTCCAACTTCACGGAGATGGGATGGCAGTGGTTCACCTCGGGGGGCTGGCTGCACGAGACCATGGACCTGGGCAACTTCTCGAGCCAGAGCTTCCTCGGCCAGCCCCAGGTGTGGGTCGGCTTCGAGTTCATCTCCAACTCGGGCTCCGTCGCCGAGGGCGCCTACGTCGACAACGTCCTCCTGACCAAGAAGAACGGTGCGCTGCCGACGATCACGAACATCTCGCCGGCGTCGGCCTCGGCCGGTACCGGCACGCAGGTGACGCTGACCGGCACCGGCTTCGGGGCCACGCAGGGGATCGGCCAGGTCAACTTCTACTACGACGGCAACGACACGATCCAGGGACCGGTCACGTCGTGGAGCGATACGCAGATCGTCTGTACCGTCCCCGTCGCGACGGTCAACGGGTATCCCGCATCGTCGGGGAGCGGCCCCGTGTCGGTCCTCGACGGCTCCAGCAACCTCGGCCCCGGCTACGACGGCTTCTCGGTCCCGTTCGGTTACGGCGGCACCAAGTGGAGCGGCCTGGGGATGACGTACCGCGTCGATCCCAACACGCCGGACACCGCCGGCGAGGAAGCGCTCGTCGACGCCGGCGCCTCGACCTGGAACGGCGACTCGAAGTTCGCCTTCACCGACGGAGGCCTGTGCTCGACCACCGCGAAGGCCCTGGACGGGCACAACGACATCCTCTGGGGGACCGGCCTGCCGTCCGGCGTGCTGGCCCAGGCGACCTACTGGTACTCGGGCTCGACGCTGACCGAGGCCGACATCGAATTCAACGACGACTACACCTGGAGCGACGGCACGAGCGGCAGCTACGACATCCAGTCGATCGCCACGCACGAGCTGGGTCACACGCTCAATCTGCGCGACCTCTACGGCCCCAGGGACACGAGCAAGGTCATGTACGGGTACGGCAGCAGCGGGGTGCAGAAGCGCAGCCTCGACCCGGGTGACGCCGCCGGCATCGCCTGGATCTACGGCGTCTTCGTGCCGATGAGCGGCACGATGGTCGTCAACGGCGATGCCGCCTACACGAAGAGCACCGCGGTGACCCTTGCCTCGGCGATCGTCGGCGCCACGCAGATGCGGTTCCGCAACCAGGGCGACGCATGGCCGGCGTGGCAGTCCTACTCGGCTACCAAGAGCTGGACGCTCGCGGCTGGGGCCGACGGCCCGCGGACCGTCGAGGCGCAGTACGAGGACGCCTCCGCCAACGTCTATGCGCAGTCCGACTCGATCACCCTCGACGCGACGGCGCCGACGACCGGCCAGTCGGGAGGCGGCCCGGCGTGGCGCAAGGTCGACACGACCGTGACCTTCAGCCCCACCGACGGCGGGTCGGGCATGAGCGGCGGTTCGGCCAAGACCGAGTACTCCACCAACGGCGGCACGACGTGGACGACCGGCGCGAGCCTGACCATCACGGCCGACGCCACCGGCCACACGACCGACGGCGTCCACACGATCAGCTACCGCTCGACCGACGCTATCGGCAACCTCGAGGCGACCAAGACGACCACCGTCAATATGGACACGGCGCCGCCGGTGACCGCGCAGACCGGGGGCGGATCGACCTGGCACAACGCCGACACGACCGTGACCTTCACGCCCACGGACGGCGGCTCGGGCATGAGCGGCGGCTCTGCCGGGACCTGGTATTCGACCGACGGCGGCGCGCACTGGACGGCCGGCACGAGCGCGACCGTGCACGTCGACGCCGTCGGCCATACGGCCGACGGCGTCCACACGATCTCCTACTACTCGACCGACGCCGTCGGCAACGCCGAGACGACCAGGTCGACGACCGTGAACGTCGACACCCAGGCGCCGACGACGGGCGTGAGCGGGGCCGACGCCCTCTGGCACAAGACCGACGTCGGCCTGACCCTCACGCCCGTGGACGCCGGCCCCGCCGGCATGAGCGGCGGCCCGGCCAAGACGGAGTACTCGACCAATGGCGGCGCGAGCTGGTCCACCGGCACGAGCGTGACCGTCCACGCCGACGCCGCCCTGCACTCGACCGACGGTTCCAACACGGTCACCTGGCGCTCGACCGACGCGGCCGGCAACACCGAGACGCCGGCGCCGACCGCCACCGTGCTGATCGACACCACGGCTCCGGCGACGACGCCCTCGGGCGCCGATGCGGCGTGGCACGACTCCGACGTCAGCGTCACGTTCAGTGCGCTCGACGCCGGCTCGGGCATGAGCGGCGGCCTGGCGAGGACCGAGTACTCGACCGACGGCGGCGCTCACTGGACGACCGGCACCGTGGCGACGGTCGCGGCAGACCCGGTGGGCCACACGACCGACGGCGTCACGATCATCTCCTACCGCTCGACCGACAGCATCGGCAACGTGGCTTCTGCGCAGACCTGTGAGGCGCGCATCGACACCCTGCCCCCCGACACCGCCGTCTCGACCGTACCGTCGCGGGCCAGCGGCTGGTATGGGCGCGACGTCACCATCACCCTCACGCCCCACGACGCCGGCGCCGGCATGAGCGGCGGCCCGGCCCTGACCGCCTACTCGACCGACGCCGGCCTGACCTGGACGCCGGGCAGCAGCCTGACGGTGGCCGCCGACACGGCCACCCATGCGCTCGACGGGCCCCACGCCGTCGAGTACTACTCGATCGACGCGCTGGGCCACACCGAGACGGCCAAGACGCTGACCGTCAACCTCGACACCGTGCGCCCGACCACCAAAGCCCCGGCCGCGGCCAGCGTCAGGCGCGGCAAGGTGGCGAGCCTCAAGTACCGCGTCGGGGACCTGGCCCCGAGCGCCGGCAGCGTGACGGTGACGATCAAGCTGCGCGACCGCCACAACAAGCTCGTGGCCACCCTGCACCCCGGCACCAAGACGGCCGACCCGCTGACCACCTACCGGGCGAGGTTCCGCTGCAAGCTGGCCAAGGGCCGCTACAGGTTCACGGTCTACGCCGTCGATGCGGCCGGCAACCCGCAGCTGCGGGCGGCGAGCCGCACGCTGACCGTGCGCTGAGGGGGCCCGGCATCGGTGGCTTGGCGTGCCGGTCGGGGGGCCGCGGGTAACCTACGTCCGGCATGGCGATCAGCTCGGCGATCTTCGACCTGGACGGCGTCATCCTCGACTCGGAGGAGGCTTGGCACGCGGCCCGGGCCGCCTTCTCGAAGCGGTACGGCGGAGACTGGACCGAGGAGGACCAGCGTGCCGTGATGGGCGCCGACTCGTGGCAGTGGGCGCATCACATCAAGGAGCGCTTCGCCGTGCCGCAGCCGGAGACGGAGATCATCGCCGGCGTCGTGGCGCTCATGCGAGAGCGCTACGAGCGGGACGTGCCGCTGGTCGAGGGCGCGCGCGAGGCCGTGCACGGCCTCGCGCGCGCCTACCGGCTGGGCCTCGCCTCGTCGTCGCCGCCCGAGCTGATCGACTGGGTGCTGCGAGCGACCGGGCTCGCCGACGACTTCAGCGCCTGGGTCGTCCTCCGACGACGTCGGCGTGGGCAAACCGGCGCCCGACGTGTACCTCGAGGCCTGCGACCGCCTCGGCGTCTCCTGCGCCTGCGCGGTGGCGATCGAGGACTCGACGAACGGCCTGCGGGCGGCGCACGATGCCGGGCTCGCCGTCGTCGCCGTGCCCACTCCGCGGTTCCCTCCGGCTCCGGAAGCGCTGGCCCTGGCCGACGTCGTCCTTCAGTCGATCAGGCAGCTGACGGTGCGGGTCGTGGCCGACCTGCGACGCCAGCCGTCCTGAGGCTCCGGCAGCCCGGGCCGTCGTCGGCGATGACAACGGTTACCGCGCTCGGGACGGGGGGCAACCACCTCAGCACGACGTGAGCCCGTGCGGAGTCGTCAGGCGGGCGCGAGCTCGAGCCCGTTCCGAGAAGGGAGACAGATGCCGGCCGTGGACGAGTCTGCTGCTGGAGGCGGCGCAGCGTGCGTCGCGATACCTCGAGGAGCTTCAGGAGCGTGCGGTCGCGCCCTCGGACCAGGCGCTCGACGGGCTGACGCGGCTCGACGAACCGCTGCCGCGTCGGCCCGTCGATCCGCGCGAGACCCTGGCGCTCCTCGACGAGGTCGGGTCGCCGGCGACCCTGGGCACGGCCGGCCGGCGCTTCTTCGGCTTCGTCATCGGCGGCTCACTGCCGGTGACCGTGGCGGCGAACTGGCTCGCCGCCGCCTGGGACCAGCCGGCCGGCCTGGTCGTCGCGTCGCCGATCGGGGCCACGCTCGAGTCCGTCGCGCGACGCTGGCTGCTCGAGCTCCTCGGCCTGCCGGCCTCGTCCGACGTCGCCTTCGTCACCGGCGCCACCGTGGCGAACTTCGTCGCGCTGGCGGCGGCGCGCCACGACGTGCTCGCGCGCGAGGGCTGGGACGTCGAGTCGGACGGGCTGTTCGGCGCGCCGCCGATCACGGTGGTCGTCGGCGATGAGGCGCATCCCTCTCTGTTCAAGGCCCTGGGCATGCTCGGTCTCGGGCGCGACCGCGTCGTGCGCGTTCCCGTCGATGGACAGGGCAGGATGCGCGCCGAGCTCTTACCGCGCCTGGAACCGCCCGCCATCCTCTGCGTGCAGGCGGGCAACGTCAACACGGGCGCCATCGATCCCCTGGGTGAGATCGCGGCTGGCGCCCACGAGCAGGGCGTCTGGGTCCACGTCGACGGCGCGTTCGGCCTCTGGGCCGCAGCCTCGCCGTCGCTGGCGGGGCTCGTCGCGGGCCTGCCGGAGGCCGACTCGTGGGCGACGGACGCGCACAAGTGGCTCAACGTGCCCTACGACAGCGGCCTGGCCTTCGTGCGCGAGCCCGGCCTCCTGCCGGCCGCGATGTCGGTGAGCGCGGCCTATCTGCCGACCGACGGCGCGCGCGAACCCAGCTTCTACACGCCTGAGCTGTCGCGGCGCGCGCGCGGGGTCGAGGTGTGGGCGGCGCTGCGCACGCTCGGCGCGTCGGGTGTGGCCGAGCTCGTCGAGCGGTGTTGCCGGCACGCCCAGCGCCTGGCCGAGGGGCTGCGGGAGGCGGGCTACGAGGTCCTGAACGACGTGGTGCTGAACCAGGTGCTGGTCTCGTTCGGCGACGAGGAGACGACCCGGCGTGTCGTCACGGCCGTCCAGAGGGACGGCGCCTGCTGGGCCGGCGGCACGGTCTGGCAGGGGCGTGCGGCGATGCGCGTGAGCTTCTCGTCGTGGGCGACGAGGGACGAGGACGTCGAACGCAGCCTCGCCGCGATGATCGACTGTGCCCGGAAGGTCCGCGGGGCGGCCACGGCTTGAGGCCCTCGCCGGTCGGCCTCGCGGCACGGGGGCCGGCGGCCATCGGTTTCGCGCGGAAGTCCGGGTGGAAGCCACCACCCACTGCGCCAGCGCGCAGCATCATCACGACAGAACCGGGAGGCGACCGTGCCCTTGTACATGGATATCCACAAGATGGACGGCGGAGTGACGCTCGACGACGTGGCCGAAGCACACCGCAAAGACGTAGTCACGCAGAAGGACCGCGGCGTCGACTACAAGCAGTACTGGGTCGACGAGAAGGCCGGCCGGATCTTCTGCCTGGTGGAAGCGCCGACGTCCGAGGACGCGGCCGAGGTCCATCGCGAAGCTCACGGTCTCGTCGCCGACGAGATCTATGAGGTTGAGGAAGGCAAGTAGCCCGGTCGCTGGTCCCACGCCGGCTCGATCCCGACCGGGTCGTCGAGCACCTGCCGCGCCTGTTGCGCGCCGCCCGCGCGTGGACTGGATCTCGCGCGGACGCCGAGGACCTGGTGCAGGAGACGTGCGCCCGCGTACTGGAGCGGCCACGCTGGCTGCGCGACGAGGACGAGGTGGGGTACCTGATGCGGGCCATGCACAACACGCTCGTGAGCCAGCGGCGGGCGGCGGGCAGGCGTCCCCAGACGGCGCCCTTCGACGACGACGCTCCCCTTCGCGCGCCGGCGAGCGACGATCCCGCCAGGGCGACGGAGGCGGCCGAGGTCTACACGGCGATCGCCGAGCTGCCCGACGAGTACCGCGACGCGCTCGTCGCCGTCGACGTCAGCGGTCTCTCGTACCAGGAGGCGGCGCGCGTCCTGGGCGTGCCCGAGGGCACGGTGACCAGCAGGCTCTTCCGGGGCCGGGACCGCGTGGCCCGGCGGCTCGAACCGGAGCGGGATCCTAGCGGATGATCGTCCCGCCGCTCGCGGTCGACCAGGCCGCGAGCGTCAGCAATTCGTGCACAGGCGCGGACCCGGTCAGCACGCAGGTGTGCCCGCCGCGCCGCCAGGTCACGGCGGGTCGGCCGCCCAGCGTCAAGGTCTGGTACGGGACGCCGTCCACGGTCACGGTCTGGCCCCCACGCGGAGACGACAGGCCGGGGCCGGCGACGATCGCGTACGCGATCCGGTCGCCGGCCCGGTCGTAGTAGACGACCGTGGCGTCGCGCCCGCCCACGCTGCCGTCGCGCACCCCCGCCGCCCGCCAGCCGTAGGTCGCGGACAGGTCCGGGAAGGTGACGCCTTGGACGTCGGCCGCGAGCTCGGTCCCGGCGGTCCCCGCGCGCGCCGGCGCGGGACCGTTCGGCGGCAAGGTCGACAGTCGCGCGACGTCGGCCACCGAAGGGCCGTTCGACCCTGGGCCGACGGCAAGGACCAGCACGACCGCCACCACCGCTGCGAGCGTAGCCGCGGCGGCGAGGCCGAAGCCGAGCCGCCACGAGCGGCGACGTGAGCGCGCGGCGGCGGGCGAGCGCGCATGACCGGCCGTGGCGACCGCGTCGGCCAGCGACGGCGGCACCGGTTCGTCGGGAAGGGCCCGTGTCGCCGCGACGGCGCACTGCTGACGCTCGACGAGCGCCAGCAGTGCGGGAGAAGCGGCGATACGGGCCTCGACCTCGGGCCGGCGCTCGGCCGGCAGGCTGCCGTCGGCGAAGGCGCAGAGATCGGCCATCTCGCGGTCGGTCAGGTGCGGTGCCGGATCACTCATGGTTCCTGGGTAGCTCATGGTCTTGGTGATACCACCTCATGCGTGCGCTCACGCGGGCCGCTGTTGACGGCGCCGCCCGGCCGCCGGCCTCCGCCGGCGGCCCGGCGGCCCGGAGGGCGCCTGCACGCCGGGGCGGCGCCGGGGGCAGGCCCGCTTTCGCGGGCCGCCCGCCCGGCGCCGCCCGTCGCCCCTGCCTCGGGGCATCGCCCTCCGCGGCCCGGCGCGCGGTCATCGCTAGTAGCGGCTCGTGACGCCGCTGGACTTGGCGGTGTTGAGGGTCCCTCCGGAGCCGCCAGCCGCGGCCGCGGTCGTCCCGCTACGTTCCACATGCCACGTGAAGCTCTGGCCGTTGAACGCGTCGTGGAACCCGTCGCCGGTCACCTGTCCCGCATGATCCGCGTAGAACGTGTACACGGGCTCGCCGTTGAACGTCACCTGGCGGCTGCCGTCGGGCCGGGTGATCTCGCCGAGCTTGCCCGAAACGCCGGTCTCGGTCGGCTTGCCCTTGTCGGCGGTCAGGGGGATCCAGATGGAGGCGCAGGCGCCGTCGCACTTGACCATGCCCGTCGCTTCCTTGTTGTTGGCGTACAACGGGAGACCGGAGGAGTCGACCAGGACCGTCTGGCCGTTGATCGACTTGCCGTTGACGGTCGCCATGCCGGTCGCCGACGACGTGCCGCCGACAGCTTTGGAACCGCAAGCCGCGATGGTGACCATGATCGCCACGGCGGCGGCGGAGATGAGGAATCGTTTCATCGCTCGACCTTTCTGGTTCGACGATTGTTGTGCCTACATCCAGAACGACGCCGGCGGCCGGCGATTCCTTCCCGAGGCAGCGCCGCGAGCTGCTGGCGACGCCACGACCGGCGAGGTCTCCGTGTCGTCGTGCCGCTCGTGCGCGCGACCCGGCGAACGGTTTTGCGGTGGTGCGATGGCGGCCGACACGGCGACGCTGGCCTGGCCGTTCGACCCTGCGAACCCGCTGAGCTTCGATGCCGCCCTGTCCCACTCGCTGCAGTCGGCGAACGACGGCGACGGCCTTGGGACGGCGCCGGCACCGCAGTCGCACATCCAGAAGAAGGTCACGCTCGATTACTGCACCTACAACACGCGGATCGCCGACGTGATGGCCGAGGAGGGGCAGGACTGGGGCTACGGCACGCTGGACAAGTGGCGGGCGGCGCTCACCACGACCTGGCGCTGGCAGGCACAGTTCTTCGGGCCGGGCGCGATCGCATCGCCGAATCCGACCGACGTGGTCAACAGCGGCGTGGACGTGCCCCGCTTCGGCATCGCGCCGCGCGCCATCGGGGCGGACCCCGAGGTGAGCCGCGTCATCGCGAGTGGCACGCCGTCGCGGTTCTACGAGTCGCGGCTGCTGGGCCCGGTGACGCTGACGCACTCGATCCCGGCGCCGTGAGGGGAGAGGTCATCACGGCGCCCCGTCGTCTCGCCGCACCGGGGCAGACGGTGTGGCGGTCCGGCTACTCGGCGACCGCGGGGTCGTCGGCGAAGGGCTCCTCTTCGCCCGACTCGCGGCCGCTCGCGGACCACGGGACAAAGCCTCGTTTGCTGGTCTGTTCACGCGCCCACCGATACGCCGGCAGCGTCCACTTCTCACGCTTGAAGTAGGCCACCAGCGCGGCCGCGACGGCGGCGATCGCGGCCATAGCGGTCATGACGATGATGACGAGCGCCGCGATCGCCGCCACCACCGCGGCCGCCACGAGCAACAGTCCGGCCAGGCCGCCGATCACTCTTCCAGGCCTCTCCACGACGCACTCCTTTCGTCTGCGCACGTACGGACGGGGCCTACCTGTCCGGCGGTCGCTCACGGGAAACCGTTGCGCGCCGCAACTCTCGCCGTCGCCCGCTCGCCCGTCGTACGATACCGGCGCGATGAAGAAGCCCGACAGGAACGCGTTCGCGACCCGGCCGCCGACAGGCGGCGTGCGACCCGGCGGTCGGGGCGGCTGAGATGGACGAGCTCATCGTCTCAGCCGCCCTCACCGGCTCGCGCATAAGCAAGGACCAGACGCCGTACATCCCGATCACCCCCGACGAGATCGTCGCGTCGGGTGTGGAGGCGTGGCAGGCCGGCGCGGCCGTCCTTCACGTCCACGTGCGCGATCCGAAGACGGGTCGGGGCTCGCAGGACGTGGGCCTGTTCCGCGAGGTCGTCGACGGGCTGCAGGGAGAGACCGATGCCATCCTGTGCCTCACGACGAGCGGCATCCCGGGGCGCAACCTGCCGACCGAGGAGCGCCTCGCGCCGCTCGTCCTGAGGCCGGAGATGGCGTCACTCGACGCCGGCTCGGTGAACACGCCGGCCGGCGTCTTCCTCAATCCGCCCGAGTTCGTCGAGACGCTGGCTCGCCGCTGTCTCGAGCTGGGCATCAAACCGGAGCTCGAGTGCTTCGAGGCGGGCATGGTGGCGACCTGCGAGCGGCTGGCGCAGCAGGGACTGCTGCGCCAGCCGCTCCACTTCCAGTTCGTCCTGGGCACCGCCTACGGCATGCCGGCGACCGGCCGCTCGCTCGCCTTCCTCGTCGCAACGATGCCGGCCGGTTCGACCTGGTCGGTGATCGGCATCGGCAAGGCGCAGCTGCCCATGACGGCGCTGGCCATGGCGATGGGCGGGCACGTCCGCGTCGGCCTCGAGGACAACATCTACTATTCGCGTGGCGTGCTCGCCGAGAGCAACGCGCAGCTCGTCTCGCGGGTGGTCAGGATGGCGGGGGAGATGGGGCGCGACGTCGCGACGGCCGACGAGGCGCGGCGGCAGTTGTCGCTGGCCTGATGCAACCGGCGTGCAGCGGGGGTGCGAAGCAGGCTGTCTGATAGACGTGATCCATAGGGGACATCCACACGCCACGCAGGCGGAAGAGCCACGAGGAGGCCAGCCATGAAGATCGCCGTCGTCGGAGCCGGAGCGATGGGCAGGTGGGCGGTGCAGGAGCTCGGCATCAGCCCCGAAGTCGAGGCGATCGTCGTCGCCGACTACTCGGAGCAGCAGGCGGCGGCGGTGGCTGCCGCCCAAGGCGGCGGCAAGGCCGTCGCCGCCTTCGTCGACGCCCGCGACCAGGAGAGCGTGAAGGGCGTCATCGCCGGCTGCGACGCGATGATCAACTGCACGCAGCACTTCTGGAACATCGACGTGATGCACGCCGCGGCGGCGGCCGGGGTCCACTACACCGACCTCGGCGGGCTCTTCCACATCTCGAAGCAGCAGCTCAGCCTCGACGACGAGTTCAAGAAGGCCGGCGTGACGGCGGTCATCTGCATGGGCGGGGCCCCCGGCGTGACCAACATCCTGGCGGCGTACGGCGCCTCACGGCTCGACACGATCGAGGAGGCGCACGCCCTCTGCGGCAACGTCGACCACACCGACTGGAGCGCCTACGAGGGCTGGGTGCCGCCGTACTCGCTCGAGACGCTGTGCGACGAGTTCAGCGTGCCCTGCCCGCAGTTCATCGACGGCGCCTGGGATGAGACCATCAAGGGCGGCGATCGTCCCGAGCTCATCGACTTCGGCCAGCCGGCCGGCATGCTCGAGGCCCACCACACCATCCACTCCGAGCCGATCACCTTCGTGCACACGTGGGGTGCCCAGGGCCTGAACAGCGCCACGTTCAAGCTCTCGCTGCCCGCCGAGTTCACCGAGCAGATGCGATTCCTGGTGAAGATCGGCCTCACCAGCAAGGACGAGATCGAGGTGGCGGGACAGAAGATGCGGCCGCGGGATACCCTGCTCGCGGCAGCGAGCAGGATCCCGCGGCCGACGGCCGACACGGTGATGGACGACGTCGACTACCTGATCGGCGTGGTGCGCGGCCGCAAGGACGGGCGGCGCGTCGAGTGGCGCGTTCGCGCGGTCATTCCGGCCAACAAGCGGTACGGCGCCGGCGGCGGCGACGTCGACACCGGCATCCCGCCGGCGATCGTCGCCAAGATGATGGCCGCGGGCGAGATCGCCGGCCCCGGCGTGTTCGCCCCCGAGCAGATCGTGCCGCCGGAACGCTTCTTCGAAGAGTTCTCGCGCTGGGGTGTGACGATCGACGCAGAGATGCGGGAGATCGTCGCCGAGCCGCAGTAGACGGCGGGCGGCCGGTCACGGCGGCCCAACGGTCTGGGCATCGCCCGTACTGGGCAAGTCGGACCCATCGTGAGCCCCGACGAGGTCATGACCAGAACGTTCGCGTGCGCCCGGCGCCGCGCCGGCTTCGCGGCCCCGACGCACGTGTGGGTCGCGGCCGCGCTGCTGGCGCTTCTCGCCGTGGCGGGCTGCGGATCGGGATCGGGGGCGGCGTCGACGGCTCAGCCGTCGACGCCGATCCCCTCATCCTCGCCCTCGCCCACAGCGTCGTCCTCCGCCGCCACGACGGGCGGCCTTCCACCGCTCGCGCACATCTTCGTGATCGTCATGGAGAACCACTCGACGAGCGAGATCATCGGCAACACGCAGGCACCGTTCATCAACGGGCTGGCAGCCCATTACTCGCTGGCCGCCGACTACTCGGCGATCACCCATCCCAGCCTGCCCAACTACATCGCGCTCACGAGCGGTTCCACGCAGGGAATCACCGACGACCGCAACCCGCCGACGGCCGGGTACGCAGTGGACGTGGCGAACCTGGCCGACCGCATGGAGGCGTCGGGCCGCACCTGGAAGCTCTACGGCGAGAGCATGCCATCGCCGGGCTACAGCTCGAACGCCGGCTCGCTCTACGCGGTCAAGCACATCCCGTTCCTCTACTACACCGACATCCTCGACAACGCGGCGCGACGCGACAGTCACGTCGTGCCGTTCACGCAGCTTGCCACCGACCTGCAATCGGCGAAGACTACGCCCGACTTCGCCTTCATCACTCCCAACATGTGCAGCGACATGCACGACTGCCCGGTCTCGACCGGCGACGCGTGGCTGGCGAAGGAGGTGCCGCAGATACTCGGCTCGCCCGCGTTCACCTCGTCCCCCTCGCTGCTCGTGATCACGTGGGACGAGGGCAGCGACACCGACAACCACGTGGCCACGATCTTCGCCGGCAGCGGGGCGCGGACCGGGTACCGGTCGGCACGGCCCTACGACCACTACTCGCTGCTGCACACGATCGAGGCGGACTGGGGGCTCAAGCCGCTCGCGGCGAACGACGCGCGGGCGGCGACCATGGCGGAGTTCCTGCGGAGGTAGGGGGTCGGGCGCCTCGCCTCCGGAGGAGCGCTCCGGATTCACGGCTCTCCGCAGGGGGTGGATTGTGGCCAGGTGAGGCGCCGCGAGTCACCGGCTGGGCTTGCCGGTCGGAGTCAGGCTGAGAGTCCTAGTTGCCCGCTCCCCGCCCGCCGGGATGGCAGTGGATGCAGTCAGCCAGCGCGGCGAGGCTCTTCCCCTCGTGGTCGGACTGGACTCGGGCCGGGGTGTGGAAGTGGCACCCAAGGCATGTGTAGGTGCTGAAGCCGTTCGGATGGCACGTCGTGCACGTGGCCGTCTGCTGGTTGCTGCCGTGGTTGAGCGGGAAGACGGTGTGGTCGAACTTCGCGTTGGCCCAGGTGGTCGTGTTGTGGCACTGCCCGCACAGCTTCCCGAAGGTCCCAGAGTGCTTGTCGACGTTCGCGTGGCAGGAGTAGCAGTCCTGAGGCGTGTTGCGCAGGTCTTGGAGGGACGTGGCGGTGGTGTGGCAGAGCTGGCACGCCACCCTGGCGTGCGCGCCAGTCAGCTTGAACGGGAAGGCGTTGTGGTCGAAGTTGGCCGTGAGCGCGCCGTTGGGTCCGAGGTGCTCCGAATGGCAGACGCCGCAGGTGGGGGATGACATCGCGCCTACCAGACCGCCGTGGATCCCGCTGTGGCCCTGAATCTGGGTTCTGACGTCTGTGTGGCAGGCGTTGCAGCGGTCGGCCATGGTCTGGGAGCTCCAGGGAGCGGCGTGACAGGCGCCGCATCGACCGGCCAGCTGAGCATGACTGGTGACACCTCCCAGCGCCTGGGTCTTGGCCTGCGCATTCAGGGGGCCTGGGCTGAACAGGGCCGGGCCCTGGATCAGGATCCACACCCCGATGCCCAGGAGGGTGACCACGGCGGCCACCACTCGCATGCCGGACAGGAAGCGCGGTCGATCCTTCACAGTCGCACCACGTCTCCTATCGCCCGATCGAGTAGTAGAGGGCCCCGGCCGCGTGCACGAAGGCAGCGACGAAGAGCGCCCAGGTGAGGGGGAGATGGAGGGAACGCCAGACCGCTAGCGCCCGCCTCCGCGCCGCGAGGCGATCAAGACGCCGGTCCAGAGACCGCCGCCCAGCCGGGGCAGCCTGCGCCCCCCAGGGCTGGCCACTCCCGATGGGGGACGGGTCCAGGGCGACGGCCGGGGCTATCGCCAGATCGGCCGAGGCCATCGACGACACTTCGGATCGCGCAACCGGGTGATCGAGCGGGTCGACGTCGGGCTCGGCGCCTTCGATGACGCGGGGCACGGCGGTGTAGATGTACCGGCCGACCAGGCCGCTGATCACGACGACGACGGTCAGGAGCATGGCCACGCCTGCCAATCCCCGGAACCGCATGCTGGTGTGGAGCAAGACCATGTAGGGGCCGACCAACCCCGTGACCATATGGAATCTGAGCCAGGCTGCCATGCTCCCCCAGCGGGCATCGGTCAGCCGCTTGCGGATCGAGTAGAGGGTCGCGGTCATCAGCATGAGGATGAAGCCCAGGATGCCGATCCCGTGACCCGCGAGACTGGACGCCGAGGGGAACCTGCCCGCCTGTCGATACGCGAGCAGATAGAATGCCGTGACCACGACGATCGCCCCGAGCGCGTACCAGAGCTCCCGATATCGCCCGAGCCAGGAGACTGCTGCGGCCGGGACCGCCCCGAACGTGTGCCGGCGCTTCCCTGAACGCCTAGACAAGGCGCGTCCTCGATCCCGGCCAGAACTCCCGCACGATCTCGGCTACCGGAGCCGCCGGCTCCTGAAGGCTCGCCCGGATGTCACTGACGTCGGCGCGCGCCGCGATGATCTCATGAAGGGGGAATGAGATCTCCTGGTCTCCCATCACGACGGCGCCCGCTATTGTGCTCTCTCCCAGGGCGAGCCGGATGTGGGTTTCGCCGCTCTGCGACTCCACGGCGACCGCCTCGCCCAGCTCCTCCCAGGTCTCGCTCTCGCCACGGGCGGGGCTTTGCCGGTCGGAGTCTTTGCCGCTGCCGACGGAACCGATGATCGTGACCTTGAAGCCGGCCAGCCTGGTGACGTTGAGGGGCGTGCCCGTGTCGTAGGCGTGCGTGGAGTCCGAGGCCATGTTGAGGCCGGCGATGCGGCCTTTGGCCAGGGCCGAGCTCCACAGCACCTCGAGGGTACGCCGGTCGGTGAGAGTCTCGCGTACCTCGGCGATGTCGCCCGCCGCGAAGATGTGCTCGTCACTCGAACGCAGGTGCTCGTTGACCAGGATCCCGCGCTCGCAGTCGAGCCCGGCCTCGTCGGCCAGTTCCTTCTGGGGACGGACACCAAGCGCCATGGCCACGAGATCGCAGGGGATCTGCGTGCCGTCACCAGTCTCGACGCCGACGACCCGGCCTTGCCTGCCAAGGATCCCTGCAAGCTCGGTGAAGTCGTGGATCTGCACGCCGCGAGCGCGAAGTCCCTGCTCGATCATGCGCGATTCGGACTCCGAGAGGACGCTGCTCCAGTAGCGGCCCTTGCGCATGAAGTAGTGGACGTGCACCCGACGAGCACTCAGGCCTTCAGCGATCTCGAGGGCGGTGATCCCGCCTCCGACGACCACCGCCGCCTTGGCGTGGCGGCTTCTTCGGATCAGATCGCGGGCATCGTCCATGTCGTCGAGCTTGACCACGCCGTCCAGGTCGGCGCCCGGCACCTTGGCTGGGATCGCCCTGGAACCCGTGGCGACCAGCAGGCGATCGTAGGGGAGCTCTCGGCCACCCTCCATGGTCACCCGGTGCGCGGGGGGGTCGAGGTGGACCGCGCGTTCGAGGAGCAACTGGACGTTCAGGCGGGCGAAGTCCTGGGGCGTGAAGGGAAAGAGCCTTTCCTCGGGCACCTCCTTCGCCAGGTAGTAGGCGAGACCCGGGCGCGAGTAGTACCCGTGGGGCTCGGCGCCGACGATCACGATCTCGGCCTGATCGTCGCGGCTCCGGATCGTCTCCGCGGCCGCGATGGCGGCCGGCCCGCTGCCGATCAAGACATGACGTCGAGCCATGCTAAAGGACCGTCGCATTCGGCTGGGGGGTTCCTGGGGACCTGATCGGTTCGAAGGCCAGCAGCCTGCGGGGACAGCGGTTCACGCACTCGCCGCAGGTCAGGCAGTGGCGGTCCTTCACCGGTTCGCCCCGCCACACGTACCGGCGCACGTCGATCCCCATCGGGCAGTTGAACGAGCAGACCCCGCATTGGACGCAACGGCTCGGCTCCGGCACGACCCACGCCGTCGCGAGGATCGTATGCTCCGTCTTGTCGGACTTGAACCAATCCAAGGGGCTCGCTGCCTCCCTCCCCGAGCGCGGATCCGGTCGCCGCACGCTTCCAAGTCCACGCTAGGGTACCGCGTAATGCGAGATGAGCCAACGTGATCCACAGCGAACCCCCGGCGGTGCCGATTCCCCAATGACGTGCCCCCTTTCGCGACGGGTGGCCCCCTACGGGCGCATCGCCGACCCGTGCGTCCGCCGGCGGTCCCGCTGCTCCTCGCAGGAGACGGCGGGCCGACCGCGCGTACCGCAGCGGCCTGTGGCAGGAACGGGGCGGGGGCGGGGCCGTACGGCCTCGCCCCCGCCCCGTTGACGCGTCGTGCCTGATCTTCCGCCTGAGCCGGACGCTGTGGGAGCCCTCGGTGGCGCCAGCCGCTCTACAGCGTCGGCGCCGCCTTCCAGACCCTCATCCAGTGGATGATGAAGACCGGGTTGGCTGGATCGGTCCGGTCGATGTGACCCTTGGCCAGCACGGTGTCGCCGGCGGCCACGTCGGCCAGGGTGATCACGACCGGCGCGCCGTCGACCCACTGCACGATGCGTGCCTTCGGGCCGACGGTGAAGCCGAAGTCGGTCTCGAGCGCCTGCCACAGCGCCCGCGTGACCAGGTGCAGGTGGGCGACGAGCTTGCTGCCGGCCGCGTCCACCGAGACCACCCGCCCGCGGAAGGCGAAGAACTTGATCCCCTCCGGCGGCACCAGATGGCGCATGATGACGCGCTCGGCGGTGTAGGTGGGTCCGCCCACACCCGAACGGTCGACCGTGCCCATCACGCGCACGTGGTCGTCGGGGGCGATGTCCGCGAGGGCGATCTTGACGAAGCCCACGCCCTTGGCCTTGAGCAGCTGGGCGTCAGGCGCGACCACGACGGTCATGTCTTCGCCGAGATACTGCTTGGCCGACAGCGAGGCGAGCTGCACGCGCAGGACGAGTCTGCTGTTGGTCGTGTCGACCGCCTGGACCTTGCCTGCGACGGTGAACGATGTCGGTGGATGCCACCAGGTGATCGCGCTCGACGATGCCATGGCCGGCGCGCAGACGGCCAGGGCGACGAGCGCTGCGACGATGAAGACGATGACCTTCCTCATGTGCCCTCCCTCAAGATCGGTGGTGGCCCGTGCGGGCCGGCTGACAGTGGAACGTCGCCACCGGCGGCAACCCTAGCTCGGCGACAAATCGCCACGGGGCTGCTAGGGTTTGCGGGCAGCCGGACGTTGAAATCTCGGGAACCCGTGAACCCGAGGAGAATCGACGGCAGAGGGGGACGATGGGGACGGTGGCCACGACAGGGTCACGCGCCGGTGGCGCGGAAGCCCTGGACGAACAGGGCGAGGCCCGGCTCGTCGAGGGCCTCCGGCGGGGGTCGCCCGACGCGTTCGCCGTCCTGCACCGACACTACGCGGGCGGCATCTACAACGTCGCCCTGCACCTCGTGCGCCGCGGTGAGGACGCCGAGGACATCACCCACGACGTGCTGATCCGCGCCTTCGAGCGCGTGCCGCGCCAGCGCGAGGTCATGCTGCGCCCCTGGCTCTACCGGCTGACCGTCAACCGCTGCTACGACCACTTCCGCGCCGCCAAGCGTCGCGCGGTCGTCGGCGCGGACCACCGCGACGACGCCGTCGCGCCCGACGACCCGTTCGAGCGGGCCGCGCAGGGCCGCCTCTTCGCGGCCGCCCTGCGCGGCCTCACGCGCCGCCAGCGCCTGGCGCTCCTGCTCAAGGACGTGCACGGCTTGAGCCTCGTCGAGGTCGCCGCCACGCTCGACCTCACGCCCGGCTCGGCCGAGGTCCTGCTGGCGCGCTCGCGCAACGCCTTCCGTAGCCGCTACCGCGAGCTCTGCCGGGCGGAGGGGCTGCCGGCGCCGTCGGCGATGGCAGCCCTCGCCGCCCTGCGTGCGCTGCCGCATGTGCCGCTGCCGCCGGGCCTGCACCTGCCGCCGCCCGTTCCCGCCGTGCCTTCGCCGATCGCCGCGCCCCTGCTGCCGCTGGGCGGGGCGCTGGGCGGGATCGGATCGGCCATCGGGGCGACGCAAGTCGCGAAGTTGGCCGCCGTCGTACTGGCGGCGGCCACAGCGATCAACGTCGGGTCGGCGGTCGAGAAGCGGGTCGATACTCACCGGCCCATACCCCATGCCGCGGCAGCCGCCACGCGGACCGTCACCGGCGCGGTCGGCGTCGGTGGCTCGGCGCGAGGAACGACGCCGAGCCCGGCGGCCCGAGGGGCCGCCCCCTCGGCGTCGCCCACCCACAGTCCCAAGGCCTCGACCTCGCCGACCGCCGACCCGTCGCCGAGCCCGTCGGCGGGCGACGGCAGCGCCAGCCCGACCCCCTCGCCGACGGCGACAGGCCCCTACGGCGAGCCGACCATCACCCCGACGCCCACGGAGTCGCCGAGCCCGTCGGCCACGCCTACGCCGTCGCCCACGCCGACCGACTCGGCCGCGCCCACGGCGACGCCGTCGGCTTCACCCACGGCGTCGCGCTAGAAGCGAGGATCGTTTCGGTCCAGTCCGCCGGCGACCCGGCGTCCGGCACGGTCAGTAGACGGTGACCAGAGTCCCGATGTTGTCCCACTGGAACACGGTGGCCGCGCTCGCGTAGGAGAGCTCGACGCAACCCAGGCTCTGTGGCCAGCCGTAACCGGGACGGATGAACCCGTGGATCGCGCAGCCCCCGTTGAAGTAGGCGACCCAGGGCACGCCGGGGTCGCTGTAGTGGCTGCCGTCGGGATTGGTGCCGCTCATCGTCGTCGAGGTCAGGTGGGACCACACCGGCGAGGTGCCGGCCGGCGTCGGGCGCACCGCGATGCCGGTGTTGCAGGCCGCGGTGAACACGATCTTGCCGTTCTTCCAGACGGTGAGCTTCTGGGGGATCGACCGGTACACCTGGATGTAGGTGTGAGCCCGGGTGGTCGCGTGATGCCCGGCCGTCGCCTTGAGGAGGGCGAGCCAGACCTGCTTGCCGACGACGCCATCGGTGGCCAGGCCGTGGGTCGACTCGAACGTCATCACGGCGCCCTTGATCATCGTCGTGTAGGTCCCCTTCTTCCAGAGCCCCTTGAGGGTCGAGGGAGTGCTCGAGAAGCGCCACGCGAACGTGCCGTCCAGCGGCGCGATCGAGACGACGTCGGGGTTCTTCGGCTCCTGTCCCAGGGCGTAGCCCTTGGGCAGCGACGCCAGGCGGAAGCGCAACGGCAGGTAGTTCAGCTCGGCCAGCAGCTGCTGGCAGCGCAGCATCGACGAGGGACCGCGCACCGAGAACTGCGAGGACCACGCGTGGATCATCTTGCCGCCGTCGGCGCTGTGGGGGCCGAGCCGTCCGGAGTGCATCGAGAGGTGCTCGGTGGCGTAGATCCGCAAGTGCCCCTTCGGGCGGAAGACGAGCGAGGCGCCGTCGACCGTCCACGTTCCCGGCACCTTCGGCGTCATGGTGGGCACCGGCGTGTCGGCGGCCAGCGGGGCAGAGAAGACGATGACGATCTTGCTGCCCGGGTTGACGTTCTTGGCCAGGCGGTGCGGGGTCACCGAGCGGACCTTGAGGGGCGGGGGAGGGGTGGGCGTGGGCGTCGGGCTCGGCGAGTCGCTGGGCGAGCTCGACGGCGACCCTGAGGGCGAGCCGCTAGGCGAGCCCGAGGGAGAGCCGCTCGTGTCGACGCCGGCCGCCGAGCCGCCGGCCGCGGCCAGGGCCGAGAACACTCCAAGGACGAGCGAGGCGACGAGCAGCACGCCGGCCAGCAACGCCAGTCTGCCGACGATCTTGCTCAACTGTCCTCCTCGGGGTTCGCCTGCCGGTCCCGGTGGGGGCGGGCGAGCGCAGCTCGCCCGCCCTCTGTTCCCGTACTTTCGCAATGGTAAGCGACGACCCTGCGTTGCGCGAACCCGGGACGGGAGCGCGGGTCGGATCCACACGCGGGGCGCGGCCGTATGGCCGCGGCCCGCCCACCGGTCGGTCAAGCTACCGCCTCGCATCTTTTCCGATGTTGACGCGACCTCCGCTGGGGTGTCTTGTTGGTGAGTCCATCTCTTGTGGCAGGACTCGAGGGGGAAGCCATGCGCACTACCGCAAGGATCGTGGCCGGGATCGCCATGCTGGCGGCGATCGTCGTTGGGGGCTGCGGGTCGAGAGGCGGATCGTCTCTGACCCTGGCGGCGTCGATCACCAACCCCATCACGCCGTCCGGCTGGGAGCTGACGCCGGCCGGCAAGGTGATCACCGTGCCGCCCGGCAAGGCCGGGTTGCCGGGGCCGTGGGGCGTCGCGCTCTCGCCCGACGGCCGCTACGCGCTCGTCACGTCGAGCGGCGCCGCCGTGAAGTACGAGACGACCGAGGTGTACGACGTCACGACCGGCGATCGCACCGCCCTCGAGAAGTACAACGGCTACCAGGGGGAGTCGGTCTTCTACGGCGTCGTCTTCTCGGCCGATGGCAAGCAGGCGTGGGCGTCGGGCGCCGGCCAGCAGGTGGTCCACGCCTACAAGGTCACGTCGGCCGGCGGCCTCAAGCCGGTGGCGGAGATCAAGGCGCCGTACTTCCCGTCGGGTCTGGCCTGCGGCCAGACGCCGCGCGGCGAGCGAGTGTATGTGGCCGAGAACCTCGGCGCCTTGTCCAACCCCGACTACGACTACGAGGACCAGCCCGGCCACGTCGTCAGCGTGATCGACCCGGCGACGAACAAGGTGACGGCGAGGATCGGGCTGGGCCGCGCCCGCTATCCCCTCGCCGTCGCCTTCGACCGCCAGGGCGACAAGGCGTACGTCACGAACTGGGCCGGCCGGCGCGTGTCGGTCATCGACACCGCGAGACAGAAGACGGTGGCGACCATCGTCCTCTCGCCGCACGCCTCGCCGCTCACCGCCGACCACCCCACCGGGATCGCGAGCAACCCGAAGCGTGACGAGGTCTACGTCGCCAACGCCAACAGCGACACGGTCTCGGTGATCGACACGCAGACCGACGCGGTCGCGGCGACCATCGACGTCGCGCTGGTGCCGGGGGGACCCAAGGGTTCGACCCCGGTGGGTCTCGCCGTGAGTCCAGACGGGGACCTCCTCTACGTCACCGACGCCGGTGAGAACGCGATCGCGGTGGTCGACGTCGAGAACCGGACGGTCCTCGGCTTCATCCCGACCGGATGGTATCCGTCGAGCATCCAGGTCACGCCCGACGGCACGCAGCTCGTGGTCACCAACACGTACGGGTCGGGCCCCGGCCCCAATCCCGCCGGCCCATTCGTCCCAAAGTCGCTGTATCCGAGCCCAGCTCCCACCGCGCCCTACTACTACTATCCCGGCGACTGGTACACGCCGCCGCTCCCGGAGTCGCAGTACAGCGGCACGATGGTGAAGGGCTCGCTCGAGGTCATCGACCTGCCGGGGACGGTGACCCAGGACTCGCTCGCCGGCTGGTCGGCCCAGGTGAAGGTGAACGACCACGCCACCGGGTCGGCGGGGGCGAAACCCGCCGCGCTCGACGCGATCAAGCATGTGATCTACGTGATCAAGGAGAACCGAACCTACGACCAGGTCTTCGGCGACCTCGGTGAGGGCAACGGCGACGCGGACCTCACGCTCTTCAAGCAGTCGAGCAGCCCCAACCATCGTTCCCTGGCCAGCAAGTTCGTGCTCTTCGACGACTTCTACGTCGACTCCGAGGTGTCGCAGGACGGCCATCCATGGACGACGCAAGCCATCTCCACCGATTACACCGACAAGATCTGGCCGTTCGACTATGCGTGGGCGTACTCGCGCAGCTACGACAGCGAGTTCGTGCCCCTCGAGCAGCAGTTCAAGAGCGAGCCGCTGGCCGAGGACACGACAGTGCCGCGGTCGGTGGCGGCGGCTACGGTCGGGTACCTCTGGGACGATGCCGCCGCCCATAACGTGACCTATCGCGACTACGGCGAGTCGACGGCCTCGAAGACGGTGCACGGCAAGACGGTCTGGTACTCCGACCTGACGCACCTGCAGGCACGGTTCGGCGTGCACGTCGATCCCCGCTACGTGGGCTGGGACATGTCGGCGCCGGACCACAAGGTGCGCGAGCCCGAGTGGCAGCGGGAGTTCCGCCAGTTCGAGAAGAACGGCGACCTTCCCGGCCTGGAGATCGTCTACCTGCCGATGGACCACACGGAGGGGATGACGCCGGGCGACGCCACGCCGGAGTCGTTCATGGCCGACAACGACCTCGCGCTGGGACGCCTCGTCGATGTCGTGTCGCACAGCAAGTACTGGGCCAGCACCGCCATCTTCGTCGTCGAGGACGACGCCCAGGACGGACCCGACCACGTCGACTCGCACCGCTCGCCGTGTTTCGTGATCAGTCCCTACACCCAGCACGCGACGATCGATTCGACCCACTACGACACGGCGGCGATGCTGGCGACGATGGAGCAGTTGCTGGGGCTCTCGCCGATGAGCATCTTCGACCAGCGCGCGACGCCGATGTGGGACGCCTTCAGCTCCACGCCGGACCTGACGCCGTACGCGGCGCTCACGCCCAAGGTCACGGCCTTCGGCGACCGCGGCTATCCGAGGATCACGTCCGACTCCAAGCTTGCACGCGAGTGCGCCCGCTTGGACTTCTCGGGGCCCGACGAGGCCAACGAGGAGGTTCTGAACGAGGCCATCTGGGCGGGGGTCCGGGGGTCGCTGGCCGGCTATCCGGAGCGCGACTAGCGGCGGTGGGGCGGGCGGGGCGCCGCAGGCGCCCCGCCCGCCCGCTCATTCGTCCTCGGGCGTGCCCTGCGCGCCGTCCTTGAGCAGCCCGATGGTGTACCGCGTCACCTGCTCGGGCGCTTCGTACTCGAACATGCCGCCGGCACGCATGGCCATCGCCTCGGGCATCATGTCGATGCCCGAGGGCCCCCTGCCGCCGCGCTCGACCGGGCGCTCGTCGACGATCACCCAGCCACGGTCGACCTGCTGCTGGACCTCGCCGGCATCGGTCGTCTCGAGGAGCTCGTCGAACTGGTCGCGCGCGTAGCGCCTGATCCTGCCGTCGTCGCCGAGCACCTCGAACGTCGTAGCGGCGCCCGGATCAGCGCCCTCGGTCTCGCGATCGTGGTGATGGAACAGCCCCATCGTCCCTGCCTTTCGTCTGCGCGCCGCCACCCCTGGGCCGGCGGCGTCGCCTCACTTGCGGCGCCGGCGGATCAATCCCCGGGCAGTGTGAGGTTCTTGTGAGCGCCCGGCCGAGCGAGCCTGGTCCCGCGCTGGGCCGCCGCCGGCCGGACCTCCTTCGTCAGCAGGTCACGTGGATGACGGCCCGCAGCTCGCCGGTGGGCGTCTCAGCGACGAGGCGGAGAGCGTCGGCGGTCGGCGCGGCGACCACCTCGACGCCGCGCCGTTCGGCCTCCTCGAGGACCTCCGGCATGACGGGCAGGGAACCATAGGCGCCGGTGCCGACGATGAGACGCGGCCCGGCCCACGGCAACGGTTCGTCGGCCGACAGCGGCGTATGCCCGTAGCGGTCGCGGTAGGCCTTCGAGGCCTTCTTGTGCCGTTTGCCGACACGGCCGCCGTCGATCACGACGTCGTGCGTGTAGCGCCGGCCGTCGATCTCGACCTCGCCGAAGCCGATCATCCGCGCGTCCACGCCGCCTCCCGGCTCGTCGTCCGGGCCGCTTCGACCCGGTCTCGCGAATGGTACTCCCGCTCCGCCCCGCCGGGCCGTTACAGGTGCAAGCACGGGCCGCTCAGGGTACAGCGTGCCTGAAGGGAGGAACGTGTACGAGTATCCCCAGCCCCGATGGGCTCCGGCGCCGCCCCCGCCGCGCCCCCGGCGTGGGCTGTCTCACGTAGGCCTGATCGCGGCGCTCGTGGTGCTGGTCGTCGGCGTCGTCGCCGAGGCCGGCAACCTGCTCGCCTCGGGGCTGCGGCTTCCCCCCACCGGCGGCTCGCTCGGCTCGTCGCTGGTGCTCCCCACACCGGGTGGGTCGCAGGCCGTTCCGCCGGGCGTCTCCTCGCCGGCCGCGTCCCCGGCCTTCCCCGGCGTCGTGTCCGGCCTCGTCGACATCAACGTGACGATCGGCTTGCAGGGTGAGCGTGGGGCGGCGACCGGCATCGTCCTCACCTCGGACGGCGTGATCCTCACCAACAACCACGTGGTCGACGGCGCGACCGCCATGCTGGTGACCGACCTGGGGAACGGCAAGAGCTACAACGCCGTCGTCCTGGGGTACGACCGGACGCGCGATGTCGCCGTCGTCAAGCTGGTGGGCGCATCGGGGCTGGCGACGGCGCCGCTGGGGTCGTCGGCCTCGCTTGCCACGGGCGACACGGTCTTCGCGATCGGCAACGCGGGTGGGGACGGTGGTGCGCCCTCCGTCGCCGCGGGCAGCATCGTGGCGCTGGGCCGCACGATCACCGCGACCGACCAGAACGGCGGCAACGCCGAACGGCTCGTCGGCCTGATCGAGGTCGACGCCGACGTCCGGCCCGGCGACTCGGGCGGGCCCCTGGTCGACGCCGGCGGCAAGGTGATCGGGATGGACACCGCGGCCTCGTCTGACTACTCCTTCGACACGGTGGGCGGCAACGGCTTCGCGATACCGATCGACGACGCGCTGGGCATCGCCGACCAGATCCGGCAGGGGACGGCGTCGGCCACCGTGCACATCGGCGAGACGGCCTTCCTCGGCGTGTCGATGACCCCCGCCGGGCAGCAGGGTTCCGCCGGTGCGGCGACGGGAGCCTTCATCGCCGACGTGCTCACGGGATCGCCGGCCGACAAGGCCGGCCTGGAGAGCGGCGACACGGTCGTCTTCGTGGACGGCAGCCCTGTCGACTCGCCGTCCGCCCTGATCGATCTGATCAGCCAGCATCGTCCCGGCGACACCGTCACGCTGACGGTCGTGAGCCCGTCGGGTGAGCAGCGCTCCGTGACCGTCACGTTCACGAGCGGCCCGCCCGCCTGAGAGCGCCGCCTCCACACCTGCAGTCGCACCAAACATTTACGGCTGGCGCTCGGTAGGGTACGTTGCCAGCGGTTGTCCTTCGGACGGTCCGCGTCGTTGCGGGGCGGACCGCCGTCGCGGGGAGTCGTGTGACGTGAAGGGGGAAGTGCTGCCAGGCCACGAAAGGGACGCCCGCCGGGAGGCGGGCGGCTGATGCCTGCGGTCGGGGCCACCTGGTCGTTCCTCGTCTACACCGCGATCGTCGTCGGTCTGACGGCGACGATGATCGGCTTGCCCATGGTGCTGGGCCAGCGCCATCGCGACCTCGGCACGAGCGACCGCTACGAGTCGGGGATCGATCCCGCCGGCGGCCTGCCCCGGCGCTTCTCGATCGAGTTCTACCAGGTCGCCATCTTCTTCGTGGTGTTCGACCTGGAGGTCGCGTTCATCTTCGGCTGGGCGGTCGCGGCCCGCAGCCTGGGCTGGACCGGCTACGTCGAGCTCGCCGTGTTCGTGACGCTGCTGGCGGCCGCACTGGCGTACCTGTGGCGGCTGCGGGCGCTCGACTGGGGCACCAGCGGACGTTCGCGCCGGGGGCGGGGATGAGCGCGCGCGGTCGGCTCGCGGTCTGGCTTGCGGGATGCACGCTGGCGGTCGTCGTGGCCGTGCTCACCACCGGTGCGCTGACGGCGGGCGCGGCGTCGGGATCGCCGTCGGGCACGCCCTCGGCCGTCACCTCGCCGGCTCCCGTCACCTCGCCGGCGTCCGTGCCGGCCGATCCCGGAGCGGCGCTGTTCGCCGCCAACTGCAAGCACTGTCACGGCGCCCGGGGCGAGGGAAAGATCGGACCGTCCCTCGCCCCGGACGCCGCGGCCAGCCTCGTGGCCGGGATGGTGACCCGGGGTGGGATCAGGATGCCGGCGTTCGAGGGATTGTCGCCGGCTCAGATCGACCAGGTCGCGGCCTACGTGGCCGGAACGCTCTCGGATCCCGCGGCACGTTCGGCGACCGCGGCTCAGGGCGGCCAGCTCTACCGCCTCTACTGCTCGGGATGCCACAGCGCAGTGGGCCGCGGCGGCGCGCTGACCCAGGGCATCAAGAACGCGCCCAACCTGTCGGACTACCCGCCCGCGGAGGCGCTGGCGGCGATGATCTACGGCCCCGACAACATGCCGCTGTTCGCCGGCACCACCTTCACCGTGCCGCAGCAGACCGCCGTGGCTCTCTACGTCGAGGTCATCGGCAGCCCGCCGTCGCCCGGCGGGCGCGGGCTCGGCTACTACGGCCCCGTGACCGAGGGCGTCGCGTCGGTGTTCCTGCTCGTCGCAATGCTCCTCGTCGCCGTCTGGCTGGCCCATCGCAAGGAGGGCGCGCATGGCTGACGCGCCGGTGCGCGAGCCGCAGGCCGTCGAGGCGGGGCCGGCGCCGGGGGCGCCGGCGCCTCCGTCCCGCGCCCACCGGCGCTCGGGCTGGCCCGTGGCACTCGGGGCGCTGATCACGATCGCCGGCGCCATCGGCTTCGTCGTGGCGTTCGTGCTCGACGCCGACAACGCCTGGCTCGGGGGCACGCTGGGCGCCGCCCTGCTGGGGCTGGCGCTGTCGCTGAGCTACTGGGGCCGCGACCTGGTCGGGCCCGAGGACCAATCAGCGGTGGGCCGGTACCCGATCCCGCCGGACGACGCGGAAGAGCGCGCGGTGCTGGGAGACGAGCTGCATCGCCAGGCGTCGCTGTTCACCCGGCGACGCCTGCTGACGGGCCTCCTCGTGACCGGTGCCACGGTCTTCGCCCTGAGCCAGCTCGCGCTCGTGGGCGCGTTCGGCTCGCGGCCGCGCGGCCGCTCGTTCCACACCCACTGGACCCCGGGCGCCAGGCTGGTGACGATCGACGGCCAGCCGGTGACCCGCGATGCGCTGGCCGCCGGCGGGTTCCTGGTCGCGTTCCCCGAGGGTCACACCGACGCCGGCGACTCGCAGGTGGCACTGCTGCGCCTGCCCGGGCGGTTCACCCCCCTGCCCGGCCGCGAGTCGTGGAGTCCCGACGGCTTCCTCGCCTTCTCGCGCGTCTGCACCCACGCCGGCTGCGCGGTGTCGCAGTACGAGGACCAGGCGCAGGTGCTGCTGTGCCCCTGCCACCAGTCGACCTTCGACGTGCTGAGGGGCGCGCGGCCGGTCTCGGGACCGGCCGCGCGCCCCCTGCCGCAGCTCCCGCTGGCTGTCGACGCGAACGGGTTCCTGGTCGCGCAGAGCGACTTCAAGGAGCCCATCGGCCCCGGCTTCTGGAACGTGTATGCCTGACACGCGCCTGACCAGACAGCTCGGCGCCTCGTTCGGCGTGGGCCGCCGCAAGGTCCGCGACGCCGCGCACGCCGCCGGCGACTGGCTCGACGACACGCTCGGCGGCAGCCGCGTGCTGCGCGAGGAGCTGCGCCACATCTTCCCCGACCACTGGTCGTTCTTCTTCGGCGAGATCGCACTCTACAGCTTCATCGTGCTGGTCGTGACCGGCGTCTTCATGGCCCTGTTCTTCTCGGCCTCGCAGACGCCGGTCGTCTACCACGGGAGCTACAAGCCGCTCGACGGGACCACCGTGTCGGCGGCCTATCGCTCGGTCCTCGACCTGAGCTTCGACGTCCGTGGGGGCCTGCTGGTGCGCCAGATCCACCACTGGGCGGCCCTGCTGTTCGCCTCGGCGGTCTCGATCCACCTGGCGCGCCTGTTCTTCACCGGCGCCTATCGGCGCCCGCGGCGCGTCAACTGGCTGATCGGCCTCGGCTTGCTGACGATGGTGTTCACCAACGGCGTGTTCGGCTACTCGCTGCCCGACGACCTCCTGTCGGGCACCGGCCTGCGGATCGCCTACTCGATCACCCAGTCCATCCCGCTGGTCGGCCCGCAGCTCGCCTCGCTGATGTTCGGCGGCTCGTTCCCCAGCGAGACGCTGATCGCCCGCCTCTACCCCGTGCACATCTTCCTGATCCCGGCCCTCATAGCCGGCCTGCTCGGCGCCCACCTGGGGCTGCTGTGGCTGCAGCGGCACACGGAGTACCCGGGCCGCGGTCGCGACGACCGCACCGTCGTCGGCACGCCGCTCATGCCCGCCTACGCCCTGCGCACGACCGGCTTCTTCATGGCCGTGGGCGGCCTGCTGACGATCATGGGCGGCTTCTTCCAGATCAACCCGGTCTGGCTGTATGGGCCCTACACGCCGTGGGATTCGACCTCGTTCGCCCAGCCCGACTGGTACACGGGGTGGCTCGAGGGGGCGGTGCGCATGATGCCCTCGTGGGACATCCACATCGGTAGCTACGCGCTGCCGGCGCTGTTCTGGCCCGCCGCCCTGCTGCCCGGGCTGATCGTCGGGTTCCTCCTGATCTGGCCCTGGCTCGACGCGGCGGTGACCGGGCGCGGGTTCCACAACGTGCTCGACCCGCCGTCGGCCCGGCCCGGCCGAATGGCCGTGGCCCTGGGCCTGTTCACCTTCGTCATGGTGCTGCTCATCGGCGGGGGCAACGACGTGTTCGCGGTGGTGTTCCATTGGCACCAGCCGACCCTGCTGGCGATCCTGCAGCTGCTGACGGTCATGCTGCCGTTCGTGATCGCACTGCTCGCGTACCTGCTGTTCCGCGCCTGGCGGCGCGCGACGACGGCGGTGGCGTGATGGACGAGCGCCGCGACCTACAGCAGCCGCTCGACGACGACGGCCGCCAGGAGCAGGGCCAGGTAGGGCCCGGAGAGCTTGTGCAGCGTCCAGGCGGCGCGGCGCGAGCCGCGGCGCGCGACCAGCGCGGCCGCGGCCAGCAGGGCCGCGCCGCCGGCGAGCGCCACGACCCAGAACAGCCACCCGTAGAGCGTGGCGGCGGCCACGAAGGTGATCCCGACCAGCACGGCGGTGGCCACCAGCAGCTGGCGGCCGGCGGCGCGGTCCCCGTAGACGACGGGGGGCACGGGGATGCCAGAGGCCGCGAACTCGGTCTCGCGGGCGTAGGCGAGAGCCCAGAAGTGGGGCGGCGACCAGGCGACGATGAGCAGGCACACGAAGGCGATGTCGGCGTCGGCCGGCGCCCCGGCGGCGGCCCAGGCGATGAGCACGGGGAAGACGCCGGCCAGTCCGCCGGGGATGGAACTGAGGCCGGTGTGGGGCTTGATCCACAGCGTGTAGACCACGACGTAGTAGGCGGCGCCGGCGGCGGCGAAGGCCGCCGCGAGGGCGCCGCCGACCGCGAGCACGGCGACGACGCCGGCGGCCGTCAGGGCCAGCCCGAAGAGCAGGGCGTGGCGCGGCGTGATGGCGCCGCTGGCGACCGGGCGCCGGCGGGTGCGCTCCATGCGGGCGTCGAGCCGGTACTCGAGGGCGCCGTTCATGGCCGCCGCGCCGGCGACGGTGAGCGCCGCCGCGCAGAGCACGGCGGCGCTCACCGCGGGGCTCGGCGGCCCGGCCAGCAGCAGGGCGGCCAGGACCGTCACGGCGAACAGCGCCACGATGCGGGGCTTGGTGACCCGCAGGTACTCCATCCCTCAGGCTCCTCCGTCGACGACCTCGTCGGCAGCCGCTCAGTACCCGTGCCCGCCGCATCGCGAACCCGGCGGCGGGGCGCGACCCGCGTCGCGACGCGGGTCGCGCCCGGCCTCTGGCTGCTGGTCCTGGTGCTGCTGGCGGCCTGCGCCGACAACGCTCCCACCATATTCCACCCGGCGAGCCCCGAGGCGCACGACATCGCCCGCCTGGCGATCGAGATCTTCGCGATTCTGAGCACGGTGCTCGTGACCGTGTGGATCTGGCTCGCCATCGACGTCGTGCGCTTCCGCAACCGGCCCGAGGAAGAAGCCAGCCAGACCAGGGGCAACCTCAGGATCGAGCTCGTCTGGACGGCGATCCCCCTGGTCATCGTCTCGGTGCTGTTCGCCATGACCCTGCACACCACCGGCCAGCTCGTCGGCATGTCGTCGGCGGACCCGACCCAGCTCACGGTGGACGGCCGCCAGTGGTGGTGGGACGTACAGTACCGCGGGGCCACGTTCCGCACCGCCAACGAGATCCACGTGCCGGTCGACCAGGTCGTGCACATCAACCTGCTCTCGAGCGACGTGATCCACAGCTTCTGGGTGCCGCAGATGGGCGGCAAGGTGCAGATGATCCCCACGCACGTGAACGCCACGACGTTCCTGCCCACCAAGACGGGGACCTACCTGGGCCAGTGCGCCGAGTTCTGCGGCACGGCGCACCCGAAGATGCGGTTCCTGTTCGTGGTCGAGACCTCGGCGCAGTTCGGGGCTTGGTTCGACGACCAGCAGAAGCCGGCGCGCCGGCCGGTCGGGGCGCAGGCGATCGCCGGCTCCCGCGAGATCGCCGCCCTGCCCTGCAGCGGCTGTCACGCCATCCGCGGCACCAGCCTGCAGGGCGAATTCGGCCCCGACCTGACCCACTTCGGCAGCCGGCAGGGCATCGCCGCCTACACGCTGACCAACACGCCGGCCAACCTGGCCCGCTGGATCGACGACCCGCAGGGGATCAAGCCGGGCGCCCATATGCCGGCGGTCCCGCTGCCGCCCCAGCAGATCGCCGACCTTGTCGCCTACCTCGAGGAGCTGAAGTGAGCGCGCCGGCCCTGCCGATCGCCGTCGAGTTGCCGGCCGAGCGCCGCGGCCTTGCGTCGTGGCTGACGACGACCGACCACAAGCGCATCGGCACGCTGTACATCGGCTCGGCCTGGCTGTTCTTCCTCGTGGCCGCCTCGTTCGCCATGGTCATGCGCACGCAGACCATGCTGCCGGGGCTCCACGTGGTCTCCGCGAACACCTACGACCAGCTGTTCTCGGTGCACGGCACGACGATGGTGTTCCTCTTCGGCATGCCGATCCTGATCGGCTTCGCCAACTACCTGGTGCCGCTCCAGATCGGCGCCGAAGACATGGCCTTCCCGCGTCTCAACGCCTTCAGCTACTGGACGTTCCTCTTTGGCGGGCTGCTGTTCTACAGCGCCTTCCTTTTCGGGCCCGCCCTCGATACCGGCTGGTTCAGTTACGCCCCGCTCACCGAGCGCGTGTTCTCGCCCCACGACGGTGTCAGCTTCTGGACGGTGGCGATCGCCATGCTGGGGGCCTCTTCGCTGGCCGGCGCGGTGAACTTCATCGTCACCATGAACCGGCTGCGGGCGCCGAACATGAGATGGTCCCAGATGCCGGTCTTCTCGATCGCCACGTACATCAACTCGTTCCTGATCCTGTTCGCCATCCCGAGCCTCACCGCGGCGGTCGGCATGCTCTACCTCGACCGCCACTACGGCACGCACTTCTTCACGACGATCGGGGGCGACCCGATTATCTGGCAGCACCTGTTCTGGTTCTTCGGCCACCCCGAGGTCTACATCCTCATCCTCCCGGCCTTCGGCATGATGAGCGAGGTCGTGCCGGTCTTCTCGCGCAAGCCGCTGTTCGGGCGCACGGCGATGATCGTCTCGCTGCTCGTGATCGGGGGCCTCGGCTTCCTGGTCTGGGCACACCACATGTTCACCACGGGTCTGCCGACCTACTTCAACTCGATCATGGCCGGCACCAGCATGCTGATCGCCATCCCCACCGGCGTGAAGATCTTCAACTGGCTGGCCACGATGTGGGGCGGGGCCCTGCGCTTCAAGACATCGCTGCTGTTCGCCTGCGGGCTGATCGCCCTGTTCACGATCGGCGGCATCACCGGCGTGACGCAGGCGGTGGTGCCGTTCGACTGGCAGGTCAACGACACCTTCTACATCGTCGGCCACCTGCACAACGTGCTCTTCGCCGGCACCGTCTTCGCCGTCTTCGCCGGCATCTACTACTGGTTCCCGAAGATGACCGGCCGCATGTTGAGCGACCGCGTGGGCAAGGTCCATTTCTGGGTCACTGTCACGGGCGTCTCGCTGACGTTCTTCCCCATGTACATCGTGGGGCTGATGGGCATGCCGCGACGCATCTCGACGTACGCGCCCGGCCTCGGGTGGACGCCGTTCAACTTCGTCTCGGCGATCGGCGCCTACATCATCGGCATGTCGGTGATCATCTTCCTCGTCAACGTCGTGCACAGCCTGCGCTCGGGACGACCGGCCGGCGACGACCCGTGGGACGCCTGGACGCTGGAGTGGGCCACCACCTCGCCGCCCCCGCACTACAACTTCGACACCTTGCCCGTCGTGACCAGCGAGCGACCCCTGTGGGACGTCAAGCACGCCGAGTCCAAAGGTGCCGAGGAGCCGACCGCCGGGGCGGCGCCGGCCGGGCCGGGCCAGCCCGGCGAGGCCGGCGCCGCCGACCCCGGGATCGAGCGGGTGGCGCACAACACGCCGATGCCGCTGTGGCTCGCCCTCGGCGTGCTGGTGGTGGGCATCGGTCTGCTGACCTCACTCGTCATCGCGGCCATCGGCCTGGCGCTGCTGGCGGTCGTCATGCTCGTCTGGATGGGCGCGCCGTGGCGCGGACCCGAGCCTCGGGACCTGCCGGGGCAGCGCTTCACGGCGCTCGGGTGGGGAATGATCGCCTTCCTCGGTTCCGAGGCCGTGCTGTTCGGATCGCTGATCGCCGCCGACGTGCACCTGCGCATCCACAACGGCTCCGTCACGCTCACCCCACCGCTCGACGTCAAGCTGGCCGCGATCGCCACGATCTTCCTGCTCTCCAGCGGCGTGGCCGCCCACTACGCGCTGGTCGCCTGGCGCAAGGGGGCGCGGGGGCAGTGCCACGGGCTGCTGGTCGTCACGATCGTGCTGGGTGCGGTGTTCCTCGGCGCCGAGATCTGGGAGTGGACCCACGCCGGCTTCGGGTTCTCGGCCGGGCTGCGCGGTGAGTCCCTGTACACCCTGACCGGCCTCCACGCGATGCACGTCTCGGCAGGCATCGTGATCCTGATCTACCTGCTGATGCGGACCTCGTGGCGGCCGCCGGGGCCGCCGCCGGAGGACCCCGCCGAGGCGGCGGCCGTCGAAGAAGCCACCCAGCGCGGCAACCTGGGCATGGCCGAGGCGGCCACCTACTACTGGCACTTCGTCGACGCCGTCTGGATCGCGATCTTCTTCGTCGTCTACCTGCTGTGAGCGTGTGATGAGAGCGAGGAGCGTCGTACATCGGAGCATCGGGGCGGTCGCCGCGGTCGTCGTCTGCGCGGCGGTCCTCGGGCTGACGGCCTGTCCGGCATGGGCCCATGCCTACCTGACCGGTGCGACCCCTGCACCGGGCTCGACCGTCCAGAAGTCGCCCGCCGTGATCGTGCTCACGTTCGCCGAGCCGATCGACGTCACCCACTCGAGCGCGCAGCTCCTCGGGCCCTCCGGCGCACCCGTCGCCGGGGCCGGCGCCGCGATCGGCGCGCCGGGCGACCCGCTGTCGCTCGAGGTGCCGTTGCGGTGGACCCTGCCCGTGGGCGGCTACACGGTGAGCTGGCAGAACATCTCTGTTGACGGGCACCCCGAAGCCGGCGTGTTCACGTTCGGGGTGCGGGTGCCGGCACCGCCGGTGATCGTCGCTCCACCCTCGCCGGGCTCGGCCGGCGTGTCGGTTGCCTCGGACGTCGGGCGCTGGCTGATCTTCTGCGGCCTGGCGCTGCTGGTCGGGGCGGCCGCGGTCTGCTGGGTGGCGCTGCGCGGCGAGCTGCCCGTGGGTGGGCGGGTGCTGCTGCGCTCCGCCTGGCTGGTGGCGATCGCCGGCGTCGTGGTGATGATGTACGCCGACAAGGCCCTCATCCGGGCGGCCTCCCTGCTGCCGCTGTTCGACACCGCGGAGGGGCGCAACCTCGTGACTCTGGGAGCCCTGGTCCTGCTGAGCGGCGTCGCCGTGCTGTCGCTCGAGCTGGGCGCCGGGCGCTGGGGGCTGCTGGCCGTCGGCGTGACCGGCGCCCTGGGCATGCTTGCCCACGTCGTCGCCGGTCACGCCGACGCGCCGTCGGCCGCGCGCCTCGTCAACCTGACCGCGCAGTGGGTGCACCTGCTCGCCGTCGGCTGCTGGGTCGGGGGTCTGCCATGGCTGCTCCTCGCGATCCGGGGGTCCACCGGCGACGAGCGCGCGAAGGTGGTCTCGCGCTTCTCGACCATGGCCGGTGCGGCCCTCGCCGCCGTGATCGTGACCGGTCTGGCGCGGGCCGCCGTCGAGGTCGGCTCGCTCTCGGCGCTGACCGGCACGCGCTACGGCCGGCTGCTGCTGCTCAAGCTCGCGCTCGTGCTCGTCATCGTGGGGCTCGGCGCCCTGAGCCGCTACCGCTCGGTGCCGGCCGTGCGGCGCCGCGGTGACGTGCGGCCGCTGCGCCAGAGCGTGGTGGCCGAGATCGCCGTCGCGGCCGCGATCCTCGCCGTGACGGCAGTCCTGAGCGGGTCGGCGCCGGCCAAGGCGCCGAAGGCGGCTCAGGCGACGGCGAGGACGGCGGCCGCCGTCCCGCAGCCTGTGGCTGCCCGGGCGGCCGCCGGGGCGCCGTCGCCGCCAGCGGGGTCCGCCTCCGGAGGTGGCGAATGAGACCGCGCCGCGCCGACCATCCGTCTCGCACAGTGGAGGCGCTCGCCAGGCTCGCGACCGAAGAAGCGGGCGGCGGGCCCGGGGGCCCGCCGTCGCCCGTCGCCCTCGCCGGGCTCGAGTCGCTGCTCGCCTGGGGCCGCAAGAACTCGCTGTGGCCGTTCGGCTTCGGGCTGTCCTGCTGCTTCGTGGAGATGGCGACCAGCCTCACGCCGCGCTACGACATCGCGCGCTTCGGCGCCGAGGTGCTGCGCAGCTCGCCGCGCGAGGCCGACGTGATGATCGTCGCCGGCACCGTCTTCCAGAAGATGGCGCCGGTGATCCAGCGCCTCTACGACCAGATGATGGAGCCGCGCTGGGTGATCTCGATGGGCTCCTGTGCCAACTCGGGCGGCATGTACGACGTCTACAGCGTCGTCCAGGGGGTCGACTCGTTCCTGCCGGTCGACGTCTACGTGCAGGGGTGTCCACCGTCGCCGACCTCGTTCATGGAGGGCCTCCTCCTGCTGCGGTCGAAGGTCGGCGCCGAGCGGCGTCCGGCGAGCTGGACCGTGGGTGCCCAGCGGGTCGACCAGGCGATGCCCGTGTCGCTGCGCGACCTGAAGCGGTCGCTGCGCCAGCGCGAGACCTTCCTGCGACCGGAGAGCGAGGCCTGAGATGGCCGGCGCCGGCGCTCCCGCCACGCAGCAGGCCACGCCGCCCGTCGAGCGCGAGCTGGCGGCGGCGTTCCCCGACCTCGAGCTCGTCTGGCAGCCGACGGCCGACGCCATGCCCACCGCGTGGGTGCCGCGCGAGCGCGTGCGTGACGTCTTGCGCTACCTCAAGCTCGAGGCGCCGCAGCCGTTCCGCACGCTGTTCGACCTGGGGGGCATCGACGAGCGGCTGCGGCGTCACCGCGAGGGCCAGCCGGACGCCGACTTCACCGTCTTCTACGTGCTGACCTCCTACGAGCGCAACGCCGACGTGCGGCTCAAGGTCGCCCTCGGCGGCGGCCGGCCGGCGGTCGACTCGATCGTCGACCTCTGGCCGGCCGCCGCCTGGTACGAACGTGAGCTCTGGGACATGTTCGGCGTCGCCGTCGAGGGCCACCCGAACCTCAAGCGGATCCTCATGCCGCCGTGGTGGGAGGGGCACCCGCTGCGCAAGGAGTCGCCGTCGCGCGGCACGGAGCTGCTGCCCTTCGAGATGCCCCCGGAGCGGGCCGAGGAGTGGCAGGACCAGCTTCGCTTCCGGCCCGAGGAGTGGGGGCTCCCGACCTCCGACGAGGACCCGCACGTCATGTACCTCAACATCGGCCCCCAGCACGGCGCCACGCACGGCCCGTTCCGGGTGATCGTCGGCCTGCACGACGAGGAGATCGTCAGCTGCGTGCCCGACATCGGCTACCACCACCGCGGCGCCGAGAAGATGGCCGAACGCCAGACGTGGCACACGTTCATCCCGTACACCGACCGCATCGACTACCTGAGCGGGGTGATCAACAACCTCGCCTACGTCAGCAGCGTCGAGCGGCTGGCCGGCATCGAGGTGCCCGACCGCGCCAAGGTGATCCGGGTCATGCTGTGCGAGGCGTTCCGCCTCGCCAGCCACCTCGTCTTCTACGGCACCCTGGCGCAGGACATCGGCGCGCTGTCGCCGGTCTTCTACACGTTCGAGGACAGGGAGCAGATCTTCGACAACATCATCGGCCCGATCACCGGCGGCCGCATGCACCCCAACTGGTTCCGCATCGGCGGCGTGCAGCAGGACCTGCCCGACGGCTGGCGCGACCTGGTGCGCGACGTGCTGCGGGCGCTGCCGCCGCGGCTCGACGAGTACGACCGGCTGGTCATGCGCAACGGGGTCGTGCGCAGCCGCATGGTCGGCGTCGGCGCCGTGAGCGAGGGCGACGCCGTCGAGTGGGGTCTTACCGGCCCGGTCCTGCGCGCCGCCGGCCTGGAGTGGGACCTGCGCAAGCAGCGGCCCTACAGCGGCTACGAGTGGTTCGACTTCGAGGTGCCGACCGGCTCGACCGGCGACAGCTACGACCGCATGGCGGTGCACGTCGAGGAGATGCGCCAGAGCCTGCGCATCATCGAGCAGTGCGTCGAGCAGATGCCGGCGGGGCCGTACAAGGCCGAGCACGCGCTGACCACGCCGCCGCTCAAGGAGCCGCGCACGATGCACGACATCGAGACGCTGATCGACCACTTCCTGGGCGTGAGCTGGGGCCCGGTGATCCCGGCCGGCGAGGCGGCGGTGCCCATCGAGGGGAGCAAGGGGATCACCGCGTACTACTGCGTCAGCGACGGCGGCGTGAGCGCCTACCGCACGCGCATCCGCACGCCGTCGTTCCCCCACGTGCAGGTGCTGCCGCTGCTGTGCCGGGGGCTCGAGATCCCCGACCTGGTGACGATCCTCGGGAGCCTCGACTTCGTCATGGGCGACGTGGACCGGTGAGGGCCGCGATGAAGAGGATGTCGTGAAGAGGACGCGGCCATGCTGAGCGCCGCGGAACGCCGGCAGATCGACGCCGCGCTCGAGCACTACGCGACGCGGTCGTCGGGGGCGGCGACGGCGCTCAAGATCGTCCAGAGCCACCGCCGGTGGCTCCCGGACGAGGCGCTGAGCGACGTCGCCGCCCACCTCGGCGTCAGCGTCGCCGACCTCGAGCAGCTGACCACCTTCTACAACGGGCTCTACCGGTACCCCGTCGGCCGCCACGTGGTCCTGCTCTGCGACAGCTTCGCCTGCTGGGAGCTCGGCTACGACGAGATCCGCGCCCACCTCGAGGGGCGGCTCGGCGTGCCGCTCGGCGGGACGACCGGCGACGACCGGTTCACGCTGCTGCCGATCGTCTGCCTCGGCGCCTGCGATGTGGGCCCGGCGATGATGGTCGACGGCACGCTGCACGGCGACCTCACGCCGGAGCGGGTCGACGAGATCCTGGAGCTGTACCCGTGAGCGGCGCGGCCGGCGAGACGCGGCCGGCGCTGCCCATGACCGGCGCGATGCGCGCCGACGGCCGCGCGCTGAGCCTCGACGAGTACGTGGCGGCGGGCGGCTACGCCGGCCTGCGCAAGGCGCTGGCCGGCATCGAGCCGCCCGCCGTGACCCAGATGGTGATCGAGGCCAAGCTGCGCGGCCGCGGCGGCGCCGGCTACTCGACCGGCCGCAAGTGGAGCACGATGCCGCTCGGCCCCGACGCGCCGCCCGTCAAGCACATCGTCTGCAACGCCGACGAGATGGAGCCGGCCAGCATCAAGGACCGCTACCTGATGGAGCGCAACCCGCACCTGCTGCTCGAGGGGATGCTGCTCGCCGGGTACGCGACGCAATCGACGCTGGGCTACATCTTCATGCGGGCCAACTACGACCGGCCGCTGGCCATCATCGACGTCGCCATCGCCGAGGCGCGGGCGGCCGGCTACCTCGGCGGCGAGGTCCTCGGCTCGGGCTGGTCGTTCGACATCCTCACCCACCAGAGCGCCGGCCGCTACATCTGCGGCGAGGCCTCGGCCATGCTCAGCGCCCTCGAGGGCCGGCGCGCGAACCCGCGGGCGCGGCCGCCGCACATGACCGGCGCCGGCCTGTGGGCGCGGCCGACGGTCGTGAACAACGTCGAGACCTTCTGCTGCGTGCCGCCGATCGTCGCCCACGGGCCGGAGTGGTGGCTCTCGCTGGGCCGGACCGAGGAGGGCGGCACCAAGATCTACTCCGTCGCCGGCCGGGTGAACCGCACCGGCTGTTTCGAGCTGCCGATGGGGACCCCGATGCGCGAGGTCATCGAGGGCGCCGCCGGGGGCATGCGCGAAGGCTATGGCCTTCGCGCCGTCGTCCCCGGCGGCGCCTCCACCGCCTTCGTGGCGGCCGCCGACCTCGACGTGGTCATGGACTTCGAGTCGATGATCCCGGTCGGCAGCCGCCTCGGCACCGGCACGATGGTCGTCCTCGACGACCACACCTGCCCGATCGGCATGCTCCTCAACATGCAGCAGTTCTTCGCCCAGGAGTCCTGCGGCTGGTGCACCCCATGTCGCGAGGGACTGCAGTGGACGGTCCGGCTGCTGGAGGACATCGAGGCCGGACGCGGCGAGCCGGGCGACACCGATCTGCTGGCCGACCAGGTCTGGTTCATGGCCTCGGACAAGTGCTTCTGCGACCACGCTCCCGGCGCCACGCAGCCGATCGAGGCGGCGCTGCGTCTGTTCGCCGACGAGTTCGAGGCCCATGTCAGCGGAGGTGGCTGTCCGTATCCGCACAGGGGCACCATCGACCCGGTCGCGGCGGCGGTGCGTGGCGGCGGTCGCCGCGGAGGCGACCGCGACGCCTCCGCGACCGCCGCCGCGCCCCCCGGCGTGGACACGCCCGCCGGTGACGGAGGCGCGCGATGAAGGGCGCCTCGGCATACGGCGGCACGGGCCGCGAGATCACGGTCGTCATCGATGGCCGCGAGCACGGCGCAGAAGAGGGCCGCAACATGCTCGACGTGGCGCTCTCGCTGGGGTTCGACCTGCCGTACTTCTGCTGGCATCCGCACCTGGGCTCGATCGGCGCCTGCCGGCAGTGCGCCGTCAGACAGCACTGGGTCGGCCGCGACGGCCGCGAGCAGAGCGAGATCGTCATGGCGTGCATGACCGAGGCGGCCGACGGCGTGCGCATTGACATCGACGACGACGAGGCGCGCCGGTTCCGGGCCCGCATGATCGAGCTGATGATGATGAGCCACCCGCACGACTGCCCGGTCTGCGACGAGGGCGGCGAGTGTCACCTGCAGGACATGACCGTCATGACGGGGCACGTGCGCCGTCGCTACCGCGGCGACAAGCGGACCTGGGCCAATCAGGACCTCGGCCCGTTCGTCACGCACGAGATGAACCGCTGCATCTCGTGCTACCGGTGCACCCGCTTCTACAACGACTACGCCGGCGGCCGCGATTTCGGCGTCTTCGGCATCCGCGACCGCCTGTACTTCGGCCGCGACCGCGACGGCACGCTCGAGAGCCCGTTCAGCGGCAACCTGGTCGAGGTCTGCCCGACCGGGGTGTTCGACGACAAGACGCTGCTGCCGCGCTACACGCGCAAGTGGGACCTGCAGTCGGCGCCCTCGGTGTGCCCGCACTGCAGCCTGGGGTGCGGGGTGTGGCCGGGCGCGCGCGCCGGCGAGCTGCGCCGCATGCGCGCGCGCTACAACGAGTCCGTGAACGGCGACTGGCTCTGCGACCGCGGCCGCTACGGGTACGAGTTCGTGAACTCGCCGCTGCGCCTGCGCCGGCCGCTCCTGCGGCGGGCCGAAGGGCGCGTCGTGCCGGGCAAGGCCCCGGCGCGCGACCTGCTGCCCGCCGCGACGGGCGACGCGCTGGCCCACGTTGCGGCCCGTCTGCGGCGCGGCCCGGCGATCGGCATCGGCTCGCCGCGCCTCTCGCTCGAGGCCAACTACGCCCTGCGCACCCTGGTGGGCGCCGAGCGGTTCTTCTCGGGCATGTCGGCGCAGGACGAGCGCCTGGTCGGCCTGCAGCTCGAGATCATGCGCGACGGCGCTTGCCGGACGGCCTCGTTGCGCGACGTGGGCGACGCCGACGCCGTCGTCGTTCTCGGCGAGGACCTGGCCGACACGGCGCCGATGGTCGAGCTGGCGATCCGCACGTGGTACCGCCTGCGGCCGACCGCCGGCGAGGTGCGCAACCACATCCGGCGCTGGAACGACGCCGGGATCGGCCGCTTCAAGCGGGTCGAGCCCAGCCTGCTGATCGTCGCCGGCACGCGTCCGGGCGCCCTCGATGAGCTGGCCCGCGAGGCGTGGCAGGCGCCGCCCGACGAGCTGGCGCGGGTCGCGTTCGCGGCCGCCCACGAGCTCGGCGGCCCGGGCGGCGCGGCGCCGCGGGTGCGCGGGCTCTCGCCCGCGCTGCGGCGCCGCGCCGCCTCGCTCGTCGAGCTGCTGCGCGGCGCCGAGCGGCCGCTGATCGTGGCCGGCGCCTCGGCCGGCAGCGAGGCGCTGCTCAAGGCGGCGGCGACGCTCGCCTGGTCCCTGCCCGGCGGCGCCGACGTGCCGCGTCTGCTGCTGACGGCGCCCGCGGCGAACAGCGTGGGGCTGGGTCTGCTCGGCGGCCGCCCCCTGACAGAGGCGGCGGCCGCCCTGCGCGCCGGCGAAGCCGACTGTGCGATCGTGCTCGACGACCTGTTCCGCAGCCTGCCGGTCGAGGACGCGCGCGAGCTGATCGCGGCCTGTCCGCACCTGATCTCGGTGGCGACCTTCCGCGACCGCACGGCGTCGCGGGCCGAGGCGGTCCTGCCGGCGGCGACGTGGGCCGAGTCCACCGGCACGTTCGTGAACAACGAGGGGCGAGCCCAGCGGTTCTACGCCGTGCTGCCCGCCCCGGGCGAGGCGCGCGACGCCTGGCGCTGGCTGCTCGACCTGCTGAGCTGGCTCGAGCGCCCGGAGGGCGAGCGCTGGCAGGCGGTCGACGACGCCGCGCGGGACCTGGCGGCCGAGCTGCCGCAGTTCGCCGGCGTCGACGAGGCGGCGCCGCCGGCCGGCTACCGCGTGGCCGGCGCGCGCGTGGCCCGCCAGCCCTTCGGCTGGAGCGGACGGACCGCGCTTCACGCCGACGCGGACGTGTACGAGCGCCCGATCCCCGGCGATCCCGATTCGCCGCTCGCCTTCACGCTCGAGGGCGCGCGGGGCCCCGAGGTGCCCGGCGCCTTGCTGCCCAACGCCTGGGCGCCGGGCTGGAACTCGGTGAACAGCCTGCACCGGTTCCAGCAGGAGGTCGGAGGACCGCTGCGCGGCGGGCCGGCCGGGAGGCGGCTGATCGAGGCGGGCGGCCGGCGAGCCGCCTACGGCGACGTGCCGCCCGCCTTCGAGCCGCCTCCCGGCCGGCTGCAGCTGCTGCCGATCCACCACCTGTTCGGCTCGGAGCGCCTCAGCCTGATGACGCCCGGCATCGCCGAACGGGCGCCGGCGCCCTACGTGGCGCTGCGTCCCGAAGACGCCGCGGCGCTGCGGGCGCGTGAGGGCCGCTGGCTGGTCGTGCGCACCGACACGGCGCGGCGCGTGCTGCCGCTGCGCGTCATGGCCGACCTGCCGCCCGGCTGCGCCGGGCTGCCGGTCGGGCTGCCCGGCCTTGACGGCATGCCCGTGCCGGCGTGGGCGACGATCACGGTGCGGCGCAGGGGGCGGCGGCGATGAGCGCCGTGACGGCGCTCATCGCCGCCGCCCCGCCGGCGCTCGCCCTGCCGGTGACCGTCGCCGTCACCGCCTGGTACTGGCAGCTGCTGATCGTCGCCTTCGTGCTGTTCGTGGCGCTCAACATGGCCGCCGGCATGATCTGGTTCGAGCGCCGCCTGCTCGGCCTGGTGCAGGACCGCTACGGCCCCAACCGCGTCGGCTGGGGCGGCCTGCTGCAGGTGGTCGCCGACACGGTGAAGATCTTCACCAAGGAGGACTGGGTGCCGCCGTTCGCCGACCGGGCGGTGTTCATCCTCGCCCCCGGCATCGTGATGGTCGCGGTGCTGCTCTCGTTCACGGTCGTGCCGTTCACGCGCCGGATCGTCGTCGCCGACCTCGACGTGGGGCTGCTCTTCTTCCTCGGGATGTCGTCGCTGGCGGTCTACAGCGTCGTGCTCGCCGGCTGGTCGTCGCACAGCAAGTACCCGCTCGTCGGCGGCCTGCGGGCGGCGGCGCAGATGGTCAGCTACGAGGTCTTCATGGGGCTCTCGCTGGTCGGCGTCGTGGTGCTGGCCGGCTCGTTCCGCCTGGTCGACATCGTCGAGGCCCAGCGCGGCCTCTGGTACGTGGTGCCGCAGTTCCCGGCCTTCATCGTGTTCATCCTGGCCGGCCTGGGCGAGACGCGCCGTCTGCCGTTCGACCTGACCGAGGCCGAGAGCGAGCTCGTGGCCGGCTTCCACACCGAGTACTCGGGCATGAAGTTCGGCATGTTCTTCGTCGGCGAGTACGCGGCCCTGGGGCTGATCTCGGCGCTGATCGTCGTTCTGTTCTTCGGGGGCTGGCTGGGACCGTGGCTGCCGCCGATCGTATGGTTCCTGCTGAAGACGATCCTGTTCCTGGCGTTCTTCGTCGTGGTGCGCGGCACATTCCCGCGGCCGCGCTACGACCAGCTCATGCAACTGGGCTGGAAGGTGATGCTGCCCGTCTCGCTGCTGAACCTGCTGGTGGTCGGGGCGGTCGTCGTGGCCAGGAGCGCGCCGTGAGGGTCGGCGGCGACCGGCCCGGGGCGTGGCGCCGTGGGTGGCGCTGGCTGGCCAGCCCGCTGGCCGGCATCTGGGTCGTGCTCACTCACGCCGGCGCCGGCCGGGCCACGATCCAGTACCCCGACGAGATCATGTACACGCCGCCGCGCTATCGGGCCCGGATCATCCTCTCTCGCGACCCCGACGGCGGCGAGCGCTGCGTGGCCTGCTACCTGTGCTCGGCGGCCTGTCCGGTCGACTGCATCGCCCTGCAGGCGACGCAGGACGAGACGGGCCGCCGCTATCCCGCCTGGTTCCGCATCAACTTCAGCCGCTGCATCTTCTGCGGCTTCTGCGAGGAGGCGTGTCCGACGTACGCGATCCAGCTCACCCCCGACATGGAGATGAGCGAGTACGCCCGCGCCAACCTCGTCTACGAGAAGGAGGACCTGCTGATCGACGGGCCCGGCAAGTACCACGACTACGACTTCTGGCGCGTGGCCGGGGTCGCCATCGGCGGCAAGGGCAAGGGCGAGGCCGAGCGGGAGCAGCCGCCCGGCGACCTGCGGGGGCTGCTGCCGTGAGCGGTGGGGACTGAGCGTGGAGACGGTCTTCGTCATCTCGTCGATCGTGGCGGTGTTCGCCACCGCGATGGTGATCACGCGCCGCAGCGCCGTGCACGCGCTGCTGTACCTCGTGGTGTCGCTGCTCGCCGTCGCCGTCATGTTCTACACGCTCGGGGCGCCGTTCGTGGCCGCGCTCGAGGTGATCATCTACGCCGGCGCGATCGTCGTGCTGATCCTGTTCGCCGTCATGCTGCTCGACCTCGGCGGCGAGGTCGTCGAGCATCTGCGCATCCGGCCGTCGATGTGGGTGGGGCCGGTGGTGCTGGGCATCGTGCTGGTCGTCGAGCTGATCTTCCTGCTGAGCGGCGGCAACCGCGGCGCCGCCGTCGCGACCGTCGGTCCGGGCGCGGTCGGGGCGACCCTGTTCGGCGCCTACGCGCTCGGCGTCGAGCTGGCATCGATGCTGCTGTTCGCGGCCCTGATCGGGGCCCGCCACCTCGGCCAGCGGCGCCTGCGCGACGAGGAGACGCTGCGCGACGCGGCGACCGCGGGCGACACGGCGGCCGGACCCGGCGAGGCGCCGTCAAGCAGCGAGGACCTCGCCCGCGACGTGGAGGTGCCGGCGTGAACGGTCACATCCCCGTCGACTTGGCGCTGGTCGTCGCCGGCATCCTGTTCGCCATCGGCCTGGTCGGCGTGCTCGTGCGCCGCAACCTGATCTTCGTGCTCGCCTCCATCGAGGTGATGGTCAACGCCACCGGCCTGGCGTTCGTCGCCGCCGGGGCGCGCTGGGGCCAGGCCGACGGCCAGGTCATGTTCCTCTTCGTGCTGACCATGGCGGCCGCCGAGGTGGCCGTCGGCCTGGCCCTCGCCCTGCTCCTGCGCCGTTTGCTCGGCACGCTCGACGTGGACGAGGCCTCGAGGATGCGCGGCTGATGCTGTGGCTGCTCGCCATCGTGCCGGCGCTGCCCCTGCTGGGGTTCGCGGTGCTGCTGTTCGCCGGGGGCCTGCTCGGGCGTCGCGGCGTGGCTTGGGTCGGCGCCGGGTCGATCGGCCTGTCGGCGGTCGTCGCGCTGGTCGTGACGACGAGCTTCCTGGCCTCGCCGCCGGCCGGCGACGCCTACCACCAGGTCCTGTGGACCTGGTGGAGCGTCGCCGGCCTGCGGCCCCAGGTCGCCTTCACGCTCGACGCGGTGTCGCTCATCTGGATGCTCGTCATCACCGTCGTCGGCTTCCTCATCCACCTCTACTCGACCGGCCACATGGCGCGCGACGACGGCTACCGGCGGTTCTTCGTCTACATGAACCTGTTCGTGTTCTCGATGCTGGTGCTGGTGCTGGCCGACAACCTCGTGCTGCTGTTCCTCGGCTGGGAGGGCGTGGGGCTGTGCAGCTACCTGCTGATCGCCTTCTGGCACAAGGACCTGCAGAACGTGTACTCGGGGCGCAAGGCGTTCATCGTCACGCGGGTCGGCGACACGGCCTTCATCGTCGGGCTGTTCCTGCTGTTCGCGAAGGGCCACACGCTGGCGATCCAGCCCCTGATGGCGACGGTGGGCGTGTGGGGCGGCGGCGGCGTGGCCGCCGCCGCCGCCCTCCTGCTGCTGGGCGGCGCCGTCGGCAAGTCGGCGCAGCTGCCGCTCCAGACCTGGCTGCCCGACGCGATGGCCGGTCCGAGCCCCGTCAGCGCCCTGATCCACGCCGCCACGATGGTCACCGCCGGCGTCTACCTGATCGCGCGCACGCACGCCCTCTACACGGCGGCGCCGGACGTGCGCCTGACGGTGGCGATCGTCGGCGCCGCTACGCTGCTCTACGCCGGCCTGAGCGCGCTGAACCAGCGCGACATCAAGCGCGTGCTCGCCTACTCGACGATCAGCCAGATCGGCTACATGTTCCTGGCCCTCGGCGTCGGCGCCTGGACCGCCGCCGTGTTCCTGTTCATGTGCCACGCGTTCTTCAAGGCGCTGCTGTTCCTCAGCGCCGGCGTGATCATCGAGGCCCAGCAGGACGAGCACGACATCTTCCGCATGGGCGGGCTGCGCCGCGCCCTGCCGGTCGCCTTCTGGAGCTTCCTGATCGGCGCCGCGGCGCTGGCCGCGCTGCCGCTGATCACCTCGGGCTTCTACGCCAAGGACCTGGTGCTCGAGGAGACGCTGGCCTCGGTCGACGGCAGCGTCTGGCTGTGGGCGGCCGGCGTGGTCGGCTCGCTGATCACCGCGGTGTACATCTTCCGCGTCGTGTTCGTGGTGTTCTGGGGTCCGCTGCGCATCCCGGTCGGGCACCGCCCGAGCTCGGCCGAGAAGCTGCCGCTGTACGTGCTCTCCGTGCTGTCGCTGGTCGCCGGCTTCCTGGCGCTGCCCCGCGCCTGGACCGCCTGGCAGCCGTTCGCCGGCTTCCTGACGACGTCGGTGCCCGAGACGGTGACCAAGGGCCTGACCTCGGCGACCTGGCTCACCACGGCGGTGGAGACGGCGGTGACGCTGGTCGGCCTGCTCGCCGCCTGGTGGGTGTACCTGCGCCGGGCGGCGCGCGAGGGCTGGGCGCTGGCGCCCAGCACGTCGCGCGCCGCCCTGTTCCTCTATCGCGGCTGGGACTTCGACCGGCTCTACGACACCGTGTTCGTCGCGCCGGCCAGGTGGTTCGCCCACGTCTCGCGCAACGACCTCGTCGAGCCGGTGGTCGGCGGCATCGCCGCCCTCACCCGGGCCGCCAACCGCGGCCTGAGCCTCACCCAGAACGGCCGCGTGCGCTCGTACGCGCTGGTCGTCGGCATCGGCGTCGCCGCCGGCGCCCTGGTGGTGTTGCTGCGATGATCCTGGCCGTGCTCGTGCTGCTGCCGTTCGCGGGCGGCGTGGCCGCCTGGCTCGCCGGGCGAGCCAGGCCGGACGCCGCCCGCTGGGTGGCCCTGGCGACGATGGCGGCCGGCTTCGCCGCCACCGTCGGCCTCTGGATCGCCCACGCCGGCGACTTCTCGATCACCGCCCACGGGCCCTGGCTCGAGACCTTCCACCGCGCCTGGATCCCGCAGCTCGGCGTGAGCTTCTTCCTGGGCATGGACGGCCTCAGCCTGCTGCTGGTGCTGCTCTGCTACGGCATCGGCGCCCTCTCGGTGGTGGTCTCGTGGCGCGACATCGACCGCCGCGTCGGCCTCTTCCACTTCATGCTGCTCTGGACGCTGGCGGCGCTGGTCGGCGCCTTCCTCGCCCTCGACCTGTTCCTGTTCGTCTTCTTCTTCGAGATGATGCTCGTGCCCATGTACTTCGTGATCGCCCTGTGGGGCCACGAGCGGCGCGTCTACGCGGCGGTCAAGTTCTTCATCTTCACCCAGGCCGGCGGTCTGCTGATGTTGGTCGCGATCCTGGCCCTGTACGTGATCCACGGTCGCGACACCGGCGTCTACACGTTCGACTACCTGCAGCTGCTCGGCACCCACATGTCGCAGACGACCGCGTGGCTGCTGATGCTCGGCTTCTTCGCCGCCTTCGCCGTCAAGCTGCCGGCGGTTCCGGTGCACAGCTGGCTGCCCGACGCTCACACGCAGGCGCCGACCGCCGGCAGCCTCGTGCTCGCCGGGCTGCTGATCAAGGTCGGCGCCTACGGGATCATCCGCTTCCAGATCCCGCTGTTCCCCCAGGTGGCCTTCAAGTTCGCGCCCTGGGCGATGGGGCTGGCGGTGGCCGGCATCCTGTACGGCGCGCTTCTGGCGTACGGCCAGCGCGACCTCAAGCGGCTGGTCGCCTACACGAGCGTCAGCCACATGGGATTCGTGCTGCTCGGCATCTTCGCCTGGAACGAGCTGGCGCTGCAGGGCGCGGTGATCGAGATCCTGAGCCACGCCTTCTCGACCGGCGCGCTGTTCGCCCTGGTCGGCCTGCTGCAGGAACGCACGCACACCCGCGACATGGACCGCTTCGGAGGCCTGTGGGCGACGGCGCCCAGGATGGGCGCCGTCGCCATGGTCTTCGCCCTTGGCCTCGCTGGGCCTGCCGGGCCTGGGCAACTTCGTGGGCGAGTTCCTGATCCTGATCGGCGCCTGGACGGTGAGCGAGCCGGCCACCGTGCTGGCCGCCGTCGGCCTCGTCTTCGCGACCGTGTACTCGCTGTGGCTGATGCAGCGTGTGTTCCAGGGCGAGAACGTGCACGACTGGCGGCTGGCCGACCTCACGGCGCGTGAGGCGCTGGTGATGGCCTTCATGATCGCGCCGCTGCTGTGGCTGGGCGTCTACCCGCAGCCTGTGCTGAACACGTCGCGCCCGGCGGTCGTCAATGTGCAGGTGCAGGCGAAGGCCGGCGGAGCGGCGGCGGGGACCGCTGCTTCGCAGCCAGCCCCGCCGCCGCCCTCGCCCGCCGCCCTGTCGGCCGCGACCGGGAGCTCCGCGCCGTGATGCACGCGGGCGACATCCTCACGCTGTTGCCCTTCGTCGTGATGACGCTGGCGCCGGTCGTGGTCGCGCTGGTGGGCACCGGCACGCGCAGCCACGGGCTGCTGCTGGGTCTCACGCTCTTCTTCCTGGCCGTCACGGCCGCCACGCTCGCCGTGCCGGCCACGCGCTCGGTGCGCCAGGTGACGCCGCTGCTGCTGGTCGACGGCTACACGCTGTTCTTCATCGCCCTGCTCGCCTCGGGGACCGCGGTCGTCGCCCTGCTGTCGTACCGGTACCTGAAGGACCGCGACGACTACCCCGGCGACTACTACGCGCTGCTGCTGATGGCGCTGCTCGGAGGCTCGACGCTGGTCGCCAGCACCCAGTTCGCCTCGCTGTTCCTCGGCCTGGAGCTGCTGAGCGTGTCGCTCTACGTGCTGATCGCCTACCCGCGGCTGCGCGACCAGGCGGTCGAGGCGGCGGTCAAGTACCTGATCCTGGCGGCCGTGACCGCCGCCTTCCTGCTCTTCGGCATGGCGCTCGTCTACGCGGAGATCGGGACGATGTCGTTCGCCGGCCTCGGCACGGCGCACCTCGCCGGCGCCGCCGCGGCCGTTCTGGCCGGCGGCCTGGCGCTGATCTTCGTCGGCCTGGGGTTCAAGCTCGCGCTGGTGCCCTTCCACATGTGGACGCCCGACGTCTACCAGGGCGCGCCGGCGCCGGTGACGGCGCTCATCGCCACCGTCTCCAAGGCAGCCGTCTTCGCCCTCGTCCTGCGCATCTATCGCGACAGCGGCCTGCACGCGACGGGCAGCGTCTACGCGATCCTGGTCGCGATCGCCGCCGCCTCGATGATCGCCGGCAACCTGCTGGCCCTGCGCCAGCAGAACGTGAAGCGGCTGCTCGCCTACTCGTCGATCGCCCAGCTCGGCTACGTCACCGTCGCCTTCATCGCCACCGGCGAGACCGCCGCGACGGCCGTGGTCTTCTACCTCGTGGCCTACACGGCGATCACCCTGGCCGGCTTCGGCGTGGTGACGGCGATGTCCACCCCCGAGCGCGACGCCGACCGGCTCGAGGACTACCGTGGGCTGGCGGTGCGCAAGCCGTGGCTGGCGGCGGTCTTCGCCGTGGTCCTGTTCGCGCTCGCGGGGCTGCCGCTGACGGCCGGCTTCGTGGCCAAGTTCTACGTGGTCGACGCCGGCGCCGGCGCGTCGCTGTGGGGCCTCCTCATCGTGCTCGTCGCGATGAGCGCCGTGTCGCTCTACTACTACACGCGGATCGTCGTGGCGATGTACGTGCCGGCGGCCGAGGCCGAAGCCGAGGCCGCCGGCGGTGTCGCGGCGGCGGCCGGCGGGGCGGCTGGCGCGGCGCCCGCTCCGGCGGGCGCCCTGCCCGCCGCCCCGCCGGCCGCCGCCTTCGCCCTGTGCGCCCTCACGGCCGTCGTGATCTGGCTGGGCGTGTACCCCACGCCGCTGCTGCGCGTGATCGAGCACGTGGTCCGCACACTGCCCTGACGCGTTCCGCACGTCGTCGACCCGCCTTGTCCACCGCCGCGTCCACGGCGTTCGACTTGCGCCCACCGCTCCTCGGACTACCATAGTCGGGTGACGGCGACGACGCCGTCAGGCCATGGGCCAGGGAAAGGGCGCGCGCCGACGCGCCGGTCCCGGGCCTGCACCGGCGAAAGGGGTGTCAGGTGAGACGTTGGGGCGTCCTGTTCGTGCTTTCCCTGTCGGTACTGACTGCGCTGGGAGTGGCGACGGCGCCCGCGGCCGGCGCGGCCGCGCCGCCCGCCTCGCCGTCGCCCGTCGCCTGGACCTACGCCTTCTACACCAACGAGGACAACGACCTCGCTTACACGTGGGCGCAGTTCACGCGCCCGTTCCTCGCCCGCATCCCCACGAACCCACAGGTCCACATCGTCGCCATGGTCGACATGCCCGGCAAGGGCGGGACGACCCTGTTCGAGCTCGGCGACGGCCACTGCACCAAGGTCGCGACCTTCCGCGAAAGGGATTTCGGCAGTGGCGCCACGCTCGAGTGGTTCCTCGCGCAGATCCACGCCAGGTACCCCTCGGACCACCTCGGCGTCAGCATCCTCGACCACGGCTACGCGTGGCGCGGCTTCTCGTGGGACCAGACCTCGGCCTGGGACAACATCACGATGCCCGAGATGACGCGGGCCGTCGAGGGCGCCGGCGTGCCCATCGACGTCCTCTCGTTCGACGCCTGCAACATGGGCGACGTCGAGGTCGCCTACCAGCTCGCGCAGATGCAGGCCGGCTCTCCGGCCGCTCCCCTCGTGAAGTACCTGGTCGGCTCAGAGGAGGAGATCGACCAGGACGGCATCCCCTACGACATCGCCTTCGCGCCGCTGGTCGCCGACCCATCGCTCGTGCCGGCCGACGTGGCTCGCGATCTCGTGACGGCCTACCAGCGGTACTATTTGCCGAGGCGCTCCTTCAACTGGACCAGCATGAGCGCGATCGACGTCGGCGCTGTCGGCGCCGCCACCGCCGACCTGCAGGCGTGGGTCGCCCGCATGAAGCTCGACCTGCCGACACTCAAGTCGCGCTACGACGCCGACCTGAAGACGTGCATCTACGCCTGGGAGTCGTGGCACGTCGACGTGGCCCAGCTCTGTGACGCCCTCGCGGCCGATCCACAGATCGCCGACACGACGCTCAAGACGCTCTCGGCGACGGTGGCGAAGGACTGCCGCGGCGCCGTCCTCGGTCTCTGGTCCGGCTCCTACTCGGCGGCCTACCAGGGCATGACCATCTGGTGGGGCGCCGACCAGGACTGGCCCTACTACCGTAGCGACTACCTGCATCAGGTGGCGTTCGGGCAGCCGGCGCCCACAGGCGCGGGCTGGTACGCGTTCCTGAAGGCCTACAACGCGATGGCGGCGGCCGGCAGCGCGGCTCCCGCCGCGCTGCCGACCGCCCCGGCCCACCACGGCGCCAAGGCCGCGACGGCACGCCACTCCACGAAGGCGCTCGGCGACAGGCTGGGCTGGCCGCACACGACCACCGTGCGCGCCTCCTACGGTCTCACCGGCGTCGACTTCATCGACCAGCAGAACGGCTGGGCGGTCGGCTACAACAACGTGAGCGAGAACGCGATCATCCTGCACACGACCGACGGCGGCGCGCACTGGCGCAACCGCAGCCCACTAGCTTGGTACGCGTACGAGTTCGGCGGCATCGATGCCCTCGATCCGACACACATCTGGACGGCGGGCAGCGAGAGCTGGGTCGACAGCATGATCACAGGATCGACCGATGGTTCCACGTGGAAGACGGAGCCCTCGCACACCTACGAATACCTGATGTCGGTCGACTTCACCGACGCCCAGAACGGCTGGGTCAGCGGCACCAACGGCGCGCTGCTCCACACGACCGACGGCGGCGCCCACTGGGCGAAGGCGCCGACGTGGGACGGCGCCCGCGGCGACGACCTCTGGGCGGTCGACTTCACCGACGCCCAGCACGGCTGGATCGCCGGCGGCAACGCCGCCACCCTGACCGGCTTCATCTACCGCACGACCGACGGCGGCCAGACCTGGACGGTGCAGCAGGTCGTCCCCGGCGCCGTCCTGTACGGGATCGAGGCGCCGCGCTGCGCGGTCGGCGGCGACCCCGTGACCGGCGCCGGCGTGGCGTACTACTCGACAGACAACGGCGCCATTTGGGCACCGTCGGCCGGAGTGCCGGCCGGCACGTGCCTGGCGAAGGTCACCCGCGCTCCCAGCGGAACGGTCGACTGGGCCGTGGGGAGCGGCGGCACGGTGCTCGAGAGCGCCGACGGCGGCGCGACGTGGACGGCCCCGGCCGGCGCGGTGCCCGCGACCTTCGACCTGGCGGCGGCCTCGTTCATCAGCGACACCGACGGCTGGATCGTGGGCGACGGCGAGCCGATGCTGCGCACCACCGACGGTGGCGCCAGCTGGCAGTCGACCGTCGCCGACGTGGCCTGGCCGCGGGCACACGCGCACGGGGTCGGTACCGAGTACACAGATGGCATCAGGAGAGTTCAGTTCGACTATGAAGTGCTGGACAATGCCAGTGCTACTGCGACGGTGACGATCACGATTGAGCGGCACGGTGCGGTCGTTCGTCGATACCGCCTGGGATCGCAGCCCTGCGGCGTCCGGCAGGGGACGCAGTGGTTCACGTGGACGCTGCCCGCGGGGAGCTACGAGATACACGTCTCGGCCGTCGACGAGTCCGGCAACCGCTCGCGGCTGCGGCCGTTCTCGTTCTTCCCGTCTCCACTCGTGATTCGTTGACGGAGGGCGGGGAGGCGGCGCAGCCGCCTCCCCCGTCTTCTCCTTTGCCTCGAGTGTGGACGGCGCGGCCTCGCCTCCAGGTCGGGCGCTCCCCGATGAACGTCCACAGCGTCGCCCGCACGCGATAGAGTTGGATCGTGACTATCCCCAGAGGCAGCGTGACGACCATCGACGTCGGCGAGTATGGAGCCAACCTCCTCGACCGCGAGCGCGCGGTCCGCGTGCGCGAGTACCTCGACGAGCGGGTCGGCGGCGAGCATTGGATCGAGCTCGACTTCGCCCGCGTCGTCAGTGTCACGCCCTCGTTCGCGGACGAGTGTTTCGGCGTGCTCGTGGAGCGCCTCGCAGGCGAGCCCGAGCGCCCGACGATCCGCCTCGTCAACACGAGTGCCGACGTGCGCGCCGTCCTGCGCTTCGCGCTGGCGCACCGCCTGGACATGGCGCGCGCGAGCGCCTAGCCATGGCCGAGCCCCGCGAGATCGCCGAGAGCGTCGAGCCGGTCGTCCCGGGCGTCTTCCACTGGTGCATCCACAACAGCAACATCGGGGGCGCGACCTCGAGTTCGCAAGCGCTGGTGGCCGGCGGCGAGTCCATCTTCATCGACCCCGTGCGCCTGGGCGACGAGGCGCTGGCCACGCTACCCGCGCCGACCCACGTCCTCCTCACCGCCCGCTGTCATCAGCGCGCATCCTGGCGCTGCCGGCGCGAGTTCGGGGCCGAGGTCTGGCTGCCCGAGGACGCCGCGCCGGCCGACGAAGAGCCGGATCGCCGCTACGCCGAGGGCGACACGTTGCCCGGCGGTTTGCTGGCCGTGCGCACGCCGGGCCCCGAGTGGCCGCACTACTCGTTCCTGCTGGAGGCCGACCCCGGGGTGTTCTTCGTCTCCGACCTGGTGTCACACCACGGCGACGAGGTCACGTTCGTGCCGCCGCAGTATCACGAGGACCCGGCCGAGACGCGGCGCAGCGTCGAGCGCCTACTCGGGCTGCCGTTCGACGTGCTGTGCTTCGCCCACGGGGCGCCGATCCTCGACGACCCCAAGGCGGCGCTGCGCCGCCTGCTCGACCGGGGCTAGCCCCGGTCGCTTCGTTCTAGCGCAGGCTCGCCGTGATCGCGCCGGAGATGCCCTCCAGGCCCTTCGCCAGCTCGTCCGGCAGCGGCCAGCCGAAGCCGACCCGCATGTGGCGGCGCGACTGCTCGAACCAGTGGCCCGGCCCCACATACGTGCCGAACTCCTCGAGCAGCACGCGGTAGAACACGTCGGGGTCGACCGGCACATCGAGCCTGATGCGGGGGAAGCAGACGCATCCGCCGCGCGGCTCCACCCACTCCATCCGTTGCTCGCCGGCCATCCACGCCCGCATCGTCGCCAAGGCCTCGGCGATGCGGCCTGAGACCTCGGGCAGCCACTCGCCGCGGCGCGCGTACGTCTGGTAGGCGATCTCCTCGTCGACGACGCTGCCGCAGATGCCGATCTGCTCCTTGGCCGAGAGGACCCGCGTCATCAGCTCGCGGTCGCGGCAGACCAGCCAGCCGACGCGGATCCCGGGGATGCCGTAGCTCTTCGACAGCGAGGTGACGCTGATCGCCCGGTCGCTGAGCGAGGCTGTGGTGGGGAGGGGGGCACCGAACGTCATGTCGCGGTAGGTCTCGTCGACCAGCAGGCGCAGCCCGGCGCGCTCGACGAGGCCGACCAGCTTGCGCAGCTCGGCCTCGTCGACCAGCTGCCCGGTGGGGTTGTGCGGCAGGGTGACGCTCACGTACTTCGTCTCGGGCCGCACCAGCGCCCAGAGGCGGTCGACGTCGAGCCGGAAGCCCTCCTCGAAGGTGAGGTCCAGATAGCTGATGTCGGCCTCGATCGCCCGCGGCGTCTCGATGTTGGTGGCGTAGTTCGGGCGGACGACCACCAGGTGGTCGCCCTTGCCCAGCAGCGTGGTCGCGATCATGAACAGGGCGCCGGCGGCGCCGGCGGTGACGAGGACGTCATCGGCGGCGACGCCGGCGCCGCTCGCCGCCGCCACCAGCTCGCGCAACCCCGGGTGACCGAGGTGGTCGCCGTAGAACAGCAGCAGGTCGGGCGGCAGCGTCACACGGAGCTCCTCGAGCGAGCGGTCCCGCACCGAGCTCTCGGACAGGTTGTAGCGGATGTTGCCGTACCCGAGCTGCTCGGGCGACTCGGCCTCGATGGGCATGCGCACGTACTTCACGTCGGGCCTCCTCGACGGGGTGGTTGCTGCGGCAACTCTAGCCGACATCCGAGCCCGCCGCTCCCGCGACGTCACGGCCGGGCGTGCAAGGCCGGGACACCGGCGCCGGCACAACGGCTAGTTCTCGGCGCAAACTGGAGACCACTACGGCATGGCACGCCTGTACGCAGGGACATCCGGGTTCGCCTACCCGTCGTGGAAGCCGGACTTCTACCCGCCGGACGTGCCGACCACGCGGTTCCTCGAGCATTACGCCGGCCGCCTGAACTGCGTCGAGGTCAACTACAGCTTCCGGCGCACGCCCAAGGCGTCGACCCTGCAGGACTGGATCGAGCGCACGCCGTCCGGGTTCCTGTTCGCCATGAAGGCTCACCAGCGGATCACCCACCTGGCGCGGCTGAAGGACGCCGCCGAGTCGACTGAGTTCTTCCTCTCGGCGCTGGCCCCGCTGCGCGACGCCGGGCGGCTGGGGCCGGTGCTGTTCCAGCTGCCGCCGAACCTGCGGCTCGACCTGCCGCGCCTCGAGGCCTACCTGCCGCTGCTGTCGCGCGACATGCGCGCGACCTTCGAGTTCCGCGACTCGTCGTGGTTCACCGATGACGTCTACGGGCTGCTGCGCGACCACGGCGTCGCCCTCTGCGTGGCGCAGACCGAGGAGCTGGACACCCCCGAGGTGGTCACCGCCGACTTCGCCTACTTCCGGCTGCGCCGGCCCGACTACAGCCGGGCCGAGATCGCCGGGTTCGTGGCTCACGCCCGTGAGCTGCTCGCCCGCGGCCTCGACGTGTACATGGTCTTCAAGCACGAGGAAACGGCGGCGGGGGCCCTTCGCGCCGAAGAGGTGCTCAAGGCCGCCTGACGCCCGGCCGGCGCCGTCGGCGCCGAGTGTCGCTTGCGCTCCGTTGTATCAGCAATATGCTGTGATGCAGGATGGTGCGCGAGCGCGACGACTCGCCGGTTCCCCACGGAAGGAGATGCACGTGACGGTCGTTCTTGACGGCAGGTCGTTGACCATCGAGGCCCTGGTCCGGGTCGCCCGCGAGGACGAGCCGGTCGAGCTCGCTCCCGAGGCGCTGGAGAGGATCGGCGCGTGTCGCGCGATGGTCGAAGAGAAGCTCGCGGCGCGCGAGATCATGTACGGCACCAACACCGGGATCGGCGAGTTCTCGGAGATCGTCCTCGACGACGAGCAGGTCAAGAGCTTCCAGCGGTTCCTGGTCTACAACCACGCCGCCGGCATCGGCGATCCGGCCCCCGTCGACGCCGTGCGCGCCGCGCTGGCCAGCCGCGCGAACGTGCACGCTCACGGCAACTCAGGGGTGCGGCCCGAGATCACCCAGACGCTGGTCGAGATGCTCAACCGGGGCGTCACGCCGGTCGTCTGCGAGAAGGGCTCGGTCGGCGCCTCCGGCGACCTCGCCCCGATGGCGCAGGCGAGCCTGCTGCTGATGGGCGAGGGCGAGGCCTGGTACAAGGGCGAGCGGCTGCCGGGCGGCGAGGCGATGAAGCGCGCCGGCATCCCCGTCCCGGGGCTGCAGGCGCGCGACGGCCTCGCCGTCATCAACGGCGCCAACGTGCTGACCGCCATGAGCGCGCTGCTGATCCACGACGTCGACCGCTGGCTGCGCCAGGCCGAGATCGCCTGCGCGATGTCGCTCGAGGCGCTGCTGGCCAACCTCAAGCCGTACGACACGCGCCTGCACGAGCTGCGCGGCTTCGCCGGCGCGGTGCGCAGCGCCAAATCGATCATGAAGTGCATCGCCGGCAGCGACCTCGCCACCGGCAAGATCAAGACCAAGGTGCAGGACGCCTACTCGATGCGCTCGTCTCCCCAGGTGATCGGGGCCGCGCACGACGCCGTCGCCTTCGCCCGCTCTCAGGTCGAGATCGAGCTGAACGGCGTCGGCGACAACCCGATCTTCCTGCCCGACGAGGGCCTTACCCTGACCGGCGCGAACTTCCAGGGCACGCCGGTCTCGCTGCCGATGGAGCTGGTCGGCCAGGCGATCACGATGGTCTGCGTGCTCGCCGAGCGTCGCCTCAACCGCCTCGAGAACCCGGCGCTCAGCCAGGGCCTGCCCGACTTCCTCACGCCGAACCCCGGCTTCTACTCGGGCCTGATGCTGAGCCAGTACGCCGCCGACACGCTGATCACCGAGCAGCGGATCCTCTCGGCGCCGGCGGCGACGATGTCGATCCCGGCCGCCGCCGACCAGGAGGACTTCGTCTCGATGGGCATGAACACGGCCCTCAAGAACCGCCAGATCCTCGACAACGCCTACGGCGTGCTGGGGATCGAGTTCATGGGCGCCGCCCAGGCGCTCGACTTCCGCGAGTTCACGGCTGGAGCCGGCGTGCAGGCGGCGCGCGAGGTGATCCGCCGGCACGTGCAGCACCTCGACGAGGACCGGCCGCTGTACGCCGACCACAACGCGATGACCGAGCTCGTGCGCTCGGGCGAGATCCTGGAGGCCGTCGAGGGGGCGGTGGGGCCTCTCGCGTAGGCCCACCGCCCCCGTCCCTTCTCACCAAACGGGCACGGGCATAGAGTAAGCGGTGCTAACGTTAGGCTCACAAACCACGAGGGCGGGGGGTCGATCATCGAACTTCGCCAAAGGGGAGGAGAGAAGATGAAGAAACGCGCACTACTGGGAGTGGCGGCGCTGCTTGTGATCGCGGCCTTGGCGCTGCTCGTCGCCGCGTGCGGCAGCAGCAGCAGCTCGACCAGCAGCACGAGCCCCACGCCGGGGGCCAGCGCGAGCTGGACGAGCGCCGACCTGGCCGCGGTCCCGACCGACGCGTCGCTCAAGAGCCAGCTGCCGAGCAGCATTCAGAGCGCCGAACGTCATCAAGGTCGGGAGCGACATCCCGTACCCGCCGTGGGAGTACTACAACCCGCCGACCAGCAAGAACCCGGCCGGCTTCGACTACGACCTTTCGCAGGCCCTGGGCAAGACGATCGGCATCGAGGTGTCGTTCACGAACGTTCCCTTCGACAGCATCCCGCTGGCGCTCAAGGCGGGCAAGATCGACGCGGCCATGTCCGACATGTACGACAACGCGGAGCGTCAGAAGAGCGGCATCAGCTTCGTCGACTACGCCGCCGACGGCACGTCCGTCGTCGTGAAGAAGGGCAACCCGAGTGGGATCAGCACTCTCCAGAGCCTGGCCGGCAAGACGGTCGCCTGCGAGAGCGGCACCACGCAGCAGGCCCTGCTGCAGACCCTGAACACGCAGTTCCAGGGAGCGGGCCAGCCCGCCATGACGATCCTCGCGCTGCCCAACCAGCCAGCGGCTCTGCTCGCCGTCACGAGCGGCCGCGCGGTCGGCGACCTCACTGACCACTCGACGGCCGTGGATATCGCCAACAAGACCAACAACGGCAACACCTTCCAGGTCGCGGTCGACCCCGCGGCTCCCGAGGGCTACCTCCCTCAGCTCGTCGGCATCGGCATCGTCGCCAGCAACACCCAGCTGGTCGACACGATGCAGAAGGCCCTGCAGAAGCTCATCGACGAGGGCATCTACCAGAAGATCGTCGCCTCGTACGGCCTGTTCCCCGTCGAGTCGGCGCAAGTGAACCAGGGGCCCGCGTTCGCGGCCGCCCAGGCGGCCAGCGCCAGCCCGAGCCCAAGCGCGACACCGTGACGCGAGCACGTCATGGAAGCGTCTAGCGTCGATCCGGGGAAGGCGGCGGCCGGGGGACCGGCCGCCGCCGCCCGTCCCGAAGCCATCAAGGCCATCCCGGTCCGGCACTGGGGCCGGTGGATCGCGGCCGTCATCGTGGTCTACCTGCTGGTCGCGATCTTCGTCTCGTTCGTCAACAGCCCGAACATCAACTGGAGCGTGGTCTGGGACTACATGTTCAAGCCCCTCACGCTGTGGGGGCTGGTCCGCACCATCGAGTTGACCTTCCTTTGCATGGCCGTCGGCGCCGCCGGCGGCGTCGCGCTCGCCGTCATGCGCCTGTCGGACAACCCGGTTCTGTCGTGGATCGCCTGGGCCTACATCTGGTTCTTCCGCGGCACCCCCGTCTACGTGCAGATCCTGCTCTGGGGCAACATCGGCGTGATGTGGACCAAGTTCTACGCCGGGTTGCCCTTCACGGGGCTCGTCGTCGGGTCGGCCAACATGGGCCCGCTGACCCAGAACCTGTTCGTGGTCGCCGTGCTGGCGCTCGGCCTGAACGAAGCGGCATACGCGGCCGAGCTCGTCCGGGCGGGGATCATCTCCGTCGACCCGGGCCAGAACGAGGCCGCATCGTCACTGGGCATGTCGCCGACGCTGTCGATGCGCCGCATCGTGCTGCCGCAGGCCATGCGGGTGATCATCCCGACGTTCGGCAACGAGACGATCAGCATGCTCAAGACGACCTCGCTGCTCGCCGTCCTCGGCGGCGGTGTCGAGATGTGGGGTCGCCTGCAGAACATCTACGCCCAGACGTACCAGATCATGGAGCTCATCGTCGTAGCCTGCGTCTGGTACCTCATCATCACCTCGATCCTGACCATCGGCCAGGCCCGGCTGGAGGCGTACTTCGGCAAGGGCTTCGGCGAGAAGGAGACCGAGCAGGCCGAGAAACGGGCAGCCAAACGACTGGCGAGGGCGCCACATGTCTGAGCCACAGCAACATATCCTCACCGGCATCGAGACGACCGTTCCCGCCGATCAGCCCATGGTCAGGGCCGAGCAGGTCTGGAAGTCCTTCGGCAAGCTCGACGTGCTCAAGGGGATCGATTTCACGGTCATGCCCCAGCAGACGTTCGTGCTGCTCGGTCCTTCCGGCGGTGGCAAGTCCACGCTGCTGCGCTGCATCAACCACCTCGAGAAGATCAACGCCGGCCGGCTGTGGGTAGCCGGCGAGCTCATGGGCTACGTGGAGCGGGGCAAGGTCCTGCACGAGATGAAGGCCCGCGACGTGGCGCGGCAGCGGGCCTCCATCGGGATGGTCTTCCAACGGTTCAACCTGTTCCAGCACAAGACCGCGATCGAGAACGTGATGGAGGCGCCGATCAAGGTGCAGAAGCTCCATCGCAAGCAGGCCGAGGCCGAGGCCATCGACCTGCTCACGCGTGTCGGCCTCGGCGAGAAGCTCGACACCTACCCGGCGCAGCTCTCGGGGGGCCAGCAGCAGCGGGTGGCGATCGCCCGGGCGCTGGCCATGAAGCCCAACCTGATGCTCTTCGACGAGCCCACATCGGCTCTCGACCCCGAGCTGGTGGGCGAGGTGCTCGACGTGATGAAGCAGCTCGCCCGCGACGGCATGACCATGGTCGTCGTGACCCACGAGATGGGCTTTGCCAAAGAGGTGGCCGACGGCGTCGCCCTCATGGACGGCGGCGTCATCGTCGAGGCGGGCCCGCCGATGGACGTGCTCGTCAATCCCAAGGAGGAACGTACCAAGCTGTTCCTCTCGAAGGTGCTGGCCTAGCCCCGCGAAGCTGAGGGGGGGCGGGAGCGGCGCAGCCGCTCCCGCCCCCCCTCGCCTGCCCTGGGGGTCCGACAGACCGTTGTCCATGCTGGCAACGGCCGGTCACGGAGGCAGGTGATATACGTCGTTGGTCGTATCTGTGACGAGGGGCAGCGGCTTGACTTCGCCCCACCAGTCCATAAAGTAGCTGATTGCCTTTGATGCTTGATTCGACAAGCCACCGCCCCGGCACGCACGGCTGGTCAGGGCGCTACCGTCCCGGCGGGGCTGCGGGCCCCACAGCGTCCGCGACCTTCTGGCCCCGCGGATCCTGCACCCCGGAGCGCGGATGATCGTCTTCGAGAGCGTGACCAAGAACTACGACGGCGACGTCGTGGGCATGCAGGACGCCAGCTTCCACATCGAGAAGGGCGAGTTCGTCTTTCTCGTGGGCCCGTCGGGCTCGGGCAAGTCGACCCTGATCAAGCTGGTCCTCAAGGAGCTCGAACCCACGCAGGGCCGCATCCTGGTCGCCGGGCGGAACCTGCAGACGTTGCGGCGCAGCAAGGTCCCGCTGCTACGGCGCAACATCGGCTGCGTGTTCCAGGACTTCAAGCTGCTGCCCAACAAGACGGTCTTCGAGAACGTCGCCTACGCGCTCGAGGTCGTCGGCGAGCACCACCGCTCGATCCGCCGCAAGGTTCCGGAGATCCTCAACCTGGTGGGCCTCGCCGACAAGACCGACAGCCTGCCGCACGAGATCTCGGGCGGAGAGCAGCAGCGCGTGTCGGTGGCGCGGGCCTTCGTCAACCATCCGCCGCTGCTGCTCGCCGACGAGCCCACCGGCAACATCGACCCCGAGACGTCGATCGGCATCATGCAGCTGCTCATGCGGATCAACCGCACCGGCACCACCGTCGTCATCGCCACCCACGACCGCGACATGGTGGACCGCTTGCGCCGGCGCGTGATCGCGCTCGACGGCGGCCGCCTGGTGCGCGACGAGCGCAGGGGAGTGTACGACAGTGAGGTTTAGCTTCTTCCTCGGCGAAGCCTTCGGGTCGCTGCGCCGCAACTGGGTGATGACGATCGCCTCGGTCATGACCGTCTTCATCACCATGGCGATCCTCGGCCTGGTGCTGGTCACCGACCGCAACCTGAACCAGGGCGCCACGAGCCTCAAGAACCGTGTCCTGATCGAGGTCTTCATCAAGGATTCGGCGACGCAGGACCAGGTGCACGCCCTCGAAGCGAAGATCCAGGGCCTGCAGCAGCAGGGCACGGTCAAGAGCTCCACCTACATCTCCAAGGACCAGGCGCTCGAGGAGTTCCGCCAGCGGCTCGGCGACAACGCCCAGCAGATCCTCGAGAACCTACCCAACAACCCGCTGCCGGCGTCGTACCGCATCTACCTCAAGGACCCCAACAAGGTCGACGAGATCGCCAGCCAGTTCTTCAACGACCCGGCCGTCGACAACACGCCGGGCACGACCGACGGCGTCAAGTACGCCCAGAAGACGGTGCGCAACATGCTCGGGACGATCAACCTGGTCGAAAAGGGCATGTGGGCGATCACGGCGCTGTTCGGCCTGGCCGCCATCCTGCTGATCTCCACGACCGTGCGGCTGTCGATCTTCTCCCGCCGGCGCGAGATCGAGATCATGCAGCTCGTGGGCGCCACGCGCTGGTTCGTGCGCTGGCCGTTCGTGCTCGAAGGGTTCATCACGGGACTGCTCGGCTCGCTCATCGCCGCCCTGGCCGTGTGGGGCGTCAACTGGACGATCTTCAACTGGATCCACAACTCCTCGCTCAAGTTCCTGGGCGTGGTCGTGTACCCCACCATCTGGAAGAGCGGGGCGTGGCCGCTCGGCATGCTGCCGACGCTCATGCTGCTCGGCGCCGTCCTGGGAGCCGTGGGCAGCATCGTGGCGCTGCGCCGCTACCTGCGCGTCTAGCCCGCCCGGCCGGCGGCCTACAGGAACGCCGCCGCCGGCCGAGAATCTTAGGTGTACCGCGCACGGCGGGTTCACATGACCAGACCGGTACGCCTCACATTCGCGACACTCGCGTGTCTTGCGGCCCTCGCGTCGCCGGGCCTCGCCGCGACGGCGCGAGCCGACACGCAGTCTCAGCTCCAGGACACGCGCGCCCGCCTCGCGCACGCCCACGCCATGTACGAGAGCGCCAAGGCGCGCGAGTCGAAGCTGAGCTCGCAGGTCGCCGCCTACGACTCCCAGCTGGGCTCGATCGGCGCCCGGCTGGCCGACATCGAGCGGCAACAGGCCGCGCTCGGCGCCAAGCTCAGCGCGACCCGGGCCGAGCTCGCCCGGCTGCACGAGGAGTACGCGGTCAAGCAGGCGCAGCTCGCGAAGGCCCGGAAGGCGCTGCTGGCGCGGCAGCTCGTGTTCGAGAAGCGCGTGGTGGCCACCTACAAGACGCACGACGTCGACTATCTCGACGTGCTCGTCGGGGCGAGCGGCTACGACGACCTCGTCACGCGGATCGGCATGGTCGACCAGCTCGTCGGGGCGGACAACGCCCTCGTCGGCAGGCTCGCCGCGGCCCACCAGCAGGTACAAAGCGAGAAGGAGGCGGTCGCCGCCGTCACGGCGGCGACCGCCTCCGCCCAGGACTCGCTGCAGAAGCAGCTCGACAGGCTCACGGCGCTGCGAGCCGCGGCCCAGCAGCAGCAGACCGCCCTGGCCACGGCCCGCGGCGCCAAGGACGGCCTGCTGGAGGAGGCGGCCACCACGCGCGCGGCCTGGGAGCAGCAGCAGCAGGAGCTCCAAGCCGAGAGCGCGCGCCTGGCCGCCATCATCCGCGGCAACAGCGGCGCCGGCGCCACTCACGGCACCGGCGCCATGGTCTGGCCCGTCTCCGGCCCCGTCACCTCGCCGTTCGGCTGGCGCTCCAACCCGTTCACCGGGGCCAAGGATTTCCACCCCGGCATCGACATCGGCGTGCCGTACGGCACGCCGATCCACGCCGCCGACAGCGGCACGGTGATCTACGCGGGCGCTGGCATGACCGGGTACGGCAACTGCATCGTCATCGACCACGGTGAGGGCGTCTCGACCCTGTACGGGCATCAGTCGGCGCTGGCCGTCACCAGCGGCAGCGTCCGCCGCGGCCAGGTCATCGGCTACGTGGGGTCGACCGGGTACTCCACCGGGCCGCACCTGCACTTCGAGGTACGCCTGAACGGGAACCCGGTCGACCCGATGGGGTACCTTCCCTGAGTGGTCCTTGAGCGTCCCCTGAGCGTTTCCTGAGTGTGGGCCGGGGCCGTTTGCAGGGGCGCCGGTGGCGGGCTTACCATGAAACTCCCATGCGCGCCCTGATCGCCATCCTCGTCCTCGTGCTCGTCGTGCTCGGCATCGGCGCGGCGTTCGCCGCCGGCTACCTGGCCAACGACGTCGCGCACCCCGACCGGGTCGACATCAGCAGCAGCGACGCGGCCAAGGCCGACCAGGCGGCGGCGATCGAGGCCGACATCCTCAAGCTGCTCCAGGCGCACTACTACAAGAAGGTCGACGTCGACAGGCTCCAGGGCGCCAGCATCAAGGCGATGCTCAAGCCACTCGACCCCTGGACGCAGTACATGTCACCCAAGGAGACCAAAGCGTTCGCCGACTCGACCAACGGCAATTACGCCGGCGTCGGCGCCGCCCTTAAGCAGGACGGCAAGAAGCTCGTCGTCACCCAGGTGTTCGACGACTCACCGGCCAAGGCCGCCGGCATCCGGGTGGGCGACTGGATCGTGACCGTCGACGGCCAGGCGACGGCCGGCAAGAGCGTCGAAGCCAACGTCGGCAAGATCCGCGGTCCGGCCGGCAGCGACGTCGTCCTGCAGATCCGCCACGCCGGCTCCGACAAGCTGATCACCCTGCCGCCGATCACGCGCCGCCAGATCCCGATCCCCGAGACCAAGACGCGACTGATCGAGAAGAACGGCAAGAAGATCGGCTACATCCAGCTGTTCGAGTTCGCGCGCGGCGTCGGCGCGACCATCCACAGCGAGATCCAGAAGCTGCAGGCGCAGGGGGCTCAGGCGATCGTCCTCGACCTGCGCTTCAACGGCGGCGGCCTGCTCGACGAGGCGGTCAACGTCACCAGCGACTTCCTGGGCAAGGGCGTGGTCGTGATCACCCAGGGGCTGCACGAGCGCAAGGAGACGCTGGTGGTGCGGCCGAACCGGGCGACCACGCTGCCGGTGGTCGTGTTGGTCAACCACTGGACGGTCAGCGCCGCCGAGATCACCACCGGCTCGCTGCAGGACAACCAGCGGGCCGAGATCATCGGCATGCCGACCTACGGCAAGGACCTGGTGCAGATGGTCTACAAACTTCCCGGCGGGGCCACGCTCAAGATGAGCATCGCCAAGTACCTGACGCCCGACGGCACCGACCTCTACAAGCGTGGCATCATCCCCGACATCAAGGTCAAGGACTTGCCCAAGACCAAGACCGACGAGCAGCTCCAGCGGGCCCTGACCTACCTGACGACCGGCCAGTGAGGGGCGTGTGCCCCGCCGGTCCGCACCGCCTCCTGCGCTGATCGCGGGCCGCGTCACGCGACGCGGCAAGTTCTGGGAGCTCGAACCCCTCTTCGCCGACGAGCGCGGCTACCCGATCGCCCGCGCCGGCAAGGCCCCGCGCCTCGACGACGTCGTGCTGGCTGTGCCGGCCAAGGGCAATCGCATGCAGATCGTCGAGGTGCTGGGCACCACGCGTGAGCTGGCGGCCGTGCTCAAGGCCCTGCTCTACGCGACGCACGTGCGGCAGGGGTTCGGCGAAACGGTGCTCGAGGAGGCGCGCGAGGTCGCGGCGCGCGGCCCGCGCAGCGACGCCGCGCGCCGCGACCTCGCGCGCCTGGCGACGTTCACGATCGACCCCGACACGGCGCGCGACTTCGACGACGCCATCTCGGTCGCCCGCGAGGGCGACGGCTACCGCGCCTGGGTGCACATCGCCGACGTCTCGTACTTCGTCGACCCCGACGGCGAGCTCGACCGCGAGGCCCGGCAGCGCACGGCCAGCGTCTACCTGCCGCTGTGGGCCGAGCCGATGCTGCCGCCCGAGCTTTCGACCGGCGTGTGCAGCCTGGTCGAGGGCGAGCCGCGCAAGACCGTCACCGTCGAGTTCACGTTCGACCGCGAGGGCAGGCGCACGTCGGTCGCGTTCGCGCGTTCGACGATCGTCAGCGACCACCGGCTGACGTACGGCTTCGTCGACGAGGTGCTGGCGCGCAACCCGGCGACGGCGCTGGGCCCCGTGCCGGCGGCCGCCGGCCGCCGGGGGCGCGGCGCCGCCACACGACGAGCGCCTGCACGCCGACACGGCGCTGCGCGACCACCTGCTGCTGGCGGCCGAGCTGGCCGGCACCCTGCGCCGGCGCCGGTTCGCGCGCGGAGCGCTGCAGATCGGCTCGTTCGAGCCCGAATACCGGTTCGACGCCCGCGGCGAGCTCGTCGCAGCCGAGGAGCGCCTGGAGAGCCCGTCGCACAGCCTGGTGGAGGAGTTCATGCTGGCCGCCAACGAGGCCGTGGCCGAGTTCCTGGACAGGCGCAACGCCGGCACCCTGTACCGCGTGCACGAGTCGCCCGACCCGGCGAGCGCCGAGGCGCTGATGGACCAGATGGAGGAGCTCGAGGTGCCGGCGGGGCCGTTCCCAGTGGGCGACCGCGCGACCGCGGCCGACGTCGCGGGCGCCCTGCGGCGGCTCTCGGAGCTGCTGCCGAAGCTGAGCGCCCGCGAGGGCCGCGGTCGCCTCGCCTTCCCGCAGCTGCTGCTGCGCTCGCTGAAGCAGGCGCGCTACGACCCCGACAACCTGGGCCATTTCGGCCTGTCGAGCGCCAGCTACCTGCACTTCACCTCGCCCATCCGCCGCTACCCCGACCTGGTCGCCCACCGGGCGCTGCTGCGGCAGCTCGGGCTGGACGGCAGTGAGCTGCCGCCCGAGGAGCTGGCCTCGGTCGCCGAGCGCTGCTCCACGATGGAACGGACGATCGGCAAGCTGGAGCTCAAGGCCGACGACGTCGCCCTGGCGTTCCTGCTCGACGAGCGTCTGCTCGCCGAGGGTTGGGACACGGCCTTCACCGGCGAGATCATCGGGGTGATCGGCAGCGGGTTGTTCGTCCACTTCGGCGGCTCGTTCGAGGGCTACCTGCCGGCGCGCAGCCTGCCCGGCGAGTACTTCGGCGAGAGCCGCATGGGGACCGCGCTGGTGGGCGCCCGCACGGGCACGCGGTACCGGCTGGGCGATCCCGTGCACGTCCGCGTCGTCCGTGTCGACAAGCTGTCGGGCAAGGTCGAGCTCGAACTGGCCGTGGGGAGTGAGCTCTTTGCGGGTGACGGCGAGGCAGAAGAGCGGCGAGGCGCCGGCCGCGTACGGCCGGCGCCTCGCCGCCCCAAGGTCCAGACCTCGCAGCACGGGCCCCGGCAGCCGCCGCCGTCCTCGACCGAGAGGGGCCGTCGCAAGTAGCATGGTGCCATGGCACGAACCGACGACCGCAAGCTGATCGCCGCCAACCGCAAGGCGTACCACGACTTCCACATCGACGAGACCGTGGAGGCCGGCATCGCCCTGGTCGGCACCGAGGTGAAGTCGCTGCGCGCCGGGCGCGCCAACCTGCGCGACAGCTACGCCGAGGTGCGCGCCGGCGAGGTGTACCTCGTCGGCGCGCACATCAGCCCCTACGAGCAGGGCAACCTGGCCAACCACGAGCCCCTGCGTCCCCGCAAGCTGCTGCTCCACCGCAAGGAGATCGCCCGCCTCGAGTCGAGGATCAAGGAGAAGGGCTACACGCTCGTGCCCACGCGCATGTACTTCAGCGGCGACAAGGCCAAAGTCGAGCTTGGCCTGGCCCGCGGCAAGCGCCAGTACGACAAGCGTGCCGACCTCGCCCGTCGCGACGCCGACCGTGACATCGAGCGCGCCCTCAAACGTCGCAACGAGCAGGACTAGGTCAGACGCCGCTCGACGACGGGACTAGGACCGCCGCTCCGCGGCAATCACTCCTTCGCGACGAAGGGAGTGGGCATGGACAAGCTTACCGACGACCAACGCTCCGAGGCGCTCGCCCGGCTCCAGGGCTGGGACACGGACGGCGACGTCATCCGCAAGACGTTCGGCTTCAAGGGCTTCGGCTGGGCGATGGAGTTCGTCAACTCCGTGGCGCGCATGGCCGAGGCGGCCGACCATCACCCCGACATCGACATCCGCTACAACAAGGTCACGATCAGCCTGACCACGCACTCGGCCGGTGGCCTGACCACGGCCGACATCGATCTGGCCTCGGTCATCGACGACGTCGCGGCGGCGGCCTAGCCGCGCGGTCCCCGCGCGGCCCCGCCGCCACATGGTCGCGCCCCCGGCGGGTCCCGTCGCGTCCGGCCTGAACAATTGAACAAGAAGATGTGCAATTGTTCAGGTCCCCGATGACTCGACCCGGGTCGCAGGGGTCCCGGACGTCGTGTGCTACACTTCGACGTCGTTGCCCTCGTAGCTCAGGGGATTAGAGCGCGCGCCTCCGGAGCGCGAGGTCGAAGGTTCGAATCCTTCCGGGGGCACCACCATCCGGGCCACCCGACCGCCGGACCGCACTTGACGACCTCGCGACCGCCGCGCAGCGCCTACGTCGCCCTGGTGGCGATGAACTTGGCGTTCGGCTTCTCGTTCGTGGCCACCAAAGAAGCCCTGCACGGGTTCGAGCCGCTCCTCATCGCGTTCTTGCGCTTCACCGTTGCCGGCGCCATCCTCTGGACGATCCGCCGCATGACGGCGGGCCCCGAGCGCCTGCCGCGCGGCGAGCTCGCCAGGCTCGCCGCACTCGGGTTCGTCTCGCTCACCGTCTACTTCACCTTCGAGAACCTCGGCATCGCCCGCACGAGCGCCAGCGACGCCGCCATCCTGATCGCCGCCATCCCGATCTTCGTCGCCGTGCTCAACGTGTTCACCCTCAAGGAGCGGAACTCCGCCGCGCAGTGGGTGGGCATCGGCGTCTCGTTCGTCGGCGTGGTGGCGCTGATCGAGCTGGGGAGGAGCGGGGGCGGGGGCGCGACGCTGGGCGGGAACCTGCTCGTGCTGGGAGCGTCGCTGTCGGCGGCGGTGTACAGCCTGATGGCGCGACGCCTGCTGGTGTCGCGGCCGGCGCTGCTGGTGACGACCTGGCAGAACCTCTTCGGGGCGCTGTTCATGCTGCCGCTGGCGGCGGTCGAGGCGGCGGCGGTGGGCGTCAGGACGCCCACCGCCGCCGCCTGGGCCGGTCTCGCCTACCTCACGGTGTTCTGCTCGGTGGTCGCCTACCTGCTGTTGAACTACGGCCTGCGGTTTGTGGAGGCCAGCCGCGCCACGGTCTTCGCCAACCTGGTCCCCGTGGTCGCCGTGGCTGCCGCCTACGTCGTGCTGGGGGAACGGCTGACGGCGCCGCAGCTGGTCGCCGGCGCGGTGGTCGTAGCGGGGGTGTGGCTGACGAACCGCGGGGCCGCGGCGTCTAGAAGTCCATCGGCAGGATGAGGTCGGCGCGCAGCGCGGCCACGAACTTGTCGATCTCCTCCTGGAAGTTGTGCCGCGTGAGCTGGTCGGCCTGCTTGGCGAGCCGCTCCGTCCCCTCGTAGAGGATTCGGTTGTAGCGCTCGACCTGTTCACGGTTGAGGTGCGCGGTGCGCTCGATCTCGCAGTTGGGGCAGCGCAGAACGATGCGCCACAGCGCCGCGCCCTCGCGCTGCCAGTCGGTGGGATGGACGAGCTGGGAGCCGCAGATCGGGCAGACGTTCACCTGCTCGCCGTCCACGGGCATCGGCCGCGTGCGGGTGCTCCCCTGCTCGAACACGATCATGTCGCGCTCGCTGCCGTCGGGGAAGATGAACCGTTCGACGTCGAACTCGTCCATGCCGCCTTCCTCTCTCCCCGGCGGGGCCGCTGTCCCTTCGCGTCCCCGCCACTAGCCGTATCGGTCGCGGCCATGCCCCACTTGAGAGCCTGAAGGGCCGTCTCCGCGGATGGTCTAGAGGCATGCGGTATACTCACGCGCAAGCCACCTTCTGGAGGCTCGTGAGCCCCGATCCCAGACCGATCGACGAGCTGCGCCGCCTGCCCATCGGCATGTTCGACTCGGGCATCGGCGGCCTCACCGTGCTGCACGAATGCCTGGTGGCGATGCCGTCCGAGGACTTCGTGTACTTCGGCGACACGGCCCGCTTCCCGTACGGTCCCAGGACGCAGGACGAGCTCAAGAGCTACGCGGAGCAGATCGCCGGCTACCTCGACGCCGTGGGGGTCAAGCTCCTGGTCGTCGCCTGCTACTCGGCCACGGCCGCCGCGCTGCCCACGCTGCAGGAGCAGTTCTCCACACCGATCGTCGGCGTGGTCATGCCGGGAGCCCGCGCCGCGGTGCACACCTCGCGCTACCGGCGCATCGGCGTGATGGCCACCGAGGCGACCGTCGACAGCGGCAGCTACGTGCGCGCCATCGGCAGCCTCGATGGCGGCGCCGAGGTCGTGCAGCAGGCGTGCCCGGGGCTGGCGACCTTCATCCAGGAAGGCGACGTCGCCAGCCGGGAGGTCGTCGACGCCGTCAAGCGGTTCACGACGCCGCTCAAGGAGCGGCGCCCCGACGTGGTCATCATGGGCTGCACGCACTACCCGCTGATCGCGCCCATGCTGCAGCGCCAGCTGGGCCGCGACGTGACCCTGGTCAACCCCGCGGCCGAGATCGCCCGCGAGGTCGACGAGGTGCTGGACCGTCAGGCGATCGCCAACGACCCCGAACGCGAGGGCTCGTACCGGTTCCTCTGCACCGGCGACGCCGAGGCCTTCCGCGCCGTGGGGGCGCGGTTCCTGCAGATGCCACTCGAGACGGTCGAGCGGGTGCCGCTCGACCGTCTCACCGCCGTCACGGCAGCCGCCCGGCCATGAACGCGCGCCTGGTGGCGCGCGGCGGCCTCTACGCCGCGGCGTACGTCGCTCTGACCCTCGCGCCTGGCCTGAACGCGCTCGCCTACGGGCAGGTGCAGTTCCGTGTCTCCGAGGCGCTGTTGCCACTTGCCTGCGTGGACCCGGCGGCCGTGCCGGGGCTGACGCTGGGTACGGCGATCGGCAACGTGGCGAGTCCGATGGGCGCCGTCGACGTCGTCTACGGCGCCCTCCTGACGCTGGTCACCGCCACGCTCATGTGGTGGATAGGGCCGCGCATGGTAGCCTTGGCCGTGCCCGTCGCCGTGAACGGCTTGGGAGTGCCCGTCGAGCTGCGGTTACTGCTCGACGTGCCGTACCTCGCGGGCGTGCTCTGGGTGTCCCTGGGCGAGGCGGCGGTGATGGCCACCGGCGGTCTCGCCGTGCTGCTGCTGGTCAGACGGCAGCGTTTCGGGACGGACGCAGGCGCAGGACGGCGTGACGAGCGCGACGAGCGGGAGGTCCGCGGATGAGAACCGATCGCCAGGCGGGGGAACTGCGGCTCCTCGGCATGGAGCCAGGGGTCATGAAGTTCGCCGACGGCTCGGTCCTCGTGAAGCTCGGCGACACGCACGTCCTGTGCGCGGTCACCCTCGAGGACGGCGTGCCGGGCTGGCGCCGGGGCACAGGGCAAGGCTGGCTGACGGCCGAATACAGCATGCTGCCGGCGGCGACGTCCGAGCGCGGCGCTCGCGAGGCGGCGCGCGGTCGCCAGACCGGACGCACCCAGGAGATCCAGCGTCTCATCGGGCGCAGCCTGCGGGCCGTCACCGACCTGGGCTCGCTCGGCGAGCGCACGGTGCACATCGACTGCGACGTCGTGCAGGCCGACGGCGGCACGCGCACGGCCTCCATCTCGGGCGCCTACGCTGCGCTCGTGCTCGCTCTGCAGAAGCGGTCGGAGCTCGAGCGCTGGGAGCGGCTGCCCCTGTTCGAGGACGTCGCCGCCGTCTCGGTCGGCGTCGTCGACGGCCAGCCGCTGCTCGACCTCGACTACGCCGAGGACGCGGCCGCCGAGCTCGACATGAACGTGGTGATGACCGGCGCCGGCCGCCTGATCGAGGTCCAGGCGACGGCCGAGGGCGAGCCGTTCGCGCGCGAGACGCTGGACCGGCTGCTCGACCTGGCCGCCGCCGGCGTGACGCGCATCGTCGAGGCGCAGCAGGCGGTCATCGCCGGCGCCTGACCAGGGGGTGAGGCCGCGTGCGCTTCGTGCTCGCGACCGAGAACGCGCACAAGCTGGCCGAGTTCCGGCGCATCCTGGCGCCGCACGAGGTCGTGCCCCTGCCGGCCGGCATCGAGCTGCCCGAGGAGGGCGTCACCTCGTTCGCCGACAACGCCCGGGCCAAGGCGATGGCCGTCGCGCCGGCCCTGCGGGCCGGCGAGCTGGCCATCGCCGACGACTCGGGGCTCGAGGTCGAGGCCCTCGGCGGCGGGCCCGGCGTGACGTCGTCCCGGTACGCCGGGCCCGCCGCCGACGACCGCGCCAACTACGAGAGGCTGCTGCGCGAGCTCGCGCCGTACCCCGATCCAGAGCAGCGGCGGGCGCGGTTCGTGTGCTCGCTGGCGTGTGTCGACCGCGACGGCGGCGCCATCGAAGTGCGCGGCGAGTGGCCGGGCACGATCGTCGCCGCGCCCCGCGGCGACGGCGGCTTCGGCTACGACCCGGTCGTCCTGCCCGACGGATCGGAACGCACGGTGGCCGAGCTGACCGAGGCCGAGAAGGACCGCGAGAGCCATCGCGCGCGAGCAGCGCAGGCGCTGCTCGCGCGCCTGGCGGCCGGCGGCGCAGCATGAGCGCCGCCGTCGGCCGCCGGGGCCTCGACGTCCACAACCACGCGCTCAAGGCGCGCGCCGCCTGGGTGTCGATCGGCTCCAACACGACGCTGATCGTCTTCAAGCTCGCCGTCGGCCTCCTGTCAGGGTCGATCAGTATCATCTCCGAGGCCCTACACTCCGGCTCCGACCTGGTCGCGTCGATCATTGCTCTCTTCTCGGTGCGTGGCGCCTCGCGGCCGGCCGACGAATCGCACGGGTACGGTCACGAGAAGGTCGAGAACGTCTCAGGGGTGATCGAGGGTCTGCTGATCTTCGCGGCGGCCGTGGTCATCATCTTCGAGGCGTTCACCAAGCTGGTCAACGGCGTCCACCTCGAGCACGTGGAGCTGGGCATCGCCGTGATGCTGGTGTCGGCCGGCGTCAACCTGGCCGTATCACGCCTGTACCTGTATCCGGTCGCCCGCCGCACCGATTCGGCCGCGCTCGAGGCCGACGCGGCCCACCTGCTGACCGACGTGTACACCTCGGCGGGAGTGGCCGGCGGGCTGATCCTCGTGCAGCTCACCGGCTACGAGTTCTTCGACCCCCTGATCGCGATGTGCGTCGCCGTCCTGATCATGTGGACGGCGTGGCGGTTGGTGAGCCATTCGACCCGCGTGCTGCTCGATGAGGCTCTGCCCGACGACGAGCTCGAGGTCGTGCGCGAGAAGGTCGCGGAGCACCGCGGCGAGCTGATCATCGGCTACCACAAGCTTCGCACGCGCCAAGCCGGTAGCAAGCGTCACATCGACCTGCACATCACGGTCCCCGACGAGATGACGGTCGGAGAGGCTCACGCCGCCGCCCAGCACATCGAGGACGACATCGCCGGCCTGCTGCCGAGCGCGGAGGTGCTGGTGCACATCGAGCCCAGCGGCCACGACCGCGAGGACGACAGCTAGATGGGGAGCCCGGTATGACCCCGGCCGACACGACCAAGTCGCGGGCGGCGTGGTACTCGGTCGTCGCCAACGTGATCCTGATCGTCTTCAAGCTCGTCGTCGGCATCGTCTCGGGGTCGATTGGCATCATCTCGGAGGCGCTGCATTCGGCCACCGACTTGGTCGCGGCCGTCATCGCGCTGGTCTCGGTGCGGCAGGCGGAACGACCGGCCGACCCGCGGCACCGCTACGGGCACGGCAAGATCGAGGACCTCTCGAGCGTGATCGAAGGGCTGCTGATCTGGGGCGCCGCGGTCCTGATCGTGATCGAGGCGGTCCAGCACCTCATCCGCGGCGAGCAATTGGACCACTTCGCCCTCGCGATCGGCGTGATGGTCGTGTCGGCGGCGGTCAACCTCGGCCTGGCGCTCTATCTGTATCCCGTGTCGCGGCGGACCGATTCGGCGGCGCTGCGAGCCGACGCCGCCCACCATCTGACCGACGTCTACACCTCGCTCGGCATCGCGGCGGGCCTGCTGCTGGCGTACCTGACCGGCAAGACATACTTCGATTCCATCCTGGCGATCGGCGTGGCGGCGCTCATCATGTGGACGGCGTGGCAGCTCGTGAGCCAGTCCACCAGGGTGCTGCTCGATGAGGCGCTGCCGCCCGACGAGCTCGAGACGATCCGGACGACGGTCGAGGAGCACCGCGGGAACCTGATCCTCGGCTACCACAAGCTCCGCACCCGGCGCGCCGGCAGCGTGCGGCACATCGACCTGCACGTGACCGTGCCGGCCGACATGCTCATCGGCGACGCCCACGACGTGGCCGAGCACCTCGAGGCCGATATCGCCGCGAAGCTGCCCCGGACCGAGGTCATGGTGCACGTCGAGCCCGAGGGAGACGTCCCCGAAGACGGGCCGTAGGCGGCAACGCGGAGGGCGGCGGGGGGCGGGGGGCGGCGCCGCAGGCGCCGCCCCCGCCCCCCTCACGACCCGATTCCCAGCAGGCTCGCTCCCAGCAGCACGGCCGTCAGGGCGATCAGCACCGCAGAGAACGTCCACGCCACCGCGTTGTAGGCGCGCCCGTTGACGTGGTCGCCCATCACCGAGCGGTCGTTGATCACCTTCAGGACGTAGATGAGGATGATCGGCAGCAGCACGCCGTTCACGTCCTGGCTGAGCAGGATGACTTTGACCAGCGGCAGGCGCGGGATGACCGCCACCACGGCCGGCACGAAGACGAAGAAGGTCAGCAGCCCGTTGAAGATCGGCGCGTCGGCGAACTTCTGGTCGAGCCCAGACTCGAACCCGAACGCCTCGCAGATCGCATAGGCCGTGGTCAGCGGCAGGATCGCCGCCCCCAGGACCGACACGTTCAGCAGGCCGAAGCCGAACAGCAGGTAGGCGGCGCGGCCGGCGAGGGGCTCGAGCGCCCGGGCGGCGTCCCGGGCGGTGTCGACCACGATGCCGTGCTTGTAGAGCGTGGCCGCGCAGGCGACGACGATGAACAGGTCGATGGCGTCGGTGAACACCGCGCCCACGTACACCTCGAGCTTGGTCGACCAGTAGTCGCGCACGGCGACCTTCTTGTCGACGACGTACGCCTGGATGAAGAACTGGCCCCACGGCGTGATCGTGGTGCCGATGGCGGCGATGACGATGAGCAGCCAGCCGACGAAGTCGCCGCGCGTCAGCACCGACGGCACGACGGTGCCGTGGCCCGCCGCGGTCCAGTCAGGGTGCGCCAGGAACCCGGCGATGACGTACGCGACGTAGATCGCCGTGAGCACGAGGAACACACGCTCCACGCGCCGGAACGACCCGCGGGTCACGAGCAGCCAGACGCCCGCGGCGATCGGCGGCACGCAGAGCCACGCCGGCACGTGCACGAGGCTGAACGCGGCCGCCACGCCCGAGAACTCCGCCACGGTGGTGCCGAGGTTGGCGACCAGTAGGGCGAGCATGGCGAAGGCGGTGACCTTGAGGCTGAACCGCTCGCGGATCAGCGCCGCGAGGCCCTTGCCGGTCACCACACCCATCCGGGCCCCCATCTCCTGGGTCACGGCGAGGATCGGTGTGATCAGCAGCAGCAGCCACAACAGGCTGTAGCCGTACTTGGCGCCGATGACAGACCAGGTGGTGATGCCGCCGGCGTCGTTGTCCGAGGCGGCGGCGATCAGCCCGGGCCCCATGACGGCGAGGAAGATCAGCAGCCGGGTGCGGCCGATCCGGCCAAAGCGGCGCCGGCCGCGCCCCCTCTCGGAATGTGCGCGGGGCCGATCGTGGGTCTTCGAGACGGCGGGCATCAGCTACCCAGTCCGAGCGGCAGGGTCGAGGCGATCAGAAGGACGGTCAACGCGATCAGGAAGGCTGAGAACGCCCAGGCGAGGGCGTTGTAGACGGGGCCGTTGACGCGGTCGCCCATGACGGATCGGTCGTTCACGATCTTGAGGACGTAGATCAGGATGATGGGCAGCAGAGCCCCGTTGACGTCCTGGGTGAGCACCATCACCTTGATCAGCGGCAGGTGGGGGATGATCGCCACGGCGGCCGGGACGAAGATGAAGAACGTCAGGAGGCCGTTGAAGATCGGCGCCTCCGAGAATTTCTGGTCGAGGCCGGACTCGAAGCCGAACGCCTCGCAGATCGCGTAGGCGGTCGCCAGCGGCAGGATGGCGGCAGCCAGGACCGAGACGTTGAGCAGGCCGAAGCCGAACAGGAAGGCGGCGGCGCTGCCGGCGAACGGCTCGAGCGCCTTGGCGGCATCCTGGGCGCTGTTGACCAGGATGCCGTGCTTGTAGAGCGTGGCCGCGCAGGCGACGACGATGAAGACGTCGACGGCGATGGTGGCAACTCCTCCCAGGATGACCTCGGCCCTGGTGTCGGCGTAGTCGCGCAGCGAGACCTTCTTGTCGACGATCGTGGCCTGGATGAAGAACTGGCCCCACGGAGTGACCGTGGTGCCGATGGCCGCGATGACCGTGACCAGCCACGCCGACCGAGCCGACACGCTTGGTACCGCCGCCCCGTGCACCGCCTGCCCCCAGTCTGGGTGTGCGAGCAGACCGGCGATGACGTACGTGACATAGAGCGCGCTGAGCACGAGGAAGATGCGTTCGACCCGCCGGTAGGAGCCACGCGTCACGAGCAGCCACACGCCGAGCGCGACCGGCGGCACGCACACCCACGGCGGGACGTGGGCGAGGCTGAAAGCGGCCCCGACGCCCGAGAACTCCGCCACGGTCGTCCCGAAGTTGGCGACAAGCATGGCCAGCATGGCGAAGGCCGTCACCTTCAGGCTGAAGCGCTCGCGGATCAGTGCCGCCAGTCCCTTGCCGGTGACGACGCCCATGCGGGCGCCCATCTCCTGGGTCACGATGAGGATGGGCAGGATGAGCATCGCGATCCAGAGCAGCCGGTAGCCGTAGCGTGCCCCGGCGACCGACCACGTCGTGATCCCCGGGGCGTCGTTGTCGGCCATGGCCGTGATCAGGCCTGGACCCATGATCGACAGGAAGACGAGCAGGCGTGTGCGACCGATGCGGCCGAGGCGCGGCCGGCTGGGCGCGTCAGACGGTACGGGCGTGGGAGCCCGCAGCGGGGTTTCCGGTGAACGAGGCATGCGTCATCACCGGAAGATGCGCGGCAATCGTTTCTTCCAGGCCAGCGGCAGCACCAGGTCGATCGCGTCGTCGATGGTGACGATGCCGTGGAGCACGTGGTCCTCATCGACGACCGGCAGCGCCAGCAGGTTGTACTTCGCGATCGTCTGGGTGACCTCGGCCTCGCTGGCGGTGGCCTGGACCGTGATCGGGTCGGGCGTCATGAAGTCCTTGACGCGGCGGCCGGCCGGGACCGTCAGCAGGTCGCGCAGCGAGAACACGCCGAGCAGGCGTTCGCGCTTGTCGATGACGTAGATGTAGTAGACCGTCTCGACCTCGGGCTCCTGCTCGCGCAGCAGCTCGATCGCCTCGGCGGCCGTGACGTCGGGCGGCACGTGCGCGAACTCGGTCGTCATGATGCCGCCGGCCGAGTTCTCGGGGTAGCTCAGAAGCTCGCGGATCTCGTCGGCGTCGTCCTTGTCCATCAGCGCCAGGTAGCGGCCGGCGCGGCGCTTGGGCAGGCCGGCGAGCAGGTCGGCGGCGTCGTCGGGCGACATGTTCGACAGCAGCTCAGCCGCCTTCTCGACCGGCATGTCGAGCAAGGTCTCGGTCTGGATCGAGGGGTGCATCTCCTCGAAGGTGTCGGCCACGATCTCGTCCTCGAGCTCCTCGAAGACGGCGGCGCGCTCCTCGGGCGTCAGCTCGTGGGCCAGTTCGGCGATGTCGGCGGGGTGCAACAGCGACAGGTCCGTACGGGGCAGCGTGAGGCGGACGGCGTCGGTGTCGCTCGCCTGCATGTCGACGTTGCTCCAGTCGATCAGGGTCGGTTTGGTCGACTTGGTGATGCGGTTCGAGACGCGGGAGAGGCCCACGCGGCGCATGATGGCCCCGCTCGACACGTCGACGGCGACCACCCGCAGCGACGGGCCCGAGCGCGCGAGCTGGATGTCGTTGACGCGGATGACCTTGCGCCCCTCGGTGTCGACGATCTGCTTGTCGAGCACCTGGCCGCTCAGCAGGAGCTCGCCGGCCTGCGGCTCCGCCGCCTCGGCGAGCTCCCCGGCCTTGACGCGCAGCAGCACGCCCGACTCCTCGAAGCTCGAGACGACGCTCCAGGCGGCGGCCAGGCGGCGGTTGCCGCGCTTGACGACGAGGGCAGTGACCCGCGGGTACTTCTGGCGCAGGCTGACGGTGACGTCCTGCAGGGTGCCGGCCGAGCGGCCTTCGACGTCGCGCACCGTCTGGCCGAGCAGCTTGCTCAGGAAGAACATGGGTCCACCTCCTTCGCCGTCGGGAGCCCCAGGGCTCCGGGATACCTAAAGCTCGTACGAAGGGGCTCCGAGCCGTGCCACAGCGAAGTGGGCGAATCCTCTCTCGTCCAAGAGCTTTGGCACAGCACACCGTAGAGGACGGAGCCTCAGCCGCATTAGGTAAGACCTTGTACCCGGTAGTACCTGTTCGACCCGTTGGCGTCTCTGGACGTTTCCGGGCAGCGGCGTCTTTGTGTGCTGGAGCCTCACCTAACGAGGAATGTGCCGCGGTGATGCCTGCGAAACGTACGCCCGCCCGAGAGAGACTGTCAAGCTGGTGGTATACTCTCCTGCGGCCGCCGGTGCGGCCTGTTTCTTCTAGGGGCGCGAACATGATCGTGACGGTCACACCCAACGCTGCCATCGACAAGACGCTGACGGTGCCCAGCTTCCAGATCGGGTTCCGCCATCGCGCCAGCCAGAGCCTGACGCTGCCGGGCGGCAAGGGCGTGAACGTCGCGCGCGTGCTCAAGGCCGTGGGCCAGCCGGTGATCGCCAGCGGGCTCGTGGGCGGGCGCACCGGCCAGCAGATCGTCGAGGCGCTGTCACGCGAGGGCATCCTCAACGACTTCGTGCGCATCGCCGGCGAGTCGCGCACCTCGACCGCCGTCATCGATCCCACCAACGCGACCCAGACCGAGATCAACGAGTGGGGCCCCGTCGTCACCGAGCAGGAGCGCCAGGCGTTCCTCGACAAGATCGAGTACCTGGGCAAGGGCGCCCACTACGTGATCGTCGCGGGGTCGCTGCCGCGCAAGATGCCCGACGACCTCTACGCGCAGCTCCTGCAGCGGTTGCGCCACGAGCGCTGTCTCACCGTGCTCGACAGCGACGGCGACCCCATGCGCCTGGCGCTGCGCTCTCACCCCGACTACGTGTTCTCCAACCTGCGCGAGGCCGAGGACCTGGTCGGTCACGAGTTCCACGACGAGCAGGACGTGATCGAGGCCACCGCGATCATCGCCCAGATGGGCGCCCGCAACGTCGTGGTCAAGGCGACCGACGGGTGCTACGCGCGCCTGCGACAGGGACGGCGCGAGCGCGTGTTCCACGCCTCGATCCCGCGGATCGACGCGGTGGTGAGCTCGGTCGGGTCGGGCGATTCCTTCCTGGCCGGGTTCGTCGCCTGCCACTTCCAGCGCCTGGACGCCGGCCATTGCTTGCGCTACGCGCTCGCCTGCGGCGCGGCCAACACGCAGCGGTTCGGGGCCGGCGTGCTCGACCCCGACGAGGTCGACACCCTCTTCGAAGCCACCACCGTCAGCGAGCTGAAGGTGGCGGCGACGGCCTGAGGGCGGCCGCCCGCGGCGGCCGCCCTGCTGCCGTCGCCGCTGTTGAACCGCCCCCCGCGGCGGTGATAGCATCCGACCAGGTTGCAGGCCGCAAAGATGCCATCACCAGCACCATACCGGAGCCCCGAGGCCCCGCCGTCGAGCGCGGGCCTTTCGTTTATCGCGACATCCCCCAGGCCGAGGAGGCAGGCATGGAAGTAGAGATCGGGCGCGGCAAGAAGGGCCGCCGGGCGTACGGCTTCGACGACATCGCCATCGTGCCGAGCCGGCGCACGCGCGACGTCGAAGACGTCGACATCACCTGGAAGCTCGGTCCGCTCACGCTGCAGCTGCCGTGCCTCGCCTCGGCCATGGACGGCGTCGTCGACCCGGCGTTCGCCGTCACGATGGGCAAGCTCGGCGGGATCGCCGTCCTCAACCTCGAGGGCGTGCAGACCCGCTACGAGAACGCCGACGAGCAGCTCGACCGCATCGCCTCGCTGCCCAAGGAGACGGCGACCCGCACGATGCAGGAGATCTACAAGGAGCCCATCAAGGACGAGCTGATCGGGCGCCGCATCAAGGAGATCAAGGACGGCGGCGTGTTGGCCGCCGCCTCGCTCACACCTCAGCGCGTCGAGCAGTACTACAGGCTGGCGCTCGACGCCGGCCTCGACGTGCTCGTGATCCAGGGCACCGTCGTCAGCGCCGAGCACGTCTCGAGCAAGGTCGAGCCGCTCAACCTCAAGGAGTTCATCAAGGACTGCCCGGTGCCGGTGATCGTCGGCGGCGTGGCGTCGTATGCCACCACCCTGCACCTCATGCGCACCGGCGCCGTGGGCGTGCTCGTCGGCGTCGGCCCCGGCCACGCCTGCACCACGCGCGGCGTGCTCGGCATCGGCGTGCCGCAGGCGACGGCCATCGCCGACGCCGCCGCCGCCCGCATCCAGCACCTGCTCGAGACGGGGACCTACTGCAACGTCATCGCCGACGGCGGCATGCGCACCGGAGGCGACGTCAGCAAGGCCGTCGCCCTGGGTGCCGATGCCGTCATGATCGGCTCGCCCCTGGCCGCGGCCAGCGAAGCGCCCGGCCGCGGCTACCACTGGGGCATGGCGACCTTCCACCCCGAGCTGCCACGCGGCACCCGTGTGAAGGCCGGCACCAAGGGCACGCTCGAGGAGATCCTCCTCGGCCCCGCCCACGAGAACGACGGCACGCGCAACCTCTTCGGCGCCCTGCGCACCAGCATGGCGACCTGCGGCTACGACACCGTCCAGGCGTTCCAGAAGGCCGAGGTCATGGTCGCGCCGGCGCTGATGAGCGAGGGCAAGAAGCTCCAGAAGGAGCAGGACGTAGGGATGGGCTGAGCCGGTGACCGGCGAACACGCTTCCGGGCACGACTCGGTCTTCGTCCTCGACTTCGGGGCCCAGTACGGGCAGCTCATCGCGCGTCGCGTGCGCGAGTGCCACGTGCACTCCGAGCTCATCGCGCACGACACGACGGCCGAGCAGATCGCCGCTCGCAAGCCCAGGGGCCTGATCCTCTCCGGCGGCCCCATGAGCGTGTACGTCGACGACGCGCCCAAGGCCGACCCGGCGCTGTTCGAGCTCGGTATCCCGATCCTCGGCATCTGCTACGGCGCCCAGTACATGGCGCAGGACCTGGGCGGCACGGTCACCCGCACCGGCACCAGCGAGTTCGGCAAGACCGAGCTCTGCCTCCACGAGAACGGCCTGCTCCTCGACGGCCTCGACGGCGTCGAGCAGTGCTGGATGAGCCACCGCGACTGCGTCACCGAGGCGCCGGCGGGCTTCACCGTCTTGGCGGCGAGCGGCGGGGCGCCCGTCGCCGCCATGGAGGACCGGGAGCGCGGGTTCTACGCCGTGCAGTTCCATCCCGAGGTCGTGCACACGCCGCGGGGCATGGACGTGCTGCGCAACTTCCTGTACCGCGGCTGCGGGTGCGAGCCAGACTGGACCCCGGCCTCGATCATCGAGGAGCAGGTGAGCCGCATCCGCGAACAGGTGGGGCCGACCGACATGGCCGTCCTCGGTCTGTCGGGAGGCGTGGACTCGTCGGTGGCCGCCGTGCTGGTGCACAAGGCCATCGGCGACCGCCTGACGTGCGTGTTCATCGACCAGGGCATGATGCGCTGGAACGAGGCCGACCACGTGGTCGAGATGTTCAAGGACGTGCTCCGCATCCCACTCATCGCGGTCGACGCCAAGCAACGCTTTCTCGACAGGCTCGTCGGGGTCACCGAGCCCGAGCGCAAGCGGAAGATCATCGGCGAGGAGTTCATCCGCTGCTTCGAAGAAGAGGCGCGCAAGCTCACCGACGCCAAGTTCCTCGTGCAGGGCACGCTCTACAGCGACGTCATCGAGAGCGGCACGCGCCAGGCGGCCAAGATCAAGAGCCACCACAACGTGGGAGGGCTGCCCGAGAAGATGGGTTTCGAGCTGGTCGAGCCGCTGCGGCTGCTGTTCAAGGACGAGGTGCGCGCGGTCGGTGAGGAGCTCGGACTGCCCGAGCGCGTCGTGTGGCGGCAGCCGTTCCCCGGGCCCGGCCTCGGCATCCGCATCATCGGCGAGATCACCGCCGAGCGGGTCGACATCCTGCAGCGCGCCGACGCGATCCTGCAGGAGGAGATCAAGAACGCCGGACTCTACCGCGAGCTGTGGCAGTGCTTCGCGATCCTCCCGGTGATCCGCAGCGTGGGCGTGCAGGGCGACGAGCGCACCTATGCCTACCCGATCGCGATCCGCGCCGTGAAGAGCGACGACGCCATGACCGCCGACTGGGCGCGGCTGCCCTACGAGCTTCTCGAGAAGCTCTCGAACCGGATCATCAACGAGGTGCCCGAGGTCAACCGCGTCGTCTACGACGTCTCGAGCAAGCCGCCGAGCACCATCGAGTGGGAGTGAGCGTCTCGATCCTCTAGTCGATCGTCACGGTGATCGTCCGGCTGCTGGCCGACGGATGCAGCTTGTCGGCGGGCAGGACGACCTTCATGTGGTAGGTCTCGCGCTTGGGGCAGCCGAACAGCCGCGTCTCGAACCGCGTGCCGCCCTGCAGGGCCACGACCGCGCCGGGGCTGACCCGCCGCCAGCCGCCGCCGCGGTCGGTGAAGAGTATGACCTTGCCGCCTGGGTGCGCGGGCCGCACCGTCCCGCTCAGCCGGTACGTGCTGCCACGCCGCCTGGTGATCGAGCCTTGGGCGACCGTGACCGTCGGCATCACGGTGACCTTGGTGATCGTGCTGGCCGCGACGGGGTTGCCGTCCATGTAGAACGCTGCCCGGTAGGAGCTGCCTCCGGTCGGTGAGTCGGTGGTCCCGAGCCCGGCCCCGCCGGCGAGCGTCCAGTCGACCCCCTCGATCGTGTGCCACGCGGTGGCGCCGAACTGGCGTCGCTGAACGACGAGCTTGCCGCCCGCGTGGATCCAGGCGAGGGCGGTGAGGTCGACGCTGTCGCCCACGGTGATCTTGGTGCTCGAGACGGTCAAGGCCAGCGGCGTGGCGCCGCCCGAGACGGTGCGCTCGAGCACACCGGCCTCCGAGCCGGCGTACGCCAGCGAGCCCACGGGCGCCGTGGCCACGGCGAGCACGTCGCCGTCACCCCAGCCCGACGCGGAGGTCCAGCCGGAGTCGGCGAACGAGTAGCGGAGGAGCGTGCCGCCCCCGGCGCCGACGAGTATCGAGGCGTCGGGGAGTTCGCTCAGGGCCACGCTGTACAGGATGCCCGGCGGCGGCGGGACGAGCGTCGCGAAGCTGGCGCCGGCGTCGTCGCTCGTCAGGACGGACGCCCCGGTGATGGCCGCGAGGTCGGCGGGCCCCTTGTTCCACACCGGCGATGGCGCCAGGGCGACGCCGATGACGTCGGCGCTCGTGCCGGCGACCAGCGGCGTCCATGTCCCAGCGACGGGGCGGAGGTAGAGCGCGCCCCCGGGACCGCCGGCCAGGACGTCCCCGCCCGAGGTGGCGGCGACGCTGCCCATCTGCCTGGCGACGGTGGGGTCGATCTGCCAGCTCGTGCCGCCGTCGGTGGAGGTCGCGACCCCGCGGCGGCCGGTGGCGTACAGGTTCGCGCCGGTGCTGATGACCCTGCTCCAGTCGTCCGGCGCCGGCAGGCTCGAGCGCTGCCAGGTGAGGCCGCCGTCGACCGTCGACAGGACGGCGCCGCCGGCGACGGCCCAGGCGTCGGCGGCGTCGAGGAACGCGAGGCTCCATACCCGCACGTCGCCGGCGACCGCCGTCACCGGCCGCGACGCCCAGGTGGCGCCTCCGTCGGTGCTGACGGCCACGGCGCCGCCGTCGCCGCCCGCCGCGACGCCGAGCGGACCGAAGGTGGACAGGGTGCGGATGGCGCCGGCGTGCGGGAACGGCGCAGTCGCCTTGACCCACGCGCCGCCGGCGGCCGCCCGCCCGGGCGCCGCCAGCGAGAACGCCGACGCCGCCACGCACGCGGCCAGGACAGCCGTGGTCAGGGACCGCCGGCTCATGGCGGCGGCGGCGCCGGCGGCGCCGGCGGCGCTGGCGCGGTCGTGGCCGGCGGGGCCGGCGCGGTCGTCGGGGTCGCGGCCGGCGCCGTCGTGGGCGCCGGCCGCGCCGCCAGGATCTTGCTCTGGAGGGCGCTCGCGCCCGGGAAGCTCGAGTCGATCGCCAGCGCCTGCCGCACGACGGCCAGCGCCAGGCGCCAGTGGCCGGCGGCCAGCAGGCGGGCGGCGCGGGCGGTCAGGGCCGCCACGCGCGCGTCGACCGCGGCGTGGCGCGCGACCGCGCGGACCCACGGAGACCCAGGCGCGCGCGCCAGCGCGGCGGCCGCCAGGCGGCCGGCGTCGGCCCACTGCCCGTGAGTGAGCGCCTGCCTGCTGCCGAGCACCAGGCTGAGGGTCACGAAGCCGGCTCGCCCGGCCGGCGAGCGGCGGCCGAGACTCTGGTCGGGGTAGCGGCTCGCCAGGGCGGTCAGGCCGGCGGCGGCGGCCTGCAGATCGCCCGCGTTCAGCTCTTGGACCACGTGCCGGTAGGCGGCGGCGGCCGGCCGGCGCGACAGAGCCCGCTGGCGCGCGGTCAGCCAGGTGACGTCGACCGCGCCCTGTTCGGACCGTGCCAGCAGGGCGGCGCTGTCGCGGTACCACAAGCCGGCGATGCGGGCCTGGCTGAAGAACGTGGAAGCGTCGCCGTACCGGCGTTCCGTGAGCGCCTGCTTGCCCAAGGCGTAGCTGTGGGCCGCCCTCTCGGTGAGCACGGCGAGCACGATGCCCATGCCCACGACCACGACGGCCGCCCAGATCGCCGCCATCTTCAGACGCCGGCGGCGCTCCAGGTCGCTCCAGAGGGACGTGTCTCCGCGGGCCACAGGCCCAGCGGCCGACCTTCTCGGTCCCTGCAGTGGTTGTGTGGACGTACGCGACCTCCCTCGCGCCGCCGGCCGTGACCGGTCTCGAACGACGAGATAGTAATACCCCGCCGGAGCGGAGTACGACCATCCGAGCCTAGGATTGGGTGTGACCCCTCTTCAGCGACCTCAGTTGCCGGTACCACGAACCGGCCGACGCGCCGAGCGTGACGACCGGGTTGCCGAGGTACGAGACCCGGGCCGGTCCGACGTGGAGGTAGTGACGGGGCTGCGGCCGGCGCAGCACGCGCGGCGCGCGGTCGAGCGACACGATCCGCTGGCTCGCCTCGCGGTCGCCGCCATACCAGAAGAAGATGCGGCTCGGCCGCAGGTCAAGCCCGAACAGGTTCGAGACCTGCAGCACGACCTGGCGCTCGGCCCCCGGTTCCACCTGGCGCGAGACCGCGCTCCTCACCATCGTCCTGTCACCTCACGGCTCGTGTGGGACGCACCGCTTCTCGATCGCGTCCACGTAGACCAGGATGAGCACCGCGTACACCAGGAAGGTGACGCTGCCCATCACCGTCACCCAGATGATAACCGAGGGCAGGACGCTGGCGAAGTCGCCCGAGAACCTGAGCCAGAACAGACCGTCGAGGAGGACCACGAACGGCAGCAGCCCCACCCCTCCTGAGAACGCCGGGTTGGCACGAACGGTGCGAAGTGACTGCATGATCGCCCGTGCCACGGAAGCGTCGCTGACGACGATGGCGATGCTGGCGTAGAGCAGGGCGATCGACACCACGATCCAGACGGCGAATGCGAGTTGACCGGAGGTGCTCGACACGTCGCCGCCGGCCGCCGTGATGCCCCAGCCGAGAGCATCGACCAGGACGTTCAGCGCGAAGAGCCGGCGGAATTGCCGTGCGTCGCGGGGTCCCCAGTGCAGGCGGCCGAGCAGCGAGCGGATGAAGCCGGCTTCGAACCACGAGCTGACGGCGAAGTACGCGACCGCCACGGCGATCACCGCCGCGCCGTGAGAGACGACCGAGTCGCCGAAGGTACTCAGGTTACCGGCCACCAGCACCTCGAGCGGATGGTGGACGCGCAACCAGCCAGTCAGCAGCGGCGCGGCCAGGTCGAGCGCAGTGAGAGCGATGGCGTAGAAGACGAGGAACTGCTTGGCCCGGAGGAGGTCGACGATGCGGCGGAGCAGCGTCGGAGGGGCGCCGTTCATCTGCATGGTGGCGGAGTATACACTAGGCAGACCCATGCGCTCGCGCAGCAGCAGATCGTCGACATCTCCCCAGTGGTCCGTCCACCTCCGCGTGTTCCTCGCGCTCGCGCTCGCCTGCCTTCTGGCGGCGGTGGGGCGGCCGGCGCCTGCGGCGGCGGCCGCCCCGCCGCACGTCGCGGCCAAGGCCTGGGTGGTGATGGACCAGCGCACCGGCGTCGTCCTCGACGCCCACGACCCCGACCGGCGCCTGCCGATGGCCTCGACGACCAAGATCATGACGGGACTGGTCGTGCTGGAGCACGTCAAGGACCTGCGGGAGATGGTGACCGCGCGGCGCGACGCCGTCGGCGTGGGCGAGGACGAGATCTACCTGCACAAGGGCGAGAAGCTCACCGTCGACCAGTTGCTCAAGGCGACGCTGATCCAGAGCGCCAACGACGCCGCCGCCGACTTGGCCGACTACGTCGCCGGCAGCCAGAAGGCGTTCGTGGCGATGATGAACGCCAAGGCGGCGCAGCTCGGTTTGACGAACACGCACTACATGAACCCGCACGGCCTGGACCAGCCCGGCCATCACAGCAGCGCCATGGACCTCGCGCGCCTGGCGCGCGTGGCCATGGCCGACCGGCGCTTCGCCGGCTACGTCCGCACGTACGAGACGACGATCCCGTGGAAGGGACGGAGCTACCGCCGGGTCCTCGTCTCGCACAACACGCTGCTCCACGACTATCCCGTGGGTCGACGGCGTGAAGACGGGGTGGACCGACCCGGCCGGCTACTGCGTGGTGGCGTCGGGCAGGTACGGAGGCCGCCGCTTCATCGTCTCCGTCCTCGGCGCCCCCAGCGAGGCGGCGCGGGTCGCCGGCGCGCTCCGGCTGTTCAAGTACGGGGCCACGTTCTACGGGGTCCGGCGGCTGGTCGGCCCGGGATCGGTCGAGGCGCACGTGAAGGTGCCGTACCACGACGAAGGTCTCGACCTGGTCACGGCCGGACCGGTCTCGGCCCAGGTCCGCACGGGGGCCGACATCGCCAGCCGCGTCAGCGCTCCCTCGAGCGTCTCCCTTCCGGTCGCCCGGGGCCAGAAGCTGGGCACGATCGTGTACTCCGCCGACGGCGTGGTCGTGGGCCACCGGGACCTCGTGGCCGCGCGCGGGTTCGGGCGCGCCGGGCTGCTGACGCGCATCGGCTACCAGGTCCACCGCGCCTGGAGCTGGGTGACGTCGATCTTCTGAGTCGGGGGCGCGACACGGCAGGCGGCTCGCGCTTCGTCCTCGGCCGGGTACACTGGGTCTATGCGCATCCGCCGTCTCGCTCGCCTTCTTCTGGCCGTCGCCGCCGTCGGCGCCGCCGTCCTGGCCTGGACGTTCTTCGTGCTCTACCCCAACCCGCTGGTGCTGGCGCGCAGTATCGAGCACGTGTCGCACCCGCGGGTCGACCCGCAGGCCGTCGCCGGGATCGCGCAGCGGCTTCCGAACGACCCGAGGAAGATAGAGCAGGCCGTGACCGACCGCATCGTCCCCTATTCCTACGACTGGCAGACGGCCGGCGTGCCGTGGTACTTCCCGACGACGCGCGAGGCGGTGGCGCAGGGCAGGGGCGACTGCGAGAGCCGGGCCGTGGTGCTGGCCAGCATCCTGGCTTACAAGCACATCCCCTACCGGTTGCAGATGTCGTTCGACCACATCTGGGTGGACTACCCGGGCAAGCAGGCGAACGCGCTCGAGAACGACAGCGTCGCGCTGGCGCAGCGCGTGAACGGCCACTACGTCTGGCGCTGGCCGACCATCCACTTCGGCGCCGACCTGCGGGCCCAGATCGCGGACTACTGGACGCCGATGCCCCTCGGCCGCAAGCTGCTGCTGTTCGGGGGCATCGGCGTCATCGTCGTGGCGCCGCCGCTGGTGCGGCGCCGGCGGCGTCTGGCAGCGGTCGCGGGCGCGGTCGCCGGGCCGCTGGCCCGCCGCGGCGCCCGCGACCGCGTGCTCTAGCGGTTCCAGCGCCGGCGGCCGCGCGGGATCGCGCACACGCCCTCCTGTGCGCACCGCCGGCTCGGTGCGCATGACGTATCATGGCGGGGCCGGCGGGCGGTCGCCCGCCGGCCGCCCTCGCAGCGACCAGGGAGCGCGATGCCGATCTCCGACGAACGCCTGCAGGCCATCGCCCGGCGCGTCGTGCGCGACTGCGCCGGCGTGCGCGCCGGGGAGGACGTGTACATCGAGGGCCGCCTCGACGCGGCCCGGTACCTCGAGCTGTTGGCCTTCGAGTGCGAGGTCGCCGGCGCGCGGCCCGTCGTGGTGATGCAGAGCGACGAGTTCGACCACCGGCGGCTGACCGAGCTGTCGTTCGAGCAGCTGGCCACCAGGTCCGGAGGCTGGATCGAGCTCGTGAAGCGGGCCGACGTCGTCTTCACCGTTCACATGGAGGACGGCGATCCGGCGCTGTTCGCCGACGTCACGCCGCTCCAGCGCGAAGCGGCGAGCAAGGGCCGCAAGCTGCTCGGCGACCACATCTACGACCTCAGCCGCCGCTGGATCGGCACCGACTTCCCGACCGAGGCGCAGGCGCGCGCCTTCGGTCTCGGCTTCGATCTGTACAGCGAGATGTTCTGGCGTGCGCTCGACATCGACTACGTGCAGCTGCGTCGCCGGGCCGATGTCGTCGCGGCGGCGCTCGAGGGGGCCCGCAGCGTCCGCATCAGGTCGCCCAAGGGGACCGACGTCACGCTCGGCATCGAAGGGCGTCCCCTCGACAAGGACGTCGGCGTCGTGACCGACGCCGCCAGGCTGTCGAACCTGCCGGCCGGCGAGGTGTGCCTGGCGCCGCTCGAGGAGCAGGCCGAGGGCACCGTGGTCTTCGACCTCGCCTTCTGGGACGGGCGCCGCATCGAGGACCTCGAGGTGCGCTTCGAGGCCGGCGTGGCCCATCCCGTCCGCGCGGCGCGCGAGTTCGACTACTTCTGTGGCGTGCTCGCCGGCGCCAGCGGGGACGCCGACCGCATCGGCGAGCTCGGCATCGGGCTGAACCCGGCCGTCGGTGAGCCGTGCGGGCTGACGCTGACCGACGAGAAGATCCTGGGCACGGTGCACCTCGCTCTGGGCGAGAACACCATGCTGGGCGGCGTCAACGACTCGACGCTGCACTGGGACATGATGATCCTGCGGCCGACCGTCGAGGTCGACGGCCGGCCGCTCCTGGTCGACGGGGAGATGAAGGCATGAAGCCCATCGATTTGCGCAGCGACACCGTCACCCGACCCTCGGCCGAGATGCGGCGCATCATGGCCGGGGCCGAGGTCGGCGACGACGTCCTGGGCGACGACCCGACGGTGATCGCCCTGCAGGAGCGGGCGGCCGAGTTGTTCGGCAAAGAAGCGGCGATCTACATGCCGTCGGGGACGATGACCAACCAGGTGGCCCTGTTCGCGCACACGCGGCGCGGCGACGAGGTCTTCATCCACGAGCTGGCGCACATCCTGGTCAACGAGGGCGCCGGCGGGGCGGTGCATTCGCAGCTGCAGTTCCGCTGCTTCGCCTCGGGCGACGGGATGCTCGACGCCGGCCTGCTCGAGGAGTTCGTGCACGACGACAGCGACCCGCATCACGCGCCGACCCGCGTCGTCGCCCTCGAGAACACGCACAACTACTGTGGCGGGACGATCCTGCCCTTCGACCGCGTGCTGGCCGTGCGCGATTTCTGCGGCCGGCATGGCCTGATCCTGCACCTCGACGGCGCCCGCGTCTGCAACGCGGCCGTCGCCTCGGGCATGCCGCTCGACGAGATCGTGGCCCCGTACGACTCGGTCAGCGTCTGCCTGTCGAAGGGGCTGGGGGCGCCGGTCGGCTCGGTGCTGCTCGGCAGCCGCGACTTCATCGCCCGCGCGGCGCGCGGGCGCAAGGTCATGGGCGGCGGCATGCGGCAGGCCGGCATCATCGCCGCCGCCGGGCTGTACGCGCTCGAGCACAACGTCGCGCGCCTGGCCGACGACCACCGCCGGGCGCGCGCGCTGGCCGAGCGCCTTGACGGCACGTCGGGGCTCTCCGTCGACCTGCGGGCGGTGCAGACCAACATCGTCTTCGCCGACACGCGCGGCACCGGTCACAGGGCTATCGACTTCGAGCGGCCGATCGCCGACGCCGGCGTGCTGTGCTTCGCCGAGAAGCCCTACGCGCTGCGCTTCGTCACCCACCTGGACGTGGACGACGCCGCCGTCGGCGAGGCTGGCGAGATCGTCGCCCGGGTCGTCGAGGAGGTCGCCGCGCGCGGCTGAGCCCCGCGCGCGAGCAACGAGAAAGGCGGGGGCGCGGCCGTGCCGGCCGCGCCCCCGCCTCATGGGCGACCCGGTGGGGGGACCGGGCCGAGGGGGTCGTGATCGACTACTTCTTGGCGGCCGTCTTGGCCTTGGCCGCCGAGCCCTTGCCGTTGGCCCTGGCCGCGACCGGCTCGCTGCCCGGCCGCACGGCGGCGTTCTTGTAGATCTGCACGATGTCGTCCCGCGACAGCATGCGCGGGTTGTTCCCGAGCAGACGGCCCTGGGTCATGGCCCCGTCGGCCAGCTCCTCGATGGCCGACTCGGGGATCCCGACGTCGCTCAGGTACTGCGGCACCTCGATGTCGATCGCCAGCTGCTTCATGGCGTCGACGGCCTTCTGGGCCGCTTCGCGGACCGACAGGCCATCGATCTGCTCGCCCATGAACACTGCCATCTCGGCGAAGTACGGCAGGCAGGCCATCATGTTGTACTCCATGACCCACGGCAGCATCAGCGTGTTGGCGATGCCGTGCGGCACGTGGAAGGTGCCGCCGATCGGATACGAGAGCGCGTGCACGGCGCCGACGCCGGCGTTGCCGAAGGCGATGCCGCCGAGCATCGAGCCCATGGCCATGTTGTGGCGGGCCTCCATGTGGTTGCCGTCGAACACGGCCGTGCGCAGGCTCTTGGAGATCAGCTCGATGCCTTCGCGGGCCAGTGGGTCGGTGTGCATCGTGGCGTTGACCGAGGTGTAGGCCTCGATGCAGTGGATGAGGGCGTCCATGCCAGAGGCGGCGGTCACGCCGGGGGGGCAGCTGACGGTGAGCATCGGGTCGACGAGCGCCACGCTCGGGGTCAGGTACTGGCTGACCACGCCCTGCTTCACGTTGAGCTTCTCGTTGGCGAAGATGGCGATCGCCGTGACCTCGGAGCCGGTCCCGGCCGTGGTCGGCACGGCGATGAGGGGCAGGCCGCGCCTGGGCACCTGGTCGATGCCGACGAAGTCCTCTACCGAGCTGTCGTTGCCCGCGAGCACGGCGGTGATCTTGGCGACGTCGATCGCCGAGCCGCCGCCGAAGCCGACGATCAGGTCGTAGCCACCCTTCTCGCAGAACTCGACGCCTTCGTTGATGCTGCTCATCGGGGGTTCGGGGACGGCCTTGGCGTAGACGCCGACCTCGAGGCCGGCGTCGATCAGCGGGCGCTCGACCTGCTCGACCATGCCGCTGGCCTGCACGCCGGGGTCGGTCAGGATCATGACCTTGGTGGCGCGCATCTTCTTGGCCTCGGCGCCGATCTGGGAGATCGCGTTGATGCCCGTGATCAGGGCGCCGGGTGAACGGTGGACTCTGATCTTCATGTCCATGGTGCCTGCCTACCTCCTGTAGGTCGCGGCGGGCGGCTGCTGCCTGCCCTGGCCGGTGGATTCCGTGGGGAAGGGGTGCGTCATACGGCCGTCCTCTCGCGACGGCGCAGCCACGCCTCGCCCTTGAGTGCCTTGAGCTCGTCGACGATCTGGTCGCGGAACTGCGGATCGGCGATGTCGAGCAGGGCGAAGGCGCGCTCGCGCAGGCCCTTGCCCTTGAGATGGGCGACGCCGTGCTCGGTGACGACGTAGTCGACGTCGGCGCGCATGGTCGTGACGGCGGCGCCGGGGGTGAGCTGGGCGACGATGCGCGACACGGTGCCCTTCTTGGCCGTCGACGGCAGCGCGATGATCGCCTTGCCGCCCTTGCTGCGGGCGGCGCCGCGGACGAAGTCGACCTGGCCGCCGATGCCGGTGAACTGCATGGGGCCCATCGTGTCTGCCACGACCTGGCCCATCAGGTCGACCTGGATCGCCGAGTTGATCGCCACGACCTTGTCGTTCATGGCGATCACGAAGGGGTCGTTCACGTAGTTGACCGGGAACATGTTCACGGCCGGGTTGTCGTCGACGAAGTCGTACAGCCGCCGGGTGCCCATCAGGAAGTTGGCGACCATCTTGTCGCGGTGCAGCTGCTTGCGCGCGTTGGTGATGACGCCCTCTTCGTAGAGGTCGACGACGCCCTCGCTGAACATCTCGGTGTGGATGCCGAGGTCGTTCTTCTCGTGCAGGAACAGCAGCACGGCGTCGGGGATGCCGCCGATGCCGAGCTGCAGGCACGAGCCGTCGTCGACCAGACCGGCGATGTTGCGGCCGATCGCCTCCTCGACGGGGCCGATCTTCGGCGGCGGCAGCTCGATGATGGGATCGTCGCCCTCGACGATCACGTCGATGTCGCTGACGCGGATGAACGAGTCGCCGTGGGTGCGCGGCATGTTCGGGTTCACCAGGGCGATCACGGTCTTGGCGACCGACGCCGCCGGCTTCGTGTAGTCGACCGAGATGCCGAACGAGCACCAGCCGTGCTTGTCGGGGGGCGAGACCTGGATCAGGACCACGTCGACCGGGAGGTAGCTCTTGAGGAACAGGTCCGGGATCTCGTGGAAGAAGGTCGGCACGTAGTCGCCACGGCCGTTGTGGATGGCCTCGCGAGTGCTGGCCCCTACGAAGACGGAGTTGTGGAAGAACGACTCGGCGTACTCGGGCTTCGCGTACTCGCCCTTGCCCATCGCGACCATGTGCACGATCTCGACGTCGCGCAGCTCGGGGGCGCGGGCGACCAGGGCGTCGACCAGCGCCAGCGGCTCGCCGCAGGCGTGGGCGAAGACGACCCGGTCGCCCGACTCCACGACCTCGGCCGCCCGGTCGGCGGTCGTCAGCTTGCTCGCGTAGTCGGCCTTCCAGTCCATGTCACTCCTTCGAGGATGTCGTCAGGGTGCGCAGCGTCTCGCGCACGCGGCCGGCCAGCTCGCGCTCGTCGAGCGGCCGGCCGTCGACGTGGCGTCCGGCCACGACGACGACGTCCGGCCGCTCGCTCGCGAGCGCCTGGCCGGCCGCGCACGACCGCGAGCATCCCGAGAGGTCGATCTCGACGTCCATGCCGGCCAGCTCGGGGTCGCGCCTGAGCTCGTCCGCCAGCGCCACGCGGTCGATCACCGGGTTGCAGCCGCCGCAGAACACGATGCGCACGCTCGTTCCGGCCCCGCGCCCGTCAGGCGATGCCCGCCGGCTTGCGGAGCTTGGCCTGGGCCGCCGCAGGGTCCTTGCCGACACCGGCGAGGTCCTTGGCCAGCTGCTTCTTGTGCTCCAGGTTCGACTGCCGGGCGATCATGATCCGCTGCGCCTGGGGCGAGCCGGCGCCGTGCATCGACTCTGTGCGATAGCCGACCGCGGCGGCGCCCAGCGTCATGTTCTCGATGAGGCGCATGACGCGCATGCGGTCGAGGGTGGGGGTGTCGCACTGGGCCACCAGGAGCTTCTCGACCCAGGGGCCGGTCTTCTCGGCGAACAGGTCCTGGGCCGACGGCATGGTGACCATGAGGCCGCCGGCGACGTCCTCGGCCAGGCGCGCGATCTCGTAGGGGAAGCGGGTCACGTTCTGCTTGCAGACGTTGGCCAGGAGCATGTCGATCTGGTAGTTGCCGGCCGGCATCCTGACGCCCTCGGCCGAGCAGGCGATGCCGCACGAGAACAGGGTCTCGTTCAGGTGCGTCATCTCGATCAGCTTGTCCTTGATGTGACTCGCCCGGGGCACGCCGTTCATGTCGGCGGCCAGCGCGGCGGCGCCGATCAGCACGTCGCCGACGCCGACCTTGCAGCCGCCGTAGCTCTGGCGGTGGAACCCGGCGAAGCGCTCGACCAGAGCGCCTGAGAACTCGATCTCGCCGGCCATGAAGACGCGCTCCCAGGGGATGAACACGTCGTCGAAGACCATCAAGGCCTCCTGCCCGCCGAACTGCGGGTTGCCGACGTCGAGCTCGTTCTCCTCGAGCTTCCGCGTGTCGCACGACTGGCGGCCGTAGATGTAGAAGACGCCGGGCGCGTTGGCCGGGCAGCTGAACGAGACCGCGTAGTCCTCGTCGCCCTCGCGCATCGCGACCGTCGGCATGACGATGATCTCGTGCGAGTTGCAGGCGCCGGTCTGGTGGGCCTTGGCGCCGCGCACGACGATACCGTCGTCGCGCCGCTCGACGATGTGCAGGTAGAGGTCGGGGTCGGCCTGCTGGTGTGGAGCCAGAGCCCGGTCGCCCTTGACGTCGGTCATGGCGCCGTCGGCGACGAGGTCCTCGTCCTGAAGGTACTGGACGTAGTCGCGGAACCGCTTGTGGTAGTCGGTCCCCTTCGCCTGGTCTGTCTCCCAGGTGACCGACCAGAGGGCGTTGATCGCGTCCATGCCGACGCAGCGCTGGAAGCACGAGCCGGTCTTCTGGCCCAGCAGGCGCTGCATCTTGACCTTCTTGACGAGGTCGTCGGTCGACTGGTGGATGTGGGTGAAGCGGTTGACCTTCTTGCCGGTGAGGTGGCTGGTGGCCAGCATCAGGTCTTCGTACTCGGGCCTGGCCGCCAGCTCGTAGGTCATGGCGATGCAGTTGAGGCTGGGTCGGATGACGGGATGGTTCACGTAGTCGTCGACCTTGTCACCGAAGAGGTAGATCTGGAGGTCGAGGTCGGCGATGCTCTGGACGAACTCCTCTGGTGTCCTCAGCGCCATGCCTGCTCCTTCCTTGACGCGCGACGGTGCCGCGGGTGGGTGCAGAGGGTGGTGGGCGAGCCCGACGAGAAGGCGGCGACCGGCGGTGGCGACTGCCGGCTCAGCTACTCGCGTTTCGCCCGACCAGCCTCCGCAGTGTACGGCACGAACGAGCCTGACAGTGTGCACTCTGGGACAACAAGCGGCCACAATCGACGGTATGGCTTAGACAGAATGGAGAAAGGCGAATCGTGGCGGGACCATGGCTTGCCGCGCCTGCGGAGTCGGCGACGGTCGCCCGGGTCGGAGCGCGGGGCGGCGGGGGCGCCAGGCGCCCCCGCCGCCCCCGCCGCCGACTTCCGGTTCGGACCGATCCACACTCCACTTTGGCGCACAGATTAGCCGCAGTGGCCACGGCCCCCCAGGGAACTTTGTGCGCTTTGTCAGGATGGCGCCCGCCGCGCGGGTCGCCCCGCAACGTATAATCCGCCCCGATATTCAGCTCGGCCACGGGCCTTTGGCGCCCGCGGGGAGGTTGATACCACCACCTGATCTCCTCAGTCTCGGAACGCAGGCGTCGCGAGGCGCTCCCGCTCCGTTGTTCTACCCCCAAACTTCCTCAGTGGAGGGAACTGCATGAGCAAGTACGTGGATCAGCTGATGGCCGACGTGAAGGCCAAGAACCAGGGCGAGCTTGAGTTCCATCAGGCCGTTCAAGAGGTCGCGGAGTCGCTCGAGCTGGTGCTCGACCGTCATCCGCAGTACCGCAACGCGAAGATCCTCGAGCGCATCATCGAGCCCGAGCGCGTGATCATGTTCCGCGTGCCGTGGGTCGACGACAAGGGTGAGATCCAGATCCAGAAGGGGTACCGCGTCGAGATGAACAGCGCCATCGGCCCCTACAAGGGCGGCCTGCGCTTCCACCCGACCGTCTACCTCGGGATGCTCAAGTTCCTCGCCTTCGAGCAGGTCCTCAAGAACGCCCTCACGACCCTCCCCATGGGCGGCGGCAAGGGCGGCTCGAACTTCGACCCCAAGGGCAAGAGCGACGGCGAGGTCATGCGCTTCACCCAGAGCTTCATGACCGAGCTCTGCCGCCACATCGGGCAGTTCACCGACGTGCCCGCCGGCGACATCGGCGTGGGCGGCCGTGAGATCGGCTTCATGTTCGGCCAGTACAAGCGCATCCGCAACGAGTTCGTCGGCGTCCTCACCGGCAAGGGCCTCAACTGGGGCGGCTCGCTGATCCGTCCCGAGGCGACCGGCTACGGCGCGGTCTACTTCGCCGAGGAGATGCTGAACACGCGCGACGACAGCCTCGAGGGCAAGACCTGCCTCGTTTCGGGTTCCGGGAACGTCGCCCAGTACACGGTCGAGAAGGTCCTCGACCTCGGCGGCAAGGCCGTCACGCTCTCCGACTCGTCGGGCATGATCTACGACGCCGAGGGCATCGACCGCGAGAAGCTGGGCTTCGTCATGGAGCTCAAGAACGTCAAGCGCGGCCGCATCAAGGAGTACACCGACAAGTACAGGGGCGCCAAGTTCACGCCGATCGACGCGAAGGCCGCCTTCAACCCGCTGTGGGACGTCAAGGCCGACGTCGCCTTCCCGAGCGCGACGCAGAACGAGATCAGCTCGAAGGACGCCGACAACCTGCTCAAGAACGGCGTGTTCGTGGTCTCCGAGGGCGCCAACATGCCGACGGTCCCCGAGGGCGTCGAGAAGTTCGTGAAGGCCGGCATCCTCTACGGTCCCGGCAAGGCCGCCAACGCCGGCGGCGTGGCCACCTCGGGCCTCGAGATGTCGCAGAACAGCCTGCGCCTCGCCTGGACGCGGGAAGAAGTCGACGCCCGCCTGCACGGCATCATGAAGGCCATCCACAAGCAGTGCGTGGACGCCTCCGCCGAGTACGGCACCCCCGGCAACTACGTGAACGGCGCCAACATCGCCGGCTTCGTCAAGGTCGCCGACTCCATGCTCGACCAGGGCATCGTCTGATCGCCTGACGGTACGCAAGCACGAACGCCTCGAGGGGCGGGCCGCGCGAGCGGCCCGCCCCTCGTCGTTCTCCCCTCGCTCGCCGCGCAGCGTCTTCTCGCCGTGCGGCGGGGCAGCCTCGCCCGCCACCGCCCCCGTTTCCGAATCCGGCGCCTGCCCGACCGGTCGCCGTTGCTTTCGGCGAGTCTTCGCGGCGAGCGTTTAGTGCTGTCTCGGGCTGGGAATTTCCGGGCAGGATCACTGCTAAGACAGTAGGAACCGATGCGAAAGGAGGGAGGCCGGGATGAAGAAGATCGAAGTCGTCATCCAGCCCTACAACCTGTCGATGGTCGCCGAAGCCCTCGCCGTCGAGGGCGTGGTAGGCATGACGGTGACCGAGGCCAAGGGCTTCGGTGTCGAGAAGGGCTTCACGCGCGGCGAGACGGCGCAGCCGGGAGAATTCCGTTTCCATCCCAAGATGAAGGTCGAGATGGTGGTCGCCGACGCCGACGTCGAGAAGGTCCTCGCGAGCGTCGCCAAGTCTCTCGAGAAGGGTCGCGTCGGGGCCGGCAAGATCTTCGTGCTGCCGATCGACGAAGCCATCCGCAGCCGGACCGGGGAGCGCGGCGAGGCGGCGATCAAGTAGCCATTCAGCGGCGCCCGAGAGGGCACCGATCATGAGGGGGCGGGCAGGACCGGCAGGTCCTGGCCGCCCCCTTCGCGTTGCGCCGCCCGACACCAGACGTGGCGGGGGGAGGCGGCCGGCGACGGAGCGCGGGCCGCACAACGAGACGAGGGCGGCGGGGCGAGGCTCCTCAGAGCCTCGCCCCGCCGCCCTCGTGCCGCAACGAGCTCAGACGAGCTCGAACTCGCGCGCCAGGTCGGCCTTGCTGCGGACCCCGATGACCTTCTTCACCGGCTTGCCGTCCTTGAAGAGGATGATCGTCGGGATGCTCATGATGCCGAACTTGCCGGCCGTCGACTGGTTCTCGTCGACGTTCAGCTTGCCGACCACCACCTTGTCGGCGTGCTCGCCGGCGAGTTCCTCGATGATGGGCCCTACCGTGCGGCACGGGCCGCACCACGGCGCCCAGAAGTCGACGATGACGGCCTTGTCGGCGCCGTCGATCTCGCTCTCGAAGGTCTCGTCTGTCAGCGTCTTCACAGCGTCTGCCACCTGGATTCCTCCTTGTCGGTCGGCCGCGTGGCGGCCGTCGTCTACACCTGTGCGATCACGCGCTCCAGCCGCAGCCGCACCTCGGCGGCGACCTCGGCGAGGGCAGGGTTGTCGATCATACTCAGCATCACTGCCGGGTCGATGGCGCTGACCGTCGTGCCGCCGTCGGCGGCATAGACGATCACGTTGCACGGCAGCAGCAGCCCGACCTCGTTCTCGGCCTCGAGCGCGCGATTGGCAAGGGGCGGGTTGCATGCCCCGAGTATCAGGTAGTCGTCGCGCTCGATGCCGAGCTTCTGCTTCATCGTCGCCTTGACGTCGATGTCGCAGAGGACGCCGAAGCCTTCGCTCTGCAAGGCCTCGCGGGCCCGGGCCACCGCTGCTGCGAAGGGCGCATCGACGGTCTTGCTGATGCCGTAGCTGGTCGCCATGCGTTCCTTTCATCGGGGTCGGTGGTCCATACCCAAGAGGGTATTTTCCCGAACCCACGCTCATCGGTGTCGCATCGCACGTCGGGCCCCCTCTTGCCGCAGCTTTCCCATGGGGACGCCGGGAGGAACATGACTGCGGGTGTGGGTCGGCGGGCGGGGCGGCATCCGCCGCCCCGCCGCGCGCCGGCTCCTGCGCCGGCCCGTCCGCTCCGATAGGATTGCCCAGTCATGGAGGAAGGTCCCGTGCCACACCGTCCGCCCCGTCTTCGCCGCGCCGCGGGGGCGGCCGCCGCCGTGGTGCTCGTCGCGCTGGTCGCGCTCCTCGCGCCGGCGGCGGCGGCCGCCAAGTCGTACGCGATCCCAGGCTGCGACATCCAGGCGCGCGTCGCCGCGAACGGCTCGCTGACGGTCGACATGCGCCAGACCTTCGACTTCAGCGGCCACTTCTCATACGTGTACTGGGTCATCGACAAGAATGCCGCCGACGCGATCCGGGTACTGGGCGTCGACGGTCCGTCCGGGCCGGCGACCCTGTCGCCGCCGAGCACCGACTCGTTGCATCCCCCCGGCACCTACACGGTCACCGACGAGGGCGACGCCGTGCGCGTCGACACCTACTTCGACCTGGCCGACACCACAGCTACGTTCACCCTCCACTACCGCGCGGAGGGCGCCGCCCAACGCTACGCCGACGTGGCCCAGCTCTACTGGCAGTTCATCGGCCAGGATGCCTGGACCGTGCCGATGGGCGAGGTGCGCGTGCGCGTGGCGCTGCCCGGCGACGTGCCGTCGGACCAGGTCCGTGTGTGGGGCCACGGACCTCTGACCGGGACGGTGTACAAGCAGCCCGACGGCACGGTGCTGTACAATGTCGCGCCGCTTCCGGCGGGGCAGATGCTCGAGGCGCGCATCGTCTTCCCGGCGGCGACCCTGGCCACGACGCCGGCGATCGCCGAGACCGAGTTGCCGACCATCCTCGCCGACGAGGGCCGGTGGGCGGCCGAGGCGAACGCCGCGCGCGCCGCGGCGCGCGCCGCCGAGCATCGCAAGGTCGTGGCCGGCTGGACGCAGATCGCCCTCGACGTCCTCGCCGTCGCGGCCCTGGTCTGGGCCTACTTCCGCTTCGGTCGCGAGCACAGGGTGTCGCTGCCCGGCGAGTACTACCGCGACATCCCCGCCGACCTGCACCCGGCGCTGGTCGACTACCTCTGGAAGATGGGCGACCTCGACGCCAACGCGGTGCCGGCGACGATCGTCGACCTGACGCGCCGCGGCGTGGTCGCGGTCGCGCCCCTGACCGAGGACGGCGGCTTCTTCCACAAGGAGGAGCGGACGTACCAGATGACGCTGGACACCGCCAGGTGGGAGAGCTGCGACGAGATCGACAAGGAGCTGCTGGGGCTGCTGTTCACGACGGTCGCCGGCGGTCCGACGGTGACGATCCCGCAGGTCAAGGACTACGCCAAGCACAACCAGAAGACGTTCCGCGAGCAGCACACCGCCTGGCGCAAGCTGGTCGTGGAGCGCGGCAAGGCCCTGGGGTTCATGGAGGCGAGCAGCGGCGCCGCCGCCAGGACCTTCGGCCTGGTCGGCGTCGGCCTGCTCGCCTCGGTGGTCGTGCTCGGCTGGGGGTTCCACGCGCCGCTCGCCTTCGTCGGCATCCCGGTCGGCATCGCCGTGCTGGCCGGTGCCGCCACGCTCAAGCGCCGCACGCGCGAGGCGGCCGAGCTGCACGCCAGGTACAGGGGCCTGCGCAACTACATGCGCGACTTCGGCCGCATGCAGGAGAAACCGCCCACGGCGGTCGTGCTCTGGGAGCAGTACCTGGTCCTGGCGACCGTCTTCGGCATGGCCGACGAGGTGATCGCGGCGATGAAGGTCAAGGTGCCCGAGGTCGTGCAGGACCCGGCGTTCTCGACCACGATGTGGTGGGTCGGCGCCCACGAGATGGGCGCCCAGAGCTTCGCCAGCGCCTTCTCGAGCGGGTTCGCCGCCGCGACTGCCGCCTCGTCGCCCTCAGGCGGCGGCGGCGGGTTCTCGGGCGGCGGCGGCGGCGGAGGCGGCGGCGTGGGGGGCGGCGCGGGTTAGGCCGCGCGGGACGCGCGGCCGGGACCCGCGCCCCTCGCGCTTGCCTCAATCCGGTATCATTGCAGATTCACGGCGGGCGCCCGCGTGCCTGCGGTCCCGTCCGGCGGCGACTCACGAGCGCGAGGTGGGCATGAGCCTGAGAAGCGACGAGATCAAGAAGGGCGTGGCGCGGGCGCCGCACCGCTCGCTGCTGCGCGCCCTCGGCGTGACCGACGCCGAGATGGAGCGCCCGTTCGTCGGCATCGCCAACTCGTTCAGCGAGGTCGTACCCGGCCACATGCACCTGCGTTCGATCGTCGACGCCGTCAAGGCCGGCGTGCGCAGCGGCGGCGGCGTGCCGTTCGAGTTCGGCACGATGGGCATCTGCGACGGCATCGCGATGAACCACGAGGGCATGAACTTCAGCCTGCCGAGCCGCGAGCTGATCGCCGACACGGTCGAGTCGATGGCCCGCGGCCACGCCTTCGACGCCCTCGTGCTGGTGCCGTGCTGCGACAAGATCGTCCCCGGCATGATGATGGCCGCCGTGCGCCTCGACCTGCCGACCATCGTCGTCAGCGGCGGGCCGATGCTGACCGGCTTCGCCGACGGGCGCGTGCTCGACCTGAACAGCGTGTTCGAGGCGGTCGGCCAGCACATGGCCGGTTCGCTCGACGACGCCGGCCTCAAGGCGATCGAGTGCGCCGCCTGCCCGACCTGTGGCTCGTGCTCGGGCCTGTTCACGGCCAACTCCATGAACTGCCTGAGCGAGGTGCTGGGCCTGGCGCTGCCCGGCAACGGCACGATCCCGGCGCCGTACTCCGAGCGGCTGCGGCTGGCGAAGGAGAGCGGCGAGCGGGTCATGGGCGTTCTCGCGAACGGCCTCGGCGCTCGCCGCATCGTCGACGATCGCGCCATCGCCAACGCGCTGACCGCCGACGCGGCGCTGGGCTGCTCGACCAACACCGTGCTCCACCTGGCGGCGATCGCCACCGAGGCCGGGCTCGAGTTCCCGCTGCAGCGGATCAACGACATCGCCTCGCGCGTGCCCCACATCTGCAGCCTCGCCCCGTCGGGGCAGCACCATATGGAGGACCTCTACCGCGCCGGCGGCATCCAGGCGCTCATGCGGCAGCTGATCGGCGCCGGCCTGATGGACGGGGCGGCGGCGACCGTGGCGGCCGCCTCGCAGGCGGCCGCCGTCTCCGCCGCCCGCGTCGTCGACGCCGACGTGATCCGGCCGATGGACAAGCCCTACCACCCGACCGGCGGCCTGGCCGTCCTGTTCGGCAACCTCGCGCCCGAGGGCTCGGTGGTCAAGGAGGCGGCCGTGGCCGAGGGCATGCTGCGGCGCAGCGGCCCGGCGCGGGTCTTCGAGAGCGAGGCCGACGCCGTCAGGGCGATCGCCGAGGGCGCCATCGCCAAGGGCTCGGTCATCGTCATCCGCAACGAGGGCCCCAAGGGCGCGCCCGGCATGCCCGAGATGCTGATGGCCACCTCGACACTCGCCGGCCGTGGGCTGGCCGGCGATGTGGCCCTCATCACCGACGGCCGTTTCAGCGGCGCCACACGCGGCGCGGCCATCGGCCACGTCGCCCCCGAGGCGCAGGCCGGCGGTCCGATCGGCCTGGTCGAAGAAGGGGACACGATCGCGATCGACATCCCCGCCCGCACCCTCACCCTGGACGTGAGCGACGAGGAGCTGGCGCGGCGCCGGGCGGCGAAGCCGCCCACACCGCCGCGCCCCGGCGTAACGGGATGGCTGGCCCGCTACGTCACCCACGTCTCCGGCGCGGAGAAGGGAGCAGTGCTTCGATGACACCTCAGACCAAGATGAAAGGCTCGTACGCGATCGTCCAGGCCCTCAAGGACGAGGGCTGCGACGTCGTGTTCGGCTACCCCGGCGGGGTGGTGATCCCGTTCTACGACGCGCTGTACGACAGCGATCTGCGGCACATCCTCGTGCGCCACGAGCAGGGCGCCGCCCACGCCGCCGACGGCTACGCGCGTGCGACCGGCAAGGTGGGCGTGTGCATCGCGACCAGCGGCCCCGGCGCCACGAACCTGGTGACCGGCATCGCCAATGCGTACCTCGACTCCATCGCCATGGTGGCCATCACCGGACAGGTCAAGGCCGATCTGATCGGCACCGACGCCTTCCAGGAGGCCGATACGACCGGCATCACGCTGCCGATCGTCAAGCACTCGTACCTGAACACGAACCCGGCTGAGCTGCCGCAGATCATCCACGAGGCGTTCCACATCGCCTCCACTGGGCGGCCGGGGCCGGTGCTGATCGACGTGCCGGTGACCAGCCAGTTCGCCGAGTTCACGTACAAGAAGGCGACGGCGGTGGATCTGCCCGGCTACAAGCCGACACTGCGGGGCCACGTCAAGCAGATCCGGGCCGTCGCCAAGGCCCTGCTCGAAGCCGAGCGGCCGGTGCTCTACGTCGGCGGCGGCGTGATCTCGTCGAACGGCAGCGAGGCCCTGGGCAAGCTGGCCGAGCGGCTGCAGATCCCGGTCACGACCACGCTGATGGCGCTCGGCGCCTTCCCTGAGACGCACCACCTCTCGCTCGGCATGCTCGGCATGCACGGCACCGGCTACGCCAACTGGGCCGTCCACGAGTGCGACCTGCTGGTGGCCGTGGGCGCCCGCTTCGACGACCGCGTGACCGGCAAGCTTTCGGCGTTCGCGCCGCAGGCGAAGGTCATCCACATCGACGTCGACCCGGCCGAGATCGGCAAGAACATCGAGCCGCGAATCCCTGTGGTCGGTGACGCGCGGCTCGTGCTCGAGGACATCCTGGCCGAGCTCGACCAGCTCGAGGTGAAACCTGGGCGCACCGCCGCCTGGCTCGAGAAGGTCGACGCCTGGCGCGCCAAGCACCCGCTGGCCTACGAGGACGACGACGTCGAGGGCGAGATCCCGCCCCAGTACGTGGTCGAGCAGATCCGCGATGTCACCGGCGGCGACTGCATCATCACGACCGACGTGGGCCAGCACCAGATGTGGGCCTGCCAGTACTTCGGCTACACGTTCCCGCGTCAGTTCATCAGCTCCGGCGGCCTGGGGACGATGGGCTTCGGCGTGCCGGCGGCGATCGGCGCCCAGATCGGGCGACCCGACAAGCAGGTCATCGACATCGCCGGCGACGGCAGCTTCCAGATGACGATCCAGGAGCTGGGGACGGCGATGGCCTACCAGATCCCGGTCGTGTACGCGATCCTGAACAACCGGTACCTGGGCATGGTGCGGCAGTGGCAGGAGCTGTTCTGGAACCGGCGCTACTCCGAGACCTACTTCGAGCATCAGCCCGACTTCGCCAAGGTGGCCGAAGCGTACGGCGCCTTGGGCGCCACGGTCACCAGCAAGGAGGAGGTCGCCGATGCGCTGCGCGAGGCGATCAAGGACCCGCGGCCGGCGGTGATCGACTTCAGGGTGCGCAAGGAAGAGAGCGTCTACCCCATGGTGCCGTCCGGCGCCTCCATCACGGAGATGATCGGCGGCGCCGCGGCCGGGAGGTCCAAGCCATGAAGCATACGCTGTCGGTCCTGGTCGAGAACAAGCCGGGCGTGCTGACGCGCGTGGCCGGCCTGTTCGCGCGGCGCGGCTTCAACATCGACAGCCTCGTGGTGGGGGAGAGCGAGAACCCCGGGCTGTCGCGGATGACGATCACCATGGACGGCGCGGAGCACCCCATCGACCAGGTGACCAAGCAGCTCCACAAGCTGATCAACGTGGTCAAGATCCGCGATCTCGACCCCGAGTCGATGGTCGCCCGCGAGCTGGCGCTGATCCGCGTCGCCGCCGAGGGCGACAAACGCACCGAGGTGCTGCAGCTCGCCGACATCTTCAAGGCCAAGGTGGTCGACGTCGACCGCAAGACGCTGGTGCTCGAGGTCACGGCGTCGCCCGACACCCTGGCGGCGCTGCTCAGCCTGCTGCAGCCGCTGGGGCTGATCGAGATCGTGCGCACCGGTACGGTGGCGATCGGCAGAGGGAAGGGTTGACGATGCGGTGTCCGGCCTGTGGTCGCGGTGTGCGTCGGGACCCTGCGAAGTTCCTCGCCGAGCACCCCGTGCTGTTCTGGGCGGGCCTGGCGGCGACCGTTGCGACCACGCTCCACTTCGCCCGTCGCGCGCGACGCGCAGGGGGCGTGCGGCGCTGGGTCTGGGTCGCGCTCACCGCCCAGCAGGGCGTGCAGGCGGCGGGCATGGTCCGCGTGCTCTGGCGGGCGAAGGCGACGCCCGCCTGACGCGCGGCGGGGACCACTTCGACAAGGCGGCGCACGTGCTCGCGTCACGTCCGCTGAGAGTGGGAGACGCACGATGACGCGACTGCTCGGCGCCACCGGGATCGAGGTCTCGCCCATTGGCCTCGGCTGCTGGCAGTTCTCGCAGGGCAGGGGGATGGTCGGACGCATGTGGGCGACGCTCGACCAGGAGACCGTGGACGCGATCGTCGGGGCGGCGCTGAGGGCGGGCGTCACGTGGTTCGACACCGCCCAGGCCTACGGGAACGGAGCCTCCGAGCGCGCCCTCAGCGCCGCCCTTCGCGCCAACGGTGTCGGGCCCAGCGACGTGGTGGTGGCGACCAAGTGGCTCCCCGAGCTCAAGACGGCCGGCAGCATCGGGCGCACCATCGCTCGCCGGCTCTCCAACCTCGACCCCTATCCGATCGGCATCCATCAGGTCCACACCTCGCACAGCCTGTCGTCGGTCGGGGCGCAGATGCGGGAGATGGCGAGGCTGGTGCGCGCCGGCAAGGTACGGGCGGTGGGCGTCAGCAACTTTTCGGCCAGCCAGATGGTGAAGGTGATCGAGGCGCTGGGGAACAGCGGCCTGCCGCTGGCCTCGAACCAGGTGCCGGTCAGCCTGCTCGACCGGCGCATCGAGCGCAACGGCCTGCTCGAGACGGCGCGACGCCGGGACGTGACCTTGATCGCCTATTCACCGATCGCGCAGGGCGTGCTGACCGGCCGCTTTCACGCCGACCCCTCGCTGGTGCGCTCCCTTGCCTGGGGCCGCCGGTCGCGCGTCAGCGCGTCGGGGCGTTATCTGAGCGGGGAAGGACTCGCCCGGACCAAGCCGCTGATCGACGAGCTGCACGAGATTGGAGAGGCGCACGGCGCCTCGGCGGCGCAGGTCGCTCTCGCTTGGGCGATCACCTTCTACGGCGACACGGTCGTCGCCATCCCTGGCGCCTCGCGGCCCGAACAGGCGCGCGACGATGCCGCCGCCATGGGGCTGCGCCTCGGCGGCGACGAGCTCGCGCGCCTCGACAGGCTCTCGGCCGTCGTCGCGCGGTTTGAATAGACGGAGACGCCCCCGCGTTGCCGCCGCCGGTCCTACGCGGTAGAGTCCGCATTCCGGCGGTAGATGGCGGACCACGGCATCGGGCAGCCGGAGTCCGACATCCGTGACGAGATCCGAGAGCACCCGGCCGCGGGGCCGTGAGACAAGGAGAGCGCATGTACTACGACAAGGACGCCGACCTCAAGCTGATCGCCACCAAGACCGTCGCCGTCATCGGCTTCGGCAGCCAGGGCCACGCCCACGCGCAGAACCTGCGCGACTCGGGCGTGAAGGTGGTCGTCTCCGACCTGGCGGGATCGCCGAACGCCAAGCGGGCCGAGGCGGCCGGGTTCAAGGTCCTCACCGCCGCCGAGGCCGCCAAGGCCGCCGACATCGTCATCATGCTGGTGCCCGACGACGTGCAGGCGCGCCTGTACAAGAGCGACGTGGCCGCGAACCTCAAGAAGGGCGACGCGCTCATGTTCGCGCACGGCTTCAACATCCACTTCGGCCAGATCGTGCCCCCCAAGGACGTCGACGTGTTCATGGTGGCGCCCAAGGGGCCCGGCCATCTCGTGCGTCGCCAGTACGAAGAGGGCAAGGGCGTGCCGGCGCTGATCGCCATCCACCAGGACGCAAGCAAGAAGGCCAAGAAGCTGGCGCTCGCCTACGCCAAGGGCATCGGCGCCACGCGCGCCGGCGTGATCGAGACCACGTTCGCCGAAGAGACCGAGACCGACCTGTTCGGCGAGCAGGCGGTGCTCTGCGGCGGCGTGACCGAGCTGATCAAGGCCGGCTTCGACACCCTGGTCGAGGCGGGCTACCAGCCCGAGATCGCCTACTTCGAGTGCCTGCACGAGCTCAAGCTGATCGTCGACCTGATCTGGGAGAAGGGCATCACCGGCATGCGCTACTCGGTCAGCGATACGGCCGAGTACGGCGACCTCACCCGCGGGCCCGTGATCATCAACGAGGGCACCCGGGACCGCATGCGCGCCATGCTCGCCGACATCCGCACGGGCGGCTTCGCGCGCGAGTGGATCCTCGAGAACCAGGCCAACCGGCCGGTCTTCAACGCGCTGCAGCGTCAGGGCAAGGACCACCTTATCGAGCGCGTGGGCAAGGACCTGCGCGCCATGATGAGCTGGATCGGCGAGGGCGGGTTCGACCTCGAGGACTGAGTCCGTCTGATCGCGGATGTGGGACGGGGCGGGGGAGCGCCGGAGGCGCTCCCCCGCCCCGTCCCCGTGGGGCTCGAGGTGACCTCAGGCCGCCATGCGCATGATCTCCTCGTTCTCGAGCGTGATCGCGAGGGTGTTGCCCTCGGTGTCCTTGAACCAGGCCGCCTTGATGCGGCCCACCGTGGCCACGCCGTCGACGGTCTTGAGTCCCGGCAGGTCGTAGTCCTCGAACTTGACGCCGCGACCGCGCAACTCGCCGACGGTGCCCTCGACGTCTTTCACCAGGAACGAGGCGGCGGTGGTCTCGCCGCGGCGGAACCCGCTCTTGTAGAGGAGGATGCCGCTGCTGTCGCTGATCTGCGCGTACACCGACGTCGGATCGTCGGGGATGCGCACGATCTTGCAGCCGAGCTTGTCCTGATAGAAGCGGCTGGCGCGATCGAGGTCGTCGACGGCTACGACCGGGAGTACGGAGGAGTCCTTGAGGCTCATTGCCTTCCCTTCGCTCGGGAGTACCGACCCGTCGGGGGTTCCCGGCGGCCCGACGTTCTACGCCGTATAGACAGGGCGGGCGGCGGTCGGCTACGCTTCGCCCATGCAGACGCCTCGTCATCGCCCGTCGTGACGGCTGGGGCGGGGCGAGCGCCCGTGGCGCTCGCCCCGCCCCAGCCGGCCACCGTTCGCGCCCCCCGCACCGGGCGCACCTCCGCGTTCGACACTCCGCCCAGGCCCCCGTGCGTATCCGCACCCGACGCCTCGCCCGCGCTCCGGCGCGCCCGTCTGCAGCCACGTTTGACACGCGCCCGATCGCGCCGCCTGTCCACATCGCTCATCCGCCTGCCCGCGGTGTTCACGGTCCGTACATTGTGCGGGCGGCGCCTGGTTTCTAGAATGGCCTCTCCGCCAGATCGAAAGGACACATCATGCAGAAGCGGTTCCTGATCACCCCCGGCCCCACGCCGGTGCCGCCCGAGGTGCTGCTGGCCGGCGCCGAGCCGATCGTCCACCATCGCGCGCCGCGCTTCGTCGAGATCTTCAACGAGTGCGTCGAGGGCATGAAGTACGTCTACCAGACGCAGAACGACGTGATCGTCTTCGCCAGCTCCGGCACCGGCGCCATGGAGTCGGCGGTCGTCAACCTGGTCAACGCCGGCGACAAGGTGGTCGTCGCCTCGGTCGGCAACTTCGGCGAGCGCTGGGTCAAGCTCAACAAGAAGTGGGGCGCCGACGTGGTCGCGCTCGAGTTCGAGTGGGGCACGAAGGCCGACCCGGCGGCCATCAAGAAGGCGCTCGAGCAGAATCCCGACGCCACGGCCGTCTTCTGCCAGTTCAGCGAGACCTCGACCGGCGTGGTCAACGACATCAAGGCGATCGGCGAGATCGTCGCCGCCACGCCGGCCGTGCTCGTGGTCGACGCTATCTCTGGTCTCGGCGCCACCGACCTGCCGACCGACGCCTGGAAGGTCGACGTGTGCGTCGCCGGCAGCCAGAAGGCGCTGATGATCCCTCCCGGCCTGGCCATGGTCGCCGTCAGCGAGAAGGCCTGGAGGCTCGTCGAGGCCTGCGCCAACCCACGCTTCTACTTCGACTGGCTCAGCGCCCGCGCCAAGGCCGCCGACGGCCAGACGCCGTTCACGCCGGCCGTCTCGCTGTTCGTCATGCTCAACAAGGCGATCGAGATGATCAGGGAAGAGAGCCTGCAGAACGTCTTCCAGCGCCACCGCGTGCTCGCGGCCGGCTGCAAGGCCGGCGTCAAGGCGCTCGGGCTCGAGCTGTTCGGCCCCGACGACCCCGAGGCCACTAGCGTGACCGCCGTCAAGGTGCCCGAGGGCGTCGACGGCGGCAAGATCGGCAAGCTGGCGCGCGACAAGTACGGCGTCTGGCTGGCCGGCGGCCAGGGCGCGCTCAAGGGCAAGATCTTCCGCTTCGGCCACTGCGGCTACTTCGGCGCCAGCGACATCCTGGTGGGGCTCGGCGTGGTCGAGATGGTCCTCGCCGAGCTTGGCTACGACGTGAAGTTCGGCGCCGGGGTCGGCGCCGCCGAGCAGGTCTTCATGAAGAGCGAGGTGGCGCTATGAGCGACGTCAAGAAGGTCCTGGTCAAGGAGAAGCTCGCGCCCGAGGGGATCGAGCTTCTCAAAGACGCCGGGTTCGAGGTCGACCTCGGCCTCGACTGGACGCCCGAGGAGTTCATGGTCCGCGTCGGCGACTACGACGGCCTCGTGATCCGCTCGGCGACCAAGGTCACCGAGGAGGTCATCGACGCGGCGAAGAACCTGAAGGTCGTCGGCCGCGCCGGCGTCGGCGTCGACAACGTCGACGTCAAGGCGGCGACCCGGCGCGGCATCATCGTCGTCAACGCGCCGGCCAGCAACGTCCTGACGGCGGCCGAGCACACGATCGCCATGCTGATGGCCTGCGCCCGCAACATCCCGCAGGCGCACGCCGCCCTCAAGGAGGGCCGCTGGGACCGCTCCAAGTACGGCGGCGTCGAGCTGGCCGACAAGACGCTCGGCATCATCGGCCTGGGGCGCATCGGGTTCCTCGTGGCCGAGCGCGCCCGCGGGCTCAAGATGAACGTCGTCGCCTACGACCCGTTCGTACCGGCGGAGCGCTTCCACGAGCTCGGGCTCGAGCGCGCCGACAAGCCCGACAAGGTCTACAAGGTCGCCGACTTCGTCACCGTGCACCTGCCCAAGAACGCCGAGACCATCGGCTTCATCGACGACGACGCGTTCGCCAAGATGAAGGACGGCGTGCGCATCATCAACGTCGCCCGCGGCGGGATCGTCGACGAGGAGGCGCTGGCGCGCGCGCTCGACTCGGGCAAGGTGACGGCGGCGGCGATCGACGTGTGGCCGGTCGAGCCGACCACCGACGATATCCTCCTCAAGTACGACCAGGTCGTGGCCACGCCGCACCTCGGCGCCTCGACCAAGGAGGCGCAGCTGCGCGCCGGCACGCAGGTCGCGGAGCAGGTCGTGCTGGCGCTCTCGGGCCAGTTCGCGCCCAACGCCGTCAACGTGCCTCTCACGCTCGGAGACGAGGCCGACGAACTGATGCCGTACCTCAACGTCTGCGAGCTGCTCGGCAAGCTGATCGTACAGATCGCCGAGGGGCCGGTCGACAGCTTCGAGGTCACCTATGAGGGCGTGATCAGCCGCTTCGATACCCGGATCCTCACGCTCAGCGTGCTGTCGGGGATCCTCGCCGACAAGGTCGAGGGCGAGGTCAACATGGTCAATGTGACGGCCATGTCCGAGGAGCGCGGGCTGACCGTCAAGGAGAGCAAGAAGCCCGCCGCGGTCGATTTCCTCAACCTGATCACCGTCGGCACCCAGGACGCCAAGGGCGACCTGTCGGTGTCGGGCACCACGCTCGGCCCCAAGCACAAGCCACGCCTGGTCAAGGTCTACCGGCAAGACGTGGACATCGAACCGGCCGAGCATATGGTGTTCCTGCGCTACGAGGACGTGCCCGGCATGATCGGCAAGATCGGCACCAAGATGGGCGAGCTGGGCATCAACATCGCCCAGATGGCGGTCGGCCGGACGGTCGTCCACAAGCAGGCCGTGATGGGTCTGACGCTCGACCAGCCCATCGGCGAGAAGGACCTTGCCAGCCTGATCGAGGCGGCCGGCCTGCACGATGGCAAGCGGGTGAAGCTGTAGGCGTGGACATTCCCGAGGGCGAGATCGACCGCCGTCTGGCGGGCGTCAGGCAGCGGATGGCCGCAAGGGGGCTCGAGGCGCTGATCGTCTTCTCGTCGCCCGGCGCGATCCGCTTCGGGCAGCGCGGGCACGTCCTCTACCTGACGGGGTACGAGCCCTACTTCGGGGACTGCATGGCGATCCTGCCGCTCGATGACGGCGTCGATGCGGTCCTGGTGAGGGATGCCGCGGACTACTTCCCGCAGGACTGCACCTGGATCACCGACGTCAGGCAGGCGGGCGACCGCGCTCAGGCGGTCGGCGAGTTCCTGTCCGCGAACGGACTCCGCCGTTCCTCGATAGGTGTCGCCGGCGAGTACTCCGTCGGCCCTGCGCTCTTCCAGCGGGTCGTCGATGCGGCCGGACCTGCCCGGGTCGAGCCGGCCTCGGACATCCTGGAGGACGCGCGGTCGGTGAAGTCGGACTTCGAGCTCGAGTGCCTGAAACAGGCGGCCGCCATCGCGGCGAAGGGCTTCGAGGCCGCGGCGGCGTTCATGAGGCCCGGCGTCACCGAGTCGGACGTGAAGGGCGAGATGGAGCGGGTCTGCCGCGAACACGGGTCGCAGGCGTTCCCGCACTACACGATGGTGATGACGGGCAGGGCGGAGTCGCACCAGAGCCGTTGGTGGCAGTGCGAGCGCCGCGTGCTCGAGACCGGCGACCCGGTGAACATCGACTTCGGCACGATGTACGGCGGGTACTGCTGTGATCTGTCGCGTCCGTTCGTCCTCGGCCGGGCCTCCCGGCGACACAGGGACGTGCTCGAGGTTCTGCTCGAGGCGCACGCGACGGCGGCCGACGCCGCCCGCCCTGGCGTGCGGGCGGCGGCCGTGCAGGCGGCGGCCAACAGGGTGTTGGCCGCCGCCTGGCCCGACCACGACTGGTGGGCGATCGGGCACGGCGTCGGCCTCGAGGTGCACGAGTGGCCCTTCATCGGCTATCAGCGCGTGGTGGACGACGGCGCGTACGCCGACCGGGTGCTGCAAGAGAACACGGTCATCTCTCTGGAGCCGACGATGAGCTTCCCGGACACCGGTGAGATCCAGATCGAGGACCAGTTCGTGGTGACAAGCGGGGACGCGGTGCGTCTGAACGAGATCCCCCAGCGGATTACCGAGGTCTGAGCGGGCACAGCTGAGAAGCGCCCAGCTCGGAGGACGGCGGAGTCCCAATGCATGGGGCGGGGCGGCGGGCTGCGCCCCGCCGCCCCGCCCTCCCCTGTGGTTCTGTCTACTCGCGCCTGTCACCGCGTTGTCATCGCCGAGCGCGGCGCTATACTCGGAGCGCGAGTCGCACGATGCGATTCGTACCCCGCCGCCTGGGGGGCGACGAGGCACACCACACCCGGAGGGTTGTGCCATGAAGCGGCTCGTTGTGTTCTTCTCCCTTGCTTGCCTGCTCACGCTCTGCCTAGGGGGAACGGCTCGCGCCCTGTCGAGTCCCACCATCGACTCCGTCATCCCGGCAGCGGCGCCCAACGACGTCGACACGCCCGTGGTCATCCACGGCAGCGGCTTCTCCAGCGACCCTACCGCGCCGACGGTCACACTTGGCGCCACGCTGCTGACCGCCGTGACCTTCGTCAACGACACGACCCTGAGCGCGACCGTGCCCGCGGGGCTCGCCCCCGGCCTCTACGACCTCACAGTCACCAATCCCGACAGCGGCAGCGCCACTCTGACCGGCGCCTTCACCGTCACCCTGCCCCCCACGGTGAGCGCGATCGATCCCGCGATCGCCTACAACGACCTCGACACCCCCGTCACCGTCACCGGCGCCGACTTCGCCACGGCCGCGGGGGGCACCGTGCTTCCCACGGCGACGCTGAACGGAGTGCCCCTGACCGACGTCGCCTTCGTCAGCGCCACCACGCTGACCGCCACTGTACCCTGGGGCATGGACGCCGGTCCCTGTCTGCTTGCGGTCACCAACCCCGACGGCGGCACGGGCATCCTCTCAGGGGCCTTCACCGTACAGCCGGGCATCGGCCACTGGAACGGCGGCGACCTGTTCGGCGGAGAAGTGCGAACGATCCTGATGAAGCCCGGCGATCCACACACACTCTACGCTCCGGCTTACGGGATCCACGGACTGTTCCGCAGCACCGACGCCGGCGAGCAGTGGTCGTACACCGGCGCCGACCTGCCGATTGGCAACGGCGCGCTGGCGATCGACCCGACAACGCCCGGTAGGCTCTACGCCTGCACGTACAAGGGACTCCAGCGCTCGACCGACGACGGCGACACCTGGACCACGATCATGCCGAACACCTGGCCGGACGGGCGCGACTGGGCAGACACCGAGGTGTTCCCCTCGCCGACCGAGTCTGGGGTGCTGTTCATCTGTTCGCACGATGACTGGGGCTTCCCCGCTTCGGGCAACGCTCTGGGCCTGATCAAGTCGACCAACGGCGGCACGTCCTGGCACATCGTCTCCGACCTCGAGGGCGTCAGCGTCGTGGACGTCGACTTCGACCCCGACAATCCGCAGCAGATGGTGCTCGTGACTACCGACGCGCACGTCTTCAAGTCGACCGACGGGGGCGACCACTGGACCCAGGCGCCTGCCAGCCCGCCTCTCGCGGGCGTCGGTCTCTGGGGAAGGATCGCATACAACCCCTACAAGACCAGCGAGGTCTGGATCGTCTGCAACACTCCCGGCGGGGTCTTCAAGAGCACCGACGCGGCTCTCACCGGCTGGACCGACGAGTCGCCGCCGTACTTGGGGGGCAATCACATCACATTCACGGGCGCCGACTCGGTGTACGTCGTGCGCTTTCACTCCACCGACGGCGGCACGAGCTGGGATCCGTTCGGGCCGACCTATGCTAACGGCCAGCTCGTGTTCGACCCCGACGACCCGCAGGTCGGCTACATCGGGGATAGCTTCGCCGGGGTCCAGAAGACCACCGACGGCGGGGCGACCTGGGAGGTCAAGAATCAGGGGCTGGCGGGACTGACCTGCGCCTCGATGGACGTCTCGAGGGCCGATCCGCTGCGGGTCTACGCGGCGATGGGGGGCTCGCCAGGGGCCTATCGCAGTGATGACGGCGCCAGCGACTGGAACTTCTTCTCGCTGGGGGTCGTGAGCGGTTTGTACGGGATCCGCGAAGACCCGACCGACTCGTCACGCGTCTACGGGTCGGGGAACGGCAGCTTCTTCTCCAGCACCGATCGGGGGACGACCTGGGCGAACCTGGGGTGGAACGCGACGCCGCCGGTGCCGACCGGGATGGGCTGGACGATGGAGCCCGACCCGTTCCAACCGGGCCACGTGCTGGTCAGCATCGGGAGCGGCATGTACCTGACGGATGAGGGATACCTCTACTCCAGCACTGACTACGGGGCGTCGTGGCAGCAAATCGCCATGCCCCAGACCGTGGACCTGATCAACGACATCGCCTTCGACCCCGTGACGCCCGGACTGGTCTATCTCACGACGATGGGGACGGGGGTCTACCGGAGCACTGACCACGGCGACAGCGACACGTGGGTCCGGGTCGACGATCCCGAAAAGCAACCAGACCTCCAGTCCACCGGGTACGAGCAGTGCATCGCCATCGCCACCCATCCGCAGCACATGGTGACGGTCGGGGCGAACGCGTACGTGTATCGCTCGGTCGACGAGGGCGCGACGTGGCAGCGATCGAAGGGCCGGGAGTATCCCGGCGAGGACATGTTCGTCGACGGCGACTCCACGCGCCTGTACCGGGGCACCGGCGAGGGGCTGTTCTTCTCGAAGGACGTCGGGGATACCTGGTCGCGGGCGGCCGGGGCCTTCGGGCACCTGCAGATCATGCAGGTAGGCTACGCCGACATGGATGGGCGCGCGATCATCTACGCGGCCACGAACGGCGGCCAGTCGGGCGCGAGCAGCAGCACGGCTTCTGCTGCGTCGAGGCGGGCAGCCACCGCGGTGGGCGCACCGGTGACCGCCGGCGTGTACCGCTACGTCGTGGTGAACCCCGACATGACGCTCAAGCTGAGTGGCCTGAGGGCCAGCGCGCTGCGACTGGGGCACCGCGTGACGGCCAAGGGCGTCGTGACGCCCGGGAGCCTTGCCGGCAGCAAGGTCTCGCTGACCGTGCAGCGCCGCCAGAACGGGGCGTGGCGCAAGGTCAAGACCGTCACGCGCGCGATCGGCGCCAGCGGCGCGTACGGCTGGAGTTACCAGCCCGCCAAGAAGGGCTCCTACCGCCTGCGGGCCACGATGACCAAGACCGCGACGCACACATCGGCAACGACGATCTGGCGCAGCTTCAAGGTGAAGTAGCGAGCGCGCGAACAGTCGGTCGCGCAGGCGGGGGGCGGGGGGCGACGGGGCGAAAGCCCCGTCGCCCCCCGCCCTTGTGTCTAGTCGCCCCGGCCGGCGCGTTGTCATCGCCGGGCGCGGCGCTATACTCGGAGCGCGGGTCGCACGATGCGATTCGTACCCCGCCGCCTGGGGGGCGACGAGGCACACCACGCCCGGAGGGTTGTGCCATGAAGCGGCTGCTCGTGTTCTTCTCCCTTGCCTGCCTGCTCACGCTCTGCCTGGGGGGAACGGCTCGCGCCCTATCGAGCCCCACTGTCGACTCCATCATCCCGGCAACGGCACCCAACGAAGTCGACACGGCCGTCGTCATCACCGGCAGCGGCTTTTCCAGCGACCCGACCGCGCCGACGATTGCGCTGGACACGACGCCCTTGACCGCCGTGACCTTCGTCAGCGACACGACGCTGACCGCCACCGTACCGTCGGGTATGGCGCCCGGTCTCTACGGCCTCACAGTCACCAATCCCGACAGCGGCAGCGCCACTCTGACCGGCGCCTTCACCGTCACCCTGCCCCCCACGGTGAGCGCGATCGACCCCTCTGCCGCCTACAACGACATCGACACGTCGGTGACGATCACCGGGACGAACTTCGCGACCGGCGCGGGCGGCACGATCCCGCCGACCGTGAGCCTCGCGAACACGCCCTCGGGCAGCACGCCGCTTACCGACGTCGCCCTGGTCGACGCAACGATCCTGACCGCCACGGTCCCCTGGGGCATGGACGCCGGTACCTACGACCTCACGGTCACGAACCCCGACGGCGGCACCGCCAGCCAGCCCGCCGCCTTCACCGTCGGCGCGGGCATCGGTCAGTGGAATGCCGGCGACCTCTACGGCGGGCAGATGCAGCAGCTCCTGATGAAGCCCGGCGACCGCACCACGCTGTACGCCTCGGCCTACGGGGTCAAGGGGCTGTTCCGCAGCACCGACGCCGGCGAGCAATGGACCTTCGTCACCGACAAGGTATGGCCCAACGCCAACGGCTTCGTGCTCGATCCGCTGCACCCAGACTGGCTCTATGTCATCAACAACCCCGACGGGCTCAGGCGCTCGACGGACGAAGGCGACACCTGGACGAACGTGATGCCGTACACGTGGCCGAACGGGCTCGACCTGCAGGCGTATCCGAGGGTGTTCGTCTCTCCCTATGAGAGCCTGCCCGACCATCCCCAGGCGCTCTTCGTCGGCGCGTGCAATCAGTACACGATCCCGGAGGGGACCGGCCCCGAGGGGTTGATCAAGTCGACCGACGGCGGGGTGCATTGGAACATCGTCCTCGGGGACGTTCCCGTGCAGGCCGTCGCCTTCGACCCCAACGACCACTCGCACATGGTCCTCGTGACCTCGGATGCGAGGATCTACACGTCGAGCACCTGGGGCGACAGCTGGAACCAGGTCACGACCACGGGCCTCACCCCGAGCAGCCTCGGACTCGGCGGATCCATCACCTACAACCCCGGCGGATCAGAAGTGTGGATCAACGCCCCCGCGACGGTCGGCGGCGGCATCTTCACGTGCGCCGCCACCGACTTGGCGAGCTGGCACGGCGTGGGGCCGTCAACCAGCTATGGGTCGTGGTTCCTCCAGTTCACCAGTGCCGACTCGGTCTACATTTCGAGGTTCCACAGCACCGACGGCGGCTCGAGCTGGGCCCCGTTCGGTCCATCGCCCTGGTATGGCCCCGGGGACTTCGTCTCCGACCCGACCGATCCCCAGACGGCCTACATCACCAACGACGCGGTCGGCGTGCAGAAGACCACCGATCTGCTCGATCCGACCCCCACGTGGCAGGACAAGGTCCAGGGATTGACCGCCCTGAGTTGTTCCTCGATGGGAGTCTCCTGGGCCGATCCCCTGTGCGTCTACGCGGCGTTCTACGGCCCCCTGGGGATCTATCGCAGTCTCGACGGCACCAGCACCTGGAGATTCCTGCCGATCCCCGGAGCGTCGCAAGTGCGCCGGGTCCTCGTCGACCCCTTCGACTCTCAGCGCGTCTACGCGGGCGCCGATTCCGGTTTCTACACGAGCACCAACGGGGGCGTCGACTGGTCGAGCACCGACGGGGGCGGCAACTGGGCCGGTACCGCGTGGAACTTGCCTCCCGACTCCCCGAGCAAGGGGTTCGTGGACATGGCGGCAGACCCCTACCAGCAAGGCCATCTGCTCGCCTGTTTCGGGAGCGGTGATTCACGTCTGCTGTACCGCAGCACTGACGACGGAGCGTCCTGGCTGGCAACCGACGTGAACCCGGGCCTCGGCCTGTATGACCCGCACTGCATCGCCTTCGACCCTGCGACGCCGGGGACGGTCTACTTCACCACGAACGGGGTCTACAAGAGCACCGACGGCGGCGCGACATGGCAGCGCGTCGACGACCTGACGCAACCTGGGATGGTCAGCAGCGGGGGGGACATCACGGTCGCCACTCACCCGCAGCGCATGGTGGCGGTGTCAAGCGACGCAGGGCAGTTCTATCGCTCCACCGACGACGGTGCGACATGGCAGAAGGCGGCGAGCACGGAGCTTGGGGGCGTGGACCTGTTCGTCGACTTCGACTCCACGCGCCTGTACCGGGCCGCGTTCCAGGGGCTGTTCTTCTCCAGCGACGCGGGCGACTCGTGGCATCGTGCTGCAGGAGCTCTCGGTCAGGTCCAGACGACGGCGCTGGGCTACGGCGTTGCGGATGGGCACGCGATCCTCTATGTGGCGACCAACGGCGGCCACACTGGTGCGACCGGCGGTACGGCTGCCGCGTCATCCCGGAGAGGTGCCGCCGCGGCGAGCACCCTGGTGAACGCGGGTGTCTACCGCTACGTCGTGGTCACGCCCGCACTGACGCTCAGGCTGAGCGGCCTGAGGGCCGGCGCGCTTCGTCTTGGGCATCGCGTCACGGCCAAGGGCACGGTCACGCCGATCGCGCTCGCCGGCAGCAAGCTCACGCTGGTCGTGCAGCGCCGGCACGACGGCCGCTGGCGCACCGTCAAGACGGTGACGCGCACGATCGGCGCCGCCGGCGCCTACAGCTGGAAGTACCAGCCGGCAAAGAAGGGTTCCTACCGCATGCGGGCCACGATGGACAAGACGGCGACGCGCACGGCGGCCAGGTCGGCCTGGCGCACCTTCAGGGTGAAGTAGCCAACCCGAGCTGCGGCGCACGGGGGCGGGGGTGCGGGCGGCGCAGCCGCCCGCACCCCCGCCCTCCGACGCGCGTCTGCTTGCGCTGGCCGCCGCCGCCCGCATACAATCGCGGGACCATGCGTCGCCAGAGCACAAGCGAGCACCCCAAGGAGGGCCCGATCCATGTCGTGCCCTGCTCGCTCGCGCTCGGCCTGCTCCTGCTCCCCCCTCGGGGGGATGTCTGACACCTGCCGGCCTACGGCCGCCTTCTTCCAGGACCCAGGTTCTTCCGACTCGCGGGTGACCGTGCCCGCGGCAGGGAGTGAGCGACGATGACCACACCGACCACCAAGCGTGACAGAGGCAAGGCGCCCGCCGCCGGCGCCGGCGCGCCCGCGCGCCACGTGCGCATCTTCGACACCACGCTGCGCGACGGCGAGCAGGCGCCGGGCGCGTCCATGAACCAGACCGAGAAGCTCGAGATCGCCCATCAGCTCGCGCGGCTGGGCGTGGACATCATCGAGGCCGGCTTCCCGATCGCCTCGAAGGGTGACTTCGAGTCGGTCGAGCTGATCGCCCGCGAGGTCAAGGGCTCGCGCATCGCCGGCCTCGCCCGCGCCATCGAGCAGGACATCCGCGTCTGCTGGGACGCGGTCAAGGTCGCCGAGGTGCCGCGCATCCACACGTTCATCTCGACCAGCGCCATCCACATGAAGTACCAGATCAAGAAGACGCCCGACGAGGTGCGCGCCATCACGCGCGAGATGGTCACCCTGGCGGCACAGCTGGCGAAGAAGCATGCGGAGTCCGACGTCGAGTTCAGCGCCATGGACGCGAGCCGCTCCGAGCCCGAGTTCCTGGCCGAGATCTTCGGCATCGCGGTGGAGTGCGGCGCGACCACGATCAACGTGCCCGACACCGTCGGCTACGCGCTGCCGCTGGAGTGGGGCGACTTCATCCGCGAGCAGTACCGGCTCTGCCCGGCGCTCAAGGACGTGCACGTGAGCGTGCACTGCCACGACGACCTCGGGCTGGCGACGGCCAACTCGCTGGCCGCCGTGCGCGCCGGCGCCGACCAGGTCGAGTGCGCGGTCAACGGCATCGGCGAGCGGGCCGGCAACGCCTCGCTCGAGGAGGTCGTGATGGCGCTGGCCACGCGCGGCGGCTACTTCGGGGTCTCCACGCAGATCGTCACCGAGGAGATCGCCCGTACCAGCCGCATGGTCAGCAACCTGACCGGCTACGTGATCCAGCCCAACAAGGCGATCGTCGGCCGCAACGCGTTCGCCCATGAGTCGGGCATCCACCAGGCGGGGCTGCTCAGCGACTCCACCACCTTCGAGATCATGAAGCCGGGCGACGTGGGCCTGACCGACAGCGACATCGTGCTCGGCAAGCACTCGGGTCGCCATGCGTTGCGAGCCAAGCTCTCGGAACTGGGCTACACGCTCACCGACGCCGAGCTCGACGACGCCTTCCGGCGTTTCAAGGACCTGGCCGACAAGAAGAAGGACGTGACCGCCCTCGACCTCGAGGCGCTGGTCGGCGAGGAGATCCGCGAGCGGCAGGACCTGTTCACGCTGCACTCGTACGTGACCCAGGCCGGCTCGGCGATCACGCCGACCAGCCAGGTCGAGGTGGACGTGCGCGGACGGCGGCGGCACGGCAAGAGCTTCAGCAACGGCACCGTCGAGTCGGTCTTCAAGGCGATCGACAAGGCGGTGGGCATGAACGGGAGCCTGGCCGACTACCAGGTGCGCGCCGTGACGGCGGGCAAGGACGCGCTGGCCGAGGTCAAGCTCGCCGTCGTGGTCGACGGCGAGTCGTACCGCGGCCAGGCGGTGAGTTTCGACGTGATGGAAGCCTCGGCGAAGGCCTACGTACGGGCCATGAACAACGCCGCGGCGGCGAAGGGAAGCTGATGGGACACACGATCACAGAGAAGATCCTGGCGCAGGCCGGCGGGCGCGAGTCGGTCCGGCCGGGCGACATCGTCGAGGCGCGGGTCGACCTGGCCCTGGCCAACGACATCACGGCGCCGATCGCCATCGCCGAGTTCGAGAAGGCCGGCTTCGACCGCGTCTTCGACCCGGCGAAAGTCGCGCTCGTGCCCGACCACTTCGCGCCCAACAAGGACATCAAGACCGCCGGCCAGGTCAAGATGATGCGCGAGTTCGCGCGCAAGCACGGCCTCGAGAAGTACGTCGAGGTCGGTCGCATGGGCATCGAGCACGTGATCCTGCCCGAGTTCGGTTGGGTGGCGCCGGGCGACGTCGTCATCGGCGCCGACTCCCACACCTGCACCTACGGCGCCCTGGGCGCGTTCTCGACCGGCGTGGGCTCGACCGACTTCGCGGCGGCGATGGCGTGGGGCCGGGTCTGGCTGCGTGTGCCCGAGTCGGTGCGCTTCGTCTACCATGGCAAGACGCGGCCGTGGGTCGGCGGCAAGGACCTGATCCTGCACACGATCGGCGAGATCGGGGTCGACGGCGCGCTCTACCAGGCGATGGAGTTCACCGGCCCCGCGATCAAGCGGATGGGGATGGCCGGCCGCTTCACCATGTGCAACATGGCGATCGAGGCCGGCGCCAAGTGCGGCGTGGTCGGCTACGACGAGACCACCGCGGCCTACCTGCAGGAGCGACCCCAGGGGTCGCGCGGTCGCGCCGGCGGCGTGGACATGAACAGCGACCCCGACGCCGAGTTCGCGCGCGAGGTGGAGATCGACGCGGCGGCCGTGGAGCCGACCGTCTCGACGCCCCATCTGCCCTCGAACACGGCCGCCGCGTCGTCGCTGGCCGACGTCACCATCGACCAGGTCGTGATCGGCTCCTGCACCAACGGGCGGATCGAGGACCTGCGCCAGGCGGCCGAGCTGCTGCGCGGGCGCACGGTGCATCCCGACGTGCGCCTGATCGTCCTGCCGGGCAGCCAGCAGGTCTGCCTCGACGCGATCGCCGACGGCACCATGCAGGCGCTCGTAGAGGCGGGGGCGGCGTTCAGCACGCCCACGTGCGGCGCCTGCCTGGGCGGGCACATGGGCGTGCTCGCCGCCGGCGAGCGCGCGGTGGCGACGACGAACCGCAACTTCGTCGGCCGCATGGGTCACACCGACAGTGAGATCTACCTGGCCAACCCCTACGTGGCGGCCGCCTCGGCGATCGCCGGGCACATCGCCACGCCGGAGATGGTCGGCGCGCAGCCGAGCGCGGGCGAAGGAGGCCGGTCATGATCTTCGAGGGCACGGTCCACAAGTACGGCCGCGACGTCGACACCGACGTGATCATCCCGGCTCGCTACCTCAACACGAGCGACCCTGCCGAGCTGGGCAGCCACTGCATGGAGGACATCGACGCCGGGTTCGTGGAGCGCGTAGAGCCGGGCGACATCATCGTCGCCGACGAGAACTTCGGCTGCGGCAGCTCGCGCGAGCACGCGCCGGTGGCGATCAAGGCGAGCGGCGTGGCCTGCGTGGTAGCGGCCTCGTTCGCGCGCATCTTCTACCGCAACTCGATCAACACCGGGCTCGCCGATCGTGGTCTGCTCCGAGGCCGCCCACGCCGCGAAGGGCGGCGACCGGCTGCGCGTCGACGTGGCCGCCGGCAGCGTCGAGAACCTGACGCAGGGCACCAGGCACGAGGCCGACGCCTTCCCGCCGTTCATGCAGGAGCTGATCGGCGCCGGCGGCCTGCTGCCCTACGTCAAGGGCCGCCTGAGCGGCAAGGAGTGCGAGTCGTGCGCCCAGTGAGCCCAGCCACCGGGGGACAGGCATGATGAGCGCGCCGGCCGCCACGCGCGAACACAGAGTGATGCTGCTGCCCGGCGACGGCGTCGGGCCCGAGATCGTGGCCGCCGCGCGGCGCGTGCTCGACGCGGCCGGAGAGCGGTACGGGTTCTGCTTCGCCTACGAAGAGGGGATGCTCGGCGGCTGCGCCATCGACGCCTTCGGCACGCCCATGGAGGACGGCCTCATCGCCCGCTGCGAGGCGTGCGACGCCGTGCTGCTGGGCGCGGTCGGGGGTCCGAAGTGGGACACGACGGACCCCGCCCAGCCGCGCCCCGAGCAGGGGCTGCTGGGCATGCGCAAGGGCCTCGAGCTGTTCGCCAACCTGCGTCCCGTGCGCTCGTTCCCGGCGCTGGCCGGCAACAGCACCCTCAAGCCCGAGGTGCTGCAGGGCGTCGACATCATGGTCGTGCGCGAGCTGACCGGCGGCGTCTACTTCGGCGACCGCGAGTGGGTCGGCGACAAGGCCTGGGACACGATGGTCTACACCGAGGCCGAGGTCGAGCGGCTGGTCGAGTTCGCCTTCAAGCTTGCGGCCGGGCGCCGCGGGCTCGTGCATTCGGTCGACAAGGCCAACGTGCTCGAGAGCTCGCGGCTGTGGCGCAACGTGGCCGTCCGCGTGGCGGAACGCCACGCGGGCGTGGAGTTGCGCCACATGCTGGTCGACAACTGTGCGATGCAGCTGATCCGCGAGCCGCGTCAGTTCGACGTGATCGCCACCGAGAACCTGTTCGGCGACATCCTCAGCGACGAGGCGGCGATGCTCACGGGCAGCATCGGCATGCTGCCCAGCGCCAGCGTGGGCGCCGGCGGCGTGTCGCTCTACGAGCCGATCCACGGCTCGGCGCCCGACATCGCCGGGCAGGGTGTGGCGAACCCCTGCGCGACCATCCTCTCGGCGGCGATGATGCTCGACCTCAGCCTCGACGAGCAGGCGGCCGCGCGCGCCGTGGAGAGCGCCGTCGAGACGGCGCTCTCCGACGGCGCGCGCACCGCCGACATCGCCGCCCCCGGCGAGGCGACGCTCTCCACCGACGAGATGACGCGGCGCATCCTGGACGCGCTGCCCGCGGCGGGGACCGCGGCATGACCCAGTGGCCACCGGCCGGCCGGAGCCGGCCGTAAGGACGAGGAGGAGAAGATGCCGCCGATCGACGCGGTCGACAAGATCTGGATGAACGGCGAGCTCGTGGACTGGGACAAGGCGCAGGTCCACCTGCTCACCCACGCGCTGCACTACGGCTCGGGCGTCTTCGAGGGGATCCGCGCCTACAGCACCGATCGCGGCCCCGCCGTTTTCCGCCTGGCCGAGCACCTGCGGCGCCTGGGGCGCTCCGCGAAGATGTACTACATGGAGATCCCCTACACCATGGAGCAGCTCCGCCAGGCGACCAAGGCCGTCATCAAGGCGAACGGGCTGCAGCACTGCTACATCCGCCCGATCGTGTTCCGCGGCTACGGCGAGATGGGCCTGTTCCCGCTGGGGGCGCCGATCGACACCGCGATCGCCGTGTGGCCCTGGGGCACCTACCTCGGCGAGGAGGGCGTCAAGCACGGCGTTCGCGTGAAGGTCTCGTCGATCAAGAGCCTCGACGCCAACGCGATGACGCCGGCCGCCAAGTCCTGCGGCCAGTACCTGAACAGCCAGCTCGCCAAGATCGAGGTCGTCAACGCTGGGTACGAAGAGGCGGTCATGCTCAACTACCAGGGCTACGTGACCCAGGGGACGGGCGAGAACATCTTCATGGTCCGCAACGGCAAGGTGGTCACGCCGCCGCTGGTCAGCGGCCTGCTCGAGGGCATCACCCGCGACACGGTGATGACGATCGCGGCATCGCTGGGCCACCCGGTCGCGGAGCGCGACTTCACGCGCGCCGACATGATCATCGCCGACGAGGCGTTCTTCACCGGCACCGCCGCCGAGGTGGTGCCGATCCGCGAGATCGACGACCACGTGATCGGCGAGCCCGGCCCGATCACCAAGGAGATCCAGCGGGTCTTCCACGAGATCATCGCCGGCAAGAGCCAGCAGTTCGACTACTTCCTCGACTACGTCGACGACTGACCCCGGAGCGGGGAGGAGGCGGGCGGCCCCATGAGCGCTCGGCAGGTGCAGGGTCCGGACGGGGCCAAGCAGGTGCGGCTCTACGACACGACGCTGCGCGACGGCATGCAGCAGGAGGGCATGTCGGTCTCGGTCGACGAGAAGGTGCGCATAGCGCTCAAGCTCGACGAGCTCGGCATCGACGTCATCGAGGGCGGCTACCCGGGGTCCAACCCCAAGGACATCGAGTTCTTCGCGCGCATGGAGCGCGAGCGGCTGAGCGGCGCGTCGCTCGCCGCCTTCGGCGCGACGCGCCGCAAGGGAACGAAGGCCGGCGACGACCCCGGGCTGCGCACGCTGGCCGACGCGTTCCCCGGGATCGTGACCATCGTCGGCAAGACTTGGGGCCTGCATGTGAGCAAGGTCCTGAAGGTGAGCCGCGACGAGAACCTGCGCATGATCGCCGAGTCGGTCGGCTGGCTGCGCGGCCAGGGCAAGCGCGTGATCTACGACGCCGAGCACTTCTTCGACGGCTACGCCGACGACGAGGCCTACGCGCTGGCGACGCTGCGCGCGGCGCACGAGGCCGGGGCGGAGGTGCTCTGCCTGTGCGACACCAACGGCGCGACGCTGCCCGGCGCGGTGGGGCGCGTCGTGGCGGCCGTGTCGGCCGCGCTCGACGCGCCCCTCGGCATCCACTGCCACAACGACAGTGACTGCGCCGTCGCCTGCTCGCTGGCCGCCGTCGAGGCCGGCGCCGTGCAGGTACAGGGCACGATGAACGGCTACGGCGAGCGCTGCGGCAACGCCAACCTCACCTCCGTCATCCCCGCCCTCAAGCTCAAGATGGGGATCCCTGTCGTGACCGACGGGCAGCTCGAGCGGCTCACCGAGGCGGCGCACTTCGTGGCCGAGGTCGTCAACGTGTCGCCATGGGCCCACCAGCCGTACGTCGGGCGCAGCGCCTTCGCCCACAAGGGCGGGCTGCACATCGCCGCCGTCGACGCCTCGCCGCAGACCTTCGAGCACATCGACCCCGAGCTGGTCGGCAACGAGCAGCGCGTGCTGGTCTCGGAGTTGTCGGGCAAGGGTGCCGTGCTGCGCAAGGCGAAGGAGCTGGGCTTCCACCTGGAGGGCGACAGCGAGCACGTGGGCGCCATCCTCAAGCGGCTCAAGCAGAAGGAGCACGAGGGCTACCACTACGAGGCCGCCGACGCCTCGTTCGACCTGTTCCTGCACGACCAGTTGCGGGAGCGCACGCCGCTGTTCCGGCTCGAGAGCTTCCGCGTGATCGTCGAGAAGCGCGAGGACGGCTCGGTGGTGACCGAGGCCACCGTCAAGGTCCACGTCAAAGACGAGCGCATCATCGCCACCGGCGAGGGCAACGGCCCGGTCAACGCCCTCGACAACGCGCTGCGCCTGGCGATCTCGCGCAGGTACCCGCACCTCGACGACATCGACCTCGTCAACTACAAGGTGCGCATCCTCGACGAGACCAAGGGGACGGGCGCCGTCACGCGCGTGCTGCTCGACGCCAGCGACGGTGAGGACACGTGGGGCAGCATCGGCGTCAGTGAGAACATCATCGAGGCCAGCTGGGAGGCGCTGGTCGACTCGATCGAGTACGGGATGACGCGCGGGAGCGCGGACCCGGGCGCCGGCGAAGGCGGCGCGTGAGCCCGCCCTTCGGGCGCGCACGCGTCGCCGGCGCCGCCCGCTGGTGCCGCTTCGACGGCGACACCGTGCGGCTGCTCGACCGCCCGGGCTGGGAGCCGGAGGCGGTCGAGACGGGCGCGGTCGAGGCTTCTGCGGCGACCCCGCTGGCGCCGTGCCTGCCCGGCAAGGTGGTCGCCGTCGGCCTGAACTACCGCGCCCACGCCGCCGAGCTGGCGATGGAGACCGGGGCCGAGCCGATCCTGTTCCTCAAGCCGGCCTCGAGCGTGATCGGGCCCGGCGAGGCGATCGTTCGGCCGCCGCGTTCGGCTCAGGTGGACTACGAGGCCGAGCTGGCGGTCGTCGTGGGGCGGCGCTGCCGGGACCTCGATCCCGGCAGCGCCGCCCGCTGCGTCGCCGGCTACACCTGCGGCAACGACGTCACCGCCCGGGACCTGCAGCGGCTCGACGGACAGTGGACGCGGGCCAAGAGCTTCGACACCTTCTGCCCGCTGGGGCCGTGGATCGTCCCCGACCCGCCCGGCCCGGGCGCCCGCGTGCGGGCGCTGGTCAACGGGCGCGAGGTCCAGACCGGTCAGGTCGGCGACACGATCGTCTCGCCGCTCGAGCTGCTCGCCTTCGTGAGCGGCATCATGACGCTCGAGCCGGGCGACGTGATCCTGACGGGCACGCCGCCCGGGGTCGGCCCGCTGGCCGCCGGCGACGAGGTGACGATCGAGGTCGGGGGCGTCGGCGCCCTGACCAACCCCGTGGCCTGATGCCCGGCGGCCGTGGTGCCGTGCGCCTGCAGCCGCCCGGTCCCGCCGAGCGGAGGCTCCTCGACTGGCTGGCCGGCGTCGTCGCCGGCAGGCCGGCGCCGCCCGATCCCGGCGACGGCGAGCTCACCGAGCTGATCCTCGGGCAGCAGCTCGCCGGGCTCGCCGTCGCCGCCGGCGCCGGCGACCCGCATCTCGCCTGGGCGGCGACGGAGACGTTCGCCACGGCGGTCCGCGTGGAAGACGCGTCGGAGGAGCTCGTCGGCTGGCTCGCCAAGGCGGGCATTCCGTGCGTGACTCTCAAGGGCCCGGCGCTGGCCGCCCTCGCCTGGGGCGACGTCGCCGCGCGCCGCACCGGCGACGTCGACCTGCTTGTCGCCCCGGACCGGGCCGACGAGGCCCGCGACGCGCTGCTGGTGCGCGGCTGCGTGGCGCGCGAGCAGTTCGCCGACTGGTTCCAGCGCGTCTGGCACTTCCACCACCAGCTCGAGCTGCCCCGCCGCCACCTCTCGGTCGAGCTGCACTGGGACGTGACCGGGCGCGAGCTCGCAAGCCTGCCGGTCGCGCGCATGATCGCCGAGGCCGAGCCGGTCGCCTGCCAGCGCGCGACCCTGCCGGCGCTCAGCCTGCCCTGGCAGCTGGTCACCGCCGCCGCGCACGCCGTGAACCACTGGTTCGCGCTCAAGACACTGCTCGACGTGGCCTTCATCGCGCGGCGGCTGACGGCGCAGGACCGGCGCCGCGCCGTCGCCGAGAGCCGCGCGGCCCATGTGGGCGCGATGGTCTACCTGGCGCTCGAGGTCTCGGCCACGGAGCTGGACTGGGCGCTGCCGGCCGAGTTCACCGTCCTGCGCGGCGGCGCCGTGCAGCGGGCGGTCGCCGCCCGTTACCTCGCCGGAGTGTCGCCGCTGCGCGCGCCGCCGTACAGGGTCGCACAGGTCGGCCGTCTCGCCCAGCCGCTCATGGTCACGCCGCCGGCGCGCTGGCCCCTGGCGCTGCCGCTGGCGCTGAGCCGGCGTTCGCGGCTGGCCGGCAGGCTGGACAGGGCGGCCGGCGCTTTGCGCCGGCCGCCCCACTCGACCTGAGCGCCGGCCGGCCGCCTCGCCCGGGCCGCCGCCGTCATCGGCTCCGCCGGCCCCACCTCCCGAGGGCGACGCGGCCCGTGTCCAGGCGATAGAATCTTCAACCGCGGATGAGCTCTTTCGTTCACCTCCACGTCCACAGCGAGTACTCGCTCCTCGACGGCGCCTGCCGTGTCGGCCCCCTGGTCGACCGCGTCAAGGCGCTGGGGATGCCGGCCGTCGCGCTGACCGACCACGGGTCGCTGGCCGGCATCGTGCAGTTCCACAAGGCCGCCCGCACGGCCGGGATCAAGCCCATCCTCGGGCTCGAGCTCTACGTCGCGACCGACCGCCACAGCCGCGGCGGCGGCGTCAAGGAGCGGTTCGCGCATCTCACGCTGCTGGCGCGCGACGAGCGGGGCTACCGCAACCTCATCAAGCTGTCGACGGCGGCCTACCTCGAGGGCTACTACTACAAGCCGCGCGCCGACTGGGAGCTGCTCACCGCCCACGCCGAGGGGCTGATCGCGCTGACGGGCTGCATGAGCGGCCGCGCCTCGATCCTGCTGCGCGAGGGCAACGACACGGCCGCGCTGCAGGAGATCGAGCGCCTGGTCGAGCTGTTCGGCCGCGAGAACGTCTATGTGGAACTGCAGGACGCCGGCCTGGAGGAGCAGCACGAGCTCGTGCCCAAGCTCGCGCTGCTCGCCCGCCAGGCCGGCGTCAAGACCGTCGCCACCAACGACGTCCACTACCTGCGCAAGGAGGACGCCCGCGCCCAGGACGCCCTCGTCTGCATCCAGGTCCAATGCCAGCTCGACGAGCCGCGCCAGGCGCCGCGCCTGTCGACGCAGGAGTTCTACCTGAAGACGCCCGACGAGATGCGGGCCCTCTTCGCCGACTACCCCGAGGCCTGCGACGCCACGGTCGAGATCGCCGAGCGCTGCGACGTGCGGTTGCAGACGGGGAGCTTCCTGCTGCCTCGCTACCCGGTCCCCGACGGCCGGCCCGAGGACGAGTACCTGCGCGAGCTGGTCGAGGCGGGTGTGCGCCGGCGCTACGGCACCGGGGCCGCCGCGCCCGAGGTGCGCGAGCGGCTCGAGTTCGAGCTCGGCGTCATCCGCGAGATGGGCTTCAGCGCCTACTTCCTGATCGTCTGGGACTTCGTCAGGTTCGCCAAGGAGTCGGGCATCGCCGTCGGCCCCGGCCGCGGCTCGGCCGCGGGTTCCATCGTCTCGTACGCGCTCAACATCACCGACATCGATCCCCTCAAGTACGACCTGATGTTCGAGCGCTTCCTCAACCCCGGCCGCAAGTCGATGCCCGACATCGACATGGACTTCTCGGTCGCGCGCCGCGACGAGGTCATCGACTACGTGGCGACCAAGTACGGCCGCGACCACGTCGCCCAGATCATCACCTTCGGCACGATGGCGGCGCGGGCGGCGACCCGCGACGCCGCCCGCGTGCTCGGGCTGCCGTACATGGTGGGCGACAAGATCGCCAAGATGATCCCCGAGCAGGCGCCGCCGGCGACCTTCGAGCAGGCGATGGCGCCGGGCAGCGAGCTGCGCCAGGCCTACAGCGCCGACGAGCAGACCAGGCAGGTCGTCGACCTGGCGATGGCGCTCGAGGGGCTGATCCGCAACGACTCGATCCACGCGGCCGGGGTGGTCATCTCAGACCAGCCGCTGACCGAGTACGTGCCGCTGCAACAGAAGGGCGACGCCGAGCTCGTCACCCAGTTCGGCATGGACGACGTCGCGGCGTTGGGCCTCCTCAAGATGGACTTCCTCGGGCTGCGCAACCTCGACGTGATCGAGGCCGCCCTGGCCCTGATCGAACAGAGCCAGGGCGTCTGCATCGACATGACCACGCTGCCGCTCGACGACGACAGGACCTACGACATGCTCGCCCGCGGCGACTCGACCGGCGTCTTCCAGTTCGAGAGCTCGGGCATGAAGGACGCCCTGCGCGAGGTCGGCCCCAGCGAGTTCGACGACCTGATCGCCATCGGGGCGCTCTACCGCCCTGGGCCCATGCAGTACATCCCGGCCTACGCCCGCAACAAGAAGGACCCGTCGCTGGTCTCGTACGACCACGAGAGCCTGCGCCCGATCCTCGAACCGACCCACGGCGTGACCATCTACCAGGAGCAGTACATGGCGATCGCCCGCCAGCTCGGCGGCTTCTCGCCGGCCCAGGCCGACGACCTGCGCAAGGCGATCGGCAAGAAGGACAAGAAGCTCATGGGCAGCCTCGAGAAGCCGCTCATGGCGGGCCTCAGGCAGCACGGCGTGCCCGACCACGTGGCGCGCAGGCTGTGGGCCAACTTCGAGGCCACCGGCGACTACTCGTTCAACAAGAGCCACGCCGCCTGCTATGCGCTGATCAGCTACCGGACAGCCTGGCTCAAGGCCAACTACCCGGTCGAGTACATGGCGGCCGTGGTCTCGAGCGTCATGAACACCAAGGACAAGGTGCCGTTCTACGTCAACCAGTGCCACGAGATGGGGATCGAGGTCCTGCCGCCCGACGTCAACGAGAGCCACGTCGGCTTCACGGTGGTCGGCGGCAAGATCCGTTTCGGGATGAACGCGGTCAAGGGAGTGGGCGTCGGCGCGATCGAGTCGATCATCGCCTCGCGCGCCGATGCCCCGTTCACCTCGATCTATGACTTCTGCGCCCGCGTCGACTCGCAGCTCGTCAACAAGCGCACGCTGGAGGCGCTGATCAAGAGCGGGGCCTTCGACTCGACCGGCGACACGCGCCGCGGCATGCTCGAGTCGCTGCCGGCGGCGATGGCCGCCGGCGAGCGTCACCGCAAGGACCGCGCCCAGGGCCAGGGCGGGCTGTTCGACCACCTCGAGAGCGACGACGAACCGCATGCGCACCATCCGCCGATCGGCGGCGAGGAGTTCGACAACGACGTCAAGCTGCGCTTCGAGAAGGAGGCGCTCGGCCTGTACGTGTCGGCGCATCCCCTCAAGGGGCTGCGCCGCCAGCTGCGCGACTCGATCGACGTCGGCGTCGCCGACCTGGCCGACCTGCGCGAGGGCACGGTCGTGTGGACCGGTGGCTTGGTCTCGGGCCTGCGACGGCGCCCCACGCGCAGCGGCGGGCTCATGGCCGTGTTCCGCCTGGAGGACGTGGACGGAGGCATCGAGGTCGTCGCCTTCGGCTCGATCCTCGAGCAGTACCAGGAGCTGCTGGCCGAAGACGAGATCGTGCGCGTGCGCGGCCGCGTCGACCGCAAGAGTGAGGACGACGTGAAGCTGATCGCGCTCGAGTTCCAGGCGTTCGACGGGGTCAGTGAGACGCGGCCGCTGGTGCTGGTCGTCAACGCGCACACGGTGCAGCTCGGCCTGCTGAACGAGCTCAAGACCATCCTGAAGGCGTTCCCGGGCCAGGTGCCGGTCGTGCTGCAGATGACGACCGACCAGGGCCGCCACCGCCTCAAGATCGGTCCCGAGTACAAGGTCGACCCGGTCGACGGTCTCTACGCCGAGCTCAAGGCGCTGCTCGGCGAGAGCTGCATCGGGATAGGCAGGGGGTAAGGGCCGAACACTCGCGGCATCCTTGCGGCGCCGCCCGTTTGCTAGACTCGTGCTTCCTCAGAGGCGAGCGCCCGGCTGAGGCGGGCGAAGGGAGGGCGACGTGATCCCCGACGGCATGCGCGACGTGCTGCCGGTCGAGGCGGCCGAGCTGCGCGCGATCGAGGCGACGCTGACCGGCCGGTTCCGCGCCTACGGCTACGAGGAGGTCCGCACGCCGGCGCTCGAATACGCCGAGACGCTGGAGGCTGCGGGCGACCCGGCCCGGGCCGCCGGGTACCGGCTCTACGACGACCACGGGCGCGCCCTGATGCTGCGCACCGAGATGACCGCGCCCGTCGCCCGCCTCGCCGCCTCACGCCTGCGCGACCATCGTCTGCCGCTGCGCCTGTCGTATGTGGCCGAGAGCTTCCGGCCGGTGGCCTCGCAGGGCGGTCAGACGGGCGAGTTCGTCCAGGCCGGGGCCGAGCTGCTCGGCCTGGAGGGGCCCGAGGCCGACGCCGAGTGCCTGGTGGTGCTCTGCGATGCGCTGGCGGCGGTCGGCCTGCCGGACGCCCGCGTGGCGACCGGCACGCTCGCCTTCCACCGCGAGCTGGTGGCCGCCCTCGGGCTGTCCGACGAGGACGCGGCCGACCTCTACGAGGCGCTGGCCGACCGCGACTACCCGCTGGTCGAGGCGATCGCCGGCGGCGCCGGCGTGAAAGACGAGGGCCGCCGGTCGCTCGAGCGAGCGCTCGAGCTCACCGGCGGCGCCGACGCGCTCGACGAGGCGCGGCGCCTGGCCTCCAGCGGAGGAATGGAGGCGGCCGTCGACCACCTCGTGCGCGTGCACGAGCTGGTCGACGATGCCGGCTACAGCGACCGTCTGAGCTTCGACTTCGGGCTGCTGCCGGCCCTCGACTACTACACCGGCATCGTCTTCGAGGCCTACGCACCCGGCGGCGGCCTGCCCTTGGCGACCGGCGGCCGCTACGACGACTTCGTCGGGCGCTTCGACTGGCCGCTGCCGGCCGCGGGCCTGGCCGATCGACGTCGACCGCGTGCACCAGGCGCTCGAGGACGGCTCCGGGGTCACTCGGCCGGCGCCGGCGCTCTCGTTCGCCGGCGGCCTCGAGGACACCGAACGGGCGGCGGAGCTGCGCCGGGCGGGGGTGGCCGTGGCCGCCTATGCGGCCACGGCCCGCGACCTCCCGGCGCCCTCGCTGCGTCTGGACGACGGCGACTACGTGCTCGAGACTGCGGCCAAGACGGTCACCCGCGGCTCGTGGCGCGACGTGCTCAAGGCGCTGGGGGCGCGGTGAACCTGAGGATCGCGCTGCCCGCCGGCGCCGGGTTCGAGCCGGCGCTGGCCCTGGTGCGACAGGTGCGGCCCCAGTGGGTCGGCGATCGCGAGGGCGACGAAGGCGCCGTCGTGGCGATCGACGAACGCGACGTCGGCGCCTTCGTCGCCGCCGGCGCGCTCGCTCTGGGCGTCGCTCCCAAGGACCGCCTGGCCGAGTCGCGGCCGCGCGTGGCCGAGCTGCTCGACCTGGGGTTGCTGCCGCGGCGGCTGGTCCTGGCGGCGCCTCCGGCCGTCGCGAGGCCCGGCGGACCCGCCGCAGCCGGCGGCCCGGCCGCTCGCCGTCGCCTGCGCGTCGCCACGTCGCATCCGCGCCTCGCCGGTGAGTACTTCACGGCCGCCGGCGAGCGGGCGGAGCTCGTCACGCTCGCGGGCCCACTCGCGCCGGCTCTGGACGCCGGCTTGGCCGATGCCGTCGTCGGGCTGGCGCCCGCCGGCGAAGCCTTCGGTGAGGCTCCGCTCGCGGCCGGCGAGGACGTGCCTGCGGGCTGCGAGGTCCTGGCCGTGCTGCTCGAGTCGAGCCTGCGGCTGATCGTCGCGCGAGCCGCCCGCGTGCACGCGAGCGGCGAGGTCGCGGCACTGGTGGCCGACCTGCGCACCGCGCTGGAGGACGCATGAGGATCATCGACGCGTGGAGCGACCCCGCCGAGGTGGTGGCGGCGCTGCGCGAAGCGGGAGCGCCGCCGGCCGGGGTCGAGGACGCGGTCGGCGACATCCTGGCCGACGTCGCCGCGCGTGGCGACGCGGCCGTGCGCGAGCTCACGCGACGCCTCGACCGGGTCGAGCTCGACGAACGGTTCGCCGTCGGCGCCGAGGCGATGGCGGCGGCGTGGGCCGCGATGCCGTCCGCCCTGCGGGCGGCGCTCGAGCTCGCCGCCGCCAACGTCCGCGCCTACCACTCGCGCGAGATGCCCACGGCCTGGCGCGAGCGCCTGCCGCAGGGCCAGGTCGTGGGGCAGGAGGTCGTGCCGCTGCGCGTCGCCGGGCTCTACGTGCCGGGTGGCTTGGCGGATTACCCGTCGTCGGTGCTGATGACGGCGATCCCGGCGCAGGTGGCCGGCGTCGAGCGGCTCGTGGTCTGCTCGCCGCCGCGACCGGGCGGCGGCGCCGCCGAAGGCGTCGCCGCCGCCTGCGCGTTGCTCGGCGTGGACACCCTGTTCCCGGTGGGCGGCGCCCAGGCGGTCGCGGCGATGGCGTTCGGCACCGCCCAGGTGCCGCGCTGCGATGTGATCGCCGGGCCCGGCAACGCCTACGTGACCGAAGCCAAGCGCCAGGTGACGGGTCGCGTGCGCATCGACGGGCTCGCCGGCCCGAGCGAGGTGCTGATCGTCGCCGGCGCGGCCGGCGAGCCCGAGTGGCTGGCGGCCGACCTGCTGGCGCAGGCCGAGCACGGCGCCGGGGCGATGGCGGCGCTGCTCGACGTCGGCGGCGAGCTCGCCGACCGCGTCTGCGACGCGGTCGAGAAGCTCGCCGCCGAGCTCGGCATCGCCACCGGCCGCGTCGCCGTCGTGCGCTGTCCCGACCGCGAGGCTGCGCTGGCGGTCGTCAACGCCTTCGCGCCCGAACACCTCGAGCTGCACACCGCCGACGCCGCGGAGTTGGTGCCGCTGGTCCGCAGCGCCGGCGCGGTCTTCGTCGGGCCACACGCGGCGACCGCCTTCGCCGACTACGCCGCGGGCACCAACCACGTGCTCCCGACCGGCGGGTCCGCCCGCTTCGGCCAGGGGCTGTCCGTGATCGATTTCCAAAAGCGGGTGGGTGTGGTAGAACTCGACGGCGCCGCGGCCCGGGAGCTCGCAGGGCCGGTCGCGACGATGGCCGACGCCGAGGGCCTGCACGCCCACGCGCGTTCGGCCCGGCTGCGCAGCGACTGAGGGGGCCATGGACCCGCGCCACGCCCGCGTGCATCGCACGACCAAGGAGACCGACATCGTGGTCGAGCTGGGCCTCGACGGCCCGCGGAAGGCCGAGGTGGACACCGGGATCGGCTTCCTCGACCACATGTTCGACCTGTTCGCCCACCACAGCGGCTTCGCGCTCACCGTGAAGGCCAGCGGGGACCTCGGCGTCGACGGCCACCACACGGTCGAGGACATCGGTCTCGCCCTCGGGCAGGCACTGCGCGAGGCGCTCGGGGAGAAGCGCGGTATCGCCCGCTTCGGCTCGGCGGTCGTACCCATGGACGAGGCGCTCGCGCTGGTCGCCGTCGACCTCTCCGGGCGGCCGTACCTTGCCTACGATCTCGACCTGAGCGGCGTGCGCATCGGTGAGTTCGACGCCGACCTGGCGAGCCACTTCTTCCAGTCGCTCGTGAACCAGGCGGGCTGCACGCTGCACGTGCGTCTGCTGAGCGGCAGCGACCCGCACCACATCGTGGAGGCCGTCTTCAAGGGCGTCGCGCGGGCGCTGGCCAAGGCCGTCGCGCGAGAGGGCGACCCCGACGCCGTGCCCTCGACGAAGGGCACGCTGTAGGCGCGACCCGCATGGACCGCCCGATCGTCACCGTCGTCGACTACGGGATGGGCAACCTCGCCAGCGTCGCCAAGGCGCTCGAGCGGGCGGGCGGCGACGTCCGCCTGAGCGCCGCCGCCGGGCAGGTCGGGCGCGCCGGCGCGCTCGTCCTGCCCGGCGTCGGCGCCTTCCGTGACGCCGCCGCCCGCCTGGCGCAGAGCGGCCTCGGCGACGCCGTCGTGGCCCGCGTCGCCGCCGGCGTCCCGTTCCTCGGCGTCTGCCTCGGCCTGCAGCTGCTGTTCGAGGGCAGCGACGAAGGGGGCGGCGCCGGGCTGGGCGTCTTCGGCGGCCGCGTGGTGCGCATCGCCACCGGCCTCAAGGTGCCGCAGATCGGCTGGAACGAGCTCGCGGTACGCCCCGCCGGCGCCGCCCTCGTCGCCGGCCTGGCGGCGCCGGTGCACGTCTACTTCGTCCACTCCTACGTCGCCAGCCCCGGCGACGACGCGATCGTCGCCGCCACCACGGACTACGGCGGCAGGCTGGTGGCGGCGGTGGCGCGCGACAACGTGTGGGCGGTACAGTTCCACCCCGAGAAGAGTTCGGCCGCAGGCCTCAGGATGTTGGCCAACTGGGTCGATACGGCAGGAGAACGGACATGATCCTCTTCCCCGCGATCGACATACAGAACGGCAAGGCCGTCCGCCTGCGCCAGGGCGACTTCGCCCAGGCGACCGTGTTCGCCGACGATCCGGCGGCGCTGGCGCTGCAGTGGCGCTACGAGGGCGCCGAGGCCCTGCACGTCGTCGACCTCGACGGCGCCCGCCAGGGCCAGATGGTCAACTTCGACCTCGTGCAGCACATCGCCGCATCGCTCGACATCCCGGTCGAATACGGCGGCGGCGTGCGCGACCGCGAGTCGCTCGACCGCGCCGCCACCGGCTCGCTGCGCTGGATCGTCCTCGGCACCTCGGCCGTGATCGACGAGGAGCTGCTTGCCTACGCGGTCGAGGCGCTCGGCGACCGGCTCGTCGTCGGCGTCGACTGCACCAGCGGCTACGTCGCCACCCACGGCTGGCAGGAGCGCTCGAAGATGACGGCGCGACAGTTCACGCGTCAGATGCAGAGCCGCGGGGTCGAGCGGATCGTCTACACCGACGTCATGCGCGACGGCATGCTCGAGGGGCCCAACATGCCCGGCCTCGTCGACCTCGCCGAGACGAGCGCGCTCGACATCGTCATGTCGGGCGGCATCACGACGCTCGACGACCTCAAGCGCATCCGCAAGATCGACAAGCCGAACGTGGTCGGGGCCATCGTCGGCCGGGCGCTCTACGAAGGCGCTTTCACGCTCGCCCAGGCCAAGGCCGCGCTGGCCTGACCGGCGAACGGCGGCCCGCCAGCATGCTGACTCGCAGGATCATCCCGTGCCTCGACGTGCGCGACGGACGCGTGGTCAAGGGCGTCAACTTCGTGGGCCTGCGCGACGCCGGCGACCCGGTCGAGCTCGCCGCCCGCTACGACGCCGAGGGCGCCGACGAGCTCCTGTTCCTCGACATCACGGCCTCCCACGAGCGACGCGACATCATCGCCGACCTGGCCGCGCGCTGCGCCGAGCAGGTGTTCATCCCGTTCACGATCGGCGGCGGGCTGGCCTCGGAGGACGACGTGCGCATGATCCTCGCGGCCGGCGCCGACAAGGTGACGGTCAACACGGCCGCGGTAGAGGACCCCGGACTGGTGCGGCGCTGCGCGGAGCGCTTCGGCTCGCAGTGCGTCGTGGTCGCGATCGACGCGCGGCGGGCGGACGCGAGTGGGGAAGAGGCGGAGGCGCCTCGCTGGGAGGTGTACGTCCACGGCGGCCGGACGCCGACGGGTCTCGACGCCGTCGCGTGGGCGGTCCGCGCGGCCGAGCTCGGCGCCGGCGAGTTCATGCTCACGAGCATGGACCGCGACGGCACGCTCGACGGCTACGACCTCGAGCTGACGCGGGCCGTGGTCCGGGCCGTGGACGTGCCGGTGATCGCGTCGGGCGGCGCCGGCACGCTCCAGCACCTGGCCGACGGCCTGGTGCTGGGCGAGGCCGACGCCGCCCTGGCCGCGTCGATCTTCCACTACGGCACGCATTCGATCGCCGAGGCCAAGGCGTTCCTGGCGGCGCAGGGAGTGCCGGTGCGTCCGACGGCGCCGGCGACGGCGCCGGCCGGCGCCGCGTCCGCCCCGTGAGCGAGCCGCGCCGCATCGACCTCGGCGCCCTGGCGCCGGCCGACTGGCCGGCGCTGGCGGCCGAGGTCGAACGGGCGCGGCTCGCCTGCCTGCCGACCGACACGGTCTACGGTCTGGCGGGGGCTTGCCGGCCGGAGACCGCGGCGGCGATCGCCGCGGCCAAGGGCCGCGAGCCCGGCAAGCCCCTGCAGCTCGTCTTCCCCAGCGTCGACGTGCTGGTCGCGACGCTCGATCCGCCGCCGGCGCTGCGCGAAGCCGCGCGCCGTCTGCTCCCGGGGCCGTTCACCCTCGTCGTCCCCTACCCGCTGGGTCTCGGGTACCCTCCGCCGGGCGAGTTGAAGGTACCCGTGCGGCAGGCGTCGGGCGGCGAGACCACCCGGACCGTCGCCACGCTCGGCGTGCGCGTGCCGAGGTGGCCCGATCGCGCCCGCCCGCTGGCGGCCCTCGGCTTCCCGCTGCTGGCCTCGAGCGCCAACCCGAGCGGCCGCGCGGCTCCGTCGACGCTCGCCGAGGTCGACCCCGGCGTGCTGGCCGCCTGCGACCTGGTGCTGGACGGCGGCCGGGCAGCGGGAGTAGCCTCGGTAGTCGTCGACCTCACCCGCTACGAGCAGGACGGCTTCTGGCGCATCCTGCGCGCCGGGTCGGTCGACGAGACGGGCATCCGCGAGATGCTGACGCACGAGCGGGAGGACCGGCGGACACCGTGACCAGCCTGCAGATGATCCAGGTCGACGTCTTCACCGACGAGGCCTTCGCCGGCAACCCGCTGGCGATCTTCCCCGAGGCCGAGGGTCTGACCGACGGGCAGATGCAGCGGATCGCCAGCGAGATGAACCTCTCCGAGACCACGTTCGTGACCCCGCCGGAGCAGGGCGGCGACGCGCGCGTGCGCATCTTCACGCCCGCCACCGAGCTGCCGTTCGCCGGTCACCCGAGCGTGGGCACGGCCTGCACCCTCGTGCGCCTCGGGCGCGTGCCGGCGAGCGAGCCGGTGACGACGGTGACGCTCGAGCTCAACGTCGGGCCGACCGCGGTCGACGTCAGCGTGTTCGGCGGCCAGGTGCGGGCGGCGACGGTGCACCAGGGACCGCCCGCCTTCGGCGAGGAGATCCCCCGCGACGAGGCGGCCGCGATCCTCGGGCTGCAGCCGAGCGACCTCGACGACGAGCTCGAGCCGCGCGTCGTCTCGACCGGCCTGTCGTACGCGATCATCCCGCTGCGCAACACGAGGGCACTGGCCCACGCCTGGTTCGACATCAACCGGCTGGCCGAGTTCGAGCGCCGCTACGCCAGCCTGTACCCGTTCGCCCTGACCGGCGACGAGGAGCCCTACGCCGAGGCGCGCTGCTTCGCGCCGCTGGAGGGCATCGTCGAGGACCCGGCCACCGGCAGCGCCGCGGGTCCGCTGGCCGCCTACCTGGCGCGGCACAAGCTGCTGCTTCCGGGGGCGGCGCGCGTGGTGGCCCAGGGCCAGCACGCGCGCCGCCCCAGCCGCCTGACCGTGTCGGTCACGCTCGAGGGCACCCGCATCACCGACGTGCTGGTCGGAGGCGGCGTCGTCGAGGTCATGACCGGCACGCTCGAGCTCTAGGGGCGCGTGGCCGCCGAACCCGAGCTGCACCGCCGTCGCCGACGCGTGCTCCTGCTCACGTCGGTCGGCGCCTTCATGACGCCGCTCGACGGCAGCATCGTCTCGGTCGCCCTGGCGAAGATCGGCCCCTCCCTGCATCTGACGTTCTCCCAGGCCATCTGGGTGCAGGCGTCGTACCTGCTGGTCATCAGCATCCTGCTGATCCCCTTCGGGCGGCTGGCCGACCAGCAGGGACGCATGCGCTTCTACCTGGCCGGTGTGGTGATCTTCGGCCTGGCGTCGCTGGCGGCGGCCTTCTCGATGAGCGGGGAATGGCTGATCGCGGCGCGCTGCGTGCAGGGGGTCGGCGGGGCGCTGCTCGGCGCCACGTCGGGGGCGATCGTCACGGCGGTGTTCCCGCCGCGGGAGCGCGGCCGCGCCCTCGGCATCAACGTGATGGCGGTGTACCTCGGTCTCACCGCGGGGCCCGTCCTCGGGGGTCTCATCGTCGACCACCTCGGCTGGCAGTGGATCTTCCTGGTCAACGTGCCGGTCGCCGTGGCGACGTTCGCGTTCGGCTGGTCGCTGGTCGCCTCCGAGCGGCGCGACCGCGGCGCGCTGGCGGCCGAGATCGCCGGCGCCGGTGTCGAGGGGGCGGCGGGCTCGGGGCCGGCCGTGGCCGGCCCGCCCGCCCGCCGCCGCCTCGACTGGCCCGGCTCCGCCCTCCTCGGCCTGCTGCTCGCCACGCTGCTCGTCCCTCTGACGTTCGCCCCGGTGTGGGGCTGGGACTCGCCGCGCACGCTTGCGCTGCTGGCGCTCTCGGCCGTCGCCGCCGTCGCCTTCGTGCTCGTCGAGCTGCGTGTGCCCGACCCGGTCCTCGACCTGGACCTGCTGCGGCACAACCGCCTGTTCGCCGCCGCCAACGTCGCGGCGCTGCTGAACTACATGGCGATGCACGGCGTGACCATCCTCACCGCCATCTTCCTCGAGGTCGTCCAGGGCCGGTCGGCGCAGCAGGCCGGCCTCGTCCTGATCGTCGAGCCGGCGCTGATGGCCGGCCTTTCGCCGCTGGCGGGACGCCTCTCGGACCGCGTCGGCTCGCGACTGCTGACTACGACCGGGATGCTCCTGACGGCGGCGGGCATGGGCTGGCTGGCGGCCATGCCCGCGGCGGCCGCGACCGGGCGGATCGTGGTCGGCCTGGCCGTGGTCGGCGTGGGCATGGCGGCCTTCAGCAGCCCCAACACCTCGGCCGTGATGGGCTCGGTCCCGCGCTCGCAGCTGGGTCTGGCCTCGGGCTTCCTGGGAACGATGCGGTTCGCCGGCCAGGCGATCTCGATCGGCCTGCTCGGCGCCATCGCCGCGTCGCAGCTCGGGCGCCTCGGCGGCCGGCTGATCTTCACCCACGCCGCCGCCGCGCCGCACGCGGCCGCCGATTTCGCCGCGGGGTACTCGGCCGCCATGCTCGTCGGCGCCGGGTTCGCGCTGGTCGGCGCCGCGGTGTCGCTGGTCCGCGGCCCGCATCCGGGGGCGGCCGGGGCGCCGGCGGCCGCTGTGCCCGGACCTCCTGCCGCCTAGAGGCCGCCGGCGCCCGGGTCCGCGCCGCAGGCGGCCTTCCGGTCGTCGGCGCCGGCGCACCGGCCGCGGCCACGCGTCTGGCATGCCGGGGGCTGCCGCAGCGGCTCTGATACACTCGAGGCGAAACCGCGACGACCACGCGTGACCGCTCACGCCCCCGCCATCGGACGGCGGACACGCTGGCACGAGAGGGCCGAACCGTGAAGATCGCAGCTGCCGCCGACCACGCCGGCTACGAGCTCAAACAGGCCGTCGTCGACCGGCTGCGGGCGGCGGGACACGAGGTCCGCGACCTCGGGACCGGCGCCGCCGACGAGCCGGTCGACTACCCGGAGTACGGCCACGCGGTGGCCGGGACCGTGGAGCGCGGCGAGGCCGACCGCGGCATCCTCGTGTGCGGCACCGGCCTGGGCATGTGCATGGCCGCCAACCGCCACCGGGGCGTCCGCGCCGCCGACTGCACGACCGTCGAGCTGGCCGAGATGGCGCGCCGCCACAACGACGCCAACGTCCTCTGCCTGGGTGGCCGCCTGCTTTCGGCCGACGAGGCGTGGCCGATCGTCGAAACCTGGCTGGCGACCCCGTTCGAAGGGGGGCGCCACGCCCGTCGCGTGGCCGAGATCGACGGCGGGGGGGCGGCGTGAGCCCCGTCTCGCGGGAGTGGCGGCGCGAGCCCCTCTATCATCTCGACCCCGAGCTCAACGAGTTGTTGCGCTGCGAGCTGATCCGCCAGCAGGAGACCCTCGAGCTCATCGCCAGCGAGAACTTCGCCAGCCGCGCGGTGCTCGAGGCGACGGGGTCGGTGCTGACCAACAAGTACGCCGAGGGCGTGCCGGGGGCGCGGTACTACGGCGGCTGCGACATCGTCGACAGCGTCGAGCGGCTCGCCATCGATCGCTGCAAGGCGATCTTCGGGGCCGATCACGTCAACGTCCAGCCACACTCGGGGTCGTCGGCCAACCTCGCCGCGCTCTTCGCTCTCCTCGACCCCGGCGACCGCATCATGGCGATGTCGCTGACCCACGGCGGCCACCTCACCCACGGCCTCGACATCAACTACTCCGGGCGCACCTACGATGTGGTCCCCTACCACGTCCGGCGCGACACCGAGACGCTCGACTACGACGAGGTGCGCGCGCTCGCCCTCGAGCACCGGCCCAAGCTGATCATCTGCGGCTACAGCTCCTACCCCCGCACGGTCGACTTCGCCGCCTTCCGCGAGATCGCCGACGAGGCGGGCGCGCTGCTGCTGGCCGACATCGCCCACGTCGCCGGGCTCATCGCCGCCGGCCTGCACCCCAACCCGGTCCCGTACAGCGACGTCGTGACGAGCACGACCCACAAGACCCTCACGGGGCCGCGGGCCGGCCTCATCATGTGCCGCGCCGAGTACGCGCAGGCGATCGACCGCGCCGTGTTCCCCGGCATGCAGGGCGGCCCGCTGATGCACGTCATCGCCGCGAAGGCGGCCTGTTTCCGCATCGCCGCCTCCGAACCCTTCCACAAGCTGCAGCGCCAGGTGCTCGTCAACTGCAAGACCCTGGCCGACACGCTCGCCGACGGCGGCCTGCGGCTCGTCTCCGGCGGCACCGACGTCCACCTCGCCCTCGTCGACCTGCGCAGCACGGGCATGAACGGCCTCGAGTGCCAGGACCTCCTCGAGTCGGTCAACATCACGGCCAACCGAAACGTGGTGCCGTTCGAGGAGAGCTCGTTCAACGTCGCCAGCGGGCTGCGGGTCGGATCGCCCGCCGTCACGACGCGGGGCTTCCTCGAGCCCGAGATGCGGCTGACCGGCGAGCTGATGCTTCGCGCGCTCGCGGCCGGCGGCGACGAGGCGGCGCTCGCCGAGGTGCGGCGCGAGGTCATCGATCTGCTCGATCGCTTCCCGCTCTACGAGTTCCTGTGAGCGGCGCCGCTGACAAGCGGAAGCCGGCGCGGCGCCCCAGCTGGGACGAGTACTTCCTGCAGCTGGCCCTGCAGGCGGCGACGCGCTCGACCTGCCTGCGCCGCCAGGTGGGCGCCGTGCTGGTGCGCGACAAGCGCGTGCTCGCCACCGGCTACAACGGCGCACCGCGCGGCACCTCGCACTGCCTCGACATCGGCTGCCTGCGCGAGCAGCTCGGCATCCCCTCGGGCGAGCGCCACGAGCTCTGTCGCGCCATCCATGCCGAGCAGAACGCGATCATCCAGTCGTCGGTCCACGGGGTGGCCGTCGACGGCGCCGTCCTCTACTGCACGCACCACCCGTGCATCCTCTGCGCGAAGATGCTGATCAACTGCGGCGTGCGTGAGATCCACTACCTCGAGGGGTACCCCGACGAGCTCTCCCGGGAGATGCTCGAGGAGGCAGGCGTGACCTGCGCCAGGGAGTCGCTGCCATAGACGTCGATCGGCTGGTCTCGCTTCCGAGCTCGGTCCAGCTGGCGGTCGTCGGGTTCGTCCTCGCGGCGAGCATCGTCGTGCTGATGACGCCGCTGATGGCCCGGCTCGCGCGGCGGACCGGCGTGGTCGACGTGCCCACGGACGAGCGACGCATGCACCAGAAGGCGACGCCGCTCCTGGGCGGCATCGCCATCTACCTCGGCGTGATCGTTCCCATCCTCGCGTTCGTACGCCTTGGCCCCGTGACCAAGGGGATCGTCGTCGGCGGGTCGGTGATCGCCGCCGTCGGGCTGATCGACGACTACCGCGACATCAGCCCGCTGGTCAAGTTCGTCGGCCAGCTCGCCGCGATCGGCGTGCTGATCGGCTTCGGGGTGCGCATCGACCACGTGGCGCTGCCGCTGAGCAGTGTGTCGTTCACCCTGCACCCGGCCGTGGCGATCCTCCTCACGGTGCTGTGGATGGCGACGGTCGTCAACATGGTGAACTTCATCGACGGGCTCGACGGGCTGGCGGCCGGCATCTGCGCGATCTCGGCCATGACCTTCGCCGTGATCGCGCTCTCGCTGAGCAGGGGCGAGATGGGCGTGACGGCCGCCATCCTCGCCGGCGCCGCCCTCGGGTTCCTGCGCTTCAACTTCTACCCGGCGAGCATCTTCATGGGCGACGCCGGGTCGATGCTGCTGGGCTTCGTGCTCGGCGCGATCAGCATCCAGGGCGTGCTCAAGGGCGCCGCCACCGTCGCCTTGATCTTCCCGCTTCTCGTGCTCGGCGTGCCCTTCGCCGACCTCTTCCTGATCGTGTTCCGGCGCTGGCGCAAGGGGGTACCGTTCTATAGCCCCGGCCGCGACCACATGCACCACGACCTCGTCCTCGTCGCGGGCTTCTCGGAGCGGACGTCGGTCCTGCTGCTGTACGGCTGGTGTCTGCTGCTCAACGGCCTCGCGCTGGCCATGCGTTTCAAGGCGACGTGGGCGATCGTCGCGCTCGGGGTCGCCGCCGCCGTCGCGACCGGCTACATGGCCAGGCTGCTGGCGCGCTACCGGGCGCGGAACGCGTCGGAAGTGGAGGACACGCTGTCGTACAACGTGCGCAGGGTGGACAGGCTCAGGCGCCGGCGAGAGCACTGAACGAGGCGCCGTCTTGGCCACAATGTCCTGCCTTCCAGGAACCTCAGGGGAACGACGAAGCGGCGGCGAGCAGGGAGGAAAACAGCTTGCCGGGATTGGAAAGGGTCAGTATACTGTGCCACGCATTTCGCCCGAGAATGGACAGAATGGCCAGCATCGGAAATCGTCGTTCACGGGCGCCGAGACGATCGTGTTCATGCTGCTGGCCGGCGTCGCTCTCGGGTTGCTCGTCGGCTACGGCCTCGATCGCCTGCTGGGTACCTCTCCCGTGCTGATGCTCGTGGGGGTCTTCGCCGGTTTCGCCATCGGGCTGTACGCAGTGTTCATCGAAACGAAGTGAGGGGCGGATACGTGACGGTCGGGTCCCGGCGGTCGCCCAGCGGCGCTGGACGCAGCATCCTCAAAGAGCCCGTCGCCCTGATCCTCGGGGTAGCGGCGGCGATGTGCGCGCTCGTCGCGTTCGCCGTCGGCGGCTCTCCCATCGCCGCCGCCGCCGGCTCGCTGCTCGTGCTCCTCTACTGGTTCGCCGAACGCTCCACGGCACGGCTGGGCGAGCGCGGCTCGTTCAACCAGGCGCTCCTGGTCGGCTTCGCGGGCATGGTCGTGCGGCTCGGCGTCGTCGTCGCCGTCCTGATCGCCATCGGCGTCCTGTGGCGACCGCAGTTCGCGTCCGCCGCCGCCGCCTTCCTCGCGACCTACACGGTCTACATCTTCGCGAGGCTCTGGCGGCATCCCGCGACGGCCGGTACCCACCCCAGGGGGGGTGACGCCACCGGTGGATGACCAGGCCCCAGAGAAGGGGGGGTCCGTGCTCGGCCGCCTGCCGAAGTGGGTCTGGGCGCTCGTCGGCGCGGCACTCGTCGTCGCTCTCTTCCTGATCCCCGGCGGCGCCAAGCAGACGCTCGACGTCGCCGGCGAGTTCAAGCCCGAGCCGCTGATCAAGCTGCCCAAGATCGGCCCCGTCGACCTGTCGGTGACCAAGCCGGTCGTCTACCTGTGGCTGGCGACGGCCATCCTGGTCTGCCTCGCGATCGTCATCTCGCGGTCGCTCAAGACCGAGGCGCCGGGCCGCTTCCAGACCGCGGCCGAGGGCATGTACGCCCTCGCGCGTGACGGTATCGCCAACTCCGTCATGAAGGTCGGGGCGGACACGTGGTTCCCCTACATCGGCGCGGCCTTCTTCTTCGTGCTGGTGTCCAACCTCATCGGGCTCGTGCCGCTGCCGTTCGGCCTGAACCACCAGCTGGCGTTCTACGCGGCGACCAGCAACCTCAGCGTGACCCTCACGCTGGCGCTGTGCACCTTCGTCTTCACCCACTACGCCGGGATCCGCAAGAAGGGCGCCGCGGGCTACTTCAAGGGCTGGCTGATCCCCTCGGCGCCGCTGCTCCTGCGCTACCCGCTCTGGGCGATGCACGCCGTCAGCGAGTTCTTCCGGCTCGTCTCGCTGTCGGTGCGTCTGTTCGCCAACATGCTGGCGGGGCACGCCGTCCTGGCTGTGTTCCTGGCCATGGCGCTGATCTTCCAGAGCTACCTGATCGGCGCCGTCCTGCAGGCCAGTTCGGTGGCGCTGTACCTGTTCGAGATCTTCGTGGCCTTCATCCAGGCCTTCATCTTTGCCATCCTGTCCGCCGTCTACGTGGGCAGTGCCTTGTCGGAGGACCACTGACTGGGACGCCGGACAGGCGTTCCCGCACGACACACGACGATCAGAAAGACCAAGGAGGAACGAGATGGACCCACGCGCAGCGGAGCTGCTCGGCGCCGGACTCGCCATCGGTCTGGGCGTCATCGGGCCGGGCATCGGCCTGGGTGTGATGATCGGTGCCGCGCTGCAGAGCATCGCGCGCCAGCCTGAGCTGAGCGGCGACATCCGCACCAACATGTTCATCGGCATCGGCATCATCGAGGCGCTGGCCCTGTACGCGTTCGTCGTCAGCCTCATCCTTCTGTTCGTCGTCAAGTAGGCGGTTCACGTGCGCAAACCAAGAGGAACGGGATCGTCATGCTGAACATCTTGCCGGGGCTCATGGTATGGACCCTCATCACGTTCGCGATCTCGGTGTTCGTGCTCTGGAAGTTCGCGTTCGGCCCGCTGCAGCGCGTCATCGAGGCGCGCCGGAGCCAGATCCGCGAGAGCATGGAAGCCGCCGAGGCCACACGTGACGAGGCCGCTCGTCTCCTGGCCGAGTACAAGGAGACGCTGGCCTCGGTGCGCGCCGAGGCCGAAGACATCCTCGATCGCTCGCGCAAGGCGGGCGAGAGCACGAAGGCCGAGATCGTCGAGGAGGCGCGCAAGCAGGCGCAGCGCACCGTCGACAAGGCCGCGGAGCAGATCGAGCGCGACACCCACGCCGCGCTCGCCGAGATCAAGAAGGAGATCGCCGGTCTGACGCTTGCCGCGACGGAGCGGGTCGTCGGCCGATCGCTCGACGACGACGATCACCGTCGCCTGATCGACGAGGCGTTGCGCGAGGTCGACCTCGAGGACCTCGGCGCGGGGAGCGGCCGGTGAGCGAGCAGCAGGTCGCTCGCGTCTACGCTGAGGCGCTGTTCCAGGCCGCCGCCGAGGCCGGCACGGTCGAGCGCACCGGCGAAGACCTGCGGTCGTTCACGCAGGCGGTCGCCGAGTCGTCGCCGCTGGCGGACGTGCTCTTCAACCCGCAGGTCGAGCCCGAGGCCAAGCTGCGGGTCGTGACCGCGCTGACCGCGGGGGCCGACAGGCTGGCGGCGGGCGCGGTGAACGTGCTCCTCGAGAAGGGTCGTATCGCGGCGCTGACGGCCGTCGCCGACGGGTTCGAAGAACTGGCGGCGGCGGCGGCCAAGGTGGTCGACGTCGAGCTCACGACGGCGGTACCGGTCGAGCCTGCCGTCGAAGACCGGATCGTCAAGAGCATCGAGGGCTCGACCGGCATGACGGCGCGACTGCGCAAGCGCGTCGACCCTGCGATCCTCGGGGGCGTGGTATTGCGTATCGGTGACGTGATCATCGACGGGAGCTTGCGCTCCCGGACCAGGCAGCTCGGCGAGAGACTGCGGTTGGCAGAAGTGAGAGGTGGCGACCAGTGAAGCTTCGTCCCGAGGAGATCGCCTCGGTCCTCAAGGCCCAGATCGAGAACTACCAGGCCGAGGTCGAGGTCGAAGAGGTCGGTACCGTGCTGGAGGTCGGCGACGGCATCGCGCGCATCTACGGCCTTCGCAACGCGATGGCCGCCGAGATGCTCGACCTTCCCCACGACGTGACCGGCCTCGTGCTCAACCTCGAGGAAGACAACGTCGGTGTCGTGCTGCTCGGCGAGGACACCCTCATCAAGGAGGGCGACCTCGTGCGGCGGTCCGGCAAGATCCTGCAGGTGCCGGTCGGCGAGGCGCTCGTGGGCCGCGTCGTCGACCCCCTCGGCAATCCGCTCGACGACAAGGGGCCGATCGAGACCACGACCTTCCGCCCGGTCGAGTTCAAGGCTCCCGGCGTCGTCGAGCGCCAGGGTGTCAAGGAGCCGCTGCAGACGGGCATCAAGGCGATCGATTCCATGATCCCGATCGGGCGCGGCCAGCGTGAGCTGATCATCGGCGACCGGCAGACGGGCAAGACGTCGATCATCGTCGACACGATCATCAACCAGAAGGGCCAAGACGAGATCTGCGTGTATGTCGCCATCGGGCAGAAGGCCTCGACGGTGATGCAGGTAGTGCAGAAGCTCGAAGAGTACGGCGCCATGGACTACACGATCGTGGTCGCCGCGACCGCGTCGGCGTCGGCCCCGCTCAAGTTCCTGGCGCCCTACTGCGGCGCCGCCATGGGCGAGTTCTTCCTCTACAGCGGACGGCACGCCGTCTGCTTCTACGACGACCTCTCCAAGCACGCCGACTCCTACCGCCAGATGTCGCTGCTGCTCCGCCGCCCGCCGGGCCGCGAGGCCTTCCCGGGCGACGTCTTCTACCTGCACTCGCGGCTGCTCGAACGCGCCGTCAAGCTGAACGACGAGCTCGGCGGCGGGTCGCTCACGGCCATCCCCGTGATCGAGACCCAGGCCGGCGACGTGTCGGCGTACATCCCGACCAACGTGATCTCGATCACGGACGGCCAGATCTTCCTGCAGAGCGACCTCTTCTTCTCGGGCGTGCGGCCGGCGATCAACATCGGCATCTCCGTCTCCCGGGTGGGCGGAAACGCCCAGATCAAGGCCATGAAGCAGATCGCCGGGCGCTTGCGTCTCGACCTGGCGCAGTACCGCGAGCTCGAAGCCTTCGCCCAGTTCGGCTCCGAGCTCGACGAAGCGACGCAGCAGACCCTGGCCCGTGGCGAACGCATGGTCCTGGCCCTGAACCAGGGTCGCTTCGAGCCGATGCCGATCGAGGACCAGGTGGCGGTCATCTTCGCCGGTACGCAGGGCTTCCTCGACGACCTGCCGCTCGACAAGGTGCGGGACTTCCTCGGCGGACTGCGCGACCACCTCAAGGCCAGTCACGCCGAGTTGCTCGCGACGATCGCCAAGACCAAGGAGCTGTCCGACGAGACGCGCGGTTCGCTTGCGGCCGCCGTGCGCGAGTTCCACCAGGGCTTCGCGCCGGTCGAGGCGCCGGTCGTGCCGGAGGCGGAGACCGGCGCCTGACGTGGCTACGCTCCAGGACATCCGCCGGCGCATCGCCTCGGTCGAGAACACCCGCAAGGTGACCAAGGCCATGGAGATGATCTCGGCCGCCAAGCTGCGACGCGCCCAGGGGCGCATCGTCGCCCTGCGGCCGTATGCCGACGACATGGTCGAGATGATGCGCGACCTGGCGACCTTCGCAGGCGACCGCAAGAGCTTCGCGCTGCTGCGCGAACACGACGTCGCGGGCGCCGAAGCGGTCCTCGTGATCACCGGCGACCGCGGCCTGGCCGGCGCGTTCAACGCCAACGTGCTGCGCGCCTTCTTCCAGGCCGACGCGGAGCTGCGGCGGAGGGACGTCGCCACGCGTGCGCTCGTCGTCGGCCGCAAGGGCATCGGGACGCTGCGGTTCCGCGGGCACGAGATCGACATGTCGTGGCAGGGCAAGAGCGACCGGCCCACGTACGCCGACGCCAGCGCCATCGCCCATCACGTGATCGAGCTGTTCACCTCGGAGAAGGTCGATCGTGTGCGCCTGATCTACAACCACTTCCAGTCGCCGATCGAGCAGACGCTGATGCAGAGTGTGATCCTGCCGATCCAGCCACAGGAGGTGTACACGGAGGGATCCGAGCGTCCGCTCGTGGCGTATCTCTACGAACCGGGCGAGGCGGCCATCCTCGAGTCGCTCCTGCCGCGGTACGTCGAGATCGCGATCTTCCGGGCGCTGCTCGAGTCCAGCGCCAGCGAACAGGGCGCGCGCATGAGCGCCATGCGCAATGCGAGCGAAAGCGCCGACGAGATGATGTCATCACTGACCCTGTCGATGAACCGCGCGCGGCAGGCGTCGATCACCCAGGAGATCCTCGAAGTGGTCGCGGGCGCAGAGGCGCTCGGTTAGGAGTATCGATGAACACAGGACGCATCGTGCAGGTGATCGGGCCGGTGGTCGACGTGCACTTCCCAGAGGAGCTGCCGGCCATCTACAACGCGCTCGAGATCGCGATCGACCGCGACGGCCAGACCGTGCAGCTGATCGCCGAGGTGCAACAGCACCTCGGCGACGACAAGGTCCGGGCCGTCGCCATGGACGCTACCGACGGGCTCGCCCGGGGCGCCGAGGTCGTGGACACGGGCAAGGCCATGACGGTGCCCGTCGGCCAGGAGACGCTGGGCCGGATCATCAACGTGATGGGTCAGGCGATCGACCACGGTGAAGACCTGGACAAGGCCGTGCACTGGCCGATCCATCGCCCGTCGCCCGACTTCGAGGAGCTCGACCCCACCGACGAGATCTTCGAGACCGGCATCAAGGTGGTCGATCTTCTGGCCCCGTATGTGAAGGGCGGCAAGATCGGCCTGTTCGGCGGCGCCGGCGTGGGCAAGACGGTCATCGTGCAGGAGCTGATCCACAACATCGCGACACAGCACGGCGGCCTGTCCGTGTTCTGTGGCGTCGGGGAGCGGACGCGCGAGGGCAACGACCTGTGGACGGAGATGAAGGAGTCGGGCGTCATCGACAAGACGGCGCTCGTGTTCGGCCAGATGAACGAGCCGCCGGGCGCCCGTCTGCGGGTCGGACTGGCCGGCCTCACCGTCGCGGAGTACTTTCGCGACGAGGGCGGCCAGGACGTGCTGCTGTTCATCGACAACATCTTCCGCTTCGTGCAGGCGGGCTCCGAGGTCTCGGCGCTCCTCGGCCGCATGCCGAGCGCGGTGGGCTACCAGCCGACCCTGGCCAACGAGATGGGCGAGCTGCAGGAGCGCATCACCTCGACGAAGAAGGGCTCGATCACCTCGGTGCAGGCCATCTACGTGCCGGCCGACGACCTGACGGACCCTGCGCCGGCCGCCACCTTCGCGCATCTCGACGCGACCACCGTTCTCTCTCGCGCGATCTCGTCGAAAGGGATCTATCCGGCAGTCGACCCGCTCGACTCGACGTCGCGGATCCTCGACCCGGCCGTGGTCGGCGACGAGCACTACAAGGTCGCGACGCGCGTGCAGGAGATCCTGCAGCGCTACCGCGAGCTGCAGGACATCATCGCCATCCTCGGCATGGACGAGCTGACCGACGAAGACAAGCTGACGGTGCAGCGGGCCCGCAAGATAGAGCGGTTCCTGTCGCAGCCGTTCTTCGTCGCCGAGCAGTTCACCGGTCAGGTGGGGCAGTACGTGCCGCTCGTCGACACGGTGCGCGGCTTCGCCGAGATCGTCGACGGCAAACACGACGACCTGCCCGAGCAGGCGTTCTTCATGGTCGGCGGCATCGAGATGGCGGTCGAACAGGCGAAGTCCCTGTCGACGCAGGCCGTCGCGGAGTAAACGTATGACCGACGACGCCGCCACACTGCACGTCGAGATCGTCACGCCGGACGGGTCGGTCTACGAAGGCGACGTCGTCATGGTGGTCGTTCCCGGTGTGGAAGGCGAGCTCGGTCTGCTCGCCAAGCACGAGGCCCTGGTCTCGCTGCTCGCCGTCGGCGAGTCGCGTCTGCAGCTCGCGGGCGGGGAGTGGGAGCGCTTCGCGACGGGGATCGGCTACGTGCAGATTCTCTTCGACAAGGTGCTCATCGTCGTCGACCACGCCGAGAACGTCCGCCTGATCGACGTGGCGCGTGCCGAGGCGGCCCGCAAGCGGGCCGAAGAGCGGCTCGCGCAGGGCGACGACCCCGCCGCGCACGCCGAGGTCGACTTCTACAAAGCCGAGCAGGCGCTCAAGAGGGCCGAGAACCGGCTCAAGGTCGCGGCGCGGCGCTGAGCGCGCCACGGTCGTGAGCCCGGCGCCGCGGGCGCCGGGCGTATACTTCAGGCGCCCGATGGACGGTCCCATGGAACAGGACGAACGCGTCATCATCCAGGGCGGCCGGCGGCTGGTGGGCGAGGTCCACCTCTCGGGGGCCAAGAACTCGGTCCTCAAGCTCATGGCCGCCAGCCTGCTGTCCCCCGAGCCCTGCGTCATCCGCCGCGTGCCGCGGATCGCCGACGTCTTCACGATGGTCGAGATGCTGCGCGCCCTCGGCGCCGAGGTGAGCTTCGAGGACGGCGAGCTGCGCATCGACCCGTCGGGCGAGATCAGCGACCGCGCGCCCTACGAGCTCGTCCGCAAGATGCGCGCCAGCATCATCGTGATGGGGCCGATGGTGGCCCGCCTGGGCAGGGCGATGATCGCCATGCCCGGCGGCTGCAACATCGGCCCCCGACGCATCGACTTCCACATCCGCGGGCTCCAGCGCCTGGGCGCCCACATCGAGATCGAGCATGGGTTCATCGAGGTCACGGCCGACCGCCTGCGGGGCGCCGTCGTGCCGCTCGACTACCCCAGCGTCGGCGCCACCGAGAACCTGCTCATGGCAGCGACCGCAGCCGAGGGCACGACCGTCATCGAGAACGCCGCCCGAGAGCCCGAGATCGTCGACTTGGCGAAGTTCCTCATGTCGATGGGCGCGCGCATCGACGGAGCCGGGACGAGCTCGATCCGCGTCGAGGGCGGCGCCCCTCTGCACGGCGCCGAGCACGAGGCGATCGCCGACCGCATCGAGGCCGGCACGTACCTCGTGGCCGGCGTCGCGACCGGCGGCGACGTGGCCGTCACCGGCTTGAACCCGCTGTTCCTCGAGTTGTTCCTGAACAAGCTCCGCGCCATGGGCGTGACCATCGAAGAGCGCGAGCGGACGATCCGCGCCCGGGTGGTCGAGCCGCTCAAGCCCGTCGACATCTCGACCCTGCCTCACCCCGGCTTCCCGACCGACCTGCAGGCCCAGGTGATGGTCGCGCTGTCGCTCGCCTCGGGCACCTCGATCGTGACCGAGAACGTGTTCGAGAACCGGTTCGCCGTGGTCGACGAGCTCAACCGTCTTGGGGCCGGCGTGACGACGAGCGGGCATCACGCCGTCATCGCCGGCCCCCGCCAGCTGACCGGGACGGTGGTGGAGGCGCCCGACCTGCGCGGCGGGGCCGCTCTCGTGATCGCCGGCCTGGTGGCTGAGGGCACGACCGAGGTGCGCGCCGTCCACCACGTCGACCGTGGCTACGAGTCCTTCGTCGAGAAGCTGACCGTCCTGGGCGCCGACGTCCGCCGCGTCGGCGCGGGGGAGAAGGCGGCGGCGCCGGCAGTATGACGGCGTTACGGCGGTGCGACGCGATTCACTGGGTACGCTACAATCCGTTGGACCCGGCGAACGTCGCCTCGCGGTGACGGAAGGCTAAGGCGTGCCCGCATACACCGTCTACAGGATCTCACCCCGCAAGCCCAAGCCTGCGCTGTGGCTCCGCCTGCTCAAGTGGTCCGTGGTGGCGATCGTCGTCGTCATCTCGACGTCGGCGGGCATGGTGTTCGGCTGGGTCCAGCGCACGGTGGCGCAGGTCCAGATCAACGACCCCGCGACCATCGTCAAGGTCCAGCAGCAGCACCTGCTCAACGCGCCGATGCCGGGCCAGGCGCAGTCGATCCTCATCTTGGGCAGCGACCGGCGCGTCGGGCTTGGGCCTGGCAGCCGCTCTGACACGCTGCTGCTCGTGCGGCTCGACCCGGCGACCAAGAGCATCTCCATGCTCTCGATCCCGCGCGACCTGCGCGTCGACATCCCCGGCTACGGCCAGGACCGCATCAACGCCGCCTACACCTACGGCGGCGCCCCGCTGGCGCTCAAGACGTTCACCGAGCTCACGGGCATCAAGCCCAACCACTTCATCGACGTGAACTTCGTCGGCTTCGAGAAGATCGTCGACCAGCTCGGCGGGGTCTACCTCGACGTCGATCGCCGCTACTACAACGACACGGCGGTGACCGGCTACTCGTCGATTGACCTGCAGCCCGGCTACCAGAAGCTGAAGGGCGCCGACGCGCTTGGCTTCGTCCGGTTCCGCCACGACGACCTCGCCGACTGGGGCCGCATCCAGCGGCAGCAGCTGTTCGTGCGCGAGATGAAGCGACAGGCGCTGCGCTGGAGCAACTGGCGCAAGATACCCGCGGCCATCAAGACCATCGCGCAGAACACCGTCTCCGACATCTCGTCCTTCGGCAAGCTCGAGTCGCTCGCGCGGCTCGTGCTGGCGGTGAACACCTCGCACATCTACGAGACGCACGTCGTCGGCGACGCCATCGTCGTCGGGGGCGCCGACGAGCTCAGCGCGTCGCCGGAGGAGATCCACACCGTGGTCGAGCAGTTCCTCAATCCTGAGAAGCCGCCGCTGGCGCCGGCCGTGGGCAAGAAGCAGCCGCTGAAGAGCTTCCGCGTGTACGTGTCGAACGCCGGCGCCGCGGCCGGCATGGCCGCCAACGTGGCCACCGGCCTGAAGGCGCTGGGGTACCAGACGGTCGTCGCCGGCGACCTCGCCCCTGTCGCCTCGACGGGCACCCTCGTCTACGCCTCCGAGACGTACCTGAACAACGCCCGCGCGATCGCCGCCCTGTTGCCGCCTGCCAGGGTGGTGAAGGTCGACCCCCAGCCCGGGACCGTCGAAGGCGTGAGCGTGGTGCTGGGGTCGTCGTACTCGGGACAGCTCGTCCAGCAGTCTTCGAGCTCGTCGGCGAGCCAGGCGGCGCAGCCGATCCTTCCCGGCCAGCCGCAGGACGTCTCGTCCTGGCGGCAGCTGGCGGCCAAGACCCCGATCAAGCTGCGCATGCCGACCACGTGGTCGACCGGCTTCACATACGACTGGACCGATTCACGCGCGTACACGATCCCCACCGGACACGGGGGCAACGCCGCGGCGGTCGTGGTCGAGGGGACGACGCCGAAGAGCGTCTACCAGCGCTGGCAGATCGAGGAGATGAAGTGGACCAACCCGCCGGCGGTCGCCAACCCTGACCAGGAGCGGCTGATCAACGGCGTCAAGTACTCGTTCTTCTACAACGGCACGAACCTGCACATGGTGTCGTGGGTCCAGGGTCGCACCCTGTACTGGCTCACCAACACGCTCGACAACGCCCTGTCGAACGAGCTCATGCAGGCGATGGCCACCTCGTTCAAGCCCGTGAGGTGAGCCCCGGGGCGTCCGTGCGGCGGCGCCTCGACGCCTGGAGCATCCTGCTCGTGGGTGTGCTTATCACTCTCGCCGTCATCATCCTTCTGGCCACGCCCGGCCCCTGGCACCGGGTCGTCCCCGAGGTGCCGCACGTGCGGATCGCGCCGCCGCCCCCGGCCGACGTGGCCGTGTTCGTCGTCACCGGCCATCGGCGTCCGGCGCTGCAGGCGGCGCTCGTCGTCCACATCGATTACGAACTGCCCCACGTCACGATCGTGCTCGTCCCTCGCGAGGTCGCCTGCCGGCTGCCGGGGGCGGGCCTGCAGCCGCTGTCGTCGATCGTGACCGGCGCCGGCCCGGCGGCCGGCGCAGCCGGCCTGGGGACGGCGCTGGGGATCCCCGTGGACGGGTGGGTGCAGGTCGATCCGGCGTCGCTGCGCAAGGCGTTCCCCGGCTTCATGGCGCAGACCGACTCGATCCAGGCCACGCGCGTACGCCTCGAGGCCATGAACGACCCCTGGGTGCGCCACGCCGACCCCATCGCCGACCTGGCCCGCCAGCTCGGCTTCCTGCGCGTCGCCGCCTCGGGGTGGCGTCCGAAGGCGCTGAACGTGGTCGCCTTCGGCAACTACCTGCTCGGCGCCACCGACGTGCGGACCGACCTCAAGCTGCAGGGCGTGTCGACGCTCGGCGCGATGATGGACCAGGCCCGCCCCCGGGACGTGACGCTCGGCACCCTGCCCGTTCGTGTCGTCACGCGCGGCGCTTACCGGCTGTGGGTGCCGGAGCCGCGAGCCGCGCTGGCGCTGAGCTCGGCGTTTGCGGCCGGGGCGGGTTCGCCGGCTCTCCCGCCGAGGGCTACCCGGCAGCCCGCTGCGCGTACCGTCCTGATGCTCACGCAGCCGCTGGGGGCGCGGGCGACGCAGGTCTCCCGCGCCCTCGAGTCCCGTCTGCGCCGGGACGGCGGCGCCTGCCGCGTGCGGGTGGTCGCGTGCTCCACGACGGCGCAGGCCGTCCGGGCCGTCGCCGCGCGACCGGCGAGGCCGCCGCTCGCGGTGGTGGTCGCGTTCGGCCGCACCGGCTCGGCGAGCGGCACTCCGGCGCGCGTGGAAGCCCTTGACGAGGCGGCGATCGCGGCCGCCCAGGCGCGCTCCGTGCCGGCGATCGTCTCGGTGCCGCCGCTGCCCGACGGCCCGCGCACTGCCGCGCTGGTCGCCGGCGTCGAGGCGGCCGCGGCAGGAGCCGACCTCGCCGTCTCGCGGGCCGACCGGCTCGTGCCGTCGGGGTCGGCTTTGAGCGCCGCGGCCGCCGGCGCCTGGGGGGCGGTGTCGGCCGACCTGCTGGCCCGCGCCGTGCAGCCGGCCTTCTTCGCGCCGGCGCTGGCGTCGACCCGGCTGGGCTTCACGTTCGCCGACCGCCTGGCGACCGTCGTCGCCGTCGTCGACGCGAACGCCGACCGCGGCGCGCGCATGCGCGCCCGCCTCGAGAACGACGGGTGGGGGACGACGGCCCTGACGGCGACGTCGCTCACGGCGCTGCCGGTGACGGTGGTCTTCTACCGGCCGGGGTCGCTGAGGGCGGCCCTCAGCCTGGCCGCCGACCTCGGCCTGCCGCGTTCGCAGGTGGCGTCGTCGGCCGGCGCGCCGCGGCCGCTGACGCTCGTCATGCCGGTCGCGGCGCAGTAGCGCAACGAAGAGGGGCGGCCCGCAGGGCCGCCCCTCAGTGCTCATGCTTGTCGCCGGAGGCTGCCTGTCAGGCGGCCTCGGAAGCGCGACGGCGGAGCGCCAGTCCGGTGACCACGAGCCCCGCGCCGAGCGCGAACAGCCACAGCACCGGGCCGCCGGTGAACATCAGATCACCGGAGCCGGCCACGCCGGGCGACGGCAGGCTCGCGAGGAAGTCCTCGAGGACGCCTTCGACGTCGGTGTACTGCTGGAGCGCGGGATCGCTCTTCACCGCCGCCAGTGCCGCGCGCACCTGAGCCGCCGTGTAATGGCCGTCGAGTGTGCCGTCCTGAGCGTCTTTGAGGATCGCCGTGGTCGTGCTGCTGCTACTCGCCTGGGCGATGCTCGCGAACGCCAGCAGCGCGACGGCCGCGAGGACCACGATGCTGACTGCCTTCTTCATGGAGTTACCCCCTCCATCCTTGCGGCCGGGTTCTGCCGACCCTTGTCGGGATGCTTATACCACGCACATCGTCGGTTTACCACGTTGGCCCCACGACGAATCTCATCGGGGGGCTCGGGCGTTGGGCCGTTCGGTATACTCCACGCGTGGACGAGCCTGTCGTCAGCCCCGCCGTCGACTCCGCCTGGGAGCCGCCCGCAGTCGTGGAGGCGTCGACGCGCGGCGGACGCGCCGGGCGCCGCGCCCTCGGCGCGCTGCGCGACTTCGGCCCTCATCTGGTGATCCTGGGGGCCGTCGTCGCGCTGGCCCTGCGGTCCGGCGGCTACATCTTCACTCTTGCCTTCCCGATCGTGCTCGTACTGCTGGCCGCGGCTGCCGTGTGGGTGTGGTTCGCGCCGCCGCCCGCGCTCGGCCGTCTCTCGCTGGCCGCCCTCGTCTGCCTCGCCCTGTTCGTCGGCTGGACCGGGCTTTCGGTGGCTTGGTCGATCGGGCCGGACCTCACGTGGCTCGCCTTCGACTTCGCGGCTCTCTATCTCGTGGTCGTGGTGGTCTGCGCGTCGGCATCGGCGCGGCGCTGGAACCTGCGGCTGGTGGCCTACGGTTTCGCGTTCGGGATGGTCCCGGTGGCGGCATGGGCGCTGCTCGGGAAAGTGTTGCCAGACGTGGCGACACATGCCCACGAGTACGCCCGCCTGAGCGCTCCGGTCGGCTACTGGAACGTGCTCGCCCTCCTCATGGTGATGGGCGCCCTGGCGGCGCTCGAAGGCGCCTCGCGGCGGACGATGCCGGTCGCCTTGCGGGTCGTGCTGGCGGTGGTCCTGGGCCTGTTCCTGCTCGCGCTGGTGTTCACCTTCTCGCGCGGCGGGAGCCTGGCCGCGGTCGTCGGGCTGGTCGCCTACTTCGCGCTGACCAACGAACGGCTGACGGGCGCGGCGAGTCTCGCGGCCGCGGCCTTGCCGGCCGCGGCCGCGCTGTTCCGCGCTCGCGACCTCGACACGCTCTTCAACGCCACGACCGACGACCGCCTGCGCACCCTGCAAGGCCACCAGTTCGGCCGCTCGGTCGTGCTGGCGCTGGCTGTCACCGCCGTTCTCGAGCTCGCGATCGCCCTCGTCCACCGGCGGCTGCACGCCGGGCGGCTGGTGACGGCGGTCGCCGGCGCCATCGTGCTGGCGGTGGCCGTGCTGGCCGTGACCGGCGCGAGCTGGGCCTACGTCCGGCACGCGGGTGGCGCGCACGCGTTCGCCCACACGCTCTCGCAGCAGCTTCGCGGCAACGACGTGTCCATCGAGGGCAACGGCAACTCGATCGAGCGCGTGCTGTCGACCAGCAGCAACGGCCGCATCCCCATGTGGAGGGAGGGCGTGCGCGCCTACCGGTACGTGCCCTGGACGGGGACGGGCGCCGGCACCTTCCGCTTCGTCAACTACCGGTTCCGGGACTCGCACCTGCTCGTGAAGCACGCCCACAACCAGTGGGTCAACGTGCTTACCGAGCTCGGCATCCCCGGTCTCGTGCTGTTCGTGGCGGGGATCGGGCTGCTGCTCGCGGCGGGGCTAAGGCCGGGCGCGGGCCGCGACGGCGACCGTGGCGCGCTGGCCGTGCTGCAGGCCGGCTGCCTCGTCTTCGTGCTGCACATGAGCGTCGACTGGGACTGGGACATGTCCTCGGCGACGCTGGCCTTCCTCCTGTTCGCCGGCACGGCCGCGGCCTACGTCGCCGGACGGCGGCGGGAGAAGGCGGCCGGGGCGGCGGCGAGCGAGGGCGGGACCGGGGACGAAGGCGAGGCGGCGCGGGGCTGGGGCCGCGCGGCGGCGACCCGCCGCCGCGCCGCCCTCGCCCCGCGCCTCGCGGCCACCGGCCTGCTGGTCGTCGTCGCCGCCAGCTGGACCGTCCCGTGGCTGGCCGACCGCGCCTACTCCAGCGCGCTGACCGCGGCCAGTGACGACAAGCTGACGCAGGCGGCGGCCGATGCCCGGCGCGCCCACCGTCTCGACCCGCTCGCCGCCGACCCGCTGCTGGCCCTGTCGCTGATCGAGCAGCAGCAGGGCCAGGTGAGTCAGGCCAGAGCGACGATCGAGCGGGCCGTGCGGCTCCAGCCCCTGAACTACCTGACCTACTACCAGCTCGGGCTGCTGCAGCTGAACTCGCTCGGCGACCCGCGGGGCGCGGCCGCGTCGTTCCGACACGCGCTGGGCCTGAACCCGTTCGACGACCTGAGCCGGTACGAGCTCGGTCTGGCGCGGGCTGCGGCCGGCACGGCGCGGCCGCGCTAGCGGCCGGCGACGACAACCGGTGAGGCGCGGGCCCGTTCCGGGCAGAAGGGGGGCGAAAGCGAGCCTGTGGTAGACTTTGGCGCCGCCCGACGAGAAGGAGCCGCATGACCGCACGACCTTCCCAAGCGCCCATCGGTGTCATCGGCGTGGGGTACGTCGGCCTCGTGACCGGGGTGTGTTTCGCGACCCTGGGCCACCACGTCGTGTGCATGGACGTCGACGAGGCCAAGATCGCGCTCCTGCGCTCGGGCGGCGTCCCGATCTACGAGCCGGGCCTGGCCGAGCTGATGGCCGACGCCCGCGCGCGGCTCACCTTCACGACCTCCGCCGCGGAGCTCTTCGACGCCTGCCGCATCCTGTTCGTGGCCGTCGACACGCCGCCCTCGCCGTCGGGTGACGCGGACCTCACGCGCATCGACGCCGTGGTCCGCGAGGTCGGGGCGCGCGGCGGGGAGCACCTGCTGGTCATGAAGAGCACGGTGCCGGTCGGTACCGGCGACCGCGTGGTCGCGCAGCTCGAGGCCGCCGGGCTCGAGGCCACCGGCTACGCGTCGAACCCCGAGTTCCTGCGGGAGGGCGCCGCGGTCGATGACGTGCTGCACCCCGACCGCATCGTGATCGGCGCCTTCGACGAGGCCGACGGCGATGCCGTGGCCGCGCTCTATGACGGTGTCGACGCGCCGGTCGTGCGCACGACGGTGCCGTCGGCCGAGATGATCAAGTACGCCTCGAACGCGTTCCTCGCGACCAAGATCTCGTTCATCAACGAGATCGCCAACGTGTGCGAGCACGTCGGGGCCGACGTGCGCACGGTCGCCTACGGGATGGGGCTGGACCGGCGCATCGGACCTAGTTTCCTCCAGGCCGGGATCGGCTACGGCGGGTCGTGCTTCCCCAAGGACGTGCAGGCCCTCAAGCAGCTGGCCGGCAACTCCGGGTACCACTTCCAGCTCCTGAACGCCGTGATCGAGGTGAACCACCTGCAGAAGCGCCTGGTCGTGGCCAAGCTCAAGCGCCGCCTCGGCGCGCTGCGGGGCAAGCGCGTGGCATTGCTCGGGCTGACCTTCAAGCCCCACACCGACGACCTGCGCGAGGCGGCCTCGATCGTGCTCGCGGCTCGCCTGCTCGCCGAGGGCGCCGAGGTCGCCGCCTGCGACCCCATGGTCGCGCCGGGCAGCCATCCGCTGTTCCCCGGGGTCGAGGTCGTGGGCGGGGCGCTCGACGCGGTCGAGGGCGCCGACGCCGTGGTGCTGGTCACCGAGTGGCCCGAGTACGTGGGGCTGGACTGGCGCGAGGTCAAGGGCGCCATGCGCGGCGCGCACCTGATCGACGGCCGCAACGTGCTCGACGTGCACGCGGTGCGGGCGGCCGGGCTGTCGTACGACGGCGTCGGCGTCGACGGGGCCGCCATGCGGCCGGTCGACGCCGCGGAGAGGTAGGCCCGTGGCCGGACCCGCGTGCGCCTGCTGGCAGGCCGTGGTCCTCGTGGGCGGCGAGGGGACTCGCCTGCGGCCGGTCACGAGCCGTCTGCCCAAACCCGTCCTGCCCCTCGTCGGCCGGCCGTTCGTCGGCTACATCCTCGAGAACCTGGCGCGGCACGGCGTCGAGCGCGCCGTCTTCTCGTCGGGCTACCTGTCCGACGCGATCCGGCGGACGATCGGCGACGGCGAGGCGTACGGCATCTCGGTGCGCTACGTCGTCGAAGACGAGCCGCTGGGCACGGCGGGGGCGATTCGCAACGCGCAGAGCGAGCTCGGCGACGGATGCGTGCTCGCGTTCAACGGCGATGTGCTGACCGACGTCGACGTGACGGCGCTGGCGGCGTTCCACGGGGAGAAGGGTGCGGCGGCGACCATCCTGCTGACGCCGGTCGAGGACCCGAGGCGCTACGGCCTCGTGAGCATGAACGACGACGGCAGCGTGGCGGAGTTCCTCGAGAAGCCGGGGTCGGAGCACGTCGGCGCCGGCCTGATCAACGCCGGCGTCTACGTGCTCGAGCCGGAGGTCCTCGACATGATCCCGTCGGGGCGAGCGGTCTCGATCGAGCGCGAGGTGTTTCCGCGGCTGGCGGCCGAGGGCAGGCTGTTCGGCTTCGTAAACCACGCCTACTGGCGCGACATCGGCACGCCCGACAGCTACCTGTCGGCGCACTTCGACCTTTTGCAGAACGCGCTCACCACGCACGTCGCCGACGAGCTCGGCGAGCACTACGTGCACCTGTCGCCGGCGGCGAGGGTGGCGCCGGGGGCACGGATCGTGCCCCCGGCGCACATCGCCGCCGGCGTCGAGGTCGCGACCCGCGCCGTCGTCGGCCCGCTCGCCGTGCTCGGTGAGGGCTGCCGCGTGGGCGAGGGGGCGTCGGTCGTGGAGAGCGTGCTCCTGGAGGGCGTCAATGTCGGCGCCGAGGCGCTGATCGAGCGCAGCATCGTGGTCGGCGGCTGCGAGGTGGGACCGCGCACGCACCTGTCGCACGCCGTGCTCGGCGAGGGCTGCCGCGTGGGCGCCGACAACGTGCTCGCCCGGGGCGTCTGCCTGTCCCCCGAGACGGCGCTGGCCGACGGCAGCATGAAGTTCCGCGACATCGACGGGGAGACACGATGACGATCGCACCCGGGGCGTTCAAGGCGTACGACGTGCGCGGGCTGTACCCGCAGGAGATCGACGAGGCGGGCGCCGAGCTGATCGGCGCGGCGCTCGCCGCGCAGCTCGGCGCCCGCACGCTCGCCGCCGGGGCCGACCCCCGGCCCTCGTCGCCGGGCCTCGTCCTGGCGTTCGCCCGGGGGGCGGCCGCCGCCGGGGCGGAGACGGTCGACTTCGGCATGGTCCCGACCGAGATGCTGTACTTCGGCGTCGCCCACCGCGGCTTCGACGGCGGCGCCATGATCACCGCCTCGCACAACCCCCCGCAGTACAACGGCATGAAGCTGGTGGGGGAGGGAGCGCTGCCGTTGAGCGGCGACGCCGGCATCCCCGAGCTCAAGCGGCGCGTGCTCGAGAGCGCGGCCCCGGCTGCCGGCGTCGAGCCGACCCTGCGGGCCGACGACCTCTACCCGGACTACGTCGAGCACCTGCTCGGCCTGGTCGACGCCGGCGCGTTCGCCCCGTACCGCGTGGTCATGGACGCCGCCAACGGCGCCGCCGGCAAGCTGGCGCCGCTCGTGTTCGACCGCACGCCGGTGCGCCGCGTCGAGATGTACTTCGAGGTCGACGGCACCTTCCCCAACCACGAGCCGAACCCGCTGCTCGAGGAGAACAGCCGCGAGATCCGCGAACGGGTGGTGGCCGAGAAGGCCGACCTGGGGATCGCCTGGGACGGCGACGCCGACCGCTGCTTTTTCGTCGACGAGGCCGGCGAGTTCGTGCCCGGCGATTTCGTCACGGCGCTGCTGGCCGAGGCCCTGCTGGGCCGCGACCCCGGAGCCTCGATCCTCTACGACCTGCGCGCCAGCCGGGCCGTGCCCGACACGGTCAGGGCCAACGGGGGCGTGCCCCTGGTGAACCGGGTGGGGCACGCCTTCTTCAAGCAACGCATGCGCCGCGAGGGCGTGCTGTTCGGCGGCGAGGTGTCGGGCCACTACTACTTCGCCGCCAACCACAACGCCGACTCGGGCTTCATCCCCGCGCTGCTCATCCTTGAACTGCTGTCGCGCAAGAAGGCGACCATGGCCGAGCTGCTGCAGCCGTTGCGCGAGAAGTACTTCATCTCGGGCGAGATCAACACGACCGTCGACGACGTGCCCGCCGCCCTGGCGCGCATCGAGGTGCGCTTCGGCGACGGCGAGGTGACGAAGCTCGACGGGATCTCCGTCGACTACCCCGACTGGCATTTCAACGTGCGCCCCTCCAACACCGAGCCGCTGTTGCGCCTGAACCTCGGCGCCGACGGCCGGGACCTGATGGAGGAGAAGCGCGACCTCGTGCTGGGCGTGATCCGGCAGGGCGCCTGAGTGGACGCGGCAGCGCCCGGCGTCGATCTCACGGCCGACCGCATCGCCGCGGTCGACACGAGCGGGCAGCTCGCGGTCGCGGCGACGCTGTGCGACCAGCTGCGCGCCGGCTGGGCCACGGCCTGGTCGGCGCTGCAGGAGGAGACCCTGCCCGGCGCCGCCGGCTCGTCGGTCACCGGGGTCGCGGTCGTGGGGATGGGCGGGTCGGCGATCGGCGCCGACGTGGTCGGCGCCTGCCTGGGCGCGCTGCCGGTCCCCTATGCGGTCGTGCGCGGCTACGAGCTGCCGGCCTGGGTGGGCCCGCAGACGCTGACGATCGCCGTGAGCTACTCGGGCAACACCGAGGAGACGCTGGCCTGCGTCGACCAGGCGCTGGCGCGCGGCTGCCGGCCCGTGTGCGTGGCCACGGGGGGCGCGCTCGGCGGCGTCGCCGCCGGGCGCGCCCTGCCGCTGGTCACGGTGACGGGCGGCCTGCAGCCGCGCGCCTCCCTGGGCTACCTTGTGACGGCGATCGGCGCCGCGCTGGAGCGCGCCGGCCTGACGGGCGTGTTCGGCGAGCAGGTGGCAGAGGCGGCCGTGGTCGTCCAGGCGCGGGCACTCGAGCTCGCCCCCGGTGCCGACGATGAGGCCGACGAAGGAGCCAATGAGGCAAAGCGCCTGGCTGGGGCCCTGCTCGGCAAGATCCCCGTGGTCTACGGCGCCGGCCTGACCGCGCCGGCCGCGCGCCGCTGGAAGGGCCAGCTGAACGAGAACGCCAAGGTGCCCGCCTTCTTCAACGAGCTGCCCGAGCTCGACCACAACGAGCTCGTCGGCTTTGGTGAGGGCGCCGCGCCGGCCGACTCCTTCTTCGTCGTGGCCCTCGACGACGACCAGGCCGACGAGCGGCTGCGGCGCCGAATGGACTACACACTGGAGATCGTCGCGGCGCGGGCGGGCGGCGTGGCCCGCGTCGACGCGCGGGGAGCTACGCCGCTCGCCCGCCTGCTCTCGACGATCGTGGTCGGCGACTTCGCGTCGCTGTACCTGGCGGTGTTGCGCGGCGTCGACCCGGCGCCGGTGGCGGCGATCGAGGGCCTGAAGGCCCGCCTCGGCGGCGCGCCGCCCGGCTCCTGAACGGCGACCCCGTAGCCCGGTGACCACGGCCACGGTCGATCTGCTGCTCGTGGCCGAGCCGCTCGCCGGCTCGCCGCTCGCGTCGCTGTTCGGCGCCCGGGAGACGGCCGTCGTGCCGCTCCCCGGCCTGCGCGTCGCCACGCCGTGGCGGGGGCCGCTGTTCGACCTGCTGGGCGGGCGCGGCGGCCTGGTCGGCCTGCTCGTGCCGGTGCGCTGGCTGGCCGCCGCGCCCGCCCCCGCGCTGGTGGCCGTGAGCGACCACGTGAACGTGGGGCTGAGGGGGCCGCTGACGGGGCGTCGCCCCGTCAGCGGCCCCCTCAGCCCCGGCCCGCAACCGTTTCCCGTCACGGCCGGGATATATCAACCCGCGCTCGTTTCGGCGGCCGCGGGGCAGCGTGTATACTCGGAGTCCGCCGTTGCGGGCGTCGCCGACGCCGCCGCCCTCACCCCCTTCGAACAGCGGGCGGTCGCCGCTTCGGGATGCCTCTCGGCGAGCGACTGCCTGGTCGACGCGGCGCTGGTGGCCGCGGCATACGGGCTCGGGGTGGCCGCCTGCGGGGTACCCATCCCATCATCGATCGACGCGACGTGAACGCCGACACCGGGGAGCGTGCAGTGAGCAACCAGGACCACGACGTCAAAGACCTCGCGCTGGCGCCCGAGGGCGTGCTGCGCATCGAGTGGGCCGACATGCACATGCCGGTGCTGGCCAGCATCCGCGAGCGCTTCGCGCGCGAGAAGCCGCTGGCCGGCGTGCGTATCGGCGCCTGCCTGCACGTGACGACCGAGACCGCCAACCTCATGCGCACCCTCAAGACCGGCGGCGCCGACGTCGTCCTGTGCGCCTCCAACCCGCTGAGCACCCAGGACGACGTCGCCGCCGCCCTGGTGCAGGAATACGGCATCCGCACCTACGCCATCAAGGGCGAGGACGACGCGACCTACTACGCCCACATCAACGCCGCCGTCGACCACCGCCCCAATATCACGATGGACGACGGCGCCGACGTGATCGGCGTGCTCCACGGCGATCGGCCCGACATGGCGGCCGGCATCATCGGCGGCACCGAGGAGACGACCACCGGCGTGATCCGCCTCAAGGCGCTCGAGGCCGAGGGCCGGCTCATGTTCCCGATCGTGGCCGTCAACGAGGCCAACACCAAGCACATGTTCGACAACCGCTACGGCACCGGCCAGTCGACCCTCGACGGCGTGGTGCGCGCCACCAACATCCTGCTCGCCGGCAGCACCGTGTGCGTGGCCGGCTACGGCTGGTGCGGCCGCGGCCTCGCGATGCGCATGAAGGGCCACGGCGCCGACGTGATCGTGCTCGAGGTCGACCCGCTCAAGGCCATCGAGGCGGTCATGGACGGCTTCCGCGTCATGCCGATCGCCGAGGCGGCGAAGGTCGCGACGCTCTTCGTCACCGCGACCGGCGACCTCCACGTGATCCGCAAGGAGCACTTCGAGGTCATGCGCGACGGCGCCATCGTCGCCAACACCGGCCATTTCAACGTCGAGATCGACATTCCGGCGCTGGAGTCGCTGTCGGTCAAGAAACGCAGGGTGCGCGAGTTCGTCGACGAGTACACGCTGGGCGACGGCCGCCGCATCTACCTGCTGGCCGAAGGCCGGCTGGTCAACCTGTCGGCGGCCGAAGGTCACCCGGCGGCCGTGATGGACATGAGCTTCGCCAACCAGTCGCTGAGCGCCGAGTACATGGTGGCGCACCACGCCGACCTCGAGAAGAAGGTCTACGTCGTGCCGGCCGAGATCGACGCCGAGATCGCCCGTCTCAAGCTCGAGACGATGGGCGTCGGCATCGACACGCTCACCGAGGAGCAGGCGAAGTACCTGGCTTCGTGGGACCAGGGCACCTGAGCCGAGCGGGGTCCCCGCTCCCGGTGTCACGAGGCTGCGTCACATGAGTCCGCTGCCCGAGTCGCTGAAGCTGCGCGTCGAGACGGTCGAGATCCGCCCCGATGCGGTCGTGCTGATCGACCAGCTCGCCCTGCCGCAGGTCGAGCGCTACGTCACCTGTACCACCTGGACCGACGTCGCCGACCGCATCGTCGACATGACGGTCCGCGGGGCGCCGGCCATCGGCGTCGCCGCCGCCGGCGCCCTGCACCTGGCCGCCCGCGCCGCCGCCCGCAACCACCCCGACGACCTCGTGGCCATGAAGGACGACCTCGAGACGGCCGCCGTTGGCTTGGCCGCGACGCGGCCCACGGCCGTCAACCTCACCTGGGCGATCGCCGAGATGCGCGCCGCCTGGCAGGGGTGCGCCGGCGCGTCGGCGGTATGTGCCCAGGCGCTGCACCGGCGCGCCGTCGCGATCCACGACGACGACATCGAGCGCTGCCTGGCGATCGGCCGCTACGGCGCCACGCTCTTCCCGTGCGGCGGCCGCATCCTCACCCACTGCAACGCGGGCGCCCTGGCGACGGCGGGGTACGGCACGGCGCTCGGTGTCATCCGCGCCGCGAACGCGGCCTGCGACGGTGACGTATCGGTGCTGGTCGACGAGACGCGCCCGTTCCTGCAGGGCTCGCGCCTGACGGCATGGGAGCTGTCGGTCGAGGGTATCGACTACCGTCTCATCAGCGACAACATGGCCGGGTACTTCATCGCCAGCGGGGAGGTCAGCGGGATCGTGGTGGGGGCCGACCGCATCGCCGCCAACGGCGACACGGCCAACAAGATCGGCACGTACACGCTGTCGGTGCTCGCCAAGGAGCATGGGGTTCCGTTCTACGTGGCGGCGCCGCTGTCGACGGTCGACCTGAGCATCGACAGCGGCGCCGCCATCCCGATCGAGGAGCGCGGCGAGGACGAGGTGACGTCGTTCGCCGGGCGCCGCGTCGCGCCCGAGGGGGCACGGGCGCGGCACCCGGCCTTCGACGTCACCCCGCACGCCAGCATCACCGCCATCGTGACCGAGGCCGGCGTGCTGCGCGAGCCGTACACCGAGAGTCTGGCCGGGGCTTGCGCGCGCGGGAGATGCGCGTGACCGCGCTCCCCCCGCGCGCGATGATCATGGCCGCCGGCCTGGGGACGCGGCTGGCGCCGCTCACCGACCGCACGGCCAAGCCGATGGCGCCGATCGTCAACCGTCCTGTGATGGAGCACATCCTGCGGCTGCTCGCGCGCCATGGCGTGACCGAGGTCGCCGTGAACCTCCACTACTACGCCGACGAGATCCGCGACCACTTCGGCGACGGCAAGGAGTTCGGCCTGCGGCTGCGCTACCACGTCGAGCCCAAGCTGCTGGGGACCGCCGGCGGGGTCGGCGGGTTCCGCGAGTTCCTGTCACAGGGCACGTTCGTCGTCGTCAGCGGCGACGCGCTGACGGACGTCGACCTGACCGCCCTGGTGGCGCGCCACCACGCGCTCGGCGGCGTCGGCACGCTCGCGGTCAAGCAGGTCGACGACCCGTCCCACTACGGGGTCGTCGTCCACGACGCCGGCGACCGCGTCGTGGGGTTCCAGGAGAAGCCCGCCGCCGGCGAGGCGCTCAGCGACCTCTGCAACTGCGGCATCTACGCCTTCGAGCCGAGTATCTTCGACTTCGTGCCGCCGGCCACGTTCGTCGACTGGGCCAAGGACGTCTTCCCGCGGCTGCTGGCCGGCGACGTCGCCTTCCACGTCTGGCGCGTGACCTCCTACTGGAACGACATCGGCAGCATCCGCGAGTACCGGCGCGGCAACTTCGACGCCCTGCTCGGCCGCGTGAGCGTGGCCGTTCCGGGCACCGAGCGCGGCCTCGGCGTCTGGGTCGGCCGCAACTCCGCCGTCGCCGACGACGTGGAGATCGTGCCGCCGGTGCTGATCGGCTCGGGGTGCGTCGTCTTCCCCAAGGCGCGGCTCGTGGGTCCGTTGATCGTCGGCGACGGGTGCACCGTGGGCAGGGGCGCCGTCCTGGAGGGCGCGATCCACTGGAACGGCACCCGGCTCGGGCGAGGCGCGTCCCTGTCGGGCTGCATCGTCGGTCGCGACGTACGCGTGCTCGACGGCGCGGTCGTGCACAAGGGCACCGTCGTCGGCGACGGGTCGACGATCCATGCCGGCGCCGTCGTGCGCGCCGACTCCCGGCTGGCGCCGCGCAGCGAGGTCCGCAAGGAGGCCGATCCGGCGGGGTGAGCGCACCGGTCCGCATCCTCGAGGGGCTGGCGGACCTGGTGTTGCCGCGCCGCTGCGTGCAGTGCGGGCGCGCGGGCGCGTGGCTGTGCCCCGCCTGCGCGCCCGCGCTGCGTCCCGTGCCGGTGACGGTCTGCCTGCGTTGCGGCGCCCCGCTGCCGCGCCCGGCGCCGTCGTGTCCCGAATGCCGTGGCCGGTCGCTCGCGTTCGGGGCGGCGCGCGCCGCCTTCGTGTACGAAGGCCCGGCGCGCCGCCTGGTCACCGCCTGCAAGTTCCGCGCCCTGCGTTCGCTCGCCGACGAGATGGCCGCGCTGGCGGCGCCGCGCTTCGGCGAGCTGGTGGCGGCGCTGGGCGGCGAGGCGGCCGTGAACGCCGTCACCTGGGTGCCGCTGCACCGTGAGCGCGGCCTCGAGCGGGGCTTCGACCAGGCGCGTCTGCTGGCCCGCGGGCTGGCCCGCCGGCACGGGCTTCACTGCGAGCCGTTGCTGGTGCGGCGGCGGCGAGGCCGCCGTCAAAGCGGCCTCGCCGCCGCCGCCCGGCGCGACAATGTACGCGGGGCCTTCGAGCTGCGAAAGGGGACCCCGGGGGGAGGCTTCGATTGCGCCGAAAAGGTAAAGAATGTGGTAGTGGTTGACGACGTCTACACTACGGGTGAGACACTACATCAGTGTTCCAGTGTGTTGAGACGAGCGGGCTGCGAGCCGTACGTGTTCACGTTTGCGCGCGCCGCCCGCCGTTGTGCGTCCGGAGACGTGCGGCAACGTAGGGCAAAGGAGCAGGGTCGATGAAGATCCAGATCAAGGGCCGCCATATCGTCGTGACCGATGCGCTCAGGGAGTTCGCCGAGGAGAAGCTCTCAAGGGTGCACAAGTACCTCGGGGAGAAGCACATCGACGAGGTGACGCGGGTGGAGCTGGAGCTGAGCGTCGAGAAGAACCCGCACAACAACGCGCACAGCCAGGTGGCGGAGGCGACGGTCTTCACGCGCGGGCCGGTGATCCGCGCCAAGGAATCGTCGAACGACATGTACGCGTCCATCGACCTGGTGGCCGAGAAGGTCGAACGGCAGGTCAAGAAGTACCGCGATCGCATCCAGCACCGGGCCCAGCGGCACCAGGGCAAGACCGTCGATGCCGCTGGCGCGGGCAACAACGGCGGCGAGTCGGAACCGGCTCCCGCCGCCGGCGAGCCGGTCCTGGCCCTCGCCGCCCCCGTCGACCACATCGAGCCACGCGTGGTCAAGAGCAAGCAGTTCTCGCTCAAGCCGATGTCGGTCGAAGAGGCGGCGCTGCAGCTCGAGCTGGTCGGCCACGACTTCTTCGTCTTCACCAATGCGGACACCAGCGACACCAACGTCGTCTACAAGCGCCGCGACGGCCACTACGGCCTGATCGAGCCCGTCACGCGCTGACGTCGCCGCCTGCCGCGGCTGCTCCGGCCCGCCCGGAGCGACAAGGAGAACCCCAGTCAGGGAAGCCTCGCCCGAGGGTGTAGGCTGGAGAGTGAGCATGGTCAACATCGTCGACAAGATACTGCGCGCCGGCGAAGGCAAGCGCATGAAGGTACTCGAGAGGCAGGTGGCGGAGGTCACCGCGTTCGAGCCCGAGATCAGCTCGCTGTCCGACGAGGAGCTGCGCGCCAAGACCGACGAGTTCCGCGAGCGCCTCGCCGCCGGCGAGACGCTGGACGACCTGCTCTACGAGGCTTTCGCCGTCGTGCGCGAGGCCAGCCAGCGCGTGCTCGGCCTGCGCCCGTTCGACGTGCAGGTCATGGGCGGCATCGTCCTGCACGACGGCGACATCAGCGAAATGAAGACCGGCGAGGGCAAGACGCTCGTCGCCGTCATGCCGATCTATCTGAACGCGCTCGAGGGCAGGGGCACGCACCTGGTCACCGTCAACGACTACCTGGCCAAGCGCGACTCCGAGTGGATGGGCGGCATCTACCGTTTCCTCGGCCTCGAGGTGGGCGTCATCCAGGCGATGATGGAGCCCGACGAGCGCCGCCTCGCTTACGGGGCCGACATCACCTTCGGGACCAACAGCGAGTTCGGCTTCGACTACCTGCGCGACAACATGGCGATGCGCGGCGACGAGTGCGTTCAGCGCGGTCACTTCTACTGCATCGTCGACGAGGTCGACTCGATCCTGATCGACGAGGCCCGCACGCCGCTGATCATCTCGGGGGCGCCCGAGTCGGCGGCGGCGACCTATCGCGACTTCGCCCGCGTCGTCCCCCGGCTGCATCCCGGCGAGGACTACGAGGTCGACGAGAAGCAGCGCACCGTTGCGGTCACTGAGTCCGGAGTCGCCCGCGTCGAGAAGGCCCTGAACATCGACAACCTCTACAAGGCCGCCAACGGCGCCCTGGTCAATCACCTGCTCCAGGCCCTGCGCGCGCAGGCGCTCTACCACAAGGACGTCGAGTACGTGGTCAAGGACGGCGAGGTCCTGATCGTCGACGAATTCACGGGCCGCATCCTCGAGGGACGCCGCTACTCGGAGGGCCTCCACCAGGCCATCGAGGCCAAGGAGAACGTGCGCATCCGCGAGGAGAACCAGACACTGGCCACGATCACCTTGCAGAACTATTTCCGCCTCTACGAGAAGCTCGCCGGCATGACCGGCACGGCCAAGACCGAAGAGGAGGAGTTCCGCACGATCTACGGCCTCGAGGTCGTGCAGGTCCCGACCAACGTCCCGATGATCCGCCTCGACGAGAACGACCTCATCTACACGACCGAGAAGGAGAAGTTCGGGGCGGTCGTCGAGGACATCGTCGGCCGCCACGAGAAGGGGCAGCCGGTGCTGGTCGGCACCGTGTCGGTCGACACCAGCGAGCGCCTGTCGACCCTGCTCGAACGTCGAGGCATCCCGCACAACGTGCTCAACGCCAAGCAGCACGAGCGAGAGGGCGAGATCATCAAGGGTGCCGGCGAGCCGGGCACCGTCACGATCGCCACCAACATGGCCGGCCGCGGCGTCGACATCAAGCTCGGTCCAGGCGTGTCCGAGCGGGGCGGCCTCTACGTGCTGGGCACCGAACGCCACGAGAGCCGGCGCATCGACAACCAGCTCCGCGGCCGGTCGGGCCGGCAGGGGGACCCCGGCGAGAGCCGTTTCTACCTGTCGGCCGAAGACGAGCTCATCCGCCTGTTCGCCGGCGACCGCATGAAGCGGGTCCTCAGCCGCCTCGGGCCGGGCGAGGGCGAGGCACTCGAGCACAGGATGCTGAGCGGCGTCGTCGAGCGCGCCCAGAAGAAGGTCGAGGAGCTGAACTACCTGCGTCGCAAGAACGTGCTGCAGTACGACGAGGTCATGAACGAGCAGCGGCGCGTGATCTACGAGCAGCGCAACCGGATCCTCGAGGGCGAGGACTTCAGCGAGCAGGTCCGCGAGATGATCGAGGAAGTCGCCGGCGACGTGGTCACCGGCGCGCTCGACGGCAGCCAGTACTCCGAGGACTGGGACCTCGACGCCCTGATGGTGGGCTTGCGCTCGCTCTACGACCCGGGCATCTCGAAGGCCGACATCGACACCACCTCACTCACCATCGACGAGCTCACCGACCTCGTGGTCGAGGACGTGCTCGAGCAGTACGAGGCGCGCGAGAAGCTCATGGGAAGCGAGCAGATTCGATCGGTCGAGCGCGCCGTGATGTTGCAGGTGATCGACCGCGGCTGGAAGGACCACCTGCTCGACATGGACTACCTGCAGGAGGGCATCCACCTGCGCGGTCTGGGCCAGCGCGACCCCTTGTCGGAATACAAGCGCGAGGGCTTCGACCTCTTCGCCGACATGCTCGGCAGCATCAAGCAGAGCGTGGTCACCACCCTGCTCAAGAACGCGCCCGAGGACCTTGCGTTCTTCGCCGCCATGACCCTCGAGCAGCCGCTCGTCCCGTTCAGCTACACGAGCGGCGACGACCTCGCCTACCAGACGTCGTTCACCGGTGCGGCCGTCGCCGCCGGCGAGCCGGCCTACGAGTCCGAGCCGAACGGGGGCGCCGGCGGGCGCGCCCAGGCGCAGGCCGCGCCGGCCGTGCAGCGCACCGCCGTGGCGCAGCGGACGGTGGTCGAGAAGGTCGGCCGCAACGACCCGTGCCCGTGCGGGAGCGGCAAGAAGTACAAGAAGTGTCACGGGGCCTGAGCCGAGGCTCAGGCGCGGCTAGTTCTGCCCGAACCCTCCGCTGCTCATGCGCTCTGCCAGCCTGGCGGCGGCGTCCTCGAGCAGCTTCGTGTAGGCCGAGGTCCCCGTGGTCATGATCTTGGAGCACTCCTCCGACGGGATCGGCCGGCTGAACAGGAAGCCCTGCAGCACGTCGCACGACTCGGCCCCGAGGAACGCGGCCTGCTCGTGGGTCTCGACGCCCTCGGCCACGACCGTCAGCCCCAGCCGGTGGCCGAGGGCGATGATCGAGGTCGCGACGACGATGTGCTCCCGCGCCTCTTCGAGGTTCATCACGAAGCTCCGGTCGATCTTGACCGTGTCGATCGGCAGCCGCGCGAGGTGGCTGAGCGAGGAGTAGCCGGTGCCGAAGTCGTCGAGCGCCACGCGCACGCCCAGGCGCTTGAGGCCGTTCAGCAGGTCGATGGTGCGCTCAGGGTCCTGGATGGCCATCGACTCGGTGATCTCGATCTCGAGGAGGTGAGCCGGCAGGCCGGTATCCTCGAGCACGCGGCGCACGAGACCGACGATGTCCTGCTGGGCGAACTGGCGCGGCGAGACGTTCACGGCCATGCGGGCGCCCTCTTCGCCGTTCGCCCACTGCACCGCCTGCTGACAGGCGGTCTCGAGCACCCACTCACCGATCGGCAGCATGAGGCCGGTCTCCTCGGCCAGCGGGATGAAGTCGCCCGGAGGGATGAGGCCGCGTTCGGGGTCCTGCCAGCGCAGCAACGCCTCGACGCCCAGCACGGCGCCGCTGTAGCTGTCGATCTGGGGCTGGAAGTTGAGCACGAAGTGGCCCAGCTCGAGGGCCCGGTGCAGGCGGCTCTCCATGCCGAGGCGATCGCTGCCCTCGTCGTGCATCCCCTCGTGGAAGAACTCCCAGGTGTTGCCGCCGGCCTGCTGGGCGCGGCGCATCGAGGCGGCAGCATTGCGCAACAGCAGATCGGTGTTGTCGCCGTCGCCCGGGAACTGCGCGATGCCCATGCTCGGCGTGAGCAGGAACTCCTGACCCGAGATCTCCCAGCGGTGGTCGAAGGCGCTCTTGATGCGCTCGACGGCGCGGGTGACGTCGACGGCGGTGTCGGTGCCCGACAGGAGCAGCACGAAGTCGCCCTCCCCGGTGCGCGCCACCACGTCGTCGCCGCGCAGGTCGCGGCGCAGACGGTCGGTCACTGCATGCTCGAGCTGCTCGGTCAGCGCGTGACCGAGGCTGTCGTGCACGGTCTTGAAGCGGTCGATGCCGAGGGCGACGACGGCGAAGCGTCCCGCGGTGGCCTGCGCCCTGCCGACCAGACCCTGCAGGCGCGCCTCGAGCTGGTCGCGGTCGGTCACCGTGGTGAGGTCGCGCTCGCTCGCGGCGAGCTGCGCCCGCGTCTCGGCGAGGCGGATCTCGGTGACGTCGACGAGGACGATGAAGGCGCCGACCTGCTCCCCCTCCGAGACGCCGAGGAGCGGCTCGCTGGTGACCTGGACCCAGCGGCTGAGCGTGCCGTCGCTGCCGACCACGCCCAGGACGCGCTGCGAGACCGGTCGTCCCAGCTTGAGCCCCATACGCAGTGGGGTCTCGGAACTCGTCAGCGGCGAGCCGTCGGCCAGCCGCAGACGAGCCTCGAAGCGGTTGTAGGCCGCGGTGCGTTCGGTGCGGCCGGCCTCTGCACCGACACCGATGAGCTCGGCGGCGACGTCGTTGATGCGCAGGACCGTGCCGTTGGCGTCGCAAACGACGACGCCCACGCCGAGGGCGTCGTGGGTGGCGATGTCGGCGAGCGGCTGCTCGCCCTCTCTCGGGTCATCTGTGGCTATGCGGCACCTTCTTCCCGACCCCCCCGTTCTCGGCAAAAGCATACACGGATACATCATCGGAATCCCCCGGCCCGCGCCCTATAGGACGTTCGTTGGCCCAGGCTCGGCGCGGGCGCGGCCGGGTGCCCCGAGGGCGGACCCGCGGGGGGCCGGACCGGGTATACTCCAGCACCATGACGATGACCGTCCCCGATGCCTACACCGAGCTCGACGCGCTCCGCGAGCGGCTCAAGGCGTGTTCCGAACGCCTGAGCTGGCTGCGGAGCTATCTTTGACCCCCCTGCCCTGACCGCACGCATCGCCGGCTCTCGAGGAGCGCATGCGCGCCGCCGACTTCTGGAACGACCAGGAGGCGGCGCAGGCGGTGTCGGCCGAGTACAGCCGGCACAAGCGCCGCCTCGAGGACTTCACGGCCCTCGAGAGCCGGTTCGGCGACCTCGAGACCACCGAGGAGCTGGTCCGCGAGGAGCTCGGCGCCGACGCGGTCGACGCCGAGCTCCTCTCGGAACTCTCCCGCGGCGTGCACGACCTCGAGCGCGAGCTCGAGCGCGGCGAGGAGCAGCGCTTCTTCAGCGGCCGCTACGACGAGGGCGGCGCCATCGTCACGATCCACCCCGGCGCCGGCGGCACCGAGTCGCAGGACTGGGCCGAGATGCTCCTGCGCATGTACCTGCGCTGGTTCGAACGCCGCGGCTTCAAGGCCGAGGTGAACGACACGCAAGAGGGCGGCGAGGCCGGCATCACGAGCGCGACGATCAGCGTCGAAGGCGAGAACGTCTACGGCCTGCTGTCCTCGGAGAAGGGCGTCCACCGCCTGGTCCGCCTGAGTCCCTTCGACTCGGCCAACCGCCGTCACACCAGCTTCGCCGCCGTCGAGGTCGGCCCGCTCGTGAGCGACGACGTCGAGATCGAGATCGACGAGGGCGACCTGCGCATCGACACCTACCGCTCGAGCGGCGCCGGCGGCCAGCACGTCAACAAGACGAGCTCGGCGGTGCGGATCACCCACATCCCGACCGGCATCGTCGTGCAGTGCCAGAACGAGCGTTCGCAGATCTCCAACCGCCAGACCGCGATGCGCATGCTCAAGTCGCGTCTTCTCGAGCTCGAGGAGCGCAAGCACGCCGAGGCGCTGGCCAAGGAGCGGGGCGAGCAGCTCGACGTCAACTTCGGCTCGCAGATCCGCAGCTACGTCCTGCACCCGTACCAGATGGTCAAGGACCTGCGCACCCAGCACGAGACCGGCAACACCCAGGCGGTGCTCGACGGCGACCTCGACCCGTTCGTACACGACTACCTCGTGTGGCGGGCGAGCGGCGACGGGCAGAAGAAGAAATGACCTGTCCGCGATGAGCCGGGTCCTTCGGGGGCGGATCGTCGCCCTGCGGCCGGCGACCGACGACGACGTCGAGCCGCTGGCTGCGATCCTGGCCGAGCCGGAGGTCGCGGCCTGGTGGCGGCGCGACGAGTGGGAGCGCGTCAAGGAGGGCGGGGCGATCGTCTACGCGATCGACGTGGACGGCGCCGTCGCCGGCTGCATCCAGTACGTGGCCGAGACCGACCCGGACTACCGCTCGGCCGCCGTCGACCTCTTCATCGGCACGGCCTTCATGGGTCTCGGGACGGGCGCCGACGCGATGCGCACGCTGATCGCGTGGCTGATCGACGAACGGGGCCACCACCGCCTGACCGTCGACCCGGCGGCCGCCAACGCGCGCGCGATCCACGTCTACGAGAAGCTCGGCTTCAAGCCGGTCGGTGTGCTGCGCCGGTACGAGCGTGTCGCCGACGGCCACTGGCGCGACGGGCTGCTCATGGAGCTGCTGGCCGAGGAGTTCGTGCGCGAGTAGGCGCCGGCGCGCGTCGTGCCGGGGCGGCGAGGGGCACTCGCCCTAGAGGCCGTTGCTCGAGAAGTGCTGGTAGTCCTTCAGCGAGTGCCAGTCGCCGCCCCACTTCCAGCCGATCGCGGCGAACGCCCGGACGACCGCGTCGTCCGGGTGGATCATCCCCTTCGCGTGGAGCGACCGGTCGACGTACCGCGCCCCGGTCGGGGGGTAGACCTTGCCGTTCTGGACCTCGGGGTTCTCGAGCGGGTCGATGTCGATCGCCAGGCCGTAGGCGTGCATCGACCAGGAGGTGGTGCCCGAGACCTTGCGGCCGTTGTAGGCGGAGGTGTTGTCGGCCGCCATAGAGCGGTCGTCGCTGGCGCCGTAGGCGTCGACGAGGCGCATGCGGCGGATCGGGAAGCGGGCGACGTAGAGGGCCTTCATGGCCCTCGCCACGTCGCCCGCCACGCTGGCGTTGACCACGAGCTGCCCCGTGTGCGCCGCGCCGTCGAAGCCCCAGTAGCTCAGCGTCAGCAGGCGCAGGGCGGAGATCGCGACCGGGTCGCCGGGCGCCCAGGAGCCGGACTCGAGCATCGCCTGGCGGGTCGCCGGATCGATCCGGGCGATCGTGACGGAGAAGGCCGGCGGCGCGATGGGGGAGGGTGGCGCGGTGGGGGAAGGTGAGGCCGAGGGTGATGATGACGAGGTCGGCGACGGCTGCGCCGTCGCCGTGACCGTCACCGTCGCCCTCGGCCCTTTGGTCCCCGTTCCACAGCCGGCGGCCACGAACGCCGCGACCGCCAGGGCCACGAGCAGGGTGTTTCGCATCGCACCCACGCGAGCAGTCTAGACCAGAACCGCGCGGACGGAATGCTCCCATCTGACCCGTTTGCTATACTCCCGGTTCTGCGTGGGCGACTAGCTCAGTTGGGAGAGCGCCAGCTCGACAAGCTGGAGGTCGTTGGTTCAATTCCAACGTCGCCCACCATCTCTCCTTTCCTCCGTCCACAGAGCGCGCGACCTCCGTCTCGCCGAGCCCGGCCGCTGTTGTCTGAACTGGCTACAGACAAACGCTTGAACCTTTCGTAGTGCCGTCATAGAACTGTCTCCTTACGGGAGTCTGGGAACGCGACGCTCGGGGGGGTGGGCCCTGTGGTCGCACATGTGATTCCGCACGTTGGTCGCACGGCTTCACGCCGCCATCTTCCTGCGCGTTCCTGTGCGGCCTCACCGTCGTTCGAGTTCTTCGAAAAGAGTACCGCGCCGCTGCATGCGTAGCGTTCGTGTGCTGCGCGGCGGCGCCGTGGAGCTCCGGCTCCCGCCAAAGGGGGGATGCGGGTGTGAGAGCTAGCCGTTCCGGCCGCGCTTGTCGCGCGGCCTGACTTCTTCTTAGGCAGTTTGAAGGGGGGACCAATGAAGAGAAAGACGCTCATCGTCGCGCTCATCGTTGTCGTCGTGCTGGCGGCCGCCACGGCCCTAGCGGGTGTCGCCTTCGGGTGGTGGACGAGCGACCCGGCCGTGGGAGGCAACACACTCACGTCGGACACCGCGACCCTCGTCGTAGGTGGCGCGCCGATCGCCTTAAGTGGCCTCGTGCCCCAGGTCGACCCGCCGGCGGATCTGACGGGATCCCTGCCGGACAGCACCTACCCGAGCGTGAGTTACATCTACGTCCAGAACCAGGGGTCCGTACCGTTGATGTTCTACGTGTTCCTCGCCGACCCGGCCGGCTACGTGGGCCTCGTCGACTACGTGCACGTCCGCATCTGGCTGAACCCCGCGACCAACAACAGCGGCTGGACCAACACCTTCAACAACACAGGCAACTACCAGGTGTTCGGCGGCATGCTGGGCACGATCTGGAACAGCTCGGCCCAGGGCAAGGTCTATCTGGGCAGCACCAGTGGTCTGAACGGCACCGGTGTGAAGACCCCGATCAACCCCGGCGAGACCGGCGTCTACAAGATCGCCGTCTGGCTCGACCAGACCGCCGGCAACGACACGCAGGGCAAGACCGTCGGCTTCTCGATCAACTTGCACGGTGAGCAGGTCGAGCAGTTCGACGCCGCGGGCGGGTGGTGAGATAGCGCCTTGCCGGGCGGGGCGGCGGCTTGCCGCCGCCCCGCCCGGTGGCCCGGTGACCGGACATGAGGCCGAAAGACCAGGGTGGTCAAGACGGTGAGCCGATGACAGGGTCGGTCGTCTTCGTGTGCTCGCACTGCGGCGCGACGTTCGCCAACCGCTGGCACCTGCGGTCGCACCTGCTCGAGCACGATGTCGTCGCTCCGATGGAGTGGCGGCCCCCGGCTGTCCCCAAGCCGCGCGTGGTGCCGATCCCAATCGAGCTCTCTGCGCGGCGGCGTGCCGGCCCGGCGCGGCCGGCGAGCCTGCCGATCGAGGTTGCGCATCGCCGGCCTCGCCGCAAGCCACTTGGCCGGCGCGTCGCAGTCATGGCGGCCACGCTGCTCGTGGTCGTCTTGGGGGTGTCGCAGGCTCTGGCCTGGTGGACGACGTCACCGTCGGTCGCCGGCAACACGATCTCGACCGGCACCTGGGGCGACAACCTCCACTTCGCCCCCGGCTGCTCGAAGGCCACCCACTACTCGACCACCGGCTGCCCCCAGCAGGCACCGATCGCCACCTCAGACAAGCAGGGCAACCTCGCCCTCGACTTCGGGGACCTGGTGGTGGGCAGCCAGACCAGCTGGTCGGACGTCTTCCGCATCACCTCCTCGGCCCCGGCCGCGCTCAAGGTCTCGTTCACGCCCAGCGGGGCGATCGCGCCCCTGATCGCCAGCGTCGGCTTCGCCTCCGACAAGACCGGCGGCGCCCTCAACCCCAAGCAGACGCGCAGCGTCGCGGTCAAGATCGTCGTGCCGGCCGCGACCGCCCCCGGCACCTACACCGGCAGCCTGACGGTGGCCGTGGTCGGCGGCGCCGAGAGCCACGTCATCCCGATGACCGTGAAGGTCCTGGCCCAGAAGCCCTGCCTGAGCTTCGCTCCGGGGAGCTCCCAGGCCACCCACTACTCGACCACCGGCTGCCCCCAGCAGGCACCGATCGCCACCTCAGACAAGCAGGGCAACCTCTCCCTCGACTTCGGGGACCTGGTGGTGGGCACCAGACCAGCTGGTCGGACGTCTTCCGCATCACCTCCTCGGCCCCGGCCGCGCTCAAGGTCTCGTTCACGCCCAGCGGGGCGATCGCGCCCCTGATCGCCAGCGTCGGCTTCGCCTCCGACAAGACCGGCGGCGCCCTCAACCCCAAGCAGACGCGCAGCGTCGCGGTCAAGATCGTCGTGCCGGCCGCGACCGCCCCCGGCACCTACACCGGCAGCCTGACGGTGGCCGTGGTCGGCGGCGCCGAGAGCCACGTCATCCCGATGACCGTGAAGGTCCTGGCCCAGAAGCCCTGCCTGAGCTTCGCTCCGGGGAGCTCCCAGGCCACCCACTACTCGACCACCGGCTGCCCCCAGCAGGCACCGATCGCCACCTCAGACAAGCAGGGCAACCTCTCCCTCGACTTCGGGGATGAGGTGGTGGGCAGCCAGACCAGCTGGTCGGACGTCTTCCGCATCACCTCCTCGGCCCCGGCCGCGCTCAAGGTCTCGTTCACGCCCAGCGGGGCGATCGCGCCCCTGATCGCCAGCGTCGGCTTCGCCTCCGACAAGACCGGCGGCGCCCTCAACCCCAAGCAGACGCGCAGCGTCGCGGTCAAGATCGTCGTGCCGGCCGCGACCGCCCCCGGCACCTACACCGGCAGCCTGACGGTGGCCGTGGTCGGCGGCGCCGAGAGCCACGTCATCCCGATGACCGTGAAGGTCCTGGCCCAGAAGCCCTGCCTGAGCTTCGCTCCGGGGAGCTCCCAGGCCACCCACTACTCGACCACCGGCTGCCCCCAGCAGGCACCGATCGCCACCTCAGACAAGCAGGGCAACCTCTCCCTCGACTTCGGGGATGAGGTGGTGGGGACCGAGAAGGCCGTCTACGACGACGTGCTCGACCTGACGTCGACGAGCTCCGGGGCCGCGACGCTGACCTTCACCCTTTCCGGGCCGGTCGCCACGCTGGTCCGGGGAGTCGGCTTCCGCGACGCTCACGGCGACATCATCCACGGCGGCGTGACGCTGGCGGCCGGGCAGACGCAGAAGCTCGCCTTCGAGCTCTGCGTCCCCGCGGGTACGGCCCTTGCAGACCTGCAGGGGACGGTCACCTTCAACGTCAGGCCGGCCTCGGGTGGCGCGCAGCTGACGCGGCTGCCGGTCGCCGTCGAGATCGTCGGCGTCGGCGCGACGGCGGATCCGACACCGAGCTCCTCGCCGCCTTCGTCGGTGCGGCCGACGGTGGCGCCGTCGACGACGCCGTCGGCGACTCCGAGCACGTTCGCCAAGCCGTCGCCCAGTCCGTCCCCGAGTTCCAGCGCATCACCGACCGCCTCGGCGAGCGCCTCCCCGACGCCGTCGGGGAGCCCGAGCTCGAGCACGCCTGTGCCGAGCGCGTCGCCGTCGTCCAGCCTGAACTTCTGGCTGGGTCCGATCTGGCTGGCGATCGCCGGGCTCGACGCCCTGTAGAGGGCCGCCGAGGCCGGTGCCGCATCGCCGGGCGACCAGAGTAGAATCGCCTGCGTACAGCCTCCATCGACAGGGGTGCGATGCACCGGTTGCCGGCCTGTAGTACCGTCATCGACCGCACTGACCTGACGAGTTCGACTGCCCAGTCTCCCGGGACAGCGTTCGCGCGGAGCGTCACGAGCTCGCCGGCGGCAGGCGGACCTGCGTGAGCGCCCCGCGAAGGATCGGCGCCTGGATCGTCCCCCGCAGCGCCTGGGACGTGCGTGTGGCCCTCCTGCTCATCATGGCGCTTGTGCTCGCGGTCTTCGGCCGGGCGCTGATCTCGGCCGCCGGCTGTCAACCGCAAGATACGAGAGTGGAGATCGCGTTCCGCGAGGCGATGGCGGCGCGGATGGCGGTGACGGCGCCGGCAGGCACACGCGAGCCGCTGGGCCCCGGGCAGAACGCGGCCGCGCCGCCGGCGGCGGAGCTGGCGCACCAGCGGGCGATCGCCGAGGCGACCATCGCCCGCTACTTCTCGGGCGACGCCGCCGTGCAGGCGAAGGCGGGCCTCGACCGCGGCATCGCCGCCGAGAGTGACCCCGGCTACTACCCACTGGGCGCGGGCGTCTCCAACGTCACCATCCACACGATCGTGGTGGACGGCTCGCAGGCGACGGTCACGGCCACGGTCACGCAGTGGGCCAGGGGTCAGAAGCAGGACGCGAACGGCGAGTGGGTCGACGCGTCGACGAGCGACGTGGTCGACTTGACGGCCCAGATGACCCGCGGCAGCGACGGGGACTGGCGGGTCACGAAGCTCGAGGGCGGCGGCGAAGAGTCGGGCTCGACGCCCTGATCCTCAGGCGTCGAGCCCGAGCAGCGCCGCCGCCCTCCCCTTGAGCATGTCGCCCAAGGCGGTCTTGGCGGCCTCGTCGGGGTCGCCGCCGATGCGGAAGGCGTAGCCCTCCTCCAGCACGTTGACCAGCGTCGCCAGCTCGCGCGCGTCGCCGCGCGGGATCGCGCCCGCGTCCATGCAGGCGACGATGGTCCCTTCGACCAGCTGCATCGTCGCCTCGTCGAGCACGGCGAACCGCTTCTGGACCTCGTCGTTCTGCAAGCTCAGGTAGAAGCAGGCGTAGAAGGCGCGGTCGTCGAGCAGCGTGTGGTACCCGGGGCTGAACAGGGCGTCGAGGATGGTGCGCAGCCGCGTGACGGGGTCCTCGATCGCGGCGAGCCGGTCGGCGAACGAGTGGCGGAACTCGTCGAGCAGGTAGTCGACGAGCGCGATCGTCATCTGCTCCTTGGTGCCGAAGTAGTGGAGGAGCAGGCTGGGGGTGACGTCGAGCCGCTGCGCGACCTTGGCGATCGACGCACCCTGCAGGCCCTCGTCGAGCAGGGCCTGATAGTAGGCCGCCAGGATCTCGCGGCGCCGCAGCTCCGTACGTTCGGCTCGCTTCATCCTTCCTCCACGAACGGCTTGACTCACCATAGTCCGGGGTATATGTTCGGTCAAACATTGAACACTCATTCAATGTTTTGCTCTTCACACACTGATCGTTGGGAGACGACCATGATGCTGGGTGACACCAACCTCGCTCGCGAGTACGACGACGAGTATCGCGAGCTCGACCGCGCCCGTCTCGCGCGGCTGCTCGACCGCGAGCGCGCCCGCTACGCCGACGATCATCCGCGTTCGCGTGAGTTCTTCGACAGCGCTCGGGAGACCCTGCTCGCCGGCGTGCCGATGAGCTGGATGAGCATCTGGTCCGGCGGATTCCCCTTGTACTTCGAGTCGGCCCATGGCAACCGCATCACCGACGTCGACGGTTCCACCTACGTCGACTTCTGTCTCGGCGACACCGGCGCCATGACGGGGCACTCTCCGGAGCCGGTCGTGGCCGCGATCAGGCGCCGCATGGAGCTGCAGGGCGGCCTGACGACCATGCTGCCCACGGCTGACGCGGCCGCGGTCGGGGCCGAGCTCGGCCGTCGCTTCGGGCTGCCCTACTGGCAGTTCACGCTCTCGGCCACCGACGCCAACCGGTTCGTCCTGCGCATGTGCCGCCAGATCCAGAAGCGGCCCTACGTGCTGGTGTTCTCGCGCTGCTACCACGGCAGTGTCGACGAGACGGTGATCGTTGTCGGTCCCGACGGGCGTCCGGCCTCCAAGCCGGGCAACGTCGGTCCCCAGGTCGACCCCACCGAGACGACCAAGGTCGTGGAGTTCAACGACATCGCGGCGCTGCGCGAGGCGCTGGCGCCGCGCGACGTCGCCTGCGTGCTGATGGAGCCTGCGATGACCAACATCGGCATCGTGCCGCCCCAGCCCGGGTTCTTGAAGAAGGTCGAGGAGGTCTGCCGCGAGACCGGCACGCTGCTGATCTACGACGAGACGCACACGTTCAGCGGCGGCTACGGCGGCTGCACGGGCGCCTGGGGTCTCAAGCCCGACATCGTGACCATCGGCAAGGCACTGGCCAGCGGTGTGCCGATCGGCGCCTACGGCCTGTCTGCCGCCGTCGCCGAGCGGATCCTGGCCGACGCCGACGCCGACCTGGTCGACCAGGGCGGCGTCGGCGGCACGCTCGCCGGCAACGCCCTGTCGACGGCGGCCGCGCGGGCGACGCTCGAGCAGGTGCTGACGCGCGAGGCGTTCGACCACATGCTCGCGCTCGCCACCCGCTACCGCGAAGGCGTCGAGGAAGTGCTCGACGAGCTCGGCGTGCCCTGGACCATCGTCCAGGTCGGCGCCCGGGCCGAGTATCGCTTCACGCCCGAGGTGCCCGCCAGCGGCGCCGAGTCGGCGGCCGCCCACGACGCCGGGCTCGACGAGTACATGCATCTGTATACCGTGAACCGCGGGATCCTGATGACCCCGTTCCACAACATGGCGCTGATGTGCCCGGCGACGAGCGAGGCCGACGTGGACCTCCACACGGCGGTGTTCCGCGAGGCGGTCTCCGAGCTCTTCGGCTAGCCGGCCCTTGGCGGTCCGATTCCTGCCCCCCAGGATGTGACCGCCTTCGAGGGGGCGGGGCGGCGCGAGCCGCCCCGCCCCCTCTCCCTTCACCTGGGGCGTGGCCACGCGGCCGCACTTTGAGGAAGATCGGGAGCTCGTTCGGAGCAAGTTCGAGCAGACACTCGGACTGGCCCTCGGCGCCGATCCGTCGCACACTGGACGGCAGGAGGATCGCCTCTCCGGAAAGGAGTGATGCCACGTGGCGAGGCCCCGGCTCCACCTTCACTCCGGCGCCGTCCCGCCCTCGATCGACCGTGACGCCGCCCTGCGCGCCCTCGATGGGGCGCGGCCGGTGCCGTTCTGGCTCGACAGCCCGGCGGCCCCCGAGCCGGCCCCGCCGCTCGACGGCCTCGACGGCTGCGACCTCGCGGTCGTCGGCGGCGGGCTGACCGGCGTGTGGACGGCCCTGCTGGCCAAGGAGCGCGACCCCGACCGCGAGGTCGTCCTGCTCGAGGCGGAGCGGGTCGGCTGGGAGGCGTCGGGGCGCAACGGTGGCTTCTGCATGGCGACGCTGACCCACGGCATCGGGAACGGGCTGGCACGGTTCCCGGACGAGGTCGACACGCTCGAGCGCCTGGGCATGGAGAACCTCGACGAGGTGGAGCGCGCCGTCGCGCGGCCACGGCGTCGACTGTGACTGGCGCCGCACGGGCGAGATCGACGTCGCCGTCGCCCCGTGGCAGGTCGGCGACCTGGCCGAGGCGCGCGACGAGTTGGCCGCCGCTGGCCACGAGGTCGAGTGGCTCGACGGGCCGGCGTTGCGCGACGAGATCGCCTCGCCGACCTACCTGGCCGGCCTCTGGAAGAAGGACGAGTGCGCCATGGTCGACCCGGCGGCGCTCACCTGGGGGCTGGCGCGCGCCGCGCACGACCTCGGCGTGCGGTTCTTCGAAGGGACGCGCGTCGAAGCGATGGACAGGCAGGGCGCCGCCCTGGTCCTGCGGACCTCCGGCGGCGCCCTGAGCGCCCGCCGCGTGATGCTCGCGACCAACGCCTTCCCGGGGCTGGTCGGCTCGCTGCGCCGGCGCATCGTGCCCGTCTACGACCACGCCCTGATGACGGAGCCGCTGAGCGACGAGCAGTGGGCGGCCGTCGGCTGGCGCCGGTACCAGGGCGTCTCCGACGCCGGCAACCGCTTCCACTACTACCGGCGCACGGCCGATGGCCGCATCCTGTGGGGCGGCTACGATGCCGTCTACCACTTCGGGAGCGCCATCTCACCCGACCTCGAGCGGCGTCCGGCGACCTTCGAGAAGCTCGCCGTGCAGTTCTTCGAGACGTTCCCGCAGTTGCAGGGCCTACGCTTCTCGCACGCCTGGGCCGGCGTGATCGACACCTGCACCCGCTTCTGCCCGTTCTGGGGCACGTCCCACGACGGCCGCGTGGCCTACGCGGCCGGCTACACCGGCATGGGCGTAGGAGAGACCCGGTTCGGAGCGCTGGTCGCCCTCGACCTCCTCGACGGGTGCGACGGCGAGCTCACCCGGCTGCGGCTCACCACGACCAAGCCCATCCCCTGGCCGCCCGAGCCGCTGCGGGCCGGGGCGATCGGCCTGACCTCGTGGTCGATGGGTCGCGCCGATGCGCGCGAGGGCGCGCGCAACCTGTGGTTGCGCGCGCTCGACCGGCTGGGCCTGGGCTTCGACACGTAGCGCGGCGGGCGGCGGCGCGGGAGCGCCGCGCCGCCGCCCGCCGCGTCTCTTACTCCGCGGTCGCCTTTCCCAGCGTCGGCCCGAGCAGCGCCTGCACCGCGTCGATCGCAGCCTGGAGGTCGAAGGCCGGGTCGAACACGGCCTGCAGCGCCAGCCCGTCGGTCAGGGCCTGCAGGACGGCGCCGACGGCGGTGAGCCGGCGCAGCCGCGCGCCGTCGGCCCCGTCCGCGTCCACCCCCGCCAGGTGCAGGTTGAGCCGCCGGTAGTCGGCGAACAGCGCCGCCACCCGGCGCCGGACCTCGGCGTCGCGCATGGCATAGACGACGAGCTCGAAGAAGTCCTGCTGGCCGCGCACGTCGGCGCACTCGTGGCGCACCATCTCCAGGAAGTCGTCCAGGCCCCGCTCGCCGGGATGCGCCTGCTGGCGCTGCCAGATCTCGACCGCGAAGTCGTGGAACAGCGAGTCGACGAGGATCGCCACCAGACCGGCGCGGCTGCCGAAGTGGTAGGGGATGGAGGTGCGGCTGACGTTGGCCTGGTTGGCGACCGCCTCGACGGTCAGCCCTTCGAGGCCGCGCTCGGCGAGCACCTCGCGCGCGGCCTCGAGGATGCCGCGCGCCGCCGGCGGCAGCGCCTCGGTCGGGTTCTCGATGGAGAGCCCGCCGGCGTCGGAGACGGGGACCGACTTCTTCGGCCGGCCCCGCGGGCGGGGCCGGCCCTCGTCGCCGCCCCCGGCGGTCACGCCCTCGTCGTTCGGTCCCACCGGCCCCCCATTTTCGTGTGTTGACTTTTCGGGACCCTATTCTAGCCTGCGGCCACGAGGGACGCGGGACCGCGCACGAAGCGGCCCCGGGGGCGGGCGCCGCCGGCGGCGCCCGCCCGAGCCGAACGGGCGCCCTCACCGGAACGGAGCTGACATGAAGGTAGTGTGTGTGGGCAGCGGCGGCGTCGGCGAGTCCATGGCGGCGATCTTCAGACGGCGCGACCCCCGGGCCGAGTGGCTCGAGACGATGGTCATGGCCGACTACGACCTCGCCAGGGCGCAGGCCTGCAGCGCGCGCCTGGGCGACGAGAAGCGGTTCCCCGCCGAGCAGGTCGACGCGGCCGACGTCGACGCGGTCGTCGCCCTGGTCAAGAAGTACGACGCCGACATCCTCTGCAGCCTGCTGCCGGTCAAGTACAACGTGTTCACGCTCGACGCGGCGCTCAAGGCGGAGGTCCACCACCTCGACGCCTCGACCTCGCTCTCGAACCGGCACCCGACCGACCCGTTCAACAAGTGCGGCACCAAGAAGCTGGGCGAGGAGGAGTTCGCCCTCAGCCCCGAGTTCGAGAAGATCGGCAAGCTCGCCTTGGCCGGCTGGGGCGTCGAGCCCGGCATGGCCGACTGGTTCTGCCGCTACGCGGCCGACCATTTCTTCGACGAGATCGACATGATCGGCATCCGCGACGGCGCCAACCTCGAGATCCCCGGCGCGACCGGCATCAGCTTCGGCTTCTCGATCTGGATGACGATCGAGGAGTGCACCAACCCGGCCGTCTGCTGGGAGCTCGACCGCGGCTTCTACACCGTGCCGCCGCTCTCCGAGCCGGAGCCGTTCTACCTTCCCGAGGGCATCGGCTGGGTCGAGTGCGCCCACGTCGAGCACGAAGAGGTCATCGCCATCGGGCGCACCCACGAGCTGCTCAAGGGCGTCAAGAAGGCGAACTTCAAGTACGCGCTGGGCGACGAGTTCATCCAGGCGATGGAGATCTTCAAGTCGGTCAACATGCACAAGGTCGACAAGATCAAGGTCGGCGGGGTCGAGGTGGCGCCGCGCGACGTGATCGAGGCTGCGGCGCCCGACCCGAACGAGATCGGCAAGAAGTACGTCGGCCAGACCTGCGCCGGCACCTGGGTCAAGGGCCGCAAGGACGGCATGGAGCGGCAGGTCTACCTGTACCAGGTCGCCGACAACGAGGAGTGCGTGGCGAAGTACGGCACCCAGAGCGTGGTCGCACAGACCGCGTTCACCGCCAACATCGCCCTCGAGCTGCTCGCCCACGGCAAGCTGCAGGGCTACAAGGGCAACCCGGAGGGCGGCGTGCACGTGCCGCAGTCTTTCGGGGCCGACGACTACGTGGGGCTGATGAAGGAGTACGAGTTCCCCGGTGGCGTGCTGGAGATGGACTCCGAGTACAGCCGCGCCCGCGACCACGCGGGGCTGCTGGCGCCGGTGGTCTGAGGGCGGGTCGGGGCGCGGCGGGGCCGGCGGCGGCGCGCAGCGCCGCCGCCCCTCGCCTTCTCGTGCACCGGGGACGAGCCGCCCGGCCTACCCGCGCGTGCGCCGCTCCGGCCCGCCGTACGGTTCGTCGACGCCGGACCCCCGCCGGTCGTCCACGACGTGCAGGTTCACCTGCTCGGGCGGTTCGAGGAACCCGTCGCCACCCATGCGGGCGTTGGTGAGCGAACGGTTGAGCAGCATGACGGCGTCGTCGTCCGGTGCGTTCAGCCAGGTGCGTTGACCGGCGGTCGGGGTGCCTGCGGCCCCTTCGACCTCGCGCCACACGTCGCCGTCGTTGAGCAGGAGGCAGCGGTGCCCGTCGGAGCCCGCCTGGGGGTCGCGCAGCAGCCAGCCACGCGTGTCGCGGCCTTCGGCGGGAAGGGGGCCGGTATCCTTGAAGAGGACGTCGCAGTTCGGTTCGCGCTCGAGTTGGCGCATGTTGGCGATGTACCGCGTCACCACCTCGTGAAGCTTCGCCTTGGGGAACTTGGGCTTGTAGTAGCTCATGCAGCGGCCTCCGGCTTCGTGTCCTGATCATGGAATCGGCAGCACGCCGGGCTCGCTGAAGACTCGTGCCGCCGTACGATGAGACCGCAAGGATCGCCCGCGCAGCCGTGCATCAGCCGGCCCGCCCGACGAGCGGCTCGACGAGGGCGTGCGCGATGCCCTCGAGCGCCTGGTCGATGCGCGCGTCGTCCTGCACCAGCGAGAAGCGGACGTGACCGTCGCCGGCAGGACCGAACCCGACGCCCGGCGAGACGGCGATGTGGGCCGCCTCGAGCAGGTGGCGGGCGAAGGCCAGCGAGCCGGCCGCGGCGAACCGCCCAGGCACCGGCGCCCAGACGAACATGCTGCCGCGCGGGCGGGCGACGGGCCAGCCGCAGGCGGCCAGCCCGTCGCAGAGCCGGTCGCGGCGCGCCTGGTAGACGGCCGCCATCCCGGCTCCGAACGCGTCGCAGTCCTCGAACGCGGCCAGGCCGGCGAGCTGCACCGGCGTCGAGACGCCGTAGTCGAGGAAGCTCTTGAGCCGCCGCAGGGCGCCGACGACCTCGGCGTTGCCGGCCGCGAAGCCAAGCCGGAAGCCGGCCATGTTGTGGCTCTTCGACAGCGAGACGAGCTCGACCGCGAGGTCGGCCGCGCCCGGCACCTGCAGCACGCTCGGCGGCCGGTAGCCGTCGAAGCCGATCTCGGCGTAGGCGAAGTCGTGGACGAGGACCAGGTCGTGGGCGCGGGCCACGGCGACCAGCCGCTCGAGGTCGGCGAGCTCCACGCAGCGCGTGGTCGGGTTGTGGGGGAAGCTGAGGACGGCGGCGCGGGGGCGTGCCCCCGCGCCGCCGTCCTGCGCGCCGGCCAGGGCGCGCTCGAGCGCGGCGGCGACGTCGCCTCGAGGATCGATCTCGACCGGCACGGGCTTCGCGCCCGAGAACAGGACGGCGTAGTGGTGGATCGGGTAGCAGGGCGACGGCACCAGGCAGGCGTCGCCGGGCTCGAGCAGGACCCACGGCAGGTGGGTCATCGCCTCGCTCGCGCCCCACGTGACCAGCACCTGTGCGTCGGGGTCGAGCACGACGTCGTAGCGCCGCCGGTACCAGGCGGCGAGCGCGGACCGAAGCTCGGGGATGCCGGCCGATACGGGGTAGCCGTGGGTCGCAGGGTCGCGCAGGGCCGTGACGGCGCGCTCGACGACGGGCGGCGGCGCGGGACGGTCGGGGCTGCCGATGCCGAAGTCGACGACCTCGAAGCCGTTCCGCTCCGCTTGCGCCTTCCAGCCCGCGACGCGGTCGAACACGAACTCGGGCAGGCCCACGACCCGACGCAGCTCGAGGCTCATGCGTGCGTTGCCTCCATGGCCGGGCAAGCGTATCGCAACGGCTCCCCCGGCCCCAGCCCTGGGGGCGCCGTGCCGGCGGAGCGACGGCGCGCTAGCCGGTCCTGCTCGTGGGCGTGCCCTCGAGCAGGCCGATGCGCGCGCCGTCGCGGTCGTCGACCGCGTCGCTCCAGGGCAGGCGCTCGCCGGCCACCGAGCGCAGCCGCCAGCGCGTCGTCTTGCGGCGCCGCGCGATCGCCCGGCCGAGCTCGGCGACGGCGCCGGCGACCCTCGTCGCGTCGCCGTCGCCGAGGTCGAGGCCGGGCAGCGCCTCGAGCACCGCGTCCAGCGAGTGAGTCACGTCGTGGTGGAGGTTCCAGTCGCGGGCGCACAGGCAGGCGATGCGCTGCGCGTCGACCGCCCCGGGTCGTTCGCCTCCGTCGAGCTCGAGGTCCTTGAGCAGCGCCACCGCGTCCCGCAGGTCGTCGGGGTCGGGCCGCGTGCGCTGCAACTTGAGCAGCAGCACATCGGTCGGCGCGACCGTGCCGGCGGCGTCGGGGAGCCGGTCGGCGAGCGCGAGGGTGTGGTCGAGGCGCACGGCGTCGAGGTACACGTCGACGCGGTCGTCGGTGTGGATCGCGGCCTCCGGGCCGGCGTGGGTGCAGTCGCGATAGAACTGGACCGCCTGGCCGGCGCTGCCCAGCCGCACGAAGGCGTTCTCCTCGTAGCCCAGCTCGCGGAAGACGTTCGCGAGCCGCTTCGCCTGACGGCGCAGGCCGACGACGTCGATGTCGCGGTAGGGGCGCAGCGAGAAGGCGCGGTCGCGGGCGAGCGCGTGCACGGCGAGACCGCCGGTGAGGCGCAGCGTCACGTCGCGCTCGCCCGCGACCGCGATGATGTGGCGCGCCTCGGCGAACATCGAGTCTGCCACCGTCGCCGTGTCGAAGGAGGGTCGCACGACCTCATGCTTCCCGGCGGGGAACGTGAGGCAACACGCTCTGCCCGGCCGTTCCGGTTTGCCCCGGCACGCCGGCGGGCAAGGGCTATCATCCGTCCTCAGGAGGACCATGGCCCGCTTCCTCGTCGTCGTCCCGCACGACCCCGGGCGCTGCCTCGAGGCGATCGAGGCCACCCTGAACCAGGGACCGGGGTTCCAGGAAGCCTACGAGTGGGGCTGCCGCGTCGGCAACCACACCGGCTACGTCTTCGTGCGCGCCGGCGGGGCGCAGGAAGCTGTCGAAGACTACGTCCCGCCCTTCCTGCGCCCCACCGCCGTCGCCCACCGCCTGACGCAGTTCAGCGCGCGCGACCTGCGGGAGATGCTGCGCGAGGCCGGAAAGACCGCCGGCAGCTGAGAACCGGGGGACTTCCTACTTGATCAGGCCGGCGAAGTTGCCGGTACCCCAGGGCGACAGGGCGACGGCGTGTGCCACCGCCACGGCGTCGTCCCCGGCCCGCAAGGCCGCGAGGATGCCGCCGTAGCGTCCGTTGTGCAGCGTGATGATCGTCGCCTCGAAGCCCTGCGACCAGCTCGTGTAGGCCTTGACCCCGACCGAGTTCATCGCGGTCGCGCCGGGCATCGGCTGGGTCGTGTTCAGCGGGTTGTAGTGAGCCGTGTTGTGCCAGTGCCCGCCCTCGGCCATCTCCCAGGCGACCAGGGCCGCGAGGTTGTCCGACGTCAGGGGCATCCCCAGGAGCTGCAGGAGCTTGTTGGCCCAGGTGACGGGCGTGAAGCCGCCGGTCACGTGGACCGGCGCCACGAGCGCGTCGTGGGGGCGGCGGGCGAGGATCTTCTTGATCTTCGTCACGAGGTCGTCGAGGATCGCCTGCCGCTGGGCGATCTTGTCTTTCATCGCCATGCGCTGGGTGTCGATCTCGGCCGTCACCTGGACCGTGGCCTCTCGCTGGTCGGCCTGGTCCTTCTCGAGCTGGGCGATCTGGGCGTTGACGCGGGCCAGGTCGCTGCCGTTCTGCCGGTCCTGCTCGGAGATGAGCCTGAAGAAGTCCATCTCGCTCTGGAGGTCGGTGAGCGAGGCGGTGTTGTCGAGCACGTCCATCCAGGTGAAGGTCCCCGTCTTGTACATGGTCTTCAGGCGGGTGCCGATCAGCTCGGCTTGGCGGTCGAGGTCGGCCTGCGCGCGGGCGAGCTCGAGGCGGGTCTGGCCGAGTTCGGCGCTGAGCGCGTCGAGGCGGCCCTGGGCGGCCTGGTAGCGTGCCGTGATCGCCTTCATCTGCTTCTCGAGCCGGCGCATCTGGGTGCGCGACGCCGAGGCCGCCTTCTCGAGCCCGGCGAGAGTGGTCGGCTGCTTGGCGGTCACCACGACCGTGTCGGCGCGGGCGGGGGCGGCCGGTAGGCAGAGCAGGCACAGCAGGCAGAGCACGATGGCGGCGGTGGCCGCCGTGGCGGCCACCGCCGGTGCAGGACCGGGTTTGATCACGTGTGTCTTCATGCAGAAGCTCCAGAAGTCTTATCGGCGCGCCGAGGCCGGCCGTTAGACCGCGGTCACGGGTAGGGATTCGGCGCCGGGCTGCGCTGCCCTACCCGCCGGCGCCTCGCGACGCGATGCCCTAGCGGCCGAGCGGGCGCAGGCCGGCAAAGCGCCGGACCGACGGGAGCAGGGCCAGCGACGCCAGGGCGAGGCCGACCACGAAGTAGATGGGCTGCAAGGGGCTGAAGGGGATCGACAGGGCCTCGACGACCTCGAAGATCATGAGGGCGCAGCCGATGGCGAAGGCGCTGTACCAGGCCCAGGCGTGGTGACGCCAGAGGCCGGCGGCGGCGGCGAGCGGCCAGATGCCGAGAACGACCAGCAGCACGATGCCGGGGATCAGGAAATCGTGGAACGGCGACCCGTGCAGGTTCCCGGCCGGCATGTGCAGGATGGCCCCGTCGGGGCCGGCGACGAGGGCGACGCCGCCGCCGACCGCTCCGATGCCCTGCACGACGAGCAGGACGAGGAGGGTCCGGACGGCGGCCGTGCGGGGAGTGGCGCTGGCCATGCGCGCATCATACGCGAGGGCGGGGCGGGCGTGCGCCCGCCCCGCCCTCGCGCCCGCCTCAGCTCTCGACGCGGTCGCCGGCGTGCGGTCCCGGACCCATGTCCCAGACCGACTCGACCGCGATGCGCACCACGTACTTCATCGGCGGCAGGTGGAGCTCCTCGCTGATGGCTCGCAGTTTCTCGTTGACCTGGTCGAAGACGTCGCCGTGGTCGATCAGCTCGGCGGTGCCCTTGACCTGCATCGCGAGCTTGCGGTCGGGGTCGTGGATGCCGACCGCCACGCGCGGGTCGTGTTCCAGGTTCTCGCGCGTCTTGTGGCTGAACATGTCGGCGAAGTAGAGGTGCTCGTCGTCGAGAAGGGCGCCGCTGCCCTTGATCGAGACGTTGGGGGTGCCGTCGGGGGCGACCGTCGCCACCCACACGTTATGGCCCCCGGAAAGGAGGTCTCTGAGCTCGCTCGGGATCTTCGTCATGGGACACCTCGCCGTCGTCGCCTGCGCTGGGCGCTGCCTACCCGCTGCGACGCCTGCGCGAACAACGTATGGCCGGGCGAGCCTGTTGACCTCGAAGCATGCGGGGGTATCCTTGGTTGTGCGGGCCGTCACATGGGGGAGGCGGCCGAGCACGAGGACAGGGTCTCCCAGAGCCTCGACGCAGCTTCGGCAACACGACGTGCGCTTCGCCGTCGCCCAGGAGCCAGACGACGGCAGGCGCGCATGGGTCCGTGCATCACGAGCAGGGAGGCGGCCATGCGACCGACTGACACCCTGGCCAAGGAGCATGCGCTCGTGCTCCGCGTCACCAAGGCCGCTGAACAGGAAGTCAGGTACATCCACGACACCGGGGAGTACCGGGCCGAGGAAGTCGGCGAGGTCGTCGATTTCTTCGAGTTCTTCGCCGAGGCCTGCCACGACCCCAAGGAGGAACGCTACCTGTTCGCGCGCCTCCAGGTGCGCGGCCTGCCCGCCGACAGCGGCATCCTGGCCCAGTTCATCCGCGAACACCGGGAGCTTACGGCGCGGCTGCGCGACGTCGAGCACTGGCTGCGGCGCGACAAGAAGGAGGGGCCGCTGCCGCCGGCTGAGCTCGCCGACCTGCTCACGGACTACCTCGACCTCATGCGCTCGCACGTGATGCGCGAGGAGGAACTGCTGTTCACGCTCGCCAACGGGCTGCTCACCGACGAGGACCAGGAGGCGCTCGAAGAGGCTTTCGGGTCGGAGGACGCCGCCGAGGCGGCCGAGGGGGTGCACGACAGGTACTCCGAACTCGCGCACCTGCTCGTCGGCCGCCCCACCGAGACCCTGCAGAAGGAGCACAAGGTCCTGCTCGAGGTGCTCGCCGCGGCCGAGCGCGAAGTGGCCGCCATCCGCCGCGGCGACGACGTCGACCTCGAGAAGCTCGACGAGCTGGTCGACTTCCTGCACTTCTACACGCGCGAGTGCCACGTGCCTAAGGAGGCGCAGCTGCTCTACGCGAAGCTCGGCCAGCGCGGGGTGAACATGGACGAAGGCGAGCTGGCCGAGATGAACGAGTATCACGACACCCTGTCGGCCCGGTTCGACTCGATCGAGCAGCGGCTCCAGAAGGCGCGCGAGTCGGGCACCAGTCCCGGCGCCGAGTTCTACAACGAGCTGGGGGCCTACATCGTCGAGATGCGTCGCCACATCGAGCTCGAGGAGACGATCGTCTTCCCGATGGTCAGCCACGTGCTCACCCAGCGGGACCTCGAGGAGCTGGAACAGGCGTACACCTCGATGGAGTCGCAGGACATCATCGCCGGCGTGCACGAGAAGTACGTCGACATCGCGCGGCACCTGACGGTCTCGAAGTAGGCGGAGATGACCCGGTCGCCCAGTGTGGCGGCGCCGCGGGGCGCCCGTAGGCGCCCCCCGGCGCCGCCGGACCCTTGGGATGGGATCCTGCAAGGCCCACACGGCGAGCCCTCCGACCTGGTCCCGGTCCTCCAGCGCGCCCAGGAGGCGCTCGGCTACCTCGCTCCCGACACGCTGCTCCGCATCGCGCGGTGGCTGCGTCTGTCGGAGAACGAGGTCTTCGGGGTCGCCAGCTTCTACGCTCAGTTCCGTTTCACGCCGCCGGGCCGCCACCACCTGCGCGTCTGCCTGGGCACCGCCTGCCACGTCAAGGGCGGCGTGCAGATGCTCGAGACCCTGGAACGGCGCCTCGGCGTGACACCCGGCGGGACGACGGAGGACGGGGAGTACGACGTCGAACGCGTCGCCTGTCTCGGCTGCTGCGCGCTGGCGCCGGTCGTGACGGTGGACGACGACATCCACGGCCAGATGAGCGTGCTCAGGCTGCAGGAGATGCTCGATGCCGGCGCTCCCGACCTCGGGCCGGCCTGATGGCCGCGACCGTCGTCGCCGGCGTCGGGGAGGCGCTCGCGCGGGCGCGTGACCCTCGCGCCTACGTCACCGACGACGCGCGCTCGGAGATCCGCATCTGCGCCGGCACCGCGTGCCACGCCTCCGGGCGTCCGGCCGTGACGGCCGCGTTCCGCGACGAGATCGCGGCCCGCGGCCTCGACGGCACGCATCGCCTGATCGAGACCGGCTGCCACGGGTTCTGCGAGCAAGGGCCGATCGTCGTGCTCTGGCCGGCCGGCGTGTTCTATCCGCACGTGCGGCCCGAGGACGTCCCGAAGATCGTCGAGGCGAGCGTTGTGGGCGACGGTGTCTATCAGCCGCGCCTCTACAAAGACCCGGCCAGCAAGCAGCGCGTCGCCCGTGAGAAGGACATCCCGTTCTACGTGGGGCAGCGCCGGCGCGTGCTCGCGCTGAACGGCAGGATCGACCCCTACTCCATCGACGACTACCTGGGACACGGCGGCTACGAGGCCCTGGCACGGGTGCTGACCGACGACGATCCCGAGGACGTCATCGAGACGATCACCGAGTCGGGCCTGCGCGGCCGCGGCGGCGCGGGGTTCAAGACGGGGACCAAGTGGGGCTTCGCCCGCTCGAGCCCGGGCGACGTCAAGTACATCATCTGCAACGCCGACGAGGGCGACCCCGGGGCCTTCATGGACCGCTCGGTCCTCGAAGGCGATCCGCACGTCGTGCTCGAGGGCATGATCGTAGCCGCCTTCGCCATCGGCGCTCAACGGGGCTACATCTACGTTCGACACGAGTATCAGTTCGCGGTGGACCGCCTGCGGCGGGCGATCGAGCAGGCGCGCGAGCGCGGCATCCTCGGCGACCGCGTGCTCGGCACGAACTTCGCCTTCGACGTCACCATCGCCGAGGGGGCGGGCGCGTTCGTGTGCGGCGAGGAAACGGCCCTGATGGCGAGCATCGAGGGCCGTCGCGGGATGCCTCGTACGCGCCCGCCCTACCCGGCGGTGGAAGGCCTGTTCGGCAAGCCGACCAACATCAACAACGTCGAGACCTACGCCAACGTACCCTGGATCATCAACCATGGCGCGGAGGCGTTCGCGGCGGAGGGCACCTCGTCCTCACAGGGGACCAAGATCTTCTCGCTGACTGGCAAGGTGGCCAACGGCGGCTTGGTCGAGGTACCGATGGGCGCCACGCTCCGCCACGTCATCTTCGAGATCGGCGGCGGCATGCTGCCCGGCCGCGAGTTCAAGGCGGTGCAGCTCGGCGGACCCTCCGGAGGCTGCCTGCCCGCCGAGTTGCTCGACGATCCGATCGACTACGAGAGCCTCGCCGCGGCGGGGTCGATGATGGGGTCCGGCGGCATGGTCGTGGTCGACGACTCCACCTGCATGGTCGACTTCGCCCGCTTCTTCCTTCAGTTCACGCAGGACGAATCGTGCGGCAAGTGCGCCCCCTGCCGCGTGGGCACGGGGCACCTCGTCGACATCCTCGACCGGATCTGCACCGGCAAGGGCGAGCTGGCCGACCTGGACCGCCTCGAGCGGCTGTCCCGCGTCGTCAAGGCCAGCTCCCTTTGTGGCCTCGGGCAGACGGCGCCCAACCCGGTGCTCTCGTCGCTGCGCTACTTCCGCGACGAGTTCCTGGAGCACATCGAGCAGAAGCGGTGTCGCGCGGTGGTCTGCCGCGACCTCGTCGTGTATCGCATCATCCCCGGCCGCTGCACCGGCTGCCAGCGCTGCGTGCAGGTGTGCCCGACCGGCGCCATCACGGGGCCGCGGGCCGAGGCGCACAACGTCGACACCGAGAAGTGCATCAAGTGCCGCTCGTGCTACGAGGTCTGCCGCTTCGACGCGATCGCCGGCGACGCCATCGTCATCGAGTCGAGAGGCCGCCATGCGCGCTGAGCCGGCCACGGGGACCGCCACCCGTCTGGCGCGCGTGCGCGTCGATGGTCACCACGTGTCGGTCCCGGAGGGGACGACGGTGCTCGCGGCGGCGGAGCGCGCCGGGATCGACATCCCCTCGCTCTGCTCGCACGAGGAGCTGTCGCCGTTCGGCGGCTGCCGGCTGTGCGCCGTGGAGATCGAGGGGATGCGCGGGCATCCGCTGGCCTGCAGCACCGAGGTGACCCACGGCATGGAGGTGACGACCGACACCGAGGAGCTGCGCGAGCTGCGCCGGGACGTGCTCAGCCTGATCCTGTCGGAGCATCCCTCGAGCTGCCTGTTCTGCGGCGAGCAGGACGACTGCCGGCGCAGCTTGACCACCATCCGCAAGGCCGGCGTCACGACCGGCTGTCGCAGCTGTCCCAACGACGGTGAGTGCGAGCTGCAGCACGTGGTCGACCTCGTGGGACTCGAGGAGATCGAGTTCCCGGTCACCTACAGGGGCCTGGAGGCCGAGCACGACGACCCGTTCTTCGACCGCGACTACAACCTCTGCATCCTCTGCGGGCGCTGCGTGCGGATGTGCCACGAGGTGCGCGGCACCTCGGTGCTGGCGTTCAAGTACCGGGGGCGCCGGGCCCTGATCGGCCCGGCGTTCGGCACCTCGCACGTCGACGCCGGCTGCGAGTTCTGCGGCGCCTGCGTGTCGGTCTGCCCGACGGGGGCGCTGGCCGACAAGGTCTCGAAGTGGGATGGCAGGCCGGACGGCGTCGAGACCTCGACCTGCCCGTTCTGCGGTCTGGGATGCCGCCTGGAGCTCGCCCACGGCGACGCCCGGCTGTCGGCCGCGCGAGGAGCGCCCGACCCCGAGATCAACGACGGCCAGCTCTGCGTGCGCGGGCGGTTCTGCCTGCCCGAGGCGACCCACCACTATGCGCGGGCGCGCAAGCCGATGCTGCGCAAAGGGGGCTACTTCCGGGTCGTGGACTGGGACGAGGCGCTGGGCGCGGCGGCCCTCGCTCTCGGGCGGGTCGCCCCCGACGAGCTCCTGGCGCTCGTCTCGGGCGACCTGTCGAACGAGGGCCTCTACGCCGCCCAGCGCCTCGTGCGCGCCGGACTCGGGTCGGAGGGCATCGACTCAAGCGCCCGCCGGTCGCTGCCCGGTGGGCCGGCGCTGTGGTCGCACCTCTTCTCGCTGCCCGTCTCGATTGGGGCCGTCGCCGTCGCCGACACGGTGCTGGTCGCCGGTCTCGACACGCGCTTCTCGTTCTCGGTCGTGGGGGTACAGGTGCGCCGCGCCCTGCGGCGCGGCGCCACCCTGGTCGCCGTCGACGCCCGCGAATCGAACTTGGCGCGCATGGCCCATCGCTGGCGGCGCACCGCGCCGGGCGGCGAGGCGACGGCGTTGACCGACGAGGTGCGCGCGTGGGGCGGCGACGGCACGCTGGCGGTCGTCGCCGGGCCGCGCGTCTTCGAGTGCCCCGGCGCGCAGGATCTGGCGGCCGCCCTGCTGGCCGTCGCCGCTCGCGACGGCGTGACCGTCCTACCGCTGGTCCACGGCGCCAACACCCGCGGCGCGCTGGAGCTGGGCGCGCTCGCGGGGGTGCTGCCCGGCCCCCGGCCGGGCGAAGGCTCCGGTTTCACGCTCGGCCGGCTCCAGGCCGGGCAGCACCCCCGCGTCCTCTACCTTGTCGGCGAAACGCCTTTCGCCACGCGACCCGAGGCCGAGGTCGTGATCGCCCAGGACCTCTACCTGCCGCCCTTCGACGTCGACGTGTTCCTGCCGGCGGCCTCGTTCGCCGAGGCCGACGGTACGCTCACCAGCATCGAGGGGCGCGTCCAGGAGCTGGTCGGGGTGGAGCGGGCCGCTTCCGGAAGGCCCGCCGGGGGCGCGGCCGCCGGCTCCGTCCGCCCCGACTGGTGGGTCTTCGCGGAGCTCGCGCGGCGCCTGAAGCGGCGCGGCGCGGGCTTCGCCAGCGTCACCGGGGTCCGCAGGGCGATGCGCGCCGAGGTACCGGGCCGGCCGGCCGAGGGCGACCGGGCGCCGCGCCGCATGACGCCGTTCGGCAGCCCGCCGGACACGGCGCCGGCGAGCGCCGTCGCGGGCGCGGGCCGCTTCGTCCTGGTGCCCGAGCACGGCGCCTTCCGTCATCGCGGCATCGACCTTGCCGCCGTGGTCGAGGGCCTCGACGAGCTCCGTCTCGAGGATGGCGTGCGCCTGAACCCCGACGACCTGGCGCGGCTGGGCGTCGGACCGGACGACCCGGTGACCGTCAAGGTCGAGGGCCGCGCCGCGGTCTTCGCCGCGCGGCCCGATCCCGGGTGCCCCCGGGGCGCCGCCTACCTGGCCGGCGCCGAGGGCGCCGGGTTCGGGACGGCGCCGGTCAGGGCGCGGATCTCGAAGGGAGGCGCCCGTGGTCCCGGTCGTTGAGCGGCGCATGCTCGTCCCCAACGTCCACCTGCTGACCGTGCGGGCGCCCGAGGTCGCCGAGTCGGCGCTGCCGGGCAACTTCGTGATCCTGCGCCCGGACGAGCAGGGGGAGCGGATCCCGTTGACGATCGCCGACACCGACGTGAGTGCCGGCACGGTCAGCTCGGTGTTCGTGCAGGTCGGCGCCTCGACGGCCAAGCTGGCGCGGCTGAAGGGCGGCGACGAGGTACCCTCCTACGCGGGCCCGCTCGGCAACCCGACCGAGATCGACCGCTTCGGCGCGGTGCTCGTGGTCGGCGGCTGCTACGGCATCGGCAGCATCCTGCCGATCGCCCGCGCGCTGAGGGCCGCCGGCAACCGCGTGGTGGCGCTGATCGAGGCGCGCAGCTCGTACCTGCTCTACTGGGAGGACCGCCTGGCCGAGGTGTGCGAGCGGGTCATCGTCGTCACCCGCGACGGCAGCCGCGGTTACAAAGGGCACGTCAGCCGCCTGGCCGAGATCCTCGCTCTCGAAGACGTGCAGCCCGACCGCGTCATCGTCCACGGCTGCACCTTCCAGATGATGACCGTGGCGCGCCAGACCGAGCCGCTCGGCGTCAAGACGATCGTCAGCATGAACCCGATCATGATCGACGGCACCGGCATGTGCGGCGTCTGCCGTCTGACGGTCGCCGGAGAGACGAAGTTCGCCTGCGTGGATGGGCCCGAGTTCGACGGCCACGAGGTGGACTGGGAGGAGTTCCTCGCCCGCCGCGAGGGCTACAGCGCCGAAGAGGTGGAGCCGCTGCACCGCAGCGGCTGCACGTCGCACTTCTAGGAGCGGCGAACGTGAGCCCCGTCGACTACGTCAGACGCCCGATGCCCAAGCAGGAGCCGTTCGAGCGCGTGCGCAACTTCGACGAGGTGGCGCTGGGCTACACGCCGGAACTGGCGCGCGAGGAGGCCGGACGCTGCCTGGGCTGCAAGAAGCCGGGCTGCGTCGAGGGCTGTCCCGTCGGCATCGACATCCCCGGCTTCATCGGCCTGGTCGCCGACGGCGAGTTCGCCGCCGCCGCCCGCAAGGTCAAGGAGACGAACGCGCTGCCGGCCGTCTGCGGCCGCGTCTGTCCGCAGGAAGAGCAGTGCGAGCGCAACTGCCTGCTGAGCAAGAAAGGGGACCCGGTGGCGGTCGGCCGGCTGGAGCGGTTCGTCGCCGACCACGAGGCGGAGGACGGGGCGGGAGAGGCTCCGCCTCTCCCGCCCCTCAACGGCCTGCGTATCGCCATCGTCGGGTCGGGGCCGGCGGGCATCACCGTGGCCGCCGACCTCGCGCTCAAGGGCTACGAGGTGACGATGTTCGAGGCCCTGCACGAGGCCGGCGGCGTGCTCACCTACGGCATCCCCGAGTTCCGCCTGCCCAAGGCGATCGTGCGTCGCGAGGTGTCGTACGTGCGCAGCCTCGGGGTCGACCTGCGCCTCGACTTCGTGGTCGGCAAGACACGCACGATCGATGCGCTGGTGGAGTCGTTCGATGGCGTGTTCGTCGGCGCCGGCGCAGGGCTGCCGTGGTTCCTGGAGATCCCCGGTGAGAACCTGAACGGTGTCTACTCCGCCAACGAGTACCTGACCCGCTGCAACCTGATGCGCGGCTTCCGCTTCCCCGCCTTCGACACGCCGCTCAAGCGCTCGGCGCGGGTGGCGGTGTTCGGCGGCGGCAACGTGGCCATGGACTCGGCCCGCACGGCCCTGCGCCTGGGCGCCGACGAGGTCCACATCGTTTACCGGCGGGGCAAGGCCGAGCTGCCGGCGCGCGCCGAGGAGGTCGAGAACGCCGAGGAGGAGGGCGTGATCTTCGACCTCCTCACCTTGCCGGTGCAGCTGATCGGCGAGAGTGGCTGGCTGACCGGCGTGGAGTGTCGCCGCATGGAGCTGGGCGAGCCCGACGACTCGGGCCGCCGGCGCCCCATCGAGATTCCCGGCTCGGAGTTCGTCATGGAGATGGACGCGTCGGTCTGCGCCATCGGCAACAGCCCCAACCCGCTGATCCCGATGACCACGCCGGGACTCGACGTGGGCCGGCGGGGCAACATCGTCGCCGACGAGGAGACTGGGCTGACCTCGCGCGAGCGGGTGTGGGCCGGCGGCGACGTGGTGACTGGGGCGGCGACGGTGATCAGCGCGATGGGCGCGGGCCGCAGGGCGGCCCGCGCCATGCACGCCACGCTGGCCGGGGGCGCGTGAGGGACTGCGGTCACGGGGGCCGGCGCGCAGGCCGGGTGGTCTGCGCGCCGGCCCCGACTGGCATCGGAAGCCATCGAGAGACAAGGGGGAAGCCATGAATCGAAGGAGACTCATGCTGGCGGTGGTCGTCGCGGGGCTGCTCGGCCTGGCGCTGTGGGCGTCGCTGAGCCTGGCCGCGTCGCCCGGCGGAGGCGGCGCCGGCGGGGCGCCGGCGACGGTCTCCGCCGGCGCCTCCGCCTACGAGTACCTCGCCGGGCTGACCGACGGTATCGGCCGCAGGGTGGCCGGCACGGCGGGCGGCGCGGCCGCGACCCAGTGGGTCGCGGACCAGTTCACGGCCGCCGGCTACACGCCCCAGGTCCAAGACTTCTCGTTCGTCGGCGGCGGCAAGACGAGGGAGACGGCCAACGTCATCGCGATCAAGCCGGGCAGCTCGTCGAAGGTGATCGTCGTCGGTGCGCACTATGACTCGGCGTTCGCGACCTATGCCGGCCAGCCGAACCCGACCAACCGCGGCGCCGCCGACAATGCCACGGGCGTCGCCGTCGTGCTCGATCTGGCCGCCCGGTTCCAGTCGGTGGCGACTCCGGACACGCTGGTCTTCATCGCCTTCGGCGGTGAGGAGTTCGGCGAAGAGGGTTCCTCCTACTACGTGAAGCACCTGACGCCGACCGAGCGCGGTGACATCGCGCTGACGGTCAACCTCGATAGCCCCGCCGGGGGCGACCAGCTGTGCGTGTACAACGGCCCCGGCAACGCGGTCAGCTTCGACGCGCGGCTGCAGCTGCAGCGCATCGCCCGGCAGCAGGGCACGCCGCTGATGACCAACCCGGGCCTCAGCAAGCCGCTCGCCGACTACGGCCACAAGCCGATCCCGTACGGGGAGACCGAGCCCTTCTTCAGCGACAGCGATGCCTTCGAGGCCGGCCACATCCCGTGGGTGTACTTCGAGGCGACGAACTGGCTCATCGGGGACAAGGACGGCTACGAGAACACGACCAAGGACGGCGTGATCTGGCATACCAACAAGGACACGCTCGCCTACTGGGAGATCCGGTACCCGGGCCGCATCGAGACGCAGCTCGGGACGGTCGTCGACGTACTGGACCAGTACCTGGCGACGACGTCGCTCTGACGGTGGAGGGCCGCCGGCCGGTGTGACGACGGCGGCCGGGGAGGACGAGGGCGGCGGGGCTGCAGGCCCCGCCGCCCTCGTCGCCGCTGGCTCTCACCAGCCGCCTTGTCTCTCACGCCGCCGCGACCACCTTGACGTTCACCATGGCGGTGCCGGTCGCGCGCAACAGGCGCAGCCACAACGGCAGGTACATCTCCAACCCCCTGGCGGCCGTGATGTCGCCGACGTCGAGCACGAGCTTCCAGCCCAGCAGACCCATGAGGAGATGCTCGGTCACCCAGCGCTTCGCCTCGGCGTCGTTGCCGGCGACGAACAGGTGCGTGTCCTCGCCGAGCGCGCCGGGATCGATCATCACGCCCACGTTGACCGTGTTCAGCGTCTTCACGACGCGCGCCTCGGGGAAGGCGGCCTGGACGCGCTCGCCGATGGACTCGGTGTTGCACACGCCGAGGATCGGCGGCATCCCGTGGGAGAAGTCGAGCGGGTTCGAGAGGTCGACCACGATCTTGCCGTCGAGGGCGGCCCGCTCGACGGTGGCCAGAGCGTCGAGCGCGTTCAGGCCCGGCGTGGCCACGATGACGAGCTCGCCGAAGACGGCGGCGGCGTCGAAGCTGCCAGCCGCCGCTTCGCGCCCGGCGGCACGCTGGGCCGCCGCCCACTCGTCGGCCGACGGCAGCGCGCCGCGCTCGCCCAGGTCCTTCCCCCTGCCCGTGTCGCGTGAGCTGATCATCACGGTCTGGCCGAGCTCCGCCAGCCTCGTCCCCAGCGTTTGGGCCACGGCGCCCGAGCCTACGATCCCGATCTTCATGGCAGCAGCCTCCTTGCCGGCGCCCGCCGGCGGGCGCCGGCCGGTGTCAGGCTAGCCGTACCCGGGCGCGGCGGGAGCTACGCCGCCCGCCGCGCCCGCCGCGACCGCACGAGCCAGTACAGCGAGAGGCCGAGCGCGGTGAGGAAGAGGAGGACCGACGCGGCGCGCACGAAGTGCGCCAGCACGTCGGTCCGGGGCAGCTGGTGCAGCTCGCTCAGGATGTTGTGCCAGTCGTGGCCCGAGCCCGAGCCGTCGTCGTTGAACAGGGTCAGCTCCATGCGCCGCGCGTCGCCGATGTAGACCGACACGTTGTCCAGCGACTCGGCCGCCCAGGCGATCATGAGGATCGCCGCGAAGCGGTCGCGGCGCCAGAGGAAGTACGCCACCAGCGCCAGCGGCAGGAACACCTGCATGAACGACCCCGCGGCCTGCACCCACAGCGTCGGCGCCCAGAAGAAGACCAGGTGGCCGAACTCGTGGACGCCGAGGTCGAAGCTCGAGAGGATCAGCACCCAGCCGCCGTGGGCGTAGGTGGCCCAGGCCAGGAAGAGGGTCACGGCGGCGGCGACGACCCACTGCAGGGTGGTGCTCCACAGCCCGTCGGGGTCGGGCGACCAGGACCGGCGGCCGGCGCGGCGGCCCGACGATGCGCGCGCCTGCTCGAAGAGCGCGTCGACATCGGGCCGGGCCGCCGGCCGCTCGCCGGCCTCGGGCGGCGGGACTGCTCCGGGCGCGGGCGGTCGCGGGGCCGCCGCCGGCGGTCCGGGCTCACCGGGCGGGTCGAACTGCCAGTTCACGGCTCGGCGCCCCTCCGCCTACACGTCGATCGAGTCGGGCGCCTCGCAAGGGTCGGGGAACCAGTTCAGCTTCGTGAACTCCTCGTCGACGATGTCGTCGATCGGGAGGCGCACGTACTTGCCCCGTGCCTCGGCGGCCACCTTGCCGTCGACGACGATCTCGCCGTGGCCCTCGAACAGCCGGCCGGCGTCGCGCGTGATCCGGCCCACGGCGCGCACCTCGCGGTCGATCGGCACGGGCGCCCGGTAGCGGACGGTGAGCTCGGCGGTCACGCCCCACGTGCCCGGGCCGATGGCGTTGACGGCGCGGCCGACCGTCTCGTCGAGGATCGCCGCCACGACGCCGCCGTGCAGGCGCCCGGGATAGCCCTGGTGCTCGGGACGCGGCGTGAACACGCCGACGACCTCGCCGCCCTCGAGCTCGAAGAAGCGGGCATGAAGCCCCAGCGCGTTCTCGGTCCCGCAGACCAGGCACATGCGGCTGACGTTCTGCGTGCCCTCGACCTTGCGCTCCGTGGCTGACTCCTTTGGCGGAGGTTGGCGGTCACTGCGCATCATACGCGAGCCGGCGCGCGAGGGCGCGACCGCCTGGACGACGGCGGGGTGGCGCGGACGAGCCGGGAGATGCGCCCGCGCTCCAGGCACGCCCGCACCCGTGGGACTCGGCGGTGCCCGAAACGGGAAGGTTGCACCTGGCGCGACCACCGACAGGAGGACGCCGGAGGCCATGCGGATCCTGATCGTCGAAGACACCGTCAAGCTCGCCGCCACGCTCAAGCGCGGTCTCGAGACCGAAGGCTATGCGGTCGACGTGCTGCACGATGGGCTCGCCGCGCGCCGCCGCCTGGCGGCGGCGCGCGGCGAGCCCATCGACGCCGGTCACCCCTTCGACGTCATCGTCCTCGACGTGATGCTGCCCGGCGTCGACGGCTTCACCCTCTGTCGCGAACTGCGCGACCGGGGGGTCACCGTGCCGGTCCTGATGTTGACGGCGCGCGACGCGACGACCGACAAGGTCGCGGGCCTTGACAGCGGCGCCGACGACTACCTGGTCAAGCCCTTCGCCTTCGAGGAGCTGCTGGCCCGCCTCCGCACGCTGCTGCGGCGCCCGCGACAGGCGCTGCCCCCGGTGCTCGCCGTCGGCGACGTGGCGCTCGACCCGGCGACCCGACAGGTGCGGCGCGGGGGAGAGCCGGTCGCGCTCAGCGCCAAGGAGTACGGCCTGCTCGAGCTGCTCATGCGTCGCGCGGGGCAGGTCGTGAGCCGCGACTGGATCCTCGACCACGCCTGGGACGACGAGTCCGACGCGTTCTCGAACGTCGTCGACGTCTACGTGGGCCGCCTGCGCAAGAAGCTCGACCGGCCGGGCGAGCCGAGCCTCATCCGGGCGGTGCGCGGCGTGGGCTACGTGCTGGCCGCCGGGGCCGTGGGGTCGGCCGGGGCGGCCGGCCCCGACGACGGCGGTCGCCGTGGCTGAGCCGGCCGCCCCCGACGTCTTCGCCCGCGCCCAGACCCGCCTGGCGCTGCTGTTCGCCGGCATCGTGATCGTGCTCGTGATCGTCTCGAGCATCTTCATGTACCTGACGTTCCGCACCGACATCCGCAACGCCGCCGCCCGCACGCCGGGCGACGGCGAGACGGAGAGCGAGTACGTCAGCCGCTCGCTCGGCAAGCTGCGCTGGCGGCTCGTGGCGCTCGACGGCGTGATCGTCGTCGCCGTCGGCGTGGGCGGCTTGCTCTACGCGCGCCGCACGCTCAAGCCGATCCGCGAGAGCGTGGCCGCCCAACGGCGGTTCGTGGCCGACGCCTCGCACGATCTGCGCACGCCGCTGGCCGTGATGAAGGCCGACTTCGAGGTGGCGTTGCGCGACCCGGCGCTCAGCGACCAGGCGCGGCCGTCCCTGGTCAGCGGGCTCGAGGAGGTCGACCGGATGGGCGCCATGGTCGAGGACCTGCTGACCCTGTCGCGGATCGATGCCCGCGAGGAACCTGTCGCGAGCGAGCGTCTCGATCTCGAGCCGCTCGCTCGCGAGACGACCGCCAGCCTGCGCGGCCTGGCGGGGGCCGCCGGCGTCGAGCTCGAGCTCGACGCCGGCGGCCACGCTCCAGCCACCGGTGACCCCGGCCACCTGCGGCGGGCGCTGGCCAACATCCTGCGCAACGCGATCGAGCACTCGCCGGCCGGGTCGCGCGTGCGGGTCACGGTCGCCACCGGCGCCCGCCGCAGTGAGATCACGGTCACCGACCACGGCGAGGGGATCCCGCCCGAGGTGCTGGCCCACGTCTTCGACCGCTTCTACCGCGGCGACCCGTCGCGCTCGCGCGCCCGCGGCGGCTCGGGCCTCGGCCTTGCCATCGCGCGCTGGGCGGTGCGCCGCATGGGTGGCGACGTGACCCTCGCCAGCGCGCCGGGCACCGGCACGACCGCCACCATCTGGCTGCCTACGCCGCGAGGGTGAGCGCCAGCGGGAAGCCCGGTGTCGCGCGAGGCACGCCTGTCTCGTCGATCACGAAGGCGTGGTAGCCGCTGAAGCGAGCGATCGCCGCGAGCGCCTTGCCGCCCGAGGCGAACAGCCCCGTGGCCAGCGCGTCGGCGAACGCCAGGTCGAGGCCGATCACGGTGGCCGACGACAGGCCGCGGGCCGTGCCGCCCGCGATCGGATCGAGCACGTGGTCGCCGCGCTCGTAGGACCCGGACGTGGCGACGGCACCGGTGCCTTCGATCTCGACGACGCAGAGCAGGCGGCGGCCGTCGCCCGGGTCGCGAACGCCGACCCGCCACGGCTTGCCGTCCTCGGGCTCGCCGTACATCGCGATGTCGCCGCCGGCGTTGATCATCGCCGCCGGCACGCCGGCGGCCTTGAGCTCGTCGAGCGCCCGTTCCACGGCCCAGCCTTTGACCAAGCCGGTGGGATCGAGGCCACCGGGCAGGGCCCACGGATCGAACCAGCCGCCCGAGGCTTCGTGCGCCAGGCGGCACAGTTCGAGCACCTCGGTGACCTCGGGAGGCGCCGCGTCGAGGGCGATCTCGCGACGCCGCAGACGGCTCACCGGGCTGTCGAACCGGTACGTGCTGAAGACGTCGTCGACCCACTCCAGCTTCGCGACGGCGCGGCCGAGGGCGGCGGCGGCGTTCGCCGCCGCCGCCCTCGCCTCAGTCTCAGTCGTCGTGGCCTTCGTCGCCGCCTCCCTGATGCTGTAGGAGACCACCGTTCCCATGACCTGCTGCAAGTGCTGCATTGGGCCCTCCTGTGAGCTTCGTCAGGGCCGCCTGCAGCGACCTGGTGAACGCCTGGCTCGTGTAGGTGGCGCCCGAGACGCCGTGGATCGGCCCGCCGTTGGCGGCCACGACCTGTTGCTCGAGCTGCGGGATCACCCCGCTCGAGATCTGTGTCGACTGTGGCCCGTGCAGGTTCATCTGGGCCATGCCGACGCTGACGATCTTGCCTTTTGCGGCGGTGACCTTGACCTGGATGGTGCCGAGGTTGCCGGCCAGCGGCTGCACGCTGCCGACCACCGTCTGGGCGCCGGCGACGTGGGCGTTGCCGACCGACAGCGACGCCAGATTGGCGGCGCTCACCACTCCGCCGCTCGGGCGGAAGGTCGCCGTCGCGGCCAGCCCCGCCGCCGTGGCGGCGATGACTATCGGTGCGCGTCTCATCGTCGTCCCTCCCCTCGCCTCAGAAGGCGAAGTCCTCGTGGTGGATGTTGCGGTCCGGCACTCCCAGCGAGCGGGCCTCGCCGATCAGGTGCCGCATGAACCCGGACGGGCCGCACACGTACAGGTCGCGCTCGGCGATGTCCGGCACGAGCGAGCGCAGGTGCGCCGCGTCGAGCGGGGCCTGGGAGCGTGGGCCGACGACCTCGTGGAGCCGTCCGCCGCGCTCGCCGACCAGCGACGCGATCTCGTGCCGCAGCACCAGGTCGGCCTCGCTGGAACCGCGCATGATGGCGACCACGTCGACGTGCCGCGGCAGGTCCTCGAGCAGGGCTCGGACGGGAGTGATGCCGACGCCCGCGGCCACGAGCAGCACGCGGTCCGTGCGACGGGCGTGGTGGGTGAAGGCCCCATACGGGCCTTCGATGGCCACGCGCGTTCCCGGCCGGATGCCTTCGAGAGCCTGGCTGTGGTCGCCGATCTTCTTGACCGTGATCCGCATCTCGTGCGTGGTCGGCAGGGCCGACAGTGAGTAGGGGTGCGCCTGCCACCACATGCCCCGGCGCAGGAACCGCCAGTGCAGGAACTGACCGCCGCTGACCGGCAGCCGGTCCAGACGGCGCCCCTGCAGGGTCACCGAGATCACGTCGTCGCTCTCGGCCCGGACGGCGGCGACCCTGACGCGGTGCCGCAGGCTGCGCACGAGCGGCAGGCCCCAGCGGTAGCCGAGCACCAGGCCGGCGGTCAGCACCCACACGCCGGCCCACCAGGCTTTGGCCAAGGGGTGGCCGAGGAACGGCGCGCCGGTCGCGATCTGGTGCCAGAACGAGAGGCCGATGGCCAGGTAGGTGTAGAGGTGCACGGCCCACCAGGTCTCGTACTTCATGTGCCGGCGGGCGTAGCGATAGGAGGTGACGCCGGCCAGCGCCAACAGGGCGGTGCCTGCGGCGGCCATCAGCATGCCGGGGAAGGTGGCGACCATCGTCGCCAGCTCGTGCAGCGGCCCGGTGCGGACCTGCTGCGCGTACCCGAGGGTGACCAGCGCCACGTGAGCGCCGATCAGACCCAGCACCCAAGGGCCGAGCCGGCGGTGCAACTTGACGAGCCTGTCCTGGCCGAGCGCACGTTCGACCACGGGGATGCGGCCGATCAGCAGCACGGTGACCAGCATCAGGTACGCGCCGGCCATGCCCGCCACGCGACCGGCGGCCGTCAGCAGGCCTCCCGGCGCCGCCAGCACGCTCGCCTTCTCGACGGGCGCGACCAGCGCCACCGACACGAACAGCCCGAGCGCCGCCGCCCACCCGAAGAGACGGGCGACCCAGCGGCGCGGCCGGGGCGCGCCGGCGGCGCGGGGAGTGATCTCTCCCCGCGCCCGGGCGCGCCCGTCCGCCAGTCCCCCGGCGTCGGCGGCGTAGGTCTGCGGCTCTCCGTTCACGCTCCTCAACTCCTCTGCTGCGGCCGGCGGGCGGTGAGGGCCGCGGCTGCCGCCGCGTTGGCGGCCGCGGCGTCGGTCCGCGGCCCTCGCCGCCCCCAGCCTCTCTCTTGACTCGAGGACGGTTCTCACCGGCGAGGATGAACGGAGGATGAACGGTCTCCCACAGCCTCGCCGGGAACCGCGAAGGCAACGGATTAGCGGGCAGGATCGCGGGGGAAACCGGCCGCCTAACCCGCGCTCGCGAGGCGGCCGCGAGACGGAGAGCGCGGAACGAGTGAGGAGGCGTTCGTGAGCTTTCGGCTGGTGAGTGGGCTGGGTCTGGCGCTCATCTTCGTCCTCATGGCCGCCGTCAGCGTGGCTGCGACGATGCCGGTGTCGACGGCCACTTCGTCCTCGACCACGACGGCGGCCGCGGCCCCGGCGACGACCCGCGGCGGGTTCCTGACCCGCGACGAGCTGGGCGGCGGCATGATCGGAGGCGGCGGCCTGACGCTCGGCGTCGAGCAGACCAACAGGGAAGAGCTGAACACGGGGCTCGGCTTTGCGCTGACCGACAAGGAGGGCGCGGGCCGGTAGCGCGAGCGTTCGGTGGGGCGTTCGGCGCGGGGGCGGGCGGGGCGGCGTACGCCGCCCCGCCCGCCCCCGCGCCCGCGTCACTTCGCGATCAGGACGACCTCGTCGCCGTACCGCGCCACCCGCACCTTGTCCTGGGCGCCGAGGGTGCGGATCGCCTTCGACAGCGCCGAGCGCACGGTGTCGGGCTTGCGGCCGATGCGGGCCACGTCGACGTCCATCGCCACCTCGCCGGCGGCAAGGAAGGCGGTGACGAGATCGGGGTAGAAGGACGACACCGGGCGCCCCCGCCGCCTCGGCAGGGTGCCCACGTCCCTCGGTTTGAGGTAACCGGCCGGGTCGAGCCTCTTCTGTGCCATGTGTTCCTCCGCCGTCCTGCAGCGTTGACCGCGACCTGGAGAGCATACCCCGCGCCGACGATGCTGGCGTTCGTCTTCGACGGGAACAACGGTCGGGCAGCACGCGGCGGAATCCGAAGGGGCGGCGCGGGCGGCGACGTAGCCGCCGCCCGCGCCAGGCAGAGCGAAGGAGGCGGTCATCGTGGATGAGCAGGCGCTGCGCGATCAGGCGATCAGACAGCTGCGGCGCAAGCGCGAGTTCTGGACCGACGTCGTGGCCTATGTGGTGGTCAATGCGTTCCTCGTCGGCATCTGGTACTTCGTCGGCGGGCGCGGCTACTTCTGGCCCGGCTGGGTGATGGCGGGCTGGGGCATCGGCCTCGTCCTGCACGCCTGGGAGGTGTTCGGACGCAGGCCGATCACCCACGCCGAAGTGCAGCGCGAGATGGAGCGGCAGCGCCAGAGAGGCGCGGTCGACCCGGGCAACAGGGAAGACGAGCGCCGGACGTGAGGCGGCGGCAGGCCGCGGGCTCGGCGCCGCCGTTGTCAGAGCGACGTCGTCGTGCCGCTGGCCTCGACCAGCTTGACGCTCACGCGGGCGGGAACATCCTGCCGCACCGCCGCGCGCAGGTCGGTCACAGACGGCCCGGGACCAGGTCCTATCACCGAGATGACGATGTCGGTGCCCTCCTGTGCGACCGACTGGACCTGCCAGCCCGAGCCCTTCACCCATGTGGTGGCCGTCGCGTCGACCTTGTTCTTCCAGTTCTCGTAGCGGTAGGTCCGCAGCGTCTCGAGGCTCAAAGGCACGAGGATCACGACGACGAAAATGGCGACGAAAGCATGCGCGCGCCGCGCGATGCGGGGGTCGCGGTCGCGCGCGGCGCGTCCGAATCCCGCAGCGCCGAACACGACCACTCCCCCGATGAGGATGGCGGCCACGTTGGCGAGGAAGAGCAGGAGGGCGCCGACCGCCTGAGTGAAGTGGCCGGCGCCCAGCGTGATCCCTACCACGGCGAGCACCGGCACTAACGAGATCGCGATCGCCACGCCGGCGAGGATGTTCGAGACGTCCCGCCGGGCCAGGGCGAAGGCTCCGGCCACGCCGGTCGCGGTGGCGACGCCGAGGTCGAGAAGCGTAGGTGACGTGCGGCCCACGATCTGGGGGTTCAGGTCGACCGGCATGCGCTCAAAGGTGACCAGCCCGACGATGACGCCGAGGGCGATGTTGACCGCGATGCCGCCGACGAGCAGCAGGAGAGCCGTCCGCAGGCGTCGGGCCGACCCGATGACGGTGGCGAGGGCCACCCCGTAGATGGGCGTCGCCAAGGGGGCCACGATCATCGCGCCGATGACGGCCGGGGTGGAGTTGCCGACGACGCCGCCGGCGGCGATCAGGCTCGAGAGGACGAGCAGCACCCAAAACTGCGAGAGCTTGGCGCGCGAGTCGCCGAGGTCGACGAACAGCCCCTCCTCGACCTCTTCCAGCGTCGTCCGCGCCTCGCCGCCCGCGGCGACGGCCTTCTCGATCCAGCCCATCGCGCCTCCCTTGCCGACCGGACGAAGTCTACTTGGTGCTCGCGGACCGCTGCGAGGACGAAGTCCGGCGGGGCGCCGCGCACGAGGGGTGATGCGAGAAGGGGGCGGGGGTGAGGCACAGCCTACCCCCGCCCCCTCCGGCGTTCGGCAGGGAGGTCACCTGCCTTGGCTCAGGGCACCACCTCGAACGGCCGCATCATGTCGTGCTCTTCGTGCGCCAGGATGTGGCAGTGGTAGACGTAGGTGCCGGTGAAGTCGGTGAACGTCATCACGACCTCGGTGACGTAGCCGGGCGGGCAGCGCACCGTGTCCTTCCATCCGTCCTCACGTGGCGATGGCTTGACCGGCGGTCCGGTGAAGTAGTGCTCGAGCGGCTTGAGCTGCGCTAGCACCTGGTCGTGCCAGTAGGCCTTCGCATCGAAGGGGATCCGCGCCACGATGCGGTTCATCACGTCGTGCTCGTGCATCGGATGCGCGTCCATCGTCAGGTTGATGTAGCGCCAGACCTCGGTCGTGCCGAGCTTGGGCGTGATCGTCACCGGGTCGTCGTAGTGGAGGCCCTCGAGCAGCGGCTCCGGCAGGTATTGATTGGGCTCCTCGGGGTCGGGGTGCGTGAGGTCGGGCGCTTCACTCAGCGTGATGTCGCGGGTCTGCGCCGCCTTCGCAACGAGGCTGGCCGCGGTGGGGATGTCGGTCGAGAGCGTCTCCGGCAGGCGACTCTGGTCGCTCACCTTCGCGGCCCCGACGCGGAACTGCATGACCTTGCCGGTCGTGGCGGGATCGTCCGGGTCGCCGCTCGGATACGGTGTGACCGCGGTGTTCCTCAGCAGTATGCGCTCGCCCCGATGAGCGGCGAAGTCCACGACGACGTCGGCGCGCTCGCCCGGCCCCAGCAGCAGGTGGCGGATCTTGGCGGGGTGCGACAGCAGGCCGCCGTCGGTGCCGATCTGCCAGAAGCTCATGCCGTTGGAGAAGCGGAAGTCGAAGAAGCGATCGTTGGCGGCGTTGTACACGCGGAACCGGTACTTGCGTGCCTGGACCCTCTCGTACGGCCACGCCGTGCCGTTGACGAGGATGGTGTCGCCGAAGTACTCCGGCACCCACGTAGCCGGGTAGACGAGCTGGCCGAAGCTGGGCGAGTCGGGATCGCGGTCGAAGGTCTTGTCTTGCACGGCGAGGGCGACGTCGAACCTGCCCGACGGCAGCTTGAGGGCGGCCTCGAGCGGATCGACGATGACGTAGGCGCCGATGAGCCCGGCGTAGACGTTGAGCCGGGTGATGCCCAGCGCGTGGTCGTGGTAGATGAGGTCGGCGGCGCGCTGGTCGTTGGGATAGGTGTTGGTGACGGAGTTGCCCGGCGTGTACCACTGCTCCGGGAGGCCGTCGATGGCCGGCGGGACGTGCGCGCCGTGGACGTGGACCACGGCGCGCACGTCCGGCGTCATCTCGTCGGCGCCCATGATCGTGTGGTCGATGGTCAGCAGCGGCACGAGCGGCAGCTCGTTGTCCCAGGTGATGACGGCCGGCACGTCCTTGGTGACGGCGATGATCGGACCCGGGACCGAGCCGTTGTAGCCCCAGACGACTGTCGGCGGCAAGCCGTGTGCGATCTGCTGGGTGAACTGCGACATGACGATGTCGTAGTGCTGCGTGCCGTCGGGGTCGACCGATGTGGGCTGGGCGACCGGCAGCATGGGAAGCGGGTCGACGAACTGTGTGATTGCGACCTTGCCCTTGGCGGACGCAGGACTCGTGCCGATCGCCAGGGTCACGCAGACGGTGAGCAGAGCGAGCGCGCCAAGACCGGCGGCACGCACCCTCGAGCGTGCCGTGCGTTGTGGTGACATGGACGACCCCCTCGTCGTGGCGGGGCGGCGGTACGCCGCCAGCGCGCTGGCATGACACACGCGTGGCCAGTGTAGCCGACGGCAACGGCCGTCGGGCGGGTGGGGCGGTGCCTTTGGCGGCTGCCTGCATCAAACGCCGACAGCCAACGGCCTTCACGAGTACGATGGGGTCGACCGGGCAACGACCGGATGGGGCAGGGGTGAAGAGGAGCGGGTCGCAGAGGGTCGCGCTCGTGTTCCCGTACTTCCGCACGCGGGTGCCGACCGAGATGCTGTTCCCGCCGCTGGGGATCGCGAGCCTGGCCGCGCAGCTGCGCGCGCGGGGGATCGCGACGAAGGTCCTCGACGGCACGTTCCGCAGCTTCGAGGACCTTCGTCGCGACCTCGCCGACTGGCGTCCCGACATCGTCGGAGTCTCCTCGATGGTCAGCCTCACCGGCAACACGCTGCGCCTGGCGGCGGCCGTCAGGGCCGACCTGCCCGACGCGCTCGTCGTCGTCGGCGGCCCGCTCCCGACGGTGTTCCCCGGCCGCTACGCCGGCCGCGTCGACGCCGTCTTCCGCGGCGAGGCCGACGTCAGCTTCCCCGCCTTCTGCGAAGAGTACCTGGGGGACGGCGCCGGGCGGCGCCACCTCGACCGGCTGGCGCTCGACCGCTACGGCGGGCTGTTCGTCGCCGACCACGGCCGACCCACCGACAACGCCCTGGTGCATCACACCGAGGCCGAGCTCGCGACCTTCCCGCCGCCCGACCGCAGCCAGTTCGACCACGCCGCCTATCAGGCTGAGTGGCTGGGCAAGACGGGCTCCAGGGTCACCTCGATCATGACCACGCTCGGCTGTCCGTACGGCTGCGACTTCTGCTCGCGGCCCGTCTTCGGCAACGTGGTGCGCCGCCGTCCGCTCGACTCGGTCTTCGCCGAGGTCGAGGAGATCCGCGCCCTCGGCTACGACGCCCTGTGGATCGCCGACGACACCTTCACCCTGAGCCGCCCGTTCCTCGAGGAGTTCTGCCGGCGCATCGCGCCGATGGGCCTGAGCTGGAGCTGCCTGTCGAGAGCCGACGGGATCGAGCCGGCGACGGCGCGACTGATGAAGGAGGCGGGCTGCCGCGAGGTCTACCTCGGGCTCGAGTCGGGCAGCCCCGAGACCCTGCGCCTGATGAACAAGCAGACGACGATCGAGCAGGGCGCGCACACGGCGCAGGTCTACCGCGACGCGGGCATCGAGGTGGGCGCGTTCTTCATCGTCGGCTATCCGGGCGAGACGGTGGACTCGATCGAGCAGACCTTCCGCCTGGCGCTGACGCTGCCGCTCAGCGAGATCTCGTTCAACGTGCCGGTGCCGCTGCCGGGATCGGCGCTGTTCGAGCGCCTGGGCCGTCCTGACGAGGGTCGCGACTGGACGCGCGAGAACGAAGTGACCTTCCTCTACCCGTCGGGGATCGACGCGGCCTGGCTGCGCCGCCGGGTCGACGAGACGATGGCGGCGTTCGCGGGCGGAGGCCAGAAGGAAGCGTAGGGGGCGGGCGGCGGGCGCCGCGGGCGCCCGCCGCCCGCCCTCACTTCAGCAGCCGGAACAGCGCGTCGGTCGGCTTCTCGAACGCCCACAGCGCCGCCGGCGCCACCCTGCCGAGACGCCGCCGCATCCTGTGCTGCGTCTGCCCCTTCACGATCCCGAAGCGCATCTTCAGGCTCGAGAAGTCGCCGTCGTAGGTGAGCGTCTGGTTGAGCAGCAGGCTGCCGTCGGGCCGTGTCGTGCGCACCTCGCCGGCGACGCGCTCGCGCAGGCGCGTGCCGGGCAGCGGATAGGGCATCCCCAGGCCGAGGTAGTCCAGTGGCAGCGAGCTCGCCAGACGCAGGGTGTCGAGCGCCGTGTCGTCGGTGTCGCCCGGATAGCACAGGATGAAGAAGGCGCCGGCCTCGAGTCCGGCGGCGCGGGCGGTCGCGACCGCCCGCGCCGCCTGCTCCGTGGTGATCCGCTTGTCCATGAGCTGCAGCACGCGGTCGCTGCCCGACTCGATGCCGAAGTACACGCGGAAGCAGCCGCCCTGCAGCAGTCGCCGCGCCGTGGCCTCGTCGAAGCTGTCGACCCGGGCCAGGCACTCCCAGCGGCACCCGAGCCGGCGGCGCTCGATCTGCTCGCAGATCTCGGCCACCCGCCCGGCGTCCAGCGTGAACACGTCGTCGGCGAACGAGATCCGGTCGTAGCCCAGCTCCAGGGCCTGCTCCATCTCGTCGACCACGCTCCAGGCCGAGCGCGCGCGGAACGACTCGCCGAAGACGACGTTGCTGCAGAACTCGCAGTCGAAGGGACAGCCGCGGGTGCTCATCACGGTCGTGATCGCGTAGCCGTAGCGCTTGCGCCCGAGGCGGATGTAGTCGGCGTTGGGAAGCAGCTCGCGGGCCGGCGGCGGCAGCCGGTCGAGGTCGCGCTCGAACGGGCGCGGCGCGGCCCCGGCGACGCCCGGCACTCGCGCCGGGTCGTCGCCGGCCTCCCACGTCGCGAGCACCTCGACCAGCGTGTGCTCGCCCTCGCCCTGCACGACCACGTCGAAAGCCTCGAGGAAGGCTTGGGGCTCGCAGGTGGCCAGCGGACCGCCGGCGATCAGCAGACCGCAGTGGTCGCGGGCGGCCCTGGCGAGCGCCAGGCAGTCGTCGAGCATCGTCGCCATGCAGGAGATCCCGATCGCGTCGGCACCGGCCTCGCTCACCCGGCGGACGGCCTCGGCGCGACTCAGGAACGTGCAGTCGAGCAGGCTCACTTCGTGACCGGCCTGGCGCGCCGCCGAGGCGAGGTAGGCGATGCCCAGCGGCGGGAAACGGAAGCGCGAGCGGTCGAGCGAGCGCCGGAAGAACGGATAGACGAGCAGCAAGCGGCTCATGGCGCCCTCTCGACGCTCAGCTCGTAGCGAAAGGCGGCTGCGCCCCGGGCGACGCGGTAGCCGAACCCGGACCACGCCAGGCGCGACCCGACCAGCTCGCGGCCGCGACGCAGGGTCGCGCCCTCGGCGCGGGCGGCGGAGAAGGCCACGCGGTGAGCCCGGCTCACGAACGTGGCCTTCTCCGCCGCCACCTCGTCCCAGGCGCCGATGGCCTCGCCGGTCAGCTCCGCGCCCGACGAGTCGCGGTAGCGCGGGAAGGCGTGCGCCCCCTGCTCGTTCATCAGGGCGACCTCGTCGACGCGGTCCCAGGGCACGCCGGCGAGGTCGGCCGTCACGGCGATCGCGCCGCCGCCCCGCTCGACCTCGAAGGTCACGGCTATCGTGGCGATCGGCTCGGTCTGCTCGTAGGTCGTCGTCAGCGCGAACGTCCGCCGCACGCCGCTCGAGACGGCGGTCAGGGGGCCGCGCAGCGCCGGCATCCGCCGGTGCAGCGCGGCCAGCCCGTTCTTGACCGCGTAGAGCGGCCGCGAGCCGACGACGGCGCCGTCCCGCCGGGTGAGGCGCTCGACCAGGTCGAGGTCGAAGGTCGCCGTCAGCCGTCTGTGCGGCTCGTCGTCTGCGACGACGAGCCGCACGTGACCGGGGAACACGGCCCGCGTGCCCATCGTGAGCACCGGCACGCCGAAGCCCACGCCCTCCTCCGACAGGTCGCTCCCGCCGTCCCAGAGGGCCAGTCCCGCGCGCAGGCGGGAGGTCGGGAAGCCGGGCTCGGCGCCGTCGCCGGGCCCGCCGGCCGCTCTGCCGGAACCGTCCCGTGCGCCGCCGTCGCCGTCGTTGATGCGCAGCGTCAGCCGGTCGTCGACGATCGGGAGGACCACGCCGGGGAGCGCGTGCGGCCGGGCCCGTGGGGCGGCCTTCGTGCCCGCGCCACCGGCCGTCTTCGCGGCCGCGCTCATGCGGCCACCGCCTCGAGCGCGGCCGCCCGCGCCGGCCGTCGCCGCAGACAGGCGACCACGATCCACCAGCCGGCGGTCTCCCAGACCAGGACCAGCGCGGCGCGCGCCAGCAGCGTCACGTGGCCGTAGTTCGCGATCCAGTCCAGCGATCGCTGCATGGCGCCGGGGAACAGCAGCCACAGCGTCTGCAGCGGCGCCGCGTTGGCCACGGCGTACAGCAGCGGGACCACCCAGACGACGGTCAGGGCCCTCCCGTCCAGCCGGCCGCGCGTGGTGAGGATCAGCACCAGCGGCAGCAGCAGCACCGCGTTCGGCTCCGAGAGCCAGGTGCGCGTGAGGAAGAACACCAGGACCAGCGCGGCGCTCTTGCTCACGAGGTCGTCGGCGTCGCCCACGCCGCGGCGCAGCGCAAGCGCCGCTACGGCGAGCGCGACGACCCAGGCGAGGCCCAGCAGCCACCAGTGCCCGCGCAGGATCAGCGGGTCGTGGAAGACCCGCGCCACGGTCATGAGCGACATGCCGCCGCTGGCCGTGAACTCGGCGTTGGTGTGCTTGAGCGGCGCGGCGCTCCAGCCGAGCGCCAGGAACGGCAGCACGTAGAAGACGAACACGCCGGCCACGAACGTGCCTCCGTAGACCAGCGCCCGGCGGCCCGAGCGCACGGCCAGGTAGGCGAGCGCGACCAGCAGGATCGGGGCGGCGGTCGGCTTGACGCAGACCGCCAGGGCCAGCGCGAGCGCCGAGGCCGACCGCCGCCCGCTCACCAGCAGCGCCAGGGCGGCCAGGGCCAGCAGGGCCACGATCGCGTCGATCTGCCCCCAGGCGGCGCCGACGAACAGCAGGAACGGGTTGAACAGCACGAAGATCCAGGCCCTGCGGCACCGCTCGGCGGGGACCCCCAGGTTCTGCAGCCAGGCCGCGGTCAGGTAAGCGAGGCCGACGCCGGCGGCGATCACCGGCAGCTTGATCGCGACGGCGTACAGGACCAGGGAGTGGAACGGCGCCCAGGCGGCCAGGTACAGCAGGCCGAGCGCCAGCGGCCACGGCGGCGGGTAGCCGACCGAGTCGATCACGCTGAAGCCCGTGTGGTGGAACACGCCGATGACGTTCTGGGCGACGTACGGGTCGTGGCCGCCGCCGGCGAGGTAGCCGGTGGCCAGGAAGACCTTGGTGTCGTAGGAGTGGCCGAGCAGGGCGGCAAGGACGAGCTGCAGGCCGATGCTCAGGGCCAGCAGCCGCCGGTCGGGCGTCGCGAAGCGCCGCCAGCGGCCCCCTTGCCAGGGGGCCGTGGCGACCGGCGCGACGCCCGCGGGCTGCTGCTGCGCCGGCATCGGCCCTCCTAGTTGCCGCCGTACGCGATCACGTAGACGGCGACGCCGCCGATCATCCCGAGCACGTAGACGGCGTACGAGACCCGCATCCACACCTTGTAGTCCGTGAACTGCAGCGCCCTCGGCAGGAGCTTGCTGGCGCTGAGCACCACGTACACCCCGAGCAGCACCCCGGCGGCGCCGACGATCGCGTGCACGGTGTCGGCGGCGTACGCTCGCTGGCCCAGCTTCGCGGGGATCTCCGGGCGCACGTAGAGCGCGAACGAGCGGACCATCCAGGCGACGGCGACCACCGTGCTGAGGCACACCGCCGCCGTCTGGGTCCAGCGGTGCGCGTCCTCGTGGCCGCGCTTGACCAGCACGATCCCGGCCGTCAACAGGGCCACCGTCACCGCCATCAGGACGAGCGAGAGGTCGGCGCCGAGCTGCCCCTTGGTCCCCAGGAACCCCGCGCCGGACAGGAACGCAGCCATCAGCATCTCCCTTCAGTCGCTCCGTGGCGCGTCGCTCACAGGAACCCTCGCAGCCGTCGGGAGGCGGCGTTGGCCGCCGCCAGCTCGACCGGGAACCCGAAGGCGCGGTGGCGCCAGCGCCACCGCGCCAGCCCGTTCATCGTCCGGTAGCCGGCTCTGAAGACCGGACCGTGCTCGTCGATCCGCGACGCGGGATAGAACGCGTAGCGGGTCACGGCCGACACCGCGCGCAGGCGGTCGACGTAGGCCTTGCCGTGCCATGGCGGCAGGAAGTGGAAGACCTCGATCTCGCCCCACTCCGCCAGCGTCTGCGGCGGCGTGAACTCCGGCGGCAGCTCGTCGAGCAGCGGGCTGGGGAACGGGGTGTAGAGGAAGATGCCGTAGTGCTGGGTGCGGGGGTTGCGCCGCCCCATCTCGTCCATCAGGTCGAAGGTCTGCTCCATGTCGGCCCAGGTCTCGCCGGGCAGGCCGCTCAGCCACGAGACGAACGGGTCGATCGACGGCGCCCAGCGGCGCAGGTTCTCGACCGAGGCGAGGATCTGGTCGGCGGTCACGTCCTTGCTCACGAACTCCTGCATGCGCGGCGAGCCGCTCTCGCCGCCGAAGTCGAGCTCCATGCAGCCCGCCTGCTCGACGAGGGCGACGAAGTCCTGCCGGTAGGTCGAGAGCATGTCGAAGCGCAGGTTGGCCCGCCACGACGTGTGGATGCCGCGCTCGAGCAGCAGGCCGCAGATCTCCTCCACCCGCTGGCGGCTCACGAACAGGTTGTCGTCGACCGGGTCGACGATCTTCACCTGCGGGAAGCGCTCGAGCACGGACTGCATCTCGTCGACCACGCGCTGCGGGCTCTTGCCGCGCCAGCGGCGGTCGTTGAAGCTCGTGTTGTAGCAGAAGCCGCAGCGATGCGGGCAGCCGCGGCTGGTCTGGATGTGGGCGCGGCCGGCCTGAAGGGTGGGATAGCGGTCGAGCGGCAGCAGGTCGAAGGGCAGCTCGACGGGGATCGTGTCGAGGTCGACGAGGGCGGCGGCGGGCGTGCTCACGACTCCGTCGTGCGCGCCCGCCGCCGCCCCGCCGGTGGCGCCGGCGCCGTTCGCGGCACCAGCCCCGTCCGCCTTGAACGTCACCCCGAGCACCCCGTCGAGCGGCTCGCCGGCGGCCAGCGCGTCGGCCAGGGGGCCGACGACCGTCTCGGCCTCGCCGCGCACGACCGCGTCGACCAGCGGGCTGGCCGCCGTCTGCTCGGGCAGCAGGGTGGGGTGGACCCCGCCCCAGACGATCGGCGTGCGCGGGCTCTCGGCCCGCACGCGGGCGGCGAACTCGAGCCCGTAGCGGATCTGCGGCCCGCTCATCGCCGTCACGCCCACGAAGACCGGGGCGCCGATGTCGACGGTGCGCAGGTCCTGCAGGCGCAGGTCGACGATGCGCGGGCGGTACCCGGCGCGCTGCAGCGCGCCGGCGACGTGGAGGAGCTGGAGCGGGACCTGGGGGTCTGGCGCACGGTAGCGCCCGGGGAAGACGAGCAGCACGTCGCGCGCCTGTGCCGTGGTGCCTGCCGAGCCGCCGCCGGACCTCACGTGACCCCCGTCCGTTCGCCACCGTCGTGCGGCCACAGTATGCCCGCCGGGGGGCGGCGAGCAACGTCACGCGGGGCTGGCGCATCGCGCAACGGCGGCGACGTAGGGTGAAACGGGGTACGGTCCCTGCGGAGACGGGACCGGCCACTGCGCGAGGAGCGGCGCTCCGGCGGTCCCGAAGGAGCAGGGAGGGCACGGTGGAGGAGCGCGTCGCCAGCACCCAGGACCTCGCCGACGGCGAGATGACGACCGTCCTCGTGGGCGGCAAGAAGGTGGTGCTCGCCAGGGTCGAGGGGCGGTTCTACGCGACGGCGGCGCGGTGCCCCCACTGGGGCGGGTCGCTGCCCGACGGCACGCTGAGCGGCACGCGACTGCTCTGTCCGCTGCACAAGGGAACGTTCGACGTGCGCACCGGCGACCTGCTCGACCCGCCGCCCCTCGACGGCATCGCCGCGTTCCGCGTACGGGTCGACGGCGACGACGTCTTCGTCGACCGCGGCGAGGAGCCGCAGCGCGGCCGCACGATGCCGATGTACGCCTGCGATCCCGCGGTCGACGCGCGGCTGTTCGTGGTGATCGGCGGCGGCGGCGCAGCCGCCGCCGCCGTCGAGACGCTGCGCCAGGAGTGCTACGTGGGCCGCATCGTGCTGATCACGCCCGAGGACCGCTGGCCGTACGACCGCCCCAACCTGAGCAAGGACTTCCTTGCCGGCGAGCTCGAGGAGAAGTGGCTTCCCCTGCGCGCCCCGGAGTTCTACGAGGAGCATGCCGTGGAGCGCATCGCCGGCAGCGTCGTGCGGCTCGACGTGGCCACGCGCACGGTCACGCTCGACGACGGCGCCGTCCTCGAACCGGACGCGGTGCTTATCGCCAGCGGCGCCCGCCCTGTGCGCCTCGAGGTGCCCGGCGCCGGGCTGCCCGGGGTGTCCACCCTGCGCTCGTGGGGGGACGCCTCGGCGCTCGTCGAGAGGGCGGCAGGGGCGCGGCGGGCCGTGGTGGTCGGCGGCAGCTTCATCGCCATGGAGACGGCCGCGGCGCTGCGGCGCCGCGGCCTCGAGGTCACCGTGGTGGTCAGGGACGAAGCGCCGTTCGCACACTCGCTGGGCGCCGAGGTCGGGGCGGTCGTGCGCGCCCGTCACGAGGAGCAGGGAGTGCGCTTCGCCGTGCGGCGCGGCGTCGTGGGCATCCACGGCACCGATGCGGTGCAAGCCGTCGAGCTCGACGGCGGGGAGCGGCTCGACGCCGACCTCGTGGTCGTCGGGATCGGCGTCGAGCCGGTCACCGGTTTCGTCGACGGGGTGCCGCTGGCGCGCGACGGCGGCCTGGTCGTGGACGAGGAGTTCCGCGTGGCTCCGGGCGTGTGGGCGGCCGGCGACGTGGCTCGCTACCGCGAGCCCTACACCGGCCGCGAGGTCCGCATCGAGCACTGGCGCGTGGCCGAACAGCAGGGCCGCGCCGCCGCGCGGTCGATGGCCGATCGCGGCGAGCCCTTCGCCGGCGTCCCGTTCTTCTGGACCCAGCACTTCGACCTGGAGCTAGGTTACGCTGGCGCCGCCCCCGGCTGGGACGAGCTCGTGATGACCGGCGACCCCGCGAAGCGCGAGTTCACGGCCTTCTACGCGGCCGACGGCGCGCTGCTGGCCGCCTGCGGCACGCAGCGCGCCGAGCTCGGCGCCTTCGTCGAGCTGATGCGCCTCGGCAGCCTGCCGCCGGCCAAGGCGTTGCGCGGCCGCAAGCGGGCCGGGCTACCGACGGTCCTGCGCTCCGTGACCGCCTGAGGGGGCGTCACCCCAGAGGAGCCGCCATGCCCGAGCGCACGATCCACGCCAACGAGGCCGAGTTCCCGTGGGAGTCGGAGACGCCCGACCCCGACGCGCCCGACGTGCTGCGCTGGCGCACCCTCGTCTCGGCCGGCCGCACAGAGACGAGCGGCGTGAGCATGGGCACGTTCGAGGTGCCGCCCGGGGCGGAGCTCGAGCCGCACACGCACCACCCGCAGGAGGTCTACTACGTCACCGCGGGCGAGGCCGAGGTCTTGTACGACGGCGCGTGGTGGCGGCTGCGGGCGGGCGACGTCGTCTACCACCCGGCCGACGCCGTGCACGGCGTGCGCAACCGCGGCACGGAGCGCGTCGTGATCGTCTGGATCTTCCCGGCCGACTCCTACGACGAGATCGAGTACTTCGACGCGCCGGCGTGAGCGGCGCGGCCGGCGCGGGTAAGCAGTACGACGCGCCGGCCGCGCCAGGCCGCCGGCGCCGAGAGGAGGCCGCCATGGGCTACGACGAAGGGCTGGCCGCGCGCGTCCGCGCCGCGGTGGCCGGCCGCCCCGGCATCACCGAGAAGAAGATGTTCGGCGGCCTCTGCCTGTTGTCGCGCGGCAACATGTTCGCCGGTATCCAGGGCGAGACGCTCATGGCGCGCGTGGGGCCGGATCGTCACGACGAAGCCGTCGGCCGGCCTCACGCGCGGATCATGGACTTCAGCGGCCGGCCGATGCGTGGCTTCGTCTACGTCGATCCCGAAGGCATCCGTGGCGACGACGACCTGGCCGAGTGGGTCGCGCTGAGCCTGGCGTTCGTGGATAGCTTGCCGCCGAAGTGACTCCGGGAGCAGACTTGGCGGCGAGCGCCATGGGTCGCCTCCCGACATGAGAACGAGCCGCACTCGCGCGGCGCTGACCGGCCTGGCGGCCGGCGCGCTGCTGACGGCGCTGCTGCTCGGCGCCTCGCAGCTGGCCGCCCGCGCCGGCCTGCCGTCGATCCCGTACTCGTGGTTCGAGCTGATCACCCGCGTGCTCCCCGGCCGCCTCGTCATCTTCGGTCTCGAGCACACCCTCGGCGTGCTCGAGGGTCTCGGCTTCGACATCAAGAACACGGGCAAGACCGCCGAGGAGGTGCAGGCCATCACCGGCCTGCTCGCCGCCGGCGCCGCGGCGGGGCTGCTGTTCTTCGCTCTGACCCGGGCGGCCGATCGCCGCCGCGTGGTGATCGAGGGGCTCGCCCTGGGAGCCGCGCTCGGCGCCGCCACCGTGGTCGTCATCATCGTCGAGCCTCCCGACGAGACTCTCGCCGACGGCTTCACCGGCGCCGTGTGGGTGCTCGCGCTCTCCCTTTTGTGGGGGTGGGCGCTCGCCCGGTTGCGCCTGGCGACGGAGCCTGCGGCGCCGCGGGACGAGATCGCAGGGGCGGGGGCGGCCGACGTGTCGGCCGCCCCCGCCCCTCCCGGCCCGCCGGCCTCCACCTACGCCCGCGCTGAGGCCGCGGTCATCGACCGCCGCCATTTCCTGATCCGCGTCGGTGGCGCCGCGGCCACGATCGTCGTGCTCGGGGCCGAGCTCAGCGACATCCTGCAGGCGCAGAGCGCTCCCGCCGCGACGGTCGCCGTACCGCCCATCGCGTTCCCCAACGCCGGGTCGCCGGTCAAGCCGGTGCCTGGGACACGGCTCGAGTACACGGCGCCGGTCGACCACTACCGCGTCGACATCGACATCGCCCCGCCGCAGATCGACGTCGCCTCGTGGCGGCTGCACATCGACGGCCTCGTCGACCACCCGCAGGAGCTGACGCTGGACCAGCTCAAGTCGCGCTACCGGTCGCTCGACCAGTTCATCACCCTCGAGTGCATCTCCAACCCGGTGGGCGGGCCGCTGATCGGCACCACGCTGTGGACCGGGCCCTCGTTCCGCGACGTGCTCGCCCCGGCCGGTCCGCAGCCGGCGGCCCGGTACGCTCATGTCATCTCCGCCGACGGCTTCGACGAGGTCGTCGACCTCGCGACGATCCAGAGCGACCACCGCGTCCTGCTCGCCCACTCCTGGAACGGCCGGCCGCTGCCGGTGGAGCACGGCTTCCCCCTGCGCGTCTCCGTGCCCGACGTGCACGGCATGAAGCAGCCCAAATGGATCACCGACGTCGTGCTCGTCGCCGACTCGATCGCCGGCTACTGGGTCAAACGGGGCTGGGACAAGACGGCCGAGGTCCACACGACCTCGGTGATCGACGTGGTCGCCACGCGCGACCTCGTCATACGCCGCGGCCAGACGCTCGTGCCCGTCGGCGGCATCGCGTACGCGGGCGATCGCGGGATCTCGCGCGTCGAGGTGCAGGCGGACGGCGGCGCCTGGGAGCCGGCGGAGCTGCGCCAGCCCCTCTCGCAACTCACCTGGGTGATCTGGCGCTACGAGTGGCCGTTCAGCAAGGGCCGCCACGTGTTCGCGGTGCGGGCCTACGACGGCGCCGGGCAGCTCCAGGTCACCCAGGCGCACGGCACGTTCCCGTCGGGGGCCACCGGCGTCGACACCAAGACCGCGAACGTTTGATGGTGGCCGCTGACTCGGCTTCGGTGGACACCATCCGCCCGTGCCGCGAGACCGACGTCGAGCGGATGTCCGCGATCATCAACGCCGCCGCCACCGCCTACGCCGGCGTCATCCCCGAGGACCGCTACCACGAGCCGTACATGCCGCTCGACGAGCTGCGCCACGAGATCGCGTCGGGGGTGCGCTTCCACGGCTGGTACGACGGCGATCGGCTGGTCGGCGTGATGGGCATCCAGGACGTAGACGACGTGACGCTGATCCGTCACGCCTACGTCGAGCCGGGGTCGCAGAGAAGAGGTGTCGGCGGCGAGCTGCTCGTCCATCTCATGGCGGCAGCTCGCCGGCCTCTGCTGGTCGGTACCTGGGCGGCCGCGACGTGGGCGGTCCGGTTCTACGAGCGGCACGGTTTCGGGCTCGTGTCGCCGGCCGAGAAGGACAGGCTGCTGCGCCGCTACTGGCGCATACCCGCGCGCCAGGTCGAGACGTCGGTGGTGCTGCGGCTCGGCGGACCCGGCGCGGGGGGCGCTCCGCCCGTGGAGCCTGGGCAGTGAGTCGCCGCTGCCGGCGGGCGGCCGCGGTCGCGGCGACGGACAGCCGGGGCTGGCCGCCGGCGCGCGGCCCTGGCTTCAGATCAGCTCGTAGTCGAAGCGGGAAAGGGTGCGACAGCCGTCGCCCGTGACGAGCACCACGTCCTCGAGGCGCACGCACCCCCAGCCCTTGCGGTAGAGCTCGGGCTCGACCGTGACCACGTCGCCTTCGCGCAGCGGCTCCTCGTGGCCGGGGTCGAGCCCGATCCAGTCTTCGTGCACGTCGATCCCCAGCCCGTGGCCGAGGAAGTCGGCGAACCGGAAGCCACCCAGGCCCTCGCCGGCGCCGCCGCTGCCGGCGGCGGCGGCGCCGTGCAGCGGCGTCGCGTAGCCCTCGTCGTGCAGCAGCTCGGCGACCGCGGCGTAGACCTCGCACCCGCGCACGCCGGGCCGCACCAGCGAGCGCCCCAGCTCGTTGGCGCGGCGCACGCTCTCGTGCACGGAGATGAGCTCACGTGGCGGGGCGCCGGCGCAGAACACCCGCGTCATGTCGCCGTGGAAGCGCGTCTCGCTGTGTCGCGGGAAGATGTCGCAGACGATGGGCTCGCCGGCGCGCAGCGGTCCATGCCCCGGTTCCAGCCCGTCCGCTCCCTGGGCGCCGCCGGCGATGATCGGCAGAGGACCCTCGCAGCGGTGCCCGGCGTACAGCGCCCGCACCTCGTCGTGCAGCAGCTCGGAGGTGAGGGCGGCGCCCTCGATGACGAGGGCGCCGCCCTCACCCGCCGTCGCCTGCCGCAGTCGCGAGCGGATGTGCTCCAGGGCCGCCTCGGTCACGCGCAGCGCTCCTTCGATGGCGGCCACCTCGGCGGCCGTCTTGTGACGCCGCCGCTCGCGGACGACCATGGCGTCGACCGTGACCTCGATCCCCAGTTCCTGCAGCGCGTCGCTGCAGGCGGTCGGGAACCAATCGGGGACCACGGCGTCGGTGAGGCCGGCGCGGCGAGCCGCGCCGGCCGCCACGGCCGGCAGCCACAACCCGCCCGCGATGGCGACGGCCTCCGCTCCTTCGAGGAAGTCGTCCTGGTCCCACACCTCGTCGGCCCCCGAAGCGGCGCGGGCGCGATCGATCTCCGCCCCCCACACGGCGAGGATGCGGCGGTCGCCGGCCTCGATGTAGACGAACGGGTCGAACGAGGGGAACCGGCTGGCGTAGAACATGTCGGCGCAGTCGAGCGACCCTCCGGCCAGGATGACACCTCTCATGTGCAGCTCCTCGAGGGCACTGCGCCCAAGGCGGACGGGGCCTTCATTGTGCCGCGGCCCGCTTCTCGAGCGCGGCCAGTTCGCGGGCGATATCCTCGGGCCACTCCGGGGCCTGGTGGGCGGCGAGCAGATCGGCCACCTTCTGGCGCGCCTCGTCGACGACGTCGGGCCGGCCGGCGGCCTCCCAGGCCTCGCGCGCGTCCTGGGTGCCGAGCCGGGGCACGAACCACTCGTCGCCGCGCATGCCGCGGCGCGTCGAACTCTGGCCCAGGAAGTGGCCGCCGGGGCCGACCGCCTCGAGCACGTCGTCGAGCCAGCGGTCGGCCCCGGCGGCGACGCCGTCGTGGGCCGCCCGGCACATCCTCCAGATCTCGACGTCGATGACGAGCTGCTCGAGCCCGAAGCAGAGGCCGCCGCCCAGCACGCCGGGCCCGACCATGACGTCGGGCCAGGAGAGGCCGGCGAGCAGCATGCCGAAGGCCTTCTCGTAGCCGGCCTGCTCGCCGGGCGCCCAGGCGTCGCAACTGAACGCGTGGTTGCAGACCGGCAGGTCGTAGTGGCGCGCCATCTCGGTGCCGCCGCAGCTGAGCGAGGTGAGCGCGGCGCCGCCGGCGTAGCGGCCGCTGCGCGGGTCGACCGAGGCGATGATCGGCGCGTAGACGTAGGGAGTGCCGGGCTCGGCCGCCTGCACCAGGCAGAGCATGCCGAGCAGCTCGCAGTTGGTCGACAGGATGGTGCCCAGCCGGCTGCCGGGCGAGGTGGCGCCCATCAGCGGCATCGGCATGACCATCACCGGGATGTCCCAGCCCCGCATCGCCAGCCAGGTGTCGACGGCGGGGCCCTCCATGATCAGCGGCGACAGGGGGGTGAACAGGAAGGAGACGGGGTGGCGGCGCGCGACCTCGTCGCGGCCGCCGTGGATGACGGCCAGCGTCTCGAGCCACCACGGTGCCGTCCCGGGCTCGTCGAACGACGTGTTCTGATGGCGCGAGAAGAGGCGGGTGACCTCGGCCGTCTCGCGGACGATGACGGCCGGCGTAGGATCGGACGTCCACTCCCCGGCGGTCACCCAGCCGGCGCCGATCTCGGGCAGCGCGTCGATCAGGCGCGCGATCTCGACCCAGTCGTGTTTGGTCGCCGATCGCACGTCGCCGGTGCGGCGGTCGACGATGTGGTCGCCGCCGCCGCCGTTCAGCAGCGTGGCCCGCCCGGCGTTGAGCGGGAACTCGAACCCGGGGTCGCGGCCGCCCAGCGAGAAGCGCTTCGGCGCCAGGGCGAGCGACTGGTCGACCAGTTCGCGAGGGAACCGGACCATGCGCGTCGCGTCGTCGACGCGGGCTCCCGCATCCCTGAGGATGCGCCGGCCCGCGTCGCTGTCGACGCGCATCCCCACCTCTGCGAGCACGCGCAGGGAGCGCTCGTGCACCTCGGCGCGCTCGTCGGCCGACAGGACCTGCAGGGTGGCGATCATGACATCCCCCGGGGGTTGGCGTGGGCTCGCCGGGAGTCTATCGCACGGGGGTAGGGAGACGGAGTGGGATCGTCGCGCCGGCCGGCGCGACGAGGCGTCAGTCGCCGGTCGACCGCCAGGTGGCGCTGTACTCGGCGCCGGGCGGGAGTGTCGCGGAGTCGGCCGGTCCGTCAACGACCGGCGCGCCGCTCAGACCGAGCTCGCGGGCGACCAGGTCGAAGTGGCACATCGCGATGCCCAGGTCGACGCGCTGCAGGTCGGCGATGCGCAGCAGTCCGAAGGCGAGGCTGGCCCTGGCGCTGCCCTTGCCGTACGCCTTCGAGCGCTGCAGGTAGAAGTGCCAGTCTCCGCCGCGGCGCACGATGCGCCACGGCTGCTTGTTGGTGGCCGACGGCGCCATGCGCACGGCCTCGAGCACGGTGGCGTAGGGATCGCCGGCGGCCGGCGCCAGCGGCTCGCCGAAGCGCTCCTCGAAGAAGAGGGAGGAGGCGGGCAGCCTGCGGCTGCCCGCCTCTCTCGTGGATGCGCGCGACCCCGCCGTCGTCGCCCGGGTATCCGAGCGCGACGACGGCGGGCATGGTCTCGTCCTTCTCGAGCCGGCCGAGCCGACGCGTGAAGGTGTTCCGCGTGAACGTGCCGCCCAGCCAGCAGGTGCCGATGCCCAGCCCGGCGGCGTGAAGGATCGCCTGCTCGACCAGGTAGCCGTAGTCCTCGAGGTCGCGGGGCGCCCGGCGCACGGCGCCGACCAGGAACCCGGTCGCGCCCCTGATGAACCCGTAGGTGCCGAGCCGGCGCAGCGCCGTGGCGTCGCCGGGCGCCGCGGCCACCACGGCGAAGCGGGCCTTGGCGCCGAACGGGCCGACCGTGTGGGCGGCGAGGTGCTCTTCGAGCGCTCGCCGCGCCTCGGCCGCGATCGGCTCGTCGCGGTACAGCCGGCACGAATAGCGGGCGTTGATGAGATCGGTCACTGGCCGCTGCATGGTGGTCAGCTTACCAAGAGGGTCGTGAGAGGGCAGGCGGCGCCGGAGGCGCCCGCCCGCCAACGTGCTTGTCCGAGACTGCACAGGGAACAGCCTGCGCACGCCTGCAGGCTATGATGCCGGCCACGGTGCGGAACGCGCAGCGTCCGCACGAGACACGGGGTGTCGGATGAAGAGAGCGGGCTCGTCGAGGGCGCCGCTCGAGCAAGGGGATGGCCCGACTGACTGACGAGCCGCGAGAGGATCGCCCGGACGAGGCGCAGGCCGACGTGGGCGACGACTTGGGCGTCGATGTGAGCGGGGAGGCGGCGCGGCTGTCGCCGGCGCCGGCTGGAGAGCCGGCGCCGGGCTGGCCGCGCCGCCTCCTCGGCCACGTCGCCCTCGACGTCGGCCCGCTGCGCCGCCACCGCGACTTCCGCCTGCTCTGGTTCGCCCAGGCGGTGACGCTTGTCGGCTCGATGGTCACCTACGTGGCCATCCCGTATCAGGCGTACCGCCTCACCCACTCGTCGCTCGTCGTCGGGCTGCTCAGCCTCGTCGAGTTCGCGCCGCTGCTGGTCATGCCGCTGGTCGGCGGGGCGCTGGCCGACGCGATCGACCGGCGGCGGCTCGTGCTGCTGGCCGAGCTGCTGCTCGCCGCCGCCTCGGTCCTGCTCCTGGCCAACGCCACGCTGTGGTCCTCGCGCCTCTGGGTCCTGTTCGTGGCCGCGGGCCTGATGGCGGCCTTCGACGGGCTGCAGCGACCCCCGCTCGATGCGCTCCTGCCGCGGCTAGTGGACCGCGACGAGCTGACCGCCGCCGGCGCCATCTCCTCGATGCGCTGGACGGCCGGCGCCATCTTCGGACCGGCGCTCGGCGGCGTCCTCATCGCCGCGGCGGGCGTGGCCGGCGCCTACGCGTTCGACATCGTCACCTTCATGGTGTCGCTCCTGCTGCTCTCGCTGATGCACGCCGTGCCGCCGCCCGAGAACGCCGACAAGCCGAGCGTGCGCGGCGTGCTCGACGGCCTGCGCTACGCGCTCAGCCGGCAGGAGCTGGTCGGCACCTACTCGGTCGACATCATCGCCATGTTCTTCGGCATGCCGCTGGCCCTGTTCCCGGCGCTCGCCGACCGCTACGGCGGCGCTCGCGCCCTGGGCCTGCTCTACACCGCGCCCGAGGTGGGAGCGCTGCTCGCGTCACTGACCAGCGGCTGGAGCAGCCGCGTCCACCGCCACGGCATGGCGGTCTGCCTCGCGGCTGCGGGGTGGGGGGCGGGGATCGTGCTGCTCGGCTTCGCGCCGAGCTTGAGGTGGGCGTTGGTGGCGCTGATCATCGCCGGCTTCGCCGACATGATCAGCGGCATCTTCCGCATGACGATCTGGAACCAGACGATCCCAGACCGCCTGCGGGGCCGCCTGGCCGGCATCGAGCAGATCTCCTACTCGACGGGTCCGACGCTGGGCAACGTCGAGGCCGGCGTGGTCGCCTCGCTGGCCAGCGTGCGCGCCTCGATCGTCTCGGGCGGCGTGCTGTGCATGGCCGGCGTCGGGGTGGCCGCCGTCCTGCTCAAGGGCTTCTGGCGCTACGACTCGCGGCGGGCCGCGGAGTAAGATTGGGCATCTGACCGACGAGGCAAGGGGAAGCGATGGCCGTCGGGACTCTTGACCAGCATGCCGTGGCGCCGGCGGCGGCGTCAGTCGCCGCGCCGGCGCCGGTCCGTCTCCACTACATCGACTGGCTGCGCGTGCTGGCCGTGCTGCTGCTGTTCCCGTTCCACACCCTGCGCGTCTTCAACGCCGACGACCCCTGGTACGTGAAGGCCCACACGCTGTCGATGGCGGTCACCTACCTCCTCGACTTCATCTCGGCCTGGCACATGCAGCTGCTGTTCCTGCTCGCCGGCGTCTCCACGTTCTTCGCGCTCAAGAAGCGCGGCAACGGACAGTACGCGCGCGAACGCCTCAAGCGCCTGGGCGTGCCGCTCGTCTTCGGCATGTTCGTGCTCATCCCGCCGCAGACGTGGTACGGGGCGCGGTTCAACTCGGGCTACACCGGCTCGTTCTGGACCTACATCACGAGCGGCGACTTCCTGAGATGGAACGTCCGCGACGGCGGCGACTACTATGGCGGCTGGGGGATCGGGCAGCTCTGGTTCATCCTCATCCTCCTGCTGGTGTGCCTGATCGTGCTGCCGCTGTTCGCGTGGGGCCGGGGTGGGCGAGGAGGCGCGTTCCTGCGCCGCTTCTCGCGCCTCCTCGCCCACCCCGCGGGGTGGCTGCTGGCCGCCTTCCTCATCTTCGCCTTCGAGGCCCTGCCCGACCCCAGCGGGCTCGATATGTGGTACTACCTGATGTTCTTCGTGCTCGGCTACGTGGCCATGTGCGACCCGGCGTTCATGGACGCCGCCGAGCGGTTCCGCCTGCCGGCGCTGGCGCTCGGGGTGCCGCTGGCGGCGTTCTGGTCGCTCAGCCAGCACTACCGCGACTCGCTGCCCGACCCGTCGTGGCGGCTCGCCGGGCTGGTGTTCCTCGGCATGCTCACGACGTGGCTGATGCTCGTCGGGCTGCTCGGCTACGGGCGGCGCTACCTCGACCGCACGTCGCCCGTCTCTCGCCTACCTGGCCGAGGGCTCATACCCGGTCTACATCCTCCACCAGACGGTGATCGTGGTCTTCGCCTTCTACATCGTGGGATGGACGATCGCCGAGCCGCTGCAGTGGGTGCTGCTGTTGGCGCTCTCGGTGGCCGTCACGTTCGCCCTCTACGAGGGGGTGCGGCGCTGGTCGGTCACCCGGTTCCTGTTCGGGATGCGGCCGAAGAAGAGGCGGCCGGCGGCCCGCGAGCGCGAGGCCGCCTAGCGGCTGACCGCCTTGGCCTCGGCGATGAGCTCGTTCAGGTTCGTCGGGATGGGATGCTCGCGCAGCAGGCGCGCCATCCAGACCACGTTGTGGGCCAGATAGCGCGCCGTCTTGTTGGTGTAGAGATGCCTGTCGCCGCCGGCCTCGATGTAGCTGGGGCCGGGACCGGCGTCGCCCACCCAGTAGGTGTCGGAGTTGGGTGGCACCACGCAGCCCAGGTGCGAGAGGTTGAAGAGCGTGGTCGCGGCGGCGTCGTGGGCCCCGTCCTCGTTGCCGGTGACCACGACGCCGGCGACCTTGCCGTAGAGCGGAAACTGACCGGTGACCGGATCGCCGTCGTTATAGCTGCCGTCGAGCCGCTCGATCACGAGTTGGGCCACCGATCCGCGCACGCCGAACCAGATGGGCGTGCCGATGACGACGATGTCGGCCGCCCTGAGCTTGTCGTACAGCAGTGGCCAGTCATCGCCCGCGCCCATGTCCGACGCGACCCCGAAGGGGATCGCGTAGTCGACGACGCGCACGATCTCCGCCTCGACCCCGAGCGGCGCCATGAGGTCGGCGACCTTGCGGATCAGGGCCTCCGTGTTGGAGACCTCTGGCGACTTCTTGAGCGTGCAGTTGAGAAAGACGGCCTTGAGCGTGTCTGACTGAGGCGGCATCGGGTCCTCCGTGATCGCGCTGGCTGATCGGGTGGCGCTCGACCTCGATACCCGCGGCCACGGGTCCCCGTGAACCGTTGGGGGCGGCGGGGCGAGGGGCATCGGCCCTCGCCCCGCCGCACTCACATCCCGGCTGGCACGTCGCTCCAGGGGAACGGCTTGCCGTGGCCGGGATAGACCGTCTTCACGTGCAGCGCGCGCAGCCTGCGCATGCTCTCGTGATGCGCCGCCGCGTCGTCGCAGATCGGCACGCTCACCGAGCGCCAGTGGAAGAGCAGATCGCCGCAGAAGAGGTCGCCGGCGGGGGTGAAGAGGCCGATCGAGCCCCGGGAGTGACCCGGCAGGTGCAGCACCCGTGCGTCGAGGCCGTAGGTCGCGAGGTCGGTCTCTTCGTCGACGAGGAGACCGGGCGAGAACGTTTCGAGGCCATCGCCTCTGCGAGTGAACTCCATCAACTTGCCCGCCACCCTGATGAACCGCCCGGTCGCGGTGAGCTTGTCCGGCTTGGGCTTGCGTCCCCGGTCCATGTCGCCCGTCTCGACCATCGGCGCATCGGCGGCGTGCATCGCCACCGGTGCGGCATACCGCTGATGCAGGAAGGCCGCGTTCCCCGCGTGATCGGCGTCGCCGTGGGTCAGCACGACCAGTCGCAGCGAGCCCGGCTTGCAGCCCGCCGCGGAGAGCTGCGTCTCGAGCGCCGTACGCCTGGTCGCCAGGCCGGTGTCGATGAGAGCGAATCCGTGGCCCGCGGGGAGGAGGTAGCAGTTGACGCCGCTCAAGGGGATGGTGGTCACGGCAGCGGTCATGGCGGCCTCCTGGCGACGCGGCAGTATGTGACCAGTGTACGCTGTGTCGACCGATTCCGGTCGGGGACGGCGACCCCCCGGCTGCACGCGCGAAGCACGGGACGCCCGGCTGGCGTAAACTAGCCTCAGTGCTTCTGATCCCACCCAGTCTGGCCGAGGCCCACCGGAGTGGCGGCGAGAGCGTCGTGTTCGACGCTCTCGCCGCCACTCCCCCGGGCGCAGCCGATGACTGGACCGTCCTGCATTCGTCCCACCTGACCGACCGCCGGCGGCGGTTCGCCGACGGCATCGACTTCCTCTTCGTGGTGCCGGGCAAGGGCGTGGTGGTCCTCGAGGTCGTCGACTGCCGCGAGCTGAGCCACGGGGACGACGGCTGGTTGTACGACGACGACGACCCCGAGCCCGACCCGCGGGGTCCGTTCCAGCACGCCGCCGAGGCCACGCACAGCCTGCGGGAGCGGCTGGTCAAGCAGCACCGGCAGTACGCCCGCATCCCGTTCTGGTCGGCGGTCTGCTTCCCGCTCATCGATTTCGCTGAGCGCTCGGAGGAGTGGCACCCATGGCAGGTCATCGACCGCCGCGCCCTGCGAGCGCAGGCGATCGCGCGGATCGTCGAAGGGGCGCTCGATCAGGCGCGCACGCTGCTGGTCGAGCAGGAATCCGAGTGGTTCCACCCCGAGCGGCACGAGCCTTCGCGCGCCCAGTGCGACACGATGGTCGACGCCCTGCGCCCCGACTTCGAGCTCCTCGGTAGGTGAAGGTCCTTCTCTAGCCCAGTGGCGCCGTCAGCGCCGCTGCTTCGTGCGCCCGCCTGTACTCGGACTCCATCTCCATGACCGCGCCGGGGAACTCGTAGCCGGCCATCAGGGCGACGTAGGGGTCGGCGCAGAACTCCTCGGGTGAGCGCACGCCGCTCTCGGGGTTGCCCCTGTAGCCGGCGAGTTTGCCCGTGGCCAGCATCTCGAGGGTGATGACGGCCGTGAACGCGGTCTGGGCGGTGATCACCTGGGTGCCGAGCCGGCCGAGCACCTCCTCGGCGTCGGCGAGCTGGTAGAGGTAGACCTGGCGCTCCAGGCCGTCCTTCTTGCCCCTGACCCAGGTCCCCGACGACGTGATGCCGACGAGGCCCTTGCACAGCTCCGACGGGTCGGGCGCCACGGCCGCGACGAAGTCCCTCGGGCTGATCTTCGTGCCGCGGAAGTCCACCGGGTCGGTCCGGTGCAGGTTGAGCGATTTGAGCACCTCGATGGCGTCGATGAACTCCTGGCCGACCGCGTACTTGAAGCTCGCCTTCTTCACGTCCTTGAGCAGATGGGCGTTGCGACCGATGTGCACGACCTCGTCGTGCTCGATGTGGCCCATCTCCTGATAGCCGATGCCGCCCGGCAGCTCGAAGCTCTCGAGCTCGCTGAAGGGCTCGACGGTGTAGAAGCCGCGGTCGGCCTGCCAGACCACGGCGGGGTTGGTGCACTCCTCGATCGTCACCCAGATCGAGAAGACGAAGGCCATGCCCTTGTGGCCGGGGAGCTCGAGCGTGGCGCCGTCGCGGATGCCGATCTCGTCGATCTCGTCGAAGTAGTGATCGGCGGCGTAGCGGGCGTAGTAGTCGGCCATGCCGGGCTCGATGCCCTGGCCGAGCAAGGCCAGCTTGCCGATCTTCTCGAACTCGTCGTGCAGGGTGAACTGGTCGGAGCCGAGCAGCTTGCCGACCTGGTTGAACGGGTCGGTCGGATGCGGCTCCGAGAGGCTCATGCCGCTGTCCATGCAGTGCCGGCCGGCCTTCAGCGCCGCGTGCATCATCGGCATCGCGTAGTTGACCGGCAGCATGTTGCAGATGATGTCGACGTCGTAGCGTTCGGCCAGGGCGGCGACCGCGTCGGGGTCGCCGCCGTCGACCTGCTCGGCGGGGAAGCGCTGCTCGCCCAGGCGCTGCGACGCCTTCTGGGCCCGCCCGAGGTCGTAGTCGGCGAGCACCATCTTCTCGAAGAGCTCGCCGTTCGGGTCGCGACGCTTGCCGATGGCGGCCATCGACTCGCCGACGCCGCCGGTGCCTACGATCAGTGCCTTCATGCGTGTGGCTCCTTCGCCGATTTCTCCGGACCGATGACGCGGAATCTCCGAGACGTCGTGGACAGTACACTCGCATGCAGGCTTGTGGACAAGGCGACAAACCGTGAAAATCTCACCTGATGCCTTACAAGAATCTTCCGAACTTGGAGATGTCGGGATGATGCTCAGCGTCGGCAAGGCCGCCCGCCTGCTCGGCGTCACCCCGGCCACCGCGCGCCGGTGGACCGAGATCGGCCTGCTGCCCTGCACGCGCACGGCCGGCGGGCACCGGCGCATCTCGCGCGACGACGTGCTCGAGCTGGCGCGGGCGATCGGCGGCACCAGCCACATGGCCGTGCGCCAGGCGCGCGAGCGCGAGCTCGAGACGCTGGTCGAGGCCTCGGTGGCCGTCGCCGGCAAGCTCGACCAGACCGACCTGCTGGCCGAGATCGCCAGGCAGGTCACGCGGCTCTGCCGCTGCCACACCTGCGGCATCAGCAGCTACGACGCCGAGGCGGGCACCGTGACCGTGCTGGCCGAGTACGACGCGCGCGGCAGGCGCACGTCGGCCGCGGGGACCTTCGATCTCAACCGGTATCCCGGGACCCTGCGGCGCATGCGCGAGCAGGTGCCAGGCGTGATCAATGCCGACGACCCGCGCACCGATCCCGCCGACCGCGAGCACCTCCGGCGCTACGGCGACAAGAGCACGCTCGAGATCCCGCTGGTCTACCAGGGCCGCACGGTCGGGCTGCTCGAGGCGCTCGACCGCGAGCGCTCGCGCACGTACACGCGTCAGGAGCTGCGCCTGGTCGCCGCGCTGGCCGGCCAGGCCGCCGTGGCGCTGCGCAACGCCGAGCTGTTCCACGCCGCCAACCAGGCGGATGCGGCCCTGCGCGGCGTGCGCGATCGCATGGGCGTTCTCGCCCATGCGGTCGCGCACGCCGCGCCCGCGCGCGGAGTCCCGGTGTCGCTCGACGACCTGGCGGCGGCCCTGCGTGACGGGTTCGGCGCGCGGTCGGCGATGATCGCGCTCGACGGCGAGGTGGTGGGGGCGGCGGCGGGGGCGGCCGATGCCGCCCCCGCCGCCGCCCCCACCACCGCCGGCAGCGAGGCCGCCCACATCCTGGCACGGACCGTAGCCGCGGCGGGCGGCAGGCTCGAGATCACGCTAGTGTTGCCCGAGCCGGCAACGGCCGAGCACGGCGAGCTCCTCGAGGTGGCCGCCACGTTCGCGGCCCTGGTGGCCAGGTCGCCGGCTCCCGCCTAGCCCTGCGGGTCGCGTCCCGTCAACCCCAGCAGCCGGTCCTGCATCGTCGCATCCTCAGGCACATCGACCGCCGGACCCATCACGCCGATCGCGCGCCACTCCTCGGCGTGGGGGACCAGCATCTCCCACAGGCCCCGCACCAGGTCCGGCGGCATCGTCGTGTCGGCCCCGATGAACTTGGAAAGGTCGTACACGCGGCTGCCGCGGAAGTAGGTGATGTGCTGGAGGTATTCGCGGGCGGGGTAGTCACCGTACGAGAGGTGGACGGTCTTGTCGGGGTCGTCGAGGGTGCGCACGGCGGCGACCCCGGCGGCGACGAGCCGGGCGAACGCCGCCTTGGGCTCGTCGCCGAGCAGGTCGCCGTCGTGCGCGCCCCCGACCTGGGCGATCGTCTTGCCGGCGAGCGTGTCGGGTACCCAGGCCTCGTCGTAGGCGTGGTAGTTGACGACCTCGCGCAAGGTCGCCGGCCGGCGCGGCGTGATCGCTCGCGGCACCTCCAGCTCCCACTGATCGTCGCCGATCTGCTCGATCACGCGCAGCAGCGCCTGGTCGGCCACGATGAAGAGTTCCTGTTCGGTCACGACGCCCTCCTCGGTTCGCGGTCGCTGCCCGCTCGTTGCGTGAGGAGGGTCTACCCGCCGGCCGGCGGCTCCACGCGCTCGATCAGGCGGTCACCCGTCGCCGCCCAGCGAGCGCACGCGTCCGCGGAACCGCTCGACGCAGTTGATCGGCAGGTCGAGCAGCTCGGCGATGTTGAACTTCGCCTCCATCGCCGTCGGCTCGCCCACGCACTCGCTCTCGAGCTCGGTCAGGCGGCCGATGCCGAACTCGCTGCGCACGTCCTGCATGACCACGCTGTCCGAGAGGTCGCGCGCCGAGACGCCGAGCCGGTCGGCGACGTAGCGCTTCGCCTTCTCGAGCCGCATGCCCCGGGTCATCTCCATCCGCATCACCAGGTCTCCGGCGCTGCGTATCCCGTTCATCCCCGAGGCCAGCGTGTGCACCAAGTGCACGCCCAAGGTATCGCCGACGCCCATCTACAAACCGTCGATGCGCAGGATCTCGATGAAGGCGCGCGACACGCGCGCCACGGAATCGATCGGCGGATAGGGATGCATCGGCACCCCGCAGACCCCCATGCCCGCGTTTGGGTGCACGGGGATCGTCGCGACGTCCATACAGGGCTTGATGATGGCCAGCGCGCGAGCGAGGTTCCAGGCCACGCTGCGGCCGGTGTTGATGTTGACGGCCGGTCCGAAGATCGTGGCGCCGGCGTCCTGGAGCAGCTTCAGCTGATCCACCGGCCAGAGCCCGGCGAGCTTGACGCCCTCGAACTCGAGCTCGCCGTGCATGCCGAGCACGAACTCCGACGCCATGCCGACCTCGATGCTCAGGTCGGGGAAGCGCTCGCGCAGCCGGCGCACGGTCTTGAGCACGGCGAGGAAGTCGGCGTCGCCGGCGGCGCCGGTCGTGTCGAAGTTCATGCCGTCGGCGCCGGCCTCCCACATCGCCTCGGCGACGCGGAACATGTCCTGCTCCGACTCGGCGGCGGCCTCCTCCTGCGCGGCCCGCGCCTCGTCGATGCGGCCCTCGGGCAGGAGCTGCGACCAGTTGGGCACCGGACCGTCGGGCACGGAGTAGCGCCCCAGGTCGGCCTGGGCTCCGTACTGGATGGGGATGGTGACGCGGTACTGCGCCTCCTGCATCAGCCGCTGCTCGGTGGCGACGACCGTCTTGACCGCCTTGTAGGAGTAGTCCTGCTGCTGCAGCTCGCAGAGGTCCCCGCCCATGAGCTCGGCCTCGGTCAGGCAGTCGAGCCGGGAGGAGCGCAGGGCGCTCGAGCCGTCGCAGCTGAGGACGACCTCGTCGCCGGCGGCGACGCCTGTCATACGCCCCGGCGAGGTGAAGATGTCGAGCAGGTGGTCGACCTCGTCGGGTGTGAGGGGCGCCGCCTTGGCGCGTTTCGCGCCCTGGGCGGCGCCGTCCTCGATGTCGGCGCGGATCTCGCTGGGCGTCATCTCCACGCGCGAGCCGTCGCCGAGCCGCGTGTCGATCCGCCGTTCCATGGGTGCCTCCCGTCGTCGCGCGGTGTGAAGCCGGACCGTCGGTCGTGACCTGCCGAGTACACCCGGAATCGCGCCCAGTGGCAAGGTGTGGCTGCTGGGCGGTCGGCGTGACCCTATCTGTACGCGTCTTTGCGGTGCCTGACGTACTCGATCGTCACGACGCGCTCGTCGTCATCGACCTGGAACACGACGCGATACGAGCTCACCCGCAGTCGATACGAGTGCTCGCTCCCTGTGAGCCGAGTCGCCCCCCGTGGCCGCGGTTCGGCGCCGAGGCCGTCGATGCGCTCGAGGCAGCGCCGACGTGCCACGGCGGGGAGCCGGCGGAGGTCCTTCTCGACGGAGGACTTGAAGTGGAGGCTATACGGCCTCACCCTCGGCGAGCCGGCGCTGCAGCTCGTCGCGGGTGATCGTCGGCTCGTCGCGCCGTTCGGCTATGACCGCAAGATCGTGGAGGTCCTCGAGCATCTGCTCATACTCGGCGATCGGCACCACGACCGCGGTGCGCTTGCCTTGCGCGTCGGTCTGATACTGCTTGCGTCGCGACGTCATGTCGATGAGCCTCCCTGCCCGGAGTTTACCACCGGGCACGTCGGCCGCCTCACTGCGCTGGCTCACTTCGCTCACCTCCCGAGTCGACGCTATGCGGCGTCGCCTCGGCGATGGAGATGACGACATGGAAGGCGGGGTTGCAATCGGTCTCCACGGCGGTTCACGTCACGCCGCGACCATCGCCCTCTCGCGCCGCTCGACCTCGTCCTTGAGCTGACGCAGACCGCGTTCGATCGACGTCTGCAACGTCGCGCGCATCCGGGAGGGCAGCAGACGCGCAGGCAGGCCGCTCCACGATTCCTCCTCCACCACCAGCGTCCCGCCCGGCCGGGCTTCGAGCGTGAAGACGTCGACCGCCTTGAGGCCCAGAGTGCGGCCGCTCCAGGCGATCTTGCGTGGGGGATCGACCTGCTCGAGCCGGGAGTGGATCTTGCCGGGCCCGGCCTTCCAGACGAAGGTGGAGCCGGGCTCGAGCGGGCCGCGGAGCGACAGCGAGCGGACGTCTGGCTTCCACTCGGGCCAGCTCGCGAGGTCCGTCAGGACGTCCCAGACCGCCTGCCGCTCGGCGTCGATCTCGACCTCGGTGCGGGCTATGACCGGCGCGCGTCGGTCGACATCTGTGGATGCTGCCGTGGCCATGGGGTCACCTCGTCGTCGTATGCGCTGCACACATGGCATTCCCCGATGGGGTCCGGGAGAAGCCGCTCAGCATCGTGTCTGTGTCCGCCGGGGCAGGTGCGACGCCTTCGTGAGACGGCGCAACCGCCGTCATTCCGGGGAACGTAGGTACGGACCGCACCTACGGACAGGAGACGATCCCCATGAACGTCACCTCACGCGACGGAACGACCATCGCCTTCGACGTACAGGGCAACGGACCGGCCCTGATCCTCGTCGACGGCGCCTTGACGACTCGTCGAAGCGAGTCGCGGCCAGAGCTCATGGCGCTCCTGGCGCCTCACTTCGCAGTCTACAGCTACGACCGCCGCGGCCGCGGTGAAAGCGGCGACACCCAGCCGTACGCGGTCGAGCGGGAGATCGACGACATCGAGGTGCTGATCGATCACGCCGGCGGTCACGCGTACCTCCACGGCCAATCGTCGGGCGCCTGCCTGGCGCTGCATGCGGCCCGGAAGCTCGGCCGCGCCAAGATCACCAAGGTCGTCGGCTACGAGGCGCCGTGGAACGACGACCCCAAGGTCCAGGGGAGATGGCGCGACTACCGCAACGCGCTGTCCGAAGCGCTGGCCGACGGGCGGCGCGGCGACGCCGTTGCGCTCTTCATCCAACTCGTCGGCGCGCCGCCCGACCAGGTCGCCGCGATGCGCCAGGCGCCGTTCTGGCCGGGCTTCGAGGCCGTCGCGCAGACGCTCGCCTACGATGGCGAGGTCATCGGCCCGAGCATCGCCGTACCGCGCCAGACGCTGGCCGGCGTGCAGGTCCCCGTGCTCGCCGTCTGTGGCGGGGCGAGCCCCACGTTCATGTGCACGACCGCGAGAACGATCGCCGAGTCGGTCGCGAGCGGGGAGCAGCGGACGATCAAAGGACAGACGCACGCCGTGCAGCCGGTCGCCCTCGCCCCCCTGCTGATCGAGGCCCTCAAGCCAGGCGCGGAGCAATCGCGGGCGGCGTAAAGCAGCCGTCACCGATACGCGTCCTTGCGGTGCCGGATGTAGATGACGCTCACGCTGCGTGCACAAGGCAGCGCTCGCGGATCGGAAGAGGTAGGCGGCTCAGGTCCTTGTAGACCGAGGCGCTGAAGGTCCATTGCGTCCATGCCCGCAGCATCGCGCCGCGCGTCCGTACAGGATAGTATCGAGCCTATCCTTGGCCCGCGGCGGAAACGGAGGCTCACGATGCGCCGGACGACATTGGCCCTGCTGCTCTCGCTGCTCATCCCGGCTCTTCTCGGACTCGCGCACGCGCCCACGGCTGCCGCCTTGCCGAACGAGGGCGACTGGGCGTGGACGACGCCGTACGTCGACGCGACGGTGCCGGCCTTCCGCGCCGTGGCCCCCGGCCCCGGCTTCTCGTTCTACGCCGGCGGGGACGGCTGGGAGGCGCAATGGACGGTGACGCGCATCGACACCTCGGCCGACAGCGAGGGCTCCACATATTGGACCGACACGCGCCTTGGCCCGGACTCCATGGGCGCTTCGCTCTCCCTGCTCAAGTCCGACGCCGCCGGCGACCTGTACGCGGTCGGCGCGGACGGCATCAACGGCGGCGACATCTACATCGTCAAGTACAGCAAGGACAGCACCAAAGGGAATCCGGTCGTGTCGTGGCAAAAGAGCTGGAACGGCCCGAAGCACCTGGTCGACTATCCCCTCGCGGCCGTGGTGACGAAGGGCGGCGACCTGCTGGTCGCCGGCGGGACCGGCAACGCGGGCGGCTACGACGACGCGGTGCTGCTCAGGTACAGCCCGGCCGGCAAGCTGCGCTGGAAATACATCATGGCGACGTCGCTGTACGACGCGTTCAGGGGTGTCGGCGTCGACGCGAACGGCAACGCCTACGTGACCGGGATCCGCGCCGGCACGATGGGCTCGTCGCAGATGGTGACGCTCAAGATCGACGCCAAGGGCCACAAGGTCTGGCAGCGCACGGTCACCGGCCTGGGCATCTCGTACAGCGGCGACTTCCTCAAGGTGAAGGGCAGCTCCGTCTACGTGGCCGGTGACCTCTACAAGTACCGGAACTTCCCGGTGGCCGCCAAGTACAACCTCGCGGGCAAGAGGGCCTGGGCGTGGACGGATGGCGGCGACGTCTCGTCGGTCCGCGACATGACGGTCGACGGCAAGGGCCGCGTCATCCTCGTCGGCACGACGGAGACCGACTACGGAGCCGGCGAGTTCACGGCCGGCTATCTCGACTTCATCGCGCCCGACGGGTCGGGGATGGCTGCGTCGGCCATGCTCACCGCCGACTATGACCCCGACGTCTATGGGCTCATCCCCAACACCGTGACGACCGACTCCACCGGCGCGGTCTGGGTGACCGGGGAGTGGCACACGAACCTGGCCGGCACCGAGGGCAACGCCCTCGTCGTCCGCCTCGTGTTGGACGACACGACGATCGGCATCGACAGGATCTGGCGGGTCGACGGACCCGCCAGCGGCGCCGACGCCTTCCTGGGGCTCCTGATCCAGCCGCACAACGGGACGTTCGCCGTCGGCACGGAGTACGGCCCCGCCGGCCCCAGGGCCGTCGCCGACTGTCTCTCCCCCTTGACGGCCGGGCAGGCTGAGCCGCGACGGGGCGGGGGCGGCGGGCATATGCCCGCCGCCCCCGCCCCCGTCATTTCTCGCCTCTCGGCGTTCCGCCCGTTTCAGGCGGCCCGCCGCATCGCGTGCTGCTGCGCGAACGCGAGCAGGTCCCGGTTCACCTGGTCCTTGTGCGTCGTGCAGAGTCCGTGTGGGGGGCGCCCGGGTAGATCTTGAGCTCGACGTCAGTGCGAGGAACGGTCAGGCGGGGAGTGGGATGGGCTCGCCGCAGCCCTTCAGCGCCGTCAGCGCCTTGAGCGTGACCCAGCGGCTCGGCTCGCCCTTGGTCTCGATGTCGACCCAGAAGCGGCCGTTCATCGTCTGCTGGAGGCGCCAGCGGCCCTGGTCATCGGCGCGGGAGGCGACGAGGGCGCGCGCCTCGCGCGCGCCCTCGTCGCCTCCCCGCCCGAGCCTCGCCAGGATCCCGAGGATCTCGAGCGCGTCCGTCTGGTACATCAGCGGGAACCCGAAGCGCTTCCAGCCCGGCTTCGAATCCTTGGTCAGGTCGTGGCTGCGCCGGAACACGTGGTGGCGGAGCATGAACTCCGCCCCGTCGTCGAGCGTGCGCCGCACCGCCGGCGAGCGCCGCTGCGGCGGGATCTCGGCCAGCCCCTTCAGCGTCTTGGCCACGCCCATGTGGCAGGTGTGCCGGCCCCAGCACATCTCCCAGGGCTCGTAGGGCCAGCCCGTGGCGGGCTCGCAGTCGCCGTGGAGCCCGGCGACCGTTCCTGGCCGCGTGCCGTCGCCGTCGTCGAAGCGCGCGTAGGTGGTGAGCCAGTCGACGGCGGCCTGCACGCGCGGGTCGTCGAGCAGGCCGAGCCGGACGAGGCTGAAGACCATGTTGCCGGTCAGGCAGGGGATGACGCGGCTGTGGAGGCCGCCGCCGAGCGGCCGGCCGTCGGGGCCGACGCCCTCCTTCTTCGAGCGGTCGGTGGCGAAGCCGCCGGAGAGGCGGTCCTGCGCGTCGCGCAGGACCGCCTCGCACCCGCGCCGCACGCGCTCGTCCGACCCGTCGGCGCCGAGCTCGGCGAGGATGAGCAGCTGCCAGACCGTCCCCGTGTACTTGGCCGTGTAGAAGCGGTCGCGCGACGCCCAGTGGCCGTCCTCGCCCCTGCGCCGCGAGGATGCGCGGCACGGCGCCCCGCGACATGATGTCGCGCCGTGCCGCGCCCGCCTCCGGCGAGTCGGGCGACGATCCGAGGAGGTCCGTCAGGGTGAAGAAGCGGACCGACGGATCGTCGCTAGAGAGGAGCCAGGCAACCACACCGGCGTTCTCGGACACTGCGCCCTGATCAGACAAGGTGCCTGAGGATCCGGCTCTGCGACGGATCGTCGGCGTCCTTGCGAGTGATGGCGAGGTTGACCTGCATGTTGGTCTTGGCCAGCGCCAGCAGGTCGTCGTCGACACGGTAGCTTCTTGTGTCCTTGAGCCAGAGAAGCACTTTCGCCAGACGCCAGATGGTCGGGTGACCTTCGTGCACGGGCGCGGGCGTGAAGGCTCTGCAGCTCACGATCAGCTTCCGCGCGTTCTGGCGCGAGACGTGCAGCAGGTCCGCCACGTCGGTCAAGCCGACGAAGTCGGGCGAGGCTTCCACCAACTCGGCATCTGGAATGGCGCACCTCACGTCGGTGATCCCACTCAGAACCGCCTGCTCGGCCGAGTCGGCCTCGCGGGTGAACTGCAGGCCGATGCGGCCCTTCTGCCCGATGCCCACGATGGCATCGTCGCAGCCGCAGTCCGCCAGTCGCTCGACGCAGTCATCCAGATCGAGGTCAGGCGACGGAAGATCGAACTTGAGGGTGAACTCGTATTGCTTCATGGCCTAGCCCTCTGCGTCTTCCCGACTGCGAGTACAGCCGTCGACGACTCTCCTGATCTGCCTGGCGTGGTTCTCGGGCACTCGTGGAGTCCCCCAGATGACGGTGATGCAGAACTCCCCACACCGGCATTGGGGGTCGTTGTGGGGACAGAACATCTTGCCCCAGCCGTGGGCGCGAGACCCGGACTTCTCCACGCGCCACCCGTGATCTTCCGCATACCTGAGTGCCTCTTCGATATGGGCATCGGGATGCCGCCTTCGTGCCATTCGTTCCTCTCCAGAGGAGTATCGGCAGGAGAGGCGTGGTTGTCAAATGACAACCCTCGTCGTGCCCTGAGCCCTGCCGGACGAAACGTCAGAACAGGTCGGTCGGCGTGACCCGCAGCGCCTCGTCGACCCGCTCGGGGCAGTCGGCCGCCGTGACGTCGCACCAGCGGCACTCCGAGGCGCTGGCCGCCTTGGGCGGCGCCTGCGGCGCCGCCGCCACGTCCATGCACTCCTTGACCATCTGGCGGAAGGCGTCGTCGACCTCGGCCGCGGCGATCGCCACCGCGCCGTCGCCGTACTGCACCTCGCCCCTGAGCTGCCGGCCCCGGCAGTGCGCGACGCTAGCCGGCAGCGCCAGCATGTAGGTGAGCACCTGCAGCTTGTCGGAGGTGCGCTCCTTGCCGGTCTTGCAGTCGACCACGAGGGAGTCGTCGCCCTTGACGGCCACGATGTCGGCCTTGCCCGAGAGCGTGGCTCCGTTGGCGCCCTTGAGCTTGAAGTCGTTCTGGCCCTCAAGGTAGACCGCGTAGCCCTGCTCGCGCAGCTCGTCGGCGCGCGCGTGGAGGACCTGCGTGTGCTCGGCCGTCCACCTGGCGAGGTCGAAGTCGCTCGGCGCCTTGGCGTAGGTGTTGTGGGCCTTGAACCAGAGCTTCCAGCGGCACGACTCTTCGCCGGCCATCTGCTTGGTCAGCCAGGTGACGTAGACGTACGGGTTGGAACGCGGTGCGCTCATGGGGCGGCTCCCCGGATCGCCAGAGGATTCATCGTCATGTTACTCGCTAGCGCGGACGGAAGGGCTGAGTGCGTCGGGCGACGACCCGACGAGTTCGGTCAGGGTGAGGAAGACGACCGACGGATCGTTGCCGGAGAGGAGCCAGGAGGTGACGATGGGGTGTGCGAAGCCAGCCTTACGTTTCCGCTCTAATTGGCTCCAAGGCTCGACTCAACGGTCCGGGCCGCATCCTGAAGACCCTGGTGCTCCCATATCCGCACGACTAGCCAGCCTTCCTCCGAGAGCGTTTCGGAGACTAGCTCGTCTCGCGCTCGATTCCTGGCTAGCTTCGTATCCCAGTAGGCGCGGTTCTTGGCGGGACGGCTCCCGTGAAGAGGGCAACTGTGCCAGAAGCAGCCATCCACGAAGACCGCAACCCGTTCGCGCGGGAAGACGATGTCAGGCCTCACGATGCCAATCCGGGTCCGCAGAGCCAAGTTCTTGCGATACCGCAACCCGCGGGAGAACAGCTCACGTCGGAGCGTCAGTTCAGGCTTGGTGTTCGTCTTCCGGTTGCCTCTCATGATGCGCGAGATGGCTTCACTCGACGGGCCAGGATAGTCGGCATCAGTCTGCTTCATTGCGAACCCCTGTCAGCGTGCTTTCCATCCGCTCTCGATGTTAGCCTACGAGACAAGGATGCTGCCTGTCTCCCGACAAGATTGAGGTGTCTTCTGACCGCTAGGCTGCCTGTAATCAGTCTCTTCTCTGGGGCAGGGTGCCTCGACCTTGCGGTTGACCACTGTGCGTGTGCGCCCGGACGCTCCGCAATCAGGCCGAGCCCCCTTGAGGTCGCAGTTGCCACCGACCACGACTCCCGAGCTTTGGCCTCGTTTCGGGCCAACTTCCCAGAAGTACCGATCGTCGAGGGAGACATCCGTCGCGTCGCGACACGGGACTTGCTCGACGCTGCGGGGCTGCGTAGGGGCGAGGCCGAGTTGGTTGTCGGCGGCCCGCCCTGCACGCCCTTCTCGAAATCGGGATTCTGGCTCGAGGAGAAGCGCACGAGTGCCGACCCAAACGCCTCGCTGCTTGACGAGTACGCCCGTGTTGTGTCCGAGTCGCGGCCCCGCGCATTCTTGTTGGAGAACGTGCAGGGGCTAACCTACGGCACGCACCGGGCTCAGCTTGACCGGGTGCTCGGACAGCTATCCGCTGCTGGCTACGAGGCACGGTACAAGGTTCTCTTGGCCGCTGACTACGGCGACCCCCAGCTCCGCCGTCGAGTCTTCGTCATCGGGCGTCGCGATGGCGGACGGTTCGTGTTTCCCCCAACAACCCACGCGGGGTGGAGCGAGCACACGCATCGATTTGATTCAAGGAAGAAGCCATACGTAACCGCAGGTGAAGCCATCGGTCCACTCCTCCCAGGTAGGCCAGAGCCAGGCGAAGTCGCTGAGGGGACATACGCTGATTTGCTTGCTGAGGTTCCTCCTGGACAGAACTACCTTTGGCACACCTCCCGCTACGATGGCCGCAGTGTATTCAAGTGGCGTAGTCGGTTCTGGATCTTCCTTCTACGGCTCGATCCCGATCGGCCGGCAACGACCCTTCAGGCTCAGCCGGGCCCTTGGGTCGGTCCCTTTCACTGGGACAATGTGCAGAACGGCGATGGGGTCGTTAGGGCGCGGAGGCTGCGTGTGCCTGAACTCATGCGTCTCATGTCGCTTCCGGACGACTTTGTCGTGAGCGAAGACCGGTCCACGGCGCAGCGGCAGCTGGGTAACGCCGTGCCGTTGGAGCTGGGCAAGGCAGTGCTTGGGTCGCTGGCACGGCAGCTCGGCCTCGTTGAACTTGACCAAGAGTCAGTCGAGCCCGTTGCGGAAGCGATCTGGGGGGGGTCACGGGAGTTCGAATCGACAAGCAGCGAGCACGGGCGCAACTTGCGCGCGCCTTGGCCATTGCGCGGTCTGATCAAGACGTACCTATGGACTGGATGGAGCGAACCGACAACGTCGCCAGGTTCCAAGACAAGACGTGTCTGGTTGTCCTAGGAACAGGGCTGCTGGCAACTGCCACTGACGACACTGTTGATCCGCTCACCCTGAAGACCCGAGCTGGCAATCGAGCTTACTCGGCTCGCGGCCTAGCTCACGACGTGCTGGTGCCGGCCTCCGTCGAGTTCGGCTTTGACCTGAGAACGACCGGGCGAGAGCCACTCAACAACCAGCCGTTCTTCTACTCCGACAGAGTCGACTCGATGCCACGGGTAAAGCACCCGGTTGAGATCAGCTACCTCGTTGAGTGCCTCGAAGCAGTCCACTATCTTCGTGAAGACGAAGCCGTCGAAGCCCTCGCAGCCTTCCTTCGCCAGCGTCTTGCTGCTGCTGCCGGGGCCGCTCCGGTTGACCTTGGCCGGATGGGTGCCGATCTCATGAGCCTCTCGACTGCTTGTCGGGAGTTCTTGGATCAAGGGACGGAAAGTGGCAAGCGCGCACAGGCTTTGGTCGCCGCCGCCTTGGATCTTGTGTTCGACGATGTCCGAACGGCGCGCGTATTTGACCCGTCAAGAAGGTTCCCTGGAGATGTCCAGGCCTTCTACAAGCTGGAGCCAGTCGTTGCGGTTGAGGTGCGTGCGAAGGCCGTCACTTACTCCGATGCCATACATTTCGTAAGGTCTGCGGCAGCCGCGGGCTTTCCGCATGCCATGATCGCCGCGTTTGCCTCCCTTGATGAAGACACAGCTCGACTCCGCAACGAAGGCTGGAAGGAACAAGGCGTGCTCGTCACAATCCAGTCGTGTTTTTGTGACTTGCTCCTTGATGCGCTTGCTTGGAGCAGGAAGCCTCTTCATCAGCAGCTTTCCATCTTCCCGGAGTGCGTGGTCGAGCGGCTGCTCCAGCTCGAGGTCGCACAGTCTACCCTTGCTCTGTGGGGCGAGCTGGCGGCCAGAAAGAACACGGGGATTGGACCGGCTACTCCGCGACACGCCTAGGTCTCTGGGGGCCCCTCGGGCGATACCCTCGACGAGCAGCCGAGCAACCCGTCCACCGCGCTCGACGCCGCCCAGGCGATCGGGTGACGCAGTGGCGCGACGAGCGCCACTCCCCGCTGCGGTAGCATTCCTTCGATGAGAGTGGCTCGACAGGACATGCGACCCATCGGCGAAACCGGATGCGTCGTCCGGACATGTCCTCTCCGCCGTGACTCGATCGGACCGCACGACAAACCCCGCGATGCGCGCCTGCGAGACGGCACGTGAAGCGAGCTTCCGTGCCGTCTACGAGACGCAGTTCGCCGCCATGCTCGGCTACGCCCTGCGTCGCACGACGAGCGCCGAGGACGCCGCCGATGTGGTCGCGGAGACCTTCCTCGTCGCCTGGCGGCGGATCGACGACCTGCCCGCAGGCGCAGAGCAGCGGCTCTGGCTGTACGGCGTCGCTCGCCGCGTGCTCGCCAATCAGCGGCGCGGCGAGCGACGCCGTCTGGCGCTCGGGCAGCTGCTTGCCGGCGACCTGCGGGGCATCCACGAAGACCCGACCCCGTGCGACCGGGAGCCGGTGCGCCGGGCCTGGGCGGCGCTCCGCGAGACCGAGAGGGAGATCCTCGGCCTCGCCACCTGGGAAGGGCTCGGCACGCGTGAGCTGTCGGCCGTGCTCGGGTGCTCGCGGACGGCGGCGAAGCTCAGGTTGCACCGCGCGCGGCGGCGCTTCGCCGGCGAGCTGGAGCGCGCGGGCAGCGAGCTGAAACCCTTGACGGCCGCCGGACATGTGTCGGGCGGACGGGCAGCCGCCCGTCCCGGCACGGGGGAGACGTGATGAGCAGTCGAGACGAGCGTGTGGAGAAGGCCATGGCCGAGCTGAAGCGCGTCGACGACGCCCGGCTCGCCGCTCTCGTCGACGGCCGTGCCGCGAACGCGATGTTCGAGGAGGTCGTTGGCATGACGGAACCGACATCCGAGCGGCGAGAGCCCGCCGGTCGCGGGGCTGGGACGCGGGCAGACCGCCCACGCCGCCCCAGGCGGCTCTGGCGCGTCGGCATCGCCGTCGCGGTCGTGGCCGTGGTGGCCGGCGTGCTGGCCGTCGTCAACCCGTTCGGATCGAACGGGTTGACGGTCGTACAGCGGGCCGCCGCCGCCCTCGCGCCGGCGAACGGCCAGATCCTGCACATCAAGATGCTGGGCGAGCAGAACAACGGCGACGGCACCGTGGTGAAGTGGAGCGACGAGAGCTGGCAAGCCACCACCTCACCGTATGACCGCCGGCAGATCGAGGTGAGTCCCGAAGGCACGACCGTCGACAGCGCGACGATCGGCGACGCGACGCAGCTCTACGATCCGGTCACCGACACCATCTACGCGCCTCCGGCCGTGGCGACCGATGCGTCCGCGCCGCCGGCGCCCAAGGTCGCCGGCGTCCCGTCGCTCGACAAGATCCGCAAGGTCTCCTTCGAAGTCGGCCCGGACTCGAAGACCATCACGGTCAAGATGGTCGTGGCGGGTGACGACGGCGCCACGACGACCGTCAAGCGGGTGCTGGACAACCAGAAGGCCAAGGCGCTCGTGGTCGCGTGGCAGGCCAGCCGCGACGCCGAGGCGAGCGCATCGCCCGCACCCGCGACGACGCCCACCCAGTCGCCGGACGTCCAGGCAGACCCGTTCCGCGCCGAGATCCTCGCCATGCTCAAGTCGGGGCAGGTCCGCGAAGACGGCCACCTGACGGTCGACGGCCGCGAGGCCATCAAGCTGGTCGGCACGGAAGAGGGAGGCCGGCAGGAGTTGCTCGTCGACGCAGCCACGTACGACCCCATCGAGTGGCGCACGGCGGGCGACGGCGGCGGGACCGTCCTCCGCTTCGTCGTCTACGAGACGCTGCCCGACTCCAGCGCTGCCCGCGCGCTCCTCGATCTGAAGGCGCAACACCCCGGCGCGCGGGTCGACACCGACCCGGCGGACTACCAGAAGGCGTCGGCCCGGCTCTTCCCGAACGGGTAGACGCCGGCCACACCAGCCGCCTGTACGGTATCGGGGGCGGGGGAAGGGCTGAGGCCCTTCCCCCGCCCCTCATCGTCGCCCCACTGAGCCGTCCAGTTGTCACCCTTTCTGTATCAAAATCGGCCTGCTATCGGGTACGATGACGCGTACAGTTCCTCGTACATGGAGAGCGCCATGAAACCGATCAGGCTTGACCAGGACGTCCGCTCCCTCTCGGAGTTCCGGGCCGGCATGTCGGCCTTCATCCAGCAGGTCACCGAGACCGGCCGGCCGCTGCTGCTCACCCAGAACGGCCGCGGCATCGCCGTGGTCCTCGACGTGCGCGAGTTCGCCGACGTGCAGGAGCAAGTCGAGCTCCTGTACGACCTCGCTGAGGCCGAACGAGGCATCGCTGCGGGGCGTGTGACCCCGAATGCCGAGGTGAAGGACAAGATCCTTACCGAACTGCTGGCGAGGGTGTCCCGACAAGCGGTGGAGACGTCGCCCGATGTGCGAGGGTCTTTGAGAGGCATCAAGACCGATGTGCCGAGAGAGGACGACAGAGTGTGAACGTCGTCGATTCATGCGGCTGGCTGGAGTATTTCGCGGACGGCGCCAACGCCGACTTCTTTGCGCCGGCGATTGAGGCCGCGGACGAGCTCGTAGTGCCAACGCTCGGGATCTACGAGGTCTTCAAGCGTGTTGCTCAGCAGCGGGGCGAAGAAGAGGCCTTTCGCAAGGTCGCGTTCATGCAACGGGCGCTCGTGGCCGGCCTCAATGCCGCAGTGGCGCTGGACTCGGCGCGCATCAGCCTTTCACTTCGGCTGCCATTGGCCGACAGCGTCATGCTCGCGACCGCGAAGACATTCGGCGCGACGCTGCTCACTCAAGATGCGCATTTCGCAGGCATCGAAGGCGTCAGCTACATCCCGGTTGCCAGCGCCTGAGGGGTCTGACGCCCGCACTCGACGCCTTCCCGCCTGCTCGGGTACACTCTCCCGGTCAACAGCCCCCGCAGCGTGCGCGGGCGCGAACGCAAAGGACCGGTGCGCACATGCCCCTCCACGTCACCCTGCCCGACGGCTCCCCGCTCGAACTCGCCCGACGGCGCGACCGCGCTCGACGCCGCCCAGGCGATCGGGCCGCGACTGGCGAAAGCCGCTGTCGCGGCCTCAGTCGCGGCCTCAGTCGCAGCCCCCGGCTCCGGCGGAGACGGCGCCGAGCCCCGCCTCGTCGACCTGAGCCACCAGCTCGCCGAGGGCGACCGGGTCGCCATCGTCACCGCCACCAGTCCTGAGGGCCTCGACGTCATCCGCCACTCGGCGGCACACACCATGGCCCAGGCCGTCCTGCGGCTCTGGCCCGGCACCCAGTACTCGATCGGGCCGACCATCGAGAACGGCTTCTACTACGACTTCCGCTTCGCCGAGCCGATCAGCGACGCCGACTTCCCGCGCATCGAAGAGGAGATGGCCCGGATCGTGGCCGAGAACGAGGCCGTCGCCCGCTACGAGGTGCCGGTCGACGAGGCGCTGGCCGTGTTCGGTGCCGGCGCAGCCGGCAAGTCGGCCAGCGCCTTGCCGACCGGCCTCGACCAGACCTTCAAGGTCGAGCTGATCGAGGACCTCGTCTCGGGCGCCGAAGCCGAGGGCGAGCCCATCCCCACCATCAGCATCTACACCCAGGGCGAGTTCACCGACCTCTGCCGCGGCCCGCACGTGCCCAGCACCGGCCGCCTCGGCAAGGGCACCTTCAAGCTCACCTCGCTGGCCGGCGCCTACTGGCGCGGCGACGAGCACAACGCCCAGCTCACCCGCATCTACGGGACCGCGTGGGCGACCAAGGAGGAGCTGGCGGGCCATCTCGAGGCACTCGAGATGGCCCGCCAGCGCGACCACCGCCGCATCGGCCGCGACCTCGACCTGTTCAGCTTCCACGAGGAGGGCCCCGGCTTCCCGTTCTTCCATCCCAAGGGCATGCGCATCTGGAACGCGATGATCGACTACTGGCGCGACGAGCACGTCCGCGCCGGCTACGAGGAGCTGCGCACCCCGATGATCCTCAACCGCGAGCTCTGGGAGCGCTCCGGCCACTGGGACAACTACAAAGAGAACATGTACTTCACCGAGATCGACGGGCTGCAGTACGCCGTCAAGCCGATGAACTGCCCCGGCGGCCTGCTCATCTACAAGTCGCGCCGCCGCAGCTACCGCGACCTGCCGCTGCGCCTGGCCGAGCTCGGCCAGGTGCACCGCCACGAGATGAGCGGCGTGCTCCACGGCCTCTTCCGCGTGCGCTACTTCACCCAGGACGACGCCCACATCTACTGCACCCCCGAGCAGCTCGAAGATGAAGTCCGCGACGTGGTCCGCTTCATGCTGCACATCTACGCCGACTTCGGCTTCAAGGACGCCGATGTGCGCATCGAGCTCTCGACCCGGCCCGAGAAGTCGATCGGCTCCGGCGAGATGTGGGCGACCGCCGAGGGCGCGCTGCAGCACGTGCTCGACAACGAGAAGATCGACTACCAGCTCAACCCCGGCGACGGCGCCTTCTACGGTCCCAAGATCGACTTCCACATCCGCGACGTGATGGGACGGAGCTGGCAGTGCGGCACCATCCAGGTCGACTTCGCCATGCCCGAGCGCCTCGACATCAGCTACACCGGGGCCGACAACGAGGAGCACCGGCCGGTGATGATCCACCGCGCCATGCTCGGCGCCATCGAGCGCTTCATGGCGATCCTGCTCGAGCACTACGGCGGCAACCTGCCGACCTGGCTGGCGCCGCAGCAGGTGCTGGTGCTGCCGATCAGCGACCGGCACGGCGACTACGCCGCCGGCGTGCTGCGCGCGATCCGCGACGCGGCGGCCGAGGAGCGGCTGACCGTGCACGCCGACGTCGACGACCGCTCGGAGAGCGTGGGGAAGAGGATCCGCGACGGTCAGCTGCAGAAGGTGCCCTACCTGCTCGTGGTCGGCGACCGCGAGGCCGAAGGCGGCGCCGTGAGCATGCGCGAACGCGGCGACGACAAGGGCTCGCGTCCGCTCGCCGACTTCATCACCCACCTGCTCGACGAGCTGCGCGAGCGGCGGCTGCCGGAGAAGGCCTAGGCGGGTCCGATGCCGGCTGTGACTCGCCCCCGCAAGCACGTGTTCACCCGCGCCCGCGCGATCGTCTGGGCGGTCGCGCTCGCGCTGGGCATCGCCTGGGCGCTGCTGCTCGCGCACGCCACCGGCGACCTCGCACCCATCGGCGGCCTGCTCCTGACGATCGGCGGCATCTTCGGCACGCTCGTCGGCGTGCTCATCGCGACCGGCATGCTGGTACGCGTGATGCGCCCGCTCGGCAATCCCACGCGCGCGATGTCGGCGTCGCCCGGCGAACTGGCGCCCGACCTCGCCTTCGGCGTCTGTGTGATCCTCTTCTTCGTACCGTCGCTGCTCGTGTAACTCGGCGGGTGAGGGGGCGGGGCGGCGGGCGTCCGCCCGCCGCCCCGCCCCCGCCTCGCTACATCCTCTCCCTGAGTTCGTTCACCGCGGTGTACGCCGCGTCGATCGCCGCGTCGGTGTAGGCGCGCGACGAGCGGTCGGTCCCCGCGAACGTGATGCGGCCGAACGGCCGCGCCGCGACCTCGCCGGGCAGCGGGCCGTCGGGGTAGAAGGCGTTGTCCCAGGGCGAGGCGTACTCGTTCGAGTAGCCGTGCGCCCAGCGGTTGACGGTGATCGCGCGGATGTCGCGGGCGGGGTCGAAGCCGCCGCCGCCCAGCGTCCGCGCCATCAGGTCGCGGATGCCCCGTTCGATGTCGGCGAACGGCATCTGGTCGAGCGCCTCGCGTCCGACCCGCGAGCCGTCCCGCGGCGACATGCCGCGCACGCAGAGCGTACCGGTCAGATGCACCAGGCCCGCCTGGGAGTAGTCCATCGGGTAGTGGTAGCCGTCCATGCTCACGGGGAAGTCGGTGAAGTAGTCGACCCACATGCTGTCGGGGTTGATGGTGATCGCCTCGGCCATCTTCAGGCGCTGGAACGCGAGCCGGTCGCCCAGCAGGATGTCGGCGTAGACCAGCGGGATATGGGTCATGAAACGGCCCGCGGTCTTCTGGATCTCGGGCAGCCCGTCGACGATGTACGGCGCCATCGAGTACCAGCAGGCCATCACGGCGCCCTTGGCGGTGACGGTGTGCAGGCGGCCGTCCCGCGCGTAGGTCACCTCGACCCCGGTGGCGTTCGCCGGCTCGCCCACGTTGCGCACCCGCACGACCGGGCTCGCCAGGCGGATGCGCACGGGCGCGCCGGCGCGGTCGAGCCGCGAGTAGTCGAGGTGCGCGAGCACCTCGTCCTCCATCGTGTGGCCGGGCAGCGCGTCAGGGACCAGCGCCCGCACGAGCAGGCGGGCGATGCCGGCGTTGCCCTCGGGAAAGTGGTAGATGTACGGGTCGGTCGCGTCCCACATGAGCTTCTCCGACTGGGTGTTGGCCCGGTAGGGCTTTGCCCAGCTCAGACCGAGCCCGTCGAAGCCCGGGTGGCCGTCGGCCCAGGCGTCGATCGCGCCCAGGGCGTCGGCGCCGTAGCCCCAGTAGTCGCGCGGCCGGTTCTGCAGGAACTTCAGGACGTCGGGGTGGACCTTGACGACGTCCGCGAGGTAGTGCGTGTAGGTGAGCTCGCTCAGCTTCCGCTTCTTGGCCTCCTGCGACATGCCCGGCAGCCAGTCCTTGGGGGCCTCGCTCAGCATCACCAGGTCGCGCTTGGCCTGCTCGGCCATGGGGGCGTCGCGCAGGGCCTCGCGCGTGGACTTGCGCCATGTCTTGACCACCGTGTGGTCGCGGCCCCACGTCTCCTTGTCGAAGAACCACATCGTGCCGAGGCCGGCCCAGAAGCTGTCGTCGAAGTGGCGGCGGAACCGCTGCAGCGCGATGCCGATGCCCTCGAGCACGGCCAGCGCCTGCGGGCTGTAGACCGAGGGGGAGTCGATGCTCTCGGTGCCGCCGTAGCCGATGAGCGGCGCGCGGCGCCCGGGGATGTGCTCGAACTCGTTGCGCTTCGCGTGGCCGCCGAAGTCGTCCTGGGTATCGAGCACCAGGATGCGGGCGCCGGGGTCGGCCTGCGCGTACAGGTACGCGGCCGAGAGGCCGCTGATGCCGGCGCCGACGACGACCAGGTCGTAGGTCTCGCCGGTGGCCTCGGGGCGGCCGGCCTGGTCCCAGAAGATGCCGTCCCTGAGCAGGTGGGGGACCGTCCGCGCCGCGTCGGTCTGCCCCTGCAGGTCGGTGAGGGCCGGCGGGTAGGCGGCCACGCTCGGCGTCTGCAGGGCCGGCGTGCCGTCCCCGCAGCCGCCGAGCGCGGTCGCCAGCCCGCCGGCCGCCGAGCCGGCCAGCATCACACCGCCGATGGTCAGGGCGACGCCGTCCAGGAAGTCGCGGCGCGTGATCTCGCGGTCCATGCCGAGCTCGTGGTCGCGGCTGCGATCAGGAGGCTCGAACATGGGTCCTCTCCGCCAGTGGCGGCGGTGGCGCCTCCCGCACCTGCGCACCCGATCGCGGCGGCCAGGTCGGCACGGGCAGCGGGTGCGGGATCGGCCCCCGTTGCTCCGAGGCCGCGGCGGCGATGGTCAGGGTGAGCAGCACGGCGACGAACAGCGCCGCGACGATCCGCGGGGCGATCCTGACCGGCCGCGTGCGGCCGGTCAGTCGCCTGGTCCTCGGCGGCCGGCGGTCGATGAACGGCACGGCAAGGAGCAGCGCGATGAGCACGACCGGCACGAGGGTCGTGCCCACGACCTCCAGGCTTCCCTTGAAGTACTTCAGCAGCTGGAACAGCCAGAGGAAATACCACTCCGGCCGCGGCGCGTAGCCGGCTGCCTCCCGGCTGGCCGTCGCCTCCAGAGAGGCGTGGGTCAGCGCCGACACCACGACCAGGGCGGCAAGCATCGCCAGGGCCACGAGCGCCTCGATCGCGAAGAGGTCGGGGAAGAAGCGCCGGACGGGCCGCGGTGACGCCACGGTCGTCGTCTCCACCTGGTCGGCGTCGAGCGCGCTCATTGTGGCGTGGCGATGCCCTGGCGGCGGACCATCGCGAAGTGGAGCGCCAGGCCCGCGACGAGGATCGCCGGCAGGACGAAGACGTGCAGGGCATAGAAGCGCAGCAGCGTGAGCGCGCCCAGCTCGGCGCCGCCGCGCAGCAGGTCGGCGAGGTGGGGCCCGACCAGGGGGACCGAGCCGGCCATGTTGATGCCGACGTTGGTCGCCCAGTAGGCCTTCTGGTCCCAGGGCAGCAGGTAGCCGGTGAAGCCGAACGCCAGCACCGTGACGAGCATGACCACGCCCACGACCCAGTTGAGCTCGCGGGGCTTGCGGTAGGCGCCGTGGACGAAGACCCTCACCATGTGGCAGACGACGAGGACGACCATCGCGTAGGCGCTCCAGCGGTGCAGGTTGCGCACCAGCGCGCCGAGCGGCAGCGAGCCGTCGATCCAGGCGACCGAGGCCCGGGCGTGGTCGGGCGACGGCACGTAGAAGAAGGCCAGGACCACGCCGGTGACGACCAGCACGACGAACGTGAAGAAGGTCATGCCGCCGAAGCAGTGGTACCAGGTGATGCCCTCGGGCAGCGGCTTGTCCAGCACCTTCGCCACCGGACCCCGTAGCTCGAGGCGCTCGTCGATGGCCTCCAGGCCTCGCGGCAAGCGCCTGCGCTCGGTGTGCGCCGGGGCGCTCACGACTGGCCCTTCCGCAGGCGGCCGACGTAGAGGACGCCGTTCTCCACCTTCCACTCGTAGCGGTCGAGGGGCCGGGGCGGCGGACCGGCGTGCACGCGCCCGTCCTTGGTGAAGACGCCGCCGTGACAGGCGCACCGGAAACAGCTCGACGCGGGGTCCCAGCTCAGGGGACAGCCGAGGTGCGTGCAGCGGGCGTCGAGGACGGTGAACTGTCCGCCGCCGCCACACACGACGAAGACGGGGGTCTTCTGCGGGGCCGGCGGGAGGTAGGCGTCGGTCACGGTGCGGGTGACGGTGGTGGCCACGACCGCGCCGGGGATCGACAGGTCGGGCTGCCCGGGAGCGGGCGCGTCGACCCGGCCGACGGGCGCCCAGCCCACGCGCTGGCGGCGGAACATGGGGGCCACGACCGGCGGCAGGGCGAGGGCGCCGAGCGCGGCCGCTGCGGCTCCGGCGGCGAGGCCGGCCGTCCAGACCAGCAGGCGCCGGCGCGTGACCGGCTCGCTCGCGGGGTCTGGACGCGCGGCCTCGCCGCCGGCGCCGCCTGCCTTGGGCCTGAGACTCTCGTCACCCGGTTCCATGGTGACCGCCCCCTCGAGCGCTCGGCTCGCGCCTCGCGCAGATGCTAGCTCAGTCGGCCCCCGCTGCCAGGGGCGCCGTCAGCGTCGCCGATTCCTGGGCGCGCTTGTACTCCGAGTCCATCTCGGTGATGCCGCCGGGGAACCCGTAGGTCGCCATCAGCGCCACATAGGGGTCGGCGCAGAACTGCTCGGGGGCGCCCATGCCGCTCTCGGGGTTGCCGCGGTAGCCGGCGAGCTTGCCGGTCGCCAGCAGCTCGAGCGCGATCGCCGGCGTGAAGGCGGTCTGGCAGACGACGGCCTGGGTGCCGTAGGTCGCGACCGTCTCCTGGTTGTCCGCCACCTGGTAGAGGTAGATCTCGCGCTCCAGGCCGTCGCGGCGGCCTTTGACCCACGTGCCGGCCGCCGTCTTGCCGACGAACGCCTTGCCGGTCTCGGCCGGGTCGGGCGCGGCGGCGCAGACCAGGTCGATCGGCGCCACCGGGTGGCCCTTCACGAGCACCGGCTCGCTGCTGTGCAGGTTGAGGCTCTTGAGCACGTCGACGCCGTGCATGAACTCGTCGCCGAGCGCGTACTTGAACGTCGCCTTCTTCACGCCCTTGAGCAGGTGCGCGTTGCGGCCGATGTGCACGACCTCGTCGTGGGCCACGTTGCCGACCATCTGCTCGCCGATCCCGTCGGGCAGCACGAACGGCTCCATGTCGCTGAAGGCGGGGACGCGGCGCCAGCCCTTGCCGGCCTCCCACACGATGGCGTCGCAGGTGCACTCGTCGATCGTGGCCCAGACCGAGAAGCCGAACGCCATCCCCTTGAAGCCGGGGATCTCCAGGTTGGCGCCGTCGCGCACGCCGATCTCGTCGATCTCGTCGAAGAAGTGGTCGGCGGCGTAGCGGGCGTAGAAGTCGGCCATGCCGGGCTCGACGCCGAAGCCGGTCAGGGCGAGCCGGCCGGCGGCGGCGAAGCGGTCGTGGTAGTCGAACTGGGGCGAGTCCCAGAACTCGCGCTTGCGACCGGTCTCGGCCGGCGTGGGATCCTCGCAGATGGCGGTGTCGATGTAGTGGACCCCGGCCTCGAGCGCCGCGTCGAGCAGGGCGAGGTTGGCCGTCATCGGCAGGAAGTTGCAGATGACGTCGACGGCGTGGGTGCGCGCCAGCGCGGCCACGCCGTCGACGTCGAACGCGTCGACTTGTACGGGCGGGAACCGCTCGGCGCCGAGCCGCTGCGAGACGCGCTCGGCTCGCGCCAGGTCGTAGTCGGCGAGCACGAGGCGCTCGAAGATCTCGCCGTCCGGGTCGCGGCGCGCTGCCAGCGTCGCCATCGATTCGCCGACTCCGCCGACCCCCACTACCAGTGCTTTCACCGTGGACGCTCCCTTCGTTCTCCAGACGATGCGTGCGACGCCGTGTTTTCCCGATGACCGATCAAGGGGCCGGTGTCGTCGAATATCGCTCACCCCTGACCGTTTCTTGCGGCGACCGGCGCGCCGCCGTGCTATGGTTCGCGGGCGCCCTCTCGCCGACTGGTTCGGCGTGAGCGGCGGTGAGGCCGGTGGCCTTGAGCAAGTGAACAACCGAGTCCGTTTCGTCGGCAAGACGAGTATCGGTGGAAATCTGACATGACCGTCCACGGGAATCCTTCATTCCGGACAGGCTCTCCCTCCCTCGGCGAGCCGCGACCATGATGATCAGCATGGGACAGGCGGCCCGGATCCTCGGTGTGACGCCGGTCACCGCCCGGCGCTGGACCGAATCGGGTCTCCTGCCGTGCGTGCGCACCCCCGGCGGCCACCGCCGGGTCGCGCGCGAGGACGTGATCGAGCTCTCGCGCGCGATCGGCGAGAGCAACCAGGCGGCCGTGCGCACGGCGCGCGAGCGCGAGCTCGAGACCCTGGTCGAGGCGTCCATCGCCGTCGCCGGTCAGCTCGAGCAGGAGGCGCTGCTCGTCGAGATCGCCAAGCACGTGACGCGCCTCTGTCGCTGCGATTCGTGCACCATCGGCCGGTACCGGCCCGAGGACGACAGTGTCATCATCGTCGCCGAGTTCGATGCCGGCGGCGGCGCCAAGGGCGCGCCGGGCGTGTATCCACTGTCCCGGTTCCCGGCCACGCGCGCGGTGCTCGAGAACCAGGAGCCGCTCGTGGTCAACGCCGACGACCCGCGCGCCGATCCCGCCGAGCGCGCCGACCTCAGGCGATGGGGCGACAGGAGCAACCTCATGATCCCCCTCGTCTTCCGCGGCCGGAGCATCGGCCTTCTGGAGGCCGTCGACTGGGAGCGCGAGCGGGCTTACTCGCGCCAGGAGTTGCGGCTGGTGCGCGCGCTGGCCGGCCATGCGGCCGTGGCCCTGCACAACGCCGAGCTCTACCAGGCGGCCGACTCGGCCGACGCCGCGTTCCGCGACTTTCACGAGCGCATGGGGGCCGCCTCGGCGCGCCTGCGCGGGGCGAGCGGGTCGACCGGCCCGGTCGACCCGCTCGCCGCGATCGCGGCCGCGATCCGTGACGCGTTCGCGGCGCACTTCGTCGTGATCGCCCTCGACGGGACGGTCGTGGCGGCGGTGACCGATCCGGCGGCCGATGAGGCGGCCGCGCGGCGCGCCGACGCGCACGTCCTGACGAGCGGCGCCGACACGCCGCGCGGCCGCCTCGCCGTCACCGCCGCCACGTCGGTCGCCGCGACCGACGGCGACGGCGACCTGCTGGAGCTGGCGGCGTCGTTCGCGGCGCTGGCGTTGCGCTGCGACGAGGCGGGTGTCGCCCACTGACTGTCTTTCCTGCAACGAAGAACCGGAGGTTCACATGAAGCTCGTCGCCATCGCGGGCAGCCCGCGCAGGAACGGCAACTCGAACTCGCTGATGCGGATCGCCGTCGAGGCGGCGGCAGAGCGCGGCGCCGAGGTCGAGGTCTTCTATCCGAAAGACATGGACATCAACGGCTGCCTCGGCTGCGAACACTGCCAGGGCGCGCCCGACGCGACCTGCGTGCAGCAGGACGACATGCACCGCGTCTACGCGGCGATCAAGGAGTGCGACGCGCTGCTCCTGGCGAGCCCGGTCTACTTCTACGCGCTGTCGAGCTGGCTGAAGAAGGCGCTCGACCGCTGCTACGCGCTGATCACCCCCGACCCGGCGGAGGGAGAGACGCCCGCCCCGCCCCGCGTCGCACCCGGCAAAGGCTTCTACCTGATCACCACGCAGGGCGACGAGTGGCCGATGGTCGGCTACCAGATCCTGTCGACGGTGGCCAACGCGTTGCGCTGGATCGGCATGGAGCGGCGCGGCGAGGTGATCGGCACGGAGCTCGGCGACGCCTCCGACTGGAAGGCCCGCGACGACCTGATCGCCGCGGCGAAGGCGCTGGTCGAGGTGTGACTTCGGCGGGGGCGGGGCGGGCGGCGCAGCCGCCCGCCCCGCCCCCGCCCGATATACTCCTCGTACGTCACCGACATACTCTGGGGGTCGCCATGAAGTCGCGTCTCGTCGTCCTGGTGCTTGCCGTGTCGCTCGCCCTGTCGGCGGTAGCCGTGGCGGTCCCGGCGGCGTCTGCTCTGCCGGGCGACCTCATCTGGCCCCGGACCTGGAACTCGGCGACGTACGCCAACCTCGGCTCGGCCCGCGTGGCGGTCGCTCCCACGGGCGACGTGTACGTCGCCGGCGGCGGCGACAGCGCGGCCACCGACATCGACTTCGTGGTCGTGCGCTACACGTCGGCCGGGGCGTTCAAGTGGGCGCGCCACTACGACGGCTTCAAGCACACTGACTGGCCCACCGAGGTCGCCACCGACCGCGCCGGCAACGTCGTCCTGTGCGGCGAGTCCAGGAACGTCGCCGGCAGTCGCTACGGGTTCGTCGCCGTCAAGTTCAGTCGCGGCGGCAAGCGCCTGTGGGTGCATCGCATCTCCAGCACGCTGGGCGACTGCGTGGCGAGGGACGTCGTCACCGACCGATCGGGCAACGTCTACGTGACCGGCTCCGTCACCCGCCAGGCGACGGGTCTCGACTGGTGCACCGTCAAGTACTCGCCGTCCGGCGCCAGGCTGTGGCAGCGATACCTCTCGGCGTCGACATCCGCGTTCGAAGAGGCCGAGTCGCTGGCCATCGGACCCGACGGCAAGCTCTACGTCGGGGGCACCGTCATGGAGCCCGCCGGCACGGGGACGGACCTGTGCGTGGCGCGCTACACGACCGCCGGCCATCGCGACTGGAAGCGGACCGAGGGCTCGTCCGGCATCAACGACTACGTCGAGGACATCGCGGTCGGCACGGCCGGGATCTGTGCGGTGGGCGTCGCCTACAACGGGCCCGACGTGGAAGGCCTGGTGTGGAAGCTGTCCCTGGGCGGCGGCACGTGGCCGCCCTACGTCGACAGCGCGAGCGGCGCGGAGTACAGGTACAAGCACGCCGGCATCGACAAGTACGGGGACCTCGTCGCGGCGGGCAGGATCTTCAGCATCGGCGACTACCTCTTCTGGATGAAGCGCTACCACCCGGACGGGTCGAGCGACACCATGTTCGAAGCCGCCGGCGGCACCGGCGCCGGTTCGGTGAACGGGCTCGCGGTGACGCCCGACGGCATGATCTACGCCGCGGGGACGGTCCCCCGCGCCGCCACCGGCTTCGACGTCTTCAGCGAGGGGATCTACCCGACCTGGCTGGCGGTCTTCGCGCCGTTCTGGGACGGGGGATCCGACACCGGCGACGACCTCGCCCTCGGGAGCGGCGCCTACTACGTCGCCGGGACGTCCTCGGGCAAGCTGCTGCTGCTCAAGTACGCCCGGTAGAGGCGGGCGGGAGCGTCAGGAACGGTCGTGTCGCCGGGTCCCGCTCGTGCGCCCTCGCCGCTGCCCGCCTCCGGGCCGCCCTCGCCCGTGCCGGACTACGGCAATTGGGTGGGCGGGAGGTTCGTCGTGCCGCCGCTGGTCCTCGGACTGGTCCTCACGGCGGTGGCGGCCGCCGTGCTCCTCACCGGCCTCGTCTGGCTCTTCGGCCTGCTGCTCGCGGCAGCCGTCGTCGTCCTCGCGGTGGCGGCGTACTTCGCGTGGGCGCGCCACCTGCTGTCGCCGGCCGGCGGCGACGTGCAGGCGCGCCTCCAGGTGCTCGTCGTGCAGTACCTGGACTGGGACGGATGGGGGAGGGCGATCGACATCGGCTGCGGCAACGGTCCGCTGGCGATCGACGTCGCGCAGTCGTTCCCCGATTCGTACGTGACCGGCGTCGACTACTGGGGCAAGAGCTGGGAGTACTCGCAGCAGGTCTGCGCCGAGAACGCGGCGATGGAGGGGGTGGGCGCTCGCCTCGACTTCGTCAAGGCGAGCGCCTCGGCCCTGCCGTTCCCCGACGGCGCCTTCGACGCCGCGGTCAGCAACCTCTGCTTCCACGAGGTCAGGGACGCGCGCGACAAGCGCGAGGTCGTCCGCGAGGCGTTGCGCGTCGTCAAGCCGGGCGGCGCCTTCGCCTTCCAGGACCTCTTCGGCCTCAAGGGCACCTACGGCGAGATCGACGACCTGCTGGCCGCGGTCCGCGGCTGGGGCGTCGCCCGCGTCGAGTTCGCCGACACCAGCGCGTCGGAGTTCATCCCCCGCGCGCTGCGGCTGCCCTTCATGGTCGGCACGATCGGGATGCTGTATGGGGTGCGTTGAGGCTGGCGCGCTCTCGATGCCCGGCGAACGTCATCCCGCAGATCGTGTTGTCATCTTGACCACTAGTGGTCATACTGTGACCATGGAGCGTGTGACGGTCGCCGAACTCAAGTCCAGGCTCAGCCACTACCTGCGCGAGGTGCGCGCCGGCAAGTCCTTCACGGTCGTCAGCCGCGACATCCCCGTGGCTACGCTCGGTCCGCACGTCGTCGCCGAGGCGGAACCCCTCCTCACCATCCCCGCGGATCCGGCGGGGCCGCCGCTGTCCGCACCCGTTCTCGGCCGGCCCTCGCAGCTGCCCGACGCGACCGAGCTCTTGCGTCGCGACCGCGATGATCGCGACGCCCGCCTGTTCGAGATAGCTCGCGAGACGATCGAGGCACGGCGACGGCGGCACGAAGGCGGAGGGCGGCAGCCATGATGGCGTACGTCGATGCGTCGGTGCTCCTGCGGTTCGTCCTCGAACAGCCCCGGCCCCTGACCGAGGTCGAGGGGTTCGATGACCTGGTCACCTCGACACTTGCACAGTCCGAGTGTCTCCGCGCGGTCGACAATGCGAGGCTCCGGGGGGAGATCGGCGAAGACGAGTACGTACCGCGACGACGAGCCGTGTTCGAGAAGGTCAAGAGGCTCGAGCGCGTGTTCGTCACGCATGAGATCCTCGGACGCGTCGACGCGCCGTTTCCCGTTCCGATCGGCACTCTCGACGCGATCCACGTGGCCACTGCGCTGGTGCGACGCGATCGTGGTGTCCCCGATCTGGTGTTCGCGACCCACGATCACCAGCAGGGCAAGGCGGCGCAGATGCTGGGCTTCGAGGTCATCGGGCTGTGAACGCGGTGCGGCGACCGTGACCGTCCGCACGAGAGTCCTCGCGGCCGTGGGGGCGCTGGTGGTCGCCGCCGCCGCGGCGGCCTTGGCCGCCGGTTGCGGCGGCTCCTCCGCAGCCACGGCCGGCCCGTCCGCCTCGCCCACGCTGTCGCCGGGTCCCGGCTCCCGCTCGACGTACGCCGACCCGGACTGGGGCATCGCGTTCCAGGTCGCTCCCGGCTTCGCCCAGAAGGGACCGAGGTCGGTCGCCGGCTCGGCCGTGAGCGGCACCACCTTCACCCGCGCCGCAGGTCCGGACCTCCACTGGACCGGGCTCGTCATGGTCGGCGCGGCCCCCGAGCCCGGAGCCGCGGCGATCAACGGCCAGGGCCTCGCCGCCCTGCTCAACCAGCGGCTCGGGCAGCCGGGCTCGGCCGTGAGGGTCGAGGGTCCCGCTCTGGCGACGTCGGTCGGGCCCGGCTGGCCGGCGGCCACCGTGTTCTACACGATGAAGCTCCCCAAGGGATTCCCGGCGCGTGTCGTCGGTCGCCGGGCGAAGGTCGAGGAGGTCGCCTTCGTCGCCGCGGGGCGGCTCTTCGAGTTCTCGCTCATCTCGGTCCCATCCGCCGCTTGGCGGGCGCATCGGGCAGAGCTCGAGCTGCCCGTCAAGACGCTGCGCTCCTTGTGAGTGCAGGGCCACGCCTGCCCGACACCCTGCGCACGCCGCGGCTGATCGCCGAGCGCTTCGAGTGGCGCCACCTGCCGCTGCTCGACGCCTTCAACAAGGACCAGCGCGTGATGCACTGGTTCGGCGGGGCCGGCACGACCGACGAGACCAGGGCGTGGATGGCCGCGCGTATGCAGCTCTGGCAGGAGCGTGGGTTCGGGCCCTACGTGCTGTTCGAGGTCACAGACGAGGAGGAGAGCGGCGAAGCCGCGGACGGCGCGGCCGGCGCGGGCGGCGCGGGCGCCGCGCGGGCGGCGAAGCGGCTCCCGGCCGCTTCGCCGGCCGCGCCGGCCTGCAGACGGTCGAGGTCGACGGCGTCGAAGAGGTCGAGCTCCTCTACGCCCTGCTGCCCGAGGCGCAGGGACGCGGGTACGCGACCGAGATCGGCCGCGCGCTGGTCGCGGCGGCGTTCGACGTGCTGGGGCGCGACGACGTGATGGCCTACATCCGCCCCGACAACCCGCGCTCGCGTCGCGTGCTCGAGAAGCTCGGCTTCGTCTACGAGCGCGATTGGCGGCACGAGGGCCGCAGCAGCGAGATCTACCGCGTGCGGGCCGCGGACGTGCGGCGGCCGGCGGCGGGGCGATAGACTCGCCCTGGCGCCGGCCGCCGCCCGGCCGGCGCGACCCGGGGAGGAAGCATGCATGAGTTCCGCGACCTGCCGCCGGTCGGTCCGCGCAGCTGGTGGCTCGACCAGGCCCTGCAGGAAGACGCCGGCGAAGCTTGTCCGCCGCTGCGCGGCCGCGTCGAGGCCGACGTCTGCATCGTCGGCGGCGGCTTCGCCGGCCTCTGGACCGCCTACGAGCTGACCGAACGCGACCCGTCCCTCGGCATCGTCCTGCTCGAGGCCGACGTCTGCGGTGCCGGGGGCAGCGGCGCCAACGGGGGGTTCTTCTCGGCATCGTGGACGGCGGTCGGCGAGTTCGTCGAGCGCTGGGGCGAGGAAGAGGCGATCCGCTGGGCTGCGGCGCTGGGCGACCAGGTGGCCGAGCTCGACGCCTGGGCGGCGCGCCACGACGCCCGCATCGACCTGCACCACGAGGGGATCGTCTACGCGCGGGCCGGCGAGTGGCAGCCCGGGCCCGACGACGAGGCGCTGGCGCTGCTGGCGCGGCGCGGGTTCGGGGACCGGTTGCAGGCGATGAGCGCCGAGGAGGCGCGGCGAGTCGCAGACTCGCCGCGCCTCCTCGGCGGCCTGTTCACCCCCGACCTCTCGACCGTGCAGCCGGCCAAGCTCGCGCGCGAGCTGCGCCGGGTGGTGCTCGCGCGCGGCGTGCGCATCTGCGAGCGCACGCCGATGCTCGCCGTCGCACCCGGCGCCGTCGACACGCCTGCCGGGTACGTGCGCGCGGGCAAGGTCGTCCTCACCCACGGCGCCTGGGCCGCTGCGCAGCCGCAGTTCCGCATGGCGTTCGCCGTGGGCGTCGACTTCATGGTCGTGACCGAGCCCATCCCGCGGCTGCTGCGCGAGATCGGCTGGACGAGCCACACCGGCCTCGCCGACCGCCGCGAGATGCTCTACTACCTGCGCCGCACCGACGACGACCGCATCGCCATCGGCGGCGGCGGCATGGCCATGGCCTACGGTGGCCGCATCCAGGGGCGGGTCCTGACCTCGCCGCACATGGTGGCGATGGCGGCCCACGGGTTGACCTGGCTGTTCCCCCAGCTCGATGGCGTGCGTTTCGACGCCGCCTGGAGCGGTCCCATGGACATCACCCGCACCGGCCTGCCGTTCTTCGTCTCGGCCCACGACGGCCGCCTGCTCGCCGGCCTCGGGTTCTCGGGTCACGGGCTCACGTCGACCAAGCTCGGGGGCAGGATCCTGGCGTCGCTGGCCCTGGGGGCCGACGACGACGTGGTGACCCTCCCCGTCGTCGGCCCGCCGCCGCTGCTGGTGCCGCCCGAGCCGATCCGCTGGCCGCTGGTCCGCGCCGTCGAATGGGTCTACGAGCACGGTGACGGCGCCCGCGAGCGCGGCCGCAGACACGACGTGCTGTCGGCCGTCACGAGCCGCGCCATGGACGCCTATGCGTCGCGTCAGGGCCGTCGCCGGGGCGAAGGTTTCTAGCCATGTCGAGGCCGCGTTCGCCCCGCTCATCGTTCGTCGCCGTCCTTCTTCTCGTCGTGGCGGCGATCACAGTGGTCACCGTCGTGGCCGCTTGCGGCGGCAGGTCCGGCGGCAGCGGAGCGGAGTTCACGGGATTCTGGACCGCCACGGAGCCGGACAGCGGGTGGACGATCGGCGTCCATATCGAGCGGCAGGGTGACTCGTTCGTGGTGGCCGTCGGCGAGGCCACCGGGGTAGCCGCCGAGCTCAAGAACGGCAAGCTCTCGGCCGGTCGGATGGCGTTCACCACGACGGGCGACAAGCTGGTCGGTACGATGAGCGACGACAGTGGGAGAACTGTGGAGACGCTGACCTTCGCACCGGCGAGCGCCGAGCAGTTCGAGGCCGCGGTGGCCTCGTTTCACAAGGCGGTCACCGACCAGGCGGCCAAGGAGGGCATCCACACGCTGCAGGTCGGCGTGACGCAGTGGGCCGTCGACCATCATGACCGGTATCCGCCCGTGAGCGAGGTCACGGTCGATGGTCTCGGGCCGAGGAACTACGTCGACAGTTGGCCGACCAACCCGTACACGGGTCGGCCGATGAAGCTTGGTAAGTCCGCCGGCGACTTCACGTACCGGCAGGTCGACGGCGGCGCCGGCTTCAGGCTGGTGGGCTACGGAGAGGGCGGTTCGGTGGTGGTCGCCGTCCCCAACGGTCAGTAGCACCGGGAATCGGAGGAGGATCGGGGAAGTGCGACCTCGGGTCACGTTCACCACGGAGGCCGAGCGCAGCCTGATCGTCGAGCAGGCGCTGCACGTGCTCGAGACGACCGGGATGCGGTTCGGGCGGGCGAAGGCGCTCGACGCGCTCGCCGAGGCGGGCGCGCGCGTCGACCGCGAAGCGGGCGTCGCGCGCCTGCCGGCCGGGCTCGTCGAGCGCACGATCGCCCGCCTCCCGCGCCGCGTGCTGCTGGCCGGCGCGACGCCCGAGCACGACTGCCTGCTCGAGCCCGGCGCCGTCCACTTCGTGCCCTCCGGCAGTCCCACGGTGACCCTCGACTTCGAGACCGGCGAGTACCGGGCAAGCACCCTCGAGGACGTGCGCCGCTCGACCGTCGTCGTCGATGCCATGCCGCCGGTCGACATCCTCTGGGCGCTCGTCAGCGCGACCGACGCCGCCGCCGGCCCGCCCTTCGCCGAGATCCGCACGATGCTCGCCTGGAGCGGCAAGCACATCCAGGACGACTGCAGCGCCCTCTGGCAGGTCGAGCCGCTGCTGGCCATGTTCGAGCTGTTGAGCGGGAGCCTCGCCGCCTTTCGCGAGCGTCCCCGCTTCAGCTTCTGCTGCTGCACCACATCGCCGCTGTCGGTCGACGCCGAGCTGCTCGACGCCAGCATCGCTGTGGCCCGCTACGGGGCTCCGATCCTGGTCTACCCGATGCCCATCGCCGGCGCCACGGCGCCGCTCACCGTGGCCGGCACGGCGGCCATGAACGTGGCCGAGTTCCTCGGCGCCGCGACCGCCATCGAGCTGGCGGCTCCCGGCGCGCGGCTCATCATGGGCGCCGGCACCAGCCTGCTCGACATGAAGGCGACGACCTTCTCGTTCGGCGCCGTCGAGGCGGCGCTGATGTGCGCGACGTGCGTCGAGGTCGCGCACCACCTCGGCGTGCCGGCGCTGGCGCCGGGGCTGGCCAGCGACGCCAAGTACGGCGGCATCCAGGCCGGCTATGAAAAGGCGCTCAAGGGGCTGGTCGTCGCGCAGGCCGGCGCCGACCTCATGACCGGAGGCATCGGCCTGCTCTCGGGCGCCGGCATCATGAGCCTGCCTCAGATCGTGATCGACGCCGAGATCGCGACGATGATCCTGCGCCTGCTCGACGGCGCCGAGGTGTCGTCGGGCACGGTCATGGGCGACGTCATCGAGCGGCTCGCGTTCAAGGGCGACTACCTCAAGGAGAAGGACACCGTCCGCCGCCTGCGCGCCGGCGAGGTCTTCCTGCCGGAGATCTCGACGCGGCTCTCGCTCGACGCGTGGAAGGCCGCGGGCCGCGACGAAGCGGCGGCGGCGCAAGCTCGCGTGCGCGAGCTCCTCGCCGCCGCCGACGCGCGCGGCCCGGTGCTGCCGCCCGAGACGATCACTGCGCTCGACGCCATCGCCGCGGAGGCCGCCGTTCACGAGTGATAGCCTCGCCGGCGCCGGATCCGTCGCGTCCGGGGGGTGTCTGATATCGTCGCCCGTCCCGTCCAGCCTCGCGCTCGCCCGCGCCTGCGGCGACGGCTGGTGCCGGCTCACCCGCTACGCCCGGCACGGGCGCCGGCGCCACGGCGCATCGGCCGCCGCGTAGCCTGGATTGTCGACGCGAGCGCGTCCTTCTGCGGGCCGGCGCTCTAACGAAGGTGCCCGTTTGGCCGATGACATGTGGAGAGCGCGCGCATCTCCCCGCGATGCCGGGCTCCGCACGAGCACGCACGGACGGAGGTGGTCATGAAGTACTGCCACAGCTGCGGGCTCTCCATCAGCGAGACGGCGACCTTCTGCGCGACCTGCGGCACGCTGACCCCGGTCGTCGAAGAGGCACGACCGGAGCAGCCCACGGATCCTGCGCTCCAGGCTCCGGAGCAGCCGATGGACCCGGCGCCCGCGGCGCCCCCGGCGTCGGCACTGCCGGCGGACCTCGCTGTCGAGACGCCGGCTCCGCTGCCGCCCGATACGGCACCCGATGGACCACCCTGCCGGCTCTGCGGGCGGGCGACGTCCGACCGCACGGCGCCCGACGGCGCGATGCCCGGCGGCGCGCCCGACGACTTGTGTCCGGACTGCGCCGGCGCCCTCGCCGCGTTCGTCGCCTCGGGCTCCGACCAGGGCTCGGTCGTGAGTCTCGCCGCCGGCGACGGCGCGGGCGCGAACGGGGGCGCGACCGCCGTCAACGCGATCTACTCCGCGTTCGCCGACGCCGACACCTGTCCGGAGTGCCTCGCCATGGACGGCGGCGAGACCGCCGACGTCGCGACGGCCCGCGGGTGGGCCCCCAACCCACGCTGCACCAGCCGCTTGGGCTGCCGCTGCGCGGTCTTCTTCGAGCACGAGAGCCTGGCCGACGGTGAACGGAGCGAGTTCGTCGAGTTCGCGTCGGCGCGCGGCCTCGGCGTCACGGCGCAGGCCGTCGCCGCCTTCCACGAAGACCGGAGGCGGCTGAGCGACGAGGTCGACCGGCGCCTGAGAGACACGGCCCGGCTTCTCGAGGACGCACGCGACCTCGAGAAGCCCGACCCACAACAGGCGGTCACGCTGTACCGCGAGGCGATCGACGGCCTCATGGGCTCGAGCGACTCGCCGCTCGCCGAGCCGCAGGTGCGGCGCGACCTGCTGCATGCCTTCAACCGCCTGACGATCGTCCTCAAGACCATGGGCCGGGAGGCCGAGGCGCTGGGCGAGATCGACCGCGCGACCTCGTGGGGCCTCCTCGACGACTCGGGGTCCGGCCGCAAGGCCGATCGCGAAGCGGTCAGGAACCGCGGCAAGCGTCTGCGCGAAGCCCTCGGCGTGCTCGCCGGCGACTGACGCCGCGGGTCGGGGGCGGCGGGGCCGTTTCGGCCCCGCCGCCCCGACCCGCCCCGCCGCCCCCAACCCGCCCCGTTTCGCCCCGCTCTCCCTTGGGAATGCCTCGAAGTGAGAATCATTCTCAACGGAGGGACTCACATGGACCAGGAGCTCGTCTCGCAGTCACGCCTCGCGCGCCTGCGCGGGTGGAACGTCGCCGTCGGCCTGGTGCTCGCGGCTCAGGCTGTGCTGATCGCGGTGCTGACCAACGGCTTCTCCCTGCCGGTCACCGCCACGTTCATGGACGGCCCCCCGGGCACCGCTCCGGGCCTGCACTCGCTCTTCGACATCCCGACCGGCTGGGGCGTGTTCGCCTTCCTGGCGATCTCGGCCGGGGCGCTGTTGCTGATCGCCTCGCCGCCGGTCTTCGGCCGGTACGCACGCAACCTCGGCCGGCACCGCAACTACGGGCGCTGGGCCGAGTACTTCTTCAGCTCCTCGATCATGATCGTGCTGATCGCCCAGCTGGTGGGGATCAGCGACATCGCTGCCCTGCTGGCGATCTTCGGCATCAACGCGACGATGATCCTGTTCGGCGCCGTGCAGGAGAAGTACGAGGAGCCGGGCAACGGGCACTGGCTGCCGTTCTGGTTCGGCAGCTTCGCCGGCGTCGTGCCCTGGGTCGCGATCCTGATCTACACGTGGGCGCCCGGGCTCGACGTGAACCCGCCGGCGTTCGTGTACGGGATCATCATCACCTTGTTCGTCTTCTTCAACTGCTTCGCCGTGAACATGGTGCTGCAGTACAAGCGGGTCGGGCCCTGGCGCGACTACGTGTTCGGCGAGAAGGCCTACATCCTGCTCAGCCTGACGGCCAAGGCGCTGCTCGCCTGGCAGGTCTTCTTCCCCGTGCTGGCGTCGTCCAAGTAGCAGACCGGCGGCGGGGCCGTTTCGGCCCCGCCGCCTCCTCGGACCACTCCAGAATGCACAAGCGACCCGGCCGCTTCCGCGCCTATGCGGCAAGATGCAGATTGACCCCCTCCCCCTACTGCAATAAGTTGCACGCTGACGGAGTCATGGCAAAGGGAGGGGATGTGGAAGGTTCGTCGGTGGCCGCGCCTGCGGTCGAAGGAAGCGCGAAGGGGCTCAAGTCCGGGTCGCTGAACCTGTTCTCGTCGATGGTGATCGCGGTCGCGTCGGTCGCCCCGGCCTACAGTCTGGCCGCCACCCTGGGCCTTCTGGCCTGGGTCGTGGGGTTGCGTTCGCCGTTCATCATGATCGTCGCGTTCGTGCCGATGCTCATGGTGTCCGCGGCGTTCTACTGGATGAACAAGGCCGACCCCGACTGCGGGCAGTCGTTCATCTGGTCGGTGCGCGCCTTCGGCCCGCAGATCGGCTGGGCCGTCGGTTTCGCCGCCATCGCCGCGTCGATGATCGTCATGGCGAACCTGGTGCAGATCGCGTCGCTCTACATGCTGCAGTTCTTCAACCTGCACGCCATGGCGGACTCCACGTTCTGGGTCACGTTCGTCGGCTGCCTCTGGCTGGTCGGCATCGGGGTTATCGTCGCCGTCGGCATCGAGATCTCGGCCCGCACGCAGTACGTCCTGATGGGCCTTCAGATGATCTCGATGTTCGTGTTCGCCACGTGGGCGCTCATCAAGGCCTACATGAAGCACCCCAGTATCACCGACGCCAGCGGCAGGGTCCTGCATTGGGCGCACGTGTACCCCACCCAGTTCGGCTGGCACAGCCTGAGCTGGTCGCAGATCACGCAGGGCATCGTGCTCGCCATCTTCCTCTACTGGGGCTGGGACACGGCCACGAGCGTCAACGAGGAGTCGAAGAACTCGCACGTCCTGCCCGGCTTGTCAGCCGTGCTCAGTACCGTCCTGCTGGTCTTCACCTACGTGTACATTACGGTCGCCTGTCAGTCGTACTTCGGATCGACCTACCTCGCCCGCCACTGGGGCGACGTGTTCACGCCGCTGGCCAAGGCGGTGGGCGGGCCGTCGACCGCCGGGCAGATCCTCTTCCGCATGGTCCTGCTCGCGGTGTTCACCTCGGGCGCCGCGTCGGCTCTCACCACGCTGCTGCCGCTGACGCGCTCGACGCTCTCGATGGCCTCACACAAGGCCTTCCCGAAGATCTTCGGGCAGGTACACCCTAAGTACATGACCCCGTTCTGGGGCACGGTGATCATGACCGTCGTCTCGATCGTATGGTACGCCGGCATGACGGCGATCAGCCCGAACATCCTGGGCGACGCTATCGGCGCCCTCGGGCTCATGGTCTGCTTCGTCTACGGGTTCACCGGCTTCTCGTCGGGCATCTACTACCGCAAGGAGCTCTTCAAGAGCGTCAAGAACTTCCTGCTCATCGGCCTCTTCCCGTTCCTGGGTGGCCTGATGATGATGGTCGTGCTCTACTACGCCGGCAAGACCTACTGGGCGCCGAGCTACTCGTACACGTGGCCCGACACCGGCATCAACTTCTTCGGCACGCACGTGGGCGTCACGTTCGTCCTCGGCGTGGGCGTCATCCTGCTCAGCTTCATCCTGATGTTCATCACCTGGCCGATCTACAAGTCGTTCTACTCCCGCAAGCCCGAGACGTGGCCGGGCGAGGGGCAGCCGATCCCGTACTCCGACGAGACGGTGCTCTGATCGGGAGCGCTGGACTCGACCTGCGCCTGATGGGCGTCGCGCCCGCCGTCTCGTGAGGGACTGACGGGCGCGATGCCCAAGGCGGTCAGCGCGGGGCTGCTGATGTACAGGGTGCGCGAGGAGCACCCGGGCGCGCAGCGCCTGGAGGTGCTCCTCGCGCACCCGGGCGGTCCCTACTTCGCCCGCAAGGACCTCGGCGCCTGGGGCATCCCCAAGGGCGGCGTCGAACCCGACGAGGACCCGTTCGTGGCCGCCTGCCGCGAGTTCACCGAAGAGACGGGCTTCGATTCACGACCTCCGTACCTGCCCCTTGGCGGCGTCAAGTACAGGAACCACAAGATCGTCTACGCCTGGGCGTTCGAAGGCGACTGCGACCCGGCCGCCGTGGCCAGCATCAGCTTCGAGATGGAGTGGCCGCGGCGCTCCGGCCGCATGGTCTCGTTCCCCGAGATCGACCGCGCCGCCTGGTTCACGCTGCCCGAGGCGATGGAGCGGATCCTCTCCGCCCAGCGCCGCTTCATCGAGGAGCTCGAAGCGAAGGTGGGGGTCGCGACCTGAGCCGGCCGCCGATCGTCGCCCGCACGAACGGGCCCGGTAGTCGACGCGCCTTGCGCGGTTGTGTATACTGCCGTGCGCGATATGAGCAGAAGCGACGCTTCTCACCCTGCGCCATTTGGTCGACAGGGTCCATGAATAGGGAAGGAGATCGGTAGGGATCGCTTCGGCGACCCTTTTTCTATGGGAAAGCCGTTCTATCCGAGAGACCGTGACCGCAACCGGATGCCCGACACGCGCATCCGCATCAACGACGGTATCTACGCAGACAAGGTCCGCCTGATCGACGAGAAGGGTGCGCAGCTCGGCATCAAGACGCTGCGCGAGGCCCAGGACTACGCCGCCGACAAGAACCTCGACCTGGTCGAGGTCGCGGCGCAGGCCGATCCGCCGGTCTGTCGCGTGATGAATTTCAGCAAGTACCGCTACGAGCTCGAGCTCAAGGCGAAAGAGGCGCGCAAGCACCAGAGCACGGTCGTGATCAAGGAGATCAAGTTTCGGCCCAAGATCGACGCTCACGACTACGAGACGAAAAAGGGCCACGTGGTCCGCTTCCTCGAGCACAAGGACAAGGTGAAGGTGACGATCATGTTCCGGGGCCGCGAGCTGGTACACCCGGAGCGCGGCGAGCAGCTGCTGATGCGGCTGGCCGACGACGTCAAGGAGCTGGCGACGATCGAGTCGATGCCCAACCTCGACGGCCGCAACATGATCATGATGCTGGCGCC
>CAWAPD010000001.1:0-1280557 GCA_963783865.1 uncultured Actinomycetes bacterium | reverse complement strand
ACGTGTCGCACATGAGCTGCCGGCTGGCAGCCCTTGCGCCTGCATCATAGCCCCCGGGCCGGTCTGCTCGATGTGCTTGTTAGGTGTGCTTCGGCTAGACAAAGACGTCTCCCGGCTGGATCGAAAACGACTCTTGGTCTTCGGAGTCGTCGAAGATGCGCAGCTGGTGGCCGTCGTCGAAGTGCAGGGCGAAGGAGCCCGGCGGGTCGAGGTCGGTCGCGGCGATGGAGCCCCCGATCAGGTGGTAGAGGACGTGAGCCGCGCCGCCCACGCCCCGCTCACCGCGAGCCGTCACCTCACCCGAGGCGTCGCACAACTCCCAGCCGCCTGCGACGGAGACCTCCAGGGTCTCGCCCTCATCAAGCCAGCCGGAGTCGAGGGCGTGGAAGTGGAACTGCGCTTGGTACTGGCCCAGGCAGAGCTCAACGAGCGTGGTGCCGACGAAGCGCTCGAGATTCAGATCGGATGGCACTCCGTACACGGCCTCGTACCCCCACTCAGGTCGGGGCAGCCACACCTAACGTGTTGCACATGAGCTGCAGGCCATCGCAGCCTCAACGTGCAGCATCATACCTGCGGGGCCTGTCTGCTCGATGTGCTTGTTCGGCGCCGCCTCAACGGCCGAGCACGATGTCGATGCCGAGGAGCAGCAGCTCGAGCTTGTCGGCCGGCAGCGCTCCGACGCGCTCGGTCAGTGCGCCGCGGTCCAAGGTGACGATCTGGGAGACGTTGGCCACCGAGTCCTTGGGCAGGCCGGTGAGGCCGGCCTCGAGTGCCACGTTGCCGGGAGCCTCGGCCCAGCGCAGGTTGCTGGTCAGGGCGACGCACACCACGGTGGCGATGCGGCTGCGATTGAACGCCTCGCCCTGGACGACGACCACGGGACGCCGAAAGCCGGGCTCCGAGCCGGCGGGCTCGCCGAGGTCCGCCCACCAGACCTCGCCCTGCGAGATCACCAGTCGGCCTGATGAAGCGTGCGACGGGCGGCGCGTGCGGCGAAGTCGCTACCCGAAGAGGTCGTGTCGGCCCAGACCCGGTCGAGCGCCTCGGTGACCTCGTCGGCCGAGTGGCGGGCGACGTACTCCCGGAGGGCGTCCCCGAAGAGCCGGCTACGCGACTTGTGGAGAGCCTGGGCAAGCCGCTCCGCGTCGGCGAACAGGTCGTCAGGAATGGAAATCGCGGTCTTCATACCGGGAGTATAACCGCTGCGGCTGGAAAGGCAACGCCGCGCGGACGGTCGCCGCGTCGCGGAGCGATGCGGGTGGCGTGCGCCGAACGTGTCGCACATGAGCTGCCGGCTGGCAGCCCTATGAATCGCATCATAGCCCTCGGGCCGGTCTGCTCGATGTGCTTGTTAGGCACGCCCAAAGACCCCAACCTCACAGTCGCCAGGGCGAGTGGAGTTCCAGACCTCGACGAGCTTGGGCTTGGCGTGCTGGTGCCAGTAGCGAATCGTTCGGAGGCTGGCGCCAGACACTTCGCCACGCAGCACCTTGCAGTCGTTGATTGCGAAGCTTGCGTCGATGGTCGGCGACTTGACGTGGAAGTGTGGCGGGGCGTGTTCATCGGAGTACACCTCGACCTTCATGCCGCGATCGAGAACCTCAACGAGTTGACGCTCCTCGATCAGCGCAAGCCGACCGTCGAGCTCCTCGACGCGACACGGACCAGTGAGCAAAGCGGAAAGCCACTCGGCCCAGTCGTCGAGGTCGACGAGTTCGTCATGGCGTGACTAGGTAGAACATCGGGCTTCCGCTGAACATGTCCTTGGCTGACGCCACCACCTGCCGTGCCTAACGTTGTCGCACATGAGCTGCCGGCCCGGCAGCCCTGACGACCTTCATCATAGCTCTCGGGGACCGGTCTGCTCGATGTGCTTGTTAGGCACGTCCTGCCCGGAATCGTTGGCTGGTTCACGAGGGCGACAAGCTCGCTCGACAAGAACGCCTGCAATGACCATCTGCAGCGCCGACAATGACCACGTGAGTGCCAGCCGGGCATGTTTGTCGGACTCGGCGAGCCAGGACGGATCAGTGACGCCGCCATTGCCGAGAAGGGCGACGCCCACATAGCCCAAAATGGCGCCCGCGACCAGGACATGGATCCACTTTCGCGCAGGTTTGCGATTGCAGGCGACCACCAACGCGATGGCGGCAGCGAGAAGCCATACCGCCGCTGTGGTCAGCGTCGGGTTGGACGCGTGCCAGTTCCAGTCCGTGTAGTCGGCGGCCCACGCCCGCCCCCAGAAGAAGACGAGCACGGCTGACAAGAAGGCGGTCGCCGAACCGCTGGCCGCCAGCAGCCTCCAGAGAGCCAGTGCTCGGAGCCGGTGACGATTGCTGGACGCGGCGCTCACAAGACTGTGCCTAACGTGGTGCACATGAGCAGCTCGGGCTCACGTGCCGGTCTTGAGCAGCCCTAGAGCGAGCCTGCTCGATGTGCTTGTTAGGCCTACTCGTAGTGCGTCCACATCCTGAGCACCTTCACGACATGTTCGCCCTCGAGGACCTGGTAGACAAGGCGATGCTGGATGTTGATGCGCCGCGAGTAGGCGCCCTGCAGGTCGCCGACCAGCTTCTCGAACGGCGGTGGGGAGCGGAACGGATCTTCGGCCAAGATGTCGAGCAGCTCCTGCGCCTTGGGTTTGAGGGCCGACGCGGTGAGACGCTTGGCGTCCTTCTGAGCCTGCTTCGTGTAGAGCAGCCGCCAGCTCACCAGTCGAGCTTCTCTTCAAGCTCCTCGACCGGCGTCGCCATGCCCTCGACGATCGACTCGCGCATGCCGGGGATGGAGAGCAGATGCAGCGTCTCCTGTACCGCCCGCCAGTCGTCCTCGCTCACCAGCACGGCGTTGCCGCGCCTGCCGGTGATCTCCACCGGCTCGTGGGACCGTGACACCTCGTCGAGCAGACGGTAGAGGATCTTGCGTGCCTCTGTGGCGGTGATGGTGGTCATGGCGCGGCCTCCGAAGAACCGTACGCTATAGCGTACCCCGGTTGGAGCCCAAGTCAACAGTGGGAAGTTAGGCCTAACGTGTCGCACATGAGCAGGTCGGACCGCCGCTCATCTCTGGCGCAACCCTACTGCGAGCCTGCTCGATGTGCTTGTTAGGTGCGCTCACTTCAGATCCTCGGGCCGCAGGCCGGTGTGCTTGGCGATGCGGGCCAGCATGCGAGGACCGATCTCATCACGGTCATGGAAGGCGAAGACGTAGTCGGGCCGTTCGGGATGGGAGAGGACCTTGTGCGAGCCGGTCTGGCGCTTGACCGTCCAGCCGATGGACAGGAGGGCCGCCAGCACCGCGCGAGCGCGAGTGGACGGCCAGTCGCTCACGCGGCCTTGAAGGAGATGTCCAGGTACTCGCGGCCGGCCTCGTCGTGCTCGAGGCGGTCGGCGACGACACGCAGAGCAAGCGCCTGGACGAGCGCGACAGCCTCGTCTTGCGAGGCACCGTAGGCCAGCACGCCGGGCAGCTCGACGACCTCGGCGATCCAGCGACCGTCGGTCTCCTGCTCAAGCTCGATGCGGAAATGGACAGACAAGGCGACCTCCTGAAGACCTAGCGCGAAGGATACTACGCGGCTGGGTCAGCGGGGAGGGAGAGACTGCTGCACCTAACGTGTCGCACATGAGCTGCCGGCTGGCAGCCCTGCGCCCGCATCATAGCCCTCGGGCCGGTCTGCTCGATGTGCTTGTTAGGTGTGCTTCGGCTAGACAAAGACGTCGCCCGGCTGGATCGAAAACGACTCTTGGTCTTCGGAGTCGTCGAAGATGCGCAGCTGGTGGCCGTCGTCGAAGTGCAGGGCGAAGGAGCCCGGCGGGTCGAGGTCGGTCGCGGCGATGGAGCCCCCGATCAGGTGGTAGAGGACGTGAGCCGCGCCGCCCACGCCCCGCTCACCGCGAGCCGTACCTCACCCGAGGCGTCGCACAACTCCCAGCCGCCTGCGACGGAGACCTCCAGGGTCTCGCCCTCATCAAGCCAGCCGGAGTCGAGGGCGTGGAAGTGGAACTGCGCTTGGTACTGGCCCAGGCAGAGCTCAACGAGCGTGGTGCCGACGAAGCGCTCGAGATTCAGATCGGATGGCACTCCGTACACGGCCTCGTACCCCCACTCAGGTCGGGGCAGCCACACCTAACGTGTCGCAGTTGAGCAGCCGGCCCGGCTGCGGTTGGACCCTAGCACAGCCTGGTGGCCGGTCTGCTCGAACTGCTTGTTAGGCAGGTTCAACATGGGCCATTACGCAGGGACGCGAGAGATGAATTGCCGGACGCCCTCAACCATGAGGGCAACCTGGTCCTGGCCGTACTCGTCGTATTGGCCGTGAGCCGCCTTGTTGCGCAAGTCAAGCCACGCGGTGATGGACTTCTGCTCCAGCTTCGAGTAGGCGCCGGCCTTCGCGAGGTCCGCGTTGAGGGCATCCGCTTTCAGCGGCACGTCAACGCCATCCTTCGTGCGGGTAGTCGACACCTTCGCGGCAGTAGCCAGTTGCCGCAAATGTTCCTCAAGCGCACTGCCAGCGATTACGGCAGCGGCATCCTTGTACTTCTCAGCGAGCAGATGCTCTGCCATCTCTAGGAAATCCGCGAATATCTCGGCAGATACCAAGCCGCGAGTAGTTTGAAGCCATCCACCTGCCAGTTCGCTGCGTGCTGCCGTGACGATCCCAACACCTGCCTCGACTTGAGACGCGTACGGTTTGCTGACGCTAGAGTCGAAGTCCGTGCAGTAGGGATGCGACGCGCCGAACACGTTCGAGAGGAAGCTGAGCGCCGAGGACCGGAATGCGCCGAAGGGCTCGGGCTTCACCATGAACCCCATGTTCGTCCCGTGCCGGGTGCCTAGGGCCGCCTGTCCGAGTGCGAGCACCTCGTCAGCGCGCCGAATGAAATCGGTTGCCTGCATGTTCCACCCCCCTCCAAGACCCTGCCTAACGTGTCGCACATGAGCAGCTCGGGCCGCCGCTCATTGTTCGCACAACCCTACTGCGAGCCTGCTCGATGTGCTTGTTAGGCGGCAGACCCTGGCGGGACTGCTGCCCTGGAACCTTCATGGTGCTGACGCCGACGGTGCCGGGATGCGACGCAGCGTGATCGGACGCCGGTCGAGTCCCACGGCGGTGAGTTGGTCGGTCTTGGCGTCGTAGGTCACCGTGAGCATGACCTCGCTCATGTCCACGACGACCAGCTTGTCATCGACCCGTCGTGCGTCGAAGGGCACGAGGAAGTGTCGGCGGTAGACAATGCTGTAGCGGTAGGGACCGGTCGAGGTGACGTGCATGGTGAAGGCCTTGGTGGTGCCGACCTCCTGCCACCAACCGACGGCCTTCTCGGCGATCGGCGGAGTACCGCCGCAGGCGATGAGTATGACGACGGCCCCAAGCACCAGCACGATAGCGACGAGGAGAAGCCACTCGCCGTGCCGATGTGGCGGGCGGTCTGCGATGGCGCGTCTGGTTGGCTCCAACGCTGGCCCCCCTGTCCGCCTAACGTGTCGCACATGAGCTGCCGGCTGGCAGCCCTATGAGTCGCATCATAGCCCTCGGGCCGGTCTGCTCGATGTGCTTGTTAGGCACGCCCAAAGACCCCAACCTCACAGTCGCCAGGGCGAGTGGAGTTCCAGACCTCGACGAGCTTGGGCTTGGCGTGCTGGTGCCAGTAGCGAATCGTTCGGAGGCTGGCGCCAGACACTTCGCCACGCAGCACCTTGCAGTCGTTGATTGCGAAGCTTGCGTCGATGGTCGGCGACTTGACGTGGAAGTGTGGCGGGGCGTGTTCATCGGAGTACACCTCGACCTTCATGCCGCGATCGAGAACCTCAACGAGTTGACGCTCCTCGATCAGCGCAAGCCGACCGTCGAGCTCCTCGACGCGACACGGACCAGTGAGCAAAGCGGAAAGCCACTCGCCCAGTCGTCGAGGTCGACGAGTTCGTCTGGCGTGACTCAGGTAGAACATCGGGCTTCCGCTGAACATGTCCTTGGCTGACGCCACGACCTGCCGTGCCTAACGTTGTCGCAGTTGAGCAGCGCCGCCTTGGCTGCGCTGCCGAGCGAAGCTTACGCCCGGCGGCGTCTGCTCGAACTGCTTGTTGGGCGGGTCCTGTGCTGCCCAACTCCTCACGGGACCGACGCCTCGAGGCTGACCACGACGTAGGTCCCCGGCTTGACGGTGACGGTCCGGGCGACCGGAGCCGAGGGTGCGTTCAGGACCGAGGTGCTGGCTGGAACCGAGCCTGGACCCCACTGAACGAGCGTGTATGTGCCGGGGGCGAGGTCGACCGCAAAGGCACCCGACGTGTCGGGTTGGACCTTGGCGACAACCGACCCGGCGGCATCACCACGGTGGACGATCACAAGAGCCCGATCCGGCCATGTATGCGGTGGGTAGCTGGCGCTCACCGGTCCGCCGCCTATCGTCGCCGTGCCGCGAACCCCCGACTTGGCCGCGCCACCGCAGGCGGCAAGGCCGAGAAGGAAGACCAGCAGGATGGTGGATGCGATCAGCGCTGAACGTCTCATGACGCCTCTCTCGGGACTCGCTAAGGAGACGCTGCGGGCGTCGGGCGAGTTCGCCAAGCGGCTACCCTGACGGACTCCGCCCAACGTGTTGCACATGAGCTGGCGGCTCGCTCAGCTCTGAAGCTCATCATAGCCCGCGGGCCGCTCTGCTCGATGTGCTTGTTAGGTAGGCCACCGTGCTCGCTGCGGCGCTTGATCGGCTACGCATCCAGGGCCGGTCGACGTTCCCGGCTCGACTGCTGCCACACGGTAGAGAAGGGCGTCGCCGCGCCGCGAATGCCAGAAGCCCGGCCACGACCACAGCCCACATGCGACTAGCGGTGACAAGCGCGCCTGGCAGGCTCAGCTGCAGCGCCGACGATGAGCGCTGCGAAGACGCCGACTGACCAGGCAAGCAGGTGAATGCGCGTTGCGCCTCCACGGTCGATGCAGCCGCGTGAGTGAAGGCGGGGCGAGCCGGCTCGAGCCGGTCGTTCATGGACGCAGCGCCGGACGGGACGTGGTCACCATCGGGTCATGGCGCCATTCGTTCATTGGCCCTACCTAACGTGTCGCACATGAGCTGCAGGCCATCGCAGCGGCTCAACGAAGCAGCATCATACCTGCGGGGCCTGTCTGCTCGATGTGCTTGTTCGGCGCCGCCTCAACGGCCGAGCACGATGTCGATGCCGAGGAGCAGCAGCTCGAGCTTGTCGGCCGGCAGCGCTCCGACGCGCTCGGTCAGTGCGCCGCGGTCCAAGGTGACGATCTGGGAGACGTTGGCCACCGAGTCCTTGGGCAGGCCGGTGAGGCCGGCCTCGAGTGCCACGTTGCCGGGAGCCTCGGCCCAGCGCAGGTTGCTGGTCAGGGCGACGCACACCACGGTGGCGATGCGGCTGCGATTGAACGCCTCGCCCTGGACGACGACCACGGGACGCCGAAAGCCGGGCTCCGAGCCGGCGGGCTCGCCGAGGTCCGCCCACCAGACCTCGCCCTGCGAGATCACCAGTCGGCCTGATGAAGCGTGCGACGGGCGGCGCGTGCGGCGAAGTCGCTACCCGAAGAGGTCGTGTCGGCCCAGACCCGGTCGAGCGCCTCGGTGACCTCGTCGGCCGAGTGGCGGGCGACGTACTCCCGGAGGGCGTCCCCGAAGAGCCGGCTACGCGACTTGTGGAGAGCCTGGGCGAGCCGCTCCGCGTCGGCGAAGAGGTCGTCAGGGATGGAGATCGCGGTCTTCATACCGGGAGTATAACCGCTGCGGCTGGAAAGGCAACGCCCCGTGGATGGTGGCCGTATCGAGGAGCCCTGCGGGTGGCGTGCGCCGAACGTGTTGCACATGAGCAGGTCGGACCGCCGCTCATCTCTGGCGCAACCCTACTGCGAGCCTGCTCGATGTGCTTGTTAGGAAGGCACGCCGACAGGCGACCGCAGAACTCTAGGCAACCGGCGGGCTCGCTGGGCGGCTCTCCAAATCGAAGGTCGACTCGACGGGGACGCCCGATTGGAGCGTCTGCAGGATGACGCAGTAGCGTTCGGCACTCCGCAGCAAACGATTGGCTCGTTCGTCGCGTTCATCGCCTCGCACGAGAACGCGGGTGTGGGCGCGTATTGCCGTGATACCGACCGGAAACTCCTTGCCCATGGCCAGCGTGCCACGCGGGTCCCAGTCTGCCTCGACCGAGACTTCCAACTCCTCCAGGTCGATGCCCATATTGGCGGCGACCATGCGCAAGGTCGTCTCCTGGCAAGCCGCCAATGCAGCGAGCAACAGATCGCCCGAACACGGCACATCACCGTCGCCGCCGACAGCCGGGTGTGCGCCGGAGCGTAAGAGGACGTTCGGCAACGAATCGGGCGAGACGACGACGTGCAAGGGATCCGCGAGGTCGCTCTCACCACCATGGACGCTCAGAACCTTGACCGCGCCCCCAGGATTGTCGAGGTAGCGCTGTCGAATCGGTGCCTGCCGTGCCCGAATGTCTACGCTTGATGCAGGCATATGGCTGCTCCCTTCTCGAACCCGTGCCCAACCATCAAGGAACGACAGCGAATGAGCGGCTACCTCGCCAGCTTCGCTCTTCCTAACGCGTTGCACATGAGCTGGCGGCTCGCAGCTCTGAAGCTACATCATAGCCCGCGGGCCGCTCTGCTCGATGTGCTTGTTAGGCAGAGTCGGGTGCAAGGTCACGAGCCTCGACGGGCAAGTCGACGACGCTGGTGTGGCGAAGGTCGACGGTCACCGGGAGGGCGCTGAAGAGGAGGTTGCGGCATGAGGTGCGAGCCTCGTACTCCTGCTCACGCGAAGACCACTTGCCCCGTTCGTGCTCGGCAAGCGGCCAGGCGAGCGCCTCGCTGCGATGCTCCAGGGACCAGGTCGGATCGAAGAGGGATACCTCGACCGTCGAAGATGCGCTCTCGATTGCGCCGTCGTAGTCCATGGGGAAGGTGTTGCGATGGTCGTCGAACTGACCGAGAAAGTCGGCGCGACTCAGCTGTGCTTCGCCCCTCGCGTCGGTCTTGGGGATGAGGATGCGAAAGGGGTTCTTGCGGCCCGATGAGACGGTGAGCACGACGATGATGCCGGAGAGGTCGGCTGACCGATCCGTGCTGATGTGCACCGTCAAGACGTCGGGAACCTGCATCTCGCGCTGACCTCCGGCGACCCTGCCTAACGTGTTGCACATGAGCAGCTCGGACCGCCGCTCACTGTCTGGCACAACCCTACTGCGAGCCTGCTCGATGTGCTTGTTAGCCAGATGACCAATCACCGTTCGAGCTACTGGCCCGGATAGGCCGTCGGACCTGCGAAGTTGACCGGCGAAGGCAGAGCCGTGGCCGAACTGCTGCGCTGGAACTCGAGGGGCTGCGCGGCGCCTGGGGTCTCGATGAGCTGGAGGTGCCGCGTCGCCGGCAGGTAGTCGATGACCCAGTGGTGGGCCACGCCAATGGGCACGCCCGCGGGCGTGATCGCCTTCAAGGTGGCGCTCAGCTCGTTGCCTTGGCGGCTGAGGGTGATCCAGCCCGGACTCGTCCAGGTGCCGTCGGACTCGCGCCTCAGGGAGATGGCACGGTAGCCGTCGCCCGACCTCACGACCACAAGCTCGGATTGCACGCCGGTCGGCTCGGCGGAAGGCCGCCAGGTTCCGACGAACGGGTCGCCGCCGCAGCCGGCCAAGACCGAGGCTGCAAGTACCAAGGCGATCAGCGAGAGACCGCAGTGGACCTCGCCCGGTGGTACGCCGTCGGCATGTGCTTGGCCACCAAGTTCCCGTCAGGCATCTCGGATTCTGGCTAACGTGTCGCAGATGAGCAGCGCCGCCGTCAGCTGCGCTGCGCCCCGAAGCATACGCCGAGCGGCGTCTGCTCGATCTGCTTGTTAGGCGCGTCGAGCATTGCTCACGGCCCATCGCTGACCGAGCTGACTTGCCACGGGCCTGCGGGCCGGCGAACAAGGACGACAAGCTCGCCCTCTGGGGTGCCCGGGGGCCCGCCGCTATAGTCGGTCACCCGTGCCCTGTAGGTAGCCACGAAGCTGCGGTGGGTCGAATCGGCGGGGTTCGAGGCGTTGACGAGCGGCCGGATGCGCAGGCTGTCGACGCCGGCCACTAGATACAGGCTGCCCGGCAACGTGGCGTGGGGTGCGCGCATGGCGGCGCGAGCGGCGGGGTCTGGAGCCGGTACTGGGTCGAGAGGTCCTGCGAGGTGTAGTAGTGCGCACGACTTGCTCCGGGCCCAGGGAATCGAGATGTGCGCTGGACGGTTCGAGCGGTTGTGGAGCCAGTCGAGCGGCATGTCGGCGCGCGTGACGCCGAGGCCGGCGACGGCCAGAGCCACCAGACCGAACCCAACGGCACAGAGACCCGAGCCACTTGGTTCGCATCCCGCGCCGCCGCCAGAAGGACAACGCCGAGCACGAGGCCAAGTACGGCAAGCCAGAAGCCGGCGAAGCCGGCGATGCGGACGAACTGCCACCACGCCAGCGAGTAGGTTTCTCGAGCGGAATCCCTATGGCGACGACGGCAGCCAGAAGCAGACCATTGCCGCAACGCTGGAAGTGATGACGAGCGTTGCCAGGCGCGCGTGCGTCGCATTCGCGGAAGCGTTCTCAGCCGTCTGGACCGCCATGCTCACACCGACCTCCGGTGACCGCGCCTAACAACAATTGTGCAGATTGCGTAACACGACAGTCACCCTATGCTCTTGTCTTCGGCATTGCATCGATCGAACGTAAGGGCCGTGCGTAAGATCGCGTAAGTCACAACGGCAGTCTGCGCAAGTATGTCTCCCTTCGTTTGGCACGTCTGCTGCCGCGCCGATCCGCGTGAACGTCTTCCGCTGGCTCCGTCCAAACCGGAGAGTACGATGGTCGAAGCATGCGAGAGCGTGGAGACGACAGTCGGCAGCGGGCGAGGGGTGCGAGGCGGGTGCGAGGCGCGGCGCTCGCGCTGGCCGTCGGCGTCGCGCTTCTGCTGGCGGCGTGCTCGGCCGATACGCCGGCTGGCGCGCCCGCGTCGCCCTCCCCCACTCGCGCGAAGCATGCCTCGGCGAAGCCGAAGGCCACGAAGAAGCCGACGGCGCGGCCGTCGTCGAAGCCGTCGACCAAGCCCTCCGGGGGCTCTGCTTCATCGACCGGCGCCGGCGTCACGAAGATCGTCTTCGTCGACGTCGGCCAGGGCGACGGCATCATCGTCCGCAACGGCTCCTGGACGGGGCTGATCGACGGCGGCCCGTCGGAGGCCGCCGGCGCCGTCGAGACCCAGCTCTCGCGCCTCGGCGTCTCGCGCCTCGACATGGTCGTGGCCAGCCACCCCGACGCCGACCACATCGGCGACCTGGCCGCCGTCATCCGGCGCTATCGCCCCGGGCAGGTCGTCACCGACGAGGGTTCATCCACGTGGACGTACGGGCAGTTCGTCGCCGCGATCCACGCCGTCGGCGCCCGCACCGTGAGCGTGCGGGAGGGCGCCACGCTCCGCTTCGGCCGCCTGCCGGTGAAGGTGCTGGCGCCGTCCCACCTGGTCGGCGACACCAACGAGGACAGCATCGTCCTGCTGCTCGACCCCGGCGGGCGCGAGGTGCTGCTCACCGGCGACTCGAGCGGTCCCGAGGAGACCCTCGTCGGGGGCGAGTTGGCGCGCGCCCCGCCGCTCTACCTGCTGAAGGTCGCCCACCACGGCTCGGCGTACGCGACCTCGTCGTGGTTCCTGCGGGAGGCCCGCCCGCGCTACGCCGTGATCTCGGTCGGTCCCAACAGCTACGGTCATCCCACGCAGGCCACCATCGGTCGTCTCCGCGCGACCGGCGCGACGATCTACGACACCTGGAAGAACGGGACGGTCACCCTGACGATCACGGCCGGCGGGCACGTGACGTGGTCGTTCTCGCGCAGCGGGGCCCAGGTGACGAGCCGCGCCAACGCGGTCGTGGGCGCCGGCGGCGGAGGAGGGAGCGGCGGCAGCGCGCCCGGCGGCACGATCGTCTACATCACCGCGACCGGCGAGTGCTACCACCGGGCCGGCTGCCGCTACCTGTCGCAGAGCAAGATCGCGGTCACGCTGGCGCAGGCCAAGGCGCAGGGCTACCGGCCTTGCAGCGTCTGTAAGCCACCGCAGTAGCGCAGATACGGGGGCGGCGGGGCGGGCGTCCCTTTCCGCTTTCGCTGCCGTACACCGCTGTGCCAGACTGGGCGAGAGATGCCCGTCGTCGATATCCACACGCACGCGTTCCCCGACCGCCTCGCCGGCCCGGCGATGGCCACGCTGGTGGCCAACGCGAAGGTGCCGCCGGCCTACGACGGCACGGTCGCCGGCCTGCTGGCCGCCATGGACCGCGGGGGCGTCGACCGGGCGGTCGTCCAGCCGGTGGCCACCAAGCCCGACAGCGTCGCGGCGATCAACGACTGGGCTGCCGGACTCGACGGCCGCGTCACCGCGTTCGGGGCCATGCACCCCGACCTCGAGGGGGCCGCGCAGGAGGTCGCGCGCATGCGCGCGCTCGGCCTGCGCGGCTTCAAGCTGCACCCCGAGTTCCAGCGCCTCCGGCCCGACGAGCGGCGGATGGTCCCGCTCTACGAGGCGGCGATCGAGCACGACATGATCGTCTTCTTCCACGCCGGCCTCGACCTCGCGATCCCGACCGTCAACTCGACGCCGCCGATGTTCGCCGGCGTGCTCGACCGGTTCCCAGGCTTGACGATGGCGCTCGCGCACTTCGGCGGCTGGAAGCAGTGGGACGACGTGCTGCGCCACCTCGCCGGCCGCGACGTCTATCTCGACACGGCGTACACGCTGGGCTGGATCGACCCCGCGCTGTTCGAGGGGATCCTCGCGGCGCACGGCAGCGAGCGAGTGCTGTTCGGCAGCGACGGGCCCTGGGCCGACCAGGCGGTCGAGGTCGGGCGGCTGCGGGCCCTCGGCCTGCCCCAGCCCGACCTCGACGCCATCCTGGGCGGCAATGCGGAGCGGCTGCTCGGGCGGGCCCGGACGTAGCCGCAACCGCCCGGACGGCCGTGGACGGACCGGCGAGGGACGAGGCGACGACGGTGGATGAACCGGCGATGGATGACGCGACGACGAAGGACGACTGGCCTACCGCCCTTCCCACCGCGCCGGCAAGCGTGCTGATCGCCGCGGGGGGCGGCGGAGAGGCCGCACGTTTGCTCGCGGCCGGCTACGAGGTCGACGCCTTCGATCCCGACCCCGGTCTCGCGGCCGGTCTCTCGGCCATGGCGGGTATTGGGCTCGTCGCCGCGATCACGCCCGAGGAGCTCTGCCTGGCGATCGTCGACGGCCGCCACGGCGCCGGGGCCGCTTTCAGCCGGCGCCGCTACGACGCGGTCGTGCTGGGGCCGCGGGCGTGGGGGCGCGCGGCCGCGCCCGGGCAGGCGCTCCGTCTGCTCAAGGCGGCCGCGCGCCTCTGCCCCCGCGGCCCGATCGTCGCCCTCGTCCCGCCGCCGGGCGACACCGCCGCGGTGGCGGGCCACGCCGCCGCCCTCGGCCGCGAGGCGCGGCCGCTCGGCGGCGGCGTCGCCTTCGTCGCTATATGCTGAGCGCGAGCCGGCACGGCGACGGATCGGGGCGCCCGGCATGACCGAAGCGGTCATCACCACAGCACGACTGACGAAGCGCTACGGCAAGGCCGTCGGCGTTTCCGACGTCGACCTCGAGGTGCGCCGCGGCGAGGTGTTCGGCTTCCTCGGTCCCAACGGCGCCGGCAAGACGACCACCATCCGCGTGCTGCTCGACCTCATCCGGCCGACGTCGGGGTCGGCCACGGTGCTCGGCTGTGACAGCGTACGCGGCAGCCGCGAGATCCGGCGCCGCACCGGCTATCAGCCCGGCGAACTGAGCCTGTACCGCAACCTGACCGGACGCGACCTGCTCGAGTACTTCGGTGCCCTCCGCGGCGGCGTCGACTCGGCGCACGTCGACGAGCTGTGTGAGCGCCTCGACTGCGACCTCTCGCGCAAGACCAGCGACCTGTCGAGCGGCAACAAGCGCAAGCTGGGACTGATCCAGGCGTTGATGCACCGGCCCGAACTGCTGATCCTCGACGAGCCCACGTCGGGCCTCGACCCCCTCGTCCAGCAGGAGTTCTACAAGCTGGTCGGCGAGGCCAGGGCAGCGGGGCAGACCCTGTTCCTCTCGTCGCACGTCCTGCCCGAGGTGCAGCGCGTCTGCGACCGGGTGGCGTTCATCCGGGAGGGCCGGATCGTCGGCGTCGAGGACGTCGCCGAGCTCACCGGGCGAGCGGTGCGCGAGCTCGAGGTGACGTTCGGCACGCCGGTCGCGCCGGAGGCGTTCGCCGGCGTGCCCGGCGTCTCCGACGTCGAGACCAGCGACCACGGGCTGCGCATGACCGTGACCGGCTCGCTCGATGCCGCCGTCAAGCGGCTCGCCGGCTTCGAGGTCGTGACCATGACCGCCCGCGAGCCCGACCTCGAAGACGTGTTCCTGCACTTCTACGGCGGGGGCGGCGGTGAGGCGGCGGACCCGCCGACGGCGGGTCCGCCGCCCGGCCCCGCCGCCCCCTCGAAGGCCGGCGATGCTGCGTAACGCCTTCCTCAAAGGGCTGCGCGACCGGCGGCGCTCGTTCCCCGTCTGGGCGGTCTGTCTCTTGCTGCTGCCGCTCTGGCTGTGCACCTTCTACCCCAGCATCGCCAAGAGCGCCTCGGGCCTGCAGTCGCTGATCAACGGCCTGCCCGAGGCGTTCAAGAACATGTTCGTGGGCGCCGGCGAGAGCTACACCACGCCGATCGGCTACCTCGACGGCAAGACGATGTCGCTGATGAGCCCCCTGATCCTCGTCGTATTCGCCGTCGGCGTGGCGGCGGCCCAGATCGCCGGCGAAGAGGACGAGGGTACGCTCAGCCTCCTGCTCGCCTACCCGGTCACGCGGACGCGCCTGCTGGCCCAGAAGCTCGCCGTGCTCGTGACCGGCGTCGTCGCCCTCGCGCTGGCCCACTTTCTCGGCATGCTGGCCGGGGTCGCTCTCGAGAACATGGACCTCAGCACGAAGTCGATGGCCGCCGGCCACGTGTCGATGGCGCTCCTTGCGCTTGCCATCGGCTGCCTGGCCTTCGCGGTCGGGGCCGCGACCGGCAAGAGGGGGCTCGCCGTCGGTGTCGCCACCGTGGTCGCCGCCGTCTCGTACCTGCTGAACGCGGTCGCGCCGCTCGCGCACTGGTCCGAGCCGCTGCTCAAGGTCTCGCTGTTCCACTACTACGGCGGGGCCGAGCCCATGTACACCGGGTTCCGCCCGCTGAACATCGCCGTGCTCGCCGGGTTCACGCTGGTCTGCGTGGCCGTGGCCTTCGCCTGGTTCCGGCGCCGCGACGTGCGCGTGTAGGGGATCTGCGAGGGCGGGCGCGGCCGGGACGGCCGCGCCCTCAGACGGGAAGGTACGACTGATCGGGCCGGCGTGCCTCCCGCGAGCGCAGCCGCCAGGCGAAGCCGGCGAGACGCGCCGCATCGATCGGGTCGCCGTCGTTGTAGACGAACAGGATCGGAAGGCCGGCCTCGCGCCGAAGCTGCGCTTCGGCGATCAGGGCCGGCCCGCAGCCGCGGGGCGCCACCGACACGACGCCGTCGACCGGCTTGGTCCGCCAGGCCAGCAGGGCGCTGCCGACGGTGCTGATCGTCTCGCCGAACGGGTAGGCGCCGGCCAGGCGCCGGCTCTCGGCCTCGACCTCGTGCACGTCTTGCCAGAAGACCCACGGCTGGTGCAGCCGCGCCGCGTGCGTCAGCCGCACGACGATGTAGCGCATCGCGCGCAGCATGGCCGTCCAGCTCAGGCCCCTGCGACTGGTCAGGCCGGCGTCCTGGATGGTGCGCAGCACGATGAGCTCGAACAGCTCGCCGAACGGCTCGAAGATGGTCCGCAGCCCGAGGTCGGCGAGCTTGCGGTGCAGGTCGTCGTTGCCCCACTCGTCGACGCGCAGGTAGATGTCGCCGTTGAGGAACACGTCGCGCAGGTCGCCGTCCACGTCGCGCTGCGGGAGCTGCCTGAACTCGGAGGCCGCGCGGTCGATCAGCTCCTCGACCCGGCCGACGGTGCGCCAGCCCTCGGCCAGCGCCTCGCGCATGCCCTCGCCCAGGCGTGGCTCTTCGAGCAGCCCCTCGAGCTCGTCCGAGTAGGCGTCGAACAGCGCGTCGGCGGCGCCGCGGTCGGCCTCGGTCGCCAGGTGGTAGAAGCGCATCATGTTGAGCAGGTCGACGGCGACGACCGCGGCCCAGACGACCGGCATCATCTTCGTGTTGCCGGTCACGAGGCTGAAGTCGCCGACGTCGACCCGGCCTGCCAGGCCGAGGCGGTCGAGCGCGACCTCCTCGGCCAGCGGGAAGAGGTTGGCGCGGCAGGCCTGGAACCCGTTGCCGATGCTGAGGAACAGCGTCTTGCCGTCGCCGTCGGCCGGCGGGTGCCGCTCGAAGTAGCGCGCCATGCTGCCCCAGATGAGCTGGTAGGGCAGGCACTCCTTGCCGCTGCAGACGCCCTGGGCGGCGGCGAGAGCGGCGCCGTCGGCCTCGCCGGCGTAGTCGGCGGCGAGGCCGCGTCCCCTCATCGCCGCCGCGACCTGACGGCCCAGGCCGCCGCCGACGTGACCGAACACGTAGCGGTCGTAGCCGCCGGCGTCGAGGCTGTGTGGTAGCGGACGGTCGTAACGGGCGAGGCGGCCGGCGAAGGAGCCGGAGTCGTCGGCATTACCGGCGTCGCTGGCACTACCAGCTGCGTCGTCGGCACTGCCGGAGCCATCGGCGTCGACGGCCGTCTCGATCTCCGCTCGCTCGGCCAGCGAGCCTCGCACTGAGTGCAGGAACGCCTGCACCCGCGTGACGTAGCCGGCCTTGCCGCCGTGGCCGTCGGTCTCGAGCACGGCGTGCGGGTAGTCCTCGAAGAGGTCGTTGAAGCAGTGCTCGACGAACGAGTTGGGCCCGCACCCATAGGCGCCGAGGAGCAGCGGGAAGACGTCGCCGGCGCGGGCGGCGGCGACCGCGGCGCGCAGCGCCGCCCCCGCCGCCGCCCAGTGCACCCGCAGCAGCGGCGGCACCTCGTCCGGCACCGGGAAGCAGTCGACCGGGATCGGCACGGCGCCGTTGCCGGCGACCAGCTCGTGGATGCCCGAGTCGAGCTCGGGCTCGTGGATCACGTGCGTCTCGCCGGCGATCAGCACGACCGGCAGGTCGCGCTCCCGCGCCCAGACGAGGGCCCGGGCGCCGATCTCGAGGCGGCCGTCGGCGAAGCGCCGGCGGCGCTCCAGCGCATCGTCGTAGGCGCGCGCGAAGGCGGCGGCGTCGAGGCGGGGGCGGGCGCGGCGCAGGACGCCGCGCCCGCCCCCGCCCCCGCCGTTCGCGTCCGCGATGAACTCGTCGAGGGCCGCACGCAGCGCCTCGCGCGTCTCGTCGGAGTCAAGCTGGTCCTTCGCGTCGGGCATCAGGACCGGCGCGACGATCCGCGTCGGCGAGCCCTCGGCGACCAGGGCCCGCTCCAGCATGCCGGGCGCGCCCTGCGTCATCGGGCACGTGTAGCGGCCGGCGCCGCCGTTGGCGTAGCTCGTGTTGACGAAGACCGGCAGGAACAGCGCGTCGAGCCCCTCGCCGGTCAGGCCGTGGAGCAGCTTGACCGGCGCGCACGAGCCGGCCGCCGAGCAGCGCCGGTCGCCGTCGGCCAGCGTGTCGCGGCCGGCGCGCAGCACTTCGACCTCGAAGCCGAGGCCGGTCAGCAGCGCGTGGAAGAAGGGGAGCTCGTCGATCAGGTAGTGGACCCACGGCAGGCCGACGCTCAGCCCGACCGGAGTGACGCCGACGGCCGCACCGGCGGGGCTCTCGATCAGTCCCGCCAGCAGCTCCTCGCGCTCGCGGTACGGGTCGGGCGCGTCCTTGGGCAGCTTGCCGGCGGCCGACACCGTGTCGTACTTGGGACAGTTGCCGCCGCTCACGATCCTGCGCGTCTCGTCGCCGACGGTGACGGTGGCGACCTCGAGGCGACACAGGTTGCGGCAGTCGCGGTCGCCGCAGCGCTGTTCCTTGGTGCCGGCGATCCTGGCGTCGAGGAAGCGGGCCAGGTCGAGCGGCTCGCGGCCGGTCCCGGGGCGGGCGGCGGCGCGGGCGTCGCCCGCGCCGCCGCCGTTCCCGTTCCCCTTCGCGATCTCCACGGCCGCCAGCTGCGCGATGCCGATCGCGCCCATGGCGCCGGGGTTCGGCGGCACGTAGACCTCGCGGCCCGTGACGGCGGCCAGCGTCCGCGCCAGCGAGGCGCTGGTCGCCGGCTTGCCCTGGAAGAAGACTCGGTCCAGGAACGGCCGCTCGCCCATCACGCGACCCTTGTAGTTGCGGATCACCGAGTACTGCAGGCCGGCGAAGATGTCGTCGCGCGTGTAGCCGTCGGCCAGCGCCTCGGCGGCGACGTCGGCGACGAACACGGTGCAGGTCTGGCCCAGGTCGGGGGGCCGCGTGGAGCGCGCCGCCAGCTCGCCGAACAAGGCGATGTCGTCGAGCCCGTTGGCCAGCGCCTGCTCCTCGAGGAACGAGCCCGTGCCGGCGCTGCACACCCGGTTCATGTCGGACTCGACGATGTGCCCGCCCTTGACGTTGATGAACTTGGCGTCCTGGCCGCCGATCTCGACGATCGACAGGCTGCGGCCGGCGTCGGGGTCGAGGCGCATCGCCGCGGTAGCGTGGGCGACGATCTCGTTCTGCACCGTCAGCCGGTCCTCGTCGTCGGGGTACGCGGCGCGGAACACGGTCGCCGCGGCGTCGCGGCCCGAGCCCGTGATGCCGACGCCCACGACGGCGGCGTCGCTCATCTCGCGCAGCTCGGCGATCAGCGCCTGGGCGGCCTGCACGGGATTGCCGTCGGTGCGCCGGTAGACGTCGGCGAGCAGCTCACCGGTGGTGAGGTCGAGCAGCGCCGCCTTGGACCCGGTCGACCCCAGGTCGAGGCCGAGGACGGCGGTGGTCGGCACAGGCGACGACGGGGTGGGGGTCGACCGAGCGTCTTGCTCGGGAGACCCCCACCCCGTCGTCGCCGCCGACCCGTTGCCGTCCTCGAGGCGCACGACCGACCCAGGCCCATCGGCCGCCGGCGCCAGCGCCCGCACGCGGTGCTCGGGCGGCTTGACCAGCGCCGCCGGGTCGGCGGGCCACGCGACGCCTTCCCACGCCTGCCGTCGAGCGAACTCGAGGGCGCCGATCGCCTCGAACACGCCGGCCTCGTCGGGCGCCTCGACCGGCACGCCGGCCAGGCGCGTGAAGGTCTCGACCACCGGCGCGATCAGCGCCCCGTGGCCGACGGCCAGCACGCGGCCGGGCACCTTCTGCTTGTCGTAGAGGCTGTGGACGTTGCGCGCGACGCCGTCGAAGACCCCTCGGAAGAGGCGGCCGTGAGGCACGCCCTGGTTGGCGAAGTGGGTGAGCTCGCTCTTGGCGAACACGGCGCAGCGGCTGGTCACGGCGACGCTCTCGTCGGCCTCGCCGGCCAGGGCGATCGCCTCGTCGAGGCTGCAGCCGAGCCGGCTGCAGAGCCCTTCGATCGTCTCGCCGGTGCCGGCCGAGCAGCGCTCGTTGGCCTCGAAGCCGAACAGGCCGGTCGCGTCGCGCGTGAGCACCGAGTAGCCGCTGCCGCCGATGCGCACCACGTTCAGCGCCTCGCCGTCGGGGTACAGCGCGCGCACCGCCTGCTCCTGGGCGACCTCGTCGGGCAGGCCGGCGGCGACCGGCGCCTGCAGGCGGTCCCCGAAGGCGCCGGTCGCCGCCAGCCCCGCGATACGCTCGTGCCCGAGCTCGCGGTACAGCTCGAGCAGCGGCGCCAGCGGCTCGCCGAGGTGTCGCGACGCCCGCGTCGCGACCGCGGCGAGCCGCCCGTCAGGGCCGACCTCCGCCCAGGCGAGCGAGGTCGTGACCTTGCCGAAGTCGGCGCCGATGAGAAAGCCGCGCGAAGCCGCGGCCGGTGTTTCGTGGTGCTTGGTACTCACTGCGAGGAGTCTACCGCAGACCCAAACGGTCGAGGTCCTCTTCGCCGAGGCCGAAGTAGTGCGCCGTCTCGTGGGCGACGGTGATCCGGATCTGGCGCGCCAGGTCCTCGCGGTCCCGCGTGACGCGCTCGATGTTGCGCTGGAACAGGTAGATCACCTGCGGGTGCGGCGCCCCGAACACCGATTGGCGGTCGAGCGGCACGCCGTGGTAGAGCCCGAGGATGCGCGGGTCGATGCCGTCGCGCACCATCTCCTTCGAGGGCTGGTCGTCGACCACGATCGCCACGTCGCGCAGGCGCTCGCGCAGCTCCCCGGGCAGCTCCGCGAGCGCGGCCTCGGCCACGCGCTCGAACTCCTCCCGGGACATGCGTGGCTGCGGGCCGCGCATCGTCCTGGCATCCAGGGTGCGGACGGCGAAGAACTGCTGGCCGGCGCCGTCCTCGTCGCCCGACTCCTCGAGGAGCTCGCCGAGCAGGTGGCGCGTCTCGGCCTCCTCCTCCGCCGACAGCTCCATCGTGTCGAGGCAGCGGCGCAGCATCGAGACCGCCAGCTTCTCCTCGCCCATCTCGTAGAAGAGGACCTCGGCCGTGGTGCGTGGCGGCGTGGGGTCGTCGGGTGCGAGCGCCGTCCAGCGCCGCAGCACCTTGAGGGCTTCGTCGGTGTCGTGGCGCGCGAGCGCGAGCTCGACGGCCAGCGCGAGCGCGTCGGGCTCGTCGGGGAGGGCGCGACGCGCGCGCTCCAGCGCGCGCGCCGCGCCCTTCACGTCGTCGCGCTCGAACCGCTCCCAGGCCTCGTCGAGGTCGGCCTCGGCCCGCGTGCGCTCGTCGCTCATCGCCGCTCCTTCATCGCGCCGACAGTATCACCCGCGACGGCGGCGCGCCCGTGGCCTCCGGCCCGTGCAGCGCGCCGCCCCCGTATCCGATAGCATCTAGCTACTCTCCATGAGCACCTCGACACGCCGCATGCCCGTCCGCCCGCTCGCTCGCGCCCGCGAGGAGCTCGCCGCCTTCCCCCCGCAGTTCTGGCTGCTGGCGCTCGGCGTCGTCGTGCTGCTCAGCGGCATCGACATGTGTTTCCCGTTCGAGACGATCTTCCTGACGCAGCACAAGGGCGTGCCGATCGCGACCGTCGACCTCATCCTGGGCATCCCGCTGCTCCTTGCGATCCCGCTCTACGTCGTCGGCGGCGCGCTGGTCGACCGCTTCGGGCGCCGCCCGGGGATGGTCATCGGCGCCGTCGTCATCACCGTCCTCTACGCGACGTTCGCCCTGGCCACCGGCGTGTGGCAGATCGCCGTGATGATCGCCGTCGAGGCCGGGTTCGGGTGGTCGCTGTTCCTCACGGCGAGCAACGCCATGGTCGCCGACCTCGTCGTGCACGAGCGGCGCGCCGAGGCCTACAGCTTCACGCGTATCGCGCTCGCGATCGGCATGATCATCGGACCGGTGGCAGCCACGCTGCTGATCGGCGCCGACCCGACGTATCGCGCCCTGTTCCTGACCGGCGCGGCCCTGTGCGCCGGGTTCGTGGTCGTGGTCCTGGTCTTCTTCCGCGAGACGAAGCCGGTCTCGGTCCACGCCCACAGCCTCGGGCAGACCTTCGCCGGGTACGCCGCCGTCTTCCGCGACCGCCGCTTCGTCGCGTTCTGCGCGCTCAGCCTGCTGCCCCTGTACGGCTTCGGGCAGATCTGGACGAACCTGCCGGTCGCCCTGCGCGAGCGCTACACCATGCCGGCCTCGCGCTGGAGCCTGCTGCTCGTGACCTACGCGTTCACGATGATCGTGCTCCAGTACCCCGTCGTCCGTGCCTTCCGGCACGCCAACCACATGCGGCTGCTGGCCGTGTCGAGCGCGTTCATCGGCGTCGGGCTGTGCGGGACGGTCCTCGCGCCCTGGGGTCCGCTCACCTTCCCGTTCATGATCGTCCTGGCGCTCGGCATCGTGTTGCTGATCCCGATCACCGCGACCGTGGCGGCCGAGCTCGCGCCGGTCGCGCTGCGGGGCCGCTACATGGGCGCCTGGACGCTCGTGCAGGAGGCCGGGTACGCGCTCGGCTTGACGGTCGGAGGGATCGTCATGCAGGTCCTCGGCACCGAGACGGCCTTCGTCCTGGTCGGCGCCTTCGGCCTGGTCGGCTGCGTCCTGTTCACCATCACGGCGCCGCGGTTCGGCCGGCCCGAGCCGGTCGAGCCCGACTTCGAGATCTCGGCGACAGCCGAGCGGCCGTAGCGCTACTTCTGCGTCACCAGGTACTCGAACGCCGCCAGGGCGGCCTTCGCGCCCTCCCCCGCCGAGATCACGATCTGCTTGTCGCGGCTGTCGGTGCAGTCGCCGGCGGCGAACACACCGCGCACGCCGGTCGAGCCGTGCGCGTCGACCAGGATCTCGCCGCGCTTGTTCGTCTCGACCAGGTCGAGGATGAAGTCCGTGTTCGGGAACCACCCGATCTCGATGAACACGCCGTCCACGTCGAGGCGCCGGGTCTCGCCGCTCTTCACGTCCTTGACGGTGAACCCCGTGACGTTGCCGTCGCCGTGGATCTCGACCGGTTCGTGGTGGGTCAGCTGGACGATGTCCCCGGCCGCCGACACGTTGTCCCGGAGGATCTTGTCGCCGGTCAGACCCTCCCGCGTGACGATCGTGACCGAGCTCGCGACGCTGTGCAGCTCCAGCGCCGCCTCGAGCGCGGAGTTGCCGCCGCCGACCACGGCGACGGCCTTGCCCCGGAACAGCGGCCCGTCGCAGGTCGAGCAGTACACGACGCCGAGGCCGGTGAGCTCCTTCTCGCCGGGGATGCCGAGCTTGCGCTTCCGCGCCCCGGTCGCGACGATCACGGTGCGCGCGCGCACCGACCGACCCGACTCGAGGTGCAGCACCTTCGCTCGTCCGTCGACGGTCACCGAAGCGACGCGCTCGCCGATCAACCGGTCGATGCCGAAGGTCTCGGCCTGCTCGTACATGTGCTGGACCAGGTCGGGGCCGGTGACCCCGTCGAAGCCCGGGTAGTTGGCGATCTCCCGGGTCACGCCCACCTGGCCGCCGAGATCGCCCGCGATGAGGATCGTCGCGAGGTTCTTGCGGACCGCGTACATGGCCGCCGTGAGGCCGGCCGGTCCGCCGCCGATCACGGCGACGTCGTACACCTTCTTGAAGTCGACCGGCGGCTGCTCGATCCCAAGCCGGCGGTCGAGCTCTCCGGTGGCGTTCAGCATGGCCAGGTCGTCGTAGCCGCCGACCAGCTCGCCGAGCACGAAGATCTGGGGCACGCTGAGGCGCTGCGAGCGCTCGAACATCGCCTTCTCGGCCGCCCGGTCGTGGGTCACGTCGATCTCGTCGTACTCGAGCCCCTTGGCGCGCAGCAGCGCCTTGGCCTTGGCGCAGTACGGGCACCACTGGCGCGAGTACAGCTCGACTTGAGCCACGCGATCTCCTTCGGCGTCGGACGACGGTTCCTAGGGGAGTTGTACCCAGCGACTAACTCGAGCCGGTGACAGGGGCGGCGGGGCGCGGACGCGCCCCGCCGCCCCCTCCGACCTGCTACTTCACGGTCAGCGTGCCGGCCTTCTCGCTGGAGGCGAGGTTGCCGGCCACATCCGTGGCCAGGACGAAGTAGTAGTACGACCCCTTGGCGAGCCTGCAGACGAAGCTCGTCTTGAGCGTGACGTTGGTCCGCACGTTCCAGAGGGGGATCGTCTTGACGATCCTGCCTCCCTTCGTCCTGACGCTGACCTCGCCGTCCGCGTAGCCGCACGAGGGCGACTGGTCGCTGATCCTGTACTTCAGCGTCGCCCTGTGGAGACGCGTGACACTGGCGGCGTAGCCCTTGGTGGTCGGGTAGTACCAGTCGGCGACGCCTCCGTCGACCGTCTCCAGGACCACCCCCAGTTGGCCGACGACGGCGGCGTGCCTCGCGTCGGCGCAGGCCACCCCGAAGAAGAACTCGTTCGAGCCGGGCTGTTGCGGTATCCAGTCGGTGCCGCCGTCGTCGGTGGCCAGGATCGTGCCCAGCGCCACCATGTAGCCGTGCTGCCCGTCGGGAGCGAACGCGACGTCGTTGACCGTGCGGGTACCCATCCCGAGGTCCTGGAGCGTCCAGTTCGCGCCGCCGTCGGTCGTCACGTCGACCTGCCCGCTGAAGCCGACCGCCCAGCCGTGGTCCGCGTCGGTGAACGTGATCGCCTTGAAGCCCGTGTAGGCGTTCGAGGTCTGCGCCGCCCAGTTCGCGCCGCCGTCGGTCGTGGCGACGATCGTCCCGTCGTTGCAGGCGATCCACCCGTGTCGCGCGTCGACGAAGTCGACCCCATTGAGCTGGTCGGTCGTGTGGGCGTCCTGGACGGTCCAGTGGGCGCCGGCGTCGGTCGTGCGCACGACCGTGCCGTCGCCGCCGACCACCCATCCGGTCTTGGCGCTGACGAAGTCGACGCCGTAGAGGTTCACGCCGCTCGCCAGGTGCGTGCGCACCGTCCAGTGCGCCCCGCCATCGGTGCTGCGCAGGATGTTCGCCCCGTCCGTGCCCCCCCACGCGTGCAGCGGGTCGGGGAACGAGACGGAGGTCAGCCCCGAGATCGATCGGGGCAGCACGCCGGACGTCCAGTGCACGCCGCCGTCGACCGTGCGCAGGATCCTGGTCCCCACCGCGAGGCCGTGGCGAGCGTCCGCGAAGGCGGTGTCGGCGTAGTTGCCGATGACGCCGCGGCCGCCCTGGGTGCGCCAGCGCACGCCACCGTCGGTGCTCGCGGTGATCATGCCGTGGTCGCCGATGCCCCAGACGCGGGATGCGTTCCAGCAGACGACCGCGCGCAGCGCGTAGTTGGTCGACGTCGTCGTGCGCTTGACCCAGTGGGCGCCGCCGTCGGTGGTGGCGAACACCCAGTCGTCGTGGGTGACGACCCAGCCGCGATCGGCGTTGGCGAAGGTCACCGCCTCGTAGTAGCCGCTCATGGAGGTGTCGGCGAGCCAGCTCGTGCCGCCGTCGGTCGTGTGCAGGAGGACCCCGTTGCCGGCCGCCCAACCGTTCAGTGAGTCGGTGAAATCGACGCCGTTCAGCTGCTGGGTCGTGGTCGACGCCTGGTCGGCCCAGTTCACGCCGCCGTCGGTGGTGACGACGATCGACCCGCCGTCGCCGACGGCCCACCCCGTGTTCTGGTCGGCGAAGTCCAGACCGTAGTACCAGTGTGTCTCCGGCGTCGTGTGTTTCTGCCAACTCGCGCCGCCGTCGCTCGTCGCGAGGATCCCGTCGATGTCGGAGCCCGACGCCCATCCGTGGCTCTCGTCGACGAACTTGACCGCCCGCAGCTGGACCGGGTAGCCCGCGTTGACGTACCCCCAGGAGCGCCCGCCGTCGTAGGTCACCTCCATCGCGCCGTTGTCGCCGACCGCCCACCCGTAGGCCGGGTCCGCGAACGACACGGCCCGCAAGTCTTCGAAGGTCGAGCTCAGGGCGCTGCGCCAGTGGGCGCCGCCGTCGCTCGTGCGCAGGATCGTCCCCGCGTCGCCGACGAGACATCCGTCCTTCGCGTCGAAGAACGCGCCGGACCAGAGGCCGTTGCCCTGCGGCTGCGGATTCACCCACAGCCAGCCACCCCCGCCGGTGGAGATGTAGGCGCTCGCCGCCGCCGGCGCGAGCAGCGCGGCGGCGACCACCGCCAGCGCGACGAGAAGGATGGATCGTCTCATGGTTCCTCCCTCTGGAGCGAGCGCCCCGGTTCCCCGATCGCGGATCGCGGCGGCGTCTCTCGCCGCATGCACTGACCGCGTTCATACTACCGCCAAGCAGAACCCGGCGACAGGGTCCGCGCAACGCTTTCGGGATTGCTCGTTTGGGCACGATTTGTGACACTATCGCTCAACGGGCGGAAGGGGAGGCCATGACCAGGATCGTCTTCATAGGTGCCGGCAGCGTCGAGTTCACGCGCAACCTGCTGGGGGACATCCTGACCTTCCCCGAGCTCGCCGACGCGACCATCGTGTTGCACGACATCAACCCCGAACGCCTCGAGACGGCCGAGGGGATGGCGCGCTGGACGAACGGCGCCGTGGGGGGCCGCGCGACGATCGAGACCCATCTCGATCGCCGCGCGGCCCTCGACGGCGCCGACTTCGCGATCAACACGATCGAGGTCGGCGGCATCGCCGCCACGCGCCGCGACTTCGACCTGCCGGAGAAGTACGGCCTGCGCCAGACGATCGGCGACACGCTCGGCGTCGGCGCCGTGTTCCGCGCCCTGCGCACGATCCCCGTGCTGCTCGACATCGGACGCGACATGGCCGAGCTGTGCCCTCACGCGATGCTGCTCAACTACACCAACCCGATGGCGATGAACGTCATGGCCTACACCGCCGGCTCGCCGCACACGCGCATCGTCGGCCTCTGCCACTCGATCCAGAACACGAGCCGGCAGATCTCGGAGTACGTCGGCGTGCCGTTCGAGGAGGTCGCCTTCCTCGGCGCCGGCGTGAACCACATGGCCTGGGTGCTGCGCTTCGAGCGCGGCGGCGAGGACCTGTACCCGAAGCTGGACGCGGCGATCGCGGCCGACCCCGACGGGCTCGGCCGCCACGTCCGCGTCCAGGTCTACAAGCTGTTCGGCTACTTCCCCACCGAGTCGAGCGAGCACTTCGCCGAGTACGTGCCCTGGTTCATGCGCGACGACGCCGAGATCGAGCGCCTGCGCATCCCCGTGCGCGAGTACATCGCGCGCAGCGAGGAGAACATCGGCTTCTACGAGCAGGAGAAGCGGATGCTGGCGGCCGGCGAGCCGTTCGAGATCGAGCGCAGCCTGGAGTACGCGTCGCTGATCATCCACTCGATGGTGACCGGCACCGAGCGCGGCATCTACGGCAACGTGCCGAACCGGACCGGCTGGACCGGCGGCGGTCCCGGGGCCCGGCGGCGGCTCGCTGCTGATCGGCAACCTGCCGGCCGACGCCGCCGTCGAGGTCCCCTGCCTGGTCGACCGCACCGGCGTGCGCCCCGTGGCGATGGGCGACCTGCCGCCCCAGTGCGCCGCCCTCGACCGGACCTTCCTGAACGTCGCCGACCTCACCGTGCGCGGCGCCCTCGAGGGGCGCCGCGACCACATCCTGCAGGCGCTGCTGCTCGACCCCAACGCCGCCGCCACCCTGTCGGTCGCCGACGCCGGCAAGCTGGTCGACGAGATGCTGGCCGCCCACCGCGACCTGCTGCCGGAGGCGCTGCGGTGAGAGACGGCGGGCCGGCGAAGGTCGCCGGCGACGAGCGGGCGGAACGGTCGTTCGACCTGCTCGTCGCCGGCGACCTCAACCCCGACGTGATCCTCACCGGCACGCCCGACGAGGTCGAGTTCGGCCACCACGAGCGGCTGGTCGGCGACGCGACGCTCACCGTAGGCGGCTCGGCGGGCATCATGGCCTGCGGCGCCGCCCGCCTCGGCCTGAAGACCGCGTTCGTCTCGCTCGTCGGCGACGACGACACCGGCCGGTACGTGACGGCCGAGCTGGCCGCGCGTGGCATCGACGTCGGGGGCGTCCTGGTCCAGCACGAGGCGCCAACGGGGATGACCGTGAGCCTCGTGCGAGCCTCGGGAGACGACCGCGCGATCCTCACGTCGCCCGGCTGCATCCCGCTGTTCGACGCCGATATGGTCACCGCCGAGCGGCTCTCTTCGGCGCGTCACCTGCACGTGACCTCGTTCTTCCTGCAGCCGAAGCTGGCGCTGACCCTCGAGGATCTGTTCCAGCGCGCTCACGCCGCCGGGCTCACGACCTCGCTCGACTGCAACGACGACCCGGCCAACGAGTGGGACGAGGGGCTGTTCGAGATCCTGCCGCACACCGACCTGTTCTTCGCCAACCGGCGCGAAGCGCTGAAGATGACGCGGCGGCGCGACGGCGACCTGGGGCCGTCGCTCGAACGGCTGGCCTCGCACGGGACGCTGCCGATCGTCAAGCTGGGCGAGTTCGGCGCCATCGCCTGGTCGGGCGGCGTTGGCGCCAGCATGCCGGTGTACCCGGTCGACGTGCGCGACACGGTCGGGGCCGGCGACAGCTTCACCGGCGGGTTCCTGTACGCCTGGCTGGGCGGGCAGGACCTGGCCCGGAGCCTCGCGTTCGGTGTCGCCTGCGGCTCGCTGTCGACCCGCGGCCTCGGCGGCGTGACCGGGCAGGCCAGCCTCGACGAAGCCTCGGCGGCGGCCGAGTGGCTGCTCGCCCGGGCGGGCCTCCAGGACGGGTGACGCGATGAGCCCCGCGAGCGGCGCGTGAAGTCGATGGCCGACGCGTTCGCCGGCCACGCCACGGCCAGCGAGGTCGTGCTCGACGTGGTCGCCTCGAACCGGGCCGGCGAACGCGTCGGCCTCTACTCCGTGTGTTCGGCCGAGCCGTTCGTGATCGAGGCGGCCCTGGCGCAGGCCGCCGCCGACCGTACGCTCGCCTGCATCGAGTCGACCTGCAACCAGGTCAACCAGTTCGGCGGCTACACGGGGATGCGGCCGGCGGCGTTCCGCGACTTCGTCGCCGACGCCGCCGGCCGCATGGGCCTCGATCCCGCCCACGTCATGCTCGGCGGTGACCACCTCGGGCCCTACGTCTGGCGCGCCGAGCCGGCCGACGAGGCGATGGCCAAGGCGCGCGACCTGGTGCGCGACTACGTCGCCGCCGGCTACACCAAGATCCACCTCGACGCCAGCATGAGACTGGGCGGCGACGCAAGGCCAGGGTCGCCGCCTGACGACACCCTGGTCGCGGAGCGCACGGCCGAGCTGGCGGCGGTCGCCGAGGCGGCCTGGGGCGGGCTGCCCGCCGGCAGCCCGCCCCCGCTCTACGTCGTCGGCAGCGAGGTCCCGCTGCCCGGCGGCGAGACCGCCGGCACGGGCCGCCCCGCCGTCACGACCCCCGAACGCGCCGCGCGCACGCTGGAGCTGACGGGCCGCGCGTTCGCCGCCCGCGGGCTCGACGCGGCCTGGGAGCGGGTCGTCGCCCTGGTCGTCCAGCCGGGCGTCGAGTTCGGCGCCGACACGGTGTGCGCGTACGACCGCAGCGAGGCGGGCGCGCTCACGGCGTGGCTCGAGCGCCAGAGCCCGCTCCTGTTCGAGGCCCATTCGACCGACTACCAGTCGCCCGCCGCGCTCGCGCAGCTCGTCGAGGACCACTTCGCCATCCTCAAGGTCGGCCCGGCGCTGACGCACGCCTTCGCCGAGGCCGTGCTCGTACTCGCAGACGAGGAACGCGAGCTGTTCGGCGGCGGCGGAGCCGGCATGGCAGGCGCCGGCGCCGCGGCCGTGGCCGCTCCGGCCGGCGGCCCATCGCGCCTGCGCGAGATCGTCGAGCGCGCGCTGGCCGATGACCCGTCGCAGTGGCGACCGTACGCCGCCGACGACAGCGCCGGGCAGCGCGAGCTGGCGGCCTTCGGCTACAGCGACCGGGTGCGCTACTACTGGGCGCGGCCCGAGGTGCGGGACGCGCTGGCGAGGTTGCTGCGCAACCTCTCGGCGCGTCCCGCCCCGGCCGCGCCCCCCGAAGCCCTCATCCGCGACCGCATCCGCGCCGCGATCGCCCCCTACGCCGCCGCCTGCGGCATGCGCTGATCCGCCCCCGACCCGGCCGCCCGTGAGGCGCGGCGACGTGTCGGGTACGATGGCTCCGCGTACTCCGAGCGCCCGAGGGACGATGGCTTCTGCGAACCACACGGACCGGCACCGCGTCTTGATCGTCGGCGGCGGCTTCGGCGGCCTCTATGCCGCCAAGGCGCTCGCCGGGTCGCCGGTCGCCATCACGCTCGTCGACCAGGCCAACCACCACCTCTTCCAGCCGCTGCTCTACCAGGTCGCCACGGGGATCCTCTCCGACGGCTCGGTGGCGCCGGCGCTGCGCACGGTGGTGCGCGGCCAGGACGACGTCGAGGTGCTGCTGGCCGAGGTCACCGGCGTGGACCTGGCCGCGCGGACCGCGACCGCGACGGCGCCCGACGGCCGCGAGCTGACGCTGCCGTTCGACACCCTGATCGGAGCCGCCGGCGTCGTCACGGACTACTTCGGCCACGACGAGTGGGCCGACTACGCCCCCGGCCTCAAGACGCTCGACGACGCGCGCTGGTTGCGCAGCCACATCCTCGGCGCCTTCGAGATGGCCGAGCTGGCCGGCGACCCCGCCGAGCGGCAGGCCTGGCTGACCTTCGCGCTGGTCGGCGCGGGCCCGACCGGCGTGGAGCTGACCGGCCAGATCGCCACGCTCGCCCACCGCATCCTGCCGCGCGACTTCCACAACGTCTCCACGCGCGACGCGCGGGTGCTGCTGCTCGACGCGGCGCCGACCGTGCTGCCGCGGTTCCCCGAGAAGCTGCGGATGCGGGCCGCCCGTGACCTCACGACACTGGGGGTCGAGATCCACACGCGGACGAAGGTGATGGACATCGGCCCCGATGGCCTCACCCTGGAACTGCCCGACGGCAGCAGCGAGTGCGTCGCGGCGCGGACCATCTGCTGGGCGGCCGGCGTGCGGGCGGCGCCGCTCGCCGGCGTGCTCGCGCAGGCGAGCGGCGCCGCCCGCGACCGCGCCGGCCGCCTGCTGGTGGAGCCCGACCTGACCCTGCCCGGCCACCCCGAGCTGTTCGCCGTCGGCGACATGGCCGCGTTGCGCGACCTGCCCGGTGTCGCCCAGGTCGCGATGCAGGAGGGGGAGTACGTCGCGCGCGTGATCGAGGCCCGGCTGGCCGGTCACGCGGCGCCGCCCCCGTTCGAGTACCGCGACAAGGGCACCATGGCCACGGTCGGACCGCGTCGCGCCGTCGTCGATGCGTTCGGCGTGCAGGTCGGTGGTTTGGCCGGGTCGGTCATGTGGGCGTTCGTCCACGTGATGTACCTCGTCGGCTGGGGCAACCGGGTCGTCACCGTGCTGCGCTGGCTGTTCCAGATGACCACCAACGACCGCAGCTACCGGCTGGTCGACGTGGAGCACGCCGCGGACTGGCGCGAGTCGCGCAAGCACGACGCGAGGACGGGGACGTGAGCGGGACCGCCGCAGACAAGGGCGACCCGGAGCGAGCAGGCGCGCGCGGAGCCGGGCGTCTCGCCCGGCTCCGCGCGCGCTCGCCCTTCGTCGACGCCTGCGCCGACCTCGTGCAGCGCGACATCCGGTTCGGCGGCGGCGTCATGGCCGGCGCTCTCGCCTTCCGCTTCTTCCTGGTGGCGCTGCCGCTCGCCCTGGTCCTGGTGGCGGCCCTGGGCTTCCTCTCGCGACACTCGGCCACCAGCGTGGCCGACACCAGCCAGAGCCTCCGCTTCACGGCCGCCTTCACCGACTCGGTCAGCCACGCCGCCGTCATCGCGGAGAAGGGTCGCTGGTACACGCTGTCGATCGGCGTGGTGCTGCTCCTCTGGGGCGCGTTCAGCACCACCCGCACCATCCGGACCATCCACCGCATCGCCTGGGGCGAGGGCGACCCGCGCCAGCCGCACCCGACGAGCGCGAGCCTCCTGTTCGTCGCCGGCGTCCTCCTGTTCCTCGCGGCATCGGCGCTGGTCGCCTGGCTGCGGGCGGCCGGCGGCCCGGCGGTCGGCGTCGTCTCGACCCTCCTGCTGTTCGCCGCCCTGTTCTGGATCTGGATGGGGGCGTCGCTGGTCCTGCCCCATCGCACGGCGACCTGGCGCGAGCTCGTCCCCGGCTGCCTGGTCTTCGCCGCGGGCTACGAGGTGCTCCAGGTGCTCACCGTATACTTCATCGCCTGGCGGCTCACCAGGGCGTCGGCGCTCTACGGGTCGCTCGGGGCGGCCTTCGCCATGCTCGGCTGGCTCTACCTGCTCGGCCGCATCATGGTCGCCGCCCCGATCGTGAACGCGGGGCTCTGGGAGCGAAAGCACGGGGCGGGCGGGCCCGCCGGGCCCGACGCGGAGCCGCTGGCCGAGCTCGCGCAGGACGGCGCGCAATGAGGGGCGCGGCGGGCCGCCGTTGCGGCGGCCCGCCGCGCCACGTACTGTACGGGCGTCCATGAGCGAGCCCGATCACAGCGGCAGCAGGCGCGGGACGCGGCACGACCGGCGCGAGCAGCGCCACCTGAGCCGCACGGAGCGTGTCCGGCGACGCTACGCGCGCCTGAGCGACGACTACGCGCTGGTCCTCGTGCTCATCGTGCTGACACTGCTGGCCACGTCGCTCTTCGGGCTGAAGGGCCGCGATAGCCCGCTCGAGCTCGTGCTTCTGGTGGTCACGCTCATCGTCACCCTGCAAGCGTCGCACACCTCGGAACGCGTGATGCGCCGCGTGATGATGGTGCTGTTCCCGCTCGTCCTCGTCGTCGCGGTGGCGACGGAGGTGGGGGCGACCCGGACGACGGTCGCCATCACGCTCGGCGTGTCGGCCGCGCTCGCGATCGTCGCCCCGATCGTCATCCTCCGCCGCCTCGTCCACCACGCCGCCATCACGCTCAGGACGATCCTCGGGGCCCTCTGCGTCTACCTGCTGATCGGCTACTTCTTCAGCGTGCTCTACGTCTTCATCAACAACCTCGCCGCCGACGGCTTCTTCGCCCAGGGCAAGGCGGCGGCGACCCCGACCAACTTCATCTACTTCACCTACGTCACCTTGACGACCGTGGGGTTCGGCGACCTGTCGCCCGCGGGGGACGCGGGCAAGATCCTCGTCATCACCGAGGCGCTGCTCGGCCAGCTGTACCTGGTGACGATCGTCGCGCTGCTGGTGGGGAACATCGGCCGGGTGAGAGGGCGCGGCGACACGAGTCGAGGCGGCCGGCACGACGGCGGACGACGACGCGGGCGCGTCGGGCGAGGCCGGCTGACGCGCCCGTTGTCGGCCGCCGGAAGGGCTAGCCTGCCGTCCTGGCGGCGCCGGCGTCCGGACCGTCGCCGGGCGGCCCGGACGGCCGCAGCACCGCCATCGTCGCCAGGTCGAGCCCCTCGGCCGGCCGCACGAGCACCGCGCTGACGCCGGGCGACAGCTCCCGCGACCGGTCGACGAATGCCCGCGCCGCCTCCTCGCCGCCCGGCTCACGCCTGAGCAGGCGGCTGCCGGGCAAGGCGAAGGTCCCCCAGTGGATGGGCACGGCCACACGGGGCCGGAGCAGGCGGACGGCCTCGGCCGCCTGATCCGGCCCCATGTGCTCGTCGGGCTCGAGCGTGGGGCCCCAGCCGGCGATCGGCAGCAGCGCCACATCGAGGCCCGGCCACAGGCCGTCCATGCCGTCGAACAGCGCCGTGTCGCCGGCGAAGTACACCGAGCGGCTGCCGGCCACGACGAAGCCGAGGCTCGGCGTGTCCGCGGCGAGCGGGTGCCGGGCGCCGGCGTGCACCGCCGACACGGCGGTGACCTCCACGGCGCCCACGCCCACCCGCTCGCCGGCCGACAGCTCTACGACGTCGGTGAACCGCCGTCGGCGCAGCAGCTTGCCCGAACCGACCGGCCCGATGACCCGCGTGGCGTGGTCCAGAAGGCGCAACGAGGGTCCGTCGAAGTGGTCGATATGCAGGTGCGAGATCAGGATCGCGTCGAGGTCGGCGAGACGCCCAAGGTCGGGCCGCGCCCCTCGCCGGCGGAGCGGCCCGATCCACCCGCGCAGCACCGGGTCGGTCAGCAGCCGCACGCCGTCGAGCTCGAGCAGAACGGTGGCGTGGCCCAGGTACGCGAGCAGCGCGTCGGCGGGGCGGCTGTTGGGCGCCGGGTCCATGGCGACAGTCTGCCCGTACGGCCTCACGGCGACAACTGTGAGGGCGGGCGGGGCGGCGCCGTATGGCGCCGCCCCGCCCCGCCACGCAGGGTTTCAGGCATCGGTGAAGTAGAAATCAAGGTCACACACCACATTTCGGCATGCGGGCCAGTGCGCCCGCGAGGAGGGGACGCACATGGAACAGTCGGCATCTGGAGGACGCGAGCCGCAGACGATGGTCGTCGCGCTCGGCGGAGCGTGGGGCTGGATGCTCGCCTACGCGGTCCTCACGCTCATCCTGGGGATCATCCTCATCGCCTGGCCGGGCGAGACCCTGACCGCCGCCGCGTTCGTCCTGGGCCTGTGGCTGTTCATCACCGGCGTCTTTCGCATCGTCGCCGCGTTCAGCCACTCGGCCGAGGGCATGCGTGGCGTGCTCGTGCTCGTCGGGATCCTGGCGGTGCTCGGGGGCGTCATCCTCATGCGCCACCCGTTCGACGCCGTCTCGTGGCTGGGCATCATCATCGGCGCCTACCTGGTCATCCACGGGATCATCCAGTTCGTCGCGGCGCTCGGCGCCACGGGCCCGGACCGGCACCGGGGCTGGGCGATCTTCGGCGCCCTGCTGAGCTTCGTCGCCGGCATCATCGTGCTGGCCGAGCCCAACGCGTCGCTGTCGCTGATCGTGTGGATCGTCGGCATCTTCATGATCGTCTTCTCGATCATCGGGATCATCGCCGCCTTCCAGGCGCGCAAGCTGCCGAGGACGGTCGAGTTCTAGAAACAAGAACGTGACAAGGGGCGGGGCGCCGAAGGCGCCCCGCCCCTTCGTCTTTGCGGCCGCCGCGCTCCTGCGCGGCGGCCGCCCTCCCGCGCAGCCGCCGCCCTTAGTGGAACGCCTTCAGCCCGATGATCACCAGGCCGAGGACCGAGTTGAAGGCGCCCGCCAGGAAGGTCATCGGCCAGCTCGCCTCCTCGCGCCGCGCGTAGGCGACGCCCCACAGGAAGAGCTGCGCCACGCCGACCCACATGGCGAGCCCGAAGGCCCAGCCGCGCGAGTAGAGGCCGAGCCCGCCGAGCAGCAGCAGGAACGCCGGCACCAGGCCGGCCTCGACCAGCGGCCACTCGACCCCGGCGATCTGGAGGACCTCGCGCCACGTCCGGCGCCGGCGTTCCTCCAGGCGCTTGGCCATGGCGCGGGCGTAGGTGTGCGCGATCAGGAAGATCAGCGTGGTGACGACGACGCTCTCCGCCGCCTGCATGGCGCTGATCTCGGGGTCGAGCGACTCGGCCACGACCACCGCGGTGACCACGAGGATCCCGTAGATCGCCCACTCGAGCTGCTCGGGCGTGAAGCGCCGCAGCGGCCCCCGCACGCGCCTGGCGGGGCCCCCGGTGGTCAAGCGCGTGCCCCCGACGCGGTCAGGCCGCGGCCGCGGGCGCGGCCGCGGCCCGCTTGACCAGCCACCACAGCACGACCTCGTACACGATCAGCACCACGAGCGTGACGATCACCGCCGTCACCGACGTGCTGACGAAGAAGAGCACGATCAGCGCCACGACCACGCCGCCGCCACGCAGGTAGTCGAAGTAGGTGGCCGCCACGCGATGGGCGGCTGGCAGGTGGGCATCGGCGGCGGACGCGCTCTTGTCGGCCGCGCGGGCGACTCCTCGGCCGGCCGCCTTGAACCAGTGCGGCCGGCCGGCGAGGAACGCGACCACCACCACGATGACGGCGCTGATCAACAGCCAGATGGTGAACCCGCCGAGGCTCTTCACGGTCGAGACGATGATCGACTTGGAGACGTCGCCGCCGCCGATCTTGCGGGCGCCGTTGACGATCTGGTTCTCGATCCAGTGCGTCGCGGCGCGCGACAGCATGACCGCGATCAGCGTCCCCAGGCCGAGCTCGACCAGCGTCCGCAGCCGCCACGGCGACAGGACGAGCGCCGCCGCGATGAGCAGCGCGGTCACGATCCAAAGGACGATGACGGTCGCGTCAAAGACCTTCACGAGCGTCTGCGCCTTGCGCAGCTGCTCGCCGCTGGCGATCTTGATCGTCCCGAAGTCGGGCGGCAGCGGCCGACCGACGGCGGTGGAGAACGCCGCGACCTGCTGGTCGTAGGGCGCGTTGGGGTCGATCTGCGGGATCGTGACCCGCGACGTGATGAAGTCGGGCAGGATCTGCTGGACGAGCGCCAGGGCTCTGCCCACGAGCGGCAGCAGGTTGAGCTGCACCGAGTCGCTCGTCGTGAAGACACGGTTGCTGCGGTTGCGCAGGATGTCGACCACCTGCTGGTGGACGACCGTGTTGATCCTGATCCACGCGTCGTAGGCCTGCGGTGTCTGCAGCAACTCGTTGACCTTCTTGTTGAGGAAGCCCTGCACGTCGGTGGTCAGAGCCGGCGCGAGGAAGCCGACCTGCGAGGGCAGGCGGGTGGCCAGCCGGTTCTGCAGGTCGGTCGCCTGGATGACCGCCGCCGTGACCTGGTCGGCGACCGCCTGGGTCACCGCCGGGTCCTTGCCGATGGGCGCGACGGTCTTGACGTACTGGTCGGTGTTGAAGACCACCGCGTGCAGCCACAAGGCGACGACGCTGACCAGCAGGCCGATGCAGGCGAGCACGACCAGCCCTGCCACCGACCAGCGGCGTAGCGGCGTTGCCTGACGCCCGCCGCGGCCGACGATGCGGCGCCACCAGGAGACGCGGGCCTGCGCCTCGGCCGGCGAGGTGGCGCCGGTCTCGCCGGCCGCCTCACGCGGTTCGTCGGCCGCAGCCCCGTTCGGCGTCGCCGGCGGCGGGCTCGTCGGACCCGGGCTTGTGCGTGTCCGCGCTCATCGTCTCCTCCTCGTGGGTGACGCCGCGATTCTATCCCGCGGCGCGTGGGCGCCGTTGTGTATGGCATCATCCGAGTATCGCCGGATGCCCGTCACGTCACACAAGGAGGACACCATGGCCGGAGCCACCCCCGAGGAGACCCTGCGCGGCCTGGCGCTCGGCCAGGGCGCCGTCGCCGAACAGGTGCTGAGCATGCAGGTCGACAGCCTCACCAAGTCGGGTCTCGACAAGAAGTCGTTCGTGATGGCTCGCCTGGGCGCGCTGGTGGCCCTGGGCGCGGGCCAGCTCTCGTACATGCAGACGCTCGAGGTGGCCGAGGAGTGGGGCGTCACGCGCGACGAGATCGTCGGCGTGCTGATCGCCCTGGCGCCGACGGTCGGCGGGGCCCGGATCCTGGCGGCGGCCCCGCTGGTGGCTGCCGCCCTGGGGGTCGTGGAGGGCGCCTAGCGGTAGCGCGCCGCCAGCTCCCCCGCCGCGTTGGCGGTCCGCAGCATCCCTTGCTGGATGGCGGCCAGCTCCTCGAAGCCCACGGGATCGGGCAGCCCCGGCGCGCACACGACCTCGCCCAGCTCGATGCCCCTGACGATCCCGCGGGCGCAGTCGAGCGAGCTCAGCAGCGGCATCGGCGCCTTCCAGCCGATGCCGTGGAACTCGCTCTCGACCATCGGCGGAAGGCAGACCATCGCGTGCACGCCCGTGCCCGCGAGCTCCTGGGCCAGCGACTGCGTGAACACGAGCAGGAACGACTTGGCCCCGGCGTAGGTCGCCCGCGCTCCCATGCGGACCTCGACCGGGCCGCTCAGGGCGAGCATGGAGGAGACGTTGACGAGCGTCCCGCGGCCGCGCTCGAGCATGCCGGGCAGCGCGGCCCGCGTCATCAGCAGCGGGGCCCGCACGTGGATCGCGACGAGGGCGTCGAGGACGGCCGGGTCCCTGTCGACGAGGGGGCCGTAGCCGGAGAACCCGGCGTTGTTCACCAGCAGGTCGAGCGGCGCCGACCGGCAGCGCTCGACGGCGGCCGCGAGGCCGGCGTCGTCGGTCAGGTCGGCGGCCAGCACCTCGACCGAGGCCCCGGTCTCCCGGCCGAGGCGGTCGGCCAGGGCCTCGAGGCGCTCGCGGCGGCGGGCGACGACCACGAGGTCGTGGGTCGTCGCCAGCAGCCCCGCGAGCGCCTCCCCGATCCCCGAGCTGGCGCCGGTCACCAGGGCGAGTGGGCGCGCTGCTGTCATTCCGGTGCTCCTTCCCGTTCCTCTTGCGGCAGGTCGGCGTGCGGCCCCAGGGTACGCACGGCCTCGTCGACGGTGATGAAGATGTGGTCGCGACCGATGTGGCGGCGCAGGCCGGAGTGCGCCACGTCGCGCGGAGCCTCGCCGGTCGCCCTGGCGACCGCGAGATCGATCCCCGCCTGATGCAGCTCGTGGACCACCCGCAGGAACACCTGCCCGCCGGTGTAGTCGATGTCGTCCACCGCCGACGCGTCGAGCACGACCAGCGAGAGCGGCTTGGCCGCCGCGACGAGCTCGCGCACGCGGTCGCGGAACCGCGTGGCGTTGGCGAAGTACAGCGGCGCGTCGAACCGGTAGCACAGCACGCCGGGGACGGTCTGCGCGTCCGGGCGCTCCCTGACCGACCACCACACGGTCGTGCCCGGCAGCCTCCCGAGCACATCGTCGCGTGGCCGCGCGCTACGCCACGTACGGTCGAGGATGGCGAGAAGCACCGCCAGCAGTACGCCGGGCCCGACGCCGAACACGACCACCGTGGTGAGGGTGGCGATCGCCACCACGAACTCGACGCGGTCGAACCGCAAGATGGCGGCGAGATCGTGCACGTGGAAGATGCGCAGGGCGACGAAGACCAGGACTGCGCCGAGGGCGGCCTCGGGCAGGTCGGCGACCAGGCCGGCGGCCGCGACGATCAGGACCACGACGATCGCCGCGGCCGCCAGCCCGGGGACCTGCGAGCGGCCGCCCGACTGCGCGACCAACGCCGTGCGCGGCGGGCTCGCGTTGACGGCGAACGCGCCCATGAACCCGGCCAGCACACTGCCGGCGCCGACGCCGACGAAGTCGCGTCCGACGTCGGCCTCGTACCCACCGAGGTCGGCGAACGAGCGCGTGGTGGCCGACGTCTGGGTGATCACGATGAGGGCTACCGACAGCGCCGCCGGGGTCAGCTTCCAGAGCAGGTGCGCACCCAAGGGCGGCAGGCTGAGCGACGGCAGCCCCGAGGGCAGCGCCCCGATCGTGGCCACGCCGTGCGCCGCCAAGTCGAGCGCGTACGACGCCATCAGGGCCACGGCGATCCCGATGAGCGCGCCGGGCACGCGCGGGCCGAGGCGCTCGCACACGGCGATGATCGCGAACACGACCAGCGCGACGGCCAGGGTCGCGAGGCTCGTCTCGCCGAGGTTCTGCAGGTCGGCGACGATCTTGCCCAGGGCGTCGCCCGACGCCGGCGGCAGCCCGAGGATGTCCGACAGCTGTGAGGCGATGATCGTGATCGCGACGCCGGCCAGGAAGCCGGTGACGACCGGGAACGAGAGGAAGTCGGCGATCCAGCCCATCCTGGCGACGCCGACGGCGATCACCACCACGCCCACCATGATCGCCAGCAGGGCCATGTCCCCCGCATACTCCCCCGACCCGGAGGCGACGACCGCCGCGACGCCGGCCGCGAGCAGGGGGGCGATGGTCGAGTCGGCGCCGACCGAGAGCTGCCGGCTCGAGCCCAGCACGGCGAACAGCAGGGCGGCGGCCACGAACGCGTACAGGCCGGTGACCACCGGCATGCCGGCCAGCCGCGAGGTGGCGAGCTGCTCGGGCACGACGATGGCGACCAGCGTGAGGCCGGCGAGCAGGTCCACGGCCAGCCAGGCACGGCGGTAGCCGGCCAGGGACGACAGCACCGGCCAGGATCGCGAGCCGGCGGGCGGACCGCTCACGCGGTCGGGCGCGTCCATGGCAACGGGCATGCGACCGTTAGGATACTGGTAGATTCCACGCACGCATGATACAGCCGACCCCCCTCGGGCCGGTTCACCCGACGCCCAAGGAGCGCGAGCATGGCCAAGAACGACAAGTTGTGGAACCACCCCACGGTCGTCGAGAGGCTGGCGCTCGGGAAGTCCGCGCGCAAGGCGGTGCCGCGCACTTCGCACGGCAGCTGGAAGGCGGCTCCCGACCGGCCCGACCCGATCGCCCTCCTGCGCGCGCAGGACGACGCCCGGCAGCCGGACCTGGTGCCGATCCGCTGGGGCCGCATGTCGGCTACGCCTTTCACCTTCTACCGCGGCTCGGCGGTGTTGATGGCCGCCGACCTGGCGCCGCTGCCGCGCACCGGGCTCACCGTGCAGCTCTGCGGCGACGCCCACCTGTCGAACTTCGGCCTGTACGGATCGCCGGAGCGCGCGCTGATGTTCGACGTGAACGACTTCGACGAGACCCTGCCGGGGCCGTTCGAGTGGGACCTCAAGCGGCTGGCGGCGAGCTTCGTCCTCGCCGCCCGCAGCAACGGCTTCTCCGAGGACGTGGCCCGGGCCAGCGTCGCCTCCGCCGTGCGGTCGTACCGCTCGCACATGGCGGCCTACGCGGAGATGCGCGAGCTCGACGTGTGGTACTCGCGCGTCAACGCCGAGGATCTGCTGGCGATGGCGCAGGCTACCGTCGCCGCCGCCAAGGCCAAGAAGGGGGTCGCCGACGCGCGCCTCAAGCTGGCCGAGAAGACCCTGGCCAAGGCACGCACGCGCGACAGCCTGCAGGCGGCCGGCAAGCTGACCGAGGTCGTCGACGGCTCGCGCCGCATCGTCGACCAGCCGCCGCTCGTCGAGCACATTCCGCAGCTGGAGATGGACAAGACCACGCGGCCGCTCTTCGAGCAGTACAAGAGCACCCTCGAGGACGACCGCCGGGTGCTGCTCGACCGCTATGAGCCCGTCGACGTCGCCCGCAAGGTCGTCGGCGTCGGCAGCGTCGGCACGCGCTGCCTGATCGTGCTGCTCCTCGGGCGCGACGGCGACGACCCGCTCTTCCTGCAGGTCAAGGAGGCCGGGCCGTCGGTGCTCGAGCCGTATCTCGGCAAGAGTCGCTTCAACCACCCCGGTCACCGCGTCGTGGCCGGGCAGAGGCTGATGCAGGCGGCGAGCGACATCTTCCTCGGCTGGATGACCGGCCGGGAGGCCGGGCGCTACTTCTACTGGCGCCAGCTGCACGACATGAAGGGCTCCATCGACGTCGCGATCCTCAAGCCCCCGGGCCTGAACATCCTGGGCGAGCTGTGCGGCTGGGCGCTGGCCCGCGGGCACGCCCGTTCGGGGCATCGCATCGCGATCGCGTCGTACCTCGGCAACAGCGACCGCTTCGACCAGACGATCGCCGACTTCGCGGTGTCCTACGCCAACCAAGCCGAGAAGGACCATGCGACCGTGCTCAAGGCGATCAAGCAGGGCAAGATCCCGGTCGAGACCGGGATCTAGGCGCAGACGGAAGGGGCGGGGAGGCTGCGCCTCCCCGCCCCTTCGTCGTTCCTAGACGGGCGCGCCGCCGTCTGGCGGCAGCGCCTCCGGCGCGTGCCGCGCGGCGGCGCTCCAGCTCGCGCCGGCGGCGGCGACCATCACCGCGACGATGGCGGCAACGTCGAGCGTGCTCAGCCGCTGTCCGGCGAACAGGAACCCTGTGAGGGCGGCGATCGCCGGCGTCAGGCTGAGCAGCACGCTGTAGGTCGCCGCCCGCACCAGCCGCAGCGCGATCAGCTCGACGAAGTAGGGGGCCGCCGACGAGAGCACGGCGATGACCGCGCCCAGGGCGATCGCCGACGGGTGCTCGGCCAGCCGCGCCCCGAACACCGCCATGGCCGGCGTCAGCAGCACGGCCGAGCCGGTGATCATCAGCGTCGTCACGTTGAGCGGCTCCAGCCGCGCGACCGCCCGCCGGCCGAGGACCAGGTAGGCGCCCCAGAAGAAACCGGCGCTCAAAGACAGGGCAACGCCGGCGGCGCTCACCGATCCGCTCGGCCCGGCAAGCGTGACGATGCCGATCGCCGCGAGCGCGATCCACGCGAAGTCGACCGGCCGGCGCGAGCCGGCCACCGCGACGGCGAGCGGCCCGGCGAACTCGATCGCCACGACGATGCCGAGCGGCGCCACCGAGATGGCGCCGTAGAAGCTCAGGTTCATGCCCAGCAAGGCGAGGGCGAGCAGCGCCACGGTGGCGCGCTGGTCGCGCGCCGGCAGGCGCAGCGAGCGGGGCCGCACGGCGATCAGGATCAGTGCCGCGATGGCCGTGCGCAGCCACAGGGCGTCGACCACCCCGACCGTGCCGATGAGATGCGTGGCCAGCGCCGAGCCGCTCTGCATCGAGAAGGCGATGAGCACGACGAGCAGCGGCGCCAGCAGGTGCTTCTGACGCGCGTCCATGAGGGGATGCTACCAGCCCGCTCCCCCGCGGGCCGGATCCGCCCGCCCGCCTCGGCTACGCGGGCGCCGGCGCCGCGACGAGCTCGATCTCCAGGGCCCTGCCGGTGGCGGCGTCGAAGACGTGGGTCGCCTCGGTGCGCAGTCCGAGCGGCACGATCTCGCCGGGGTGGACGTCGGTGAAGCCCTGCAAGCGCGCGGCCACGCGGGCCCGGGAGCCGGGCAGCGGGGCCGGCAGCGAGCGGTCGATCTCTATCGAGGCGATCTCGCCCGGGACCTCGCCGTAGACGAGGGTCTCGTTGCCGAGCTCCTCGACCACGTCGACCGTCATGTCGACGCGCGGCAGACCGGCGGCGGAGCGCGCCGGCAGCAGGGCTTCGGGCCGGAAGCCGACGACCACGGGCCCGTCGGGCGCGCCACCGGCTCGAAGCTCGAGGCTGCCGGCGCGGAGCACGCCGCCGGCCACCTCGCCGCGCAACAGGTTCATCGACGGCGTGCCCATGAACGCGGCCACGAACAGGTCGCGCGGGTGCCTGAAGACCTCCTGCGGCGTGCCGAGCTGCAGCAGCCGTCCGGCGTTGATCACGGCGATCCGGTCGCCGAGCGTCATCGCCTCTGCCTGGTCGTGGGTCACGTACAGGCTGGTGACTCCCACGCGGCGCTGCAGCTCCAGGATCTCGGCTCGCATCTGGCCGCGCAGCTTGGCGTCGAGGTTCGACAGCGGCTCGTCGAGCAGGAACACCTGCGGCTCCCGCACCAGCGCGCGACCCATCGCGACGCGCTGCGACTGTCCGCCGGACAGCGCCGCCGGCCGGCGCTCGAGCAGCGCGTCGAGCCCCAGGGTCGCGCTCATGGCGCGCACGCGCCGGTCGATCTCGGCCCGCGGCACCCTGTGCTCCTTCAGCCCGAAGGCGAGGTTCTTGTAGACCGTGAGGTACGGGTACAGCGCGTAGTTCTGGAACACCATCGCCACGTCGCGCTTGCGCGGCGGCAGCTCCTGGACCTCGTGGTCGCCGATCAGGATCCGCCCCGAGGTCGGCTTCTCGAGGCCGGCCACGCAGCGCAGCGCGGTCGTCTTGCCGCACCCCGACGGGCCCACGAGGATCAGCAGCTCGCCGTCCTCGATGCGCAGGTCGAGACCCTCGAGGGCGATCGTCGGCGTCTTGCCGGCGAACACCTTTCGCACCCTCTCGAGCGTCACGGTCGCCATACTGTCCTTCTACCCCTTGATCCCTTGCGTGGCCAGCGACTGCACGAACCAGCGCTGCGCGAAGACGAAGATCACCAGCATCGGGACCTGGGTCATCACCGTCGCGGCCATGACCAGCGGCCAGTTGATGTTGTGCGCTCCCTGGAAGGTCATCAGCCCGAGCTGCAGCGTGTAGTTCTTCTCGGACTGGATCGCGATCAGCGGCCAGAGGAAGTCGTTCCAGGTCCAGAGCAGGGTCATGATCCCGACCGTCGCCAAGGGGGCGCGCATCGAGGGGATGACCACCTTGACGAGGGTCCCCAGGCGGCCGGCGCCGTCGATGCGCGCCGCCTCCTCGATCTCGACCGGCATCGTCTTGAAGAACTGCCGCAGCAGGAAGACGCCGAACGGCGTGACGAAGTTGGGCGCCATCAGCGCCGGCAGGGTGTCGACCAGCCCGAGACCGCGCACGATCAGCAGCGTCGGCACCATGACCACCTGGAACGGCACCATCAGCGTCGCCAGGATCACGAGGAAGAGGGCGCCGTTGCCGAAGAACCGCATGCGCGCCAGGGCGTAGCCGGCCAGGCTGCAGAACACCAGGTTCGAGATCACGACCGTCACCGAGACGACCGTCGTGTTGAGGAACCAGCGCACGAACGGCGACTGCTTCAGCGCGTCGATGTAGTTGTGGCCCTGCAGGGCGAAGTGCAGCCCCGCGGTGTGCGACTGCTCCACCGTCTGCAGGCTCGTCACGACGAGCCAGAAGAACGGGAACAGCATCACGACGGCGAGCGGGATCAGCACCAGGTGCCACCAGCTCGGCGCCCAGCGGCGCCCGGCACGCACCTCCTCGGGCGCGACCTGGCCGCTCAGCTCGAGCAGCTCGGAGGCGGCGCCGAAGGCGCCGCCTCCGGTCGCCGGCAGGGGCTCGGCCTGGCCCGTCGCGAAGAAGCGGTCCCCTGCGCCGGTACGGCCGACAGCCTCGTCCGGCCCCGCCTCGCCCGGACGTCCGGCGCCGTCCTCGTCTCTCCTGGTCCCGCTCACCGTGCCCTCACGACCGGTAGTGGACGAGCTTGCGGCCGATCAGGAGCTGGACCACGGTCAGCGCCAGGATCGCCACGAAGACGACGTAGGCGATCGCCGTCGCGTAGCCGGCCTGGAAGAACGCGAACGCCTGCTGGAAGAGGTAGTAGACGACCACCGTCGTGCTCTGCAGCGGTCCTCCGCGCGTGATCACGTAGATCTCGTCGAAGAGCTGCAGGGCGTTGATCGTCAGCCACACGACGAGGAAGAGGGTGGTCGGACCGAGCAGCGGGAACTGCACCCGCCAGAAGGCCCGCCAGCGTGTCGCCCCGTCGATCTCGGCGGCCTCCAGCAGCTCGCGCGGGATCCCCTGCAGCGCGGCCAGGTAGATCACGACCGCGAAGCCGAGCCAGCCCCAGAAGGTGACGAGGACCATGCAGGGCAGCGCCTGGCTGGGGTTCTGGAAGAAGCCCTGCGACGGCAGGCCGACTTTGTTCAGCAGGATGTTGACGATCCCGAAGTACGGGTCGAGCAGCCAGCTGAACATGATCGCCGTGGCGACGGTCGAGGTGACGACCGGGGCGAACACGGCGGTGCGGTAGAAGCGCATGGCGCGCAGGCGCCGGTTGAGCGCCACCGCCACGGCGAGCGCGCCGAACAGCGTCAGCGGCACGAACATGAGCGTGTACTCGATCGTGCGCCGCACCGACGCCGCGAACATGGGGTCGTGCAGGAGGTGGCGGTAGTTCTTGAGGCCGATCCAGGAGCCGCTGGTGACGAGCGAGTTGTCCTGGAAGGAGATGATCAGCGCCCAGACGATCGGCACGACGCCGAACAGGCCGATGAACACCACCGCCGGCGACACGAAGAGCCAGCCGGCGAGGTGGTCGCTGGCGAAGAGGCGGTCCAGGCGCGAGGCGCGCGTTCCTCCGCCTCGCGCCTGGACCGCCGTGTCGTTCCCGTTCGCTTCCCGGCCGCTCACCGCCCCGGACCCGCCGTCAGCCTCTGTCCGCGCTCATCCTCGGATCGGCCGCGTCCGACATCCGAATCACGGCTGCGCGGCGAGATCGCTGTTGACCTGCTGTTCCGCCTGCTGCAGCGCCTGCTGCGGCGTGAGCTTGCCGAGCAGCACCGCCTGGATCGCCTGCCCGAGATCGGTGGAGACCTTCGGGTAGGAGGGGATGTTGGGCCGCGCCTTGGTCACGTTGTCGAGGTTGGCCACGAACACCGCCGACGACGGGAACTTGGCGAGGTAGGCCTTGTACTCCGGCAGCTGCGTCTCCGACTTGCGGATCGGCAGGTGCCCCGTCTGCGTGGCGTACTTCAGGTGCTCCTTCGCCGAGGTGAACCATTTGATGAAGTCCCAAGCGCCTTGCACGTTCTGGTCCCCGTTGTTGACGACGACGTAGTTGTCGGGACCGGCGATCGTGGCATGCGAGACGTCGCCGGGCAGGATCTGCACGCCGAACTGCACGTCGGAGTTGATCGACGAGATGTCCCACGGTCCCGTGTAGAGCATCGCGATCTTGCCCGCGTTGAACAGGTTGAGGTAGTTCCCGTTGCCGCTGTCGAGATAGATCGAGTGGTCCTGGTTGGCCATGTCCGACAGGAGCGTCATCGCCTTCAGGCCGGCCGGCGAGTTGAAGGCCGCCTTGGTGTTGTCGGGCGTGAGCATGTCGCCGCCCGCCTGCCAGAGCAGGGCGAGGAAGCGCCAGACCGTGTCCTCGCTGCCGTCGTTGACGTAGGCCCAGCCGAACTGCTTGGCCGACGCGTTCGTCAGCTTCTGGGCCGCGGAGCGGAAATCGTCCCAGGTCCAGTCGGCCGTGGGATAGGCGATCCCGGCCTGGTCGAAGAGCTTCTTGTTGTAGACGAGGGCGAGGTTGTCGACCAGCGCAGGGACGCCGAGCACCTTGCCGTTGACCGTGGTCGCCAGCCGCACCGCGGGGAAGAAGTCGTTCCAGTCGAACGCCGGGTCCTGGACCCGCGACGTCAGGTCGACCAGCTGCGGCAGCCGGGCGAGGAGCGCCATCGAGGAGCCGTACTGGTAGGAGATGTCCGGCGCCTTGCCGGCCGCGAGCGCCGTCTGCAGCTTGGTCAGCGCGTAGTCGTTGTTGCCGGCGAACACCGACTTGGCCTTCCACGGAGGGTTGGTCGCGTTGTACTCGGCGACGGCCTGGTCGGTGGCCGTGCGCTCGACGTCGGTGTAGCCGTGCCACAAGGTGATGGTGCCGCTGCCGGTGGTCCCCGGCGAGGAGCTCGAGTTCGAGCTCGAGCTGCTGCCGCAGCCGGTCGCGAGCAGCAGGAACAGGGCGGCGGCGGCGGAGACGACCGCCGCCCGGCCGGTGAAGCGTGAACGGGTCATCCTGGTACCTCCATGGCTGGCGACACGGTGCAGGGAGAGCGGAATCACGTCGTCACCTCGCCGGGAGGCAGGATGACCGACCGCGTGAGGTTGCGAGGAGAGTCCTGCTCGAGACCGCGGTGGGCGGCCTCGGCGACGGCGAAGCGCTGGGCGAGCACGAGAGACGCCATCGGGTCGAGACCGGCTGTGGCGACGATCGTCGCGCCGGTGGCCTCGATCTGGTCCTCGAGGCCGGGCGGCAACGGCCCGAAGGGCCAGACCGCCCGGCCCGGCTGAGCGATGCTGATGGGGCCGTGACGGTACTCCATCGCGGGATAGGCCTCGGCCCAGGCCTGGGCCGACTCCCGCAGCTTGAGGGCCGCCTCGTTGGCGAGGCCCACGGTCCAGCCGCTGCCCAGGAAGACGACCTGGTCGACGGAGCCGGGGGCGAGCGGCAAGGGGGCGGCGAGGGCCGCCTCGGCGGCCCTCGCCGCCCCTTCGATCTCGTCCCCGAGCGAAGCCCTCAGGAACATCAGCGCCGTCGTCGCGAACCGAGTCTGCACGACCGACTCCTCGTCGGCGAAGTCGAGCACGATGGTCCGGCTGGCGAACCGCGCGCACGGCGAGCCGGCGACGCCGGTGAGCAGCAGCGACACTGAACCCGCGGGCAGCGCCGCCAGGAGGTCGACGACCTCGGAGGTTGTCCCGGACCGCGAGATCGCCACCACCGTCGGGTACCCGCGCGCCGCCGGGAACTCCGACGCCGCGAAGGCGTCGGTCCGTCCCTGTCCCCTCTGCTCCCGCAGCGCGGCGTAGGCGAGCGCCATGAAGTAGGAGGTGCCGCAGCCGACCACGGCCGCCTCGGCGCCGGGAGCGGGGATCGCCCCCGCCCGATGCTTCGCTGCCAGGTCCCCCGCGCGGCGCCAGCATGCGGGCTGGGTCGCTATCTCCTGGGCCGTCTTGCTCATTTGTGACAACTCTATGCGTGAATCACTCACAAAGCAACATCTCCTGTTGACTGTCCGGAGGCGCCCGCGCCGGCGCCGCCCGACCGCTCGACCTTCGCCAGCGCGATCCACACCACGGCGGCGCCGCCCAGCGTCAACACGGCGGCGCCGGCGAACAGCGCCGGCGCCCCGAGCCTCGCGTAGACGATCCCGCCCAGCGAGCTGCCGACGATCGGTCCCGAGGCTCCAGCCGGCCGTCTGCGTGACCGCCTGGCCGGTCGACAGCAGGTGCCGCGGCACCAGGCGGCCGACGATCACGACCACGCCTACGTACAGCAGCGCGAACGCGACGCCGTCGAGCGTCGCCACCAGCGCCACGACCACCGGGCTGCGAGCAAATGCCCAGATCACGAACACCAGCACGTAGGCGACCGCCCCGGCGCAGAACACGACGCGCAGCCCGAATCGCCGTTGCAGTGCGCCGCTCCAGTGCATCACGGGGATCTCGATCAGCGCCGCGAGACCGGCGGCCAGGCCGACCAGGAACGGGCCGCCGCCCTGCCCCACGATCCGCAGGCTCACGAACGACAGTGCGGCGTACGAGGCGACGCAGACGATCACGAGCCCGCCGATGAAGCCGAGAAGATGGGGCGACTGGCGGAACACGTCTCCGAACGCCCCCAGCGGCGACTCCGACTTGACCGGCACCGCGGTCCCACGGGGCAGGCGAAGCGTCCACAGGCCGAACACGACGAGGCTCGCGGCGTAGACGGGCACGACCGGCGACAGCCCCACGCGCTGGTAGAGAGCGCCGAACAGGATCACCGCGACGCCCCAGCCCAGGCTCGCCCACAGCCGGATGCGGCCGTACTCGCTCATCTGCGGGCCGAGGTAGCCGACGGCGAGCGCGTCGCTCAGCGGCGCGCCCGGCGACGTGCACACGCTCATCGCGGCCGCCACGGCGGTGAGCGCCACGACCGCCGAGCCCACGGCGTCGAGGCCGAGCACCGCCACCGCGCCGGCGAGCGACGACACCAGCAGCACGCGGACGGCGCCGAGGCGCGTGTCGGCCAGGTGGCTCCAGACCGGCGCCGCCGCGGCGCCGGCGAGCGACTCGATGGCCAGCAGCAGGCCGATGCGCTCTGGGCTCAGCCCTCTGTCCTGCAGCCAGAGCACGAAGAAGGGGATGAACGCCGCGCCGCCGGCGCCGGCGATCAGGTAGAAGACGCGCAGCGACCACATGCCGCCGCGCGTCGGCGCCGGGTGCTCGCCGGCGGCGGCCGCTCGCCCGGTCTGTCCGTCCCCGCTCACGCCCAGCATCCTAGCAGCCGCTCGCCGTCGTGTTGCTTCGTGTGCGATAGGCGGTCGTTTCGCACAGAAACGGGCAGGCGCTGTGATAGCATCGCGGCATGCGGCAGGAAGAGCGGCTCAGCCTCATCCTCGAACGGCTGTCGCGGGATGGCTCGGTCGGCGTGACCGAGATCGCGGCCGAACTCGGCGTGTCGACGGCGTCGGTACGGCGCGACCTGCAGCTGCTCGAAGAGCAGCGGCTCCTGTCGCGCACGCACGGCGGCGCCGTCGCCAACACGACCGTGTACGAGCTGCCCCTGCGCTACAAAGGCGGCAGCCACAAGGAGGAGAAGCGGCGCATCGCCGCCGCGGCGGCCGACCGTGTCGGCGACGGCGTCGCCACGGTCGGCATGACCGGCGGCACCACGACCACCGAGGTCGCGCGCCGCCTGGCCGGGCGGGTGGGGCTCACGGTCGTCACCAACGCCCTCAACATCGCCTCGGAGCTGGCGCTGCGTCCCGAGCTCAAGCTGATCGTCACCGGCGGCACGGCGCGCAGCGAGTCGTACGAGCTCGTCGGCCCGCTGGCCGAGTCGACGCTCGGAGGCCTCAACCTCGACCTGGTCGTGGTCGGCGTCGACGGCATCTCCGTCGACGCCGGGTTGACGACCTACCAGGAGGTCGAGGCCGTCCACCAACCGCGCCATGATCGGCCGCGCCCGCACGGTGATCGTCGTCGCCGACGGCTCCAAGGTCGGCCGCCTGGCGCTGGCGCGCATCTGCGGCGTCGACGCCGTCGACGAGCTGATCACCGACGACGGCGCCGACGCCGCCGAAGTGAAGCGCCTCGAGGCGGCCGGCGTGACCGTCACGCTCGTCTAGCGGGCCCCGCCGCTCGCTCCACGGGTCCTGCGCCGGCGATCCGGCACCTCGTGCAGCAAGTCGGTGCCGCCGCCCGTCGCCAGGAACCCGCCTCCTCCGGCCCGCGCGTCGGCGACCGATGTGGCCAGCAGGGCGAGCAGCGCCTCGCTGGCGTGGTCGACCCAGTACGCGCCCCCGCCGCCGCCACCGACCGACGCCTCGGGGCGGCGGACCGTCTCGAACCAGGTGTCGCCGTCGTCGAGCAGCAGCCAGCGTCGGCTCAGCGCGTGCGGGGCGGGGTCGTCGATCAACCACGCGTCCCGGCGCGCGCCTTCGAACTCAACGTAGCGGTTCGGTCCGTGACCCAGCTCGCGCATCGTGCGCAGGTAGGCGTGGACCGCCTGGCGCATCAGCTCGCGGTCGGACGAGCGCTGGGGATCGCGTGGCTGCGTCATGGTCCGCCTCCGCTTCGGGATGGCCGCGCCGCGGCGAATCTCTCCTTACGACCATGGTCGTTCGAAGAAAGGCGCCGTTCCCCTTCTCAGGTTCTTCTCAGCGATCTCGCGACCGTTTCACAGGGCACGCGGTATCGTGGAACACAGGGCACACGGAACCCGGGCGTCCGGGATGGTCGAAGGGAGTGCGAGCATGACTCGAAAGGTGATCGGCATCGTGGCGATCGTCGTCGCCGCGATCCTGCTGGGGCTGGGCGTCGCGGCCATCGTGCATCGTCACGACGGTGGCGTGCGCGTCTACGGCGGCGGGCAGCGCTACGGATACGGCTCTGGACCAGGGAGCGGGCAGGTCGACCCGCCCGGCTATGGCATGCCCTATGGGAGCGGGGGCCAGCGGGGCATGGGCCCGGGGATGGGCTTCCGCGTCGTCGAGCGCGGCCACCGCTTCGGCGGCGGGCTTGTCTCGCTGACGCTCTTTGGGCTCGGCCTGCTCGCCTTGGGCATCCTCACGCTGACCGGCTATCTCCACTGGGGCAAGCGTCCCGCCGCGCTCTCGACCGCGGGCGTGGGCGCGGCCGGCCCGGGCGTCGCCTCCCCGCCGTCCGAGGCGGTCACGCAGGTCCACGCGGCGGCGCCTCAGGCCGAGGCGGCGACGGGCGAAGCCACGGAGCCCGTCGCCCCCGCCCCGGCGACGGACGAGCCGGGCGTCGCGACGAGCGGCGAAGAGGAGCCGACCCAGGGCTAGACGAGAAGGGCGACGGCCTCTGGCCGCCACCCGGTACGGACCACGAACAAGAAGACGGCGGGCGGGGCGGCTGGGAGCCGCCCCGCCCGCCGTCGCTGTGCGTCCTACCTTACGATCGTGAAGATGTCGCTCTGGACCGGGTAGGTCGTCGCGGCGTTGCCGACCTTGTCGGTGAAGTACACCTTGGCCCGGTAGTCGCCCGCCGGGGCCGGTGTCGTCAGGTCGTTCATGGTGCCGTCCCAGGTGACGGTGTACTGCCCCGCGCTTGGGATCGAGATCGTGATCGTGCGCTGGGTCGTCCCCGTCAGGGTGAACTTCACGCTGCCGGCGCCGCCCTCGCTCACGGTGAACGTGACCGAGAGCAGACCGTCGGTCGCCGGCGTCCAGGTCGGGTTCGGCGACCCGGCGGTCAGGGGGGTGACCGAGTCGATCGTCACCGTCGGCCCGGTCGAATCGACCGTGACCGTCTTCGACAGCGACACCGTGCCGACCGAGTTGGCGGCGGTCACCTTGAGCGTGTACGAACCGTCGGGCACGACGGTCGCCGAGTCGTCCCTGCCGTCCCACGCGAAGGTGTAGACGACGGGCGTGGTCGCGTTGCCGGTCTCGGGCGTCGCCGCCTGGATCGTGCGCACGACGTTGTTGCCCGCGTCGGCGACGGTCACGGTCACGTTGGCGTCCGCCCACAGCGAGTACGTCCCCGTCACGTGGTTCAGGGAGGACGAGCCGCTCAGCGGGCTGATGCCCGCGGGCGTCCGCGAGAAGGCCGCCAGCGCGCGGTCGACGGTCACCGGCACGTCGGCGACGGTCGAGCGGCCGTAGGCGTCACTGACCGTGATCCGCGCGGTGTAGGTGCCGTCCGCGACCGGGACGTTGGTCGACGTGCCGGCGTCGAAGTAGGTGCCGTCCCACGCCGACGACTGCGGCCCGGCCGCCTGGCCGGTCACGCTCTTCAGCGTCTTGACCAGCGTGGCGCCGTTGAAGACCTGCACCGTGTAGGACGTGGTCGCCGCCGTCGTGAAGGTCACGTGCGTCGAGTCCATGGAGCCGTCACCGTTCGGCGTGAACGGGTTCGGCGAAGCGGCCGGCGACAGCAGCTGCGGGCCGGTCGAGTCGGTGGTCACCGTGATCGGACCCGTGGTCGTGAAGTTGCCCGAGGTGTCGTAGACACGGGCGGTGAGCTGGTGCGTGCCGTCGGCGATGCCCGAGTTCTGCTGGGGCACGTACGCGAGCGACCAGGTGCCCGTGTAGTACGATCCCGCGCTGTGGTAGTCGGCGGCGTAATCGCTCGAGGCCGCGACCTGCCCGTCGAGCAGGAAGTCGACGCGCTGCACGCCGACCGTGTCGCGAGCCGTGACGGTCAGCGTCGCCGGGTCGTGGATCTGCGTGGCCGACGTCGTCAGCGTCGCATTGGTCGGCGCCGTCGTGTCGGTCTTGAGCGACGGCAGCGTGTAGGCGCCGCCGAACCGCAGCTGGTCGGTGTAGGTCGTGGCCGTCGCGCCCGGCGTCATGTGCATGATGCCGGCCTCGGCGTAGATCATCTTGATGTCGTAGACGCCGATCGACGTGTTCTGGAACACGAGCTTGCCGTCGAGGAACACCTGCACCTCGCCGGTACCCGGCGCGCCGTCGCGCACGTGCATCTGGATCCAGTGCCACTGGTTGAAGCCGACGCCGGTGACGGCCGTCGAGCCGGTCGCGTTGTAGGCGCCGGTCGGGTTCTTCCAGTTGACGCCGAGGGTGAACGCCGAGAACGACTGGGTGACGGCGTAGACGCGCGCGTGGGCGGTGTTCGGCTGGTTGTCGAGGCGCAGCAGGCCGACTTCGGTGCCGGCCGGCCACGTCTGGCGCGGGACGTAGATGTAGGCCGAGTAGTAGAGGTCCTTGCCCGACACCCTGGCCTGCACGTCGGCGTTGTCGTTGTCGGGGTCGAGCGGGGTGTCGCGCGAGTAGAGCGAGTCGGTGCCCGACCACGGCACGGCCGGCGTCGCGGTGGGTGCGGGACGAAGCTCGACCGTGTTGCCCACGGTCAGGTTGAGGTTCGTCCAGGGACCAGGGATCGGCGTGTCGGTGAGCACGAAGCCAGACGCGCGGTTGAAGTCGTCCTCGAAGGTCGTCTTGGCGTCGTTGGGCCCGAGGTAGGTGCCCACGAACCTGACCTGCGCGCTGCCCCGCATGCCGGTGATGCCGCTGACCGTCACGGTGTAGGCGGTCGCGTTGGCCTGCGTGGCCGTCGTCAGCACCGCTGTGCGGCTCAGGTTGGTCTGGGTGACTGCCGTGACCGCGAGGGCCGGGGAGATCGAATAGCGGGACGTGCTCGCGGCGCTGCTGTCGACCGCCCTGTTGAACGAGATCAGCACGTGCGTCGCGTCGAGCGCCGACGCCCCGTCCACGCTGACCGTGGGCGCCGCCAGCGCCGTTCCCGCGAAGACGACGCTCACAACGAGGAGAATGGCGCTCACCGTGAGCGCGAACCGGGACTTGCCGTTCATGACCTGCGACCCCCTTGACGCCTGGTCCGGCACTCCTGCCGGAGTGATTGCCTTACAGACGACGGGGTTCGCTGCGCATGACACCCAGCCCGCCCGCCGGTGTGACTCATAGAATGCCGTACTATCGTGCCCGCCGCGAGCGGCAGCCGAACCCCACGCGTGCGAATCCGTTGTCCGGGCAGTGTACAGCAGGGGGCGGCCGCGCCTGCGGCGCGGCCGCCCCCTTCTCCGTCTTGCGCACCGACTGCCTGCTGTCATACTCGGCCCTGGGAACCGACCGCCACACACGGGAGACACCATGGCCGACGCGCACGAGCACGACTCCGACGCCCTGGAACGCGACTTCCTCGACCACCTCTGGCCGCCGTTCACGCAGCTCCAGGGCCTCGCGCCGGTCGTCATGGAGAGCGCCGAGGGCGCGGTCGTCCGCGACACGACCGGCAAGGAGTACGTCGACGCCTTCGCCAGCCTCTGGACGGTCAACGTGGGGCACGGACGGCGGGAGATCTTCGACGCCATCGACGCCCAGATGAAGAAGCTGGCGATCTACCACACGTTCCAGATCGCCAACCGGCCGGCGATCGACCTGGCGGCCAAGGTCGCCTCGCTCACGCCCGGCGACCTCGACCACGTCTTCCTCACGCTCGGCGGCGGCGAGTCGGTCGAGACCGCCGTCAAGATGGCGCGCCAGTACTGGCGCAATCAGGGCAAGGGCACCAAGTACATGGTCTTCTACCGCGACCGCGCCTACCACGGCACCACCATGACCAGCACGAGCGCCCAGGGCCTGTCGATGAACCGGCAGAAGTTCGAGCCGCTGCTGCCCGGGTTCGTCAAGCTCGGGGCGCCGTACTGCTACCGCTGCGCCTGGAACAAGACCTACGGCGACGACTGCGCCATGGAGTGCGCCCGGGTGGTCGAGCAGGAGATCGCCTTCTACGGCCAGGAGAACGTCGGCACCTTCCTCGGGGAGACCATGATCGGCACCGGCGGCGTGATCCCGCCCCCGCCCGAGTACTGGCCGCTGGTCGGCGAGATCTGCAAGGCCCACGAGGTGCTGGTGATCTGCGACGAGGTCATCACCGGCTTCGGGCGCGCCGGCGCTTGGTTCGGCTTCCAGAAGTGGGACGCCGACCCCGATCTCGTCACGCTCGCCAAAGGCCTGTCGTCCGGCTACCTGCCGCTGGGAGCGGTCGTGGCCCGCGAGCACGTCTTCCGGGCGTTCCTCGGCGGCGCCGACAAGACCTTCATGAGCGGCGCCACCTACGACGGCCACCCGCTGTGCTGCGCCGCCGGCCTGGCCAACCTCGAGATCGTCGAGCGCGAGAAGCTCGTCGAGCGCTGCGCCGAGGTCGGGTCGTACCTGCAAGAGGGGCTGCGCACGCTGCTCGCGCACCCCATCGTCGGCGACGTGCGCGGCGCAGGCATGGTCGCCGGCATCGAGTTCGTGCAGAGCAAGGAGACCAAGGAGTGGTTCCCGCCGTCGGTCGGCGGAGCCATGAAGGTGCGTGACGCCGCCTTCGAGCGCGGGGTGTTCGTGCGCCTGCTGGGCGGAGGGCACGTGCTGGCCGTAGCGCCGCCGTTCGTCATCTCGACGGAGCAGATCGACACCGTCGTGCGCGTGCTCGACGAGTCGATCACCGCCGTCGAGCGATCAGCTCGGGTACTAGCTACTCCTGCACGCCGAGCAGCTCGGCGAAGCGGCCCGGGTCGTAGCCGACCGTCACCTGGCCGTCGATCAGGGTGACCGGGAAGGCACGGGTCCCGCCCTTGGCCGCGGCCTCCTCGGCGACGCGCTCGCCCTCCTCCTCGGGCAGCGTGTCGACGTCCACGTACGAGAACCGCACGCCGCGTCCCTCGAAGAAACGCTTGGTCTTGCGGCACCAGGGACAGGTGCTCAGCGCGTAGAGATACACGTCGTGGTCGGCCATGCGGACCTCCTGGGCGAATGCTGCCCACTTGTTCCCGGGCCACCCACGGCCGTCACATGAAAGCAGAGGAGCGGGCCGTCCGGCCCGCTCCCCCGCCCGGCGGAGTCGCGACGGTTTCCCTTTCCGACGGCCCCGGGAACGTCGCCCTCGAGTCGATAATCGGAGCACACCCCCAAAGGGAGGCAAGGAAGATGCATTCCTCATCGCACCCGTACCGCGCGTTCTTCGCCGTCGCGCTCGCCGCCGTCATCACCGTGGTAGCCGTCGCCGGCGCCGGCAGCGCCCGGGCCGCCACCGTGACCGGCGGCACCACGAAGATCGTCCTCGACCCCACGCTCACCGCCGACCTCTTCAACAGGGTCTTCCCCGTGTACGCCATCCCGCCGGCCCGGATCGCGTTCAGCACCACCGGTCCGTCGCTGACGATCCCCGTCTCGGGTGGGACCTTCAACGTCTCGACGCACAGAGGCTTGCTCAAGCACCGGGGCGGCGTGGAGTTCGTCTCCGTGACCGCTGGTCCCGTCTGGCAGCTCTCTGAGCCTGCGCGGCCTCCGGATCGCGCTCACCGCGTCGCCGACGCTCACGGCGATCCCCAATGATGCCGGCAAGAGGACCGACATCTTCGCACTCGACACGTCGGCGTCGACGACGCACAAGACGGTCAGGAACGGCGTCACCCGGATCACCATCTCGGACGTCCCGCTCGTCTGGTCGGCCAACGGGGACGCGGCGTTCCGGGATGTCTTCGGGAACTCCCCCGGCGCCGGCGCGGCGTTCGGCACCGCGACACTCAGGTTCAGCCTGAAGTAGCCGTGGCCGATCGCCGTTGAGGAAGGAGGGGCGGGCGGCGGCCGCTCGCGGCCGCCGCCCGCCCCAGCGACGGCGCTACTCGGTGTCGGCTGTCATGGCCGCCGCGGCGCCCGCCGGCATGTCCTGAGTGCCGGGATCGGCGGCGATGCCCTCTTCGGCGAGGTCTTCGAGATCCTCGGCGCTGTAGCTGGTGCGCAACTTCACTTCGGGCAGGAACAGCACGACCACGAGCCCGGCGACGCCGATGATCGTCGAGACGACGAACAGCGTGTTGATCGACTGCTCGAGGGCGAGCCGCAGGCCGTGGGAGACGGTCTGGGCCAGCTGGCTCGGCCGGGGCGCCGAGCGCCTGCGCGACCTTGCTCACGATCTGGTGGATCGCCTGCTGCGCCTGCGTCGAGCCGAGCGCGTTGGCGTTGTCGAGGTCGGCGGCCGACAGGCCCTTCACCACCGGAGCCGGCACGTTCGCCCCGAGGTGGCTCGTGAACTGGTTGTTCAACACGCTGCCGAAGATCGCCAGGCCGACGGTGCTGCCGATCATGCGGAAGAACTGCAGGCTGGCCGACACCTCGCCCAGGCGGTGGACTGGATACTGGTTCTGCACGATGGTCGTGAACGCGCTCATGGCCACGCCCAGGCCGAGGCCCATGATCGCCGTGTCCAGCCAGAGGGCCGAGCGGCCCGAGTCCATCGTCAGGCGGCTCAACAGGTAGGCGCCGACGGCCACGGCGGCGAAACCGGCGACCACGAGCCACTTGTAGCGTCCCGTGCGCGCCATGAGCTGCCCGGCGACGATGCTGGCGGCGATGGCGGCGAACATCATCGGCATGAGGATCACGCCCGAGTTGGTCGCCGAATGGCCCTGCACGATCTGCACGAACAGCGGTACGAACATGATGGCCCCGAACATGGCCGCATTCTGGAGCGAGCTCGCCGCCGCCGAGACCGAGAACACCCTGTTGGTGAACAGGCGGGGGTTGATCACCGGCTCGCGGGCGCGCATCTCCCACCAGAAGAACGCGACCCAGGCGACGGCCGAGAAGGCCCAGGCGCCGATGACCTGCGGCGACACCCACGGGTACGTCGTGCCGGCCCAGCTGAAGCCGAGCAGCAGCGGCACGGCCGCAGCCACCAGCAGCGCCGAGCCGGCGTAGTCGAGCGCGTGCTTGTGGAGCGTGACGTGGCTGGGCAGCGCATACAGGCAGAAGACGATCGCCACGATGCCCACGGGCAGGTTGACGTAGAAGACCCACCGCCAGCTGAAGTTGTCGGTGATCCACCCGCCGAGCAGCGGCCCGACGATCATCGCCAGGCCGAAGACGCTCATCAGCACGCCCATGAACTTGGCGCGCTGGGCGGGTGGGAAGACATCGCCGACGATCGCCTGCGAGATCGGCATCATGGCGCCGGCCCCGAGGCCCTGGAACGCACGGAACGCGATGAGCTCGGTCATGGTGTGCGACTGGCCGCACAGCGCCGACCCCACGACGAAGATGCCCATGCCCAAGGCATAGAACGGCTTGCGCCCGTAGGCGTCGGAGAGCTTGCCCCAGATCGGCATCGAGGCGGCCGCGGCCAGAAGGTAGCCGGTGGTGACCCAGACGTAGTGCTCGACCCCGTTCGGCAGGGTCTGCACGATCCTCGGCATCGCCGTGCCGACGATCGTCTGGTCGAGCGCCGACAGCAGCATACCGAGGATGACACTGATCAGGACCAGCGTGATCCGGCGGCGGCTGAGCGTCTCGCCCCAGGACTTGCGGTTGGTGGCGGCGTGGCGGTCGATCGCCGCCTGATGCTCGGTGGCGGCCGAGACCGCGCCGCCCCCGTTCCCGAACCTCATCGCACACCCGCCTCGGGCGCGGGCTGGCCGTCGGCGCGGCCGAGCCGCGCCAGTGCGGCCAGCCCGCGCCCGAGTCCCTCCAGCTCGTCGTCCGACAGCCGGTCGAGCCATTCGCTCAGTCGGCCGTCGTGCGTGTGCCGCAGGCGCTCGCCGAGCTCCCTCGCCTCGCTTGTCAGGTTGACCAGTGTCCGCCGGCCATCGGTCTCGTCGGGTCCGCGCGTCGCGAGGTCCTGCTCCTCGAGCCGGTCCACCAGCAGACTGGCCGACGGCTCGCTGATGCCGAGCGTCCGCCCGAGGGCGCCCACAGACAGCGGCCCGTTGACCCCGAGCGCGAGGATCGCCTTGAGCTGGCCCATCGTGATGTCGAGCCCGAGCCAGTGCGGGCTGTCCACGCGCGACAGCGCCTGGAAGAACGTCTGCATGTCCTGGACGCAGTCGCGCAGCAGCGCGTCGCGCGTGGTGGTCGCGGTCACAGTGGTACTCCTCGGGGTCGTGGTCCTGCGGCGCCGGCCGCTGGCGCGACGGCGAAAGTGCTTCACGGATTTAGATATAGTAAGACAATCTATATGGCGGCGCAAGCGGGCGGGCGAGAGGCGGCGAGCGAGAGGCGGCGACGCGACGCGCCGCCGCCCTCACTCGCCGAGATTCAGGCCTCGGCCCCCGGCGACGCGCCGGGCGAGCCCGGCGCGCCGCCGATGACCGCCCCGCTCTCGAGGTCGAAGAAGTGCAGCATCGCCGTGTCGACGGCCAGGCGCCACGAGCTTCCCGGCCGGCAGGCGCAGCGGAAGTCCACCTGGGCCGTGCAGATCGTCGCGTCGGCGCCGCCGATGATCGTGCCGTGCGAGCCGTGCGTCGGGTCGCGCATCGCCGAACGCGTCGCCTCGGTCTCGACCGGCGGCACGTCGAGCGCGAAGATCAGGTTCTTCTCGGCGCCGAGCTCCTCGACCACGCCGACCTCGACGTCGAGCGTCGGCAGCGACTCGTCGTGCGGCAGGGTGGCGTCGGCGAAGTGCGAGGGCCTGATCCCCACCACGACCGGTCCGCCCGCATACGCCGACAGGTCGACGCCTGCCGGGATGGGCAGCTCGTTCGAGCCGAACCGCACGCAGCCGTCCGCGACCCGGGCCTGGATCAGGTTCATCGAGGGCGAGCCCATGAACGCCGCCACGAACAGGTTCACCGGGTGGTGGTAGAGGTTCTGCGGCCGGTCGAGCTGCTGCACGACGCCGTCGTTCATGACCGCCACCCGATCGCCGAGGGTCATGGCCTCGACCTGGTCGTGGGTCACGTAGACGGTGGTCGTGCGCAGGCGGTCGCGCAGGCTCGCGAGCTCGGCCCGCATCTGCACGCGCAGCTTGGCGTCGAGGTTCGACAGCGGCTCGTCCATGAGGAACGCGAGCGGCTCGCGGACCATCGCGCGTCCCATGGCCACGCGCTGCCGCTGGCCGCCCGACAGCTGGGCCGGCTTGCGCGCGAGCAGCGGCGTGAGATCGAGCGTCTCGGCCACCTCGGCCACCTTGGCCTTGCGGTCCGTCCGCGAGACGTGGCGCAGCTTCAAGCCGATGCCCAGGTTCTGCTCGACGGTCATATGCGGGTACAGGGCGTAGTTCTGGAAGACCATGGCCACGTCGCGGTCCTTGGGCGCCAGGTCGGTGACGATGCGGTCGCCGATCATGACCTCGCCGTCGGTGACGTCCTCGAGGCCGGCGATGACGCGCAGCAGGGTCGACTTGCCGCAGCCCGAGGGACCCACGAGGACCATGAACTCGCCGTCACCGATCTCCATGGTGACCCCGTCGACCGCCAGGACCTCCTTGTCGAACACCTTGGTCACGCCGTCGAGGACGATGCGGGCCACGTCACGCCTCCTGGAGGGTCGCGGTAGGTGCGCCGGCCGCCGCGGCGGGGCGGCCGGCGGCAAGGGCGGCGCGCACGCGCGCCGCCGCGTCTCGCGAGGCGCCGGCGCGGTCGAGCGCGAGCAGCGCCGCGCCGGCGACCGGCGCCGCCTCGAGCCGCGTGACGCGCGCCGCCGGCACGACGGCATGCACGCCGTCGGTCACGCGCGCGAGGAAGCAGCCGTCGCCGGCGCGGAAGACTCCGCCGCCGAGCACGACATCGGGGTCGCGCCGGGTCAGCCGCAGGCGGCGCGCGGCCGAGGCGACCATGAGGACGATCTCGTCGGCGAGGTGGTCGAGGAGGCGGCGGGCGACGGCGTCGCCGTCGCCCGCCGCCCCGAACACCACCGGCGCGAGCTCGACCGGGTAGGGGTCGAGCTTCCCGGTCTGGATCAGCTCGAGCACCGCCTGGGTCGAGCGGACCCCGAAGTGCGCGGGCACGAGCCGCTCGAGCGCGGTGCGCTCGTCGCGGCCGTCCCGCCCGCGCACGGCGGCGCGGATCGCCTGCATGCCCAGCCAGCCGCCCCCGCCGTCGTCGCCCGAGACCTCGCCCAGCGAGGCGAAGCGGACGACGCGCCCGTCGGGCGCCACGGCCGAGCAGTTCATGCCGGCGCCGCAGACGACGCCCACGCCCCACGGCCGCTCGGTGCCGGCGCGCAGCACCGCGAACGTGTCGTTGCGCAGCACGAGCTCCCGGGCCAGACGCATCCTGCGCAGCGCGCGCAGGATGCGGCGGTCGTCGACCGGCAGGTCGGCGCCGGCCAGGCAGAAGACGCCGAGCGCGGCGACGGGGCGGCGCGCCGGGTCGAGCCCGGCCTGCGAGCAGGCCTCGCCGAAGGCGGTCTCGACCGCCTCGAGCGAGGCCTGCTCGCAGGCCAGGGTGAACGGCGCGCCGCCCCCCCGCCCCATGCCCAGCACGGTGCCGTCCTCGCGCAGCACCACGAGATCGAGCTTCGAGTTGCCGCCATCGACGGCGAGCAGCAGGCTTTCGTCGCCGACGGTCATCTCCGCGTCTCCCCGGTCCCGCTCACAGCACGTCCAACCTCGTCCAGCCTCACCAGCTCGGCCCCCGATTCGCGCAGGCCTTCGATCACCTGCGGCAGCGCCGCCACCGTCACGTCGGGCCAGCTGTGCATCAGCACGATCGCCCCGTCGCCGAAGCTCATGCACCCGTCGATCACGGCGGCCACCAGCTCGTCGGCGTCGCGCCCGGGCCGCCAGTCGTTGGCGTCGACGTCCCAGCCGATGTTGCGGTAGCCGACCTCGTCGAGCACGCGCAGCACCCTCGGATCGTCCTCGCCGTCGCCGTAGGGGCAGCGGAACCATGGCTTGAGCGGCGCACCGGTCCCCTCCTGGATCACGGCCTCGGCACGCTCGACCGTGTGGCGGATGCCCTCGTCGGACATCATCGTCAACGGCGCATGGTGGTACGTGTGGTTGCCGATCAGGTGGCCCTCGTCGGCCACCCTGCGAGCCGTGTCCGGGTAGGCGGCCGCCCAGCGGCCCTGCATGAAGAAGGTCGCCGGGACCGCGTGCTCCGCGAGCAGGTCGAGCAGACGGACCGGGTTCGCCGGGTCGGCGACGCGGCTGCGCTGCTCGATGTCGACGGTCAAAGCGACGCGCACGGCTGCTCCTCGGGCATGACACCATCTGTCAGGAAACTTTCCTAACGATTCCCCTCGGGCGTCATCATACCGTAGGATGTGGCGCGGCGGAACCATGTTCAAGTGAACGACTTCTTGTTCAAGTGAACAGGTGCGCGGAGAACCGGCAGAGGCGGCACCGGACCGAGGGGGAGCGCGGCGATGGGGATCAAGATCGCGGTCATCGGCGGCGGCAGCACCTACACGCCCGAGCTCGTCGAGGGCGTCGGTCTGCGCCGTGAGCGGCTGCCCGTCGACGAGCTCGTGCTCCACGACATCGACCGCGAGCGCCTCGACGTGGTCGGCGGTCTGGCGCAGCGCATCCTCGACACCCTTGGCTTCACCGGCCGGCTCACGCTGACGACCGACCGCGAGGCGGCGATCGAGGGCGCGAGCTTCGTGCTCGTGCAGCTGCGCGTCGGCGGCATGGCCGCGCGCCTGCGCGACGAGACGATCCCGCCCCGCTTCGGTTGCCTCGGGCAGGAGACGACCGGGCCGGGCGGCTTCGCCAAGGCGCTGCGCACGATCCCGGTCGTCCTCTCGATCGCCGACGACACCGCCCGGCTCGGCGCCCCCGGCGCCTGGCTGCTCGACTTCACCAACCCGTCCGGGCTCGTCACCCAGGCGCTGCTCGACCACGGCGCCCACGCGATCGGCCTCTGCAACGTGCCGATCGGCTTCCAGCGCGAGTTCGCCAAGCTGCTCGGCGTCGAGCCCGACCGCGTGCAGCTCGAGCACGTCGGCCTCAACCACCTCTCGTGGGAGCGCAAGGTGCTGGTCGACGGCGCCGACCGGCTGCCCGAGCTGATCGACGGCCACGCCGACGCGATCGCCGAGGAGATCGACCTGCCGGCGGCTCTGATCCGGCTGCAGCGGGCGATCCCGTCCTACTATCTGCACTACTACTACTTCGCCACGAAGGAGTTGGAGAGGGCCCGCACGAGCGCCCGCGAGCCGAGGAGGTCATGGAGATCGAGCGCGGCCTGCTCGAGATGTACGCCGACCCCGGGCTGAACGTGAAGCCGAAGCTGCTCGAGGAGCGGGGCGGCGCCTTCTACAGCGAGGCATCCGCCATGCTGATCGAGTCGCTCTACGGCGATCGCGGCGACGTGCAGGTCGTCAACACGTCCAACCGGGGCGCGATCCCGGGCCTGCCCGACGACGCGGTCGTCGAGGTGGCCTGCCGGATCGACCGGGAGGGGGCTCACCCCCTCCCGGTCGATCCGCTCCCTCCCGACATGCTCGGCCTGATCGAGCACGCCAAGGCCTACGAGCGGCTGACCGTGGCCGCCGCGACGAGCGGCGACCGCGACCTCGCCCTGCGCGCCCTGCTCGCCAACCCGCTGGTGCGCGAGTACGAGGTCGCCGCGCCGCTCCTGGACGCGCTGCTCGAGGCCAACCGCGAGTATCTGCCGGCGTTCTTCGCCCGGTAGGGAGGCGGCCGGGTCGCCTGCTTGACTCCCCGCCGCGTCGCGGTCTATGGTCCGGTATTGTCAGGAAGGTTTCCTTACTAATACCGCGCGCGGCGCCGGGGACCGCGCCGGGGGGTCGTCGAGGGGGGCGCCACGGGCGCAGACGGGACCAGCACCTCCACCTACACGGCGGGTCAGCCACGCCTGCTGCGGGCGATCAACGAGCGCACCGTGCTCGAGCTGATCCGCCTCACCGGCACCGTCTCGCGCAGCGACATCGCCCGGGAGACCGGCCTCTCCAAGCCGACCGTCTCGCTGGCGCTCGCTCGGCTCGAAGAGGCCGGTCTCGTCCACCACGTCGGGCACTCGCGCGGCGGCAAGGGGCCCAGCGCCAAGCTCTACGAGATCGACCCCGGCTCGGGCTGGGTCGTCGGCATCGACGTCGGCCGGCAGTGGATGCGGGCCGCGGTGGCCGACATCACCGGGGCGATCGCGGCACGGCGCGACGAGCGCGCCCGCGCCGGCAGCGCCGGCGCGCTCGTCGCCCAGATCGGGGAGATCGCGCACGCCGTGGCCGGCGACGCCGGCATCGCCTGGAACGCGGTGACCCAGGCGACCGTCGGCAGCCCCGGCGTGCTCATCCCTTCGCGAGGACGCCTGGCCAACGCGCCCAACCTGCCCGGCTGGGGGCGCCGCGGCCTGATCGACGAGATCCACGAGCAGCTCGGGACGGACGTCACCTTCGAGAACGACGTCAACCTGGCGGCGCTCGGCGAGCGCGCCCACGGCATGGGCCGGCGGGTCCGCGACTTCGTCGTCCTCTGGGTCGGCACCGGCGTGGGCATGGGCATCGTCATCGACGGCGAGCTGTATCGCGGCGCCGGGGGGGCGGCCGGCGAGATCGGCCACCTGCCACTGGGCGACGGCGCCCTCGCCGGCCGCGGGGCCCGGCGCCGCGGCCTCTTCGAAGACGCCGCCGGAGCCTCGGGCGTCGTGCGTCAGGCTCGCGCCTTGGGCATGAAGCCGCCGCTCAGCGCCCGTTCGATCTTCGCCGCGGCGCGCCGCGGCGACGACCTCGCCCGCGAGGTCGTCGCCACCGAGGCGCGCCGCCTGGCCCTGGCCATCGCCGCCGTGGCCCCGGTGCTCGACCCCGAGCTCGTGATCCTCGGCGGCGGCATCGCCGCCAGCAACGCCGACCTGCTGATCGGGCCCATCCACGACGAGCTGCGCCTGCTCAGTCCCTTCCGGCCGCGCCTGGCCGTCTCCCAGCTCGGAGAGGAGGCGGTGCTCGCCGGCGCCGTCGCCACCGCGCTCGAGGCGGCGCAGGTGCGCCTGTTCAGCCGTGGCGTCACCACCGTACCGTCCCAGGGTCAAGGAGGCCGACCATCATGAAACGGACCCCGCTCATCCTCATCGTCGCGGCGGTCGTCGCCCTGGCGCTGGCCGCCGGCTGCGGCAGCAGCGGCGGCGGCGGCACGAGCGCCAGCCCGGTGACCGCCGCCAGCCACGCGCCGGTGACGGTCACGCTCTGGCACGTCTGGACGGCGCCGTCCGAGGTCAAGGCGTTCAAGACGGCGCTGGCCGGCTACAAGGCGCAGTACCCGTGGATCACCGTCAAGGTGATCGGCTTCCCCGACTCGACGACGTTCGACCAGCAGATCATCAAGGCGGTCAACGCCGGCAACGGGCCCGACGTGATCGTCTCGTTCGGGCCCGACTACGTGGGTCAGTACGCCCACGACGGCCTGCTGCTCGACCTCAAGCCGTACATGGACAAGGACAACCTGCCGACCAGCACGTTCGCGCCGGCGACCTACACCTACACCCAGTTCGAGGGCAAGCAGGTCGTGCTGCCCGTGCTCACCGACTCCTACGGCTTCTACTACAACAAGGACCTGCTCGCGAAGGCCGGCATCACGGCCCCGCCCAAGACGATGGACGAGCTCATGGCCGACGCCAAGAAGCTCACCGTGCGCAACAGCGACGGCTCGCTCAAGGTGTGCGGGTTCCTGCCGCTCGAGGCCTGGGAGGAGCTCGACCCCTCCGACCTCGGCCGCGCCTGGGGGGCTTCGTGGTTCAACGACCAGGGACAGCCGCAGTTCTCGACCGAGCCGGGCTGGGCGAAGGCGCTGACCTGGCAGAAGCAGCTCGTCGACTGGTACGGCTACGGCAACGCGCTCAAGTTCCTGAGCACGTACACCGGCTCCGAGTTCGACGCCAACAACGCCTTCGAGACCGGCAAGGTGGCGATGGTCTTCGACGGCGAGTGGCGCACGCGGATGATCGCCAACGACCACCCCGAGCTGAACTACGGCACCGCCCCGTTCCCGGCCGACGTCTCGGCCCCCGACCAGTACGGCTCCGGGCGCGTCGGCGGCACGATCACCGGCATCCCCAAGACGGCCAAGCACCCCGACGACGCGTGGGACATCGTCAAGTTCATGGCGACCGACACGACGTTTCTGGTCAAGCTCGCCAACGGCCTCGGCAACGTGCCCACGACGACGGCCGCGGCGAGCTCGCCGGACCTGCAGGTGCCGCCCCAGTTCAAGACCTTCATCGACGTCTGGAACAACGCGAAGTCGGACTACTCGCCGCCGCTCACGCCGGGCGGCTCGGGCTACGCCGCGCTGCTGCTGCAGTTCGACGACAAGTGGGTCGCCGGCAAGGTGCCGGACCTGCAGGCGGGCCTCGAGCAGCTCGACAAGCAGGTTGCCGACCAGCTGGCGCTGGGCTCGGCTCCGTGACCGGAACGTGACGCGGTAGAGGACGGGCGGGCGAGGAGCGCGACATCGCCAGCGTGGTGACACCGGCGGGGGGCGCGGCGGGGGCCAAGGCCCCCGCCGCGCCCCTCATCCCGCGGCGCAGCGCGCAGGAGCGCCGGCGCCTGCGCCGGCGCTCCACGCTGCGCCGCTACCTGCTGGTCGCGCTCTTCCTCTCGCCCTGGATCATCGGCTTCTGCGTCTTCACCGGCTGGCCGATGATCGTCAGCCTCTACTGGTCGTTCACCCACTACGACATGGCCGGCACGCCACACTGGGTCGGCCTCGACAACTACAAGTTCATGTTCGGCATCGGCAAGGTCAAAGGCCTGTCCCAGAGCGACCCGTTCTACTGGACGGCCGTCAAGAACACGCTCTGGATCATCGTCGTCGGCGTTCCCCTGCGGGTGCTCTTCGCCATGCTCACGGCGATGCTGCTGACGCGGCCCCGGCGCGGCAAGAACGCCTACCGGACGCTGTTCTTCATGCCGTCGATGGCCCCCAGGGTCGCCGCCGCCCTGGTGTTCGTCTACCTGCTCAACCCGACGACGGGGCCGGTCAACCAGATCCTCAACGCCATCCCCGGCGTCGACGCGCCGCTCTGGTTCTACGACCCGACCTGGGCCAAGCCGGCGCTCGTGATCCTCGGCCTGTGGGGCATCGGCGATGCGATCGTGATCTACCTCGCCGGCCTGCTGAACGTGCCGCGCGAGCTCTACGAGGCGATCGCCATCGAGGGCGCCAACGCCTGGCAGCGGTTCCGCAACGTCACCCTGCCGCTGATCACCCCGGTCATCTTCTTCACGCTCGTGATGGGCGTCATCGACGGCTTCCAGTACTTCGACCAGGCGTTCGTCGCCAGCAACGTCGCCAGCGGCCAGACGATGGTGCTCGGAGCGCCGCAGAACGCCCTGCTCTTCTACGGCATCTGGCTCTACGAGCAGGCCTTCCGGTACTTCCACATGGGCTACGCGTCGGCGATGGCCTGGGTGCTGTTCGCCGCCACGATGGCGGCGACCGCCGTGCTGCTGCTCACCTCACGCCGCTGGGTGCACTACGGGGGAGGCCAGCAGTAGCCGCTCCGGTCACAGCCCCCGAGACGCCCGCCCCGCCCGCAGCGCCGGCCGCTCAGGCGCCCAGGGACGCGCACTCGGTGGGGCGGCGGCCGCTGCCCGCCGGCGTCCGCCGCCACCGCTTCCTGATGACGATCGCCAACCACTCGGTGCTGATCGGCGTGTCGCTGATCTTCATGGTCCCGGTCATCTTCATGCTGCTGACGGCCGTGATGACCGACCGCCAGGCGCTGTCGTCGAAGCTGATCCCGAGCCCGGTCGTGCTGCGCAACTTCTGGACCGTGTTCCAGCAGATCGACCTGGCCCGCTACACGTGGAACACCTTCCTGTACGCGGGGCTCTCGACGATCGGGGTCGTGATCTCGTGCATCCCCGTCGCCTACGCGTTCTCGCGGCTCGAGTGGAAGGGCCGCAACATCGTCTTCCTGCTCGTCCTGTCGACGCTGATGCTGCCGACGCAGGTCACCACCGTGCCGCTGTACGTCATCTGGGCGCGGACCTTCCACGACCTGTTCGGGATCCAGTTCGTCGGCACGCTGAAGCCGCTGATCATCCCCAACTTCTTCGGCGACGCGTTCTCGATCTTCCTGTTGCGCCAGTTCTTCATGACCATCCCCAGTGAGCTCTGCGACGCCGTGCGGGTGGACGGCGGCGGCAACTGGCAGATCCTGCGCCGCGTGGTCGTGCCGCTGTCGAAGCCGGCGATCATGGCGATCGCCCTGTTCCAGTTCATCTACGCCTGGAACGACTTCTACGGCCCGCTGGTCTACGTGGGCGAGAACCCCTCCGCCCAGACGCTGTCGCTGGCGCTGTCGAACTTCCGCGGCATGCACCACGTGAACTGGAACCTGACGATGGCGGCGACGATCATCTTCATGATCCCGGTCGTGGTGATCTTCTTCCTCGCCCAGCGCGCCTTCATCGAGGGCGTGACGCTGAGCGGGGTCAAGGGCTAGAACCCGCTCGACCCCCCGTCGAGCAGCGCCTTCACGGCGGCCTCGACGCGCCCCGCGATCGCCTCGTAGAGCTCGTGGTTGCGCAGCCCGTCGAGGCCGCCGAGGTCGACCGGCTCGCCGACGCGCAGCTCGATGTGGGGCCAGCCGAGGCCGCCGCTGTTCCAGACGTGCTGGGCGCCGGTGATCGCGCAGGGGATCACCGGCGCCCCGCTCTTGGCCGCCAGGTAGCCGACGCCGCTCTCGAACGGTCGCGGACCGTCGGCGTAGTTGTCGCCCTCGGGGAACAGCGCGACCACCTCACCCTGCGCAAGCAAGTCGAGCGCCACGCGCAGCGCCTCGCGGTCGACCGCCCCGCGGCGCACCCGGAACGCGCCCAGCCGCCGGATGCAGCGGCCGACGAACGGCCGGTCCCACTCCTTCTCGGCGGCCATGAAGCGGAGCGTGCGCGGGAAGCTGGCGCCGACCAGGGCCGGGTCGAGGTCGCTCGGGTGGTTGGCGGCGACGATCGCCGGCCCCTGCGGCGGCAGGTTGTGCAGGCCCGTCTGGGTGAACCGCGAGTACGCCAGCAGGGCGCCCGAACACACGACGCGGGCGAGCCTGAAGAGTGGAGGATCGGACTCGACATAGAGGGAGAAGGTCTTCACCAGCCTCACCTGCAGGTCGTCGCATCTTGCCGCTTCGCCGTGCCTCGGGCCGTGCGGCGGGCGGCTCCGCCGCTCGCACGGCCGTCTGTCATCCTATATGTGCCACTGCATCCTTCCGAGCCGAACCGCGACGCGCAGGCATAGAATCGTGGCGCACGAGCTGCGAGCGACAGAGCGGGAGGCATGCGATGGGGAGACTGTTCCGGCCGGTGGCGTGGCCGTCGAAGGAAGCTGTCGATACGTTCACAGGCTCGCAGGGGCTGGGCCTCGTCGGCTTGCTGCTCCTGAACCTCGTCGTCAACGTAGGCGCCTACGCCTGCTTCGCCGCCTCGGGCCACAGCGACCGCCTCAAGACCTTCATCCTCTGGCAGGCGGCCGGCAGCGCGTTCGGCCTGTGCGTCCAGCTCTCGTATGCGGGCATCGTCCGTCAATCCTCCGTCAGCTTCGCCAACGTGTGGGGGATCGGCATCGCCTTCGTCGCGTGCCAGGTGTTCGCCGCCTTCCTGCTGTTCCACGAGTCGTTCGCCTGGCCGCAATGGCTGGGAACCGGGCTGGTGTTCGCCGGCCTGGTGCTCGTCGCGACGTTCCGGGCCTAGCGCGGACCTCCTCGCTGACTGTGGCACGCGCTGCGACGATCGAGAACGTGAAGGCGAAACCCGGCGCTGAGGCGATCCGCCTGTCGTGGGACTGGCGTGGGCGCGGGTCGCGGGTCGTGCGGGCGCTGCGCTCGGCGGAGTGGTACCCCGAGACGCCGCACGACGCCCAGACCCGCGCCTTCGACGCCGCGCTCGCCTACGAGGGCGACGCCAGCGGCTTCGCCGACGTCGCCCTCCGGCCCGGCGCCGAGTACTTCTACGCGCTGTTCACGCGCGAGAAGGACGGCTGGTCGCGGCCGGTACACGTCCACGTGTGGACGATCGCCGACGGGCACGCGGCCGAGGTGTACGGCGACCGCGCGGCGGCCGCGCCGGTCCGCGACCCGGTCGCGCTCGACACCGCCCTGCTGCTGCCGTTCGCGTGCGTGGCCGCGACGGTGCTGGCGTTGGTCAGCGGGAGCGTCGTCTCGCACGGCGTGTCGGTCGCCGCGGCGATCGCGCTCACCGCCGTCTGGCGCCGCCGTGAAGAGCCCGACGCCCCCGTCTCCACGTTCCTGCGCTGGCAGATCGTGCCGCTCGCCGTGACCGTGATCCTGTGGAGCTTCGGGGGCATCCTCGGCCTCTTCACCCAGGACTCCAGCCTGCTCGGCAAGACGGCGGCCGCGTTCCTGCGCACGTTCGTGACCCTGGGCGGCCTGTCCGGCGTCTGGTTGTACACCACCTACACGTTCATCGAGCCGCTGCGCAGCGACGAGCGGCGGCGCGCCCTGCTGCTCTGGGCGCCGCCGCTCGTCGCCCTCGCGCTGCCCGACGTGGTCCTGCTGGCCGCGGCCATCGTCGCCGTGCTCCTCTGGTCGATGCTCTCGCGCGAGCGCGCGCGGCAGAGCTGGCGGCGCCGCAAGCGGGTGCCGTACGAGTTCAAGGGCCTGACCGACGAGGAGGTCGAGGCGCTGACCGGGGTCGCCCGGCCCCGGCCGGCCGCCGAGGCGGCCGGCGCCGGGCCGGGCGAGGCGCGCATGCTCACCCGCGACGGTGACAGGCTGTTCTCCTTCGCCTGCCCGGTGCACGGCACGGCCCACGTCGAGCCGTACGACGAGAAGCTCGTCCGTCGCTACCGGATCGCCCGCGACGAGGGCGACTGCCTCTGCCCGGCGACCACGCCCTGGCACCTTCGCCTCGGGCTCACCCGCACCCAGGCGCTGCTCTACCTGCTGGTCGGACTCTGGGCCCTCAACGTGGCCGACCTCCTGTTCACCTGGAACGCGATCGCCGCCGGCAAGGCGACCGAGGCGAACGGGCTGATGCAGCGTCTCATCGACGCCGGACCCGGCCCGGCGATCGCCTTCAAGATCGGCGTCATGACCGTGGCCGTGATCGCCATCTGGGCGCTGCGGCGCCACCGGGCCGCGTTCGTCGTGACCGCGGCAGCGACCGCCGCCTACGCGGCCATCGTGATCTGGGAGACGCTGTGGGCGGTGGGCTACCTCGTCTCGTGACGAGGTAGCCCCTCGTTGACGCCGTCCGGCGTACTGCCGATATCATTGGAGCACCCCGAGCAACGAAAGGACGGCGCATGCGCCGTGTGATCACCTGGTCGACCCGAGGTTGGCACCCGTGGCTGGTCATCGCCGTCTGGATCCTGATCGCCGGCGCCCTGTCGGCCGGGCCGACGCTCCAGAGCGTCACGACCAACGACGCGTCCAGCGGCCTGCCGTCGAGCACCGAGAGCAAGCGTGCCGACGCCCTGCAACAGGCGTCCTTCCCCACCGCCAAGGGCACGCCGATCATCGTCGTGTACGGGTCCGACACCCCGCTGACGGCGGCAGACAAGGAGCAGGTCGAGGCCGGCAAGGCGTGGCTGTCGAGCGGCGCGCAGCCGATCAACAGCGCCGGCATCCAGTACTCGCCCGACGGCATGGGCGCCATGATCTTCGCCAGCCTCAGCGGCAACCCCGGGCAGTCGTCGTTCCGCACCTCGGTCGACGCCATCCGCGCCCACTTCGGCGATCAGATCGGGGGCATGCAGGTGCGGGTGACCGGCCCCGGTGGCCTGATCACCGACGTCTACCAGATCTTCCTGAACGCCGACGTGAAGCTGCTGGTCGGCACCGTGGTCCTCGTGCTGGTCCTGCTGCTGCTGATCTACCGCTCGCCGATCCTGCCCTTCGTGCCGCTGATCACGGTCGGCTTCGGTTACTTCGTGGCCGGCGGGCTGCTCGCGCTCGGCGCCAAGGCGACCGGCACCCTGCTGTCGGGACAGGCGACCTCGCTGATGATCATCCTGCTGTTCGGCGCCGGCACCGACTACGGCCTGCTGCTGATCAGCCGCTACCGCGAGGACCTGCGCAAGGAAGGGGACCACCGGGCGGCGCTGGCCACGGCCCTAGGCGAGACGTGGGAGGCGATCACCGCCAGCGGCCTGACCGTCACCCTGGCCGTGCTGACCCTGCTGGTCGCGACCTACGGCGAGTACCGGGCGTTCGCGCCGGTGCTCGGGCTGGGTGTGTTCGTGACCCTGGTCGCCGCCCTCACGCTCATGCCGGCGCTGCTGGCGGTGCTGGGGCGGCGCGCCTTCTGGCCGCGCGTCCCCCGTACGGGCCAGGAGACGCAGCACCGCACGTGGGGCCGGGTGGCCCGTGCGGTGGCCGCGCGGCCGGCGCGCGCCGCCGCTCTCGTGGCTCTCGTCCTGGCCCTGCTCGCCCTGGGCGTCACGCAGTACAGCCCCCGCTTCAGCTTCACCGAGGACTTCCTCAAGAACATGCCGTCCAAGCAGGGCTACGCGCTGCTCGAGCAGCACTTCCCCAAGGGCTCGCTGGCGCCGACGACCGTGCTCTTCCTGTCGCCGCGGAACCCGCCCGCGTTCGTCACCGGCATGGTCGTCGGCGCCCTGGGCAAGAGCCCGGGTGTCGACAAGGTCTTCCCGACCGGCACCGCCGACGACGGGAAGCTGCAGAGCTATCAGGTCGTCTTCGAGGGCGACCCCTACTCGTCGCAGACTCTGGACCAGGTTCGGGAGCTGCGCGCCACGGCGCGCGAGCTGGCCGCCGGCAGCGGCAGCACGGCGCTGGTCGGCGGCCCGACCGCGATCCAGGCCGACACCTGGGCGCTGTCGAACCGCGACACCCTCGTGGTGGCGGCGCTCGCCCTCGTCGTGGTCGGCGTGATCCTCGCCATCCTGCTGCGCGCGCTGGTGGCGCCGCTCTACCTGCTGGCCACGAACGTGCTCTCGTACCTGGCCGCCCTCGGCGCCACCATCCTCATCACCGAGAAGCTCCTCGGCTGGCAGCACATCAGCTACCGGATCCCGCTCTACATGTTCATCTTCCTCGTCGCCCTGGGCAGCGACTACAACATCTTCATCACGACGCGGATTCGCTCCGAAGCGCTGGCACGCGGCCTGCACGACGGCACGACCAAGGCGCTCACGGCCACCGGTGGCGTCCTGACCAGCGCCGGGGTGATCCTGGCCGGGACCTTCCTGATCCTGCTCTCGCAGCCGGTCAAGGACCTGGCGGAGATCAGCATCGGCGTCGCCATCGGCGTGCTGCTCGACACCTTCCTCGTGCGCACGGCGCTGGTCCCGGGCCTCACCCTGATGGTCGGGCCGAAGGCCGGCTGGCCGGGACGGCTCTGGACGCGGGCAGAAGAGGCCTCCGCCGACACGGCCTAGTCGCGGCGGGTCCCGCCTCTCCCTGCGCGTCGCGGACCTCAGCCCGGTCCTTGCGCTCCCCAAACGGCACAGCGCCGAAGCTCTCACACGGTCCGGGTATCTTGGCCCCGACGGCGAGTGGCGACTCCGAGGAGGATCGGCATGACCGAACAGACCGGCGACGCGGCAGGGCGGGGCCTGGCTCCGACGTCGCCCGACGACCTCGACCTGCTCGACGCCTGGTGGCGGGCGGCGAACTACCTGTCGGTCGGCCAGATCTACCTGCTCGACGACCCGCTGCTGCGGCGTCCGCTGACCCCCGACGACGTGAAGCCGCGCCTGCTGGGGCACTGGGGCACGACGCCGGGCCTGAACTTCGTCTATGCCCACCTGAACCGAGCCATCCGTACCTGGGACCTCGACGCCATCTTCGTGACGGGGCCGGGACACGGCGGTCCGGCGCTGGTGGCAAACGCGTACCTCGAGAGCACCTACACCGAGGTCTACCCGAGCATCACCCAGGATGAGGAGGGCATGCGGCGCCTGTTCCGGCAGTTCTCGTTCCCCGGCGGCATCCCGAGCCACGTGGCGCCCGAGACGCCCGGCTCGATCAACGAGGGCGGCGAGCTCGGCTACTCGCTGGCACACGCGTACGGCGCGGCGTTCGACAACCCGGACCTGCTCGTGGTGTGCGTGGTCGGCGACGGCGAGGCCGAGACCGGGCCGCTGGCGACGAGCTGGCAGTCGAACAAGTTCCTCGACCCCGTGCGTGACGGGGCCGTGCTGCCCGTGCTGCACCTGAACGGCTACAAGATCGCGCAGCCGACCGTGCTGGCGCGGATCCCCGAGGACGAGCTGCGCGAGTACCTCGAAGGCATGGGCTACCGGCCCTACGTCGTCGCCGGCGAGGACCCGCCCGAGGTGCACCGGAAGATGGCCGCGACGCTGGACCTCGTGGTGCAGGAGATCCAGGACATCCAGCGCTACGCGCGCGAGACCGACGACCCTTCGCGGCCGCAGTGGCCCATGATCGTCTTGCGCACGCCGAAGGGCTGGACGGGGCCGAAGGAGGTCGACGGCAAGCCGGTGGAGGGCACCTGGCGGAGCCACCAGGTGCCCGTCGCCGACGTGCGCGGCGACCCGGACCATCTGAGGATCCTCGAGGACTGGATGCGCAGCTACCGGCCGGAGGAGCTGTTCGGCGAGGGCGGCGAGCTCGTCCCCGAGCTCGCCGCCCTCGCCCCCAAGGCGCACCGCCGCATGAGCGCCAACCCGCACGCCAACGGCGGCGTGCTGCGCCGGGACCTCGACCTGCCCGACTTCCGGGACTACGCGGTCGAGGTCCCGGCGCCCGGCGCCGCCCAGGCCGAGGCGACCCGCGTCCTGGGCGGCTTCCTGCGCGACGTGATCGCCGCCAATCCGCGCGATCTTCCGCCTGTTCGGACCCGACGAGACGGCCTCGAACCGGCTCACCGAGGTCTTCGAGGTGACCGCCCGCGCTTTCGAGGGCGAGCGCCTGCCGACCGACGTCGAGCTCGCCCCCGACGGCCGCGTCATGGAGGTCCTTTCGGAACACCTCTGCCAGGGCTGGCTCGAGGGCTACCTCCTGACCGGCCGTCACGGCCTCTTCGACTGTTACGAGGCCTTCATCCACATCGTCGACTCGATGTTCAACCAGCACGCGAAGTGGCTCAAGGTCACGCGCGACATCGCCTGGCGGGCGCCGATCTCGTCGCTCACCTACCTGCTCAGCTCGCACGTCTGGCAGCAGGACCACAACGGCTTCTCGCACCAGGACCCGGGGTTCATCGACCACGCCGTCAACAAGAAGGCCGAGATCATTCGCGTCTACCTGCCGCCCGACGCCAACACGCTCCTCTCGGTGGTCGATCACACCCTGCGCACCCGCGACTACATCAACATCGTCGTCGCCGGCAAGGCGCCGCAGGCGCAGTGGCTGTCGATGGACGAGGCCGTCCTGCACTGCATCCGCGGCGCCGGCATCTGGGAGTTCGCCAGCAACGACCAGGACGGCGAGCCCGACGTCGTGCTGGCGGCGGCCGGCGACGTGCCGACGCAGGAGGTGCTGGCGGCGATCGGCATCATCCGCGAGCACCTTCCCCAGTTGAAGGTGCGCATGGTCAACGTCGTCGACCTGATGCGGCTGCAGCCGTCGAGCGAGCACCCGCACGGCATGAGCGACGCCGAGTTCGACGCCCTGTTCACGCCCGACAAGCCGATCGTCTTCGCCTATCACGGCTACCCGTGGCTCATCCACCGCCTGACGTACCGCCGCCACAACCACCGCAACCTGCACGTGCGGGGCTACAAGGAGGAGGGCACCACGACGACGCCGTTCGACATGGTGATGCTGAACGACCTCGACCGCTACCATCTGGTCATGGACGTGATCGACCGCGTGCCCGGCCTGCCGGCGACGGCCGGCCACGTGCGCCAGCTCATGGTCGACCGGCGCCTGCAGGCGCGCGCCTACACGCGCGAGCACGGCGAGGACGTCCCCGAGGTGCGGGACTGGGCGCTGGACGGTGCGCCGGCTCGGGCGAGCCGAGAGCCGGCGCCGCGTGACCGCCGCTCCCGCAGCGGGTGCTCGTCGTCAACGCCGGCTCCAGCAGCATCAAGCTGCGGCTGCTCGACGGCGACGAGCTGGCGTGGACGCACGACGTGCCGGCGCCGCGCGGCGAAGCCGACGCGGCGCCGGTCGCGGAGGCGGTGCGCGACGCCGGCCGCATCGACGCCGTCGGCCATCGCGTGGTCCACGGCGGCGACCGCTTCCTCGGTCCCGTGGTCGTGGACGACGCCGTCGCGCGCCGCCTCGCCGCCCTGACAGACCTCGCCCCCCTCCATCAGCCCCGTTCGCTGGCCGCGCTCGAGACGGTGCGGTCGCTGCTCCCCGGCACGCCCCAGGTCGCCTGCTTCGACACGGCCTTCCACGCGACCATCCCGCCGGAGGCCGCGACCTACGCCCTGCCGGCCGCCTGGCGGCGGCGCTGGCCCCTGCGCAAGTTCGGCTTCCACGGCCTGTCGCACGCGTACGTCTCGAGGAGGGCGGCCGCGATGGTGGCCGGGGCCGCCGATGTCACGGTCGCGACCGGCGAGCCGCTCCCGGCCGGCGAGCCGGGTCCGGCGGACCGGGACTGGCCGGCCGCGGCCCGCCGCATCGTCACCTGCCATCTCGGCGCAGGCGCCTCGCTGTGCGCCGTCCTCGAAGGGCGCTCCGTCGACACCACGATGGGCTTCACGCCGCTGGACGGCCTGGTCATGGCGACCCGCTCCGGGAGCGTCGATCCCGGGCTCGTCCTCTGGCTCGAGGAGCACGCCGGCACGCCGCCGGCCGAGCTGGCCGCGACGCTGGAGCACCGCTCGGGCCTGCTCGGCCTGGCGGGCACGGCCGACATGCGGGAGGTGCTCGGCGGCGAGCGCGGCGGCGATGCCGCCGCCGCGCTCGCCGCCGGCGTCTACCTGCATCGGTTGCGGACGTGCATCGGGGCGATGACGGCCGCCCTCGGGGGCCTCGACGCGCTGGTCTTCACCGGCGGGGTCGGGGAGCGCTCGCCCGAGATCCGCGCCCGCGCCGCCGGCGGACTGGCCTACCTCGGCGTCGCGCTCGACGCCGGCGCCAACGCGTCGGGCGAAGGCGACCGCGACATCAGCGCCGGCGGAGCGGCGGTCCGGACGCTCGTCATCGAGTCGCGAGAGGACCTGGAGATCGCGGGGCAGGTCCGACAGGTGATGACGTCACCGGGCGACTGAGGCCGGCGCCCCCGCCTCATGCGAGACTCACGCCGCCGCGTCGTCCCGCTCGCCGAGCGGCTCCGGCGGCCGGCCCTCTCCGGGCGCGGCCGCATCCGCCGAGGCGTGACGCGCCTGCACCAGCAGCGGCAAGGCCAGGATCTGCAGCGCGCCGCCGACGACCCACGCGAACGGGATCGACATCGCCTGCGACACGTAGCCGAGGCCCACCTGCCCCACCGTGCCGCCGGCCTCGTCGAACAGGGCGTCGAACGAGATCAGGGTCGCCCGCTGGGCCGAGGGGATGTGCAGGTTGAGCCAGCCCAGCTTGACCGGCTGCATCGCGAACATCGCGGTGGCCGCCACCAGGTACAGGGGCACCGCCACCCAGAAGATGCGGATGGCGCCGGCACCGATCACGGCCACGATCTGCACGCACACCGCCGTGATCACGATCGTCGACTGCTTGCCGATGCGCCGCGACAAGGGCCCGACCAGGGCGCTGCCGAGCATGCCGGCCAGCGCCACCAGGGCCGCGATCACGCCGTCGACCCACACCAGGTTGCGCCCCAGCAGGTCGAGGAAGTACTTCTGCCACGAGTAGAAGCCGTAGATGCCGAACGCGCCCATCACGAACGAGCTGAACATCAGCGGCCGCACCACCCGGTCGCGGAAGCCGTACTGCAGCCCCATCTTCGCGATCGCCACGCTCTGCGTGTGGACCGCCGCCAGGTCGAGCCGCCGCGTCGTGAACCCGAGCTCCTTCATCCAGAAGAAGCCGATCAGGAAGGCCGGCGCCAGCAGCACGGCGCGCAGCACGTAGGGCACCCACAGCGCCAGCGAGCCGAGGATGCCGCCCAGCACCGACCCGATGAGCATCGCCGCCGAGGCGATCACGCCGCCGCGGGCGAAGACGACCTCGATCTTTCCCGTGTACCCGGTGGCGCCCAGCGCGTCGACCAGCCACGCGTCGACGGCGCCGGTGTAGAAGCAGTAGCCGAGGCCCAGCAGCAGCGAGGCCAGCAGGAAGGGGACAAGCCCCGCGTGGATCGCACCGAAGTACACGTAGAGCAGCGTCGAGGCGAGGATGGTCACCACCGCGATGAGGTACGACACGCGGCGACCGAGCGTGTCGGCGATCACGCCGGTCGGCACCTCGAAGATCACCTGGCCGGCGGTGTACCCGGCGTTGGCGAGCAGCACCTGGAAGATGCTGAGCCCGGCGCCCAGCAGGAACAGCGTGTTGACGCCCCAGATCAGTGACTGCGCCAGCGTCGTCACGCCGTAGATCGCCATGTAGGTGCGGATGGTGCCTCTCGAGCCGATGACTCTCTGCCCCTTCCTCCGGCCCCGGCCGCCCGGCCGGTCTGCCGGTCCCGCCTGCCGACGTCGCGGCATGCAACAGGCATGTGCCCGCCCCCGACGCGGAATGCACCTCGGGTACCGTCAGCAGCGAGACGTCAGGTGGTGACCGACATGCAGCTTTCATCGACCAGGGTGATCCCCGTGCTGCCAGCCGAGGACATCGAACGCGCGTGTGCCTTCTACCGCGACAAGCTGGGGCTCGGTGTGGACCGCTGGGAGGCGATACCCGGCTACGCCATGGTGCGGGCCGGCGACGGCACGCAGATCATGCTGTACGAGCGCGAGCGGACGCGGGCAGAGCACACCGAGGCGGCGTTCCTCGTCGACGACGTGCAGGGCACGGTCGACGAGCTGCGCCGCCGGGGCGTGGAGTTCGAGGACTACGACTCGCCCGGCATGAAGACGGAGAACGGGATCGCGACCTTCACCGGCGGCGGGCAGACCATGTACGCGGCCTGGTTCAAGGACAGCGAAGGCAACATCATCTCGATCGGCCAGACGCCGGGCGAGGCGATGGTCAAGGCGGCGTAGCCTACGTGGGGGCGGCGGCGTCGGACGCCGCCGCCCCCATCCGCTGCCACTCCCCGTCCTCGAACAGCCGCTGCCAGAGCTCGATCCCGAGCAGGATCGAGAGCGCCAGCGTGTGGTCGGCGCCCTCCATGTGGGCGGCCACCAGCCGCCGCACCCCGGCCGCGTCGGCGAAGCCGTGGTCGGCGAGACGGTCCGACAGCAGGACCTCTTCGACGGCCCCGCGCGAAGCGGTGCGCAGCCACTCGTCGCGATGGTCGCCGTACGTGTAGAAGCGGTGATAGAGGCCCTTGACGGCCTTCATGTAGCGCTTGGTCATCGCCGTGTGACGGGCGCTGGGCGCCGCGCCGCCGCCGGGGGCGGCGGCGCGGCGCAGCCGAGCCGCGCGGCGCAGCGCTCCAAGCACGGGGACGGTCGGCCCCAGCGGCAGCAGGGTCATGACCCAGGGCACGCTCGCGACCGCGGGGTCGAGGGCGCGGATCAGGCGCACGCGGGCAAGATCGTCGAGCCGCTCCTCCGGCGCGCCGGCAAGCACGGCCTCGACCCAGCGCCTGGTGAAGAACGGCGCCCGAGGCGTCATCCACACGCTGTCGAGATCGAGGCCCGAACAGCGCCAGCCGCGGGCCCGTCCCCCGATGAAGTAGAGGTCGAGGCGATCGACGCCGCACATCCCTTTCGTCCGGCGGATATGCCTCGTGAGCGCCTCGATCCCGGGCTCGCGCACCTGATCGGCCCTGGCGCCGAACGCGAGCCCGGCATCCGCGGGCGGCATGCCCGAGCGGGAGAAGCGCAGCATCATCCAGGCGTCGAACGCCGGGGCGTCGGGGCCGGTCAGGCTCCAGTCGGGGAACGCGGTCCGCGCCTTCGAGAAGCGCCGGCCGATCCCGCTGCACACCCCCGAGACGAAGCGGTCCCCGCCGAGACCGGGCATCTGGAAGCCGGTCGTGTTCTCGGCGGGCGTCAGCCGGCCCTCGGTCAGCCAGGTCGTGGCGAGCGCGTGCCTGGCGACGTAGTCCGGCTCGAAGGGGACGGCCTGGTGAGGGATGCCACAGACCCGCGCGATCTGGCCGGCGCGGCGGCAATCCGGGTCGCCCGGCTCCCCGAACGTGAACGCCCGGACGTCCGCCCCAGGCGGCCGCGCCGCCGCGAGCAGGCGTGAGTCCAGGCCCCCGGTCAGCGGCAGCAGGCACGGTCCGCCGGCGAACGCCTCGGCGCCGAGCTCGAGCACCGTCTCGGCCAGGAGCTCGTCGTAGGCCTCGCCCCGCAGCCCGCCGGCAACGCCGACGGCCCGGTACGGGTCCCAGTGGCGCACGGTGCGCACGGTCGTGCCCTCGATCGCGAAGTGGCAACCCTGGGGCGCGGCCTCGACGGAGTCGAACAGGCCGCGCCCGAACTCGTGGCCAAGGGCGACGACGCAGGCAGCCGAGTCACTGTCGAGCCGGGGACGGAAGCGCGGGTCGGCGAGGAACGCCTTGGCCTCGGTGGCGACGAGCACGTCGTCGCCCAGGCGGGTGACGTGCAGGTACATGACGCCGTAGGCGTCGGTCCCGGCCAGGGTCGCGCCCCGCGCCGGCTCGCTCACGACCAGGGCGTAGATGCCCTCGAGACGCTCGAACAGGCCCGCGCCCCAGCGGCGATAGGCGGCGAGCGCGAGCTCGGCGGCGGCCGCCTGCGGCGGCAGCCCGAGCTCGCGCCTCAGCGCGACCGCGTTGGCGACCTCGCCGGCGACCACCGCGACCGTACGCCCGGCGCCGCCGTCGGCCGACGGCGCCCGGTCCGGGTCCGAGGCCGCCGAGATCTCGTACGGCCGGCCGCAGGCGCCCAGCCACACACCGTCGTCCGCCAGGTGGACCGAGGTGAATCCCTCGTCGTGATGCAGGATCGACAAGGCCGCGGCGCCGCGCTCCGGCGCCGCGCCGTCGCCCGAGAGCAGTGCGACGAGCCCGCTCACCTCACCTCCTGCGAACATGGATCCCTCATGCGAGGCCCGAGCCTACCTCAGAGGCAACGGCGAGACGCCCGTCGGAGCCCGCCACGCTCGCCGCCGCCCTCGCCGCGCCTGGTCACCGGCGCTCATCATCCGCCTCAACAGTCTGTATCATTGGGGGCAGTCATCTGACCCCGTCCACGATGCAGAAGGATGCAGCAGAGAGGGCACCCCGCCCGGGAGGTCGCATGTTCCAGGACAACCGCCGCATCAAGCTCGTCACCCTGGGCACGATGTGCTTCACGCTGTTCATGATCATGCTCGACAGCACGGTCGTGAACCTCGCGCTGAAGACCATCCAGGACAAGCTGGCAGCGAGCCTCTCCGAGCTGCAGTGGATCGTCGACGCCTACGTGCTCTTCATCGCCAGCCTGCTGCTCACCGGCGGCACGCTCGGCGACATGTTCGGCCGCCGCAAGGCGTTCATGGGGGGTCTCGGCCTGTTCGCTCTGGGGTCGATGGCATGTGCTCTGTCGCCGTCGATCGACTGGCTGATCGCGGCGCGGTGCCTGCAGGGCATCGGCGCCGCCGTGATGATGCCGAGCACCCTGTCGATCCTCACCAACACCTTCCCCGACCCCAAGGAGCGCGCCCAGGCGATCGGCATGTGGGCCGGCGTCTCGGGTCTGGCGCTGGCCGTCGGTCCTTTGATCGGCGGGGTCATGGTCCAGCACCTGGGCTGGCAGAGCATCTTCTGGATCAACGTGCCGGTCGGCGCCCTGGCGCTGGTCTGCGCCGCGCTGTTCGTGCCCGAGTCGTCGGCGCGCGACGGCCGCAGCCTCGACATCCCCGGACAGCTGCTGGCGATCACCGGTCTGGCGTCGCTCACCTACGCGCTGATCGAGGCCAACTCCTACGGCTGGACCTCGCCGCGCATCCTGGCCTGCTTCGCCGTCGCCGCGGTGGCGCTGACCGGGTTCTTCGCCGTCGAGACGCGGTCACGCACGCCCATGCTCGACCTGAGCTTCTTCCGCAACAGCACCTTCGCCGGCGCCAACCTCACGGGTCTGATCGTCAGCTTCGCCTTCTTCGGGATCGTCTTCTTCCTGTCACTGTTCTTCCAGCGCGTGCAGGGGTACTCGCCGACGGAGGCCGGCCTGCTGGCGCTGCCGATGACGATCACGGTGATGATCACGGCGGTCGCGTCGGGCCGCATCGTGGGTCGCATCGGGTCGCGGCTGCCGATGACGATCGGCATGGTGATCACCGGCCTCGGCCTGCTGTCGCTGACGACGGTGCAGTACGACACGCCGTACTCCCAGATCTGGTTCTTGCTGATCCCGATCGGCTTGGGCAACGGGCTGGTGATGAGCCCGATGACCACGGCCGCGATGAGCACCGTGCCCGGCCGCCGCGCCGGCATGGCGTCGGCCACGCTGAACACCGTGCGCCAGGTCGGCTCCGTGTTCGGCATCGCCGTCCTGGGCAACATCGTGACGCGCTCGTTCGTCGACCACATCCCCGGCGCGCTCGCCGGGCTGCGCCTGCCCGCGCCGGCCGTGGCCGCGATCAAGGTCGCGGCGAAGCAGGGTCAGGAGAGTGCGCCGGCGAAGGCGCCGCCCGGCATCGACCTGACGGCCGTCTCCAACGCCGTGAGCAACGCGTTCACCCAGGCGTTCCATACGGGGTTGTGGGTGAGCGGCCTGCTGCTGCTCGCCGGCGCCCCGCTCGCCTTCGCCATGATCCGCATGAAGTCGCCGCACGAGGCATCGAAGAAGGTCGCGAAGGCGCGTGAGGCGGCGGCGGGCGAAGCCGCGGCCGCCGCCGGCCCGACTCCAGCCGCCGCCTCAGTCGAGGCCGCAGCGCCGCTCGAGGCGACCCGCCCGGTCGTTCACGAGTAGACGATGCCGGTGACGGTCAGCGTCAGGTCCCCGGCGGGTCGCTGCCACACGACGGTGTCTCCGACCCGGGCGCCGAGCAGCGCCTCGGCCAGCGGCGACACGTAGCTCACCTTGCTCGCCTTGAGGTCGGCCTCGTCCTCGCCCACGATCTCCCAGACCCGCTCGACGCCCTTGTCGTCGCGCACCGTGACCCTCGCCCCGAACGCGACCGTGTCGTGCGGCTGCGCGGCGAGGTCGACCGGTTGCGCCGACGCGATCCGGGCGCGGAAGTAGCGCAGGTCGCGGTCGAGCGGCGCCAGCTCGGCGGCGACCACCGGGTCGTCCGAGCCGGCGCCGCGCGCCGCGCCCTCGGCCACGACCTCGGCGCGCCGTGCCTCGAGCTCGGCGGCGAGGGCCTCGAGCTGCGCCAGCCCCGCCGGCGTCACCAGGTTCGGGTGGTCGCTGATCCGCCGCTCGGGCAGGTCGCCGCCGGGCGGCGCGTCGTCGTTCTCTTTGACGAAGGCCCTGCTCATGCTGCGATGGTACACTGCAGCGACCGGTCCGCGCGCCGTCCGGCGCGGCATCCCAGCGAGCACGAGGCCACGACCATGCACGCCGTCGACAAGATCCGCAACCTGGCGATCATCGCCCACATCGACCACGGCAAGACGACGTTGATCGACAGCATCTTCCGCGCCGCGCACGTGTTCCGCGACAACGCCCAGGTCGACGAGCGGGTCATGGACAGCAACGACCTCGAACGCGAGCGCGGCATCACGATCCGCTCCAAGCACTGCACGGTGGAGTGGCAGGAGTATCTGGTCAACATCATCGACACGCCGGGTCACGCCGACTTCAGCGGCGAGGTCGAGCGGGTGCTCAGCATGGTCGACTCGGTGCTGCTGCTGGTCGACGCCAACGAGGGACCGATGCCCCAGACGCGCTACGTGCTGATGCGGGCCCTTCGGCTGGGCCTGCGGCCGATCGTGATCGTCAACAAGGCGGACCGGCCCAACGCCGACCCGTCGGGCGCCCTCGACGCCACCTTCGACCTGTTCGTCGAGCTGGGCGCCGACAACGACCAGCTCGACTTCCCCGTGCTCTACGGCTCGGGCCTCGAGGGCTGGATCGTCAACGACATCGACGAGTATCGCCGCGAGGAGATCGACCGCGAGGAGCACCTCCGGCAGGCGACCGCGGCCGGCGGCGGCGACCTGTCGCCCGCGATGCGAGCCGAGATCGCCGCCGCCGGCATGGGCGACCTGTTCGCGACGATCATCGCCAAGGTGCCGCCGCCGCGCGTCGACCAGCAGGCGCCGTTCCTCATGCAGGTCTCGACCCTGGCCTGGAGCGACTACATCGGCCGCATCGGCTGCGGGCGCGTGCTGAAGGGCCGGGTGAGCGTCGGCGACGAGCTGCGCCGCGTGGCGACCCGCTGGGTCGATCCCGCGTCGCACGACATCGCCGACGCCCTGCCCGGCGCCGCCACCCGCACCGAGTGGGAGGTCACCGGCGACGAGGCCGCGCGCGTGACCCACCTGTGGGTCACGCGCGGGCTCGAGAACCGCGCGGTCGACGAGGCCGGGGCCGGCGACATCGTCTGGCTCGCCGGCCCCGGCGAGCTCACGATCGGCGACACGCTCACCCACTCCGAGGCCGACCCCGCCGAGGCCGCGCTGCCGCCGCTCGAGATCGAAGAGCCGACGGTCAGCATGTTCTTCCTGGTCAACAACGGCCCGTTCGCCGGCGAGGACGGCCGCGCCGTGACGCTGCGCCAGATCAAGGACCGCCTGGAGCGTGAGCTGCGCGTCAACGTGGCGCTGCGCGTCGAAGACCTGGGACGGCCCGACGGCGTCAAGGTGTCGGGCCGCGGCGAGCTGCACCTGGCGATCCTGATCGAGGAGATGCGCCGCGAGGGCATGGAGCTGTGCGTCTCCAAGCCCGAGGTGATCACGCGCCGCGACGCGGCCGGCAAGCTCCTCGAGCCGCTCGAGCAGCTCATCGTCGACGTGCCCGAAGAGTACCAGGGCACCGTCATCTCGGCCCTGTCGCTGCGCAAGGGCGAGCTGGTCAGCGTGCACGCCACCGGCACCGGTCTCGTGCGCCTCGAGTTCACCATCTCGACGCGCGGCCTGATCGGCTACCGCTCCGACTTCCTGACCGAGACCCGCGGCCTGGGCGTGATGAGCTCGCGGTTCGTCGGCTACGGTCCGTGGCGCGGCGACCTGCCGGGTCGCGACCGCGGCTCGCTCGTCAGCCAGGCGACCGGCGAGGCGGCCAGCTACTCGCTCGAGAACCTGCAGCAGCGCACGACGCTCTTCATCTCGCCGATGGAGCGCGTCTACGAAGGCATGATCGTGGGCGAGAACGCGCGCGCCGGCGACATGCTCTGCAACCCCACCAAGAAGAAGCAGATGGGCAACTACCGGCAGTCGACCAAGGAGATCGACGCCGGCCTCAAGGTGCCGCGTACGCTCACCCTCGAGACGGCCCTCGAGTGGATCGCCGACGAGGAGCTCGTCGAGGTCACGCCGCACGCGGTGCGGGTGCGCAAGCACATCCTCCGTTCGGAGGAGCGCAAGAAGGCGGCCAAGCGTGGCTGACGGCCGGCGACGCGCACGCGGCGGGCACCTGGTGCTCGTCCTCGCGGCGGCGGCGCTGGTCGCCGTGGGGGTCCTGGCGGCGGCGGGCGGGGCCCGCGGCAAAGCCGCCGCCCCTCCCGCCGCCCCCGCCGCCGCCACGACGATCCGCTCCGTCGCCGCCTACCGCGGCCTGGGAGCCTGGGTCGATCTCTACGACGCCGCGGCCTGGGACCACCCCGGCGCGCTCGTCGCCGACCTGACCAGCCACGGCGTGCGGACGCTCTACATCGAGACCTCGAACTACGGCTGGCCGGTGGGCGTGAACCGGCCCGGCGCGCTCGGTCGCATCGTGGAACGTTGTCATGCCGCCCACATCAGGGTGGTCGCCTGGTACCTCCCCGACTTCGCCCACCTCGCGCGCGACTACGCCCGCAGCAAGGCGGCCGTCCAGTTCCGCAGCCCGGCGGGCCAGCGGTTCGACTCGTTCGCCCTCGACATCGAGGCGAGCATCGTCAAGCCCGTGTCGACGCGTACCAACCGCCTGGTGACGCTGTCCCGGCGGCTGCGCGCGCTGGTCGGCGACCGCTACCCGCTGGGCGGCATCATCCCGTCGCCGTACGGCATGTCGAGGAGCGCGACGTACTGGCCGGGGTTCCCGTACAAGCGCGTGGCTGCGGTCTACGACGTGATCCTGCCGATGGGCTACTACACCTACCACGGCGACGGCTACGCCAACGCCTACGGCGACACCCGCCGGAACGTGGCCATCCTCCGCGAGCGGACCGGCGACCCGACGATCCCGATCCACATGATCGGCGGCGTCGCGACCTCTTCGACGAGCACCGAGACGCGCGCCTTCGTGCGCGCCGTGCGCGAGACCGGCTGCCTGGGAGCCAGCCTCTACGACTGGGCGACCAGCCGCGCGGCCAACTGGACCGAGGAGGCGGCGATCGCCGCGGACCCGCGGCAATCGCCGCCCCTCCCCGTGACCCTCGGCTACACCGACCCCCTGGGGAACTGCCCCGAGGAGACCACCCACCCGCGCGAGGTGTTCGTGGAGGCGCCGCCGCAGACGACCGCCTGCACCCTCAGCTTCCGCCTCTACGACGCGCAGGCCGGCGAGGTCCACCTGCTCGTGAACTGGCACGACGTGGGCGCCGTCGGCCCGACGGCCGACGGCGCCTGGGGCGACCCGCAGAGCGTCGCGGTCCCGGTGGACCTGCTGCGCGGCGACCGCACCAACGTCATCGGGTTCACGACGGGCGGCGTGGTCGGCGCCTGGCAGACATGGGGCGTGCGCGACGTGAGCCTCTCGCCGACACCGTAGGAACGGCGCCTCCGACCGGCTAGAATGCCGGCAGCGCCGGCGCACCCTGCCGGCCGTCGACGGTGTGGAGGAGACGCGTGAGCGGCCTCGGCGTACCCGTGCTGATCCTCATCTTCCTGCTGGGCGCCGGCGCCACCTGGATCGCCGGCGTCTACCTGTCGCGCGCCACCGACCGCATCGACATCCGCTTCGGCCTGGGCGAGGCGCTCGGCGGGATGATCCTGCTGGCCATCGCCGGCAGCCTGCCCGAGGTCGCCGTCACCGTGTCCGGCGCGCTGCAGGGCAACCTCGGTCTGGTCGCCGGCAACCTCATCGGCGGCATCGCCGTGCAGACCTGCGTGCTCGTGATCTGCGACGCGTGCGTGGAGGGGGACAAGCCGCTCAGCAACCTGGTCGGCTCGCTGGTGCCCGTCGTCGAAGGCGGGGTCGTGATCATGGTCGTCTCGGTGGTGCTGATGGGCTCGCTGCTGGCGCCGCACACGGCGATCCTCACCATGAGCCCCGGCTCGCTGATGATCGTGGCCATCTGGTTCGCCGGCATCCTCATCATCAACAGGGTCCGCACCTCGCTGAACTGGAAGGGCGAGGCGCCGGGGAGCCGGCCGGGCCGGCCCCACCGGCGCGCCGCCCACGCCACGCAGCCGCACCCCTTCGAAGGCACGTCGATCCGGACCGTGCTCCTGATCTTCGGCGTCTGCTGCGTGGTCACCCTCGCCGCCGGCACGGCCCTGGAGATGTCGGGCAACGCGCTCGCCGACCGGGCGGGGATCAACGGCGTCGTGTTCGGGGCGACGGTCCTGGCCCTGGCGACGGCGCTGCCCGAGATCAGCACCGGCATCGCCGCGGTCAAGCTTGGCGACCACCAGCTCGTGATGGGCGACATCTTCGGCGGCAACGCGTTCCAGGTGTGCCTCTTCCCCCTCGCCGACCTGATCGCCGGCAAGCCCGTGCTGCCGGCCGCCGGTCACGCCAACAGCTGGCTCGGCGGCCTCGGCGTGGTGCTCACCGCCGTCTATGCGATCGCCGTCATCGTGCGGCCACAGCGCCGCTACTGGCGGCTGGGGATCGACTCGATCACGGTGCTGGCGCTGTTCGTGATCGGCATCGTCGGGCTGCTGGCGGTCTCGGGGTAGGGGGCGAGGATGGCCGACACGCCACGCGACGGCCTGACGACCGGGCCCGACGGCCGGCCCCGCTGCTGGTGGTCGGTCGGCGTGCCGGAGTACGTCGGCTACCACGACCAGGAGTGGGGCCGGCCGGTGACCGACGACGACGTGCTGTTCGAGCGCCTGGTCCTCGAGTCGTTCCAGTCGGGGCTCTCGTGGCTGACGATCCTCCGCAAGCGCGAGGCGTTCCGGCGGGCGTTCGCCGGGTTCGCGGTCGACGTCGTCGCGGCCTTCGGCCCCGGCGACGTCGACCGCCTGCTCGCGGACGCCGGCATCGTCCGCAACCGGCGCAAGATCGAAGCGGCGCTCACGAACGCGCGCGCCGTGCGCCGCGTGATCGACGAGGCCGGCTCGTACGCCGCCTACCTGTGGTCGTTCGCACCCGGGGCCGGCGGGGCGGCGCGGCGCTCCGCGCCGCGCCGCCCCGCCGACATCCCGGCCGTCACGCCCGAGTCGACGGCGCTGGCGGCCGACATGAAGCGCCGCGGGTTCGTCTTCGTCGGACCGACCACCGTGTACGCCGGCATGCAGGCCGCCGGGCTGGTGAACGACCACCTCGCCGGCTGCTTCGTGCGCGAGGAGGTCGAGCGCGAGCGGCTCGCCGCGGCGCTCGCTCTCAAGAGCCGGGGGTAGTCCACTCCCAGCGCGCCCAGCCGGCGGCTCCGGGTCGACCCGGAACGTCATCCGCCACCAGGCGCTCGATCAACTCGCGCACACCGGCGCCGCTCTCGCCACGTGTCACCAGGTCGGCCCGCTCCTTGAGCTCCGGCAGCGCGTCGGCGACAGCGGCCGACAGACCGCAGAGCTCGAACAGAGGCAGGTCGTTCTCGGCGTCCCCGACGCCGACCGCATCTCGGGGGGACAGGCCGAGATCGGCCAGCGCGGCGGCGGCGCCCGACGCCTTGTCGACACCGACCGGCAGGATCATCGCGGAGTCCCTGTTCAGGATCACCCGCAGCGGCAACTCCAGTTCCCGGATGATCTCATCGGCCAACGACGCGTGCGCCGCCTCGACGGCGATCACGACCTCGCCGGCCCACACCGGCACGCCCCGGTCGCGCAGGCGCCCCACCAATCGCCCCTCGGCCGGGGGCGCCAGGAGCCTGCTCTCGCCGGTGTCGGGGCGGAACAGGACGGCGCCGTTCTCGGCCACGACCCGATCGAAGAGGCCGATCCGGGGGAACACGGCGGCCACGTCGACCTGACGCCCCGTCGCCAGGACCAGGCGCCGCCCAGAACGCTTCACCCGCTCGAGCGCGGCGACCGTCGCGTCGTCGACCACCCCGTCACGGGCGAGCGTGCCGTCGTAGTCGGAGACCAGAGCCTTCCAGTCCATGCCGCGGTTGTCCCCCAGCCCGCGTACTTTCGCGCGTCGCGACGCTCTAACGGGGTTCGTCCCGCGAGCGCCGGGAGACACCGTCGTTGACATCCACGACAACGACTACAGGCAAAGGAGGGTCACCATGAGCACGAGGACACTCGTCTCGACGTTCGTTGCCGCGGCGATCCTCGTGATCGCACCCGCCGCGGCCGCTGCGGCCGCCCCGCCTTCGATCGGCGGCGTATCCGTCCAGACCAGCACCTCGGTGAAGGTCGTCTTCACCAGCCCCGTGGCCGCGAGCGCGGCCACGGCAGCCGACTACACCATCTCACCCTCGCTCGCGGTCACGGCCGCGAAGCTCGTCGACAACGGCTACGGTGTGCTGCTGACGACCGGCAGCCAGCGCAACGGCCAGAGCTACACCGTGACCACTGCCAACGTCACCGGAGCAGACGGGTCGGCGCTGAGCGCCCCGACCACCGGCACCTTCATCGGCACCGTTCTCGGCGCCAACAGCACGACCTCGGGCAAGGACGACTTCAACCGGCCGAGCGGCTTGGCGACGACCGCGACACCGTTCCCGGGTCCTTGGCTGGCCACCTACCTCGACTCCAAGAACTCGGTGTTCGTCACGAACACCGCGTTCGCCGGCACGGGCGCCCTGTACTCGCACGTCGCCGACGTCGACCCCGAGAAGGACAACGCCTTCGTCTACAACAAGATCACGGGCAAGGACTACTACCTGTCGGCCTACCTGTACATCCCGTCGGGGCAGGGCTGGGGCAGCCAGCAGGAGATCGGGCTCATGCGCACCATGCAGTCGATGTACACGTCGCACGCACGCGTGTCGGCGACCGACCAGGCGAGCGCCCAGTACTACTCGCTGGACGTCAACTGGAAGACGACCAGCAACAAGTACATCGGACCGAAGCCGGTCGCGACGAACGTCCCCTTCGACTCCTGGCACTGGATCGAGATGCACGTGAAGGACTCGACCTCCACCCAGCAGGGTGAGATCCAGGTGTGGCTCGACGGCAGGCTGGCCTACCAGCAGAACACGCTCTACGTCTACCCGGCGGGCATGACCTACTGCCAGTTCGGCATCATGCATCTGGTCACCCTGGGCCCGGCGGCCACGACGCTCACCGACGAGGTCAGGTACGGCAACACCTTCCAACTGCCCTCGACGATCTTCGACACGACCGCCCCGACCGTCTCGCTGACGAGCCCGGCCGCCGGCACCACGGTCGCCGGGACCCTCACGCTGTCGGCCGACGCCGGCGACGGCGTCCAGGTCCAGCGGGTCGACTTCCTGGTCGACGGTAAGGTCGTGGGCAGTGACGACTTCGCCCCCTACTCCGTGGGCTACAACACGACGAGTCTGGTCTCGGGCGCGCACACCTTCGCCGCCGTGGCCTACGACACGTCGGGCAACAAGAGCGCGACCAGCAGCGTCACTCTGACCAAGCCGTGAAAATGGGCGAGGCAAGGGTCGTAAGGGTCGAGGAGGCGGACAGGCGAGCCACATGAACCATCTCTCGAAGGCGTCTGTCCTTGCGGTGTTCGCGGTGGCGGCGCTGTCGCTGGTCTGCGTGCCGGCCGCGCTCGCCGCCGCGCCCTCCGTGGGCGGCGTGTCGGTCCAGACCGCGACCTCGGTCAAGGTCATCTTCACCCAGCCGGTGGCGGCGAGCGCGGCCGCCACCTCCCATTACTCGGTCTCGCCCTCCCTGAGCGTCGTCGCGGCCTCCATCGCCGATGGAGGCCGCAGCGTGCTGCTGACGACCGCGCCGCAGCTGAACGCCGTGTCCTACACCGTCGCCGTCTCGGGCGTGACGGGCACCGACGGCTCGGCTCTCGTGGCGCCCACCGGCGGCAGCTTCATCGGCACGACCGTGACGGCGCCTGGCCTGACCTCGGGCACCGACGACTTCAACCGGCCGAGCGGGCTGATCACGACGGCCACGCCCATCCCCGGTCCCTGGCTGGGGACCGACATCGACTCGGCCAACACGCTGTCCCTCACCACCAGCTCGTTCGCCGGCACAGGCGCCATCTCCTCACACGTGGCCGACATCGACCCCGAGAAGGACAACGCCTTCGTCTACAACAAGATCACGGGTCGCGACTACTACCTCTCCGCCTACATATTCATCCCCTCTGGCCAGGGCTGGGGCAGCCAGCAGGAGATCGGGCTGATGAGGACCATGCAGTCGATGTACACATCCCAGGCGCGGGTTTCGGCCGTCGACCAGGCGAGTGCCCAGTTCTACTCGCTGAACGTGAACTGGAAGTCGACCGGCAACAAGTACATCGGCCCGCAGATCGTGGCCACCAACGTGCCGTTCGACTCCTGGCACTGGATCGAGATGCATGTGAGGGACGCGACCTCGACGACGCAGGGCGAGATCCAGGTCTGGCTCGACGGCCGGCTCGACTACCAGCAGAACACCATGTACGTGTATCCCGCCGGGATGACCTACTGCCAGTTCGGCATCATGCACCTGGTCACGCTGGGACCGGCGGCCACGACGATCACCGACGAGGTCCGCTACGGCAACACCTTCCAGCTGCCCTCGACGATCTTCGACACGACCCCGCCGACCGTGTCGCTCACGAGCCCGGCGAACGGGTCCACGCTCCCCGCCACGGTCACGCTGGCGGCCAACGCCGGCGACGGCGTCCAGGTCCAGCGGGTCGACTTCCTGGTCGACGGCGCGGTCGTCGGCAGCGACGACTTCGCCCCCTACAGCGTCGCCTACGCCACCGCGAACCTGACCGCCGGCGCCCACACGTTCACCGCCGTGGCCTACGACACCTCCGGCGACTCCGCGACGAGCACCACGGTCACGGGCACGATCGGCGGCCTGCCGCCGGACTTCCTCACGATGTCCGTGTCTCCCCGGATCTTCTCACCCAACGGCGACGGGTCGCTCGACACGGCCGGCGTGACGTACACCCTGCTCGGCCCGGCGACGGTGGGCATCCGCGTCGAGACGACCGACGGTCAAGTCGTGCGCGTGCTGCTGCCCCCGACCTCGGAATCGGCCGGCAGTCACGCCGGCCCGGCCTGGGACGGCGGCGACCAGTCGGCTTCGACGGTCGCCGACGGACCGTACGTGATCCGCGCCACGGCGACCACGACGGCGGGCAGCCTCGACGTGACCGGTCCCGTGACCGTCGACACGAGGCCGGCGGCGGTCACGCTCAGCGCCATCGTGCCCGATCCGTACAACGGCGTCGGTCCGCTGACCATCCCGGTCACGGTGGACGAACCGGGCACGGCGACCGTCACGCTGAGCACCGCCGCCCCGCGCCGCCATGCCAAGGCGCCGACCGTCACCATCGCGACGACGGCCGTGCCGGCGGGAACGACGAACGTGGCCTGGAACGGCCTCTGGGGCGGCAAGCCGGCGGCCGCCGGCGGCTACACCGTGCGGGTCTACTTCACGGACCAGGCCGGGAACGCAGGGGCCCCCTCTCCGGCGATCGGCGTGTTCACGCTCGCGCCGTAGGCGCGCGCTACTTGCCGGCGACGAGCTTGTCGGCGACCAGCAGCTTGGCGACCTCCTGGGAGAGGTGCGTCTGCCACTGCTGGCGGCCCGGCGGCACCAGGTGGAAGAGGTCGTAGAACGTGCCGCTGGGAAGCTCGACCTCTTTGAGGAAGTCGACGTACGGGATCTTGTGCCTGGCCGCCAGCTTGCGCGCGTCGCTCTGGTACTTGGCGCGGGCCGGGTCGAAGGCCGAGCCCACGGCCTGCAGGTTGAGCGGCAGCTGCAACAGCACGGGGTGGAACCCGCGGTGCAGGACGAGCTTGACGAGCTGGTCGAGCTGGTCGGCGTTATGGGCGAAGTTCTGCTGGAAGACGGGGTAGCGGTCCGACACCCACTTGTCGACCAGACCCTGCTTGGTCGACGGGGACAGCGGCGTCGCGTACTGGTGCTTCACCTCGGCCCCCGCCGAGAGCAGCGCCAGAGGCGGCGCCGACTGTGACGGTGTCGGAGTGTAGCGCCCGACCGTGAGGCCGATGAGCACGAGGTTGGGTCCCTTGGGCATCTTCTTGACCAGTCCCATGTCCTGCGTGAAGGTCTCGTTGCGGGCGCCCAGGTCGTAGGCGCGCACCTTGGCGTGAGCGACGCGGCTGAGCTGCTTGCTCCAGGCGGAGTTGCTCACGATCGACTCGCGGGCGGACGACCCGCCGAGCAGGAACACGGTCGCCTTGCCGGACGAGGCGATCGCGGGACCGGTCGGGGTCGGGGACGGGGTCGGCGTGGTCGCCGCCGTCTTCTTGGTCGCGCCGCCGGCGCCCGCCTGCGTGAGCAGAGCCGACAGCCACAGCAGCACCACGACCAGGATCACGGTCCCGACCAGCCGGGGGTGGATGTCCTCGTTCACCTTGCCTCCTGCATGGGCTCCGACTCTACCATGGCGGGCGGCGGGCGGCGCGCTCGCGGCCCATCTCCACGACCGCCAGCGCCGCGACCGCGCCGCCCCCCGCCAGGCACGTGGCGATCACCCAGACCGCCAGGCCGCCTTCGACCATCTCCGTGACCGCCCACACGATCGCCGTCGCCCCCGCCGCCAGCGACACCTTCAGCGAGTCGCGCTCGCGCCGCAGGGTGAGCACGAACGCCCCGCCCATGAACAGCCCGACCATCACCAGCAGCAGCAGGCCGGGCACAGCCGTGTTCGCGCCGAACACGGTCTCCGTAAGATCGCCCTTGGGGAAGCCGGGCGCGCCGGCGATGCCGTAGACACCGCCGGCGCACCCGGCCACGGCCATGATGCCTTCGAGCGTGAGAAGGGATCCCCGGGTGACGGTCATGGCGACGTTATAGCGCACCGCAGAGCGGGGACGCCAGCGCACGGCCTCTCCACGCCCCGCGCTCCCCACCCGGGCGGGCGCCCGTCTGCCCGCGAATCCTCGCCGAATGGTCGGCGCCGTCGCCGGCCGCATCGGATAGGATGGCCGGGCCGACCTGAGGAGGGGGCATGACAGACCAGATCGATCCGCGCGAGCTCGCCGCCTACGCCGACGTGGTCGTGCGCTGCGGCGTCAACCTCTACGAGGGTCAGAAGGTCGTGCTCTCGGGCCAGCCCGAGCACGCCGGCCTGATCGCGGCCCTGGCCGAGGCGGCCTACAGGGGTGGGGCCGGCGTCGTCCACGCCGTGTACCGCGACGACAGGGTCGACCGCGCCCAGACCCTGCTGGCGCCGACCGACGAGCTGGCCGCGACGCCCCCGCCGTGGCTTCGCACCATAGTTGACACCGTCATCGGCGGCGACTGGGCCCGCATCGTCATCACCGGCGACAGCAACGACGATCCCTTCGCCGGGGCCCCCGCGGCACGCGTGAGCGCCTGGCACGCGAACTCGTTCCGCGAGATCGAGCGCGCCCTCCATGCGCGTATCGCCTGGAACGTCTGCCCCTGCCCCACACCCGGCTGGGCCGAGCGCGTCTACGGCGAGCCCGACACGGCCCGCCTGTGGCGCGACCTGCGCCGGGTGCTGCGCCTCGACGAGCCAGACCCGGTGCAGGCATGGCTGGCTCATGCCGACACGCTCGGCGGCAAGGGCGCCGCGCTCGACGCCGCCGGCTTCGCGGCGGTCCGCTTCGTCGGGCCGGGCACCGACCTGCGCATCCCGCTCCACTCCGACGCCCAGTGGTGCTCGGCGCTGTTCACCACGAAGAGCGGGCGCGCCTGTATGGTCAACCTGCCGACCGAAGAGGTCTTCACGACGCCCGACTTCCGCGGCGTCGAGGGCACCGCCACCGTCACTCGCCCCGTCTACGTGAACGGCGTGACCGTGGAGGGGCTCGTCGTGCGCTTCGAGGGCGGGGAGATCGTCGACGTGCGGGCCCGCACCCACACCGACGCCGTCGAGGCGCAGATCGCCACCGACGCCGGCGCCCGACGGCTCGGCGAGGTGGCGCTGGTCGACGGGTCGTCCCGCGTGGGCCAGCTGGGCGTCACCTTCAAGGACACCTTGATCGACGAGAACGCGACCTGCCACATCGCCTGGGGGCTGGCCTACGACGACACCTTCAGGAGCCCGCTCCCCGACGATCCCGAAGAGCGGGCCCGGCGCGGGGTCAACCGCTCGCTGGTGCACAACGACGTGATGATCGGCGGCCCTGACGTCACCGTCCTCGGCGTCACCGCCGGCGGCGACGAGCGGCCGGTCATCGAGCGCGATCGCTGGATGCTCGGCGGCTGAGCCGCGCGCGGTCGTGGGCGGCCGCGAAGTCGAGGCTGGGGCCGTCGGGGATGATGCGGCTGGGGTTCAGGAAATCGTGCGTCGCGTAGTAGTGCCGCTTGATCTGGTCGAGCGCCACCGTCTCCGCGATCCCTGGTTGCTGGTACAGGTCGCGCGTGTAGCCCCACAGGGCGGGGTAGTCGACCAGCCGTCGCCGGTTGCACTTGAAGTGGCTGTAGTAGACGGCGTCGAAACGGACCAGGGTCGGGAACAGGCGCCAGTCGGCCTCGGTGGGCGCGTCGCCGACGAGGTAGCGTGACGTCGAGAGGCGCTGTTCGAGCTCGTCGAGCTCGTCGAACAGCGCCTCGAACGCCCGGTCGTAGGCCTGCTGGCTGCGCGCGAACCCCGCCTTGTACACGCCGTTGTTGACCCGGTCGTAGATCCGTTCGTTCAGCGCGTCGATCTCGCCCCGCGACGCCTCTGGATACAAGTCGGGGTGCCTGGTCGCGACGGCCGCGAACTGCGTCTCGAACATGCGCATGATGTCGCTCGACTCGTTGGTCACGATCTGCCGCGTCTCCTTGTCCCAGAGCACGGGTACCGTCACCCGTCCGTCGAACCCCGGGTCGGTCGCCGCGTAGGCTTGGCTGAGGAACGAGAAGCCGTTCAGCTCGTCGCTGTAGGGACCGCCGCTGAACGCCCAGCCGCGGGCGTCGCGGAACGGGTCGGCGAACGAGATCGAGACCGCGGCGTCGAGCCCCATGAGCTCGCGCGCGATGACCGCCCGGTGCGACCACGGGCACGCCAGGCTGACGTACAGGTGGTAGCGGCCGGCCTCGGCCGGCAGGCCCGAGCTCCCGTCGCCCGTCACCTGCCGCCGGAACACGCTCTCCTGGCGGACGAAGCCGCCGTCTGCCGCGACCTCGCGGCCCAGCCCGAAGCTCGTCTGCTCGCTGGTCGTGGGCTCGTGCATCGTCTGTGCGCTCCTCGACTCGGTTCTCGCTGCCGGCCCGCGGCCGCCTCCCCGCCGGCCACTCGTCACATCAGATACCCTGCCAACGGGAAGAACCCAGCACTCCACCCGGTCGAGCCGCCGCCGGGGATCCCGCCACCGATGAGGAGAGAAGATGGAGACGCGCACGCTGGGCCGGGGGCTCGAGGTGTCCGCCGAGGGACTTGGCTGCATGGGCATGTCGGAGTTCTACGGCGCGATCGACGAGGCTGAGGCGATGGCCACGATCCACCGCGCCCTCGAGCTGGGCGTGACCCTGCTCGACACGGCCGACATGTACGGGCCGTTCACGAACGAGCGCCTGGTGGCCAGGGCGATCGCCGGCCGCCGCGACGGGGTCGTGGTGGCCACGAAGTTCGGCAACGAGCGGCGCGAGGACGGCAGCTGGGTCGGGATCAACGGCCGGCCGGAGTACGTCCGCGCCGCCTGCGAGGCGTCGCTGAAGCGGCTGGGCGTCGACCACATCGACCTGTACTACCAGCACCGCGTCGACAAGACGGTGCCGATCGAGGAGACGGTCGGCGCCATGGCCGAGCTCGTGGCCGAGGGAAAGGTCCGCCACCTCGGCCTGTCCGAGGCCTCGCCGGCGACGATCCGCCGCGCCCACGCGGTGCACGCGATCGCCGCCCTGCAGACCGAGTACTCGCTCTGGTCCCGCGACCCCGAGGCGGCGATCCTGCCGACGGTGCGCGAGCTGGGCATCGGCTTCGTGGCCTACAGTCCTCTCGGGCGCGGATTCCTCGCGGGGCGGTTCCGTGCGCCCGACGACCTGCAGGAGGAGGGCGACTTCCGGCGCAACCACCCGCGCTTCCAGGGCGAGAACCTCGAACACAACCTGGGCATCCTGCGGGCGGTCGAAGCGGTCGCCGCCGACAAGGGCGTCAAGCCGGGGCAGCTCGCGCTGGCCTGGGTGCTGGCCCAGGGCGACGACGTGGTACCGATCCCCGGGACCAAGCACCGTGCCTATCTCGAAGAGAACGTCGCGGCCGCCTCGATCGTGCTCGACGAGGACGACCTGGGGCGCCTCGACGAGGCTGCGCCTCGAGGCGCCACCGCCGGCGACCGCTACGCCGACATGCGGACCATCGACACGTAGCCGCGCCCCCGGCGGAACCCCGCTTCGGCGCCGTGGTAGGGTGACGGCGTAGGCACGCCCAGGGAGGAGACGCCTCGTGACCCGCTACGCACCCGCCCGCGAACAGGTCGTCGACATCTGCCGCACGCTGCTGGACCGCGGCTACCTCAAGGCGACCGAGGGCAACGTCTCGGTCCGCGTGCCGGGCCTCGAGACCTTCGCCGTCACGCCGTCGAGCTACGAGTACGACATCATGCAGGCCGACGACATCTGCGTGCTCGACTTCAAGGGTCACCAGATCGTCGGCCGGCGCAAGGCGTCGATCGAGGCCAGCCTGCACGCCGCCGTGTACCAGCAGCGGCCGGGCGTGAACGTCGTCATCCACACCCATCAGCCCTACGCCAGCGCCCTGGCGCTCATGGGCAAGCCGATCCCGGCCCTGTTCGACGAGCAGGTCATGTACCTCGGACGCGGGGTCGGCATCGTGCCGTACAGGCCATCGGGCACGGCGTTCCTCCGCAATGCCGTGCGCGAGCGCGTCAAGAACGGCGACAACGCCTATATCCTCGAGAACCACGGGGTGCTCGTGCTCGGCGGCGACGCCGAGCACGCGATCCACAACATGGCCCTGCTCGAGAAGGTCGCCCTCGACTACCTGCTCACGCTGCTTGCCGGCGAGCGCGCCAAGGCGGTGCCGCTGCCGATCCGCGAGATCGCGTTCAACAAGCTGCGCTCCGACGAGAAGAAGCTCGCCCGCCAGACCGCGGAGGCGGCCGGGGCCATCGCGACCACGCGGGCGGGCGGGGCGGGGGCTGCTCCCGCAGCCCCCGCCCCGCCCGCCACGCCGCCCGCCGTCCAGGGCTACGCGATCAGCGAGTATCCCGACGTCGACGCCGTCTACGCCCGCCTCGACGCCCTCGTCGGCCAGCCCCTGCGTCGCGTGCGGCCCGACGCCATGAAGGGCTATCTCGACTACTTCGACACGCAGTGCCGGCGCTCGAAGGAGCTGACCGCCCAGGCGGCCGAGCTCATCCCCGGCGGCGTCCAGCACAACCTCGCGTTCAACTACCCGTTCCCGATCGCCGTCGAGAAGGCCGACGGCGCCTACCTGTGGGACGCCGACGGCAACCGCTACATCGACTTCCTGCAGGCCGGCGGCCCGACCGTGCTGGGCAGCAACTACGCCCCGGTGCGCGAGAAGGTCGTCGAGCTGCTGCAGGAGTGCGGCCCGGTGACCGGCCTGTTCCACGAGTACGAGCTCAAGCTCGCGGAGCTGGTCGGCCGCTTCATGCCCTCGGTCGAGATGTTCCGCATGCTCGGCTCGGGCACCGAATCGGTCATGGCGGCCATCCGCGGCGCGCGCACGTTCACGAAGAAGAAGTACGTGATCAAGGTCGGCGGCGCCTACCACGGCTGGAGCGACCAGATGGTCTACGGCCTGCACGTGCCGGGCACGTGGCGGTTCGAGGCCAAGGGCATCCCGATGGGGGCGACGGCGCGCACGCGCGAGGTCTATCCCAACGACCTCAAGGCGCTGCACCGCAAGCTGGTCGAGAACCGCGCCCTCGGCGGCACCGCCGCGGTGATCGTCGAGCCGGTCGGGCCCGAGAGCGGCACCCGGCCGGTCCCGTTCGACTTCAACGCCCGCGTGCGCGAGCTCTGCGACGAGTTCGGCGCGCTGCTCATCTTCGACGAGGTCGTGACCGGGTTCCGCTTGGGCATGGGCGGCGCGCAAGGCTACTTCGGCGTCAAGCCCGATCTGACCGTGTTCGGCAAGTGCATCAGCGGCGGCTACCCCATGGCCGGCGGCGTCGGCGGCCGCGCCGACGTGATGATGAGCTTCGCCTCGGGCATCGGGGGCAAGACCGGCGAGCGCGCCTACATCGGCGGCACCCTGTCGGCCAACCCGCTGTCGTGCGCGGCCGGCTACTTCGCCCTGCTCGAGATGGAGCGCACGAACGCTCCCGTGATCGCCGGCCGCGCCGGCGACCGCCTGACCAGCGGCCTGCAGACGATCGTCTCCCGCCTCGGGCTGCCCTACGTCGTCTACAACCAGGGTTCGATCGTCCACCTCGAGACCTCGGGCGTGATGCTGCTCGACCTCAGGAACCCGATCCGGTTCGCCAAGGAGATGAAGCCGCGCAAGCACATGATCGAGGAGATGGGCGCGGCCTACATGGCCAGTGGCGTCGTCACCCTGGCCGGCTCGCGCATGTACACCTCCATGGCCGACACCGATGAGGTGATCGACGACGCGCTGGCGCGCTTCGCGCAGGTGTTCGAGAACGTCGAGGGCGTGTGAGCCACGACGAGTGCATCCGGGGCAGCGGCAGGCCGACCGTCCCCCATCGCGTTGGCGTCGCCTTGACAGACTAGACGGGACTTACGTCCTGACGATAAGGTACGTTTAGTCTGTAAAGGGAGGCACGTGGACGCACGCAAGAACCCGTATGCGCCCGGGGCGGGGACCAAGCCGCCCGCCCTGGTGGGCCGCGACCGCGAGATCGAGGCGTTCGACGTGCTGCTCGAACGCCTGGAGAACGGCTACCCGGAACAGTCCATGATCATCACCGGGCTGCGCGGAGTGGGCAAGACCGTGCTGCTCGACGTCTTCCGCGACGCGGCCGAGACCCGGGACTGGGCGACGGTCGAATGGGAGGTCGAGAAGACGGCCCCCTTCGCCGCCAAGGTCGCGGCGCAGGTGCGCCGCGCGCTCGTGCAGATCGAGCCGAAGGCGCGATGGACCGACCGCCTTCTGAAGGCCGCGTCGATCCTCAAGTCGTTCACGCTGACGTTCGACAGCGACGGCTCGATCAGCGCCGCGCTGGACATCGACGCTCTCGATGGCGTCGGCGACAGCGGGACGCTCTCGGAGGACCTGAGCGACGTCCTCGTCGCCGTCGGCGAGGCGGCTCGCGACCACGGCGTCGGCGTCATCTTCCTCATCGACGAGATCCAGTTCCTCAAGTCCGCCGACCTCGAGGCGCTGATCGTGGCGCTGCACCGGTGTGCGCGCCGCTCGCTCCCCCTCACCCTTGTCGGCGCCGGCCTTCCGCAGATGCCTCGGCTCGCCGGAGAAGCCAAGTCGTACAGCGAGAGGCTGTTCAGGTTCATCGGCATCGGGCAGCTGCATCCCGTCGAAGCGCGGGACGCCATCGTCCTGCCGGCGGCTGCCCGGGGAGTCGGGTTCGAGGAGTCGGCCAGCGCCTTCGTCGTCGGCTACACCGAGGGCTATCCCTACTTCCTCCAGGAATACGGTCGCATCGTCTGGGACGAGTCTTCCGGCTCTCCGGTCACGCTCGCCGATGTCGAGTCGGCCCTGCCCCTGGTCGAGGCGAAGCTGGACTCCAGCTTCTTCCGCGTGAGAGCCGAGCGCACGACCGAACTGGAGCTCAGGTACCTCTACGCCATGGCGGAACTGGGTCCCGAGCCGCATCGCGCGAGCGAGGTCGCCAGGCGCATCCAGCGTACGGTCGAACAGGCCGGGCCGGTGAGGTCCCGGCTGATCGACAAGGGCCTCCTGTACACGCCGGGACACGGCCTCGCCGCCTTCACCGTGCCGCAGTTCGACCGCTACATGCTGCGACGGCACGGCGACCTGGCCACGACCTCGCCCCCACGGCCCCGGCCGCGAAGGAAGTGACGGGTTGACGAAGGGGCGGGGGAGGCTGCGCCTCCCCCGCCCCTCGTCCTTGGGGCGGCCGGCCTGGTGGCCGGCCGCCCAGCGTCCTTTCTCTCGCGGGCTACAGCCCGGCCGCGTCGTACAGGATGTGGCCCTGGCCCATCGTGAGCAGCACCTGGGCGCCGAAGATCTTGGCGGGCGACACCTTGAGCAGATTCTGGTCGAGCACGATCAGGTCGGCGCTCTTGCCGACCTCGACCGAGCCGGTGGTCCCCTCCAGGAAGTTCGCCTTCGCCCCGTTCGCCGTGAAGCTGCGGATCATCTGCGCCACGGTGACGGCCTGCTGCGGCCAGAGCATCCCGCTCGGGTCGGGCCATGCCGGGTAGTCGTACACCCAGTCGGGGTTCCAGCGGCACACGCCCGTCGCGATGCCGTCGAGCGGATCCGGCGGCAGGGTGACCGGGAAGTCGCTGGCCGAGGCGACGAGCGCGCCGTTGTCGAAGAAGCTCTTCATCGGGTACTCGTGGTCGGCCCGCGGCTGACCCAGGTACGGGACCTGCAGGTACGTGTAGTAGTCGTCCTTCTCGAACCAGTACGGGTCGGGGACCGTGGTCACGCCGAGGGCCGCGAACCGCTTGTAGTCGCTCGGGTCGACGAGCTGCAGGTGAGTGATGCCGGGGCGCCAGTCGCGCGTGCCGTTGACCTTGCGCGCGTAGGCGAGCGCGTCGAGCGCTTCGGAGGTGGCCGCGTCGCCGATCGAGTGCACGTGGATCTGGAAGCCGGCCTTGTCCAGCGCCGCGAAGGCCTTGTTCATGGCGGCGGGCTGCCACAGCGGCACGCCGCGGTAGTTGGGGTCGCCGGCGTACTCGAGCGCGTCGGCGTACGGCTGCTTGAGGTAGCCGGTGTGACCCTCGATGACGCCGTCGGCGAAGACCTTGACGGCCGGCGTCTGGAACATCGCCGTCGTGTGCTTGGCCTTCTCGGCCTTGGCGGCCGTGATCCACGTCGTCACGTTGTCGGTCGGCTGGATCGACAGGGCGCCGCGGACGCGCACGGTGAGCTGGTTCGTCGCCGCCAGGTCCTGGTAGGCCTGCACCGCGTTGCCGCCGACCTTGATCAGCGGATCGAAGATGGTGGTGAGCCCGAGCGGCGCCGCGATCTCCTGCTGGAAGTAGCGGAGGCCGTCCTCGTACTGGGCGACGGTGTAGTCGGGCGTGACCGCCTTGACGGGATCGGCTGCCGACTCGCGGACCGTGCCCGACGGCACGCCGTACGGGTTCTGGGCGTCCACCGAATCCGGCAGCCGCTCGATCTTGCCACCCGTGGGGTCGGGCGTCTGCCCGGTGACCCCGGCGAGGGCGAGTGCCGCGCTGTTGCACCAGTAGGAGTGGCCGTCCTCCGACATGATCGACACCGGCCGGTCGGACACGACGGCGTCGAGGTCGCTCGCCAGAGGCCCGATGCCGGGGACCACGGTGTTGCTCCAGCCTTCTCCCTTGATGAAGGTCAGCTCGGGATGTGCGGCGGCGAAGTCGGCGACGGCGGCGGTGTAGTCGCTCACGCTCGGCAGCCCGTAGAGCAGGACCGCGTACAGCGACGTGACGGTCATGCTGGCGTGCATGTGCGAGTCGATGAAGCCCGGCAGCAGCATGCGGCCGGCGAGGTTGGCGACATGGGTCTTGGGCCCGATGTACGCGGCGACGCCGGAGTCGGACCCGACGTAGACGATGCTGCCGGCGCGGACCGCCACCGCGGTCGCCACCGTGCTCTTGGCGTCGACCGTGTAGACGTAGCCGTTCTTGAACACCGTGTCGGCCGGCTTGACCGCGCTTGCGGCCCAGGCCGCCGCAGGCACCGTGAGCACGGCCGCGACGGCGACCACCCCCACGACCACGGCCCTGATCGATCGGAACGTCATGAGTTACCCCCCTCGTGAAGTGGATGGACGCGTCGCATGCTGGACCTTCGCCCCGGGCGAAGGTCAAGGGGTGGCGTTTGGCGCGCCAGCGACTAAGCTTCCGCCATGGCTGTAGCGGCTGCGAAGCTGATCCTCGCCGTCGACCTGGGCACGTCGGCCCTCAAGGTCGCGCTGATCGGCATCGACGGCCGCGTGGCGGCGTGGGAGAGCGAGGCGCTGACGCTGCGCGTCCTTCCCGGCGGCGGCGCCGAGCAGGACCCGGAGGACTGGTGGCGGGCGCTGGTCGCCGCCACGCGGCGACTGCTCGCCCGCCACGCCGGCTCGCGCGACGAGATCGTCGCGGTCTGCTGCTCCACGCAGGGCGAGGGCACCGTGCCGGTCGGCGAGGACGGGGCGCCGCTCATGCCCTGCATCCTCTGGATGGACATGCGCGGCGCCCCGTCGCTGCACCGCCGGTTCCACGGTCCGGTCAACGTCTCGGGCCTGAGCGCGCTCAAGGTCCGGCGCTGGATCCGCCTGACCGGCGGCATGCCCTCGCCGACCGGCAAGGACCCCGCCTCGCACATGCTGCTCGTGCGCGACGAGTTCCCCGACGTGTACGAGCGCACGTATAAGTTCCTGAACGTGCTCGACTACCTGAACCTGCGCCTGACCGGCCGTTTCGTCGCCACCTACGACTCGATCCTGACCTCGTGGGTGACCGACAACCGCGACCCTGACGGCATCCGCTACGACCCGTCCCTGGTGCGCGACAGCGGGATCGACGGCGACAAGCTGCCCGAGATCGTGAAGTGCACCGAGGTGCTGGGCGAGCTGACCGCCGGGGCGGCGGCGGAGCTGGGCCTGGCGCCGGCCACGAAGGTCGTGGCCGGCGCCATCGACAACACCGCCGCCGCCATCGGCTCGGGCGCCGTGCAGGACTTCGCCGTGCACGTCTACATCGGCACCAGCTCGTGGGCCGCCGCCCATGTCCCGTTCAAGAAGACCTCGATCCGCTCGAGCCTGGCCTCGGTGCCGTGCGCCGTGCCCGGCCGCTGGCTGATGACGGCGCTGCAGGCCACCGCCGGCGGCAACCTGAGCTTCCTGCGCGACAACGTCCTCTACCATCAGGACGAGCTGCTCGCCGAGGAGCGCGTGCCCGACGTCTACAAGATCTTCGACCGCATGGCCGCAGCGCGTGCCGGCCGGCAGCAACGGCGTGCTCTACACGCCGTGGATCTGGGGCGAGCGGGCGCCGGTCGAGGACCGCTCCCTGCGCGCCGGCCTGTTCAACCTGTCGCTGGGCAACACCCGCGAGGACATCGTGCGCGCGATCATGGAAGGCGTCGCCTACAACACGCGCTGGCTGATGCAGCCGGTCTCGGGAAGTTCCTGGGACGGCCGGGTCGACAGCGTCAGCCTGGTCGGCGGCGGCGGCGAGTCGGCGGTGTGGTGCCAGATCTTCGCCGACGTGCTGGGCTGCGAGGTGCGCCGGCCGGCCGCCGCGATCCAGGCCAACGCCAGGGGCGCGGCCTGGATCGCGGCGGCCGGCCTGGGTGAGATCGCGTTCGCCGACGTGCCGGACCTGGTCGAGATCGCCGGGGTGCACGAGCCGCAAGCGGCGAACCGCTCGCTCTACAGCGAGCGGTTCGCCGCCTTCCTCGACCTGCACAAGCGCCTGGCGCCCTTCTACCGGCGCCTCAATCGCGACGCGCAGGCCCCAGCGGCAGCGCCGACTCCGGCGTCGGCGGCACCCGACCCGACCCCCGCCCAGGCGCCGGCGACGACGGGCGGCGTGCGGCCGGCGCCGCGAGGCGGTATCGTCGAGGACATCGGCCGACCCGACGCGAACGAGGAGTGACGTCGTGACCGACGTGACCGACGTGACCGACGCGACCGACGAGTACCGCCTGTACGGCTACCGCTGGGTGATCCTCGCCCTCGCCATGGGCGTGAACCTGACGATGCAGATGCTCTGGATCACCTACGCCTCGATCACCAGCGACGCGGCCCGCTACTACCACGTGTCGACCCTGGCCATCGGCCTGCTCTCGATGGTCTTCATGATCGCCTTCATCCCCTTCTCGCTGCCGGCGTCGTGGCTGATCGACTCGCGCGGCTTCCACCGGGCCATGGGCCTGGGCGCGATCCTGATGGGCGTCTTCGGGATCGTGCGCGGGCTCGCCGGCGCGAACTACGCGCTCGTCCTGCTGGCCACGATCGGGATCGCCGTCGCCCAGCCGCTGCTGCTCAACTCGTGGACGACCGTGCCGGCCAAGTGGTTCGGGCTGCGCGAGCGCGCGACCGCGGTCGGGCTGATCACGCTCGCCAACCTGATCGGGACCGCGCTCGGGCTCGTGCTCACGCCGGTCCTCACCGGCAGCCTGTCGATCGCCACCGTTCAGCTCGTCTACGGCGCGCTCGCGGCGGCGGCGGCGGCGGCCTTCGTGCTCTTCGTCCGCGAGCGGCCGCCGACGCCGCCCTGCCCGCCCGGCATGCAGGAGCGGGCGCTCATGCTCGCCGGTCTCAAGCACGCGCTCAAGGTGAGGCCGTTCCAGGTCTACCTCGGCGTCGTGTTCGTCGGCATGGGCATCTTCAACGGGGTCACCACCTGGGTCGAGCAGATCATCAAGCCGCGCGGCTTCGGCTCGGGCGACGCCGGCACGCTGGGCGCGCTGATGCTCCTCGGGGGGTTGTTCGGCGCCATCGTCATCCCGGCGATCTCCGACCGCCGACGCAAGCGCATCCGGTACATGGTGCTGGGCCTGGCGCTCGCCATCCCTGGCATGCTCGGCCTCGCCTTCGCCACCTCGATCGTCGTGCTGTTCGGCGCTGCATTCGCGCTCGGCTTCTTCCTGATCAGCGTCAGCCCGGTCGGCATGCAGTACACGGCCGAGGTCACCCACCCGACGCCCGAGGGCACCTCGAACGGGCTGATCCAGCTGGCCGGGCAGTCGGCGGTCGTGTTCGTCTACATCATGGAAGCGATGCGGACGCGCAGCGGCGCCTTCACGCCCTCACTGCTGCTGGCGACGGTGCTGCTGGCGGTCGCCGCCGTGGCCGTGTCGCGTCTGAAGGACGTGCCGCCGGCCACGGCGGCGACCAGCGCAGCGCCGGAGGGGCCGTCGCCGGCGCCCGCGCCGGCGACGGCCCCATCCCCGTTCCCCGACTGACCACGCCAAAGGAGGCGTGCATGAACCACCCACGAGCGTTCTGGACCGGGTCCGAAGCGGTCAAGGCGCGCCTCAACCTCCTGGCCGTGCTGCCCAACCTCGAGGATCTGGTGCGCGACGACCCCGAGATGCGGGAGCTGGTCGCCGGCGAGCGACTCACCGTGCGGTTCGTCGTCACGCGCGGCCCCAGGGCGTTCGTGCGCCTGGCCGGCGGCGTCTGCACGGTGGGCGAGGGCGAGCCGCCGGGGACCGACAAGATGCCGTCGGTGGTCCTGGCGTTCGCCTCGCCGGCGCACCTGAACCGGATGTTCGACGGCAAGGCCCAGCCGATCCCGGTGTGGGGCCTGAACCACCTGAAGTTCCTGCAAGGCCCGTTCACCGAACTGACCGAGCGCCTCGCCTACTACCTGACACCCACCGACGAGCTGCTCTCGCACCCCGCCTATCTGGCCATGAACACCCGGCTCACGCTGAACACGGCCGCGTTCGCGGTGCCGCAGCTGCTCGACGGCGACCCCGACTGCCGCGCCCTGCGCCACGCGCTCGGCACGGGGACGATCGTGCTCAGGGTGCTCGGCGGCGGACCGGCGGTGAGCCTGCTCGTGTCGCAGGCCGCGGTCACGCCGGTCAAGGGCGAGCACCCAGACCCCAGCGCGCTGGTCGAGCTGCCCGACCTGCAGACGGCCAACGACTTCCTGAACGGCCGGCTCGACACGTTCACCGCGGTGGCAAGCGGGCTGATCCAGATCTGGGGCCGGATCGAGATGGTCGACGCCCTGGCGCTGGTGCTCGACCGCGTGCCGAGGTACCTCACGCCGGCGGCCGAGGCCGAGCCGGCCGCGACCACGGGGAGCAGCCGATGACGCCCGACGAGACACCCAAGCGCACCCGCAAGGCTGCGCCCAAGGCGAAGGCGGCGCGCGCGAAGAGCTCTCCGAGCGCGCCCTACACCTTCGCCAAGTCCCAGGAGCTCTTCGCGCGCGCCGCCAAGGTCATCCCCTGCGGCATCTACGGCCATTTCAGCCCGGCGCCGATGGTGCCGGCGACGAGCTATCCCTTCTACGCCGTCGAGGCCCACGGCGCCCATTTCACCGACCCCGACGGCAACGACTTCGTCGACTACATGTGCGGCTTCGGCCCCATGGTGCTCGGCTACGACAACGAGGTCGTGCACGCGGCCGCCGCGGCCCAGCGCGCCAGCGGCGACACGATGGGCGCGCCCGGCCCGGTGATGGTCGAGCTGGCCGAACGCATGGTCGAGATGATCCCCTTCGCGAGCTGGGCGTTGTTCGCCAAGAACGGCGGCGACGTGACCAGCTACGCGATCATGGTCGCCCGCGCCGCCACCGGCCGCGACAAGATCGTCGCCATCGAGGGCGGCTACCACGGTGTGGCGCCGTGGATGCAGGGCCGCGGCCACCACGGGGTCACCGCCGCCGACGTCGAGAACATGATCCGCATCCCCTGGAACGACACGGCCGCCTTCGAGCTCGCCCTCGACGAGAACCCAGGCGGGATCGCCGGCTTCATCGCCACGCCGTACCACCACCCGACCTTCGCCGACAGCGAGCTGCCGGCCGACGGCTACTGGAAGCGCATCCGCGAGCTCTGCGACCGGCACGGCGTCGTGCTGATCATCGACGACGTGCGCTGCGGGTTCCGGCTCAGCCTGGGCGGCTCGCACGAGTACTTCGGGTTCACGCCCGACCTCGTCTGCTTCTGCAAGGCGATCGCCAACGGGTATCCGATCTCGGCCCTGATGGGCACCGAGGCGATGAAGCTCGAGGCGGCCAAGACCTTCTACACCGGCAGCTACTGGTACCAGGCGGTGCCGATGGCGGCGGCCGTCGCCTGCCTCGGCGAGCTGCAGCGGCTCGACGCGCCCACGATGATGCAGGACTACGGCCGCCGCCTGACCGAGGGCATGCAGGCCCTGGCCGGCAAGTATGGCTACCACCTGAAGGTCACCGGCGTGCCGAGCATGCCCTACCTGCGCCTGACCGACGACCCCAGCATGATGCTGCACCAGCGCTTCTGCAGCGAGGCGACGCGTCGCGGCGCCTACTTCATGTCGCACCACAACTGGTTCATGAGCTGCGCTCACACCGCAGACGACCTGGAGCGCACGCTGGCGATCGTCGACGACGCCTTCGCGGCGGTCGCGGACAGCCCCGAGGGGCAAGGGGGAAGCTGATGCCACTGCAAGCCGACGAGATCAAGCGCCTGCAGGCCAAGGCGGCAGGGCTGCGCGCCGACATGGTCGACGTCACCGTCTGGGCCGGCGGGGCGCACATCGGCGGCGCCCTGAGCATGACCGACGTGCTCGTGGCGCTCTACTACCACTACCTGGACGTGAAGCCCGACGACCCCGGCTGGGCCGAGCGCGACCGCTTCGTGCTCAGCAAGGGACACGGCGGCGTGGGGCTGTCGTGCGTGCTCGCCGACAAAGGCTACTTCGACCCCGAGCTGCTCAAGGAGTTCAACCACTTCAAGAGCCCGTTCGGCATGCACCTCGACGGCAACAAGGTGCCCGGCGTCGACGCCAGCACAGGGTCACTTGGGCACGGCCTGTCGATGGCGGTGGGGATGGCGCTCGGCGCCCGGTTCCAGGGACAGACCTGGCGCACCTACTGCCTGCTCGGCGACGGCGAGTGCGACGAGGGCTCGGTGTGGGAGGCGGCGATGGCCGCGCACCACTACCGGCTCGACACGCTCACGGCGTTCGTCGACCGCAATGGGATGATGATCGACGGCCTCACCGAAGACGTCATGAGCCTCGAGCCGCTGGCCGACAAGTGGCGCGCCTTCGGCTGGCACGTGCAGGAGATCGACGGGCACGACTACGCGGCCATCGGCGAGGCCATCGAGGCGGCGCAGGCGGAAGAAGGCGCGCCCAGCGTGATCATCTGCCGCACCGTCAAGGGCAAGGGCGTCGACTTCATGGAAGACCAGGTCAAGTGGCACTACGGCAGCATCGACTCGGAGCTCGCCGCCAGGGCCAAGGCCTCGATCGCGGGAGGTGCGTGATGCCCGAGGTCACCGGCACAACCTGGAACGTCTACGACGCCAACACGCTCACCCAGGCCGAGATCTACGGCCACGTTCTCTGCGAGCTGGCCGAGGCCGACCCGCGCATCGTCGCCCTGACCGCCGATCTGGCGCGCAGCACCAAGATCGGCGTCTTCCAGGACAAGTACCCCGAGCGCGTGTTCAACGTCGGCATCGCCGAGCAGGACCTGTTCGGCATCGCTGCCGGCATGGCACGCACCGGCCTGATCCCGTTCGTGAGCACGATGTCCGCGTTCGCCAGCATGCGCGCGCTCGAGCAGGTGCGCACCGACATCTGCTACCAGAACCTCGACGTGAAGATCATCGCCACGCACGGCGGTGTGTCGTTCGGGCAGGCGGGCACGACCCACCACTGCACCGAGGACATCGCCATCCAACGAGCCTTGGCCAACATGACCCTGATCGTGCCGGCCGACGGCTGGGAGACGGCCAACGCGGTGCGCGCCGCCGTCGAGCGCCCCGGCCCCGTCTACATCCGTCTCGGCCGGGGCTTCGAGCCGACCTACTACGAGAGCGACGACTACGGCTTCGAGCTCGGCAAGGCGGTGACCGTCAGCGAAGGGACCGACATCACCGTGGTCTGCTGCGGCGTCGCCGTGTACCACGCCGCCGACGCCGCCCGGCTGCTCGCCGACCAGGACGGCTTGAGCGTGCGCGTGCTCAACGTGCACACGATCAAGCCGATCGACGAGGTGGCCATCCTCAAGGCCGTGGTCGACACGCGCCGCATCCTCGTCGTGGAGGAACACAACGTGATCGGCGGGCTGGGCACCGCGGTGGCCGACGTGATCGCCGCCAGCGGCAAGGGCTGCGCCTTCAGCAAGGTCGGCCTGCCCGACTGCTACAGCGAGGTCGGCTACCCCGAGGACCTCTACTCGTTCTACGGGCTCGACACCGACGGCATCGTGGCCCGCGTGCGCGAGCTGCTGGGCCGCGAGTTCGAGGCCGACGAGGACTGGGAGGACGAGGTCTGATGGGCGAGAAGCGGCCCGTCCAGCAGGCGGGCGTGACGGTCGATGGCCGGGCGGCGGGGGCGCCGCCTGCGGCGGCGCCCCCGCCCCACGACCTCGCCGACCTCCCCCAGGCGCAGACCCGTGAGTACCTGCGGGCGCAGATCTACCTGCGCGCGGCCCTGCCCACGGTGAAGGTGATGGTCGAGGACGACCCGGCGACGACGAGGCGCTTCGCGAACGTCGTCGCCACCGTCCAGTTCGTGGCGAAGAACCAGCCGCACCCGGTCGGCGCCTACATCCGCTTCGACCGCGGTCTGGTGACGGTTCTGCAGGGGTTCGCGACCGACGACCTGCTCGTTCCCGACATGACGCTGTCGTTCCCCTCGCTGGCCAAGCTGAACGACTTCTTTGCCGGCAAGACCGTGCTGCCCGGGATCAAGGGACTGAAGCGACCGGGGCTCGTGGCGAAGGTGCTGCAGTTGCTGCTCGGCCTCAAGTTGATGCTCCCGACCTCGCATCCCAAGAAGCCGGCCAAGCGGGCGCTCAAGGTCAAGCTCACGCTGTACATGATCACGACCGCGCTCAGCCAGTACAACAAGGGCGGCGACCCCGACATGCGCCGCTGGACGGCCAAGCAGCCGGACCGCATCTACCAGTTCTCGGTCGAGCCCGAGGGGATCGCCGCCTACCTGCGCGTACGCGCCGGCCAGACCAAGGCCGGCCGCGGCCTCTACGCGCGCCGACGGCCGTTCGTCCACTTCCGCTTCCATGGCGCCGACGGAGCGCTGGCGGTCATGAACCGCGAGGTCGAGTTCGTCGACGGCGTGGGAAAGGGTTTCGTGCGTATCGACGGCGCGCCCGAGTACGCGGCCAACCTGAACGACTACATGATGCGGGTGCAGTCCCTGCTCATGGGCTGAAGGCTTCTGGCCCACGGAAGGCTGGGGCGGGGAGACTGCGCCTCCCCGCCCCAGCCGGGGATTCCTGACTCTGAGCGGGCTCAGACGACGTCGACCTCGAAGGTTGTCACGGGGGATTCGCGCACGGTGCACGCGACTGGTGAGTGATCATCGCCCCAGGTCGCCAGTGCCCGCAACTCCTCGGGATCCACCCCGTCCGCCCCGATCCTCACCAGGATGTGCATCGTCGTGAACGCCGCGGAGACCTTCTCACCGAGTCCGAGCAGCCCGCGCTGGTCCGCCTCGCTCTCGACCGTGACCTCGAGCGTCGAGAGCTCGAGACCCAGTCGGGCCGCCCGCATCGCCATGACGGTGGCCGTGCACGAGGCGAACGCCGCACGGAGCAGCCATCCTGGAGCCGGCGCGCTCGCCGTGCCGCCCAGCGCGGCGGGCATGTCCGTGGAGACCCTTTCGCCGCCCGGACCGCTGACGTCGAAACGCAACCCGTCTACGAGCCGTGCCGTGGCAGGAACGCCTTTGGAGTGCGCCTTCTCCGGGTCGGCGGCGAAGGCGTCGTCGATCTTCTGCAGCGATTCGCTGATGCTGGCTGTGCTCATGGTCTGTCCATTCCTTCGCGTAGCGTGCAGCTTGTCTGCCCCAGCGAGGCGGGCGTGGTCGCGACAGAGGATTCCCCCCAGGGCCGTGTCGCAGACTGTCGATGGCGTTCGTGATCACGCGGCCCCAGCCGTACCTTCGCCCCGCCTCCCGGTGGTAGCGTACGGCCGCATTCGGGAAGTATCGGCCTGACCACCCGCCCTTCACGCCACTGGAGGCGACCATGAGCGCCGGATTCGAGGAGTCCTACCGTGTCGTCGGCGAACTGCCGGCAGGCGACGCGGCCCACGCCGACCGCGCCGTCGCCTCCGACGGCACCGAGGTCGCCCTGCTGACCGTGCGGGCGCGCGACCCAGAGGCGTTCGCCCGGCAGGTCTCGACGATGAGCGCCGCGAGCAGCCCGTACCTGCCTGCCGTCCTCGGCTGGGAGAGCAAGGGCGACGCGGTCGTGGTCGCGGTCGAGCTGGTCCAGGGTGAGGAACTCACCGGTGTGACGTCCCTCGGCCATGAGCAACCAGCCGCCGCCGTGACCGGGTTGGGCATCGAGGCCGCGTCGGCGCTCGCCGTGCTGCACGCCCACGGCGTGGTCCACGGCGGCGTGAAGCCGTCGACGATCGTCCGCACCGCCAGCGGCACCATCAAGCTGGTCGAGGCCGGGATCGCACAGGCGCAGGGCGGCGCGGACCTGGGCCCGGGCGCGCCGGCGAGGGCGGCTTGGTACGTGAGCCCCGAGCAGGCCGGCGGGCAGTCCCTGACGCCGGCCTCCGACGTCTACTCGCTGGGCGTCGTCCTCTACGAGCTGGCGACCGGGCGCCTGCCGTTCGACGGGCCCGACGCCGCCACCGTCGCCCACGGGCACCTCGGCGCCCAGGTGGTGCCGCCGCGCCAGATCGACCCCTCGATCTCAGCCGAGCTCGAGACCGTCATCCTTCGCTGCCTGGCCAAGGGGCCGGCGGAGCGCTACCCGACGGGCGGCGCGCTCGCCGGCGCGCTCGAGGACGTGGCGAGCAGCGCGGCGACGATGGTGGCGCCGGCGGCCGCGGGCGCAGCCGCCGCGACCGCCGTTATGCCCAGGCCCACGCCGCCACCCGTCACGCCGGCACCGGCTGCGGCGCCGGCGCGCAAGAAGAAGAAGGCTTGGCCGTGGATCGTCGGCGGCGTCGTCGTGGCGGCGCTCATCGCGCTGTTGATCCTCTGGGCGGCCGGCGTCTTCAAGGGGTCGGTCACCGTCCCCAGGGTCACCGGCCTGTCGCTGCAAAAGGCGACCACGACGCTGACCGACGCCGGCCTGAAGCTGGGGACCGTCAACTACCAGCAGGGCCAAGGCGCCCAAGGGACGATCCTCTCGCAGAGCCCGAGCGCCGGCTCGTCGGTCAAGGACGGGTCGTCGGTCGACGTCGTCGCGGTCGGCACCTCTGTCAAGGCTGTGCCCAACGTGGTCGGCATGTCGCAGTCGGCCGCCTCGGCGGCGATCGTCAACGCCGGCTTCGCGGTCGGGACGATCAGCGCCGTCAACAGTTCGAGCGTACCCAAGGGGCAGGTGACCGACCAGGCGCCGGCCGCCGGCACGCAGGCGCCGGCAGGTTCGCAGATCGCGCTCACCGTGTCGGCGGGACCGAAGCCGTCCAGCAGCCCGCAGCCAGTGGCCGTCCCCGACGTCACGGGCCAGACTCAGGCGGAGGCCACGAGCGCCCTGCAGAGCGCCGGGTTCGCGGTGGTCGTCGTCAAGGAGCCCAGTGACACCGTGCCGTCGGGCTCGGTGATCGACCAGACGCCATCGGCCGGTGTCGTGGCGGCGCCGGGCACGTCGGTCACGATCCTCGTCTCGACGGGACCGTCGCCGACCCCGACGGTGACGGCGTCGCCGTAGTCACAGCAACGAGGGCGGGGCGGGGAGGCTGCGCCTCCCCGCCCCGCAGCCGTGCGGCCATCCGCATCGTGTCCCCGGCTCTGGCACGCCCGACATGTGAAGGATTGTTCACCCGCTTAAGCGGAGCGTAGTTGTCCTGTATACTCACGCCCGTCGTTCGGTCCCACGATCACAAGGAGCGTCAGCTTGCCCCGGAAACGTTCGCGCTCGACGCGCGCCAGCTCCTCCCACCCCCGCACAGACCGTCCGTACACGACGCTCACCGCGCAACCCCCTCGTCGCCGCTCGTGGCTCAAACCGGCCCTCTGGGTGCTCGGCGGCGGCCTGGTCCTGTTCGTCCTGATCCAGTTCATCCCTTACGGGCACTCCCTGACCGGCACGGCCGCCGCGAACCCCTTCAAGTGGTCGTCGCCCCAGGCCGAGGCGATCGCCAAGGCGGCCTGCTACGACTGCCACAGCAACGAGACGAAGGCGTGGTGGGCCGTGAAGATCGCCCCGTTCTCGTGGCTCGCCCAGCACGACGCCACGAAGGGACGGACCCGGCTGAACTTCTCGGACTGGAACGGCGGCCTGAGCGTCGAGGAGCTGCAGCGGGCCATCGACGGCAGGATGCCGCCGCTGCCATACAAGCTGATGCACTCTGCCGCCCGGCTGACCGACGCCCAGAAACAGGAGTTGATCGCCGGCTTCCAGGCCTCGCTGGCGCAGAACCAAGGCTCGACCACCGGCAGCGGCTCCGGAACGGGCTCGAGTGGCTCGGGCTCGTCGGGTGCCGGCGCCTCCGCCGCCGTCGACCTCCTGAACGCGCGCTGCGGCACCTGCCACCAGGCCCCGGTCGGGATGACCATCGCCGACCCGGCGCAGGCCAAGACGCTGATCGACCAGATGGTGCAGAAGGGCGCGGTCGTGTCGGCGAGCGAGGAACAGACGCTGATCGACTACTTCACGAGGTAGCGGCCGGCGCGTCCGCGAGGCCCACGCGCGGGACGGGACTCGAGCGCCCACGCCGGGACGACAGCTGCCCTCACGAGTGGTGTACTTGGCGTGACGACGGGAGCACGTCACCGCCACGAGGAGAGGGGACCCCCATGCCGACCGAGCTCACGATCGACGCCGCGTACCAGGGAGGCATGCGCGTGACCGCCGGCGACGGCGACCACAGCGTCATGATGGACTACCCGCTGCAGCCGGGGCAGCCGGTGGCCGGCCTGACGCCGCTCAAGCTGCTGCTCTCCAGCCTCGCCGGATGCATCGGCAACACCGTGCCGATGCTGCTCGCCAAGCGAGAGCAGCACGTGACCGGCATGGAGGTCGCCGTGCGCGCCGACCGGCGCGACGAGCACCCCACCGTCCTGACGGCCATCGATGTCGAGCTCGTCGTGCACGGCGACGACCTCGATCCCGAGATCGTCGAGCACTCGGTGAAGCTCGCCGAGGAGAAGCTCTGCCCGGTCTGGGCGATGCTCCGGCCGGCGACGCCGATCACGACCTCGTTCCGGATCGAGCCTTAGGGTCGAACCGGAAGGGCGCCGGCGGGGCCGGCGGTCGGCGCTAGCCGACCGCCACCGGCGCCGGCGCCTCCAGCTTCTTGCGGACCTGCTCGTAGAACATGCTGAGCGGGAACTCGTCGTCGAGCACGCGGTCGATCCACGCCTTCGGGTCACCCTCGTCGCTCAGCGTGCGGCCCGCCGCCGTCCACTGCGAGGCGACGTTCGGCGTGACGTACTCGGCCACCAGGTCGTGGGCCGCCGACCAGTACGAGACCTTGCTCAGGTCGATGCCGTCTCGATAGAGCTCGGAGAGGCGGTCGCGCAGCTCCGCGACCGCCTCCTCGACGTTGTCCCAGTCCACGACCAGCCGGTTGTCGGTCCACGCGACCACGCCCTTCTGGTGCAGGAACCCGAACAGCAGCTGCCCGCCGAGCCCGTCGTAGTTGCGCACGCGATTGCCGGTGATCGGGAACCGCACGATGCGGTCGAAGAGCATCGCGTACTGCACGTAGCGCGCGAAGGGGAACCCTTCGCGCGCCAGCCGCCCGGCGTCGACGTAGGCCGACAGGTCCACGCGCAGCTCCTCGAGCGAGTACATCCAGTAGGGCAGGCGCTGGCGGATCATGAACGGGTCGAACGGCAGGTCGCCGTGGCTGTGCCAGCTGTCGTGGATGATGTCCCAGAGGATGTAGGTCTGCAGCGACAGGTCGGCCGAGGCCATCAGGGCGACCGCGTCGGGCGGCAGGTCGATGCGCAGGGCCCCGTGGGCGACGCTCATGGTGCGGCGGAACCGGGCCGACTCGCGGTCGCAGAAGATGCCGCCGAAGTTGTTGGTCGGCCGCTCGGCCACGCTCACCGTCTCGGGGAACAGCACGGCGCACTCGCTGTCGTAGCCGTCGGTGTTGTCGACGAGCATGACCGGCACGAACTTGTCGTTGTCGTAGCTCTCGCGCTCGAGGCGGTCGATGAACTCGGGCCACGGCGTGCGCACGATCAGCGCCTCGAAGCGCGTGTCGGGCGAGCCGTTGGGCGTGTACATGGGGAACACGACGAGGCTCTCGAGGCCGTCGATCCGATGCTGCTCGGGCCGGAACAGCGCCAGCGAGGCGCGGAAGTCCGGCTTGGCGCAGCCGCCGTCGACCCACGCGGCCAGGTCGGCCCGCACCTGGGCGAGGTAGTCGGCCTCGTGCGGGAACCGCGGCGCGAGGCCGGCGATCGACGTGGTCATCGCTTCGACGTGCTCGCGGACCTTGCTCGCCCCGTGCTCGGCGAGATCGACCTCGCCGTTCGGCTCCTGCAGCGCGCGCAGTGCGTTGGTCGCCTCCTTGAGGTGCAGCCAGGCCGGGTCGGCCGCCGCCGGCGAGGCGACCGGCTCGCGCTCCGCCTCGAAGGCGGGCAGGCCGAGCCAGTAGATGACGTTCTGCCACAGGCGCTGGTGCGCCTCGCGGTCGAAGAAGTCGTCGCCGAACAGGTCGGAGTCGGCCACGGCCACGACGCGGCCGGCGCCGCGCGCGACGGCTGCCAGCAGCCCGGCGCGCGGCGGGTCCGCCGCGTCGCTCGTGCGCACCAGGATGGCCGACTCGTCCTCTGCCACCAGCGTACCGGCGCGGGCGAACGTGACCTCGCCGACGCGGTGCAGGAGGGTGGGCGAGGCGGCGCCGGGCGCCGCCTCGCCCACCACCCACGTCGGCGTGCCGTCCGAGCGCTCGTAGTCGAACACGATGCGGTGCTCGACCCGCAGGCCGAAGCGGGCCAGCAGCTCGTTCAGGTTGTTGCCGTACTTGTCCTGCTCCTCCTCGCCGAGCACGAGAAGGCCGCCTCCGCGCTCGACGAACGCCTCGATCGCGTCGAGCTCGGCGGCGGCGAACACCGGCGGGTTGGCGTTGACGGTGTGCTCCCAGCGCGCCTCGGAGGGATGCGCGATCACCAGCACGTCGACATCGCCGAGGGCCTCGGGCGTGAGCGGACCGCCGCTGTGCACCGCGACCTCGAAATCGCGCGCCGCCAGGACGGCGGCCGCGCCCGCGTACGACGAGTCGGCGGGATGGCCCGGCTGCATGGCCGCGGCCGCCTCGGGCCGGATCGACCACGCCTCTCCGTGCTCCTCATCGAAGAGCACCCTGGCGACCTTGAGTTGACGCAACGTGTCCAGCATGGCAAGCCTCCTGCCGGTGAGGCCCGAAGAGTCGAGCGTGAACGACGGTCCTGACTGGATTGTTCGCGGGGCGTGGCCGCCCCTAAACCCGATGCCCGCCGGACTGCGACGGCTCGACCCGCCGTCCCGCGGCCCGGCGGCCGTCATCTTTACTACCCCTGTAGCGCGTGGTTGTATTGTCCGGGCGCAAGGAGATGCCGTTGTGAGCACCGAGTTCGAGACACGGTTCCGAGTGACCGGCGAGCTGCCGCCCGGCGACGCCGTCGGCGCCCGCCGCGCGATCACGCCCGAGGGCCAGGAGGTGGCGGTCAAGGCCGTCGCCCCGCTCGACCCCGCGGCCTTCCTGCACGAGGTCGCCGCGCAGGGCGCGATCCGCCACGAGAACCTCGCCGCCGTCTACGGCTCCGAGCACAAGGGCGACTACGTGTACGTCGCGACCGAGCTGACCGAGGGCAACGACCTCGGGCAGCTCATCGCCGACGGCGTGCGCCTGCCCTCGGCGACTGTCGCCGAGTACGGCATGCTGGCGGCCCGCGGCCTGGGCGCGCTGCACGTCGCGGGGATGGTGCACGGCGGGGTCACGCCGTCGACCCTCGTCAGGACGGTCGACGGCGTCAAGGTGACCGACGCCGGGTTCGCCCGGGCGCAGGGCGGCCGTGACCTGACCGCCAAGGACCCTTCGTCGGCGGCGTGGTACACGACCCCCGAAGAGGTGATGGGCCGGACGCTGACCCCGGCCTCCGACACGTACGCGCTGGGCGCCGTGCTCTACCGCCTGGCCACCGGCGAGCTCGTCTTCGACGGACCCGACGCGTTCGCCGCGGCTCAGGCTCACGTCGAGCGCCCGGTGGTGCCGCCGCGCGAGATCGACCCGGCGGTCTCGCCGGCGCTCGAGGCGGTCATCGTCACGGCGCTGCGCAAGGCGCCCGAGGACCGGTACGCCGACGGCGACACGATGGCGCGGGCGCTGGAGAAGGTGGCGGCAGACGGCGGCGCAGCCGCCGGCCCGGCCGCCGCCACCTACGCGAAGCGCCGGCCGCTCTGGCCCTGGATCGTCGGCGGCGTCGCCGCCGCCGCCGTGGCCATCCTCCTGGTGCTGTGGGGCGCCGGCGTGTTCTCGTCCTCGCCGTCGGCCGCCCAGCCGGCCACCGTCCCGAACGTGGTCGGCCAGACACTGGCGAACGCCACCACCACCCTCGACCAGGCGGGCTTCAGGCTCGGCACCGTCGCCTACCAGCAGGGGTCGGCGCCGCAAGGCACCATCCTCAGCCAGCTCCCCGCCGCCGACGCGACGTCGGTCAAAGGCGCCAAGGTCGACCTGGTCGTGGTCGGCGCCTCGGTCGGCGCCGTGCCCGACCTCGCGAGCATGACGCGCGAGCAGGCGACCACCGCGATCACCGGCGCCGGCTTCGCCGTGGGGGTGATCGTCTCGGCCTACAGCTCCACCGTGCCCGCCGGGCAGGTGATCGACCAGGTGCCGGGCGCCGGCACGTCGGCGCCGGCCGGCACGCGCGTCGCCTTCACCGTCTCGATCGGCGCCCAGCCCGCCGCCAGTCCCACGCCGGCCGCCGTGCCCAACGTGGTCGGGCAGCCGCAGGCGACCGCGGTCAGCACGCTGCAGAGCGCCGGGTTCACGGCCATCGTCCAGCAGGTGACCGGGGTGTCGGGCGCGACGGGCACGGTGACGGCGCAGTCGCCGTCGGCCGGCGTGCTGGCGGTGCCGGGCAGCTCGGTCACGATCCTCGTGCCGCTGGCCTCGACGTCCACCCCGACGCCGAGCGGACTGTAGGAGCGCGCGCGGGCGGGGCGGCCGGCTGGAGCCGGCCGCCCCGCCCGCGCGACGCTGCGGTGTGAGTGACAGCGCCTATGGACTTCGGTGCGCCAGGGGCATGTGCAGGGGGCGACTACCCCGCATTCGGCTCGCGGCGATGCCGGCGCAGCCCGAGGAACGGGATGATCAGCAGCAGCGTGGTCTCGACGAGGTAGAGGACCGACCGCGACCTTCGGGGCGACGAGCGCCACGGCGATTGCGAGGACGCTCAGTCCGAGAGAGGTCCAGCGCTGCCGGGTGATGCGCCGCAGCGAGCCTTCAGCGATGACATCGACGAGCAGCGACGGTTCTCGCGCGAGGTAGCGGATGAGCAGGCTGAGCACAAGCGAGGCGAGCAGCAGGTTGACGCCATAGAGCACCACCGCGATCTCGGCGTCGACCCCGGTCAGGTGCGTGACCATGAGCGCCGTGCTGAAGGGCAGTAGGCCGACGAACAGCAGCAGCAGCAGGTTCAGCGAGAACGACTCTGCGTCCCCATGCTTCATGAACCTGGTCACGCCGGAGTGCGCGATCCAGATGCCACCGATGAAGGCGAAGCTGATGTAGTAGCCGAGGAACTCGGGCCACTGCTCGCGCAGCGCCGGCAACACTTGAACTCCCGCGTGTGGAACAGCTATCTCAAGCACGAGCAGTGTGATGGCGATGGCGAAGACGCCGTCGGAGAAGGCGTTGAAGCGGTCGAGCGGCAGGAAGTGACTCTCCCGCTCTGACGTACTGTCTCCTGCGGGCTGCAGACCCGGCTCCTCACTCATTGAGGCCTCCGTGAGAGGGTTGATGTCGCCCTGCGACGGTCAGGTCGCGAACGCCTCGTCAGCTTCCCTATGTTCGAGGGGGATGAAGCACACGGCGAGGCCAGCCGGTCCGACCGAGACGATAGCCACAGTGGGCCCGTCGTCCTCTTCATGCGGGGCGCTGGCGCTGCCGGGGTTCAGGAACAGCGTGCCTTCGACCCATGCCGCAGCCGGCACATGATCATGGCCGTAGACCACGAGAGCGGGAGTCGCGCCCTCCAGGTTGCCTTCGACCTTGCCCTCGGCCAGGCGTTTCAGGAGACGCTTGCGTTTGTGACCGAGAGCGAATCGCACCCCGGCGACCTGGCCCGCCACTTCGCGAGGCAGGGATGCACCAAGGTCGCCGGAGTCCATGTTCCCGGCCACGGCGGTCACCGGCGCAACGGTCTCTAGCGCCGTAAGGATCTCCGGGTCGACGATGTCTCCAGCGTGGATGATGTGGACGACGCCGGCGAAGTGCTCGAGGACCGTGGGGTCGAGAAAGCCGTGGTTGTCGCTGATCACGCCGATGCTGATCGCGGCGGAAGCGCCCATGGCCCTGCCGTCTGCCGGTACGGGGTGGGGCGATGGCGAGGCGGCGCTGCGCGACCCTGGTGAGGCCTTGCCGTTCGGGGCAGTGCGCTTCGGAGTCCGCGATTCGTCCGCTCGAAGGAAGCTGGGCGATGCGACCGAGGCGGCCTCAGGCGCAGAACCAGAGATCTGGGGCCGATCGGCGCGTTCGGTCACACGCAGGTCACCCTCACGCCGCCGCAGGACAAACGACGCTTCCGTGAGGGCCGCCCGGTCTGTGCCGATCGGAAATCGTGTCACCGACGCTGTTGCTCTGGGGTGCATTCCGCCCGACCCGGTCGTTTCTTGTCATTCCTGGTACGCGCGCGAGCGGTCAGGGAGCAGGAGCAAGATGATGATGGCGATCAGCGGGAGGAAGCAGGCGATGATGCCCCACAGGAGCCCGCTGCGACCCTTGCTCCGCGCGATGGTGACCGTGATCACGAGGAACACAGCCCACGCCAGTACGAAGATCAGCCACCAGAAGAACGCCAATGCTGCGACAACTACTGCGACCATGTCCAGACCTCCTTGAGGATCGACACCTTTGCCCGGCTTCTACGCCGGCGCCGGCTCCGAGCCGGGTTCCTTCTTGGGTATGCGTCCCGTGAAGAACAGGGCGATGACGCCCATGACGGCCAGCACCGAGAGCGCCGCGCGCAGGCCGTCGATCTGCGAAGCGTCGTTCTGCTTGACGGCAGCGTCGATCTCCGCCTGGGAGCGACCGGCCGCGGACATGCGCGCCTTGACGTCCTTGTCGGAGATGAAGGGCGCGCCCGCGGCGAGCTTCGTGGTGGCCTGCGACTTGGCCTGCTGTGGCACGTTGGGGTTGTTCTGGACGCCGCTCAGGAAGGAGGCCGTGAGGACTGCGATGAGGATCGAGCCTGCCAGGGCGGTCCCGAGCGAGGCGCCGAGCTGGGTGGCAGTGTTCTGCACGCCGCCGACCTCGGAGCTCTTCTCGGTCGGTACCGCAGAGACAGTCACGGCGCCGAGCTGTGACGCCAGGGCGCCGATGCCAAAGCCGACAATCAGCAGCGGGACGATGACGATGGAGGCATCGGCGCCCTGCTCGAGGCTCGCGATCAGCACGACGATGCCGCCAATCAGCGCCAGCAAGCCGATACGCACGACGCGGCGTGGATTGGCGTGAGGGCGCAAGCGCGGAATGCCGACGGCCGCAAGCAGCAGTGAGAGCGAAAGCGGCAGCAGGCGCACCCCGGTCGCGATCGACGACAAGCCCAGCACCACCGAGAGGAACAGCGGCACGATGAAGAAGATGCCGGACTGGATCAGGAACATGAACAGGAACGTGATGAGCCCTCCGGTGAGCTGCCGGTTCTGCAGCAGGGACGGCGAGATCAGCGGCTCCTTGCCGTTGCGCTCGAGGCGTCGCTGGTAGCGCAGGAACAGCCAGAGCAGAAAGAGGCCGCCGAGCATGAACCAGATGGTCAGCGAGAGGCCGAACAATGAGGGCCCACCGGCCTTGGGCAGTATCCAGCCCCAGGTCGACGACTTGAGCACGCCGATCACGAAGAGCGCGAGCCCGGCCGACGAGACCACCACGCCGATGAGGTCGAGGTGCGGACGGTGCGCGACCGGTGAGTCGGCGACGCGACGCGCCAGGATCAGGATGCCGATATCGATGAGAACCTCGCCGGCGAAGACGTAGCGCCAGGAGAAGTAGGTGGTAAAGAAGCCGCCGATCACCGGCCCGACGGCGACGGCGATCGCCGCCGCGGCGAAGACGAGGCCGTAGGCCTTGGGCCGCGCCGCGGGCGGGAAGTTGCTGGCCACGAGGGCGACGATGGCCGGCATGATGAGCACGGCGCCGATACCCTCGAGGAACGACCAGCCGATGATCAGCACCGTGAGGTTGGGCGCGAGCGCCGTGGTCAGCGAACCGCAACCGTAGATTATGCAGCCGATGGTGAATGCCCGCTTGAAGCCGATGATGCTGCCGATCTTGCCCCCGAGGACCATGAAGCTGGCCATGACCAGCGTGTAGAGGGTTATGGCCGTCTGGATGCCGGTGACGGTGGTGCCGATGTCTTTGGCCACAGTGGCGATCGACACGTTCATGACCGACATGTCGAGGGCCATGAGGAACTGGCCGGCTGCGAGGGTGAAGAGGATCAGGCCGGCACCCGCGGCCGCCGCGGTTGCCGCCTTCGACCCCGCTGTGCTCTGAGTGGCCATCACTCCCCCTTGCGCGGTGTGCCGGGTGGCGCGGAGGCGGCCGCCTCCGCTGACGGCGGGAACGCCAGACCCGCGACTTGCGCGACAAGGGCAACAAGTCGGGTACGCAAATCGGCGGGGTCCTCGTCCATCAGGTCGTAGAACTGGACCAGCCAGTCCTCCATCGCCACCCACCCGTAGACCAGCGCCGTCGTCGCCGCAAGTGCGAACCTCGGATCTATGGGGGCGGCGGCCGGCGGCCGGGACGCACCCTCGTCGAGCGACTTCCCCGCCAGGGCGAGCAGCATCTGGCCGCTGCGGATGCGGTCCTCCAGCGCCTCATACCTTCTGTCGTCCATCGCCGCTCGCACCACCGAGCGGGAGTGCACCCGTCGCTCCAGCACGTCCCCTGAGACAAGTGGCAGGGCTTCGAAGAAGTCGGGGTGCTCGATCATCAGGTGCTGGCGCCGGGGAGCGCCGCGCTCGATGACCGCGGCCACGATGTCCGCCTTCGAGCCCACATACTCGTGGACCACGGGATGCGTGACGCCCGCCTTCGCGGCGATCTCGCGGACCGTCACCTTGTCGGGGTCTCGCCGCGAGAACAGGTCTTCGGCGGCGTCGAGGATCCGCTCGGTCGTCTCGGCGCGTGGATGACGGGTCCGTTTGGGCTCAACGCCGTCCTTCTTCGCGACTGAGGCGCCCAGGTTCGCGTCGTGGCTCTTGCCGCCCATAGAAGCTCCTCTGCTTGCTGCCCGCGCGTTGACGGATAAGACGCCGTCTCGTCTTGCGCTCAGCCGAATGTTTGGCATTCTACCCTACGGTAGATTATTGAAGCATCGTCAGTCCAGTGCGGACTGTTCGCGTCCAGCAGGCATCGATCCAGGGAGGAACCATGAGCGACGCACCACTCGATATGTACATTGCCGGCTACAGCGACCCGACGGCGGCCAAGCAGGACTTCGACGCCCTCAAGAAGGCGCAGCGCCAAGGCATCGTCTTCATCGACGGCGCGATCCTCGTCAGTCGCGACGCTGACGGCACGATGCACGTCAAGGAGACCGGCGACCACGATGTCTTCAAGGGCTCGACCGTCGGTGTGGCCGGCGGCTTCGTGCTCGGTCTGTTCGCGCCGCCACTGCTCGGCGCGATGGTGGTCGGCGGCCTGATCGGCGGCGTGATCGGCAAGCTCACCAAGCACCACCAGGAGAAGGAGATCGCCAAGGCTGCGGACGACACGATCCCGCCCGGCACGTCGGGAGTCGTAGCGGTCTTCGAGGAGATCTGGGTCGACGAAGTCGAGAAGGAGCTCGCCAAGGCCGACAAGAAGGCGGTCAAGCAGGCCGACAAGAAGACCGCCGACGAGCTCAAGAAGACACTCGCGCAGACCAAGAAGCAGGAGGCCTAAGGGGCGTTCAGCCCGGCAGCGCGACTCCTGGAGCCTCGCCCCGCCTTGCTTGCCCACCTGAGAGAGGGCGAGCAGGCGGGGCGGCTCTCGCAGTCGTGCGCCGCCCGATGAAGCCCACTTCGTCGAGCACGGCCGACGGGAGGAAGCGGCGCTCGCCGGAAGCGAACGTCTGACGGTGCGTCGAACCTGGCGGCGTCTGCGGTGACCCCACGGCCGCCATGCTCGCCAAGCCGGCCGCCGTGATCGCCGCCAGCGCGGAGTCGGCGCTGACCACGAGGTGGCCCGACGACCGAGCATTGCGAAGGCGATGACCGGAAGCACGATCGCGTCGAGGCCGGTGATCGACGGCATGGAACTTCCTGAGGCCGATTGCGCGGTATTGTGTCTTCGGTGCAGCGGTCCGATGCCGTCGCAACGCTGCGCCACGGCCGACCGACGGAGGACGAGGAGGCGATCCCGATGACCGACGACATCGAGAAGCAGCTCGAAGAGATGGCCGCGATGTTCGTGCAGTCGGCCCACGAGATGACCTTCGACGGCGAGAGGATGACGCTGCACGGCCTCTCGCCCGCCACGTTGTTCTTCTCGGACCGGCCGGAGCACGTCGCCGGACACCTGAGCACGAGGCAGTTCGTCGAGCTGTGGGCCGAAGGCGAAGACAGCTTCGCCCAGGACCCGCCCAACGCCGTGCTGTCGTTCCTCGACGACGATGCCGAGCTGCTCGAGGACGCCATCTTCGTGCTGCAGGATCCCGCCCTCGAGGGCGACGCCATCACGTACCGGATCGCCGTGCTCGAGGGCACCGTGCCCGATCACTCGCGCAGCTGCACGCTGTTCATCGACCCGATCGGACGTCCGCTATCGGCGGCTTCGGTGGCCGGCGTCCGGCGCCGCTCGCGCCGGCGCGAGCGGCGCCCCTGACGCGTGCTCGCGCTCATCGTCATCTCCGCCCTTCTCGTCGCCTACGGCGCCTTCTCGAGACCGCTGGACCGGCGCGGCGTCACGGCGGCGCTGTTCCTCATGGTCTCCGGTGTCCTCGTCGGACCTTCGGTCCTCGGTTGGGTGGACGTGCCGATCGAGAGCGCTACGGCCGAACGCGTGGCGGAGATCGCGCTGGCGCTCGTGTTGTTCGGCGACGCCGCCCGCATCGACCTGCGGTCGCTGCGGGCCCACCTCGCCTGGCCGGGGCGGCTGCTGCTCATCGGCCTGCCGCTCACGATGGTCGTGGGCACGCTCGCCGGGCTGGTCATCTTCCCCGGGATCGCCTTCGCCTCGGTCGCGTTGCTCGCCATCATGCTGTCGCCGACCGACGCCGCGCTCGGGCAGCGCGTGGTCACCGACGAGGGTGTGCCGGCGCGGGTCCGCCAGGCCCTCAACGTCGAAAGCGGCCTCAACGACGGCCTCGCCGTGCCCTTCTTCCTGGTGTTCGTCGACGTCTGCAACGCCGAGCTGCGCACCGGCCCGCTGTCGGCCGTGGTCCATGAGGCGGTCGACCAGATCGGCTGGGGCCTCGTCGCGGGCATCGCCGCGGCGCTGATCGGCGGGTGGCTCGCTCGCGTTGCCGACCGGCACGGCTGGATCGAGGGCCCATGGGGGCAGGCGCTGACCTTCGCGACCGCGATCGCGGCCTACGCGGGCGCCGTGCGGCTCGGCGGCAGCGGGTTCATCGCCGCCTTCGTCGGCGGCATGACCTTCGGACGGGTGGCCGGCGTGCGCAGCCTGCCGTTCACCGTCTTCACCGAGGACGCCGGCGACCTGTTGGCGGCCGCCGTCTGGATCGGGTTCGGGGCCATGGCCGTCGGGCCGATGCTGGGCGACGTCACCTGGCACATCCTGCTGTACGCGCTGCTGAGCCTGACGCTCGTGCGCATGGCGCCGGTCGCGCTCGCCATGCTCGGCGCCGGCGCGCGAAGGCCGACCCTCGAGTTCCTCGGCTGGTTCGGGCCGCGCGGGCTGGCATCGATCGTCTTCGCCCTGCTGACGCTCGAGAAGACCGTGCCCGACGGCGACCTGCTCGTGACCTGCGTCACGTGCACCGTCGCGCTGAGCGTGATCGCGCACGGGCTCTCGTCTGCGCCGCTGGTGGCCAGGTACCACGCCTGGTATGCGGCGCACACCGCCCTCCGGCCGCAGGCGGAGGAAGCGAGACCGACGCCGGAACCCAGGGTGCGCCGCGCGAGGCGACGCGCCGCCTAGGCCTCGTTACCCTGCCGGCGCGCGAGCGGGACGAAGCGCACGGCCAGGCCGGTCGGCGCCAGGTCGAGGATGGCGACCGTCGGGCCGTCGTCCTCTTCTTCGGGAGAGCTCGCCGTACCGGGATTGAGCATCAGCGTGCCGTCGATCCACATCGCCGAGGGCACGTGTTCGTGCCCGAAGATCACCACGTCTGGCCGTCCCGGCGGGTCGAGCACGATCTTGCCGGCGGCCAGGCGCTTCATCAGTCGACGGCGCTTGTGGCCGACGACGAACCGCACGCCGCCGATCTCGCCCGCGACCTCGCGCGGCAGCCGCTCGACGAGCTCGGGCCCGTCGATGTTGCCCGAGACGGCCGTGACGGGGGCCACGCTCTCGAGCGCCTCGAGGATCCCCGGATCCACGATGTCGCCGGCGTGGATGATGTGGATCACGCCGGCGAAGATCTCGAGCACGACCGGGTCCATGTAGCCATGGGTGTCGCTGATCACGCCGATGCGGACGGGCGACTCGGGTGGGACCGGCGGCGGGGCCGCGCGGCGCGGACGCGCTGACGTCGCACGGGGCTTGCGCGCCGCGCGCGCGCCGCCCTTCGCCGCATCCGTTTGGCGTTTGACCATGTCCCCTCCTTGGGCAGCGGCCCGGCCCCCGGCCGCATGAGTTCTCGCCGGCTCGCGTTGCGCGTCTTCTCTACCCCGGCAGCGCGATGTATCAACTATATGCGAACGGGAATGCGAACGGCGAGCGCTGCGGAACGAAGGGATAAGCCGCGTCCCCGGTCACCTGCGGCGCACGACCGTCGAGCCCGACAGCCGACCCGCCGGCGCGTCAGGCCTGGCCGTGCAGGCTCCCCGACCGGGCGCGGCGGCGGCGCCTCGCCGCGACCACGAAGCCGGCGACGATCACCGGCAGCAGTATCCAGGCGCCGATGTCGAGCCAGTCGGCGATCCCCCGGGCGAGGCTGCCGGCGACCCACGCCAGGACGCCCAGGCTGGCGACCCACAGGATCCCGCCGGTCACGTTGTAGAACATGAACTCGGGGACCGGCATGCGGGCGGCCCCCGCGGCGATCGACCCCCAGAGCCGCACGAAGATCACCCAGCGTCCGATGAAGATCGTCTTGCCGCCGTGGCGCTTGAAGAACTGCTCGAGGGCATCCACCCTGGTCTCGCTCGCGTGGAACCGGCGGGCGAGGCGGAGCATCAGGTCGCGACCGCCGAGGCGGCCGAGGACGTAGCCGATCGTGCTCCCCATGACCGCCGCCGCGCTGCCGACGACGATCACGTAGCTGAGGGTCAACGTGCCGCGCCGAGCGGCCGCCTCGGCGGCGAGCAGCACCGCCACCGCCGGCAGCGGCACGCCGCTACACTGTGCCAGGACCAGCACGAAGACGATGAAGTACCCCCACTGGCTGACGAGCTGCTGAGGATCGCCGAACAGCCCCGCGGCGAAGGAAGCACTCATCGCGTCACAGTCCGGCGATCCCCTTGCCGACCAGCGTGACGCCGAAGACGAGGAACAGGACCGCCATCACGGTGGCGTTGTTGCCGGCGAGCCACGTCTTCCACTCGTCCAGCAGGCCGCGCGCCCGCTCCCCATACAGGAAGAACGCGGCTACCGGGACGATCAGCCCCAGGCTCGCCACGACGATCAGCCCCAGCATGACGAGTGCCTGCTGTGGCCCGGGCAAGCCGGTCTCGGCCACGCCGGCTGCCATGGCCGCATCGAGGATAAGGTTCTTTGGATTGACCCCCGCAAGGAGCGCCCCGACGGCGACGGAGCGGCCCGGCGTGAAGGAGTCGAGGGCCTTCATCCACTTCGGCATGGCCGCCTCTTCGCCCGGCTTCGGCCGGCCGTGCCATTGACGCCAGGCCAGGAACAGGAGCAGCAGGCCGAGCACGAGCTTGATCGCGGCGACGGTCTTCGACTCGCCGCTCGACGTGGCGACCCCCACCGATCCGACCACGACCAGGACGATCGCCCCGACGACGGCGAGGCCGAGCAGCCAGCCGCCGAGAAAGGCCGGTCCGTTGGCGCGTGCCTTGGGCGTCATCAGTATCAGGATGACGGCGATGATCGGCACCGGGCTGATCGCGATACCGATCGCCAGCGGCAGGTTCTCACCAAACGCCTGGAGCATCGTCTTCCCCCTCGCGGCACTGATCCATGATGTCGGCAGGCTCCTCGCCCTGGTGCAGCATCTCACACATCCGTGCGACGGGGACGGTGAGGCCTCGAGACGTTCACGCCCGGCAAGACTCAGGGTATCGCCGAGCTGCGGCACAGCATCACGCGACCGTGCCCCGGCTGGGCCGAGCCCTCCCGCACCGTTTCCCGGATGATACGTTGGGGTACCAATCGCCGCGGCGAAAACGCCGGGCACCAGCCAAACCGCACGGAGGAGAGACGATGAACGACGTACCGCTCGATATCTATATCGCGGGCTACAACGACCCGACGGCAGCGAAGACGGACTTCGACGCCCTCAAGAAAGCCCAGCGAGAGGGCGTCATCATGATCGACGGCGCGATCCTCGTCGCCCGCGACGCCGACGGCACGATGCACGTGAAGGAGAGCGGCGACCACGACGTCTTCAAGGGCTCCACCATCGGCGTGGCCGGCGGTCTCGTGCTCGGCTTGTTCGCGCCTCCTCTCCTCGGCGCGATGGTCGTCGGCGGCCTGATCGGCGGCGTGATCGGCAAGCTCACCAAGCACCATCAGGAGAAGGGCCTCGAGAAGGATCTCGAAGGGACGATCCCGCCCGGCACGTCTGGCGTCGTCGCGGTCTTCGAGGAGGTCTGGGTCGCCGCCGTCGAGAAGGAGCTCGCCAAGGCCGACAAGAAGGCGGTCAAGGAGGCCGACAAGCAGACCGCCAAGGAGCTCAAGGACGCGCTCGCCGAGCAGAAGAAGCAGGAGGCCTGAGGCTCACGCCGACCGGGGCCGCGACCGGTCCCGTGGAGACGAACCCCGTGAGGACGAAGAGGGCGGGGTGGCTCTGCCACCCCGCCCTCTTCTTTCACGCTGTCCTAGGCGCGTGTCTGCTGCGATCCCGCCTCAGACCGCCGTGAGCGCCGCCTTCTTCTGCGCCTCGAACTCCGCGTCCGTGAGAGCGCCGGAGTCGTGGAGCTTCTTGAGCTTCTCGACCTCGTCGGCGGCCGAGTAGCCCTGCATGCGACGCTGGGCTTCCTGCGCCTTCTGCAGGTCTTCCTTGTCCTGCTCGGTCATCTTGGGCCGGGCGATGATGTAGATCAGGATGCCGAGGAACGGCAGGATGATGATGAAGATGATCCACAGGGCCTTGGTCCCGCCGTGGATGTCGTTGCGCCGGAAGATGTCGCCGAAGACGGCGATGAACATCCAGATGAACATCAGCATGAAGAAGATCCAGATCATCGACCAGATGAACCCACCGTTGAACGTCATGCAATACCTCCGTTGGTCGTTGGCAGCTTCGCTGCCCTTGTCGTACCCGAACGTCCTCCCCTGACGGGTCGGCCGTGGATAGGTCTATACGGGCGCCGATGGCGCCGTGATCGCCTTCTTGGGTATGTGGCCGGTGAAGAAGAGCGCCAGGCAACCGACCAGGGCGAGGATCGCCAGCGCTGCATCCAGGCCGTCGATGCGGGCCTGCCGGTTCACGTCGACCGCCGCCTGGGTGACCTCGGCCGACATGCCGGCGTCCTGCATGGCCTTCTGGAGATCGGCATCGGAGATGAAGGGCACGCCGGCGGCCAGCTCGGTGTTGGCCTGAGTCTTCACGCTCTGCGGGATCGTTGGGTTGTTCGTGACACCCGCGAGGAACGACGCGGTGAGCACGGCGATCATCACCGACCCGGCGAGCGCCGTGCCGAACGACGCGCCCAGCTGCGTGGCCGTGTTCTGCAGGCCGCCGACCTCGGCGCTCTTCTCGTCGGGCACGGCCGCCACGGTCACGGCGCCCAGTTGTGAGGCGAGCGAGCCGATGCCGAGGCCGATCAGCAGCATCGGGATCAGCACCACGGCGGCGCCGGCGTCGAGATCGATGCCCGACATCAGGAGCACGAGGCCGGCGATCATCAGGAAGAGCCCGATCCGGCACACGCGCTGCGGCGAAGCCTTGGGGAACCGCTTCGGGATGCCCATGGCGGCGACGAGCAGACCGATCGAGAGCGGCAACAGGCGCACGCCCGTCTGCGACGCCGTCATCCCCAGCACAACCGAGAGGAACAGAGGGATGATGAAGAAGACGCCCGCCTGCACGAGAAACAGGAAGTAGAAGGTGGTGAGCCCGCCGGTCAGCTGCTTGACCCCGAACATCGCTGTCTCGACCAGCGGCTCTTTGCCGAGTCGTTCCTCACGATGCTCCCAGCGGATGAACGTCCACAGCACGAGACTGCCGATGATGATCAGCCAGATCGTCGGAGAGAGCCCAAGCCACGAGGTGCCGCCCGGCTTGGGCTTCACCCAGCCCCACTCCGACGAGCGCAGCACACCGTAGACCATGAGCCCCAAACCCGCCGCCGACATGCAGGCGCCCACGAGGTCGAGACGCGGCCGTCTCGTCGGCGGCGAATCGGCGACTTTGCGGGCGAAGGCGAGGATGCCGAGGATCACGACCACCTCGCCGACGAACACGTAGCGCCACGACGCATAGGTCGTGACCAGCCCGCCGATGATCGGCCCGACGGCGATCGCGATCGCGGCGGCGGCGGCGATGAGGCCATACGCCTTGGACCGGTCCTGAGGCTCGAAGTTGCCGGCGACGAGCGCGACGATGGCCGGCATCACCAGCGCGGCGCCGATGCCCTCGAGCACCGACCAGCCGATGATCAGCACGGTGAGGTTGGGCGAGAGCGCGGTGGTGAGCGAGCCGCACGCGTAGATGATGCAGCCGAGCGAGAAGGCGCGGCGCCGGCCGATGATGCCGCCGATCTTGCCGCCGATGATCATGAGACAGGCCATGACCAGCGTGTACAGGGTGATGGCCGTCTGGATGCCGGTGACCGTGGTGTGCAGGTCGCTGGCCACGGTGGCGATCGACACGTTCATGACCGACATGTCGAGCGCCATGATGAACTGGGCGGCCGCCAGCAGGAACAGGACGAAGCCGCTGCTGGCGGCGGCCGCCGCCGCGGTCGCGGCGGCGCCCGGCGCCGGCCCTCCCGGAATCGTCTGTTCCGCCATCACTGCCCCTTGTAGCCCCGCCCTCAGCCGTCACGAAGTCGGCGAACGCTCGCGCCGCCGTCGCATTCTATGTCACTGCAGCGCCAATGGTGGCCAAATCGCGCACTGGTCGTGGCTCCGTCTCGCCACGCCGGTCGCCCGTGGTCTAGGTGCGCATTCCGTCCCAGATAAGGCTGTCGACCTCGAGCGCTGCCTGCTCGGTGGTCAGCTCGCTGGCCCTCAAGACGTGCTCGTCGCGGATCGCCCGGGCGACCTGGCGAAACAGTTCTCCGAGGAACCGCGTGTTCATCGGCCTGACCTCGCCCGCCGCCACGGCGTCGTCGAGCAGACTGACGAAACGGGCGACGAAACGGTCCGAGATGACCTGGTACGCCACCCGGATCGACTCGAAGCGTTCGACGTCGCCGCGGAACGCGAGCGACAGGGGATGCAGGCCTTCCGTCGTGGCCAGGTAGTACAGGCGCGCCCGCTCCGAGGCCGTCTTGCCCCGCAGCGCGCGAGCCTCGGATCTCTCGAGGACGAGCTCGCCCCAACGACTGAGGGCGAGCACGATGAGGCTGTCCTTGCTGGGCGCGATCTTGTACAGCGACGACTCCGAGCAGTGCAGCTCGCGCGCCAGCTCGGCGGTCCGGAGTCCCGAGAAGCCGCGCGCGGCGACGATGTCCATGACGCCGTCGAGCAGCTCCTCGCGCCGTCCGTTGTCGAGTCGCCTTCGCACAGTCTGGCCTCCGGTTGCTCGTCTGGGTCTGGCTCCCACCGCGCTCCATCCTATGTCTTCAGAGAACAGTTGCGCTGCCTTGACAGTAGTGTTAGAAGTAGCACACTACAGCAATCTACTACTCTATTTCCCGCAGTCAAGTGATGAGAAGAGAAGGAGGGCGCCATGCCGAAGACAGTCGCCGAGCTGGTCGCCGAGGCCATGACGCAGGTCGAGGACGTAGCGCCGCAGGACGCCGCCGACGAGGTCGCCGCGGGCAAGGCGGTGTTCCTCGACGTGCGCGAGCCTGTGGAGTGGGAGCACCACATCGGCGGCGCCATCCAGGTGCCCCGGGGAGTGCTGGAGTTCGTCGCCGACGCCACGAGCCCGCGCCACATATGGCGCTGGACCCGGCCCGCCGGGTGATCGTCTACTGCCGCTCCGGACACCGAGCCGCCCTCGCCGCCGCCACGCTCCAGAGCCTGGGGTTCGAGGACGTCGCCAATCTCGAGGGCGGCATCAGCGCCTGGCAAGAAGCCGGCATGCCCACAAGCGAGCACCACGACGGACTTTGAGCAGAGGAGCAGCCATGCCGCAGACGACCTTCAAAGGCAAGACCGTTTCGACGGTGCGATCTGAACTGGAACGAGGTGTTCTTCACCAACTGCCCGCATGGTGTCGGCCAACAACGTCGACCAGGAGCTGGGCTGGTGCAAGACGGACTTCAAGAAGATCGGCGTCGACTACTCCTACTTCCGCAGCCGCCGCGAGAACAACTGGTACCCGCACTACATCCACAACCTCGACAACCTCTTCCGCTTCGGCGGCCTCTATCCCGCCGATCGCAGGTGAACGCCGACATCCGCCGGACGCGGCTGCTCGGGCGCGACGCATGGTCTACGAGGGCGGCTGCATGATGGTGCGGGCCGGCGACCCGATCTACCGGATGCAGGATCTCAAGGGCAAGAAGATCGGCCTCTCCAAGAGCCTGAACACCTCAAGAACGACTGGTGGCGCATCAACGGAGCACATCGGCATCGAGAGCATGCTCCGCATCAACGACATGACCATGGACGACGTCGAGATCGTGGAGTTCCCGTACCCCGACGACTGGTACGACGACCCCAAGATGCTGGAGCCGATGAACAACCCGTACCGAGCTCTGGGCTACACGCGACCACAAGCACGACCTGGCCTTCCGCCCGCTCGAGACGGCGCTGCTGGGCGGCAAGGTCGACGCCATCTACACGCAGAGCAAGGTCTTCCAGCACCTGCAGGAGGACACGGGCAAGATCAAGGCGATCGAGGACCTGTCCAACTACCCGGACTGGACCCTGCAGGTCGCCAACACGCCCGCCGTCATCACCTGCACCGACGTGATGGCCGAGGAGCACCCCGAGCTCGTCGTCACCTACATGAAGGCCATGATCAAGGTGGGGCGCTGGGCGAACCAGTACAAGCAGCGCCGCGGCGGTGATCCTCGACCGGCAGACGTTCTACCGCGACGCCGAGGACACCTACCAGGGCATCAAGCACGTCGACATGGTGCCCAACCTCTCGCCGCAGAACCTGGCCTCCATCAAGATCGGCAAGGACTTCATGCTCAGCCACGGCTACATCAAGAACGACTTCGACGTGGACGAGTGGGCCGCGCCGGAGTTCCTCGAGAAGGCGGCCGAGGAGCTGCTCGAGGAGGAGTGGAAGAAGCGCAGCTCGGCCAAGCTCCCCGAAGTGACCGAGGCCGATCGAGTCGAAGCCACGCGGCTCGGGTAGCCGGGTCAAACTCGGCGGGCGGCGGCGGCCCCCGCCGACCGCCCGCGACCGCGAAGGAGGAGCACGGATGGACGTCCAACAGGTCCCCGACTCGAACAAGACCAGCCTCGGGCTCTACGTGACGCCCAACGAGGCCTACGACATGTGGAAGGCCGACCCCGACGAGGTCAAGCTCCTCGACGTGCGCACGTTCGAGGAGTACGTCTTCGGCGGCCACGTCGAGGCGGCCAAGAACGTCCCCCTGGTCTTCCCCAGGTTCGACCCCGAAGGTCCGTCGATGCCGGGCCGGCCGCCCGGGTGCTCGGGCGAGGCCAACCCCGACTTCGTCGCCAAGGTGAAGGAGGCGTTCGGCCCGATGACACGATCCTCGTGATGTGCGCCACCGGCGGCCGCGGCGCGATGGCCGTCAACGCGCTCGCCCAGGCCGGGTTCACCAAGATCTACAACATCGTCTACGGCTTCGAAGGCGACAGGGTCGACGACCCCGGCAGCGTCTACCACGGCAAGCACATGCGCAACGGCTGGAAGAACGAGGGGCTCCCGTGGGGCTACGACTTCCACCCGGACCTGATGTGGGTCGATTCCGCCAAGTGAAGGCCGAACCGGCGCGTCGCGCGCAGCCACCAGGTGGCGCCGCCGGCGAAGGATCGGCCGCGGGCCTGAAGTCGGCAGGGGCGAGGGCAACGCTCTCGCCCCTGCCCGGGAAGAGGGATTCGTCCGAGGGGCTGGACTGTGACGAAGGACGACCCAGACCAGCAGAAGGCAAGGCAGCGGGAACGCCTCGACCCCGATGGGACCGAACGCGCGACGGGGCTCGGTGGTTTGCGCAGACCGCGGCGCTCGGCGGCCTCACCCGCATGGCCGCCGCCCTCACCTACTATCTCGTGCTCGCCATCTTCCCGGCCCTGATCATCGTCGCGGGCCTGCTCGGCGCCATCGGCCTCTCTCCGCAGAGCATCGACGCCCTGCTCGATGCCGTTGCCGAGGTCGGCCCCGGCTGGGCTGTGGGGCTCGTGCAGGGCGCCCTCCGGCGTGCTCTCGACGGGTGGCGCACCGGTCGCCCTCGGCGTGGGTGCTCTGCTCGCGTTGTGGACCGCCTCCAGCTACGTGTCGGCCTTTCTCTGGACGGCGGAGCAGATGGAGGGCCGTCCGCCGCAATCGTTCTTCCGGCAACTCCCTACGCGGTTGGGCCTGGCGGTCTCCTGCTGGTCCTGCTGACCGCGTGCGGGGCCACGATCGTGCTCGCCGGGCCTGTCGCCAACTGGCTCGGCGACCTGCTGGGCCTGGGCGACGCCGTGCTCACGGCCTGGTCGTGGCTGAAGTGGCCGTTCCTCTTCGGCGTCGCCTTGCTCATGCTGCTCCTTCTCTTTCACACCGCCGCGCAGCCGGGGACCCGATGGCGGCGCAGATCGGAGGGGCGACGGCGGGGTGGTCACGGTGCTCGTCGCCTCCGCGGGCTTCAGCCTCTATCTGACCCATTCGCTTCGTACAACAAGGTCTACGGCGCCCTCGCGACGGGCATCGCCTTCCTCGTGTGGGCGTGGCTCGTCAACGTCGCGGCGCTGCTGGGATTCCTGCTGATGGTCGCTCTTGAGCGCAACGCGAGACGAAGCGGATGGCGCACCGACGAAGCCCGCAGCTGACCAGCCGACGTCGGCGCCGGCGAACCTCTGTGACGACGCGCGGGGATCGCCCAGTCAACGGCGACCGGAGGCCCGGGACGTATGCTTGCAGGCACTGACGACACATAGGGCAAGGTGAGGCTATGAACGAGTAAGCGAGAGCGGCGTCGACGAGCTGGGACCGATCGACTATCTGGTCGTCGAGTTCCCGGCCGGCAAGGCCAAGTTCGACGGCGAAGTGCTGTCGCAGCTGGCGTCGCTGGTCGACAAGGGCATCGTGCGGTGCTCGACCTGCTGATCATCGTCAAGGAGGCAGACGGCACCTACGACGCGTCCGAGGTGCACGAGTTCGAAGACGACGCGGTCGGCGTGCTGCGCGAGCTCGGGGCGGAGACGGCCGAGGTCTGGCGGCCGACGACGTCGCGACTCGCGAACGCGCTCGAGCCGAACACGGTAGCTGCCGTCCTGTGTGGGAGAACACGTGGGCGGCGCCGTTCGGGTCGGCCGTGCGCCGCGCGGGCGGCCAGCTCGTGGCCAACGGACGGATCCCCTGCAGGCGTTCATCGCCGCTCTCGAGGCGGACGACGAAGCTTCTGCGACGGAAGGAGTCTGAGATGCCACTGGTCCAGGACGTGTGGTGCGTCGGGGCGTCATCGGAGCGCCGGTGGCTCCACCGCCGCTGTCGTCGACACGCTCTCGCCCCGGTGTCGGCCGGCGAAGCGATCGCCGCGACGTCGCCGCGACGATCGCGGCGACCGCAGGGACGCCGTCGGGATCGCGGAGCGCCGGTGGCACGCACCGCCGCTGTCGTCGGAACGACGGCGGTCGTCGCCCACGGTGTCGGCCGGCGACGTGATCGCCGTGACGATCGCGGTGACCGCAGGGACGACCGTCGGGATCGGCGCTGAGACTACGTGGGTCGTAGCTGAGGGCGGCGCCTCCGGCACCAGGGACGACGCCCTCACGTCTGCTCGCACGCCCCCTGCGCGCGGGCAAACCCTCCTCACCCCTTATTATGGCGAAAACGGTTTGGACCCCCATCCCGGAGGTAGTCGACATGGCAATACGCTCGTCCACGGCTGGCAAGGCAAAAGGGCGCCTCGAGGCCTTCAGCGATGGCGTCTTCGCGATCGCCATTACGCTGCTGGTTCTCGAGATCGCGGTGCCGCTGCACGCCGGCGGCCACCTGCTGTCTGCGCTCTTCCACGAGCGGCCGGTGTACGTCGCCTACTTCATCGCGTTCATGAGCATCGGCATCGTGTGGATCGAGCACAGCGCACTGACCGAGGCCCTCGACCACATCGACAGCGGCTTCCAGCGGCTGAACCTCTTGCTCCTGCTGCTCGTCGGCTTCCTGCCGTATCCGACAAGGGTGATGGAGGAGTACCTGAGTCTGATCAACGGGGAGCACGGCGGCCAACGCACGGCGGTGGCGTTCTTCGGCGTCGTGCTGTTCCTAATGAGCCTGATGCTGATCGTCCTGGGGCGCTACGCCGAGCGTGAGGGTCTGTTCGGCGACGACGTCGCCGACGAACGCATCGAGGAGAACCGCGTGCGATACCAGCTCGGACCGAGCCTCGTCTTCTACGCCGTGGCCACGGCGCTCGGGCTCGTCGCGCCCTACGTCGGGGTCACCCTCTACGTCATCATCGGCGTGTACCTGCTCCTCCCGGTGCGCACGGTGAGGAGGCTGCTGCACCGTGGTGGCTGAGCGGTCCGCTCAGCGCGGAGGGATCGCCCTGCCTAGACCTCGACGAGGACCATGACGATCGTCGCCGCGGCAAGAATGAGGCTGATGACGGTCGCGACCACCAGCGCCCACCAGTCCAGGTCCAGGAACGTCCCCGCACGCAGGGCGGCGTCGAGACGCCTTGCGCGCACGACGGCGTACGCGATGAGGAAGATGCCCAGCACGGCGTAGCCGGCGCCGAGCAGCGCGTAGGCGTAGTGCGAGCCGCCGACCAGCACGGGGACGATGCGGCCGACTGCGATCGCCACGGCCATCGCCCCCAGCCCCGTGCGGAGCCAGGCGAGGTAGGTTCGCTCCGCGGCCATGAGCGTGCGGCGCGGCGCGGAATCGGGCGCGCTTTCGGTGGCCGTCGGTGGCGCCTGACGCTCGTCGGTCATGGAGTCGATCCCTCGTCGGGAGCTTCCGCGGCATCATACTTCGCCATGATCTCCGACGGCGCCCTGTCGGCCTGAAGCAGCTCGCACATGCGCCGCATCGGCACGTCCACGTGGTGGAAGAAGGCCTTGAAGCCGGCACAGAGGTAGTTCAGGCCAGGTTCGCCCGGCGGCGTCGCGTCGGCCGGCGTCGTGATGAACCGGTCCTTCGGACAGCCACCGTGGCAGGCGAAGCGCACGTCGCAGTCCAGGCAGTACTGGGGCAGCCGGTCGAGCTTGTTCCGACCGAAGGCCGCCTGCTGCGGCAGGGCCACGATGTCACGCAGGGGCCGCTCGCGGATGTTCCCCAGCAGGTACGCGGGCTCGACGAAGTGGTCGCACGAGTACACGTCGCCGTTGAACTCCATGGCCATGGCGGTGCCGCACACCGGCGAATGCACGCAGAGGCCTGAGGGCTCGCCGTACCAGTTGGCGAGGGCCACGTCGAAGAGCTGCACGTAGACCTCGCCGACGTCGCGCCGCACCCACTCGTCGAAGACGCCGGTCAGGAAGCCGCCCCACTGGCCGGCCGTCACCGAGCGGTCGGTGACGGCGTCGCCGTAGGGCACGCCGTCACGGTTGGGCCGTTCCACGATGGGGATGAACTGGATGAAACGGCAGCCGCACTCGTCGCGCAGGAAGCGGTAGACCTCGACGGGGTGGTCGGCGTTGGCCGCATGCACCGTGGTCAGGGCGTTCCACTCGACGCCCTCGTCGCGCAGCGCCGCCAGCCCGCGCATGACCCGGTCGAACGTAGGTTTGCCGCCCTTGTCGCGCCGGTAGGCGTCGTGCAGCTCGCGCGGGCCGTCGATGCTCAGGCCGACGAGGAAGTCGTTCTCCTTGAAGAAGCGGGCCCAGTCGCCGTTCAGCTTGGTCCCGTTCGTCTGGATCGTGTGCTCCACGCGCATGCCGGGGCGCGCATGACGGGCGGCGAGCCCGACGGCGCGGCGGAAGAACTCGAGGCCCATCAGGGTGGGCTCGCCGCCCTGCCAGGCGATCGTCACCTCGGGCGCGTCGTGGGCCTCGACGAGCTGCGCGACGTAGCGCTCGAGCAGCTCGTCGCTCATCCGCGCCTTGACGCCCGGGTAGAGCTTCTCCTTCTCGAGGAAGAAGCAGTAGGCGCAGTCGAGGTTGCAGGTCGACCCGGTCGGCTTGGTGAGCAGGTGGAACGACGGGGGGGCGCCACGGTGGTCTTCAGCCATGCATCCAGCTTAGCAGAGTGCGTCCCCGTCCCAGCGGGAAGACTCCGGTATACCCAAGCGACTGACCCAGGAGGCACCATGGCCGACGACGTCCAGAAAGAACTCGCCGACATCGAGGCGATGTTCGTACAGACCGCCCGCGGCATGACGACCGGCACCGACAGTGTGACGCTGCACGGTCTTGGTCCCGCGACCCTCTTCTTCTCCGACCGCCCGCAGCGGGTCGTCGGCCACCTCACCTCCAGGCAGTTCGTCGACGAGTGGGACAAGGGCGAGAACAGCTTCGCCGACGATCCGCCGAACGCCGTGCTCTCGTTCCTGGCCACCGGCGACGTGACCCCGGAAGACGCGATCGTCGTCATCGACAACCCCAAGCTCGATGGCGACGACCTGACCTACTCGATCGAGATCCTTGAAGGGTCGGTGCCGGACGAGGCCGAGTCGTGCTCGCTGTTCATCGACCCGTTCGGCAGGCCGCTTTCACCGGTCTCCGTTGCAGGCATGAACCGCCGAGGCCGGCGTCGCGACCGCCGCTAGCCGTGCTGGTGGGCGAGGGGCGGCGGCCCGGCGGGCCGCCGCCCCTCGCCCGCCTAGTCCTCCGGCCGCTCGGCGGTCAGCAGCTCACGGACCGTCGTCAGCTCTCTGTGCGCCGTCTGATCCTCGGGCGTGCTCATCGGCTCAGACGGTCGTGGCCCCGCTCCCGTCACCGTACTTGCGCGCTTCGCGTGCCCGCGCGTTGCTGGCGTAGACGCCGAAGTCGACGACTAGGCCAAGAGCGATCCAGAGCCAGTCGAGGCCGTGGACGCCGCCTTGGTAGACCGCCACGTACATGATGGTCGTCCACGGCAGGAAGACGATCCCGAGCAGCGGGCCGACGAATGAGTGGAACGCCATCGAAAACCGATGCGGATCGGCGATCCACCAGATCAGCAGCGCCAGGCGCGGCGCACCGGCCAGCATCGAAGCGAACAGACAACAACCCACGGACTCCCCCTTCGCGGTGACGGCATGCCGCGCCGAGTCTAGTCGTTGGACTGTGCCAAGGCCAGCCTGCGCCGAGCTTGATCGCGGTCAGTCACGGCTCATCCTGCGACGCCGCACTCACCCACGCTTCCGCCTCCGCTCGTTGTGCGTTCGAGAACAGTCTCATCTCACCCGGGATCGACCAGCCCACCCCCTTCACCAGCTTGCGGACATGATCGAGGTCGGTGACCACCGCGATTCGCCTGAACGAGAGCGGATGCAGCAGCCCGAGCTTGGCGTCGTCCCATTCACCGCCGGCCGTGTAGCCTGTGAACCGCTCACCGAGGATGTGGATGAGGCTGATCTTCTCGTGCCGGGACAGGGCGTCCTCGACGGCAGGGACGACCACCGAGTCATAGTCGTCCGCCGACACCTCGCCGACCGCCTCCATGCCGACCACCCCGTCGGGAAGTCCCTTGATGAGTTCGATCATCGCACCCTCCTCACTCGCCGGACGGGGCGGCGGGGGAGGGGGCTCGAAGCCCCCTCCCCCGCCGCATCCGGCCGGCGAGCGCCTATCGCTTCAGACGGCGCGGCTCAGCCCGCGATCCCGGCTGCCACCTCGTGGTGCGCGGCATGCTTGTGGAGCGCCTTCTCGTCCTCGTGCATGTGCGGCTTGAGGTCGAAGACGACCTCCTTGACCGTGCCGGTGAAGGCGTAGGGCGCCTTCGGCTCGTAGTCGAGGTCGACGACCAGGCCGTTGTCGCGACCGATGTCCATGCCGGCGTAGGAGGTGAAGGTGACCGGCACGGTGTGGTCGAGCCGTCCCTCACCCACCTGCTTGTCGTCCGCCCAGAGAGTCACGTTGCCGCCCGTGCCGGGCTTGGGCGCGTCGATCTCGAACAGCATCTTCACGGTGACGTCGCCGGTGGGGATCGGCTCGCTCGACACCTGCTTGAAGGTGTCGACGCCGAGGAACGAGTACGTGTGGTTCAGCAGCCCCTTCTCGTCGACCCACAGCGCGTAGCCACCGATGAAGTCGGCGTTGGCCACGATCACACCCTCGGCCCCGCCGGCCGGCACGTGCAGCTGCGCCTCGATCGCATACGAGCGCCCCTGGATGCGCGGGACCATGCCGAACTGGACGTTCTGGACGTCGCCGGCGAACCTGAGCCGCGTGATCGTCGGCAGCGGCGGCAGGATCCCGTAGAGCACGCACAGGCCTCCCATCAGGGGAAGCACCCGGTTGCGCTCCGCCTCCTGCCACCAGAGCTCCTGGAGCTCCTTCACCTTGTCCGGGTGCTGAGCGGCCACGTCGTGGGCCTGCGAGAAGTCGTCGGGCAGGTAGTAGAGCTCCCAGCCGGTGTCGCGGTCGGGGTCCCAGTCGGCGTCGGGCCCGAACTTCGCGAGGGTCTCGGGCGAGATGTCCCAGGGCAGGCGGTCCGGCCGCGAGGCCGCCCACCAGCCATCCTTGTACATGCCGCGACTGCCGAGCATCTCGAAGTACTGGGTGCTGTGGCGCTCGGGCGCCGAGGGGTCGTCGAACGTGTAGAGGAAGCTCGTGCCGTCCATCGGCTCCTGGTCGATGCCGTCGACGGTCTTCGGCTCCGGGATACCGGCCGCCTCGAGGATGGTCGGACCGATGTCGATGCAGTGCGTGAACTGGCGGCGCAGCGTCGTGTCGGGCTTGATGCGGTCGGGCCAGGCGACCACCATCGGATCGCGGGTGCCGCCGAGGTGGCTGGCCGTCTGCTTGCCCCACTGGAACGGCGCGTTGCAGGCGTGTGCCCACGCCGCCGCGCAGTGCGGCGCCGTGTGCGGGCCGCCGAGCGCCTCGGCGCCGCCGTACTTCTCGATCAGCTTGGTCTGCTCGTCGGCGTCGAGCACGAGGCCGTTGAGGAAGGTCAGCTCGTTGAACGAGCCCGTGACGGTGCCCTCCATGCTGGCGCCGTTGTCGCCCCAGATGTAGATGATGAGGGTGTTGTCGAGGTCGCCCAGCTCTTCGACGGCGTCGAGCAGCCGGCCCACGTTCCAGTCGGCGTTCTCCTGGAAGCCGGCGTAGACCTCCATCTGGCGGGCGTAGAGCTTCTTCTGTGAGTCGGTGAGGGAGTCCCACGCCGGAAGCGCGTCGGGCCGCTCGGTCAGCTCGGCGTTCGGCGGGATGATCCCGAGCTTCTTCTGGCGCGCGAAGGTCGCCTCGCGAAGCTTGTCCCAGCCCTCGTCGAACTTGCCCTTGTACTTGTCGGCCCAGGTCTTGGCGACGTGGTGCGGCGCGTGAGCGCACCCGGTGGAGTAGTACATCATCCACGGCTTCTCGGCGTCCTGCGCGCGCACTGCGTGCAGCCACTCCACTGCCTTGTCGGTGATGTCGTCGGGGAAGTAGTACTGGCCTCCGTCCTTGCCCTCGGTCGGCACGCCCAGGACCCAGTCGTCCTGCGTGATGATCGGGTCGTACTGGCCGGCGGCGCCGCTCAGGAACCCCCACCAGTGGTCGAAGCCCCATGACTTGGGCCAGTGGTCGAACGGACCGGCCGCGCCCTGGACGTTGTTCGGAGTCAGATGCCACTTGCCGAACCCGGCGGTGACGTAGCCGTTCTCCTTGAGGATGCGGGGGACCGCGGCACAGCTTCTCGGCTTGGCGGCGCTGTAGCCGGGGAAGGGGCCGGGGAACTCGGCGACCGAGCCGAAGCCGACGCGGTGCTGGTTGCGCCCGGTGAGCGTCGCCGCCCGCGTTGGCGAGCAGACCGCCGTCACGTGGAAGGCGTTGTAGGTGACGCCCATCTGGCGCACTCGATCGTAGGTCGGTGAAGTGACGGGCCCGCCGAAGCTCTCGATGGCGCCGAAGCCGGCGTCATCGATCAAGACGAGCAGGACGTTCGGCGCGCTCTCGGGCGCCTTCGGTCCGGGGATCATGGACCAGTCGGCTTCGGAGTCGCGCAGCGTGTGACCGGCGGTTCCGCCGAAGGTCTTGTCGGGCATCGGCAGCACCGTGCGGTCGGGAGTGAACTTGCCCGCCGCCTCGGCCAGGGCGTCCTTCAGCCCCCGGATGCCCTTCTTGTCCATCTGCGAGACCGACCGCGCCGGGGTGCTGCCCAGAGCCCGCTCGGCGGCCAGGCGGTCGTCGCTGTCGATCATGGCGATGACGACGGCCGTTCCCGGCTTGAGCGCGTCGGCCATGCCGGATTCGAGGCCGCTGTCGACCTTGTGCTTTGCGAAGCGGCCGACGACGCTGCCCGCCGCCGCCCCCACCGCCACGGAGGCGAGCAGCGGCGGCGCGGCCAGCCCGACCAGGACGCCGACCCCGCCGCCCCAGCCGGCTCCCTTGCGGCCCAGGTGGTCGCCGGTGTGGGTCACGTGGACTTCGCCGTCCTCGCCGCGCCGGACGATGATCACGCCCTCGGACCTGACCGTCTTGGCCTTGACGAGGCCGACGAGTTCGTCGAAGTCCTTTTCGGCCGGTTCGAGAGCCGGATAACCGGCCAGTATGAGGTCGAACGTGTCGCTCACAGGTCCCCTCCTTGCAGGTCGGGTGTCTGGCCGATCGACCAGCCCGGGTGTCGGTGCGAGAGTAGTCAGACGGCTACCACGTGCCGGTCCATTCTAGGTTCGCGAACCTGCGGGCGACAACGTTGTGGCGCCAAGGGCCGGGGGCGAGCGCCGGCGCAAGCGCCGATCAGCCAGTCCGCCAACTTCGCGACCGCTCCAGCTATCATTTCTTCTTCTTCGCGTCCGGCTCGATCACGCCGAGCTGGGCGCGTCGGCGCGGCCGCTTTGCGACGTCGACGCGGCCGCGTCCGAAGGCGTCGAGCCTGCCCCAGCGGCCGGGGATGTCGAGCAGTTCCAGACGGCCGATGCCGACCGGCAGGGCCGGGTCGACGACGAGGTGGTCGCCGGTCGGCTCCAACCCCAGCATGGTCCGCAGGAGGAGCAGCGGCGCCCCGGTCGACCACGCCTGCGGGCTGCAGGAGGTCGGGTACTGCACCGGGTATTTGGTCAGCTCGCGCGGGTAGCCGCCGAACGCCTCCGGCAGGCGGCCCAAGAAGAACTCGGCGGCGTCGAGGATGCCTGCGGCGATCCGCGCCGCCTCCTCCTTGAACCCGTACCGCCGCAGGCCCCAGGCGATGAACGAGTTGTCGAACGGCCAGATCGTGCCCACGTGATAGCCGATCGGGTTGTAGCGTCCCTGGCCCTCGGCGAGGGTGCGCACGCCCCAGCCCGAGTACATCGCCGACGACATCAGATGGCTCGCCACCGACTTGGCCTTCGACTTGTCGACGATGCCGCTCCAGAGGAGGTGGCCGTTGTTGGACGCCAGGGCATCGACCTTGCTGCCGTCGGCCTCGAGGGCGATGGCGTAGTACCCGTCGCCCTCGACCCAGTAGTCGCGGTTGAAGCGCCGCTTGAGGTCGGCGGCCTCCTTCTCGAGCCGGTCGGCGAAGGCGGGGTCCTTCCATATCAGCCGCGCCAGCCGCGCGCCGCGGATCTTGGCGTCGTAGGCGTAGCCCTGCAGCTCGCACGTCGCCCGCGGGAACCCGGGCAGACGCCCGTCGCGGTACGAGATCGAGTCCCAGGAGTCCTTCCAGCACTGGTTCTCCAGGCCGGTCTGTTCGTTGCGCCGCTGGTAGGAGATATAGCCATTGCCCTGCAGGTCGGCGTAGTCGTCGATCCACGCCAGGGCGGCGCGCGCCTGCGGCTCGAGGGCGCGCACGAGCTTGGCGTCTCCGGTCCAGCGCTCGTACTCGTCCAGCAGCACCACGTAGAGCGGTGTGGCGTCAGCAGCGCCGTAGTAGGGGGAGTGGGGCCGCTCCTCGAAGGCGGTCATCTCGCCGAAGCGAAGTTCGTGGAGGATGCGGCCGGGATCCTCGTCGCGGAAGTCGTCGAGACGCGTTCCCTGCCAGAGCCCCAGGGCCACGAGCGTCGTGCGGGCGAGCTCCGCCGTGAACGGCAGCGCCTGCAGGCTGGTGAAGATGCTGTCGCGCCCGAACATCGTCATGAACCACGGCAGACCGGCGGCCGGCAGGTAGTGCCCCGGCAACGAGACGGGCGAGAACCGCAGCGCCGCGAGGTCGACGAGCGAGCGGATGTACGTCAGCTTCAGCGGGTCCCAGTCGCAGTCGAGGTCCGGCGCATCGTCGAGCCACTTTTCGAGGCTCACCTCCATGATCGGCCGCGCCTTCTTCGTGTGACGCTCGTACTTCGGTCGGCCGAGGCCTGGGCCTTGCACCCCACGGCCGAGGGCCACGTGCAGGTCGGTCGTCCACTGGCCGTGGGGCTCGACGTGCACGGCGAAGGTCAGGCCGTGGTCGTCGACCGCGCACTTCTCGGTGGCCGAGATCCAGGTCTCGCGCACGTACGTCTCGCGCCGGTATCCGAGCACCAGCCGGCCGTCGTCGACGTTCGTGTAGTACTCACCCTGCTTCTTGAGATCGTCCTTGACCTCGAAGAGGTCGGCGAAGTCGCAGGCGGCCTCGATGCGCACCTCGAGGTCGACCGCCTTGTCGTCGTGGTTCAACACCGCGAGCTCCTCGTGGAAGCCGTCGCCCACGGCCCGCTGGCGGATGACCGACAGCTTGGCGTCGACGTACACTGTCCCGGTCCCGGGAACGAGGAAGAAGCGGGTCTCGAAGTACTGGACGTCGTCGACCGACAGCGGGTTGAGCCGTTGCCCATCGACCGTCAGCACCCACTTCGAGAGGAACCTGGTGTCGAACGAGAACAGGCCGGTGGGGTCGGTCAGGGAGGCCTCGATGTCGCCGTTCTCGTCGCTGACCACGAAGGTGTTGCCGTCGAGGATCTTGACCTCGGCGCTCATGACCGCCTCCTCGCGTAGCCGGCGACTGGCCGCTCAGGGGCCTCCTTGGGGCCGGCCATGAATGATTGCACCGATATGAGCAGGGGGAAGCGGCCCTCGATCTGGACCACGCCGCGCAGCACCGCGGCCATTGCGTTCATCCGGCCCTCGACGATCGCCTCGAAGATGTCGAGGTCGGTGCTCACCGTGCAGTCCGGCGCGGGACCCTGGTGCGAGACGCGCACCGCGCCCCTGCGAATGTCGAGGTACCAGTGTTCGGTGCGCTCGCCGTCGACGAGGTCGATGCGCAGCACGCCGGTCTGCCTGCCGGGCAGCGCCGGCTGCGCCTCGAGCTCCGCGAAGAACTGACGCGTGGCTTCCTTCATGGTTCGGTCCTCCTCTTCCCTCCCCGGGAACGGGTCGCACGCTTCACAGGCCCGTGTTGAAGTGGGTCATTCCGCCGTCGGTGAGTAGGTGACGCCGACCATGGATGCGGCTTCGTCGGAGGCGAAGAACACCCTGATCCGCCTCGCGGCCACCCCCGTCTGTCCCCGGCGGCGCCTACCTCGACTGGATATCCAGAACGGCCTTGCGCGAACCCCCGGCGCGACGCCGCGCGATCAGCTTGCCGACCTCCCACAGGAAGAACAGGCCCACGGCGGGCAGCAGCGCCAACGCCCATTGGGTGAGCGACAGCTCGACGGTCCCGAACAGGCGGCGCATGACGTCCATCTGGGTGATGAGCACGGCGAGCACGAGCTCCGCCAGGATCGTCCAGTTCAGGCTACGGTTGTCGAACGTCTCGGTTTTCAGCGCCGTCGCCGTCACGCTGCGCGCCTGGTAGGCGGATGCGACGATGAGCAGCGAGAACGCCGTCAGTCCCATCGACGAGCCGATCGCGACGCTGCCGTAGTGGGACGTGCCGTAGCTGATCAGGGCCAGCGTGCACACCGCCATGAAGAGGCCCACGAGACCCGCGGTCGTCAGGAGACCTTTCGTCATGATCGTGGCGTCGCGAGACCGCGGCGACTGGCCCATGAGCCCTGGCGCCTCCTTGTCCATGCCGAGTGCGACACCGAGCGGCGCGTTGACAAGGAAGTTGATGTAGAGGATCTGCGAGGGCGAGAACGGCTGCCCGGCGGCGATGTTGAGGATGCTGGCCCCGAGGAACGTGATGATGTAGGCCACGAGCTCGAGCATCACGAAGCGGATGAACTTGTTGAGGTTGTCGTACACCGTGCGGCCCTTCTCCACCGCACGCACGATCGTCGCGAAGTTGTCGTCCGAGAGGATCATGCGGCCGGCGTTCTTGGCCACCTCGGTGCCGGTGCCCATGGCGATGCCGATGTCGGCCGCCTTGATCGCCGGCGCGTCGTTCACACCGTCACCCGTCATGGCGACGACCTCGCCCTTCTTCTTGAGCGTCTCGACGAGGAGCACCTTGTGCTCCGGCGCGACGCGGCCGACCACGCCGATGTCGTCGATGCGCGCCAGCCGCTCCTCTGCGCTGAGCGCGGCGAACTCCGTCCCGAGCATCGCCTCTCCCGGGATACCGAGCTGCTTGGCGATGGCCGCTCCCGTGGTCACGTCGTCGCCGGTGACCATGCGCACCCTGATGTGCGCGTGTTGCGCGTCGCGCACGGCCGCCTTCGACTCGTCGCGGGGAGGGTCGACCATGGCGACGATGGACGTCAGTTGGAGGTCGCTGACGTAACCCAGCAGGTCGCCTTCCGCATCGAACGTGGCGGGGTCGAGATCGCGGACGGCCGCCGCCATCACGCGGTGTCCCTCGCCCTCCATACGGGTGACGGCGTCCTCCGCTTTCTTCTTGAGCGCGTCGTCCCATGGCACGGTGGCGCCTGCGGCGAGAGCGCTCCCCGCGTGGCTGATCACGGCCGGGGCTGCCCCCTTGACGAAACACCGCACGACGTCCTTGCCTGACGAGTCCGTGGCGGAGTTGAAGGTCGCCATCAGCTTGTAGGTGGGGTCGAACGGCAGCGTTGCCGTTCGCGGGAGCCTCTCACGGCTCGCCTCGATGTCCAGCCCCGCCTTGTGGCCGAGGACCAGCAGAGCACCCTCGGTCGGGTCGCCGACGACCTTGCCGTCCTCGAGCTTGGCGTCGCTGGCGATGATGTACGGAAGGACGGCCTCGTCCATAGAGGCGGAGGTCCCGGCCGCGTGCTGGATCTTGCCCTCGAGCCCGTAGCCGATCCCGGAGATCGTGTAGCGGTCGACCGGGTCGACCAGTTCGACGGCCGTCATCTGGTTCATCGTCAGCGTGCCCGTCTTGTCGGAGTTGATCGCCGACGTCGACCCGAGTGTCTCCACCGACACGAGGTCCTTGACGATGGCCTTCTGCGCCGCGAGCTCCTTCGCGCCGGCGGAGAGGATCACCTGGAGCACGGTCGGCAGTGCCGTCGGGATCGCGGCGATCGCCAGGGCGATCGCCGTGATGAACAGGCTGTCGGCCGACTGGCCTCTCGAGAGGCCCGTCGCGAACATGACGATCATCGTCCCCAGCGCCGCCGCGCCGATCCACAGGGTCATCGTGTTCAGCTGCTTCGTGAGCGGCGTCTGCTCCTTGGCCGTCGCCGCCAGCATGCCGGCGATCTTGCCGACCTGGGCGTCGGCCCCCGTCGCCGTCACGACCATCAGGCCGCTCCCGTGCGTGACCGGCGTGTTCATGAACGCCATGTTCGTCTGGTCACCGGGGCCGAGATCCGCGTCGGCAAGCGGATCCGTCTCCTTGGACGCCGGCACGCTCTCACCCGTGAGGGCGGACTCGTCGATATCGAGCGAGCTCGCCTGGACGATCCTGCCGTCGGCAGGCACGTCGTCGCCGGCGCTGATCAGCACGACATCGCCGACGACGACCTCCTCCGCCGGGATCACGGCCTCAGCCCCGTCGCGGCGCACGCGTGCGGTCTCCTTCATCAACGACTTCAGGGCGTTCATGGCGCTCTCGGCCTTGCCCTCCTGCCGCAGGCCGACCACTGCATTGACCACGGTCAACAGGAGCAGCACGGCGCCCGTGCTCCACTGGCCGATGGCAAACGACACGACGCCGGCGATGAGCAGGATGATCTGCATGTAGGCGCGGTACTGGTCGAGGAAGCGGCGCCATCCCGCCTCACCCTTCTCCGCGGGCAGGGAGTTGGGGCCGTTCTTCTTCAGCAGCTCGGCGGCCTTCGCCGCGGAAAGGCCGCCGGCGGGATCGACGCCGAGCTTCGTCGCGACCTCGTCGGCCGAGAGTGCGTACCATCTCCCGGCCGCGGAGGCGCCTGGAGCGGGGGCTACGTCTGCCATGATCGTCCTTTCGTGGCCGTCCTTCTCAGGTGTCGGACGCGGCCGAGTCATCTGGCACAGCGGCTGCGGATGCCGACTTCTCCGCCTTCCGGGCCTTCTTCGCGGCCTTCTTCTCCGCCTTGCGTGCCGCCTTCTTCGCCTTCTCGTCCGCCTTCGCAGCGGCGGCCTCCGCCGCGAACGGATCCGGGGCGGCGCCCTTGGGCGCCTGAGCCTCGAGCTCGAGCTTCGTGTCCCGCAGCGCCTGGCGCGCCTCAGTCGTGACCTTCGGGAACCGCGGGTCGATCTCGAACAAGGCGTTGGCGATGATGGCCGCGGCGCAGAGGCGTGCGAACCACTTGTGGTCGGCGGGGATCACGTACCACGGTGCCCACTCGGTGCTCGTCGCCGACAGCATCTCGGAGAACGCCTTCTGGTAGTCGTCCCAGTAGCCGCGTTCGTGGACGTCGGCAGCCGAGAACTTCCAGTTGTGGTCGGGCAGGTCTATGCGCCGCAGGAAACGGGTGCGCTGCTCCTCTTGCGACAGGTTCAGGAAGAGCTTGACGATCCTGAAGCCGTTGTCGGTGAGATAGCGCTCCCAGTCGTTGATGTCGCGGTAGCGGAGCTTCCACACGTCGCGCCCGCGCGCCTGGCGGGGCAACCTCTGGTGCGCGAGGATCTCGCGGTGCACGCGCACGACGAGGACCTCTTCGTAATAGGAGCGGTTGAAGATGCCGATCTCACCACGCGCGGGCAGGTTCTTGGCGAACCGCCAGAGGTAGTCGTGGTCGAGCTCCTCAGAGGACGGCACCTTGAATGAGTGCACGGAGACGCCCTGCGGGTTCACCCCGCTCATGACGTGGCGGATCGTGCCGTCCTTGCCGGCGGCGTCGAGCGCCTGAAGAACCACGACCACGCCGTAGGTGTCCTGCGCGGCGAGCCGCTCCTGGTACTCGGCCAGCAGTTCGACACCCTCCTGCAGCAGGGCGGCTGCGTCCTTCTTCTTGATGAAGTCCGCCTTGAACCCCGGGTCGAAGTCCTCCGCCAGCGTCACCTTCTTGCCGGGCGTGACGCGCAGCGGCGCTATGCGCTCCGCGATGTCGCTTCGCTCGCTCGTCGGCCATGTCGTGACTCCTTCCGGTTCGGGTCTTCGGTTCCGGCGACGATTCGTCGTACGACGTGATACCGCAAGGGGCGGGGACGTAACCCGTCGGGAGGGGGTGGGGCGGCGGGCGCGTCCGCGCCCGCCGCCCCGAAGCTTCGCCCGTGTCGCCTACTCCCGCGCCAGCATCGCCTGGGCTTGGCGTTCCAGGTCGAGGTACGGTTCGCCGCTGACGTCGACCGCGACCCGCTTGATCGTGCCGCCGGTGAACCGGTGCGGCGACTCGCCCGGGTAGTCGTCGGTCACGGCCTCGCCGCTGTCTCGCCCAACGCACAGGCCCTCGCCCGCCAGCGAGAAGTAGCCGGGCTGGGTCTTGATGCGACCCTCGCCGACCTTCCTGTCGCCGTGGTACAGCGACAAGATGCCGGTGGCGACGCCGGGCGGGTCCTCGCCGTCCTTGACGAACGAGGCCGACAGGATCAGGTCCTCACCGGTCGGCAGGTCTTCGGTCGCGTCGACCCTCTGCTCGAACATGCCGACGAAGCTGTTGACGTAGCGCAGGCGATTCTCCTTGACGTACAGCGCGTGCCCGCCGAAGCGAGCCCCATGCGCGAAGATCACGCCCTCCGCGCCGGCGGCGGGAAGGTCGACCAGCGCGCCGATGGCAAAGGAGCGGTTGCGGATGTTGACCGCCTGCTGCTCCGGCACGTCGGCGGTGCCGGGGAAGTACGTGTAGCGATCGCGCGGCGGCGCGAGCACGGGCCGCGGCGTCAGGATGATCTCGAGCGGTGAGCGGTCGTCGAGCGGGAACGCGCCGTTTCGGCCCGCCTCGGCGAACCACAGGGTCTCGAGCTCCCTGAGCTTGTCCGGGTTCTCCTTGGCGAGGTCGTGCAGCTCCGAGCGGTCCACGTCGGTGTGGTAGAGCTCCCACTCGTCGTCGTTGAAGTGGCTCCAGCCGGCTATCGTGGGATGGGTCGTGACGGCCTTCCAGCCCTCGTGCCAGATTCCCCGCGAGCCGAGCATCGAGTAGAACTGGGTCGTGCGCGCACCCTCCGCCTTCGCGTCGTCGAAGGCGTAGCGCATGCTCACACCGTCGAAGGCGCTCTGCACGTGCCCCTTGATGGTCGCCGGACTCTCGACGCCGAGGCAGTCGAGCACGGTCGGGACGATGTCGATCGCGTGGTGGTACTGCTCCCTGATCTCGCCCCTGGCCTTCATACCCGCCGGCCACGACATGATGCACGGGTCGGCGGTGCCGCCGTTGAACTCGTAGCGCTTCCACATCTTGAACGGCGTGTTGAAGGCCATCGCCCAGCCGTTCGTGTAGTGGTTGTAGGTGTTGGGGCCGCCGAGCTCGTCGAGCATCTTGAGGTTGGTCTCGAGGTCGTCGGGGATGCCGTTGAAGAACAGGTTCTCGTTGACCGACCCGTCAGGACCGCCCTCACCGCTGGCGCCGTTGTCGGAGACGAGGATCACGAGCGTGTTCTCGCGCAGCCCCGCCCACTCGAGATAGTCGAGCAGACGGCCGATGTGGTGGTCGGTGTGAGCGAGGAAGCCGGCGTACACCTCGGCCATGCGCGCGAAGAGTCTCTTCTCGCCGTCCGAGAGCGAGTCCCACGGCTTGGTGACGTCGAGCGGCGGGAACGGCTTGTCGTCGGGGCCTACGCGGGTCTCGGTCGTGCCGATGGGGTTGATCGGCGGAAGCTCCGTGGTGGGCGGGACCAGGCCCATGTCCTTCTGACGCGCCAGCGTCTGCTCGCGCATCGCCTCGTAGCCGATGTCGAACTGGCCCTTGAACTTGTCGATCCACTCCTTGGGCGCCTGGTGCGGCGCGTGGCAGGCGCCGGGGGCGTAGTAGAGGAAGAAGGGCTTGTCGGGCGCGATCGCCTTGGCGTCCTTGATGAACTCGAGCGCCTTGTCGGTGATGTCGTCGGTGAAGTGGTAGCCCTCCTGAGGCGTCTTCGGCGGGTCCACCGGGTGGTTGTCGTAGACGAGCTCGGGATACCACTGGTTGGTCTCGGCTCCGAGGAAGCCGTACCAGCGCTCGAAGCCGCGCCCCGACGGCCAGTTGCGGCGCGGCGCGGCCAGGTTCATCTCGTCGGTCGGGCAGAGGTGCCACTTGCCGACCATGTAGGTGTTCCAGCCCAGCTCGCCGAGGATCTCGGGCAGCATGCCGTTCTCCGGCGGGATGGTGCCGCTGGCGTTGGGGAACCCCACGGCCGCCTCGGTGATGCAGGCCATCGAGTTGCGCGTGTGGTTGCGGCCGGTGAGCAGGCACGACCGCGTCGGCGAGCACAGCGCTGTGGTGTGCCACTGGGTGTAGCGCACGCCGTCCGCCGCGATCTTGTCGATGTTGGGTGTCGGGATCGGGCCGCCATAGCAACTCATGGCGCTGAAGCCGACGTCGTCGAGGACGATGTACACGACGTTGGGGGCGCCGTCCGGCGCCTTCGGCGGCTCGAACGGCGCCCAGTCCGGCTTCGAGTCGCGGATGTCGACGTTGATGACGCCTTTGAACGGTTCACGCATACTCCATCACTCCTTCAATAGGCACCGGTGGCACCCCAGGACAGGGTCGATGTCGGCAGCAGGCTCGCCGCCGGTACACGGTCTGTTGCGCCTATCCCAGCGCCCCCGAGCCGGCCCGACGAGCGCTGGCGTCGCCGCCCGGCCCGCGCAGCACGTAGGCGATCCCCACGGCGATCAGGGCGCCGACGGGCGGGCCGATCAGGTAGACCCACCAGTCCGTGAAGTTCCACAGGGCGATGGCCGGTCCCAGCGAGCGCGCCGTGTTCATCGAGGCGCCGCTCACCGAGGCGCCGATCATGCCGGCCAGGGCGATGAAGCTGCCGACGCCGAGGGCCGCGCCCCAGCCCACCGACTGAGCCCCCGACGAGCAGCCCAGGATGACGCTCACCAGGCCGGTGGTGAGCACGATCTCCCAGAGCAGGGCGGTGGTGGCGCTGATGCCCGCGCCGGGCAAGGTGAGGCCGGCGTTGCCCTGCTTGCCCAGCAGGGCGACCAGCAACAGGGTGGCGAGGATGGCGCCGACGAACTGCACGACGATGTAGCCCGGCACGCGCCGCCAGGGGAAGTCGCCGCGCAGGGCGAACGCGAGGCTCACGCCCGGGTTCAGGTGAGCGCCCGAGATCGCGCCCATGAACAGGATGATGCTGAGCACCATCATGCCGGGGGCCGTGACCAGGATGAACTGCGGGATGTCGCTGCCGCCGAACTTGGCATTGACGATGCCCCCGCCGGCGGCGACGAAGACCAGCATGAACGTGCCGAGCAGCTCCGAGAACAGGCGGCGCCACTCGTACTTGTCGTCCCCGAACTCGAGCATCGAGTGAAGCTGACGGCTCGTGTGGGTGGCCTCGGCGACGGCGGCGATCGAGCGGCGATGCGCCTCGACCTCATCGGAGGTGGGTGGCGTAGCACTTCCCGTGGGCGCTCGCGTCTCGGTCGTACCGGCCGCCGATGTGCCGGCCGAGGACTCGCTGTGTGCGTCCTGCTCAGTCATCTCTTCGCCTCCACTGGTTCGCGTGTGCCCTCGCCGACGAGCGTCAGGAAATGCCGGACGCGCCCGTCGTAGCCGTCGGTAGTAGGCTTGTGACGTACGAATGGTCTGATTCGGCATCCTATCCGTCAGCGCCGGCGACGATGCCGTTTCGGACGGTCGCTCGTCGCGTTGCACACGAGCAAAGGAGGACTGATGGCGACCTCTGGACCGCCGCCGACGGCGGCTCCCCTGCTCGGAGGCGCAGCCGAGCGGGGACTCACCACGCCGCGCGCCGCCGGGGTGGCGGGCATTATCTTTGCCGTCCTGTTCGCGCTCGCGCTGCTGTTCCTGCGTCACAGCATGGGCCGCGGGCTCAGCTCGGCGGAGGTGATGCGCAACGTGATCGGGGGACGCTCGACGCTGGCGCTCGCCGGACTCTACCTGGTGCCGTTCTCCGGGATCGCATTCCTGTGGTTCATCGGCGTCATCCGCGACCGCATTGGCGAGCGCGAAGACAAGTTTTTCGCCACGGTCTTCCTTGGCAGCGGCTTGCTCTTCATCGCGATGGTGTTCGCCGCCGCGGCCGAACTGGGCGGCCTCGTCGCCGGCAACCGGTTCGGGACGGCGACGCCGACCGACATCGCGACCGTCGGCTTCGCGCGCTCGGTCGGCTATTCGTTCATGTTCGTCTATGCGGCAAAGGCCGCCGGCGTGTTCACGCTCGCCACGTCCACGATCCTCAGGCGCACGCAGTGGCCAAGCTGGACCTACCTGAGCGGCTATGCGAGTGCGGCCGTTCTCATCTTGAGCATCACCTTCTACGAACCCATCGTCCTGATCTTCCCGGCGTGGGTGGCGGCCATCAGCCTGCACGTGCTGTTGAGCGGCAGGGCCGGATTCGTCGGACGGGCGGGGGCGGATTCGTGACGCGACGCGACCGCGGCGACAGTGATCGCGGCGACAGGTGACGGCGCCGGGGCGAACGACCGGGGGGCCTACGTCAGCACGTTGACCGCGCGCGCGATCACGAGGCCGAGCACGACCAGCGAGATCGTCGACTGCGCCATCATCGCGAGCTTGTTCCACGAGCGCAGCGGCATGACGTCGGTCGGGCTGAACGCTGTCGCCGTCGTGAAGCCGAGGTAGAGGTAGTCGCTGAAGCTCGGCCGCCAGTCCCTGGGGACGATCTCCGGCGAGAGCTGCTGGGGGAAGGCGAAGTCGGGGTGGGCCGGCAGTCCGTGGGCACGGACTGCCGGCCCACCGCTGTCGAGCTCCCAGTAGAGCAGACCGAAGGCGATGACATTCGACAGCCAGACGATGCCGCCGGCCTGGAGCAGCGCCCCGGCGGAGTTGGTCGCGGCGCCGCCGCGCACGAGCTGTACGATGAGCTGCGCGGTGCACCACAGGGTGGTCGCCGCCAACAGCGAGATCAGGGTGACCGACATGGTCCGCACCGGCCTTGAGCGCCGGTCGATCTTGCCCGGATCGCCGATGATCACCGCGACCAGCAGCAGGGCTTCTACGAGCGGTATCCCCCAGCGCGGACGCGTGACGAGCTCGTGCGGCAGGAGCAGCGTGAGGACAATGACGGCCAGCACCGCCGCCGCCATCGGCCAGCGCTGCTCGCCGATGACGGGCTGCCCCGTGGCCGACGCGCGCTCCCCCTGTGTCATGTGATTCGCTCCTCGGCGTGTGGCTTGCGGGCGATCGACGTCGAGATTACCTCACCTGCATCGGTCGCCGCTGAGATCGCGGGGCTGCACGCATCCGGAGGGCATCGTACATGTATCCATACGGTCAGTTCGGAGTGCGATCGAGCTGGCGCTGGATCAATCCCCTTGTTCAGAACACCCTCGCGAAGTCGTGCTTCATGCTGACGACCGTCCAGCCCTTGTCTTTGGCCTCCTCGAGCGCCCTTTCGGCACCCGCGTCGTAGGCGAACTCGCGCTCGGCGTCATCGTGTCGCACCAGCAGGCCGAAGCGAGCCGTCTCGAGCATCGCCACGTCGCCGTCGGCGTTGCCGCCGGCCAGCAGCGGCTTGCGTCCGGTGCGGGTCCAGATGTGCACGGGCTTGCCGGGGCCGTCGTCGATGGGCTGCTCCACGCCGGCCGTGCGGTATAGGTCGCCGTCGCGATACTCGAGGGTGGTCGCCGAGCCGATCACGCGCTCAGGCGGGATGCCGTAGAGCCGTTCGGACACAGGACGCACGAAGTCGCGGCCACCGGCCGAGCAGATGTAGACGGTGAAGTCGTTCGCCTCGAGGAACACGATCAGCTCACGCATCGGCGCGAACGTTGTCTCGGTGTACGGCACCCCGCGGGTCGGGTGACGGGCGCTGTCGAAAAAGGCCACCACGGCTCCTTCGAAGGCCTCGACGTTGACCCCGTCGTAGGCGGCGGTCACGCCCTTGATCAGCTCCGGCACGTGCCCGTAGAGATCTGCCAGCCATGCGGTGTCGCCTTCGGAAAGAGCCTTGTAGGGCTGGTCCCTGGCCAGGTCAGGCTTGTCCCGGATCATCTCCTTCCAGCGCCGGAAGACGAAGTCGGCTTGGGGATACAGCGGCTTCTCGCACCAGAGCGTGCCGTCGTTGTCGAAGGTCGCGATCCGCTCGGCCGGCGCGACGAACGCCGGACTGCCTGCCTCGGTCACCTTCGAGACGAAGGTGACGATGGCCCTCTTGGCGGCGCCGTCGTGCCACGACGCCAGTTGGCCTGCCAACACCGTATCCTCCTAGCGAGTGGGGCGCGGGTCACCCAGTGACCCGCGCCCCACTCTCCTGCGGTCTTGCGCCCAGCTTCATTCCCTGGGCCGCTGTGCAGCTTCCTCCGCTGCCCGTCGCTTGAGAGGAACGAAGCAGACGGAGAGCCCGGTGGGCCTGACCTCGACGATGGCCACCGTGGGACCGTCGTCCTCCTCGTGGGGTGCGCTTGCACTGCCTGGGTCCAGATAGAGAGTGCCGTCGACCCAGGCCGCAGCGGGCACGTGATCGTGGCCGTAGATCACGAGGTCCGGCAGTTCCCCTTGGGAGATGCCTCCGATCCTGCCGGCGGCGAGCTCTCGCAGCAGTCGCTTGCGCTTGTGCCCTACGAGGAAGCGCACGCCGGCCACCTCGCCCACGGCCTCGCGCGGCAGGGTGGACGTCGGCTCCCCCGAATCCATGTTCCCGGCCACCGCCGTGACGGGGGCGACCGCTCGTAGCCGGTCCAGAATGTCGGGGTCGACGATGTCGCCCGCGTGGATGATGTGAGTGACGCCCGCGAACACCTCGAGGACCGCGGGGTCGAGGTAGCCGTGGTTGTCGGAGATGACCCCGATGCGGGCGGGTCGCCGCGCCGGCGCCGGGCGACCCGACGTTGCGGACTGGGCCCCGGCACGCGACCTAGTGGCGCCCTTCGCCCGCACCGTCGCCCGCGGCGAGTCGCTCCCACCCGCCACGTCGGTCAGGCCGTGCGCGACTGATGGGGGCGTCGGCTGAAGCGGCCACATGACACCCGGCTGCTGCCCCGCCAGACTCTGCTCGAGCGGGACCAGTGCCACATGGGCGGCTTCCCCGACCACCCCGCCGTATCGTGGATATGACATGGACTCTACTCAGACGCCTGTCTCGATGGTGACATCGCCCTGCGTTATGACCGTCCGCGGCGGCGCGTAGTCACGTTCGGCCTCGAGCTTCAGGTCGTGGATCCACGTGGAGTGTCACCCGCCAGTCGCGCGGACAGCCCCACGGTGGCCAGGTATGCGATGACCACCCCGACGATGACGAGCGGCGCCGCTCCCATGCCTGCCTGCGAGATGACGAGGGCGATGATGATCGACGACAGCGGCAGACGCAGGACGCAGACGCACGCGACCCCCATCAGCACCGCGATCGCCGGAGTCTCAGCGAACCCGGGCAGGTGTGCCGCCAACAGGCCCCCGACGATGCCCAGGAAGATAGCCGGGAACGTGGGGCCCCCGCGCGCCGCCCCCAGCGAGACGCCCCAGGCGAGGCCCTTGAAGACGATGAGAGCCGCCAGGGTTCCGAGCGACAGGGTGGCGGCCTGCTGGACGACGGGGCCCATCCCTTCCTGACCTGAGAACAGGATCAGATCGACCGGTTGCCCCGTGACCTCGAAGAAGGCGATCGCCAGCCCCGCGACCACGAGCGCGGCGATCGGCACGGCGACGAACGGTCGCCGCGCTACCAGACCTTTCGTCGACCGGCCCACGAGGACGATGGCGAACACCACGAGCGCCGCCGCGATCGCCAGCAGGATGGTCCAGCCGAAGGCGGCAAGACTCGGACGTGGGTACGACGGCAGAGCCAATGCCGCGATCGAGTACGCGCTCGTCGACAGCCCGGTGGCCGACCCCATGCCGATGAAGACCAGCGAGCCGATCCCGGCCGCGAGCAGCCCCGGCAACAGGACCAGGGGCAGCGTCGGCCCGCCAAGACCCGCCGCTTCGATGATGATGATGGCGCCGATGATCGGCGACCCGAAGATCGACGCGATCGCCGCGAAGCTTCCGGCGGCGGCGATCACGGCCAGCGCTCGATCCGGCGCGTCGCGGCGAAGCAGTCGGAGCGAAAGAATGCCAAGGCCGGTGCCGAGCGCGATGAGCGGCGCCTCCGGGCCAAGGACGAGGCCCAGGGCGAGCGTGGCGAACGCGGCGAGCATGACCCCGGGGAGCTGAATGGGCGTCGTCGGAGGCCCGGACTTGAGACCCTCGGAGGGCTCGTGACCGCCTTTGCCCGGCAGGCGCGCGATCGCGAAGGCGACGACCACGCCCGCGACTGCGAGCACCGGCAGCGGCCACCACGTGGGCACGGCCGAGAAGCCGAGCTCGCCGGGCAGGTCCTCGAACACCCAGACCTGCGTGTAGTGGACGGCCTCGAGGAACGCCCACGACGCGACCGACACCAGCACACCGACGATCGCGGCCAGCACGAGCAGCCCGCGGTAGCTTCTCTCGCGAAGGACGGCCGCCGGGTCGGGCGGCTGGGTCGCGGCCGGGGCGGTGGCCATCACCGGCTTAGTCTCTGCGCGCGTCCCGCCGTGCGACCCGGCGCCGGTGCCGGCGCCACATCAGCATGATCTGGCCGGCGACCAGCGACAGCACGATCGTGACCACGAGCAGCAGCCAGAGTGGCCAGGAGAAGCTCCAGAAGAGCCAGTGGAGCGTGACCGACTCCGTGTTCTGCAGGACGAAGGCCAGAAGCGACAGCGCGATCAGGCCGGCGATGATCGGCATGACGTAGCTGGTCTTCGGCTTCGCGCCGCCCGACTGCACCTGCGGCTGTGACATGACCTCTCCTTGTCCGCCCGCCGGTGGCGACCGGCGGGCTAGTGGTGGAACCCCGCCGCCGAGGCGGCGTCGTGGACCGGCTCGGCCTGTTTCTGCAGGCGCGGCAGCTGACGCTCGAGATCCTTGACGAGCAGGTCGGCGACGTCGTGGCTGAACCCGCGCTTGACGACCACGCGCAGCGCGGCCAGATCCTCACGGTTCTTGGGGAACGTGTAGGCAGGCACGAGCCAGCCTCGCTCGCGCAGCGCGTTCGAGACGTCGAACACCGTGTAGTTGTCGATGCCGTCGGCGAGCGTGAAGGCGAAGACGGGCAGCTCGTCGCCCCGCGTCAGCAGACGGAACGGTCCCAGCCCCTCGATCCGGGCAGAGAGCTGCGTCGCGACCTCGCGCGCGTACCCCTGGACCCGCCGGTACCCGTCGAAGCCCAGGCGCAGGAAGTTGTAGTACTGCGCCACGACCTGGGCCCCCGGACGCGAGAAGTTGAGCGCGAACGTCGGCATGTCGTCGCCCAGGTAGTTGACCCAGAAGATGAGGTCCTCGGGCAGGGCGGCCGCGTCGCGCCAGAGGATCCAGCCGACGCCGGGGTAGACCAGGCCGTACTTGTGACCGGAGGCGTTGATCGAAGCCACGCGGTCGAGCCGGAAGTCACAGGCGAGATCGGGGTCGACGAACGGCGCCACGAAGCCTCCGGAGGCGCCGTCGACGTGCACCGGCACGTCGATCCCGGTCTTCTTCTGGAAGTCGTCGAGCGCGGCGCAGATCTCCTTGACCGGCTCGTATGAGCCGTCGAACGTGGACCCGAGGATGGCGACCACGCCGATCGTGTTCTCGTCGCAGAGCTTGACGGCCTCGTCGGCCGACAGGTGGTAGCGCTCGCCTTCCATCGGCACGAGGCGCATCTCGACGTCCCAGTAGTTCGCGAACTTCTCCCAGCACACCTGGACGTTGATGCCCATGACCAGATTGGGCTTGTCGGCGGGCTTGCCCTCGGCCTTGCGTCGCTGCTGCCAGCGGCGCTTGAGGGCAAGCCCGCCGAGCATCGCCGCCTCGCTGGAACCGGTGGTCGAGCACCCGGCCGCGTGCGCAGGATCCGGAGCGTGCCACAAGCGGCTGATGATGTTCACGCACCGCATCTCGAGCTCCGCGGTCTGCGGGTACTCGTCCTTGTCGATCATGTTCTTGTCGAGGCACTCGGCCATCAGCGTCTGCGCCTGGGGTTCCATCCAGGTGGTGACGAACGTCGCCAGGTTGAGGCGGGCGTTGCCGTCGAGCATGAGCTCGTCGTGGATGATCTGGTATGCCACGTCGGGCGCCAGCTCGCCGCCGGGGATCTCGTCGCGCGGGATACTCGTCTCGCGCGTGAAGAGACCGTCGTTCGACAGGTCTGGGCGGTCGCTGCGCCGCGCGGGGCGGCGCGGATGCTTCAGTGCCATTCCGAGCTCCTTTTCTTGGAGACGAGCGGGGCGGGAGCGGGCGCCACGCGCCCGCTCCCGCCCCGCGTCCACGGATTAGGCTCCGGCCTCGTCGGCGGCGATCATGCCGAGGGCGATCATGTCCTCGGGGTGCAGCCACTCGTCGGCGAGCGCCACACCGCCCGAGCGCAGGACCGCGTTACGCAGCGGGATCGCCCAGCGGTGCTCGAGTACGGCGATCGCCGCGGTCATGCCCACCGGGATCGCGTCGGCGATGGCCCAGGTCTCGTCGTCGGAATACAAGGTGCCGTCCTGCATCGCCTCGGCGCCGGCCACCGCGCCGGCCTCCATGCCCTCCTCACCGGCCGCGCCGAGACCGATGAGGGCGCCGGCCGTGGCGCCGAGCTTGGTGAGCTCGGCGTCGTCGGCGACCTCGACCTCATCGACGGTGCCGTCGTCGTTCTTGTGCACCACGAGCAGGTCGATCAGCCTGACGATGTCGTGCTGTGCGAGCTTCTTCAGCTCGTCGAGCGCCTCACCCCTGAAGTCGGCGTCGGCACCGTACCCGAGGACGAGGACCTGAACTGGACCCATTGCCATCTCTTCTCCTTCGTCTGCGGATCGGCTCAGCCCTGGATGACCTTCTGCTTGGCGGCCTCGTACTCGTCGGGCGTGAGCGCCCCCGAGTCGAGCAGGCTCTTCAGCTTGGCCAGCTCGTCGGCCATGCTGTCGCCGGCCGGGGGAGCGGCCTGCGGCGCCGGCTGCGCCGCGTACTGCTGCTGCGGCGCTTGCTGCTGCGCGGTATCGTCCGCCCCCTGCTGATACGCCTGGTCCTGCTTCTGTGCCTGCTTGTTCGCGACGTGCTTGCCCGCCACGTAGGCGCCACCGCCTACCACGGCCGCGCGCATGAGCGGTCTTCTTCTTCCGAACGGCATGCCAACCTCCTCGTTGCTAGCTGTCCTTCGAGCGGGACCTACGATACGTCTCGGCGACTCCTTCATACCCAGAGGAAGCGCAGTCCGTACCCTACTCCAGATGGAGCCTGCCGTGGACGTTGCCGCGAATCGAAGACGGCCCGGCCCCGCGAGGGGCCGTCGGGGAGGGTCGGGCGGCCTCACCCGGAACGTGAGGGCAGAGCTTCTCCGCTAGGACTGTTCGAGTCCGAGGCGGTCGAGCTCGACCGCGGCCAAACGGCCGGCCCGGCCCGTCTGCAGGTCGCGCCAGGGATCGTCGCTCAGCGCCCGCAAGCGATCGTAGGGCATGCCCAGCATGGCGCGCTCGGCGAGGTAGCGCTGCAGCACGAGATCGTCGGGGTCGCGGGCGATGGCCGCGCGGATCGCGCGGACATCCCGCTGCCAGGGCAGTCGCAGCGGAAGGTAGATCACGAGCGCGACGAGGACCGGGCCGAGCGCGATGAGGCAACCCACGACCAGGGCGATCTGATGGATCCGGTCCTTGACTGCTTGAGCTTCGGCTTGGGTCTTGTCGGCGGTACCGGTCACCCCACCCACGACGCCTCCCAGGGCGCCGCCGATGAGCGGGACGGAGCGCAGTCGGTCGAACCCCTGGGCGGTCTGGCTCAGCCCGGCCGCGTTGCGGATGACCGGATCGGCGATCCGCCCCACGTCCCACAGGGCGCGCCCGATGAACACGCCCAGCAGCACCCACAGCACGATCCAGAGCACGATCGTCGTGTCCATCGCGCGGATCTTGCGGGCGGTCATGAAGGGGCGGCGTCCGGCAGCCATGTCGACAACTGGTTCGCTGCGTGGGCTGCGCCTCCTTGGCTTCGAGGCCCGCCGTGAGCTGTGGTCCATGTGTCTGGAGACCTGCCGGGGGGCGGTGGGATCGTGCGTACAACGGGACGGGGTGCAAGAACGATGAGGGGGCGGGCCGTACGGCCCGCCCCCTCCACAGAAGCTGTGCTGCCCGGCGCTCGCGCCGGGTCCTGGCTGCTACGCGCGCATATCCTCGTGCGTCCCGCCGTAGACGATGAGTCCGTGGAGCACCCACGCGTACAGGGCGATCATCAGGATCCCCCAGAACGGTGCTGCCGGCAGGAACATGAACCAGCCGATGATGCCGAGGCCGGCGATGATGATGCCCAGCCAGCGGCCGAACTGAGCTCCTCTCCCGATGCTGGCGGCGGCGAGCAACTCGATGATGCCCCAGATGATGATGAGCCAGCCCCACGTCTTGACGTTCCACAGCGTGATCCGGTGGACGTCGCCGAACGTACTGACCCATGCGCTCGACCGGAAGACCGCAAGAAGCCCCTGGATGATGTTCCAGCAGCCGAGCACCACGAACATGACCCACGTGAACATCAAGACCCCAGTACCCTTCTTCTCCATCGATACCCTCCTCGTCGGACCGAACCCGTCGCGCGAACTCTAGCCTCCGGCCGCCGCGTACGCCAGTGTTAGGTGGGAAGAGGCCGCTGAGGGCCGCGCGAGACGGACCTCGATAGCGGCATGACGTGGCGGAGAACAGAACGAGGGGGCGGGCCGTGCGGCCCGCCCCCTCGTGGGAAGCGTATGGTGCCCGGCACTCCCACCGGGTGTCTCGCGCTAGTCGCCCAAGCCCTCGTGCGTGCCGCCGTACACGGCCAAGCCGTGCAGGACCCACGCGTACAGGGCGATCATGAGGATCGACCAGAACGGAGCCTGCGGAAGGAAGAGGAACCAGCCGATGATGCCGAGACCGGCGACGATGATGCCGAGCCATCGGCCGAACTGGGCGCCCCGCCAGATGCTGGCGGCGGCGAGCAGCTCGATGATGCCCCAGATGAGGATCAGCCAGCCCCACGTCTTCACGTTCCACAGCGTAAGTCGGTGTGCGTCACCGTACACCGAGACCCACGTGCTGGACCGCGCGATGGCGAGGATTCCCTGAATGATGTTCCAGACCCCGAGCACCACGAACATCACCCAGGTGAACATCAACACGCCCGTGCCTCTCTTCTCCATGTGAACCTCCCCTTCAAGCATTGACGTACTACCTGTACACAGGCAGCAAAGGCCTATGTTCTTCGTGGTGATACCCCCACATTCCTACCGCGAACCGTCAGAAGGACGATGCTCACACCCCCCACTGTCGGATAGACTCGACGCGACCGAGGAGGGTTGGTCCATGAGCGAACCAGGTTCGTCTGCCAGAAGACGTCCGCTGCGCGGGCGGCGCGAGCGACCCCTGCGCCGCCCCGAACGCTACGGGTTCCTCGTGCTCCTGCTGCTCGTCGACGTCGCCGTGGTGTTCGCCGTGCCGAATGGGTCGTCGTGGGGCGTGTTCATGCTCGCCTTCATGGCCGGCACGCTCCTCCTAGCGCTCAACACGTCGCGCGTGAGCAAGCGGGCGCTGACTGTGGGGCTCATCGCCGCGATCGGGACAGTCGCGCTGGGGATCCTTGGCGGCGCGCTCGACTCCAGGACGCTTCTGGGCATCGCCTACCTGCTGGTCGTCTTCCTGCTGGTGGGCACGCCCCTGCTGATCCTCAAGCGGATCTTCGGCGACCAGGTCGTCACCATGCAGACCATGCTCGGGGCGATCGCCGTCTACCTGCTGATCGGCCTGATCTTCACGTTCGTGTTCATGGGCGTGAACGGGGTCACGTCGAATCTCAGCCCGCCGCAGTACTTCCTCGCTCAGGGCAAGAGCAACAGTCCCGCGTCATACGTCTACCTGAGCTTCATCACCCTGGCGACGGTCGGCTACGGAGACCTCACACCGGCCGGCGATCTGCCGCGCGCCTTGTGTGTGTTCGAGGGCGTCGCCGGCCAGATCTTCCTCGTCACCGCCGTTTCGCGCCTGGTCTCGCTGTACGGCAGGACCGGCGGAGACGCAGTCGACCTGGATGCGTGGTCGGGTCCGCCCGCGCCCCAGCGACCCGGCGGCGCGTCCACGCCAGCGCCGCCCGGACCGGCGACCGGCGCAGGTCCGCCGGGAGGGCCTCCGGGCCCCACGACGCAGTCCCCGCATGACGGGCTCGATTTCATGGCCTGGGTCGACGACGACGATCCCGGCCCTGGCGGACCGGCCGGCGGCGCCGGAGGGTAGGTCGGCCGGGCGTCAGGCGGCCACGTCCTTCTCGCCGTACACGGCGAGCCCGTAGATCACCAGCACGTCGATCACCATGATCGAGAGGGCGAAGACCGGGTAGCTGGGCAGGAACAGCATCTGGATGAAGACGTTGATGCCGGCGGCCAGGATGCCGAACCAGCGGCCGAAGGCGGCGGCGCGCCAGATGCTGACCGAGGCGGCGATCTGCAGCACGCCCCAGATGAGCACGATCCAGCCCCAGGCATGGAGGTTGCTCCCCAGGGTGACCGCCTCGTGGGTCTTGAAGAACTGCCTGTCCCCGAGCGCCGCGATGCCGTCGATCACGTTCATGACGCCGGCGATCAGCAGCATGAACCAGGCGAAGAGGATCCAGCCGAGACCTTTGCCCATGTGCGTTCTCCTTCGTCGGATGCGTGTGAGCAGGCAGACTCTACCCCAGGCGCGGGCGCCCGGACCAGCGACAACGGTGGGTGGCCGTTGTTGTAGTGTGGTGACCTGTCAGCAGCGAGACGGGCGCCCGGCGCCCGGTGCCAGGAGGAAGAGATGGCCAAGAAGCAGCTGTACCTGTTGCTCGGCGTGTACCCCGACCCCGAGCTCGCTCACGAGGACTACCAGGACCTGCGGATCCTGCACAACTCGGGTCACGTCAGCGGCTACGACGCCGCCGTGGTCGTCAAGGACGCGACCGGCAAGGTCGACAAGCACCAGCGCGAGACCTCGCGCCAGCACGGCGCCTGGGCCGGTGTCGGCGTCGGCGCCGCCGTGGGGCTGCTCTTCGCCCCCACGATCGTCGGAGCCGCCGTGGCCGGCGGCGTGGCCGGCGGTCTCGTGGAGCACTTCGAGAAGGGCCTCAAGAAGCACGACGTCAAGGAGCTCACCGAGGCGCTGGGCAACGGAGAGTCGGCCCTGATCGTGATCGGCGATGAGGCCATGGCCGCACAGACCGAGCGCGTGCTGTCGCGTTCTCGCAAGCGAGTGGTCAAGCCGCTCGACGTCGACCATGAGGCGTTCACCGAGGCGCTGGCCGAGGCCGAGAAGGAGCACGGCGACACGCTCGGCGACACGCTCAAGACCTGAGGTCGGCGCGGGCTCCCCGACGGGGGGGCGGCGGGGCGGGCTCGGGCCCGCCCCGCCGCCCCTTTTCTTTTCCGAGGCCTTGCGCAATCTGATACGGTCGTACGGATCTACCGGAATGGGATGGCCACGTGAACGACCTGCTCAAGAGCCTGATCCTGCCCGCGCTCGGCATCGCGCTGAACCCGGTGCCGATCCTCGCCGCCGTGGCGCTGCTGATGACCAAGCACGGCAAGCGCAACTGCGCCATCTTCCTGGCGACCCTGGCCGTGGTCATGTACGCCGTCGGCGCTCTCGAGATCTTCCTGATCGGGCAGGCGGAATCGTCGGGCAGCGGCTCCGCCAGCACGGGCTCGGTCGCGGCACAGATCCTCTTCGGCCTGATCTTCCTGGCCGTCGCCGTGATGCAGTGGCGCACACCGCCGGGATCGACCCCGTCGTGGATGGACAAGATGGACACGGCCGGCTTCGTCGCCTCGGCCATCCTCGGGTTCGCCCTCACGAACTACGCGCTGGTCTCGACTGCGGCGGCTACGATCATCAAGGCTGGGGTGAGCACGACGGACGAGGCCCTCGCGCTCTTGTTCTTCACCGCTGTGGCAGTCTCGACGGTCGCCATCATCCTGCTTGCGGCCGTCGTGGCTCCGAGGTGGTCCGACAAGGAACTGGTGAAGATGCGGGTGTGGCTGCTGGCGAACAGCCGTCTGATCCTGATCGTCGTTTTCGGGTTCATGGGGCTGCTGTTCGTGGGCCTCGGGATCTACCACTTCGTGACCTGACGCAGCCAATCGGGGCCGTCCCCGCCTCCGCCGGTCTCGCGGAGCCTGCCCCCGCCCCGTCCGCGCTCGTCAGTCGCCTGAGTCGATCCGGCTTCCCACCCGCTCCATCACCTGGCGCGCCGCCTGGGCGATGCGGGCACGGTCTCCCGACGAGAGCGACGGCAGCGACACGGCCGGGCCCGAGAGCGTCACGTTCACGCTGTCCATAATCGCGCCGACGGCCGGGTAGCTGCCGTCGGCGCCCAGAAAGGCGCCGCCGCCCCGGCGCAGGGTCACGCGCACATTCTTGATGTAGCCGTCGCCGCCGCGGTCGACCTCGGCCACCAGCGCGTACTCCTCGCCGCCCCGTTCGAGCCGGACCTTGCCGCGGCGCAGCAGCGCCCGCGGTACGTCTGCAGCGGATTCGCCCTCGATCGACTGCCACTCGCCCAGGCTCATCATGTCGTCTCCTATCGGCACCGGGGACGCTTTCGACAACCGGCGGCGCCGGGTCCGTCGCGTGGCGGCCCCGCGCATCCTTCTCAATCGCCCGCCGGGCGCGTACGATGCGCGCAACAGCGGCGCGCCCGCGCCCGTCACGAAGGAGGGTCATCGGTGGAAGGCTCTGAGGTAGCGCCCAAGGGCAAAGGCTGGGTCGAGTTCGGCGGGATCTTCTTCATCGTCGCCGGCCTCTTCAACCTGGTCGCCGGCCTCGTCATGCTCACGAAGAAGTCGCACTTCGACAACTCCGGACTGCTGTACTCGAAGCTGAACATCGTGGGGACGATCGCGATCATCGCCGCGGTCGTGCAGATCGTCGTCGCCATCCTCATCCTGCGGAAGTCGAACTTCGGCCGCATCGCCGGCATCGTCCTGTCGGTGATCGGCATCACCGCCTGGTTCATGCTGATCTTCGTGGCGCCAGGCATGTCGATCATGAGCGTCGCGCTCTACATCTTCCTGATCTACGGGCTCACCGCACACCGCGACGAGTTCGAGTGACGCAGTCGTGTGGCGAGGGGGCGGGGCGCCGTGGGCGCCCCGCCCCCTCGTCGTTTCTCGCCGCCTCCGCCCTGTACTAGGATGACGCTCTGAGCTGTGCGCGCGCGACTGCGGAGGACCGCGACATGTCCGAGGGCAACATCAACACCGAGGTCGTCGAGCACCTGAGCGAGCACGGCGGCGGTCACGAGCATCGCCCAGAGAATGAGGGGCGCCTCCGCGTCGAGGTGATCGAGATCCTCGAGGCCGTCCTGCTGTCGCTCGTCGCGATCGCCACGGCGTGGAGCGGCTATCAGTCGGCCAGGTGGGACGGCCTCAGCGCCCACGACTACGCGACCTCCTCGAAGCTCCGCGTCGAGAGCGAGCAGTTCAACCTGCAAAGCGGCCAGTACCTGCTCTACGACACCAACGTGTTCGACTCGTGGGTCCAGGCGACCACGCTCGGCGAAAAGAAGCTTGCGGGCATCATGTACAAGCGTTTCACGACCAACTACCGCGTCGCCTTCGACGCCTGGCTGAAGACGCGACCGTTCACGAACCCGGACGCTCCCAAGGGCCCGCGCTACATGCCCCAGTACAAGGATCCCCTCGCCGAGCGGGGAGCGGCGCTGGGCGAGCAGGCGACCACCGCCTTCGAGGCCGGCGCGACCGACCGCGAGCGCGGGGAGAGGTACGTACGGGTGACGGTCATCCTCGCGATGGTGCTGTTCCTCATCGCTTTGGGGCAACGGTTCAAGATCAAGCAGGTGAGGGTCGGCGTCTTGGTGGCCGCCGGGCTCTTCGTCGTCTACGCGGCGTTCCTCGTCGCGGGGATGCCGCGAGCGTAGCCACGCCCCGGCGGGGCGGGCCACGGCAGCGACGCTCCGACGGAGTTAGTGTCCGCCGTCTGGCGGGCAGACTCGCCTCGAGTCTGGAGCCCTTCGACCGGGAGGAATCGATATGACCAGCAACCCCAGGCGACTGCTCGCCATCGCCGTCGTCGGCGTGATCGCCGCGGGCCTGATCGCGGCCGGCTGCGGCTCGTCTTCGTCGTCGTCGACGACGTCTCCGAGTCCCAGCCCGTCTGCCTCCTCGGCGCTGCAGAAGGCGGCGGCGCTCAAGGCCTATGTCGACCAGGTCAAGCCGGTGTACGCGCAGATCGCCGGCGGAATCTCGACGTTGAACGGCTCGGTCAAGGGTCTGACCAAGAAGCCCGGTCCGTCGTGGACCACGTCGGCCGACAAGATGACGGCCGCGTCGCAGCAGTTCGGCCAGGCGGTCACGACGCTGCAGTCGGTCACCCCGCCGGCCGAAGTGGCGAGCCTGCAGAGCGGGGTCGTCAGCGCGCTGCAGCAGGCGCAGCAGACGCTCGACAAGACGGCCGCGTACCTGAACAAGCGCGTGTACGACCCGAGCTACCCCGACATCAAGACCCAGATCAAGCAGGGAGTCGAGGCCAAGCTGCTGGCCCAGCTCAAGGCGGCCGGCGGCGCGCTGCTCGGCGGCGCGGCGCCTGCACCGACGACGACGCCGTGAGGTGTGGGGCGGCGGGGGCGCCAGCGCCCCCGCCGCCCCTCCTCCTGTCTCCCCCTGCGGGATAGACTGTCTGCGCGGCCGGACCACCCGCGCCGCACAAGCCAGCGACGAGAGGCGAACAAGATGACGGTCCCCCTTCCCCTGATCGCGGTCGGCGGCACCTACCGCGAGATCGGACGCCAGGTGGGCGAGGCCGCGCGCGAGCAGATCACGCGCTCGGTGACCTTCTACCAGGCCAACATCGAGTGGCTCGCCGGCATGTCCTTCGACGCGGCGCAGCGGCGTGCGCTGACGCTCCTTCCCTACGTCGAGGCGGCGCTGCCGCAGTACGTCGAGGAGCTGGCCGGCCTGGCCGAGGGCGCCGGCCTGCCATTCGAGCATCTGCTGGTCCTCAACTGCGGCGAGGAGATCCTCTGCGGCGAGCGGCCGTCGGGCGCGGGCCCGACCGGCGGCCACTGCACCGACGTGGCCATCGCGCGCGACGGCCGCACCGTGGTCGGCCACAACGAGGACTGGATCGAGGACGACATCGAGAACATGGTCGTGCTCGACGTGACCGTGCCCGACGGCACGCGCTTCCTGTCGCTGACCGGCGCCGCCTACCTGCCGTGCTGCGGCTTCAACTCACATGGGATGGCGCTGTACGGCAACACCCTCTACTCCACGGACGAGCGGGCCGGCGTGCCCAACTCGTTCAAGCTGCGCTGGATGCTCGAGGCGCGCGACCGCGGCGAAGCCGACGCGCGCGCCTGCATGGCCGGCCGCGCCCGGGGCTCGAACCACGTCCTCGGGCAGGCCGGCGGTCACATCTGGGACGTCGAGACGTCGGCCACCCGCGAGGCGACCATCGAAGGCGGCGAGTGGTTCGCGCACAGCAACCACTTCAAGGCCGAGTCGATGCTCGACGTGGAGCGGTCGGCGTCGAGCGGCTCGCGGCGCCGGCTCGAGCGGGCGCGCGAGCTCGTCCGCGACGGGCTCGCGCGCGGCGACGACCCCGTGGCGCTCACCGCCTCGGTGCTGCGCGATCACGCGAACGCGCCCTCGTCGATCTGCTCCCACCCCCTGGCCGACGACGCGGAGCACGGCCCGACCACAGGCAGCGTGGTCGTCGAGCTCGAGGAGCGCCGGCTGCACGTCTGCGCCGGCGCGCCGTGCGAGAACGAGTACCTGCTCGTGACGCTCTCGTGAGCGGCGACGCCACGACTCCCCGTGACCAGAACGTGCCCAACGGCGCGACGCCCGGCGGCGAACGGGTGTGCTCGCCCGACCGCCAGCGGCTGCCCGCGCTCGGACCGCGGGGCGAGGGCTGGGTCGCGATCCAGGTCGTGCTGATCGTGGCGATGGCGGCGGCGGGCCTGCGCGGGACGCGCTGGCCCGCCGCCCTTCGCCCCTTGCTTGTTCTCAAGGCCGTCGCCCTCGCCGTCATCGGCTTGGTCCTCTTTGCCGGAGGCTCGCGTCGTCTCGGACGCCAGCTCACGCCGTTCCCCAAGCCCGTCGTCGACGGCGCCCTCAAGCAGACCGGCGCGTACCGCTACGTGCGCCACCCGATCTACGGTGGTGTACTGCTGCTGGGCCTGGCGTGGTCGCTGGTCACGTCGCCGCTCGCGCTCGTCCCCTGGGTGCTCGCCTGTCCGTTCCTGGCCGCCAAGCGCCGTCGCGAAGAGGCGTGGCTCTGTGAACGGCATCCCGAGTACGCCGACTACGCCGGGCGCGTGACGCGGTCCTTCATCCCCTACCTCTGGTAGGCGGCGCCGTGCCCGGGGTCGCCACCGCCCACTCCTTGCCGCCCGGCTACGCCGTGCGGCATCCGCGCCCCGAGGACCTGCCCGCCGTGCAACTGCTCCTGAACGAGTGCGAGTCGTTCGACACCGGCGAGCCGTGCGCCCACGACATGGACATCGCCGCCGAGGCGCAGGGTTCCAAGCTCGACCTGGAACGCCACATGTGGCTGGCGACCGCCCCGGGTGGCGAGCCGATCGGCGTCGCGTGGCTCTGGGCGCCGGACGAGGCCCGGCGCGAGATCGCGGCCGACCAGTACGTCCACCCCGAGCACCGGGCCACGACGGTCGACGACGTGCTGACCGACCTGGTCGAAGCGCGCGTGGCCGAGTTCGTCGCCGGCGGCGGCGCCCCGCAGGCCGAGGCGCTGGTGTTCTTCGCCGACGTGAACCAGGCCGCACGGTGCGCGTCACTGCGGGCGCGCGGCTTCTCGGTGGTCACCACCTTCAACGCGATGCGGATCGACCTCGACCGCACACAGCCCTGGGACGACGCGCCGGTGGAGTGGCCGGCGGGCATCGTGGTGCGGCCGATCGAGCCGGAGCGCGACGGACGCGAGGCGCACGCCGCGGAGCGCGAGGCGTTCAGCGAGCACTACCTCAACTACTCCGAGGAGTTCGACGAGTGGCGGGCCAAGCACTTCGAGCGCTACCGGTTCGACCCGTCGCTCTGGCTCGTCGCCTGGGACGGCGACCGCATCGCCGGCCAGGTCGTGGCCCGACCTCTCGACCGGGAGACCTACATCGACGGGCTCTCGGTGGGCAAGCCGTGGCGCGGCCGCGGGCTGGGACGGGCGTTGCTCGTGGAGGAGTTCCGCCTGCTGGCCGCCCGCGGCCACACGCTGGTGCGCCTGTTCGTGCACGCCGACAACGCGACCGGCGCGCAGCACGTGTACGAGCGCGCCGGCATGCGCGTGGAGCGCCGTTTCGACGTGTACGAGCGGCGACTGGAACGGGCGGACCCGACCGGAGCGTGAACGGGCGGGGCGCGGGCGGGCGGCGCAGCCGCCCGCCCGCTCCCCCCGACGACAAGGAGGCGACATGGACCTGTTCGAGGCGATCGAGTCGCGCTACAGCGTGCGCGGCTACAAGCCCGACGCCGTCGACGACGACACGCTGGCGAAGGTGCTCGAGGCGGCGCGCCGGGCGCCCACGGCCGCCAACCGGCAGCCGTTCCGCGTGGTCGTCGTGCACACCAGAGGCCGCGAGGAGGAGCTCAAGCGCGTCTACGGGCGGCCGTGGTTCACCGACGCGCCCCTCGTGCTGGCCGTCGTCGCCGTCCCCGGAGAGGCGTGGCGGCGCATGGACGACAAGCCCTACGACGAGGTCGACGCGACGATCGCCATGGACCACCTGGTGCTCGCCGCCACGGCGCTCGGGCTCGGCACCTGCTGGATCGCGGCGTTCGACCCGGTCGCGGCGCGCGAGGTCCTGGGTCTGCCCGGCGACGTCGAGCCGATCGCTTTCACGCCCCTCGGCTATCCCGACAAGGGCCCGTCGAAGACCGCGCGGCGGCCGCTCGACGAGCTCGTCCACTACGAGCGCTGGTGAGGCGAGGCGGCCCGTGGTGACCCTCTGGAAGCTGCCGCCGAAGGCCAAGGTCTACGAGGCCTTCAGCGCGCTGGCCGACGGGCGTGTCCACCGCGCCGGACCGGGCCGGGCCGAGGTCGTCTCGTCGGGCGGCGACCGGACCTACACGGTGACCTGGTCTGAGGACAGCCGCGCCGTGGCCTCAGACGACAACGCCTCGCGCTGGCAGGGCTACCTCGGCTATCCCATCCTCGCCGTGCTGCTCGAGCTGGGCGAGCTGCCGTTCGACCGGGCGGTCGTGGCGCCGCTCGCCGGCGTGCCCTGGCACGAGCTGAACCGCCGCTTCAAGCGCGACTACGACGCCGCGGTCGAGCACGTGCTCGCGCAGCTCGGGGAACACGGCGTCGACCGCGCGCCGATCGTCGCCGCGGCGGACGCCGTGATGGCCCGGCTCGCCCAGCTCTCGCTGCGGCGCCCGGGGCGGCGGAGCGCCTGAGGGCGCCCGGCGGCGGGGCGCCCAGGCGCCTCGCCGCCCCCCTCAATCGGGCGCGTGTCCGGGGTTGATGGTGAGCCGGTCGAGGTCGCGCCGCGCGGAGTAGGGAACGGCGCCGATCGCCTTGGCCTTGGCGTAGAAGTCGTCGATCTGGGCGGGCCGCCGGCAATAGTCGGTGCAGAGCACCAGCTTGCCGGCGGCCACGAACTTTTCGAGCCATGGCACCGTGTCGGCCGTCCACGGCGACTTCTGGTTGCCGTTGTACCAGGTGTCTTCCTGCCCGAGGCCTGTGACGGTGGCCATGTAGTCGGGGTAGCGACCCAGCTCGGCGGCGTTCTGCGGGAAGATGCCGAAGTCGGGCCGGCCCTTGACCACGCGGGCGTAGTGGGCCAGCGTCTCGACGAACTTCACCATGTCACGGGCGGCCGTGGGGTGCCGAGGCCTGCCCGGGCCGTGCGCCCAGTACCAGTAGGCGTCGATGATGTCCAGGTACACGCCGTCGTAGCCGGTGGCGATGACCTTGTCGAGGTAGCTGTCCGGCGTGCCGTAGATGAGGCGCTGCCAGCGGGGGTCCCAGAAGCGGACCTTGTAGTTGTCGAGCCACTGGGGGTTGCTGGTGCCGAGCCACGACGGGGCGCCGGCGTCGGGCTTGCCGTCGAGGTTCGCGTCCCAGCTCTTCTTCCAGTACCAGCGATAGGTCTCGGCCTCGCCGATGCTCATGTAGGCCAGCACCAGCTTGGGCCCGCCCGGGCTGTGCTTGAGGGCGTCGATCTGCTGGGCCGTGAACTGGGTGTTCTCGTGCCCGTTCTCGGCGTAGTCGGTGATGACCAGGTCGAACTTCGTGGCGCCGACCTTCTTCAGATCGAGATACTGGAGTTGGTAGAGGAAGTCGTTCACCTGGCCCCAGGCCGGGCTGGACGAGGCGGCGGGGGCGGGCGTGGAGCCCGCGGGCTGCGCGGGCTCGCCCGCGCTCCCGCAGCCCGCCGCCACGCCCGCCCCCAGCAGCACGAGCGCGAGCCCGACCGCAGTCGCCCGTCGCGCACCCGTCTTCAGGCCACCGAGGGGTGTCATCGCGTCACCGTGATCGTGCCGGGCTGCCCCGTGATCCGCACGCCCTGCACCTGCATGGTCAGGAACCCCGCCTCGTAGCTCCACGACTTCACCATCAGCCGCGGATTGGACGAGACCACCGACGAGGGAGCGAACGGCAGCTTCACCTTCACCGTCTGGGTGCCGTACATCAGCAGCCGCAGGCTGGCGCTGTCGGCGCCGGCGCTGAACCCGTACACGTTGTACGTGGCGCCGGTCAGGTCCACGTAGGCCGGCATCGTCGAGGCCCCGAACGACGTCGTCAGGTCGTAGGTCGCAGGATCGAGACGACCCATCGGGCTGCCGTTCTTGCCGACGAGCAGGTATGCGTAGCCGTAGGTGTCCTTCCAGTACCCGAACACCTGGGCGCCGCCGGTCAGCGTGGCGCTCGACACGTCGCCGTCGCCGACGTAGACCTTGAGCACCATCGGGCCCAGCAGGTCGTAGGTGTACGCCTGCGGATCGACCCCGGTGAGATCGATCGTGTACGCCCCCGCGGAGCCGGTCATCGTCCCGCCCTTGTGGTAGAGGTACTGCCACGAGGCCTCCGCCGAGTTGCGGGCCAGGAAGTGCCGCGAGCTGTCGTTCATGCCCGTCAGGTAGGCCACCCACTTGTCCTTGGCGCCCCACATGTTGGGGAAGTGCGCCTCGACCCAGCCGTAGCTGTCCGACGGGTAGTAGGGCTTGTCGAAGTCGTTCCAGTAGCCCTCCCAGGGGGTCGCCCCGACCCAGTCCCAGTTGGTGCCGTAGGCGCGGTTGATGAAGACCACGCCGTGGTCGATGAGGTAGCCCTTGGAGACCATGGTCGAGACGCCCATGCCGCCGTTGACGTACTTGACGCCGTACTTGGCCAGCAGCGCGCCCGTCGTGCGCGGGTCGTTCTTCCTGTAGTAGTAGGCATGCGCGGGCGGCACCTCGGCCACCGGGAACCTGAGGACCTCCGGCGAGAACCACTGCCGCAGGAGCGCCTGGTAGCACTCGGCCTTGAGGTTCATGTCGGCCCAGCCCCACGTCGTGGCGTGCCCGGGGTTGCTCTCGTCGATGTGGGCGTACTCGGCGCGCTGGACAACGCCGTTCCTGAAGTGCTCGTGGGAGACGCCGTGCATGCCGAACTCCATGTACGCGGCGTTGTGCTTGACCAGGTTCATCACCCGCTCCTGGCCGCGCGAGACGTGGTTGTGCCAGCTAGTGCCGTCCTCGGTCATGTCGTACTGGGCGATCGGCGTGTTGTACTTCGCCTTCGCGCACGTGTCGTTGCGGTCCAGGTCCTGCATGATCCACACCGTCATCAGGCGCGTGCCGGCGGCCTTGCCGATGTCGACCACGTCCTGGTAGTCGGCCAGTGTCGCGGGCTCGCCCCAGATCAGCTTCTGGTAATCCCCGATCGAGGCGTACCGGTCGTCGTAGAGATGCCAGCCCAGGTCGTCGACCGCCTGGCCGAGCGCGTACGGGATGCCGTTGAACTCGTCGAGCACCGGCGCGTCGGGGTCGATCGGCGGCTGCAGCGGACCGCCCTGCACGGCCAGGTCGTCGAACCAGACGGAGTGCCGGCCGGACTTGGCCGGACTCGTGAAGAACGTGATGGTGGCGACCTGATCGAGGGTGAACGGCCCCTTCCAGCCCCAGTACGGCCAGTTCTGGTCCCAGCCGAGCCCGGTGGCGTCGAGCGGCAGCGCGTACGTCTTCCAGTGCTTGGTCAGCGCTAGGCCTTTGGTGTAGACGGCCCCGTTGGGCAGGTTGAGCGCCACGGTGACCGACTGTGCGCCGCCGGTGTCGGCGAAGTCGGCTTTGAGCGTGACGTCGAGCTCGGTCTGGCCGCTGAGGTTGACCGGCACGCCGTCGTTCAACTGCACGATCATGTTGTACCAGTGGCCGCCGATGATCGAGAAGTCGACCTTCATGGCGTCGCCGATCTGGCCCGGGACGTAGCTCACGTGGCGCACGGCCACCCAGGGCTTCCCGCCAGGGAAGCCCGGTGTTGTCGGTGCCCACGGTGAGCTCGGGGTGCGGCGAGCTGAACGGCTCGAGCACGGTGACCGGCGCCGCCGCAGAAGGAGCGGCCGGCGGCGCCTGCGCCGCGGCGACCCCGGCCGCGACCAGCAGCGCGACGAACGTGGTGAGAAGCAGAACGGATAGTCTCGACCCCATGACGCCCCCTTGCGCCACCCCAGCCCGCGGGATGGCTTCGCTCCGGATGCCTGCCCGTATCTGCACACTTTAGGTTGGAATCGCTCACAAAACAACAGTGGTCCAACGGCTGTCGTCCGGCGGCCCGCGGCTACAATGGCGAGGCACGCGAGGGTGTCTTCTGGGGGAGTCGCTGACGGACGAGGGGCAGGACCCCGACATGTCGAAGCCGGCCGCAGGCACGTCGAGTCCGCGGCTCCGCTTCCGTGTGCCGCTCGAGGCTTCGCGGCTGCTCCGCGCGCGCGACCGGCTGCGCGACTACCTCAGCGCCCATTGCACCGACGAGGCCCTCGTCGACGACCTCGTGCTCTGTATCGACGAGGCCTGCGCCAACGCCATCCGCCACAGCGGAGCCAGCGACCCTCTCGAGATCGACCTGGGGTTCGACGGCACCGATCTCGTGGCCGTCGTGCGCGACCACGGCTGCGGGTTCGACCTGTCGACCTTCGACCCCTCGGTCGACCCCGATCCCGGGAGCGTCGGTGGGCGCGGGCTGGTGCTGATCGCCCGGCTGGCCGACGAGTTCAACTTCTCCACGGTAGACGGGTGCGAGGTGCGCGTGGTGATGAAGGACGTGGCGCACTGCCTCCCGCCTGCGTTCGAAACCGGCCTGGCAGGAGCGAGCGTGGGTGCCGGCACCGACGGCGAGGCGGCGCGCGCCCGAGCGCTGCTCGAGGAGATCGACGAGGGGTTCGTCGCCTTCGACTGGGAGTATCGGTACACGTACGCGAACGAGATGGCCTGCGCGCTGCTTGGAGCGTCCCGCGAGGACCTCGTCGGGCTGACGCCCTGGCAGGTCTGGCCGACGGCGTTCGAGACGACCCCCGCGGCAGATGCGCTACGGGCTGCCATGGAGTACGGCGCGCCCTCCATCATCGAGCAGCGGGGGCCGGATGGCCGCGATTGGCTCGAAGACCGCCTCTACCCCACGCGGTCGGGCGTCTGCATCTACTTCCGCGAGATCAACGAACGCAAGCGGAGCCAGGCGGCCCTGCTCGAGAGCGAGGACCGCTACCGGGTGCTCGTGGAGATGCACCCCGACGCGGTGATGGTGCACACCGACGGGACGGTGGTTTTCGTCAACCCCGCGGCCGTCAGCCTGTTCGGCGCGGACTCGGCCGACCAGCTCGTGGGCCGGCAGATGCTCGACCTCATCCACCCCGAGGAGCGGTCGCTCGTCGCGCAACGGATGGCCGCCGCTTCCGAGGGCAGCGTCCCCAGCGTCGAGCTGAGGATGATGCGGCTGGACGGGCGGCTCGTGATCGTCGAGTCTCGGGCCGCCCGCATCGACTTCGGCAGCAAACCCGCCGTCCAGGTGCTGCTGCGCGACATCACTCGACGCAAGGCGGCCGACGCCGAGCGCGACGGACTGCTCGACGAGCTCGGGCGGCGCGCCGCCTTCAGCGAGGCGCTCAACGACATCGGCCTGCTGATCCACTCCACCCTCGACGCCGACGAGGTCTGCCAGCGCGCGCTCGACCACGGCGTGCGCATGCTCGAGGCCGACGCCGGGGTCGTCCAGACCCGCCAGGAGAGCAAGCTCCTCGTGCGCTACGTGAGCGGCCTGCCCCCCGACGACGTCGGGCTCCTGCTCGACGAGACTGAGGCGCCGGCGGCGACACAGGCCGTCCGGACGATGCTGCCCGTGGCCTTGTACGACGACGGCGAAGGTGCCTTCGCCGGCTCGCACTTCTTCCAGGCGAACCGCTTCCGGAGCGTCGTCGCCGTCCCGCTGGTCACGAACGACGTCGCCAGCGGGTGCATCGCCTTCTACCGTCACGACGTACGGCCCTTCGACGGCGCCGAGGTGGACTTCGTCCGCCAGCTCGGCGCCGCCCTGTCGCAGGCGGTCGAGAACGCGCTGCTCTTCGACGCCGAGGACGTTCGGCTGCGGCGGACCGCCCAGGAGCTCGAGTCGCTGCGGGTGCTGGCCCTGGCCGCCGCCACGCTCTCGGCTCGCATGCCCCTCCGGGACGTGCTCGTCCGGCTGGCCGACCTGGTGTACGAAGCGGTCGAGCCCGGACGGCTCGCGATCTGGCTATGGGAGCCCCTGCGGGGCGAGCTTCGCCTCGTCCTCTCGAAGGGGGACTCGCCGCTGCCGGTCGACAGCGTCTGGCGGCTCGGACGAACTCAACCCCAAGCTCGAGGGCGTCCTGAGCCGGAGGGCGGCAGGAGGTCGTCGACTACGAGCGGCGCGGTCTGCCCCCCGAGGTCGCGCGCCGCGCCGCCGGGAACGACATCCGCCTCGCCCTCGTGACCCCATTGGTCTCGAGGGGAGACGTCTTCGGCCTGCTCTCCCTCGACGACCCCGGGGCGCGCCGCCTGTTCGCGGCCCGCGAGCGGAGGTTGGTCAAGGCGATCTGCGACCAGGCGGCCACGGGCATGGAGAACGCCCGCCTGTACGCCGAGATCGCCGAGTCCCAGCGCCTGAGCTCGGCCCTGAACGAGATCGCCGGCAGCGATCGCCTCCCGCCTCGACCCCGACGAGATCCTCGAGGCCGTGACCGGGCTCGTGGCCGAGGCGATCGGCGCCGAGTCGGCGACGATCTGCGTGCTCGAGGACGACGCCTGGGTGCCGCGCCACGGCTGGAAGGTCCCCGCCGAGGTGGTCGGCGTGCCCATCCCCCGGGAGCAGGTCCCCTACGCCAACCTGGCGATCGAGACGCAGGAGGTGGTCGGCGTCGACGACTGCGAGACCGACCCCCGTGTCGACCTCGAGCTGCAGCGGTCGTGGGGCGTGCGGTCGGTCGCCATGGCGCCGCTCCTCGTCCGCGACCGGACGGCCGCAGGCATCTTCGTCAACTATCACAGCGACAGGCACGCGTTCACGCGCGCGGAGCTCGATTTCATGCGGCAGGCGGCGGGCATCGTCACAGGCACGGTGAAGGCCGCTCACCTCTACGCCTCGGAGCACGAGGTGGCCGGTCTTCTCCGCAGCGCGCTGCTCGCGGTCCCGCGGACGATCCCCGGCGTGGAGTTCGACACCCGGTACCACTCCGCCTCGGAGTCGGCGCGCATCGGCGGCGACTTCTACGACGTCTTCGAGCTCGACCACGGCCTGCTCGGCCTCACGGTGGGCGACGTGTCGGGCAAGGGGCTGCCGGCGGCCACCGTCACGTCGCTCGTCAAGCACACGCTGCGCGGCCACGCGAGCGAGAAGGGCAAGGGACCGGCAGACGTGGTGCGGGCGGCCAACACCGCCCTGCTGCGGGCCGAGGAGTTCAGCGGCTTCTGCACGATCTTCTTCGCGATCCTCGACCGGCGGGACGGCCGCCTCGTCTACTGCAACGCCGGTCACCCGCCGATGGCGTTGCTGCGGAGCGACGGCAGCGTCGGCGTGCTGGAGAACAACGGTCCCCTCGTGGGCGCGTTCGAGGCGCTCGACTTCGGCAGCGGCGAGACGTGGATGGAGGCTGGGGAGCTGTTGTTCCTCTATACCGACGGGCTCATCGAGGCCCGGGCGAGCGGCGTCCAGTTCGGGGAGGAGCGGCTGTTCGAGCTGCTCGGCGGGCCCGTCGCCCGCGAACCCGCCGGTCTGCTCGACCTGGTCGAGCGGGAGCTGCTCGGGTTCGCGGGCGACGGGCTGCAGGACGACCTGGCGATGCTGGCCCTGACCCGCACCCACGCCCCGGTCCCGGGGCAGGGCAAGTTCAAGCTGTTCTGATCCTCAGCGCGGCCAGAGCACGGACGGCGGGAACGCCCTGCCGATCTTGAGCCCCTCGGCCGTGATGACGAACTGGCGGATGGCCGCGTCGTGCTCGCTCGCCCGCGTCTTGATCACCGAGATCGCGCGCTTGATCTCGGAGTCGGCGCGCACGTAACCGAGCAGCAGCACGTTGTCGGACATGTGGCTGACCCCGTAGGTGGACAGCACGGTGGTCGAGAAGATGTCGGCCAGCTCGTTCGTCATGACCACGGAGATGCCGTTCACCGCCAGGTGCTGCGTGAACGCGTACATGAAGTCGCGGAACCGCTCCTCTTCGGCCACCACCTGCAGGTCGTTGACGCTGTCGACGAGGACCCGTTGCACCCCCTCGGTCAGGGCCGTACGGCTGACGCGAGTGACGAACTCGTCGACGAGGAGCCCGACCGGCGACACGTACATGAGGGTCAGCATCCCCGAGTCGATCGCCGCCTGCAGGTCCCAGCCGAAGCCGGCGACGATCCGCTGCAACTGCGTCGGGTTCTCCTGCATCGTCGCGATCAGCCCCTTCTCGCCGCGCTCGATGCCCTTGAAGACGAAATGGAGTCCGAGGAGCGTCTTGCCGCTGCCGGGCGGGCCGAAGACGATCGTCGAGCTTCCCTTCCAGATGCCGTCGGCCAGCATGGCGTCGAGCGCCTCGACGCCCGTGGCGCTGCGAGCGCCGGCCAGCTCGTAGCTGACCGGCTCGGGAGGCGAGACCAATCTGGGGAACAGCTCGAGCCCATCCGCGCCGATGCGGAACGCATGCTCGCCGCCGGCGAAATCGCTGCCCCGCACCTTCCTCACCCGCAGGTAGCGCACGTCGCCGGCGGGAGCCTGCTTCAGGACGAGCTCGACGATGCCGTCGGCGACCGCGAACTCGGGCTTCACCGCGATCTCGTCCTGGCCGTATTCGCCGACCAGGAACGTCGTGACGGCGAGCGACGTGAGGACGGAGGCCAGCGTCGAGAGGCTGGACCGGAACTCGGACGCCGAGGCCGAGAAGGCGTGCAGCGCCTTGAAGCTGTCGATCACGAGGATGCCGGGGCGGTGCTCCTTGACGAGATCGACGATGTGCCCCATGGCGGCGTCCATCCCCTCGCCGCGAAGCTTGTCGCTGACCTCTTCGTACACGAGCGCCTCGCCGACCATGTCGGCGTCGAAGAACGAGAACTGCTGCACGTAGCGCAGCATGCGATCCAGGGGTTCGGAGACGGTGCTGATGAACAGCGCGGGCCGGTCGGCCGTCGCGTTGTGGAAGACGATGCTCTCGGCGAGGACCGTCTTGCCGGTGCCGGGCATGCCCATGATCAGGTTGGTCGAATTGGCCGGGAACCCCCCGCCGAGGATGATGTCGAGGGCTTCGTTGCCGCTGGCGATGCGCTTCACCGCACGCTCCTCCGGTGGTGGGTGGCCGGGCCGGGGGTGAGCATGGTCCTCACCATCTCGATCAGGACCGGCTGTTCGAGGGGCTTGAGCAGGAACGCGTCGGCCCCGGTGCCCAAGGCGCGTTCGCGCACGTCGAGCACGCTGAAGACGAGGATCGGGGATCGCATGCCGTGCGGGGGTCCGCCTTCAGCGCCCGGCAGACTTTGCAGGCCGCTCATTCCCGGGCAGCACGACGTCGACGATGATCAGGTCGGGACGCAGCGACTCGGCCGCGTCGAGCGCCTTGCGGCCGTCGAGCACGACGTGGACGTCGTAGCCCTCGTCGCGCAGGAAGTACTCCTCGAGCTCGGCCGTGATCGGGTCGCGCTCCGCGACCAGGATGAGGATGGACGTCTGGCGGCGCGGACGGCTCTCAGCCTCGCCGCCGCCGGCCAGCGTGGCCGCCAGCAGCCGGTGCGCGGTGCTCGCCGGACAGCCCCTCGTCGGTCTTCGCCTTGAGCCAGCGCAGGTTTCGACGTCGACGTGGCTGTACAGCCGGTGCCCACCGGCCGTGCGCGTGGGGACGACCACGCCGAACGCCTTCTCCCAGTGACGCAGCGTGGCGACGGGGATACCAGTGAGCTTGCTCGTGGCGCCGATCGAGTAGACGCCGACGTCCGATCCGGACTCCACACACCCTCCGATCCGCGACCGACCCGTTGCGAGGACTTTCCTCAGAAGACAGGTGATACGAAGCTCACCCGAAGTCGCGGCAAGCCTACAACGCACCTCGAAGCGCGGCAATGCGTCGCGCTGCCGAACGTCGCCCGCGAGCAGGACCTCACGGCGCCGTGAATCGCCCCGCCGGTCGAGCGCGTAGGTGTGGGCGAAGTCGGCGGCCGAGAGCTGGCGCACGAGGTGGGCGGCAGTGTTCGCGGGGTCGACGTGAGGCACACCGGGTCCGCCCACGTAGACTGACTGCCAACGGCCGCCGTGGACGCGCCCGTCGGCGCCGATCCGCACCGTCAGGAGTCCTGAAAGGCTCAGATTCCCACCCAGGCCGAAGTTGCCCCAGCCGGCGAAGTTGCCGAGCGAGTAGGCGATGAGCCGGCCCTTGTAGCGCTCGATGCCGCGGATCACGTGCGGGCCCGAACCGAAGACGAGGTCGGCGCCGGCGTCGACCGCCGCGTGAGCGAAGGCGCGCGGGTCGCCGCGGTTCTCGCCGAAGGCGACCTCGGTGCCGGTCGGCGTGTGGATCTTGTCGGCCCCTTCGGCGCCGGCGTGCATGAGCACGACGACGAGGTCGGCCTGGGCGGCGGCGCGCCGCACGAGGCGGCGCGCCGCCGCCAGGTCGTTGATGTCGTTGTTCCACGGATACGGCGAAAAGCCGATGACGGCGACGCGCACGCCCTTGACGTCGAGCAGCGTGATCTGTCCCGGCAGGCCGGAGTCCTGCACGCCGGCTGCCTTGAGCGCGGCCGTGGTCTGACGCAGGCCGCGCGTGAAGTAGTCGTTGCTGTGGTTGTTCGCCACGCTCACCAGGTCGATACCCGCCCAGGGGAGCGCCTTGGCGTACGACGGCGGCGCCTGGAACGAGAACGAGGTGCCCGACGTGTTGCCGTCGGACTTGGACGGCCCCGGCGTCGAGTAGGTGCCCTCGAGGTTCACGATCATGAGGTCGGGCGCGCGCAGCTCGTCGCGCATCTGCGCGAAGAGCGCGCGCCCGTTGTCGGGCGGCATGCCGTACTTCGACCCTGGCGTCGTGTCGCCGGCCCACCCCAGGGTGACGACGGGCGTCGTCGTGGGCGCCGGCGCCGGGCTCTGGGAGGCGTCGACCGTGACCGTGACGGTGGGCGTCGGCGCCGGGCTGCCGAAGGGACCGACCTTGACGCCGCCGCCCCACACCGCCCCGGCCACGACCGCGGCGACGAGCGCGACCCCGGCGACCACGAGAGCCGCGAGGAGCCCGCGCCGGCGCCGGCGGCGCTGCTCGCGGCGGTCGCTGCGGAAGCTCCGGTAGGTGCGGTACGGCTTCTGACCCTCGGGGTCGTACGGGGGCTCGGTCATGGCGTCGAGTGTACCGCAGCGCGCGGATGGTCGCCGACGGACGAGCTCTGGGGGGCGCGGGCGGGCGGGCGCCGAGCGGCCGCCCGCCCGCGCCCCGGCCTACACGGCGGCCGCCAGCAGGGCGTCCAGCCGCGCGACCGCTGTCTCGTCGAGGACCGGCTCGCGCTGGGCCGCCCGCAGCTCCGCCACGCGCGAGCGGACCCGCTCCCCGAGTGTCCGTGAGCCGCCGGCCTGCCAGCGGTCGTGGGCGGCCGTGTCCAGGAGCGACGCCTGCCAGAACTCTCGGTAGTGCCGGCGCGTGTAGGTCGTGCCCAGGTGGTTGCCGCCGGGCCCCGCCGCCACGATCTCGTCGACGGCGAGCGCCTCGTCGTCGGTCCGCAGCTCACGCAGGTGGTGCTTGGCGAACCCGACCAGCTCGTCGCCGAGGACGATGGCCTCGTAGGAGGTCTGCAGCCCCGACTCGAGGTAGCCGACGTCGTGGAGCAGCGTGCTGCGCGACAGCGCCCCGATCACCGTGGTGAGCGCGGTCTCGGCCGCCCACTGCTCGTCGAGGCACTTCGAGTCGGAGAACCCCGCGTAGGAGAAGCTCGGCAGGCCGTAGAAGTGCGCCAGGTCGCAGCCGGCCTGCCCGCCGAGCGCCCACTCCGGCGAGACGTACGGGTTGATCATCGTGCGCATGTCGAGCGTGTCGCTGCCGGTCCCGTACACGAACGCGGCTCCCGGCCTCACCGCCTGGTGCAGCACGAGGCCGCTGAGGACCTCGGCGTTGCCGACGACGGCGACGGCGGTCGTCGAGGCCGGCGCGCTCGTGACGGCGCAGGGCGCCGGCGCGTAGACGAGCGGGATGTCCAGCCGGGCGCACTCGATCACCTTGGTCAGGGCGAACTCGTCGTGCATGAGCGGCGGCGACGGCATGGCGTAGACGATCAGGCTGTCGCCGCCGCCGCAGGCCTCGGCCATCTCCTTCATCCGGGCGAGCTGATAGCCGTCACGCGGCACGACGAGCAGCGGCTTGCGGGTGCCCCGCAGCATGGCGGCGTGCTGGCGGATCGCCTCTTCCTCGGGCCGCACGTCCTCGGGCGAGACCATCGACATCACGAAGTCGATGTGAGGGAGCGCCTCGCACAGCGCCGAGAGCCCCTCGACGTCGGCGATCCGCCCGCGCCGCCGCTCGCCCGTGTCGGGATCGGTGATGTAGAGGCAGTCGGACCCGGTCCCGAAATACACCTTGCCGTCCTCGAGGAGGAGCGCTTCGTCGCGGCCCCTGGACCCTACCGTGCAGGAACGAGGCGTGCTCGCGAAAGCTTCGTCGACGAGGCGCCGGTCGAGCCGCACGCGAGTGCCGTCGACGCGCGCGCCGAGCGCGGCGAACCGTTCGAGCGCCGGCCCATACCTCACCTCGACGCCGCACTCGTCCAGCACACGGAGCGTGGCGTCGTGCACGCACCGGCATTCGTCCTCGTTCCAGACGCGGATAGTCGCCAGGCCCACCGGGCACCTCCGTCTCTCTATCGGTCCTGCCAGAACGCGTCGAGGCGGTCCTCGACCTCGGGGTCGAGGACCGCCTCGGCCCGCGCGACGAGCTCCAGCGCCGACTCGTGCAGGCGTTCCTCGAAGCTCGGCCGGCCGGCCTCGACCCAGTGGTCGTGGGTGCCGGTGTCGAACAGCGGCGAGCTCCACATGTCGCGGTGGTGGCGGCGGGTGTAGGGCCGGCTCAGGAAGCTGCCCCCCGGGCCGACGGCCTCGATGTCGTCGAGCTGCAGCGTCTCGTCGCTGACCTTGATCCCGTCGATAAGGCGCCGCGTGAACCCCACGAGCGCGTCGCCCAACACCAGCGGCTCGACACCGTTCTGCACGCCCGCCTCGAACTCGCCGAGGTCGTGGTAGAGGCTGGACGGGGCGGCGGCGGCGGTGACGGTCGTCACCGCCATCTCCGCCGCCAGCTGACCGTCCAGGGTCTTGGCGTCGCAGCAGCCCGCGTAGTCCCAGGTCGGCAACCCCAGCGTGGTCGCGAGCTGGGACGCGGCCAGGTCGGCGAGGTGGCCTTCGGGCGACATCCAGAGGTCGACGAACGTCTGCATGTCGAACGCCGAACCGGCACCGACGCCGTACACGAACGGCGCCCCCGGTGACCCGAGTTGGTGGACGGTGAGGACGGCCAGCGTCTCGGCGTGGCCGAGGGCGACGGCGCCGGCCACCGCGGCCGGCGCCGTCGTCCCCATGGTGTCGGCGGGGCCGCAGATGAACGGCACGCCGGCGGCGCCGCAGGCGCGGGCCTTGCCCAGGCACGAGGCGTCGAGCATGAGCGGCGGGTTGGACATGCCCAGAACGGCGAAGCTCTCGCGCCGGCCGGCCATGGCCGCCATCTCCAGCATCTGCGGCAGCGTCTCGCCTGCTGTGGCCGGCGAGATCACGAGCGGCTTGCGCGTGCTCCTGAGCATGGCCGCAAACTGGGCCAGGTCGATGCGCTCGAGGGGCACGTCTTCGGGCAGCACGCCCGACATGACGAAATCGATGCCGGGCAGCAGCTCGCAGGCGGCGCCGATCAGGCTCACGTCCGTGAGCCGGGCCCGCCGCCGCTCGCCGCTGTGCAGGTCGCGCATGTAGAGGCAGTCGGTGCCGTTGCCGAAGTACGCGGACCCCGGGCGTACCTCGAGGTCGAGCGACCCGCCGGCAGCGCGCCCGGGCAGGGGGAAGCTCTCAGGCGCCGTCTCGATGGCCTGTTCCACCAGCCCGGCCGGGATGCGCACCCGGCTGCCGTCGACGCGCGCGCCCGCCTGCGCCAGCAGGTCGCGGGCGCGCGCGTCCCGCACCTCCACGCCGACCCGGTCCAGGATCTCGAGACCGGCGGCGTGCAGCCGTGCACACCCCTCGGGATCGAGCACCCCATGGTCGTCGGCGTGCGACCATCCGCCAGGAGTCACGAACTCTCCTCCGCGCGCGGGCGCCGCCGCGCGGCGACCACGACCACGGTCGCTACGACCGCCACCACGGCAGCGGCGGCCAGCGCCAAGAGCCAAGCCCGCGAATCGTTCGCGCCCGACGTCACCGGCCGCACCGTGAGGAACTCCTTCTGCGTCGCCTCGGAGAAGAACATCATGGCGGTGTCGTCGACGCCGGTGTGGATCCACCCGGTCCAGTGGCCGGTGTCCAGCGCCTGGAGCATCTTGGAGTAGGTGATGGCCGACTCGGGGCAGTCGGCGTACATGACCTCCTGGCACTTCCAGACGTACTCGGCGCGCTTCTGCGGGTCGAGCGCCTCGGCTTGCAGGTTCTCGTACTTGTCGAACTCAGGGCTCGAGTAGTCGGGTTCGTTCCAGTTGCCGACCTGCGCCGTGGTGAAAGCGTCGAGCGTCTGCCCGGGGTCGGCGAAGCCCATCCAGTACCAGAGATACATGTCGAAATCGGGCGCCAGGGTGTTGCCCTTGTAGTTCCAGATATGGTCGTTGATGTAGCCCTCGTCGACGACCTCGAACTTGATGCGCAGGCCGAGGTCCTGGAACCAGCCGGTGATGAGCTTGGCCGCGCTCTGCTGCTGCGCGAGCGACTGGAGCGCCCACAGGCGCAGCGTGATCGGCTTGCCCTTGTAGTCGCGGACACCGTCGCCGTCGGTGTCGGTGTAGCCGGCGGCATCGAGCAGAGTCTTGGCCTTGGCCGGGTCGTAGGTGCGCAGCACGCCGGCCGGCGGTTCCCAGTGGAAGTCGGGGTTCGTCCACTGATCTGGCGGCAGGATCGTCGTCCCGGGCTCGGCCAGGCCGTGGTAGGCGATCTGGCACAGCTTGTCGCGGTCGATGGCGTAGTCGAGCGCCACGCGGAAGCGCGGGTCGCGCAGCACCGGATTGCCCATCGAGGCCGCGTTGTCGTAGCTGTTGTAGCAGATGTAGTCCCAGTTGAAGCAGATGTACGGGACCGCGGTGATGCCCTTGACGCTCTGCAGCTGCTTGAACTGAGCCTCGGGGACACCGTTGGCGCCCGCCAGCACTCCGGAGCGCAGGTCTTCCACCATGGTGCCCGAGTTCGTGTAGATCTGGAAGATCAGCTCGTCGATGGCCGGCGCGCCCTGCCAGTAGTCCTTGTTGGCCTTCAGCATGATGTACGAGCCGGGCTTCCAGGCGGTGACCTGGAAGGGTCCGCTGCCGATGATCGGCGGCGCGTTCTTGTAGGTCGACGTCGCCTCCTCGGGCGGGATCTTCTCCCAGATGTGCTTGGGCAGGATGGGGACCCAGAGTCTCGTGATGTTGGACTTCGGCTTGCTGGTCACGAGCTGCATCGTGTAGTCGTCGATCTTGACTGCCTTGGTGATGCCGCTGATCGTGCCGTTCAGTCCCGAGCCCTTGGCCTTGAGGATGTAGTCGTACGTGAAGACGACGTCGTCGGCAGTGAGCGGAGCGCCGTCCTGCCACTTGATGTCGTGGTGCAGGTGAAAGGTCCACGTGAGGCCGTCGGCGGAGTGCTCCCACGTCTCCGCGATGCCGTCGGGGCCCGGCCCGAAGTCCTGAGGCCGGCGCTCGACGAGGAACTCGTAGTTCTGCGACCAGACCTCGTACGACGTCTCGGAGAAGCCGATGAACGGGTTGAGGTTGTCGGCGTCCTCGGTGATGCCGAGGCGCAGCACCACCTTGCCTGCGGGACTGGGTGAGGCGGAGTCGGCGCCGCGGGCGAGCGGGCCGAGCGCGCCGGCCACGCCGAGCGCCAGCGACGCCGCCAGGATGGCGGCAGCCGCCAGCCCGACGATGGTCGTCGGGCGCCGGGCGCCCCCCGCGGCCCGGCGGGAACGATCGCGATCCTGGTTCATGAGGCGCCCCCTCGTGTCGAAACGACCAGGCCGTCCGGGTCGCTCGAGCGGCCGACCAGCCCGGAGAAGACCCGCCGGTCGGCCGCACGCTTGTACTCGGAGTCCATCTCGAGCAGGTCCGGCGCGAACCCGAGCTCGGGCATCAGCGCGACGTACTCCTCGGGCTCACACATCTCAGGTGTGCGCAGGCCGGGATAGTCCCAGCGCCCGCCGGCGATCAGCTCCCACACGATCACCGAGGTGAACGCGGTCTGGGCGACCACCGCCTGGCAACCCAGGCGCTCGACGCACTCCTCGTTGTCGGCCACCTGGTAGAGGTAGACCTGGCGCTCGAGACCGTCCTTGCGACCCTTCACCCAGGTGCCGGCGGCGGTCTTGCCGACCATCTTGAGGCCGCTGTCCGCCGGGCTGGGGACGATCGCCCCCAGCGCATCGAGCGGCACGAGCTCGCCGCCGCGGAACGGTACCGGAGCCTTGCTGTGGAGGTTGCACGCGGCCAGCACCTTCAGGGCGCCGATGAACTCGTCGCCGAGGGCGTACTTGAACGTCGCCCGCCGCAGGCCCTTGCCGATGGCGCGCGGGATGAAGATGGCCTCGGAGTGCTCGACATTGACCATCTCGACCGTGCCGATGCCCTCGGGCAGCCAGAACGGCTCCGGCTCCGAGAACGGCTCGGTGGTGAAATGGCCGCGCTCCTTCTCCCAGACGACGGGAGGATTCAGACACTCCTCGATCGTGGACCAGACGTTGAACCCGAACACGGGGCCCTCGTGACCCGGGATGTACAGGTTCGCGCCGTCCCGGACGCCGATCTCCTCGATCTCGTCGAAGAGGTGCTTCTCGGCGAGCCGGGCCATGAAGTCCGACATGCCCGGCTCGACCCCGAACCCGAGCAGGGCCATGCGGCCGCTCGCGTCCCACTGGGGCTTCTTCTCCCACTGCCGGGCGCCCGCGAGCACGCCGACCTTGTGGTACGGGTCCGTGGGGTGCGGCTCCGACGAGCATGACCCGGTGTCCATGTAGTGCACGCCGCACTCGAGCGCGATGTCCATGAGGCCGGGGTTGTACCTGGGCTCGACCAGGTTCATGAGCAGGTCGGGCCGGTGTTCGGCGACGAGGGCCTTGACCTGGCCCGGCTGGGTCGCGTCGACCCTGACGGCGGGGAAGCGCCCGGCGTCGCCCAGCTTCGCGGCGACCGTGGTGGCGCGCGCCTCGTCGTAGTCGGCGAGCACGAGGCGCTCGAGCCAGTCGCCGTGCGGATCGCGCGCCTGGGCGATCTTCGCGACCGACTCGCCGACGCCACCCACACCGATCTGGAGAACTCGCAAGGCCGGCACCCCCTTCGACTCGAACGAGACTACGTGCTGTTGTGTAACGGATAGTACATCTCAGCCAGAAGACGTCAATACGGTCGTCGCGGAAGGTGGCCGGCCTCACTCCCTCGCGTGGTCCCTGTCGGCTCGATCGACGACGGCGCGCAGGCGCCGCTTCACGTCCGCATCGAGCTCGCGAGGCTCGTGGCCTTCCAGGATCTCGCAGGCGCGGACGCGAGCGCGCGCGTAGAGGTCGGTCCCGCCGGCCGCGTCCCACTCCTCCCGCACCCTGCGGTCCATCAGCCGCGGCTGGGACTGCTCGCGCATGTGCGCGTAGGTCGCGGGCAGGCTGAGGTAGTCGCCGAACGGTCCGACCGCCACGATGTCGGCGGTCGCCAGGGACTCGGCGTCGACCCGGATGCCGCGCAGGAAGAGCCTGATCATGGCGATCCACTCGTCGTCGATCACGAGCTGCGCCGGATCGAAGGTGACGCCCGACTCGGTCATGCCCGCCCCATAGATGTCGCCGGCCCCTGCCAGCGCCACCGCCAGGGCGGTGAAGGTCTTCTCGTGACCGAGCTGCGCGTCACTTACCTTGGCGTCGCCCTACGCACCGGCGATGCAGCTCGGCAGCCGGTACTGCTTCGAGAGCTGGGCCACCGCCGCCCCGATCAGCGCCAGCTCCGGCGAGCCCACGGCCGCCGCGGCGAAGCGCAGGTCCATCGAGGTCGTCGAGGAGCCGTAGGTCACCGGCGCCCCGCGCGCGACCAGCTGCGACAGGGTGATGCCCGACAGCACCTCGGCGTTGTGCACGACCAGCGTCCCGGCCAGCGTGACCGGCGCCGAGCCGCCCGACATCGCCATCGAGAGGATCGTGTCGGGCAGACCCAGGCGGGCGCACTCGACGATCACCTCCGTGGCGTCGCGCGGCAGCTTCAGCGGGCTCACGGGACAGGTGCCGAAGTTCACGACGGGGTCGTCGCGCAAGGCGTCGAGGTCGCCGACGATGCAGGCGCCCAGCTCGGCGCAGGCCCGGACCTCCCAGCCGCTCGTGGCCTCGGCGCCGACCGACTTGGCGCAGTTCAGCAGCGCCGCCTCGCAGCCGTGCACCGCCGCCGTCTCGGCCGGGACGTCGGTGGGGCGCACCGCAGCGGAGTAGGAGTCGATGTTGGGCAGGGCGTCGACCAGGGCTGCGGCGTCGCCGGCGTCGGCGACCCGAGGCTGGCGCCGCCGACCGGTGCGCGGGTCGACGTACATGACGCCCTCGTCGAAGTTCGAGAAGGTCGTGGGGCCGCCGTCGTCGCGTGGACACGCGGCGACGGCGGCCTCCACCACCTCGCCCGGGATCCTCACCAGTCGCGTCTCGCGGTCGACGGCCGCGCCGCCGTCGCTGAAGAGGTCGAGCGCGTCGTCGTCTTCGACGAAGACGCCGGCCTGCTCGAGGACCTCGAGCGTCTCGGCGTGGATCGCGTCGATGTCGCCCTGTGAGAGGACCTCCAGGGGTCGCAGGCCGGCCGGACCGGTCGTGGATGGATCGTGGTCCGTCATGAGCTTGTCGCCTCCCACTGTGTAGCGGATAGGGACGCCGCCTTCGTCCCGTCGACGAGGCGCGGCGGGTACGCCGCCCTCACGGTCGCGTGTGCGCCTCGAACCGGCCGACCGAGTTGATCGGCACGTCGAGCACCCGCGCGATGTTGAACTTGGCCTCGATGCCGCTCGGCTCGTCGGGGAACACCAGATCGCCGAGCGGCACGAGGCCCAGCCCCAGCTCGCGTCGTGCCTCGCGCATGACGTCGGGGTCGCTCAGGTCGAGCCGCGACACGCCGAGCTTGGCGGCCACGTGGTCCTTCGCCTCCGGAAGTCGCATCCCCCGCGTCACCTGCATGCGGCCCACCAGGTCTCCGGCGGTCCGCACGCCGCCCATGCCGGCGGCGATGGCGTGCGAGGCGTGCATCCCGAGCACGTCGCCGACACCCGTCTACAAGCCGTCCGGCTTGAGGAGGTCGACCATCGCCCGGGCCGCGCGCGACACGGCGTCGTGGGGCGGGAAGGGGCTCATCGGCACCCCGCAGACGCCCATCCCGACGTTGGGGTGCACGGCGATCGTGGCGTCGGCCATGCACGGCTTGATCAGCGTGCAGGACCGGGCGGTGTTCCAGGCCACCGACTTCGTGGTGTTGGTGTTCACCGCCGGACCGAAGAGCGTCGCGCCCGCCTCCTGCAGCACCTCCATCTGGGCGTGCGGCCACATCCCCGCCAGGCGCTTGCCCTTGTAGGTCAGCTGGCCGTGCATGCCCAGCACCATCTCGGAGGCCATGCCGACCTGCAGGCCGATGTCCGGGTAGCGCTCGCGCAGCGTCTCCACGGTCCGCAGCGTGGCCAGGAGGTCGGCGTCACCGGAGGCGCCGGCGGTGTCGAAGTCCAGACCGTCGGCGCCGGCCGCCCACAGGTGGTCGGCGCAGTACACCATGTCGTCGACCGCCAGCTCGACCGCCTCTTCCTGGGCGGCTCGAGCCTCGTCGATCCGCCCCAGCGGCAGCAACTCGGACCAGTTGGCGACCGGTCCGTCGGGGCGCGAGTAGCGGCCCAGGTCGGGCATCGCCCCGTACTGCAGCGGCGCCACCGTGGCGAGCTGCGCCGCCTTCATCGCCAGCGACTCCGACGAGACGATCGTCTTGACGGCCTTGTAGGAGTAGTCCCAGGTCGCCAGCTCGAGGATGTCGCTGCCGAGGCTGTCCTGGTAGACGCGGAGCTGCTCTTGGAGCGCGCCGACATCGATGTTGCAGGTCGCGTCCGACGACAGGACGATCTCGTCCCCGAGGTCGACCGCGGTGAAGCGTGCGCGCGACGCGAAGATCTCGACCAGGTGGTCGACCTCGTCGGCGGCGAGCGCCGGCACCTTGGCCCGCCTCACCGCGGCGGCGACGCCGTCCTCGATGTCGGCGCGGATCTCGGCGGGCGTCATCTCGACCCTGGCGCCGTCGCCCATTCGGGTGACGATCCTCTCCTCCACGCTCGCTCCTTTGCGCTTCATCCGACCGGACGCGTCAGCGTCCGGCATCCTCCGGCCGCCACTCCCACCGTTCCAGGAGCGCCTCGGCCTCGGCGATGCGGCGCTGGGCCCCCTCGCCCAGGCGCGCCGCAACCTCGGCGACGACCGCTTCGACGAGCGCGAACATCGGCGCGTAGGAGTCGAACGGCGACGTGGAGGCGCTGCGGGCGACCAGCACGTGAGAGGCCTGGCGGGCGATGGGCGAGAGCCAGGGGTCGGTGAACAGGACGATCCGGGCGCCCCTGGCTCTCGCCCACGTGCACAGCTCCTCCGCGGCCGCCCCGTATGGGCGCGCGTCGAACACGACCAGCGTGTCGCGGCGGCCGAGGTCGACGAGCTCCGCCGCGCCGGACGAGGCCGCCGCTCCCACGCAGCGGCAGCGCGGCCGCATCGTCTGCAGCGCGATGAAAAGGTAGCGGGCGAACACCTGCGTGAGCCAGCCCCCGATCGTGACCACCGTGCGGGAGCGCGCCAGCAGCTCGACCACGTCGTCGATCTCGCCCGGGACCAGACCGGCGGCGTCGGCGGAGATGTTGGCGGCCGCCTCGTTCAGGAGCGTGCGCACGATGTGCCCGTCGGCCGGCGAGGCGGCCGGCATGGCGCTGGAGGTGGTGGCCAGCCGGGCCTCGACCTCGGCGAGCAGCGCCCGCTGGAACTCGCCGAAGCCGGCGTAGCCGAGCCGGTTGATCAGGCGCAGCACCGTGGGGCTGCTGACGCGCGCCCGTCCGGCGAGCTCGGCCAGCGTGCCGATGCCGGCGACCGGGTACCCGTCGAGGATCGTGCGCGCGACCCGTCTCTCGCTCGGCGGCAGCTCGCCGCGCAGATCGTGCAGGGCAGTGGCGATGGTGCCTGTGCCGCGGTCGCCGGGCATGGACGCTCTCTTCCGTTGGCTCCCGATCAGGTCGTTCCGGAAGAGACGATATCACCCCGCCCGTCCGGCGGCTCTACACCCCCGCCAACGCGTGCCGCAGGTCGGCGATCAGGTCGTCGGCGCTCTCGATGCCGACCGAGTAGCGGATCAGACCCTCGGGGATCCCCATCGCCTCGCGCTCCTCGGCGGTGCACTCGACATGGCTCGTCGTCGCCGGCGGCCCCGCGATCGTCTCGACGGCGCCGAGGTTGGCGGCGCGGTGGGCGAGGCGCAGGCGCGGCAGCACGGCCTTCACCGCGGCGAAGCCGCCCTCGAGCAGGAAGCTCAGCACGCCGCCGAAGCCTCGCATCTGCCGGGCCGCGACGTCGTGCAGGGGATGCGTCTCGAGGCCCGGGTAGTAGACGGCGGCCACGCCGGGCCGGCCGGCGAGCCAACGGGCGATGCGCAGCGCGTTCGCGTTCTGGCGCTCGATGCGCAACGCCAGCGTCTTCATGCCGCGCAGCAGCAGGTAGGCGGCCATCGGGTCGAGCGTGGCGCCGGTGATCTCGCGGTAGTGGAAGGCGGCCTGCACCAGCTCGGGGTCACCGCAGGCCACGCCGCCGAGCGCGTCGGCGTGGCCGCCGAGGAACTTGGTAGCGCTGTGGATGACCAGGTCGGCGCCCAGCGCCAGCGGGTTCTGGTTGATCGGCGTGGCAAAGGTGTTGTCGGCGAGCACGACAGCGCCCACGTCGTGGGCGGCGCGGGCGAGCCGCTCGATGTCGAGGACCTTCAGGGTCGGGTTGGTCGGCGTCTCGAGGTAGACGACCCGGCAGCCCTCGCCGATCGCGGCCTCGATCTCCTCGTGGTCGCCGGTGTCGCGCAGGTCGACGGTCACGCCGATGCGCGGCAGGAAGTCGAGGAAGACCTTGTTGGTGCCCCCGTAGGTGTCCTTGACCGAGACCACGCGATCGCCGGGGGCGAGCAGGGCGAACAGCGCGTTGCTGACCGCGGCCATGCCGGTGGCGAAGCTCGTGGCGGCCTGGGCGCCTTCGAGGAGACGCACCTTCTCCTCGAAGGCGCCCACGGTCGGGTTCGTGTTGCGGCTGTAGATGTGGCCCGGCGTGCGCCCGAGCGCGACGTCGAGCCACTCGTCGACGTCGGGATAGCCGTAGGCGGCGCTGTAGACCACCGGCACCTGCGTCGACCCCTGCACCGCCGCGTCGCCCTCGCCGGCCCACACCGCCAGCGTGTCGGGCGAGAGTCCTTCGCCCTCACCGGCCCCGTGGGGCCGTTTCGCGTCTTGCATCTCCATGCTCCTTCGGTCGGCTGCCGCAAGGATACCTTCCCGGGAACGCGGAAGGGGCGGGGGCTCGAACGAGCCCCCGCCCCTTCTCTTCCTGCCGACCGGGCGTCAGGACGGAGTGGCCATGTCGCCCGTCAGGCGGCCGGGCCGGACGCGAGCGTCACACTCGCCGAGTGCTGTGAACCTGACTGGTCGACCCACGTGACGGTGACCTTGTCGCCGGGGTGATGCGTGCCCAGGGCCGCGACCAGCGTCGACGACGAGTCGACGGTGGTGGTGCCGTCGATCGCGACGATCGTGTCGCCGGCCGCGAGCCCGGCCTGGGCGGCCGGAGAGCCGGACTGCACGCCGGCGATGGTCGCGCCGGCGAGGTTCGACTGGCCGCCGAAGAAGCCGCTCTGGCCGCTGGTCGACGACATCGCGACGCCCAGGAACGCGGTGGCCCCGATGTGGACGGTCGACGACGCGTCGCCCGCTTCGATCTGGCCGGCCAGGGAGAGCGCGGTGTCGATCGGCACCGCGTACCCGTCGGTCGTGCCCTGGAACGAGTAGCCGGCCGAGGCGGCGGTGTTCACGCCGACGACGTTGCCGGACTGATCCACGAGGGCGCCGCCCGAGTCGCCGGGCTGGATGCCGGCGTCGACCTCGATCAGGCCGCTCAGACGCTCGGCGTTGCCGCCGCCCTCGTCGCTGGCCGTGATCGAGCGGTCGAGGCCGGTCACCGAGCCAGACGCGGCGCTGGGTGTGCCGGTCCCGCCGGCGTTGCCCAGGGCCACGACGCCGTCGCCGACGGCGACGGACGCCGAAGAGCCGAGCGGCGCGGTCTTCAGCCCCGACGCGTCCTGAAGCTGGATGACGGCGATGTCCGCCGTGCGGTCGTAGCCCACGACGGTCGCCTGGTAGGTCTGCCCGTTCCCGAGATCGGTGGCGCTGATGGTGGTGGCGCCGTTGACCACGTGGTTGTTGGTCAGGACCTCGCCGTTCGAGGTCAGCACGATGCCGGTCGCGGCCGCCTTGCCCTGGCTGCCGATGGTCACGTTGATGTTCACCAGGCCGTCGGCCACGGTCGACAGCGCCGACGAGGACGCCACCGAGCCCGAGCCGGACGAGCCGTTCGTCGACGATCCGCCGCCGTAGGGCGAGCCATAGCCGTACTGGGAGCCGTCGCCAGAGGGACTGACGGAGCCGGAGCCGCCGCCGAACGGCGAGGTCGTCGAGCCCGAGGCCGAGCCGGTCGTGGGCTGCGCGGTGAGATGCGTGCTGGTGCCCCAGATCGCGTGGCCGGCGGCCATGCCGACGAGCACCGCGAACAGGGCGAGCACGGCGACGGACGCGATCCTGCCCCAGCGCCGGCGCGGGGGACGGGGCGCCTGCGGGGCGGCCGGCTGGTACGGGACAAGAGGGGTGTGCTGCGGATCGCCCGGCGGGAGCGCCGGGGGCCCGGACGGCGGATACGCGCCCGGCGTGGGATCAGACAAGTCGTTCACTGCTTCCTCCTCGGATACGTCCTGACCCCTCAAGACCATCGCCCGTACCCGACGAGCGGGAATGCCTGTCTGGTTGTAACCGACGGGGCTGAGCGCGACCTTGGGCGCACCTTGGAGGATGCTGTGAACAGACCCGGGCGGAGCTACCCGATCATCCCGCGGACCCTGTCGGCGACAAGACGGGGGGCGGCCGGGACGGCCGCCCCCTCTCTTCACGCTCTCGTCTGCGGCGGCGTCGCCGCCGCTGCGTTCCCGCTAGGGACAGGTGTGCGTGGTTCCGCCCGAGGTCGCCGCGGGCGATGGCGTGGCGGCCGCGCTCGACGAGCCCGATTGAGCCAGCGCGCCCGGGACCAGCCAGACGGCGAGGGCCAGGACGACGACGGCGGCGAAGCCGACGATGTACTTGCGTGACATTCGCTCCTCCTAGTTGCCGTGAACGTCGCCTGCCATCTACCCGGGGCGGACCGCCTTCATCCGTGACGGGCCACTAAGAGATGTGAACGACAGTACGGGTTTCACAGGAGGCATTCAGGCGCCCCTCAGGAACGGTACGGAAGGAAGGGGGGCGGGGGAGGCGGCCGTCCCGGCCGGCTCCCCCGCCCCCCGCCGCCGGCCCGCAGCGTCCGTGCGACGGCTTCCCGCCGCCCGCCGAGGGGAATAGCGGGCCCATGGGATCCGCACCCGAGACCGTGCCGCCCCCCGGCGAGGCCTACACCGTCTCCCTGCCCTGGCAGGGCCGGCGCGTGGTCCGCACGCTGCCGATCGACGCCGAGGAGGCCGGCGTCCTGACCGAGTGGCTGACGATCGTCAATGAGACGGGCGTGCGCTACGCCGTCGGCGGCGGCTACGCCTTCCACGCCTTCACCGGCATCTGGCGGACGACCAAGGACCTCGACGTCTTCGTGCGCCCCGCCGACCTCAAGGCGGTGCTCGACGCGCTCCGGCAGCACGGCTTCGAGACCGAGGTCCGCGACCGTCTGTGGCTGGCGAAGGCGCACCGTGAGCCCTTCCTGCTCGACCTGCTGTTCTCGGTCCGCCACTGCACCCCCCTCGACATCACCGAGGGCTGGTTCCGATCGTGCCGGCCGGCCCTGTTCCTCGGCGTGCCGATCTGCCTGCTCGGCGTGGAGGAGATGATCGCAAGCAAGATCTACGTCGCCGCCCGCGACCGGTTCGACGGGCCCGACATCCTGCACCTGGTCCAGGAGATGGACGGTCGCGTCGACTGGGAGCACGTGGTCGATCTGCTGGGGGGCGACGAGGAGATCGTCCTCTGGCACCTGCTCCTGCTGCAGTTCGTCTACCCCGGGCGGCCGGACTACCTGCCGCAGGCCCTGATGGACCGGGCCTTCGAGCGGGCGCGGGCCGGCCGGCGGAACCATCCCGGCCCGCGCGCCCTGCGCGGCCGCCTGATCGACCCGGACGCCTTCGCCTACGACGTCGAGGAACGCGGCCTCGAGGACTGTCGCGACCTGCGGCCGCTGGTCGGCGACGACGGCGCGTTCAGCGAGCCGGTCGGCCGCGACGACGAAGGAATCGTCGCCGGCGAGGCGGCGTGATGCGGGTCGCCGCCATCGGCGACCTCCACTGCCGGCTCGACGGCAGGGGCCAGGTGACGCGGCTCCTGGAGGGCGTGGACGCCGAGGCCGATGTCCTGGTGGTCGCCGGCGACCTCACCAACCTCGGCCTCATCGAGGAGATGGAGCTCCTCGTCGAGGAGCTCGGCCGTTTCGTGCTGCCCAAGGTGGCGGTGGTCGGCAACCACGACCACGAGAACGGCCAGATCGAGCTGCTGGTGCCGATGCTGCGCGACGTCGGCGTGCACGTGCTCGACGCCGAGGTGTGGGAGACCGGCGGGGTCGCGTTCGTCGGCACGATGGGCTGCTGCGGCGGGTTCGGGGAGCACCGCCTCCAGCCATTCGGCGAGGCGGTGCTCAAGCGGTTCGTGCAGGCGAGCGTCGACGAAGTGGTCCGCCTGGAGCGCGCGCTGGCGCGCGCCGGGGCGGACCGGAGGGTCACCGTCCTCCACTACGCGCCGGTGGCCGGCACCTTGAGGGGCGAGCACCCCGAGATCTATCCCTGGCTGGGGTTCTCGCCCCTCGGCGACGCGATCGACCGTCAGGGCGCCGACATTGTCGTGCACGGGCACGCCCACAACGGCGCCGCCGAGGGCCGCACGCCGGGCGGCATCCCGGTGCGCAACGTGTGCCATCAGGTACTGAGCCGGTCGGGACGCCCCTACGCGCTGTTCGACGTGTGAGAGACGGCGGCGGCTAGGCGACGGGCAGGACTGGGCCGCGGCGGGAACGGGAGAGCGTCAGCCGTCCGGCGAACGGCTCGACAGACCGATCAGCGCCACGTCGTCGGCCAGCGGACCGCCGTTGCGCTCCGTCACCTGTGCGACGAGGGCCTGCAGCGCCCCCTGGTGGAGGAACGCCGGTGTGCCGTCGAGCAGCTCCAGCAGGCCGCCCATGCCCAGGCGCTCGCGCTCGTCGGGTCTCGCGAGCCCCTCGACGAGCCCGTCCGTGTAGAACAGCAGGCGCCAGGCGGGCGGCAGCGCCAGGGCGGCGGGCCGCCAGCGCTGCCGGCGGGTGACGCCGAGCGGCAGGAACGGGCGCACCTCGACCTCGCGGATCGACCCCGCGGCGAACAGCAGCGGCGGCGGATGCCCGGCGCTGACGAGCCGAGCCTGGCGCCCGTCCGGGTCCACCTTGGCGAGACACGCCGTCACGAACTCGCCGGCGGAGTGACGCTCGGCGACGAAGGTCTCGCCGAGCGTCTCCATCATCGTGGCGAGATCGGTGCCGGCCAGCGTGAGCGCGCGCCACGAGGCGCGCAAGGTGGCGCCCACCGCGGCCGCCCGCGGCCCCTTGCCGCTGACGTCGCCGATGATCGCCGCCAGCCCGCCGTCCGGCAGCGCCAGCACGTCGACGAAGTCGCCGCCCAGCAACAGGCGCCGCTCGCCTGCCCGGTACACGGTCGCCACCCAGATCGCGGGGTGGTCGATGGCGACGGGGGGGAGCAGACCCTGCTGCAGGGCGAGCTGCAGCTGGTCGGCCTCGGCCCGCGCCTGCATCTGGCGCACGTGACCCATGGCCATGCCCGCCTGGTCGACGAAGCGCTGGGCCAGCATCATCACTTCGGCGTCGGGCGCGGTCACCCGGTCGCGCCAGTACATGAGGCAGAAGAGGTCGCTGCGCCCCTGGGGCACCGCGAGCAGCGCCGCCGTCGCGCGCAGGGTGCGGGCGAGGTCGCGCGCCGGCGGCGACAGGCGCTGGGCGGCAAGGTCGGGCACGAAGACCGGCGAGCGGTCGCGCAGCGCCAGCGCGAGCCGGCGCAGGTCCTGGGGTCCGTAGCGGGGCGCCCGCTGCGCCCGCCCGGCAGGCTGCAGGGCGGGCGCCGCCGCCACCAGCGCATGCCCGCGGTCGCGGCGGGCGAACACGAGGGCGCCGTCGCAGCCGAACTCGCCGGCGAGACGGGCGCAGACCTCGCGCGCGACCTCCTCCTCACTGCCTCGCTCGCGCAGTCGCGGCAGCGACCCGAGCGCGCGCTCGAGCAGGCCGCGCTCCCACAGCGCGCGTTCGAGCCTGGCGCCGAGCAGCCGCTCGCGCTCGCCTGCCTGCCGGCGCAGCGCGCTCGCCACCACGCCGGTCACATACGCCGCGACGGCCAGGATCGCCGTCGCGGCCAGCGTGCTCTCGACCGCGCCGAGGCTGGAGACGCCAGAGATGAAGGCGAGATAGGCGACGCCCGCGCCGAGCGCGGTCGCCAGGCCGGCGCGGGCGCCGCCGATGGCCGCCGCGCCCCAGGCGATCAGGGCCGTGACCGCGCCCGTGATCAGCATGTCGCCGGCCGGGAACCCGAGTGAGCCGCGGCCGAGCGTGCCCAGGAAGAGGAACTCGAGGGCGATCGCGGCGATCGCCACGGGCACGGGGTGCGGCGTCAGCCGCTGTCCCAAGGTGAGCAGTCCCTGCCTGATCGATCGCACGCCGATACCCCTCGCCTGGCGTCGCCTTTCGGCTGCTCACCGGCACCGAAGCCGCGCGGAGTGGCCTCCGCGACACCCCCCGAACCGGCGTGGTGTGGCGAGAGTCTATTCGTCCCGCTCTTGTACTACGACCCCGAGGAGGTCCGGGCGCGCTGTGGTGGCAGAGGGGCGAACGCAGCGCGTCGGGGCGAACGCAGCGCGTAGAGGCTCGCGCGAAGCCGCCGCGCAGGAGTGTCCTCGTCAGCGCCGCGAGAAGTTGTAGACGGCGTTTCGCCGGCTCGACCAGGCGAACAGGCCCGACGCCAGCACCGACTCGGGCAGGTAGACGGGCACCGGCGGCCAGACGGCCAGCGTCCCACCGGGCTTCAGCACGCGGTGCAGCTCGGGCAGGAGCCGGGCCAGCGGCAGCATCGGCGCCGGGATCACGCCGAACAGCACCACGGTGTCGACGACGGCGTCGTCGAGGCCGGTGGCTGTCGCGTCGCCCTTGACGACGCGGACGTTGGTCAGGCCGGCGGCCTGGACCTTGCCGGAGACCAGCTCGACCGCCTCGGGCACCACGTCCATCGCGATCCACTCCCCCCCATCGCCGACCAGCGGCGACCCCGGGATCGTGTAGAAGCCCGTGCCGCAGCCGACCTCCAGGACCGTCTGCCCGGGCAGGATGTCGGCGCCCCGCAGGATGTTATCGGGCGGGAAGAACCGGTAGCGGACGCGGCTCTCCATCGCCGCGCCGAGACCTCTGATGACGACCTGGCCGACCCGAGTGGCGGCGAGCGCCTCGGTATCCATGCCGGTCCTCTCTTCTCGACAGCTGGAGGGAAGGCCTACGCGCCTTGTCCGGCCAGGAGCGCAAGGGCGATCAGCGACGCCACCTTGGCGGCGAAGTCGGCGTGGCCGTCGTCGACCTGGTGAGCGCTGTCGTGCCACTCGAAGGTGAGCACCCCGAGGACCTCGTCGCCGACGAGCAGGGGCGCGACCACGAGGGGCCTGAGCTCGAATCGTGTCGGCCTGGGCCCGTCGGCCGACGCGACAACATCGGGCGCGCGAAGGACGACGGGGCCACGGCTGCGCAGCGCCAGCGCCGCCTGGGGCAGATCCTCGGCGGCGACCAGGGACGCGCGCTCTCGCTGTGGCAGTCCGGCGCCGTAGAGAGTCCGCCATCCCTTGTCTTCGCGCTTCCACACGACCGCGACGTCGGCCTCGATCACGCGAGCCGCCTCGGCCAGCACCCCGGGCATGCCGGCATCGGGCGCGCCGGGCTCGAGAGCGGCCAGGACGGCGTTGAGCCCTTCGCTGAAGCGGGCCGCCTGCTCGACCTGGGCCAGGGAGGTGTGCAGCTCGTGGACGTCGATCAGGGTGATGACGGCGCCCTCGATGCGGTTGTCCTGCGTCTGATACGGCCGTACGCGCATCGTGCACCAGCGGCCGCTGGCGTCGCGCAGCTCGAGATCCCGCGTCGCCATGTTCTCGATCACGTCGTTCGAGCAGCCCCTTCAGGTCTGGCACGTCGAGGCGCGTGGCGATATCGGAGATCGGCCGGCCGATATCGGCCGGCACCAGGTTCATGACGCGCTCGCTCCCCGGCGTGAAGCGACGGATGCGCAGGTCGCGACCGATCATGATCGTCGGCAGGTCGGCGGCACGCAGCAGGTTGTTGAGGTCGTCGTTGGACGAGGGTCAGTTGCCGGTTGCGATGCTCGAGCTCCTCGTTGACGGTGCGCAGCTCCTCGTTGGTCGACTGCAGCTCCTCCTTGGCCGTCTCGAGTTCCTCGTTGATCGACTGCAGCTCCTCGTTGCTGGACTGGATCTCCTCGTTGGCCGCGCGCAGCTCCTCGAGCGCCGCCTCCTTCTCGTCGACCAGCGCCATCATGTGGCTGCGCGTGGCCTCGAGCTCGCCGCGCATTTCAGCCGCCTGCACGCCCTCGTCGGTCGCGGGCCGCTCGACGGAGACGGACGCGTCGTCGGCCGTCTCCCCCGCATCGAGGCCGCCGTCCGGCGACTCGAAGAGGACGAGGAAGTAGCGGGCGCCGTCGGGCGCGGCGATGGGCGCGACGTGGAGCTTCACCTCGGCCATGCCGTCCTCGTCGCGGAAGCGGGCGCGGCGGGTGAGCGCGACCCCGGTGCGGCCCGCATGCTCGACGATGGTGCGCAAGTCTCCGGCGAGACCCTCGCGCGCCAGCTCGAGAAGATTGAGGCTGGCGCGCCCGCTGGCATGACGCAGGAAGCGATCGGTGCCGCCCCTGAACTGCACCACGTCGAAGCTGTCGTCGATCACGACGCTCGGCGGCGAGTACCTGCTGAGGAGGATGTCCTCGGCGGCGCGCTGAGGGTCGAACCGCCGCTCGATCAGACGCGTCGGTGAAGTCGCGGCCGGCGGACTCGGCCGCCAGGGGATGGGCGTGGGCGAAGACCGCCGGCGGGAGTCGCGAGGCGACCGGCTTCTTGACGAAGATCTTCTCGCTCTTGCCGAGGGGGCTGAACAGCCGGCGCGACGCCCCGACGGACTCCGCCGTGCCGAGCACCAGGTAGCCCTTGGGGCGCAGGGCGTAGTGGAACAGCGGGATCACCTTCTCCTGCGCGGCCGGCCCCAGGTAGATCAGCAGGTTGCGGCAGCTCACCAGGTCGAGGCCCGAGAAGGGCGGGTCGCTGGTCACGTCGTGCCGGGCGAACACGCAGAGGTCGCGCACCAGGGAGACTGACCTGATAGCCGGCATCCAGTCTGGCGAAGTAGTGCCGGTACGCTTCGGGCACGCCGTCCAGCTTGGTCTCCGCATAGACACCGGCGCGGGCGAGATCGATGTCGCGCTCGCTGACGTCGGTGGCGAAGAGCTTGATCGGCGTCTCGCGGCCCGTGCGCTTGAGCGCCCTCAGAAGGACCATCGCGATCGAGTAGGGCTCCTCGCCGGTCGCGCAGCCGGGCACCCACACGCGGACCGGCTCGTCGCCAGTCTTCCCTTCGAGGATCCTCGGGAAGACGGTGTCGAGCAGCCGTTCGTAGACGTCGGGCTCGCGGAAGAACTCGGTCACGCGGATGAGGATGTCGTAGTAGAGGTCCTCGACCTCGGCGGGATGCTCGCGCAGGAAGTCGACGTACTCCTTCACGGAGTCGAGGCGGTGCAGCGCGATACGCCGTTCGACGCGCCGGCGCACGGTGCTGGGGCGATAGGCGCTGAAGTCGACCCCGAAGACGCTTCGCAGCAGCACGAACACTCTGGGTCATCCCGCCTTGCCTCGTCTTCGGTCGCGACCGCCTCGTCCATCTGGAGCTCGACGGCCTGCCCGGACTTGAGGTACCGCGCGCGGCCGAGCCGGACGATCTCGGCTGCGATCGCGGCGGGGTCGCCGACGATGTCGGCGGCCTTGGCCGCGATCGCAGCCGACGGCATGCCTGCGTAGGCCGCCCCCGAGGGGTCCTGCGCGAACGTGATCCCGCCTTCGGACTTGACGGCCATCGCCCCCGCCGTGCCGTCGGAGCCGGTGCCCGACAGGATCACGGCCAGGGCCTGGCGTCCCAGCTCGGTCGCCAGCGACCGCAGGAAGTAGTCGATCGGGAGATGCCTGCCCGAGGTATCGACCCGCTCCATCAGGTTGAGGCGGCCGTGGAAGATGCTCAGGTCCTTTCCGGGGGGGATGACGTAGACGCAGTCGGGGGCGATCTCCATCTCGTTGCCGGCGAGCACCACGGGCATGGCGGTCGACCGCGCGAGGATCTCGGGCAGGATGGTCTCGTGCGACGGCGACAGGTGCTGGACCACGACGTAAGCCATGCCCGTGTGCGAGGGCAGAGCGGCGAGCAGCGCGCCCACGGCTTCGACCCCGCCCGCCGAGGCGCCGATGCCGACGACCGGGAAGGACGCCGCCGGCGGCCGCCCGGACGCGCGCCGGCGTGACGGTACGCGGCTCCTTCCAGCCGGCGTGTCTTGTCCTTTGCTCACGATGCCGTCCTCGATCTCCAAGCGCGCCTGTCGGATTCTCTCCCACGGCGGGCCGCACGAAGCTTTGCGGCCGTTGTGGCAGCGACAGGGGCCGACGAACTCGGCGTGGGACCGCCGTCCGCTGGGAACAAGGTCACCACTATCGACGCGAACCATGAAGTCGTCTTGTGTCTGAGCCTGCAGCCGACTCGTGAAGGCCTTGCTGGCGCGCGTTCCGCAGCCTCGGAGTTCCTTGCCCACGACCTGGCCGGCGACGACCTGACCGACTTCGTCTCCGCCCTGAACGAAGCCGTGATCAACGCCATCAGCCACAGTGGCACGTGGCACCGCGTCTGGATCCACCTTCGCGTGACCGCCAAGCGGGTGACCGCCATCGTCCTCGACACCGGCCGCAGCTTCGACGCCGATGTGCGCACCCTGTCGTCGTCGTGGCCGCCTGACCCCATGCTCGAGAACGGGCGCGGGCTCTTCCTCATGTCGCAACTGACCGACTGCCTGGCGGTGTTCGGCGACCGCGGGGGCGTCGTCATGCTCCGCCTCGAGCGCGAGGCCGGCGACAAATGGGGATCGTCGTGCGGCCTGATACCTCTCGCGGGATCGGACGCACGGCGACCCCCGCGATAGCGGCCGGTCGGCCCTTTTCACGACTGCGACCCCACTGGGGCCGCCTCGTGGAGTACCATCAGGTGCCACGTCGGTCGTAGACCAGCCTCGCGAGGTCGCATGCCACAACGTGAGAGACGTCCTCGAACGGGACCCCCGCGCCTGCGGTTCCGCATCCCCCCGGACGCGGCGCGCCTGCTGCGTGCCCGCGAGCGCATCCGCGACTACCTGCGCCAGTACTGCAGCGACGACGACCTGATCGACGACGTCGTCGTCTGCGTCGACGAAGCCTGCACCAACGCGATCCTCCACGGCGGCGTCAGCGACAACATCGACGTCGGCCTGGAGTTCGTCGACGGCGACCTCAGAGCCATCGTCAAGGACCGTGGTCGCGGGTTCGACGTCGCGAAGTTCGACCCCTCGACGAAGCCCGATCTTTCGCTCGACCACGGGAGAGGGCTGTTCATCCTGGCGACGCTCACTGACACGCTGGACCTGCGCGACGACCACGGCCTCGAGGTGCGCATGTCGATCGCCGCGTCGCCTCGCTGCGACGACCGCCGCGTCGACACCGCCTTGGGCTCGCCCGGAGAGGCTGGACCGGCGGCCCGCGACGCCGAGCGCCGCCACGCCGTCCTCGAGGAGATCGACGAGGCCTTCTACGCGCTCGACTGGGAGTACCGTTTCACGTACCTGAACAACGTCGCACTCGGAATGGCCGCCGGCCTCGGCGTTGCGGGGCTCGCCGACATCGCGGGACACACGCCGTTCGAGCTGTTCCCGGCCTTCTCCGACAGCCCCAACGAGCGGCTGTTCCGCGAGGCGATGGAGTTCGGCAAGCCCTCGGTCGCGGAGACCCTGTCCCCGGTGAGCGGCGACTGGCACGAGGTCCGCGTCTACCCCACGTCGACGGGGATCAGCGTCTACATGCGCGTGATCAACGAACGCAAGCGCGTCGAGATCGAGCGCGAGCAGTTGCTCGAGGAGCTGGAGCGCCGCGGCGAGCGCCTCGCGTTCCTGGCCGACGTGATCGAACGCGCCGACGTGCCCTTCGGCGCCGGCGCCCCGGACGGCCGCCTGATCTTGTTCAACCAGGCGTTCGCCGACCTGACCGGCTACAGCCGCACCGAGCTCGAGGAGCCCGGCCTCACCTGGGCGACGGACCTCACCCCGCCCGAGTGGAGAGAGGCCGAGGCGGCGTTCCTGGTGACTGCCGTCGAGGAACGCCGCTCCGTGCGCTACCAGAAGGAGTACCGGCGCAAAGACGGCACGCGAGTGCCCATCGAGCTCTACGTGCAGCCGGTCTTCGGCGACGACGGCCACCTCGCGTACTTCCGCTCCTTCGTGACCGACATCTCCGAGCGCAAGCGCCTCGAGGCCGAGCGCGAGCGTCTCATCGCCGCCGAAGCGCGGGCCGCACGCACGGCCGATACGCTGAGCACGATCAACGAGATCCTCCTGGCCACGGTCACCGTCGACGACGTCGTCGTCCGTCTCGTCGGTGAGGTGTCCGAGGTCGCCGGCGCCGACAAGTCGCTGGTCGTCCAGGTGGATGGGGACCGCCTCACGATCACCCACGTGCGCAATGTGCGCCGTGGCCTGGTCGGCAAGCCGAAGGACGCGGAGTTCTTCCCGGCGTTCGCCCTGGCCGCGAGACGACGACGGCCCGTCCTCATCGCCGACTGCGCGACCGATCCGCGCGCCAACCACGACTTCGTGGGGCCGTACGGGCTGCGCGCGTTCCAGCTCCTGCCGCTCGTCGTCGACGGCAGGGTCACGCACGTGCTCGCCCTTGCGTACGATACCCCACGGAAGTTCGACGACAGCGATCGCCACTCCGCGGGCCGCATGGCGACCGCGATGTCCGCGGCGCTGAGCAACGCGCACGCCTACGAGACACAGCGAGAAGCCAAGCGCCAGGCACGGCGAGACCTGCGCTTCACGCACATCCTGCTCGAGGCCGCGACCGTCGTGTCGCGATGGGCGGACCCCGAGCTCATGCTCGACCGCCTCGCTACCGTCCTTCTCGGAGCGATCGACCACAGCCGCGTGACCATCGGGCTGTGGGACGACGAACGCAAGACACACACGACCATGGCGTCAAAGGGCGCGCACCCGATGCCCCGGTCCACGCTGCGCCTCGGCCAGATGTCGTCCGCGGGCCGCAAAATGCTGAAGACGAAGCAGCACGTGCTGATCGACTACGCCCGGTCGCGAGACCCCGGCGTGCGAGCACTGATCGCCGAGCGGCGCCTACGCTTCGCGCTGGCAGCGCCGGTCGTCGCACGCGGCCGGGTCGTCGCCACGATCACGATCGACGCGCCTGGCGAACGGCAGCCCTTCACCGACAGGGAGGTGGCGCTGGTCCAAGCCGTCGCCGGCCAGGTGGGGGTGGCGATCGACAACGCGAGGCTGTCCCAGGAGACCGCTCGACTGCTCGACACCGAGACGCGGGCACGGCGCCTGGAGACGGTCCGCGGCGAGCGGACGCTGCTTCTCAAGAAGGTCGCCGACGCCGGCCTCGCCGTGCTCGATCAGCGCGGGAAGGCACGGCGCCAGGTCGACATCATCATGGAGGGACTCGGGACGAAGTCGGCGTTCGTGCTCGTCCCGTCCGAAGACCGGCTGCGACTCGTCCCCCTCGCGCTCGGGGGCGTCTCGCAAGACTATGTGGACCGGCACTTCGGCCCCATCGACATCACCGGCCCCGGCGCCAGCGCGGTGGTGTTCCGGACGAACCGTCCGGCCTACGTGCGCGACGTCCCATCCGACCGGTCGCTGTCGCAAGAGGGAGCTGCGTTCACACTCTCGCTGGGCCAGCGTGCGGGGGCGTCGCTGCCGCTCGTGGCGCGCGGGACCACGATCGGTACCCTGGCGCTGGCGTGGGCCGAGCCCCACGAGTTCGATGAGGAGGAGACCGCGTTCCTCGACTCGATCGCGGCCGAGGTCGCCCTCGGAATGGAGAACGCGCAGCTGCTCGGCGAGGTGAGCGCGACCGCCGCTCACCTGTCGGACGTCATGGACAGCATGACCGACGGGTTCGTCGCGGTCGATCGGGCGTGGCGGTACACGGTGCTGAACCGGCGCGCGGTCGAGATGCTGGGGCGGCCGGAGGCCGAGCTGCTCGGCCGGTCGATGGAAGAGCTCTTCCCCGACATGGACGGCTGGCCGCACTATCGCCGGGTCATGGCCGAGCGCACGCCCGACACGTTCGAGGTGTGGTCGCGTCCGCTGCAGACCTCGCTCGAGATCCACGCCTACCCGACGGCCGACGGCATCTCCATCCTCTTCAGCGACGTCTCGGCGCGCCGGGAGGCGGAGATCGCGCTGCGCGAGAGCGAAGCGCGGTTCGGCGTGCTGTTCGAGACCATGGAGGAGGGCTTCTCACTCGACGAGCTCATCTTCGACGAGGACGGCCACCCGGTCGACCTGCGCTACGTCGCCGTCAACCCCGCGTTCGAGCGGCAGACGGGGCTCAAGGCCGAGGATATCGTGGGTCACACGACGCTGGAGCTCTTCCCGGACGCCGAGACGGAGTGGTTCGAACGCTACGGCAAGGTGGCGCTCGACGGCACGCCGGACCACTTCGAAGCCCGCTTTGGCCCGCTGGACAGGTGGTTCGAGGTCAGCGCCTACCGGACCGAGCCGGGGTACGTCGCCGTCGTGTTCTTCGACATCAGCGAGCGCAAGCAGGCCGAGAAGACCCTGAAGCAACGGACGCGGCTGCTCGAGGGTGTCAACACGGTCCTCGACGCGGCGCTCGCCCCCGGGAGCGACAAAGAGCTCGCAAAGGCGTGCCTTGCCGTCGTGGAACGTCTCACGAGCAGCGCTTTCGGATTCATCGGTGAGCTCGACGCCCAGGGGACCCTCAGGGACCTCGCGATCAGCGACCCGGGCTGGAGCGCCTGCACGATGACCGACCAGACGGGGCACGTGCGGTCACTGGACCCCTTCGCGATCCACGGTCTCTACGGACGCGTCGTCGACTCCGGCCGCGGCTACTACACGAACGAGCCGGCGAACCACCCCGACAGCATCGGCGTGCCCGCCGGCCATCCGCCCCTGACCAGCTTCCTCGGCGTGCCGCTCGCCGTCGGTCGGCGTGTCGACGGCATGATCGCCGTCGCCAACAAGCCCGGCGGCTACGACGACGACGACCTGCGGATGCTCGAAGGGCTGGCCCGCGCCGTTGAGCAGGCGCTGGAGCAACGCCGCGCCGACCGGCGGCTCACACAGGCCACCCAACGGCTCGACTCCCATATGGTCAACTCACCGCTGGCGGTGATCGAGTTCGACTCCGAGTTCCGCATCACACGGTGGTCGGACGAGGCGAAGCGCATGTTCGGGTGGCAGCCCGACGAGGTGCTGGGCAAGACGATCGACGAGATCCATTGGGTCTACGAGCAGGACGTTCCGGCGGTCGACGAAGAGTCGAACCGGCTGACCACGGGCACGGGTCGCAGCTTCAACCTGAACCGCAACTACCGCAAGGACGGCTCGGTCATCTGGTGCGAGTGGTACGACTCGGCCATCTACGACGCCGACGGCAACGTCGTCTCCGTCCTGTCCCAGGTGCTCGACGTCACCGGGCGCAAGGAGGCCGAAGAGGCGCGCGCGCGGCTCCTTCAGGAGATCGACGCCGAACGCGGCCGGCTCAGGGAGATCATCGAGGACATCCCCGTCGGAGTGGCGCTCGTCGGCCCGGACGGCAACGTGCTGGAGATCAACGCCGCCAACGGCCGCATCTGGGGCGACGAGCGTCCCCGGTCGCGATCGTTCGAGGAGTTCCTGGCCCTGGAGGGCTTCGACCGCGGCTCCAGGGACAAGCTGAGGCCGGAGGACTGGCCACCGGCACGGGCACTGCTCACGGGCGAGCGCGTCGAACGGGTCTTGGACATCAGACGCCTGGACGGGTTGATGACGAGCGTGCGCATGACGGCCGTGCCGGTCATGGCCGAGGATGGGGCGGTGGCCCGCGTCGTGGTTATCACCGAGGACGTCGCCGAGGAGATAGAGCACGAGCGCCTGAACTCGGCACTGGGCGAGATCGGCACCACGATCAGCGCCACGCTGGAGTTCGACGAGATCCTGGCAAGGTTGCTCGACGCCTCCGCCACGGCGCTCCAGGTGGACACCGCCAGCCTCACGCTCCGGCGCGACGACGGCTGGGAGATCAGGGACTTCTTCGGCCGCTTCCCCAGGCGGCGTGCGAGCGTCCTCAGCGACCAGCGGCTGGAGCTGGCCGTGCTCGCGGCCACCGGGCGCGAGCTCGTGGTGGTCGACGACGTTGCCAGCGACGAGCGCGTCGATCCGGCCCGCATGGCCAGCCTCGGCATCCGGTCGCTGATGGTCGTCCCGTTGCTCGCCCAGGGCGCGACCGTCGGCGCCCTGATCTTCCATCGCCGCAAGGAGGCGCGGCCGTTCTCGCCCGCGCAGGTCGTGTTCGCCACCCGGCTGATGGAGGTCGTCACCCTGGCGCTCGAGAACGCCCGTCTCTACGAGCGCGAGCACCTGATCGCCGACACCCTGCAGCAGGCGGTCCTTTCGCCGCCCGACCAAGTGGAGGGCCTGGAGGTCGCCTGGCTGTACCGCCCGGCGGCGAGCGTGGCCGAAGTCGGCGGCGACTTCTACGACGTCTTCGAGGTGAGCCCTGGGCTCGTGGGCATCGTCGTCGGCGACGTGTCGGGCAAGGGCCTCGAAGCCGCTCGCGTGACCACGCTCGCGCGCGACGGGATCCGGGCCTACGCGTATGCGGGGCGAGACCCGGGGCGCGTGCTCGACCAGGTGAACGCGCTCCTGCATCGGTCGCTCGAGGTGGGGATGTTCGCGACCGCCTTCTTCGGCATGCTCGACGTCGCGACGGGGAGGCTCGACTACGCCGTGGCCGGCCATCCGCCGGCGGTCGTCCGCAAGGGCCGCACGTTGCGCTGCCGCTCGCTCCCCTCGGGCCGGGCGGGAGTGCTGGGCGCCTTCATGCCCACCTCGTTCGAGCGGCGCCGGACGACGCTCGACGCCGGCGACGTCCTCGTGCTCTACACCGATGGCGTCACTGAGGCTCGCCGCAGCCGCGAGCTGTTCGGCGAGCGGCGCCTCCTTCGCGCTCTCCGGGGGCTGCACGATGTCGACCTGGCAGCCCTACCCGAAGCGCTGCTCGAGAGGGTGCTGGCGTTCAGCGGGGGCTCGCTTCGGGACGACACCGTCATCGTCGCGCTGCGCCGAAAGGGCGAGGACTAGCGGCGCGCGCCTCTGCCCGCGACGGCCCGACGGGTGCTCTCGCGACCGTCGTCCTAAGCCTCCCGCGGGGCCCGGCTCATGAGCGTGACCGGCGGACAGGCGCCCGCCTGCGCCACGCCGACGACCTCGAAGCCGTGACGTTCGTAGAACGGGACGGTGCGCGGATTCGGCGTTTCGAGGTACGCCGGCCGGCGGCTCGCGTCGACGACGCCGAGGCAGTGCTCCATCAGCCGACCGCCGAGACCTCTTCCCTGCAGGGCGGCGTCGACGCCGAACCAGGGGAGATACCAGTGCGGAGAGGTGGGGTGCGCAGCATCCATCTGTTCGAGCACCGCGAACGTGTCCTCGTGCAGGTCCGGCGAGACGGTCTCGGCGAGCAGCGTGGCGATCGCGTCGCCGTCCGGCTCCGCGCCCGGAGGCAGCCAGAGCGCGACCGCGGCGGACGCCCCGAGCTGCCAGACGGTCTGCTCCTGGAAAGCCCTGCCGCCGAACGCCTGGATGAAGTCCGGGAAGTGCGTCAGGTAGTGCTCCGCCTCAGGCCAGAGCCAGCGTTCGACGGGGTCGGTGACGAACGCCAGCACGAGGGTGGCGATCGCCCTCGGGATCTCACTCTGACGAACGGGCGAGACCGGGAGGCGACTCGCCTCGCTCATGCCGCGTGGCCCTGCGGCTGCCTTGAGCCCACCGCTCGCTGGTCGAGCCTCGCCGAGGCTCACGGATCGCCCATCAGTCCGAGCTGGGTGAGCAGGCCGAGCTGGTCGTAGTAGGTGTGATACGAGACGATCCTGCCGTTGCGGACGCGCGACACGTCGGCGAACCGCAGATCGACATGCGCGCCGGTGGGCTGCACGTCACCGTCCGGCGTAGCGAGGGGGCCGGTGTGGGTGCCGACGAAGCGGCCCTCCACGACGATGGTGTCGTCGGCCTCGTGCATCTGGTCGATGACCGCGCGCGCGTCGGGCATGGCACGTTTCAGCGTCGCCAGGTACTCGCGGAAGGGCTCGAGCCCGTGCACCGTGCCCATCCCCGGATCGGTGGTCTCGAGCTCGTCGGAGAAGGCCGATACCGCCGCGTCGATGTCGCTCCTGTCGAAGCTCTCGTAGAACCGCGCCGCAAGCCTGCTTGCGCCGTTGCCGTCCATGTGCCGCCTCCCGTTGTCGTCCTGACGTCCGGATCGCTCTGCCGTGGCGGTTCCACGTGGCACGGCGCGAGAAACCGATTGCCGGTTCCTCTCAGGTGTGGGTCGCAAGGATCGGGCCCAGTTCGACGCTGGGCTGCCTGAGGAGTCGTTTCGCTTCGCGGATGCCGCTCGTCATCGCTCCGTCGGCATACCCCGGGCGCGCGCTCTGGGTGTGCTCTCCCGCAAACAGGAGGCGGCCGCCGATCGGCTCGCCGAGCAGGTCGAGGTCGGCGGGACTCGCACCGGGGGGGACGTGGGTGTAGGCGCCGGCGCTGTATGGATCCGCCGCCCAGGATGTCACCGCCACGGCGGACGGCGCCGGACACGGACCGCCGACCGCCTCCGCGATCATGCCGAGGACCCACTCCGCGGCTTGGTCGGGGTGGGCGTCGAGCACGTGTCCGGCAGCGCTGTGGAAGACGTGGCACACCAGCGTCGGACCGGCGCCGAAGGCATCCAGATCGATCACCCAGAGCGTCGGCTCGCCGGGATCGCGCGGGAACAACATCAAGTGCGAAAGGCCCGCGGCGCGCCAGAACGGCCGGTCGAACCGCAGCGCCACCTTCTCGTAGCGGCCGAACCCGAGTCGCTCGACGGCAGCCACTCGATCGGGCGGCAGCGCGGGCGAGAACCTAGGCGCTCCCCGCTTGAGTAAGCCCAGGGGCACCGCCATCACCACATGTGAGCCCTCTTCGGCGGCGCCGTCGACGCCGCGTACCTGCACACCATCCGCGGTGAGGACGACCTCGGCCACCTCGACTCCCAAGCGCACATCGAGCCCGGTCGCCATCGCATCCACAAGACTCCGATAGCCCCCGGCCGGCAAGTCGCCGAAGTAGTCGCCGCCGTACTCGATCTCGTTCCACAGCCAGCGCAGCGAATGGCGTTCCGCCGAGTCCGCGGCGTCGGCCTCGATCACCGCGCGCAGCGCCTGCCGAGCTCGCCTTGCCGAGTCTTGCGTCAGCCCAGCGCCGGCGACGAACGCCTCGATCGCTTCCGCGACGGATGCATCCGGCCCAAGCTCCGCACGCAACCGGTCGACCGCCTCGGGGAACGCCTCGAACTGCATGGCGAGACTCGCCTCGACTTCGGTGGCCGACAGGCGGCGTCCCTCGCCGCAGTCGAAGCCGGCCAAGGTGGGCAGCGGGTCTCCCCCACGGCAGGAGACGCCGGCCCGTCGCGCGAAGGCGCGCAACGGGTTCCCGACCGGCTGGTGTATCCACGACCCGCCCATGTCGACCGGCGAACCAGCCAGGTCGACCGTGTGCAGACGACCACCTATGCGATCACGAGCCTCCAGCACGACGCACTCGACCCCGGCGTTGGCAAGCGCGTTCGCGACCGTGAGTCCCGCGATCCCTGCACCGACCACCACCACGCGCTCGACCGGCTCCGCCAACCCGCCGGGGACGTCAGTGCGCCCGTCGTCGAACCTCTCAGCAGCCAACCCAGGCCTCCCTTGATCGCATCGGCGGCCGCATCGGCGGTTTCCCCGGTCGATCCCATTTCACTCCGATCACGAAAGGGCGCTGCGGTTCAGGCGCTCCGTCCCAACGTATGCAGTGGCGGCGCGTCAGGCCGGGAGGACGAACGAGAACGTGGTGCCGCGTCCCGGCGCGGTCTCGACCGCGACGCTGCCGCCATGAGCCTCGACGATGCCCTTGACGATGGCCAAACCGAGGCCGCTGCCCCCGGTCGCCCTGCTGCGCGAAGCCTCGCCGCGATAGAAGCGCTCGAAGACCCTGGGCACGTCGGCCTGGGCGATGCCGGGGCCGGTGTCGCTCACCTTGACGCTCAGCCCGCCGGGCACCGCGTCCGCCTGAAGGACGACCTGACCGCCGGGAGGCGTGTAGCGCAGGGCGTTCTCGACCAGGTTCGCCAGCGCCCGCTCGACGTAGCGCGCGTCGAACTCTGCGACGTCGGCGGTGCCGCAGGGCTCACCGCGGAGCGTCACCCTCTGCTGCTCGGCGCGAGGCGCGAACGACTCGAGGGTGTCCGAGATCAGGTCGGTCATGGAGTTGGGCTGGCGCTCGAGCTCCAGACCGCCCGATTCCAGGTACGCGAGCATGAAGAGGTCGTCGACGAGATGCGAGAGCGCGTTCAGATCGCCTTCGGCCGTGCGGAGGTAGCGCGCGACGGTGTCGGGGTCGTCGACGACTCCGTCGGAGAGCGCTTCGACGATCACGCGCACCGACGCGAGCGGGGTGCGCAGGTCGTGCCCGACGGCGGTCAGCAGGTGGCTGCGCGCCGTCTCGACCTCGCGGCGCGCCTGCTCTGCCTCGCGCAGTCGGCGGGTCATCTGATTGAAGCTGGCGGTCAGCTCGGCGACCTCGTCGGAGCCCTCGATGGGCACGACTACGTCGAGGTTGCCGCCGGCGACGTCCCGGGCGGCCCGGTTGAGGCGCGCGATCGCGGCGACCACGCCGCTCGTCAGCAGGACTCCGAGGGACACGGCGATGATCGCGGCGAACACCAGCAGTACCGTCGAGAGCAGCAGGTCGTGACGGCTCAGGAACATGAGCCGGGCCGTCACGACGACGTTGAGGAACGTCAGCACGGCGGCGAGCAGATACCCCGCCATCAGCGTCCACGCGAGGCGCGGCGAGCGGCGTATCCAGCCGAGACGGACGACGAGGAGACCGACACCCAACGAGATCAGCGCCGTCATGCCGAGGAACGCGGCCATGGCGATGAAATCGTTCTGCGGCGGGCGCATCACCAGCGAGAACACGAGCAGCCCGACGACGACCGCGGCCAGCGTTCCACCGATGAAAGCCGCCAGCCGGCGCGGACCGGGGACCAAAGAAGGCGAAGCCATCGCGCGGGACCCGCTCATGGCTCGAACCGGTAGCCGACGCCCCATGCGGTCGTGATGTGACGCGGCCGGGAAGGGTCGTCCTCGATCTTCGCGCGCACCCGCCGGACGTGCACGGTGACGGTGCTCGGGTCGATGAAGTCGGCGGATCCCCAGACCATCTCGAGCAGCTTGTCGCGATTGAAGACCGCGTGAGGCCGCCGGGCCAGCGTCACCAGAAGGTCGAACTCCTTGCACGTCAGCGAGCGCTCCGAACCGGCGACGGTCACCCTTCGCGCCACGGGATCGATGACGAGGTCGCCGAACTCGAGAGGGTCCTCGGACGGGTCGTTCGGGGACGGGGCGCTCGCCCGCCTCAGCACGGCGCGCACGCGACTCACCAGCTCCTGGGCGCTGAACGGCTTGACGACGTAGTCGTCGGCGCCCATCTCGAGCCCCGCGATGCGGTCGACCTCACTCTTCCGCGCGGTGAGCATGATGATCGGCGTGTCGCCACGGGCGCGGACCCGCCGTGTGACTTCGAGGCCGTCGAGCCTCGGCAGCATCAGATCGAGGACGATGAGGTCGGGCGCGCGGTGCTCGACCTCGTCGAGCGCCGCGCGCCCGTCCCCGACGGTCCGCACGTCGTATCCGGCCCGTCCGAGGTACAGGCTCACGACCTCGGCGATGCTCGGCTCGTCCTCGACGACCAGAACGGATGGCGGCACGGGATGCTCCTCGATGCGCCCTATGGATCCAGGTCGGTTCTACCCAGCCACTCGGCCGCCCAACGCCGCGGGAGCGTACCGGAGGCCTGCGTTAAGGATCTCGTAAGGTCCGGCGCTCGGCGGCCCATGCACCTGCCAACATGTGGCGGCCCGGCCTGCCGGCCGGGCCGCCACAGCGGGTTTCGCGCACGAGTGGATGATCGCTCAGTGATCGCTCAGCCGATCGCCGCGATCCCCTCGATGAGCGTCGGCAGACCCGTGACGGTGTCGATCTGCGTCAGGGAGCCGTCCCAGCCGACGCGGAAGACGTCGACCGAACCGGCCGCTCCGCCCTGGACGTAGAGGTAGCGCTGATCGGCGCTGACCGCCATGTCCGTGGGACCGGCGTCTGTCGTGGCCGCCACGGCCGCGACCAGCGTGGGCGTGCCGTCGTGGGCCACACGGAAGCTGCTGATGGTGTTGGAGCCGGTGTTCGTCCCGTAGTAGAAGCCGCGGGCGAACGCGATCCAGCACAGAGCCGCCTGGCCGTTGGAGGTCGTGGTGCCGATGCCGGCCAGGGTGTTGTCGGGATTCAGGCTGTAGGTCGAGAGCTGGCCCATCGCCGCCTCGACGGTGATCAGCCTGCCGTGCCGGTCGAACGTGAACGCGAACGGCACCGGTGAGGTGGAGGCGTTCATGACCGGGTCGTCGCTCAGGCGCCCGTTGTGCCGGACACCCCAGACGTCGATCAGGCTGCCGCTCACCTTGGTCGTCACGATCAGTCGTGAACCGTCGGGGCTGAAGCCGACCTGACCCGGAGAGGTGAGGAAGTTCGGCGGCGTGACGTTGGCCAGCCCGAGCGAGCGGCTGGAGCCGTGGATCGCATGCAGCCGGTCGCCGGCGAGCCGGTAGCCCTGGAGCGCGCCCGCGTCGCCCGAGTTCATGACGTACACGAGGTCGCCGTGGACGGCGATGCTCGCGGGGAAGGAGCCGCCGGACGAGGTCACCTGGCGCAGCTTCAGATGGTCACCCGAGACGGCGAACACCGACACCGTGTCGCTGCCGGCGTTGACCGCAAGCAGGATCCGGCCGTTGTCGGCGGTGACGAGCGAGCCCTGAGAGGCCAGCGGATCCGACGGCGCGCCGTCGGCCACGCCGCCGTTGCCGCCGGTGGCGTACTTGGCCTTGAAGCTCAGCGTGCCGTCCCGGTGTCTGTCGTAGACGGCGATCTTGTTCCCGCTCGGCTGGTTCGTCTGGACGAAGAGGACCTTCTGAGCGTGGTGGTGGTGCCCGTGCCACGGCTCCATCGCCCAAGCCGGTACGGCGGTCGCCAACGCAAGCGCGAACGCCGCCATCACGAGGAACACTGTCTTTTTGTACATCGAGCTCTCCCTTCTCTGTGTCGCGCCGGTGCCCTGAGGTCCCGGCGCGAGCCACTCGAGCGTCCGTCACCCGCCTGTCGGATGGGGGCGCCGCGTACCAGATCTGCCTACCCGGCGGGTCTGTCGTGGCGCTTGCCGGTTCCTTACGAGGGGATGAACGAGGCGCTCATCGGGAGGAGGCCGGCGCGGCCCGGTCTCTGTGCACCGGTGTCCCAACAGGTTAGTTGCCGGCAAGCGTGGGTCATCAACCACTATTGCGCTTGGCGCGCGTCTCCTGCGAGGAGCGGCGCCTCCGCCTCCTGGAAAGGCCACCATGATCCTTCTGCTGCAACACACGGTCCGCGACTACGACGCCTGGAAGCCGGTCTTCGACGAGCACGAGGACGTGCGCGCGAAGTACGGCGCCACCGGGCACACGATCTACCGCGACGCGGACAAGCCCAACGACCTCACGATCCTGATGCAGTTCGAGTCGCGCGAGCGGGCCGAGGGCCTCATGCGCGACCCGTCGCTCGCCGAGGCCATGCAGCGTGGTGGCGTCGTGAGCGAGCCGCACGCCACCTGGCTTGAAGGGGAGGCAACCTCTTCCTACTTGAAGCGCACGGCCGCCTGACCCGACAGGAGTTCCGGACCACCTCAGGGAGCGCGACGAGGGAGTTCACATGCAAGGCCCCTCGCCGCGCTCCCCATGCCTGCTCCGCCCCTCGGAAGCCCCGGCGAACGCGTCGCACATGACCAGCTCGGGCCGCCGCTCATGGTTGGTGCAACCCTGAAGGCGATCGTCTGCACAGCCTACGGCGGCCCCGACGTCCTCAAGCTCGACGAGGTCGAGAAGCCGCGCCCGAAGGACGGCGAGGTGCTCGTCCGCATCCACGCCACGACCGTCTCCAGGGCGGACTGCGAGATCCGCCGCTTCGAGTTCCCTGCGTGGATCTGGCTCCCCGTGCGTCTGGCGTTCGGCGTCGTGAGGCCCCGGGTCCGCATCCTCGGCCAGGAGTTCGCCGGCGAGGTGGAGTCCCTCGGTGACGGGGCGACCTCCTTCGCGCCCGGAGACCGCGTCTTCGGCACGACCGGGATCGGACTCGGGGCCTACGCCGAGTACGTCCGTGTGGGGGGACGCCGCGCCGGCAGCGTCGTGGCCCCCATGCCGGCGGCCATGAGCTACGCCGAGGCCGCCGCCGTCCCCTACGGTGCGACCGAGGCGCTCCGCTTCTTGCGCAAGGGCCGCATCGGCGCCGGGCAGAGGGTCCTCATCATCGGCGCCGGCGGCAGCTTCGGGACCTACGCGGTCCAGCTGGCGAAGCATGCCGACGCCGAGGTGGTGGCCGTCGACAGCACCGCCAAGCTCGAGATGCTCCGCGAGATCGGCGCAGACCAGGTCATCGACTACTCCGCACGGGACTTCACCGACGGCACGGGAACCTTCGACATCGTCTTCGACGTCGTCGGCCGGGCGCCCTTCGGCCGCGTCGTCCGCCTGCTGCGTCCCCGCGGGCGCTACGTGGTGGCCAATCCGCACACGTTCCAGTTCATCCGCGGGCTCTGGACCTCGCTGACCAGCGACAAGAAGATGATCTTCAGCTCGGGCACCGCCAGGGACGAGGACCTGCGCGCCGTCACGGAGCTCCTCGGGGCCGGCAAGCTCCGGCCCATCATCGACCGCCAGTATCCCCTCGACCAGATGGCGGAGGCCCACCGGTACGCCGACACGGAGCAGAAGCTGGGCAACATCGTCATCGTCGTCGACCCGGAGCAGAGCTCGGACTGAACGCGGAGTGCTCCGTCCGGCCGGCGGAGTCTCGGGGATCCTGCGCGCCGATGCAGAAGGACGGGCCCGGCGGAGGCGTTTCGCCTCCGCCGGGCCCGTCCCTTTCGTGAGGCCGCTCAGGCCTGCGCGGGCGGCGCCGCTGGCGCCGGCGGGTGCTCGATCAGGTCGCCCCTGCCGCCCGAGACGGAGTAGGCGGCTACGGTCACGGCGATCGTGAAGGGCACCGTGAGGATCGCAAGGTAGTGGTCGGCCACAGCGCCGATGGCGATGAAGACGACGACCAGCGCCAGGTGCTCCCAGAAGCCGTTGTCGACGACCTGGTGGTAGCTCGCGGTCATCGCGTCGGCCAGGCCCATCTTGCGGTCGACCATGAACGGGATCACGTAGAGCCAGATCGTCGCGAGCAGCACGCCGCCGACGATGGTCAGGGAAGCGAGCCCGATCAGCACGACGAGCACGATCGCCGCCCAGAGGAAGCTCCAGAAGCGGTCCATGCAGGAGAACACGTCGCCGATCTCGGCGCGGCGGCCGTCGCGGATGCGGCCGACGACCATGCTGTAGAGCCCTGCGAAGAGCGGACCGGCCAGGATGCCGAGCGTGACGACGGAGAGGATGCCGGCGATGAGGCCGCCGACGAGGAGCGGGACGATGTCGGCGGTGAAGGCGTTCCAGCCGCCCTTGAAGGCGAGCCCGACGTCCAGGCGGGGTCTCGCGAGAGCCGTTGTGGTGACGTCCACGGTCATGATGAGTTCCTTTCCCCTTGAGTGCGTTGACCTGAGGAGAGCCTACGGCCGCGTTCGCCGCAGGGCGTCCCGCCGCGGCGGGAACCTGAGGGTCAACGCTGGGAGGAAAGATCCGCCGTCCGGGTCGCCCCGGCGGGGCGGAGGCCTACCCCGGCGGGAGGAGGCGGCGGGCGTGTGACGACAGCTTCGCCGTATGCGACCTCGGGTACATCACGGCCATGATCCGCACCTCGGCCACAGAGCGATACCTCTCGACCGTGCGAGGAAGTCGCGACCCACTGCTGGTTGAGATGGAGGTCTATGCGACCAAGCACCGAGTGCCGATCGCCGATGCCGAGACGGCCGCGCTGGTCGCGATGTTGGCCCGTGCCGCAGGCGGACGCGCCGTCCTCGAAGTCGGCTTGGCCATCGGCTACACGGCGCTGCACGTCGCGCGCAGCTTGGTGGCCGGTGGCCGCGTGACGTCGTTGGAGCGCGACGAGAAGATGATAGCCGTTGCCCGGGGGTTCCTGAGCCGCGATCCGGCGGGTGCCCGTGTCGAGATCGTCGAGGGGGACGCAGCGGTCACGATGGCCGCCCTGTCCGGTCCCTTCGACTTGGTCTACGTCGACGCCGACAAGACCGGCTACCCCCGCTACGTCCGGCTGGCGCTCGAGAGACTGAGCCCGGGCGGGCTGGTGCTGATCGACAACCTGCTCATGGACGGCGCGGTGGCCACGGGCCGTGGTGACCGGCACTGGTCGCAGGCCTCAGTGGACGCTGCGCGCGAGCTGAACGCCGGCCTGACGATGGATCCGGCCGTCTCGTTCGTCCTCCTGCCCGTGGGTGACGGCGTCGGCGTGCTCCAGCGGCGCTAGGCGCGGGTGGCCAGGATATCGGGTCCGGGAGTGCTCCGGCCTGTTGTCCGGGTCAGTCGCCCTCGTTGAGGGGCACGACGGTCTCCAGAACGCCACGGTAGGTGCCGTCCGTGTCGCGCAGGGCAGTGTAGAGAATGCGCTCCGAGCCGTCTGGACCGTGCTCGACCGTGTCGACTTGGTCCTTGGCTCCGGACTTGAGATCCGCCAGCAACGCCTCCAGAGCCGCGTGGGCACGCTTCGGGTGGCACTCATGCAGGTCCCGGCCGATGAACTTGGGATGGCAGGTGCCGAATCCCGCGCCCGCCCAGAACCGCACGACATCGGTCTCGTCTGCGACGCTGAGGCCGATCGGCATGTGGCGGAGCACGAGTTCATACTGCTCAGGGGAGAGTCGTCCCGCAGGGTCCGTCATCGGCGCGTCCTCCATGGAGTCAGGTTGCCGGTGCAAACGAGCTGGTGGACCGCAGGGGAGTCGAACCCCTGACCTCCGCCGTGCAAAGGCGGCGCTCTCCCAACTGAGCTAGCGGCCCACGGGCGCTCAGTATAGCTCGCCGGACGTAGACTGCTCCCGAACGATCCAGGTGGGGGTGGCAGATGAACCGTTTCGGACACGTCGACCTGCGCGTGCGGGACATGGGCGCCGCCGTGCCGTTCTACGCTGCCCTGCTGCCGGCCGTCGGCTTCACGCGCGCGTACCCGGGAGAGGAATGGAAGGTATGGGAGTGTGAGGGCGAGCCGCCCTCGGCCGCCTACTTCGCCTTGACCGAAGACCGGGGTCACGTGCCCAACGCCAACCGGATCGCGTTCTGGGCGGCGAGCCGCGACGAAGTCGACCGGATCGCCGCCGTCGCCGTGGGGGCCGGCGCCGTCGTCGAGAGCGGACCCCGCGACTGCCCGGAGTACGGCGCCGGCTACTACGCCTTCTTCTTCCAGGACCCGGCGGGGAACCGGCTCGAGGTCGCCTATCGGACCGAGTAAGGCGCCGGGGCGGGCGGCCTGTGGCCGCCCGCCCCATCGAACAGCACCGTGAGCGATCGAAGCGCAGTAGCCATCGTTTGGAGGAAGAGACGGCTGCCGATGGAATCGTTGATTGCGCCAGAGGCACTCCCGACAAGGAGGTCGTCGTGTCGCAGCACCGGTGTCACCCTCGCAGACGCAACCTGTTGGCTCTCATGGCCGCCATCGGAGCCGTCGTCATCGTCTCCGCGCTCGCCGGCTGCGGTTCCAAGGGCGACCTTCCGGGCTCGTATGTGTCGGTGCGCGGTGAGAAGGCCCAGATCGCCGCGCGCGCCGACGGCGACTACGACGTCACCTTCGTCGACCGGAGCGGGAATGGCGATGATATGACCTTCCAGCTGAAGCGCAGCGGCAACAAGCTGACCTACGACGACGGGGACTACTTCATCTACGTCACGCTCGGTGGGGACCGCGTGACGATCGAGCGGGTCGGCAACATCCAGAACTACCTGCGCCAGAAGTAACGGGCTCGCCGGCTAGCTGGCCGCGGCGGCAAGCCGCTGCGCCAGCAGGCCCCCAAGGCCGGCCAGGTCTTCGGGCGGCAGGTAGTGGCCGGCCGCGGCGTCGAACAGCACGGCCGCGCTGCCCGGGAACTCCTCGTCGCCGGCCCAGACCAGCGCCGCCATCGCCACACGCGGCAGCGCCCGGAAGCGGAAGGCGGCGTCGGCGAGATCGAGGCGCTCGCCGGAGAGAGGCTCGGCCGCCGCCGCGAGGCCTTCGGCCGCGGCGGCCGAGCCCCCGAACCTGCGCGCCAATGGTGTCTCGGTGCGGCCGGCGAAGGCCGGCGCGTAGAACAGGCAGCCGGGCAGCTCGCGATAGGCGGCCCACTCGCCGGCCGGCGGTGTGCCGTCGGCCGTGAGCAGGTAGTGGAGCAGCAGGACGGCGGTGGCCACGTGGACGGCGCCGCCGCTCACGCCGGCGGTCACCTCGCCGTCCGGGTGCCGGACGTGGTGGTCCCGGCCGAGGAACGGCACGCACGCGACGTCGGCTTCGTACCGACAGCCGGCACGCGCCGCACAGGCCGCCGCATCCGCGGCGGCCCACTCGTCGCGCGCCTTCACCAGCGCGTCGGCGAACCTGCGCTCGACCGGCTTCTCGCTCATGGGTGCATTCTCCCATGGCGCGACGGCGATCAGGGCGTCGGCAGCCGGTAGCGGCGCAGCGAACGGCTGAAGAGCCGGCTATCCCGTGACGTCGATCCTTCCTGCGACTATCATCGCAAGCGATGAAGCTCCGCCTCGTGGCGCAGTGGACGATCGGCTTCGCGGCCCGGCACTGAGCGGCGCTGGTCGTGCTCGTCCTGATCGCGCTCGTCGCCTTCGTCTTCGTCCCGCGCGCGGACTGGCTGGCGATCATCGTCGCCGGTTGCGTGGGCGCCGGCGTCGGCGTGGGCAGCTGGTGGACCTGAGCTGAGGCGGGGCGGCCGAGGCGACCGCCGGCCGGCCGCCCTGCTACACTCATCGCGATGACCCAACCGCCCGGCCCACCCGACCGCGGTCCTTCGGGTCCGCCCTCGTCGTCTCCCCCGCCTCCCGCCGCGGAGCCGTCCGGCGCATCGCCGCCATCCGGCGCGCCGCCGCCCGGCGAAACGCCCGCCCCGCCGGCCGCACGGCGCGCCGAACGTCGCGCCGCGCGCCGCCGCCACCGCAGCAGGCGGCCGCTGCTCCTGCTCGTCCTGGTCGCGGTCGCGATCGTCGTCGTGCTGGCCGTCCTGTTCACCGTCGGCCCGCTCGCCCACCGCAGCGAGGGGCCGCCCTTCACAGGCAAGCTGAACGCGCCGCTCGGCGACCGCCGCTACCGGGTCACCGCCTGGATCACGGCCGGCGCCCCGACCCTTCAGGCGGCGCTCAAGGCGCGGGCGATCGACGAGGTCGACGCCGACTGGTACATGAGCCAGGCCGACGGCTCGGTCACCGCCGGCCGCGACGAGGACCTCGCGCTGGTCAAGACGATGCGCAAGGATGGCCTGCAGGTCTTCGCCACCGTCACCAACCGCGCGACCGACCGCAGCTCGTTCGACGGCAAGATCGTGGGCGCCATCCTGGCCTCGTCGGGGTCACGCGCCCGGCAGGTCCAGGCCCTCGTCGACCTCGCGGTGACCAAGGGCTACGACGGCATCGACTTGGACTGGGAAGAGGTGCCGGTGGCCGACCGCGACGCGTTCTCGGCGTTCGCGACCGAGCTGGCGGCGGCGCTGCACCGGCAGCACCGCCTGCTCTCGGTCGCCGTCTTCCCCAAGACCTCAGAGCCCGGCGACTGGGACACCCAGAAGGCGACCGACTATGCAGCGGTGGGCAAGGCCGTCGACGAGTTCAAGGTCATGACCTACAGCTATAGCGGCCCGTGGAGCGGCCCGGGCCCCCAGGCGCCGCTCGACTGGACGGCGCGCGTCCTGAGCTTCGCCCTGAGCGTGGTGCCCGCCCACAAGATCTACATGGGACTGCCGTTCTTCGGGTTCGACTGGCACGCCGGCACGGCCACCGCCGTGCAGCCGACCTCGGCCGCGGCGCTGATCGCCAGGGAGCACTTCAAGGTCGCCCACGACGCGGCCTCCGGCGAGGCCGACCTGAGCTACACCGACGGCGCCGGGGTGCAGCACGTGCTCTACTTCCAGGACCGCCAGGCGGTCGCCGCCAAGCTCGAGAACCTCAGGCAGCACTTCAAGGAGATCGGCGGCATCTCGATCTGGTCTATGGGCAGCGAGGACCCGGCGTTCTGGAGCGTGATCGACCAGAGGCTGAAGTGAGTGGAGAGGGGCGGGGGTGTGGCTCTCGCCACACCCCCGCCCCCAGGCGTTCGTGCCCTCGCTGCGCTAGCCGGTCACTTCGTGACGGTCAGCTTCTTCGACCCTGCCGGCGCGCCGCTGTTGCCGGCGAGGTCGGTCGCGAACGCCCAGACCTTGTAGACACCGGGCTTGAGCTTGCAGACGTACTTCACCTTGACCGCGGTCGGGGCCACCGTGGTGGCGACGTTCTTGAGCACCACCGTCTTCACGACCTTGGTCCCGCTCTTGATCTTCACGGTCACCGCGGTCGTCGGGCTCAGGTTGTCCGATAGCGAGACCGGGATCTTCACCGTCTTGCCGGTGGCGCACTTCTGGTTCGCGGTCGGCGCGGCCACGGGAGCCGTGCGGTCGATGTTCACGTCGAGGAACTTCGGAGTCTCGACGTTCGGCAGGTCGACGCACGAGTCGCTCGAGAAGTAGGCGACGACGTGCATGCCCTCGTCGGTGACGTCGAACTGACCGCCGTCGACCGTCGTCAGCGGGCCGACCACGCTGGTGGTGTTGTTCGTGTCGATGGCGTAGGTGTGCAGCACCCCCGCGCCGATGTCGCCGGCCTGGAAGGTGACGGCCACGTCGGCGGCGTTGGTCCAGCCGCTCGCCGGATCGGGCGCCACGGCCGCCACGCTGTGCGGCGCCCAAGTGTCGATCTTCACGTAGCCGGTCTGCACGGCGCTCGTGTTGTCCGAGTCGTCGGTCGCCGTGAACTCGATCTTCTTCACACCGTCGTTCGAGTGGTCGGCCGGCGTCAGGATGTCGATGCCCGGCGGATAGGAGTACGCCGTCCAGCCACCGCCGTTGATCCGGTAGTCCATCTCGGAGATCGCGCCGACATCGTCGGCGCCCGCCAGGGCGACGGTCGTCTCCAGCGAGTGCCACTGGCCGTCGGCGTCTGAGGTGACGGTCGGCGCCGTGGTGTCCCACGGATACGGGGCCGAGAACTTGAGGGTGAAGTCGGCCTCTTTCACGTCCTCGCCGTTGCCGGCGATGTCGTTCGAGTAATACCGGAGCGTGTGGGCGCCCTCGGTCGTGACCGGGATCTGGCCATCGGCGGGGGCCAGAGCCCAGCCGGCGTCGTCGAGGTCATACCAGGTGGTGTAGACACCGGAGCCGACGTCGGTGGCCTGCAGGACGGCGGTCACCGGTTGCATGCCGTTGCCGCTGGGCAGGCCGCTCACAGTGGTGACCGGCGGTACCCGGTCGTACTTCAGGAAGACCGTCTTGGTCGCGCTCTGGTTGCCGACGTTGTCGGTCGCGCTGTAGTCGAGGAGGACGATCCCGCAATGACCGGGCGTGGTGGAGAGCGTGAGCTCGAGCGGAGGCGTGGGCAAGGGGGTCCAGAGCCCCAGCCACGTGAAGCCTCGGAGGCCAGAACCGTCGTCGGCCGCGTAGAGATCGACGGTGATGTCGCCGTTCTTCCACTGGTCGTCCCAGTCGTCCCACGCAGTCGGCGGTGTACCGTCGAACAGGAACGTGTCGACGACGCTGCCGTTGAAGTCGGCCATGTACGCCGTGCCGTCAGGCCCCACGGTGCCGCCATACGAGGAGATGGAGCCGCTGCCGATCGACTGCAGGTACGAGCCGTCAAGCCCCAGCACGAACATGCTGGCGGGGGCGAAGGTGTAGGTGTCCGCATAGAGGATGTCGTCACGGATGGTCAGCTGTGTCGTGTAGCTCACCGTGCCCGAGGCGATGGTCGTGAGATACGTACCGCCGCTCGTCCAGACCTGGATTCCCGAGTTGCTTATGTCGGCGACGTAGAGGTTGTTGCTGGAATCCACGGCGAGACCCCACGGCGCGCTGAAGGCGCCGTCCCCGAAGTGGCCCTGGTAGGTCCAGGCCGAGTCGAAGACGACGATCCTGTCGTTGGAGATGTCGGACACGTAGAGATTGTCGGCGGAGTCGAACGCCATGCCGAAGATGTCACCGCCGAAGTAGCCTGAGATGGTGGCGAGGTAGTCGAGGTTCTGGTCGTAGACGTAGATCGCGGAGGCGCCGGTGCCGACGTAGATGAGGCCGCGGTGGTCGATGGCGATCGAATCCGCGGTCGCGCCCAGGTACGGCGTCTGTCCCAGGTACTCCCCCTGAGCCGAGAGCTTCTCGGCGCGGCCGTTCAGGTAGTCCGCCACGAAGATGTTGCCGCTACTCCCGACCACGACACCCAGGGGCCACTGGAACTGAGCGTAGCCAGTCCCGGGGCTTCCCAGGGTCGGTCCAGGGTACCAGCCGCCGTTGGGCGGCGCCGCGGCGAACGCGGCCGGCGCCGCCGCAAGCAGGATGACCGCAAGGGCGAACGCGAGCAGCGCGATCGTCGTGAAGCGGCGTGGGTGAAGGACGTGCGGAACCACAGCTGACCTCCCTGTCGGTGCGCGACCTGCGTCGCGAGCTGTCGCCTAAGCCTAGTACCAGCCGATGCGAAGGCAAGGGGAAGTTCGTCTAGGCGCACCAAAAGGGGCGGGGGCGTGGCTCTCGCCACACCCCCGCCCCCTCGGGCGTTTCGCCGGTGCGGGCGTGCCTACTTCACCGTCAGCTTCTTGGCCTGGTACGGCCTGCCCACGTTGCCCGCGGCGTCGGTGGCCACGACCGCCCAGGTGTAGCTGGAGTATTTCGCCAGCGTGATGGTTACCCTCTTCAACCGCGTCGTGCCGTCGCCGGTGAAGCTCCCGAGCGCGATCGTCTTGACGACCTTGCTCCCCTTCTTGATCTCGATCTTGGCCGTCACCGGGTTGGCCACCGTCTCGGTCACCGAGTACTTGAACGTCGCCGACTTGCCCTTGGTCACGGTGACGTTGTTCAGCACGGTGACGGCCGGGAGCGTGCCGTCGATCAGCACGTCGACGCTCTTCGGCACCTCGACGTTGGCCGGCACGGCCGCGTCGCGTGACCGGTACGCGATCGTCGTATCGCCCGGACTGGTGACGTTCAGCGTGCCGTCGTCGGGCACGTCCGTCCAGTGGGCGCCGCCGTCTGTCGAGTACTCGGTGGCGGCGACACCGGCGCCGCGATCGGCGGCCGTGAACGACAGCACGACGGGGTGGTTCACCCACCCGGCCGGGGCCCCGCTGCACGTGGTCACCGGCCGGCGCGTGTCGATCTTCAAGGCCAGCGTCCGCGACGGCGTCGCGTTGCCGACGTTGTCTACGGCCGTGTAGGTCCAGCTCCAGACGCCGTCGGTCGCGTGCCCCGCGGGATCGGCGGTCTGGCCGACGGTCCAGGGCGTCGCGACCATGCCAAGACCCGTGACGTCGAACCCGGCGACACCCGAGCCGTCGTCGGTCGCGGTGAGCGTCGCCGTGACGCCGGTGCTGTGCCACTCGCCGTCAGGACCCCCGGTCACGACCGGCGGCGTCGTGTCGTCGACCCAGCGGTCGACGCGCGAGCCGTCGAGGTTCACGACGTAGACCGCGCCGTCGCCGGCCGTCGCCACACCCAGCGGCCCCGACCAGACCGGTGCGGTGAGGCCGAGGTCGTCGGTCACGTGGCGCAGGTAGGTGCCGTCGGCGCCCCACAGGTAGACGTCGCCCCAGCCGTGATCGGCGACGAGCACGTCGCCATCGGCCGTGACCGCGACCTGCCCGGGATCGGAGAACCAGCCGTCGCCGCTATCCCACAGGGCGGCGTGGCTCGAGTCGTAGGCGAACAGCTGACCGAGGGCCGCGTCCACCACGTAGATGTCGCCGGACCCGGGGTCGCAGACGATGCCCGTCGGGGCGGACAGGGTGCCGGTCAGCCATGTGCTCTGGAACGTGCCGGCCGCACTGAACAGCGTCACGTCGCCGGCCGTGTAGTCCGCCACGTAGATACCCCCGGCCGCCGTGACGGCTATGCCGGCCGGGCCGCTCAGGTGTGTGTCGCCGAACGTGCGGATGAAGCCGCCAGCACGGGTGAACTCCTCGATCCGGTGGTTGCCGTTGTCGACGACGAGGATGGTGCCCGTGGACGGGTCGTAGCAGATGCCGTAGGGGGTGTTGAACTGGCCGGGGCCGGAGCCCGCACTCCCCCACTGGGCGAGGAAGGCGCCGTCCTTGCCGAACTTCTCGACCCGGTTCAGCGTTCCGTCGGTGACGTAGACGTTGCCGGCCGGGTCGGTGCAGGCGAAGTCAGCGGTCGCGAACTGGCCCTGACCCGAGCCCGAGCTTCCGAACGACGTCTGGTAGACGAAGCCGGCGGCGAAAGCGGCGCTCGGAAGCGCCAGCGCCACGAGCGCCGCCACGACGAGCGCCCCCAGCAGCAGTCGCGACCTGCCGGCGGCAGGCGTGACGGCAGACGACGTGAATCCCATGGTCCCTCCTCGGGGGTCGATCCCTCTCGCTCGAGCGGGGGCCGCAGGCCGCCCGCCTGGTGTCCATTGTCGCACCTTCGTACGCAGAGACAAGAAGAGAAGGAGGGACGTGGACGGATAGGCAGGGAAGCGAGAGAGCGGCCGAGGCGCGGGCGCCTGCGGCGCCCGCGCCTCGCCCTACTTGTCCCCGAGGCAGTAGAAGTAGCCGTCGCGGCAGCCGATGTAGACGCGGCCGTCCCAGAGTACCGGCGTCGACTCGAAGGCGCTGCCGCCGGTGAACGTGGCGCGCTCGCCAAAGTGGACCGTCCACCAGTGGCCGTCGGGGCTGCGCAGGGCGCCGGCGGCGCCCTGCGCCGCCGGCGCGTAGTCGATGTGGTAGAGGTGCACCTTGTCGTCGTAGCCGGCCGCGATCAGCGAGTCCTGGCTGAAGATCGGCGTCGAGACGGCGGCGTTGAGCCAGCCCTTCCACACCTCGACCGGCGTGCGGAAGCGCGTGTGGCCGTCGGGACCGGTCACCGTGCCGGCGGCGAGCGTGTCCTGCGAGACCACATGAAGCCAGCCGTCGATGCCGATGAACGCCGCCAGCGGCGGGTACCGGTCGCCGCCTCCGTACTCGTCGTTGACCGCGGCCGAGCCGATCACGCCGCCCTTCCACTCCGCGACCTGGCGGTCGCCGGTCGGGAAGTACCAGACCGGCGACCGCCTTCCCTTCTTGGTCGGGTCGAGCATCATCACCCCGCCGTGACCGGGGATGTACTCCTTCTCGATCGCCACCAGCAGCTTGCCCGAGCGCGTAGTCACCGGCGTCCCGTCCATGTCGGAGCGCGTGCGGTAGTCGTAGACCACGGCCAGGTCGGAGGCGCGCATCCCGTAGACGTGGCCGGCCCCCGACGAGACGAACACCGTGTCGCCGAGCAGCGACGGCGAGGCCTCGAGCGCCAGGTTCGCGCCGTCGGGTTTGTGAGTGCGTGCCGGCGTGACGTCGCCGGTCGCGATCAGGAGCTTGCTGTGGACGATGACCGGCTTGGCGTGGGTCTGCCCCGCGGCGCTCCACGGCTGCGTGTGGAACGGATCGAGCGCGTAGAACCAGCCCGGCTCGATCCCGATGTAGTCCATCCCGTCGAGCAGGAACCCGCTGGCGTCGACGTCCTGCGTGTAGTTCTGCGTGCGCGGCACCGGCAGGCGCCAGACCTCTTTGCCGGAGCCGAAGGTGACGGCGCGGTACGAGGCGATCCGTGGGTCGCCCATCGGGTAGCCCAGCCCGCGGCGCGACCCGGCGAGCACCAGATAGCGGTCGTCGCCGCTGGTCGGGTGCGGGTTGGCGACCACGCTGGGGCTGCTCTTGATCACGTCGCCGACGTCGGAGGCCCACACGATCTTGCCGGTCTCGGCGTCGATCCGGTGGATCTTGTGGTCGTAGCCGCCGATCAGCAGCCAGAGCCTGCCGCCGTCCTCGACGAGGGCCGGCTGTCCGGTCCAGCCCGTGCCCGACCAGTACATCTTCGGGTCGCCCTGGAACTTGCCCTCGGTCCAGCCGCCGCCGATGCGCGTCTTCCAGATCACGTCGAGGCGCTGCGGGGCGGGACCGAGGCCGTAGAAGCGGCGCGACCCGGTGCCGAGGAACGTCGCCAGCTTGATGCCGTCGCCTGTCAGCGGGACGTTCACCGCCGGCGAGTCGACGTTGGTGACGGTGGCCGCCGACGTCGGCGTGCCCGCCGAGCCGCAGGCCCTGAGGATGACGACGAGCAGCACGACGAGGATGACGACGACGATCGCGAGGAGGGCGGCGCGGCGGCGGCGGAGCTGCGCCCGCCGCCGCGCCGCCCGATCCGGCCGCCGGCCTGCGGCCGGCGGCGTCGATCGGGCGGCCGGGTCAGACGGGTCGGGGCGGGGCGAGACAGGGATGCCGGGCGACTCGTCGGTCCAGTCGAAGCCCCAGCTGTCGTCGTCGCGGCCGCTCACGGCTGCGCTAGAGCGCGGTGAGCTGCCAGTCCATGTTCAGATCGTCGCAGAGCGCGGCCACAGCCTCGCGCAGCCCGGCGACCGGCGTGGCCGCCGGCACCGAGACGACCATCTCCATCTCGAACAGCGGCGTGCCGGTGATCGGCGCCGGCCGCAGGGTGGTGTCGACGCTCTCGATGTTGACGCCGTGCTCCCGCATCAGGTGCGAGACCGACTGGACCAGGCCGGGGTGGTCCATGGCGGCCGTGGTCAGGCGGAAGGGGACGGCGGGCGCGGCCGCCCGCGGGCCGAGGTCGGCCGGGGTGAGCTGAGCGTGCAGCCGGCTGGCCTCGGCCAGCTCGGGCAGCCGCGCCCGCAGGCACTCGATCGTCTCGGGCGAGCCCTCGACCAGCATCATCATCGCGAACTGCCCGTGCAGGTTGACCATGCGGCTGTCCTCGAGGTTGCCGCCGCACTCGGCGACGAAGCGCGTGACTTCGTCGACCAGCCCCGTGCGGTCGTCGCCGATGGTCGTGAGCACCGCGTGGCGTTCCATGGGTCGAGCCTAGTGCAACGAGGGGCGGCGTGCAAAGGGGACTGATATACACTCGCCGCATGGCGACCGTGGCCATCGAGCACCTCACCAAGCGCTTCGGCAAGACCGTCGCCGTCGACGACCTCACCTTCTCGCTCGATGCGGGTACCGTCACGGGCCTGCTCGGCCCGAACGGCGCCGGCAAGACCACGACCCTGCGCATGTTGCTCGACCTCGTGCGGCCGACGTCCGGCTCGGTCTCCCTTCTCGGCGGGCGCTACCGCGAGCTCGACAACCCGGTGACCAGGGTCGGCGCCCTGCTCGACGCCTCCGGCTTCCACCCCGGCCGCTCGGGTCGCAACGCCCTGCGCGTGACCGCCGTCGGCGCCGGCATCGGCGACGCGCGGGTCGACGAGGCGCTGGCGATGGTCCAGCTCACCGCGGTCGGCCGCAAGCCGGTCAAGCGCTACTCGCTGGGTATGAAGCAGCGCCTCGCCCTGGGCTGCGCCCTGCTCGGCGACCCCGAGGTGCTGCTGCTCGACGAGCCGGCCAACGGCCTCGATCCCGAGGGCATCGTCTGGCTGCGCGGGTTCCTGCGCGAGCTGGCCGCCGGCGGGCGCACCGTGCTGGTGTCGAGCCACGTGCTGGCCGAGGTGGAGCAGATCGTCGACCGCGTGATCATCATGGACCACGGCCGCCTCGTGACCCAGGGCGCGATCGCCGAGCTCACCAGGGAGGCCGCCGGCGACGTCTGGCTGCGGGCGCCCGAGCTGCCCCGGCTGGTCGCGCTCCTGCAGGCCGCCGGCGCCGGCGTCTGGGTCCAGGGGCCGTGGGCGATCGTGCGCGGCCCGACGACGGACCAGGTCGGCGAGCTCGCCCACGCTAACGGCCTCGCGCTGCACGAGCTCTACGGCCAGCGACCCAGCCTGGAGCAGCTCTTCCTGCGGCTCACCGGCTCGCAGGCCGGCGCCGGCACGCCAGCGCCGGCGCCGGCACAGCCCGCACAAGAGGCCTCGGCGCCCGCCTCCCCGGCGCCGGCCGACGCCTCGCCGACCCCCGGAGCGCCGTCGTGATCGCGCTGCTCAAGGCCGAGACGTTGAAGCTGCGCTCGACGCGCACGACCACGGGTCTGCTGATCGCGGCCACGCTGATCACGCTGCTGCCCGGCATCCTCGTGCTCGTCGTGGTGCCGGACCACGACCTTCAGGGCGCCGACGCGCTGAACGTGATGGGGATCGGCGCCGACGTCGGCGTGGCCCTGATCGCCCTCGTCTTCGGCATCATCGGCATGACCGGCGAGTACCGGCACGGCACGATCACCTACACGTTCCTGCAGTCGCCCAACCGGGGCCTCGTCATGGTCCTGAAGCTGATCGTGTACGCGCTCGGCGGGATGGCTCTCGCCGTCTTCGCCCAGGTGGTCGTGCAGACGATGGTGGCGGCCGGGTTCCCGGCGCGTGGGCTGGCGATCGCGTGGCCCGACGCCCATCAGCTGGCGTTCTACGGCCGGGTCGTGCTGTTCATCGGGCTCATCACGGCGTTCGGCGTGGCCCTCGGCGCGCTCATCCGCAACCAGGTCGTGGCGATCGCCGGCACGGTCGTGTGGTGGCTGTTCCTCGAAGGCATCGTGGTGGCGATCAGACCGGGCGTCGGCCGCTGGCTGCCGTTCCAGGTGTTCACCCGCATCGTCAGCCAGACCGACAGCGGTCCGACGACCGGCAACGCGCTCCAGCACCCGCTGTCGATACCGGCCGCGGTCGTCATCGGGCTCGTCTACATCGGCGTCGTCAGCCTGGCGGCCACGCTCATCACCCTGCGTCGCGACGTGACGTAGCGGCGCGTCGAGCCGCGGCCGTCATCGCCGCGGCCTCAACTCTCCCGGGCCGCGGCCTCACCCAGGGCCGCCGTGAACCGCTCGTAAGGCCCGCCCGGCACGCACACATCGCAGTGGTTGTACGTGCGCACGCGCCCTTCGGACTCGTCCAGCCACTCGTCGAAGACGGCGACGGCCTCTCGCGCAGCCGCCGAGTCGATCCTGGCGATGTCGATCCGCGCCTGTGCGACGACCAGCAGGAAACCCTCGCAGCTCGCGCAGCGTCGTATCGTGTCGTGGATCGTGGTGAGCTCACGCTGCAGCGTGGCGATCGCGTCGTCGAGGCTCATGGTGCCCTCAGGTTCCCACCGCCGAGCGCCGTGAATCAACCGCGCTACAGGTTCGTCAGGCTCGCCTCGGTCGCGCCCGCCTCGGCCAGCGCCGTGCGGGCGGCGTCGCTGAGCTCGCGGTCGTGCTCGTGCGTGGTCGCGAACACACGGTAGAGGTGGGCCTTGGCCGGCACGAACTCGAGGATCCCGGTCAGCAGCTCCTCCTCGACCTTACCGGTCGCGGGATCGAACACCGGGATCTTCTTGGGCCCGGTCATGGGGTTCAGAGGCCGCGGGTCCTGCGAGGCGACGTCGCAGACGAACTCGAGCTGCTTGAGCGCGGCCGGCAGCGCGGCCCGGATCCCCTCGGCGAACTCGTCGCGGGTCAGCTCGCGCGTCGCCGCGGCCACCCGCTGGCGCTCGATCGCCTGCTCGAAGACCATCCGGTACTTCACGTCGCGGTGGATGATCGCCTGCCACTCCTCGGCCAGCCGCCGCCGCTTGGTCGCCGCCCCCGGCTCGTCGCGCCAGCGCTCGACCTCGGTGAACAGCGACCACTCGGTGAGCCGCTTGTACGCGTCGAGGTCCTGGAGCGGGTTGTCGGGCAGCACCAGGCGCATCGTCTCCGAGAAGATCTCGCGCATGTGCAGGTCGATGGCGTGGCCGATGCGGTGGAAGTAGACGTTCTCGTACATGTAGAAGCGGGCGTTGAGGAACGCGCGCAGCGCGTTCAGCGCCCGCTTGTGGAACGTGAGGCCCTCGTCGGTCACGAAGCTGTAGTAGATGAGCCGCTGCACGTCGACGGCCGACAGCGACACGCCGCACATGTACGCGTCGCGGCGCACGTAGTCCATGTTGTCGGCGGTCACGGCGCCCGAGAGCACGGAGTGCAGCAGCCGCACCCAGCGCGGCATCTCGCCCAGGTCGGCGACGTCCTGGGCGTGGATCAGCCAGGCGACGTGACGCGGGTCGACGCGCTCGCCGGCGTCGAAGGGGCCCGAAGGGCTGCGTTCGACGCCGGCGAGCGCGTCCCCCAGCTCGTTGACGATCAGGTGCTGCGAGATGCGCTCGTGGTCGAGCCCGAACTCCGGGTGCAGGTACTGCTCGTCGAAGAAGTGGCTGAAGGGGCCGTGGCCGATGTCGTGGAGCAGGCCGGCGAGGCGCAGCGTCTCCTCGACCACGGGCGACGAGGGCGTGCCGGGCTCGACCTCGGCCAGCGTGTCGTAGACCTGGCGGGCGATCTCGCCCGCCAGGTGCATCACGCCCAGGCTGTGAGCGAAGCGGCTGTGCTCGGCCGACGGGAACACCCACCACGAGCTCTGCAGCTGGTGGATGCGCTTGAGGCGCTGCACCCACTGGTCGTCGATGATCGTCGCCTCGGCGACCTCGTCGTCGCGCTCGGAGACGGTGATCCGCAGGTAACCGTAGAGGGGGTCGGCGATGGGGTGGACGTCGTCGTAGGGGAGCCGCATGGCTCAACCTTACCACCGGGGGGCGGCGGCGGGCGGGGCCGCGGCTGGTCATGGGGCGGCGGCGGGCCGCGGCCCGCCGCCGCCCGCCCGCCCCCAAAGCCCCTACGGCGCCAGCGGCCCCGGCAGGTTCAGCGTCGTCCAGCTCGGCGCCTCGCGCAGCAGGCCCTCGTAGACCTGCTCGTGATGACGCACGAACGTCTCGATGCCGAAGCGCTCCTCGACCGATTTGCGGCACTCCTGCGGGTCGATCTCGCCGACGCGCGCCACAGCGTCGACCATCTCGTCGACCGTCTCGACGATGAACCCCGTGCGCCCGTGCTCGATCACCTCGGGTACCGAGCCGCGGCGGAACGCCACCACAGGCGTGCCGGCGGCCAGCGACTCGATCATCACGAGGCCGAACGGCTCCGGCCATTCGATCGGGAACAGGGTGCAGCGCGCGCGGCGGAAGAGCTCGCCCTTGCCCTCGGAGTCGATCTCGCCGCGGAAGTAGATGCGGTCGCTCAGGTAGGGCTCGATCCGCTCGGCGAAGAAGTCGCGCTCGGGTTGCTCGTTGATCTTGCCGGCCATGATCAGCCGCGCCTCCAGCCGGCGCGCGACCTCGACCGCCGTGTGAGCGCCTTTGTCGGCGATCATGCGGCCGACGAACAGCAGGTAGTCCTCCTTGTCGTCACGACTGCCGAAGGGGTGGTGGGCGAGGTCGATGGCGTTGGGGATCGTGGCCAGGAAGTGCAGGTCGGGGAACCCGTTGCGCTGGTAGTCGGAGATGGCGATGAAGCGCAGGCTCTCGCGCAGCGCGCCCAGGCTCTCCTGGGTGTGGGGGTCGGCGGGACCGTGCAGGGTGGCGACAACCGGGGTGCCGACGAGTCGGTGGACGAGCGCGCCCATGCTGCGCGAGGCGAAGCCGTCGTGGTCGTGGATCAGGTCGAACTCGCGCGCCCGCGAGTACGCCTCGAGGCCGTGGATGACCTCGATGTGACCGTGGGTGGCGATCTTCTCGCTGGGCGCGCGGTCGTACACGTACGACAGGCTGGCCAGGGTCTGGGAGTCGCCGCTCGCGAAGAGGGTGACGTCGTGGCCGTGGGCGACGAGGCCTTCGGTGAGCAGCGCCACGACCAGCTCTATACCACCGTAGCCCTTGGGCGGGAGCGGGAACCACGGCGGCGCGATCATGCCGATCCTCATCGGGGTACCTCCGTTGCGGGCGCGGTTGCGGGCGGCGTCGCGGGCCGCCGGGACGGCGGACCGCGGTCCCCAGCGTACTACCCGCCGATGCTATCCTGCGAACGTGATCGACCTGCACGCGCATACGACCTGCTCCGACGGCACGGCGACGCCGCGCGAGCTGGTCGCGCTCGCCGCCGGGGTCGGCCTGTCGGCGATCGCGGTGACCGACCACGACAGCGTGGACGGGATCGGCGAGGCGGTCGACGCCGGGCACGACCTCGGGATCGAGGTCGTGCCCGGCGTCGAGATCAACCTGGAGCACCGCCAGGTCACGCTCGACATGCTCGGGTACTTCTTCGGCGGGCCGCCCGGCGACGAGTTGCAGGCGGCCCTGCGGGACCTGCGCCGCTACCGCGACGAGCGCAACGCGCGCATCCTCGCAACGGCTGACCGAGCTGGGCTACCCGCTCGAGCCGGCCGACCTCGAGGCGGTCGCCCAGGGCGACGCCGTCGGGCGACCGCACATCGGCGAGGCCATGCGGCGGCGCGGCTACGTCGACAGCATCAGCGAGGCGTTCGCGCGCTTCCTGCGCCGCGGCGCCCCCGCGTTCGTCGACCGGCGCCGGCTGGCGCTCGGCGAAGCCGTGCGTCTGCTGCGCCGGTCGGGCGGCCTGGCGGTGATCGCCCACCCGGGGATCATCCGCGCCGACGAGGCCGGGCTCGACCGCCTGGTGCGCGAAGCGGCGCACTGCGGCGTCGAGGGCCTCGAGTGCTTCTACCAGGGCCACGACGACGCCACCGTGCGCCGTTGCCTGCTGCTGGCCGAGCGCTACGAGCTGGTGCCCACCGGAGGTTCCGACTTCCACGGGCAGACCAAGCCCGACGTGCGGCTGGGGATCGGCTCCGGCGGCGAGCCGGTGCCCGACGAGGTGCTGGCCGCGCTCAAGGCCCGCTGGCGGCGGCGCGAGCGGCAGGCTGCGGGCGGCGCGCCCGAGCCCGTCTGCGACTTCTAGGCCTCGGGCGCGCCGCCCGGTCCGGCGCCCGGTCCGCCGCCCTTGCCGCGGCCCCTGCCGCCGCCGCCCGCCCCGCCGCCGCCGGCGCGCCGTGCGTCGTACGCCGCCCGCTCCTGCCGCACCTTCTCGATCGCCGCGTCGAGCTCGGCCTTCTTGGATGCCCGGTGCTGGAACCGCCAGACGAACACGCTGACACCGACGGCCACCACCAGGGCCAGCACCCAGCCGAACAGGCCCAGGGCCGAACCGATGGCGCCGGCGCTGGCCGAGAACACGTAGGCGACCGTCGACATCGTCGCCGCCCAGGCGATGCCGCCGAGCGCGTTCCACGGCAGGAAGGTGCGCCAGGGCATCTGCGACGTGCCCGCCGTCACCGCGGCCCACACTCGCAAGAAGGCGACCCAGCGTCCGAAGAACACCGTTCTGGCGCCGTATCTGGCGAAGAACGAGTCCAGCACCGCGATCTGGGTGTCGCCGATGCGCAGGATCCGGCCGTGGCGGAACAGGAGGGGCCGTCCGCCCCGGCGTCCGACCCAGTACCCCAGGTTGTCGCCCAGGATCGCGGCCGTCGCGGCGACGACGATCACCAGCGGCAGGCTGAGCACCCCGTGCTGCGCGGCGACGCCGGCGGCGAGCAGGACCGTCTCTCCGGGCAGCGGGACCCCGGCGCACTCGAGCAGGATCGGCACGAACACGATCAGGTAGCCGTAGACGGCGAACCCGTGCTCCACGTTGTGCAACAGGTCGTGGACGAAGGTCGCCATCGGGAAGGTCATCGCGAGGAGATGCATCAACGGAGGATACCATCCGGGTCGTTGGACGCCGTGATCGCTTGTGAGCTATACCCCCCGTGGGTATAGTCGCGACATGGCAGCACGAGAGACGGCCGACGTCGACAAGGTCCTCAACCGCCTGCGCCGCATCGAGGGGCAGGTCCGCGGCCTGCAGCGCATGGTCGAGGAGGACAGCGCCTGCGAAGACATCCTCACGCAGCTGTCGGCCACGCGGGCGGCCCTCGACCGGGTCGGCATCTTCCTCATCACCCACAAGGTCCGCGAGTGCCTGCTCGACGAGGACGACGCGACCTCCGAGGCGGCGGTCCAGCGCGCTCTCGAAGCGTTCCAGAAGTACGCCCAGTACCTGCAGCACCCGGCCGCCGACGATGGCCCATAAGTTCGACCCGGCCAACGCGCACCGGCTCGAGGACCCCGAGCGCCTCAGGTTCCAGTCCCCCGACACCGTCATCGGCCTCCTCGGCCTGCGCGGCGACGAGACTATCGTCGACTACGGCGCCGGCACCGGCATCTACACCATCCCGCTGAGCGCCGCCGTGCCGAACGGCCGCGTGGTCGCCGTCGACAGCAGCGCCGAGCTCCTGTTCAAGCTGGAGGAGAAAGTCGAGGCGTTGCCCGACGAGGCGATGCGGGCGCGCATCATGGTCGTCCACACGACCGACAACCACGTGCCGCTGTTCGACCGCACCGTGCAGGCGGTGCTGGGGGTCAACCTTCTGCACGAGATCCACGACGAGCCGGCGGCGCTGGGGGAGATCGCGCGGCTGCTCGACCACGGCGGCAGGTTCGTGGTCGTGGACTGGGCCCGCGTCGACCGTCCGGTGGGACCGGCGGCCGACCACGTGCTGACCGTCTCCGACGCGCTCGCCACGCTCACCGGCATGGGGCTGCTCGTCGATGCGATCCACCAGCCCGGCGAGCTGTTCCCGTACCACTTCGCGCTGGTCGCGTCCAAGCAGTAGCCGTGCCGTCGCTGGTCTCGCACGTCGACGCCGCCTACGGACCCGGGTTGCCGCAGGCGGTCGAGCGCGTGGTGGCCCCCTTCGGGGGCTGGTCCGCGCTCGTCAAGCCCGGTGAACGCATCTGCGTCAAGGTCAACTTGCTGCGCGCGGCGCCGCCCGAGAAGGCGGTCTGCACGCACCCCGACATGCTGCAGGCGGTGCTGCAGGGGTTGAAGGCCGCCGGGGCCGTCCCCTTCGTGGCCGACAGCCCCGGCGGCCGCGCGACCGCCCGCACCCTCGACCGGGCCTACCGCATCAGCGGCATGCGGCGGGTCTGCGACGACGAGGGCGTCGAGATCGTCTCGGCCGACGACGACGTGGTCGAGCTGCAGACGCCCGACGGGCTGCTGTTCCGCGGCTTCCCCGTCGGGCGCTGCTTCGTCGAGGCCGACGGCATCGTCCAGGTGGGCCGGCTCAAGACGCACGGGCTGATGCGCCTCACCGGCGGCGTGAAGCTCACATTCGGCTGCGTCTCGGGGCTGCGCAAGGCGCAGCTGCACGTGCGCGCCAGCGAGCGGCGCCACTTCGCCGACATGCTGCTCGACCTGCACCTGGCGCTCCAGCCCCGGTTCACGGTCATGGACGCCATCGTCGCCATGGAGGGCAAGGGACCCGGCAACGGCACTCCCCGCGAGATGGGCTCGCTCTTTGGCGCGGTCGACTGCAGCGCCCTCGACGCCGCCGTGGCCGACCGCACGGCGCACGAGCGCGAGGCGATCTACACGCTCGCCGCGGCCAAGCGCCGCGGCCTCGTCGACCTGTCCGATCCCTACGAGCTCGACGGCGACCCGATCGTCCCCGACCACGGCTTCGAGCCGGCGACCCGCGACGCACAGGATCGCGTGCCGAAGGTCCTGCTGCGGTTCGGCCGCAACCTGCTCACCTCGCGGCCCCGCCTGGTCAAGCCGGAGTGGTGCACCCGCTGCGGCGAGTGCCGCGACATCTGCGGCGTGACCGCGATCACCCTGGAGCCGCTCCCGGTCTACGACGACCACCGCTGCGTGCGCTGCTACGCCTGCACGGAGATCTGCCCCACCGCCGCCATCCAGGAGGTCAGCCCGCTGCTGCTGCGGATGACCGGCGGCGCCAAGAAGAAGCCGGCCGCCAAGATCGCCTGACGGTCGGCCCGGCGGCGCTCGAGCGCCGCCGCGGACCTAGCCCGCATTGGGCCCCCCGGCGGCGCCGGCCTTGTGGAACCGCACGTCAAGGCCGATCCCCTCAGCCTCGATCTCGCACCCACCGAATGGAAGCCAGATCAGCCCCCAGCGCATGAAGAAGGCGTTCGACCAGTTCACTCCGGCGTCGATCCACCTCGGCACCGATCGCCGCGTGGGTCGCCTCGCGGCTCATGTCCTGCGCCCCGCCGGCAGCGCCCGGACCCCCCGCATGCGCGGTGAGTGCTCGCAGGGGACGATCGCCCGCGAGCTACGCCGGGCGGAAACGGAAGAGGTCGACCTGTGGCCGGCAGAAGAAGCGGAACGGCAGGAAGCTCGTCCCTACCCCCACGCTGACGAACAGGCGCACGCCGCCGACGTCGTAGAAGCCGGAGCGGTACGCCGCCGCCGGCGAGCTGAGCGGCACCGGACCGTGCGGTGTGGGCACGCAGATCTGGCCGCCGTGGGTGTCGCCCGACAGGACGAGGGCGACGTCGCCCGGCGCCAGGCGCCGGGCGACGTCGCCGTAGTGGCTCAGCAGCAGGCGCAGCGTGCCCGGCGAGCGGTCCAGCGCCTCGGCGACCGCGTCGAGGTCGCCGTGGCCCAGGCGCAGGTCGTCGACACCGCACACCTGCACGGCCGCCTCGCCGACGGCCACGCTGACGCACTCGTTGGTCAGCAGCCGCACGCCGGCGTCGTCGAGCGTGGAGCGCAGGTCGGCCAGGTCGACCGGCGGCACGCGCACGACCTTGACGTCGCCGTGGTCGTGGTTGCCGAGCACGGCGAACACGCCGCGACAGCCGGGCAGGCCGCCAAGGTCGCTCAGCAGCGTGCCGAGCTGCGGTAGGCGCGAGGGGCCGGTCACCAGGTCGCCGGTGATCACGATGAGGTCGGGGCGGGCGGCGGCGGCCAGGGCGACGGCCTTGCGGGCGACGCGCAGGTTCAGGCTCGGCCGCGAGCCGGCGTGCAGGTCCGAGAGCTGCAGCACGGTGAAGCCGTCGAGGTCGGGGGGCAGACCGGCCGCGGAAACCTCGTGCTCGACGAGCCGTAGCCACTGCGACTCGAACACCATGTATGCAAGGGCGAGGGCGGCGGTCGCGTCTGCCGCGACCGCCGCCCTCGCCCACGCCCTGCGGGTCACGTCACTCCGGCGCCGGGGGCTCTTCGGCCGGGGGCTCTTCGGCCATCTGCTTGCGCAGCCGGTCCCTGGTCTCCTCGATCTTCTTCTTCAGATCGTCGGAGCGGCCGGTGGCCTGTTCCTTGCCGGCGTTGACCGCATCCACGATGCGGTCCTTCTGCTCGTTCCAGTCGACGCCGCCGGCGAAGAGCTGGTTGCGCATCTCTTTGCCCGTCCGGGGGGCAAGTAGCACAGCGGCGGTGGCACCAATAGCCGCACCAAAGAGGAATCCGAGCTTGCCCACAGTGTGCACCTCCGTCTCGTGACCGGGTCTATCTTAGCAGGGCCGCAGCCTACAGCAGCCGGGTGTCGTTGATGACCAGGGTGAACTCGCAGCCGAGGAACATCGCCGCCCGGCGGCACATGACCATGCGGCTGAGGAAGATCTCGAAGTAGTCCATGACCTGGCTGATGTGCGTGTCGATCGTCAACTCCAGGGTGATCGTCGCCGCGTCGTCGTCGACCACGAGCGCCGACTTCTGGCTGGCCAGGTTCACCCGGTCGTGGATGTCGAACGTGTGCGGGTCGGGGCGGCGTACCCGGCTCTTGTGCACGTCGGACTTGTCGCCCAGGATCACGGCCGCGGCGATGTCCGAGATCGCCTCCCCGTACTCCTCCTCGTGGTTGCCGATCGCGGCCATCACCTCGACGTACTCATCGACCGGCATGCCCAATCGGATGAGCACGTCGCGGGCGATGAGCGCCGCCCCGATGCCGTGGTCGAGGCGCGTGACGGCGTTGCCCGTGTCGTGGATGTAGCCGGCGATGGCGGCCAGCTCGGCCGTCCTTGCCGGCCGCCCGAGCTTGAGCAGCACGTCGCGCGCGGTGTTGGCCACCTTCGTCGCGTGGCGCACGGCGTGTTCGGTGTATCCCAGCACGTCGAGGTTGTGGTCGGCCTTGTCGATCAGCACCTGGACCTCGTGGTCCTGGCGCACATCGTCGAGCGTGACGGGGGCGGGGGCGGCGGGCTTGGTCATCGGGGTGTCTCTCCTCTCACGGCCTGATGCCGAACGTCGTCAGGCCGGGGTCGTAAGCGGTCTCCTCGCGGTCGACGGCGTCGATGCGGGCCTGCGGCGGCCCGTTGCGGCACCAATCGACCATCGCGTCGACGGCGGCGGGCGGGCCCTGGATCAGGGCCTCCACGCCGCCGTCGCCGCGGTTGCGCACCCACCCGGTCAGGCCCATGCCCAGAGCGACCTCACGCGCCGAGGCGCGGAAGAACACGCCCTGCACGAGGCCGCGCACGACCACGTGGACGGCCCTGAGCGGTCGCGCGTTCACCGGGCGGCCTCGCCGCCGGTCTCGTAGCGGAAGCCGCGCTCGCCCAGCAAGGGGACGAACCGGCAGGGGATGCCGGGTTCGGTCTCGAAGCGGTCGCCCCGGCGCACGATCGTGGTGAGGATCTGGTCGCGGCCGGCGGCGCCGATGGGGATGACCAGGCGGGCGCCGTCGGCGAGCTGGTCCAGGAGCGGCGGCGGCGCCTCCGGCGCCGCCGCCGCCACCAGGATCCCGCCGAACGGCGCCCGCTCCGGCAACCCCAGGCTGCCGTCGCCGATGCTGGCGACGACGTTGTGGTACCCGAGCCGGTCGAGCACCGCCCCGGCTCGCTGCGCGAGCTCGGGGACCAGCTCGACCGTGTACACCGTATCGGCCATCTCGGCCAGTATCGCCGTCTGGTAGCCCGAGCCGGTGCCCACCTCGAGCACCGTGTGGGCGACGTCGATCTTCAGCGCCGCGGTCATCAGGGCCACGATGTAGGGCTGCGAGATGGTCTGGCCGTGACCGATCGGCAGCGCCTGGTCTGTGTAGGCCTCGGCCTGCAGCTCGTCGGGCACGAACAGGTGGCGGGGCACCGACCGCATCGCCGCGATCACGTCGGGGTCGCGGACTCCCCGCGACTCGATCTGCGACTCGATCATGTCCAGACGGCGCTCGGTGAGGGCGTCGTGTTCCACGGTCTGACTCTCCCCCGGCCGGCGCGGGCTAGCCGTTCAGCACGCGCAGGCCCTTGTACTTGGCCACTCGCCGCCGCCGTAGCCGGAAGTAGAACCAGGTCGCCCAGGCGAAGATGGCATAGCCGAACGGTGCCAGCGTCGCGGTGAGCACGCCGGCGACGAAGGCGGCGAGGTCCTCGACCAGGCTGACGACGGGCAGCGTCATGGCGCTGGTGCTGCTGCGCGGCCGCCACAGCCGTTTGATCTCGAGCCCGAACCAGGCCAGGAAGCCGCCGCCCACCAGGCCGATGACCAGGCCGGCGACGCCGTGACCCATCGCCGCCCCGCCGACGATGGCGCCCGCGGCGATGCGCCAGGGCATGGTCAGGCGGTCCTGGACGCGGTCGAGCGACTGCATCTTGTCGATCGAGGTCTCGATGATGGTGAGCACGACGAAGACGGCGATCGCCGCCGAGCTCTCGAGCCAGGTGAAGCGCGGCGGCACCTGGAAGCCCCACCCCTCGCGCGACAGCACCCCGACGATGAGCAGCGTCATCGACGCCCGCACGCCGGCGGTGGTCGACAGTCCGAGGAGTCGGGCGACCGCCCAGACCCAGCTCACGCGAGACCTCCCTTGCAGCTGCCGCGCCCGGCCGGCGGGCGCGCCGTAGCCTGTAGCCTACCCGTCAGGCGAGGGACAGGCCAAGCCGGGCGACCAGCGACCGCGTGGAGGTGACGTGGCGGTCGAGGCGAAGCTCGCGCGGGCTGAGGCCGAGCGCGAGGCCGATGAGCTGCGACAGATGCAGCACGGGCAGTCGCAGCTCCTCGCCACGCCGGCGGGCCGCCTTCTGCTGGTAGCCGTCAAGCGAGATGTGGCACAGGGGGCACGGAGTGACGACGGCGTCGGCCCGCGCAGCGGCCGCCGACGCCAGATCGGCGCCCGACATCGTCACCGCGGTGTCCTCGCGGGCGACGATGATCGGCCAGCCGCAGCACGACAGGCGCGCGTCGTAGTCGACCGGCGTGGCCCCGCAGGCCTCGATCAGCAGCTCCAGCGACTGCGGGTCGTCGGGGTCGTCGACGCCGGTGACGGTGCTGGGCCGCAGCACCTGGCAGCCGTAGAAGGGCGCGATGCGCACGCCGCGCAGCGGCCGCGTCACCCTGGCGGCGACGGCGTCGGGCCCCAGCGTGTCGACCAGCACCGACAGCAGGTGGACGACGTCGACCCCGCCCTTGTACTCGTAGCCGCCGGCCGCCAGTGCGCGGTTCGCGCGCGTCAGCTCGGCGGCGTCGTCCTTGAGCCGCTGGTTCACGGCCCGCAGGTTCAGGTTGCAGACGTTGCAGATGGTCATCACGTCGACGCCGTCACGCTCGGCCTGCGCCAGCGTGACGGCGTTGACGGCCGTGTTCAGCCCGGCGTCGACCTCGTCGACGTCGCCGGCGCCGCAGCAGGGCGCGCCGGTCATCTCGCGCAGCTCCACGCCGAGCCGCTCGCACACGAGCCGCGTGGCGACGTCGAGCTCGCGCGTGCTCTGCTTGGGCACGCAGCCGGTGTAGTAGGCGTAGCGCAGCCCGTCGCTCATCAGTCGTCCATCTCCACCGAGTCGGCGCCGGCGGCGTCGGCGGCGTCGCTGTCACCGGCGGCCTCAGCCCCGGCCGCATCCATGACGCGGCGCAGCGCCTCGTGGCCGTCGATCGGGCGCGGCGGCAGCGTCAGCTTGCCGGCCAGCGCCACGCGCACGGCCATGGGCAGGCGCTGCGCCGCCCAGCCGACGCCCTGGCTGCGCATCGCGAGCCGCGTCTCGTCGAGGCGCCCGCTCTTCTCGAGCGACTCGACGAACGCCGCCGCGTGCCGGGCCCCGGGGTCGGTGTCGAGACCCTCGCGCACCGCCAGCTCGCCGAGCTGCGCGATCAGGTCGCGCACCCGGATCCGCTTGGGGCAGCGCTCGCTGCAGAAGTAGCAGCGCATGCACTCCCACAAGCCGTGCTCGTCGGAGAGGTCGGCGAGCCGCTCGTGGGCGCCGGCGTCGCGGGTGTCGGTCGTGTAGCGGTGCGCCTTGGCCAGCGCCGCCGGGCCCACGAACTCGGGCGACGCCGTCACCGCGTCGCACTCCGAGTAGCACGAGCCGCACTCCAGGCAGAGCAGCCCCTGGGCCATGCGGTCCCACTCCTGCGGCGACATGCGGCGCTCGTGGTCGGGGTCGACCCCGTCGTCCGGCGGGAACAGCCAGGGCCGCACGCGGCGCTGCTTGCGCCAGAAGGCGTCCATGTCGGTGACCAGGTCCTTGACGACCGGCATGTTGCCGAGCGGCTCGATCAGGATGGGCGCGGCACCCTCCTCGGCGGCGGCGTCCTCGCGACCGTCCCGCCACGCCTCGCGCCCGTGGGCCGCCATCCGCGCCGCCTGCTCGGCCACCAGCGACACCTGGGTGTTGCAGGCCAGCTTGGAGCAGCCGTTGATCATCATCGCGCAGGAGCCGCAGATCGCGTGCCGGCAGGCGCGGCGGAACGACAGCGTGCCGTCCTGCTCGTCCTGGATCTTCATCAGCGCCTCGAGCACCGTCGAGCCGTCGGGCAGCTCGACCTGGTAGGTGGTCCAGGTCGGCTCGCTGCCCTGTTGGGGGTCGAAGCGACGCACCCTGAGACCGGCGCGCACCATCAGTAGGTCCTCGCCTCGGGCTCGTGCAGGCCGAGCGTGACCGGCGCGTAGTCGCGGACCGGCCCGTCGTCGCCGCGGGTGAACGTGGTGTGGCGCAGCCACTGCTTGTCGTCGCGCTCGGGGAAGTCGCGGCGCGCGTGGCTGCCCCGGCTCTCCTCGCGGTAGAGGGCGCCGCCCACGATGCACTCGGCCACGTCGAGCAGGTGGCCGGTCTCGATCGTCTGCAGGAGGTCGGTGTTGAACAGGCGGCCCTTGTCCTGCACGACGACGCCGGCGTAGCGCTGCTTGAGCTCGCGCACCGCCGCCAGCGCCGACTCGAGCGAGGCCTTCTCGCGGTAGATGCCGACGTCGCGCAGCATGAGCGACTGCAGCTCGGCGCGGATGCCGGCGTGGCGCTCGCCGCCTTCGCGATCGACCAGATCGCGAAGGCGCGCCTCCACGCCGGTCCGGGCGGCGGGCGGGAAGGCGGCGGCGGCGTTGGCCTTGGCCCACGCCGCCGCCGCCTCGCCCGCCCGCCGCCCGAACACCACGCCGTCGAGCAGTGAGTTGCCGCCCAGCCGGTTGGCGCCGTGCACGCTGATGCAGCTGCACTCGCCGGCGGCGAAGAAGTTGGGCACCTTCGGCGAGCGCGCGTCCACGTCGACCCTGATGCCGCCCATGAAGTAGTGCGGCGTCGGGCGGATCGGGATCGGTGCCTCGCAGGGGTCGACGCCGGCGATGTCCATCGACAGCTCGCGCACCTGCAGCAGCCGCGTCTTGATCTTCTCGGCCCCGATCGGGCGCAGGTCGAGCAGGATGAACCCGTCGACGTCGCGCCCGGCCGCCATCTCCTCGGCCTCGGCGCGGGAGACCACGTCGCGGCTGGCGAGCTCCATCTTGTTGGGCGCGTAGCGCTTCATGAACCGCTCGCCCTCGGAATTGACGAGGATGCCGCCCTCGCCGCGGCAGCCCTCGGTGACCAGCACGCCGTTGCGCAGCCCCGTGGGGTGGAACTGCACGAACTCGAGGTCCATCAGCTCGAGCCCCGCCCGGTAGGCGACGGCCGTGCCGTCGCCGGTGCAGTCGACCGAGTTCGACGAGCCCTCGTACACGCGGCTGGTCGGCCCGGTGGCGAAGATCACGGCCTTGGCCTTCAACTCGTGCAGGCGGCCGCTGCGGATGTCGATCGCCAGCACCCCGGCGGCCATGTCGCCCTGCAGCGCCAGCTCGAGCAGGAACCACTCCTCGTACACGCGCACGTTGCGCTTGAGCGCCTGCTCGTAGAGCGTGTGCAGGATCACGAAGCCGGAGATGTCGGCGGCGTAGGCGGTGCGCGGGAACCCGGCGCCACCGAACGGCCGCTGGGCGACGGTGCCGTCGTCGTTGCGGCTGAAGGGGCAGCCCATGTGCTCGAGGGCGATGATGTCGCGCGGCGCCTCGCGGGTCATGACCTCGATCGCGTCCTGGTCGCCGAGGTAGTCCGAGCCCTTCACGGTGTCGAACAGGTGCGCCTCGGGCGAGTCGTCGTCGCCCAGGGCGGCGTTGATGCCGCCCTGGGCGCAGCACGTGTGGCTGCGCACCGGGTGGACCTTGGTGATCAGGGCCACGTCGACGCCGGCGTCGGCGGCCGCGATGGCCGCGCGCAGTCCGGCCAGGCCGGCTCCGACGATGAGGACGTCGTGCTCGGGCACGACGGCGCCCTAGGCGGCGCCCCGCGCGGCGCGCGCGGGCGCGGGTCGGACCGTCATGGAGTGCCCGTCGCCGGCGCTGAGGGCGCCGCGCTCGCCGGGGTGGACGGATAGGGACCGGGGATGTTCATCCCGTTGAAGGTGAGCGTCTTCATGATCCCCTGGTAGTAGAGGTAGTCCGACGCCCAGTCCTTCTTGAGCGACTGCATGTGCATCTGGTACCAGTAGCGCGGCTCGAACCAGGTGTAGTCGGCGGTGCCCAGGACCTGGCCGCTGCCGATCTTCAAGATGCTCTTGAGCTCGAGTCCCGGCTCGTTGGGGAAGAAGCGCGTGACGCGATACCGCCCCGGCACGCCGGGATGCTCGCGGGCGCGGATCCGGTTCCAGTCGCGAGCGATCTTGCGAAGCTGCGGCACCGTGGGGTCGATGCCGTTGCCGGCGAACACCGACACGCCGATCGCCGCGACCCGGTCCTCGGCTATGCCGTGGTCGTACATGATGAACTGCCTGAGCGCCGTCTTATCGATCATGCCCGTCGGGCCCCCGTTGAAGAGCCGCGTGGCGTCGTAGGTGAACTGGTAGCCGTACTTGGGGTCGCTGTGGGTCTGCGAGGTGATGTCCTGGCCACAGCCGGCGAGCGTGAAGACGGCCGCCGCCGCGGCGGCGGCCGCCACCAGCGCGAGCGCGCGAGCGAGTGACGGGCGCGCGACACGGCGGGAACGGCTCCGCGACAGTGTCGGGCAGGATGGGCTGGCGGGGGTCGGGCGTGTCATGTGTGAGAAGGATAGCAGTGCGGCGGCGGCGCGCAAGCTGGCGGGCGGGGCCGGTATCGCGCCCGAGCGGCGCGACACCGTCCCCGCCCGCCCGTTTACACGCGCCGCCGCCCAACGGATACTGCAGCCATCGCCAACCCGTCACGGGAGGACCCATGCCACATCGCAGTCTCGCTCGGGGGATCGCCTTCGCCCTCGTCGCGCTCCTCGTCGCCGCGGGCGCCGGGGCCTGCAGCTCGGCCTCCACGGGGACGTCGTCGAGCGCCACGCCGGCCGGCAGCCTCAGCGCCGACGAGACCGCCTACCTGAACGACCTCGCCGCCTCGGAGACCCAGACCGCGCACTCGCTGCAGAGCCTCGCCAAGCTGGGCGACCTGCCGCTCAGCCAGAGCGACAAGGCCAAGCTCACCGCGGCCGACGCGCAGCTCGTCTCGGCCCTCTCCACCTGGTCGAAGCGGCAGGTCCCCAGCCAGCGCCTCCAGGGTATCCACAAGCTGTGGCTGGCCGCCCTGCAGGGCTACTTCAACGGCGTCGACAAGATCCGCCAGATGGCCGCGTCGGGGACGAAGAGCACCGCCAACCTGAAATCGGCCCTCAAGCAGATCGCCAAGGGTCAGGTGGCCATGAAGTCGATGCTCAAGGAGCTGGACAAGCTCGCGTCGTCCTTCACGCCGTCACCTCCGGCGACGCCCTGACCCGCTAGGAGCGCAAGGAAGGGGGCGGGGGCGGCGCATCCGCGCCGCCCCCGCCCCCTTCGTCACTCAGAACCGCGCCGGCCGGAACGAGTCGACGATCTCGGTGAGCGAGGCCGGCGGATCGGCCAGGTAGTCGGTCGGTCCCATCAGCGCGACCGTGTAGGCGTACTTCGGCCCCAGGAAGCGGCGCCCGCGCACCTCGATCTGCGGCGGGCCCTTCTCCATGACGCCGTGGAACGCCATGTACGGCCGTCCCTCGGTCTCTTCGACGCTCCAGACCCAGCCGTCGGTCGTGGCCGAGGCCGCGTTCAAGGCCGCCGCCGTCTTCTGCATCTCGTCGCGGCTCGCCATCCCGGCGCGGTTCGGCTCCACCCGGATCGTGAGGAAGCCGTCGATACGCTGCTTGTCGCGGAACTCCGCCACGAACAGCACCTTGCCGGCGTCGCTCTTGGCGATGAGGCCCTTGGTCCTGAACTCCAGCGCCTTCGGGTCGTAGGAGAACCCGAACCCGTAGCGGTCGTTGGTCACCGTCGAAGTGGCGCCCGGCGACGTGGTCGACAGTGGCGATGTGGCGGCGGGCGACGAGGCTCCGTTCGCCCCCGGCGTCGAGCCGCCGCACGACGCCACGCTGAGCGCGGTCGCGAACAGGGCGAGGGCGGCGGCGCACAGCGCCGCCGCCCTCGCCCGCTTCGGCACGCGGTGCCCGCCCGGTCTCACGCCTCGCGCGCGTACTTCGCGCGGCCTTCTTCGTACAGGTCGGCGCCGTGACAGTCGTTGACGACGATCACCGGGAAGTCGCGCACCTCGAGCCTGGCGATCGCCTCGGCCCCGAGCTCCGGATAGGCGATCACCTCGTTGCCGACGATCCGCTGCGCGAGCAACGCGCCGGCGCCGCCGGTGGCCGCGAAGTAGACGGCCGTGTTGTCCTTCATGGCCTGCTTGACCTCGGGCAGGCGCAGGCCCTTGCCGATCATGCCCTTCAGGCCGTGCCTCATGAGCAGCGGCGCGTAGGCGTCCATGCGACCGCTGGTCGTCGGCCCGGCCGAGCCGATCACGTTGCCCGGCTTGGTCGGCGACGGGCCCATGTAGTAGACGACCGCGCCCTGCAGCTCGAAGGGCAGCGGCTCGCCGGCCTCGAGCAGCGCCACCAGCCGCTTGTGGGCGGCGTCGCGCGCCTGGTAGACGACCCCGGTGATCTCGACCTCGTCGCCGGCACGCAGCTCGCGCACGACCTCGTCGGTCAGAGGGGTGGTGATCTTCTTGGCTGCCATCTCTCCTCCCCTCCCTACAGGATGAAATGTTTGTGCCGCTGCGCGTGACACTGGACGTTGACCGCCATCGGCATGCTGGCGATGTGGCAGGGCATCTCCTCGACGAAGACGGCGAGCGCGGTCTGCGTGCCGCCCAGGCCCTGCGGGCCGATGCCGAGGGCGTTGATGCGTTCGAGGAGCTCGGCCTCCATGCCGGCGATGCGCTCGTCGGGGTGGACCGAACCGATGTCGCGCAGCAGCGCCTTCTTGGCCAGCAGGGTGCACATCTCGATGGTGCCACCGATGCCCACGCCCACGACGATCGGTGGGCAAGGGTTGGAGCCGGCGCGCGAGACGGTGTCGAGCACCGCCTGCACCATGCCGCCCCAGCCCTGGGCCGGCTTGAGCATGTTGAGCGACGACATGTTCTCGGCGCCGCCGCCCTTGGCCATCATCCAGATCTCGACCTTGTCGCCGGGCACGATGCTGGTGTGCACGATCGCGGGCGTGTTGTCCTTGGTGTTCTGGCGGGCGTGCGCCGGCTGCTCGGCGACGGACTTCCGCAGGAAGCCGTCGCCGTAGCCCTGGCGCACGCCCTCGTCGATCGCCTCGCGGAAGTCGCCGCCCGAGAAGTGCACGTCCTGGCCGACCTCGACGAAGAACACCGCGAACCCGGTGTCCTGGCAGATCGGCACGCGGTCGCGGCGGGCGATGTCGGCGTTCTCGACCAGCTGGTCGAACACGGCCTTGCCGACCGGCGAGTCCTCTTTGGCCTTGCCGTCCTTCAGCGCCTGATAGACGTCGTCGGGCAGGTCGTAGTTGGCCTCCATGCACATCTGCTTCACGGCAGCCGTGACGTCGCCGGCGTTCACCTGCCGGATGCTCGCGTCACTCATCGTCACCTCGCTTCTCGGATGGGCCGTTCACACGGCAAGCCTGCGCTCAATCCTACTCGTCGCCGGCGGGACGCGCGACGGAACGGACGTCAGCGGATCGTGGCGAAGCTTCCCGCGCTCTTGTCGAACACGGGGAGCGACGCGTTCAGCCCCTGCGCCGTCGTGGTGTAGACGAGGAGGTAGACCGTACGGCCTTTCACGAAGACGTACACGGCATCGGCAGCCTTCTCGTTCGAGCGGTCGATCGTCAGCCGACCCGCGCGCCGGTCTCCCAGCGACACGACCCGCCAATCGGTGACCTGGTAGTTCCGGGAGTAGCCCTCGGCCGCCTGACGCGTGTACGTGCCGATTCTGGTTCCCTCGGGGACCGATCCCGTGAGGACGGCCAGCGTGGCGAACTCGCCCGACTTCGCATCGATCGAGATCAGCAGGACGTGCGACGGCCCGGTCGTCATCTGGTTCACCCAGGAGACCATCGGCGCGTAGGTCGGACCCAGCGACCTGATCTTCGCGGTGATCGCCTGACCTTCGACGGAGGGATCGCCGCCGAAGAAGGAGTCGGGAAGCGACACGCTCACGCCGTCGCCGTCGATAGTCGTCCACGCCGACGTCTGAGCCGCCGCGGAGGCCACTTGGTCGGCGGCCGCACTGCCCGTGTTCGTCGCCACCGCAAGCACTCGGGGAGCCGCCGCAACGGCAACGAACACGAGGCATGCCGCTGCGGCGGCGGCCGCGAACCTCGAGGTCGACCGCCGCTGTGCGGGCTGCAGCGACTCGCGGCGCACCACGACCGTGTGGGCCCAGAAGTCGCCGACGCGCTGACCGCGTGGCTCGTCCTTCATGACTTCGTAGGCGACCAGCCCGAAGAACATCGCGTCCATGATGTATGCGAGCTCCCGCTTCAGCGCCGCACCCCATGAGCAGAAGTCGCCCGAGTCGCCGAGCACGGTCATGCCGAGGGCCATCTTGCCGAGGGTCGATCCGTGGACGGCGTCGGACAGCACGTGGTACGCCAGCGACGCAACGATCGTCACGGCCAGGAAGACCACGAACGGCCACGTTCGCCCCGCCCACGCATCGAGGAGAGGTCGCGCAGCCCTCCCGGTCGCGCGGGCCACAATCGCGATGATGATCGCCGCCACGAAACCCATGACGACGGCGATCGCAAGGCACACGAGCTCGTCGATGAGGCGCGCCGCGACGCGCGGCTTGAAACCGCAGTACGGGTAGGTGGGGCTTGACGCCTTCTCCCACGGCGGTTGCGCCCCGGGTTCGACGGCCGGGGCGGCCGGCGGTACGAAGTCTCCGTCGGCCGCCCACCGACCCCCGCACTCGGGGCAACCGGCAACGTCGCTGTGAAGCTTCGTACCGCAGTTCGGGCAGTACTTCATGTCCCCCCAGGTCAGGCGCCGGCATGAACGCGAAGCGGGGTGAGGGCGCAGCCCTCACCCCGCCCCCTGCTGTACGGCCCTACTGATCCTTCTTGCGCGACTCGGCGGCCTGCTTGGCGGCGTCGGCCGCCTTCTTGGCGTACTCCTGCGCCAGGTCGGCCGCCTTCCTCGCGTACTCCTCGATCACGTCGGCCGCCTTTTCGGCCGCCTCCGTCGCCTGCGCCGCGAGGCCGCGCGCGACACCCTTCATCGCGTCCGGCGTCGGCATCGGCGCCGGGCTGCCTTCGGGCATCTTGATGTAGCCCAGCGCCATCTGGTCCTGCACCATCCCGCGGGCGCGGCCGATGATCTCGGTCGCCTGGGCGACCTCGCCGTCGAAGTCGATGTCGGTCTTGAGCGCCACGCCCTGCTCGATGGCCTTCATCGCCACCGCCGCGGCCTCGCGCGGGAAGACCTCCCAGTCGTCCATCGTCGGCATGATGAAGTCGGGCGTCAGCCCCTTGTCCTCGGCCACCTTGGCGAGCTCCTCGGCGGCCGCGATGCACATCTCGTCGGTGATCGTCTTGGCGCGCACGTCGAGGGTGCCGCGGAAGATGCCGGGGAACCCGACCGAGTTGTTGACCTGGTTCGGGAAGTCGCTGCGCCCAGTCGCCACGACGGCCGCGCCGGCCTCCTTGGCATCCCACGGCCACATCTCGGGGACGGGGTTGGAGCACAGGAAGACGATCGGGTCGGGCGCCATCGCCTTGATCCAGCCGGCCTCGATCGTGTCGGGGCCCTGCTTGCTGAGCGCGATGCAGACGTCGGCGTCCTTGAGCGCGTCGGCGATGCCGCCGGTCTTCTGCTCGGCGTTGGTCGTCTGGCAGTAGTCCCACTTGGCCGCCCACTCGACCTTCACGGCCTCGATGTCGCTGCGACCCTTGTGCAGGATGCCCTTGCTGTCGACCATCATGCACTTCTCGCGGTCGGCGCCGTAGGCGAAGATCAGGCGGCTGATGGCGACGTTGGCGGCGCCGCAGCCGATGAACGCGATCTTCATGTCCTCCATCTTGCGGCCGACGACCTTGAGCGCGTTGATCAGGCCGGCGAGGGTCACGCAGGCGGTGCCCTGCTGGTCGTCGTGCCAGACCGGGATCTCGCACTCGGCGCGCAGCGTGTCGAGGATGCGGAAGCACTTTGGCTGGGCGATGTCCTCGAGGTTGACGCCGCCGAGGCCCGGCTGCACGAGCTTCACGAACTTGATGAACTCGTCGGGGTCCTTGGTGTCGACCATGAGCGGGAAGCCGTCGACGCCGCCCAGGTACTTGTAGAGCAGCGACTTGCCCTCCATCACCGGCATGCCGGCCTTGGGGCCGATGTCGCCCATGCCGAGCACGCGCGTGCCGTCGCTGATGACGGCGACGGTGTTGCCCTTGTTGGTGTGCTCGTAGACCTTCTCGGGGTCGTCCTTGATGTCGAGGCACGGCTTGCTCACGCCGGGCGTGTACCAGATGCCGAAGTCCTGGAAGTCGCGGACGCAGCACTTGAGCGTGGTCTCGATCTTGCCCTTGTAGAAGGGGTGGAGCTTCATGGCGTCTTCCATGGGCTGGTACGCCTTTTCCTTGAGCTCCTCGACGGTGGGCTGGTGATCCTGGTCGGCCATCTCGTCTCCTTGTGAAGTCCCCCTGCCGGACGGCCGCCCGCGGAGCGTGGATGGCGCGGCCGTGGCTGCCAGTGCTCCGGCCGTACGCTAGCACAGGGTGTCGGGGTGACCAATGGACCGGCGTTAGCCCGGGGGGCGGCCGGCTGGACGGAATGGACAAGGGATCAGGGCCGGACCCAGGTGACTCTGAAGGCGGCGCCCTCGCCGTCGAGCGGCGAGGTCGCCGCCTTCAGGCCGCTGCGCACCATGTCGATGCGCCCGCCCGTGTAGCTCCCGATCGGCCTCCCGTTGACGCGCGCCTTGGTGAAGCTCACCACGCCGAAGTTCGCGAGCGGCATGAACCCGCTCGACCACGGCGCCTCGGCGACCACCTCGGCGGTGGCCAGGGGCGTGGACGGCTGCTTGAGGTCGATGCTGAAGCCGCGGCCGGTCGTGTCGTCGTGCAGCGCGAGGGTGAACAGGCCGTCCCCTCGGGTGGTCACGCTGCCCGTCACCGAGTCCCCCGGGGACACGCGCAGGCCCGGATAGACCGCCGGCCCGGGCAGCATCTCGTACCAAGCCCTGTAGTAGGGCACACCGTGCAGGTGTCCCGAGGCGGTCCCGACCTGCTCGAGCAAGCCTGTCCCCTGCCCGTCGAGCCCGACCCAGAAGCTCGCCAGGTCGGTGCTCAGCCCGGGCCTGACGGCGGGCACCGTCCAGGTGGCGGCGACCGACGTGAAGCGCCCGCCGGCGACCTCGTAGCCGGCCCAGTTGACCGACTGCGAGGCGAAGGTGGCGCCCAGGCCCGTCGACGACGAGGGGTCGCCGAGCGCCAGGAACGCCACCGCCCACGCCATGGCCAGCACGCCCATCACGAGGATGACGAAGAGCCGCCCCGGGAACGGCCGCGGCGGACGCCCCGGCCGCGGCGGCGGCAGGAGCTCGGGCGGCGGCGGCACCAGGCGCAGCGGAGGCAGGGGAGGCGGGAGGCGGGGACTGTCGTCCGAGGGTATGCGTTCGGGCTCGGACATCGTGGTCTTTCAGTTCTGGTCGCGGTGACAGGTCACCCCGTGTGTTCCCGGCGGCGCCGGAAGCGAACGCGGTCAGCCGTCTGGCGGGCCGGGCGCGCGCGGCGTTTCGGCGCGCTCCGAAGCGCGCCGCGCCCGCCGCGCGCGCCACGCGAGCTGCGCCGCGGTCAGCGCGAGGCCGTAGAAGAGGATGCCGAAGAACTGCAGCCACTCCACGAACGAGATCTGCGAGGCCAGCGGCGCCAGCACCGAGGCGGCCGTCACGACGATCAGCGCGGCCAGCAGACGACGCCACACGGTCAGCGGCGGGTCGTCGGCAGCCGTCAGGTAGATCACGCCGACCAGGGCGAGGGCGGCGGCGGCGAACAGCGCCGCGGTGAGGAGCAGCGTCCAGGTGCGCGTCTCGGCGCCGCCGGCCATGACGACCCCGTGCCAGCCGAGAAGGCCCTTGGCGAAGTAGTAGAGGGCGGCCAGCCCGCTGAACGCGTAGAGGGCGATCCAGGGCAGGAGCGGCAGCGCCAGCAAGCACTCGCCCCGCGTGGAACAGGAAGACGCGCCAGCCGCTGTCGACCTCCTCGCGCGTGCGCGGGCGACCGGCGGCCTCGACCGCGTGACGGTCGTCGCGCAGGCCCGGGATCGGCGGCAGCCCCTGGTGCTTGTTCTCGGGCACGACGACCTCAGGCCGGGAGCGCGCGCCCAGAGCGCGCGCGACCAGATGCGGGACCTGGTCGGGGCGGCGGGCGACGGCGATGCCGGCCGCCTCCAAGGCCTCGGCCTTGGCGGCCGCCGTCCCTCGCCCGCCGCTGACGATCGCCCCGGCGTGGCCCATCGTCTTGCCCGGCGGCGCCGTGAACCCGGCCACGTAGGCGACGACCGGTTTGCTCATGCGCTCGCGCGCGAAGGCGGCCGCCCGCTCCTCGTCGTCGCCGCCGATCTCGCCGATCAGGACGACGGCTCCGGTCGCCGCGTCGGCCTCGAACAGCGCCAGGCAGTCGAGGAAGCCCAGGCCGTGCACGGGGTCGCCGCCGGCGCCGATGCAGGTCGTCTGCCCCAGCCCCGCCTGCGTGAGGTCGTGGATGATCTGGTAGGTCAGCGTGCCGCTGCGCGAGATCACGCCGACGGGGCCGGGCGTGAAGATGTCGGCCGGCGCGATGCCGACGTTGGCGCCGGCATCGCGCCGGCCGGCGCCGTTCACGGTCTCCACCGACACGATCCCCGGGCAGTTGCCGCCGATCAGGCGCGTACCTCTGTGTTCGAACTCCGCCACCACGTGCATCATGTCGTGGACGGGGATGCCCTCGGTGATGCACACGACCAAACCGATGCCCGCCGCCGACGCCTCCAGCAGGGCGTCGCGGGCGAACCGCGCCGGCACGAACAGGACCGAGACGTCGGCGCCGGTCGCCGCGACGGCATCGGCCACGGTGTCGAACACCGGCACGCCGGCGACCGTCCGCCCCGCCTTGCCCGGCGAGGTGCCGGCGACGACCTGCGTGCCGGCCGCCAGCATGCGACTCGTGTGGAACGAGCCCTCGCGGCCGGTCACGCCCTGCACCAGCACGCGGCTGCGGCCATCGACCAGGATCGCCATCAGGCCCGTCCTCGCGGGTCGCCCGGCGAAGCGGCGTTCGTCGGCGAGGCCGGTGTCGCCGGCGGTGTGGTCCGCGGCGGCGGCGCCGCCGCGGCCAGCGCCACCACGCGCTGCACGGCGTCCCACGCCGTCGCCTCCGCGACCACGTTGGCCAGCCGGGCGTCGGCGACGAGGGCTCGGGCCGGGTCGCAACTGGTGCCGTCGAGGCGGACGACGACGGGCATGGCCGCGCCCTCGTCGCCTCGCGCCGCCAGTCCCCGCGACTCCAGCGCGGCCAGCAGCCCGCGCGCGACCTCGTCGCAGCGAGTGATGCCGCCGAAGATCGTCACCAGCACGGCCCGCACTCGCTCGTCCGAGAGGATCAGGTCGAGGGCGGCGGCGATCTGCGCTTCGCGCGCGCCGCCGCCGACGTCGAGGAAGTTCGCCGCCCGGCCGCCGGCCTCGGCGATCAGGTCGAGCGTGCTCATCACCATCCCGGCGCCGTTGCCCAGCACGCCGATGTCGCCGTCGAGCTCCACGTACCGCATGCCCTCGCGCCGGGCTTGGGCCTCGCGCCCGTCGTCGTCGGTCTCGAAGCCGCCGAACTCTCGATGGCGGTACAGCGCGTTGTCGTCGACGCTCACCTTGGCGTCGAGCGCCATGAAGCGGTGGTCCCGCGCGAGGACCAGCGGGTTGATCTCGACCAGCGTCGCCTCGTGGGCGCAGAACAGGCGCCAGACGGCCCACACGACCTCGATCAGTGCCGTCGCCTGGGCGCCGTCGAAGCCGGCCTGCGCGGCCAGCTCGCGCACCTGCTCGTCGCGCAGGCCGTCGAGGGGGTCGATGTGCGCACGGAAGAGGGCCTGGGGCTCCTCGCGCGCGACCTCCTCGATGTCCATGCCGCCACGGGTCGAGAAGATCAGGAGGGGGCGGCGCGCGGCGCGGTCGATGGTGATCGCCAGGTAGAGCTCGCGGTCGATGTCGACCGCCTCCTCGAGCAGCACGCCGACCGCGCGCCGCCCCCGCACCGTCAGCCCCATCAGCTCAGCGACGGCCGCGCTGACCTCCTCGCGGGTACGCACGACGCGGATCCCGCCGGCCTTGCCTCGGCCACCACTCAGCACCTGCACCTTGGCCACCAGCGGCAGCCCGACCTCGTTGGCGATCTCCAGCGGGTCGGGGCCGTGGGGGTGGATCAGCCACGACTCGGCCACCGGGATGCCGGCCGCCGCGAAGAGCTGTTTTCCCTGGAACTCGAACAGGTCCATGCCGGTCTAGCCTACAGCGTCGCGGGCGCGGCGCACGACTTCGTCGACGCGCCGCGCCCGCGTCTCGGGCTTCTTCGCCTCCAGCACCCAGAAGACGTACTGACGCCGATGCGACGGCGGCAGGGCGCCCCAGGCGCGAGCCGCCGTCGCATCGGCGTCCAGCGCCGCCCGCAGGTCGTCGGGCACGCGGTCCAGCTCCGCGTTGGGCGGCACGCGGTCCCAGTCGCCGCTCGCCTTGGCCGCGTCGACCACGGCCATGCCCGGCGGCGCCATCCGGCCCTCGGCGATCAGCCGATCGACCCGCGCCTTGTTCGACCCGGCCCACTGGCTGCCCGGCCGGCGCGGCGTGAACCGCAACGCGTGGCTGCGGTCGTCGATGCGGCGCAGGTGACCGTCGATCCAGCCGAAGCAGAGCGCCTCTTCGACCGCGTCGTCCTGCTTGACCGAGGGCTCGGGCACATGCTTCTTGAGCAGGACGAGCCAGATCTCCTGCCGGTCGGCATGGTGCTCCTCGAGCCAGGCGCGCCAGGCGGCACGATCGGGGGCGAAGAAGGTCTCGGTGATCTCGCGCATGACGGCCCGATTCCCCGGCGGCGACGGTGTCAGGCGTTCCCGGGCGGAGCGGCCGGCCTGGGCGCTACCCGCGCCGGAACGGCGCGAGGTCGGCGCCCAGGCCGGCCGCCAGGTACGCCAGCCCGCGGCGCGCGTAGCGGTCGCGCAGTTCCAGCCGCGGCGCCAGGTCGTCGTCGCTGACCTCGCGCACCACCTTGGCGGGCGCGCCGACGATCAGGCTGCGGGGCGGGAAGACCTTGCCCTGCGTCACCAGTGCGCCGGCGCCGACGATGCTCTCCTCGCCGATCTCGCAGCCGTTCAGCAGGATGGCGCCCATCCCGATCAGGCTGCGCGCGCCGACCGTGGCCCCGTGCAGGATCACGCCGTGGCCGACGACGCAGTCCGGCCCGACCACGACCGGGAAGCCGGGATCGGTGTGAGCGACGGAGTTGTCCTGGAAGCTCGTGTGAGAGCCGAGCGTGATGCGCTCCACGTCGCCGCGCAACACGGCGCCCGGCCAGACGTTGGCGCCGTCCTCGAGCACGACGTCGCCGATGATCGTCGCGTCGAGATCGACGAACACGTCGGCGCCGAAGACGGGTACTCTCTCTGCGAACACGCGGACCGACATGCCGCAGAGTATATCGAAGCGGGCGTGACGGGCCGGGTACGGGGAACGACGTCACAGCGACCCCGTCCGGCCAGAGCGCCGGTCCGCCCGGACGGGAGGGGCGATGAAGTTCGTGCACGTGGCGACGCGCACCAGGGACCTGGACACCGCGATCGCGTTCTACGAGAAGCTGGGGCTCAAGCTTTCGCGCAAGCGCGACTTGACGAAGGGCAAGGCGACGCTGGCGTTCATGGAGAAGCCGGAGGGCGGCTTCGCCATCGAGCTCGTCTACAACTGGGGCAAGGACACGGCCTATGACGGCGGCGAGCGGTTCGGGCACTTCGCCTTCGACGTGGAGGACCTGGAGGCGACCTACGCCGGGCTGGTGGCGGCCGGCGCGGCCGAGGTCGGCCGCGCGCCGGCCGCCCTCGAGGGCTCCGGTCCGCGCATCGCGTTCGTGGCCGACCCCGACGGCAACTGGATCGAGCTGATCGAGCGATGACCGGCGCCGAGAGCCGGCACGACGACCCCGACCGGCACGACCACGCCGACCACGACGACCACCGGGACTTCACTATCGTCAACCTCAAGCGGGTCGAGGACCAGGCGCCCAGGTTCGGGTATTCGCCCGGCATGGAGTCGCGCTTCGCCCGCGTACCGCTCGGGCTGGCCGCCTCGGGCTTGAGCTACTTCCGTCTCGCACCCGGCTATCGCGTCCCGTTCGGCCACTTCCACACCGAGCAGGAGGAGGTCTACGTTGTCGTCGGCGGGAGCGCCCGCGCGAGAGTCGGGCACGAGATCGTCGAGCTCGGCCCGTGGGACGCCCTGCGGGTCTCGCGCATGGTCACCCGGAATCTCGAGGGCGGGGCCGACGGCGCCGAGCTCATCGTCTTCGGCTCGCCGAGCCACGACAACCGCGATATCGAGATGCTGACGGGCTGGTGGTCGGACTAGGTGGCCGATTCACCGCTACCGGCATCCGTGCTATCCTACGTGGCCGCTGTCGCTGCGGGATCGTCTAACGGTAGGACACGTGGTTCTGGGCCACGGTATCGGGGTTCGAGTCCTCGTCCCGCATGAGTCACAGCATGCGTGGCGCATTCGTCTAGGGGCCTAGGACGCCGCCCTCTCACGGCGGTAACACCGGTTCGAATCCGGTATGCGCTACCACCCCGAATGAGCGTAGAGCTTGTGGGCACCCGCGGGTCCAGCCGAATGCTGTCTTGTCACGGTCACGATGACGGCTCCTCCTCGGCCGCGCCCCTGCCGCGACGCAGCAGCCACATCACGATGATGATGGCGACCGCAACGCCCGCGACGACGGCGACGATGAGCCCCGCAGATGACGACCCCCCCTTCGTCGTCCCGGTCGCCGGCTTGAGTCCCAGGTACACGTCGGGCGTTCCCATGGTGAGAAAGGCCGGACCGTTGCCACCGAGGATGCGCGTCCAGCCGGTCCACTTGGCGGTGTTGTAGGCCTCGAAGTTATCGGGATAGGTGAGGACCAGCCAGGGCGCCTGCGCGTACATGACCTGTTGGGCCCGCCAGATGATCTGCTGGCGCTGGGTGCGATCGAGCGTGGTCGCCTGCTGGGCAATGAGCCGGTCGTACCGGGCGTTGGACCATGCCGTCTCGTTGATCGAGCCGATCTGGTCGGTGGTGAAGCAGCTCAGGGTCAGGCCGGGGTCGGTCCAGCCCACCCAGTCGCCGAGGAACATGTCGAAATCCGGATAGTACGTGTTCCCGTCCCAGTACCAGATGTGGTCCTGCATGGCGCCGAGATCCATGACGGTCAGCTGGATCTTCAGGCCGAGCTGATCCCACCAGCCGGCGATGAGCTTGCCCTCGGTCTGCTCCGACGGCGCGTCGTTGCGTGCCCAGAGACGCAGTGTGATGGGCCGGCCCTTGTAGAGCCGCACGCCGTTGGCGTTCTTCGTGTAGCCCGCCTGGTCGAGCAACTGGCCCGCCCTCGTCAGGTCGAAGGTGTAGCGCTCGGCGGCCGACGGCTCCCAGTGGTAGTCGGGGTTCGACCACGTGCCGGGATTGACCATCGTGGTGCCGGGCTTGGCGTAGCCCATGTAGGCGAGGTCGCAGAGCTTCTGCTGGTCGATCGCGTAGGCGAGCGCCTGACGGAAGCGCCAGTCGCGCAGCACGGGGTTGCCTTTGGACTGGCCCGTGTAGCAGTTGAACGTGAGGTTGTCCCAGTTGAGGTCGTTGTAGGCGATGGTCGTCAGCCCCGGCGTCTTCTGCAGTGACCGGTAGGCGCTGGGGGGGAGCCCCCAGGCGCAGTCGAGGCTCCCCGCCTTGAGCTCCTGGGCCATGGTGTCGGGGTTCGTGTAGTACTCGAAGTAGATCTCGTCCACGGCGGGTCTGGTGCCCGGGTAGTAGGAGTTGCGCACCATGTGGATGTAGGCGCCCTTCTTCCACTCGACCGTCTCGTACGGGCCGCTGCCGACGATCGGCGGCTTGTTCTGGAAGCTCGACTGGACGGCGTTGGGCGAGACGTTCTGCCAGACATGCTTGGGCAGGATGTAGACGAGGGCGAGCTCGATGTTGGCCTTGGGCTGCGAACAGACGATCCTCACCGTCGTGGGGTCGACGACGTCGACGCGCTTGATGGAGGTGGTGAGGATGCTCATGTTGGTGAGGTCGTTGCGGATGATGTAGTTGTAGCTGAACGCCACGTCGTCGGCGGTCAGCGGCTCGCCGTCCGACCACTTGACGTCGGGCTTGATGTGGATCGTCCAGGTCTTGCCGTCGGCCGAGATGCCGCCGTTCTCGCGCGTGGGAAACTGTGCCGCGAGGTCGAGCCGGGGCTGGTTGTCGATGTCCTGACCGAACAGGCACTGGTAGTTGAGAGCCCAGATCTCGAACGAGACGTTGGCGAAGCCGATGAACGGGTTGAGGTTGTCGGGTTCGGCGGTGATGCCCGCCTTGAGCACCACCGTGCTCGCCGACGCGGACGTCGTGGGGTCGGCGGCCGATGCCGAGGACAGGCCCCAGGCGACGCCGAGCAGGGCCAGCACCGGCGCCAGCCAGCACGCGCGACGGCCCGACCGGCCTAGTGCGGCTCGCATGTGGGTCACGACGATTCCCCCTTCTGGGTTGCCCCTGCCTCGAACCAGTACAGGCCGCGCCCGCCCATGAAGCAGCGCGGCGCGAGATCGGTGATGCCGCGCAACGCGGCCGAGAAGATCACGAAGGGCTGCACGGCAGGGTAGAGCGCCAACGGCGCGAGGAGCGGATGCAGCCCCTCGTAGTCCGCGGCGTCGTAGACGAGCAGCCGGGCGCCGGCGCGCCGGCATGCGTCGAGGGTGCGCAGGGTCTGGGCACGCGACCAGTCGCTGCCGACCAGGACCAGCATGTCGGACCGCATACATTCGAGGGCCTCGCAGGGCCCGTGGCGGAACTCGCTGGCGTCGATGAACGACGAGCCGATGCGGATGTTCTCCATGACGATGTTGTAGGCAAGCTTGTAGCCAAGGCCGGCGAGGACGCCGGCGCCGAGCACGTACAGATGCGTCGCCGCCAGGAACTCCATGGCGCGCTCTTCCGCGCGCGCCACCTCGAGCTCGACGGCGCGGGCGACCGCCGAAGGTGCCGCGACGAGCCCCTTGCGCAGCTCCGTCGCCAGGCCGGCGTCACCCCGGCCCTGTTCGGCCAGTCGCAGGCCCACCAGCAGGGGCGCCAGCAGGACGGGCTCGTCCCAGTCATGGAACACGACCACCGCGTCGGCCTCGCGAGCCAACGTCGAGTCGGCACGGGAGACGATCGCGACGGTGCGGGCCCCGCGAGCGCGGGCGAAGTGAAGTGCCGCGAGCGTATCTTCGACCTCGCCGGAGTTGGAAGCGAGGAACACCAGCGAACGCCTGCCCAGTTGCGCCGGCTCGCGTCCCACCAAGTCGTACCCGGAATAGACCTCGGCCGGAAGAGTGAGCAGGCGGTCGAAGATGAGCTTGACCGGCTGCAGATTGGCCATCGAGCCGCCGGCGCCGACGAGGTACACATTGGCGATACCGCGGCCCAGATCGTCGGCGATCGCCGCACAGCTTTCGTCGGCGGCCGACAAGAACGCACTCAGTTCGGCCGCCGCCCCCTCAGCAGCGAAGTAACGGTCTTCGCCGCGCAGTTCACGATCGATGGACGGACCAAGGCTGCTCATGTGCCCTCCCGAGCGCTCGCGATCGATGCCGGCGAACCCGTCGACGGGACCACGCCGGGGGGCAGAGAACCGAGGCGACCACAGACCGCGGCCGCAAGGGCGGCCCCTGCGCGCATGCAGCCATCCAGATCGCCGCCGGCGAGGTGGCTGCCGATGACAGCCGCGATGTAGCTGTCGCCTGCCCCGCACGTGTCGATGGCTGCGACCGGCGTGGCGGGCACCCGCACGAGGCCGCGCGCATCACATCCTATGCTGCCACTGGGACCGCACATGGCGATGGCCGCCTGTGCCCCCTGGCGTACGGCGTCGGCCACGAGATCGTCGATGTCGGCGGGCGTCATCCCGACCTCCGGGGAGAAGAACGCAATCGTCAACCCATCGACGGCCGCCAGCTCGGCGCAGGTGTCGAAGTCGTAGGTGACAGGTACGCCGGCAGCAAGCAGCGGGTCCGTGAGGATCGTGTGGTCACAGATGTTGACGCCGTGCACGAGCCGGTAGGCCGAAAGTGCCGCGACGGCCTCGTGGCCGGGTTCGTACTCTTCAGCCGCCCCTTCGACGACGCGGACGAACTCGCGCTCGCCGTGCGGTGACACGACGATCTCGGTCAGAGAGGTGGAGACGGAGAGCACGGCGACGTTGTCGATGCCGACGCCCTCTGCCGCCAGCGCCGACAGGATGAGGCAGCCGTCGTCGTCATCCCCGACCGCCCCGAAGTAGTCGACGGCGGACCCGCCGCGCCGCAACCAGACGGCGACGTTGACCGCGTTGCCCGCCGCGAAGCGATGTCCGATGGGCGGCAGGTAGTGGTCGATGCAGTTGTCCCCCACGCAGGCGATGCGCGTCGAGGCTCCGAGCGAGGCGCTGTCCATCAGGGTGACGACCTCCCGACGGCGCGGGCGACCAGGTTCCGTGGTCGCCGGCGATTGGTAGCGTTGTCACAACTTAGCCGACTCATGATAGGGTGTCAACCATGAAGATCGGAGTGGTTAGCTTGAAATTGCCAACTCACTCGTGCACATTCCGGTGAGAGCGATATCAAGACAATCTCGGTCGAACGGTCGGATCGGAGCGAAAGGACGTTCTGGTATGCTCGAGGCGATGGAGACCAAGGGACGGTCGCCCACCGGCCAGGAGCAACACCCGACACCCACGATCGCCGACGTGGCGAACGCCGCGGGCGTGTCGACGTCGACGGCCGCGCGCGCACTGGGCGACTACGGATCGGTCAGCGCTCCGGCGCGCAAGCGCGTGGCGGACGCTGCCCGGCGCCTCGGATACCGCCGCAACGTCCTTGCCCGCAGCATGGTCACCGGTCGCACTCAGACGATCGGATTCGTCGGCGCCGACGTCACCGAGCCCTTCTTCGCGCGCGCCCTGCGCGGCATCATCGACGTCGCACGGGGGCTCGACTTCGAGGTCATCGTGGCCAACACGGATGATGACGTCGAACTCGAGCGCGCCGCCGTCCGCCTGTTCGACGAGAAGCGCATCGACGGCATGGTGCTGTCGCCGGTCGAGGATGAGCCGGGAGAGCATGTCATGGACCTGGCCGAGAGAGGCCGGCCCCTCGTCTTCCTGGACCGTATCGTGCGCGGAGTGGCCGCCGACGCCGTGCTCATCGACAACGTTCGCACGGCGCGCTCAGGCGTCGAGTACCTCCTGCGCCACGGCCACCGACGGATCGCCCTGATCACCACCGAGGTCGACCCCGGCGATCCCATCGCGGCTCTCGAGGCGATGGCATTGGACCCGTATCCCACGTCCACGTCGCGGTCCCGCAGCCTCGGGTACCTGGCCGCCCTGCGCGCTGCCGGCATCCCCTGGGACCGCGAGCTGATCCGCATCGCCGAGTTCTCGCGCGAGGGCGCCGCCCTCGAGACCGCCCGCGCGCTACAGCTCTCGCCGCGTCCCACGGCGGTGTTCGCCACCGACTACGTGATGACGCTCGGCGCCTACGAGGCGGTCCAGCAGAGCGGGCTGCTCTTCCCTGAGGACGTGTCCCTCCTCGGATTCGACGACTCTGAGTGGACCACGATCGTGCGCCCCACGCTGACGGTGCTCACCCAGCCGGCCTACGACATCGGGGCGACCGCCGCCAGGCGGCTGATAGCGCGCCTCAGCGGCGACGACTCACCGCCGCAGGTGCTGCTCCTCGACGCCGCGCTGGTGGAACGCGACTCCGTGGCGGCGCGCGAGGGGTAAGCGCTTGGAGGTCGCAGATCCTCGCCAAACGGCGCATCGACGAGGCCGGGAGCGCCGCGGGGAATGTAGGCTCTCGGCATGGGTCTCCCCCCTGGATACACGTTCAAAGCGCCGGACTCGGGCGACCTCGACGCGGTGGCCGGCTTGCTCCTGGCCGACTACCCGAAGGACGCGCCGCAGACGCTGGACGCGACCTTCGTGCGCGGCGAGTGGGGTCGACCGGGCTTCGAGCTCGCCCGCGATGCGTGGCTCGTCGCCGGCCAAGACGGGGCGGTCGTCGGCTACGCGCAGGCGCGGCGGCAGGAGGCGGACCTCGTCGAGTCCTGGGGCATCGTCCACCCTGCGCACCGGGGCAACGGGATCGGGTCGTTCCTCCTGGACCGGATCGAGGAGCGCGCCGCGACCCTGCTCGAAGGGCAGCCGTCAGTCCGTCTCCGCCATGCAGCCACCGCCGGCGATCGCGCCGCCGCCGACCTGCTCCGCGCCCGCGGCCTGCGACCGGTCCATCATTTCTGGCACATGCAGATCGATCTCGCCGCGCCGTTCGAGCCCGGTGCTCCGCCCGACGGCATCGAGATCGGCGTGATCGAGCCCGACGAGGATCTCCCGGCCATCCACGCCCTGCTGGTCGAGGCCTTCGCCGACGACCTCAGCCACCACCCCGCGCCCTACGAGCGCTGGGTCGAAGAGGAGACGGGCAGCCCGGGCTACGACCCGTCGCTCTGGCTGCTCGCCAAGGACGAAGGGCTCCCCGTCGGCGTGCTGACCGCGAGCGTCGCGAACGGCCGCGGCTGGGTCGACTACCTCGGCGTGCTGCGGTCGCACCGGGGGCGCGGGATCGCAGGAACGCTCCTGCGCCGGTCGTTCGCCACGTTCGCGGGCCTGGGACTTCGCCTGGCGACGGTGAGCGTCGATGCCCGGAACCCCACCGGCGCGACGGCCGTCTACGAGCGTGCGGGCATGCGCGTGGTCTGGGGGTGGGACCTGTGGGAGCGGAAGATCGGCTCCCCGCGCTGACCGGGGTACCGCCGCGCGCGGGCCGCCGCTTTCTCTTTGCCGCTCAGCTCTCCCGGGCTCGGGTGACGGCGTCCCCAAAACGCGGATCGTCCCTGACGGGATCGAGATCGCTGTCGTGGGAGGCCAGATCAGCCAGCGGCGGCCGCTCCGCAAGCGCGCGTCGCAGATAAGCGAACGCCTCGTCGGTCTCGCCGAGCTGCGCGTCGGCACACGCGAGGTTGTAGTAGAGAACGGCCTTCTCCTCGTACTCGTCGAGAGCGGCCAGGAGGACCCGCTTGGCCTCGGCGTTCCGCCCCTGGTCGAGAAGCGGAATCACGTCGCGGTTCGTCTCCCACGCCAAGGGGTGGAAGACTTCGCCCGGCCTGGCTCCCATGCTCACGACCAGGGTGTCCGGCTCGGCGGCGACCGCGCCTCTGTTCGTCTCGGGATCAGGGACGAACACGAAGGTGCCGGCGGGCGCGTCGATCTGGTCGCCGTCGAGCGTGAACGTCGCCCGGCCGGCGGTCACGAGGTACAGCTCCTCGTGCCCGGAGTCTTGCTCCTCGTGGGGGCTGATCACCTCACCGCCGACCTCGTGCGCCCTCCACGCATTGACGCCGAACGACCGCACGCCCAGCTTGCGCCGGACGGGCGACCAACCGTCGGGCCGCTCGAGCTCGTCGATCCGGGCCGTCTCGTATGGTCGCCGATCCATCCGCCACCTCCATGCTTCAAGGGCCGCCCGCACCCGCGCGCCCGCGGCTGGTCGACCGATCGGTCGTGCCTTGTGCGACGACTCTACGCCGCCTGACGCAGCCGCAGGTCCGCCAGGTACTGGTGGCACGAACGCACCGCCACTGCGCCTTCGCCCACGGCCGAGGCCACGCGCTTGACGGACCCGTGCCGGACGTCGCCGACGGCGAAGACCCCGGGCATGCTGGTCTCGAGCGGGTAAGGCGGCCGGCCGGCGAACGCCGGCCGGCCGCCCTCGTCCTCACCGCCCGCGACCAGCAGGTCGAACCCGGTCAGGAGAAAGCCGTCGGCGTCGCGCAGGATGTCCCCGGGCAGCCACGCCGTATGCGGCTGCGCGCCGATCATCACGAACAGTCCCTGTGCCTCCACGGTGCGCTGCTCGCCGCTGCGCAGATCCTCGACCGTCAGCCGCTCCAGGCGTCCCTCGCCGTCGCCGTCCACCACCTTGGTATGGGGCAGCAACGAGACGTTGGGGGCTCCCTTCAGCAGCGTGGTCAGGTAATGCGACATGCTGTCCTCGAGGGCCGCGCGGCGCACCACGAGCGTCACGTGATGCGCGTACTTGGACAGGTGAAGAGCGGCCTGGCCGGCCGAGTTGCCGCTGCCCACGATGAAGACGTCCCCGCCCTCGAGCGTGCGGGCCTCGGTGCTGACCGCGCCGTAGTAGACGCCGGCGCCCGTGAGCTCCTCGAGGCGGGGCGCCTCCAGGCGGCGGTAGGTGATGCCGCTGGCGATGACCACGACCTTCGCTTCGAGCTCGCTGCCGTCGGCGAGGACCACGGTGTGCCCGTCGCCTTCGAGGCGGATGTCGACCGCCTCGTTGGTGAAGAGGAAGCGCGCCCCGAACTGCCAGGCCTGCTCGTAGGCCCGTGCCGCGAGCTCGTCGCCGCTGATCCCCTTCGGGAAACCCAGGTAGTTCTGGATCATGCTGCTCTGCCCGGCCTGGCCGCCGACCGCCTCGCGCTCGAGGATGGTGGTCGAAAGGCCCTCCGACGAGGCATACACGGCCACGCCCAGTCCCGCCGGCCCCGCACCGATGACGACGATGTCGCTCCCCCCTTCTTCGGGACGGCTCTTCACGCCGATCGCCGTGGCCAGCTCGGTGTTGGTCGGCTCCTGCAGCACCTTGCCGCCGAAGACGACAGCGACCGGCAGCCTCGCCGAGCCGTCGAGGCCGTTCTCGGCCAGCAGGGACTGACCCTCGACCGACTCGAGCGTGTAGAACCCGAACGGCACGTTGTTGCGGGTGAGGATGTCGCGCAGCTCGTGAGCACGACGCGACCACTGCCGGTCCACGAGCTTGACCGCCTCGAAGACCGGCTGGTTGACGCGCGACCACTGGTAGAGCTGCTCCGAGACCTCACGATGGAAGCGTTCGTCGACACCCGTGTGCCAGGGCTTGGTAGTGAAGTACTCGATCAGGCCATACGCACAGCTGTGGTAGATCGTCTCAGGTGACTCGGGATCGGCCCAGGGGATCAGCATCACGCGCTTGGCGAGCGGGTCGATGAACCGCGCTCGTCCCAGCAGCTCCGCCCCGTCCATCCCGGGCATGTGCAGGTCGGCCAGCACGAGGGCGATCCGCTCCCCCGCGTCGTGCCGCCGCCCGAGCTCGGCCAACGCCGCCTCGGGCGACTGTTTCGTGACGATCAGGTAGTCACGAGCGTACCGGCCCCGGAGCTCGCGATCGAGCACGGCCAGGCTGGCCAGGTCGTCGTCGACCCCCATGATCACCGGCAGCTCGCTCATCGTCCCTCCCGGTCACGTCGCCTGCGGCTGCTGTACCCGCTCTGTGCAGGAAGAAGGCGTTGACCTTGCCGGAGGGAGTCGCGCGGCAGCAAGGTTCGTCCACGGTGCCGGGCGGCGGAAGGGAGAGAAGAAGATGGCTGGCGAGGAAGGACTCGAACCTTCAATCCCCTGATCCAGAGTCAGGTGCCTTGCCAATTAGGCCACTCGCCAGCGATGCCCTCGGGCAGCCATCGAGTTTACCGCGCGGCGGCGCATCGCTCAATATGACGCGAGGTGTGGAGCAGCGGGGGACGGCGTCCCCGACTGCGGTCAGGCCGTGTCCTGCCGCCCCTGGGCCTGCAGCCTCGCCCAGGTGTCCCTGAGCGTGAGCGTGCGGTTGAAGACGAGCGCGCCGGGCGCCGAGTCGGGGTCGGGGCAGAAGTAGCCGAGGCGCTCGAACTGCACCGTCTCGCCCACCGGCAGGCCGGCGAGCGACGGCTCCACCCGACAGCCCTGGAGCACGGTCTCGGAGTCGGGGTTCAGGTCATCCAGGATGTCGCCGCCGCCGGCCCCCGGGTGCGGACTGCGGAAGAGGTGATCGTAGAGGCGGACCTCCGCCGGCACGGCGTGCACGGCCGCCACCCAGTGCAGGGTCGCCTTGGGGCGGCGGCCGTCGGGAGCGTCGCCGCCGCGCGTGGCGGGGTCGTGCGTGCAGCGCAGCTCCACGACCTCGCCGGTATCGTCCCTGACCACCTCCCGGCACGTGACGAAGTAGGCCGCCCGCAGCCGCACCTCGCGGCCCGGCGCCAGCCGGAAGAACTTGCGGGGCGGGTCCTCCATGAAGTCGTCACGTTCGATCCAGAGCTCGCGCGAGAACGGCACCTTGCGGCTGCCCGCGGACGGGTCCTCCGGGTTGTTGGGGACCTCCATCTCCTCGACGTGCCCGTCGGGATAATCCTCGATGACGACCTTGAGCGGGTCGAGCACGGCGAAGCGGCGCGGCGCCGTGCGGTTGAGCACGTCGCGGACCGCGTGCTCGAGCATCTCGACCTCGACGACCTTCTCGTTGCGGGCCAGTCCCGCCATCGCCACGAATTCGCGGATCCCCGCGGGCGGGAACCCGCGCCGCCGCAGCCCCGAGAGCGTCGGCATGCGGGGGTCGTCCCAGCCGCGCACGAGGCCCTCGTCGACGAGCCGCAGCAGGCGCCGCTTGGAGAGCACGGTGTGCGTGAGGTTGAGCCGGGCGAACTCGTACTGGTGCGGCGTCGACGGCACCGGCAGATTCTCGATCAGCCAGTCGTAGAGCTCGCGGTGGTCCTTGAACTCGAGGGTGCAGATCGAGTGCGAGACGCCTTCGATGGCGTCGGACTGGCCGTGGGCGAAGTCGTAGGTCGGGTAGATGCACCAGGCGTCGCCGGTGCGTGGGTGCGTGGCGTGGAGGATCCGGTAGAGGACCGGGTCGCGCATGTTGACGTTGCCGGCGGCCATGTCGATGCGGGCGCGCAGCACGCGCGACCCGTCGGGGAACTCGCCCTCGCGCATGCGCGCGAACAGGTCGAGACTCTCCTCGGCCGAGCGCTCGCGCCACGGGCTCGGCCGCCCCGGCTCGGTCAGGGTGCCGCGGTACTCGCGGATCTCGTCGGCGCTGAGGTCGTCGACATAGGCCTTGCCTTGCCTGATGAGGTCGACGGCCCACACGTAGAGCTGCTCGAAGTAGTCGGAGGCGAAGAAGAGGTTCACGCCCCAGTCGAAGCCCAGCCAGCGGATGTCGCCCTCGATGGCGTCGATGTACTCCTGCTCCTCCTTGACCGGGTTGGTGTCGTCGAAGCGCAGGTTGCAGTGGCCGTCCCACTCGCTCGCGAGGCCGAAGTTGAGGCACACCGTCTGGGCGTGGCCGATGTGCAGGTAGCCGTTGGGCTCGGGGGGGAACCGCGTGACGACCGTGTCGACCCGCCCTTCGCGCACGTCGGCGGCGACGATCTCGCGAATGAAATCGCTGCGTTCGGGCGGGGTCGGTGTCTGGTCGCTCACGGGGCGTGAGGATAGCACAGGGGCAGCCCCTCACGGCCCTGGTTTGCGTCATCGACAACGGGAATACTCTGCCGCGACCCCGCGGGCGTACGCGTGCGTACGCCGTGCGGGATATGCAACTGTCAGGAGATCGGCCATGAGGCTGAACCCCTCCAGGGTGATGGAGGCCGCTGGCGCCGCCGTCGGTGTCGCCCTTGCGTGGCTGCTCCTCTTCGGCGCGTCGGCAGCCGCCGCGAAGACGGTCTGGTACCCGTCACACCCGCATCCTTCGACGACCGTTGTCGCGCCGACCGCGGCGGCGTGGGGCGCTGCCGCGCTCCTAGCGGTGCTCGTCTGTGCCGGTGTCGCCGGTGTCATGCTCGGCTCGCGCGGCGGAGGTCGCGCGACCATGGCGCCGGTCGAGGAGCTGCCTGCGGCGGACGAGCCGACCCAGAGGCGCAAGGCCGCGTAGCTCGCGCGTTGGGGCGGCGTGCCGCCGTCGCCGGCGGCACGCCGCCCACCCCAGCAGCGGTCGCGGGCGGCGAAACCGCCCCCTCTCTCACGTTGCTTCTCAGAGAGCCGTCGCCCGGCGTTCTCGCGGTCGTGAGACGGCGGGCGTAAGGTGGAGAGTGTCACCCCCCGAGCACGAAGAGCGAGCGGATGAAGCGCAAGCACATCGTCATCCTGGTCTTTCCCGACCCCGACTGGCGGGACAAGGACCGCGTCTCGGCGATCACCACCGTGGTGTTCGGCGAACCGGCGAGCGGCGCCGTCTACAGGGTGACGCGGTCGGGCGGCGGTCGCGGGTGCCTGACGTTCGACCGCGTGGACGTCATGTCGCGCGCCGATCTGCGGATGGCCTGGCACTCGGCGGCTCCCCTGGGCGACAAGGTGGTCGCCCACCGCGGAGCCCGCGTCTGGCCGGGAGACGAGCTCCCGCAGCCGTGGGGGACCGACGAGCAGCGCGATGTCTCGCACGAGCTTCGTGCCGCAGCCGGAGCCCTACGCGTGGAGGGGATCCACCCGCGCGGTTTCCGGGACGGCTGGCGTGGGCCGATTGCCGTCCCGCCATATTTCGCGCGCGTGCCGTACGTCGCGCGGACCGTCTGAGCGCACAGCACGCCGACGCCACCCGTCCCGGTCCGGCCCGCGGCTGACGCACGGCACGTGCGCCGTTTCGAACCCTCATGAACGGTTTTCGGCCTGCGCCGTGCGGAGACTGTGGCGGCAAGGGTCGCGCGCGGGCCGCCGGCACGACGCGCTTCGCATGCGGCCGGGGTCTGTCGCGACGGGTCGCGACCGCAGCGGGGGGTCACCGATGGAACAGCCGGCCGTCGATCTCAAGAGGGAGCAGCAGGCCGCGAGAGCCCGTCCGCCCTATCCTTACTCCGCGTTCGCACGGATCATGTTCCGCTCCATGGACGCGCTCACCGGCCCCGAGGACACGCTCGCCAAGGCGAGGCTGATCGAGGCGCTGGCGCCGTTCCCGTACCGGGCCTGGGAGAACCGCTTGCAGGCCAGCATGGCGCTGCGCTACGCCGACCAGGAGCTCGTGGCCCGCGGCCGCCGGATCGTGGACTGGGCGCGCGACGCGCAGGACAACGAGTACCGGCACCTACGCATCGTCGACGAGAAGCTCCGCGAGGACGGCGTCCCCGATCCGCGGTACATGTCCCGGCCCGTCCCCTATTTGCTGGTCACGGGCTACGCGGCGATGCTGTGGGTGTTGTCGCGCGTCGGCCTGCGCTGGGGTTTCCTGCTCAACGCCGAGCTCGAGGACCACTCGGAGCACGTTTACGCGAAGCTGGTGGACGACCATCCCGAGTGGGAGGACCAGCCCGTCACCAGCCCCCTGGTGCAGGAGTACGGGTCGTTCGACTCGTGGGCCGACGTCTTCCGGCGCGTCGGGCTCGACGAGCGCGACCACATGAACGCGAGCTTCGCCTTCGGCGGCAAGCCGGGGCGGGTCGTCGAGTACGAGGGCATGCCGGACAGGCACAGCGAAGCTGGCTCGATGGCCGCCTGACCGCCGCGGCCGAAGGGGCCCTGCTGTGCGCCGGGATGGGCCTGCGGCTCAGTCCACCTCGACCTGGGCGGCTCGCCGCCGCGACCGCGCCACCAGCGCCACGAGCAGGGCGGCGACCACGAGCGCCACGGCGACGATCACGATCGTCGCCGTGGCGCTCGACGAGCCGCCCGACGAGCCGGTCGTCGGCTGCAGGTCCAGGTACGAGTCGTAGTTGCCCTCGCAGTTCCAGGCCGGGCCGATGCCCCCGAACATCTGGGTCCAGCCGGTCCACTTGGCCGTGTTGTACGCCTCGAGTTCCTCGGGGTAGGTGAGCACGATCCACGGTGTCTGCTCGTACATGATCTGCTGCATCTGCCAGATCAGCGCCTGCCGCTTCTGGGGGTCGATCGTCTGGCCCTGCTGCACGTTCAGGGCGTCGTACTGCGCGTTCGACCAGAACGGCTCGTTGAGGCTGCCGATCGCCTTGGTCGTGAAGCACGCCAGCGTCTGGCCCGGGTCGTAGTAGGAGCCCCAGCTCCAGACGGCGAGGTCGAAATCGGGCTTCCACTGCCCGCCCGCGTAGTTGTAGATCGCCGAGGTGAACTGGCCGACGTCGACCACCGAGAGCTTGATCTTCAGGCCGAGCTGCTGGAACCAGCCCACGATGAGCTTGGACTCGGTCAGCCCCTCGGGGTAGTCGGTCGCCGACAGGAGGCGCAGGGTGATGGGCTGGCCCTGCTTGTCGACGCGCACGCCGTTCTTCAGCGGATAGCCGGCCTCCGTGAGCAGCTGCCCTGCCTTCGCGAGGTCGAAGGCATAGAGCTGGTCGGCCGCCGGCTCCCAGTGGTAGTCGGGGTCGGCGAAGGTGTGCGGCGGGATGATGGTCGTCGCCGGCGCCGACAGCCCGCTGAACGCGATCTGCACGAGCCGCTGCCTGTCCACCGCGTAGTTGAGGGCATGACGGAAGCGCCAGTCCCTGAGGATGGGATTGCCCAGGGACGTAGGCTGGTCGTAGCAGTTGAACTCGATGTAGTCCCAGTCGTAGTAGTCGTAGGCGACGCCCTTGATCCCCGACTGCGAACCGAGCGCCTTGAACTGCGCCTCGGGGACGCCCCAGGCGCCGTCGATGCCGCCCGATTTGAGGTCCGAGACCATCGTGTCGGCGTTCGTGTAGAACTCGAAGTAGATCTTGTCGATGGTGGGCTTCTTGCCGTACCAGTACGGGTTCCTCGCCATCTCGACGTAGGAGCCCTTAACGAAGGCGACGGTCTGGAACGGGCCGCTGCCCACGATGGGCGGCTTGTTGACGTACGAGGTCGCCGCCGCCTGCGGCGACACCTTGCCCCAGATGTGCTGGGGAAGGATCGGGATGGTGGCTCGCTCGAAGTCGGCCTTCGGCGCCGAGCAGACGATCTGCACGGTGGTCGGGTCGAGCGCCTTCACCCTCTCGATCCCCTGGGTGTAGTTCGTCAGGTTGGTCATGTCGTTCTTGACGATGTAGTTGTAGGTGAAGGCCACGTCGTCGGCCGTCAGCGGCTGGCCGTCCTGCCACTTCACGCCCGACCGGATGTGGATCGTCCACACCTTGCCGTCCGGCGAGATGCCGCCGTTCTGCTCGGTCGGGAACTCCTTCGCCAGGTCGAGCGTCGGCTGGTTGTGGTCGCCACAGCCGAACAGGTAGGAGTACTGGATGGCCCAGATCTCGTAGGTGTCGTTGGCGTAGCCGATGAAGGGGTTCAGGTTGTCGGGCTCGGTCGTCCAGCCGAGGCGCAACACGACCTCGCCACTCGCCGCCGGACTGGGGCTGCCGGCGGCGCCGAGTGCCGTCGTGAGGCCCCAGGCGAGGCCACTCACGAGCAGCACGATCGTCGCCAACAAGACGAGGCGATGGCGTGAGGGGTTCCAGCGCTCTGCGCTCATGGGGCTCCTCTCCTGTCGGAAAGCGGGTGCCTCTCTGGATGGGCTCGCGCCGACCCTACGCCGACCAGCAGGCGGATACCAGTCTCGCGTGAGCGCCCGGCTGGGGCCCGGACGCATCACCGGATGGACGGCGTTGCCGACCCCCAACCCTCACGAGTCACGCTAAGGGCAAACTTAGACCTTACGCAGGGCATTTGGGCGCGCTACCCTGTGGACAACGCCTCGAGGCGCGTGGTGTCGAACGCGCCGCCGAAGGGACGAAGAGAGGATGCCGTGGTGACCCGCAGCAGCGCAGCCTGGGGCCCGGCGCAGCTGGACCATTCCTTCACCCGAGGACGCTTTGCGCCCCAGCGGCTCCCCGCGCCCTGCCTCGTCGTCCTACCGCCGCCGTAGACGCCGTCACGGCCGCGCACGATCATCGGCCGACACTGATACCCGAAGCATCGATCAAGGAGAGGCCATGGCGAAGATCCTGATGATCCACCCGGACAAGTGCACCGGGTGCCGCAGCTGCGAGCTGGCGTGCTCGTTCGCGAAGGAAAGCCAGTTCCGCCCGGGCGCGTCGCGCGTGCAGGCGTACACATGGGAGCGCGAGGGCATGTCGGTGCCGATGATGTGCCAGCAGTGCGACGACGCCGCCTGCGTCACCGTCTGCCCCACCGGCGCCATGCACTACAGCACCAAGATCGACGGGCTCGTCGACTGGGACGAGGGCACCTGCATACGCTGCAAGATGTGCACGATCGCCTGCCCGTTCGGCAACGCGCGCTACGACGCGGCGTCGAGCAGCATCTTCAAGTGCGACAACTGCCAGGGCGCGCCCGAGTGCGTCGCATTCTGTCCCAACGGCGCGCTCGAGTACGTCGACGACGAGCAGCACGTGCGCTCGCGCAAGAAGGCCTACGCGGCGAAGTTCAAGGACGCCTACCAGGAGGTGCGCTGAGATGTACGGCTGGACAGGCACGATCCTGCGCGTCGACCTCACGAAGAAGAAGGTCACTCGCGAGACGACCGACCCGAAGGTCGCCCGCGACTACCTCGGCGCTCGCGGCCTCGGCGGCCACATCATCCGCTCCGAGGTCGACCCCAAGACCGACCCGCTCGGGCCGAAGAACAAGATCGTCTTCGCGCCCGGCCCGCTGACCGGCACCTTCGCGCCGTTGGCGGGACGCTACGACGTCGTCACCAAGGGACCGTTGAACGGCGTGCTCGCCGCGTCGAACTCCGGCGGTACCTTCGGACCCGAGGTCAAGTACGCCGGCTACGACGCGATCATCGTCGAGGGCAAGGCGGCCAAGCCCGTCTACCTCTGGATCAGAGATGACGAGGTCGAGATCCGCGACGCGTCGGCAATATGGGGCCTCACATCCCCCGACACGACCGACGCCGTGCGTGCCGAGACCGACGAGGACGCCAAGGTGGCGTGCATCGGACCGGCGGGCGAGCACCTGGCGCTCATCGCCAACGTGATGAACGACATGCATCGCGCGGCCGGACGCACCGGCGTCGGCGCGGTCATGGGCTCGAAGAACCTCAAGGCGATCGCGGTCGTCGGCACGGGTGCCGTCAAGGTCGCCGACCCCGAGGCGTTCAAGGCGGCGGCGAAGAAGGCGCGGCAGATGATCCTCGATCATCCAGTCGGCGGCACCGGCCTGAAGGCGTACGGCACCGACGTCCTCGTCAACATCCTCAACCAGATCGGAGCACTGCCGACGCGCAACTTCAGCGACGGCTACTTCCCGACCGCCGACAAGATCGGCGGCGAATCGCTGGCCGCCAAGCAGCTGGTGCGGGTCAAGGGCTGCATGAGCTGCGTGAGCTCGTGCGGCCGGGTCACCAAGGTCGAGGCGCCCGGCTACGAGGGGAACGGCGAAGGCCCCGAGTACGAGACGGCGTGGGCGTTCGGCGCCGACTGCGGCATCGACGACCTCGACGCCATCACCAAGGCCAACTACCTCTGCAACGAGTACGGGCTCGACACGATCTCGATGGGCTCGACCATCGCCTGCGCGATGGAGCTGTTCGAGCGCGGGATCATCACGACGGACGACACCGACGGCGTTGAGCTGCGGTTCGGCAACGCGCCCGCGATCGTCGAGATGGTGCGCAAGACCGGTGAGGGGGAGGGCTTCGGCGCCAAGCTGGCCCAGGGCTCGTACCGCCTGGCCGACGGCTACGGCCATCCCGAGCTGTCGATGACCGCCAAGAAGCAGGAGATGCCGGCCTACGACCCGCGCGGCGTGCAGGGCATCGGCCTGAACTACGCGACCGGCAACCGCGGCGGCTGTCACGTGCGCGGCTACACGATCTCGGTCGAGGTGCTCGGCCAGCTCACGCCGATGGACCCGCACGTGACCGAGGGCAAGGCGGGCCTGGACATCGTCTTCCAGAACCTGACGGCCGCCCTCGATTCGACCGGGAACTGCCTGTTCGCCACCTTCGGGATCGGCGCCGCCGAGCTCGTGGAGGAGCTGGTGGCGCTGACCGGCGTGGACTACACGGTCGACGAGTTCATGAAGATCGGCGACCGCATCTGGAACCAGGAGCGGCTCTGGAACCTGGCGATCGGGTACACGACGGCCGACGATACGCTGCCCGAGCGGCTGCTCACCGAACCGATCAAGACCGGCCCCTCCAAGGGCGAGCTCAACCATCTCGACGTCATGCTGCCCGAGTACTACGAGCAGCGCGGGTGGGACGCGAAGGGCGTGCCGACCAAGGCGAAGCTCAAGGAGCTGGCGCTGTAGGCAAGCGGATGGGGCGGGGAGCGGCGCAGCCGCTCCCCGCCCCATCCGGATGAAGACCAAGGAAGCGACGACATGACGGTCAAGTACTTCGCCACCATCCGGTCGTACACGGGTGAGACGGCGCGCCGTATCGACGGGGCGCCGACCGACCTGCGCGAGCTGCTGACGCAGCTCGCGCAGCGCTACGGCGCCCCGTTCCGGCGCGCCGTCTTCGCCGACGGGACCGACGGCGCCGACGAGTCCCTGCACGACCAGATCATCATCCTCGTCAACGGGCGCAACGTGCGGCACCTGCAGCGGCTCGACACGCCGCTCGCCCCCGACGACGAGGTCTCGATCTTCCCGATGGTGGCGGGGGGCTGACACGGCGGGCGGTATCGCGGGAGGCCGACGATGACACGTGAGCAGATCCTTATCCTCGGCAACAGCGCCGCGGCGATCGCCGCCGTGCGGGAGATCCGCGTCCGCGGCGGGGACCACGCCATCACCATGGTCTCGGCCGAGGACTGCACGGCCTACTCGCCGGTCCTGACCACGCACTACCTGAGCGGCGAGATGCCCGAGTCGGCCCTCTACTTCTGCGACCTCACGTACTACCGCCAGCTCGACATCGCCTGCCGGTTCGGCAACGCCGCGGTCGGCCTCGACACCGCCGCCCGGCGGGTGACCCTCGCCGATGGGACCAGGCTGGGCTACGACAAGCTGCTGATCGCGACCGGCGGCGCGGCCAAGCGGGTGGCCGGCCTCGACCCCGGCATCGCCGTCGACGTCCACTACCTGCGCACGGTCGACGACGCTCGCCGCATCCACGAGGCCGCGCTCACGGCGAAGCACATCGTGATGGTGGGCGCCGGCCTGGTCAGCATGCAGGTGACGGCCGCCGTGGCCCGTCCTGAGCTGAAGGTGACGTGTGTGGTCGCCTCGCGCCAGGTCCTGTCGCAGAACATCGACGCGACCTGTGCGGGGCTGGTCCAAGACCACGTCGCGCGGTCCGCCGACATCGAGTTCCTGTTCGGGACCAGCGTGACGGCGATCGAGCGGGCGAACGGGGGCTACCGCGTGGCTCTCGATTCGGGTGCGGACCTGCAGGCCGACCTGCTCGTCGCCGGCAAGGGTGTCAGCCCGAACGTGGAGTTCGTTGACAGGGCGCAGGTGGGCGTCGACCAGGGGATCCTGGTCGACGCCCACCTGCGCACGAGTGCCCCCGGCGTCTGGGCCGCCGGCGATGTCGCCCAGGGCCGCAACCGCATCACCGGCGAGGTCGAGCTGGTCGCCAACTGGATCGACGCCTGCGAGCAGGGCGCCGTCGCCGGCGCCAACATGGCCGGCGACGACGTCGCCTCGGCCGGGTCGCTGGCCGAGAACATCACCACGCTGTTCGGCCTGTCGGTCGCCTCCTTCGGCATCAACAAGCACCGCGAGGGCGACGGCCTGGAGGAGGTCGTCTACCTGGACGAGCGCCGCGGCGTGTACCGCAAGCTGCTGCTGCGCGACGGGGTCCTGGTCGGCGCCACGCTGCTACGCGAGGTCGCCGACGCCGGCGTGATGCGCGGCGCCATCGCCTCGGGTTGGGAGCCGTGGCCGTCGGCCGAGGCCGTGGCGAGAGGCCGCCTCAAGTACGCGGCGCGGATGAAGGCCGGGCTGAAGGGCGCGTGACCGCCTGAGGCGATCCTACTCCGGCGGCACGAACCCCGCCGACGACAGGACGAGCTTCGCTGCCGGAAGATCCTCTTCCCGCACTCGGACGTGGAACGGGCCCAGATGCTGGTCGTCGGGGTAGGCGAGGCCGATCGCCTTGCCGCCGTAGAAGTCGAGCATGTGCTCGGGCCAGAATCCGATGTGATGGATCCCGCCCTTCTTGAGCGCCTTCATGATCGCCTCGGCCTGGCTCTTGCCGGCGACCACGGCGACATCGACGTCCTCGCTCATGCCTCCCCCTGATGAGGCCGACCGTGGCGGTCGCTGGTCACGCTCCGCGGACCGCGAACCACCCGGCCTCTTCCATCGCCTGGCGGGCGATGCCCATGCTGCGACTGTCGCCGCGGGCGACCGATACCGACACGCCGGGGCCGACCGCGGCGGCGATCTCACCGACGTCCTGGTGCGCGTGTCCCGGGCACAGCAGCACCGAGTCGACGCCTTCAGCGGGGACCATGCGCTCGCAGAGGTCCAGCGCTTGCTGGTGGTCCCGAACCACGACGGTGAAGAGCTTGTAGACGCCGGTGTCGATCACGCTCCGGTGTGTCGCGGGGTCTGCGTCGGGCGCGGTGGCGATGAACAGGGCGGTGAACGGCATGTCGGCGCCTCCTGAGGTCGATCGGTGGTCCGGGCGGGCGGCGCGGGGCACGCCCCGCGCCGCCCGCCTCTGCACCCTATGCTACTCCGCCGTCGACCGCCCGTCCGAGCCGCCGGAGATCACACGTTTCAGATGTCGCCAGCAGGAAACATGCCTGCAAACACCCATGACAAAGGAGGCCGGGCCATGTGCAACGGCTGGTCCAGTCAAGAGTGGGAACGCTACGAGCGTCAGCGCCGCGAGCTGCTCAAGGAGCAGGAGCGGCAGCGCGGGCAGCTTCGCGTCGAGCGCGAGCAGCATGCCCGCGAGACACGGGAGCGCGAGATGCTCCGTCTGTGGCAGGACGAGCAGCTGCGGCGTCTCGAGAGCGAGCTCACCCGCGAGCGCGAGCGCATCGAGCGCTAGCGGTCGCCGAACGGTACGAAGCGGGGCGGGGCCGGACGGCCCCGCCCCGCCTCATTCTCCATCCCGCTCAGCGCTTCGTCAGCTCGAGCAGCGGCGGGATCTCGTCGAGGTGGTGCACGGTCGCCGCCTGGCCGAAGTCGATGCCGTTGTCGGTCCGGTCGAGGAAGATCGGTATGCAGCCGCCGGCGAGGGCGCCGGAGACGTCGGTCGGCAGGTTGCCGACGTAGGCCATCTCCCCCATCGCCACCCCCAGCGTCGCCGCCAGCCACTCGAACGGGGCCCGGTGCGGCTTGCGCATCCCGACGTCGCCCGAGGTGACGAAGTTGTCGAGATAGGGAGCCAGGCCGACGCGCGCCAGGTCCTCTTCGATCGTGCGCCGCGGCATGCCGAACGGCACGTTCGTCAGGGCGCCGGTCTTGAACCCCGCCTTCTTCAGCTTCTTCAGGGTCTTGATCGCGCTCGGGTAGGCCTCGAGACTGACCCGGAAGAACCCGAAGAAGGCGTCGACCGCCGTCTCCATGTGCTCGCCGGCGTTGCCCCCGAGGGCCGCGAGCACGTCGGTCATGACGTCGGCGGCCGAGACCTCCTCGATGCGCTCGCGCAGGTGGTCGCTGTAGCTCTCGAGCTTCTTGTGCGCGCTGGCGATGTCGGCCTTGGTCCGGTCGATGCCGCACGCCTCGACGACCGTCTCCAGGGCCGGCCGGCCCTTCTCGATCCACTTCATCGGCGGTTCGCGATAGTGGTAGAGCGTCTCGCCGAGGTCGAAGCCGACGGCGGCCACTACGATGCGAGCGCTGCGCGTCACGGCAGCTTCACCTCGGGGTCCGTCCTGAGCGGCTCTGCTGCGCCGGGTATCGGCCCACGCTTCCTCCCGTCACGGGTGCCGCCTGAGGCAGGACCGGCGGCAACGAGGTCCGTCATCGCCTCAAGTGGACCTCATCGCTCGCGGGAGAGCAAGTCCTCGCCTAGTCCTCGTCGGCGACCTCGCGACGCGGACGGCGCCGGAGTACGAGCACGACGACGATCGCGGCGGCGATCACCGCTGCCGCGGCGACGAGAGTGAGGCGGCCCGCGCCGCCGCCGCTGCTCGCCGCGCCGCTCACCGGTGTGAGGTTGAGGTACGTGTCGACGTTGCCGGCCGTGTAGAACGCCGGTCCGGTGCCGTCGTTCACCCGCGTCCACCCCGTCCACTTCGCCGTGTTGTACGCCTCGAAGTAGTCCGGGTACGCAAGGACGACCCACGGCGTCTGCTCGTACATGAGCTGCTGCATCTGCCAGATGATCGCCTGGCGCTTCTGCGGGTCGAGCTCGGCCGCCTGCTGCGCGCAGAGCGCGTCGTACCGGGCGTTCGACCAGCTCGGCTCGTTGGTGCCGCCGATCTGGGCGCTGGTCTCGGCCATCAGCGTCTCACCCGGGTCGACGTAGCCCAGCCAGCTGTCGACGTACATGTCGAAGTCCGGCGCGTAGGTGCTGCCCTTGAAGTTCCAGATGCGGGCGAGGAGCGCACCGGCGTCGAGCACGCTGTACTGGACCTTGATCCCGAGCTTGCCCAGCCAACCCACGATGAGCTTGCCTTCGGCTTGGGACGGCTCGTTGTCCGTCGTCGCGGAGAGTCGCAGCACGATCGGCTGGCCCTGCTTGTCGACGCGCTGGCCGCTCTTGAGCGGGTAACCCGCCTGGTCGAGCAGCTGGCCGGCCTTCGTCAGGTCGAAGGTGTAGGCCTGGGTCGCCGACGGCTCCCAGTGGTAGTCGGGATCGGTCCAGGTCTTGGGCGGCAGGATGGTCGTGCCGGTCGCCGCGTACCCCTGGAAGGCGATGCGGCGCAGGGTCTCGCGATCGACCGCGTAGTCGATCGCGTTGCGGAACCGCCAGTCGCGCAGGACCGGGTTGCCGAGTGAGTTCGCGTTCTCGTAGCAGTTGAAGTTGAGGTACTCCCAGTTGTAGTAGGGATAGGCGAGCGCCTCGAGCCCGGATTGCTGCTTGAGACCGGCGAACTGGGCCACCGGGATGCCCCAGGCGGCGTCGACGTTGCCCGACTTGAGGTCGGCGGTCATCGAATCGGCGTTGGTGTAGGTCATGAAGAGGATCTCGTCGACGGCAGGACGCTTGCCCCAGTAGTAGGGGTTGCGGGTCATCTGCACGTAGGTCCCCTTGGCCCACTTCGACACGTAAAACGGCCCGCTGCCGACGATCGGCACGGGGTTCGTGAAGCTGGTCGTGGCGTCCGACGGCTTGACCTTCTGCCACACGTGTCGGGGCACGATGGGCACGAAGATCTTCTCCATGTCGGCCTTGGGGCTCGAGCAGGTGATGCGCACGGTCGTCGGGTCCAGCGCCCTGGCGTCGACGATGCCCGCCGTCGAGAGCTGCATGTTCAGCATGTTGTTCTTGACGATGTAGTCGTAGGTGAAGGCGACGTCGTCGGCCGTCAGGGGCTGGCCGTCGCTCCACTTGACACCCGGGCGGAGCTTGATCGTCCAGACCTTGCCGTCGGCCGAGACGCCGCCGTTCTGCTGGGTGGGGAACTCGGCGGCGAGATCGAGGGTCGGGGCGCTGGAGGTGCCGAACCCGAACAGGAAGTCATAGTTCATCGCCCAGATCTCGTAGTCCTGGTTCTGCCAGCCGATGAACGGGTTCAGGTTGTCGGGCTCCGTCGTCCAGCCGATCCGCAGGACGACCTGGCCGGCGGCCGGTGAGGCCGCGGCCGGCGACGGCGAGCCGGCGGCGGCGGTCGCGATGCCTGGCCCTGCGAGCAGGGCCAGGGCGACGACCGCCGCCGCCACCGGGACCGCGAGCAGTCGAGCGCGATGCAGGGTCTTCACGTGACATCCCACCTTCCTCGTCGGTCGCGAAGGCGCGCGCATCGGGGTCACCCCGCTGCGGCGCCGGCAGGCTGCTGCTGGGTGATGCAGTGCACGTTGCCGCCGCTGAGCTCGATCTCGCGGCCGGGCACGGTCACGACCTCGCGGTCGGGGAAGAGCGCCTGGATGGCCTGCACGGCGGCCTCGTCCATCGGGTCGCCGCAGAGCGGCAGGACCACGCCGCCGTTGCAGATCAGCAGGTTGGCGTAGGTGCCGTAGCCCAGGGGGCCGGCGAGGCGCGGCTTGGCGCCCTCGACCACGTCGACGCCGTCGGCCTCTTCCTGGGTCACGACGATCTCCTCAGTGGTGACCGGCAGCAGCCGCACGTCGAACCGGCGGCCGCGCGCATCGGTCTCGCGTTCGAGCACCTCGCGCGCTCCGGTGCAGATCTCGTACAGGGGGTGCGCAGTGTCATCGGTCCAGGACAGCGCCACGACGCCGGGCGCCACGTAGAAGCAGAGGCCGTCCACATGGCCGTTGGTCTCTTCCGGATCGATCCCTCGCGGCAGCCAGACGACCTTGTCGAGGCCCAGGTAGTCGCAGAGACACCGCTCGATCTGCTCGCGTGTGAGCCGCGGGTTGCGGCCCGGGGACAGCAGGCACTCCTCGGTCGTGATCAACGTGCCCTGGCCGTCGACCGTGATCGAGCCGCCCTCGAGCACCATCGGCGCCTTGTAGCGGTCGATGCACTCGATCTCGGCCACCTTCCGCGGCACCATGTCGTCCTTGTCCCACGGAAAGTAGAGGCCGTCGTAGAGTCCGCCCCAGGCGTTGAAGTCGAAGTCGACGAGACGGACCTCGCCGTCGCCGTCGCGCACGAAGATCGGACCGCAGTCGCGCATCCACGAGTCGTTGTTGGAGAGCTCGACCACGCGTACCCCTGGAGGCAGCATGCCGCGCGCGTTCTCGAACTGGTCGTGGTTGACGCCGACGGTGACCGGGACGAACCGGGAGATGGCGCTCGCCACCGCGACCCAGGCGCGCTGTGCCGGCTTGCCGCCGTCGCGCCACGTGTCGGAGCGCTGAGGCCACAGCATCCAGACCTGGGACTGGGGTTCGAACTCGCCCGGCATGCGGAAGCCGTCGGCCCGGGGCGTGCTGGTCAGCAGCCTGGACATCGTCGCCGCCCGCCCTCAGATGAGGCTGCGCTTGAGCAGCGCGTCGTAGGTGTCGATCCGGCGGTCGCGGAAGAACGGCGACGCCTGGCGCGCGGCGCGAAGCGCCGCGCGCTCGAGCGTCGCCGTGATCACCGTCTCGCTGGTGCGGTCGGCCTCGGCCATCTTCTCGCCGTCCGGGTCGGCCACGAAGCTGCGCCCGTAGAACGCCTGGCCGTCTTCGACGCCGACCCGGTTGCAGGCGGCCACGTAGAGGCAGTTGGCGACGGCGTGGCCGCGCATCACGAGCTGCCAGGGCTCGCTGGTGTCGATCTCCTCGTCGTTGGGCTGGTCGCCGATGCAGGTCGGATAGCAGATCAGCTCGGCCCCCTTGAGGGCGACGATGCGCGCCACCTCCGGATACCACTGGTCCCAGCAGGTCGGCACCGCGAGGTCGAGCAGTGAGGTGTGGAACACGGGGTAGTCGGTGTCGCCGGGCGCGAAGTAGTACTTCTCCAGGTAGCCGGGGTCTTCGGGGATGTGCATCTTGCGCGACCGGCCCAGGAACGTGCCGTCGGCTTCGAACACGACCGCCGTGTTGTGGTGCAGGCCGTCCATCACCAGCTCGTAGACCGAGCCGACGACGACGGCCCCGAGCTCGCGCGCCAGCGCCGCCAGGCGCGTGCACAGCGGGCCGTCGGGCACCGGCTCGGCCCAGTCGAAGTACTTCTGCTGCGCAGGGTACTTGCAGAAGTAGATGCCGCTGAACAGCTCGGGCAGGACGATCAGCTCGGCGCCGCTCTCGCGCGCCCGACGCGCCATGGAAAAGGCCTTGGCGACGTTCGCTTCCCGATCCTCCGCCATGGCCATCTGGATGAGGCCCACGGTCACGGTCTCGTTCATGGCGTCCTCCTTCGGCTGCGGTCGCCGACGCGCGGCGATGGCCGAGCCGTCCGATCGATCACTGGGACACCCTGAACCTTACCCCAGAGGGAAGGTCAAGGGGGTTGGCGTTGAACGGCCGCGAGGGGCGGGGGCGGGCGAACGGAAAGGCGGCCCAGGAGTGCGGATCAGGGCAGGCCGGACGGCCCGGCCGAGACCGGCAACGCCAGCTCGGTCCGGTATTCGGCGGGATCGGAGGTGTCGCGGTAGTCGATGCGATAGAGCTCGCGCGCCGGCCCGCAGACCTCGCAGCCGTGTCGAGCAGTCCACGCGAGGAGCGCGGCATAGGCGCCGGCAAGATCGCTCCACGGGCCGTGGCACACGGTCCGCACCGCGGTGAAGCCGGGCAGGAGATGTGCGGGCGGCGGGCCGGGCGGCGCCACGGCGCCGCCCGGCCCGCCACCCGGCGCCGCGACCGGCAGGCACACCTCGACGTCGGCGCCGTCGTACCAGGTCATCACGTTGTGCATCAGCGAGAACTCGCGTCCGTCCTCGACGAGACCGTGGCCGGCCAGGCTGCCACGCAGGCGCGCGGCCAGGCCGTCCACGGTCTCGTCGATCTCCTCGAGACGCACGACCGTGCGCGCGCTGATCACCGTGCATGCGTCGTAGTCGGCCATCTCCATCGCGTAGGGCAGCAGCCCAAGCTCCTCCCCGACGAGGCGCTCGATGCGCGCCAGGATGCTCTCGACGCGCGTCTGGCGCTCGCGCATGCGGTCGCGGTGATGGCGCAGCACGTCCCGCGTGCGTTCGAGATCGTCGCCGCGCATGAGGTCGGCGATCTCGGCCAGGGGCACGTCGAGGTCGCGCAGCAGCCGCAGCCGCGCCGCGTCGTCGAGCTGGGCGGCGCTGTAGAGGCGGTAGCCGGTGTCGGGGTCGACGCGCGCGGGCACGAGCAGACCGGACCGGTCGTACCGCCGCAGCGACTTGGCGGAGATGCCGGTCTGCTCCGCGAAACCGCCGATCGTGAACAGGCGGTCGAGTCTCGGTTCCACGCGCGGCCCTCGCGACTTTCGAGCGATCCGGCCCGGACCTGCTCTACGCTCCGGCCGGCCCGCTGCCGCCGGCGCCGGCCTGGTCGCCGCGCAGCGCCTTCGGCCGCCGGCCCAGGGCCACCGCGACGAGGCCGCGGGGGCTGAAGGACCTGGCCCGGCGCACCTCGGAGGCGACCAGCACGTCCTCGGGCACCAGCATGCGCAGGGCACGCGGGTGCGTGCGGAACTCGAGCGGCGTGTCGAGCTCGAGCGCCTCGCCGTCGATGCCGGCGTAGGCCTTGCCGCTGCGCGAGCGCACAACGAAGGTCTCGGTCGTGAACTGGTGGACGTACTTGTCGTGACCGCCGAGCCCCACAGTCGTCCGCGCCATCATCTCGGCTGCCTCCCGCCCGGTCGAGGCGTTGACGGCGAACACGCCCAGCGCGCCCGAGTCCATGCTGCGCCGCTGGGACAGGTCGAGCGACGGCCCCAGCACGTACGGGTTGTTCGACACCATGACCACGAAGGCGCCGTCGATCTCGGTCCCGTCGGGCAGGGAGAACTGGAGGTCGAACGGCTCCGCCTGGTGGCTCAGCATCTCGGGCAGCATCTCCTTCGACGTGGCGAGCTTCTCTGCCCGGTAACTGTCCTGCTGGACGATCGTGGCATAGATGCCCAGCGACACGTTGTTGACGAAGAGCCGGTCGCCGACGGTGCCGTAGTCGATGGACCGCTCGACCCCGTCCTTGAACGCGACCATGCCCTTGCGCGGGTCTTCCTTGTCGAAGCCGAGATCCTGCGCGAAATGGTTGCGCGTGCCGGCGGAGATGCAGACGAACGGGATGCCGTGCTCGTGGCAGATCGAGGCGACGAGGGCCTGCGACCCGTCGCCCCCGGCCATGCCCAGGCAGTCGGCGCCGCGGGCGATCGCGTCGCGCGCCAGCTCGGCGAGGTCGAGGCCCTTGTCGAGGATACACGGTCTCGACGCCGAGGTCGTCGGCCAGCTTCTTCAAGCCGAACTTCTCGACCTTGCCGCCGCCCGACCAGGGGTTGCAGAGCAGCACCGGCTTGCGCGGACGGACGTGCCGGACCCCCCGCAGGCTGTCGAGCCTCTGCAGCTCGGGGACCAGCGCGGCGCGGCCGGCGACCGCGGCGACGGCCAGCACCGCGGCGAAGACGCCGAGGCGCAGGAGCGGCCGCTCGACGCCTTCGGTCGCCTGCACGACGGCGATCACGATCACCACACCGCCGACCAGCAGGCCGGCGAACCCCATGGCGCGTCGCGGCAGGCGCTCGGTCAGCACCCACCAGACACCGGCCACGGCCACGGCCAGGCCGAGCGAGGGCCACGATGAGCCAGAGGAGGTTGTTCACGAGGAAGACGACCACGGCGGCCACCAGCACGACGGTGGCGACGAGCGAAAGGATGGCCAGCAGGCGACGGCCTGCGGACGGGGATGCGGGACCGGCGAGCTCCATGTCACTCCTGCCGTTCGAGGGGGGACCGTCCAGTCGTCAGCGCTCGTAGTAGAGCGCGTACTCGTAGGGGTGGGGCCTGATGGCCATCGGCCCAACCTCGTTCTTCATCTTGAGGTCGATCCACGCGTCGATGAAGCCCTCGTCGACCACGCCGGCCGCGGTCAGGAACCCGTTGTCGTCGGCCAGCGCCCGGAGCGCCTGGTCGAGGCTGGTCGGCACCTGCCGCATCGCGGCCTGCTCCTCGTCGGGCAGAGTATACACGTTGACGTCGAACGGCCCGAAGCCGAGTTCCTGAGGCGAGATACGCCGCTCGATGCCGTCGGCCATGGCCGCGATGACGGCGGCCAGCGTGAGGTACGGGTTGCCGATGGCGTCGGCCATGCGGTACTCGATGCGCTGGCTCGCCGGCGAGATCGCGTACCCCGGGATGCGCAGCGCGGCGCTGCGGTTGGCGACCGAGAAGAAGAGGCGCACGGGCGCCGCCAGGCCGGGAGCGAAGCGCCGGAACGAGTTGGTGCTCGGATTGCAGATCGCCATCATGGCCGGCGTGTGGTGGAGCAGGCCGCCGATGGCGTGGAGGGCGAGGTCGCTCAGCCCGCCGTACTTCCCCTCTTCGTAGAAGAGCGACCTCGCCCCCTCCTTGAGCGCGAGATGGAAGTGCAGCCCGTTGCCGGGCTCGTCGTGGAGCGGCTTGGGCATGAAGGTCGCCGTCTTGCCGTGGCGCAGGGCCACGCCCTTGATGATGTCCTTGCTCTTCTGCAGGTTGTCGCCGGTGCGAAGCGCGCCGTCGAAGAGCAGCTCGACCTCGGCCTGCCCGGGGCCACCGAGCTCGTGGTGGTGGTACTTGACCGGCACGCCGCACGAGCGCGAGCGCGAGGACGATGTCGCTGCGCACCTCGAACAGGTGGTCGCGTGGCGGCGCGGCGTGCTGCCCGACCGCACGGCCCAGGTGATAGCCGGTGTTGGGCTGCAGGTCGGCGTCGCTGTTCCAGCTCGCCTCCTCGGCGTCGACGCGGTACATCGCCGTCTGCCCGGTGACTGCGTAGCGGACGTCGTCGAAGATGGAGAACTCGAGTTCGGGAAGGACCATGAGCTCGCCGGCGACGGCGACCGACGCGAGGCGACCGACTGCACGCCGCAGGATGCTGCGCGGGCAGCGGGCGAAGTCGCTGCCGTCGGCGTTGCGGATGAAGCAGAGCACGTCGAGCGTCTTGGTCCGGGTGCAGGGGTCGAGGTAGGCGGTCGCCAGGTCGGGGACCATGCGCATGTCCGACGCCTCGACGGCGCGGTACCCCGGGTAGTTCGACATGCCCGCGCCCGCGCCGGCGGTGAGCAGCTTCTCATCGACCGCCGTGGCCGGGAAGCTCAGCTGCCGCGTGAGGCCGTTGAGGTCGGTCACCCGCAGGTTCACCATCTCGACGCCCTCGGCCTCGATCCAGCCGAGGAGTCCGCCCGCGTCCGCCGGGATGCCGGCGCTCCGCTCGTTCGTGCCCCTCATGGGAACCCCCTCGTGTCTGGCGACCCCGCCGGCTACCGCCTACTCCTCGAGGCGGACCGGTCGACGGCAGGGGTCCGCGGCGTCGGCGTCATGCGTACCCATCGCGCCGAACACTAGCACCGTTCGTACGCAGACTGAGGTGAGCGAGCGCGTCGTAGGCCGACGGGGCGAGACGAGTCCTGCGCGCCTACGCCACCTGGATCGAACGCTTCGAAAGCCCCAGCCAGTAACCCTCGATGATGGTCGCCGGCACGGACTCCCCATCGCCGGCGCCGAGGGTCACGAACAGCGGCACGAAGTGCTCGGTCGACGGATGCGCGTAGTGCGCCGACGGCTGGTCGCGGAACCCGGTGAGCGCCTTGACGTCCTCGCGCGCGAGGGCGTCGGCGACCCAGGCGTCGAACGCGCTCGACCAGTCCGGCGGCGGCGCGTCGGTGCGGAAGTCGCGCAGGAACGGCAGGCCGTGGGTCATGAACCCGCTGCCCACGATGAGCACGCCTTCGTCACGCAGCGGCCGCAGGCCTTCGCCGACCTCGAGCAGCTTGTGCGGATCGAGCGTCGGCAGCGAGATCTGCAGGACCGGCACGTCGGCCCGCGGATACATCACGAGCAGCGGCACGTAGGCGCCGTGGTCGAGCCCACGCTCGGGCCGGTCGGCGACCTGCCGGGCGTCGCCCAGCAGGTCGCGGACCCGGCCGGCCAGCGCGGGCGCTGGCGGCGCCGGGTACTGGGCCGTGTAGTAGCGCTGCGGGAACCCGTAGAAGTCGTAGATGAGCGGCACGCCCGAGGTCGTCGCGCCCAGGGCGATGGGCGCGTCGAGCCAGTGAGCGGAGACCATGAGGATCGCTTCGGGGCGAGGCAGGGCCCCCGCCCAGGCCGCCAGCTCGGCGACCCACAGCTCGTCGTCGACCAGGGGCGGCGCGCCGTGGCCGAGGAAGATCGCCGGCATCCTGCCCTCGACGAGCGCGGCAGTGGCCCGCCGCCGTACTTCCTGAGCCCCCTGCGCCGGCGCCTCGCCGTGCTCGAACGACTGCGGCTGCAGTTCCTCGTCCATCGGTGACCTCCGGGATTCCGCCTGGCGGGAGCGTACCAGCACCCAAACGGGCGGGGGAGCGCGGGCGGGCGCTCCCCCGCCCGACCCCTTGCGATCGCCCCTCACGCTTCGCCACACCTGCGAGTACAATGGTAGGCAGGATCGACGGCGTCGCCAACGAGGTGGGGACCCTGGCGCGACTCGCACGATTGCCGTCCCGGCTGAGGCGTGCGCGAGGACGCCGATCGAGGAGGGAACGCCATGGGTAGCCACGCACCTGCGCTTCGCCTGCATCGGACACCGGAAGGGACCCCACGTCACTTGGCACGCATCGTCGCGACGCTCGCCCTGCTGGCGGCGTGGGCGGGGCTCGCCGCCACGGCGGCGAGCCCCGCCCACGCCGCCTCGACGCCGCCCCACGTGGCGGCGGGCGGCACCGACTCCTATCTCGTGCGGCCCGACGGCACGCTGTGGTCGTTCGGCGGCAACCTCTACGGTGAGCTGGGGCTCGGCGACATCACGCCGCGGCCGGTGCCGGTGCAGGTGGGGACCGACGCCGACTGGGCGACGGTCGCGACCTCACGCGGCGGCGATCACCTGGTGATGGCCGTCAAGCAGGACCACACCCTGTGGGCGTGGGGCGACAACGAACCCTACTACCTCGGCGCAGGCGTGTTGCGGCTCGTCCCCACCCAGGTCGGCGTCGAGACCGACTGGGTCGCCGTGGCGGTCGGCGAAGGGTACGCGATCGGGCTCAAGGTCGATGGCACGCTCTGGGCGTTCGGCAGCAACCCCTACGGGCAGCTCGGGCTCGGTGACACGAGCGGCCGGCTCGCCTTCACCCAGGTCGGCTCCGACACCGACTGGAAGGCGGTCGCCTGCGGCACGGCGCACACCGTCGCGCTCAAACAGGACGGCACCCTCTGGAGCCTGGGGCCTGAACGCGAGCGGCCAGCTGGGGCTGGGCGACATGACGGACCGTACGACGCCGCAGCCGGTCGGTTCGGCCAAGGACTGGGCGAGCGTCGCCTGCGGCACGAACCATACGCTGGCCGTCAAGAGCGGCGGCACGTTGTGGGCCTGGGGCTGGAACTTCTTCGGCGCGATCGGCCAGGGCGATTCCGGCAACTCCTACTCCTCGCCGGTCCAGGTCGGCTCCGCGACCGACTGGGTCGCGGCCGCCGGCGGCGTGTGGCACAGCATCGGCCTCAAGGTGGACGGCACCCTGTGGGGCTGGGGCGACAACGGCTACGGTGCGCTCGGCGTTGGCCTGCAGAACCACGAGATCGGCAAGACCTTCACGCCGACGCCCACCCAGATCGACGCCGCGACCGACTGGACGACGGTCGCCGCCGGGAGCCTCCACACCCTGGCCGCGAAGAACGACGGTTCGTTCCTCGCCTGGGGCGACAACGGCTACGGGCAGATCGGGGTGGGCTACCCGCTCATGCGCTCCACACCGACCCAGATCGGCTCCGACCCCGGCTGGACGTCGGTCGCCGCCGGCAACGAGCAGGCGGCGGCGACCCGGGATGACGGCACCCTCTGGTCATGGCGCGCGCTGTCACGAACGCCGGCTCAGGTCGGCGCCGCGCGTGACTGGGCCCACGTGTTCTCGGGCCGGCAGTACTTCGTCGGGCTCAAGAGCGACGGCACGCTCTGGAGCTGGGGCTCCGCCAACAGCTCAGGCGAGCTGGGCGTGGGCGACACCGACCCGCACGAGGGCCCGGCGCAGATCGGGACCGACGACCAGTGGACGGCGGTCGCCTGCGGCAGCGCCGTCCTCACCGACGGCGAGAGCGCCGAAGACGCGACCTCCCACACGGTCGCCCTCAAGGCGGACGGGAGCCTGTGGGCCTGGGGCAGCAACACCGACGGCGAGCTCGGGCGCGGGACGGCCGACGCGTCGCCGCACGCGACGCCCAAGCAGGTCGGCAGCGACACCGACTGGACCTGGATCGCCGCGGGAGCCCATTGCACGTACGCGATCAAGCAGACCGGCTCGCTCTACGCCTGGGGCAAGAACACAGACGGCCGGCTCGGCCTGGGCGACACCACCTCGCGCTCCACGCCGACGCTGGTCGGCACAGGTTGGACGGCCGTCGCCGCCGGCGCCGACCGCGACCGCGGTTTCGCCCTCGGGGTCAGTACCGACCACACCCTCTGGGCCTGGGGCAACGACGACGGGTTCCAGCTCGGCTTCCCCAACGGCCAGACCACGCCCGACCACCTCTCGCCCACGCAGGTCGGATCCGACACCGACTGGCTGAAGATCGCCACCGGCGGGGAGATCGGCGCCGCGCACACGCTGGCGATCAAGACGGACGGCACGCTCTGGGCGTGGGGCGCCAACGGCGGCGGCGCGCTGGGGAACGGCACGTACCTGTGGCAGCTGACGCCCGTCGTGGCGGACGCCGACCCGCACTGGTCGACCGTCGTCTGCTCGGGCGAGAGCTACGCGATCAAGGACGACGGCACGCTCTGGGCGTGGGGGCCGAACTGGGACTCGCAGCTCGGCCTGGGCGACCCGCTATGGCACCCGCAGCCGGTCGACCTGGTGTTCACCGGCGACGCCGACACGACCGCCCCGACCGTGACCGCGTCACCGTCGCCGAGCTCGGCTCCCGCAGGGCGCTCGCCAGCGGACGCTTCGCCGCGGGCCGCGGGCGACGCCCGACTGGGCGCAGCCGCGCCCGGCTGGTACGCCGGCAAGACCAGGGTGAGCTTCACGGCCAGCGACGGCGGCTGGGGCGTCGCCCGCACGCAATACAGCCTCAACGGCGGCGTCGGGTGGCTGACGGCCGACGCGTTCACGCTGAGCGGCAACGGCAAGAAGACGATCGCCTACCAGGCGGTCGACAGGGCCGGGAACGCGTCGCCGACCGTGAGCTTCACCGTCCACATCGACTCGCTGCACCCGGCGACCGCCGCCCTGACCGCGGCCAAGGTCGTGCGGAACCGCTCGTGCACGCTGTCCTACAAGGCCACCGACAAGTGGTCGCCGACCTGCGCCGTCAAGGTCGTGATCAAGCGTGGCGCGCACGTGGTCAAGACGATCCTGCTGGGGCAGCAGAAGTCCGGCGTGAGCCACAGAACGACCGTCCGGTGCCCGTGGGCCAAGGGGGCGTACCGCTGGTACGTCTACGCTACCGACCTTGCCGGCAACCGCCAGGCGAAGGTGGCCAGCAACTCGCTCGTCGTACGCTGAACCGAGGCGGGGGCGGGCCTAGCGGCCCGCCCCCGCCAGCGCCTCGTTCTCGAGCGCCGCCGCGAGCTGCTCGGCGAGGGCCTCGACGAACCGCTGGGCGTCCTCGTCGAACGCCTCCTGGTCCTCGGGCCAGGCGAGCGTGAGCAGCCCGTGAGGCCGGTTCATGTACACGACCGGCACGACGAGCCGCCACGCCTCGCCGCGCCGCTCCATGTCGCCGCGCAGCGGGTCGTCGCCGGGAAGCTGCGCCGCCTGGTGCAGCGTGGTCACCGTGGTCTCGAGAAGGCCCTCGCTGCGCTCCACCTCGGCGCGCGCGGCTCCCAGCTGCTCGCGGCACACGCGCTCGACCACGCCGATCACGCCCTCGGCCGGCGCGACGGTGAGGGCGCCGGTCACGGCGAGCAGCGCCTCGAGCCTGCCGCTCTGCATCCGCTCGCGGGCGCTCAGCCGCATGTTGCGGATGGCGGCCCCCGTCATCGCCGCAAGCTGCTCGAACCGCTCCCTCTCCATGCTCTTGAAGCGCCGCACGTAGCGGTCCTCGGTGATGCCGAGCACTCCGACCACCTCGCCGCCGACGATCAGCGGCGCGTCGATCGTCGCCTTGTAGCCCCACCGTTCGAACAGCTCGCGGTCGTCCGGGAGCATGTCGGGATCGTCGACGTGCACCTCGTCGATCGCCTTCAGGGCGACGACCTTGTTGAAGCTGGGGCTCTCGGCCAGCGGGATGCGGGTGCCGATGTACGCGAGGTCCTCTTCGAGGTCGCCGGACGCGTCCCAGGAGGCCTCCTGGATGAGGCAGTCGCCGGCCTTGTCGTAGGACTGGATGTCGACGCCGGTCACGTTCATGGCCCGGCCGATGGCGGCGGCCATCTCCATGAGGCCCTCGCGCCCGCGCGAGCCGCCCACCATGGCCGCCCCCACGTCGAGGATCCAGCGGAACGGGTCGTCGCGAGGCACGCGGGAGCTCATGTCGCTCACAGCTCCGCCTCCCCGTCGAGCTCGGCCGCGCCGACCGCTTCGCCGGCGCCGTCGGGGCCGGCGCCGGCCGCCTCGCGCAGCTTGGCGTTCTTCAGGGCCACGGCCGCGAGCGCGGCGATGCCCCTCACCAGCTCGATCTCGTCGGGCGTGACGAGACGCTCCTGGTCGATCCAGCTGATCATGACGAGGCCCATCGGCTCGCCGCGGAAGATCATCGGCGCCTGCAGGCACGTCTTCTCGCCGAGCTCCTCGAAGATGGCGCGCGATTCGGCCGGCAGGTCCGGGTCGGTCGCGTGCTCCAGGATCGGGTCGGGCGCGGTCAGGATCGTCGGGTCGCCGAGACACTCCTCGAGGGTCTCGGCGACCCCTGTCGTGTCGAACGCCGCGTCGGGGTCGCGCTGGTGGATCGCCCGCGGCGTGAGCGTCGCGGCCGCGGCATCGTGGTCGTACACGGTCACGCGCGGCGCGTCGAAGGCGATCGCGGTCTCGGTCGCGATCACGTCGAAGACGTCCTGGACCTGGGAGGTCGTGGCCAGTCCGCGACCGATCTCGATCAGCGACCGCAGATGGCGGCTGCGCTCCTGCTGGCGGCGGTACGTGCGCACGTTGTGGATGCCGAGGGCCGCCAGCTCGCACAGGCGCGCGAACTGGTCGCGCTCGGCCGGCGTGAAGCGCCGCACGAAGCGCGACTCCTGCACGCCGAGGATGCCGATCACCTCGTCGCCGATCCACAGGGGCACGTCGAGCGTCGACCTGTAACCCCACTTGGTGAGCTGCTCCTTGTCGTGGGCCGAGAGGCGCGGGTCGTCGACGTGCTGCTCGGTCAGATCGTGGCTCTGCAGGATGGCGCGGATGTCGGGCCGCTCGCGCAGGACGTTGACCGTGCCGACGTACTCGCGGTCGTCCTCGGTGACGCCGCCGGCGCACCAGAACGCCTCGTACACGGTGATGTCGCGCTCGGGTACGTACGTCATCAGGTCGCAGGACCAGACGTTCATCGCCTCGCCGATCTTGGCCACGACGTCGGCGAAGACCTCTTCGGCGCGCGTGCTCGACACCAGCGACGCGGTCACCTCGAAGATCGCACGCAAGGGATTGCCGCTGAGTGGGCTGATCTCGGTCACCGGCCTCCTTCCACGAGAACTATGGTATCAGGCGCGTCCATGTCTCCCGTGCGGCCGGGTACACTGCGAGACATGAGCGTCGGTGACGTCATCTTGATCGTCGTCCTGGTTGCCGTGGTCCTGGTCGTCGCCGTGCCGTTCGTGGCGCGCCGGCGCCGGTACCGGCGCCGGCGCGCCCTCATCCGCGCGCTCGAGGGCGAGCGCCACTCACGCGTGATCACGCTGATCCACCGGCAGGAGTCGGTGAGCCTGCTCGGCATCCCACTCGGGCGGTTCATCGACATCGAGGACTCCGAGCAGATCCTGCGCGCCATCCGGCTCACTCCGCCCGAGATGCCGATCGACCTGATCGTCCACACACCGGGCGGCCTCGTGCTCGCCTCGGACCAGATCGCCTACGCGCTGCGCCGCCACCGGGGCCCGGTGACCGTGTTCGTGCCCCACTACGCCATGTCGGGCGGCACGCTGCTGGCGCTGGCGGCCGACGGCATCGTGATGGACCGCGACGCCGTGCTCGGCCCGGTCGACCCCCAGCTCGGCAGCCTGCCGCGCGGCTACTGGCCGGCGGCCTCGATCCTCAAGGCGCTCGATGAGCCCAATCCCAACCGCGACGACCAGACCCTGATCCTCGGCGACATCGCCGGCAAGGCCATGGTCCAGGCTCGCGACACGGTCATCTCTCTGCTCAGCCCACGCCGCGGCGCGGTCGACGCCGAGCGCATCGCCGGGCTGCTGAGCGACGGCCACTGGACGCACGACTACCCCATCCGCTTCGACGAGGCCGAGGAGCTCGGCCTGCCGGTGACCGACGCCGTCCCCGAGGCCGTCTACACGCTGATGCAGTTGTATCCCCAGCGGTCGCAGCGGCGGCCGTCGGTCGAGTTCATCCCGGTGCCCTACAGCGGCGACCGCGACGGCGCCGGCCGCGCCCGCTAGGTCGGGCGACCGGCCGGCCTTCGAAGCAGCCCATCCTCCGCCTCCCACACCGCTTGAGCATCCGGCCATCCCTGCCGATATCAACCGCGCTACGTGATGCGAGCGCGGCGGATGGGCGCCGCGAACATGGAGGTCCTCCGGATGACTGACACGCCCCGGTCGAGGCGCATGAACGTGCTGCAGAAGATGACGCTGGGCTACTGGGCGTTGGTCGTGCCGATGGCGGTCGCGATGGCGCTCATCGTCCTGACGATCGTCGTCGTCCAGCAGAAGTACGTCGTCCAGACCGATCGGATCACGGCGATCTCGACGGCCACCGACGCGCTCAACGCCGACCTGGCCACTCAGCAGGGGCGGTTGCGGCTGTTCGGGGATGACAGCGGCCAGATGACGGTGGCTGAGCTCCGCAGCGCCGAGAAGACCCTCGCCGCCGACCGAGACGAGCTGCTCGCCAACGTCGACGCAGCCGGTCTCCACTTCGCCGACCTTCCGGACCTCACCCAGAAGCTCGACTCCCTGCAGTCGCGCACACAGGACGCCATCGAGGCCGGCGCCCAGGACGGGGCGGCGCTGGACACGGCGGTCGCGGCGGCGGATGCGGCCTTGACCGCCGTGGGCGATTTCGTACCTCAGGCGGACCAGGCGACGACCAAGACCAACAGCGAGATGTGGACCTTCGTCTACGTGTGCGTGGGCATCGCCATCGGCTGCCTGCTGCTGGGCTCCATCGGGGGGGTCCTGATGGCGCTCGTGCTGCCCAAGCGCATCGCCAGGAGCCTTCAGCACATCGTGGGAACGCTCGCGGCCACGACCTCCGAGATGCTGGCGGTCGTCGCCCAGGTGGCGGCTTCGGCCGTGCAGACGGCCACGGCCATCTCCGAAGCCGCGACGACCGTCGACGAGGTCCGCCAGACGTCGCTGCTCGCCAGCCAGAAGGCGACCGCCGTCGCCGACGAATCGAAGCGCGCCGAAGAGGTGGCCGAAGCCGGCCGCCGGTCGGTGACCGACACCCTCGAGGGCATGGGCCACATCCAGCAGGACATGGGCGTGGTCGCCGACAGCGTCTTGCGCATGAGCGAGCAGTCCGACTCGGTCGGCCAGATCATGGAGACGGTCAACACGATCTCGGAGCAGTCCGCGCTGCTGGCGGTGAACGCGGCCATCGAGGCGGCCGGGGCAGGCGAGTACGGCAAGGGCTTCGGCGTCGTCGCCGAGGAGATCAAGAACCTCGCCGGCGGCTCCAAGCAGAGCGTCACCCAGGTGCGCACCATCCTGACCGACGTCGAGAAGGCGACCACGGCCGCCGTCATGGCGACGGAGCAGAGTTCGCGCACGATCGACCTCGGCGTGAGCCAGGCGACCGACTCGAGCGTGGCCATCGACGCGCTGGCCGAGAACGTCGCTGCGGCGGCCCAGAGCGCCATGCAGATCGTGGCCTCGTCGCAGCAGCAGCTCGTCGGCATGGACCAGATCGCCGAGGCGATGAACTCGATCGACCAGGCCGGCGCCCAGAACGCGGCCGGCGCGCGCCAGCTGCAGGAGGGCGTGCAGCACATCGAGATGCTGTCGGCCGACTTGAGCGACATGGTGGCCTCGACCAACCCCTTCGGGGCGCTGCGCCGCAAGCAGCTCCCGCCGGGCCTGATCGGCGCGACCGAGCAGCCGCAGACGGTGCCGGGAGAGTAGAGACGACGAGGGGGCGGCGGCGCTGCGCGCCGCCGCCCCCTCGTCGTCTCAGTCGACGGTCAGCGCCATCCCGTGGGCGTAGCCCACGTTGCCGGCCAGGTCGGTCGCCCGGATCTTCAGCAAGTACTGGCCGCGCGCCAGCGTGCAGGTCCATGGCAGCCGCCACGCGCGGCCCCCCGTGCTCACGCCGTGCGTTCCCAGCGACGCCCCGCCGACCCTGCGCCCGTCCCGGGAGAAGACCAGCGAGAAGTGGCACGTGGGGCTCATGTTGTCGGAGACCGTGCAGCCGACCGTGAGGGTGCGGCCGGCGGCGACGGAGAAGGACGTCGCCGCCGGCCGCACCCCCGGCCGCGTCCAGTCGATGTGCAGGCCGCTCGTCCGCTTCGCCTCCTGGTTGCCGGCCGCGTCCAGCGAGAAGTACTGCAGCGTGTAGATCCCTTGCCTGGCGATCGTGAGCGGCGCCTTGTAGCGCCGGAACATCGCCTTCGTGCCGAAGCGGTAGAACGTCGTCACCGCCGTGTCGTCGGGGTCGGCCCACGAGAGGCCCAGCTTCACCGGCGCGCGGTGCCACCCCGCCGCCGACGGCTTCGTCGTGGGCGTCGTGCCGTCGGCCGCCGTGCTCAGCGCGTAGCGCACGATGCGATGGTTGCCGAAATCGCTGACGTACAGGGTCCCGTCGGGCGCGACGGCGAGATCTCTCGCCGCGTACACGAGGCCGCGCGCCTTGCCGTAGGCGGCCCAGCGGCGCAGGAACGTGTAGTCGCCGGCGAACTCCAGCAGCCGGTCGTTGTAGCTGTCGGCCACGAAGATGTCGCCGGCCGGGTCGATCGTCACGCCGCGGGGCCCCTTGAACTGGTTCAGCGCCGTGCCTCTCGTGCCCCAGTAGTGCAGCAGCCCGCCCGTCGGCGAGAACACCGACAGGCGGCAGAGCACCTCGTCGAGCACGAACACGCGGCCGTCGGGCCCGACGGCGATGTCCTTGGGCCAGATGAAGGCTCCCGGGCTGTAGCCGCGGTGACCCCACTGGCGCACGTACGTGCCATCTTGCGTGAACACCTCGACGCGCTCGTTGCGTTCGTCGGTGACGTAGACGAGGCCGTCCGGCCCCACCGCGATGCCGCGCGGGTGGTCGAACCGGCCCTTGCCCGTGCCGGTGCCACCCCAGAGCGTCACGAACTGCCCGTCGGCAGTGAACTTCTGCACGCGGTCGTTGCGCGTGTCGGTCACGTAGACGGCGCCGTCTGGCCCGAGGGCGAGGCGGCTGGGACGGTAGAACCTGCCCGCCTTGTGGCCGTAGCCGCCCCACTCGGTGATCAGCTCGCCGTCGGCGGTGAACTTCATGACCTTGAAGTCGAGGTAGTCGAGGACGTACACGTCGCCCTGTGGGTCGACGTCGATCCCCTTGGGGCCTTCCATCTGCCCCGGACCGCTGCCGCGCTCGCCCCACGCCGCCACCTGCAGCCACCCGGCCGCACGGCTCGTCGCCGGGGCCTCGAGGGGCGCGAGCAGGGTGAGCACCAGGATCAGGATTCGCAACAACGGGGCCGCGGTCATGGGCGAACGATATCACCGGCCGGCGGCGACCCGGCGTCAACGGTTTGCTCCCTCCCCCTTCCGGTCAGGGTACCGGTTCGTCGGCGCAGTTCGACCAGGAAGGGTGATGCACATGGCTCTGGATGGTCAGAAAGTGATGAGGGCGGCCGGGGCGGCGACCGTGGCGGCGCCGTACGTACGGCGCCTGACGCGGGACGAGAGGCTGCGGGACGACGTGAAGGTCGTCATGGACAACGTCCGGCATCTCTACGACGAGGTCAGCGAGGAGGGTGTCGGCTCGCTCGTGACCGACGAGCAGATCCGCCATCAGGTCGACACGATCCTCGCCGCGCTGCAGGACGCCGGCGAGCGGCTGATGCGGCCCCGGCGCCGCACGAGCGCGTGGGTCCCCGTCCTGATCATCGGCGGCGCGACGGCCGTCGCGGTGGGCGCGGTGCTCGCCTACCCGCCTTCGCGCGACGCGCTCATGCGCATGGTCCCGATCGCGCGCCCGGCCCAGGAGGAGACGACCGAGACGGCCGCCGCGTCGCAGGAGACCCCCCCGGCGGACATCGCCCAAGCCGCCTGAGCCGGACGGCGCGAACCGGCCGGTCTCAGGAACGATCTGGCGCGGCGGGCGCCGGCCCAGCGGCCGGGCCCGGCGCCCACCGCGCCAAGCTTACCGCGCCACCATCAGCTTCTTGACCGCCGCCTGCAGCCCGTCGAGCGAGAGTTCCTCCATCGGGAAGACCTGGCGGATCAGCGAGATCGTGTGGCTGCCGTAGGTGAAGTCCCAGTGGTCGGCCGGGATGGTGTTCAGCCACACCGAGTGGTCGAAGTGGCGCCGCAGGCGGCGCAGCCACTCGATGCCGGGCTCGTCGTTCGAGTGACCCCACCAGATGATCCCGTTCCGGCTGAGCAGCTCGCTCGGCGCCATCGCCGCGTCGCCCACGACGATGAGCTTGTAATCGCCGGGCAGGTCGTGGAGCAGGCGGCTGGTCGAGAAGGCGAAATGGCTGGTCATCTTGGGGTCGCGGTAGACCCAGTCGTAGACGCAGTTGTGGAAGTAGTAGGTCCTGAGGTCCCTGAAGTGCGTCTGGCTGTTGACGGCGCTGAAGAGCTGGTTGCAGAGGCGCACGTAGGGGCTCATCGAGCCGCCGACGTCCATGAGCAGCACGACCTTGACCGCGTTGCGCCGGCTGCGGCGCCAGACGAGCGACAACCGGCCGGCGTTGTCGGCCGTCTCCTCGATCGTCTCGTCCAGGTCGAGCTCGTCGGGCACGCCCTCGTTCTTCGAGCTGAGCTGGCGCAGGCGGCGCAAGGCCAGCTCGAACTGGCGCACGCCGACCTTCACGTCGGTGCGGTAGCCGCGGTAGCGGCGCTCCCCGGCGACTTTCACGGCGCTGCGGTCGCGGCTCTCGCCGCCCACACGGATGCCGCCGGGGTGGAACCCGGAGTGACCGAACGGCGACGTACCGCCGGTGCCGACCCATCGGCTGCCGCCGTGGTGGGCCTCGTCCTGCTCGGCCAGGCGCTCCTCGAACAGGCGCTTGAGCTCGTCGAGATCGAGGTCCTCCATCATTGCCAGAAGCTCACGCTTCTCGGCCTCGGACAGGCCCGGCATGGTCAATGGGTCGCTGAGCCAGTCCCAGACCTCGTCGGCGATCTCGACCGGCGTCTCGATGCCCTCGAAGCAGGCCGCGAACGCCTGGTCGTACTGGTCGTAGAAGGTCTCGGACTTGACCAGGATGGACCGCGCCAGCGTGTAGAAGCGGTCGAGGCTGCTGAGGGCGAGGCCGTCGGCCAGGGCGCGCATCAGCATCATCCACTCGGTGATGGTGACCGGCACGCCGTAGGCGCGCAGCAGGAAGAAGAAGCTCGTGAACACCTGCTGCGCCCCCTCAGCGGCCGGCGCCGCCGCCCGTCACCGGCGGCCAGGCCGGCCAGGATTCGGGCTCGCCGAAGAGCGGCAGGAGCCGCTCCCACGGCGAGCCCAGCACGGCCGGGTCGTCCCAGATCGCGGCCGTCTTCTGCAGCTCGTAGTAGGCGGTCTTGAGCGTACAGGGGACGGCGCCGGCCGCCTCCAGGCGGCGCAGCGCCGTCCCCGCGTCCGCCTCGGTCGTGAAGACGCAGTCCTCGAGCAGGAAGACCTGGTAGCCGAGCTCGAGGAACCCGAGGGTCGACTGCAGCACACACACGTCGGTCTCGGCGCCGGCTACCAGGAGCTGGCGCCTGCCCGTCGCGGCGACCGCAGCCGCGATGTCGGCCTCGCCGCAGCAGCCGTACGCCTGCTTCACGAACCGCTGCCCGTGCGCCGGCCAGACACGCTCCAGCCACTCGGGCAGCCAGCCGTTCGCGCCGGGCCGCTCGAAGGTCGCTAGCGTCGGCAGCTCGAGGCAGTCGGCCATGATCAGCAGCTTCTCGAGCCGCAACCGCAGCGGAGCCAGATCGAGCGCGGCGCCGTGCACCGTCTCGCCGACCGCCGCCTCGAACCCCGGCTGCACGTCGATCAGGATCAGGGCCGGATCGCTGAGCCGGGTGGGGACGCCCACGGCGGGTCTAGTCCCGCGTGACGCGGCGCAGGATCAACACGGCGACCCCGACGACCGCGCCGATGATCGCTACGCAGACCGCCACCGTGACGATCGCCCTCACCAGGAGTCCCACTGCCGACCGAACATGTCGCTCTCCTCTCCGGCGATGACCGCGGGCGCTAGCGCCCGCGCCCGATGCGCAGCGCGTTCAGCGCCACGTCCACGTCGTGGTCCTTCTTGAGCAGCACGCCGAGGAACGGCATCGTGGCCACGATGTCCTCGTGGCGCACGCCGCCGACCTGCAGCGCCTGCACCCAGTCGATCAGCTCGCTGGTCGACGGCTTCTTCTGCAGCCCCGGCACGCCGCGCAGCCAGTAGAACGCCTGCAGCGCCAGCTGCAGCAGCTTCCGGTCGAGGCCGGGATGGTGCACGCGCACGATCCGCTCCATCATCTCGGCGTCGGGGAACTCGATGAAGTGGAACACGCAGCGGCGCAGGAAGGCGTCGGGCAGCTCCTTCTCGGCGTTCGAGGTGATGATCACGACCGGGCGCTGCGTGGCGGCGACCGTCTCGTGGGTCTCGGGGATCTGGAACTCCATCTGGTCGAGCTCCCAGAGCAGGTCGTTGGGAAACTCGATGTCGGCCTTGTCGACCTCGTCGATCAGCAGCACCACGCGCTCCGCCGAGGTGAACGCCTCGCCGAGCTTGCCGAGGCGGACGTAGTGGGCGATGTTGCTTACATCGCCGTCGCCGAACTGGCTGTCGTACAGGCGCTGCACGGTGTCGTACAGGTACAGGCCGTCCTGCGCCTTGGTCGTCGACTTGATGTTCCACACGATCAGCGGCATGCCGAGGCCGCGGGCGATGCTCTGGGCCAGCATGGTCTTGCCGGTACCGGGCTCGCCCTTGATGAGCAGCGGCCGCGACAGGGTCATCGCCACGTTGACCGTCTGCATCAGCTCGGGCGAGGCGATGTAGTCGGCGGTGCCGGCGTAGGTGGGCTTGCTGCTCATGTGCGTTCCTCCGTGGCTGGTCGTGGCCACGGCCCAGTCTACCAAGACGGGGCGGGGGCCGGCCCTACGGCCGGCCCCCGCCCCCGGGTTTCTTCCTACGCCGCGTGCTGGTAGACGCGGAAGGCCTGCGTCGCGAGCAGCGAGCATCCGGCCGCGAACGCGACGAGGAAGCCCATGTGCCACAGGACGGGGCTCCAGTCGACGCTCGCCTGCATCGCCCCGCGCCCGGCGACGAGCGCCCAGTTCACTGGATTGTAGGTCGCCGTCGCGCGGATCCAGTGGGGCATCAGCTCGATGCGCATGAACACCGCCGAGAGGAACATGAGCGGCGTCAGCACCATGTTGATGGTGGCGATGACCGTCTCCTCCTTGCGGGCCAGCAGCGCGAGACCCGTCGACAGGGCGCCGATCGCCTCGCCCAGCAGGACCGAGCAGAGCAGCAGGATCGCGATCCCGAGGGTGCCGTCCGGATAGGTGGCGCCCATCAGGAACCCGATGCCGAGGATGATCCCGGCCTGCACCACCGCCAGGATGGCGCCCTGCAGCAGGCGGCCGCCGATGATCGCCGTCCGCGAGGCCGGCGACACGAGCAGCCGGTCGATGACCCCGCGATCGATGTCGTCCATCACGCTCATCCCGACCCAGCCGCCGGAGAACATCACGGTCATGACCACGATGCCGGGAGCCAGGAAGTCGAGGTAGGTGCCGCCGAAGCCGGGGATCTGCGCCACGCTCTTGAACGCCGGCGCGAAGATCAGCAGGTAGATCAGCGGCTGCATCAGAGAGATCACGATCCAGGCGGGCTGGCGCGACAGGTCGCGCAGCGCCCGCCAGCAGAGGAACCAGGTGTGGTTGAGCGTCTTCATCACGCGACCTCCCGGTCGGCTTCGCTGAACGCGCGTCCGGCGTAGCGAAGGTAGACGTCGTCGAGCGAGGGCCGGGAGACCGTGACGGCCGCCACGCCCACGCCTTCGGATTCGAGCGCCGCCAGGACGGCCGGCACGGCCGTGGCGCCGCTGTCGGCCCGGGCGCGCAGCGTGCGCCCGTCGAGCGCGATCTCGCGCAGCCCCGCGACCGTCGCCAGGCCGCGGTGCACCTCGCCGTTCAGCGGCGGCGCGGTCAGCTCGATGTGGAGCGCGTCGCCGGCCAGCTCGCCCTTGAGCGCTTCGGGGCTGCCGGCCACGACGACCTTGCCCTTGTCGACGATCACGAGCTCCCGGGCCAGGCGGTCCGCCTCCTCCAGGTAGTGCGTGGTGAGGAGGATCGTCAGCCCCTCGTCGGCGATCAGGCGCTCGATCTCATCCCACAGCGCTGCCCGCGCTTCGGGGTCGAGGCCGGTCGTCGGCTCGTCGAGGAACAGGACCTGCGGGCTGTGGACGAGGCCGATGGCCACGTCCAGGCGCCGCTGCATGCCCCCGGAGTACTTGCCGGCCACGCGGTCGGCGGCGTCGGCCAGACCGAGGCGCTCGAGGAGCGCGGAGACGCGCTCCTCGAGCGCCCTTCCCCGCATCCCGTACATGTGACCCTGCAGCCGCACGTTCTCGCGGCCGGTCGCCGCCCGGTCGAGGCCAGACTTCTGGGCGATGACGCCGATCACGCGCCGCACGGCCGCCGCGTCCTTCACGACGTCGAGGCCCGCCACGCGCGCCTCGCCTGCGTCGGGGCGCGCCAGCGTCGTCAGCACTTTGACCGCGGTGGACTTTCCGGCCCCGTTGGGCCCCAGCAGCCCGAACACGCTCCCTGCCTCGACGCTCAAGTCGAGTCCATCGAGCGCTCGCACGTCCTTGCCGTAGGTCTTCACGAGACCCCGGACTTCGATCACCTTCGCCATCGGACCCGCCTTTCTCGTTCCATCCCGGCCACCAAACGGCTTTCTCGCGCCTGGCTGGCCGGGCATCGTTTCGTTGCTGGCACAGTTTAGTTGCACGATAGTTTAGTTGTCAAACATCTTTCTCGTGGTATTGTTCTTGCCGACAATCGATTAGGATACGGGCCACGAGCGCTCGTAGGCCCCTTCCCTTGGAGCGAGGCGAGCGACATGAGCGACACGCACGACAGACTGATCGACGAGGTGGGCGCCGAGCTGGGCGAGCTGCGGCGCACGGCCGACCGCCTCGACGAGGCCGTGGCCACCGAGTTCGGGCTCAACCGCACCGACCTGCGCTGCCTCGGGATCCTGTACCGCCGCGGCCGCGTGACCGCCGGCGAGCTGGCCGAGGAGAGCGGCCTCACCCCCGGCGCCATCACGACCGTGCTCGACCGCATGGAGCGCGGCGGCTACGCCAACCGGGTCGCGGACCCCACCGACCGCCGCCGCGTGCTGGTCACCTCCACCGCCGCCACCCGCGAGCTGGGCGCGCGCGTCTGGGGCGAGGTGGAGCTGGCCAGTCGCGCGCGCCTGACCGAGCTCGACGATGCCGGAGTCACCACGATCCGCGACTACATCCGCGGCGTGCGCGAGTTCTACGAGGCGCAGGTGCAGGCGGTGGCCGCTCCGGCGGCCGAGGCCGACGCCGGGGCGGCCGGCGAGCAGACCTTCGACGCGCCGCTCACCGGGGTCACCGTCGGCCGCCTCGAGTTCACCAAGGGCGCTTCGACGGTGACGCTGCAGGCCGACCCGGCCCTGACCGAGCTCTACCGGGGCGAGTTCAAGGGCGGCACGCCGGACATCACGGTCGACGGCGGGACGGTGACCATCGGGCACAAGCGGCGGTTCCGCCCGTTCGACTGGCGCGGCGCCGTCTCCGACATCTGGATCACCACGGCCGTGCCCTGGGAGATCGAGCTCAAGGGCGGCATGTGGCAGCTCGAGGCCGACCTGCGCGGCATCGAACTGCGCTCGCTGTCCGTCGGCGGCGGCGCCAGCGACGCCGAGATCTGGCTGCCGGCGCCGAGCGGCATGGTGCCCGTCCGCCTTTCGGGAGGCGCCAGCCAGGTGAAGATCCACCGGCCCGCGGGGACCGCCTTGCAGGCGGTCCTGAGCGGCGGCGCCAGCCAGCTCGTCTTCGACGGCAAGGCGCTGGGTTCGGTCGCCGGCCGCAGTCACGTCGAGTCGCCCGGCTTCGCCCAGGCGCAAGACCGCTACGAGGTGCGGTTCAGCGGCGGCGCCAGCCAGCTGTCGATCGACACGAAGTAAGGGACGGGGGCGGGGCGGCCGATACGGCCGCCCCGCCCCCGAGGGTCCTCAGATCTCTCCGAGCTCCCGCAGGTACGCGATGCTCTCGACGATCCCGGGCTCGCTCAGGATCTCGAGGATCACCGTGGCGCCGGCGGCGCGCGCCGTCGCCAGTACCCCGGACGCGTCGACGATCCCCCGCCCCAGGGCGTCGTGCGGGTCGTCGTCGTCGACCGGCCCGCGGTTGTCGTGCAGGTGCACGTGCGTGAGCCTCGCCCGCGGGTCGCGCAGGAACGCTTCGAGCGTGCCGCTGATCGCGGCGTGGCCGGTGTCGAGCACGAAGCCCAGCTCACCCAGGTCGAGCTCTCCCGGAGCCACGAAGTGTGAGTGGTCCGCGCCGGGCATGTTCTCGATGGCGATCGGCAGCTCCAGCTCGCGTTGCATCGCCGTCAGGTCGGCGATCGTGCGCCCCAGCGCCGCCCTCACCGCGTCGTCGCGCACCATCGGCCTCTCGCTGTAGTCGGGATGCACCACGTACACCAGCGCTCCCACGCGCGCCGCCGCCTCGGCGTGCCGCCGGTGCTCGGCGACGGTCGCGCGGCGTTCGTCTTCGTCGACGGCGCCGGGATCGAGGCCGATGAAGGGGCCGTGGACGGTGAGACGCAGGCCGCACGCTGCGGCCGCGGCTTCGTTGGCCGGGTCGGCGATGCTGTGCGCCGGCTCCCAAGAGGCGACCTCGGCCAGCGAGCTCATGGAGCCGATGCGCTCGAGGGCGCCGGCGAGCGTGTCGTCGGGGTAGCCGCCGCTCGTCAGACCGACGTCGTCGGGCAGCCGCGCAGTCACGCCGCGGGCGCGAAGCGCGACGTCGGCGTGACCAGCGTCACGTGTCGTCCCCTGAGGTGTGGTGGTGGTCGTGTGCCTCGTGGTCGCCGGGACTCTCGCCGCCGCTGACGGCGACGGCGCAGACCTGGCAGAACTCGGAGTTGGGCGACAGCGTGGCGCCGCAATGGGCGCAGAGCGCCAGGTCGGCGTCCTCCGGACACACGGTCTCTTCGGTACCCGGCACGGTGAAGCCGGAGCCACTCTTGCAGGCCGCTCCGTCCGGTGTGATGTCGTCACTCATGGCACCCGCCCCTCAGCCTCGCTAGCGTCGCGTTGGTTATACCACGCGCGGCGCCGCCCGACCCCTTCCGCGCCGCTTGCCCCCATCAGATACGATTGTCGAGTATGACGACGCCCGCCCCCGAATGCTCGATCACCGTGCGTCCGCTGGCCGACGCCGACCGCGCCGCGGCCGGCGAGGTGTACGCGGCGGCGTTCGACGACAAGACCGCCGCCCTGGTCGGCACGCACAGGGAGGCCGTCGCCCCGATCATGGCCGAGCTCCTCGACGGGGCGCCCAACTCGTGGGTCGCCGAGACGGCGGGCGACGGCGTCGTCGGCGTCGCCTGCGTGCACGACGCGCTGCTTCCCGGCGCCCATCACCGCCCCTGGCGCGTGCTGCGCCGCCATCTTCCGCTCGGCGCGGCCCTGCGCGGCTGGTTCCACATGTGGCTGCTGCACAACGTGACGGTGGCCGACGACCGCCTCTACCTCGATGCGCTGGCCGTCCGCCCGTCGGTCCAGTGCAACGGGATCGGCGGCGCGCTGCTCGAGACGGTGGTCGAGGAGGCCGCGCGCCGCGGCAAGGCGGCCGTGTTCCTGTACGTGATCGACCGCAACGACCGCGGCGCGGCGTTCTACCGCCAGCATGGCTTCACGGCGCGCCACTCCGAGCGGCTGCGCTGGTTCGCGCCGATCGCGAGCTTCGAGCGCACGGACTACATGGAGATCGACATCGAGGGCGGCGCGGCGGCCGCCGCCGCGCCGCCCCACCGGCGCCTGGACCTCGCGCGGCGCCTGAGCTCGCTCTTCGAGGCGCACGTCTGGAGACGCGAGCCGCCGCTCGAGCGCTGAGACGCGACGAGGGGGGAGGGGCGCGTGAGCGCCCCTCCCCCCTCGTCGCGTCCTACGCCAGCTCCTCCCTGATCGTGCACTCGGCGCCGGCGCCCGAGATGATCAGCAGCTGATCCCCCGGCTCGACGACCATGTCCGGCTGCGGGACGAGGATCTCGGCGTTGCGCAGCAGTGCGGCCATCACGCAGCCTTCGACGACGCCGATCTGCTTGAAGCTCTTGCCCGCGGCCCAGTGATCCTCGCTGATGCTCATCGCGCTGACCGTGACCTCGCCCTCGCGCAGGCTCAGCAGCTCGACGATGTCGGTGAGCGTGGCCTCTTCTTCGATCAGGCTGGTGACGATCTCCGCCGAGTCGATCGCCACGTCCACTCCCCAGCTGCGGTTGTAGAGCCACCGGTTGCGCGGGTTGCGCACGGCGGCGATGACCTTCTTGACCTTGTACTCGTTCTTGGCCAGCAGGCACGCCACCAGGTTGTCCTCGTCGTGGCCGGTGGCGGCGACGAACACGTCGGCGCGCTCGACGCCGGCCTCCAGCAGCACCGACGGTTCGTCGGCGTCGCCGGTGACCACCGCGACGCCGAGCTCTTCCTGGATGGCGCGGGCGCGGGGTGTCGACTGCTCGACCACGAGCACGTCGTGCTGGTCCTTGGTGTAGCTGGCGACGCGACGGCCGAGCGTGCCGGCGCCGGCGATGACGATCCTCATGACTTCCACCCCATCATCTTCTGGAACTTCTCGATCGCGGACTGGTGGATCACCACGTAGACCTGGTCGTCCTCCTCGAAGACCGTGCCCGACACGGGGATCACGCCCTTGCCGAAGCGCATGAGCAGCGCGACGCGGATCTCGCCGGGCGCGGCCAGGTCCCTGACGGGCTTGCCCACGAGGTGCACCGGCACCCACGCGGCCATGAGTTGCACCTCCCCGGCCCCGAACGCGAGCTCACGCTCGAGGTTGGGGCTGACGATGAACTCGACGATCTTGTTGACGCTCCAGGCCGTGGGCGCGAACGTCTGGATCCCGTAGCGGCGGTAGATGTCGGCGCGCTGCGGGTCGAAGATGCGCGCGACGACGTCGGGCACGCGGTACACCTCTTTGGCGATGCGAGCCGTGACGGCGTTGGTGTTGTCGCCGCTGCTCGACGCCACCAGGGCGTCGGCCTCGCGGATGCCGGCCTTCTCCAGCACCTCGCGGTCGAACCCGGTCCCCACGAACGTCGTGCCGGCGAACGCCTTGGGAAGCAGGCGGAACGAGCGCTCGTCGCGGTCGATCACGACCACCTCGTGACCGGCCCTGGCCAGTTCGGCCGCCGTGGCGGCGCCGACACGTCCGCATCCGACGATGATCACGCGCATACGCCCAGCCTCCTCACCGCGCCGCCTTGCGGCGCAGGAACCATTTTCTCGCTTCCTCGGCGAAGAACAAAGTGACGGCCGCCACCACGAGGAACAGCCAGTCGCCCCATGTGAGCGGTCCCGTCTTGAAGATGTCCTGCAGGAACGGTACGTAAGAGATCGCCGCCATGATGGCGATGCCGACGATCTCGCTGTAGACGAGCCACGGATTGCTGAACAGCCCGATCTTGAACAGGGACTCGCGCTCGGTCCGGCAGCCGAAGCCGTTGGCGACCTGGCACATGACGATCGCCGCCTGGGTCATGGTGATCGCCTCGCGGTAGACCGAGTAGTGGGGGTTGCTGGGGTCCATCCAGGTACCGTCGCCCCAGGTCCAGCCGTGCGAGAGCAGCACGTACAGGAAGCCGGTCACGGCGAAGACCGACTGGATGGCGCCGATGAACACGACCCGGCGCAGGGTCGCGCGGCTGAGCAGGCGGTCGCCGCGGGCCCGGGGAGGCTGCTTCATGACACCGGGCTCGGGATGCTCCGTGCCCAGGGCGAGGCCGGGGAGCACGTCGGAGCCGAGGTCGATGGCCAGGACCTGCAGGGCGCCGAGGGGGACCAGGCCTACGCCTGCCAGGGCCGAGAAGACGAACGGGAACAGCTCGGCCATGTTGTGGCTGAAGATGTAGGTGACCATCTTCTTGACGTTGGCGTAGACGCCGCGGCCCTGCTCGACGGCGTGGATGATGCTGGCGAAGCTATCGTCGAGCAGGATCATGACCGCGGCCTCGCGCGACACGTCGGTGCCCGACAGGCCCATGGCGACGCCGATGTCGGCCTTCTTGAGCGCCGGCGCGTCGTTGACGCCGTCGCCGGTGACGGCGACGATCTGACCGGTCTCCTTGAGGGCTGAGACGACCTCCATCTTGTGCTCGGGCGCCACCCTCGCGAAGATCACATCCTGGTCTTTCGCGAGCTCGGCCTTGAGGTCGTCGGAGCTCATCTCCGCGAGGTCGACCCCGGTGATGACGCGTACGTGCTTGTCGCCGCGGACGATGCCGATGCGACGGGCGATGGCTTCGGCCGTGAGGCCGTAGTCGCCCGTCACCATGATGATCCGGATGCCGGCCGTGAGCGCCTGCTCGACCGCCTCGGTCACCTCGGGCCGCGGCGGGTCGATCATCCCCACCAAGCCGAGGAACGTCAGGTCGGTCTCGACGCTGTCCGGGGTGTAGTCGGTGAGCTCGCCCGGCAGGTCGCGCTCGGCGACGGCCAGCACGCGCAGCGCCTGGCGCGACATCTCGTCGTTCTGGGCGACGATCTGGTCGCGCAGCTCGTCGGTCATCGGCACGACCCTGCCGTCGAGGATCGCTCGCGTGCAACGCGGGATGGTCTCCGACGGCGCGCCCTTGACGTAAGCACGCTGGCCGTCGCCTTCGACGTGGACCACCGACATGCGCTTGCGCACCGACTCGAACGGCAGCTCGTAGATCTTGGGCCGCTCGATCAGCTCGTCGGTGAGGTCGAACCCGGTCTTCTGCGCGGCGACCAGCAGGCAGCCCTCGGTCGGGTCGCCGACCACGCGCCAGCCCTTGTCGTCGCTGGGAGCAAGCACCTTGGCGTCGTTGGCGAAGGACATGGCGCGCAGGAGGCTCTCGAGCCTCCTGCGCGCCTCGTCCTTCGCCAGCGCGGTGTCGCCGAGCACGAACTCGCCGACGGGCTCGTAGCCGGCGCCGGTGACCTCCACCGTCCCCCCGGCCTCGTAGATCTCCTTCACGGTCATCTCGGCCTTGGTCAGCGTGCCGGTCTTGTCGGTGCAGATGACGTTGGTCGAGCCCAGCGTCTCCACGCCCGAGAGCTTCTTGATCAGCGCGTGGACCTTGGCCATACGCTGCACGCCGATGGCGAGCGCGACCGAGAGGGTGGCCGGCAGACCCTCGGGCACGAGGGCGACCATGACGCCGAGGGCGAACAGCAGGGCGGGGACGGCGCCGAACTTGAAGATCGTCAGCGCCATCACGAACAGCGCCACGCCACAGACGAGGGCGATGATCGACACGGTGCGGGCCATCACGTCGATCTCGCGCTGCAGCGGCGACTTCTCCTCGGCGACGCCGGCGGTGAGCTTGAAGATCTTGCCGAACTCGGTCCCCAGGCCCGTCGAGAAGACCAGCGCCTGGCCGGTGCCGGCGGCGACGCTCGTGCCCATGAACACGAGGTTCGGCATATTGATGACGGCCAGGTCTTCCTCGACGATCGGGTCGGCGGTCTTGCGCACCGCGTCGGACTCGCCGGTGAGGGCGATGTTGTTGGTCGACATCTCGTACTGGCGGATCAGGCGCGCGTCGGCGCTGATGCTGTCGCCCTCCTCGAGCACCAGCAGGTCGCCGGGGACGAGGTCGGCCGCGGCGACGATCGTCACCTCACCGTCACGGATCACCTTGGCGTTCTGCGGCACGAGCTTCTGCAGGGCCTCGGTGGCCTTCTCGGCGCGGTACTCCTGGAAGAAGCCGATGGTCGCGTTCAGGATGACGACGCCGATGATCGCGATGGTGACGTTGATGTTGTCCTGACGGGCGGCGCCCGACGACAGCATCGCGGCGACGAACACGAGCAGGGCGGCGACCTCGAGCATGATCGCGAAGAGGGTCGTGAACTGGTCGAAGAAGCGGTAGATGATCGGCCGCCCGACCTTGGCGGGGAGCACGTTCTTGCCGTACTGCTGCAGACGCTTGTAGGCCTCGTCCTCGGTGAGGCCGCGGGGCGAGGTATGGAGGTGGTCGAAGACCTCGCCCTGGGCGAGGGACCAGATCCCGGATGCCGGATGGTCGCCGGACGCGGGCGCAGGCGTGGGTGCGCTTGTCGTTGCGGTCTCAGACACAGTCAGACGGGAGCCCCTGGGCGTCCAGCGATTCTCCCACCTCGCCACGGCGTCCCGCAAGCTCGCGTCGCGGCGGCGCGAGACGAGCCTGATTCACGGAGGACGGCCGCGGGTAGTGCGCAGGAGGGGGCGGGCGGGGCGGCTCCGCCGCCCCGCCCGCCCCTACTCCTCGATCTTGCTCGGATCGGCCACCACCAGCACGTCGATGTGCTCGGTCGTGCGCATGATCTTCGCGATGAGCGACGACCCTCGCAACACCTCGTCGAGACGCGACCGCTTGGACTGGCCCATGACGATGAACGTCGCGCGGTGCTCGCGGGCGAACTCGAGGATCACGTCGGCCTCGTTGTCGCCGCTGAGCTCGACGATCTGGCCCCCGAGCTCTCGCGCCAGCTCGAAGAGGTCGTTCAGCTCGCCGTGGTGCCGGCCGAGCGTCTCGCCCGGCGTGTGCACGTGGACGACCCAGAGCTGGCCCTGCAGCCGCTTGGACAGCCTGTAGCCGCGACGCACGAGCTTCTTGGCCACCTCGCCGGCCTTGACGCAGACGACCACACGGTCCTCGGTGGCCCAGGAAGCCTCGATCTCGTGGTCGTCGATGTATTCCTGGAGCCGGTCGTCGACCTCTTCGGCCGTCTTGCGCAGCGCCAGCTCTCTGAGCGCGGCGAGATTGCCGCGCCGGAAGAAGTTGCTGAGCGCCCCGGGGATCTTCTCGAGGTCGTAGACCACGCCGCGGTTGAGCCGGTTGATGAGGGCGTCGGTCGTCAGGTCGACGAGCACCACCTCGTCGGCGCGATCGAGCACCGAGTCCGGCAGGGTCTCGCGCACGCGCACGCCGGTGATCTCGTACACCGTGTCGTTCAGGCTCTCGAAGTGCTGGACGTTGACGGTCGAGATCACGTCGATGCCCGCGCGAAGGATGTCGTCGACGCTCTGCCAGCGCTTCTCGTGCGCCGACCCGGGGACGTTGGTGTGCGCCAGCTCGTCGACGGCGACGACCGCCGGTCGGCGGGCGATGACCGCGGCCGTGTCCATCTCCTCGAAGACCTTGCCGCGGTACTCGATGCGCTTGCGCGGGATGACCGGCAGGCCCTCCGCCAGCTCCGCGATCGCGACGCGCCCGTGGGTCTCGACGAAGCCGATGACGAGGTCCTGGCCGCGTTCGAGCCGTCGCTGCGCCTCGGACAGCATCGTGAACGTCTTGCCGACGCCCGGCGCGTACCCGAGGAAGATCTTGTGGCGGCCGCGGTTGCGGACCGTCCTGAGCGCGATCTCCTCTTCAGTCGCAGGCTCGTCCCCTGCCGCTTCGCCGTCGGACATCAGGGATCAAGGCTCATGGAGACCCTTGCGCCGCGTCGAGCGCCAGGTTGAGCTCCAGCACGTTGACGTGAGGCTCGCCGAGGAACCCGAGCTCGCGTCCGGTGGTGTTGTCGTCCACGAGCGTGAGCACGGCCGCCAGGCTCATGCCACGCGCCGTGGCGACGCGCTGCGCCTGTGCCCTCGCGTTCGCCACGGTGATGTCGGGATCGAGCCCGCTGCCCGACGTCGTCACCATGTCGATGGGGACGTCGCCGAACGTCAGCCCCGGGTTGTCCTTGATGTCCTGTGCCACGGACGTCCGCACGCGGTCGGCCAGCTCGCGGTTCGTCGGTCCCAGGTTCGAGAACGAGGAGGCCATCGCGTCGTAACCGTCGCCGGCGGCCGAAGGCCGCGGCTGGAAGTACTTCGCCCCCGTGAACTGCTGCCCGATCAGCTTCGACCCGATCACCTGCCCGTTCACCTTGACGAGGCTGCCGTTGGCCCGGCCCGGGAAGACGACCTGGGCCAGACCGGTCATGACCAGCGGGTAGATGATACCCGCGATCACCGCCGTCACGAGCGTCATGCGGATCGCCGTCCACACGTACTTCACGAGAACCGCTCCCTCACGTCGTCAGGTGGAAAGCCACCAGCAACAGGTCGATGAGCTTGATGCCGACGAACGGCGCGATCACGCCGCCGAGGCCGTACACGAGCAGGTTGTACCGCAACAATCGGGCCGCCGGCCAGGGCCGGTACTTGACCCCGCGCAGGGCGAGCGGGATCAGGAGGATGATGATGATCGCGTTGAAGATCACCGCCGACAGTATGGCGCTGTGCGGTGAGTGCAGCCCCATGACGTTGAGGCTGCGCAGCTGCGGGAACGAGATCATGAACATCGCCGGGATGATGGCGAAGTACTTGGCGACGTCGTTGGCGATGCTGAACGTGGTCAGCGAGCCGCGGGTGATGAGCAGCTGCTTGCCGATGGCCACGATCTCGATCAGCTTGGTCGGGTTCGAGTCGAGGTCGACCATGTTCCCGGCCTCCTTGGCCGCCGATGTGCCGGTGTTCATGGCCACGCCGACGTCGGCTTGTGCCAGAGCCGGCGCGTCGTTCGTGCCGTCGCCGGTCATCGCGACCAGCTTGCCCTGTTGCTGCTCCTGGCGGATGAGCTCCATCTTGGTCTCGGGGGTCGCCTCGGCCAGGAAGTCGTCGACGCCGGCCTCCTTGGCGATGACCGATGCGGTGAGCGGGTTGTCGCCGGTGATCATCACCGTCCGGATGCCCATCGCCCGCAGCTCGTCGAAGCGCTCTCGCATGCCGCCCTTGACGATGTCCTTCAGGTGGATCACACCGAGTACCCGCTCGTCGCTCGCGACCGCGAGCGGTGTCCCACCCTGCAGGGACACCTGCTCGATCGTCTCCTCGAGAAGGGGAGGGACCTCGCTGCCGCGCTGCCGCACCCACTTGATGATCGCGTCCCCGGCGCCCTTGCGCACGGCGTGCCCGTCGAGGTCGACGCCGCTCATGCGGGTCGCCGCGCTGAACTCGATGAATGTGGCCTTCTCCGGGTCGATATGGCGCCCACGGATCCCGTAGCTCTTGGCCAGCACGACGATCGAACGGCCTTCGGGCGTCTCGTCGGCGAGAGAGGCCAGCTGCGCCGCGTCGGCGAGCTCCTCCTCGGTGACGCCTGGCATGGGGATGAACTCGGCGGCCTGCCGGTTGCCCAGGGTGATCGTGCCCGTCTTGTCGAGCAACAGCGTGTCGACGTCGCCGGCCGCCTCGACGGCGCGTCCCGACATGGCCAGCACGTTGTGGCGGACCAGGCGGTCCATGCCGGCGATGCCGATCGCCGAGAGCAGACCGCCGATCGTCGTTGGGATCAGGCACACGAGCAGCGCGATCAGCACCGTCGCCGACTGCGGGGCGTTGCTGTAGATGGCGAACGGCTGGAGGGTGACGATCACGATGAGGAAGATGATCGTGAGGCCCGCCAGCAGGATGGTGAGGGCGATCTCGTTGGGCGTCTTCTGGCGCTGGGCGCCTTCGACCAGGGCGATCATGCGGTCGAGGAACGTCTCGCCGGGATCGGAGGTGATCTGGACCCTGATCTGGTCGGAAAGCACCTTGGTGCCACCCGTGACGGCGCTGCGGTCGCCGCCGCTCTCGCGGATGACCGGCGCGGACTCGCCGGTGATGGCGGACTCGTCGACCGAGGCGATGCCCTCGATCACGTCGCCGTCGCCGGGGATGACCTCTCCGGCCGACACGATCACGACGTCGCCGCGGCGCAGCTGCGTGGCGGGCACCTGCGTGACTCCGTCGTCGGTCACGAGGTTCGCATACGTCTCGGTCCTCATCTTGCGGAGCGCGTCGGCCTGGGCCTTGCCGCGGCCCTCGGCCATGGCGGTCGCGAAGTTGGCGAACAGTACCGTGAACCACAGCCAGAACGCGACGGCGCCGACGAAGGCCGTGTCGCTGCTCGAGTGGACGAGTCCGGCGATGAAGTAGTAGGTCGTGATCACGCTCCCGACCTCGACCACGAACATGACCGGGTTGCGCCCGACGTCGCGCGGGTCGAGCTTGACGAAGGAGCTGCGGACCGCCGGCCAGATGAGGTCGCGCATGGAGGCGGTCTCGCGACGCATGGGCTTGTCGTGGGTCTCTTCAGCCATCCCGCCGGATCACCCCCCGAACAGCTTGCCGGCGTTCATGAGGAACTGCTCGACGATCGGCCCGAGCGCCAGAGCCGGGAAGAAGGTGAGCGCGCCGACGATGAGGATCACGCCGACCAGCAGCACCACGAAGATCGGTCCGGTGGTCGGGAACGTGCCCGGCGAGGGCGGGACCGACTTCTTCCCGGCCAGCGAGCTCGCCAGGGCCAGGCACGGGATGATGAAGAAGAAGCGGCCCCACATCATGCAGAGGCCCGCCGATGGTGCTCCAGAACCGTCCGCTGGCGGTCAGACCGGCGAAGGCGCAGCCGTTGTTGCCGGTCTGCGAGATCGTGCCGTAGAGGATCTCCGAGAGGCCGTGCGGCCCCGGGTTGAGGGCGGCGTCCTTGCCGGCCGGAAGTACCGCGGCGAGCGCCGCGAAACCCAGGGCGGTCACGCAGAAGTACAGGACCGCGAGCACCGCGAGCTTCATCTCGCGCCCCTCGATCTTCTTGCCCAGGTACTCCGGCGTGCGGCCCACCATGAGGCCGGCGATGAACACCGCCAGGATGGCGTTGATGAGGAGCCCCATGATGCCGACGCCGACGCCGCCGAACACGACCTCGCCCAGGGCGATGTTGAGCATCGCCATGCCGCCGGCGATCGGGGTGAGGCTGTCGTGACCGTTGTTGACCGCCCCGCACGACGTGTCGGTCGTCGCCGTCGCGAAGAGGATCGAGTTGGAGATCCCGAACCGGACCTCCTTGCCCTCCATGTTGCCGCCCCCCTGTGTGGCGGTGGAGGCCTGGTCCGCGCCCAGCTTCGTCAGGATCGGGTTGCCCCGCTGTTCGCTCCAGTACATGACGGCGACGCTCATGAGGAGGATCGAGATCGCGGCCGCGAACAGCGCCCAGCCCTGTCGCTGGTTGCCGGCGAAGCGTCCGAACGTGTAGGTGAAGGAGACCGGGATGGCCAGAAGCGCCAGCATCTCGATGAGGTTGGTCAGTGGTGTGGGGTTCTCGTACGGGTGTGCCGAGTTGGCGTTGTACGACCCGCCGCCGTTCGTGCCCAGCTCCTTGATGATCTCCTGCGACGCGAACGGACCCTGGGCGATACTCTGCGTGACCCCCTCGACCGTCACCGCGTGCGTCGGTCCGCTGAGGTTCTGCACGACGCCCTGCGAGACGAGGACCATGGTGCCGACGATCGCGATGGGCAGCAGCACGTAGAGGAAGCTGCGCGTCATGTCGACCCAGAAGTTGCCGAGCTGCTTGCCGGAGTGGCGCGTGAGCCCGCGGATGAACGCCGCGGCCGCGGCCATGCCGACCGCGGCCGAGACGAAGTTCTCGCGGGCGAGCCCAAGCATCTGCGAGAGGAGGCTGACCGATGTCTCGGGGACGTACACCTGCCAGTTCGTGTTGGTCACGAAGCTGACGGCCGTGTTGAAGGCGACCGTGGGACTCATGTCGGGGATGTGCGCCGGGTTGAGGGGGAGATGACCCTGCAGGCGCAGGACCAGGTACAAGAAGAGAAGCACGGCAAGGTTGAACACGATGAGGGAGACCGCGTAGCCGACGACGCCCATCTCGCGTGTCTCGTCGACGCCGCAGAGACGGTAGGTCAGCTTCTCGACGGGGCGCACGACCCGGTCGAGGAACGTGTGCTCGCCGCGAAAGACGTGGGCCATGTACAGGCCGAGGGGCTTCGCGATCAGCCCCAGCAGCACGACGAACACGACGATCTGCAGGATCCCCCAGCCCATGACCCCCCTAGGCCCGCGCTAGAACTTCTCCGGTCGCAGGAGTGCGTAGAACAGGTAGACGATCAGCAGGGCCGAGATGATGCCCAGTACGAGGTAGGAGATGTTCACGACGGCTCTACAGCCTCGGCGCGACGCGCGCGTAGCCGATCGAAAGCGCGAAGAACAGCACAACGACCAGCAGATAGAAGACGTCACCCACGGCTGCCCCCAGAAGCCGGTAGCTCCGTGCGCACTCCTACCCTGTCGGCGCGACTACCACACCCATGACATCGTAACGAGCCTCTCGTAACCGCGACCACTCTGTCCCCTGCGCTCCGTTGGCCAGCCACAGCCTTTGTCTACGACAGGGGGCGCTCGGAACGAGCGCCCCCGTACATCGACGGCCGGGAGATCGCCACCTGTCGCCTGGGCTCAGCCCGACGACGACGTGTGATGGCGGGCGATGCCCGGCCGTAGGCTTGTGATCCGCGGCCTCTCGACGCGCGTTCTCTCGCGCATCGGCGGGTTCATGTGGGCCGCGGTCTTGAGTTCCCTCTGCTCGCGGACCGTCAGCGAGAGCAGGTGCGCCAGACACGACACGATGGCAACGACCGACGCGACGAACACCAGGTCGATCAGAATCTCCCCGACCAGTGTGAGCATCGCCCGATCCTCCTTTGCTTCGCCGTTCGCCGACGCGCGGAACAACGCACCGCACGCCGCCGCACCTGCTGTGAGGCTACCCCCGGACGCGCTAAGCTCGCGTGAAGGGGCCGGGGGCAGACGTAAAGACTGCGTGAAGGCCGGCCCGGGCGCACGCGGCCGTGCCGGCCCTCGCTCCCTGCTGTACGTTCTAGCGGCGACGAAGGCGACGCACGGTCGCCTCATAGACCGCGAGCAGCATCACACCGAGCGCTGCCAGCCAGACGATGCCGAACCACATGCTGCGACCTTTCTCGGGCAGACGCCCGCGCCCGAAGCCATCAAGGGCCCACGACCATGCTCGGGCGACCGACACCCTCTGGCGCAAGTATGTCCGGAGCCGAGTTATGGCCGCGTGAATACGGAACGTTCGTCGTTAAGAGCGCGTGACGGTGCCGGCGTACCGCGGGACTGATGCGAAGGTCGCTCAGGCGGGCTCGGTGCCGCCTGCCGGCTCGGGCGCCGACAGCCGGAACCCGACCCCGGGCTCGGTGATGATGTAGCGCGGGCCGCCGGGATCGGGCTGGATCTTCTTGCGCAGGTGGCTCACGTGCACGCGCAAGGTCTGGGCGTCCTCGACCCACTCCGGGCCCCAGACCTGCTCGAGGATCATCTTCTGGGTGACGACGAGGTCTGCGTTGCGCGCGAGGTAGGCGAGGATGTCGAACTCGGTCGGGGTGAGGGCGACCTCGTCGCCGCGCAGCGTCACCCGCCGGCGGGCGATGTCGACGACGAGGTCGCCAGTCTCGACGACGGGCGGCGGCGCCGTCAGCGCCGCCGCCCGTCGCAGCAGCGCCCGGATCCGCGCCAGCAGCTCGCCGGCCGAGAAGGGCTTGGTCAGGTAGTCGTCGGCGCCCTCGTCGAGAGCCTCGATCTTGTCGGCGTCGGCGGCGCGCACCGAGAGGACGAGGATCGGCGCCGCCATCCAGGTGCGGAGCTCGCGGCAGACCTCGATGCCGCTGCGGTCGGGCAGCGCGAGGTCGAGCACGACCAGGTCGGGCGGGTCGTCGATGGCCTTGATCAGCCCCTCCTGACCGGTCTCGGCGAAGTCGAGCACGTAGCCCCGCGTGCCCAGGATCGACCGCAAGGCTCGGCGGATCTGCTCCTCGTCGTCGACGACCAGGATGTGCGTCGGTCGCTCAGGAATGCTCATGCCTCCCCCTCGGCGCCGCCCGGCAACGCGATCACGAAGCGCGCGCCGTGAGGCGCCACGTCTTCCACGAAGATCGTGCCGCCGTGCGCGTGCACGATCTCGCGCGTGATCGCCAACCCGAGACCGGTGCCCGACGGCGCCTGGACGCCGGTCTGCCGGCCGCGGTAGAACTTCTCGAACACGGCCTCGTGTTCGTCGCCCGGCACGCCGGGCCCTTCGTCCTCGACCCACAGGCGCACGCCGCCGGCGGTCGCGGCGGCTCCGACCGTCACCGGCCCTCGCCCGCCGGTGTACAGGAGCGCGTTCTCCAGCAGGTTCTGGAACACGCGCGTCCACTGCACGAAGTCGACATCGAGGGTGGGCAGGTCGTCCGGGACGGCCAACTCGACACGGTCTCGCTGGTGGATGGGGACCGTGTCCAGGCTCGCCGCCACGATCTCGCCGAGGTCGTAGGGCTCGCGCCGCGGCTCCCACGCCCTGGCCTCGAGCCGCGACAGGTCGAGCAGCGCGCCGATGCTGTTGTTCAGGCGGGTCACGTCGGCCACGATCGCCCGCAGCTCGTCGCGCACGCTCTGCTCATCCCAGTCGACGTCGCTCTCGAGCAGGTTGCTGACCGTCGCCGTCAGCGCCGCCAGCGGCGTCTTCAGCTCGTGGGAGACCGACGACAGCAGGCTCGACTTGAGCCGGTCGGCCTCGCGCAGCGCCTCGGCCTGCGTCGCCGCCGCCTGCAGCCCCTGGCGCTCGAGGAAGACCGCGACCAGGTTCGCCAGCGAGGCGAGCACGCGGCTGTCGTCGGCGTCGAAGGCGCGTCCCGACGGTCTCGGCCCAACGGCGAGCACGCCGGTGACGCCGCTCGGACTGCGCAGCGGAAGATAGACGCCCCCGTCGCCGGCGGGGCCGGCGGCGCCGGCGCGGGCGACCGCGGGCGCCCGGACAGACAGCCCCAGTTGCTCGTCGTGCGCGAAGGCCCACTCGGCCTGCGTCGCGACCCCCGGGTCGGGGGCGTCGCACGGCGGAGCGGCGCACAGACCGACCAGCCCGTCGCCGCCGGGCACGAAGAGCGTCGCCGACCCCGCGCCGAGCAGGTCGACCGCCTCGCCGAGGACGAGCTGCGCCATCGTGTCGGTCGAGGTCTCGGACACGAGCGAGGTGCTCAGCCGGTTCAGGAGGGCGCTCTCGCGCTGGCGGGCCACCGCCCGCTCCTCGCGCTCTCGCATCCGACCTGTCTGGATGCCCATGATCACGCCCACCGCGAGGAACACGACGAGCGAGAGCCAGTCCTTCGGGTCGTGGACGACCAGCGTGTGGTACGGCGGCAGGAAGAAGAAGTCCCATACGAGGAAGCCGAGGACCGCGGCGAGGATCGCGGGGCCGGTGCCGCTGGCGCCGGCCACGAGCACGACGATGAGCAGGTAGAGCAGGGCCCACTGCCCCTTCGCGAAGGTGGACCGGCCGGGCAGGAAGACGAGCGTCGAGACCGCGATGGCGGCGACGGCGAGAACGTAGCCGTGCCGGACGAGCCAGGATGGCGCTCTGCGGATCACGTGATCCCCGGGTCGGGGTGGCCGGTCGCGACGATTGTAGCAGCGGGGCGCGGCAGACGGTGGGCGCGGCTGCGGGCCGGCCGCCCCCCGCTGCGTCAGTCCGCCTGCGGCGTGAAGGCGACGACCGCGTCGCGCCCGCTGCGCTTGGCCCGCAGCCGCGCCCACTCCGCCTTGTCGACCAGCTCCTCGCGGCTGGCGCAGTGGGCGGGGAACGAGGCGAAGCCGAGGCTCGCGGTCAGCTGCTGGCGGTCAGGCGTGAAGCGCGCCTTGGCGACGGCGTTGCGGATGCGGTCGGCGACCTCGGCGGCGCCGGCCGGTCCCGTCTCGATCAGGATGGCGGCGAACTCGTCGCCGCCGTAGCGGGCGACCAGGTCGACGCCGCGGAGGCACTCTCCGATGATGAGGGCGACCGCGCGCAACGCGCGGTCGCCCTCCTCGTATCCGTGCTGCGCGTTGAAGGCCTTGAAGTCGTCCAGGTCGCAGAGCAGCAGGGTGAGCGGCTTCCCGTCGGCCGCGGCTCGTTCGACCTCGTCTGCCAGGCGCTCGTGCAGGTAGCGGTGGTTGTACAACCCGGTGAGGCCGTCGGTGATCGCCTCCAGCTCCTGACGGGTCGACTGGTCGATGTTGCTGCGCACCATGTCGGCGAACGTCTCGGTGACGTCGCTGTTCAGGCCCTCGAGGTCGATCCCGGCCATCGGCGGCAGGTCGGCGGCCACGACCGCCACGACGCGGCCGTCCGGCCCCATCAGGGGCACGCGGCCGCTCACCCAGGCGCCGAACTCGTCGATCACGAGCGCGTTGCTGTCGAGCCGCATGCCGGCGAACGCCTCGGGCAGTTCCTGGTCGGCGTAGACCTCCCGGCCGACGGCGACATGGGTGACCGGGTCGTCGTCGGGGTCGACGATCATCACGAACTTGCCGTCGCGCTGGCCGAACGTCTGCAGGTAGCGCGTGGGCGGGTTCTCGGCCGTGATGCGCCGCAGGGTGGCGGCGATCTCCTTGTACTCCCGGCGCCGCTCGTCCTCGGGTCCGTTCAGTCTGAGGTGCATCTCGACGTCGATCGCCCGGGCCGCCTTTTCGGCGACCTTGATCGCCTTGGCGCGCCGCCCCTCGAGCGCGCGCAGCACGTGTGCGAACGCGTCCACCATGGCCGGGTCGAACTGCGAGCCGCGGCAGCGGTGCAGCTCGCTCAGGCACTCGCGGTACGAGCGCGCGTTGCGGTACGGGCGCCGGAACGACATCGCGTCGTAGGCGTCGACGACCGCCATCGCCCGCGCGACCAGCGGCACCTCCTCGCCGCTGAGGCCGTCGGGGTAGCCGTCGCCGTCCCAGCGCTCGTGGTGGTGCCGCACGCCGAGCACCAGCTCGTCGGCGAACAGCGGCCGGATGATGTCGGCGCTGAAGATCGGGTGCCGGCGCATGAGCTCCCACTCGTGGGGATTGAGACCGCTCGGCTTGAGGAGCACGCGGTCGGAGATGCCGATCTTGCCGATGTCGTGCAGATACGCCGCCTGCTCGATGCGCTGGGACTGGTCGAGACCCCAACCAAGCTGCCGCGCCAGCAGAATCATGTATGCCGAGACCCGCGCCGCGTGCCCCACCGTGTAGTAGTCCTTCGCCGTCAGGGCCGAGGTCAGCGCCTTGAGGTTGACCACATGCAGGCGCTGGATGCGCTCGTACATGCGGGCGTTGGCGACGGCCAGCGACAGATGGGTGCCCACGCGCTCCAGGACGCTGTAGTCGAGGACCCCGAGCCCGTTGCGACGCGTGCTGGCCAGTGCCAGCGAGCCGATCACGCGGCCGTCGCCGTGCAGGGCGATCATCACGCCGCTGACGACGTCGTCGGTCAGGCCGGGGATCTCGGCCGGCAGCTGCGACGGGTCGTCGAACACGAAGATCGGGTGTCGTGAGAGCTCGGAGGCGAACAGGTCGACCTCGTCGGTGATGGGGATCAGCTCCGTTCTGCCGTCGGCGCGCCACAGGTACGCGTCGCTGCCGTACTCGCCGTTCTCGACCACGATCACGCCCCGGTCGAACGCCAGCAGCTGCTTGAGGGCGTCGAGCGTGGAGCGCGCGATCTCGTCCATCTCAAGGGTGGCGGTGGTGCGCCGGGCGATCTCGTTCAGGAGCTCTGCCTCGCGGCTGCGGAGCTCGAGCTGCCGGTAGAGGTCGGCGTTGCCCATCGCCTGCGCCGCCAGCTGCGCCAGCGCGCGCGGCAGCTCGAGGGCGTCGAAGTCGCGCACCCGCGAGTCGTAGACGGCAAGCACGCCCATGCGCGAGCCGCCGTAGACGAGCGGCAGGACCAGACCGCTGCGGATGTCGTCCCAGCGGGACCAGTCGGCGCGCACGTCAGGAGGCACCCCGGGGTCGTCGATGTCGCTCACGGAGTATGGTTCGCCCGACTGCAGGACGATCGCCATCGCCGTGAGCTCCCCCGTGGGCATCGCCTCGGACGAGAAGTCCTCGACGAACCGCCCCTTGTCGACGCTCACGAGGCCGCGCACGGCGTCGGGGTCGAGGCGGTAGATCTCGCAGCATTCGGCGTCGCAGGCGGTGCACATCGCGGTGACGATCGCACGGAGGACCTGGTCGAGGTCGAGGCTCGCCCCGAACTCGAGGCCGGCGTCGGCGAGCAGGCCGAGGTTGCGGTTGGCGTCCTTGAGCTTCTCGACCAGGTTGCTGTTGGCCAGCACGCCGGCGAAGAGCTCGCCCATGGCGCGCACGAAGTCCAGCGACTCGGCGTAGTCGCGCGGCTCATAGTCGAACACGTCGATGATCCCGACCACCTCGCCCTCGACCTCGAGCGGCATGCACAGCTCGCTCGCGTAGTCGTACTCCTCGAGGTTCTGCCGCTCGAACTCGTTCAAGCGGGGGTCGTCGACCGAAGGTATGACGACCGTCTCCCCCACGTCCGCCGCCATCCGGGTCATGGGGAAGTGCTCCAGCGAGAACGGCCGGTTCTCGTACTCTTCGTCGCACCCCTCGAGGTTGTAGCTGGCGATGCACACGAGCGGGCTGCCGCGCCGGACGTAGGCGTCGCAGGCGCCCGTCGGCAGCGCGTCGATGATCTCCGCGCAGATCGTCGCGGCGAGGCGGGGGAGGTCGAAGCCGCCGGTCATCATCGCCGAGAGCTGCTCGACGACACGGCGAAGGGCGAGGTTCTGGCGTTGGACGATGTCCTCCGGCGGGTTCGCCCCAGGCTTGCCGCCGATGCGGGGAGCGGTCGCGCGAGGCCGACCGGCGCTCTTGGGCGCTGCGGCCGTGCTCTCCTTGTCGGCGCGAGTCACTCCCACCCCCTCTCCCAACGGACGGGTGAACAGCCTGCGGCCCCCGCAGGCAGGTGCGGCAAAGCCGATATCGTCAGGCCGGGCAACGCACTTGAGTGTCTCGCTGCGCTCCAGTCCTGCGGGGTGGACAAGGGTACTACGGAAGTGCGGTCAAGGCTCCCCGCGCTCTGGTACGCTAGCCGCATGATCCGTGCCGTCACGCTCGACTTCTGGAACACGCTCGCCGACGACTACCGGCTCGAGGACCGCCAGGCGCTCCGGGCGGCGCGCCTGCGCGAGATCGTCGGGCCGTACGGCTACCAGCCCGACGATCCCGCAGTCGAGCGCGCCTTCGCCGCCTCGTGGGACCACTTCGACCGCGTCTGGTACGACGAGCACCGCACGCCGACGACGGCCGAGTCGACCGACGTGATGCTGGGCGCGCTGGGCCTCAGGCTGCCCGGGGAAGTGCGTGCGCAGGTCGTCGACATGCTCGCGCACGTCGTGCTCGACACGGCGCCGCGGCCGGTCGAAGGCGTGCCCGAGACGCTCCCGGTGCTGGCTGAGCGGTACCGCTTGGCCGTCGTCTGCGACGCCGGCATCAGCCCCGGCAGCGTGCTGCGCGAGGTGCTGGCCTCGTTCGGCATCGACGGACACATCGGCGCCTTCTTCTTCTCGGACGAGCACGGCTTCAGCAAGCCCGACCCCCGCGCGTTCCTGACCCCGCTGGCCGAGCTCGACGTTTCCCCCTATGAAGCCGTCCACGTCGGCGACATCCAGCGCACCGACATCGAGGGCGCGCACGGCGCGGGCCTGCGCGCCATCCACTTCGTGGGCATCAACGGACGCGATCTCAAGCGGTCGTCGGCCGAGGCGATCCTCTACCGCTTCAGCGACCTGCCGGCACTCCTCACGAGCCTGGGCTGATGGCCGCGCTCACGGCCGTGCTGGTCGCGGTGGTCGCGGCCATCGCGGTCTGGGCGGCGACGGCAGTATCGGCGGCGGCTCCCCCGGCGCGCCGCGACCCGACCCGGTGGCGGACGTGGCGGCTCGTGCTGTGGGGCGCGGTGGTCATCCCCTTCATCGTCTTCGTCGCCCTGGCCGTCACGCGGCTCACCGAGGTCTGGTTTCGCTACGACCAGGGGCTGGTGCGCTTCGCGGTCCATCATCACGTACACGGATCGTTCACCGTCTGGGAGGCTTTCAGCGTTGGCGGCAGCGCCCTCGGGGTCATCGCGATGGTGACCGTCGCCGGGAGCGTCCTGCTCGTCGCGAGGCTGCCGGTCAGGGCGCTCTTCCTGGCCGGCTGCGTCGCCGCCGCCTGCGGCGTGAACCCGGTCCTCAAGCTCATCCTCCAGCGGCCCCGCCCGCCGTTCGCCAGGTACTACGGCGCGATCGACAGCTGGTCGTTCCCCAGCGGTCACTCGGTCGCGTCGATGACGTTCGCGCTGGCGCTGGTCGTGGTCCTGTGGCCGGTGCGCCGGCACTGGCTGGTCGCGGTCGTCGCCGTCGCCGGCGCGGTGATGGTCGGCGTCTCGCGCGTCTGCCTCGGCGTGCACTACCCTTCGGACGTGCTCGCCGGCTGGTCACTCGCGGTCATGGTCGTGGGGGTGGCGTGGCTCGCGTTCGGCGGGCGGCTCGAGAGCGACGCCACCAGCGCCGCCGTCGAGCCGCCCGCCCGCGACGCGGAGCCGCCGGCCCCGTCGGGCTGATACACTCGAGGGCGTCAGGAGCGCGCCGGAGGGGGACTCATGGACGATGACCTGCAAGGCTGGTGCGAGAGGGCGAAAGCCCTCGGCGCGGACGACGTCATTCCGATCGCGCCCGTCCAGGTGGTGACCGCCGACTGGGTGCGCATGAAGTGCCGCTTCGGCTGCGACGGCTTCGGCGAGTGCCGCACCTGCCCGCCCGACTCCCCCACGCCGCGCGAGACGCGCGGCCTGCTCGACGAGTACCGGCGCGCGCTGCTGCTTTGCCGGGGTCCGAACACCGGCTACGACGAGTCCGACGATCACCACCTCGCGCTGCGCCGCGCGGCCACCGACCTCGAGCGGGAGCTGTTCTTCGCCGGCTACTACAAGGCGTGGGCCATGCCGAGCGGGCCGTGCGAGGAGTGCGAGGACTGCGACACGAGTGTGCCCTGCATCCACCCCGAACGCGCCCGGCCCTCGATGGAGTCGTGCGGCGTCGACGTCTTCCAGACCGTGCGCAACGTCGGCTGGGAGATCGAGGTCGTCACCAGCCGCGAGGACCCCTATCGCTTCTTCGCCCTGGTCCTGCTGGACTGAACGGACTGGGATGACCGGCCCGCGACGCGTGCGCGTCACGCGCGACCACGCTCCGGTGGAGCGCGACCCCCTGCGCCTGCGCCCAGGCGACACGGTCGAGGTCGGGCGCCGCGATGACACCTGGACCGAGTTCGTTTGGTGTTCGAACGAGGCCGGCGAAGGCTGGGTGCACGAGAGCTTCCTCGACCTCGACGGCCACACGGGCAGGGCCGTCCGCGACTACGAGACGACCGAGCTCGCCGCGGTGCGCGGCGAACGGCTCACCGTGATCGAAGAGGCCGGCGGCTGGCTGTACTGCATGGCGCGCGGCGGGCGGCGCGGCTGGATCCCCCTCGAGTGCGTCGACGCGCGGTGAGCGGCATGATACGGGCCGTCCTGCTCGACTGGGGCGACACGCTGATGCGTGACCTGCGCCGCTACGAGGGACCGATGGCGGGGTGGCCCGAGGTCGAGATGGTTCCCGGCGCCGACGAGGCGCTCGCCGCGCTCGCGCCCCGCTACACGATCGCCGTCGCCTCGAACACCGACTTCTCGAACGCTCCGCTGGTGCTCGACGCGCTCGCCCGGGTCGGCCTCGACCACCACGTCGACCGCGTCTTCGCGTCGGCGGCCATGGGAGTCGCCAAACCCGAGCCGGCGTTCTTCGAGCGCATCCTGGCCGACCTGGGGTTGGAACCCGGCGCGGCCGTCATGGTCGGCGACCGCTACGACAACGACGTCGCCGCGGCCAAGGCGGTGGGGCTGTGGACGGTGTGGCTGGCGCCCGATGACGCACCGGTTCCGGGGCCGTGGGGCGATGCGGGCGTCGTGCCCCGGCACGACGCCCGCATCGCCCACCTGCGCGACCTGCCCGCCGCGATCGCCCGACTGGACGGCCGCTGAGACGACGGGCGGCCGGCCGCCCGCTTGCTCGCCTCACGGCACGGCGTAGTCTCGCCGTACCGGGACCGGCGCCGGCCGCCGCGGCGCCTACTTCTTGATGCGGACAAGCTTGGCCCAGGTGGCGCCCAGATGGCTGCCGTCGCCGTCCCAGACCAGCTTGTAGCTGGTGTCCTTCTTGATGCCCGCGACCGTCTTGCTGAAGACGGCCGAGCCGTCGCCGGTGGCCATCGCCTGCACCGCGCCGACCTTCGTGTAGCTGCTGGCTCCGGCCGTGCGCTTGTACAGGGTGACGGTAGTGTCGCCGTCGGCGGCGACGACCCTGCCGGCGATGCTGAACCGCTTGCTCTTGGCCACCTTCGATGGCGCGTGCGCGGACAGCTGCCCGGTGTCCTTGGTGAGGTCGCCGTCGACCACCCAGGCATGCGTGTCGGTGATCGCGTCGAGCACGCCGACATCGGGCCCGGCATACGGCGTGAAGGTCGCCTCGATGTCGCTGTTCGTCGGCATCGCCTCGATGGCGGCCACCAGGTCGCCGAGGCTCCGGCCGGCACCCAGCCGGCCGGCGTGAGCGGAGGCGCCGAGTGGGCCCAGCCCCGAGTCGCCGCCGCTCGCCGCAGCGAACACCTCGATCGTGCCCGAGCGCGGGAACCCGGCCGGCACGTCGAGTTCCACCGGCGCCTGGACCTCACTGCCGTCGGCCGTCGTCAGCGAGACTGTGAGCGTGTTGCTGCCGGTCTTGAGGCCGCCGGGGCAGCTCACGTCGTCGATGGTCGCCGTCTTCTGGGCGCGAGACAGATCGGCCGAGAAGTCGATGGAGGTGACCGTGGCCGACACCCCGGCCGGCGCCGGCACGAGCGCCGAGAGGATGCTGTCGATGTCGCCCGACGCCCAAGACGTGACGTCGAACGCGTCGCTCCAGACGTTGGTGCGCTCGATCGGGTAGTCGGTCGTCCCGTCGGTCACGTGGATGGTCACGTCGGACGTGGCACTGCCGGGCACCAACGAGGCATCGGCCGCCTTGAGCATGACGGCGCCGGCGACCGCGCTGGGCAGGCCGGCGAACAGCGGGTTCTGAACGATCCACGTGCTGATCTCGCTGTCCTGGGTGCCGGTGATCGAGCCCATGGTGGCGTGCGAGTGGACCGGCACGGCCGCCGGCGTCGCGCCGAGCGTGCCGGCGATGCCGGCCGCCCGGTCCTGGGTGATCTCACCGACGGTCGCACCCGGGGACATGAGCTTGTAGGGATCGTAGTTCGTGCTCCACACACCCTGCACCCAGGCGCTCGTGAGCAAGAGCGAGTCGGGCCCGAGCCAGTCGAAGGGGTGGCCGAAGGCGACCAGGACGTTGTTCTCGGTGTCGACGTAGGTGACCGTGCCGAGCGCGCCTATCGAGACGTCGCCGGTGGCGTAGAAGGCGCCGAGCGAGCCTCCGGCCGCAGGTGTGGGTGGCGCCGGGTCGCCCGACCTGGCGCCGGCCGAGAACGGCGAGATGTCGAGGCCGCGCGCCGTCAGCGACGCGGCCAGCTTCTGATAGAGCTTGCTCCGGTGGTCGAGTCCGCTGATCTGCACCTCGGTGAGCGGGGCCATGACCGGCCCGGCGGCGGCACGGCCGAGCCGCGCCGCCGCCGCCCTGCTCGGGGCGACGACGACGCTGTCGATGGTGCCGGCCTTGGCTGTCTTGACCGGGGCCGCAAGCTTGGCTGTGACTGGGGCCCGGTGCGCGGCCGTCAGCCCCGACGTCGTCATGTAATCGGTCTCGACGGCGATCATGTCGTCGATCGGCGTGGCGAGACCAAGGTAGTTCGTGGTGAAGATGTCGCCGTACGAGACAGCGCCGGCGAGGTCGTACGTGCCGCCCCCTACGTCGATGTACAGCGGGCTGCCGCTCATGCCGTGCGCGATGCCGCCGATGGTGGTGATCGGCCCGCTGGCATCGCATTCGAACAGGATGAGGTCGCCGGCCGGCCCACCATCGGGCAGGATCGCCTTGACGGCGACCGGGATAGGTGTCGGCGTCTGCGTGTCGATGGTGGCGCCGCCCAGGACCGTGTCGAAGTAGCCTGTGACGGGTGTGTGCGCGTCGAGCATGGCCTGGATGTCGGTGGTTGAGATGGTGTTGGCCGGCGGCGCGGCGAGGGCGGCCGTGGTCGCGCTCAGCAGGATGACCGCGACCACGGCCGCCGCCACGGCGCCGCGACGGGCGAGACGGGATGAGAGGAACGGCATCACGGCACCCCCTGATAAGAATTGACCCTGAAATCTACGCTACTCCGCCAAGAGAACGGCGGCAAGAGACTGGGGCATCGGACCGGACGGCACGCTACTCGCAGGGCGGGGCCGGCGCAGGCCGCAGGCACGGCCCGGGACGAGGCGGCTGGGCTACGAGGCGACGAGCCCAGCGGCCGTGGCCAGGCGGCCGGCCGCCTCGTCGCGGCCGAGCGCCCAGAGCGACTCGAACAGCCCCGGCGTGACGCTCTGGCCGCTCATCCCCAGGCGCAAAACGGCGAACACGGCCTTGGGCTTGACCCCGAGGTCCTCGGGCAATGAGCGCACCGCGGCCTCGACGCGCTCGACGGTGAACGGGTCGACGCCGGCCAGGCGCACGGCGGCCTCGGCGAGCACGCGCGCCGCCTCCGGCGTCGCGCGCAGCTTCTCGGCCGCCTCCTCCCCGATCGCCAGCGGCCGGAAGAGCCAGCCGGCGATGGGGATGAACTCGGCCAGCAGGTCGATCTTCTCGCGCACCAGAGGAGCGACGGCGCGCGTGAGGGCGAGCTGGTCCTCGTCGGGAGAGGCCGGCGCCAGACGCGCGACCTCTTCGCCGGCCTCGACCACGGCGCCGAGCGCCTGCGGCCCCTCGTCGGCCAGCCGGCCGACGCCGAGCGGATCACCGTAGAAGCCGACGCGCGTGAGATAGGCGACGAGGCGCTCGCCGAGCGCCTCGTCGCCTAGCTCCCGCACGAACCGCCCGTTCATCCAGCGCAGCTTGTCGGGGTCGAAGATGCTGGCGCTCGTCCCCAGCTTCTCGACGTCGAACCTCTCGACCAGGTCGTCGAGCGTCCAGCCGATCATCGACTCGTCGAACTCGGTGCTCAGGAAGCAGAGGTAGTTGCACACGACCTCGACGCAGTGGCCCATCGCCGTAAGCTGCTCGAGCTTCGTGGCGCCGTGACGCTTGCTGAGCTTCTTGCGATCGGTGCCGAACAGCAGCGGCATGTGCAGGAACCGCGGCGCCGGCGCGCCCAGCGCCTCGTAGACCAGGATCTGCTTGGGCGTGTTCGAGATGTGGTCGTCGCCGCGGATCACGTGCGTGATCTCCATCGTCACGTCGTCGACCACCACCGCCAGGTTGTACGTGACGGTGCCGTCGGAGCGCTGCACGATGAAGTCGCCGATGGTGGCGTTGTCGACGGTCACCGGGCCGCGCAGCAGGTCGTCGAAGCTGGTCGTGCCTTGGGGCACGCCGAAGCGCAGCGTCCACGGCTGCCCGTCGGCCTGCCGCCGCCGGACCACCTCGGGCTCCAGGTCGCGGCACCTGCCGCTGTAGACCCAGGCCCGCTTCTCGGCCTGTGCCGCGGCGCGCTCGGCCTCGAGCTCCTCGGGCGTGCAGAAGCAGGGATAGAGGTGGCCGCCGGCCAGCAGCCGCTCGACGTGCTGGTGGTAGATGCCCTGGCGTTCGGTCTGGCGGTACGGCCCGTGAGCGCCCGGGACCCCGGGGCCCTCGTCCCAGTGCAGGCCCATCTCGCGCAGCGACGACAGGATCTGGGCGATCGCCGCGTCGGTCGAGCGCGACGGGTCGGTGTCCTCGATGCGCAGCACGAACGCGCCGCCCTTCTGGCGGGCGAAGATGTAGTTGTAGAGCCCCGTGCGCGCGCTGCCGAGATGCAGGTAGCCGGTCGGAGAGGGAGCGAAGCGGACGCGGACGGGTTCGGTCATGCGAGGAATGATACCCCACGCGCGGGCTCGGGCCGGAGCGCGGCGGCCCGGAGCCCCGACGACCGGCTAGCGCCTCAGTACGACTCAAAGCGGGCGCTTCGGGGAAGGACGCGATAGAGTGTGGTCGCCGCGCCCGGGGGGCCGGCGCGACCCGAGGAGGTTCGATGAGGCGTAGACACACACGACACCCGCTGCCGACCGCGGCGCTGTTCGTGGCCCTGCTGGTAGCCGTCCTGGCGCTCGCCATGCCGGGGCTGGCGCAGGCCGCGACCGTGCACAAGCCGGTCAACCAGACGATCCCGGTGGGGGCGGCGGCGGTCTTCAAGTGGACCTTCACGCCTGCCCTGACCGCGGACGCGACGGCCGTGTTCCAGATCTCCAAGGACAAGACGACCTGGCACACGTTGCGTACCTATTCGCTGTCTGCCGGCGCGACCTCGCTGAAGACGAAGTGGAGCGGGTCCGACAAGCCTGAGACACGGTACTTCAGGCTCAAGGTCGACCACATCGTGTCGGGCATCGTGACGGTGCACGTCAAGTAAGCCGACAGGCTCCGACGGGGGTGGGGCGGGCGCCCGTGGGCGCCCGCCCCACCCCCGTCGTTTCATCCCGTCCCCACCGCGTCTCACCCCCGCCCTTTCGGCGCCCGGCGGCGTCCCGGACACCTACCATCCCCCTCCGCTTGTCCTCATACGTCGCGGGTCCGGGCGACGGTGCCCGCCGATAGCAGTATCATCGCTGCATCCAGCCCCTCGTGAAGCGAGACTGCCCCCGGTGGACCAGTCACCCTCGAACGGCACACTCCTCGAGCTGACCGACCTCTCGGTCGAGTTCGCCAGCCAGGAGGGCACCGTCCACGCCGTCGAGCACGTCAGCTTCGCCGTCAGGCCCGGCGAGCTGGTCGGCCTGGTCGGCGAGTCGGGCTGCGGCAAGAGCATCACCGCGCTCTCCATCCTCGGGCTCACCCGCATGATGGGCACCGCGACGGTGACCGGCAGCATCGTCTTCGAGGGCCGCGACCTCCTGCGGCTCGACGAGAAGGACGTGCGGTCGGTGCGCGGGCGCGACATCTCGATGATCTTCCAGGACCCGGTGACGTCGCTGAACCCCGTGCTCACGATCGAGCGCCAGATCACCGAGGGCCTGGAGAACCACCTGGACATGAGCCACGGCGACGCCGTCAAGCGCGGCGTCGAGCTGCTCGAGCGGGTGGGCATCCCCAAGGCGAAGGACCGCATGAAGGATTACCCACACCAGTTCTCGGGCGGCATGCGCCAGCGCGTCATGATCGCCACCGCGCTGAGCTGTAACCCCAAGCTACTCCTCGCCGACGAGCCGACGACCGCGCTCGACGTGACGATCCAGGCCCAGATCTTGCAGCTCATGCGCGACCTTTCGCGCGACTTCAACGCGGCCATCATCCTGATCACCCACGACCTGGGCGTGGTTGCCGGGATGACCGAGAGGATCCTGGTGATGTACGCCGGGCGGATCGTCGAGTCGGGGCCGGCCAAACCGCTGTTCGCGCACCCGCACCACCCCTACACGGTAGGCCTGCTGGGCTCGGTGCCCCGCGTCGACGAGCCGCGCCGCGAGAGCCTGGCCTCGATCGAAGGTCTGCCTCCCGACCTCGCCCACCTGCCGCCGGGCTGCGCCTTCGCGCCGCGCTGCTCCCGCCAGACCCGCGAGTGCTGGCAGCAGGTGCCGGACCTGGTCGAGACTGCGCCGGCACGGCACTCGGCCTGCATCCACGCCGACCAGCTGATCGGGACGGTGACGGCGTGAGCGACGGCGGGCTCATCGCGACGGCGGCCGGCGCCCCGACGCCGGCGAACGGCGACGGGCAGGGCACCGCCCTGATCGAGATCGACCGCCTGAAGGTCCACTTCCCGATCACTTCGGGCATCGTCGTGCAGCGCAAGATCGGCGCCGTGCGCGCCGTCGACGGCGTGTCGCTCAAGGTCATGAAGGGCGAGACGCTGGGGCTGGTCGGCGAGTCGGGCTGCGGCAAGTCGACGACGGGGCGCGCCATCCTGCAGCTCATCACGCCGACCGACGGCCGCGTCCTCTACGAGGGCGCCGACCTCGCCCGTCTGCGCGGGCGTGCGTTGCGCCAGCAGCGCCGCCGCATGCAGATGATCTTCCAGGACCCGTACGCCTCGCTGAACGCCCGGATGACGGTGGGCGACATTGTCGGCGAGCCACTGCTGGTCTTCAAGCTGTGTCCGCGCAAGGAGCGCGAGCAGCGCGTGCGCGACCTGTTGAGCCTGGTGGGCATCAACCCCAACACGCTCAACCGCTACCCGCACGAGTTCTCCGGCGGCCAGCGCCAGCGCATCGGCATCGCCCGGGCCCTGGCGGTCGAACCCAACTTCATCGTCTGCGACGAGCCGATCAGCGCCCTCGACGTCTCGATCCGGGCCCAGATCATCAACCTGCTCGAGAAGCTCCAAAGAGAGCTCGGCCTGACGTACCTCTTCATCGCGCACGACCTGTCGGTCGTGCGCCACATCTCCGACCGGGTGGCCGTGATGTACCTCGGCCGCATCGTCGAGCTGGCGAGCAACCAGACGCTCTACGAGTCGGCGATGCACCCATACACCCAGGCGCTGCTGTCGGCGGTGCCGATCCCCGATCCCGTCGTGGAGGAGAAGAGGCAGGCGATCGTGCTTCAGGGCGACGTGCCGAGCCCCGCCTCGCCGCCGCCGGGCTGCCATTTCCACACCCGCTGCCCGGCGGCCCAGGCGGGGCTCTGCGACGTCGAGGACCCGGAGCTGCGCGAGGTGCGGCCGGGCCACTGGGCCGCCTGCCACCTCATCACGGAGACGGGCTTCCCGCAGATCCGGGGCACGCACGACCGCTCGTCAACGGCGGCTGGCGCCGGCGGAGAGGATGAGACGGCGTGAGCGACGAGACTCCCCGCCGCGCAGACCGCGACGAGACGCTCAGGCTCGACGGCACGCGATCGGCTGGTCTCGAACCCGAGTTCGAGATCGCGCTCGAGACAGGCGACGGCGCGGCGTACTCCGAGGTCGCCGGCGCCGAGACCGCCATGGGCTGGTCGCCGGACACCCGGCTCATCGCGGCGCACGGGACCTGGTCGGAGGTGTGGCGGCGGTACCGCAAGGACAAGCTGGCGATGGCCGGCCTCGTCATCATCGTCGGCCTCGTGCTGGTCGCGATCTTCGCGCCCGTCCTCGCCCACTTGGGGATCGTCCACAGTCCGATCACGCAGTACGACGACGGTCTCAAGATGAACGGTCTGCCGGTGGGCCCCAGCCACAAGTTCCCGCTCGGCACCGACACGCTCGGCCGCGACATGCTCTCACGCCTCATGTACGGCGCACGCGTGTCGCTGGTCATCGGCATTCTGGCCAACGGCTTTGCGCTGCTCCTCGGCCTCATCTTCGGGCTCATCGCCGGCTACTCCCGCGGCTGGGTCGAGACCCTCGTGATGCGGGCGACCGACGTCATGATGGCATTCCCGATCCTGCTGTTCGGCGCCGCGCTCGTCGCGGTGGTGCAGCCGTCCCTCTGGGTCCTGATCGTGGTGATCGGTATCGTCTACTGGACACCGATGACGCGTGTGATCCACGGCGAGGTGCTGAGCATCCGCGAGAAGGAGTTTGTCGACGCCGCGCGGCTGACGGGCTGCTCCTGGTTCCGCGTCATGTACCGCCACATCCTGCCGCACCTGGTGGCGCCTATCATCGTCTACACCAGCCTCGGCATCGCCACGACCGTGCTCTTCGAGGCTGTCCTGAGCTACCTTGGCCTGGGCGTGCAGCCGCCGACGCCGTCGTGGGGCCAGATGATCTCGGACGGCCAGCCCTACTACCTGGCCGCTCCTCACCTGATCATCTATCCGGGCATCTGCATCCTGCTCACCGTGCTTGCCTTCAACCTCGTCGGCGACGGCATGCGCGACGCCTTCGACCCCCAGCAGAGGCGGCGCTAGATGGGCAAGTACCTCATCCGGCGCATCCTGTGGATGATCGTGGTGCTCTTCTTCGTGAGCCTCATCACGTTCGCCATCGCGTTCCTGGTGCCGGCCGACCCCGCCAAGACCACGGCCGGCCCCCACGCGACACCCCAGACGATAGCGCAGATCCGGCACGAGCTGTGGCTGGACAGGCCCGTGTACGAGCAGTACGCGCACTACATGTGGGGCATACTGCGGCACCACGACCTGGGCAAGTCGTACTGGAACGGCCAGAAGGTGCTGCCCTCCATCCTGCAGCGGTTCCCGGCGACCCTGATGGTCGCGATGTACGGCATCATCTTCGAACTGCTGATCGGCATCCCGATCGGGATGGTTTCCGCCCTGCGGCAGTACAGTGTGCAGGACCGGACGTTCACCATCATGAGCCTCATCGGCATCGCGGCCCCGTCGTTCTGGCTGGGCATGATCCTGCTCTACTTTCTCGCCTACCAGGTGCACTTGTTCCCGCTGGGCGGCTACGAAGGTTGGGCGCACCCCATCTACGGCGTGCTACCCGGCCTGACCCTGGCGATCGGCGGCGCGGCCTGGTACTCGCGCATGTTGCGCTCGCGGATGCTCGACATCCTCAATGCCGACTACGTCAAGGCGGCCCGCGCCAAAGGCCTGCCGGAGCGGGTCGTGGTGTGGCGCCACATCATGCGCAACGCCTGGTCGCCGATCGTCACCCTGCTGGGCATGGACATCGGCTGGTTCCTCGGCGGCGTCTTCGTCATCGAGTTCGTCTTCGGCATCCCCGGCATCGGCCAGCAGGCGTGGGACGCGATCCTGAACCAGGACATCCCGCTGATCATGGGCACCGTGCTGTTCGCGGCGACGCTGATCGTCGTCTCGAACCTGCTGGTCGACATCGCCTACAGCTGGCTCGACCCGCGGGTGAAGTACGACTGAGCGCTGAAGTGCGAAGGGGCGGGGCGCCTGCGGCGCCCCGCCCCTTCGTCGTTCAGGCATGCCGGTGCTCTGCCTCTACTGGCTGATCCAGTAGTGGGCGAGGTCGAAGATCCAGATCGGGTGGATGTAGACGCCGCCCATCCGCGTGCTGAACATCGTGGTGGCCTTGTTCTGGTACAGAGGGACCGCCGGCGCGTCGGCCATGATCTGCTCCTGCATCTTCGAGTACAGGCCGTAGCGCGCAGTCGTGTCCGTCATGGCGGACGCCTGCTTAAGCTCGGCCTCGACGGTCGGGTTCCAGTAGAAGCTCGGGTTCGTCCCCTCGACGATCGCCGAGCTCTTGCTGAACAGCGGGATGACGTAGTCCGAGGGGTCGGGGAAGTCCATGAGCCAGTCGTTCAACCCGATGCCGATCGCCGTCGGATGGCCGATCTTCGTCCAGTAGGCGTCGCGGTTCATCGTCTGGGTGTGGGCGGTGATACCGACCTGGCTGAGGTCGTAGGCGATCGCCTGGATGACCTTCGGCCACGGGTCGACGTTGTGCGACCACACCGTCACGGTGAACCCGTTCGCATACCCGGCCTGCGCCAGCAGCTGCTTGGCCTTGGCGGGGTCGTACGAGTAGCCGAAGGTGGCTCCGTCGACGTGACCCGGCATGCCTTCGGGGAAGATCTGCGCCAGCGGGATCGCCGTCCCGGAGAGCAGCTTGACGATCCTGTCGCGGTTGATGGCGTACTCGAGCGCCTGCCGCACCTGCAGGTTGTCGAACGGCTTGACGTTGCGGTTCATGAACAGGTAGTCGAGCCAGATGTACGGCTGCTCGGCGACCTGCTTCTTCCATTTCGGGTCGTTCGTCACGCGCACGTAGTCGGCCGGCGGGATGTAGTCGCCGAGGATGTCGGCCTCGCCGCTCTGCAGCTTCAGCACGGCTGTCGTCGGCGTCACGCCGAGCTCGATCTTGACCTGGTCGGGGTACGCGACCGGCCCCGTGTAGTTGGTGTTGCGCACGAACAGGATCTCCGAGCCGGCGGTCCAGTGGTCGAGGACGTAGGGACCGGTGCCGAGGACGTGCTTGGTGAACTGGTCGCCGTACTTGTCGACCCACTCCTTGGGCACGGCGGCCGCGAACGGCATCGCCATCACGTTGAGCAGCGTCGGATCGGCGTTGACGAGGGTGATCTGCACGGTGTCCTTGCCGATCGCCTTGATGCCGGAGACGGTCGTGGCCTTGCCGTCCTCGACCGCCTTCACCCCCTGGATCATCTCGTAGTAGCCCTTCGCCGGGGCCTTCGGCAGGTTCATCATGCGGTTGAAGCTGTAGACGATGTCCTGGGCCGTCACCTCGCGGTTCACCGGCGGCGCGAACTTGATGCCCGGCTTGATGTGGAAGGTGTAGGCCTTGCCGCCGTCGGTCGGCGTGGGGACCTCCGTCGCCAGGTCGGGGACGAGCTTGGTGCCGGCCGTGCCGCTGCCCTGCGCATACGTGAGCAGCGTGTTGAAGACCAAGTGTTCCATCGCCCAGCCGTTGCCCTCGAAGTCGAGCGCCGGGTCGAGGTACTGCGGGTCGGCCTGCCATGTGGCGATCAGGGTGCCGCCCTTGACGGGTGTCCCGCCCGTCGTGGCGGACCCACCGCTGCTGCCGCTGCTACCGCAGGCGGCCACGACCAAGGCGAAGCCCAGAGCCAGAACCAGGATCGCGACGACGGCGAACCCGAGCCGCCGGCGCCTGGAAGGATCACCGTGCATGAAGACTCCTTTCATCCCCTCGGAAGCACGTGAGGCAACGTTATCACTGTGTGGAAGTTGTGCCAGCCGGGGGGGCCGCGAGGTCGGGCGGCCGTGCCGAGGGCGGGCGAGCGCCCGCGTGCTACCTGACGCTGAAGACCGGCACGCGGGCGCTCGCCCGCACGTTCCGGACGTCGCCGGCGAACAGCACGCGGAGCACGACGGAGCCGCGGTGCGTCGGCCGGTACGAGAACGAGACGTTCGAGGCGCCGCCGGTGGTCTTCGTCGCCACGGTCTTCCAGGTGGCGCCGCCGTCTCTGGTCTCCTGGAGGTTCAGCGAGACTCCCTTGCGCGCCGGCCGGAACACGCAGCCCACGCTCATGTGTCCCTTCATGCCGATGGGGCCGGCGCCGCGGGTGACGGTCAGCACGGGCCTCACGGACACTGTGACGCTGCCGCTCTGAGCGGCGAGGAAGTCGCCGGCGCCGGCGAAGTCGGCCCGGTAGCTCGTGGTGGCCGAAGGCGAGACGCTGCCCTTCCAGCCGCCGGCCGCGTTGGTCGCCAGCGCCTTCGCGCCGCCGCCCGAGCCGGTCAGCTGCAAGGAGAGCCACGGGATCGGATAGCCGCCACTGGCGCTGGTGACGTGCACCGCGGCTGCCTTGCCGAGGACGATCGTCTGCGAGGTCTTGCCGCCGAGGTCGAGGGTCAGCACCGGCTGCGTGGTCAGGCCGGCGGCGCCCCAGACGTCGCGCGTGAGGCCGGCGGTGTGGCCCGTCGTGGCCTCGACGGTGAGCGTGTGGTGGGTCGGCGCCGCCGCGTCGGGGCCCGGTCCGAGCGCCGGCGTGGTGAGCGTGACGTGCTCTGAGGCCTCGTCGAAGGCGCCGTCGGTCGCCGAGACCGCGCCGGTCACGGCGCCGCCGTCGACGCTGTACCGCACGTCGTGCGGTACGAGGTAACTGATGTTGTGGGTGAACGCCTCACCCTGCGCGTTGTGGCCGCGCGGCCAGGGGTTCTCGTGCACGGTGCCGGTGACGGTCACGGCGGCGCCGCTCGCCGACTCGCCGCCGAGGGTCACCGTCGGCGTCGTGTCGATCACATCGGGCACGCCGTCGCGATCGCTGTCGCGCCAGCCTACCTGGCCGCGGCTGGCCTGACAGATACCGCCGAACCTGATCGGTCGACCGGCGTAGGTCCCGCCGCCTTCGTAGGCCGCGACCCCCTCCTGGCCGCCCCGCATGATGCACACATCGTTTGTCGAGCCGCCGACGACGGCGTTGCGGTTCTTGACCCACAGGTAGCCGGAGTAGTAGCCGCCGCTGCTCGGGTAACCGAGCGGCGCCCGGTACTCGTCGAGGGCGCCGAAGACGTGGCCCATCTCGTGGGCCATGACCGCGTCGAAGAGGCCCGGACCGTACCCGTCGTTGTGGTACGTCATCACCATGTAGGGGCCGAAGAGGTCGAACGTGTAGGCGAACAAACCGTCGGGGAAGGCGCCGCCGTTGGCCGGGTAGCCGTTGTTGTCGTCGACCACGTACACGGTGAAGGCCCAGTCGGCGCCGTTGGCCTTGCGCACCGCGTCGTCGTAGGAGACCTCGGGCGGCGGGTCGTCGGTGCTGTTCGAGAAGCCGAGCGCCTGCATGATCTGGTGCCGCCACAGCCCGTCGCTGAGCGACGAGTTCTCGATCGGCTCGTAGCTGGTCGTGTCGACGGCGGGGGCGCCCAGGGCGCCCGACGGCGGCAGCACGAAGGTGAGGTCGGCGGAAGGGTTGGTCGTCGACCACCAGCTGAGGGCGGTCGCGATCTTGGCCTGGACGGCGTCGATACGGGCCTGCGACCAGTCCTGCGCGTTGGTCTGGCCCGGCGCCATCGGCGGCTGGCTCTCGACGAAGATCACGCTGACGGCGACTGTGCCGGCGGCGAACGCGGCCGGCTCGGTCGCGCTCGGCAGCAGCCCGAGCCGCGTGTCCGGAGGCGTGAGCCCGGCGGCCTGGTCGATCGCCTGGCCGCGTACGTCGTTGGGGACCGGCTGCAGGTCGCTGCGCAGCGTCAGCGGCTCGCCGAGACGGTTCTGGCGCAGGCGGTCGAGCGCCGCGAGCCCGACGCTCACGCCGGCCGGGGCGTCGGCCGGCGGCGCGGCGCCGGCGCGCAGCACGGCGAAGCCGGCCGCGCGCAGCCGCCGCGCCGCCTCCGCGTCGACGCGGCAGATGCCGACGCGCGACGAGAGGGTGACGTCGAGGCGGCCTCCGGCGGTCGCTACCCGGTCGGCAAGGTAGCCGACGCCGTTGCCGGTCGCGCCGGCAGGCGCGACCACGACGGCGTCGGCGGCCGTCGCGGCGGAACGGGCGAACGAGGGGCCGGGCAGCACCAGGAACGCGGACAGCACGCAGATGAGTACGAGAAGATGGAGCGCCAAGCGGCGCTGGGGTGTCAGACAGCTCATGGCAGATCGCCGCACGGCAGGCTCCTCGAAGGCTATGGTAGGTTGCGGTCGCCGAGGCGTCAAACAGACGCCTCGGCGACCGCAACCCTAGCAGCCTTCGGTCTCTTGGCCCGCCGCAGGACCTGCTCGGCCGCCATCACCAGGCTCTTGCTCGTGATCCCGTGGTCGGGGTAGGCGGCCACGCCGATCGCGATGTCGATGCCCTCGCCCGCCTTCGCGAGGTCCGCCGCGAGGCTGGCTTGGATCTGCCCGGCCAGCGCGGCGGCGTGCTCCACGTCGCGGCCGGTGGTGATCACGCCGAACCGGTCGGCGACGATCCTGGCGCAGACCTCCTCGGGCAGCACCAGCCCGGCCAGGCGCTGTCCCACAGAATGGATCACCAGGTCCCCGTGGGCGTATCCCCGGGCCTCGTTGACCTTCGCGAACCCGACGAGGTCGATCAGCAGCACGCAGACGGTGCGCAACTCCTCGTCGGCGAGGACGATCTCGCGCGCCAGCTGGTCGTGGAAGAAGCGGTGGTTGTACAGCCCGGACAGCTCGTCGGTGATCTCGAGCACGCGCGACGTGGCCAGCTGCAGGTCGACGTCGTGCATCAGGGCGTTGAACATCTGCTGGGCGCCGCTGTTCGTCGGGTCCATCTCCAGGGCGGGGACGTCGACGTTCACGACGCCCACGGCCTCGCCGCGTCGGTTGTAGATCACCGCCGAGCCGCACAGCCAGATGCCCCACTCGTCGACGTAGAGGACGTTCTCCTCGCCGCCGAACCAGTGCTCGTAGAGACTGCCGCTCGCCTCACGCGTGTGCCAGAGATCGGCCAGACGGGGCGAGTCGAGGAAGTACGGATAGGGATCGCCGATCCGGGAGCGCAGCTCGGGATCCTCCTCCGCGTCGAGCACGAACCGGGCGGTGTCATCGCGCAGCACCGCGGTGGTGATGTACCGCACCTCGGGGTGCGCGGCGCGCACCCGCCGCAGAGTCGCGACCATCTCGCGGTACACGGGCGAATCCTCCTGGAACTCGGCCACGAGCCGGGAGTGCTCGTCGCCGTCGATCAGCGAGGCCGCCTCCTGGGCGATCTCCGCCACTCGCAGCCGCCGCTCCTGCATGCGCGCCAGCACGCTCAGGAACGGCTCCACGAGGTCGGGGTCGAAATGGACGCCGGCGCCGCGCCTGATCTCTTCCACGGCCTGCGCGTACCCACGGGCGCGCGCGTAGGGACGCGAGTACGACATGGCGTCGTACGAGTCGACGATGTGCATGAGCCGGGCGAGGAGCGGGATCTCGTCGCCGTGCAGACCGTCGGGATAGCCGCTGCCGTTCCACGCCTCGTGGTGGTGGCGCACGGCCTCGACGACCTCGCCGCTGAACAGCGGCTCGATGATGCGGGCGCTGATCCCGGCGTGCGTCTGCATCAGCGCCCGCTCCTCGAGGTTCAGGCGGCCCCGCTTCTGGAGGATGCGGTCGGTCACCCCGATCTTGCCGATGTCGTGCAGGTAGCAGGCCTTCTCGAGCTCGGCCGTGAGCCGCTCGTCGACCCCGAGCTCGCGGCAGAGGAACACGGCATACGCGGCCACACGCGAGGCGTGGCCGTGAGTGTACGTGTCCTTGGCGTTCAGCGCCGACGCGAGCGCGCTGAGACTGTTCAGGTGGAACGAGCGCAGCGAATCGAGCGACTTCGCGTTCTGGATCGCGGCCACTGCCTGGTTGGCCATGGCCTGGGCGAGGGAGACGTCGTCCTCGCCGATCCGGTGCCGCGGGTCGGTGTCGACCAGCTCGATCACGCCCACGCGGCGGCCTGCGAAGTACATCGGCACGGTGAGCAGGACGTGCTCGCCGTAGCTCTCCATGAGGCGTCTCTCCACGTCGCCGAGCTGCGGATCGTCGCGGGAGTGGACGGCCGCCGGCCGGCCGGTGATCAGCGACTGGGCGCCGACGGCGATCTCGGCGTAATCGACCATCCGGCCGACCCATTCGTCGGCCGGCGCGACCCCGCCGTCGAAGGCGGCCAGCACGCGGAAGCTCCCCGTCCCGTCGTTGTACTCGTAGATGTTGCACTCGGGGAAGCCGAGGCTTTCCCCGATCGTCGAGGCCACGCCGCGAAGCACCGTCTCGAGCTCGTCGCTGGCGGCTACCGCCTGGGCGATGCTCTCGAGGGCGGCGACCTTGCGCGCGGCCGCGGCAAGGGCGTGGTCCACGTCTCCCCCGATGGCGCCTTGCGGCGCGCGGATGCCCGCATCCTCCATAGCCCTAGACGATATCGGCACGCGCCGGGGCCGACTTGACGCGGCGCCGGCGGACCCGGCCGCCGGCAGCGTCTTTGCCAACCGCCTCGCCGTCAGGTAGCATCCGAGGCCCGAGCCGGCGGGGCCTGCCGGCCCGCCCATCCGTCCACCGGTGGTGCCCACGATGAACCTCACCGAACACCTCGAAGCCCTCGGCATCGGCGGCCTCCGCGACGTCCACCACAACCTGCCGCCCGCGGAGCTGATCGCTCGCGCGCTGGCGCGCGGCGAGGGCATCCTGGCGGCCAACGGAGCGCTCGTGGTCAAGACCGGCGAGCCGTCGGGCCGCTCGCCCCAGGACCGCTGCATCGTCGACGAGCCGGCGGCCGACACCGTCTGCTGGGGCGACATCAACATGCCCTGCTCGCCAGCGCTGTTCGACAAGCTGCTCGACAAGGCCCGCGGCTATCTGCACCACCGCGACCTCTACGTGTTCGACGGCTTCGTCGGGGCCGAGCGCACCTACCGTCTGCCGGTGCGCGTGATCGCCGACACCACCTGGCACGCGCTGTTCGCCAACACGCTGCTCCTGCGGCCCACGCCGGTCGAGCTCGCCGAGTTCGAGCCCGGCTTCACGGTCATCAACTGCGGCGCCCTGCGCGCGAGCGCCGACTACGACGGCACCCGCAGCTCCGTCTTCGTGGGGATCAGCTTCTCGCGCAAGCTCGTCCTGATCCTCGGCAGCATGTACGGCGGCGAGATGAAGAAGGCCCTGTTCACGGTCATGAACTACCTGCTGCCGCAGCGCAACGTGCTGCCCATGCACTGCTCGGCCAACGTGGGGAAGACCGGCGACGTGGCGCTGTTCTTCGGCCTTTCCGGCACCGGCAAGACCACCCTCTCGGCCGACCCCGACCGGCGCCTGATCGGCGACGACGAGCATGGGTGGAGCGACCACAGCATCTTCAACTTCGAGGGCGGCTGCTACGCCAAGACGATCCGCCTGAGCGAAGAGGCCGAGCCGCAGATCTACCACGCCATCAGGTTCGGCTCGATCCTCGAGAACGTGATCATCGACCCGCAGACGCGCGCCATCGACTGGGACAGCGACTTCCTGACCGAGAACACGCGCGCCACGTACCCCATCGACCACATCCCCGGGGCGGTCCTCGGCGGCGTCGGCGACCATCCGCGCAACGTCTTCTTCCTCACCTGCGACGCCTTCGGTGTGCTGCCGCCGATCGCCAGGCTCACGCCCGAGATGGCCAACTACCACTTCGTGTCGGGGTTCACGGCCAAGGTGGCCGGCACCGAGGTGGGCGTCGACGAGCCCAAGCCGACGTTTTCCACCTGCTTCGGGGCGCCATTCATGCCGCTGCACCCGACCGTCTACGCCAACATGCTGGCCGAGCGCCTCACCTGGCACGAGACCGACTGCTGGCTGGTCAACACCGGCTGGACCGGCGGCCCGTACGGCACGGGCCGCCGGATGAGCATCCGCACCACGCGGCGCGTGCTGTCGGCGGCGCTCGACGGCAAGCTGGCCCGGGTGTCGTTCACGCCCGACCCGGTGTTCGGCATCCTGGTGCCCGATTCGTGCCCCGGCGTCGACGCGACGCTGCTGTGGCCGCGCAACACCTGGACCGACAAGGCGGCCTACGACGAGGCTGCCGCGCGCCTGGCGCGCATGTTCGCCGACAACTTCGCCCAGTACAAGGGCGTGGCATCGCCCGAAGTGGCGGCGGCCGGGCCGCGCCTCGTGCCCGACGACGGCCCGGCCGCCGCCACGGCGAGGAGCGACGCTTGAGCCTGCGCATCATCGTCCTGGTCAAGCAGGTCCCCGACACGGCCAACGTGACCGGCGAGGCGATGAAGGAGGACGGGACGATCAACCGCGCCGCGCTGCCGGCCGTCTTCAACCCCGAAGACCTCAACGCCCTCGAAGAGGCGCTGCGCCTGAAGGAGCGCCACGGCGGGCGCGTGACCGTGCTGACGATGGGCCCGCCGGCGGCCGTGCAGGTGCTGCGCGAGTCGCTGTTCCGCGGCGCCGACGAAGTGGTGCTGCTGACCGACAAGGCGTTCGCCGGAGCCGACACGCTGGCCACCAGCTACGCGCTGGCCCAGGCCGTGCGCAAGCTGGGCGGGTCCGACCTGGTCCTGTGCGGCCGGCAAGCCATCGACGGCGACACCGCCCAGGTCGGTCCCCAGACGGCCGAGAAGCTCGACCTGCCGCAGATCACCTGCGTGAGCCGGATCGACGAGGTCGTCGCGCCCGACGACGGGCGCGGCGGCTCGGTCACGGCCACGCGCTCGATCGAGGGCGGCTCCGAGACGCTGCGCAGCGCGCTGCCGGCTCTGCTCACGGTCACCTCAGACGCCAACGAGCCGCGGCCGCCCAGCGTCAAGCTGGTCATGACGTACAAGGGCGCCGTCGCCGAGGCGATGCCCGAGTACGACGACAGCTACCTCGACCCCGACAGCGACGAGGCCGAGGTGTGCATGATCGGCCGCGGCGGCGAGCCCGTCTGCCGGGCCCGGGTGGTGCAGTGGGGCGCGCAGGCGATCGAGGCGACGCCGGAGATGACCGGCCTCAAGGGCTCGCCGACGCGCGTCAAGGACATCGAGAGCGTCGTGCTCTCGGGCGCCGAGGCCAGGCTCGTGGAACCGACCGACGACGGCGTGGCCGGGCTCGTACGCGAGCTGATCGAGGAGCACATCCTTGGCTAATCCGGAGGCCGGCGACGCGAACGCGGCGCTCGCGTCGCGCGAGGGCCAGGTCTGGGTGTACGTCGAGGTGAACGGCGGGCGCGCCGCCGAAGTCAGCCTCGAGCTGCTGGGCCGCGCCCGCGAGCTCGCCGACCGCCTCGGCGCCGGCGTGGGCGCCGTGGTGGCCGGTCACGGAGTGACCGGCTTGACCGGCGCCCTCGTCGCCCACGGCGCCGACACCGTCTACGTCGCCGACCACGAGGCGCTGCGCGACTACCTGGCGCTGCCCCATTCCCGCGTCGTGACCGAGGCGGTGCGCCGTCACCTGCCACAGATCGTGCTCTACGGCGCCACCACGACCGGCCGCGACCTGGCGCCGCGCGTGGCCAGCGCGCTGCGCACGGGCCTGACCGCCGACTGTACCGACTTGCAGATCGGCGGCCACACGACCAAAGGCGTCGAGTACACCGACCTGCTCTACCAGATCCGCCCCGCCTTCGGCGGCAACATCATCGCCACGATCGTCAGCCCCGAGCATCGCCCGCAGATGGCGACCGTGCGCGAGGGCGTCTTCCGCCTGCCCGAGCCCGACGAGACACGGCTCGGGCAGACCGTGCCGATCCCCGTCCAGCGGGTCACCGCCGCGGAGCTGCCCGGCAACGGCAAGCCCGTGTCGGCCGGCGGCGCGGTGCTGCTCGACGACGAGGACTTCGTCGTCGAGCTCGTGGCCCGGGCCGCCGAGGAGAAGTCGGTCGACCTCAAGGGCGCGCGGGTGATCGTGTCGGGCGGCGCGGGCGTCGGCTCCGCCGCCGGCTTCGCGCTGCTCCACGACCTGGCGCAGACCCTGGGCGGCGTGGTCGGCGCCTCCCGCGCCGCCGTCGACGCCGGCTGGATCGCCCGCGACCACCAGGTCGGCCAGACCGGCACCACGGTGCGGCCCAAGCTCTACATCGCCGCCGGCATCTCGGGCTCGGTCCAGCACCGCGCCGGCATGGACCAGTCGTCCCGGATCCTCGCCATCAACACCGACCCGCTGGCGCCGATCTTCTCGGTCGCCCACTACGGCATCGTCGGCGACCTGCACGACGTGGTCCCCAGGATCATCAAGGCCTACCGCTCGAAGGGAGCGTCGGCGTGAGCAACTACTTCACCGACAACCCCGACCTCGCCCGCCGCCTCGACGCGCTCGACCTGCGGCGCGTGGTGGCCATGCGCGAGGACGACTACGCCCAGGCGCGCGAGTTCGTCTACGCCCCGCGCGACTACGAGGACGCGATCGACTCCTACCGTCGCTCGCTGGACATCGTCGGCGACATCGCCGGCGAGTTCGTGGCGCCGCGGGCCGAGGACGTCGACCGCGAGGGCTCGCAGCTGATCGACGGCGAGGTCTGCTACGCGCCGGGCATCAGCGAGGCGCTGGAGCGCCTCACCCAGGCCGAGCTCATGGGCATCACGCTGCCGCGCCGGTACGGCGGCCTCAACTTCCCCGTCACGATCAGCGTCATGATCGTCGAGATGATCTCGCGCGCCGATCCGGCGCTGATGAACGTCTTCGGCCTGCAGGACATCGCCGAGACGGTCAACAAGTTCGGCGACGACGAGATGAAGTCGGCCTACTTGCCGCGCTTCGCCGGCGGTGAGGTCACCGGTTCGATGGCGCTCACCGAGCCCGAAGCCGGCAGCGACCTGCAGAACGTGCAGCTCAAGGCGACGCTCGGCGGCGACGGCGTCTGGCGCCTGAACGGCGTCAAGCGCTTCATCACCAACGGCTGCGGCACGATCAGCCTGGTGCTGGCCCGCAGCGAAGAGGGCACGACCGACGCCCGCGGCCTGTCGATGTTCCTCTACGAGCGCGACGAGCACATGAAGATCCGCCGCCTCGAGGACAAGCTGGGCATCCACGGCTCGCCGACCTGCGAGCTGCAGTTCACCGACGCGCCGGCGAAGCTCGTGGGCGAGCGCCGCAGGGGGCTCACCACGTACGTGATGAGCCTCATGAACGGCGCTCGCATCGCCATCGCGGCCCAGGCGCAGGGCATCGCCGAGGCCGCCTACCGCGCCGCCAGCAAGTATGCCGACGAGCGTGTCCAGTTCGGCGGCCCGATCCGCGACCTGACGGCGGTGTCCGCGATGCTCGCCGACATGAAGGTGGCGATCGAGGCCTCCCGCGCGCTCCTGTACGAGACGGCGATCGTCGTCGACATGAAGGAGGGCCTGGAGAGCCGCCTCGAGCGGATCGCCGCGGGCGAGCTCCCCGCCCCGCCCGACGACGAGCTCAAGGCGCTGCGCGGCGAGGCCAAGCGGTACAGCCGCCTCGCCGCGCTCTACACGCCGCTGGCCAAGGCCCTGGCGACCGAGATGGCCAACAAGGCCGCCTACGACTCGCTGCAGATCCACGGCGGCTCGGGCTACATGCGCGACTTCGCCGTCGAGCGCCACGCCCGCGACGCGCGCATCACCAACATCTACGAGGGGACGACGCAGCTGCAGGTCGTGGCCGCGATCGGCGGCGTGCTGTCGGGGACCATGGCCGGCCGGCTCGACGAGTACGACGCCTGGGACCTGGCGGCCACTCCCGAGCTGCTGTCGCGCGTGCGCGCGGCGCGCGAGCGGTGGGCGGCGTCGGTCGCTCGCGTCCGCGAGCGCGACGACGCCGCCTTCCGCGACTTCCACGCCCGCCGACTCGTGGAGATGGCGATCGACCTGGTGTGCGGCTACCTGCTGCTGCGCGACGCGCAACACGACGCGCGCGCGCTGCTGGCCGCCGAGTACTTCGTGGCGGCCATGACCGCGCGCGTCGACGCCGCCGCGGCGGCGATCGCCGGCAGCACGCCGGCCGCGATCGACGCGCTCAACGCCCTGGGCCGGGACTGACCACCCGCTCGAGCGCGTCCGCGACCGGGGCCGCGCAGCTCGCGAAGGCGTCGCACTCGCCGGGATCGAAGTCGCGGGCCTTGCGGTCGTGCACGAGCATGCAGCCGACCAGCCTGCCCGACACCTCGAGACGCACGCCCATCGTGGCCCTGATCCCCCACATCGCGAGGTCGCGCCGCTCCGAGTCGGACAGCCCAGGCCGATCGGTCCGGGCCTGGATCGAGACCCGCGACTCGGTCATCCGCTGCATGATGGGGTACTCCGCGAGCGCGTAGACCGTGCCGAGCCAGCTCTCCTCGGGGCTGTCCGGCCAGGTCGCGACCGCGACGAGACTGTTCGAGCCGGCGTCGTGCCGGTGGACGTCACAGCCCTGTACGCCCAGGCCCTCGCCGATGATCCGCGCGAGGTCGTTCAGGACGGCGCGCGGGTCCGTGCCGGCCCCGCGCGCCGCCGCCGCTTCGCGCACCGCGGCGGGGTCGACGCCCTTGCTCTTCCTCAGCGCCATGTCACGCTCCTGCCGTCGCCCACGCGACGGCGGCGGCGACCGGCACGGCGCAGCGTCGCAGCGTGTCGACTTCGTCGGGGCCGAAGTCGCGTGCCTTCCGCTGGCTCACCACGAGGGCCCCGATGACGCGGCCGTCGGCCTCCAGCCGCACGCCCATCGCCGCCCCGATCCCCCAGGCCACGAGATCGCTGCGCTCGCGCTCGTTCAACCCCGGGCCGTCGATGCGGGTCTGTGTGGGTCCCGGCGAGGCGACGACCGCCTGCAGGCTCGGCCACTCGTGGAGAGGATACCGGGCGCCGATCCACGGACCTTCGCCCTCCTCGCCACCCGGCCAGGCCGCGGCCCCGATCAGGGCTCCCGCCACGGCGTCGTGGCCGTAGACGTCGCAGCCGATCATGCCCATGCCCTCGCCGATGGTCCGCGCGAGATCGGCCAGAACAGAGTCCGGGTCCTCGCCCGCCGTCTTCGCCGCCGCGACCCGCTCGCCCAGAGCTCCGGCCTCGAGGCCCTTGTGTCGCCAGAGCGCCATGTCCCCTCCTGGCCGCGTGTGTCCCGGCCGCGGCGGCCCCCGGTCCCGTCACCCGGGACCGCCGGTCGCCGGACCGGCTGCCCAGAGGATAGTACCCAGTGCCGCTGACCTCAATGAACGGGGGAAGAGGACGTCGTGCGTCCGGAGGGGCGCGTGCGAGCCGCCGGGAGGCGGCAGCGAGTGCTAGTCGGCCGCCGGCCTTTCGCCGCCCCACACCTGCACGCGGTTCTTGCCCGAACGCTTGGCCTCGTACAGGGCCTTGTCGGCAGCCGCCACGAGCGCGTCGGCGTTGACCGCGTGGTCGGGGAACGACGCGACGCCGACGCTGATCGTCACGTGGCGCAGGGTCGAGCCGGCGTCGTCGACGAACGTCGCCTGCTCGACGTCGTGCCGGATGCGTTCGCCGACGATGGCGGCGCCGTAGGGGTTCGGCAGCGGCACGGGGACCTCGTCCCTGCCCTCGCTCGGCGCGGCGACCGGCTGGCCGGCGAGCGCCTGGACCCCCTCCTGCAGGCGCTCGCCCACGGCGCGCGCCCCCGGCCCCGGGGTGTTGGGCAGGATGATGGCGAACTCCTCGCCGCCGTAGCGGCACGGGATGTCGATGTGCTGCCGCACTCCCGAGATCAGCAGCTCGCCGATGGCGTGCAGGACCTCGTCGCCGGCCTGGTGGCCGTAGGTGTCGTTGAACGACTTGAAGTCGTCGACGTCGAGGATCAGCAGCGAGAGCGGCGCGAAGTAGCGCAGCGAGCGCGCCATCTCCGAGTGCAGGCGGTCGTAGAAGTAGCGGTGGTTGAACAGCCCCGTCAGGCCGTCGGTGATGGCGCGCTTCTCGCGCTCGTGCAGCAGCAGCGCGTTGTCGATCGCCACGGCGGCCTGGTTGGCGAGGATCTGCACGACCTCGATCTCGTCGTCGCCGAAGCGCGTGCCGGCCGGACCGGAGAGGTCGACGTACCCTGACGGCTCGTCCTTGGCGAACAGCGGGATGACGAGCCGTCGCCCGGCGTCGCTCAGCTCGGCCTGGACCGGCTGGCGTTGTTCCAGGGCCTGGGTGGTGACCGCATCCTGCTCGAGCGAGGGCTCGGCGTTGGCGGCGAGATCCTCGTCGGCCGCCAGCACGACCGGCGGCACGTAGTCGCCGTGCTGGTCGCGCAGGCCGACGTCGATGCGACACACGGGGCAGTCGAGGAGTCCGGCGATCTCGGTGCACATCGTCTCGACCGTCTTCTCGACGTCCATCGCCCCGGTCATCTCGCGACTGGATTGCAGGAGCTCGAGAAGGCGACGGTTCTGCGTCTCGAGGCGTGAGTACAGCCGCGCGTTCTGCAGGGCCATGCCGACCTGTTCTCCCAGGCCGCGGGCCAGCTCGAGCTCGTCGGCGCTGAACACGCGCTCATGTTCGGTCTCGCTGATGATCAGCAGTCCCAGCGGCTCGCCCTTGACTCTGATCGGCACGTTCAGGCAGGTCTTCTCGCCCCACTCGACCATCTCTGCCCGGGTGGCCGCGTCGACCTCGGGGTCGGAGACGTTCTCGACGCTGATCTCGCCGCTGTCGAGGATCTCCCGGTCGCCGGGGCGCTCGGCCATCGGCTGGGGCTCTCCGGCGCTCGCATAGAGCCCCGACGGCTCGAGCTCGAAGTAGCCGCGCAGCGTGAGCGTATCGGCGCCGGAGTCGTACTCGTACAGGTCGCAGCGCGGCGCCTGGAACGTCTCGGCCGCACGCGCCGTGACGAGCGCGTAGACCTCGTCGCGGACCAGGGTGGACGTGAGGGTCCGGCTGGCCTCGAAAAGGGCCGCAGTGCGCTGGCGCTCGTGCTCGACGTGGGAGAAGAGGCGGGCGTTGTACAGCGCCGTCGCCGCCTGCTCGCCGAGACCCGACGCCAGGGCCAGCTCGTCCTCGCTGAACGGGGGCCTGTCCTCGATGAAGATCGCCATCAGGATCCCGAGTCGCTCCCCGCGGAAGACCAGCGGGATGTTCACCGCGATGCGTTCGCCCCAGTATTCCATCTCGGCGCGGGTGACGGGGTCCACCGCCGGGTCGTCGACGCGCTCCACGACCATCTCCCCGCCGTCGAGGATGACGCGATCGCCGGGCCGCTTGTCGAGCGGTTCCGGCATGTTCAGCTCCTGGTAGCCATCGACCGGCGAGGACTCGTACAGGGAACGCGCCGTCAGGGCGCCGGCGGCTGCGTCGAACTCGTACAGCGCGCAGCGCGGGGCGCCGAGCGCTTCGCCGGTGCGGCGCGTGATCGCGTCGAAGACGTCCTCGGACGCGAGGCTCGTCGTCAGCGTCTTGCTCGCGTCCAGCAGGGTGTCGGTCCGGCGCCGGGCGCGTTCCAGGCGACCGAACTGGCGCGCGTTCCAGATCGCCGTCGCCGCCTGCTCGCCCAAGCCACGGGCCAGCTCGATCTCACCCTGCGTGAATTCCCGCGACCGGTAGTAGGAGTAGAGCCTCAGCAGGCCGAGCGGCGTGTCGCCGAAGCGCAGCGGCACCGTCAGGGTGGTGTTCTCCTCGTACTTCTCCATGTTCCGTCGCCGGTCGGCAGGCAACGCGGAGTCTTCGAGATCCTCGATCACCACGTCGGGCGCCATGAGGTTCGCGCGCTCCCCGTCGTTGTCGGCCAGCGGGACGAAGGTCCCCAGGTCGCCGTCGGGCGGCGTCGTCTCGTCGCGCTCGTAGATGGCGCGGTAGCCGATGGTGTCCTTGACGGCGTCGTATTCGTAGACGGCGGCCCCGTCGGCGCTCAACGCCAGGCCGGCCTGGCGAGTGACCGCCGCCAACAGCTCCTCGAGGTCGGTGACCGAGGTCGTCGCGCGCGAGGCGTCGAGCAGGGCCTGCATGCGGCGGCCCTGCTCCTCCTTCTGCCGGTACGCCATGGCGTTGCGGATGGCCGCGGCCGCCTGGTCGCCCAGGCCGCGCGCCAGCTCGAGCTCGTCGTCGGTGAAGTGCCGCTCGGCCCCGGTCTCGATCAGGACCATGAGGCCGACCGGCTCGCTCTCGAAGATGAAGGGGATGTTGAGCACCGTCTTCTCGCCGAGCTCTTCCATCGACGCGCGGGACTCCTGCGCGATGTCGGGATCCGACAACGTCTCCACGTACGGCGCGGCGAGCTCGAACGCACGCCTGTCCCCCTCCTCGAGCGGGTAGCGCGTGCCGATCCTCTCCTTCCACTCCTCCATCGTCGTCCGCGGGTAGAGCGACATCCAGATGAACTCGTCGGTCGCCGCGTCGAGCTGGTAGATGCAGCACTCCGGGCAGCCCAGCGCTTTCGCGGACTTCTCGGCGACCGTGGTCAGCACCTGGTCGAGGTCGACAGACGAGCTCACAGCGCGGCTCGAGTCGAGCAGGGCGTCGAGATGCCGCGTCTGCTCCTGCATGCGGCGGAAGCTCTGCGCGTTGGCGATGCCGACCGCGGCGAGGTCGCAGAGCTGGTGGAAGAGGTCCTTCTCCATCGAGGTGAAGGTGCGCATGAAGCGGGTCTCGGCCAGCCCCAGGACCCCGATCACGCTGCCGCCGGCCATGAGCGGCGCGCTGAGGGTCGCCTTGTAGCCGCGGCCCTCCATGTAGCGGCGCTCGTCCGCGGGAAGATCGGGGTCGCCGATGCGGCGCTCGACGAGCTCCTTGACGCTGAGCAGCCGCCGCAGATCGGGCCTCTCGGACACCGGTGTGGTGCTGCCCACGCGAGCCTGGTCGGCCTCGCTCAGGCCTTCGCGGCACCAGCAGGCCTCGAAGCGCAGGAGGTCGCGCTGGGGGTCGTAGGTCTGGATCTCGACCGACCACGACATCATCGCCTCGCCGATCTTCTCGGCGATGTTGGCGAAGACCTGTTCGAGCCGCAGGCTCGAGACCAGGGCGGCGCCGACGTCCAGGATGGCCTTGAACGGATTGCCGCTGCTCGCGCCCGGCGTCATCTGCATGCGCTGCGTACCTCCACGCCCGTGACCGGGATTGTATCGACAACAACCCCCGCGGTCATGAACTGTCTAGGTCTTTCGCGACGCGTACAGCTTGGTCCTGTTTCCGCCGGCCTCGCGGGCGGCGGCGAGGGCCTCCTCGGCGGCCTCCGCCAGGTCGTCGGCATCCTCGGCGTGGAGCGGGTAGGCCGCCACTCCCAGGGTGAGCGTGAACGTGCCCAGCAGCTCGTGGTCCTCGTTGCGCAGCTCGGTCTTCTCGACCGTGGCGCGCAGGCGCTCGGCCACGAGCCCGGCGCCGGGGCTCCCACACTTCGTGTTGGGCAGCAAGATGCCGAACAGGGGACCGCCGAGACGGCAGGGCACGTCGACCCTGTTGCGCAGGCTCTTCAGCATCAGCCGCGAGACGCCCCGCAGCACGGCGTTGCCGTCCGTCGCGCCGCGCGCCTGCACGAACCGGTCGTGGGCGTCGACCTCGGTGAGGATCAGGGACAGCGGCTGCTTGTAGCGGTAGGCCCGCGCCGCCTCGGAGTAGAGGCGTTCGTAGAAGTACCAGCGGTTGTAGAGCCCGGTGGCCGTGTCGGTCGCGGTCTGGCGCTCGGCCGCCCGATCGAGGCGCGTCGCCTCCACCACCATGGCGGCGTTGTTGGCCAGCACCTGCAGCACGCCGATCTCCTGCCGGTCGGGATGGCGCGTCAGCGGACCGACGGCGACGTACCCGACGGTGTCGTCGCGCACGACCAGCGGCACGACGATCCGCAGACGGTCGCCGCCGACCCGGGCCATGAGAGGACGGCGGCGCTCGAGGGCCTGCTCGGCGAGCGGGTCGGGGGACGGCGCACCGGCCGGTGGCGACGCAGGGGCGTCGCGCCGGGCCGGTGCGCCGTCCCCGTCCGCCCGCTCGCCGGTCCAGGGCCGCCAGCCGCCGTCGCTGGCACGCAGGTACATCGCGACGGGGCAGGCCTCACCGACCACCCGGGCGATGTCGCCCCGCACGTGCTCGATGGTTCGGTCGACATCGAGCGACGCCGCCGTCACGCGGCTCGAGGCGATCAGCGTCCGCAGGTGTCGCTGGTGCTCCTGATTGGTCCGCAGCAAGGAGGCGTCGCGGACGGCCGCCGCGGCCAGCTGGCCGAGATGGGTGAGCGCGCCGCGCTCGGGCGGCGTGAAGTCCCGCGAACCCCGCGTCTCGGCCACGACCAGCACGCCCAGCGCCGCGTCGCCGTCGACGAGCGGCACGTCGATCCGCGAGGTGTGGGCGGCGGCCCGCAGGGACGCCGCCACATCGCGCGCCAGCTCCTCGTCGGCGGCGTCGCAGGTGATCGCGTGCCGGGCGACGAGGGCGGCGCGCAGCAGCGGCCGCTCCGCGGCCGCCGCCACCGCGCCGCCCCCGTCGCCGGGCACGCCTCCGCCCGCCTTGCCTCGCGCCCAGCGGGCGCGCAACGTGAGCGTCTCGCCGTCGGATGAAGCCGTCCACAGCTCGACCACGGACACGCCGAAGGCGATGCCGATGACGCCGGCGGCGCTCGCCAGCGCGTCGTCGAGGGGATGGGCGCCGACGAGCGCCGCCCCCGCCTCGATGATCGCTCGCGTCAGATGGCCGTCGTCGTGCGTCACTCCGCCTCCGGGGCCCAGCCGTCCGTGCGCGTCGCCGGCAGGGCTACTGGGCCGGCGCGTAGGGTGCGTAGAGCTTCACGCGGTTGCCGTCGGAACGGGCGATCGCCAGGGCCTTCTCGGTCACCTCGATCAGCTCGTCACCATCATCGGCATGATGGGGATAACCCCCAACCCCCACGCTCAGGGTGAAGCGGCCGAGGATGTCATGCTCCTCGTTGCGGAACTCTGTGGCCTCGACGGTCGCACGCAGGCGCTCGGCCGCCAGCGCGGCTCCCGGACTCGACCCGCGGGTGTGCGGCATCAGCACCGCGAACTGGTCGCGGTCGTACCGGCAGACGATGTCGACCTTGCGGCGCATCATGTTGCCGAAGATGCGGGCGATCGCGCGCAGGGCGTCGTCGGCGTCCTTGTCGCCGCGGACGTCGCGGAACCGCTCGAGGCCGTCGACCTCGATCAGCACAAGGCCCAGCGGCTCCTTGTAGCGATAGGACCGCGCCACCTCGGAGTAGAGGCGCTCGAAGAAGTACCAGCGGCTGTGCAGGCCGGTGACCACGTCGACCGCCGACTGGCGCTCGACGGTGCGCGCGAGGCGCGCGTTCTCGAGCGCCACCGCAGCCTGGTTGGCCAGCGTCTGCAGGAACTTCACCTCGTCGCCCGAGACCGCCTGGGCGAGGCGGCCCTTGAGGTCGATGTAGCCGGTCACCTCGTCCTTGAACACGACCGGCAGGACGATGCGCGTGCGCCCGCCGCTGATCCTCGCCTGCGTCGGCCGTTTGGCCACGAGCGCCTTGTCGAGGATCGGGTCGGCCGGCGGCGGCTCGTCGTCGCTCGACGGCTTGCGCGCCGGCGGGGGCGGCAGGAAACGCTCGAAGCCGCCGGCGTCGGCGCGCAGGTGGACCTCGACCCCCGTGACGCCGGCGAGCATGGTCGCGATCTCGGCCCGCATGCCCTGGATCGTCTCCTGGGCGCTCATGGCGGCGGCCATCGAGCGGCTGGTCTTGAGCAGAGCCAGCAGCCGCCCTTCACGGTCCTCCTTGTGGTGGAACAAGCCGGCGCTGTGCACGCCGGCGGCGGCGAACCGGCAGAGGGCGGCCAGCAGCTTCCGGTCGGCCTCGCCGACGTCGCGCTTCGCGCGCGTCTCGGCGAGGCCGAGGATGCCAACCACCTCGTCGCCCACCAGCAGGGGCGCGTCGACCATCGTCTTGTAGCCGCGGCCCTCCATGCAGCCGCGGGCCTCGGACGCCAGCTCAGGGTCGTCGACCTGGCTCACGACGACCTCGCGGCCCTCGATCACCGCCGGGAAGCTCGGCCACGAGTCGAGACCCAGGGAGCTGTCGCCGCAGGCGGGGTCGCGGGGCTCAAGCTCGTCGCTCGCGCTCCAGAAGGCCGAATGAGTCACGGAGCCGCGTTCGCGCGCATAGGTCCAGATGTCGACGTACGACACGTCCATGACGCGGCCGATCGCCTGGACCACGTTGGCGAGGGCCTCGTCGAGGTCGGCGCTGGAACTGAGCGCGCCGCCGACCTCGAGGACGGCGTCGACGGGGATCGGCTCGCTGCGCTTGGCCATCGCGTCACTCCCTGCCCCGACGATCACGGCGCCGGCCCGCCGATACCACGGCCTCCCGCGGTCCAGCCGCAGACATCGCGCGCCCGGCCGCCGGGGACCCCCCGATCTGCGGGGATTGTAGCAGACCCCCGCGCGAGCGCACGGGCGGAGCGGCGCCGCAGTCACCAGGTCCGCCGCGAGAGGTGCCGCGTGCGCTGCGGACGCGAGAAGTCAAGTCCGCCAGGGGCGCTGCCGATACTCATGACATACCCCCTTCAAGACGGGCCCGGGTCTCGCGGATCGCCATCAGGCGGCCGCAGGAACCGGGCCCGATCTTCGTCATGGCCTCTGTCGACGGCCAGTGACGTGCCGGGCCAGTGACATGCCGGCTCCGGCTTTGCTAGAGTCCGCCTAGGTGAAGGAGGAGCGGTGATCTACTCTGTGGTCCCCCCCGAGCTCGGCGAAGACGTCTACAAGCGGCTCGTCGAGCACTACAAGGACAACCCCAACGTCACGGTGATCATGGATCGCCGCAAGGGCGAACGTCGCACCGACAGGTCGGGCGGCGGCGGTCGCGAGATCCGCGACCGCCGCCGCCGCCGTCCGGGCGACCTCGGCGTCTGACGTGGCCACCGAGGCGGTCCGCGCCGCCGACACGCCGGTCGAGCTGTCGTCGCTCATGCAGCCGGCGGACGCCAACTACATGGGTGTGATCCACGGCGGCGTCATCCTCAAGCTGATCGACGAGGCCGCCGGCACCTGCGCCTACCGCTTCGCGCGCACCCGCGTCGTCACCGCCGGCATCGACCGCACCTCGTTCCACCACCCCGTGCAGATCGGCAACCTGGTCGTGCTCAGGGCGAGCGTCAACTGGGCCGGCCGGACGTCGATGGAGATCGGCGTCCGCGTCGAGGCCGAGGATCTCGCCACCGGCGCCTGGTTGCACACCAACTCCGCCTACCTCGTCTTCGTCGCCCTCGACGACGACGGCAAGCCCACCCGGGTGCCGCGGCTGATCGTCGAGAGCAAGTTGGAGAAGCGCCGCCGGCAGCAGGCCGAGGCGCGGCGCGCCGTACGGCTTGCCGAGCGCGAGGCCGAGCGCGACTGACACACCAGCGGTGACGTTCGCCTCGCCGGGGGGCACACATGCTCATCGGCTCGGCGAGGAGGCACTCCATGTCAGATCTCACGATCACCGCTCCGACCATCGCCCTGCTCGGGGTCCCCAGCGCCGCCGGAGCGCACTCCCCCGGCCAGGAGAAGGCGCCGAAGCTGCTGCGCGGCGCCGGGCTCGCGGAACGACTCCTGGCGGAGGGCCTCGAGGTCGACGACCTCGGCGACCTCGCCGTCGAGCCGGCCGCCGTCGAGCGCGACGCCCGGATGCTCCAGACGGCGGCGCGCGCGGCGGCCGTCGCGCACGAGGTCGCGGCCCGCATCGGCGGCCTCGACGACGACGAGACCGCCCTGGTGATCGGCGGCGACTGCACCATCCTGGTCGGCGTCGTCGCCGGCGTGGCGCGCCGCGCCGAACGAGTCGGCGTCGTCTACCTCGACGCCCACACCGACCTGAACACCCCCGCGAGCACGCGGCAGGGCGCCCTCGACTGGATGGGCGTCGCCCACCTGCTCGGCGAGCCCTCGGCGGTGAACGAGCTCAGCGAGATCGGGCCGCGGTTCCCCTTGCTCGCCGACCAGGACATCATCTTCGTGGGCACGGTCGGCAGCGAGCTCACCAGGTTCGAGCGGCAGACGATCGAGCGCCGCGGGCTGCGCGTGATATCGGCCGGCGAGGTGCGGGCCGACCCGGGCGCCGCCGCCCGGCGAGCGACGGCCGCACTGTTGGGGCGCGTCGACCGCTTCGTCGTCCACTTCGATCTGGACGTGGTCGACTACGTCGACTTCCCGTTCTCGGACAACCCCTACCGACGCAACGACGGCCTGCTGCTGACCGACGCCTTCGCCGTCGTGGGCGAGCTGGCCCGCCAGCCGGGGTTCACCGGCCTCGTGGTCACCGAGATCAACCCCGACCACGCGGTGGACGCCGCGATGCAGGCCAAGGTCTTCACCGAGGGACTGGCGCTCGTGCTGAGCGGTCAGACCGAGGCCGCGCGGGTCCTCGGCACGAGGACCCGCGCGGCCTGACGCGGGAGCGGCGCCGGCGCCTAGAGCGCCGGCGCCGGGTCGGCTTGCAGCTCGGCGTCCGACTCGACGCCCTCGAGGCGCAGCAGCTCCTGCAGCGCCGCCTGGGCGACGTCGAGTTGACCCTCGTCGGGCTCGCGGGTCGTGAAGAACTGCTGCATGCGCACGCCGGGCTGGCGCAGCAGGCGCGCCATCGGGTGGTCGCGGTGCCGCGCCATCCAGGCGAAGATCTCGACCGCCGAACCCAGCGTGACCATCCCCATGACGAGCGTCGAGAGCGGATCGCGTTCCCGCTTGACGCCGCGCAGCGCCAGGCCGCCTGCCAGGTTGGTGAGGATGATCGGTCCGACGAGGTTCGAGCCGCAACGGTCGTGCACCTTGTCGGCGGAGTGCGGGTCCTGGCCGCTCTCGAACGCGGCCACGCTCTTGTGCTCGGCGCCGTGGAAGCGCGCGAGCTCGCTCCCGCGCAGGGCGAGCAGCACCGGCGCGAACGACATCGCCGCGATCGCGAGCTCGCGCGTCAGCGGCGCCCGCCGGCCGAAGCGGCGCAGCAACATGGTGCCGGTGGCGCTGGCCAGCGTGGCGCCGAGCAGACGCGGGTCCTCCTGCGGCAGCACCGGCGTGCCGAGCTCGCGGCGCACCGGCGCCAGCACGGAGAGGTTCTCGGCGAGGCGCAGCAGCCCGCGCGCCACCGGCACGCCGGCGATCGCGTCGCGGCCCGGCAGCTTCGTCTTGCGGCCCGAGCGCACCTTGATCGAGCCGTCGGGCAGCCGGACCGCCGCCGACCAGTGCGCCGGGCTCTGCAGCATCACGCCGTCGCGCAGCGCCATGCCCCCGAGCTGCAGGTCGTGCTGGGGAGTGGTCACGTCGTCGTCAGGCACGTTGTGTCCTTTCGTGCGGGTTCCTGCCCGGCTTGTTCCCGCCTCATGGTATCGGCACGCTTGCCAGCGCCCGCCAGCCAGCCTAGTCTCAACAGTACCGGACGCGGTGCGATCCCCGTCCGGCGTACCGCAGGCGAGCCAAGGAGGTGCCGTATGCACTTAGGTAGACAGGCGCGGGGCAAGGCTATCGTCTGCTGATTCGCGCAGCGTAGGCTGCCGGCGGACGAACCGGTCCCCGCAGCTTGGAGGGGGCGGCGTGCCCTGCACGCCGCCCCCTTTTTCGCGCTCTGTGTCAGACTACCGTCGACCCGACTCGTGAAAGGACGCCCGTGGACCTGGCCACGCCCCGGATAGCAGCCGCGATGCGCCGCCTGGAGGCTCTCGACGCGGCCGATCGCAAGGACGGCACCCCGCAGGAGCTGCGTCTGCGCTCCGTCGGCCCCGAGGTCGGCCGCTTCCTACAGACGCTCGTGGTAGCGATCGGCGCCCGCACGATCGTCGAGCTCGGCACGTCGGGCGGCTACTCCACGCTATGGCTGGCCGAGGCGGCGCGGCGCACCGGCGGCCGGATCGTCACCTTCGAGGTCGACGACCGCAAGATCGCTCTGGCCGCGACCACCTTCGCAGACGCCGGGGTCGACGACCTGGTGGAGCTCCGCCACCAGGACGCGGCCCAAGGACTCGTCGGCTACGCCTGGACCGCGGACCTGGTCTTCCTCGACGTCGAGAAGAAGCTCTACCTCGAGCTGCTCGAGCCCATCGTCGCCGCCTTGCGGCCGGGAGGCCTGCTGGTGGCCGACAACCTGCTGTCGCACGCCGCCGACCTCGAAGCCTTTCGCGCCGCGGCGCTCGCGCACCCACAGCTCTCGGGCCAGGTGGTGCCGATCGGCTGCGGCGAGCTCGTGGCCGTCAGGTTCGGCTGACCCGGGACGACGGAGGGGGCGGCGCGTCCTGCGCGCCGCCCCCTTCGCACGGTGATGCCGCGACGCTCAGTCCCTGAGCGTCGCCACCATGACGGCCTTGATGGTGTGCATGCGGTTCTCGGCCTCGTCGAAGACGATCGAGTGTGGCGACTCGAACACCTCGTCGGTCACCTCGAGCGCGTCGAGACCGTGGTCCTCGTGGATCTGCTCGCCGACCTTCGTGTCGCGGTCGTGGAACGCCGGCAGGCAGTGCATGAACTTCACATCGGGGTTGTCCGTCCGCCGGATGACGTCCATGTTCACCTGGTAGGGCAGCAGCAGCGCGATACGCTCCGCCCAGACGCCCTTGTCCTCGCCCATCGAGACCCAGACGTCGGTGCACACGTAGTCGACGCCGGCCACGCCCGCGTCGATGTCTGCCGTGAGGGAGAGGCGCGCACCCGTCCGATCGGCGACTCCCCGGGCCGTCTCTACGAGGTCGGCGGCCGGCCACAATGACTCCGGCGCGCAGATCCGCACGTCCATTCCCAGCAGGCAGCCGGTGACCATGAGTGAGTTGCCGGTGTTGAACCGGGCGTCGCCGAGATAGCAGAAGGAGATCTCGTGCAGCGGCTTCGGCGAGTGCTCTTTCATGGTGAGCATGTCGGCGAGCATCTGCGTGGGGTGGAACTCGTCCGTGAGCCCGTTGTAGACCGGGACTCCGGCGTTGGCCGCCAGCTCCTCGGCGACCTTCTGGCCGAAGCCGCGGTACTCGATGGCGTCGTACATGCGCCCGAGCACGCGGGCGGTGTCCCTGATCGACTCCTTGTGGCCGATCTGCGACCCTTCGGGGCCCAGATACGTGACGTGGGCGCCCTGGTCGTAGGCGGCGACCTCGAACGCGCACCGGGTCCGCGTGGAGGTCTTCTCGAAGATCAGGGCGATCTTCTTGCCGACGAGGTACTGCGTCTCCTTGCCGGCTTTCGAAGCCGCTTTGAGCTCGGCGGCGAGGTCGATCAGGTAGAGGAGCTCCTCGGGGGTGAAGTCGAGCTCCTTGACGAAGTGGCGCTTCCTCAGATCGATTGCCAACGCTGCATCTCCTTCCGCCTCGCACTCGCGCGGGCACGACCCGCGACGGCTCCATTCTATACACACATGTATCGGATTGATAAGCGCAGGGCGCGTTGCCCCCCGGTCGCTCCCTACCGTTGCGCAGCCACGGACGAGGGGGCGCCGTCAGGCTGCGCCTGACGGCGCCCCCGCCTCGAGCATCTTCCTGATGCCGCGCACGGCTTGGCGGATGCGCTCCTCGTTCTCGACCAGCGCGAAGCGCACGTGGCCGTCGCCGTGGCGGCCGAAGCCGATGCCCGGCGAGACGGCCACCTTCGCTTCGCGCAGCAGGTGCATCGAGAACTCGAGCGAGCCCATGTGGGCGAACTCCGACGGGATCGGCGCCCACACGAACATCGTCGCCTTGGGCTTCTCGATCTGCCAGCCGGCGCGCGCCAGCCCGTCGCAGAGCACGTCGCGCCGCCGCTGGTAGATGGCCGAGACCTTGGGCGCCTCGCCGTCGCACTCGTTGAGGGCGATGATGCCGGCGATCTGGATCGGCTGGAAGACGCCGTAGTCGAGATAGCTCTTGAGCCGCTGCAGGCCGAGGATCACCTCGGGGTTGCCGACCGCGAAGCCCAGCCGCCAGCCGGCCATGCTGTGGCTCTTGCTGACCGACATGAACTCGACGGCCACGTCCTTGGCCCCCGGCACCTGCAGGATGCTCGGCGGCCGGTAGCCGTCGAACACGATGTGCGCGTAGGCGAAGTCGTGGACGATGAACAGGTCCTTCTCCCTGGCGAAGGCGACCAGCTTCTCCATGAACCCCAGGTCGACGCAGTGCGTGGTCGGGTTGTGCGGGAAGCTGCAGATCAGCACCCGCGGCCGCGGCCACGTGTTGTGGTAGGTCGACAGCAGGTCCTTGAAGAAGTCGGTGTCGGGGCCGAGCTTGACGGTGATCAGCTCGGCCCCCGTCAGGATCGCCGAGTAGCTGTGGATCGGGTAGCTCGGCTCGGGCACCAGGCACGAGTCGCCCGAGCGCAGCAACACCCACGCCAAGTGGGTGAGGCCCTCCTTGACGCCGATCGTGACCAGCGCCTCGCGTTCGGGGTCGAGCTCCACGTCGAAGTGCCGGTCGTACCAGCTGGTGACCGCGTGGCGCAGCTTGGTGATGCCGCGCGAGGCCGAGTAGCGATGGTTCGGGGCCTTCTGCGCCGCCTCGCAGAGCTTGTCGACGACGACCTGCGGGGTCGCCAGGTCGGGGTTGCCCATGCCGAGGTCGATGATGTCGTCGCCGGCCCGGCGCGCCTCCATCTTGGCGTCGTTGACCAGGGCGAACACGTAGGGCGGCAGTCTGTCGATGCGTCGCAGTTCCACTGGAGACCTTTCCTGGTGGCTGTGTCTGGCGGCGTGGAAGTGAGTAAGTATGCGGCAAAGGTGAGGTGAGAGAAAGCCCCCTGCGCGGGGCGATAGACTGGCCGGAGATGGACAGGCCGGGGAACAGGACGGACGGAGGCGAGGGGGGCGCAGGCGGCGGCGCCCGCGCCCCCGACGGCGATCGGGTCTCCGTCCACCCCTCCGGGCCTTGGCTCACCATCGTCCTGCTCGTCGTCCTCGTGGCGGCGTTCGGCTGGTGGATCGCGTGGGTGGTCCACACCGACCAGCCGCTGGACTACTGGACCTACGTGCTGACCGGCGAGACGTACGCGCACCATCAGGACCCCTACGCCCTCTCGCGCGACGCCTGGTTCGCCGAGGGCGATGCGCTCGGCCTGAACCACTTCGCGTGGCCGTACCGCTACCCGCCGTACACGGCCGCGTTCTTCCGCGCCGTGAACGGCGTCGACCACGAGACCGTGCTGGTCGCCTGGCTGATCGCGAGCGCGGCGGCGCTGATCGGCGCAGCCGCGATCAGCGCCGCCGCGCTCGGCGGCGGCCGGCGCATGCCGCTGGCGCTGGGGCTGCTCCTGGTGCTGTCGCCGGCCTGGGACACGCTGCTGATGGGCCAGATCAACGGCTTCGTGCTGCTGGCGCTCGCCCTCGGCCTGTGGGCGATCATGCGAGCGCGCGAGGCGTTGCTGGGCGTGGCGATCGCCGTCGCTACCTCGATCAAGGTCTCGCCGCTGGTGCTGCTCGGCTGGCTGGCGTGGCGGCGGCGGCGGCGGGCTTTGCTTGCCGCCGCCGTCACGCTCGTCGCCCTGACCGTCGTGAGCGCACCCATCCTGGGGTGGCACGCGTTCGTCTCGTACGCGCACCACGGGCTCGACCTGGCTCGCCCGACGCTGGTGATCACCGGCGGCGCCAACGTCACCCTCGTCGGCGCCGTCGGCCGCCTCATGCCCGGAGAGCCGTCGCTGGCCAAGGCGATCGGCTACGCGCTGGCCGCGCTGGTGGCCCTCGCCACGCTGCGGCTGTGCTGGCCGTGGGGCCGGGAGCCCCGGGGAGGCGGCGCCGAAGCGGCCGGCGCCGCGACCGCCGATGCGCGCCGCCGCCTCGCCCACGAGTACTGCTTGATCCTGGCGGCGCTGCCGCTGCTGCCGTCGTTCACCTGGTTCCACCAGCTCGTGTTCTCGTTCGTGCCCCTGTTCGTACTGGCGGTCGAGGCATGGGAGGGCGAGGAGCGCGGCCTGCTCTTCGCGCTGGTCGCGCTCCTCGCCATAGCCGACCTGTTCTGGCTCTACGCGGCGCCCTTGATGCTGCACGGCATCTACGCGCCCGACTGGTTCTGGCGGCTGTCGCTCGACACCCTGTTCGCGCTCGGCGTGTGGGGGGCGTGCGCGCGGCTGATCTGGACCCGCACGCGCCGCGCGCACGCCCCCTCCCCGGCCCTCGCCCCCGATGCCGCAGCCTGAGGCTCTCGAGATCCCGGTGGTCGCCGAGCCCGGCGTCGCCGAGCCCTTCGGCCGCGACCTCTGGCTCGCCTTCTGGGCGAACTTCCTGTTCGCCATCGGCCTGGGCCTCTACTACCAGCTCCTCAATGCCTACGCGGTGACCACGCTCGGCGCGCCCCGCATCATGATCGGCGTGCTGGTCGCCATCCAGCTCGTGATGACGGCGCTGGGCTACCTGCCCGGCGCCTGGGCGGCCGACCACTACCGGCTGAAGCCGATCATCGTCTGGATCTGGTGGATCACGGTGCCGACGGCGATCAGCTTCGCCCTGGCCCCGAGCTGGCCCTGGCTGATCCCGGGCTACGTGCTGACCGGCCTCTACATGGCCAACAACCCGGCGTTCAAGGTCTACATGATGCTCAAGTCGCCGCCCGAGCGGATGGCGCGTAACATCTCTTACGTGTTCGCGGGTTTCCCCATGGGGATGGCCGTCGGCCCTCTCGCCGGCGGCTGGCTGTGGGCCCACTACGGCATGCGCGTCGTGTTCCTGGTCTCGGTGGTCTTCTACGCCGCCTCGTCGACCACGATCTCGCTGATCCGCGACGTGCCCTACCCGCAGAAGGGCCAAGCGTGGAGCCTCAGAGACCTGCTCGCCAACCGCGGCTTCGTGCGCAACCTCGTCTTCTTCTTCGCCGGCTTCTTCGTCGTCTACCTCGGTCAGCCGTTCGTGCAGCCGTTCCTAGCGCAGGTCCACGATCAGGGTCCGGCGGCGCTCGGGGTCTTCGCGGCCATCGCCGCCGTCGGCGGCAGCGCCATCACGTTCGTCGCCGGGCGGACCACCGACCTTTCGGGGTCGCGCCGCGGCATCGGGATCACCCTCGCGTGCATCATGCTCGGCGCGTTCCTGCTGCTGTCCGGAGGCTCGGCCGCCGTGTGGGGCGTCGCGGTGTTCTTCTACGGCGCTTTCGACTCGTTCCGCTTCGTCACCGCCGGGATCATGAGCCGCGCCTTCGGCTCGGTGCCGCCGGTGTGGGGCTACGCCGTGTTCGACGCGACGATGGGCGTGCCGATGGCCGGAGGAGCGCTGGTCGGTGGGGCGCTGTACCGGGCCGCGTACCGGCTGCCGTTCGAGGCGGTGATCGTGCTGGCGGCCCTCATGCTCGTGGCGCTCGTGGCGGTGGGACGGCCGGCGCGCGCACGAGAAGGGTAGACTAGCCGCGACAGGACGCTCCCTCGACGACGGCATCGGCCTCGCGGGGATCGTGGGCCGACCGCACCACACCGCAGGAGGACGCGATGGGATTCCTCGACAAGATGAAGGAGACCGCCAGCCAGGCGAGCTCACAGATCAGCCAGCAGGTCTCGGGCATGCAGGGCTCGTCGGCGGCCAAGTCGGCGCAGGCCCAGCTCGACGCGGCGTTGCGCGACCTGGGGGCGGCGACCGCCGACCTCATGGCCGGCGGCCAGCTCGCGAACCCTGCCCTCGATCAGCCGTTCGCCGCGGTGATGGCCGCGCAGCAGGCGCAGCAGCAGGCGCAGGAGCAGCTGATGCAGAAGCCGCCCGTGCCCGGCCAGGCCACCACAGGCGCCGGCCAGCCGGTCGCGGCGCCCACGGCTCCGCCGGCCTACGCGCCGCCGGCCGCGCCGATGGCCGCCCCGCCGCCCGTCGCCCCGCCCGCGTACGCGCCTCCCGCCGCGCCCGCGCCGCCGGCGGCGCCCGCACCGGAGGCCGCGGCTCCCGCCGTGCCCGCGGCTCCCGCACCCGAGGCGGCTCCGGCCCCGGAGGCCGCGCCTTCCCCGCAGCCGCCGGCGGAGGAGCCGCCGGCGCCCGCGCCCGGCTTCACGCCGCCGCCGCCGAGCTTCTGACGAGCCGAGAACGACCGGTAGGGGCGGGGCGGCTGTGCCGCCCCGCCCCTCCTGTTCCGGCTGCCCCGGATCACGTCCCCTCCGTCTCGGCGGTCTGCTACGCTAGCCCGTGACCAAGGAGACGAGATGACCCCCACCGACGCCACCGGCGAACCGCTCGAGAAGATCCTCATCGCCGCTCTGCCCGAGGGCAAAGAGGTCACCACCTACTTCAGCTGCTCCGACAAAGAGGTCCAGACCGACAAGAACGGCAAGTCGTATCTGCGCCTCAAGCTGCGCGACTCGTCGGGCGAGCTGGCGGCGATCCACTTCGACCCTTCGGACGAGGCGCTGAACGACCTCTCCGCCGGCGACGTGGTCAAGGTCGGCGGCACCTTCTCGGTGCACGCCAAGTACGGGCGGCAGTTCCAGATCAGGCGGCTGCGCCGGCTCGAGCCCGGCGAGTACGACGAGTCCACGCTGATCCCGGTGTCGCCGATCCCGTTCGCCGAGCTGCGCGGCCGTCTCGAGGCGCTGGTCGCCTCGGTCGGCGACCAGCGCCTCCGCGCCCTGGTCGAGCGCGCCCTCGATGACACGCGCGAGCCCGGCCGCACGTACATGATCGTGCCGGCGGCCGTGCGCAACCACCACGCCTACCGCTACGGCCTGCTCGAGCACACGCTGGTCGTGGCCGAGGTCGCGGCGGGCGTCGCCGGGCAGCTGCCCGGCGTCGACCGCGACCTCGTCGTGGCCGGTGCGCTGCTGCACGACATCGGCAAGACGCGCGCCTACTCGGCCGACCCCATGGCGCCCGGGCTCACCGACGACGGCCGCCTCGAGGGCGAGATCGTCATCGGGCTCGAGATCGTGCGCGACCTCGCCGACGAGGTCGGCGGCGTGCCGGCGGCGACGATGAAGAGCCTGCGGCACATCGTCGCCGCCCACCACGGCCAGATCGACAAGGGCAGCCCGGTCACGCCCAAGACGCGCGAGGCGATCATCGTCCACTACTGCGACGACATGACGGCGCGCCTCGCCGCCTTCGACGACGTCGCCCGCGCCGCGGGCCCGGCCGACCGCTGGTCCGGCTGGAGCAAGATGCTCGACGGCATGGTGTTCCTCGGCGGCGCCGACGAACTCGAGGACGCGGCGCACCCCGAGACGCCCGGCACGACCGACGAGGACGCGGCCGACGACGCGATCGACGAAGAGCCCGACGAGCTCGAAGAGAGCCCGTTCGGCTTCCAGCCGATCGGCGGGATCCCGGCCTCATACGTCGACGACGCGGCCGACGAGCCGGACGACGAAGACGAGCCTGACGAAGACGACTCGACCGACGACGCAATCGAGCCTGCCGCCGAACCCCACAACGACGAACCGGACGAGGATGAGTCGCTCTACGACGGTCCGTTCGGCGACGGGTCAGGTGCTGAGGCTGCAGAGGACGATGGCGAGCCCGCCGGCGGCGACACAGGTGACGAAGGCCAGGAGTTCGGCCGCCTCTTCGGCGACGCGTAGTCGTGCCCCGTGGCATACGGGCGGGAGCGCCCTAGCGAGAGACGGTGAAGCTCGTGCCGTCACTCTCCAGGGCCGAGACCTTCGCGATGCTCATCCCGCTCCCAGAGACCATGGAGATCCTCGTCGGCCCGTAGACGTCCAACGGCCTCCCGTCGACGGCGCACGCGGTGAACTGCACGGGTGCAAACTGTGCAGGCTCCATGGTGCTCCTGCGAAGCAACTCGACGATGATCTCCGCGCTGGTGCTGCGGGAGTGGGGGCATGACCGCACTGCCGTGAACGTCATGCCCCGGGTCACGTTCTCCAGCGTCACCCGGAACCGGTCGCGGCCCAGGCTGACGACGGTCGCCTTCATCGTGTCGCCCGGCGCGAACACGAACCGGGTGCGGCCATAGGCGCTCCTCGTCCAGGAGATGTTGAACAATCGTCGCGGCCACATCTCGAGGAAGGCTCGCCACCAGACGCCCGCTTTGTCCCCTCCTCGCGCCCACCCTCGAGTGCCGATCTGCTCGACGGTGTGGGTGCTGTAGCCGTCGAGACCCACCCAGCACGACATTTGCGTGTACTCACTCGTCGGGGGCGGCGTCAGCGTCGGCTCCGTCCAGGTGGCGGTGACACTCCTGAAGGGCCCTCCCGTCACGCAGTATCCGGCCCACGAGGTCGAGACTTGGTCGCTCACCTCACCACCACCCGGCCCGGGTCTGTAGGGCGCGAGCTCGCCGCTGTCGCGGTGGCCAGAGCCACAGGAGACAAGGACGACACAAGCAGTCACGAGCGCCAGACCGACCGCGGCTCGCTTCGTCGTCCCCCCCATCGGACAGCTCCCTCTCCGGGCCTGACGCCGTCAGACGTCGTGGTCTGCGCAATCGTACCGGGCGTGAGGGAGCCGGTCACGCGACCGGCGGACCAGTCAGCTCTCGCGCGGCTCGGTCAGCTTCGCAGGGTCGAGTTCGGCGTCGAGTTCTTCGGGCGTCAGGATGCCCTTCTCGAGCACCAAGTCCCGCACCGGCTTGCCGGTGCGGTAGGCCTCCTTGGCGAGCTCGGCGGCTGCCTCGTACCCTATCCGCGGGTTGAGCGCCGTGACCAGGCCGAGGCTGCGGTCGCTCCAGAAGCGGCACATCTCCTCGTCGGCGGTGATGCCCTTCACGCAGCGCTCGGTGAACGCCTCGACGGCGTTGGCCAGCACCTGCAGCGAGAACAGCAGCTCGAAGGCGACCAGCGGCGTCATCACGTTGATCTCGAACTGGCCGGCCTGGCCGGCCAGAGCCACGGCGGCGTCGGCGCCGACCACGCGGAAGCAGACCATGTCGAGCATCTCGGCCATCACGGGATTGACCTTGCCCGGCATGATCGACGAGCCCGGCTGGACCGCCGGCAGCACGATCTCGGCGATGCCGGTGCGCGGGCCGCTGGCCATGAGGCGCAGGTCGTTGGCGATCTGGATGAGGCTGAGCGCGGCGCCGCGGAGCGACGCAGAAAGGACGACGAAGTCGTCGAGGCTCTGCGTCGCCTGCACCAGGTCGTCGGCCGGACGGAACGCGACGCCGGTGAGCTCGCCGAGCTTGGCGACCATGGCCGGCGCGTAGTCGGCCCGCGTGTTCAGTCCGGTACCGGCGGCGGTGCCGCCGATGTGGAGGGCGCGCGTGGCGTCGAGCCCCTGCTCGACGCGCTCGCGCGCCTTGCGCACCGTGACCGCGTAGGCGGCGAACTCCTGGCCCAGGCGGATCGGCACCGCGTCCTGCAGGTGGGTGCGGGCGCTCTTGAGGATGCCGTCGAACTCGGCCGCCTTGGCCTCGAGGGCGGCTTGCAGGGCGCCGAGGGCGCCTACGAGCCGCCCTCCCGGCCCGTGCACCGCGATGCGGATGGCCGTCGGGATCGAGTCGTTCGACGACTGGCCGCGATTGACGTCGTCGTTGGGGTGCACCGGCTTGTAGACGCCGCGCGGCCCGCCGCCCAGCAGCTCGTTGGCGCGGTTGGCCAGCACCTCGTTGGCGTTCATGTTGTGCGAGGTGCCGGCGCCGGCCTGGAACGGGTCGACGACGAACTGGTCGCGATGGGCGCCGCCGAGGACTTCGTCGGCGGCGCCCACGATCGCCTCGGCCTTGAAGGCCGGCAGCAACCCCAGCTCGGCGTTGACCAGCGCCGCCGCCTTCTTCACGAGCACGATGCCGTCGACCAGCTCCTCGCGCGGCGGCAGTCCCGAGATGGGAAAGTTCTCGACCGCCCGCGCCGTCTGGATGCCGTAGAGGGCGTCCTGCCGGACGTCCTTGTCGCCGAGCGAGTCGTGTTCGCGCCGGGTCCCGGTCATGCTCGCCTCATCCCCAGATCTTCTTCGCGTCCTCGAGCACCCGGGCCGCGTGGCCCTTGGGCATGACCTTCATGTAGGTCTTGCGCAGCGTGCCGTCGGGGTCGATCAGGAAGGTCGTGCGCTTGGCGACGCCGAGCATCGGCCGGGCCACCCCGAACTCGGCCGCCACCGTCGGCTCGCCGTGGTTGCTGATCAGCGGCAGGCGCAGGTCGTGCTTCTTCGCCCACTTCCCGTTCGTCTGCGGCTTGTCGATGCTCGCGCCGATCACCTGCACGTCCAGCTTCTCGAACTCCTCCAGAAGGCCGTTGAACTCAACGGCTTCGATCGTTCAACCCGAGGTGAACGCCTTGGGATAGAAGAACAGGACGGTGCGCCGGCCGGGCGCGCCGAGCTCGAACGTGCGGCCGTCGAAGCTCGTCCCCAGCACCGCCGGGGCGTTGTCGCCTGCCTTGAGCATCCGAACCTCCCGGGTCGTCAGCGCGGTCATCCTATTCCGCTAGGGGCTATTGCCGCAGGGGCGGGGGACGAAACGGACGGTGGATGCGGGCGGGGGGCCGTTCGGCCGGCCCCCCGCCCCACCCGGCCGGACGAGCGGGGTGCCCGGCCGCGCCGCCCCGCCCGCACCGTTGACGGTCGGATAGACTGCGGCCCATGAAGGTGAGCATCGACTACGACAGGTGCACCGGCGTCGGCGCCTGCGAGCAAGTCTGCCCCGAGGTGTTCGTCCTTCGCGACTCGGACGGGCTCGCCGACGTGCTCGACCCGGAGCCGCACGCCACATTGTGGGACTGCGTGCGCCGGGCCGAGGAGGCCTGCCCCGAAGACGCGATCCTGATCGAGGAGTAGGGTCCGGACGGCGTCCGGCTACCCCCTGTCGATCTCGGCGTCGCCCGTCACGTTGGGCGCCGCCATGACGAGGAACGTCACCGGCCCGCGGCCCGTGTTGACGGCCCGGTGCCCGGCGCCGGCCGGCACCACGGCGGCGTCGCGCTCGCCGAGCCGGTGCAACGTCCCCTCGACCTCGAGCTGCATGACGCCGTCCAGCACCAGGTAGAGCTCTTCCTGCTCGCGGTGGGTGTGCTTGAGCATCGTGCCCTCGGCCAGCGTCCAGACGTTGGCGCGCAGCTTGGTGGCGCCCAGCTCGTCGGTCAGTCGCTTGACGCTCAGCTGCTCGCTGACGAGGTCGGTCGGGGCGGCGTGGACGACGTTCATGCTTGCCTCCTGCCCCCTGTCAGGGGCGGTCGGCCCGGCGGCTCAGTGGTCGCTCTCGGGCAGGATCTTTACCGGCAGCGAGCAGGTCCGCGCGAACCGCCGCGCGTCGTCGGCCGAGCCGACGATGTCGCCGTAGTGCATGGGGATCACGAGGCGGGCGTGGAGCGCGGAGCAGGCCTCCGCGGCCTCGTCGGCGGTCATCACGTAGGTGCCGCTGACCGGGATCAGCGCCACGTCCACGTCGATCGCCGCCATCTCGGGGATCTGGTCGGTGTCGCCGGCGTGGTAGACGCTGCGGCCGTCCATCTCCACGACGTAGCCGACCTTGCCGTCCTCCTTGGGATGGAAGACCTTGCCCGGCTCGCGGAACTTGGTCGTGTTGTAGGCGGCGACCGCGGTGACGCGCACCCCGTCGAGCTCCAGGGTGTCGCCGGGCGCGACGGTGCGGGTCGGGTGGCCCTTGATCTGACGCGTGACCTCCGTCGGCCCGACCACGACGGTCTCGGGCGTGGCGAGCGCGTCGATGTCCGCCGCGCTCAGGTGGTCGGAGTGCTCGTGAGTGACCAGGACGACGTCGGCCGGCGCCGCGCCCTTCCCCAGCTTCCAGGGGTCGATGTAGATCGTCCTGGCTCCCTCGATGCGGAACGAGTCGTGCCCGAGCCAGGTGATGCCACGGGCCGGGTCTGCGTTCTCTTCGGCCATGTCGCCCTCCTGCGGTCGCCGGTGGATGCGCGCGGCCACCCGATTCTGCCCCGAACGGGCGAACGGCAAAAGGGAGTGCGGGGGTCGGGCGCCGCCGCACGGCGCGGCAGAGGCTACCGGAGTCCGGCGAAGCGGTCGGTCGCGCGGACGATCTCGCGGCTGATGGCGGCATCGGCGCCGTGCCCCGAGTCGTCGACGATCACGAGCTCTGCCCGCGGCCACGCCGCCTTTAGCGTCCATGCGTTGGCGATCGGCGCCTGGAAGTCGAAGCGCCCGCTGATCAGGGCGCCTGACGTCGCGACCAGCGCGGTCGCGCCGCGCAGCAGCGACCCGTCCTCGAGCCAGGCGTTGTGACGGACGTAGTGCGTCACGATCCTTGCGAATGCGAACGCGTACCTGGGGTCGCGGAACCTCTCGTCGAGTCCCGCCTTGGGAGGCCAATCGGGGGTGGCCGACTCCCAGAGGCACCAGGCCTCGGCCGCTCGCGCGCGCACGGCCGGGTCGGGGTCGTTCAGCAGCCGATGACAGGCGTCGACGATGTCGGCGTCGGCCTCGGTCTTCGGGATCTCCGCCTCGAGCCGCTCCCACTGCTCGGGGAAGAACCGTGCCAAGCCGCCGCGGAACGTCCAGTCGAACTCCTCGTGGCGGCCGGTCGTGACGCTGAACAGCACCATCTCGGAGACGCGGCGAACATGTGCCTCGGCATAGGCGAGCGCGAGCGTGCTGCCCCACGAGCCGCCGAGCACGAGCCAGCGGTCGATGCCGAGATGGTCGCGGAGGGACTCGATGTCGGCGATCAGGCTCGCGGTCGTGTTGTGGGCGAGATCGGTCGTGGGCTCGCTCGCGTGCGGAGTGCTGCGACCGCAGTTGCGCTGATCGAACAGGACGACGCGGTAGGCGCGAGGGTCGAAGCAGCGTCGGAACCAAGCCGAGCGCCCTGAGCCCGGCCCGCCGTGCAGGACCACGGCCGGCTTCCCCTCCGGGTCGCCGCACGTCTCCCAGGAGACGGCGTTCCCGTCACCGACGTCGAGGAGACCGGAGTCGTAGGGTTCGCTGGCGGGGTAGATGTCGGTCACGGGTGGGCTCACCGATCCGGGATCAGGGTATCGTCACACGAGCCTGGCGTCGGCCGAGGAGGCTCGCACGACGAACGGGGCGGCGGGGTGGCTCGGGGCCACCCAGCCGCCCCGTCGGGCGTACGAGCCTATTCCGCGGCGATCGGCTTGACGTCGGTCGCCTGCGGGCCCTTGCGGCCTTCGGCCGTCTCGAACTCGACGCGCTGGTTCTCGTCGAGGGCGGTCGTGCCGGCGGCCAGACCGGTGATGTGGACGAAGATGTCGCCACCCTCGTCCTGAGTGATGAACCCGTAGCCCTTCTGGGTCGAGAACCACTTCACTGTACCTTGAGGCACCTTTCCTCCTTGGGCCTGGAGCGTGCCCGTGACCTGGGAAGGCTACGGTGTGCGCTCGACCGGACCCGGGGACGCCGATTGGGGCGGTCCGGTCACTGATTGCATTCGATGCGCCCCAGGGCAGTGTACCCCGGCCCCAACGGGCCATCAAACCTGGGGCGAGGCCACCTCGGTGACACTCGGCAGGCGGCTGAAGGCGAAGATGGCGATCCGCGCCGTCAGGTTGGGCTGTCGCAGGCCGGTCGCGAGCCGGTCGAACGAGCGCAGGTACGACTCGCGCTCGATGCGCAGGCCCTCGCGCGCGCACAGGTCGCGGAAGTCCTTGACCGTGCAGAGGTGGATGTTGGGCGTGTCGTACCACTGGTAGGGCAGCTCGGTGCTGACCGGCATCCTGCCGTTCAGCAGGAGCTGCCCCCTCACCGCCCAGTGGGCGAAGTTGGGGAAGCTGACCACCGCCAGCCTGCCGACGCGTGCCATCTCGCGCACGACCATCCGCGGCCGCCGCAGCTGCTGCAGCGAGAAGCTGAGGATCACGACGTCGATCGAGCCGTCCTCGTAGTCCGCCAGCCCCTCGTCGAGGTCGCCGTGGAAGACCGACAGCCCCTTGCGGATGCAGGCCTCGATCGCCCGTTCGTCGATGTCGACGCCGCTGCCCCGCACGTGCCTCTCGCGCACCAGCTCGTCGAGAAGCTCCCCGTCGCCGCAGCCCAGGTCGAGCACGGTCGCCCCGTCGGGCACCAGGGCTTCGATCAGCTGGTAGTCGAGGCGCGCCATCAGCAGCCGGCCTCCGGCGGCTCGTCCACGGGCTTGAAGGTGCGCGCCCCGCTCTCCAGGAAGGCGCCGACCACGCCCTCCATCTTCTCGCGCTCCAGCAGGAACGCGTCGTGCCCGTAGTGGGTGTCGACCTCGTAGTAGGTGACGTGCTTGTGGGTCTGCCGGAGGGCGCTGACGATCTGCTTGAGCTGGTACGGCGGGTGCAGCCAGTCGCTCGAAAAGGCCATGACCAGGAACCGCGCCCGGGCGCAGCGCAGCGCGTCGGCGAGGCTCTTCTTGCCCCGCGTGAGGTCGAAGTAGTCGATCGCGCGCGTGATGTACAGGTAGCTGTTAGCGTCGAAGCGGCCGGTGAAGGCCAGGCCCTGATAACGCAGGTAGGTCTCGACCTCGAAGTCGGCCGAGAAGGTGAAGGTGTAGTCCTCGACGTCGCGCAGGCGGCGGCCGAACTTCTCGCGCATGGCCTCGTCGGAAAGGTAGGTGATGTGGCCGAGCATGCGCGCCACCGACAGGCCCTTGGCCGGCGGCTTGTGGCCGTAGTAGTCGCCGCCGCGCCAGTCGGGGTCGGCCATGATCGCCTGGCGGCCGACCTCGTTGAAGGCGATCGCCTGCGTGGGCTGTTGCGCGGCGCAGGCCATAGGGACGGCGGTGTGCACCCGCTCCGGGTGAGCGACGACCCACTGCAGCACCTGCATGCCGCCCATCGAACCCCCGACGACCGACAGCAGCTTGGGGATGCCGAGACGGTCGAGCAGCAGCGCCTGGGCCTCGACCATGTCGGCGATCGTGATGATCGGGAACCCGATGCCGAAACGACGGGCGGTCGCGGGGTCGACCGACGAAGGCCCGGTCGACCCTCCACAGCCGCCGAGCACGTTCGCGCAGATCACGAAGTACTTGTCGGTGTCGAGCGCCTTGCCGGGGCCGATCAGCATGTCCCACCAGCCGGGTCGCTTGTCGTCGGTCTTGTGCAGGCCGGCCACGTGGGCGTCGCCCGACAGCGCATGGCAGACGAGGATGGCGTTGTCGCGGGCCTCGCTCAGCGTGCCGTACGTCTCGTAGGCGAGCGTGATCGGCCCGAGCGTCACCCCGCACTCGAGCGCCAGCCCGTCGGGCGGCTTGGCCACGGTGACGTGGTGTGTGCGCACGACCCCGGCCGACCCGCTGTCGGGGTCGGTGGCAAGGGCGACGTCGCCGATCTGCTTGTCGGTGCTCTGGCTCATCGGGTCCTCGGGGCGCCGGGCGCGGCGCGGGGCATCCGCCCCGCGCCGCGCCCCATTCTACGCGTTCGCGGCGCGCAAGCTACGAGCGGGCGAGAGCCTGGTCGACGTCGGCGATGATGTCGTCGAGGCTCTCGATGCCCACCGAGAGCCGCACGAAGTCGTCGGTCGCACCGGTCTCGAGCTGCTCCTGCGGGCCGAGCTGCGAGTGCGTGGTCGTCGCCGGATGGATGCACAACGACTTGGCGTCGCCGATGTTGGCCAGGTGCGAGAACAGCTGCGTGCTCTCCACGAACCGCCGCCCCGCCTCGCGGCCGCCCTTGATGCCGAAGCCCACGATCGCGCCGTAGAGACCGCGGTAGTGGTACTTCTGGGCGACCTCGCACGAGCGGTGCGAGCACAGGCCGGGATAGGCGACCCACTCCACCTTGTCGTGCGCCTCGAGGTGCTCGGCCACGGCCAGGGCGTTGGTGCTGTGGCGCTCCATGCGCAGCGGCAGCGTCTCGAGGCCCTGCAGGAAGAGGAACGAGTTGAAGGGCGACAGCGAGGCCCCGATGTCGCGCAGCAGGCTGACGCGGAGCTTGATGATGTAGGTGATCGGTCCCAGGGCCTCGTAGAACTTGAGCCCGTGGTAGCTCGCGTCGGGCTCGACGAGGCCGGGGAACTTGTCGTTCTGCGACCAGTCGAAGCCGCCGCCGTCGACCACCACGCCGCCGATCGAGGTGCCGTGGCCGCCGATGAACTTGGTCGCCGAGTGGACGACGACGTCGGCTCCGTGCTCGAGCGGACGGATCAGGTACGGCGTCGCCATCGTGTTGTCGACGATCAGCGGCACCCCGGCCTCGTGCGCGATCCGCGCCACGGCGTCGATGTCGAGCGTGTCGAGCTTGGGGTTGCCGACCGTCTCGGCGAACAGCGCCTTCGTGTTGGGCTTGATCGCGCGGCGGAAGTTCTCGGGATCGACGGGGTCGATCAGGTCGAGCTCGACGCCGAACCGCGGCAGGGTGTGGACGAACAGGTTGTAGGTGCCGCCATACAGGCTGTTGGCGCTGACCACGTGGTCGCCGGCGCCGGCGATGTTCAGGATCGAGAAGGTCACGGCCGACGAGCCCGAGCCGAAGGCGAGGCCGGCGACGCCGCCCTCGAGCGCCGCTACCCGCTTCTCGAACACGTCGTTGGTCGGGTTCATGATCCGTGTGTAGATGTTGCCGAACTCCTTGAGGCCGAACAGGTCGGCGGCGTGGTCGGCGCTGTCGAACACGTAGGAGGTCGTCTGGTAGATCGGCACCGCGCGCGAGTTGGTCGTCGGGTCGGGCTCCTGGCCGGCGTGCAGCGCGAGGGTCTCGAAGCCTTGCTGTCGTTCCTGTGTCTCGGTCATCGTCGTCTCCGGGTCGTCGTTCTCAGATGTAGTACATGTCGGCGGTCTGCGCCCGCTGCGCGGCGGCGGCGATGGTCGCGCCGGCCAGGACCTGGTGGACCGCCTGCCGCACGTCGTCCCACACGGGATCGACGAGCGCGTCCGCCTGGCCGGCGCCCGGCATTCGCCCGCCGATCGAGAACGGCCCGTCGATGATCTCGCGCACGTCGGCGAACGTGATCTGCGCGGGATCGAGCGCCAGCCGATAGCCACCGTGCTTTCCACGACGGCTGGTGACGAAACCGGCTTGCCGCAGGTCGTGCATCACCTGCTCCAGGAACTTGGGGGGGATGCCGCCGAAGCCGGCGATCTCGCGGCCCTGCACCGGACGGTCGTCCAGCGAGAGCGCCAGGCGGATGAGCGCCTTGATCGCGTAGCGGCACCGGGTCGAGATGTGCACCTTATTCTCCTTCATCACTGTAGGGATTGGGAGAATACTGACCGCAACGGGGCGCTGTCAAACGCCGACGCGTGCAGTTCGCGTGGGGAGATAGGAGAGGGGGCGGGGGAGCGGCACAGCCGCTCCCCCGCCCCCTCTCCGGGCTGCTCTCCCTCAGATGCTGTCGCCGGACTCGGGTGCGAGCTCGCTGGCCACAGGCGCGGAGTCGTCATCGTGGAGCGACGCGGTGGCCACGGGCCCGTCGGCGACGAGCGGTGAAGGTTCCGGCTGCGCTTCGGCGGCAACCTCCTCCGGCGCCCGCTTGGGCTTCCGGGAGGGTCGCAGGCGTGAGGCCAGCGCGCCGAGGCGCGAGCCTCTGCCCGCGTCGGTGGCGTCGGCCGGCTTCGCTTCGCCCCCGGCGACGTCGCCGGCCGCGGTCGCCGGCTGCGCCGCGACCGCGGCCCCGCCGTCGCCGGTCCCCATCAGCTTGGCCAGGCGGTCGGCCACGGTGCCCAGGCGGTCGACCTCGGCCTCCATCCGCAGGGCGGCCTCCGCGTTCTGGCGGCTGGCCGCGTCGATCGCCTTCATCGAGTCGCCGATCTGGTCCACGCCCACGAGCTGCTGCTGGCTCGAGGCGGCTATCTGCATGGACGAGTGGGCCGACATCTCGACCGAGTCGGCCAGCGACTCGATGGCGTCGCGCGAGCTCGACACGCGACCGGCGCTCCTCTCGATCGCCACGGTGCTCTCCTGTGCCGCGTCGACCGCCTGGGTCGTCGCCTGGGTGATGTCGACGAGGATGCCCCGCACTTGCTGAACGGCGTCCTTGGACTGCTGAGCCAGGCTCTTGATCTCGCCGGCGACCACTCCGAACCCCTTGCCGTGCTCGGTCGCCTTGGCGGCCTCGATGGCCGCGTTGACCGCGAGCAGGTTCGACTGCTCCGCGAGGTCGTTCGAGGTCGAGATCAGGCCGGCGATGGCCTCGGTCTGTTCGCTCAGCCGGACGATGCTGTCGGCCACGACCCCCACCTGGACCTGCACCTCCTGCATCCCGCCGACGATGTCCGACATCGCCTGGCGACCGGACTCGGCCACGGTCTCGGCCTCGCCGGCGCTGTCCGACAGGGCCGACGACTTCTGGCTCGCGAGCAGCGAGGTCTGGCGGACCTCGTCGACGGTCGCGGCGGCCTCGCCGATCGCGGTCGCCGTCTCGACGGCGCCGGACGACACTTGGGCGGCGATACCCTGCACGCTGCCCGACGCGACGTGCAGGTCGCCGATCGCGGGGACGATCTGGCGGCGCAGCGTGCGAGGCACCACGACGGCGAGGACGACGCTCAGACCGGCGGCGGCGAAGAAGAGGGCCACGGTGATCGCCTTGAGCCCGTTGGCGACGTTGGTGCGGTGCTGCTCGCGCTGTGCGATCAGCCGCTCGACGCCCGACTGGAGGGCGGCCGTCTGAGTCACCACCTGCTCGGCCAGCGGGTCGACCTTGCTGAGGGCCACCACCTGGGCCCGCTGCACGTCGCCTCCCTGGCCGTACCTCATCGCCTGGGCAGCCGCATCCGTGAAGGCGGCAAAGGACGTGGCCAGCGTCGTTGCCTGGGCGGCGACCCCCTTGTCGTCGATCCGGCCGATCTGCCCCAGGCTCCGCTTGGCGGAGGCCGCCGACTCCTGGGCCTGCGCCGGCACGCCCGAGGTGAAGCCGCGAGACAGCAGGCCCTGGTCCACGACGTCGATGTACCGTGCGACGGCGATCGGCACGGCCGCCGACGCGGCGCCGAGCGAACGGTCGGTGGCGCGGTCGTGCTGGGCGGGCCGGTCCACGAAGGCCCACATCGCGGCGTAGACCACGGTGCTGGCCAGGACGAGGACGGCGATCAGCACGTACCCGAGCTGGATCTTGCGCAGGACCGTCATGTGGACTCCCCCCAGACGTAGACGTGACCCGGCCTGCGCCCCACGCGGTCCGGGATCGCGACCAAGTATACTCGGCAGCACGCCGGCCGGCGGGAGCCCTCGCGGGGCGTCCGCCGCCGGCCGACTGGGTCGATTCGATGCGCGGAGGGCAGTCCATGACCGCGATCCCCGAGGTGCTGGCGGCCGAGCTGCCCGGCGTGTCGCGCGAGCTCCCCCTGGCCCCGTACTGCGCATACCGCGTCGGCGGGCCGGCCGAGTTCCTCTACGTCGCGACCACCACCGAGCAGCTGCGGCACGCCGCGGTCATCGGCCGCGAGCTCGGCGTGCCGACCACCGTGCTGGGCCGGGCGACCAACGTGCTCGTCTCCGACGGCGGCGTGCGCGGGCTGGTGGTGCTGGCGCGCAACGACCGCGTCCGACTCGACGGTGAGCTGCTCACGACCGGCGCCGGCGCCGTCCTGCCCGACGTGGTCAAGGACCTGGCCGGGCGCGGCCTCGCCGGGCTGGAGTTCGCCGCCAACATCCCCGGCTCGATCGGCGGCGCCGTGATCGGCAACGCCGGCGCGTACGGGCGCGAGGTCGGCGACGCGCTGGTGTGGACGCGGGTGCTGGTCGGCGACGAGGAGCTGACGGCCGTCCCCGACGACCTCGCCCTCGGCTATCGCACGAGCGCCCTCAAGAACAACCGCGACGCCGTCGTGCTGGAGGCGCGGTTCGCCCTTACAGGGGGCGACCGCGCCTCCCTGCTGGCCACGATCGAGCGCGACGCGGAGCTGCGCCGCGCCAGGCACCCGCTGGACTACGGCTCGTGTGGGAGCTTCTTCAAGAACCCATCGCGCGAGAGGCCGGCCGCCAGGCTGATCGACGAGGCCGGCCTCAAGGGGCTGCGCATCGGACGCGCTCAGGTCAGCGAGAAGCACGCGAACTTCCTGGTGGCGCTGCCCGGGGCCGGCGCCGAGGACATCCGCCGCCTGGCGGCCGAGGTCACGCGGCGCGTGTTCGAGACGTCGGGCGTACGCCTGGAGCAGGAGGTCTGCCTGCTCGGCTTCGAGTGAGGCCGCGGGCCGGAGCCCGCCTGCTGTCATAGCCATCGCCGTTCCTCATCCCAGACCGGTCATGCGGCCGACGTGGCCGGACTTCATCGCCTGCTTGTCCGCGTACATCAGCTCGTCGGCACGAGCGATGAGCTCCTCGAGCGAGACCGGGTCGTCGCCGAGGTACGGGGCGCAGCCGCAGCTGATCGACAGATCGTAGGCCGTCGTCTTGCCGGCGTTGCGCCGGTCGAAGGCCGCCTGCAGCCGGCCGGGCGCAGCCTGGGCGAACTCCACCTCCGAGTCGACCAGCAGTGCCGCGAACTCGTCGCCGCCCATGCGCGCCAGGATGTCGGACTCGCGCACGCAGGTCCGCAGGACCTGCGCCGTCTCGACCAGCGCCTCGTCGCCGGCGTTGTGACCCAACGTGTCGTTGATCGTCTTGAAATCGTTCAGGTCCATGTACAGCAGCACCATACTGTGGCCTCGCTTGACCAGCTTGCGCTGCTGCTCGGCCAGGATCATGAACCCGCGGCGGTTGCTCAGGCCGGTCAGCTCGTCGGTGACCGAGAGCTCCTCGAGCTGCTGGCGCAGGCGCACGTTCTCGGTCACGTCCCACATCGAGACGAGGCAGGCCTCGTTATCGCCCCACGTCGTCTCGACGACCTGCAGCTCGGCGATCGCCACGTCGCCGCCCGGCAGCGGGAACTCGACCTCATCCGACTCGTCGACCTGCAGCGCGAAGGGGAACTCCGTCCCCTTGAGCTCCTCGGCGTCGCGGCGGAAGAGCCGCTCCGCCGCCTGGTTGGCGAACCAGATGACGCCGTCCAGGCCCACGACCAGCAGGGCGGCGGGGCTGAACTCCATCAGCTTCTGGTAGCGCGTCTCGAGGCTGGAGATCTTGCCGAGGGCGCCCTTGAGCTGGTCGTTGGCCTCGTTCAGCTGGCGGTTCTTGTCGATCGCATCCTCGAACGAGCTGAGCAGGAAGTCGATGCTCTGGCCGCTGCTCGACTCGAGCTTGTAGCTGTTGCCGGCGAAGAACACCTCGACCGCGCCGCCGTCGCCCGACCCCCGGCGCAGCTCCCGGTTGGTCAGCGCACGGTCGATCCGCGCGACGAGCGACTGTTCGTTGTAGGGCTTGGCCAGGAAGTCGCTGGCGCCCGAGGCGAGGCCGTTGATCACGTCCGAGGGCTCGGTGAGACCGGTCAGCAGGATCACCGGCACGTCGCGCGTGGCCTCGTCCTGGCGCAGCCGCCGACAGAGCTCGTAGCCGTCCATCTCGGGCATGATGATGTCGCTGATGATCATCGCCGGCACTGCCTCGCCGACCAGCTCGAGGGCCTGCATGCCGTCGCGGGCGACCCGCACCGCGAAGTCGTTTCGCTCCAGGAAGTAGCGGAGCCGCTCCGCCTGCGTGAGGCTGTCCTCGACGATCAGGATCTTGGCGCCGTCGTGTGCCACGGTGCGTCCCGCCTACCCGCGCCGGCCGTCCGCGCGGGCGCCGGACCCGTTCGGCGACGTGATCTGGCCCAGCAGATCGGCGGTCTCTTCGGGGGAGAGGACGTACATCGCGCCGCCGATGCGGATCGCCTCGCCGGGCATGCCGTGGACGATCGACGTCTCCTCGGTCTGGGCGATCGTGATGGCGCCGCGGTTGCGCAGCTCGAGCAGCTCGGCGGCGCCGTCCTGGCCCATGCCGGTCAACAGGACGGCGGTCGTCCGGCGGGGGGCGACCGTCGCCAGCGAGCGGAAGAGGTACGCGACGGCCGGCCGCAGGCCGGCCTCCGGCGGGTCGTCGCGCAGCGTGATGCGGCGCTGGCGGTCGACTCCCATCTGCCAGGGATGGGGCGCGACGTAGACGTGGCCGCGCTGGATGGGCTGCCCGTCCTCCGCCAGGTGGACGGGCAGCCCCGTCGCCTGGCCGAGCCAGCCGACGAAGCTCGCCTGGAAGTCAGGGGTGATGTGCTGGACCACGACGACCGCGGCCGAGAAGTCGCGCGGCAGGCGCGCGAGGATCGACTGCAGCACCTGAGGCCCGCCGGTCGAGGCGCCGATGGCGATCAGGTCGACGTTGCCCTGGGTGGCCGGCGCCGTCGGACGCTGGCCCTTCGGCCCGCCCGCCGGCGACGCCATGCGGGTGGGCTGCGGCCGGCGCTGCCGGCGGTGCACCACGCGCACCTCCGACATGGCGCGCACGGTCTGCACGATCTCGGCCTCGCGGCGGCCTTGGGTCTCGCCGGTCCACGACGGCATCGCCACCAGGGCGACGGCTCCGGCCTCCATGGCGCGGAACGCCTTGTCGGCCTCCTCCGAGTCTTCAGAGGCGCTGATGATGATGATCGGCACGGCCGACTTGGCCATGATCTCGACGGTGGTCTCGAACCCGTCCATGCCCGGCATGTCGGCGTCCATGAGCACCACGTCGGGGCGCAGCATGCCGACCATGCGCACCGCCTGCCGCCCGCTGACCGCCTCGCCGACGACGGCGATGTCGCGGTAGGCCGTCAGGAGCCGCCGGAGGCTCGTGCGAGCCTCCGCGTCGTCGTCGACCAGGAGGACGTCGATGACGCCGTCGGCCATGGGTCAGACCAGCCTTCGCGCCGTTTCGAGCAAGGTCGTCTGGTCGAAGCTGCCCTTCGTGATGTAGGCGTTGGCGCCGACGTCGACGCCACGCTCGCGGTCCTCGCGCGACTCCAGGCTCGTGACCAGCATGACCGGCAGCTGGCTCAGGCGCGTGTCGGCGCGGATGCGGGCCGTCAGGTCGAACCCGTTCATGCGCGGCATCTCGATGTCGGTGATCACGAGGTCGAAGTCGCGGTCGCCGAGCGCCGCCATGGCCTCGACGCCGTCGACGACCGTGCGCACCTCGTAGCCGGCCGTCTCGAGGATGTTCTTGAGCAGCGTGCGCGAGGTGATCGAGTCCTCGGCCACCAGCACCAGCTTGCGGGTGCGGGCCTGGTCGGCGGCGACGTCGGCCACGGTCGTGACCTGGACGGTGCCGTACGTCGCCGCCCGCATCACTTCGGGCGGGTGCAGGATCAGCGCGACGCGCTCCGACTCGAGCACGGTCGCGCCGGTGACGTAGCGCACGTTCTCGAGCTGCGGCCCGAGGCCCTTCACCAGCACCTCCTGCTCCCCGAGGATCCAGTCCACGGCGAAGGCGATGCGCTCGCCGCCGCTGGTCAGCACGACCACCGGCAGCAGGTCGGGGTCGCCGGTGCGCGGCTTGCGCGGCAGCGCCAGCACGTCGTGCAGGAAGACGAACGAGCATGGCTGGCCGTCGAGCATGATCGTGTCGCTGTTCTCGACGGTGACGATGTCGTCCAGGGCCGTGCGCGTGACGCGGTCGACGTGCAGCGTCGGCAGCACGAAGACGCGGTCGGCGACGCGCACGATCACGCCGCGCGACGAGGCGAGCGTGGCCGGCACGATGAGCTCGAAGTTCGCGCCGCGGCCGGGCGTCGACTTCACGTGGACCGAGCCGCCGAGCTGCTCGACCTTCTCCTGCACGATGGCGAGCCCGATGCCGCGGCCGGAGACGTCGGTGACGATCGGGTTGGTCGAGACGCCGGACTCGAAGACCAGCGACACGAGCCCGTGCTCGTCGAGCGACTCGAGCTGCTCCTGCGAGCGCACGCCGCTCTTCACGGCCACATTGCGCAGCGCCTTGGCGTCGATGCCGCCGCCGTCGTCGCTGATCGCGATGCTGAGCTTGTTGCCCTCGACGCGGGTGACGTCGATGCGCACCGCGCCGCGGACCGGCTTGCCGCGCTTGGCGCGGATGTCGGGCGTCTCGATGCCGTGCCCCACGCAGTTGCGCAGGATGTGGACGATCGGGTCCTTCATCGTCTCGAGCACGTGGCGGTCGATCTCGATGTCACCGCCGGTGACGGTCAGATCGACCGCCTTGCCCTCGGCCCGGGCCAGGTCGCGCATCATCTTGGGGAACGCGGCCGACAGCGACGAGAACGGCAGCATCACCAGCGTCTTGACGTCCTCGAGCAGGTCGCCGACCAGGGGCCCCAGGGAGCGCATGTCGTTCTCGCTGCTCAACGTGAGCCGGCCGATGCGGGTGGCCAGGTCGGCGACGAAGGCGGCGTTCCAGTCGATGTACTCGAGCAGCGAGTCGGTACCGCGACGCTTGGCGTCGGCCTCGTCGCCGTCCTCCGGCGGGTCGGCCAGCCACACGTCCTGACCCGGCTCCCGGATCTGGCTGCGCACGACCGTCCAGCGCTTCTTCCACACGTCGAAGGCCGTGAGCAGGTCGGCCAGCTCGATGGAGCGCTGGCGCATGACGAGCTTGACGGTGATCAGCTCCTCCATGCGCAGCATCAGGTCGGTGAGCCGCGTCAGCGAGACACGGATGGTGTCGCCCTGCACGTCGGCGCGAGGGCCTGGCGCGGGGGCCGACGCCGGCGCTGGCGCCGCGCCCGCGGCCGCCGGCGCCTGCTCCGGCGCCTTGCGGCGGGGCCGGGGCTCTTCGGCGACGGTGGCGGGGGCGGGTCTGGGCGGGTCGGCCTTCGCCGCCGCCTTGCCCGCCCCTCCGCCGTCGGACTTCGGTTCGACCTTCGTGGCAGGGTTGGCGGCCCCGCCCCCCGCACTCTCGGACAGCTTGTGCAGCCGGCCGATGAGCCCGGCGAGCGCCTCGGCCGTGCTGGCGCTGTCGCCCTTGCTCGTCGCGCTCAGCTCGTGCAGCGTGTCGACCGCCTCGTTCAGCGTGTCGAACAGGCCCTGTGAGGGGCCGATCTCGCCGCGCTTCCAGGCCGCGAACACGCTCTCCATGGCCTGGCAGACCGCCTCGATCTCGGTCAGCTCGACGGCGCGCGCCGCCCCTTTGAGGCTGTGCGCCTCGCGGAACAGCGTCTCGACCAGCTGCAGGTGGTCGGTCGCCTCGGGATCGCGTTCGATCTCGAGCAGGCCGTTGGAGAGCACGTCGAAGTGCTCGTCTGCCTCGATCCGGAACGTCTCGAGGAGTCGTGCCAGGAATTCTTCGTCTGCGTCCATCACGTCCTCTTACACGGCGAATTCGGGATCGACCATGGCGCGCATGGCCGCAGCGAGCTCCTGCAGGTGTTGCACCTCGGCCTCCATCTGGCGCGCGCCGGCCGCGTTCTGCGAGCTCGCCTGGTCGATCGACGACATCGCCTCGGTGATCTGGTCCATGCCGACGAGCTGCTGCTGGCTGGAGGCCAGGATCTGCATCGACGACTGGGCGACTGCGGCCGCGCCCTCGGCCAGCGATTCGATGGCCTGGGTCGCATCGGCCGCCTGGTTGGCGCCGTCCTCGATGGCCTTGCCGCTCTGCTCGGCCGCCATCACGGCGGCGGCGGTCGCCTTCTGGATGTCGTTCAGGATGCTTCGCACCTGCACCACGCCCTGTTTCGACTGCATGGCGAGGTTCTTGATCTCCTCGGCCACGACGCTGAAGCCCTTGCCCTGGTCCGACGCCTTGGCGGCCTCGATCGCGGCGTTGACCGACAACAGGTTGGACTGCTCGGCGAGATCGTTGGAGGTGGAGATGATCTCGCCGACCGCCTCGGTCTGCTCGCTCAGGCGCACGACGCTGTCGGCCACCACGGCCATCTGGTCCTGGATGCGCTGGATGCCATCGAGCGTCTCGCTCACGGCGCGGCGGCCGGCCTCCGCGATCTGGTCGGCGGCCTGGGCGCTGTCCGACATCGTCGTCGCCTTCTGGCTCGAGAGCAGCGAGGTCTGGCGCACCTCGTCGACCGTCGTGGCCGCTTCGCTGATGGCGGTCGCCGTCTGCACCGCGCCGGCCGCCACCTGGCTCGTGACCGAGAGCATCTCGGTGGTCGACACGGCCAGGCGCTCGATCACACCGCGCAGGCGATGGGCGATCGACCGCGGCATGAAGATGGTGAGCAGGACGCCGATGATCAGAGCGATCGCGCCGAAGGCTAGGCCCGCGTAGGCGATGCGGTCCTGCGAGCTCTGACTCGACTTGAGCCGCGTGGCCAGGTAGGCGTTCTCCGCAGTCGTGAACGAGGCCAGCTCGCGGTCGAGGACCGAGGCCGCGGTGCTCTCGGTCTGCTCGAGCAGGAACGCCGCGTCCTGGACCTTGCCCTTGCCGGTGAGAGCGAGCACGTCCGACGCGGCCGAGTTGAACTTCTGCATATCGCTCTGGATCTGCGCGAACACCTTCTGGGCGTCCGGCCCCAGGTTGGACTTGTCGATGGCGGAGAAGGCCGCCCTGGTGTCCTGCTGGGTCTGACCCAGCTCCTGCAGCGAGTTGCCGCCGGTGGTCGCCGACAGCACCTGGGCCCGCAGCGCGTCGACCTGCGCGTGGACCTTCAGCTGCAGGTTGGCGACGTTGGTGATCATCGCCTCGCGGACGTTGCGGTCGTGGTCGGCGGCGGACCGCTGGCTCGTGACCACGTACGCCGCCGCGGCGATCACGAGACAGAGCAGGACGAGCTGCACGACGTAGCCCGCCGTCATCGTCCTGATCAGGGTCATCCGCCTGAAGATGTTGAACCTGCTCATGTGGCCGCTCCCTCTCCTTCTGTTCTCAACGGGCGACGCCGCGTTCGTCGCGCACCACGAGGGCTTCGTCGGAGAGCAGGCGCTGCGCGTCGAGCACGGCGACCCGGTCCGGCGTGACTCCCCTCAGGTACTTCTGGCGCGGTCCCGTCAGTGTCGGCAGGGACGTCTGCAGGGCAGACGCCGAGATGGTCCTCATCCCGCTCACGGTGTCGGCGAGGATGGCGAACTCCATCCGCCGGTACCGCAGGACGACGATCATGGTGTACTCGCTCAGGTCGCGGGGCGGCGCGCCGAGCACCTGGCCCAGGTCGACGACGGAGCAGATGCGTCCGCGCACGTTGACGACGCCGATGATGAACGGCGGGGTGCCGGGCACCGGCGTGACCTCCTTGAGGCCGTAGACCTCGCGCACGGCGGAGGTGTCGACCGCGTAGCGCTCGGAGGCGAGGCTGAACTCCAGCACCTGGAGCTGGCCCCCGTCGTCTTCGGGGGCCTCGGCGGCGCGCGAGAGCTGAGCCGCGCGCTCGCGCAGGATCTCGCGCCGGGCCTCGTCGCTCAGCTCTTCGACCGCCGAGGCCGCCGCCAGCCGCCCGAGGCGCTCGCGGACGGTCGGCCAGTCGACGGCGACGCGGTCGCCGCCCCCGTCGCCGTTGCCGCCGGTCTCGGCGGGCTCGTCGCTCATGTGGTGGCCTCCAGTTGCAGCACGGACTTGACGATCTCGGCGAGCTTGCCGGCGGTCATGCCCTCGGACTCCGGCAGCAGGTCATCGGCGTCGAGACGTTCGAGCAGGGCGAGCGTCATGCGGAACTGGTGCTCCGCCTCGCCCTGCTGGCCCTGACGGCGGGCGATGTTGCCGCGCAGGAAGTGCGCCAGCACGAAGTCAGGCTCCAGGTACAGCGCCGAGTTCAGCGCCTTGATGGCGTCGTCGGAGCGGTCGAGCTCCTCGAGGATCGTGGCGCAGAGGTAGCGGTAGTCGGCCGTCAGCTTGTCGACGGCGATCGCCTGCTCGCAGAGCTCGAGCGCCTCGCCGAGGCGCCCTTCGTTAGCGCGTGCCCGCGCGCTCCCGGCCAGCTCGGCGGCCTTGCCGTCGACGGGCGGGGCGGGCGCGGCGGCGGCCGGAGCCGGCGCCACCGGGGCCGGCCGCTTCTGCGCGCCCGCCGGGTGCCAGGTCGTCGCCTTCTTGGCCGTCGTCGTGGGCGCCGGCTTCGCCGGCGCCTTCGCGACGGCCTCCGCGACGGCATGGGGCACCGTCCGTGGAGGGGCCTTCTTGGCCGCTTTCGACGCGGCCACCGCCACGGCGTCGCGGCGGAAGAAGATCTCGTTCTCATCGGTCATCCGCTTGAACTGGGGGAACAGCTCGTGCGACGCCTCGCTGGGCGCGACGAACAGCGACCCGCCCTCGCGCAGCGACTCGTGCAGGTTGCCGATCACACGCCGCATCGTGTCTTGGCTGAAGTACATGATCACGTTGCGGCAGAAGATCACGTCCATCGCGTTGGTGTTGGTCGCCAGCGACGGGTACGGGTCGGCGGCGAGGTTCAGGTACGAGAACGTGACCATCTTCTTGATGCTGGGTTTGATCTGCCAGTCACCGTTCCCGATCTTGACGAAGAACTGGGGCCGCAGCCAGTCGGGTGTGTCGCGGAACGACCAGTTGCCGTAGGTGCCCTCCTGCGCCTTCTGCAGGGCGCGCGTGTTGATGTCGGTGGCGAGGATCGTCACGTGCCAGTCCTCGATGTCGGGGATCAGCCGCGACACCGTGATCGCCAGCGAGTAGGGCTCCTCGCCGCCGGCGCAGCCGGCGCTCCACAACCTGAGCTGCTGCTCGTTGCCCTTGCGGGCGAGCAGCAGCTTGGGCAGGATCTCGCGCTCGAGCACCTGGAACGCCGTGCCGCCGCGGAGGAAGTAGGTCTCGCCGATCGTCAGGTGCCAGGCGAGCTTCTGGATCTGGTCGGGGCTGAGCTCGGCCGCGGTGAGCTGACCGACCAGCGCGTCGACCGAGCGCAGCCCGAAGTCGCGCGAGGCCCTCCCCAGCCCGCGTTCGAGCTCGGCGTACCGGTCGTGGGGGAAGTGCAGTCCGGTCTGGCGCCCGATGAGGTCGCTCAGCACGGCAAGCTGCTGCTCGGAGAGTCCGGGCATCAGTCGGGGTCGGCCACGCGGACCGAGTCGGCGACCGCCGAGGCCTCTTCGTCGGTCAGCACCGTGTCGATGTCGAGCACGAACACCATGTCGGCCCCGAGCAGGAACACGTCGCTCACGTAGCTCAGATCGGGCATCACCTCTGTCGCCGAGACCTGCTCGCCGGACGTGTCGCGCAGAAGGCCGATGGCCTCGTCGACCGGCAGGGCGACGGGGCCGTGCGCGCTCTCGGCGACGATGAAGTGGTCTGTGACCCGGATCTCACGCGGCGGGTGGCGGAAGCGTGTCTGAAGGTCGACCACGGGCACGACCTCGCCCTGCAGGTTGATGATGCCGAGGATCACCGGCGGCGCCTCGGGCAGCGGTGTGACCTCCACCGCCCTGGTGACGCGCTCGACGATCTCCAGCGGCAGGGCGTAGCGCTGCCCGTCCAGCAGGAACATGACGAGTTGTGAGGTCTTTCCCATCGCGCACCCAGCTCCCCGCATCGCGTCGGACCGCCTGCGCGGCCTCGGCTCGTTCAGCATCGGCGTTCGAGGGTCGTGGCTTTAGCTTTCGCCCACCCTCGTTTCGAGCGCCCGTTGCACGGTTCTGCGCCGCGCTATACTTTCGCCGTCCGGGCCCCGCGAACCCCCCGCGCGGAGGCCGCGTCTCTCGCCTGGAGGACGAGGATCGAAGAACTGCCGCCCGGCCTGCTCGAACGGTTGCGCCGTGGTCAGCCAGAGGCGCGGGCGGAGCTGTTCCGCCGCTACGCTCCGCGCGTGCGCGAGATCCTCTACCTGCAAGGCATGTGCGATGACATCGACGAGGGCGTGCAGGAGGTGTTCGTCAAGGTGTTCCGGGCCAGTCTGCCGAGAGAAGAGACCTTCTTGGGCTGGTTCTACCGTGTGATCCTGAACACCGGGCGCGACCTGGGGAGGCGGCGTCGGACCCGCCAGGGGGTCCTTCGCCGCCTCCAGGCGGTCGCGCCCGCCGACGTGGCGGCCGTCGATCCCGAGCCCGGCGGCGACCCCGCCCTGCGGGCGGCGCTGGCCGAGCTCGGCCCGGAGTTCCGCGAGACCGTGGCGTTGCGCTTCTTCGCCGACTTCTCGCTCGAGGAGATCGCCGCCTGCCAGGAGGTGCCGATCGGCACCGTGAAGTCCCGCCTGCACACGGCCATGGCCCGGCTGCGCGAGTCGCTGACGGCGGCCGGCGCCGCCGACGATGTGAGGGTCCGATGAGCCCCGACAGGTTCGACGACGACAGGCTGCTGAGCTACGCCCTCGCCCTGGACGACGACCCCGAGTTGACTCGGGCGCTCGAGGGCGACGCCCGGCTGCGCGAGCGGCTGGCGGCGGTGCAGCGCGATCTCGACGCCGTCGGCGGCCGCCTGCGCACGGCCGCGCCGGTGGTGGCCGCCGACACCGATCCCGGCGACCCCCGGTGGACGCGGCTGCGGCCGTACTTCGACGGGGCGGCGGCGGGGCGCCGGCGCTGGACGCGCCGGCGCCTCACCGCCGCCCTCGCCGCTGCGGCGGTCGTCGCCGCGATCGCGGCGGTCGTCGTGGCCGGCCCGCTCCACACGAGCACGACCGGCACGAGCGAGAAGGGCCCGGCCCTGGCGCCCGGCTCCAATGCCGTGACCGGCGCGGGCGGCGCCGCCGACGGCGCGTACAGGGGCGAGACGAGCCCCTCGCTCCTGCCGGCGTCGGGGTACGGCGACGTGGTCGTCGCCCGAGCGGGGAAGGTCACGGGTGCAAGTCCTGCCGCCCGGCGCCAGGTGTTCACCGTCGTCCGCTCGCTCAAGGGCGACTTGAGCGGCCGGTTCGTGCTGTCGGTGAGCTCCACGGTGCAGGCGCCGGCGCTCGGCAGCTTGCAGGTCGTGTATCTGAGGCCCGCCGCACGCGTGGGCGAGTCGGAGTCGCCGGGAGGGACGAGCCAGCCGGCGGCGCCGATACCCTCACCGACGGCGGGAGCGGTCTACTCCTACCAAGGCTCGCCGGCGATGGTCGTGGCGCTGCCGGTGAGCGTCGACCCCCGGGCACTGTCGCTGCCCTAGTCCGCCGTCGTAGACTGCGCGCATGCCGCGCGACTACTACGACGACGCCAAGCCGGCCCTTCTGGAGCTGTTCGACCCCCGTGGCCTGCGCATCCTCGACGCCGGCTGCGGCGGCGGCCGCAACGGCGAGCTCGCCAAGCGCGCCGGGGCTCGCGAGGTCGTCGGGGTGGAGCTCGACGCGGCGGCCGCCGCCCGGGCCCGCGAGCGGCTGGACCTGGTCCTGCAGGGCGACCTGGCGACCTTCGACCCGGCGGTCCTGGGCGACGAGCCGTTCGACGCCGTCCTGGCCGTCGACGTGCTCGAGCACATGGCCGACCCCGACGCCGTGCTTGGCCGGCTCGTCGCCCTGGTCGCGCCGGGCGGCGTGGTGGTGGCCTCGATCCCCAATGTGGCCCACGTCTGGGTCATCGCCAACCTGGTCATGCGGCGCTGGCCGCGCAACGACTCGGGGATCTTCGACCGCACGCACCTGCGGTTCTTCGCGCCGGGCGAGATGGTGGCGCTGTTCCAGGGCGCGGGTCTGACGGTCGAGCGGCTGGAGCCCTACTACACGCGCTACCGCGCCCTCAGGACCCTGTCACTTGTGTTGTCGCTGTACGTGTTCCGCGGCTACGTCGCCCGCCAGTACCTGCTGGTCGGGCGCAAGGGCGGCGCGTCGCCGGCGGCTACTTCTTCTTCAACTCGTACGTGACCTTCTGACCGCCGGCCGCCAGCACGAACGTGAGGTGGCCGTTGCTCATCCGCGTCAGCGTCATGTCGGCCGACTTGCCGGGGGCGCCCATGCTCGTCAGGTCGATCTTGCCCTGCAGGGAGCCGTCGGCGGCCACGGCGGCCGTGAACCCGTTCTTGCCGTCGGGATCGGCGACGTGGTAGGTGCCGTCGCCGTTCGCCTTGACCACGAACCCCTGGCTCGGCTGCTTGACGTCGACCCACGTGCCGGCCCACTTGTCGTTGCTGCCGCAGGCGCCGAGCGTCGTCGCCAGCAGGACCGCCAGCGCGACGACGAGCACGACACCCGCGGGGATGGGCCTGGTGATGCGCCTTGTCATGACCCCTCCCTACCGACCGTCGGACGGTGGTCCTATCGTCCGGTCCGCCCGGGGCCTGTAGCCCCAGCCGACTGACGCGCGGACAGACTCGGCGGATGCCAGGCGTGGCGCGGTCCCTCGCGACGGCCTAGTGGACACCGACCAGGACGGCCACCACCAGCATCGCCACGACCAGCGACGAGACCAGCGTCGCGGCCGCTGCGTGCACGCGTGGCTCCATGTGGCTCCTCCCGGTCGGTGCAGCGTGGTGTTCGCCTCGCCAGGGCCCGCTCCTTCAGTCGGAGGCGGCCCGCCGGCGCCGGGCGGCCGAGTGGCGGCCGCCCACCCCGACGATGTATAACCGGGACCATGCCGGGTCTGCTGACCGACAGGAACGTGCTCGTCATGGGGGTCGCCAACCAGCGCAGCATCGCGTGGGCGGTGGCGCGCGCAGTCGTGGCCCAAAGTGGGCGCCTGGCGCTCACCTACCAGTCGGAGCGCGTGCGCCCGCGGCTCGAGAAGCTCGCCGCCGAGCTCGGCGACGTGCCCCTGATCGAGTGCGACGTGAGCAGCGACGACGCCATCGCCAAGGCGATGAAGAAGCTCGGCAAGCGGATGCCTGTGCTGCACGGCCTCGTCCACAGCATCGCCTACGCTCCGGCCCACGATCTGCAGGGCAGCTTCGTCGAGACGACCCGAGAGGGCTACGCCGTGGCCAACGACGTCAGCGCCTACAGCCTGATCGCCGCTTCGCGAGAGGCGCGGCGGCTGATGATGCGGGGCGGCTCGATCGTCACCATGACCTACGCGGGCTCGCACCGCGTGATCCCCAACTACAACGTGATGGGACCGGCGAAGGCGTCGCTCGAGTCGAGCGTGCGCTACCTGGCGGCCGACCTGGGGCCGGCCGAGATCCGCGTGAACGCGGTCTCGGCCGGCCCCATCCACACCGTCGCCGCGCGCAGCATCAAGGACTTCGCCGGCATGCTCGACCTTCTCGAGACGCACACCCCGTTGCGCCGCAACGTCACCGCCGAGGAGGTCGCCGACGCGACCGTGTTCCTGCTCTCCGACCTGGCGCGGGCGGTGACCGGCGAGATCCTCTACGTCGACGCCGGCGCCCACGCGGTGACTTGACCATGCCGAGTCGCGGAGGGACGCTGACCCTCGCCTACCAGGCCCCGCCGATCAGCCTCGATCCGGCGATCACCTGGGAGATCACCGACGTCGCAGTCGTCCACGCCATGTTCCAGGGCCTGTTCCGCTACGCCGCCGCCGCCGACGCGAGCGGCACCCAGCTGGAGCCGTGCCTCGCGCTGGAGTTGCCGACGGCGTCGAACGGCGGCCTGACCGAGGGCGGCCGCACGATCACCGTCAAGATCCGCCCGGGCGTCCGGTTCCACCCACCCGTCAACCGCGAGGTGACGGCCGACGACTTCGTGTACAGCATCGAGCGCATGATGGACCCGCGGCGCTGCCCGCTCGCCCCGGCCACCGACTTCTACCTGGGGATCGTCGGAGCCGAGGCCTTCAACGACGGCCGCTGCGACCACATCGAGGGGCTCGAGGCGGTCGACCCCCACACGCTGCGGATCCGGCTCGACCAGCCCGACCCGTCCTTCCTGAACGTCCTCGCCATGGACTTCTGTGACGTGGTGCCCAAGGAGTGGGTGCTCCGCTGGGGTGCGGACTTCGGCAAGCATCCGCTGGGGACGGGGCCCTTCATGTTCGACTCGAGCCAGCCGCGGCGCGAGGTCGTCCTGCGGCGCCACCCGTCCTACTGGGAGGAGGGCCTGCCGTACCTGGACGCGGTCCGGTTCTGCGTCTACTCGCCGGCCACGGCCCTCGACCTTTGGCGCCACGGCGAGGTCGACGGCCTGGGCGACGGCGTGCCGCCTGCCGCCATCGACGAGCTGACCGAAGACCCCGAGACGCGCCCGCTGGTCCACTCGGCCCCCCAGATCGCAAGCATCCTGCTGTTCATGAACGTCGCGCTGCCGCCGCTCGACAACGTGAAGGTGCGCCAGGCGATCTCGTGGGCGATCGACCGCGAGAAGCTGGTGCGGGTCCTGGCCGGAGGCGCCGAGCCCCTCTATCAGTTCTATCCGCCGGGTATGCCCGGTCACGACCCGGAGGCGCGGTTCTACGGGTACGACCCGGAGCGGGCGAAGGAGCTGCTCGCCGAGGCCGGGCTCGCCGGCGGCTTCGAGACCAGGCTGTACACCGACAACATCGACCCCGACCCGCAGGTCATGGAATCGGTGCGGGACGACCTCGCGGCGATAGGCATCAGCGCCGACGTCCACCCCATGGCGAGCACCTCCTACGCCACCTTGCAGTCGACGCCGCGGACGTTGACCATGGGCTACATGGCCTGGTGGGTCGACTTCCCCGACCCCGCCGACTGGGTCATGCCCTTGTGCGGCAAGGGCAGCGCCGTGAACAGCAGCTTCTGGTCGAGCCCCCAGCTCGACAGGATGCTGTCCGAGGCCCGGCTCGCGACCGACCCGGCCGCCCGGCTGGCCCGTTTCGTCGACATGCAGCGCCTGATCATGGACGAGGCGCCGTACGCGCCGCTCTTCGCGCCGAAGCGCACGACCGTCCGCTCAGCCCGCGTCGGCGGGTTCTACCTGCACCCCGTCTACCTGATCGACCCGCTGGGGCTGTGGATCGAGGAATGAGCGCGGCGGACTGAACGTCTGATGAACGAAGGGGCGGGGAGGCGGCTGCGCCGCCTCCCCGCCCCCTCTGCGTTCGCGCTATCGCTCGCCGGTCGTCTCTTGCTCGCCGTCGATCTCGCGCTTCTCGGCGGCGTACTGCTCCTCGCTCTCGTGGATCATGCGCTTCACGCGTGGCGACAGACCGGACTTGCTGCGGCGCTGCCACCACTCGTCGACCGAGAGCTTCTTCAGCTGCTCGTACTTGATGAACACGAGGAAGGTGGCGAGCAGCAGCACCACCTCGACCACGAGCAGCGCGATCAGCCGCGTCTGCAGCGGCGGCGAGAGCGGGATCTGGGCGAGCAGGCTCATGCCACCCACCTCACGGGCTCGACGAGGCCGAAGGTGACCCGGACGCGGCCGCCGACGGCGCTCCGGACGCCAGCGGGAGCGGCGCGTAGGCCGGCGGCGGCTTGAGCGTCTTGGCCTTGGGCCCGTCCTGGATGTACGGCAGGATCGCCTGCACCTGTTGGGTGCTCATGATCTGACCCCAGGCCGGCATCAGCAGCTCGCCCTTCTTGCCCGGCGCCGTGACCGACCCGTTCATGATGAAGTCCATGAACTCGGCCAGCGAGGCGTCGTCGTCGGGATTGCGCAGCAGCGGCACGGTCTTGTCGGCGCTGTCGGGGTTGGGCGCCGGCGTGGGCGACTGGTTGGGCCCGACCTGCCCGTGGCACTGGATGCAGGCGTAGGCGGTGTAGATGTCGCTCGGCTTGGCGGGGTCCGCGTCCCAGGTGGCGCCCGTATGGGGGAACCCGGCCAGGATGTAGGCGGCGATCGCCGCCGCCTGCTGGTCGTTGACGACGCCCTTCCACGACGGCATGTTGATCACCCCCGGCTTCTTGCTGACCACGCTCCCCTCCATCATCACCTGGGTGATCTGCTGCGCGTTGGCGAACTGCTCGCTCGCGTCGCGGTAGGTGTTGTTCAGCGGCGGGATCGTGTCGTCGCCGCCCACGTTGAGGCGGTTGGGGATGCCACCGACGCCATCGGGCGCGTGGCACCGCACGCAGGCGAAGCCGACGTAGAGCGTGGCGCCGTCCTTGACCTGTTGGCTCACGTTGGCCGGGGCGGTGGCCCCGGGGCTGGGCGAGGCGGTGCTCGGCGCCTCCGGCGTGGCCAGGCTGGCGCAGGCGGCCACGGTGGCCAAGGCGCCGAGCACCGCGGCCCCCAGCCCCGGGGCGAGGATCTTCCTCATCGTCCTCCCTTTCATCTCGCCACAGCTCCCCAGATGGTCAACCCGATGGCTGCCAGGATGATGAGGACGGCGATGGCGGTGGTCGCGGGCTTCTTCAGCGGGTTGCGCTCGGCGCTGCGGTCGACGAACGGCAGCGCGAACAGCACGACCACGAGCAGGCCCGAGATCACGATCCCCCAGACCTCGGGGATGATCTTGAGCAGCTGGAACAGCGCCAGGTAGTACCACTCGGGCTTGGTCCCCGCCGGCGTGACCAGGGCGTTGGCGCGCTCGCCCAGACCGTTGGGCCACAGCAGCGCCAGGCCGCCCATCACGGCCAGGAACAGGAAGAAGACCATCACCTGCGAGGTGAACTCGAGCCAGAAGTACGGCACGAACTTCTCATCCGGGTCGTGCTCGCGTTCCCAGTAGTAGCGGGAGGTGTGCTGCTGGCGCGGCCGATCGACGATGTCCGGCATGTGTCCACCTCCTCCTAGAGTCGTCCGGAGATGCCGTGGCGACGGATCATCCAGAAGTGACCGCCGAGGAGCAGGATGATGACGACCGGCAGCACGAGCACGTGCAGCGTGAAGAACCGCCCCAGCGTGGCGCCGCTGATGTTCTCGCCGCCGCGCAGGCTCACGAGCAGGAAGTGACCGAGCAGGGGCGTGGAGCCGGCGATGTCGGTGCCGACCTTGGTGGCCCAATAGGCACGCTGGTCCCAGGGCAGCAGGTAGCCCGTGAAGCCGAACCCCATGGTGAGCAGAAGCAGCACCACGCCGGTCACCCAGTTCATCTCGCGCGGGCGCTTGTAGGCGCCCGTGAAGAACACCCGCAGCATGTGGATCAGGACCAGCAGGACCATGCCGCTGGCCGCCCACTTGTGGATCGAGCGGATCCACCAGCCGAACTGCACGTGGGTCGAGATGTTCAACACGCTCTGGTAGGCGCCCTCGGGCGTGGGCTGGTAGTAGACGGCCAGCAGGATCCCGGTGATCGCCAGGATGATGAACAGCACGAACGCGATGCCGCCGAAGCAGTAGATGTAGTTGGTGGCGTGGACCGGCACGATGCGGTTGAACTGGTCCTCCATCAGCTCTTCGGTGCCGAGCCGATTGTCGATCCACGCCAGCGCGCCCCTGACCGACGCCATCAGAACCTCCTCCCATGCAAGACCGCCGCGCTCATTGCTGGAACTCCCCCTTGTACCAGCCGGGATAGGCCGCGCCGGTGAGGTTGATCGGACCGACGAGCACGCGGCCGTTGGTGACGGTGGTGTGGTAGGGCGGCAGCGGCAGCGTGGCCGGCCCGTGCGTGACGGCGCCCGTCGCGGCGAACTCGCTGCCGTGACACGGGCAGTGCAGCGCGTCACCGCTCAGGGCCACGACGCAGCCGAGGTGGGTGCAGATCGCCGAGTGCACGGTGATCGTGCCGGCGGCGTTGGTCACCACGACCGGCTGCTGGCCGACCTGCGCGAGAGTGAGCTGGCCGGGCGGGAACCCGGTGGCCGGTCCGAGATCGACGACCTGGCCGATGGCGGCCGACACCGCGGGCGGAGGCTTGAGGAACCGCAGGATCGGATACACGATCCCCGCGAGCGCGACGGCCGAGACGATGCCGATCGCCCAGCGCAGGAAGCCGCCTCTCGTCATGCCTGCCCTCCGCGAAGTGGCGGCCGCCGGCGTCGACGCCGGCGGTCTGGTTGTTGCTTCCTAGCGGCTGGGGCGGGCGGGTGTCAACGTTGGCCCGGCCCCGTGAGGCTCCTATGGTACCCTCGGGCCGTGATCCCACCGCCCCACCGACGCGTCTCTGCCATCCTTGCGCGCCTGCCCTTGCGAGCGGCGGCGGCCGTCTGCGCGGTGGCCGTGCTGCTCGGGGCGGCCGCCTGCGGCGGCCGCCCCGAGCAGCAGACGCCGCGCCAGCAGGCCGCCGCCGCGGCGGTGGCCTACCTGAAGCTGCAGGCCGAGGTCCTGAACGCCGACCACGACCCGACGGAGCTGCGCGCGCTGGCCGTGGCCGGCTCGCCCACCCTCGAGCGCGACGAGTGGTACGCCGTGGCCATGAAGCGGCTGGCGCACCCCTGGTACAAGCTCGGCGCCTACGAGGCGGGGGCCGACGTGTCGGTCGAGAGCGCCGACGCAGGGCCGGACGGGCGCTCGGCGGTGGTCGTCGCCTACGTGACGCGCCATCTCAACCGCTGGACGGACGACCTCACGAGCGCCCTGCACACGGTGCGGCTGGTGCGGGCTGGCGACCGCTGGCTGGTCGCGGGCGAGCGGTCGGCGCCGGTCGAGCCCAAGTACGCCGCCGCGCTGAAGGCGGGCGGCGCGCCGCGCGCGGTCGTCGACCGCGCGCTCGCCGCCGCCCGCGCCGACCGCGGCGGCGGACACGTGCCCGCCGGCCTGCGGCGCACCCTCGCCGCCTACTGCGCGGCCCTCGACCGCCACGACACGGCCGCGGTCAAGGCGCTGTTCACCCGCGACTCGGCCATCTGGCAGCCGTCGCCCACAGCGCCGAGCGACCCGCTGCACCGCCTGCACTGGAAGGTGACGAGGATCTCGCTCTCGGGCACGTACATCCCCGGCTATGCTGCCGGGCGGGTGACCTTCCGCTACACCAGCGATCAGAAGTCGGACACCGGCTACACGAGCTACGAGTTGTTCAAGCGCGGGCCCGACGGCCGCTGGCTGTTCTTCGCGCCGCCGCTGCCTCAGTAGAGAACACCAGGGCCTCGGGCGGTCTCGGCGGGAGGGCGGCCGAGGTCGCCCCCCCGCCCCTACTCGATCGTCTGGGGGAGACCGCTTTCGAGCAACTCGGGCAGCGAGCGCTGCAGCATGTGCTCGAGCAGGGCGTACGCACGCCGCGAGTCGACGGTGTCGTCGATCAGCTCCTGGATGGCGAGCCCGTCGACGACGGCGGTCGTCAGCTCGGCGACCGCGAGCAGGACCTCCTCCTCGGCGGGAGACGCGGCGTCTTCTCGAGCGAGCCAGTTGCGCTTGAGCCGGCGGTACCACTCGTAGGCGCGCGCCATGCGAGCCTGCAGGCCCTCGATCCGCAGGGCGTACGGGAGGATGTCGAAGAAGACGCGGAACGAGCGCGACGAGCCGAGAGTGCGCAGCCCATCGACGAACCGGTGCAGGCGCTCCTCGCGCGGCACCGCCTCCAGGATCTTCGCGGCATCCTCCTGGTCGTCGCGGAAGACCGAGTCGATCATCGCCTCGACGAGGCCGTCCTTGCTCCCGAAGTAGTACTGCACCATCGCCGAGTTGGCGCCCGACTCCTGCGCGACCGCGCGCAGCGTGAGGCCGGTGAACCCCTTCTCGATCAGCACCCGTTGGGCGGCCGAGAGGATCTCGAGGGCCGCGGGCGACAGGCTGGTGCGAGGGTCGGCGACGAGGGTAGAACCTTGGGTGCTATGGTTGCCATCAATCATTTGATTGATTAGACTCCATTCCACGCAATCAATCAAGCGCGCCGGCGGCGCGGAGAGGATCCGAGATGGCAGTAGTCAGCACAGAGGTGAAGACCCTCGGCTACATGGTCGACGGCGAGTGGCGCGACTCGAAGTCCGACACCTGGGTCGACATCACCGACTCCAACACCGGCAAGGTCATCGCGCGCACCCCCATGTGCACCGAGGAAGAGGTCACCGAGGCCATCGAGTCGGCGAACCGCGCCTACCCCGGCTGGGCCAGCCTGCCCATCCAGAAGCGCACCGAGGTGCTCTTCACGTGGCGGCCCAAGCTTCTCCAGAGGATGGACGAGATCGCGACGCTGGTCTCCACCGAGCTCGGCAAGAACCTCGACGAGGCCCGCGGCGAGGTCGTCAAGATCATCGAGGCCATCGACATCGCCGTCGCGGCCCCGATGGTCCTCAAGGGCGAGTCGCTGATGAACGTGTCCACCGGGCACGACACGGTCAGCTACCGCGAGCCGCTCGGCGTCTTCGCCGGCATCGCGCCGTTCAACTTCCCGGCCATGATCCCCTTCGGGTGGATGCTGCCGATCTGCATCGCCTGCGGCAACACGTTCGTGCTCAAGTCGGCCAACTTCGTGCCGCTGACGAGCCACCTGCTGCTCGACATGCTGTACGAGTGCGGCCTGCCCAAGGGCGTCGTCAACATGGTCACGGCCGAGAAGGAGCAGGCCGAAGTCCTGCTCAAGCATCCGGCCGTCCGCGGCGTCAGCTTCGTCGGCACCACGCCGGTCGGCAAGCACGTCTACTCCATCGCGGCCGCGCACGGCAAGCGCGTGCAGGCCCAGACGCAGGCCAAGAACCACGGGCTGGTGCTCGAGGACGCGTCGCTCGAGCGCGCCGCCCGCGGCATCATCAACTCGACCTTCGGCTGCGCCGGCATGCGCTGCATGGCGCTTCCCGTGTGCGTCGTCCAGGAGTCGGTCGCCGACGAGTTCGTCGCCCTCATGAAGAAGTTCGCCACGGAGCGCGTGGTCGGCAACGCCACCGATCCCACCACGGAGCTCGGCCCGGTCGTCAGCGATGCCCACAGGAAGTTCGTCCTCGGCTGGATCGAGAAGGCGATCGCAGAGGGCGCCGAGTTGGTGCTCGACGGCCGCGACGTCCTGGACGGGCTGCCGGAAGAGCTCAAGGGCGGCCACTACATCGGCCCGACCATCTTCGACCACGTGACCGAGGACATGGTCTGCGGCCGCGAAGAGGCGTTCGGCCCCGTGCTGTTCGTCAAGCGCGTCAAGGACTTTGAAGAGGGCATCGAGCTCATGAACCGCAACCCGTACGCCAACGGCTCGTGCATCTTCACCGAGAGCGGCTACTACTCGCGCGAGTTCGCCCGCCGCACGCACGCCGGCATGGTCGGCATCAACGTCGGCATCCCGGTGCCCGTGAGCTACTTCCCGTTCGCCGGTCACAAGGACAGCTTCTTCGGCGACAACCACGTCTTCGGCAAGGACGGCTTCCAGTTCTTCACCGAGACCAAGTGCGTCACCACGCGCTGGTTCACCGAAGCCGACAAGAAGCAGAAGCTGGTCAGCACCTGGGAAGGCACCGTCAACCTCTGATCCAGGGCAGCGCGTCGCCGCCTGACGGCGCGGCGCGACGAGACTCGAATGGGGCGGGGCGGTCCGTACGGACCGCCCCGCCCTTCCACGTTCGATGGCTTGCTCCCCGACGCCCGGCATCCCCTAGAATGGCGAGACCGGCGCCCCGGCCTGTGCGTGCCAACGCCAGCCCGCGGCGAGAGAGACAGGAAGGAGACTGCGGTGGCCCCACGGTTCCCGGAGATCGTCGATTGTGGATCGGCGCTCGACTTCGCGCTGTCGGCCGAAGAGGCCTGTGGCGATGTCGCCAAGGTGGCCCGCGAGCTGGCGCCGCTGCCCTACTGGCACGCCATGCTCGAGGAGCTGATCGACGAGCATCGCGAGCGCATCGAGAGGCTGGCCGTGGTCCGGCAGAAGGCGGACAAGACGCTCGCCGAGCCGGTCCGCTCGCTGGCCGCCGACGACTACCTCGGCCCGCTGACGGTCGCGCCCGGCGGGTGGCCGGATGTGATCGAGCAGGCGATCGCCGCCGAGGATGCCGCGGCAAGGTACCACGACGACTTCGCCACGCGGTGTGACGACGCCCTCGGAGGCGGCGCCCGCGACCTCAGGAAGTGCGCCAAGCAGGACCGGCGAGCGGCCGAGGAACTGCGCGCCATGCTGGCGCGCTAGGGCGCGAGCCCGAGCCCACGTTTCGGAGAGGCGGGGCGGATCGCACGGACCGCCCCGCCTCTTTCCTTTTCGCGCGGAGTGAACGACCGGCCAGCCGGCAGCGTCTCAGGGGCGAGGCGGCATCGATCGCTCGACGCGGGTAGAGTAGAGCGACGGCGACTAAGGAGGACCCCGGTGCACGAAAGGCGCGCGCGAACGCCACGTGGCGTGGCGTTCGCGCGCGCCTTGGCGGCCCTGGGCCTCGCCCTCGTCGCCGTCGCCTTCGCCGCCTGCAGCGACACTCCCTCGAGTCCGCCCTCGCCGACCCCGACCATCCCGCCGGCCCGGGTGACCGTCAGTCCGGCGAACGGCGCAACCAAGGTGGACACCGGCCGGGGCATCCGCGTGTCGGTCGCCCGCGGGACGATCGTGCGCGTCGTGGTCGCCACGAGCGGCGACCCGGTCACCGGCACGCTGAACCGCGGCGCCACCACCTGGCGCAGCGACCAGATCCTCAACGTCGACACGCGGTACACGCTGCGCGTGACGACCCTCGACACCGCGGGCCGCAGGGCGACCCGGTCGACCTCGTTCCGCACCCTCCAGCCCACCCACACCTTCTCGACCCAGATCTTCGAGGGCGCTGGACTGACGTACGGCGTCGGCATGCCGATCACGCTCACGTTCAGCCAGCCGATCACGAACACGGCGGCCGTGGAGCGTTCGCTCGAGCTCTGGTCGTCGAAACGGGTCGTCGGGGCGTGGTACTGGGACGGCCCACAGACGGTCTACTTCCGCCCGCGAAGCTACTGGCCCCAGAACACCAAGGTGCGGTTCGTCGGCCACCTGAACGGGGTGGAGGGGGCGCCCGGCGTCTACGGCACGCACACGCTGCGGCAGGACTTCAAGATAGGCCGTTCGCTGATCGTCGTCGTCGACACCGCGGGCCACCACATGCACGTCTACCTCGACCGGCGCTCCTACGCCACCTGGCCGATCAGCTCGGGCAAGCCGGGCGACGAGACGCCGAACGGCACCTATCTCACCATCGAGAAGGGCAACCCGGTCGAGATGAAGGGGCCTGGCTACGACCTCATGGTGCCGCTGTCGGTCAGGTTCACCTGGAGCGGCGCGTACCTGCACGCGGCGTCGTGGTCGGTGGGTTCGCAGGGCTTCTCCAACGTCAGCCACGGTTGCGTCAACATGTCTCCTACGAACGCCCAGACCTACTACGACCTGGCGGTGCCGGGCGACCCGGTCACGGTGATCGGCAGCCCCAAGGCGGGCGCCTGGGACAACGGCTGGACCATGTGGTTCCTGAAGTGGCGCGAGGTCGTGGCGGGAAGCGCCCTCCACAAGGCCGTAATCGTCGGCCCCAAGGGCAGCCGGCTCGTGCGGCCGGGCTCGGTGGGCGGCTGGCACGCCGACCCACCGCTGGACTCCCCCACGCCGGGGAACGCGACGGCCGGCTAGGCCCGCCCGTTCTCGATCACCGCCGTGTCATTTCGGGGTTGTCCAGGTCGAGGTGCTTCGGCGACCGAAGAAGCGACCAAAGAAGGTGAGGGCGATCCGGCGACTGCCGATGCGGTAGCGATAGTCGCCTGCACGTAGTCCCGGCGCTACGGGTCGATGGGTGAATGGATTCGTCGGCCACGTCCGTAGCGTTCGGGCGAAGGCGCTATCGGGGCGGACAGCGGCCACTGGAGGATAGGCGCCTCTGGCCTCGCGCCATCTGGTGATCGCGTTCTCCAGCTCCCACATGTTCCCTTCGTTGAGCAGGTTGTTCACCTTCGCCTGCGTGCCGCGCTGCAGGGTGGCATAGAAGGAGGGGGCCCCGTCGACCGAGGTGAACCGAGCGATCATCCGACGGCCGCCGGGCAGCAAGGTGAACTCGCTCGTTCCCTGCGCCGAAGCCGAGACGAGCGTCGTGCCCTTGAGTTGAAGAGGAACACTGGCGCCGCCACCAGCGAGGCTGAGGGCGCCGTTCGTTTCGACGATGTGAACGTCGACGAGGGGGGTGTCATAGTCCTCGTCGCTCGTGAACCACCAGCCGGCGAAGGACGAGGCCGGGATGGGCGAAGACGTGGTCGCAGGCGCGCCCGCGCAACCGGCCGCGAGAAGGCCGAGTGAAACGAGTGACACCACGTTGCCAGCCAACGCCAGGTGATCGCGGGCACAGGTCCCCCCTGTTGATGCGTCGACCATACTCTCGCCCCGTTCGTCAGAGAAGACCCGCATCTTCCTGGGTCCGCCCTGTCGGAGCCCCGATGCATCCGTATACTGGTGACGTGCGGCGACGCACGTCGCCGGTGTGTGGGAGGAGCCGGTGGAGCAGGCAGCCACGGAGTCGCGGGGGGAGCGGTCGCGCGCCTGGCGCGCGGCGCGAGCCGCGCGCATCGTCGTCCAGTTCGCGTTCCTCGCCTTCTTCGTCTACCTGCTGTTCGCGGCGCTGCAGCGGCGAGCGGCGTTCCCGCTGGCCGACTTCTTCTTCCGCGTGGACCCGCTGGCGGCGCTGACCTCGATGCTCTCGGCGCGGACGTGGCTGCCGCGGGTCGAGCTGGCGCTGATAACGGTCGGCCTCACGCTCGTGCTGGGCCGCGTCTGGTGCGGCTGGATCTGCCCGCTGGGGACGGTCGCGGAGTGGATCAGGTTGCCGGGGGCGCGGCGGCGCGCGAAGCGCCTGCCGCCGCGCCTCAGGTCGGCCAAGTACGTCGTCCTGATCGTCGTCGTCACCATGGCCGCGTTGGGCAGCATGACGCTCATGGTCCTCGACCCGGTCGCGCTGTTCACGCGCACGATGACGACGGCCGGCATCCCCGGGCTCGACTACGCCGTCACCTCGCTCGAGACCGCCGCGAACCACGTGTCATGGCTTCAGGGCGGCGTCTCGTGGCTGGAGGACCGTGTGCGCGGGCCGGTCCTGCCGGCGATCCAGCCCGTCTACGCGCAAGGCGTGTTGATCGGCCTGCTGTTCGTGGTGATCATCGGCCTGAACGCGCTCGCCGACCGCTTCTGGTGCCGCTACCTCTGCCCTCTGGGCGCGCTGCTCGGGCTGGTCGCCAAGGTGTCGCTGCTGCGGCCGGCGTTCGCGCCCGCCTGCGACCGCTGCAACCGCTGCGCGGCCGCCTGCCAGCTCGGGGCGATCGAGGTGACGAAGGCCGGGGACGAGGCGGCGAGGGCGGGCGGCGGCGCGGCGGCGCCGCCGCCCGCCCTCGCCGCCTCGGAATGCACCATGTGCCTCGACTGCCTGGCCACCTGCCCCGAAGGCGGCATGACCATAGCCCCCACGCTCAAGCCCTCACCCTGGCGCCCCTACGACCCGAGCCGCCGTCAGTTCGTCACGGCGGCGGCTGCAGGTATCGGTGGCGTGGTCCTGCTCGGGACCGGGCTGTGGAACCGGCTGGTCTCACCCTGGCGGCTGCGCCCACCGGGGGTGAGCGACGAGAGCACGTTCGTCTCGACCTGCCTGCGCTGCAGCCAGTGCATGAGGGTCTGCCCCACCGGCGGCCTGCAGCCGGCGACCACGCAGGTCGGCCTCGAGGCGTTCTGGACGCCGGTGCTCCAGCCGCGCGTCGGCTACTGCGACTACGCCTGCACCGCCTGCGGCCACATCTGCCCGTCCGGGGCGATCCCGAAGCTGGACCTCGAGACCAAGCGCACACAGCGGATCGGCCTCGCGGTGATCGACCGCGACCGCTGTCTGCCGTGGTCGCAGGAGCAGGTGTGCGTGGTCTGCCAGGAGGTCTGTCCGCTGACCGACAAGGCGGTGGCGCTGACCGGGGCGCGGATGGTGACCGACGCGCAGGGCGTGCAGAACCGGCTGGCGTTCCCGGTCGTCAAGGCCGATCCCTGCATCGGCTGCGGCATCTGCGAGTACAACTGCCCGGTGCCCGGCCCCGCAGCCATCCGCGTGTTCGCCGTCGGCGGCACGGCGGCCGTGACCGGGACGGGCTAGCGGCCTACTTCGTGACGACGATCGGCTGGCTGCCGGTACGGTGTTGCGCATTCCCGGCCCGGTCCATGGCCGTCACAGAGAAGCGGTAGCGGCCCGGCGCGAGCCGGCACTTCATGCGCAGGTAGAGCGGCGTGTAGGTCGCGACCTTACGCGGCAGGGTCAGCTTCACCAGCCGGCCCTTCGCATTGGTGATCTGGAGACGCACGGCGACGAGGTCGTCGCCGGGGTCGTTGACCCGATAGCGCAGCGTCATGGTCCTGTTGTGCTTCACGGTCACCTTGCGGAGCGCATAGGTGGCCGGCAGCGTGTCGTCGGGCTGCGTGCCGCCGGTGACCGTGCGCAGAACGACGCCGCCATCGCCGACCGCCAGCCCGTTTGACACGTCGGTGAAGGAGACCCCGAACAGGTCCCTGCTGGTGCCGCTGTCGTCGGCCCACCAGGTGAGACCACCGTCGTGGGTCTGGATGATGGCGCCCGCCTCGCCGACCGCCCAGCCGGTCGTGGCCGACACGAAGTCGACGGCGTGCAGGGTGGCGACGGTGTCGGGGCGCTGGGCCTTCCAGGTGACGCCGCCGTTGCTGGTGACCATGATCTTCGGCGTGCCGTAACCGCCGACGGCCCAGGCGTGGGCGGCGTCGGGGGCGTCGACCGACGCGAGGAGGGTCGGCGCCTCGTACTGGGTGGTCCACGAACCGCCGCCGTCGCCGGTGACCAGGATGTCGGTCGTGTAGGTGTCGGCGGGAAGCGCGTGGACGGCCAGCAGCGCCCATCCATGGAGCGCATCGGTCATCGCGATCGACTGGAGGGCACCGGCGTAGCCGGTCGGGTGCGCGACCCAGTTCGCACCCCCGTCGGTCGTCGACATCACCGTCGCGCCGGCGACCGCCCAGCCGTGAGCGGCGTCGACGAAGTCGATCCCGGCGACGTCGTCGGGGCCGGCGGAGCCGCCGGGCGCCCAGTCCGCGCCGCCGTTGGTGGAAAGCAGCGTGGCGCCCGCCGCTCCGCCGGCCCAGGCGGCCGAAGGATCGAGGACGCGTACGGCCTGCAGCGCGTCGGTCGCCGTCGCCAGGGGTGTCCAGTTCGCGCCGCCGTCGGTGCTCCGCAGCAGCGACGGCGTCGCCAGGTTGGTCGTCTCGTCGAGAGGTTCGCCCACCGCCACCGAGAGGTGGGGTCCGGCGGCCACGGCGTGCAGCAGGTTCGCCGGCCCGCCGCCGGCGGCGAGCCAGTGAGCGCCGCCGTCGGTCGTGCGCATCACGGTCCCCGCGGCGCCGACCGCGATCCCGTGCGAGGCGTCGCGGAAGTCCACCGCCGCCAGGTCGCGTGCCGCCGGCGAGGTCTGCTCCTGCCAGGTGTCGCCACCGTCGGTCGTGGTCATGGCCGCGCCCAGGAGCCCGACGCCGAAACCCTGTGTGGCGCTCGCGAAATCGAACGCCTGCAGACCGGCGCCGCCGTCATCGAGCACCGACCAGCTCGAGCCGCCGTCGGTCGTGCCGGCCAGCTCGCCGTCGTCGTCGAGCAGCCATCCATGGCCGGCGTCCACGAACCGCAGGTTGCCCACGTTGGAGGAGACAGGCTGTGTCGAACTCCAGTACGAGCCACCGTTGGCGGTGTGCAGCACCGTCCCGCCGGCGCCGCCCGCCCAGGCCTCGCTCGCTCCGACCGCGTACACGCAGTCCAGCGCGCTACTCGTGCCTGAGGCCTGCTGCTGCCAGGTGAGCCCACCGTCCGCCGTGTGCAGGATCGTGCCGGAAGCCCCGACCGCCCAGCCGTGCAGCGCGTCGGCGAACGAGACCGCGAAGAGGTCGATCGTGAGGCCCGACGTCTGGCGCGTCCACGTGTAGCCGCCGTCGACGCTGCCCAGGATCAGCCCGCCCGGTCCGACCGCCCAGCCGCTGCCCCCCGCCTGCGCCAGGGCCGTGGCGCCGGGGACCTCGGTCGAGCGCAGCGTCCAGGTGACGCCGCCGTCCTCGGTACCGAGCACGCGGCCGTCGCCGTCGAGCGCCCAGGCGTTGGACGTCCCACTCCACGCGACCGCCACGAGGTCGTTGCCCTGCGGCAGCGGGTTCTGCCAGGTCCACGAGCCGTCGCCGGTCGAGAGGGCGTGGGCGGACGAGGCCAGCAGGAGGAGGGCCAGCAGCGCGGCGGCGAGGGCGGCGAGCGCCCACGCCACGCCGGCGCTCGCCGCCCTCGCCTCCGCCTTCGCGGCCGCGGTGGGCGTCGCGCGCCCGATCGTGACTGTCCGCCGTCGTCTCATCGTGTCTCTCCTCGTCAGCCCTGCGATCAGTATCGGCGGGCGAGGCGGCGACCATTACCCGGACGCGCGGCTCAGGTCAGCCCGCCGACAGCTCCCGCAGGATCGCGTCGACGTCGGGCAGGAACCGCGGCGGCCGCTCGCGCAGGGTCGCGGCGACGCCGTCGAAGTCGTTCGCGAGCACGCCCTGGGCGGCCAGCACGCGCTTGCCGTCGGCGACGGCGCGGCGCACCGCCTCGACGTTGCGCGCGTTGCCGCGGCCCAGCGGCACGTCGGTCAGCACCACCACGTCGGCGCGCGCGATCAGGTCGAGGTTCTCGGCGTGCGCTTCGTCGGTGATCTCGCTGAAGGCGGCCGCGACGGCCATCGGCAGGGCCAGCTCGCGACCGGTCACCTCGTCGGAGTCGAGGGCGTTCAGGACGCCGGCGGACACTTCGTAGCCGGCGTCCACCAGACCCCGCAGCAGCGCCGAGCCGGTGCCGCCGCCGCAGACCACGTGCACGCGACCGCGTGGCGCGCGTCGCTCGGCCCACGTGCGCGGCACGAAGGTCAGGTACGAGCGGCCGGCGTGGCGGTGCAGGGTGGCGTGCACCCCGTAGACCGCCTCGAGGACCGCCGGTGTCAGCGCCTCGTCGGCCGCTCCCCAGGCGGCCACCTCGCCGTTCGACAGCACGAGCGCGCGGTCGAAGCACGCGAGCGCCAGATTCAGGTCGTGGAGGACGCAGACGACCGTCAGGCCCTCGGCGTTCAGCTGCCGCAGCAGCTCGAACAGGCGCAGCTGATGCGACACGTCGAGGTTCGAGGCAGGCTCGTCGAGCAGCAGCAGGCGCGAGCCCTGGGCGAGCGCCTGCGCCAGCACGACGAGCTGCTGCTCGCCGCCGGAGAGCTCGGGGAGGCGGCGCTCGGCGAGCTCGGCCACGCCGAGCCGGCCGAGCGCCGCCTCGGCCTCGTCGCGCGGCCGGCACTCCTTGCCCCGGCAGTAGGCGCCCATCTCGACCACGTCGCGCACCGAGAGGTCGAAGTCGAGCGCGAACTGCTGCGGTACGAAGGCCACCTGGCGTGCCAGCTCCTTGCGGCGGAACCCCTGGACCGGCCGGCCGGCGATCGTGATCGACCCCGACGCCGGCTTGAGCACGCCGTCGATCAGGTCGAGCAGCGTGCTCTTGCCGCTGCCGTTGGGTCCGACGACGCCGACGAAGTCGCCGGCCTCGACGCGCAGCGAGACGTGGCGCAGCACCGGCCGTTCGTCGTAGGCGAAGCCGAGGTCGTCGATGGCCAGCAGGGCCGGCGCCGTCACGCCGCCCTCCGCGAGCGCTTGAGCAGGTAGACGAAGACCGGCGCGCCGATCAGCGTGGTCACCACGCCGACGGGGATCTCGCTCGGCGCCAGTGCGACGCGCGACACCAGGTCGGCGAGGCCCATGAGCGCCGCCCCGATGAGCAGCGAGAACGGCAGCAGCCGGCGGTGGTTGGGCCCCACCAGCAGGCGCACGATGTGCGGCACGACCAGGCCCACGAAGCCGATGATCCCCGAGACGGACACGGCCACCGCGGTCAGGATGGCGGCCGTCCCGATCAGCACGACCTTGGCGCGCTCGACCTCGACCCCGAGCTGGAGCGCGCGCGTCTCCCCCTGCAACATGATGTTCATCTCGCGCGTGTAGAAGAACGGCACCGCCATGAACGGCAGCGCGACCATCGCCACCTCGACGTCGCCCCAGCCCCGGCCCGAGAAGCTGCCCAGGATCCAGTAGAAGATCTGATCCAGGCCGTTGCCGGCGCGGATCATCAGCACCGTGATCACCGCGGTCAGCAGGTACGAGACGGTGACCCCGGCGAGCAGCAGCATGAAGATGTCGGTGCGGCCCCGCCGTCGCGACGCGATCCACACCACGAGCAGCGTCGCCAGGCCCCCGGCCATGGCCAGGCCGGTCATGGCGGCGCCGGTCGCGACGCCCGCCACGATGGCGAGCGTCGCGCCCAGCGCCGCCCCCGACGACACGCCCGTCACGTACGGATCGGTCAGCGGGTTGAGGAACAGGTCCTGCAGGATCACCCCGGCCGCCGCCAGCGCCGCGCCCACGATGAAGGCGGTGAGCACGCGCGGCATGCGGATCTGCCAGAAGATGACGCTGCCGGGGTCTCCCTTCACCGGCCCCTGCACCAGGTAGTGCAGGAGCTGGTCGGGCGACAGCGAGACCGGCCCGAAGGCGAGCGAGGCGACCAGGCAGACGAGGAAGATGCCGATCGCCAGCCCGACCCCGAGCCGGCCGCGTGTCCGCAGGGCGGTCACGGTGGTGTCACGGCCCGGTCATCGCGGCATGGCCGTCGTCACCGTCGCCATCCTCGTCATTCTCATCGCTCCGCAACCTCACTGCGCCGGGAAGAGCTCCGGATGGATCATCTGCGCGAGCTGCTGCAGGCCCTGGATGATGCGCGGACCGGGACGCACGACGAGGTTGTCCTCGATCGTGTAGACGTGGCCTTGCTTGACGGCGGTGAGGGCCGAGTAGCCGGGGCGCTTGGCGATCTGCCCCGGCGTGGACTGGCTGCCCACGGTCGCGACGTAGACCTCGGGGTCCTGCTGCAGCAGCACCTCGGTGCTGAAGGTGGGGAAGCCCGAGCCGGCGGCGGCGCCCACGTTCTGCCCGCCGGCCCGCGTTATGAGGTCGTCGATGAGCGTGTCTTTGCCGGCGACCATCAGCGGCTTGCCCCAGATCTCGAGCAGCGTCTTGGGCGTGGTGTAGCCGCTCTGGCTCTTGGCGGCGGCGATCTTCTGCTCGATGCCCGCCGCCGTGGCCTTCATGCCGTCGACGACTTGTTTGGTCTGGTCGGGCGTGCCCATCAGCTCGCCGAGGTTGGTGAGGTCGGTGTAGAGCGCATCGAGGGTCGTGGGGTCGACGACGTAGACCTGGATGCCGACCCCCTCGAGCCTGTCGCGGAGCTTGGCCTGGATGCCGGACGTGGCCAGCACCAGGTCGGGCTGGAACGACACGATCTTCTCGATGCTCGGGTTCTGGAAGTCGCCGATCTTGGGCAGCGCCTTGGCCTCGCCCGGGTAGTCGTCGTAGGTCGTGCCGGCGGCGAGCTTGCCGCCGGCGCCGAGGGCGAACGCGATCTCGGTGTCGGCCGGCGCCGTCGAGACGACGCGGGCGGCGGGGGAGGCGAGCGTGACGGGCTTGCCGGCGTCGTCGGTGACGGTGATCTGCGACGCCGCCGCCGGCGAGCCCGTGCCGCTCGCCGTGCCGCCGCCCGAGCTGCCGCAGCCGGCGACGAGCGCGCCCGCGAGCGCCAGCGCCGTCAGCAGCGCCACCGCGGCCGACGCCGCGACCGGCCGGCTGTGCTTCCTGATGCTTGCTCCCATGCTGGTGGTCCCTCCGTTCATGACGTGTGTCCGCTGCTCTCCTTCGCCCGGCACTCCTCGCAAAGGCCGTAGACCTCGAGGTGGTGCCCGTACACCGTGAACCCCGTCTCGCGCGCCAGCCGCTTCTCGAGCGCGTCGAGGTCGCCGTCGCCGGCGAAACGCACGATCCGCCGGCACTGCCCGCAGATCAGGGGGTGGCTGTGGCCGATCGGCGGCGCGAAGTAGCAGATGTCGCCGCGCCGGTCCTGCACGCGCTGCAGCAGGCCCAGGTCGCCGAGCAGCCCGACGGTGCGATAGACCGTCGCCTGGCCGATACCGTGTTCGCGCACCGCCTCGGCGACCTCGCCGATCGTCGCCGCCCGCTCGGCGCCGGCGAACCGCTCCCAGATCAGGCGCCGCTGCCGCGTGAATGGGATGCCCTTCTCGCGGAAGACCGCCTCGATGTCGGCCGCGAGCCGGGTCGCTTGAGAATCGTTCTCATTCATGTTGAGAACTTCTATCAAGTGGTGAGCCCCGCGTCAAGCGTCGCGAACTCGTCGGGCCGTGCGCCCGTCCTACACCGTAGAGAGCCATCCGGAGAGGCGCCATGCATCACGAGAGACACCTGACGCTGATCGCCGCCGCCGCGACGCTCGCTGCCTGCGCTTTGGGCGCCGGCTGCGGTGCGGCGGCGAGAGGGCCGGCGGCGACGGCGTCAATGACGCCGTCGCCGCCGGCCCCCCAGGCGGCGCCGCCCGCCTGGGTACAGAGCGAAGTGCTGTGGCGCGCCACCTACGAGGGCGACGCCGATCCGTCATCGCTGCGGTGGGCGCTGACGCCGCTGCGCCGCGCCGTCTCCCTCCTGCCGGCCGACAGCTTCGTCCGGTCCTTCTACGAGCAGCAGCCTGGGCGGCAGAAGGTCTACGTGGTCGTGGCGACCGGCGAGTTCTCGGTGAGGGATGTCGCGACCCCGCCTCCACGCGCCCACGAGCTGCTCACGCTCATGTGGCCCACGGCCCCCGCCAACGTCCTCGCCGAGGACTCGACGGCCGGCGCCTACGACCTGTCCGGCCTCCGGAACGTCCATGCATTCGAGGCCGAACCGCCCGTCGCCGCGGGCGTCTGGGGCCACACGACGTGGTCGGGAGGTCCGGCCCCCGGGCGTCAGGGCCCGGTCGCAGGCGCCACCGTCCAGGTCTACTCGGGGTTCGTCGCCCGGCAGTCGACGGCGTCGCAGACACCGGTCGCCACGTTCCTGTCGGACGCCGGCGGCTTCTTCCTGGTCGGGCTCCCCGACGGGGAGTACACCTTCGCCGCCCGGACTGCGGGCGGTCTGTCGTCGATGGCAACGACGACCGTCATCGCCGGGAGGCTCCAGGCGGTGTCGCTCGTCACACCAGTGCCCTGACTCGGCGCGCGACCGGGGGTGAGTGGCCGGTCGCGCGGACCGGGATGATCCGCCGGGCGCACGACCGCGGGGCCGCGTCAGACGGAGTCTGACGCTGCGGCCCCTTCGCTCGCCAGGCGCGCGAGCTTGCTGATTCGGCCGGACGACGTGTCCGTCGCCTGTCGACCACTCTCTGCGACGGCCTCGAGGTGGCTCGTGTCGTTGACGCACCGCAGGCTGACCCAGTCGCCGTCGCTCTCGACCAGGCTGAGTCCGCCGTGGCTGGTCGCCAGCGTCCACCAGCGCGCGGGCGGCGCCTGCAGCACGTGGTTCAGGATCGAGCGGATGGGCCCGTCGTGGGCGACGATGCACGCGATGTCGTCGTCGCCCGCCAGGATCTCGCGGAACACGCCGACGACGCGGCTCTGCAGCAGGGCCAGCGACTCGCCGCCCGGCAGCCGCGTCTCGAACGGCTCGGCGGCGAAGGCCTGCTGCAGCCCTTCGTCGGCCATGAAATCGTCCCAGGAGCTGCCCTCGAGGTCGCCCAGGTCGATCTCGCGCAGGCGAGCGTCGGGGCGCACGTCGGGCTCGGGCCCGTCGTGCGCCCACTCGGCCGCGATGACGCGCGCGGTCGCCGCCGCCCGCGGCAGGTCGCTCGCGTAGACGGGCATGGGGCCGAGCGGAGCCAGCCGGGCGGCAACCGCGCGCGCCTGCTCCACGCCGAGCGGCGAGAGCGGATGGTCGCTCCAGCCGATCATCTGGCCGGGGACGTTGCCGGTGGAGACGCCGTGACGGACGAGGTAGAGCTTCACGTCGTCGAGTCTACCGCCGCCGCGGGACGGGCGCAGCCGCCCGCATCCCGGCAGCCCCGCGAGTGCCGCCGTCAGGCCAGCGCCGCCGCGACGACCAGCGCCACCGTCTCGACAAGCTCCACGCCGAAGCCGTAGACGTCGCCGGTGAGGCCGCCGAGACGGCGCGCGACCGCCAGCTGGGCCAGCAGCGCCAGCGCCAGCGAGACGACCACCACGACCACCACGCCGCCGAGGCGGCCGGTCGCACCGCCGGTCGCGGCGGCCACGATCACGAGCAGCGCCAGAGCGACGATCGGAGGGTTGTCGCCGCGGCCGCGTGTGAAGGCCTTGCCCGTCCCCTCCTCGCGCGCGTAGGGGAACCAGCGCACGTCGATCGGCGGCAGCGTCCGCGCCGCCGTCCAGCCGACGAGCAGGGGCACGACCGCGCCGCTGCGCGAGAGCGCGGCCAGCGCCGTGACCTTGAGCAGCATCACGGCGACGGCGCCGAACACGCCCATCGCACCCGTGCGGCTGTCTTTCATGATCTCGAGGGCACGCTCTCGCGAGGCGCCGCTAAAGTACCCGTCGCACGTGTCCATGAGGCCGTCGAGATGCAGCACGCGGGTGAACGCCTCGAGTGCGACAACGGTCACCACCGCGGCCACCGCGGCCGGGGCGATGTCGCCCATCAGCGCGTAGACGCACCAGCCGGCCACGCCCAGGCCAAAGCCGACGAGCGGATACCAGGCCATGCTCGACCAGAGCTCGTCGGGCGTGGCCTCGGAGGCGCGCAGCGGCAGACCGGTGAGGAAGGTGACGGCGAGGACGAGGCCGCGGCCGGGGGCGGCGTGCCGCCGCCCCCGGCCGAGGCCCTCCGTTCCTTCGCCGCGCGACTCGGCGCGCGCCTCGGCTCGCGCCTCGGCGCCCGGCTGCGTGCCCTCCGGTGCCTCGATGTGCGTCACCGGCGGCGGCGAGGTCTCGACCCACTCGACCGACTCCCACGTCGCGGGGGTCTCGGCGACTGGAGTGTCCGGCCCGGGCCCCGCGGACGGCGTCGCGCCGGCACCGGCGGGCGTTGCCGGAGCATCGGCAGCCGGAGGCGCACCGATGTCGGCCGGCGAGGGCGCGGGGACCCCGGAGTCGGGCGGCAGGGCGACGATCGCCGCCTCCGGCGGCGACGCATCTGTCGCGCCCTCGCTGGGCGCGGCTTGGCCCGCAAGCGGGATCTCTTCGGGTCCTAACGGCGCCGGTGGAGCCGGAGCCGGCGCCTCGGGGGCGCCGGGAATGACGGGCGCCGCCGCCTCGTCCGAGGCGGCGGCGCCCCGGTCTGCCGACGGAGCAGAGTCCGTGGGCTTCCAGAAATCCCAGTCGTCCTTGTCTTTCTTGCGCCTGAAGATGCTCACGTGACCACCATCCCTCTGGTCGCGCTTCACGGTCCGTCGTACGGCCCGTCGCGCGGTGCACCAGAGCAGTTCTACGGCGCGGCCGTCATCCCCGCTTGAGATCGGCATCGGCGGTGTTCGGGTCGCCGGCCACGCCGGCGCTCTCGAAGGTCGCCATCTCGGCCAGGATCTTGGCCGACGCCTCGATGATGCTCATCGCCAGCGCCGCGCCGGTCCCCTCGCCGAGCCGCATCTGCAGGTCGAACAGCGGCACGAGACCCAGCTCGTCGAGCACCGCCTGGTGGCCGATCTCGATCGAGACGTGGCTTGGCAGGATGTAGTCCACGGCCTCATGGCAGAGACGTACCGCGGCCAGGACCGCGGCCGCCGAGATGAACCCGTCCATCACGACCGGCACGCGGTTGGCGGCAGCGGCCAGGACCACACCGGCCAGGGCGGCGATCTCGAGACCGCCGACCTTGGCCAGCACGTCGACGGGGTCGTCGCGCTGCGGCGCGTTGACCTTCAAGGCCTTCTCGATCACCGCCACCTTGGCCGGCAGCGCGTCCTCGGAGATGCCGGTGCCGCGGCCGGTCACCTTGGCGGGCGGCAGGCCGGTCAGCGCGGCGATCACCGCCGAGCTGGCGGTGGTGTTGCCGATGCCCATGTCGCCGAGAGCGATCAGGTCGAGGCCCCGCGCCAGCTCTTCATCGACCAGCTCCACGCCGACGCCGATCGCCCGCAGCGCCTCGTCACGCGTCATCGCCGGGCCCCGCGCCATGTTGGCCGTGCCCATGCGGATCTTGTTGTGGCGGACGCCGGCGGCGCCGCTCAGGTCGGCGTTCACGCCCACGTCGGTGACCGCCACACGGGCGCCGACGTGGCGGGCCAGCACGTTGATCGCGGCGCCGCCGGCGGCGAAGTTCATCACCATCGCCGGCGTGACCTCGGCCGGGAAGGCGCTGACGCCCTCGGCCGTGACCCCGTGGTCGGCGGCCATGACGGCGACCACCTTGGCCTCGATCCGCGGCGTGGGGTCGGCCGTGATACCGGCGAGCCGGATCGAGATCGTCTCGAGACGGCCGAGCGCCTTGGGCGGCTTGGTCAGCTGCAGCTGGCGCGCCTCGGCGGCCCGCATGGCGCCGGCGTCGAGCGGGGCGATGCGGCCGATGGTGCGGTCGAGGGCGATGGCGTCGAACGGGGGTGTCACGGTGTCTCCTTGGTCGGATCGGGATCGAGCGGCGAGCCGCCGGTCAGCGGCGAGCGCGAGAGTGCGGTCAGGTCGAGGGGGCGGCCGGCGACGAGGAGGTACGCCTCGCCGGCGGCCGCCGCGAGGCGCTGGTTGGCCTTGCCGAGCAGGTCGCGGTACAGGCGGCTGAGCGGGTATTCGGGCACCAGCCCGAGGCCGATCTCGTTGGTGACGGCGATCAGGGGGGCGGCGGCGGCGCGCACGGCGGCCAGCAGCTCGTCGACCGCGGCGTCGACGCGCGCGGCCGCCGCCCGCTCCTGCTCGAGCGGGATGAACTGCTTGTCGAAGTTGCCGAGCCCTTCGGGCACGGTGCCGCCGAAATCGCCGGCGCTGAACAAGAGGTTGCTCACCCAGAAGGTCACGCAGTCGACTAGGAAGACGTCGGTCGCTGCGGCGTGGGCGCGCACCGCGGCCGGCACGTCGAGGGGAGCCTCGACGGTGAGCCAGGTGGACGGGCGCGCGTCGCGGTGGGCCGCGACGCGCGCCCGCATCTCGTCGTCGTTGACCTCGGCGGTCGCGATGTAGGTGACGCGGCCGGCGCCGGACTGAGGAGGAGAAGGAGCGGCGCCGGCCGCGTCGTTGGGTCGCGAGCCCATGTGAGAAGCTTCTGAAGCCGCCGGCCCGAGGCCGGCGGCGTTCGGGACGTCCCGGGGGGCGCGAGGAGCGGTCAGCTGCGCGGCGTACCTCTCGGCGAAGATGCTCTTGCCGCTCCTCGCGCCCCCCGTCACCAGGATCAGCCGGCCGTCAGCCACGGCCCGTCACCCGCCGACGAGCGATCGCACGCGGAGCGCGGGCCGCACGGCCCAACGGAAACGACCCCGGTCCTGTGGACCGGAGCCGCGGATGCACTTGCTCTGTTCGCACCGCAGCCCTCCCTCGAGGCGTTCAACGCAGTGCCCCCTCTGGCGCGGTGTCCTGGCTTCCGCTTCGTCCTACTGGCCGCGCCTTCCCATCCCGAAGGACAGTGGCGGTGTGCGGCGTTCGTCGGCGGCTACAGTTGCGGGGCAGCGCCGGCGTATGACCGGCTTCCCGCGTACCGAGGGAACGGGGCGAAGCCTAGACCACCGGCGCGGGCGGCGTCAAACGGCGCGCTCGGCCCGCTCGGCAGGCAGGTCGAAAGTGTTGCGAGACCCTCGAATCCGGGCGTAATATGGTTTCTTCCTATGGAATATCAAGCCCAGCCCATAGGTGCGGTCGCAGCGACAGGCAGGGCGAGAGACGCGACGTCTGCTGACCTCGAGAACCTCTCGCCTCTGGCCCAAGCGCTGGCGAGGCCGCGTCGTGGTGGCCGCTGGTCTTGGATCGTCTTCTTCGTAGCGTTCGCGATCGAGAGCGCTTTCATGATCGCGCTCGGGCTCGTGGACCAGACCCGCCACATCCTCGGCATCCCGGGTTCGGTCATGGCGCTGACGGCCGTGATGGCGGGCGCGCTTGCCGGCCCCGTCGTGGGAGCGGGCGTCGCGATCGCGGGCGGGGCCGTCTACTACATCACCGTCGCAAGCTCGGGAGCCCGCGGCGACACGCTGGCCAGCATCGTCTCGGTCGCCCTCTGGGTGTCGACGGGCGTCGTGTCCGGCCTTCTGGCCGATGCGCTGCGCGAGCAGGCTGAGAAACGCCGGGATGCGGCGGCCAATCTGGCCGCCGCAGACGCGGCCCGGCGGGCGCAGGACGAAGTGGCGCTTCTGCACGCCAGCCTCGAGGCGGCTCTGCTGCCACCGGAGCCGTTGACTCACCCCAGCCTGCACATCCTCGCGATCTACCGACCCAGCGAGGCCCGGCTGCAACTCGGTGGTGACTTCTACGACGTGCTCCGCCTGCCCGACGACAACCTCGCCCTCATCGTCGGCGACGTCGCGGGCCACGGCCCGCAGGCGGCCGCGCTGGGTGCGCGACTGCGCGCTGGGTGGCGAGCGCTCCGACTCGTCGAGACCCCCGTGGATCAGATCCTGCGCAGCCTCGACGCGATGGTCGCCGAGAACGACCCCGCCGGCGAGATGTTCGCGACGGTGTGTCTCGCCCAGATCGACCACGCCGCCGGGCAGGCGCAGGTCGTGTGTTGCGGCCACGCCCCGCCGCTCCTGGTCAGCGCGGGCGACGTCAGCATGCTCGACGTCAGCCCCGGGCCGGCGCTCGGGCCCTTCGGCCTCGACGGGCATCGCCCCACCACCATCGATCTGCCCGACGGCTGGGTGCTGTTCGTCTACACCGATGGGCTGACCGAGGCCCGCCTCAGTCCCGGTGAGACGGAGCGCCTGGGCGAAGAGGGGCTCATGCGGAAGCTGGGCGACGATCCGACCTATCTCGCGGATGCGGACGGGCTCGCCCGGCTGCTCGACGAGGTCGAGCAGGCCAACGGCGAGCCCCTGGCTGACGACGTCGCCGTCGTGGCGGTGAGATCGCGGGCCTAGAAGCGGCGGGCCGGATCCGGCGGCGGCGGCGCGTTCGCGCCGTCGCCCTTTACGGTTAGGGTTCCACCCCATCCGGATAGAGTGGTGACCTGCCAAGGGAGCCGTAGCTAGTCGACCAAGGGGGAGCCATGGGCCGGACGAACGACTTTGGTCATCATCGGGGACGGTGGGTGGCCGTGCTGGTCCTCGCGCTGCTCACGGTCGCAACGCTGTCGATCGGAGCGCCGGCGGCGTTCGCGTGGACGGACTACACCCACGGCGGCGCAGCGTGTCTGAAGTGCCATACCGACGACACGACGCTGCCGCCCGCGCATCCTGGGACCAATGCTGGCTGCCAGTCGTGCCACACGGACTTCGTCCCGCTCTCCGGCAACAACTGCTGGACCTGCCACAAGCCGGGAGTCGAACCCGACACCACACAGGCGGGTTGCACGGGCGTGTGCCACACGTGGTCGGCGCCCGACACGTACGGCACCACCGTCACGCCGCACCCCGTCGCCCAGCACGAGGGTTCCAACCTGCGTACCTGCACGACCTGCCATGCAACCAGCACGAGCAACACGAACCCAGGTGACAGCCCGCACCACCAGGCGACGGTCTTCAGCCCGCCGACCTGCACGACGTGCCACGCGAACCCGCCGGTCGACGGAGCGCCCGCGCCGCACCCGACGTTCGTCGCCACCGCCTGCACCACGTGCCACGAAGGCATGACGCCGCATCCCGCGGCCTCGCAGCTCGTCAAGCCGACGCTCACCATCGCCGCAGTCCCGGCAGTGACCGCCGGCGACGAGACGGTGAGCGGCTCGCTGAAGCACGGCGCGACGGGTCTCGGGGCGGTGCACGTGTACCTCCAGGTCAAGACGCCGACCGCCTCGGACTACGCGCCGCTGACCGAGGTCGACACAGCGGTCGACGGCACCTACACGTTCACCGTGAAGAGCGCCACTCCGGGTGCGTTCTATCGCGCGATCTCCGAAGGCGAGACCGACGGCACCACCTATATGCCGGCGCTCGCCGGCACGGAGCTCGTCAAGGCGACGCTGACGCTCAAGTTGAGCAGCAAGAGCATCAAGGCCGGAAAGACCGTGACGGCCCGCGGCGTGCTCGGACCGGCCGGCCTTGCGGGACAGTCCGTCAAGCTCCTCGCGCAGAAGAAGAAGGGCGCGAAGTGGGTCAAGGCGGGAACCGCCACGAAGGCGACCAACGGCACGACCGGCGCCTACAGCTGGAAGTTCAGGGCCAAGACGAAGGGGACGTACCGCATCATGGCCTCGGTCCCGAAGACGACGGCCCACACCGCGGCCAAGACCGCGTGGCGGACCTTCAAGGCCAAGTGAGGGTCATCAGCCCGCGGTCGTGAGGGCGGGCGGCGGGGCTCGTGGCGGCGTGCACGCCGCCACGAGCCCCGCCGCCCGCCGCCCTCGCCTATACTTTTGACCATGAGCGTCATCGAGGATCTTCGCGGCACCCCGCTCTTCGCCGGACTCGACGACGCGCAGCTCGCCAAGCTCGCGGCGATCGCCCAGGCCCGGCGGCTGCCCGCCGGCCGCACCGTCTTCCTGCAGGGCGACACGGCCGATGCCTTCTACCTCGTGGGCAGCGGCGCCGTGAAGGTCTACAAGACGTTCCGCGACGGGCGCACGGCGACGCTGCGCCACGTGCGCCCCGGCCAGACCTTCGCCGAGTCGGTCCTGTACAGCGACGCGTTCCCGGCGAGCGCCGAGACGATGGCCGATACCGTGCTCTACCAATTCGGCGTCGCCGACTTCAGGCGGCTGGTCGTCGACGAGCCCGAGACCGGGATCGTGCTGCTCAGCACGATGGCCCAGCTCATGGTCATGCTCAACCAGCGCGTCGAGGAACTGCTGCTGCCGGTGCCGGCGCGTCTGGCGCGCTACCTGCTCGAGCTCTGCAGCGAGCAGGGCACGCCGTCACACTGCCACCTGCCGACCAGCAAGCAGGAGCTCGCGGCGCGCCTCGGCACCGTGCCCGAGACGCTCAGCCGCACGCTCAACCGGTTCGTGCGCTCGCGGCTGATCGCCGTCAGCGGCCCGAGCTTCGAGATCCTGAACCGGCCGGCGCTGGAGCGGCTGGCGCAGCAGTAGGACCAGCGCCTCCGGGAGCGAGGGCGGCGGGGCCTTGCCCCGCCGCCCCTCTGCGCCGGCCCCGGCCTCTTGACTTCCGTCGACAACGGCTGCGACCGGCCGATCGCCGGGTATGAGGCGCTGCGACGAGACCCGCAGGCGAGGGGGAGGCCAGCGTAGTCGTCCGCGCCGCTCGTCCACCAGAAGGGGCAACGGGGCCCGACCCAGGGCCGACAGGGACCGGGACACCGGCCACCTCGACCTGTTCACCGAGGTGGTCGAGGCGTCTTGACCAAGGTCAAGGTCGGCCACCGTTCTCGGGGGGTACGCTTGGCTCATCCCCAGTCACCACCGCGGCAGCGCCGCGAGAGAGCGAGACCCCCATGGCGACAGTGACCCGCAGCATCGTCCACATCGACGAGGAGCTCTGCACCGGCTGCGGCCTCTGCGTGACCCCGTGCGCCGAGGGAGCCATCGAGATCGTCGACGGCAAGGCCAGGGTCATGAAGGAAGAGCTGTGCGACGGCGCCGGCTTCTGCCTGGCCGTCTGCCCCGAGGGCGCGCTGACCATCGAGAAGCGCGAGGCGCCCGAGTTCGACGAGGAAGCTGCCGCCGAGCAGATGGCCGTCAAGCTCGCCGCCGGCGCCGTCATGACCCAGAAGTGCTTCAGCTGCGGCGCCAGCGAGATGGACAGACCGCTGCTGCCGGTGCGCACCCAGGGCGAGAGCACCTGGGTCTGCGTGCGCTGCCTGCCCGCGCTGATCCACGGATGACCCTTTCCCGACCAGGAGGCCAGATGGACACCCCCACACCCACCCGCGACAGCGCCCACGCGAGCGTCAACACGATGCTCGAGCGCGCCCGCGCCGCCGGCGAGGACACCGTCTTCGACCGCATGCAGGCGCAGGGCGACAAACGCTGCCAGTTCTGCGAGGGCGGCATCCGCTGCTCGATCTGCTCGCAGGGCCCGTGCCGGATCACGGCCAGGGCTCCGCGAGGAGTCTGCGGCATCGACGCCGACGGCATGGCGATGCGCGGCTTCCTGCTGCAGAACACCATGGGCGCCGCCGCCTACACCTACCACGCCGCGGAGGTCATGAAGACCCTCGCGCAAGCCAAGCCCGGCGGCACCTACGAGATCAAGGATTGGAGCAAGCTCGAGCTGCTCGCCGGCGCCGCCGGCGTTGAGCTCGAGCCCAAGGACACGCTGCCCAAGCGCGTCGCCGACGCGGTCTGGGCAGAGTTCAACCGTGACCACCACGAGGAGTCGCCGCTCGTCGCCGCCTTCGCGCCCAAGCCGCGCGTCGACGCGTGGCGCAAGCTCGGCGTCATGCCCGGCGGCGTGCTCCATGAGAACAACCGCTGCACCACGAGCTGCATGACCAACATCGACGGCGACTACGTCTCGCTGGCGCTCAAGGGCCTGCGCCTGGGCATCGCCACCGCCTACGGCTCGCAGATCCCTCTCGAGCTGGCGCAGGACGCGCTGTTCGGCACACCCACGCCCCATCCGATCAAGGTCGACCTCGGCATCCTCGACCGCGAGTACGTGAACATCGTCGTCAACGGGCACGAGCCGATGATCGGGGCGGCGCTGATCGCGGCCGCGCACGGCGCGGCGGCCCAGGCGAAGGCCAAGGCAGCCGGCGCCAAGGGCCTGCGCATCGTCGGCTCGATCGAGACCGGCCAGGAGCTGGTCCAGCGCTTCGCGGTCGACGACGTCTTCGTGGGCCTCACCGGCAACTGGCTCAACCAGGAGATGGCGATCGCCACCGGCGCCATCGACGTCTTCGCCGCCGACATGAACTGCACGATGCCCGGCCTGGCCGAGACGTGCAAGGCACACGGCGCGCTGCTCGTACCGGTCAGCGACCTGATGGGCATCCCCGGCGCCGAGCCGGCCGTGGTGTTCGACCCGGCCAACGCCGCCGAGCAGGCGCAGCTGCTGATCGCGAAGGCGATCGCCAACTACCCGGCCCGCGCCGCGATGGGCGACGGCCACCCGGTGCTGCGCACCGGCGACGCCGTCGCCGGCTTCTCGTCCGAGTCCATTCTTGCCGCACTGGGCGGGAGCCTCGATCCGCTGCTCGACGCCATCAAGGCCGGCACCCTGAAGGGCGTCGCCGGCCTGGTGAGCTGCACCACGCTCCGCGACAGCGGCCAGGACAGCAACACGATCGCCGTCGCCCGGGAGCTGATCAAGAACGACGTGCTCGTGCTGGCCATGGGCTGCGGCAACGCCGCCCTGCAGGTCGCCGGTCTCGAGGCGGCCGAGGCGAAGGAGCTCGCCGGGCCCGGCCTGACGGCCGTCTGCGAGCTCCTCGGCATCCCGCCGGTTCTCAGCTTCGGCACCTGCACCGACACCGGCCGCATCATGCTGCTGGTCGGCGCCATCGCCGACGCCCTCGGCGTCGACGTGCCGGCGTTGCCAGTCGTGGCAACGGCCCCCGAGTACATGGAGCAGAAGGCCACCATCGACGCGGTCGCGGCGCTGGCCTACGGCCTGTACGTGCACGTGAACCCGGTCCCGTTCGTGACCGGCGCGCCGAACCTGGTCAAGCTCTTGACGCAGGACCTGCCCGGCGTGACCGGCGGCAAGCTCGCCGTCGAGACCGATCCGGTCGAGGCCGTGGCCGCGATGCTGGCGCACATCGATGCGAAGCGCGCGGCGCTGGGGATCTAGCCGGCGCTCCAAAGAGCCATGCAAAAGACGAGAAGGGCGGCCGTCCAGCCGCCCTTCTCGTCACAAGGGGCGGGGCCGGTCACACCGGCCCCGCCCCCTTCACGTGAAGGCGTGCGACTGCCATGCTTGGCGTCGTGATCATCCTCGAGACCGAGCGACTCCTCTTCCGGCGGCTGCTGCCCGGCGATCTCGACGACCTCTTCGCCCTGTACCGGGACCCGGAGATCCGCCGGTACTTCCCCGAGGGCACCCTGACCTACGAGGAGACCAGAGAAGAGCTGGAGTGGTTCCTGAACGGCCATCCCGACCATCCCGAGCTGGGACTCTGGGCGACCGTTCACAAGCAGTCGGGCCGGTTCATCGGGCGCTGCGGGTTGCTGCCCTGGACGATCGACGGGCGACCGGAGGTGGAAGTGGCCTACCTGCTGGCCAAGGAGTACTGGCGGCAGGGGTTGGGCGCCGAGGCCGCCCGCGCCATCGCACAGTACGCATTCGACCAGCTGCATCTCTCAAGGCTGATCTGCCTGATCGACGCGGGGAACGAGGCGTCGCAGCGAGTGGCGCTAAGCATCGGCATGACCCTCGAGAGGAACGTGGAGCTCGAGGACGGGCCGGCGCTCCTCTACTCGATGAGCGGCCCGGGGGAGGGCGGCTAGCGGCAAACGGCTCGCGCGGTTCCGGGCCGCTGAGCGGTGGGTACCCGAGCCGCATGAGACCCTGCTCGATCATCGACGCGCCGTCGGACCTCGGTCTGCGCCACACCGGAGTCGACGGGCTTCCCGACGCGCTGCGCGCGGCCGGGCTCCTCGAGGGCCTGCCGGATGCGCGGTACGCCGGCAGCGTGCCCGCTCCCGCCTACTCCCCGCTCCGCGACCAGGCCACCGGCATCCACAACCTGGCGGCCATCGCCGGGTATAGCCGTCGCCTGGCAGAACGCGTGGCGTTCACGCTCGATCTGGGGCGGTTCCCGCTCGTCCTGGGTGGCGACTGCAGCATCATCCTCGGGGCGGCCCTCGCTTTGCGGCGGCGGGGACGCTTCGGGTTGTTCTTCATCGACGGGCACGCCGACACGTACCCGGCCGAGACCGAGCTGAACGGCGAGGTGGCGTCGATGGACCTGGGCGTCGCGACGGGACGCGAGCTGCCCGCCCTGGCCGACCTCGACGGCCTGCGGCCGCTCGTGCTCGAGCAGGATGTGGCCGTGTTCGGCGTGCGTGACGTGGAAGACGAGGTCGCCGACGGCGCGCCCGACGTGCACGACACGGCCATGCACGTCTTCGACCTCGCGGAGGTGCGCCGGCTGGGGGCGGAGGAGGCCGCGCGCCAGGGGCGCGCGGCCCTCGAGACCGGGGGCGCCGAGGGCTATTGGATCCATCTCGACGCCGACGTGCTGAACGGCGAGGTGATGCCGGCGGTCGACTACGTCCAGCCGGACGGTCTGTGGCCCGCCGAGCTGACCGACGCCCTGGCGGTGGCCCTGGCGTCGCCGCTCGCCGTCGGCATGGACGTGACCATCTACAACCCGTCGTTCGACGACGCCGAGCGGTCGGCGGCGCGCATCCTGGCGCAGGCGATCACGACCGCGTTCGCGCGGGTCGCCCACTCGGCGGGGGAGTGAGTCCGTGCGGATCGCGGTCGCGTCGGACCATGCGGGGTTCCGCTACAAGTCGGCCGTCGCCGACCATCTGCGCCGGCTCGGCCACGAGGTCGTCGACTTCGGGACCGGCTCCGAGGAGCGGGTCGACTATCCCGACTTCATCCGCCCCGCGGCGCTCGCCGTGGCGGACGGCGACTGCGAGCGAGGGGTGATCTTCGGCGGGTCCGGCAACGGCGAGGCCATGACGGCGAACCGCGTGCGCGGCGTGCGCTGCGCCGTGGTGTGGAGCGAGGAGACCGCGCGCCTCGCCCGGGCGCACAACGACGCCAACATGATCTCGTTCGGCCAGCGTCTCCTGACGCTCGAGCAGGTGCTGGCGTTCGTCCACGTGTGGCTGGCCACCCCGTTCGACGGCGGCCGCCACCAGGCGAGAATCGAGAAGCTGGACCGGGAGTAAGGGCCGCTCGACGTGGTAGCGTGGGGCGATGGGAGCCGACCTGCGTTTCTTCGCCACCGCCGCCAAGGGCATCGAGCCGCTGCTGGCCGACGAGTTGCGGGCGCTGGCCCGCGAGCACGGCCGGCCTGAGCTCGCCGAGAGTGTGACGGAGGAGCGGGCCGGCGTGGGCTTCGCCGGCCCGCTCCTCTTCGCCTATCGCGTCTGTCTCTGGTCACGCCTTGCCCAGCGCGTGCTGCTGCCGCTGTCGACGTTCGCCGCCAACGACGAGCACGAGCTGTACTTCGGCGTCGCCGCCATCGATTGGGAGGAGCACCTCGACCCGACCCGCACGTTGGCCGTCGACTTCGTCAGCATCCAGTCGGTCGTGACGCACACCCGCTTCGGGGCGCAGAAGTCCAAGGACGCGATCGTCGACCAGTTCCGCAAGCGCCAGAAGGAGCGCCCGTCGGTCGACGTGAAGCAGCCCGACCTGCGGATCAACATCTTCGCCCACCGGCGCGAGATGACGGTGAGCCTCGACCTGTCGGGCGACAGCCTGCACCGGCGTGGCTACCGCACGCCCGGCGAGCAGGTACAGGCGCCGCTCAAGGAGACGCTCGCCGCGGCGATCCTGGTCAAGGCCGGCTGGCCCGCCATCGCGGCTGCGGGAGGGAGCGTGGTGGACCCGCTGTGCGGGTCGGCCACGCTCCCCATCGAGGCCGCGCTCATCGCCTGCGACATCGCCCCCGGGCTCACCCGCGAACGGTTCGGGTTCCTCGGCTGGAAGCAGCACGACGTCGAAGGCTGGGCCGCCCTCGTCGAGGAGGCTCGCGAACGGCGCGAGGCGGGGATCGCGGCCTGGCTGGCCGGCGGCGCCGCGATCGAGGGCTACGACCGCGACAAGCGGTCCATCACCCTCGCGCGCAGGAACGTGGCCAAGGCCGGGCTCGAGGCGGTCGTGCACGTCGGGCGGCGCGAGCTCTCCGAGCTCGCGCCGCCCCAGCCTGCCGCCGGCCGGGACGAAGGGCCGTCGGCCGTCGGCCCGGACGAAGGTCCACCGGCCGGCGACGCGGCGGCGGCGGCGACTTCGACCGGTCTCGTCGTGACCAACCCGCCCTACGGCGAGCGAATGGGCTCGCATGACCGAGCGGCGCTCGCCGCGCTCTATGAGTCGCTCGGCGAGCGCCTCAAGGACGGGTTCCAGGGCTGGCAGGCCGCGATCCTTGTGGGCGACCTGCGGCTCGGGCACTATCTCGGGCTGCGCGCCCGGCGCGCGAACCGCTTCTACAACGGGACGCTGGAATGCACCCTGCTGCGCATCGAGATCGAGCCGCGCTGGATGACCAACGTGGAGCACCTGGAGGAAGGCGGGGGCGACCGTTCGGGGGCGCCGGCGAGCGTGGCGTCCGGGGCGTCGGAGACAGATGGCGGGGCGGGGGGCGGCGAGGCATCCGCCTCGCCGCCCCCCGCCCCGCCCCTCGCCCTCACCCCCGCCGGCGAGCAGTTCGCCAACCGCCTGCGCAAGAACGCCGGCCACTTCGGGCGCGTCATGCGGCGCGCCGGCGTGACCTGCTACCGGGTCTACGACGCCGATCTTCCGGACTTCGCCGTCGCCATCGATCTCTACGAGCGCTGGGCTCACGTGCAGGAGTACGCGGCGCCGCCCGAGATCGAGCCCGCCCGCGCGGCGGCCCGGCTCGCCGAGGCGATGCGCATCGTCCCCGACGTGCTGGGCATCCCGGCAGGCGACGTCTTCCTCAAGGTCCGCAAGCGCCAGCGCGGCAAGGCGCAGTACGACCGGCAGGCCGTCAGGGGCGTCTTCCACGAGGTGCGTGAAGCCGACTGCGTCTATCTCGTCAACTTCAGCGACTACCTCGACACCGGACTGTTCCTGCAGGCGCGCGAGGTGCGCCGCCTGCTGCGGCAGGCGGCGCGGGACGCGCGCTTCCTCAACCTCTTCGGCTACACCGGCGCCGCGAGCGTGGCGGCCGCCAAAGGAGGCGCGCTGAACACCACCACCGTCGACCTGTCGCCCCACTACCTCGAGTGGGCCCAGCGCAACTTCGCGCTCAACAAGCTCGATCCCAAGCTGAATGCCACGATCGCCGCCGACTGCCTCGCCTGGGTGGCCGAAGCGCCGGGCGACTACGACCTGATCTACCTGGACCCGCCGACCTTCTCCAACTCCAAGAAGATGGGCCGCGCGACCTTCGACGTGCAGCGCGACCACGCCGACCTGATCAAGCTCGTGTGCCGCCGGCTGCTCGCAGCCGGCGGCACATTGGTCTTCGCGAGCAACTCCCGCAAGTTCCGCATGGACACGGCCGCGCTCGAGGGCTTCGAGCTCGAAGACCTCTCGCGCGCCACGCTGCCGCGCGACTTCGAGCGCAGCGCCCGCACGCATCACGCGTGGAGGATCACGACGCGGGAGTAGCCGGTCGCGCCGTCATGCGGCGGCGCCGAGCGACTTGGCGCAGAGCTTTGCCGCACGCCTTCCCATCCGTCAACCTTGGTAGACTCGGGTCGTGCCTTCCCCGACCGTGATCCCGTGACCGTCACCCCGCTCGACGCCGCCCAGCGCGTGCTGCATGAGGTGTTCGGCTTCCGCGAATTCCGGCCCCACCAGCAGGAGATCGTCGAGCACGTCGCCGCCGGTGGCGACGCCTTCGTGCTCATGCCCACCGGCGGCGGCAAGTCGCTCTGCTACCAGATCCCGGCGATCGTGCGGCCCGGCGTCGGCATCGTCGTGTCGCCGCTGATCTCGCTGATGAAGGACCAGGTCGACGCCCTGCTGGCGGCCGGCGTACGGGCCGAGTTCTACAACTCGTCGCTCGAGGGCGCCGAGGCGCGGCGGGTGCTGGCCCGGCTGCACGCCGGCGAGCTCGATTTGCTGTACGTGGCGCCCGAGTGGCTGATGAGGCCAGCGGCCCTCGACCGCCTGGCCGAGATCGCCGCCGAGGGCGCGCGCGGCGACGGCGCCGGCATCGCGCTGTTCGCCATCGACGAGGCGCACTGCGTGTCGCAGTGGGGCCACGACTTCCGGCCCGAGTACATCGACCTCGGCCGCCTGCGCGGGCTGTTCCCCGGCGTGCCGGTCGTCGCCTGCACGGCGACCGCCGACCCGCAGACGCGCGACGACGTGCGCGCCCGACTGGGCCTGTCCGACGCGGCCTGCTTCGTGACCGGCTTCGACCGGCCCAACATCCGTTACACGGTCGTCGACAAGCTGCGGCCGGCCGAGCAGCTGCTCGCCTTCCTGGGCGAGCATCAGGGCGAGGCCGGCATCGTCTACTGCCTGTCGCGCAAGCGCACCGAGGAGGTGGCCGGCAGGCTGGCGGCGGCCGGCGTGCCGGCCGCCGCCTACCATGCCGGCCTGCCCGCCGCCGAGCGCCGGCGCGTGCAAGACGCGTTCGCGCGCGACGACGTCCTCGTCGTGGTCGCCACCGTCGCTTTCGGGATGGGCATCGACAAGCCCGACGTACGTTTCGTCGTGCACTACGACTTGCCCAAGACCATCGAGAGCTACTTCCAGGAGACGGGGCGGGCGGGCCGCGACGGCCTTCCCGCCGAGGCCCTGCTGCTGTTCAACCTGGGCGACGCGGCGGTCGCCCGCAGCCTGCTCGAGCGGGGCGGCGACCCGCAGCAGCTGCGCATCGAACTGCACAAGCTCAACGCCATGGTCGGCTTCGCCGAGGCGACCACCTGCCGGCGCCGCGTGCTGCTCGGCTACTTCGGCGAGACGCTCCCGGACGACTGCGGCAACTGCGACGTCTGCCTGGCCCCGCCCGAGACCTACGACGCCACGCAAGACGCCCGCAAGGCGCTCTCGTGCGTCTACCGTCTGGGCCAGAACTACGGCATCGGCTACGTGATCGACGTGCTGCGCGGCTCCACGACCGAGCGCATCATGCAGCGCGGCCACGACCGGCTGTCGACCTACGCCATCGGCGCCGACCAGTCGCGCGAGGAATGGCAGGGCCTGATCCGCCAGCTCATCCACCGCGGTTATCTCACCCAGGACATCGCCCGCTACTCGGTGCTGCGGCTCACGGCGGCAGCCGAGCCGCTGCTGGCCGGCGACGAGACGCTGGAGCTCGCGCGGCCGCGGGTGCGACCGCCTGCACAGCCGCGCACGCGGGCGGCGCGCGCCGGCCGGCGTGACGGCACGCCGGCGCGCGCCGCCCGCGACGACGGTCCCGACTGGTTCACGGGCGGAGCCCCCGAGCGGCTGCTCGACGTCGACGACGAGGCGGGCGAGGAGGCGCTCGTCGTCGACGAGCGCCTCCTCGCCCGCCTCAAGGCCCTGCGCCGCCGCCTCGCCGATGCCCGCCGCGTGCCGGCCTACGTGGTCTTCAACGACGCGACCCTGGCCGAGATGGCCGCCTTCAAGCCCGTCGACGACGAGTCGTTCCTCGCGGTCAACGGCGTCGGCCAGAAGAAGCTCGAGCAGTTCGGCGAGGCGTTCCAGGCAGAGATCCGCGACCACCTGTCGCTGTCCGGCTGACATCCAGAGGTGAGGGCGGGGCGCCCCCACGGGCGCCCCGCCCCCGCCCCTCACGCCGCGCGGATCACGGGGTCCAGACGAACCCCTCGTTCCAGCCGTTGGTGTCGCCGAGCAGCGTGTCGTGGATCACCGTCGCGCCGTCGGGCGTGTAGTCCGGGTCGGGCGTGAAGTCGGTCTCGTACCGGCGCGTGCTCGAGAGCCGCACGTCCCGGTAGGCACCGCGCGCCGCGATCGTGTACGGGCCGTAGATGCCATTGTCGCCCACGCCGAACCAGCCGCCGGCCAGCGTGCCCCCGCTGAAGTCCGCCTGTGGTCCGCCGGTGTACGGATCGGTCGCCTCCAGCGTCCCGTTGACGAAGAGCTTCATGCCGCCGGTCCCGGTCTCGGCAGCGATGTGGTACCACTGCCCGACCTGCAGGAAGGTGGTGCTCCAGATGGTGTGCCAGGTGCCGTTCATGGGTCCGCCGCCGTCGTACTGGTTCACGCCGAACGCGATGCTGCGGTCGTTGGCCACCTGGATGTACAGGATCGGCGCGTTGCTCGTCACGCCGCCCGTGAAGTTCGAGTACTGCATCGTCGTGGCGGCGATGTAGCCGGCGCTCAGCGCCGACGGGTCGACCCACAGCTCGTAAGTGGCGTTCGTGGTCATCACGAACGACCCCGACGTGTCGGGCCAGACGATCGCGTCGGTGATCGTGTCGGCCCTGGCGGGCGAGTCGCCGTCGGTGGGGGCGAGCTTCAGCTCGACCCCTCCGGTGAGCTCGCCCGCGTTCACCGGAGCCGCGGCTATGGCGCGCACGTAGCCCGCCTTCGTCGCCACCAGCGTGTACTCGCCCTCGGCCACGCCGGTGAACGAGAACGCGCCGTTCGCGCCGCTGGTCGCCGTGGCGACCACCGGCCCCGACGGCGCCTCGTACCCGCCGCGCAGCTGCACCGTGCAGCCGGTCAGGGCGCCGTTGTCGAGCGCTGTCAGCGTGTGCCCGTTGACGCCCTGGGACGCGTACGGCAGCAGGGGCACGTCCTGGCCGGTCAGCATCGACGCGCCCACGGCCGAGGAGATGTGGTCGGTGAAGTAGTCGGTCTTGCTCGCGACCACCGTGTAGTCCCCCGACGAGATGCCGGTGAACAGATAGGAGCCGTCGCCGGCGCTCGTCGTCGAGCCGACGAGCGGCCCCGACGGCGCGTCGAGACCCTGGCGCAGCTCGACCGCGGCCCCCGGCACGGCGATCGAGGTCCCCGTCTTCACCACACGCCCGGTGACCCCCGGCGCGCTCAGTGGCACCAGCGACACGTCGTTCCCGGTGCTCACCGCGCTCGCCGTCACGGTGACTGTGCGATCGTTCCCGATGTAGCCCGACATGGCGGCGGTGACCGTGTAGTCGCCGACCGGCTGACCGGCGAACTGGTAGAAGCCGCCGCTGCCGGCCGTCGTCGACGCCGCCACAGGTCCCGTCGGGCTGGCGGCTCCCTGGTGCAGCACCACCGAGGCGCCGGGCAGGCCGAGCGACGAACCCGAATCCTTGATCGTCCCGGCCACCGCCCCCTGCGGCGTGTACCCGCCGCCCGCCTGGTCGATGATCACCTCGAACAGGTTGAACGACGTCTCCGTCTCGGCCAGCGTCAGCCCCCACACGTCGACCTTGAACCCCAGCTTCGCGTCGAGTCCCGCCGACAGCTTCCACCAGGGCGTGTCGAGCGTGTCGGCGAAGAGTCCGGTGTAGGCCTCGAGTGCCGCGGTCGGCCCCGCGACGCCGTACGCCTTGAGCATCAGCTCGGCGCCGGCGAACGCCTTGAGCTCGGCGCTGCCGAACAGCTGCGGCGGGTCGAAGGTGCGCGAGCTGCTGACCGACTGGATCGGCTGCCAGCTGTTCGCGGGCGTCCACGAGAGGCCCGCCGTCGCGGTGGTCGTCTGCGTGACGCGGGTCGTCACCCCGGCGGTGACCTCGCCGCTGGCCCCCACGTACAGCGTGAGCTCAGGCGTGAAGGTCACGGGGACCGGACCGAAGCTCACCACAATCGTGGGGAAGTCGTACTTGGCGATCTCCTGCTTGAGCTCCTTGTCGACGGTGCCCTGTACCGAGGCGCGCAGGGCCGTGGTCTGGGTGGTCGTCTCCGAGAACGAGAGGCTGGTGATGCCGTAGCCCGTGGGGATGCCGTGCCACCACGAGGTCACGCCGCTCTGCGCGCTGACGTCGAAGGACTGGTTGAAGCCGAGCGAGCCGTTCAGGTTGACCGTGTCGAGGATGGTGGTGTCGATCTCGATCGTGAAGCCGAAGCTCGTGCCGGCCTTGCGCGGGTAGGCGTGACGCCAGGGGTCGGCCGGACGGACGGGCACCAGGCGCACGCCGGGCGCCGACTCGAGCACCTTCACGATGTCGTCCTGGGTGACGCTGCCGTGCAGCGACAGCTCGCCCTGGTCGACCGCCTCCTCGAGGGTCGCCTGCGTCGTCGACACGACGGTGTCGGGGCCGCTGGTGTCGACCGTGGTCACCTTGCGCAGCGCGCCGTAGGGAAGCTCGTCGGTCGGGGCGGCGGCGATGATGTCGCCGACCTGCAGGTTCGCGGCCTGGCTCGTCGTCGGGGCGAAGGTCATGCTGCTGAGGTCGGGCGACACGGCGGTGAGGCCCTTCACCGTCTGGTCGCTGAGGACCTCGGTGTGGTCGCCGAGCACGAACGGCGTGGCTGGGGCGCAGGCCAGCTTGGTCCGCGGCCGCGTCAGCGTCCCGGCCCACCACGTGCGGGACGTCCACCTGAGTCCGTTGTAGGCGACGACGACGAGCTTCGACGAGTCAGTCCCGGCCGGAGACTGGATCACCATGTCGGCCATCCCGTCGCCGTTCACGTCGCCCACCCTGTACCCCGTGGCGCTCCAGGCGACCTCGCCCGGGTCCGAGCGCCACTCGTCCTCGGGGGGCGACTTGAACGAGGTCTTCTTCGAGTACCAGACGGCGAGACCCATCGTGCTGTCGTCGTGGTCCAGGTAGACCATCGCGTCGGCGACGCCGTCGCCGTCGTGGTCGCCTACGCCGAGAGCCGTCTTGCGCGTCGTCCACGGACCCTTCCAGAACGTCTTCTTCGTGAACGCCGTGCCGGTGGACTGGAGCACGACGAGCGACGACGCGGTGGTGGTGTTCCGGTAGAACACCACCGCGTCGTCGCGCCCGTCGCCGCTCACGTCGCCGGCGGCCAGCTGGGCTTTCGACCACGACATGGCGCCGCGGGCCGAGGTCCAGCCGGTCGACTTGGCGAAGGTGCGCCCCTTCGAGCGGAAGATGTCGGCACGCGAGCGGCCGCGGCCGAGGTCGTACAGGGCGATCACGTCGTCCCTGCCATCGCCGTTTACGTCGCCCGCGGTGAGCTTGAGGTGCGACCAGTCGTAGGTGCCCTTCTTCGCCGTCCAGGCGGTGTGCTTGGTCATGTGCGCGCCATCGGACAGGAACACGTAGAACCGCGAGGTGTGGTGGCCGAGGTCGTAGAGGACGATCCCGTCGGTGTAGCCGTCGCCGTTGACGTCGCCGGCGACGAACCTGGCCTTCGACGCGTCGAAGGCGCCGGCGCCGCTCTTCCAGAAGTCCTGCTCGGTGAAGGCGCCGTCCTCGGCCACGAAGGTGTACAGGGCCGCCGTGCGGTTCCCCAGGTTGTAGAGGCCCAGGGTGTCGAGCCGCCCGGCGGCGTTCGGCGCCGTCTGCACCGCAGCGCGTGCCGCCGCGGGCGTGGCGATGCCTGCCACCACGGCCGCGAACGCCGCGAGTATCAGAATGACGAGCGTACGCGTGACGCGTGGATGCGGGTGGTGCGAACGCACGGCGTGCGGCGCAGCAGCGGACATGACCGGCCTCCCCCAGGTCGCGGTCGGGGCGTCGCCCCTTTCACGCCACTACAGTACCACTACGGACACAGTCGCAGGATAGCCACCGGACGCCCGGGTCGGGGGACTTGCCGCCCCGCGTCCGCCCGTCCCGCTCCTAGGGCTCGAGCAGGTCGGCCTTCATCTCGGCGTCGAAGCGCCGCGACGCCGCCGAGTCAGTCAGCTCGATGACGATCGCCTCGGCCACCATCCAGGTCTTGACCCCGCGCCTGATGCAGCCGGCCAGGACGGCGTCGTCGCGCCCGAAGGCGGCGTGCAGATGGAGAAGGGGCATGCCATCCGGTCCCGGGAAGATCGTCCCGACACCGGCGACCTCGTTCACGCCGGTGAGGATCCGCTGGATCGGGACGATCGCGGCCGCGTTCGGGTCTGACGGTCCCGCGATGATTCGGCTGCCCGAGTCGGCGGCGCCGACAAGGAGCACGGCCGCGCGCGCGACGCCTTCGGCGCGCGCGGCCTCCTCGATCGCGTGATGCACGATGTCCCCGTCCTCGAGCCTGATGACCAGCACCCGGCCGAGCGTGGCTGTGCTGTAGCGCATGGGCGACTTCCTCCGGTGGACCCGCTCACGCTACCCCTACCCCCGCTCTCTCCCTTCTAGTCGGCCGGATGTCTGAGCGCGACGGCAGCGTCGGCACGGCGCCGGACCCCCGGCGCAATCCCGGCCGACCCGCGGCCTTCCTGCGTTGCCACGCCCGGCAACCGTTTTGTCGGCGCGGGGGTCAAGAGTCGGCCGCGGATTCCGTTACTTGAGGAGTGCTCACGTCCCGGCCGCACCCGCCCGGGGCCGGGATCGAGACCGCGCCCGCCCGCGATGGCCGTCAGGCCGGGCGTGCGCGCGAGGGGGCGGCGGGGAGCGGCCACAAGGCCGCTCCCCGCCGCCCCCTCTCTCTCCCGCTTCGTGAGAAGATAGCCCTCGTCGGCACAGGGAGGGCACGTGAAGGTCTTCATCAGCATCGACCTCGAGGGCATCAGCGGCGTCGTGCACGACGCGCAGACGACCCACAACACCCCTGAGTGGGAGGCCGCGCGCCCGCTCATGCGGGGCGACCTCGACGCCGCGCTCGAGGGCTGCCGATCCGCCGGTGCCGGCGAGGTCGTCGTCTGCGACTCGCACGACTACTTCGACAACCTCACGCCGGACGGGCTTCCCGAGAACGTCACGCTGATCAGCGGCGCCCACCTCGGACTCAGCATGATGAACGGCGTCGACGAGAGCGTCGACGCCGTCGCGCTGGTCGGCTACCACGCCCGAGCCGGCACGATGGGCGGGGTCCTGTGCCATACCTACTTCGACGAGGTGCACCGCGTCCACGTGGTCGGCCCCGACGGCGAGTACGAGACCGGCGAGTTCGGCCTCAATGCCGCCGTCGCCGGCGCCTTCGGCGTGCCGGTCGTGTTCGCCTCGGGCGACGACAAGCTGGCGGCCGAGGCGCGCGACCTGGTGCCGGGTGTCGGCTGCGCCGTGGTCAAGCAGGGCAGGACCCGCCGGTCGGCCGGCCTGCTGGCGCCGGAGGCGGCCCACGAGCTGATCGCGGCACGCCTGCACGACGCGCTGGCGGCCAGCGAGAGGCCCCGTCCGCTTGACTGGAGCGGCCGCGGTCTGCGCGTGGAGTTCGACCAGGTGGAGTGGGCCGAGCGCGCGGCGTCGTGCCCGGGCGTCACCCAGCTCGACGGCTACACGATCGAGATCCCCGCCGGCGACTGGCTACAGGTCTTCGCGACCTTCCTGGCCGCCGGCTCTCTGGCCGCGGCGGGGTAGCGCCGGCTCAGGCCGCCCGCCGGCGCTCGAGCAGTCCCCGCAGCCTCTCGGCGTCGCGCGGCGCGGCGCCCTCCTGGTCGTTGTCGAAGTAGATGTACACGTGGTGTCCGGCGGCCGCCCATCCCGCAGCCTCGTCCGCCCACGCTCGCAGCGACCGCTCGTCGTAGCGTCCAGCGTACGCTCCCGCCGGACCGTGGAGCCTCACGTATATCAGCCGCGAGGTGACGACGTGGGGCGTCTCGTAGCCGGCGAGATGGTAGATGCAGAACGCGACGCCGTGCTGCGCGAGCAGCTCGAACACGTCGTCGTGCAGCCAGTCCCCGTCGCGGAACTCGAAGGCGTACGTGAAGGACGGCGGTGCGGCCGTGCCGAGCCCGAGCTGCGCCGGCTCACCCTGGCGAAGCGTCTCCAGGAAGGCGGCGAGCAGCCCGCGGTCGCGGGGGAACCGTGGGGGCAGCTGGACCAGGACCGGCCCGAGGTGCGCGCCGAGCCCGGCGACCCGGGCCAGAAAGTTCCGCACGAGCTCGTCCGCGCCGCGAAGCCGGTGGGAGTGGGTGATCAAGCGGCTCATCTTCACGGCGTACGTGAACCCTGCCGGCGCGCGCTCGCCCCACGCCCGCACGGTCCCCGCCGACGGCAGCCCGTAGTGGGTCGCGTTCAGCTCCACCGTCGAGAAACGCTGGCTGTAGTGCTCGAGCCAGCGTGCCGCAGGCAGGTCCTCGGGGTAGAACGTGCCGCGCCAGTGCCGGTACGACCAGCCCGACGTGCCGGTCTCGACGCGGCCCGCGCGCCCGTCGCTCAGCGTGTCATCGGCCATACGCCGGTGTTTCCCGCGTGCCCCCTGTCGTCACCGTGGGACATCCCCTTGTCGGCCCCACGGCCCCGGCTGGCCCTACAGCTCCTCGTCGCCCCCCAGGCGCACGCACGCCATCAGCGCGTGGATGCGGCGGAAGAGGCGGTCGTCGGCATGCAGCAGCGCCACCTCCGAGGCCGTGCGCAGCGCCTCGGTCTGGCGCACCGCGACGCCCGCGGGATCGAGGCTGGCGAGGGCCGTGTCGGGCGGCAGCCAGCAGCGCACGATCGTGGCCCGGTCGCCGAGGGCGCGGGCGATCGACTCCCACTGGCCCATGGCGATCGTGAGGTAGCTGGTCGGCCGCCGGCCGGCCGCGCCGGCGAGCTCGAGGATACGCGCCTCGAGGCGCCGCAGCGCGCCGGGAGCGATCGCGCCGAGCGACCGGCGCACGTCCTCGGCCGCCTCGTCGCGGCCGATCGCCTCGAGCACGCTGGCGCGCTCGGCCAGGAGCAGGGCGCAGCGCACGCTGCCGACGCGCTCGTCGTCGTAGGCCGCCTCGGCGTCGATGACGACCGTGGCGGCGGCGCGCAGGCAGCCGAGCTGCCTCAACGCCGCCGCCAGCCCCGCCTCGGGCGCCAGAGGCACGCCCGAGATGCTGCGCGGGTACGGGGTCTCGGTCAGGGCCGCGTAGAGCGCGGCGGCCGTCTCGAGCTCGCCCTCCTCGGCCAGCACGCAGGCCTTCTCGTAGGCGCCCCAGCAGGCGAAGCTCAGATCCTCGGCGCCGCCGGCGGCCAGGTGCAGCGACGCGATCAGCCGCTCGGCCTGTCTCCAGGCGCTCGACCTCATGCTGGCCCGGAAAGCCAGGACCGGCAGCACGGCGCTGGGATCGGGGATATCGGCCGCCACGTCGACGCCCTCGTCGAGCGCCGCCAGGGCGGCCTCGCGCTGGCCCAGCCGCTCGCGCACCAGCGCCTTGTCGAGCAGGCAGGCCAGGAGCTCCTCGTCCATCCGCTGCTCGCGCGCGCAGAGCGCGCCCTCGTCGACGACTTCGAGGGCGCGCTCCAGACGTCCTTCGTCGACGAGTCGCTTGATCGTGAGGTGGGTGAAGTTCGCCTGCATCGCGCACCGTCCCAATCGTCCGTGCATCATCGGGAACGGGCGCTGAGGGCAGGCGAGCCTGACGAGACTCACGTCCCCCAGGCCCGGTCGGGTTGCCGCCGACATGCTGTTCATCGGTCACCGGCGCGAAAAGATGAGCCGTCGGCGCCGCTCGGGACTGCCTGCGGCTCAGGATTGTGTCGCCGCCCCGGCGACGGCGGGCGCGTGAGCCGCCGCGCGTCTAGGCCGTCGGCACGCGATCCGTGAAGAAGACCGCCTTCGGCGGCGTACGCATGCAGTGGTTCGAGGCCAGCGCCTGGCAGTAGCTGCCCGTGTTGGTGAGCGCCACGACGTCCCCCTCGCGCACCTCGGGGAAGGGATAGTCTTCGGCGAACAGGTCGGGCGCCTCGTTGATGTGGCCAGAGAAGGTGACGCGGGTGGTGCGCGGCGCCAGAGGCGCCGCGCACGGCACGATCTCGATGAACTCGCCCCACACGAAGCGCAGCGGCACGGCGTTCCAGCCCACGTCGAGGCCGACGAACGTCGTCCCCAGCCGCTCCTCCACGGTCACGACCCGGGCGAGCACGATCCCCGACCAGGTGGTCAGGAACTCGCCCGGCTCCACGCCGATCGGCACGCCGAACGGCCCGAGATGCTTGGCCATCAGCGCCGCCCAGGCGTCGAGGTCGAGCGGCTGGTCGCCCTGCTCGAGCGGCGTGCCCGGCCCGCCCCCGGCGTTGATCTCGGCGATCGGGCAGCCGGCGTCGACGAGACGCCGGACCATCGCCACGGCCTCCCCGAGCGCGTGGTCGAAGGCGGGCAGGTCGACGTCGAGGAGCTCGTGACAGATGTGGAAGTGCGCCGTCACGACCTGCAGGTCGTGACGGCGCACGATCTCGAGGGCCTGGTCGAACTGCTCGGGATAGACGCCGAACTTGGTGGGCCGCGCGCCCGAGTAGACGCCGTAGCGCAACTCGGTCGTGTCGGCCTGGGGACCGGCCTGCGGCACGTACTGGTGGGCGGCGCCGGCCTTGGGGTTGAGACGGATGCCGATCGACCGGCCGGGCGCGTTCCGGCCGAGCCGCTCGAGCTGGCTGAGCGTGTCGACGTTCACGTGCACCGGATGCCGGAGCACGGCGGCCAGGTCGGCATCGGACGCGTTGGTCCCGGTGAAGCTGATCTCCTGCGGCTTCCAGCCGTGGCGCAGCGCCCACTCGACCTCGCCGGGCGAGCAGGCGTCGATGCCGCAGCTCTCCGGCGTGCCCGGCGCGCCGAGGGCTCGCAGGACGGCGAGGATCTCCGGTTCGCGCTGGGACTTGAGCGCGAAACGCAGCACGGGACGCAGGCCGGCGCCGCTCAGCGCCGCCTGGATGGCTCGCGCCTGCTCCTCCACGTGGAGGATGTCGTAGACGTAGAGTGGAGTGCCGTGGTCGCGAGCCAGGGCTTCGGCGTCGCGGCCGGCGATCGAGAGGCTGCCGGCGACGACCTCGAGGCCGGGGCGCACCCACCAGTCGGGGGCGGGCAGCGCGATCACGACCGGGAGCGTCCGCCGACGCGAGCGCTCGCCGGGCTGGGGACTTCTGCTCTGGTAGTCATGGACTGCCCTCCCACGCGATCGCAGCAAGTCTATCGGGCAGTGGGGCGCCCGGCGACCCGCCGGCCGGCGCCTCCAGTGAGCCTCTGCGGGACGCCGCGGGTCTCGCCGCGCCTCCCGGACGCGCACCACCCGACGCGTGGTAGGGTCGGCGGCGATGGCCGAACGACGCGTGACGAGGTTGCTGCCGCCGGCCGCCGGCGTGCTCGCCGGGCTCGCGATCCTGGCGCTCGGCGTGGCTTGGGCGGCCGACCTCTACGCGCCCTACTACGTGCTCCGCGTGGCGCTCTTCTACCCGCTGACGCTGCTGGCTCTGGCGGCGTGGATCGCGGGGGCGGCGGCGCGGCGGCAGGCGCCCGCCGCCGGTCCCGGCCGCCGCCGCCCGGCCGCCTTCGACCTTCTCGACCTGGCGATCGCGCTGTTCGCCGCGTGGCAGGTCGTCGCCGCGCTGGCCGCTCCGGTCGCGGTCACGGCCTGGTTCGGGGCCTACAACCGCCTCGGTGGCGCGCTCTTCTGGCTCGCGCTGGCCGCGCTCGCCGTACTGGCGCGCCGCCTCGCCGCCGACCCGCGCACGCTGGACGCCCTTCTCTGGCCGGTCGCCGCGCTCCCCGTGCTCGCCGGCGGGGCGGCGCTGGCGCAGGCGCTCGGCGCCGCCCCGGTCTGGCCGGCAGGCCACTGGGCGCTGGGGCGCGCGGTCGGCACGACCGGCAATCCCGTCACGCTCGCCGGCTTGTGCCTGATCGTCGTCTGGCTGGGCGCGCTCGCCGCGACCAGCGTGCTCCCTCGAGCGCTCAAGTGGTGGTGCGCCCTCGGCTGCGCGCTGGGGCTGGTCGGGCTCGTGCTCGCCGTCAGCCGCGCCGCGTACGCGAGCCTGCTCGTGGGGGCGCTGGTGCTGGCCACGGTCTGGGCGGTGCGTGGCGAGCGGCGGCGGCTCGCCGGCCTCGCCGGCGTCGCCGCCGCCGTCCTGCTCGCGACGTTCCTCTACACCCCGGGTCCGGGCTGGTTCGGCGGCGCTCTCTTCGAACGCGTGCACAACCAGGCCTCGGCGCCGGGCGTCAAGCTCGGCCAGCTCGACGCCGGCCGGGTCGCGTTCTGGAAGGTGGCGCTGCGCGGGGTCCGCCACCGCCCCGTCACGGGGTACGGTCCCGGCTCCTACATCGTCGCCTACCGGCGCTTCGCGACCGGCACGACGGCCCAGGACCGTCCGATGTCGGCGGTCACCGACGCGCACAGCCTGCCGCTCGGGATGGCCGTCGAGAGCGGCCTGCCGGGACTGCTCCTGGCCTTGGCCGTCGCGGGAGTCGCCGGACTGGCGCTGTGGCGCGCGATGCGGGGCGACGGATGGCGAAGGGCCGCCGCCCGCGAGGGCGCCGGCGACCCGGTCGCCGCGGAGCAGGCGACGGCGGCGGCCGCGTTCGCGGCCGCCGCCGTCGCCTTCCTCACCGTGAGCCCGACCGAGCCGGCGCTGCTGGCGGCCCTGGTGGCTGCGATCGGCGTGGGCGTCGGCGCGCCCGTGCCGCAGGGGGCAGCGCGCACCGTACGAGGCGGCGTCTGGACGCTCGGACCCTCCCGTCGCCTGGTGTGGGCGAGGGCGGCGGCGATGGCGGCCTGCCTGCTGGGGGCCGCCATCGCCGCCGCCCTCGGCGTGCAGCTGGTGCGCGCCGACGCGGCGCTGGACGCCGCCGTCGCGGCGGCCGGCTCCGCCGGCCGGGCGACGCCGGCTTCCCTCAGCGCCGCCGACGACGCCCGGCGGGCCGTCGACCTCATGCCCTGGGTGCCGGTCTACTCGCAGACGGCCGGCAGGATGCTCGCCTCAACCGGCCGTGCCGACCCGGCCGTCCTGGGCCAGGCCGCGTCGCTGCTGCAGAAGAGCCTGCGGCTCGACCCGACGCAGCCCGGCCCTCACGTCGATCTCGCCAAGCTCGCCCTGCGCCGCGGCGACGTGCCGGGGGCGATGACTCAGATCGCCGCCGGGCTGGCGGCCGATCCGCACCATCCGGTCCTGCAAGGTCTGTGGGGCTACGCCGCCGTCTCGGCGCTCAAGGACGGACACGACAGGACGCTGGCGACAAGCCTCCGCGACGGACTCGCCGCGCTACCGGGCAAGACGGCCGATGGCTGGTACTGGCTCGCCGCGGCCGACGTGGCGCTCGGCGACGTGCCGGCCGGGCGCACGGCCCTCCAGCAGGCCAAGGGACTCGCCCCGGATTTCACAACGCAGACCTACGACGACCGGCTGCGGATCGGCGAATAGAGACCGCGACGTGCGTGGGGGCGGGCCGGCGGCCCCAAGGCCGCCGCCCCGCCCCCGTCCCGCCGCCTCAGCTCGTGATCAGCTTGCTGACCAGCTCGGCGCGCTTCGACGACCGGCCGGTCTTCTCCTCGGTGTTGTCGGCGCTGCCCATCATCGCGAGCGACAGGTTGACGCCGATCCAGCGGAACGGCTCTGGTTCCCAGCGCTTCGAGCGGTGGCCGACCCACGGCAGGCGCGTGATGTCGCTGTCGACGCCACGCACCAGGTCGGCCAGCGTGCGGCCGGCGAGGTTCGTCGTCGACACCCCGTCGCCGACGTAGCCCCCGGCCGAGCCGAGCCCTGTCGTCGAGTTGTAGTGGACCGACGAGAACCAGTCGCGCGGCGCCCCCACCGGACCGCCCCAATGGTGGGTGATGCGCGCGTCCCCGATCGACGGGAACAGCTTCTTCAGGGTGGTGTGGAGCAGGCCGAACACGCGCGGCTCGCGATCGAACTCGTCGCTGATCTGCGAGTTGAAGTGGTACGGGGCGCCGCGGCCGCCGATGGCGATCCGGTCGTCCTCGGTGCGCATCGCGTAGATGATCAGCTGACGGCCGTCGGTGAAGGTCTCGTGCCCCGACCAGCCGACCTCGTCCCAGAAGCTGGCCGGCAGCGGCTCGGTGGCGATCATCAGCGAGTAGATCGGCACCAGGTCCCGCGAGTGGCCGGGGAGCTGGACGGTGTAGGACTCGGTCGTGCGGATGACGGACTTGGCCTTGACGGCCCCGAACGCCGTCTCGGCGACGCCGGGGCCGATGTCGGTGACCGGCGTCTGCTCGTAGATCGTCACGCCCAGCTTCTCGACCACCTCGGCCAGGCCCCGCGTGAGGCGGGCCGGATCACACGAGGCACAGTCGGGATCGTACGAGGCGCCGAGGAGGCCGGCGACGCGCACGCGCCCCGCCGCCTCCCCGGCGCCCAGCAGCCTGACCCGGTCGAAGCCCCACGAATGCTCCTCCTCGACCCCCTCGCGCACGCGGGCCAGCTGCGGCGGCGAGACCGCCACCACGAAGCAGCCGCCCTTGTGGTAGCGCGCGTCGATGCCCTCCTCGGCCACGACGCGCCCCACCTCGTCGACCGTCTCGTTCATCGCCAGCTGCTGGGCGATGGCGGCGTCGCGCCCGTACAGCCGGGCGATGCGGTCGTGCGAGGCGGCGAAGAAGTTGGAGCACCAGCCGCCGTTGCGGCCCGAGGCGCCGAAGCCGGCGATCTCGCGCTCGAGCATCACGACGTTCAGCGCCGGGTCGGCCTTCTTCAAGTAGTACGCCGTCCAGAGCCCGGTCATCCCGGCGCCGACGACGGCGACGTCGGCTTCGAGAGGCCCGGGAAGAGCGGGCCGCGGGGTGAGCTCGCCGGGCATGCCGTCGAGCCAGAGGCTGTAGGAGCTGTAGTCCTTCATGGGAACCGTCCCGGATCGGGTGAGCGAGGACGGTCGAATCGTATCAGATGGCCCCGGCGTGTGGCCGGAGAGCCTCGGCGCGCGAACCGCGCCGGCTTCAGCCGGCGGCCGCGCGCGCCGCCTTGCGCAGGTTACGCTCGTGCAGCTTGCTCAAGCTCTTGAGCGCCTTGCTCGCCTGGTAGCGGACACCCTCGTCGCTGTCGCGCAGGGCCGACTCGATCAGCTCGATACAGCGCGGGTCGTCGATCTTGGCCAGGCTCTTGACCGCCAGCACCCTCAGCAGACCGTCGGCATTGCCCAGCGCCCACTCCAGCGGCTCGATGCACGACGGCAGGCCGACTTCGCCCAGCGCGTAGGCGACGTCCTGACGGCGGTGCGTGTCGCCCTTGTGCAGCACGTCGACCAGGCGCGGCACGGCGGGCTCGCCGATCAGGCTGATCGCCTCCCGCGAGAGGATGATCTTGCGCAGGTTGCGCGAGCCGAGCTCGGTGATCAGCCAGTCGAGGTGCGCCTGCAGCGCCGCGCGGGCGATCTCGCGCACCTCGGGGTCCTTCTTGTACTTGGCCGCGTGGCACAGGTTCTCGATGTCGCCCTTCTCGGCGAACTTCTCGACGTTGGGCCGGCCCCAGAAAAGAAACTGCACGCCTCTCCTTTGCTCCATGGGGATAGACCCGGAGTATACCGCCGCCTATCATCGGGGCATGGCCATGCGACTCGAGGGCATCCACCTGCTGACCACGTACCGCTGCACCTACGAGTGCGACCACTGCTTCGTCTGGGGCAGCCCGCAGCAGGAAGGCACGATGACGCTGGCGCAGCTGCGCGACGTGATCGACCAGGCGGCGGCGGCCGGCGTCGAGACGGTGTACTTCGAGGGCGGCGAGCCCACGCTGGTCTATCCGATCGTGCTCGCCGCCGCCCGCCGCGCGCGCGAGCGGGGGCTGGAGTTCGGCGTCGTCACCAACTGCCACTTCGCCGAGTCGGTCGAGGATGCGAAGGTCTGGCTGGCGCCGTTCGCCGAGCTCGGCTGCAGCGACTTCTCGCTCTCGTCGTACGCCTACTTCACCGAGGCCCTGGAACAGGAGGACCACCTGCGCAACGCGATCGTCGCCGCGCAGGAGCTCGGGCTGCCAATGGGCCTGCTCGAGGTCGGCGCCGCGGCACGCGTCGCCGACCTCGGCGTCGCCTGCGGCGAGCCCGGCGAGATCATGTACAGGGGGCGGGCGGCGGAGGCGCTCGCGCCCGAGCGCCTCAGCCGCCCGCCCGACACGCTCGTCACCTGCCCCTACGAGGACCTCGACGCGCCCGAACGCGCCCACGTCGGCTGCGACGGCGAGTTGCAGCTCTGCCAGGGGATCAGCGCCGGGAACGTCTTCGCGCGCGAGCTGGGCGAGCTGATGGCCGCCTACGAGCCCGCGGACCACCCCGTGGTCCGCGAACTGCTCGCCGGCGGCCCGTATCAGCTCGCCCGCGCGACGCGCCTGCGGCCCCGGCGCGAGCTGTATGCCGACGAGTGCCACCTCTGCTACGAGCTGCGCTCGCGCCTGCGCGAGCGGTTCCCCGCCGCCCTGGCGCCCGACCAGGTCTACGGGCTCCCGGCTGAGTAGGCCGGTGGCCGACAACCCGATCGCGCTCGAGCCCTTCACCGCGGCCGACGTGCCGCGCCTGATCGCCTGGATCCCCACCCAGCACTTCCTGCTCCAGTGGGGCGGGCCATACTTCACGTGGCCGTTGACGGCATCCCAGTTCGACGACTACCTGGAGCCGACGCGCGGCGACGCCCCCACGCGCCTGGTCTTCCGCGCCGTCGAGCGGCGGACGCGCGCGGTCGTCGGCCACGTCGAGCTCACGGGCATCGACCGTGAGCGTCACGTGGCCGGCCTCGCGCGCGTCCTCATCGGCGAGCCCGAGCGCCGCGGTGCGGGTCTGGGGACGGCCATGGTCGCAGCCGCGCTCGACCTCGCCGTCGACGACCTGTCGATCGCGCGCGTGGACCTGAACGTCTTCGACTTCAACGTCGCCGCCATCCGCTGCTACGAGCGACTGGGGTTCACCGGCCAGGGCCCGGCCTCCGAGACCTGGGTCGCCGCCGGCCGCCAGTGGCAGGCCCTGCGCATGTCGGTCACCGGCCAGGTGTGGCGTCGCATGCGCCTCGGCCTCCGGTGGCAGAAGAAGCTGGTCCCGAAGAGCTGGTCCTGACCCCGCGGCACCTCCCGTAGCCGCCGACCCTGCCTTCGTGAACGCTCGCTCATCGTCTGCTCACCCGGGCGTCGTACAATCACGGGGCATGGGAGCGATGTGAGGGAGTCAGGGATGCAATCCGACAGACAACGGTTCTGGGACCACGGGAGCTACGCCGTCGTTGGCGACTCGGCCACGAGACGGTTCCCCAAGCTCACCTACGACGGACTCAAGAAGACGGGCAAGACGGTCTACGCGGTGGACCCGGCGGGAGGCGAGGTCGGCGGCGACGCCGTCTACGCCGACCTCGCCTCGCTGCCCGGGGCGGTCGAGGCGGTCGTCCTCGAGCTGCCCAAGGCCGAGACGGCGGCCTGGGTCGGCAAGGCCGCCGACGCCGGCATCTCCGCCGTGTGGATCCACCAGCAGACCGACACGCCCGAGGCGCTGGCCCTGGCCGAGGAGAAGGGGATGGAGGTCTGCTCGGGCACGTGCGCCGTCATGTACGTGAAGCCGGGACTCACCGGCCACGCACCGCACCGCTGGATCATGAAGGCGATCGGCAAGTACTGAGGCTGAACGTGGAGAGGGGGCGGGGCGGGCGCCACGGGCGCCCGCCCCGCCCCCTCGTCGTTGGTCTGTCTCAGGCGTCCGGACCGGGCGCCGGCGGCGTGGGAGGCGCCGGCGGAGCCGGCGGCTCGGGAGCTGGAGCCGGAGCCGGAGCTGCCGGGGCCTCAGGTGCTGCCGGTGCGGGTGCTGCGGGAGCCGGAGCCGCCGGCGCGGGCGCTGCCGGAGCCGGAGCCGCCGGTGCGGGTGCTGCGGGAGCCGGAGCCGCCGGTGCGGGTGCTGCCGGAGCCGGAGCCGCGGGTGCGGGCGCCGGAGCTGCGGGTGCCGGAGCGGGTGCTGCGGGTGCGGGTGCTGCCGGTGCGGGAGCCGGAGCCGCGGGCGCGGGCGGTGCTGCGGGTGCGGCCGGGGTCGCCCACGGCGGAGGCGTGGTCGGCGGAGCGTACGGCGTGTAGCCGCCGCCCGGGCTGGCGGCCGGGCCGGCGGCCATCGGCGCGGCCATGGCCGGCGCGGCGCCCTTGTACCTGGCGCTGCCGAACCCGAGGATCGGATAGAAGATGAACGGCAGCAGCCAGAGGCCGATGCCGAAGCCGGTGCCCTGACCGAACACCTTCGCCATGTCGAGGGCGACCAGCAGCCACATGATGATGTTCACGAACGGGATGAAGAACAACACGATCCACCACAGCGGGCGATCGATGATCTCAAGCATCACGATCACGTTGTAGATCGGGATGATCGCCGCCCAGCCTGGCTTGCCGGCCTTCTGGAAGGTCTTCCAGAACCCGGCGACGACCAGCACGATCACCGCGATGTAGATCACGAACAAGATGAATCCGAAGAAGCCTCCAGCCGCGCTGCTGCCGCTGGCGACCAACCCTGCCACGCCCATGCGTCCTCCTCTGCCCCGATTGCTTGACCCACTCTTCGCGGCCGAGTGTATGCAACCCTTCCGGGCAACGCCATAGGGGCTTCGTCGTCACGTTCCGGCCTGTTCCCGCGCGACCCCCATCCCTGTAGACTCGGCCAAACCCGCGCAGAGGAGGCACCGTGAACGACGAGATCACACCTCCGACTCCTCCCGAGCCGCCCGGCCCGCCGGCCGACCAGGCGCCCGAGACACCCGCCGCTCCGCCCCCTCCTCCGGCTGCCGACGCATCGCCGGTGCCTCCGCCACCCGAGGCATCACCCGCACCCCCGGCGACCGAGACTGCGGCACCCCCGCCGGCTGGCGCTCCGGGGCCTCTGCCTCCTCCGCCGGGCGCTTCTGGGCCTCTACCTCCTCCGCCGGGCTCATTCGCGCCGATCGACACCGGCCAGGCTCCTCCCCCGCCCGGCGGCCAGCCGGGCTGGGCTCCCGCCCCGGGATACGCCCCGCCGCCGCCCGGCTACGGCCCGCCACCTCCGGCCGCAGGCTATGCGCCGCCTCCGCCGCCTCCGGGCTACGCACCTGCTCCGCCGCCTCCGGGCTACCCCGCCCAGCCCGACTACTCGTCACCGTGGGGAGCTCAGGCGTACGCGCCGCAGCGTCCGGGCACGCCGGGACTCGCGGTCGCCGGCTTCATCTGCTCGCTGGCGGGACTGTTCGTCGTCCCCGTGATCCTGTCGGTCGTCGGCATCGTGCTGAGCGTCATGGGACGGCGCGAAGGACGGGAGAAAGGCGCTCCCACCGGCCTGGCGACCGCTGGTATCTGGATAGGCGCGGTCAGCCTGGCGCTCTGGGGCCTGCTCATCCTCCTGGTCGTCATCGGGATCGCGGTCGGTGACTCGTCGAGCGGGGTGGTCCAGGCTCTGGTCCGGTAGCGCCAGCTCAGCCCTCGGCGAGCCCCTCGTCGCCGAGACCGTCGCCGGCCGGCAGCTCGTCCGACTGGACGGGCACCGGCGGCTCGGCCGCGTGCGCGAGGTGGGCGAGGGCGCGCTGCGAAGCGGCCGCGCCCTCGCGGATGCAGTCGCCGATCCCGATGCCGTGCAGGTAGCCGCCGGCGATCTCCACGCCGGGCGCCGTGGCGACCGCCGCTTCGATCCCGTCGACCAGTCCGCGGTGGCCGACGCGATACTGCGGCATGCCCTGCGGCCAGCGGAAGATGCTGGTGAACTGCGGCTCGGCCTGGATCTCGAGGATGTTGAACAGCTCGCTGCGGACCAGGCCGACGAGTTCCCGGTCGGGGAGGGCGGCCGGCTCCTCGCGGCCGGCGCGACCGACGAAGCTGCGCACCAGCACGTGACCGTCCGGCGCGCGGCCGGGGAACTTCGACGAGCTGTAGGTGGTGGCCATGATGCCGCGCTTCTCGGCGCGCGGCACGACGAAGCCGAAGCCGCGCGGCGCCGCCCCGCCCGGGAGCTGGTCCTGCCGGAAGGCGAGCGAGACGGTGGCCGTGCTCACGTACGGGATCGTGCCGAGGCCGTCGGCGGCGGCCGGGGCGACGCCGCGGAGCAAGGCGGCGGCGGCGAACGCCGGCGCCGCCAGCACCACGCAGTCGCACACGTCGGCGCCGCCGTCGGACAGCTCCAGGCGGTAGCCGCCCTTGGGATCGGCCGCGATCGACTCGACGCCGACGCCGGTGCGCAAGCACTCCGCCGGCAGCGCCGCGACGACCGCGTCGCTCAGGTCGGCGAGACCCGTCTCGAACGAGAGGAAATAGGAGCGGGGCCGCTTCGGCGCGGCGGTCGCCGCCGCCTGCCGGCGCGCCCGCGCCCGCCGCCGCGCCACCATCCCCAGGATCAGGCTGCGGTGCTCCTGCTCCATCTCCATGAACATCGGGAAGGTCGCGCGCACGCTCATCTGCTCGGGGTCGCCGGCGTGGATGCCGGCGACGATCGGCTCGGCGACCTTGGCCAGCGCCTCGCGGCCGAGGCGGCGGCGGACGAAGTCGCCGAGGCTCTCGTCGCTCTTGTCGGCGGAGCCCCGGGGCAGCACCAGGTCCATCCCCATGCGCAGCTTGCCGGGCCAGCTGATCAGGCTGCTGAAGGCGAACGGCGCCATGCGGGTGGGGACCATCAGGATCAGCCCTTCGGGCAGCTCGTGCAGGCGCCCGCGCGAGAAGACGAAGCTCTTGCGCACGTCCTCGTTGCTGTCGAGCAGGCGGTCGTAGACGCCGACCGTGCGGGCCAGCTCCATCGGCCACGGCTTCTCGACGATGAACGAGTCGGGACCGCCCTCGATCACGAACCCGTCGCGGCGCTCGGTGCGGACCTTGCCCCCGAGGTAGTCCGCCCGCTCGTAGAGGATCCAGTCGAAGGCGGGGACGTCGGTCGCGCCGGGGGCGGCTTGGTCGGCCTCGCCGGTGGCCACGTGGAGCGCGTGCGCGGCGCCGAGGCCGGCCATGCCGCCCCCCACCACCACGACGCGCGGGCGACGCGCGGCCATCAGCGCTCCGGGGCCCCGGGGTCGGAGCCGGGCGGCGACCCGGAGCCGGGGGCGGCGGGCTCGCCGCCGTCCCGACCGTCATCGCCGGCGAGCCCGCCGCCCTCCCCGTGGAAGTGCGGCAGCGACCCGAGGTCGACCGAGTCCGGCACCGGCCGCCGAGCCAGGAAGTCGACGACGATGTCGGCCAGCGCCTCGATGAAGCGCGGCGAGTCGTTCAGCGACGCCGTGCGGCGGTAGCTCATCCCCATCGTCTCGATGCGCTCGCGGAGCACGATGTCGAGGTCGTAGAGCGTTTCGACGTGGTCGGCGACGAAGCCGATCGGGACCACGAGCAGCTTCTTCCAGCCGGCGTCGGCGAGCTCGGCGGCGACGTCGTCGGCCTCCGGCTCGAGCCAGTCGCCGCCTCGCCGCCCCTTGCTCTGAAACCCGAGCCGCCAGTCGCCGGGCATCACCTGACCGATGAGGCGGGCGACCGTCTCGTGCAGCTGGTCGACGTACGGGTCGCCGCCCTCGACCGCCGAGAGCGGCAAGCTGTGGGCGGTGAACAGCAGCGCGAACTCGGCCGGGTCGCAGCCGTCGAGCGCTTCGCCGATGCGGCCGCCGACCGCCGCCAGGAACCGCGGGTCTGCGTGCCAGCCGTCGACCAGCGGCACCTCGGCGGCGCCGGCATCGTCGAGTGCGCGTCGGTAGGTCGCGGTCGTGTAGGTCGACGAGAACGGGGACATCGGCAGCGCCACGACGCTCTCGCGGTCGAGACCCTCCAGGGCGTCGGCGACCGTCGGGGCCGTGTAGAGGAACCCGGGGCGCACGCGGGTCGCGACGCCGAGCTGGGCGACCAGCGCGGCCTGCAGGGCGGCGGCTTGCCGCCGGGTGATGTCGGGCAGCGGCGAGCCGCCGCCGATCGCCTCGTAGCGCTTCGTGACGTCGGCCACGGCGGCCTCGTCGGGCTCGGTCCGCGCCAGGGTGCGCAGGAAGTCGGGGACCTCGGCGACGGAGCTTGGCCCGCCGTAGGCGAGCAGCGCGACGTCGATCGAAGCGCCCATCAGGCGTCCCTCTCCCCGGACCTGAACGCGTGCACCGCCTCGACCAGCCGCGCCACGGTGTCGGGCGGTGTGGTCGGCAAGATCCCGTGGCCGAGGTTGAAGATGTGGCCCGGCCGCCCGCCGGCGCGCGCGAGCACGTCGTGCGCGCGCGCGACGGCCTCGTCGGCCGGACCCAGCAGGCTCACGGGGTCGAGGTTGCCCTGGATCGCCACGTCTGGGCCGAGGTCGGCCCAGGCGCGGTCCAGGTCGATGCGCCAGTCCACGCCGACCACGTCGCCGCCGGCTTGCCGCACGAGCGGCAGCATGGCGCCGGCGCCGTTGGCGAAGTGGATCGCCGGCGCGCCGTGCCCGCTCACGCGCTCGAGCACGGCGCGCGAGTACGGCAGCGCGAAGCGCTCGTAGTCGTAGGGCGAAAGGCAGCCGACCCACGAGTCGAACAGCTGCACCACTTGGGCGCCGGCATCGATCTGCGCCAGCAGGTAGCGGGCGACCGTGTCGGCGAGCAGCTCCATGAGTCGCGCGAACGTCTGCGGCTCGCGGTACATGAGCGACTTGACCTCGGCGTAGTTGCGGGAGTGGCCGCCCTCGACCACGTAGCTCGCCAGCGTGAAGGGCGCGCCGGCGAACCCGATCAGGACTGCCCTGCCGCCCTCGAGCTCGCGGCGCGCGAGGCGCAGCGTTTCGAGCACGTACGGCGTGTCTGCCTCGGGGTCACCGGCGTGCACCGCCTCGAGGTCGGCCGCCGACCGCACGGTGCGCTCGATCACGGGGCCGTCGCCGTCGCTGAACGCGAAGCCGATCCCCATCCCCTCGAGCGGCAGCAGGATGTCGGCGAAGACGATGGCGGCGTCGAGCTCGAACCGCCGCAGCGGCTGCAGGGTGACCTCGACCGCCACATCGGGCCGCTTGCACATCTCCACGAAGCTCAGCTTCTCGCGGATGGCGCGGTACTCGGGCAGGTAGCGGCCGGCCTGGCGCATCAGCCAGATGGGCGTGGCGTCGACCGGGCGCCGGGCGCAGGCGTCGAGCAGGCGGAGCGTCATCTCTTCTCCGGGACGGGACGACAGAAGCTCCCCATTCTAGCCCGAAGCAACGGGCGGCGCCTGCGCCCGCCGACGCCGGAACGGCGGCGTGAACGACGGCCGGGCGAACGGCCGAGAGCCGGGGGCGCGGCGTGCCGCGCAGCGGCGGTCAGGCCTGGGGCCTGTAGCCCTCGCCGAGGGCGGCACGGTGGCAGGCACGGCACACCGTGACGTTCCGGGCGAGGAAGGGCGACACCATCGCGAAGCCCTTGCCCTCGCGGAGAGGCTCGCCGCACAGGGAGCAGCGGGGCGTCTCCACCAGTTCGAGAGGCGCGGGCATGGCAGCCGGTGCGGTCCGCGGTGTCGATTCTGCGACTGTGAGGTGGGGCATGAGGCACTCCAGTCGAGACTCGAGCTCCCGGCCCCGCGGAGGTGTGGGGACGGGAGGTGTGGTGACTGGCATCTACCCCCTCTATCGGCACGAAAAACGCACTTGATAACGTACGAAGAAGGGGCAACGAGGGGTGTCGTTGTCTGCATGGACAACGCCCCTCGTCGCCTCTCTCTCGCCGCGACCGACGGCCCTCGCATGCCGGCGCATTGCCCCCTCCCGGTATCGCGCGTACCATGACCGTACGAGGGCCTGGGGGGATCAGCACCGCCGGTGGCCCCACAGCCAGAGGAGGGGCCATGAGGAACCGCATCCTGATCTTGCTCGTCGTGGCGACGGCCGTGGGACTGCTCGCCGCCGGGCCGGCGTCGGCCGGCACGATCCGCCACTTCGTCCCCGGTCCGGGCTACGCGGCGGCCCACCCGGCGGCGCCGGGCTTGGCCGCCGCCCGTGCCCAGGTCGGCATCCTGCCGCGCCCGGTCGCGGCCATGCTGGCCGCCGCGGGTACAGCTCAGATCGACGGCAGTGTCTACAGCCGTTTCGGAGACGGTCTGTACAAGCCCGAGGTCGACTGGTGGGTGGAGACCTCGCCGGACGTGTGGGACGGCGGCTTCACGAACGGTGACTCGTTCGGCCACTACGGCATCTCCTCGGCCGACGTGGCCACGGGCAACGGCGAACTCGACGTCTACTACGGCAACTCGATCCAGTACCAGCGCACCGGGCTCTCCTGGGCCGACCCCGGTCCGACCACGATCGACTTTCCGGCGGCCGGAGTCTCCGTGAGCGCGGTGCGTGAGCCGGTATCCCAGAACGGCTGGGGTGACTGGACGTCGTTCTACCTGGACGTCGTCGGCAGCGACGGGCTCGGTCAGACGTGGTCCGACTCCAGGATGGTGACCACGAACGCCACGACCAACCCCGGCACCGGCGCCGCCACCGTTCTGGCCGGCTCGACCCCTTCGGCCGCAGCCGTCTACTTCTGGATCAATGAAGGCGTCGAGGTGGCGCCACCGGCGGCCAAGGCGCCGACCGAGTCGCCGAGTCCGTTCGCCGAGGTCACCGCCGACGAGTCGGTCGCCCAGCGCACCGGCATCGCCGTGCCGTTCTGGAACTCCGGAAAGCCCGGGATCACGGCCAGCGTCGTGTTCAACCGCTTCCCGGCGGGCTGGCAGGTCGCCCTCGACGGCTCCGACGACTACGGCCCGGTCACCAGGCAGTACGGCACGCTCACCCTGCCGTCCAGCGCCGATCATGTGGTGAGGCTCAGGGTGCCGAGCTCGGCCAAGCCGGGCTACATCTGGTGGTTCGGCGAGCAGCACACCGGCGGTCCCCTGTACCTGCAGGCCGGATACCAGGTGTGCACGCTCAAGTCGACCCGGTCGATCGTCACCAAGGGCCAGTCCGTGATCCTCAGAGGCGTCGTGCCGATAGCGAACCACATCGGCTCGCAGAAGGGTAGGCCGACTACGGTGATCATCTGGGCGCATGCCGGCACCGCCAGCGTCCCACACGTATGGAATCCCCAGAGCAAGGGCTGGTCCAAGCTCAAGTCGGTGAGGACGAACGGCTACGGCGCCTACCACACGCCGAAGCTGTATCCCTCGCGGACCATGACCCTCGTGGCACGCTATCCGGGCGACAAGTGGTATTGGGGCGCCTACACCTCGACGATCAAGATCACCGCCAAGAAGTAGAGCCGGCGATCTCGACTGACTGAAGGGGCGGGGTGGGCGGAATGCCCACCCCGCCCCTCGTCGTCTCCCGTTGCCACGACCGGCGACATGGCGCGCTGGCCGGTCCACGAAGTCGGCGGTACCATGGACCGGAGGCGGGCGACGGGGGTCGAGACGATCACTCGCCGCTCGCCGTCCGAGGAGGGATCGTGTTAAGACGCCTGCTGCTCTTCACCGTCGCGGCTCTTGCTCTGGCAGCGCTCGTCGCCGGGCCGGCGTGGGCCGACACGACGAAACGTCCCGTGCCGGCCCACGCCGGCCCTCAGCTCACCGTCCTTTCGCGGCCCGTGGCAGCGCTGCTCGCCACGGGCACCGCCGGGATCGACGGGCACGTCTACGACCGCTTCGGCTTGGGCATGAGCGGTGCCACGGTCACCTGGAGGGTGGCGACGGCCACTGGCTCGACCACGACGGGGGCGGCGGGCGACTACAGCTTCACCACCGCGGAGGCGGCGACGGCCGCCGGCGAGCTCGACGTCGTCGGGTCCGACCCCGTCAACGGCAGCCCGATCCTCTACAAGCGCACCGGCGCGACCTGGCCCGACCTCGGCCAGACGACAGTCGACTTTCCGGCGGCGGGAGTGTCGGTGAGCGTCGAACGCGATCCGACCGCCGGCAGCGGCTGGACGTCGTTCTCCCTGGTCTGTCTCGGCAGCGACGCGACTTCTTCCACCTGGTCCAGCGCCGACGTGCCGGCCACCGACTCCACGTCCAGCCCCGTCACGGGTGACGCGACGGTGATTGCCGGGTCGACCTTCACCGGCGCGGCAGTCTACTTCGCCCCCGACGAAGGCGTCGAGGTGACGCCGCCGGGGGCCAAGACGCCCGGCGCCTCGCCCAGTCCCTCGCCCGAGGTGACCGCCGACCAGAGCACGGCCCAGCGCATCGCCGTAACGGCGCCGTACTGGGCCTCGGGGAAGCCGGGGACGACCGCCGTCGTGACGCTCCAAGGCTTTCCGGTCACCCTGCCCATCCCCTGGTACGTCGACCTCGACGGCGCCGATGCGCACGGGCCGGCGACCGCGAGCTACGGCGAGTTCAACGTCCTGACGGCGGGTGACCACTCCCTGAACCTGAAGGTGCCGGCCGAGGCCAAACCCGGCTACGTCTGGTGGTTCGGCGCCCGGCACCGCAATGGCTCGCTGTACCTGCGGACCCCGTTCCAGGTGTGCACGTTCAAGTCGAGCCGGTACACGGTGCGGCGCGGCCGGTCCGTGACGCTCAGCGGCGTCGTGCCGGTCGCGGGCCACGTCGGCTCGAAGGCCGGCTCACCGACGACGATCACGATCTGGGCCCACAACGGCAAGACGGGCGTGCCGGCGACGTGGAACGCGGCGAGCAAGGGCTGGTACAAGCTCAAGATCGTGAAGACCAACGGTCTCGGCGCGTTCCACACCGGCAAGCTGTGGCCGCCGCGCACGAGCACGGTCGTCGCGCGGTACCCCGGCGACGAGCAGTACCGCCCCGCCTACACCTCGAAGTTCACGATCACGGTCACGAAGTAGGGTGCGGACCCGCGGCAGCCCCGTGACGGGCCGCGCTTCGGGCCCGGTACAATGAGCACATGGAACCCGACCTCTCTCGTGACGACCTCCTCGTCTGGCTGCGCGAAGACGACCCGGCGCGGCTCGCGGAGCTGTGGGCCGCGGCCGACGAGACTCGTCGCCGGCATGTCGGCGACGAGGTCCACCTCCGCGGCCTGATCGAGATCAGCAACCACTGCGTCCGCGCCTGCGGCTACTGCGGCCTGCGCGCCGGCAACCGCGAGATCGAGCGCTACCGCATGAGCGAGCACGAGATCCTCGTCTGCGCCCACACCGCCGAGGACTTCGGCTACGGCACGGTGGTCATGCAGTCGGGCGAGGACTACGGGATCAAGACCGACTGGCTGGCCGGCATCGTGCGGCGCATCAAGGCCGAGACGGCGCTCGCCGTGACGCTGAGTCTCGGCGAGCGCCCCGACGACGACCTCGCCCTCTGGCGCGAGGCCGGCGCCGACCGCTACCTGCTGCGCTTCGAGACCTCCGACGAGGAGCTCTACCACCTGATCCACCCCGACCTGCCGGGCCGCCCGTCGGACCGTTTCGCGATCCTGCGCACCCTGCAGCGGCTGGGCTACGAGGCCGGCAGCGGCATCATGGTCGGCATCCCCGGCCAGACCTACGCCAGCGTCGCCGACGACATCGACGCCTTCCGCGGCATGGACCTCGACATGATCGGGATCGGGCCGTACATCAGCCACCCGGCGACGCCGCTCGGGGACCTGTCGTGGGCCCGCGACCTGCCGGCCGGCGAGCAGATCCCCAGTGACGAGCTGACCGTCTACAAGGTGGTCGCGCTCACGCGCCTGGTCTGCCCGCAGGCGAACCTGCCGAGCACGACCGCCCTGGCGACGATCAACCAGGTGGACGGGCGCGAGCTGGGCCTGCAGCGCGGGGCCAACATCGTGATGCCGAACCTGACGCCGCCCGAGTACCGCGTGAAGTACGAGATCTACCCCGACAAGGCCTGCGTCGGCGAGACGGCGGAGATGTGCCGCGGCTGCCTGCAGGGCCGCATCGAGGCGATCGGGCGCGAGATCGGCACGGGTCCCGGAGGGCGCCGGCGCGGCTAGTCGCCCGAGTGACGCCACGCGAATCAGGACTATCCCGGTCGGTCTTATCACCACCCACGATTGGGATAAGCAATCGTGATTCGATTCATCACGCGAAGTTATCTATACTGCCTCGGCTACGTGCACACGGCAGTGAGGTGACTGATGGCGCAGACCACCCCCGACATCCCGCCGATCAGCGGCGGCGTCCAGATCTTCCGAAGTTGTCTGATCTCGACCGAGTACCCCGGGGTCGAGGCTTCGACCAAGTGGCTCTTCGACCGCTTCGACGTGGAGTACATCGTCAATCCGGACCAGACGTGCTGCACCGGGCTCGGCTACTACAGCGACATGATGCCGTTCCCCACCACGTGTGCCGTCTCCGCGCGCAACTCGTGCGTGGCGGTCGAGGCTGAGCACCCCATCCAGAGCTACCTCTGCTCCACCTGCTACGCCATCAACAAGAAGTCGCGCAACGTGCTCGAGGTACCGGAGTACCGCGAGCGCACCAACAAGGTGCTCGCCGAGATCGGCCGCGAGTACGACGACGAGGTCGCCGGCAAGATCCGCCACATGCACACCCTCGAGATCCTGTGGAGCCGCCATCACTCCATCCCGGGTCTCGTGCAGCGCCGCCTCGACGGCATCAAGGTCGCCACCCACCCCGCCTGCCATTACTGCAAGGTCTTCCCCGACGAGGTCACCGGCAACGCCGAGAACTTCATGATCCCCGAGGACCTGCTCGCCCCGACCGGCGTCATCTCGACCGGCTACTACAACGAGAAGACGGCCCACTGCGGCGCCGGCTTCCGCCAGCGCTTCGTGAACCCCGCGATCTCGCAGGCCTGGACGCGCCAGAAGATGGAGCGCCTGAAGCAGGAGGGGATCGACGTCTGCGTGCACATGTGCCCGAACTGCGCCATCCAGTTCGACCGGCACCACTCGATCATCTCGGCCGTGGCCAACGAGGAGTTCCCGTTCGTGCACCTGCACGTGCAGCAGCTCGTCGCCCTGGCCCTCGGCGCCGACCCCGACACGGTGTGCGGCGTGGAGTCGCACTCCCAGGACGTGGAGCCGATCCTCGAGCGCATCGGAGCCCGTGACCATGACAAGGTGGCGGTCGCCGTCGGTTCGGCCGCGTCCGACGGAGGTGCGTCATGAGGTGCGGCGTCTTCCTGTGTGAATGCGGCGGCAACATCTCCGGCGTGCTCGACCTCGAGGCGCTGGCCGACGAGGCCAGGCAGCTGCCGGGCGTCGTCCACGTCGGGATCAACCAGTTCACCTGCGGTACCGAAGGCGCCGCCAACATCAAGGAGGCCGTCGAGGAACGGGGGCTGGACCACTTCGTGATCGGCTCGTGCTCGCGGCGCTTCCAGGGCCCCACGTTCGAGCGCATCGGTCGCGAGCTGCGCCTCGGCGAGAACGGCGTCGCCTTCGCCAACCTGCGCGAGGGCTGCTCGTTCATTCACAAGGACGAGCCCGCCAAGGCGCAGGACAAGGCCAGGCGGATCGTGGCGGCGGCCGTGGCGAGGGCGCAGCACCAGAGCGACCTGCCGCGCTCGCGCACCTTCCTGCACCGCTCGGCGCTGGTCGTCGGCGGCGGGATCGCAGGGCTCTCCGCCGCCGAGGAGCTGGCCGACGCGGGCATCGAGGTGCACCTGGTCGAGAAGCAGGCCAGCATCGGCGGCTACATGGCCCGCCTGAGCAAGACCTTCCCCACCGAGGACTGCGCCATGTGCTCGCTGGCCCCGCGTCTCACCAACGCGGCGACCGACTCGCGCATCCACATCCACGCCTCGAGCGACGTGACCGAGATCACCGGACCTCCCGGCGAGTTCCGCGCGAAGATCAAGCATCGCCCGCGCTACGTGAACGAGAAGTGCGTCGGCTGCGGCGAGTGCGTGCCGGTCTGCCCGGTGAAGATCCCCAACGACTTCGACTTCGGCGTCAGCGAGCGCACCGCCATCTCGCGCCAGTACGCCAACGCCGTGCCCTCGACGTTCACGATCGACCGCAAGGGCTGGTCGCCCTGCAAGACCGCCTGCCCGGTGCACACTTCGGCCCAGGGCTACGTCGCGCTGGTCGCCGCAGGTCGCTACGAGGACGCCTACAAGGTCGCCAGCGACCCGAACCCGTTCCCGAGCGTCTGCGGCCGCATCTGCACGCACGTCTGCGAGACCGAGTGCACGCGCGGCCAGGTCGAGGAGCCGATCGCGATCGCCGGCCTCAAACGCTTCGTGGCCGACAACGGCGCCCCGGCCGGCCTGCCGGCGCCGATCCCCGCCGTCTACGACGAGAAGATCGCGGTCGTCGGCGCCGGCCCCGCGGGCATGACCGCCGCTCGTGAGCTGGCCCGCTACGGCTACGCCGCGACCGTGTTCGAGGCGCTGCCGGTGGCCGGCGGCATGCTCCGCGTGGGCATCCCCGCCTACCGTCTGCCGCAGGACACGCTGCAGCACGAGATCGACCAGATCACGGCCCTCGGCGTCGACCTGCAGACGGGCAAGCGTTGCGGCAGCGACTTCACCGTCGACTCGCTGTTCGGCGACGGCTACAAGGCCGTCTTCCTGGCGACCGGCCTGCACAAGAGCAAGGAACTGCCGATCCCCGGTCTCGACCAGCAGGGCGTCGTGCGCGCGGTCGAGTACCTGCGCGCGGCGTCGCTGGGTGAGGACCCGACCGTGGACAAGCGGGTCGTCGTCATCGGCGGCGGCGACGTCGCCTACGACGCCGGCCGCTCGAGCTTCCGCCACGGCGCCGAGCAGGTCACCCTGGCCTGCATCGAGGACGAGCGCACCGCGCCGGCCACGCCGGAGGAGAAGGAAGAGGGCGCCGAGGAGCAGGTCCACGTCGAGTACTCGTTGATGCCGGTCGAGATCCTCGGCGACGGCACGACGGCGACCGGCGTGAAGTTCCAGCGCTGCTCGTTGGGCGAGCCCAACGAGCGGGGCTGGCGGCCGCCGGTCGCCATCGAGGGCGACTACGTCTCGTTCGAGGCCGACACGGTGATCTTCGCCATCGGCCAGGCGATCGTCGACGACTTCCTGACGGGCGCCGACGGCGTGGCCGTGGACAAGGGCCAGATCGTCGTCGACCCCGACACCATGATGACCGGCCGCACCGGCGTGTTCGCGGGCGGCGACGCGGCCGCCATGGGACCGTGGACCGCCATCGAGGCCATCGCCGGCGGCCGGCGGGCCGCCCGCGCCATCCACAACTTCCTGCGCGGCGAGCAGATGATCAAGGTCTGGGACCAGGAGCTCGACAAGGTCAAGATCCCCCAGACCGAGCTCGAGCCGCTCGAGCCGCAGCCGCGCCGCATCATGAAGACGATCGACGGCGTCACCCGCCGCGTGACCTGGGACGAGGTCCGTCTCGGGTTCTCCGAGGAGGACGCCAAGGCCGAGGCCGAGCGCTGCCTGGACTGTGCCGTGTGCTCCGATTGCCGCTCGTGCGTCGACGCCTGCCCGGCGAACGCGATCGACTTCGATCAGGTCCCCACGACCGAGGAGGTCACCGTCGGCTCGGTGATCATCGCCACCGGCCACAAGGAGTTCGACGCCTCGCGGAAGCTGCCGCTGGGCTGGGGCCGGTACGGGAACGTGCTCACCCAGAGCCAGCTCGCGCGGCTGCTGAGCGCCAGCGGCCCGACCGGCGGCGACCTGCTGCGGCCGTCCGACGGCGCCGTGCCGAAGAAGATCTTCATGCTCCAATGCGTCGGCTCGCGCGACTGTACGAGCACGGGCAACGAGCACTGCTCGGCCATCTGCTGCCTGTTCGCCACGCTCCACAGCTCGCTGATCATGCAGCACTACCCCGACGCGCAGGTCACCATCGGCTACACCGACATGCGCACGCCCGGCAAGGGGCACGAGGAGTACTACAGGCTCGTGCAGCAGCGCGGCGTGCGTTACGTGCGCGGTCGCCTGGGTGAGATCAGCGAGGAGCCGGACAAGAGCCTCACCGTGCGCCTCGAGGACACCTTCACCGGCCGCAAGATCGCCGAGCGGTTCGACCTGGTCGTGCTGTCGGCCGGCCTCGAAGCCAGCGACGGCAGCGCCGAGATCGCCCGCATCGCCGGACTGCAGACGGCGGCGGCCGGCTTCATCAAGGAGTACCACCCCAAGCTCAAGCCGGTCGACACGCAGCGCACCGGCATCTTCCTGGCCGGCACGGCGCAGGGACCGAAGAACATCCCCGACACGATCGCCCAGGCCAAGGCCGCGGCGGCGCGTGTCATCTCGATGCTCTCGACCGGGTTCGTGCTCACGCCGGCCCAGGTCGCCTCGAGCGACGAGGAGGTCTGCATCGGCTGCGGCGTGTGCGAGACGGTCTGTCCGCAGAGCGCCGCGATGATCGTCAATGCCGGGACCGACGAGGCCCACGCGGTCGTCGAGGTCAACGCCTGCCGCGGCTGCGGGATCTGCGCGGCCGAGTGCCCGTCGGGAGCCATGACGCTGGGCGGCTTCTCCGACGATGAGATCCTGGCCGAGGTGACGGTCTGATGACCGCCGCGACTCTGGCCGGGGGCGCAGTTGCACCGGCGCCGACAGGCGCCGTGAGCTGCGCCGACGAGACGCAGGCGGCGGTCGTGGACGCGGCGGCGCGCGAGCGCGCCGCCGCCTCGGGCGACCGCCGCATCGTCGCCTTCTTCTGCCGCGAGTGCGCCTACGCCGCCGCCGACGCGACCGGCAACGCGCGCATCTCGCTGCCGACGACGATCCGCAGCGTGCTGGTGCCCTGCACCGGCCGCGTGAGCCCTCTCTACCTGCTGACGGCCCTGGCCGAGGGCGCCGACGGCGTCTACGTCGCCGGCTGCCTCGAGGGCCAGTGCCACTACCGCGAGGGCAACTTCCACGCGCTCGACCGGGTGGCGTTCGTGCAGCGGCTGCTCGAGTCGGTCGGCGTCGAGCCGCAACGCTGCCAGATGTTCACGATGAGCGCCGCCGACTCGCCGAAGTTCGTGGCCGCGGCGCGCGCCATGCACAAGGCGATCGGCGAGCTGCCGCCGCTGGAGCGCTCGGGCGGCGGCGAGTCCGCGTTCGCGGCGGCCGCCGCAACCGCCCCGGCCGCCGTCGAGGAGGTGGCCTAGATGCCGCTGACCCGACGCGGTGAGGCGATCTTCGACCGCCTGCCCGACCGGGCGGCGCCGCGCGAGCGCACCGGTGCCGTAGGCTGCGAGATCGTGCGCCACGAGGAGCTGTGCATCGGCTGCGGGCGCTGCGCGACGGCCTGTCCGAGCGGCGCCAGCAGCAAGGGGACGACGTTCGATCCCCTGCAGCTGTTCGAGGCCCCGGCGGACAGCCGGCGCGGCGCGCTGGGCGCCGCGCTGCGGCGCGTCGCGCGCCGCGCCCCCTCCGGCCCCATCCAGGTGCCGGAGCGGGTGACCACCTATCGCACGATCCTCTACGACCCCGAGGTCTGCCTGGGGTGCGGCACGTGCGCCCGCGTGTGCCCGACGCAGGCGGCCGAGGCGCGGCCGCTGACGGCCGACGAGGTCCACAAGGTCGTGACGGCATGAGCGCCGCCGGCACGAGCAAGACGATTGCCGCGGGCAACGGCGCCGACGGTCCCGTCGCCGTGAAGCCCGCCGTGCTCCTGTGCGAGTGCGCCGGCACCATGGCGAACATCGACTTCGACGAGCTGGCCATGTTCGCGGGCCTCAAGGCCGAGGTGCTGCGCGACGCCAAGTGGTGCAGCCGCGAGGGACAGGCGCGGATGCTCGAGCTCATGGAGGCTCGGGCAGGAGGCGAGGCCGGCGACGGCCGCCAGCTCGTCTTCGCCGGCTGCTCGCAGGACTTCAGTAACCGCCGTTTCCACCGCCTCCTCAGCCGCGGCCTCCAGATGGAGGTCGCCGACATCCGCGAAGGCTGTTCGTGGGTGCACGGCGACGATCGGCAGCCCGTCACCGACAAGGCGGCGCGGATCGTAGACGCCGCCCTGAGCTACCCGATGAAGCCTGCCGACACCCTCGCCCACGAGCGCAAGGTCGACAGCGTGCTCGTGATCGGCGGCGGCGTGGCCGGCACCCAGTCCGCCGCCGAGCTGGCGCAGATGGGCCACGCGGTGGAGCTCGTCGAGTCTCGTCCCTTCCTCGGCGGTCGCGCGGCGCGCATCGGCACCGTCTTCCCCACCAACGACTGCGGCCAGTGCCTGCCCACCACCGACGCGCAGGCCGGCACGCGCAAGTGCTTCCATCGTAACGTCGCCATCGACAACGAGAACCTGCGCATCTGGCGGCGCACGACGGTCGAGTCGGTCGCCGGCAAGCCCGGCGACTTCGAGGTCTCCCTGCGCCGCCTGCCCAACATCGTCACCGGCGACTGCATCAACTGCGGCACCTGCGAGACGGTGTGCGAGGTCGCCAACGCCGAGGGCAACGCCAAGGCCATCTACGCCGAGTTCTACGACGGCCGCGTGCATCGCTCGGTCGACCTCGAGACCTGCACGTTCTGCGGCGCCTGCGCCGAGAAGTGCCCGATGGAGGCGATCGACTTCACCCAGTCGCCCGAGCTGGCCACCGTCCACGCGGGCGCCATCCTCACCGCGGTCGGCTGTGACAGCGCGCCCGATCACATGATCTCGCACCTCGGCCACGGCCACGACGCCGTCGTCACCCAGGTCGAGCTGGCCGAGCTGATGGACGACTGGGAAGAGCAGTCCTGGCTCGGGCACCAGCCGGCGAAAGAGGTCGTGATGATCCAGTGCGCGGGCTCCCGCGACCGCCGGCGACTGCCCTACTGCTCCCGCCTCTGCTGCATGATCGCGCTCAAGCACGCGATGCGGCTGCGCCGCCTGTTCCCCGACATGAAAGTCACGATCTGCTACCTCGAGCTGCGCGCCGCCGGCGTGGGCTACGAGAGCTGGTACCTCGACGCACGGCGTGCCGGCGTGGAGTTCCTCCGCGGCACGCCGTCGACCGTGCAGTTCGACGAGCACGGCAAGCCGGTCATCGAGGTCGAGGACATGACCGCGGCGACCAAGAAGCTGCTGCGCCCCGACCTGGTCGTGCTGTCGACCGGCATGGTACCGACGGCGGACACCGCCCGTGTCGCCGGCGTGCTCAACGTCGACCTCGACGAGGACGGCTTCATCGAGATCCTCGACCGCAAGAACCGGGCCACCGAGACCACGCAGGAAGGCGTCTTCGTGGCCGGCTCGGCAGCCGGCCCCAAGGCGCTCGTCGAGGTCAACACCGAGGCCAGCGCGGTGGCGAGCGAGATCCACAACTTCCTCACCTCGGCCGGCCGCCGCATGCAGCCGGCCTCCGAGGTGAGAGCCGCCGAGTGCGTCGGCTGCGACACCTGCGTGACGATGTGCCCGTTCGGCGCCATCACGCTGGAGGAGCGTCCCGACGACGTGCCGCGTCCGGCCGAGGTCAAAGATGACGGCAAGCTCGCCGTCATCGACCCCGAAGCCTGTCATGCCTGCGGCATCTGCGCCGCCAACTGCCCCGAGATGGCGATCGCCCACAACATGGACGACGAGGACCTCTTCGGGCGTCTCGCGGTCATGACGGAGGGCGTCGACCAGCCGGTGGTCGGCTTCTACTGTCGCGAGTGCGCCGGCGCCGCCATCAGCCTGAGCGGCCTGCGCCACGACCCGTATCCGGAGAACGTGCGCCTCGTTCCCCTGCCGTGCCTTGGCCGCGTCAGCGCCCTGCACATCGTCGAGGCGGCACGGCTGGGCGCAGCCGGCGTGTTCCTCGCCGGTTGCGCCGAAGAACGCTGTCAGTACCGCAGCGGCGACGCCTCGGCGCTCGAGCAGATGCAGCTCGCCGAAGAACTTCTCGAGGTCGCGGGGATGAGCATCCCGCTCGACCTCTGGCACCTCTGCGCCGTCGACCGCCACACCGTCGGGCGCCGCATCAGGCACTTCACCGCGCACGCCGCCGATCCAGACGGCGTGCCCGCCGAGCTACCGGTCGCCTCCATCGCGGCCTGCCAGGGAGGTGACGGCTGTGCCCGTCCAACTGTCTGAGGCAGCCTACGAGGCCGTCTTCAAGCTCGCCGACGATTGCCGCCAGTGCTTCCAGTGCGGACAGTGCATCGGCGCCTGCCCGAGCGGGTTCGACCTCGACCAGGGACCGCGGCGTATCGTGCGCCTGATCCTCGCGGGTGAGGTCGAGCGGCTGCTCGACGCCGACGACGTCTGGCGCTGCAGCGAGTGCGGCGCCTGCACCGACGCGTGCCCGATGGAGGTCGACGCCGCCGGCATGATGGCCGCCGTGCGCGAACTGCAGCGCGAGCACGGCGGCGCCCGCTGTGCCGAGCGCGCCGCGGCAGACATCGCCGAGAAGCGTCTGACCGGCAACGACAGGCTCGACAACATGCAGTTCGGCATGGCGATGGCCACCAAGGGCTTCGTGCCGAGCGACAAGGTCGGCGCCGCCGAGGCCGGCCTGAAGATCGCCAGGCAGATGTTGAAGCGTGGCCAGGCGGCCGGCCCCGGCGGCGCCCCTTCTGCCGACGCCAAGCCGTTCTACGCCGGCTGCTCGCTGCCGCAGGACCGCGCCGCTTGGGAGGCGACGCACAACGTGGCCCGTGACCTCGGCGTCGAGCTGGCCGAGGCGAGCGACGCCGGCTGCTGCGGGCACCCGTCGCGGGGCAGGACTCACGCCAAATACGCCAGCGACGAGCTCGTGCTCACCGCCTGCCCGGCCTGCGACGCGGGGCTGCGTGAGGCGGAGCTCACGACGCAGCCCCTCTGGAACGCGCTGACCGAGCACGCCGAGAGGACCGGCCGCTCGCTCAAGGCCGCCGCCGAGCGGTTCGTGCCCTACGTGGGCTGCCTGAGCGAGCGCGGCCCGGCGCTGAGCTCGCTCAGCGCGGCCGCCGCGCTCGCCGGGGCCGAGATCGAGCTGACCTACCCGTCGCTCCACGCCGGCTGCTGCGGCGCGCTCGGCGGCATGTACCGTGGCGAGTCCGAAGCCGTGAAGAAGCTCATCGCCTTCGCCAGCAGCAAGGACGCGCCCATCGTCACCCCGTGCCTGCTGTGCCGCGACAACGTGCGCTCGGCGGCCCGCAAGGAGGGCGCTGCGATCGACGTCTACTTCTGGCCCGAGTTCTTCCAGGCGGCGCCCGCCGCCGCTGGGGCCGACACTCCCCGGGAGGCCTCATGACCGAGAAGAACGAGAGCAAGGCCAAGAAGGTCGACGTGACCGTCAAGAAGGCCGCCGAAACGGCCGAGCCTGCCGGCTCGACCCCCGGCGGCCTCTCCGAGGGCAACCCCTACGCGGCGCTCGCGCCGAGCGAGTTCGGCGAGCGCCCGTTGGCCCGGGGCGACCTGATGCAGCGGATCATGGAAGACCCGCGCATGCACGACCACCTCGACGGCTTCGAGTCGTGCATCCAGTGCGGCGTCTGCACCTCCGGCTGCCCGGCGGCCCGCTTCACCGACTACTCGCCACGGGAGATCGCCCGGCGCGCCCTCGACGGCGACGAGACGCTGCTCACCGACGACTCCGTCTGGTACTGCTTCTACTGCTACACCTGCCAGAGCCGCTGTCCGCGCCACAACAGCGTGGCCGTGCTCAACCAGATCATCCGCGGGATGCAGTGCGACACCGGGTACGGCGTCAAGCACGTCGAGATGTTCTCCGCCTGGGGCGAGCAGTACTACGACAAGGGCATGGGCGGCACGCCGCAGGTGTTCTTCCACGGATATCGCCGAGATGTGCGGACCCAAGTGGAAGGCGTTCGTCGCCCGCCGCGACCAGCTCCGCGAGGAGCTCGGCCTCGGGACCGCCTACCCGTCGGACAAGGCCTGCCACGAGCTTCAGGGGATCATGGACGCCACCGGCTTCCGTAAGCGCCTCGTGCAGATCGGCGCCTGGGGCGGCGTGGACCCCAAGGGCGAGTACCGGTTCGACGAGGACGGGGTCGAGATCACCAAGGACACCAAGGAGTAGGAAGGACCACCCCCGGTCCGGACTACGACGGGGCGGGGCGGGCGGTTGTCACCGCCCGCCCCGCCCCTCTTTCTGTCTCTCAGTGGAAGTCGAGCAGCGTGTCGCCGCGCAGGCCCAGCCGCAGCGTCTCGAGCGGCACGACCTCCTCGGGGGCGATGTTGCCCAGGTTCACGTCGCTGCCGAAGCGCTTCACAAACCAGACCTGCTGCTTCTTGATCGGCGCCTCGAAGATCAGCCGCCCCGGGTCGATGGCATCGTCGATCTCGTCGATCAAGCCCGACTTCACGCTGCCGTCCGAGTGGTAGACGCCGACGGTCCCGGCTTCACGGCCCTCGGCGATCACCTTCCAGGCCCCGGCCTCCAGCTCCGTCCGGATCATCTCCACCCAGCGCGACGGCGCGTACACGATGTCGGCGTTCTTGCTGCCGACCTCGCTCAGAACGACGAAGTCCTCGGCAAGGCGGGCGATGAGCGCGAGCTTGCGTTCGTGCTCGAGGGGGATGCTGCCGTCGCTGACCTCGACGTGGTCTATGCCCAGCGCCGTCGCCCAGCGGACGTAGTCGTCCACCTTGCCTTGACGCAGCACGACCTCGAGCAGGGTGCCGCCAAGGCATGTGGGGATGCCGGCCTCGCGGTACGCGGCGACCTTCGCCGCGAGGCCGGCCGTCACGACCGACGTCCCCCAGCCGAGCTTGACGATGTCGATCGAGTCCGCCGCCACCGCCAGAAGGTCGGCGACCTGGATCGGTCCGAGTCCCTTGTCGAGGACGTGCGTGATGCCTGTCTCGCGCGGCTTGTGGCTGCGTTGGGGCAGGCGTAAGAAGTCGGGCGTATCGGCCGGCGACGGGCTCGGCGAACCGTTCCCTCGCGCGACCCGTGCCGTCTCTGCTATAGATGCCATCACGTCACCCGATCCAGAGGCCTTCGATGCGGGCCTGCAGGCCGTCCTCGCCCCGGTTCAGGAAGTTGACGAGGCCGCTGTGGCGCCATTGCATCATGCACATCCGCGGCTGGAACCAGTAGCGCGCGCCGATCTCGACCTCGATCCTGGATTTGGTGATCAGCCCTTCGTAGGCCTGAGCCGAGTAGTAGCCGATGTCCTTGAAGCCGTGCTGGCGCGGGTGCAGCGGTCCGGTCACGCACCACACGATGGCGCCGGTGAACATGTCGACCGACTGCACGATGCCGCAGTGGGTGATCGGGCAACCGCACGAGATGCCCAGGGGCCGGCCGATGAGGATCTCGCCGGGCTGGATCTCGAGCTCGCGCGTGATCAGCGGGTTGTGGGGCACGATCTGCTCGCGCGGGCCGGGCTCCTCGGGGAAGTGGTCGAGGAGGAAGTCGAACTCGCGGCCGAGGTGGTCCTTCCACTCGCTGTGCGTGCGGGCGGCTACCTTCACCCGGACCTCGTCGGGCACGCCGGCGCCGGCGATCTCGGACGCGGTCCCCGCGTCCTGCACACCCGGCGCCGTCACGGCGACGGCCGACTCGACCGGCGAGCAGTCGACGCCGCAGCCCGCGCATGCCGATTCGCCGTTGACGATGGTCAGCGACGGCTGCGCGGATGACGCGGTGACCGGCGGCGTCACGGCCGGCTGCGCCGGCCCCGACGCCGCCGGCGCCTCCTGCACGCCCATGAAGTCGGCGGCCAGCGGGATGCAGCGCTTCAGCAGGTCCGGCTTGGCCTCGAGCTGCGCGGCCATGTCGGCGCAGCTGCGGTAACCGCAGAGGCCGCAATCCAGGCCGGGCAGCTCGATCGCGCTCAGATCGACGTTGGTCACGAGGGCTCCTTTCAGACCCGCACGCCGAACCCGGCGTGCGAGGCGATGGACTTCAGGGAACCGACCGCCTCGGGAAGCACTTCGAGGAGGCGGTCGATCTCGGCGTCGGTCGTGAACCGACCCATGGTGACGCGCAGCACGCCGCGTGAGCGGATCGAGTCGAAGCCCATCGCGGTGAGCACGTACGATGGCTCCCCGGCGTGGTTCGAGCTGCAGGCGCTGCCCGACGAGACCGCGATGCCCGCCTCGTCGAGGGCGAAGAGCAGCTTGATCGCTTCGCCCTCCTGGCCGGCGAAGCCGAGGCACAGGTGACCCGGCAGACGGCAGTAGGGATGGCCGATGAAGTAGGCGTTGGGGATCGCGGCCTGGATGCCGTGGGAGACGCGCTCGCGCAGTCCAACGAGCCGGGCCGATTCCGATCCCATCTCGTCGAGCGCGATCTCGGCGGCGCGCGCGAACCCGACGATGCCCGCCACGTTCTCGGTGGCCGAACGCAGCCCGTGCTCCTGGCCGCCGCCGTAGACGATCGGCCCCAGCCTGGTGCCGGCGCGCACGTACAGCGCCCCCACGCCCTTGGGCCCGTGCAGCTTGTGGGCCGACAGCGAGACGAGGTCGACCGGCGTCCGCTGCACGTTGAGCGGCACCTTGCCGGCCGCCTGCACGGCGTCGGTATGGAAGAGGGCGCCGTGGGCGTGGGCGATCCCGGCCAGCTCGTGGACGGGCTGAATGGTGCCGACCACGTTGTTCGCCGCCATGATCGAGACGAGCTTCGTCTCGGGCCGCAGGGCTGCGGCCAGCGTCTCGGGCAGGACGAGGCCGTCCTCGGAGACCGGCAGGTAGGTCACCTTCACGCCCTTCGACTCGAGGTAGTGACAGGTCTCGATGACCGCGGGGTGCTCGAAGGCGCTCGTGATCAGGTGGCGGTCCCCGCCACCGTGGTCGAGCGCCCCGATCAAGCGCGAGGTTGTCCGCCTCGGTGCCGCTGCCCGTGAAGACGATCTCGTGCGGCTCGGCGCCGATGAGGCCGGCAACGCCGGCGCGCGCCGCGTCGAGCGCGGCGTGCGCCTCCTTGCCGGCCCAGTGCATGCTCGACGGGTTCCCGAAAACGGTGCACAGGTGCGGCAGCATGGCCTCGCGCACGCGCGGGTCGACCGGCGTGGTCGCGGCGTGGTCGAGGTAGATGCGCCCGTCGGGCGAGAGGCCCGCCGACTCGCCGGACATCTCACTGCCCCCGGTAGAAGTTGAGGTTGTCGAGCGCGCGCACGACGCCGAAGTGCGACTGCCAGCCGACCTCGCGCTTTCCGACGCAGATCGTGCACGTGCCGACCGGCGGCGAGCCGCGAAGCAGCATGTCGGCCGGTGCGTCGGGAGTCGCCAGGATGCTGTCGACCAGCGGGTCGATCCCGATCCCGTAGAGAGCGTTGGCCTCGCGGATCTGCACGACCGGCGAGATGTCCTGGATGCGGGCGCGGAACACCTCGCGCTCCGCCTGCGACACGAGGTCGCCCTTGGTGACCACGCAGACGTCGGCCAGCGACAGCATCGGGCCTACTTTCAGCGGCAGGTTCATCCCGCTAGTGGCCTCGAGCACGCAGATCCCGAGGCCGCCGTCGACGTACGGCGCGCAGCGCAGGCACAGCCCGGCCGTCTCGACGAGCAGGATCGTGCAATCCTTCTTCTCGGCCCACTGCATCGCGTCGCCGAGGACCATGACGCTGCAGTGGTCGGGGCACAGCTCGCCTGAGTAGAGCTTCCGCGTCGGGATGCCGAACTCGTTGGCGAGGAGCTCGTCCTCTTCGGCGAACTGCACGTCGATCTTCAGGAAGGCGACGCGCTCGCCCTTGTCGATCAGCTTGCGGATGGCGTGCCTGAGCACCCTGGTCTTGCCGGTCGTCGCGGGCCCGGCGGCAGATCGCCAGCTTCATGCCAGCACCCCCTCGAGCTCGTTGCCGCTGAGCGAATGGCCGAGCCGCAGCTTCTCGCGCAGGCTCGACAGCACGTCGTCGAGGCGCGTGACGCGGGTCGCCAGCTCGCGCTCCTCGTCGTTGGTGCCCAGGATCTTCATGATCCGGCCCTCGCTGATCACGATGCGGAAGTCCGAGAGCAGCGCGATGCGCGGGTCGTGGGTGACGAAGATGAAGATCTTGCGCTGCCGGCGCAGCAGCTCGAGACAGCGCGAGCGGTCGATGCCCGCGTTCTCGACCTCGTCGAGCAACACGATCGGCGTGTCGCAGATGATCGTCGCGTCGGCGATCAGCAGCGACCGCGTCTGACCGCCCGACAGCTCGGTCATGCGCACGTCCAGCCCGATCGGCTCGCCGGTGAGCTGATTGGCGAAGTCGATGCGTGTCGGCGATCATGCTCTCCGGAGTGCTTGCCCCCCTCGGAACGCACGCGCGCGTGGGTCTCGAGGAACTCACCCACCGGCATGTCCGACAGGAACGTCGTGTGCTGCGTGATCAGGGCGATCGGATTGCGCGACGGATCGTCCCTGTATTCAGCAGGAGCAGGCTGTCCGTTGATCAGAATCCGCCGACCCGAAGGCGTGTCACGGTCGGCGAACATCTCGATGTCGTTGATGAGCGTCGTCTTGCCCGACCCCGTCGGACCCGACGATGCTGGCCACGTTGCCCATCGCGAGGTCGAGGCGCTCGACCGGCTCCGGGTCACCGTGCTTGCCGTGACCCCCCATGATGGTGATGGTCTCGATCACCCTCGTCTCCCTTCCGTTCTCGTTGCTGCGGTGCTACTGCCGCGGAGAGGCGAGGGAGTGGGCCGTACAACGCACGACGACCGGAGTCTCCTTGCTCACGTCTCTCGCAAGGAGCCTCCGGTCGTCCGGTCGGCTCTGTCTGCCGGGCTTAGGCCGGCGGGTGTGTCAGACGCATCTTCTCGCGGCGTTCGATCTGCACGACGCGCGAGTCGTGCACGACGATCTCGACGGAGCCGTACTCCAGGCCCTGGACCGCCATCAGGATACGTCCCATGAGCTCTCGATCGTCCACAGCCGGCTCGGGCGACTCCGTCGGCCGCTTCGCTGGCGGCAGCGGCGATGCCTCACGGGCATGTGGGGATTCCGCGTGGGCCATTAATACCCCTAACCGACTAGGTTATTAGACCAAGGCTCGTGGGTATTGTGCATCACCTTGGATTATTGTGCAAATCAGGCTTGCTTATGGATAGCGCAGCGTGGGATAAGGCGATCGCGAGGCTACGTGGGACGCGCGGCAGGCTCAACGGCAGTTGGTTGACGAACCACCGCAGATGCCTCAGACTACTGAACTGGTTATTTCCTATCAAGATATAGCCATTACTCCGGAGGTCACCATGAACTACGCCGAAGACGTGAGCGGGCTGATCGGCAACACGCCACTGGTCAAGCTGCGTCGTCTCTCCGAGGAGTCCGGCGCCACCATCCTGGGCAAGCTCGAGTCGTTCAATCCCGGCGGGAGCGTCAAGGACCGTATCGGACTTTCGATGATCGAGCAGGCCGAGCGCGAGGGCAGCCTCGTCCCCGGTGAGACGACGATCATCGAGCCCACCAGCGGCAACACGGGCATCGCCCTGGCGATGGTGGCCGCCGCCCGCGGGTACAAGCTGATCCTCACCATGCCGGACACGATGACCATGGAGCGGCGCGCGCTCCTGCGTGGCCTACGGCGCGGAGCTGGTGCTCACCCCCGGCGCCAAGGGATGGCGGGCGCCGTCGCGCAAGGCCGAGGAGCTCCTCGCCGAGCACCCTGAACGCGTTCATGCCGCAGCAGTTCAAGAACCCGGCCAACCCGGAGATCCACCGCACGACCACGGCCGAGGAAATCTGGCGGGACACCGACGGCAAGGTCGACATCCTGGTCGCCGGCGTCGGCACCGGCGGCACGATCACCGGCGTCGGCGAGGTGATCAAGGAGCGCCGCCCTCGCTGCAAGTCGTGGCCGTCGAGCCGGTCGACTCCCCGGTGCTGTCGCGGCGGTCAGCCCGGCCCGCACAAGATCCAGGGGATCGGGCCGGGCTTCGTGCCCGACATCCTCAACACGTCGATCTACGACGAGATCGTGACGGTGAACAACGACGAGGCGCTCGAGACGTCGCGCCGGCTCGCCGCAGAAGAGGGGCTGCTGGTCGGCATCTCGGCCGGCGCCAACGCGATCGCCGCCTACAAGGTCGCCGCCCGGCCCGAGAACGCCGGCAAGATCGTCGTGACGATCATATGCGACACCGGCGAGCGGTACCTGTCGTCGGTGCTCTTCGCTGAGCAGTACGCCGAGGCGACCGCGATGGTGGCCGGCTAGGAGGGCGGTGGCGCTACTCCCAGAAGAACGCTGGCGGTACGCCAGACACCTTCTGTTGCCCGGGTTCGGTCCCGAGGCGCAGGAGAGGCTCAAACAGGGGAGCGTCCTGGTGGTGGGCGCCGGCGGCCTCGGGTCGCCGGCGCTCCTCTACCTCGCCGCCGCCGGCGTGGGCCGTCTCGGGATTGCCGACTTCGACGTCGTCGAAGACTCCAACCTGCAGCGTCAGGTCATCCACGCGACCGACGACCTCGGCCGGCCCAAGGTCGAGAGCGCGGCAGAGAGGGTACGCCGGCTCAACCCTCACGTGGACGTCGTCATGCACGGCGAACGGTTGCACGCCGCCACCACGTTCGCCGTCATCGAACCGTACGATGTCGTGCTCAACGGCGTCGACAACTTCCCGGCGCGGTTCCTGTTGAACGACGCCTGCGTGATGCGGCGAAAGGTGTTCGTCGACGGCGGTGTGCTGCAGTACTTCGGCGTCGCCATGACCACCAGGGGAGGCGAGACGGCGTGCTATCGCTGCCTCTTCCCGGCATTCATCGACCCGGGTGACGCTCCCTGTGCCACGGAGGAGGGCGTGCTCGGCCCCGTGCCGGGGGTCGTCGGCACGATCCAGGCGATCGAGGCGATCAAAGTGCTCACCGGGATCGGCCGGCCCCTGTACGACCGCATGCTCCAGTTCGACGCGCTGACCATGACCTTCGATGAAGTACCAGTCACGCGCGACCCTGCCTGCCCCGTTTGCGGCGAGGACCCCCGGATAACGGAGCTCCACGACCACGAGGTGCGCGACGGGCTGTGTCGCATCTGCATGGCCGGCGCCGTCGGCCGTCCGGCGCATTGGGACGCATCGCTCATCCAACACGACGGGGACGACCAGTAGGTCGTCCGCGGCGACTCGATCTCGCCGGCCGTCGGGTGGGTAGCGATCGACGAGTGACGGACCAGCCGTCAGGCTGAGCCGGCGTAGCCGACCGGTCGGTTGCCGTGCTCACGCGACGGGGGTATTATGAGCATATGCTCGTAATACCCCCGTCGGATCACGACACTCCGGACACCCGCGGTCGGCCCGCGGGGCGGCCACGCAAGGCACGGACCGTGGCCGCCCTCCCGAAGGTCTCATTGTTCAAGCCGGCCGGCATTCCCGCACGCCTCCTCGAGCGGCGCGTGCTCTCGGTCGACGAGTACGAGGCCCTGCGTCTGGTCGACGGCGAGGGCCTGAGCCAGGAAGAAGCGGCAACCATCATCGGCGTGTCGCGGCAGACGTTGGGGCGCGTGATCGAGTCAGGCCGTCGCACTCTCATCGGTGCGATCGCCGACGGGCAGTCCATCCTGATCGAGGGCGGCACGTTCGACGTCGACCCCGACACCTGCGCGCGTCGCCGTGCCGCTCGCGGATGCAGAGGCAGGCAAGGCAGGAACGCGGGGGCGCCGTGCCCCCGCAGCGACAAGGAGAGTGGTTCGTTTGAGTGACACCCCCCAGACCACCGCGCCGGTCCTCGTGGCCGTCCCGTCCGAAGCACCGGGAGGTCTCGACGCTGCGTGCGCCGACCACTTCGGCCGCTGCAGCCACTTCACCGTGGCCGAATTCGTCGACGGCGAGCCCACCAGGTTCGCGGTCGTCGAGAACGCGCCGCACCACGAGGGCGGCTGCATGACGCCGGTCGTCATGCTGGCGCAGAACGGCGTGTCGGCGCTCATCGTCAACGGCATCGGCGGCAGGCCCCTCGCGGGCTGCACCCAGATGGGCATCGACGTCTACGCCGGCAAGCGAGGCAGCGTCGCCGACAGCCTCAGAGCGTTTGGCGAAGGCAGTCTGTCGCTGGTCGGTCCCGAGGGCGCCTGCCAGCACTGAGCCGGGCGGGGGCGAGTCGGGCGGGCGGGGCCTGGGGCGGCAGTCGCCCCGGCCCCGCCCGCCCCGCCGTCTCTCAGCTCGCCACCGCCGTGACCTCGAACGATGGCGGCTGGTCCATGTGCTTCTTCACCGTGCACAGGTTCATCGCGTTGACGATGGCGGCGCGGTACTTCTCCGGGAAGTCGGCCGGCAGTTTCAGGTCGATGGCGATCGTTCCGATGAGCCTCGTCTCCGGATCGCGCTCCATGCGCATCGTGATCTCCGAACCCTCGGGGTCGATCCCGCGCTGCTGCATGAAGCCGAGGGCGTAGATGCCGGCACAGGTGCCGATCGAGGCGAGAAAGAGGTCGAACGGCGCCGGCGCCGAACCGTCGCCGCCGCCGGCAACAGGCTGGTCGGTCTCGACGGTGAAGCCGTCGAAGTCGGCGTAGACGCGCTTGCCGCCCGGGAAGTAGACCTTCAGATCCATTGCGGTGCTCCTCCAGTGTCGCCGGGGCGGCGGCGCTCAGCGCCGCCGCCTCTTCCTGCCCCGGAGCATATACCCCTTCCGGTATGCTTGGGCAGTCGATCGGCGGCGGAGGCCGCGGGGCGGCGGGCGCCACTGGCGCCCGCCGCCCCGCCCCTCCAGCCCTGTCCCTCTCGCATCCAGAGATGACGAACGGGCCCACTCCCCCGTAGACTTCACCCATGGACGAGACCGTCGAACTCCAGCAGAAGCTCCGCGCCCTCGCCGCCGAGCTCAACGCCGTGATCCTGGCGCACAACTACCAGCGGCCCGAGGTGCAGGACGCGGCCGACTTCACCGGCGACTCGCTCGAGCTGGCGCGTACGGCCGCCACGACCGACGCCGACGTCATCCTGTTCTGCGGCGTCCACTTCATGGCCGAGACGGCCAAGATCCTCTCGCCGCAGAAGACCGTGCTCATGCCCGACTTGCGCGCCGGCTGCCCGATGGCCGACATGGTCACTGTCGAGGGCCTGCGGAAGCTCAAGGCGCGAGCATCCGGAGGCGGCGGTCGTCGCGTACGTCAACACGAGCGCCGCCGTCAAGGCCGAGGTCGACGTCTGCTGCACGAGCGCCAACGCGCCCGAGATCGTGCGCCGCATCCCGGCCGAGCAGCCGATCATCTTCGTCCCCGACAAGAACCTCGGGGACTGGGTCGCGCGCGAGACGGGCCGCACGGACATCATCCTCTGGAACGGGTGGTGCCCCGTGCACCACGACATGACCGCCGACGAGATCCGCGCCGCCAGGGCCGAGCACCCCGACGCCGTCGTGATGGCCCATCCCGAGTGTCGACGGGAGGTGCTCGAGCTGGCCGACGCCGTCCTCAGCACGTCGGGCATGCTGCGCTACCCAGGCGGCTCCCATGCCCACACGTTCATCGTCGCCACCGAGACCGGGCTGCTGCACCGGCTGCGCCGGCTGCACCCCGACCGCGAGTTCGTGCCGGCGACGCGCAAGGCGGTGTGCCCGAACATGAAGCTGACGACGCTGGACAAGGCGATCGCCGCCCTCGAGGAGTTCGAGAACGAGATCGTCGTGCCGCCGAAGATCCGCGAGCGGGCGCTGCGGGCCGTCGAGCGCATGGTGCAGTAGCGGCACCCACCGGGTACGCATCTCTGCGAGGGGGCGAGGATGCAGCGGCAGACGAACATACCAGCTACCGACGACCTGACCGAGATCCCGGGGATCGGGCCGAACCTGGCCGGGCACCTGCGACGGCTCGGGGTCCGAGCCGTCGCCGACCTGCGCGACAAGAACCCCGAGGAGCTCTACGAGCGCGACTGCGAGACGGCCGGCCACCGCATCGACCCGTGCGTGCTCTACGCCTTCCGCTGCGCCGTGTACTACGCCTCCACCTCGCAGCACGATCCCGAGCTGCTCAAGTGGTGGAACTGGAAGGGGCGGACGCTCGAGACGTTGTAGGCGCCGGCTCTGCTCCGTCTAGCCGCCGCCCGGACTGTCTGTCGCCCGGACCTCAGCCGCCGAGCTTGCCTCTCGTCAATGCGTTGGGATGCGGTATGTCCACGACCTCGGTGCTCCCCTCGCGGAGCGAGTCCTCGCGCGCCCGTTCGCGCGTGTCGGCCTCGGCGCCCCGTTCCAGATCGTCCTCGGCGCGAGCGGCCGGCGATCGTCGTCGCACGACCGCGGCCACGAGCCCGTACAAGACCCCGCAGCAGGCACAAACGGCGAACGTGAGGACCACGACCCTCGCATAGCCGTCCGCCCGCAACCCCCAGACTTCTCGTGAGACGACAGACTGCGCTCTCGGACCTTGTTTGGTCGTGTCGACCACGAGGCGCGACAGGTAGGACACGATGAAGAGGAACGCCAGCACCACGACCCCCTGAACGATGCCGAGACCGAGACCGGCCGAAGGAGCATGCGCTCCCTCTGCGCGGCAGAGGGAGACGCTCGCCCAGGCCAGACCGCCCAACGCCAGGCACGACAGCAGGAACGCGACCCACCAGCCGTCCCGGCCGTAGGGACGGACCATCACCCACATCCGGTCCGCCGCGTTGCGCACGAGCTGCTCGTTCAGGCCGAGCCAACGGGCGTCACCGGCTCCCGTCGCATAGTTCGCGACGCTCGACGACACCGGAAGGAACGGCGAGTCCGAGGCGCTGCCCATCCAGACCCGCGCTCCGAGCGCGAACGGCACGACGGAACCGCCGGCGGCGGCCGAGTACCCGGAGGCGTGGGCCAGGTCCAGCGCCACCTGTGCGTCCGTTCCGGACACCGGGCCCGTGATCACGAAGACCGGGAAGAGCAGACCCGCCAGAAGGAATGCGGCCCCGGTCAGCAGCCCTGCGCGGTTCACCGCTGAACCGAGTGGCCGCGGGAGATACCCGACGACCCCGAAGGCGAAAGCACCGAGCGACAGGCTCACCAGCGTCGCCGTGACGAAGTAGACGATCGGCTCGTGACCGATCTCCGCCACCACGCCCTGCGCCCCGCCGTACGTCCCTTTCGTCGTGAAGCCGGCCGCGGCCGACACGACCGCGACGACGAACGCGCATGTGAGACTAAAGGCGATGAGCAGCACCGCTCGTTGCGTTGCTTCTCGCTCGATCAGACGCCGCGCGACCGCGCCGACGGCGAAAGTGGCGGCCGCGCCAAGCAGGAGAGGGACGAAGGCCAGACCCGTTCTCTGCTCGCGCCAGGCTCCCGCCGCCGTGTCCCACGTCGTCAGTCGATCGAGGCTCCAGGCGCGAAGAGCGGCGCTCTCGAGCCGTGCCGCGCTCGAACCGGTGTCCGTCTGAAGGGCGTCGCCGAGCGGCTTGGATGGGATGAGACCCAGGACCAGAAGCACGACGAAGCAGGCGACGACGGTGACGATGCCGCCGACGATCCCGACGATGATCGAGCGCTTCAGGCCCCCCTCGCGGCTCATGCTACGAGAGTAGCACGAAGCGGGCGGGCGCGGTGATCGTCGGACCGGATCGGCCTACCCGATCTCCAGGACAGCGGCTCCGCGGATGCCGCCGTGCTTGAGGGCGATCAGCGCCTCGTTGGCCTGCTCGAGCGGGAAGACCTGCACGTCGGTCTCGATGGGGATGTCGGCGGCGAGCTGCATCAGCTCGCGGGCGTCGCGCCGCGTCGAGTTGGCAACGCTTCGAACGACCCGCTCCCCGTAGATCAGCGGGTAGTCGATCGGCGGGATAGGGCTCGAGTAGATGCCGCCCAGCGCGACGGTGCCGCCCTTGTCGAGGGCCCTGAGGGCGTCGAGAACGAGGGGGCCGGAGGGGGCGAAGATCACGGCGGCGTCGAGGCGCAAGCCCGGCTCGCCGCCGGGATCGTCGCCCGCCACGCCGGCCCACACGGCGCCGAGCTCGAGCGCCAGATCCCGGTGCTCCTCGCCGCGCGTGAACACGAACACGTCGGCGCCCCAGTACCGCGCCACCTGAAGGCAGAGGTGGGCGGCGGCGCCGAAGCCGTAGATGCCGAGGCGGCGCCCGGCGGCCGCGCCGCCGGGCGCCGCCTCGCCCAGCGCTTCGGCGCCGGGCACGATCCCCGACAACCGCAGCGTGCGGTAGCCGATGATGCCGGCGCAGAGCAGCGGGGCGGCGGCCAGGTCCGGCACGTCCGGAAGCAGGTACGTGAACGCCGCCGGCGCCACCGTGTACTCGGCGAAGCCTCCGTCCACGTCGTAGCCGGTGAAGCGCGCGTCGTCGCAGAGGTTCTCGTCGCCGCGCCGGCAATACCGGCAGATGCCGTCGGTGCTCCACAGCCACGGCACGCCGACCCGGTCCCCGATCTCGAGGAGTTCCACCTTGTGACCGACCTCGACGACCTCGCCGACGATCTGGTGGCCGGGCACGACAGGGGACTTGTGCGGCGGCAGCTCGCCCTCGGCGATGTGCAGGTCGGTGTGGCACACGCCGCAGGCGTGAACGCGGATCAGGACCTCGTCGTGGCGCGCGACCGGCAGCGGCGGCTCTTCGAGCCGCAGCGGCCGGTCCTCGATCGGCGCCGGTCTGTGCAGGACCATCGCGCGCATCGCCACTCCTCGTCCGGGCGGGCAGCCACGCCGGCTGCGCGCCCTCCCCCGCATCCTACGACAGCACGTCCTTGCGCCTGAAGGCCCACCACGCCAGACCGGTCAGCACGACGATGTATTCGGCGTAGTTGACCAGCGCGTTGCGGATCGGGTGCCAGTAGATCGGCTGGCGGAACAGGTTCATCCAGGCGTCGGTGTGGGCGACGAACAGGTAAGGCTTGAGCCAGTCGAAGTAGCTGAACGCCGTCAGGGCCGCCATCAGCAGCATGATGACGAGCGAGATGACCGCCGCCGCCAGGCTCGAGTCGGTGACCGTCGACAGCAGCAGCGCCAGCGAGATGACGCAGATCATGTTCAGCAGGATCAGCAGGTAGGCCAAGAAGATCAGCCACACGCCGTGCCCGACGCCGACCGTGCCGCCCGAGAGCGTCACCAGCGGGTGCACCCCGAACACGGCCCAGCCGGCCAGCGCGCCGCCGACGCCGACGATGACCATGCCGACGAAGACGTAGAGGATGGCGACGAGCCACTTCGAGAAGATCACCGAGGTTCGGCTCACCGGACGCGCGAGCCAGGTCTTCATCGTGCCCATCTCGGCCTCGCCGGCGACCGCGTAGCCGCCGGTCATCGCGGCCGCCAGCGGCAGCAGGAAGGCCGACAGGACGGCGATCGCCGCCAAGGGCACGAACACGCCGTTGTGGACGATGTTCGAGAAGAACGGCGGTCCCTCGCCGGGCGCCGGCTTGGAGCTCGCCAGGTCGAGCGCCAGCACCATGATTAGCGGGATGGCGAGCAGGCCGGCCCAGCCGGCGTAGGTCCGCTTCAGGGACATGAGCTTCACGATCTCGCGCCAGAGGCTCCTCATCGCGTCCGCCTCGTCGCAGCGCCGCTCATCGCTTCGACCCCGTCATCGCGCCGCTCATCGCCGCAGCCTCGCCAGCCCGCGCTTGCGCGGCTCGCCGGCGCCGTCGCCGCTGTCGCGGTCGGAACTGGTCGTCAGCTCGAGGAAGAAGTCCTCGAGGCCCTGCTCGACCGCCGGGATGACGGCCCGCACGTCGAGGCCGTCGGCCACCAGGCGGCGGACCAGCTCGGGGGCGACGTCGCCGTCGCCGCGAGCGACGAGGTATTCCTCGTCGCTCGTCACGGCGGCGTCGCCCACGACGCTCCGCAGCGTCTCGGCCGCCTTGCCCTGGTCGTCGGTCAGCACCTTGATCCCCATCTGCCGAGGCTTGAGATCCTCGACCGGTCCCTGGATCACGACCTTGCCCTTGTCGATGATCACGGCCCGGTTGCAGACCTGCTCGACCTCGTGCAGCAGGTGCGACGACAGGAAGACGGTCGTGCCCTGGCGGCCGAGCTCGCGGACCAGCTCGCGCACGTCCTTCATGCCCTGCGGGTCGAGGCCGCTCGTGGGCTCGTCGAGGATCACGAGCTCGGGCTCGTGAAGCAGCGCCGAGGCGATGCCGAGGCGTTGTTTCATGCCGTGCGAGTAGCCCTTGACCTTGGAATCGGCGCGCTCGCGCAGGCCGACGATCTCGAGCACCTCCTCGATCCTGCCCTCGTCGTGCAGGCCGCTCTCGCTGGCCAGCAGACGCAGGTTGCGCCGCGCGCTCATCGTCGGGTAGAAGGCCGGCGTCTCGACGAAGCCGCCCATATGGCGCAGCGCCTCGATCGTGTCGCCCGGCACGCGGTGGTCGAGGATCTGCACGTAGCCGTCGGTCGGGAAGATCAGCCCCATGACCATGCGCAGGGTGGTCGTCTTGCCGGCGCCGTTGGGACCGAGGAAGCCGAACACGTCACCGCGGCAGACCTGCAGGTCGAGGTGATCGACGGCGCGCAGGCCCTTGCCGTAGTCCTTGGTCAGGCCGACGAGCGAGAGGATGGTGGGGCGGGGGGCGCAGGCGCCTTCCGGCGCCTGCGCCCCCCGCCCCTCTTCACGCGACGCCGCGCCTTCCGGCGCTGCCGCCGCGGGCGTGTGCTTGGTGTCCGTCATCTCCTACTGGACCGACGAGGCGAAGGCATTCAGGTCGGCCTGGCTGACCATGCCGCCGGCGATCAGCGTCAGGCCGTTCTGCTTCCAGACGGCGACGCCGCCCAGCTGCGTGGTCACCACGTGGGCCGGGCTGCCGGCGATCGTTTGCTGCCCGAAGATCGAGGGCAGCTGCGCGATCGCCTTGTCGACCTCGCTGTTGTCTGGCGCCTGGACGAGCCAGATGGTGCCGAATCCCTGCCCGTACTTCGTCACCACGGCGGTGTCAGGGAGCTTGCTCGGATCGATCGTCGGCTGGCCCGACTGGTTGGGCGCGGGGCTCGCGCCGGCCGACGGCCCACTCGACGAGCCCGACGCACCGAGCGCGGACATCCGCTTCTGGAGCTCCGTGAGCTTGTTCTCGATCTGGGCCTTGTCGATCACCCACGCGCCGTCGAACGACCGCGCCGTGTAACCCTGCGGCGTGGCCAGCGTGAACCCGGCCATCTTGGCCCTCGTCTCGGCCTGGGTGAGCGTCAACGGCGAGTGGCTCGGTTCGGGCGACGGCTTGGCCTCCGGCGGCGCCGTCGCCGACCCGGAGCCGGACGAACGCATCTGCGGCAGCTGCACCGTGTGCGTCGTGACCGTTGCGCCGGCCGGCGGCGTGAACGTGAACAGGTCGCTCGACACCGGGCTGTAGGAGACGGTCGTGAAGCCGAACGACAGCGTCGGCTTGTCGTGCCCGGCGGCGAACACCTGCAGGCGCAGCGGCAGGTAGGTGTGGCCGTCGACGGCGAGCTGCACCGAGCCCAGCGCCGTGTCGGTCGCGCTCGGCGTCAGCGTCAGCATATAGGCGTCGTGGCCGTCGATGCTGGTGGTGCCGGTCACCTCGACCTTGGCCGTCGGCAGCAGTTCGGTGAGGGCCTGCCCGATCTGGGCCGCGCCGAAGGTCCCGGTCGGCGACGGCATTGGCGACCCCGCGCCGCCGGTCATGGCCGGCAGCGAGTACTTCGTCGCCGTGTTCTTGCCGCCGTTCCAGATCCAGACGACGCGCTGTGCCTTGTTGAACACGATCACCTGGTCGCCGCCACGGCCCTGCGACTCGATCCGCACGTTGCCGTCCTGGATCCAGACGCGGCCGGAACCGCTCGTCAGCATCGGCAGCTGGGCGTCGCCGCCCTCCGTCGACACCAGCGACGCGTTGCCGAAGAGGTCGTTGGTCCAGCTCACGCTCCCGCTGACCACCAGGTCGTGATGGTCGGTCGTCGCCATGTTGAACAGCAGGTCGGCGGCAGTGGTCTGCGGCAGTGTGGGGGTGGGGTCGGCGCGCGCGACGACCAAGCCGATGGTGAGGGCGGCGGCCGCGACGACGACCACGACGATGAGGAGCGGGAGCCTGCGGCGCATGGGTGTCTCCTTTCGCAGCACGTGCCAATCCGAGTGTTCCGCGCGGCGCGTCATCCTGAACTCGGGACTAGGGTAGTCCGAACGTATAGGTGCGCCAACCCTCGTAGAAGGCCGGCCACGACACGCCGAGGTCCTTGCGCACGACCGACTTGACGGCGGCGGGCTCGAGGGTGGAGTCGGCGACGTCGACCGCGAAGCGGTGCAACGTCGCCTTGCCCCAGCCCGAGAGCACGTAGCCGACCACGGAGCCGGCCTCGAGATACTCGAGCGTGATCTTGCTCTGGTGGGCGCCGTCCCAGAAGTTCGGCATCGCGAACGTGCGCAGCAGCGGCCCACTGAAGTCGCCGGCGGCGAGCTTCGCCTTGAGCGGCGCGTAGGCGCGGCCCTGCTCGACGGCCATCCCCAGGCCCTCCTCGAGCAGCGCCGGCGAGTGCTGGGTGTGGAAGAACCAGCGCCAGGTGACCGTGTGCGCCACCTCGTGGGCGAGCATGTAGGGCGTCCAGGGATCGCCGTTGATCAGGTCGGGGCCGACGATGCCTACATCGGCCGGCGTCCAGGCGCCGTTCCCCGGGCGGCTGGCCTGCTGCGCGAAGAAGCGAACGTGGCCGGCGACGTGCTCGCGGCCCAGCGAATCGGCGACCTGCTGGCGCGAGGTGTACAGGGTCACCACGATGGGGGCCGGGGAAGTGGCGCCGATGATGTCGCCGACACGGCGCCGTGCGCCTGGGACCAGTGCGGAGATCTGCCGCGCAAGGGGCTTCCACGTCCCGTCGTAGATGACGACCGCGCTCTTCGTGACGATCGCGTGAGGGCTGCGCATCGCCATCAGGTACTCGCGGCGTCCGGCGGGGGGCGTGCGGTCGCCGGTGGCGACCGCACGCCCCCCCTCCAGCGCGAACGCCAGCACACGATCGGCGAGCAGGCGGTCGGGCGGCCCGGCGCCGCCGAGCTTGCCGACGATCTGCACGTCGTAGACGCCGGCGGCAGCGCCGACGACGGGGGTCACGAGCGCGTGCAGCCCGCTCAGCGGCAGCGGAGCGAGGTGGGTGTACACGTCGCGCAGGCCGGCGCGTGCGCTGCCCCTGCTGGCCAGCGCGGCGCCGAAACGCGCGCGGTCGCCGCGCGCGAGCGCCGGCAGAGCCAGATCGGCGGCGGCGGCGACCTGCGAGGCGGTGGGAACGGGGCGGGACGGCGCGGCCGGCGGCCGCGCCGTCCCGCCCTTCGTGGAGGTGAAGGCGAACACCAGGACGGCGCCGATCGCCGCCGCGAGGAGCAGCGCGAGCAGCAGCGCGCCGATCCGCCACGGCGAGCGTGGCGGACGCAGCTTGTCGGCCGGCAGCTGGGGCTGCGGCGGGAAGGGGTCGGTCGGGATCGTCACCACCTTACGATAGCACCGGGCGGGCGGGCGGCCGGCCTCCTGGTTGACCAACTCTCGATAGCTCGCCTCGCATCGCACCCCTCGCGACTGCACGCGCGAGGCGGCAGTGACGGGCAACTCCGGACCGGGTACGCTTAGCGCACATGTACCCTGAGCTCCTTCACCTCGGTCCCATCACCATCTACAGCTTCGGCGTGATGGCCGCGCTCGCTCTGATCGCAGCCGCGGCCGTCGCCTACGGCGTGCTGCGCGTCCGCGGCTTCGGGTTCGAGCTCGCCTACGAGCTCTTCTTCGTGGCCGGCATCGCCGGCTTCGTCGGCGCCCGCGTCTACTACCTCGTGCAGCACTGGAGCGCCGTGAACGGGCACCTGGCGAGCAGCGTGTTCGGCGGCAGCGGCTTCACCTGGTACGGCGGGTTCATCGGCGGCTTCATCGCGGTGCTCGTCTGGAGCTATCTGCGTCACGTCCCGATCGGCCTGATGGCCAACGCCGCCGGGCCGGCGGTCGCCGTCGGGTACGCGGTCGGACGGATCGGCTGCCTGCTCTCGGGCGACGGCGACTACGGCAAGCCCACCACGGCCTGGTTCGGGATCGCGTTCCCTCACGGCACCGTCCCCACGCCGCCCGGCGTGCACGTCTACCCCACGCCGCCCATGGAGACCGTGGCGATGCTCCTCGTCGGCTTGTTCCTCTACCGCATGGCGAAGAAGCCACAGCCGGGCTGGTACGTGTTCGGCTGGTTCCTGGTGCTGTCGGGGATCGAGCGGTTCCTGATCGAGTTCATCCGCCGCAACCCCGCCTGGATCCTCGGGCTCACCGCGCCGCAGTGGGAGTCCGTCGTGAGCGTCGTCGCCGGCGTTGTGTTGATCCTGTACACGCGTCGCAAGCCGACGGTCGAAGAGCAGATGGAGAAAGCACTGCGCGGGCGGGCCGCGCGTCGCCGCGCGGCCCGCCCGCGCAGCGCCGCCCCACCCGGGACCGTCAGCCGCTAGGCGTCGGCCCGCGGCGGCGACTCGCCGCCCGACGTCCCGTCGGGCCCGGCGTCGCCGCCGGCCTGCCCCCCGGCTTCACCGGCGTCGACGTTCTTGCGGTCGCCGGCCCCGCCGCCATCGGCCGCGTCGGGCGCGTCGGTCGCGCGACGATCGCCCCAGCCCTCCGCGGTGGCGGAGGCCTCGGCGGTGAACACCTCGACCTTGTTGCGGCCCTTGCGCTTGGCCCGGTACATGGCCCAGTCGGCCTTGTCGATCATCTCGTTCCCCGCCACGGCGTCCTCGGGGAAGGTGGCCACGCCGATGCTGATCGTCAGCTCCGCGCCGGAGCCGCGGCCGCTCCACTCGGCCTCGACGGCGCGGCGCACACGCTCCGCGACCTCAGCCGCGCCGTCGCTCCCCGTGTCGGGCAGGATGATCGCGAACTCCTCGCCGCCGTAGCGGGCCGCGATGTCGACCCGGCGCAGCTCGCCGGATAGCAGCATCGAGAGGCGTCGCAGAGCGTCGTTGCCGGCCTGGTGACCCGCGTTGTCGTTGAACTCCTTGAAGCGGTCGAGGTCGGCGAACAGCAGGCTGAGATGCTCGTCGTTCGAGCGCGCCCGGGCGACCTCCTGATCGAGCCGCTCCTGGAAGTACCGGTGGTTGTAGAGGCCGGTCAGGCCGTCGGTGTTGGCGGCCATCTCGATCTGGGTCATGCGGGCCGCGGCCTGGCGGAGGATCGAGTCGAGCGTGTCGCCGACATCGCTCCAGACGGCGCCGCCGCGCACGTCGGTCGAGACCAGCGCGTCGGCCTCGACGATCACCTGCACCTTGCCGTCGGCGTCGAGCACCGGCGCGAAGCCGCTCATCCAGCAGCCGCTCCCGTCGACGTGGAGCACGTTGGCCGCCGTGTCCTGCTCGAGGTCGACCGGGATGTCGGCGAGCTGCACGGGGTCGCCGGGGCGCGCCAGCAGCTCGCCGCGTTCGGCGCTGCCGGCGGCGAAGGCGAAGCCGCCCTCGGTCGGCACGGCGGTGAACACGCGGGTGACACCCGCGTGGTCTCGCCGTGCCGTGCCCAGGGCGGCTTCGATCGCCGGGTAGGCGGCGCGGCCGCCGCCGCCGGCCGGGCGCAATGTCGCGTGCTCGGCCCAGTCCACGCGCTCTACGACCTCGGCGGCGGCGGTGCGTGCTTCACTCCGTCGCTGCGCCAGGTCCGCCAGCACCTCGATGAAGACCTCGACCAGCGCGGGGTCGAACTGGGTCCCGGCGCAGCTGCGCAGCTCCTTGACCGCCTCCTCATACGTGAGCGAGCGCGCGTACACCCGCTGGGAGGTCATGGCGTCGTAGGCGTCGGCGATGGTCAGGATGCGCGCCAGCTCGGGAAGCTCTCCGGCCGGCAACCCGTCGGGATAGCCGCAGCCGTCCATGCGCTCGTGGTGGTGCCTGACCGCCACGTAGATCTCCTCGGGGAAGATCGGCTTGATGATATCGGCGCTCACCGCGGCGTGCCCGCGCACCAGCGCCCATTCGCGCTCGGTGAGCGCGTCCGGCTTTTGCAGGACGTGGTCGGGCACTCCGATGCGGCCGATGTCGTGCAGGTAGGCGGCCTTCTCCATCTGCTGCACGAGGTCGCCGGGGTAGCCGAGCTTGCGGCACAGAAGGCCGCTGTAGGCGGACACCCGCGGCGCGTGGCCGAGCATGTAGTAGTCCTTCACGTTCAGCGCGGTCGACAACGCCTGCAGGTTCGAGAGATGCAGGTTGCGGATGCGTTCGTAGAGGCGCGCGTTCTGCAGGGCGGCGCCGATCGGCACCACGAACTGCTCGAACAGCAGGCGCGTCGCTTCGTCGAAGCGGCCGGCGACCGTGTCGGCCACGACGACGCCGCCGGCCGGCCGGCCTTCGGCGATGAGCGGGATCACGACGATGCTGCGAGCATTCGGCATGCCCTCGACGCCGCCCTCGGGGACGTCGTTGTCGACGGCCGCGCGGGCGGCGTCGATCGCCTGCCAGACAGGAGAAGCCGCCTGGCGGACGACCGCCTGCACCGGCGCGGCCATGGCCTCGGCCGCGCCGAGCACGACGATCTCGGCCTCGCTGCCGCCGGCGTCCAGGAACCAGAAGGCGACGTCGCTGAAGTCGGCGACCCGGCGCATGCCTCGTGCGGCCGTGCGCAGCAGCTCGGGCACGTCGAGGGTCGAGCCCACCGCGGTCAGCACCTCGTTCATGACCCATGCCTGGTCGAGGTTGCGCTGCAGCTCGACGAGGCGGTAGGCCGCCCTGATGGCGATGCCGGCCTGGTCGCTGAGCAGCCGCACCAGCGAGGCGGCCTCACCGCGCGACGTGGCTCGCGCCTCCGGCGAGCCGCCACGTCGCACCAGGACCAGGCCGACGCACTCGCCCTGCTGGTCGAGCACCGGCGACGAGATCATCCGCGACGTGCTGATGCGCAGCGTCTCGCTGCCCGCGAGGTCGTCGAGCCTCGTGACCAGACGCCTGATCCCCGCCTTCTCACCGATCTGCTCGGCCGGGAGCCTCTCGTTGGCCTCCACCAGCGGCCGCACGTCCTCGTCCGGGACGGTGACGTCCCGGTAGCGGACGCCCTCGCCGAAACAGGCCTGGACCGTGTACCGCTGGCCCCGGTCGTCGCGCAGCATCACCAGGCCGGCGTCGAAGAGGTTGAGGTCGGCGAGCGCCTCGCCGACCTCCTCCACGACGCCGGCCGCGGTCTCGCGCGCACGCAGGCTGGCCCCGAAGCGGACCAGGGTCGCGCGCACCCCGGCGGTCCGCGCGAGCTCCTCGGCCTGCTGGCGCTGGCGGTCGAACAGGCGCGCGTTCATCAGGACGATCGCCGCCTGGTTGGCGATAGCCTGCAGGATGGTGAGCTCTCGCTCGCTGAAGTCATGCCCCTCTTCGCCGAAGTCGACCTCGAGCATCCCGACCGCCCTGTCCTGGAAGATCATGGGCACGTAGACGAGGCTGCCTGTTTCCGAGGCCCGCATCGACTCCCTCTCGCCGGGCGTGAGCCGGGGGTCCGCGGGGCTGCCCAGGTAGACCAGGGTCTTGTTCTTCAGCGACGAGGCGAGCAGGGGCTCGGTCTCGGCCGTGTAGACCGTGCCGGCGAAGCTCTCGTCGAGCGGCTCGTCCCGGTCTCCGTAATACGCCAGCAACGCCGTCACGGCCTCGGCTCCGGGGTCCCACTCGTAGATGGTGATGTACGGATAGCCCAGCGAGCCGGCGATGGCGTCGCACACGTCGAGCATCGCCGCCTCGAGCTCGAGCGACCGCGACATGGTCGCCGAGGCCGTGAGGAGCATGACGAGGTCGGCCGAGCGCTCGGTCTCACGCTCGAGTGCGCGCGAGCGCTTCATCGCCGCCAGCGCCTGGGCCGCGAAGATCTCGGCCGTGCGCACGTCGTCGGACGTGAACGAGCGCTCGTTGCGGCTCTCGGCCGCCTCGAGCACGCCGATCGCGCGCCCTTCGTCCATGATCGGCACCGACAGCAGGGCGCGCGTCTTGTAGCGGTCGAGGAACTCGATCTCCGCCTCGTTCAGGCTCTCGTCCATCAGCCGGTTGAGGATGACGGGTGCGCCCTCGTTCACCGGCTTCGCCAGCTTCGGCAGGGAGTGCAGCGACAAGCGCTCACCAAGGTAGGAGAAGTCGGGCGAGCCGGAAGGCAGGAAGTAGGAGTGGGTGACCACCAGGTCCTGCTTCTCGAGGTCGATCTCGTAGAGCGTCGGCTCCGACACGTCGAGGCTGCGGCCGAACCCGAGAACGATCTCGGCCATGACCGCGTCGGGATCGGCCGCCGTGTTCATGGCCCGGGTGGCCTCGAGCACCTGCTCGAGCTGGCCCGTGTGACGCTGGGTGCGCTCGACGATCTCCGAGCCGCGCAAGGCGATCTCGACCTGCCGGGCGACGGCCCCGGCGAAGACCACGTCTTCGTCGGTGAACACGTGTCCCGCGTCGCGCGAGTAGACGTCGACCAGGCCGCGCAGCAGTTCGTCCTGGTAGAGCGGGACGGTGATCCACGACACGGCGGCCTTGTCGGCTTCGGGCGCGGCCGCGGGCTCAGTCGGCGTCCGTATGCCGCCCGCTACGTTGGCGACGGGACGTCCGGTGGCGACCGCCTCGGCCCAGGACGGGTAGCGGTCGGCGGCGTACGTCGTGCCCACGCGGTAGTCGTCACTGGGGTCGAGACGGTCCCAGCGCGCCACGCGGACCATCGTCTCCGACGGATCGTCGTACGTGTACAGGTTCGCGACGTCGGCGCGCAGGGCGAAGCCCATCTCCTGGGCGATGTTGCCCAGCGCCTGCGGCAGGCCCACGCTGGAGTTCACGGCCTCGGCGATCGACAGCAGCGCCTCCATCTGGCTGGCGCGCGAGCGTTCGGCGTCGAGGAGTCGCGTGCTGACGATGGCAGAGGTGACGTGGGCGGCGACGACCTGCGCGAAGCGCAGGTCGTCGCCGTCGAAGACGTGCTCGGTGTCGCGCGACGTGAGATCGAGCAAGCCGATCAGCTCCCCGGCTTGGCGCAGGGGGACGGTGATGCCGGAGATCTCACCCCAACGTGCGTAGTCTTCCCGCTCGGACGGGGGCAGGTCCGGCGACCGGCAGTCGATCAGCACGCCCTCGGACCCCTGACACATCGCCAGGTAGTCGCTGTACGAATCGGGTGGGAGGTCCTGCATGTCGTCCCACTCGCCCGGTCTGACCCCCTCGAGCTGCCAGCCGCCGAACGCGTTGAACACCCCCCGCTCGGCCTCGAACAGGTAGATGTCGGCGGTCGACGCTCCCAGCGCCGTCCCGGTGAGGCTCGCGAGCCGCGCGCAGACGTCGCGCAGCTCGCCCGCCGAGGCGGCTACCTCGGCGATCTCGGCCAGGGCTTCCAGGTAGGGCTGACGTAGCTCGGGCGGCGCGGCCGTGGTCTCCGCGGCGTCGCTGCCCGGCTCGTCGGCCTTCTCGACGGCGAGCGCGTGCCGACGGAGCTCCTCCGGGTCGAAGCGGCGCTGGTTCCCGGCCGTGCGGAGTACGTGTAATCTACCCGAATCTGCCCAGTTTCTGATCGTGTTCGGATGCACGCCGAGCAGTTCGGCAGCCTCGGTCGTCGTCAGCCAGCGGTGCGACACGTACCCTCCAGCGAGTGGCCCACCACGTCTATCGGCGTGAACCCTCCAAAACATAACAATCTGCGGCGGCATCGCAAGCGCCGCCGGCTCGGGGGACGTCGAGCGGCGTGTCTCCGGCTCGGGCCGTGGCCGGGCTTGGCCGACAAGGGTCGAACGACGGCCGGGCAGCTAGGTGAAGCGGACGATGCTCAGGCTGCCGCAGGCACGAGCAGCAACGGGCACGGCGCCTCGCACAGCAGGCTGCGCACGAGCTGCGCCTTGCCCTCGCCGACGTCGCGGCTCCAGGCCAGCACGATAAGCTGGGCCTTGAGCTTCCGCGCCTGGGCGAGGATCGTCTCGGCGGGGTCGCCGACCTCGACCAGCGTGCGGTGCCTGCCTCCGCGAGGGCACGACGAGAACCGCATGCGGAACTCGTCGTGCCAGGCGGACCACTCGTACTGCTCCTGGTCCATGATGCGCGGCACCCCGAAGCTTCCGGGCTCGGTCGGCGACGCGCTCGTCCCGACGTGCAGGACCAGGATCTCGCGGCCCTTCCTGCACAGGAGCTCCTCGGCCTGGCGCATCGCCTCGGAGCTCGAGGGGCTGCCATCGAGCGGGACGAGCACGCGGCGCAGCGCTGTCATCGGCGGCGCTCCCGGCGGGGTGACCAGCAAGGCCGTCGGGGCGCCCGCCAGGAGTGCCTGCGAGACCGACCCGACGCACTCCTCGCGGGCGCCCCGCAACGCGAACCCGAGCACGTCGGCCTCTTCGGCCGCCTCCACGATCTCCATGACCGGGTCGCCCACCCGCTCCTCGACGGCGACGTTGGTTGCAAGGCGCGCCGGGAGCTTGAGGTCGGGCTCGGCCGGGTCTTCTTTGACGTGGAGCACCTGCACACCGGCTTCGATCGCGTGCGCGACCATGCGGGCATCGGCCAGCAGGCGCTCGCCCGGCTTCCCCGGGGCGACGGCGACCAGCATCTTCATGCGCTCTCCTCCCACGCGCCTCCACGGGCGCGACGGAAGCGATAGGTGCCTGGGTCCAGCCTACGCTGCCTGCGGCCGATGACCAACGTTCCGGTGCGCTCGCCGACCTCGACCTCGAACTCGTCGTGCCCTATGCGGAAGCCGAGGCGAGCCCCACGGAACCGCAGCCGGAAGTCGAGGCCGCGCCACGCCTTGGGCAGGTGCGGGTCCACGACCAGGGTCTCGCCGTGACGACGGATGCCGCCGAACCCCATCACCGCCGCCTGCCAAAGGCCTCCCATGGTCGCGAGGTGCAGGCCGCTGGCGGCGTTGCCCATGTTGTCGGAGAGGTCGATCTCGGCCGCCATGCGGAACGCGTCGGCGGCCACATCGAGCTTCCCGAGGCGCGCCGCCAGGGCGGCGTGGATCCCCGGCGACAGCGAGCTGCCGTGCGAGGTGATCGGCTCGTAGTAGTCGAGGTTGGCGCGCGCCGTGCGGCCGTCGATCTCGTCGGGCAGCAGGTAGCACAGCATGACCACGTCGGCTTGCTTGACGACCTTGGAGCGCAACGTCACCTCGCGGCCGAGCATGAGGTCGGCCGCCATCGGCCGCTGCGCGAGCGCGGCGGGGTCGACGTCGGCCATGCCGTAGAAGCCGGCGAACTGCTCGAACAGGCGCGTCTCGGGATCGAAGCCGTCGACCAGGCGGTCGGCCACCGCCGCCCACTGCGTCTGCTCGGCGGCGTCGAGGCCCGTCCGCTCGAGCAGCCCGGCCGCCGCCGCGGGATCGGCGCGCTCGAGCCAGTCCATCGCCTCGAGCGCGCGCCTGATGTTGAAACGCGCCAGGACGTTCGTGTAGGCGTTGTCGTCGACGCCCTCATGGTACTCGTCGGGGCCCACCACCATAGGGATGTGGTAGCCGCCGCTCTCGTCGCGACTGGCGCGCGACACCCAGAACCGGGCCGTTTCGAGCAGCAGCTCGGTGCCCATCTCGACCATGAAGGCGTCGTCGCCGGTCGCCTTCCAGTACTCCCACACCGCCCAGGCGACGTCGGCCGAGATGTGGTGCTCGAGGAGGCCCGACAGGATCGGCACCATCTCGCCGCGCGGTCCCATGCCGTAGGGCGGCGTCGTCTCCTCGCCGCGATCCGCGGACTCCCAGGGAAAGAGGGCGCCGCGATGCCCCAGGTCGCGCGCCTTGCGGCGGGCGCCGTCGAGGTTGCGGTGGCGGTAGGCGAGCAGCGTGCGCGCCGTCTCGGGGTGCGTGTAGATGAAGAAGGGGACGACGAAGATCTCGGTGTCCCAGAAGACGTGCTGGAAGTACGACATGCCCGACAGGCCGCGGGCGCCGATCGACACCGCGTCCTTGCCGGGGTGGGCGCTGGCGATCATGTGGTAGATGGAGAAGCGCAGCGCGAGCCGGGCCTGATCGTCGCCGTCGATCGACAGGGCGGCGTCGGCCCAGCGCTCCTGCCAGGCGGCGCGGTGACGGCGGAGGAGCTCGTCGAAGCCGAGCTCCTCCGCCTTCGCCAGCACCCGCGTGGCGGTCTCGCCGTCGGGCACGCGGGTCGATGACGACACCACCGCGCCGAGGCGGTCGACCGTGGCCGGCTCCTCGCACTCGAGACGGCCGCCTATGACGTCGCGCGAGCGCTCGATGTAGCGCGCGACGGGCGAGCCGGGCGCCGGGCGGGTGGACACGGCCAGGGCGTGTCCACCCCCGCGGCGCCCCCTCGTACGAGCGACGAACCCGGCGCCCTCGAGGGATTCGAAGGTAGCGTCGTAGACCGGTCCGCCGGCGTACGACACGCCCACGCACGCCTCCCAGTTGAGGCGTCCGCAGAAGTCCTCGGGCGTGGCCTCGGCGCGCAGCCCGAGCACGGCGCGATCGGCGAGCGAGGCGAAGCGCGCGGTCCTGACCCGCACGCTTCGCCCCACCCGATCGCGCTGCCGCCAGTGGCGGAACACCACGCCCTGGCGCAGGTCGAGCACGCGGCGGTGCTCGAGGATCTCGCCGTTGGCCAGCGACAGCGGCATGCCGTCGACCAGCAGTCGCAAACACAGCCAGTCGGGCGCCGGCACCGGCTGGCGGATGCGTGGCTCGCTCGTGCCGTCGCCGTAGACGCCGGCCACGAACGTGCCCGGCGTCGAGGCCGGCGACCCCTCTTCGAGCGCGCCTCGCGTGCCGGTCTCGCCGTTGGCGACGGTCATCCAGGTCTCGACCTCGCGCTCGCGGAACGGGTCGAAGCCCTCGACCGAAAAGAGCCAGTCCTGGTCGGCGTCGGGCGCGGGGAACGAGGCCAACGCGCCGGTGACGCGCAGGGCGATCTGGGCGTCGAGCAGCTCAAGCAGGCGTGCCGGGCCGCCGCCGGCCAGTCGCACACCCTTCACACCGGCGCCGGGCTCGTCCCCGACCGAGACGAAGGTGGCGCCCTTCAGGTCTGGCGTGAGCAGCGCCGCGTCGTTGCCGGGAACACCATCCCAGTCGCCGAAGCGGTCGCCGACGACCAGCACCTTGCGCACGTCGTAGTCGTGCGAATCGACGACCCAGCGGTGCATCCAGCGCATGCTGTCGGACTTGTCGGTCAGAGCAACGACGACGCGCCGGCCGTCGAAGCTGACCCGCGGCGCGTGCAGGCCGGCATGGTGGGCGACGCGGGCGGCGAGGGCGAGCGCCTCGCCGACGCCGGCCATGCCGGCGTCGGCGGCGCGCTCGCTCACCGCCCGCCGCAGCGCCTCGCGGTTCCCGGGCCGCGGGCCGCGGCGGCCGGGCAGCAGGTCCAGCGCCCGCCACGTCGGCCCCTCGCCGGCGAGGCCGGCCTCGAGCCCCCGCTCGGCGAAGGCGGCCAAGACCGCCTCGCCGGCCCGCTCGAGGCCTGCCCACTCGCGCTGGTCGGCCTGGCGGCGCTCGATCAGCCGCGGACCCGCCGACCCGACCTCATAGACCTCGGCTCCTCCCGAGAGCAGCAGGAACAGGCGCCCGCCCACGTCGGGGCGCGCGCGCAGCTGGCCGTCGACGGCCTCGAGCCCGGCCGTGCTCAGCACGACGACGTCCACGCCGAGCGAGGCCAGATGCTCGACGCGAGAGCGCACCGACGAGGCGTCGGTCGTCAGGTCGGGCACGGCCGTGCCCAGCCAGTCGAAGCACACGACCTCAAAGGCCTTGCGCAGGAGCGGGGAGACGGAAGCGGCCCGGGCCTTGCCCGGCCGTCCGGCGGTCTTCTGGGTGCGCGCCATGATGGGACCTACCGTACCCACGGCTGGTCGGGGGCGCAACAGGCCGCCGCGACATAGACTAGGCGCCACGATGCGCAGCTTCGACGTCGACTACATCCGCTGGCAGTTCCCGTCGCTTGGCATGACGGTCGACGGGCGCCCCGTGGCATTCCTCGACGCGCCCGGCGGCACGCAGACGCCGCAGCGCGTGATCGACGCGATCGTCGAGTACCAGACCACGAAGAACAGCAACATCCACGGGTTCTTCGAGACCAGCATCCAGACCGACTACGCCATCGCCGACGCCCGCGACGCGCTCGCCGACTTCCTGGGCTGCGACTGGGACGAGGTCGCCTTCGGCCACAACATGACGACGTTCACGTTCCTGCTGGCCGAGAGCCTCGGGCGCGAGCTCGGTGACGGCGACGAAGTCGTGATCACCGAGCTCGACCACGAGGCGAACCGCGGCCCTTGGCTGGCGCTGGCCGAACGCGGCGTCGTCGTGCGGGAGGTGCCGGTCGACCCGGCCACCTGCACCCTGGACTGGGAGGCGTACGCCGGGCTGCTCACCGACCGCACGCGCGTCGTGGCGATCGGCTACGCGAGCAACGCGGTCGGCACGGTCAACGACGTCGCCCGCGCCGCGCGGCTCGCGCACCGGGTCGGCGCCATGGTCGTGGTCGACGCCGTCCACTACGCGCTGCACGGCGTGATCGACGTGCGCGAGATCGGCTGCGACGTGCTGCTCTGCTCGGCCTACAAGTTCTTCGCGCCACACGTGGGAGTCATGTTCGTGCGGCACGAGGCCGCGCCGCGCATCCGCGCCTTGCACCTGCGGACCGTGGCCGACGAGGCCCCGTTCAAGTTCGAGACCGGCACGCTCGACCACGAGGGCATCGCCGGGGCGGCGGCGGCCATCGAGTTCATCGCCGACATGGGGGCGCACCACCTGCCGTGGGTGACCGCCGACCCCGAGCTGGCGCCGAGCCTGCAGGGACTCGACGGCCGCCGCCGCGACGTCGTCGCCGGCATGCTCGCGGCCGAAGCCTACGAGCAGCCGCTCGCCCGTCACCTGATCGCCCGGCTGCGCGCGATCGACGGCGTGACCGTGTACGGCCCGCCGGACGGCCACCCCCGGACCTCCACCGTGTCCTTCACGCTCGACGGGATGACGGCCGAGCGGGTCTGCCGCGAGCTCGGCCGCGCCGGCCTCTTCCTCTGGGACGGGCACTTCTATGCGCTCCGCCTCTGCGAACGGCTCGGCGTGCTCGACCGTGGCGGCCTGGTCCGGGCCGGGCTGGCGCCCTACACCACGGCGGACGAGGTCGAGCGGCTGATCGCCGAGGTCGAGCGGCTGGCCTCGTGAGGGTGGAGTGGGCGACGCCACTCGCAGCGTGAAGATCTGTCTGCTGGGCTTCGGCAACGTCGGCCGCCGGTTCTGCGAGCTCGTCGACCGCAAGTCCGGCGAGCTCGCCCGCGACCACCACGTGCGCGTGCTGTTCGCCGCCGTGGGCACGGGCTCGCATGGCAGCCTGCTCGTCCCCGACGGCCTGACCGCCGCCGAGGTGCTCGCCGTCGCCCACGGCGGCGACATCGACCTCATGTTCCCCGATCCGCCACGGCCCGGAGCCGATCTGATCGCCGCCGCCGGCGCCGACGTCCTGGTCGAGGCCACGCCACTCGATCCCCTCGGCGGCCACGCCGCCATCGAGCACATCGAGGCGGGGTTCGCCCGTGGCATGGACGTCGTGACCGTCAACAAGGGACCGATCGCCTGGGACTACCGCCGCCTGGCCGACGTCGCCGCCGCGAACGGATGCGGCTTCCGCTTCGAGGGCACGGTGATGGACGGCGCGCCCGTCTTCAACATGTGGGAGTCGTGCCTGCCGGGCTGCCGGCTTCTGGGCTTCGACGCGATCTTCAACGCGACGACGAACTTCATCCTCGATGCGATGGGCGAGGGCGTGAGCTTCACCGACGCCCTCGCCCAGACCCAGGCCGACGGCTACGCCGAGTCGGACCCTTCCCATGACATCGACGGCCACGACGCGGCGGCCAAGACGGCGGCGCTGGCCAACGTGTTGATGGACGCTCGGATCACCCCCGACGCCGTAAGCAAGGAGAGCGTGCGCGACGTCACGTCCGAGCGCGTGGCGGCGGCGCGACGCGCCGGCAGGCGCCTGCGCGTACTCTGCACCGCGTTCGCCGCCGACCTGCCGGCCCAGCGCGCCCCCGCCCCCGGTGTGCGCGCCTCGGTCCGTCTCGTCGAGCTGACGCCCGAGCACCCGTTCTTCGCGGTCGGCGGCTCGTCGCTGGCGGTGATCCTGCACACCGACCTGATGGGCGACGTCGAGGTGGCCGAGCTGGCGGGCCTGCCCGAGCAGACCGCTTTCGCCGTCTACTCGGACCTGCTGGCGCTGCAGCGGGGGCGCTGAAGGCTCGCGGCGCCGCGGCGCCGCGCCACGGTCACTTCATCTGGTCCAGCAGCCCCTGGAAGCGCGCGACGGCGGGAGCTTCCCAGTCCACGTGGTCGTTGCGCCAGCCCTCGAGGTCCTTGAACAGCGGGCTGCTGTTTGCCATGCCGTGCCCGATCACGTTCCTGTCGGCGATGCCGTACTTCGCCTGGAGCCAGGCGACCAGGCGCAGGCCGGCGCCGAGCTGGGCCTTGCGGGCGAAGATCGCGGCCGTGGCGGTCGACGGCGACGAAGTCGCCTCTTGAACGAACTCGATCCCGACCGCGCAATGGTTGAGGCCGATGGTATGGCGGCAGCGCACGTCCAGGGGCACCTGCTGGTAGATGGTCCCGTCCTTATCGATGATGAAGTGCGACGCGACGCCCGGCAGCTCGCCGAGGTTGGTGGCATTCGACTCGAAGGTCGCGTGGGCGGCCGAATAGCTGGGGCCCGCCGTGTAGTGCAGGACGATCGCCGACGGGCGCAGCACCCACGTGTCCTGGCCGTAGTGCTTGAGCGAGTACTGCGCCATCTCGGCCTTGCGCGCCGGCCCGTACGGGACGGGGTCCTGGACGATGCGAGGCCGGCTCGCGCCGGCGAGCTCTGCGGACGAGGACTGCTGGGCGGTGGTGGTGGTCGCCGTCGCCGCCGGCGACGGCGAGACAGACGCCGCCGCTTGCGCGCCCGACGTGGGCGACGCCGTGTGCGAAGCCTTCGGCTTGGCCGACGGCGTCGCCTTGTGCGTCCCGGCCGGCTTGGGCTTCGCCTCCCCCTTGTGCCCGGTGGCGAGCACGACCGCGGCCACGATCGCGGCGACGACGACCACGACGATGACGATGAACGCTATCCGGCGGCGACGCCGGCGGCGACGGCGCTCGAGCCGGCGCTGCCGCACGTGCTCCTCGGTGTGGATCGGGCCTGGGAGGAAGTCGGTCACACGGCCATTCTACGTCGAGCGCCCGGTCGTCCCTTCAGTCGTCGACCCGCCTGTCGATCTGTCGTCGCCCCGCGACCCTGACCCGCGTGCGCGCAGTTACCCCTCAGGCGACGATCGATAGCAGGGTGACGGCGACGATCGTGCAGGCGACGCCGACGAGCTGGTGAGGCCGCGGGCGCTCGTGCAGCAGCACCATGCCGAGCAGCAGACCGAAGGTGGCGAACTGCGAGATCATGACGCCGGCGACCGCCAGCGGCCCCGACGCGACCGACAGGTTCACGAGCACCAGGCCCAGCACTTCGAGGGCGCCGGCGCCGGCCATGGCGCCGCGGTGCGCGCGGTCGATCGCAACGCCCCGGGTCGCGAGCAGGACCAGCGGCACGGCCACCACGAACGAGCTCAGGCGCGAGACGGCCGCGACCGAGAGCGCCGGCAGTGCCTGGGCGTGGTCGTACAGGATCACGACGACGGCGAACAGCACCGCCGAGGCGAGGCTCCAGCCGGCGCCGGCCGCCGACCTCGCCCGGCCCTGCACGGCCGACAGCGTCCCGCCGACGACGGCGAGGGCCAGGCCGGCGCCGATCAGCGCCGTGACGTGCTCGCCGGTACCGACCGCCCAGGCGGCGATCACCGCGCCCTGCAGCGCGTTCAGGGCGGTGACGATGGACAGGTCCCCGTGGCGCAGGCCCTCGATCAGGCAGAGGTACGCGAAGATGTAGAAGACACCGGCGACGGCGGCGACCAGTGCGCTGTGCCACTGGCCGCCGCCGCTCGGCAGACCCTCGATCAGCAGCGCCGCCGGCACGACGAGCACAACGCCGATGGCCAGCACCCAGAAGACCACTCGCAGCGCGTGCGCCGTGCGCACGACCCGCTGCGAGAGCATGTCGCTGACGGCATACGACAGCGACGAGGCGAGTCCGGTGAAGATCGTGAACATTGGGCGATTCTATGGGAAGGGGCGGGGCGGCGGCGCCTCGAGGCGCCGCCGCCCCGCCCCTTCAGCGCGCCGTCCTCAGCAGACCACCGGCCGGCAGACCAAGCTGTCGGCGTGGCGCCGCGGCGCCAGGTCCTTGTGCTTGTCGGCGATCGTGTCGGCCAGCGCGTCGAGCGCGGCGAAGTCGGTCTCGCGCGGCATCCCCTTGCACATCACCGGTTCGAGGAACTCGACCTTGAGCCGCCCCATCAACTGCTGCAGCGTCTCGACCGTCTTGCCGGCCCAGCCGTACGAGCCGATCACCGTCGCGAACTTGGTCTTCGGCTTGAGCGCGTTCGCCAGCACGGCGGCGTTGGCGGCCAGCGGGTGCGGCCCCGTCAGCACGGTCGGCGTACCCAGGACGATCGTGCCGGCGTGGACCAGCGAGCTGGCGAGCTCGCCGGCGTCGAGCGTGGTCAGGTCGAACCGCTCGACGGTCACGCCGCGATCGGCCAGCGCCGCCGTCAGCCGGTCGACCATGAGCGCGGTCGAGCCGTGCATCGACACGAACGGCAGGCAGACGATGTTCTGCGGCTCGCCGCCGGCCCAGTCGCGGTAGGCGTCGATGATGAACTGCGGGTCGTCGTAGACGGGCCCGTGGCTGGGCCCGATGTACCTGATCGGGAACTGCGTGACCTTGTCGACGTTCTTCAGCACCTGCGGCGCGAACGGCATCATGATCTCGGCGTAGTACCGCTTGGCGCCGTCATAGACCTCGTGGCGGTCGGCGAACAGGTCGCTGGTCGCCAGGTGCGAGCCGAAGAAGTCGCAGCTGAACAGGATCTGGTCCTCGGCCAGCCAGGTGCTCATCGTCTCGGGCCAGTGCACCCAGGGCGTGAACACGAACTGCAGCGTCTTGCCGCCGAGGTCGATCGTCTCTCCGTCGGCCACCACCTGGAGGCGGGCTTCGTCGACGTGCAGGTGGTCGACCAGCATGCCCTTGGCGCGGTCGTTGCACACGATCGTCACGTCCGGATAGCGCTCGAGGACCATCGGCGTGGCGCCCGAGTGGTCCTGCTCCACGTGGTGGACGACCAGGTAGTCGGGCGCCGGCAGCTCGTCGAGCTGGCTCGCGAGCGTCGCCCATTTGTCGGGGTCGACCGTGTCGATCAGGGCGCACTTGTCGCCGCCCTGCACGAAGTACGCGTTGTAGCTGGTGCCGTCGGGGAGCGGGATGAGCGCGTCGAACAGCCGGCGGTCCCAGTCGACGGCGCCGAGCAGGTAGACATCGGGGACGATCTGGCGTGCTTTCATGCGGACCTCGCGGGGTTCTGGAGAGACGAAGGGCTCGCCGTCGATTATAGCCGCCCATCGGCGGCCCGCCGCCGTCGCCGTTCCGGCAGGCTGCCGGGGGCGGGGCGGCGGCTGCTCCCTGCGGGGCAGCCGCCGCCCCGGACTACCTCTCGAGGCCTACCCAACTCACCCCTCGCGCCAGACCGCGATTCCACCCTTGAGAGCGACGACGCGCCTCACCGTGACGGGTAGCCTCTGGACCAGAGAGCAAGCGACTCCACGGAGGCAGTCATGAACGACATGCGGACCCTCATCAGGCGGCCGGCGCGACGGCGGGGGCGGGCAACGGCCCTCGCAGGGCTCGCGGTCGTCGCGCTCGTCGTCCTGGCCGTCGCGGCCCCCGCCGCCCTCGCCGGCCCGCGCGCCTACGTGGCGGGCGGCGGCGACGTCGTCAAGGCCGGCACCGACGTCTATGTGGCGCCGGGACAGACGGTGAACTCGGTCACGGTGTTCGGCGGGAACGCCGACATCGCCGGCACCGTGCGTCACACCGTCGTCACGATCGGTGGCGACGTGAAGATCGAGAAGACGGCCCAGGTCGGCACCGAGCTGCAGGCCGACGACACGAGTGTGGTCGCCATCGGCGGCGCCGTGAGGACGGCGCCCGGCGCCATCGTGACCGGCGATACCGGCAGCGTGCGCGGCGTCACCGCCGGTCAGGCGATGATCGCGGCCGCCGTGGCCTTCGTCGGCGTCGTGGCCGCCGCGGTCGGCGGGCTCGCCATCCTGGTGATGCTGGCGCTGACGGGCTTCGTCATGTCGCTCCTCGCCATCGGAGGCGCCGTGGCGCTGGTCGTCTGGCTCGTGCGTCGGGACGACCGGCGCAAAGCCGCTCAGGCCTCCGCCGCGTACACCACGACCTACGCTCCCCCGGCGACCGCGTAGCCCCCGCGGGATGCCACCCTCCGGGGCGGGCGCGGGTGCTCAGGCACCCGCGCCCGCCCCGTCTCGCTCCGTCCCGCGCAACGGGACTGCCTCCATCGGATGAGTGGAAGAGGGCCACTCGTACTGTCGAGCGACGCGAGGAGCGCGAGATGATCGTCCTGGTACAGCACCACGTCACCGACTACGAGAAGTGGCGTCCGGCCTTCGACGAGCACGACGCGATGCGCCGCCGCCACGGCAGCACCGGCTATCTCGTCTACCGCGGGCTCGACGACCCCAACGACATCACGATCCTCACGCAGTGGCCGAGCACGGCGGAGGCGAACGCCTTCCTGAACGACCCGACGCCTTCGCGAGGCGATGGCCAAGGGTGGCGTGATCGGCGAGCCGACAGTCAGGCTGCTCACCGAGGCGGGCGCCTCGGATTACTCGGCGCAGAAGGCCGCCTGAGGCACTCGTCGGGCGAAGGGCGGGGGGCGGCTGCCACGCAGCCGCCCCCCGCCCTTCGCGTTTCCCGGAAGACTGAAGCACCGATGAGGGCGGGGGTGCGACTGGGTCGCACCCCCGCCCTCACTTCGGTCGGCACGGGAACGGGCGGTCGGCTACCCCTGGACCGCGGGCCCGCTCCTCGGCGTGCCATACAGCGCGACGAACTCGTCGCCCTCAGTTCATCAAGTGGAAACGAAGGCGAAAGCCAGAGCTACCAGCCCCAGAAGAGGAACAGCCCTCAGTGCGATCCTCATGACCCCCTCCCGCGTCGCCGTGTCGGACCTCATACCCCGTACCCTCGCCAAGCTAATCGTGTTGCTGGCCTCCCGCCCCGCAATCCCATATGGTCTCGTTCAGAAGCCAGGCAGCGCGCGGCGCCCCGTTGCTGGGCGTCGCCAGGGGGTGAGGGAGGCTCAATGAGCGACAACCTGATCTGGCGGATCTCGGATGCCTACGAGTACCCGCTCCTGATCAAGAACCTCTTCATGACGCCCATGGTCAGCGACCTCGACCAGGAGATCGTCTCCAGGGACCGGCGCTTCACGTACCGGCAGTTCCGCGAGCGCGTGGCGCGTCTCGCCTCGGCCCTCACGGACCTCGGCGTCAAGCCGGGTGACACCGTGGCCGTCATGGACTGGGACAGCCACCGCTACCTCGAGTGCTTCTACGCGATCCCGATGATCGGCGCCGTGCTCCACACGGTGAACGTGCGCCTGTCTCCCGAGCAGCTCGTCTACACGATCGACCACGCCGAGGACGACCTTCTCATCATCAACTCGGAGTTCGTGCCCTTGATCGAGCACGTGAAGGGCCGCCTCGAGACGATCAAGCAGATGGTCCTGATGAGCGACGACGGCGCGCTCGAGAGCCCACTCACGTTCGCCGGTGAGTACGAGGAGCTGCTCGCCGCCGCCGAGCCCATGGCCGAGTTCCCCGACTTCGACGAGAACACCCGCGCCACCATCTTCTACTCGACCGGCACGACGGGCATGCCCAAGGGAGTCTACTTCAGCCACCGCCAGATCGTGCTGCACACGCTCAGCTGCGCGGCCACGATCTGCTCGGCCAACGTCTGTCACGTCTCACGCGAAGACGTCTACATGCCGCTCACGCCCATGTTCCACGTGCACGCGTGGGGGATCCCGTACGTCGCCACCATGCTCGGGCTCAAGCAGGTCTACCCGGGCAAGTACGTGCCCGAGGTGCTGCTCAAGCTGATGGTCACCGAGGGCGTCACCTTCTCGCACTGCGTCCCGACGATCCTGCACCTGCTCATCACCGACCCCGCCACCGCGCAGATCGACCTGTCCCATTGGAAGTGCCTCATCGGCGGGTCGGCGCTGCCCAAGCCGGTCGCGCTGGCGGCGCTGCAGCGCGGCATCGACGTCGCCGTGGGCTACGGCCTGTCCGAGACGTGCCCCGTGCTCACCGTGACCAACCTCTCGCCCGAGGAGACACGGCTGCCCATCGAGGAGCAAGCCGCGCTGCGCGTGCGCACCGGCACGCCGATCGCGCTGGTGAACCTCAAGGTCGTCGACGAGGACGGCGTCGAGGTGCCGCACGACGACCGTGCCAGCGGCGAGATCGTGGTGCGCGCTCCCTGGCTCACGCAGGGCTACTACAAGGACCACGCCAACTCCAGGAAGCTCTGGGAGGGCGGCTGGATGCACACCCAGGACATCGCCGCCTGGAACGAGAAGAGCTCGATCCGCATCACCGACCGGGCCAAGGACATCATCAAGATCGGCGGCGAGTGGCTGTCGTCGCTGGAGATCGAGGACATCGTCGCCGGCCACGAATCGGTGGCCGAGGCGGCCGTGATCGCGCGGCCCGACGTGAAGTGGGGCGAGGTCCCGCTCGCCCTCGTGGTGATGAGGGATGGCGGCGCCGTCCCCGAGAAGGAGCTGCGCGCGCACGTGAAGGGGTTCATCGCCGCCGGCGTGCTGCCGCGCGAGGCGCTGCTGACGGAGTTCCAGGCCGTTCAGGCGATCGACCGCACCAGCGTCGGCAAGCTCAACAAGGTCGCGATGCGGGAGAAGTACCTGCAGTAGGCGCCGGGCGTGTCGGCAGGGCCAGCCGGGGAGCCAGAATGACCGTGCGACAGTAGTGGCACCATGGAGACTCCGCGTCACAGCCAGTGGGAACGCTCGCCCGTCACGCGCGAGACGACGCGGATCGACTCCGCGTTCGACGCCGCCCTCGACACGATCGCGCGGCAGCCCCCCTGGGCGATCACGCTGGCTGCTCTCGTGCTCCTCGCACTGGTGGCAGTTGCCGACTACTTCACCGGCGGCGACGTCGCGTCGTCGATCTTCTACCTGCTGCCGATGGTCCTCGTCGCCTGGTCGGTGTCGTGGCGCGAGAGCATGCTCTTCGCCGTTCTCGGCGCCGTGACGTGGACTGCCCTCGACGTGGCCACCACGAACGGGATCAGCGGCCCGATCCATGCCTGGAACGGGCTCGTGCGCTTTCTCTTCTTCGTGATCATCGTGTCCCTGATCGCATACGTTCGGCGCGCCCGGGACCGTGAGCGCATCATGGCGCGGACCGACTCGCTCACCGGGGTCGCCAACGGTCGTGCTTTCAGCGAGCGCGCCACCCTCGCGCTGGCCCAGATGCGCCGCTCGGGCCGGGCGCTCACCCTCGCATACGTCGACCTCGACCGCTTCAAGGAGGTCAACGACAGATACGGCCACTCCGCCGGCGACGAGGTGCTCGTGACCGTCGCCCGGGCCGTAGCCTCGCGGCTGCGTCAAACCGACCTCGTGGCGAGGCTGGGCGGCGACGAGTTCGCGCTCCTGCTGCCCGACACCGACCGGGACGCCACGGCACTCGTGCTCGCCGACGTCACCGAAGAGGTGCGCCGTTCGGTCGGCGAGCGGTGGCACGTGGGGCAGACGATAGGGGCGGTCACGTTCACCGAACCGCCGTCCTCGGTCGACGAAATGGTGCGCCGCGCCGACGATCTCATGTTCCAGGGCAAGCGCGCCGGTCGTGGCCGTGCGCGCCAGTCGAGCTGGCCGGAGGAGACCGGGAGCTAGGCCTCCAGCTCGTCGGCGAGCTGCTCGACGAACAGGCCGACGTCGGTGACCACGCCGATCGTCTGGAAGCTGCCGCGATCGGCGAGCTTGGTCACCACCGCGGGATTGATGTCGACGCACACGGTGTGGACCGACGCCGGCAGCAGGTTGCCGGTGGCGATCGAGTGCAGCATCGTCGAGAGCATCAGACAGGCGCCGGCCCGCTGGGCGTAGGGCCGCATCGCCTTCTGGGCCTCGATCACGTCGGTGATCACCTCGGGCAGCGGCCCGTCGTCGCGGATGGACCCGCCGAGCACGAAGGGCGTGCCCGTCTTCACGAGCGTGTACATCAGGCCCTGGGTCAGCACGCCCTGTTCGACGGCCGCCGCGATGCTGCCGCAGGCGCGGATGGTGTTGATCGCCCGCAGGTGGTGCTCGTGACCGCCGGGCACCGGATAGCCCTCGGCCATGTCGATGCCCAGCGACGTGCCGTAGAGCGCCGACTCGATGTCGTGCGTGGCGACGGCATTGCCGCCGAAGACGGCGCCGATGTAGCCCGCCTCGACGAGGCGGGCCAGCTCCGGCGCCGCCCCCGTGTGCACCACGGCCGGGCCGACCACGGCGATGGTCAGCTTGCCCTCGTCGCGCACCCGGCGCAGAAGCCTGGCGACCTCGTGGATGATCTGCGCCTTGGGCTTCTCGCTGCTGACCGTCGAGGCCATGAACTCGAAGAGCTGGCGCTCGCGCGGGCGCTCGAGCGGCACCACGCGGATCCCGTGGTGGCCGACGACGAACCGCTCGCCGGCCTTCACGTCGCTCAGGGCGACCGTCTCGACCACGGCCTCGGCGCCCTCGCCCGTCACCCGCACGCCGCAGTCCATCTCGGGCTGCTCGACGCGGACCCAGTCACCGGCCAGGCGTACGTAGGTCTCGAGGTTGGTCGTGGAGTAGAAGTCGTCGGGGAAGACGCCGTCGCGCGGCGCCGCCGCGAGCACGGCGTCCTCGGGCGCGACCGCGACCGCCCCATGTTCCTGGATGGCCGTGAGGATCTCCTCGAGGTGGTCGCGGTCGCGCCCGAACACGCGCAGCACCGCCGTCGAGGTGTCGGTCTTCGTGCGCCCGACGTCGAACGACACGACCTCGAACTCGCCCTCGAGGTCCATGATGTCGTCCATGATCTGCGGCACCATCAGCGAGTCGATCAGGTGCCCCTGGATGCGGACGTCTTCGTACTGGCGCTTCTTGGCCACCACGCTCCTTTCTCTCGCCATCCATCCTACAGCGAGGCGGCGAAGCGGTCCCGCCCCGTCCGACGAGCCCCGTCGGCGGAACGTACCTGGTGCCCACGCCGTCGTGATAGCGTGGACCGGATCGACCCGGACGGGGCCGTCGGTCGGGAGGTGTGCGTTGCCGAGCAAGCGCCTGATCGTCGGCGCAGTCGTCCTTGCGCTCGTCGGGGCATCGGCTGGCTTGGTCCTGCCTCATGTGCTCGCAGCTCCCGCCATCAAGACCAATGCGGTCGGAACGTGTCGCGAGGTCGGGGTGAAGTATCCGATGACCATGGTGATCACGCGGGCGAAGGCATATGACAGCCACTACGACGTCCTCTACCGCCGCTATGCGTTCCACGTAGGGCCGGCCACCCTCAAAGGCGACAAGATCGATGTCTGGGGCGAGAACGCGATATCAGACGTGATGTACGTGCTCGCCTATGATGCCAAGCGCGATCAGCTCGTCACGACCTTGCCGGGAGGCGCACCGGTCAGGCTCGAGCGCGTCTCCCCATAGGCCCAAAGGGCGGCGGGGCGTGCGCCAGCGCGCCCAGCCGCTCTCACTCCTGCGTGCTCGCGACCGGCAGCAGCGCCTGGGCCGGCGCCTCGGGCTCGCCCGAGCCGCCGCCGGCGGCCGGCAGCAGCTCGATGATCAGCGTGCCGCTCAGGATCAGCGAGGCGCCGACGAGCAGTCGGACGGTCACCGAGTCCATCCCGAAGATGATGCCGAAGAAGGCCGCGAACACGCTCTCGAAGCAGAGCAGAACGGCGGCGTGCGTCGAGGTCGTGAACCGCTGCGCCCAGGCCTGGATGAAGAACGCGTAGATGGTGCCGGACAGGGCCGTCCAGATGATGGCCGCCCAGACCTGCCACGGCAGCGCCAGTGTGATGTGCGCAAAGAAGGGCGTGATCATGGCGATCATGACGGTCGAGACCGCCATCTGCGTGACCGCCAGGGTCGACGGCGGCACCTTGGGCGCGAAGAACCCGGTCGTCATGATGTGCAACGCGTACAGCAGCGACCCGAGCAGGGTGAGCCCGTCGCCCCAACTGACGGTGAAGTTCCCGCGCAGCGAGAGCACGCCGAGCCCCAGCGTCGCCACCATCGCGCCGAGCACCTGGAACCAGCCCGGCGAGCGCCGCGCCACCGCCCAGTAGAGGAACGGGACCATGGCCACGCTCAGGCCGGTGATGAAGCCGGACTTGCCGGGTGTCGTGTACTGCAGGCCGATCGTCTGCACGATCAGGGCGGTGAGGTAGAAGAAGCCGAGCAGACCGCCCATCCCCCATTGGCGGCGCGTCGCCCGCAGCAGCGCCTGCGGTCGGGCGGCCGAAAAGATCACCGTGGCGGTCACGTACCGGTACAGGAGATAGAGCATGGTCCCGGCGACGACGCCGCCGACGGCCTCCTTCTGGGTATCGGCGAGCTGCTCGGTGACGTACTTGATGGCGACGAAGTTGAAGCCCCACACGATCGCCACCGAGAACAGGAGGAGGTCGGCGATGAGGGCGCGGCGGGGCATGAGGCGAGTCTATGGCCGGCCGCGCAGGGAGTCGACCGGGGCGACTCAGGCGCGGCTCAGGCGCGGCTCCCGTGGAGCCGCGCCTCGCGGAGCCGCGCCCGCACGTATGCGGGCACGACGCCGCCGAGCGCCTGCCGCACGACCATCAGGATCGCGCGCTCCAGGCCGGTCGCGTGATCGAGCCGCAGCGGCGAGAACGGGAGCGGGTCGTCGAGCGCCTCCCGCACCGTGCGGTGCGGGCGCACGTCGTCGATGGCGGCGAGGACCTCGGCGGTGAGGCGGTCGGCCCAGGCCGGGCGAGCCGTCGGTCCCGGCGCGGTCTGCCGGCCGGTCACGGGGGCGGAGCGGACGGCGGCGCGTCGCGCCGCCGCCCACTCCGCCCGCTCCCGCTTGATCCGCAGCACGGCCGAGACGGTGAACCCGATCTCCCGCTCGGGGACCATCTCCGTCGGCAGCGCCGGTCGCCGGTCGCCGCCGTCCGTGTGCTCGCCGTGCGCGCCCGCCGCCGGCCGCGGGTCCACCACCAGCCCGGCGTCGTCGACGGCGATGAACTCGTCGTGACCGCCGAGCGCGTCGAGCGCGTTCAGCAGGCGCGCCTCGAGCTGCTCCGCCAGCTCAGCGAACCCCTGCCTGCGGAGTCCCCGGGCGATCGTGGCGGTGTCCACGGGCCACACGTGCTCGTGGTAGTTGCGGAACGCCGGGTTCGCATCGTCGAGCGCCCGGCCCCGGACACCGGCCGCGGTCAGCATCTGCGGCGAGAACAGCCATCGCACGATGCCGCCGACGTACCGGGCGCGGGCGGCCTCGGGCAGGCCGTCGAAGAAGCTCCCGGCGAGCATCCAGCCGGCGTTCGACTGGATCGCGTCGATCTGGCGCGCGGCCCCGCTCGCATCCTGGTCGAGCGCGACGCCGAAGTACTCGGCGTCCGGCATCCAGAAGCTCTCGAGAGTCGCGTCGCGGACGGCGCCGGCACGCTCGAGGAGATCGTCGGGGGATGGGCCGCCGGACGGGCGCGAGGCGGCGCTGCGCAGCAGCGCCGCCGCATCCCTCAGCGCGTCGACCGCCAGCACCTGCACGTCGAGCCAGGCGACGGGCCCGAACACGTTGGGCATGCGCCCTTCGCGGGTCAGGTTCGAGGTCGGGCTGTCCCTCCACGTCTGCGGCGGCAGGCTGACCGGGTTGTGCTTGGGGACGACGACGAGCTCGTCGGCGGTCACGTGGCGGAGGAGCCAGTCGACCGCGCGGGTCACCGTGTCGAAGATCGACACGGTGCCCCCCGCGCGGTCGACCACCGTCGCCGACAGGATCGACGGGTCGAGCTCCGCGTACGCGCGCACCAGAGAGACGTACATCGGCGTCGTGTCGGCGCTGAAGTAGGTGACGTAGCCCCGGGGCCCGCCGCCCCACGCCGGCGCGATCACCGCCGCGAACAGGGCCTTGAGGTACGGCGGCGCCCGCCAGGCGGCGATGTCGCGGAACTCGTTGTGGATGCGGCCCGGCTCTTCTTCGGAGCGCCCGCTGGCTCTCACGCCCTGGAGCGAGGCCAAAGTCAGGATGGTGGCCCGCGCGACCGCCGGCCGCCAGGCGAGAAGGTCGGCCGCCGTGAGCACGCGGTCGCGAGCCCAGACGCTGTGGTTGAAGAGCAGGCCGGCGCTCGTGTCCATGCCGGTGCCCGCGGCCTGCGCGATGAGCCGTTCGGCCGCGGCCACCGCGGACGGGACACAAGCGCCGGCCGTCATCTCGGACCCTGGGTGCGAGGCCGAGGAGACCGGCTAGACGCCGGTCTCCTCGGCCTCGTCCAGGTCGCGGACCTGACGCCCCGACGGCAGGGCGAACGAGGCCACCAGCCCGGAGACGAGGATGACGACGCCGGCGACCACGAGCGAGATGTTCAGGCCGGAGTGGAACGCGCCGTACGCGGCGCCGACCACCTTGGCCACGATCGGGCCGTAGGCCTTCTCGGCGGCGGCGGTGCCGCCCGAGCCACTGCTCGGCACCGTCCCGGTCTCGACCGCGGTGATGACCACCTTCTGGAAAGCCTCGGGGATCCCCAGCGCCGTGAGGCGCGCCGTCAGGTCGGCAGTGAGGTGACCGTTGACCAGCGAGCCGAGCACGCCCACGCCGATGACCGATCCCATCACGCGCGCCGCGATGGTCGCCGAGGATGCCATCCCGGAGTGCTCGGGCGGCACCTCGCCGAGAGCCACGGCGACGGTCGGCACCACGGCCACGCCGAACCCGAGGCCCGAGAGCATCAAGGTCACCGCCAGGGCCGAGAAGTCGACCGTCCCGCGCAGCGCGACCTCCGTGAGCAGGACGCCGGCCGCGGCCGCGGTGCAGCCGGCGGCCATCGGCAGGCGCGGCCCGACCCGGGCGACCCAGAGGCCCGCGACCGCCGCGCTGGCGACCATGGCGATGGCCATCGGGATGAAGACGATCGCCAGCTTGTAGGCGGAGTAGCCGACCACCTCCTGCAGGTAGAGCGCCGTGAAGAAGAAGATCGAGAAGATCCCGAAGGAGGTGCAGAACGCCACGACGATGGCGCCCGCGAACGGCGGCTTGCGCAGGTAGCGCAGGTCCATCATCGGCGCCTCGCTGCGCAGTTCGGCCCAGACGGCGAACGCGGTGAGGACCCCGAAGACCACGAACAGCGTCACGATCAGCGGCGAGCGGTACCCGTCGGTCTCGCCGAGGATGATCGCGAAGACCAGCGCTCCCAGCGACGCGGGACCGAGGAAGAAGCCGGTGACGTCCCAGCGGGCGCTCGTCGGGTCGGCGCTTTCGGGCACGAGGACCACGGCGGCCAGCAGGATCGCCACGCCCGCGGCCAGGTTGAACCAGAACACGTCCTGCCAGCCCCCGATGCCGACGAGCACGCCGCCGATGACCGGGCCGAGCGCGAGCGCGAGGCCGCCGACCGCGGCCCACGCCCCGAGGGCGCGGGCGCGCGCGGCACGCTCGGGATACAGGTGCCTGAGGACCGAGAGCGTCCCCGGTTCCGACGCGGCCGCGCCCAGGCCCATGATCGCGCGGGAGGCGATCAGGAGGTCGGTGTTCGGAGAGAGCGCGCCCAGCAGCGAGCCGCCGGCGAACACCGCGAGGCCGCCGAGCATCAGCTTCTTGCGGCCCAGCCGGTCGCCGATCGTCCCCGAGGCGATCAGCAGGCTGGCGAACACCAGCGCGTAGGCGCTGACGACCCATTGCAGCTGCGACACGCCGGCGTGCAGCTTCGTCTGGATGTCGGCCAGCGCGACGCTGACGATCGTCGTGTCGAGGAAGGTCAGGAAGACGACGGCGCAGACGGTGGCCAGCGCCCATCCCTGGCGCCTCGCCACCGTCTGCCCCCCGACGTCGGTCGTCATGCGCTCAGGTCATCCTTCTCGCGGCCTTGCGGTCCGGGTCGGTCACCGGGTGCCCGCGATCACGGCGAGCTCGACGGGCTCGTGCCGCCGGTCTGTCCCGCCTCCAGCTTGAGCAGCTGCTGGAAGCTCTTGGCGCTGACCAGCCAGACCCCGTCCACGAGCACCGCCTGTCCCTTCTGCCCGCCGATGGCGGTCGCCCCGCCGACGGTGATCGCGTAGGTCACGGTGGCGGTGTTCGGAGAAGTGAGCTTGACCGCCATGACCGACGCCCCCGACGACTGGGCAAGGGGCGATTTGGCCTGCGCCTGGATCGTCGAGGCGAACTGCTGACCGTCCTGCACCAGCGCGATCTTGTCGGCGGCCGGGGTCGCGCCGTTGAAGAACTTCTCCCAGTTCGCGGTGATCTGCGCCTGGGCGCTCGCCGCCGTCGGCGAGGGGCTCGGCGTCGTTGCCGAGCTCTTGCTGCCGCAGCCCGCGGCCACGAGCAAGCCGACGAGCACCAGGACGCCGGCGATCGCAAGGGTAGGACGTGAACGCTCGAGCATTGCAGACCTCCGTCTCCCCGACGGGCGCCACTGTGCGCCCGTACGTAGCCCTACACTTCCCGGCACCATGCACGGTCAAATGCGGCGCCGTTCGCGCTCGTCGGCGCAGTGCCGCGGGTCAACCGCCTAGGCGGTGACGCCGCCGTCGACCACCCAGGTGCGGCCGGTCACGAAGCTCGCCTCGTCGCTGGCCAGGAAGGCCACGACCGAGGCGAGCTCCTCCGGCCGCCCGATGCGCCCGACCGGGTACCCTGTCGCCTGCGTGCCCTCGTAGTCGTCCTGGTCCGGTGCCTCCGCGATCGCCTTGGCGAGCATCGGCGTGTCGAAGATCGCCGGCGAGACGCTGCAGACACGCACGCCCTGAGGGCCGTGGTCGATGGCCATGGCGCGCGACATCATGATCACGCCGGCCTTGGACGCGGAGTAGGCGGCCGCGTTGGGCTCGCCATGGATCCCGGAGTCGCTGGCGATGTTGACGATCGCGCCGCCGCCCCGCGCGGTCATGTGCCGCAGCGCCTCGCGGCACATGAAGTAGCAGCCCTTGAGGTTGACGCCCATGAGCCGGTCGTACTCGTCCTCGCTCATCTCGGTCGTCGGCTTCTCGATCCAGATGCCGGCTGAGTTGACGAGGATGTCGAGGCGGCCGTGGCGCGCGACGACCTCGCGCGCGAGCCGCTCGCAGTCGGCGACCCGCGCCACGTCGCCCAGGTGGACCGTGACGCTCGAGGAGTGGCCCGCGGTGGCGGCTTCGCCGGCCGCCCGCTCGGCGACCGACGTCGTCTTCGCCTCGTCGCGGCCGGCCACCGCCACCGCGCAGCCCTCGCGCGCGAGCCGGTAGACGATCGCCTCGCCCAGGCCGGATGACCCTCCCGTGACGAGCGCGACCTTGCCGGCGAGGCCTTCCACGACTACCCCCTTGACTTGCACTGACGTGCACGCGCCGCTGCCGCGGCGTGGCCAGAGCTTATACCCGGGCAACGCTCCGGCGGGAAGGCTGGGAGCAAGACAAGCGAGCGCGGGTGCCTAGGCCACGCCGCACCAGCGCATCGCCGCGACGGCGAGGATGGCCGCGGTGTCGACGAGCTCGTCGACCGACACGCGCTCGTCGACGGCGTGGGCCGTGTCGAGGCCGCTCGGGCCGTACGAGAACGTGGGAACGCCGCCGTGCAAGGTGAAGGTGGCGGCGTCATGCCACGAGTCGAGGCCGCCGGGCCGGGACTCCCGTCCCAGCCCGGCGGCCGTCTCGAGCACGGTCGCGACCAGTGGGTGGTCGGGGCCGATCTCGGCCGGCGGCACCTCCCACTCCCACTCCCAGACGAGCGGATGCTCGGCCAGCCAGCCGTCGTCGTCGCCCGCCGCCGCCGCGGCGTCGATCCGCTCGCGGATCTCCGCCTTGACCGCGTCGGCGCCGGCCTGGTCACGCCACTGCGCCGGCAGGTAGTGGCAGTCGAGGGTCAGGTGGCAGTACGCGGGGACGGTGACGTCCCAGGTGCCGCCGTCGACCAGCACGGGCACGATGTCGCCCGCCGTGAGATACGCATGCCGCATGTCGGGCCGCTCCCGCCAGTCGGCGTTGATGCGGCGGACCTCGGCCAGCACCTCCGGCAGGCGGTCGATCGCGTTGACGGCCCCGCCGTCGCGCCAGTGCGGCTGGGGCTGCTGTGAGTGGCCGGCGCGCCCGGGGATGGTGAGGCGTGGCTTGAGGATGCCGCGGCAGGCGATCCAGGCCTCGAAACCCGTCGGTTCGGCGCAGATGCCGGCGTCGGGGTGGACGTCTCGCTGCCTGAAACGCTCCACCACCGACCAGCTGCCCATGCCCGACGACTCCTCGTCGGTCACGGCGGCGAAGACCAGGTCGCCCTCGAGGCGCACGCCGCAGGCGTCCAGCGCCTCGAGGGCGACCACGATCGCCGCCAGCGGCCCCTTCATGTCGTTGACGCCGCGCCCGTAGAGCAGGCCGTCGCGCTCGGCCGCGACGAACGGGTCGCTGGTCCACTGCTCCCGAGGCTCGACCGAGACGGCGTCGATGTGGCCGCTCAGGAGGAGCGAGCGGGCGTGGGCGGCCACGGGGCGGGCGGCGGGGCGGGCGGCGGCGGCGGCTTCGACGCGGGCGCGGGCTGTGCCGCCGCCGCCCGCGCCGCCGCTCCCGCCCGCGCCTTCCAGCACTGCCACAAGTTGCGGCCTTCCGACGAAGTCCAGCCCGGGCGGCACGAAGCGGCCGCCCTCGCCGGTCGGCTCGGGCTCCCAGAGATCGATCGCGGCGCCGAGGGCGGCGAGGCGCGCCGCCAGCACGCGCTGAAGCTCGGCTTCAGCGCGCGGCGGCGCGCCCGCGTCGCGCGCCGTGGTGTCGAGCGCGACGAGCTCACGCGCGAGAGCGACAAGCTCGTCGCGCCGCTCCCCGACCGCGGCGGCGACCCGCCGCTCGACGTCGGCCGACGGCGCCGGCACGACGCCTATCCCTGCACGCCGCACCAGCGCATCGCGATCAGCGCGATGGCGGCGCAGGCGTCGACGAGCGAGTCGACCGACACGTATTCGTCGACGGCGTGGGCCGAGTTGAGGCCGTCCGGCCCGAACGACACGGTCGGCGTGCCGAAGCGGGTGAACGTAGCGGCGTCGTGCCACGAGTCGAGGCCGGCGACCTTGCCCCCACGGCCGAGGTCGCCGGCCGTCGCCGCCGCCAGCCGCACGATCTCGTGGTCGTCGGGCACCTCGGCCGGGATGACGTCCTCGGTCCAGGTGATGCGCAGCGGGTGCTCGGCGAACCAGGGATCGCCGGCGACGGCCGCGTTCAGCCGCTCGGTGACCTCGCGCTCGACGGCGCGTCCGGTCCCGTCGGCGTCGAGGTGGCCGGGCAGGTACATGACCTCCAGCGTCACCGACGCCTCATGAGGGATGGTGACGACCCAGGTGCCGCCGCTGATGATGGTGGGCACGATGTCGCCCGGGGCCAGATGGGGATGCTGGTGGTCGGGTCGCGTCCGCCACTCCTCGCGGATCTTCGCGACCTCCTGCAGCACCGGCACGAGCTTCTCGATCGCGTTGACGGCGCCGCCCTGGCGCCAGTCGGGGTGGGGCACCTCGGCGTGGCCGGCCCGGCCCAGCGCGGTGACCGTCGGCGTCAGCGTGCCCCGGCAGGTCGGCCACACGTCGAGCGCGGTGGGCTCGGCACAGATGCCGGCGTTTGCCCGCACGCCGTGCTCCACTGCCGCGTAGCCGCCGGCGCCGCTCGACTCCTCGTCGGTGACGGTGCACCAGACGATGTCGCCGCGCAGGCGCACGCCGGCGCGGCGTAGTGCCTCGAGCGCCCCGGCCAGGCAGGCGACCCCGCCCTTCATGTCGTTGGCGCCGCGACCGTAGAGCTTGCCGTCGCGTTCGGTCAGGACGAGCGGGTCGCTCGTCCACTGTTCGCGCGGTTCGACCGAGACGGCATCGATGTGGCCGTTCAGCAGCAGGGAGCGGCCGCCGCCGCCCGCCAGGCGGGCGGCCAGCTGCGGCCGCCCCTCGAACCGGAGCCCGGCCAGCAGGCTGCGGTTTCCCTCGCCGACCGGGTCCGGCTCCCAGAGGTCGGTCTCGGCGCCCAGCGCCTCGAGGCGCGCGACGAGAAGCTCTTGAAGCTTCTCCTCGTCGCGCGCCGGCTCGTCGTAGTCACGCGCCGTCGTGTCGCAGGCGACGAGCTCGCCGACCAGACCGACGAGGTCGTCGCGGTGCTCACGCACATCGGCGACGACCTTCTCTTCGAGTGTCGAGCGCAGGGCTGACATCGCGCCTCCCATGGGTTGCCTGCTGCGATTCTACAGAAGGTGGCGGGTATCCCTGCGATATGCTTGCCGCACCCGCCGAGGAGGTCGCCGCCATGAGCCTGGACATGTCATCGAAGATCCGCGTGGTGAAGCCGCAGGACGTGGTCTGGGAGGAGGCCGCCACCTACCCCGAGGAGACCGACCCGCCGGGCGGCGAGTGCACGGTGGCGGAGTCCACCGACGAGCGCTTCAGCTGCGGCCTTTGGCAGCGCGACGTGCAGCGCCGCTACTTCGAGCGTCCGTACCACGAGATCGCGTTCATCATCGAGGGCCAGGTGGAGGTCACCGACGACGACGGCAACCTGGTCGTGGCCGGGCCCGGCGACGTGCTCATCACGCCCAAGGGCAGCAAGGGTTACTGGAAGAACCTCGGCCCGGTGAAGAAGTTCTGGGCGATCTACGACGACCCGGGCAACCAGCTCAACGCTTACCTAGGGGCGGGCGGCTTCTAGCGCACCGTCACCCTGAAGCGATCGACGCCGCGCCCACCGTGGCCGTCGCTCACGCGCACCGACACCGTGAACCTGCCGGCCCGGCGCCACGTGTGGTGGATCGTGAACGCTCGCCGGCTGCCCAGCCGCGCGCGGGAGTAGCCTGACCCGTCGCCCCAGGCGACGCGGGCGCGGAAGCGCTCGGCGCCGGGGTCGCCGAAGGTGACCCGGCGCCGCCAGGCGCTTCCGCGCCTCACCTTGGCCGCAGCCCCCGCGTGCACCCTGGGCGCCAGGTTGCGCACCTTCACCGTGAAGCGGCCGCTCCCCATCGTGCCGGCAGCGCCGCCGCCGTTCCCGTGGACCGTGACCGTGACCGCGTGGACCCCGGCCACCAGGCACGGGTGCGACAGCAGGAAGGTCTGGTCGGGGGCGAGTGCGAGCGGCTCCGCCGCCGCGCCCTCGCCCCAGTCGACGGTAGCCGTCCAGGCGGTCGAGGCGCCGTCGCGGAACGAGCCGGCGCGGTCCAGGGTCTGCCCTTCTGTGACCGTCGCGTCCGCGCCGGCCGTCACCGCGACGGCGCCCGGCGCCAGAGAGCTCGTGTCGACGACCTCGAAGTCGCTGCCCTTGACCTGCGAGAGCAGGTGCAGGTCGTCGTCGCTCCAGCGCGGGTCGGGCGCGCCCGAGACGTACCAGTCCGAGCCGTTGTCGGCGACGATCATCCCGTAGGTCTTCATCGCCTGCAGGATCGCCTGGTCTTCGGCCGGGAAGCCCGAGATGTCGTAGCTCGCCTTGAGGCGCACGCGCAGCCCCATCGGCGGCAGGTCCGGGTCGGTCGAGCTGCTGGCGAAGTGCGTCGCCGGATAGATGTACGCGCGCTGCGTCTGTGCGACCGTGAACCGCAGCGCGTGGTCGATGTAGCCCTCCGTCGCCGCCTCGTCGTAGCGCACCAGCCCCGGCAGGATCGGGAGCCCGGCGGCGTCGGCCGAGGTCCAGCCGTCTGGGCGCAGGGCGTTGGTCGTGAGGTCGAAGACGGCCCCGCAGCCGGCCTCCCAGTGGTCGGCCTTCGGGTGCGCGTCGTAGAGCTCGTACAGCCTCTGGTCGTCGACGTCCAGCGCCAGCACGTGGCGGTCGCCGTCGCTCTTCGGCCCGCCTTCGATCGGCGCGTCCAGCGGGATCGGGTACGGCCCAGGGTCACTCTCGTCGCCATAGGCGGTGAAGACGATCGGCACCTTCGCCTGCGAGCCCGCCACGCAGACATAGGGGATGCCGTTCGGTGCGCCGTCCCAGACGGTGCCGAAATCCGCGTGCAGGCCCCTCGTGAGCCCGATGCTCGCGAGGTAGTCGGCCGAGTTGGCGTCGATCGGGAGCGTGTCGACCGGCGTGTTCCACGGGTTGTCGACCGGGAACAGCGGGAACGGGATCGGCGCCCCGGCGCCGAGGCCCCGGGCGTGAGCGGGCGCGGCGGTCATGAACAGCAGCAGGAGCACGACCAGCAGCAGCAAGGCCGCCGCGCCGACCACGCCCGCCGCCGCCGAGCCCACGATCACCCCAGCCAGCCGCAACCGCGGCAGCGCCCGCCGCAGCGCCTCCGCCCTGGGCGTGCTCGATCCTGCTTCCATGCCGCGCCTCCTCGCCTCACCGCACCTATCGGCGGCCGGGGGACCACACCTTACGACGAAGCGTCTCCCGCTCTGGCGAAGGGTCCATGTCTGCGGCCGGCTCGGCAAACGTCACACCACCCCTGGCGCGGTCCAACGCTTCTCGCTCCGCCGCCCAGGTGTAGGGTCGCGGTTGTCGCCCGGGCACGGGAAGAGCGGATCGGGGCCGAGCGGTCGGTCGGCCCCCGAAGCAGTCGCCAGCGCCTCGGGCCGCCGACACCGGTTCCGCACCCGGGTCAGGCAATCGAAAGGGGGAGGGTCCATGAAACGTCCCGTCTTCATCCTCGTCGTGGCGCTGGCGCTGTTGCTGTCCCTGGCCGTGGGCGTCATCTATGCGCGTGCCGCCGCGCCCGCGCAGCCGAACATGAAGGTCATCGTCGTGTACAAGTCCGCCGCCGCGCAGCCGGTGATGGACAAGCTCGCCGCCCGCCACGCGGCCGGGATCTACCAGTTCCACCTCATCCCGGCCGCATCCGCCACCGTGACGCAGAGCACGATCGACGCCCTGGAGAAGGACCCGAACGTGGTCGGCGTCTTCCCCGACAGCAGGATCCTGCCGCCCAAGGACCCGACCGGCGCCGAGGGCGCCCTCCACGCGGGCTCGACGGCGGCCGCCGATTCGGCGGCGCCCATCGAGCCCGAGGCCGTGCAGCTCACCCACGCGCAGGACGCCTGGAACATCAAGGTCAACGGCCAGAAGGTGATGGGGCAGGGCATCCGCGTCGGCATGACCGACACCGGCACCGACCCGACCCACCCCGACCTCGCCGCGGCCATCGAGGCCTATCGCGACTTCACCGGCAGCGGCATTCAGGACAACGACGGGCACGGCACCGGCACGTCCAGCATGGTCGCCGCCCAGGGCCTGCCGGTCTACAACCCTGAGACCGGCACCACCATGAAGGTCTCGGGCATGGCGCCCCGGGCCAAGGTCCTCATGGCCAAGGTCGGGGACCTGAACGGCGGCTACGACTCGCAGTTCATCCGCGGCATCCAGTGGCTGGTCGACGAGAAGGTCGACATCATCTCCGACAGCTGGGGCGGGTTCGCCCTGCCCCCCGACGGCAAGGATCCCGTCTCGCTGGCCGTCGAGGCTGCCATCAAGTCGGGCATCACCTACTGTGTCTCGGCCTTCAACGAGGGGCCGGGGCAGGGCACGCTGGGGTCGCCGAGCGACCTCAAGGACGCGCTCACCGTCGGCGCCAGCACCGGCGCGCGCGAGTTCTCGCAGATCCAGTATCTGGCGCTGCCGGGAGCCTACAAGGGCGACCAGATCATCGACTGGACGAGCCGCGGCCCCAACGCCCAGGGCGACTACAAGCCCGACATCATGGCGTTCGGCGCCTTCGGCTGGGCGCTCGATCCCATGGCCGGCGACGCTTACGGCAACCTCGGCATCCAGGAGTTCGGCGGCACGAGCATGGCGGCGCCCGTCTGCGCCGGCGATCTCGCGCTGGCCGAGTGCGCCTGGAAGCTCAAGCACCCGGGCAAGGCGCTCCCCGCTCCGTCCTACTGGAAGAACCTGCTCGCCAGCACGGCGACCGACCTCGGCTACCCGGCCCTCGACCAGAGCAGCGGCCTCGTCAATGCGGCCGCGGCGGTCAAGGAGGTCCTGGGCCAGGGCATGTCGATGCTCGTCTCGGTGGCCGCCGACAAGGACAACCCGACCAGCTGGTCGCCGCGGCTCGACGCTGGCGCCAGCGGCTCCACGACCGTGACCGTGAAGAACACGGGCAGCGCCAAGGAGACGGTCTCCTTCAAGCCGACGGCGTTCCTGGCCGACGGCGAGCAGACCATCACCAAGGACATCACGCTCGATTCGGACCAGGGTTACTTCGACGCCGAGATGGTGACGATGCCGGCGGGCACCCAGTTCGTGACGGCCCGGCTCGTCTGGCCGGGCGGCGACGACGGCAGCCCGAACATCTCTATCCGCACGGCGTGGTACGACTCGGCGGGCAACTTCGTCAACTACGCACCAACGTACGGTGGCTACGGACACCTTGCGCTGGGCCAGGTGTCGCTGACCGGTCCTTCCGATCAGCGCCCCGTCGTGACGAAAGACCCGTGGGAGCTCGACATCTACCCGGGGATCGCTCCCGTTCCGCCGGCCACGCAGGTCGTGCACCTGCAGATCAAGTTCTTCCACAAGGCGAAGTGGTCCGCGATGAGCGTCTCGAAGGCGAAGGTCACGGTCGCGCCGGGCAAGACGGCCAGCGTCACCGCCAAGGTCAAGGCGCCGACGTCGCCGGGTACGTCGTTCGACGGGCTCGTGGTGGGCAACGGGAGCACGAAGACCACCATCCCCGTGTCGATCCGCGTCCCGGTCAAGCTGACGAACGGCCAGGGCACGTTCAGTGGCAAGATCAGGGGCTCGACCGTCGAGTACAACGGCGGCGAGTTCTACTTCTACGACTTCACCGTCCCCAGCGGCACGACGTCGATCACGGCCGGGCTGACCTGGCCCGACACGGGCAACCTGGTCAACCTTTACCTGGTCGACCCGAGCGGCGACGTGCGCGACGCCAAGGCCGGCGACCTGTCTCGTATCCCGACTACTCGTACTTCCTGGTGCCGCCGTCGGCGTTCCTGCACACGAAAGAGCAGGTGCTGTGGAACGCGCCTGACCCGGGCAAGTGGCAGATCCTCGTCTGGGCGCCCGGCTTCTACGGCGACTCGTTCGCCGAGCACTACAGCGGCACGATCGCGTTGAACCACGACCCGGTCGACCAGGCCCCGTGGACGGTGACCGCCGCGCCGGGCGACATGGTCACCAAGACGTTCACGGTCACGAACGCCGGTCCGGCCGACATCGACGCGTACGCGCAGAGCCAGATGAGCTGGAACGGCATGCTGCAGACGCAGGACGTGGTGCTGGGCTCGGCCACCGGCACGCTCAAGGGCGATCTCGACGACTACCTGACCGTGCTGGCGTTCCCCGTGCCGCAGAAGGTCTCGCTGCTGACGGCCTCGGCGCAGTGGAGCAGCGACCCCGGCACGCTCGTCGACCTCAGCCTGTACGACCCGACGCACACGAGCAAGGCGACCAGCCTCGCGACGACCGACATGGGCAACTACGACATCGTCGCCGACCCGATGGCCGGCAGCTGGACGGCAGCGGTCGGCTACGGCAACCCGGCGCTGCCGGCGCCCGACGCCGACGTCACGGTCACGGTGGACTACGTCGCGCCGTACCCGATCGACGGGTTCACCTCGTCGGCCGACGAGGGCAGCCCGGTCGCGGTTGCTTCTGGCGGCGGAACCAACACGATCACGGCGTCGATCGACGTCCCGGCCGACGCCCAGCCGGGCGACACGATCGAGGGTGTGATCGACTTCTACACAGCCATCGACGGCACCACGGCCGCCGGCGGCGACCATCTCGGATCGGTGCCCGTGACGATCACGGTGGCTGCTCCGGAGTGATCATGCGGTAGAGTCGCCAAAGCGGGCGTCAACGCGGGAGCGGGGGGCGGCGCGAAAGCGCCGCCCCCCGCTCCTCTGTCCTCGCCCGGGCGTCGTGGCGGCGGTGGTAGAGTGCGGGCGTGACCACGCCCGCGCCCGACCCCCGCCGCTCTACCCTCACGCGTCTGCGCGAGCTGGACCGCAACGTCACCGCCCTCGGCGTCGTCAGCCTGGTCGCGGACCTCAGCTCCGAGACGATCTATCCGCTGGTCCCGCAGTTCGTGACCGTGACGCTGGGCGCGTCGGCGGCCGTGCTGGGCTTCATCGAGGGCGTCGCCGAGGCGACGGCCAGCATCACGCGCTACCCCTTCGGCTGGTGGTCGGACAGCGCCCGCAGCCGCAAGCCGTTCGTGCTCGCCGGCTACGGGATGAGCGCCCTCGGCAAGCTCATCCTGGCCCTCGCCTTCGTGTGGCCGGTCGCGCTGCTCGCCCGCTTCGTCGACCGGGTCGGCAAGGGGGTACGGACCGCGCCACGCGATGCCCTCCTGTCGGCCGGCGTGCGCGACCAGGACCGCGGTCTCGCCTTCGGCCTGCACCGCTCGATGGACACCCTCGGCGCGGTCTTCGGGCCCCTGTTCGCGCTGCTCCTGATCGAGCTCGGCGTGCCGCTGCGCTGGGTGTTCGCCGCGGCGGTGATCCCCGGTGTGCTCAGCGTGATCGTCATCGCCGTGTGGGTGCGGGAGCGGGCGCCGCAAGCGGCGCCCGCTCCCGCACCCAGCGAAGGCGGCGTCGCCCCTGCCGAAGCGGCCGCTGCCGTCGCCGGTCCGCCGCATCCCCGCCTTCGCCTGCCGGAGTCTCCCGCCTTCCGCCGTCTGCTGATCGCCAGCCTGGTGTTCGCGGTCGGCAACTCGACCAACGCGTTCATCCTGCTCAAGGCCGGGTCGGTCGGGCTCGGCAGCGCGGGCGTGATCCTCGTCTACGTCCTGTACAACGTCACCTACGCGGCCGGCTCGCTGCCCCTTGGCGGCCTCTCGGACCGCGTCGGTCAGTTCCCGCTGGTGGCCGGCGGGTGGGTCGTCTTCGCCGCCGTGTACGTGGGATTCGCGCTCGCCCACAGCATCTGGGCCGTGGCCCTGCTGTTCGCCTTCTACGGCCTCTACATCGCCGCCACGGAGGGGACGAGCAAGGCGTTGATCAGCCGCACCGCGCCCGACGCCGACCGTGCCTCGGCGATGGGTCTCTACGACACCTGCGTCGGCGTGGCGGCGTTCGCGGCGAGCGCGATCGGCGGCGCCCTGTGGACGGCGGTCGGCCCCTGGGCGACGTTCACGTACGGCGCCGCCTGCGCCGCGCTCGCCGCGCTCCTGCTCTTGCTCTTGCGCGGCCCGGCCGACTGACGACCTGCGTGCCGCGCAGTCTGCCTGAGCGGGCGTCGCCGGGTGGACCGCGCATCGAGAACGAACCGTCCGACACCGGCGTCACACGATAGACTCGTGCGGACGCCGGCGCCGCCCACGACCGAGGGGGTCACGTACATGAACCGGAGAGCACTCGTCCTTCCGGCGGCCCTCGCCGCCTTGTGCGCCTGGGCCGCTCTCGCGGCCGCTGCCTGCGGCTCCGGCAGTCCGGCCCCGGCCGTCACCGTGACGGTGACCAGGAGCCCAGGGCCGAGCCACAGCGCCACGGTCAATCCTTCGCCGACGCCGACCGTCGCCAGACAGTTCGCGATCGCCTGCGCCAGCGGCACCTCCGCCAACGCCGTCAGTGTCATCAGCTCCGCGGGCAAGGTGAAGCAGCTGGTGGCACCCTCGGCCGGCCCCATCAGCGATATCCAGTGGTCGCCGGACGAGACGAAGCTTGCCTACATCCAATACATCAAGGTCCTGCCCAACGACCAGGCCGGCAGCTCCCTCAATGACCTTCGCCTCTACGACGTGACGACCGGCAAGAAGCTCGTGCTCGCGGGCCCGACCACCGGATTCGCGTGGGCCGGTCCCACCCAGCTCGTTGCCGCCCTGGCCGGTCAGACGCCCGCCTACCGGGTCAACGGCCCCCTCGTCATGCTCGACCTGGGTGGGACCGGCGGCGGCAACCTCAAAGACGCCTCGGGGCACAAGGTGACGGGCGCCTACGCGTCCGCCTCCGCCGACGGCACGAGCGTCGCCTTCGTCCACTACGGCAAGACCACCGGCAGCACGCTCACCGAACAGCTGCAGGTCTACAACCGCGACAACCTCAGCGTGACGACCATCGCGACGGGCAAGCAGGAAACCGGTATCGACGGCGACCCGTTCGGCTATCCCCGGATCTCGCCCGACGGCTCGCTCGTCTACGTCGCCCACACCGGGAACGACCCCGGCTTCAGCTGCACGGTGTACCGGACCGACAGGACCAAGGCGTTCGTCAGCGGGTACCTCGCCTGGCCGACGCCCGGCGCCTGGTCGGCCGCCAAGGGCAGCCTCGCGTTCGGCGGCGGCAGTACCAGCGGGGCCTCGTCGGACGGCATCAACGTGTGGCTGCCGGGCACGCCCAAGGCGATCCAGATCCTGACGTACCCGAACACCCCGGGCGGCGCCATCACCACCCTGGCCTGGACACCCCAGGCCAAGCAGATCGTCTACACATGGTACAGCGGCAGCGGCGCCAACGGCGACCTCTGGGTGGTCGGCGCCGACGGCAGCAACAAGCACCTTCTTCTCAAGCACGGCAGCTGGCCGGCCTGCGCGCTGGCGCCGGTGTCCTTCAAGTAGAGGGAGCGGGCGGGCCTGCAGCAGTCCTCACCTCACGAGTGTCCCCTGCTCAACGGTCTCCTGTTGCCCGGCCCTCGTCTGAGCTTTACACTACGACAGTAGAGTTAATCCCGCGGAGACGTCAGTCCCGTTCCGTGTGCCCCGTCCACCGACGATCGCGAGAAGGCCGATCACGCTTCACCGATCGACCTTCGTGTGAAAGGATGCGCCTCACCCGCGAACGGGATGGGGTGGACACCGGAGCGGAGATGGTCTCCGAGACTGGTTCGGCGACTGCATGAAGTCCCAAGCTGACAGCGAGCGCCTCAGCCTCCCCGAGGACATCCTCCGACGCACCGGCGTGAACGTCGCCACCTGCTACCAGTGCGGCAAGTGCTCGGCGGGCTGCCCGATGGCCTCGGAGAGTGACCTGCGGCCCCACAACGTCATGCGGCTGGCCATGCGCGACCAGCGCGAGAAGCTGCTGGCCGACGAGTCGATCTGGCTCTGTCTCACCTGCGAGACGTGCTCCGCCCGCTGCCCCAACGGCTGCGATCCGGCCCGCGTGATCGACGCCGTGCGCGAGATCGCCGCCGAGAGCGGGGTCAGTCCGCAGCAGCGGACGATCCGCGCCTTCCACGCCGCCTTCCTCGACCAGGTGCGCGGCAACGGCCGCCTGTTCGAGACCGGCTTCATGATGAGCTACAAGCTGCGCAGCGGCGCGCTGATGGCGGACGCCACGAGCGCGCCGGCCATGCTCTCGCGCGGCAAGCTGGGCATGCGTCCCGACCGCATCCGCGGCACCGACGAGATGAGGCGGATCTTCGCGAAGTGCGAGCCGCAGGCTGCGTCGGCGATCGCCGAGCCGGAGGAAGAGGCCCGATGACCCTCGCCTACTACCCCGGCTGCTCGCTGCACGGCACCTCGCGCGAGTTCGACGAGAGCTTCCGCGCCGTGGCCGACGAGCTCGAGCTCGGCCTGCGCGAGATCGACGACTGGTCCTGCTGCGGCGCCAGCTCGGCGCACCCGACCAACCGGGCGCTGGGTGTGGCCCTGCCGGCGCGCAACCTGGCGCTGGCGGCGCAGCAAGGCGCCGACGAAGTCGTCGCCCCCTGCGCCGCCTGCTTCAACCGGCTCGCCTCGGCCAAGTACGAGCTGGCCCGCGATGCAGACCTCGCGGCGCGCATGCCCGACATCCTTGGACGCCCACTGGGCGCCGACGTGGCCGTGCGCAATGTGGTCGACGTGCTGCTCGGCCAAGCGCCGCGCATCGAGGAGCTCGTCGCCGCCGCCGTGCGCCCGAACCCCCTCGAGCAGCTCAAGGTCGCCGCCTACTACGGCTGCCTGCTCGTGCGCCCGGCTGAGGTCACCGGCTTCGACGACGCCGAGAAGCCGACGGCCATGGAGGGCATCATCGGCGCCTGCGGCGCCAAGGCCGTGGACTGGAACATGGCCGTCGAGTGCTGCGGCGGCGCCTTCTCGATCTCCCGCACCTCGTCGGTCGTGCGCCTGAGCAGGGCCATCATCGACGACGCCCGCCAGCACGGCGCCGAGGCCATCGTGGTCGCCTGCCCTCTCTGCCACTCCAACCTCGATTTCCGCCAGTCGGCGATGCAGCTGCGCGGCGGCGAGCCCATGCCGATCCTGTTCGTCACCCAGCTCGTAGGACTGGCCCTCGGTCTGCCCGAGACCGAGCTCGGGCTCGGTCGCCACTTCGTGGCGACCGAGCCTCTCCTCGCGCAGCTCCAGGAGCGGGCGGCGCGGGCGGCGGCCGAGGCGGAGCAGAAGGCCGCCGCCCGCGCCGCCCGCGCCGCCAAGGTCCCCGCCGGCGTCAGCGCTGGCGCGCCGGCCGGCGGCGAGCCCGGCGACGCGCCGACCGGGAGCGACGCCTGATGGCCCGCATCGGCGTCTTCGTCTGCCACTGCGGCGAGAACATCGCCCGCACCGTCGACGTCGAGGCCGTCGCCGAGGCGCTCAAGGACCACCCCGGCGTCGTCTTCACCGAGGACTACAAGTACATGTGCTCCGACCCGGGCCAGTCCCTGGTCAAGAAGGCGATCGAGGAGCACGAGCTGACCGGCGTGGTCATCGCCGCCTGCTCGCCGCACATGCACGAGAAGACGTTCCGCAACGCGGCCCAGCGGGCCGGCCTCAACCCGTTCCTTTGCGAGATGGCCAACATCCGCGAGCACTGCTCCTGGATCCACGAGGACCGCGGCGAGGCGACGGCCAAGGCCGAGGATATCGCGCGCACGATCGTCGAGAAGGTCAAGCACAATCGGCCGCTCGAGCCGATCCGCATCCCGGTGACCAAACGGGCGCTGGTGATCGGCGGCGGCATCGCCGGCATCCAGGCGGCGCTCGACATCGCCGACGGCGGCCACGAGGTCATCCTGGTCGAGAAGGAGGCCTCGATCGGCGGCCACATGAGCCAGCTCAGTGAGACCTTCCCGACACTCGACTGCTCGCAGTGCATCCTCACGCCGCGCATGGTCGAGGCCTATCAACACCCCAACATCAAGCTGTTGACCTGGAGCGAGGTCGAGAAGGTCGACGGCTACATCGGCAACTTCTCGGTGACGATCCGCCGCAAGGCGCGCAGCGTCGACGAGGACCTCTGCAACGGCTGCGGCGACTGCCAGGGCGTGTGTCCGAGTCGGAAGATCGCCAGCGAGTTCGACGCCGGATTGGGCAAGCGGACGGCGATCTACGTGCCGTTCCCGCAGGCCGTGCCCAACATCCCGGTGCTCGACCGCGCCAACTGCAGCCTCTTCAAGGGTCGCGCCAAAGGGCTCGCCAAGGACGCCTGCGGCAAGTGCAAGGAGGCCTGCCTCAAGGGCGCCATCGACTACGACACCGAGGACGCGTTCGTGACCGAGGAGGTCGGCGCCATCGTCATGGCCACCGGCTTCCAGCTCTACGACATCGGCCGCGAGCAGCCCGCCGGCCTCAAGGGCTACGGCGAGTACGGCTACGGCGAGGTCCCCGACGTCATCGACGGGATGCAGTTCGAGCGCCTGGCCTCGGCCTCGGGGCCGACCAACGGCGAGATCCGCCGGCCCAGCGACGGCAAGGTGCCCGAGACGGTGGTGTTCGTGAAGTGCGTCGGCAGCCGCGACCCCGAGAAGGGGATGGCCTACTGCTCCAAGATCTGCTGCATGTACACGGCCAAACACACGATGCTATACAAGCACAAGGTGCACGACGGCCGCGCGGTGGTCTTCTATATGGACATCCGCGCGGCCGGCAAGGGTTACGACGAGTTTTCGCGCCGCGCCATCGAGGAAGACGGCGCCGAGTACGTCCGCGGGCGCGTCAGCCGCATCTTCCGCGACGGCGACAAGGTCAAGGTCTGGGGCTTCGACACGCTCAGCGGCGAGCAGGTCGTGGTCGACGCCGACATGGTCGTGCTGGCGACGGCCGTGCGGCCGCAGCCGGAGGTGCGCGACCTGGCGCAGCGCCTCTCGATCAGCTACGACCAGGACGGCTTCATCAACGAGGCGCACCCGAAGCTGCGGCCGGTCGAGACCAACACCGCCGGCGTGTTCGTGGCCGGCGCCTGCCAGGCGCCGCGCGACATCCCCGAATCGGTGGCGATGGCCGGCGCCACCGCCGCCAAGGTGCTGGGCCTGTTCAGCGCCGACGAGCTCGAGCGCGAGCCGACCGTGGCGCTCGTCGACCAGAACCTCTGTATCGGCTGCTTCAACTGCGAGCGCGTCTGCCCCTACGGGGCCATCGAGCACGTCGACGTCTGCACCATGGAGGGCGAGGTCTGCGGCGCCGTCTCCTCCGTGAACCCCGGCGTCTGCCAAGGCTGCGGGACCTGCGTCGCCGTCTGCCCGAGCAAGTGCATCGAGCTCCAGGGCTTCACCGACGAGCAGGTCATGAGCGAGATCAACGCCCTGGCGGGGTGGTGAGGGTGGACTTCGAGCCGCGCATCATGGCCTTCGTCTGCAACTGGTGCACCTACACCGGCGCCGATCTGGCCGGCACCAGCCGCCTGCAGATGGCCAGCAACGTGCGCATCATCCGCCTGCCCTGCACCGGCCGCATCGACCACATGTTCATCGTCAAAGCGTTCGAGCGTGGAGCCGACGGCGTGATCGTCAGCGGCTGCCACCCGGCCGACTGCCACTACAACGCCGGCAACTACCACGCCCGCCGCCGCTTCACCGTCTTCCGCGAGCTCATGAGCTTCATGGGCATCGACCCCGGGCGCGTGACCTTCTCGTGGGTCTCCGCCTCAGAGGGCGCCAAGTGGAAGGACGTCGTCGACGACACCGTCGCCCGCGTTCGGGGCCTCGGCCCGTTCACCGCCTACCGCGAGCTCACGCCCGACGAAGCCGCGCCCGACGCGCTCTGGTCGGAGGGTGTGGAGACCGGCGCGGCGAACAGGACTCCCGAGACGGAGGACGACGCTGCCGCAGATGGCCTCGCCCTAGGCCCCCCCAACGGCGCGAACCTCCCTGCGGCAGCGTCGTCCTCCGTCGCTCGCGGCGACCCGGCCGCAGGGGGCGAGCTGTGAAGGAGCTCCAGCAGCTCGCCGGCACGCTCCTGGCCGACGGCACGGTCGACATCGTCATCGGCTGGGAGGAGAGCCGTCACGGCGCCCGCCCGGTGTTCGTCACCAGCGCCGCCGACGCCGGGAAGCTCATCTTCGACGCCCGCTGCGTGCACGACCTGGCCACGTACCTGAACCCCCGCCGCAAACAGATCGAGCGCCTGGGCAAGCGCGTCGGCATCGTGGTCAAGGGATGCGACGCCAAGGCGGTCGCCGGGCTGCGGCGCGAGGCCCAGCTCCCGGCGGACCACACGATCGTCACCATCGGCGTGCGCTGCGGCGGCGTCGTCACCGACCCTACGCTGCATGAGCCCCCCGAGGTCACCGTCGAGAACGTGGCGCCGCGCTGCTGGGGCTGCGACGTGCGTGAGCCCGGGTCGACCGACCATCTGGTCGGCGACGCGCGACCGGAGCCGCCGGTGACGGCGGCTCTCGACGAGCGCGTCGCCGAGCTCGACGCCATGACGCCCGACGAGCGCTGGGCGTTCTGGTCGGCCGAGATGGCGAAGTGCACCCGCTGCTACGCCTGCCGCCAGGCCTGCCCGCTGTGCGTCTGCGAACGCTGCATCACCGAGAAGACGCAGCCGCGCTGGATCGAGAGCTCGCCGCACGCGCGCGGCAACCTCGCCTGGAACCTGACGCGGGCCCAGCACCTGGCCGGCCGCTGCGTCGGCTGCGGCGAGTGCGAACGCGCCTGCCCGGTCGGGATCCCGCTCAACCTGCTCAACCGCAAGCTCCAGCTCGTCGTGGCCGGGGAGTTCGGCTACCGCGTGAGCGAGGATCCCGGGGTGCCGGCGCCGATCGGCGCCTACAGCGTCGACGACCAGGAGGGATTCATCGAGTGAGCGACGCCGGCGCGACGTATTTCCTCTCCGACGACGGCCTCGCCCGCCTGGTCGACGATCTGGCCGCGGCCGGCACGCCTGCCATCGCGCCGGCGCGCGACGGCGCGGCTGGCAAGCCGGAGTACCGCGAGGTGCGCGACGCCGCCGAGCTGGCGTTCAACGAGGGCCTGCCGGCGCTGTCGCTCAAGGGCTTCTTCCTGCCCATGACCGAGACGCTGCTCACGTGGCAGCAGAAGGGCGGCGACGTGCGCATCGCACCGGCGCCGACCACCTTCGCCCCGCGCGTCGTGCTCGGCGCCAAGCCCTGCGACGCGGCGGCGCTCGAGATCGTCGACAAGGTCATGAACTGGGACTTCCATGACGAGTTGTGGAACGGGCGCCGCGCGGCGACGACCGTCTTCAGCCTGGCCTGCGACGTCGAGGACGACTACTGCTTCTGCAGCGCCGTGGGCGTGGGTCCCGACTCGGTGCGCGGCGCCGACGGCCTGCTCACGCCGGTCGGCGGCGGCTTCGTCGTGCGCACGACGAGCGAGAAGGGCGAGGCCTTCGTCGCCCTCCACCGCGAGCTGTTCGAGGGCGGCGACGCGGGCGGTCAGGCCGTGTCGCCCGAGCGCGCGCGCACGGCGCAGGAGTTCGCCGACACGGCCGGCGCCCGCGTCGCCGCCAACCTCTCGATCGACACCAACCTCGTCAAGCAATGGATCGACACCCATTTCGAGGACCCGTTCTGGGAGATGCTGGGCCCGCGCTGCAACGGTTGCGGCGCCTGTGCCGCGGTGTGCCCGACGTGCCACTGCTTCGACATCGTCGACGAGGAAGAGGGTGTCGGACGCGGCGCCCGTCGCCGCAACTGGGACGCCTGCCAGACCTGCGAGTTCACCCTGCACGCGTCGGGCCACAACCCCCGCGACGACCAGAACGCCCGCTTCCGTCAGCGCGTCAACCACAAGTTCCTCATCTACCCCATGAAGTTCGGGGACGTCCTGTGCACCGGCTGCGGCCGCTGTTCGCGCGCGTGTCCCGCCGGCCAGGACCTGGCCGAGATCCTGGCCTCGATCGACGCGGCGGCAGCCGCCGAGTCGGAGGGCGCCGCGTGAGCGCCCTGCCGGCGAACGCGAAGACGGGCGGCGGCGCGGCTCCGCCGGCCGCCGCCCATCTGTACCAGCCCCATCTGATGACCGTCGAACGGGTGATCGAAGAGACGCCCGACACGCGCACCTTCCACCTGGTCTTCAACGACCCGGCCGCGGCAGAGGCGTTCAGCTTCAAGGCGGGGCAGTTCGGCGAGTTCTCGCTGTTCGGCGCCGGTGAGGCGACCTTCTGCATCGCCAGCCCACCGACGCGGCTGGACGCCGTCGAGTGCACCTTCAAGGCCGCCGGCAAGGTCACACGCGCCATGCGCGACGTGAACCCGGGCGACACGCTCGGCTTCAGGGGACCCTACGGCAACCACTTCCCCGTCGGCTCCTGGAAGGGCAAGAACATCGTGTTCGTCGCCGGCGGCATCGGCCTGGCGCCGGTCCGCTGCGTGATCCTCGACGTGCTCGACCGCCGCGACGAGTTCGGCGACGTGACGATCGTCTACGGCGCCCGCAGCGTGGCCGACCTGGTCTACAAGCGCGAGCTCGAGGAGTGGGGGGGCCGCGACGACGTGCGCCTGGTGCGGACCGTCGACCCCGGTGGGCAGACCCCGGATTGGACCGGCGAGGTGGCCTACGTCACGCCGGTCGTCGAGCAGACGGCGCCGAGCGCCGAGAACGCGGTGGCCGTGCTCTGCGGCCCGCCGATCGTGGTCAAGCTGACGCTGCCGGTGCTCGAGAAGCTCGGCTTCAGCGACGATCACGTCTACACCACCCTCGAGAACCGGATGAAGTGCGGCGTCGGCAAGTGCGGGCGCTGCAACATCGGCAGCGTCTACGTCTGCAAGGACGGGCCGGTGTTCACGGCGGCGCAGATGAAGGCGCTGCCGGCCGAGTTCTAGGCGCGCCGGCACGCGGTCACGCCGGCGCGGCCGGCAGCGCCGCCAGCAGCGCCGCCGCACCCTCCCGGAACCGCTCCACGTCCTTCCAGCCGACCGCGTGCTGGGAGTAGCGCGCCAGCTCGTAGATGCCGCACAGGATGCCGGCCGGAGCGTCGAGCGCCGGACCACCGGCAACTTCAGCCTCGGACCCGGTTTCCCGCGGAGCCAGATCCTCGAGGAAGCGGCGGGCGCTCGCGCCGGGCGGCCGCTCGCGGCCGCGGCGCGCGAGCGCCCTCTCCAGCCGGCGGTACTCGGAGCGCACGGCCTCGGCCGGGTGGCGCGGGCGCGCCTCGCGCGCCCGCGCCACCCGGCCGATCACCCGCCGCAGCCGGCGCCCCCCGGCGCGCAGCGCTTCGTCGGCCGACCAGACCGACTCGCGCTCCTCGTCCACGTCCGTGTCGGCGTGGTGCGGCCAGATGCGCTTGACCAGCAGCATGAGCACGACCAGCAGCGCGACGGCGACGACCGCCATGAGGACGGCGAACACCAGCCCATGCGGATGACCCTGGCGCAACGGCTGGAGCGCCGGCGAGTTGTTCCGCAACTGTGGCGGGGTGTGCGGACCGCCGAAGAGACGCAGCACCCGGCGGGCCAACGGCAGGAGGAGGTAGAGCAGCATCCCGAGCGCGTAGCCGAGCCCGATCGCCACATACGCGATCAGGCGCCAGACCTGGGCGAACGGCCAGAGGACGACGGCCGCCGGCAGCGCGCCGCCGAGGAGCGCCGCCGCGCCGACCACGAGCGCCACGCCCACGGTCACGGTGCCCACCCAGAACAGGCGCGCCCCGCGGCTCACGCTGACGGTCCGGCCGGTGGCGGCCAGCCGCGCCGCCAGCAGCAACAGCACCGACAGCACGATCGTCGCGGTGATGCCCGCGGCCCCGCCGGGGATCGGCCTGCCGCTCCCCTTGCCGGCCAGCACGATGACGAACACGACGGCGAAGGCTCGCGCCGCGCGGCCCGGGACGGCCTCGGGCACGAGGTCCCGCCCGCCGATGCGCACGCCCAGCGCGATCGCGCCACCGGCGACCAGCAACGCCCCGGCGACCGCCGCGCCCCACCTGCCGGGAGTGTCGGGTCCGACGAGGACGACGCAGACGGCGGCGACCAGCACGACCGCCGGCGCGATGAGGAAGGGCGGCGCGGCGCCGGCTCGCCGGCGCCGCGCCGCCTCTCCGACCACGGCTCCCAGACCGATGCCGGCGACGGCGACGGCGAACCCCGCGGCCGGCGCCAGGTCGAGCAGCCCGGCGACCACGAACGCGGCCCAGGTCGCCTCGAGGGCGACGGCCAGCGCCGGGACGATCAGGTCGTCAAGCCAGCGCCAGCGCATCGGCGGCCCTCCAGTCGAAGTCGGCCGGCACGACGGCGTCGGCAGGCCAGCCGGGGGCGGCGGCAGGGCCGGCGGTGGCCGGCTCGCCGGCGGCCGCCGGCTCGCCCGCCGCCCCGCCCCGTCCTCCCACCAGCACGATGCGGACCGGCCGACGCTCCGCGAGCTGGGCCAGCAGCCGCGGCGCGTCGCCGTGCAGCGGCGGCGTGACCAGCAGGTACTCGCGGTCCCCCGGCGCCGCCGCGACGTCGTCGAGCTCGTCGGCCAGCAGCGTCTCGAACGGCGGCGGTGGGTAGACGATCACGCGCGCGAGCACGTCGAGGATCTCCGTCAGCGCCCCGGTGGCCGGCGCGACCACGGCTTGGCCGCGCACGCGCGCCAGGCGCGCGTTCGAGGCCAGGCCGACGGCGAAGCCGGCCCCGTCCAGCGCCGCCGCCAGCGACGCGGCGACGACGCAGAGCAGCTCGATCGTGTCGGGCGCCATCCCCTCGTACACGTAGCGGTGCGTCTGCGCGTTCAGCAGGAGCACGACCTCGGCCTGCGTCGTCGGCTCCCAGACGTTGCTGTGCAGCTCCCCGGTCCGGGCAGTCGCGCGCCAGTTCACGGCCCGCAGCGGATCCCCCGGCGCGTACGGCCGCACGCCCACGAACGCGCTGGGGTCGCGCGCCAGCGAGCGCGCCGCCGGCACTCCCGTCAGCGGCCGGCCGAGCACGACGTCGAGCCCGGGCACGTCGAGGACCTTCGGCAGGACGACGAGCGTCGACTGCGTCGCGACCGCCTGCTCGACCCCGCCCAGGCCGAACGGGTCGCTGGCCTCCATCGTCGCCGGCCCGAAGCTGTGCACGCCGCGCTCGACGCAGCGGACGCGGTAGCGGTGGCGCACGCGCTCGTACCAGCGCACGAACAGCGTCTGGCTCAGCGTCTGGCCGCCGCGCGCCGGCGCCGGCCGCACCTTGCCGCCCAGGGCCTCGACGCCGGCCGGCCAGGCGTCGGTCACGTGCAGCCACACGAGCGGGACGAGCTTGCGGTTGGCGATGGAGGTGGCGACCTCCACCTCGGAGCCGAACGGCACCCGCGTGCGCGACAGCTCGCGCACGTACTCCACGCGATCGAACAGGTGGGCGCGGGCGTGGAGCGCCAGCGCGAGCAGCGCGGTGACGGCGAGCACGGCGAACAGCAGCAGGCGCGAGCCCGCCAGCGCGGCCACGACCGCGCCCGCCAGACCGGCCAGGAGAACGCCGCGCAGGGTCACCTCAACCCCGCCCGCCCTCCCCCTCGACGGGCACCGGCACGCTCGCGACCAGCTCGGCCACGATCCCGGCCGCGTCACGCCGTTCGACGGCCGCGTCGCGGCCGAGCAGCAGCCGGTGCGCCAGCACCGGCACGGCGAGGCCGGTCACGTCGTCGGGCACCACGTAGTCCCGGCCGGCGAGCGCCGCCCGCGCCTGCGCCACGCGCATCAGCGCGAGGGCCGCCCGGGGGCTCGCGCCGAGCGCGAGCGCCGCGCTCTCGCGTGTCGCCCGCACGACCTCGACCACGTACCGCTCGATGTCCGGGCTCACGTAGACGCCGCGCACGGCGTCGCGGCCGGCGAGCAGCTCCGCCGCGCCGGCCACCGGCGTGACCTCGGCCAACGGGTCGGCGTCGCGGAACCGGCCCAGCATCGCGCGCTCCTCCTCGGCGCTCGGATACCCCATCCGGATGCGCATCAGGAACCGGTCGAGCTGCGCCTCGGGTAGCGGGAAGGTCCCCTTCAGCTCCACCGGGTTCTGCGTCGCCAGCACGAGGAACGGGCGTGGCAGCGGGTGCGCCTCGCCGTCGACGGTCACCGTGCGCTCCTCCATCGCCTCGAGGAAGCTCGACTGCGTGCGCGGCGTGGCGCGATTGATCTCGTCGGCGAGGACCAGGTTGGCGAACACGGGGCCGGACCGGAAGCGGAACTCGCCGGCCTTCTGGTCGAAGACCTGGCTGCCGGTGACGTCGCCCGGAAGCAGGTCGGGCGTGCACTGGATGCGCGAGAACGAGAGACCAAGAGAGGCGGCAAGCGTGCGGACGAGCAGCGTCTTGGCCAGACCGGGCACGTCGTCGATCAGCACGTGGCCCTCGGCCAGCAGGGCCGCCAGCACCAGGCCGATCTGCTCGTCCTTGCCGACGATCACCGTGCCGACGCGCTCGCGCACGGCCCCGCCGAGCTCCTGCACGGTCCGCGTGCCGCCCGCCGTCTCCGCCACCACGTCGCCTCCCTGGTCGCCGCCGCCAGCATACGCCATCCATTGAGTCTGACGGGGCGTGGCGCGAGCGTGTTCGCGTGGCGGCGCGCGAACGCGGGCCGCCGCACAAGAAGGGGGCGGGGGCGCGGCCAGATGGCCGCGCCCCGCCCCCGGTGGGATCAGCCCCTCACTTCCAGGTCACGTAGCGCACGGCGGAGTAGCCGACCAGTGCCTTCGCGGTGCCCGGCATGTACGCCCGCATCTTGTACGTGCCGCGGCTCAGGGACTTGGACACGGAGTAGGAGCCGCTCGACGAGACCTTGGCCTTGACGACGGTCTTCCAGCTCCCGGTGTAGCGCTGGATGTACACGGAGCCGCCCGCGGCGGCGCCCGACGGCGTCACTTTGCCGCTGAACTTGATCGCCTTGCCGGAGACCTGCGTCGACGGCTTGGCCGCCAGTGTCACCTTGAAGGTCGGGATCGGCACCACCACCAGGGTCTGCGGGTTCGACCACGTACCGCTCGTGTCGCGCACGAACACGGTGAAGTAGTACGCGGTGTTGTTCTGCAGGCCGGTGCGCACCAGCGACGTGCCGGTGCCTTCGTAGGCGACCGACTGCCCGTAGGTGTCGTTGACGTCGCTCGCGCAGCGCAGCGTCGAGAAGTAGACCATCACGCCGCCGAAGCCCGCCGCGGGGTTCGTCCACGAGACGGTGATCTTGGCGTCGCCCGGGTTCCCCTTGAGATTGGTCACGCCCATCGTGTTCGGGTTGAAGTCGGAGACGATGGCGCCGTTCGTGCCGCACAGCCAGACGTGGGAGGCGTCGACGGCCGCGATGCCGTGCATGTCCTCGTCCCACATCCATGGCTCCACGGTCCAGGTCGTGCCGCCGTCGGCGGTCGTCACGACCGCCCCGGCGGCCCCGACCGCCGTGCCGTGGGTCGCGTCCACGAAGTCCACGGCGTAGAGGTTGGCGCCCGTGTTCGAGGTCTGCGGCGTCCAGGTGGCGCCGCCGTCGGTGGTCTTGAGGATCACGCCCGCCGCGCCGACGGCCCAGCCGTCGGCGATGTCGATCATGTCGACGGCGAACAGCTCGCCGCCGACGCCCGAGACGCCGGTCGACCACGTCGTCCCGCCGTCCGTGGTGTAGCGGACGTTGCCGGCGGCCCCGACCACGACGCCGCGCGACGAACCGGTGCCGCCGTCGAAGGCGAAGTCGACGGCGTCGAGGGCGATGCCCGCCGCGTTCGACACCTGCGCGGTCCACGCGCCGCCGCCGTTGGCCGTCGTGAGGATGGTGCCGTTGTTGCCCACGATCCAGCCGCTGAGCTGATCCTTCATGAAGATGCCGTTGAGGGCCCGGTTCAGCGGACAGGTCTGCTGGCCCCACGTCAGGCCGCCGTCGGCGCTGGTCACGATCGTGCCCTGCCCGCCGGCCGCGTTGCCGACCGCCCACACCTCGGGCGTGCCCGAGGTCGCGGCGGTCGCCACACCGTTCAGCGGCGCCGCCGTGCCGGATTCCTGCCGGTACCAGTTGGCGCCGCCGCTGCCCGTGTGCACGATCATGCCGGCCGCGCCGACCGCCCAGCCGTCGGCGGCGTCGCCGAAGGCGACGCCGCGAAGCGCCTGCGTGGTGGTCGCCCACCACATCGGGGTCCAGGTCGAGCCGTCGACCGTGCGCTGGAACATGCCGTTCTGACCGGCGACGCGCAGGTCGGTCGAGCTCAGCACCGTCATGGCGTGGATCGTGCGGGCTCCCCCAGGCCCGATGGTGCTCCAGGTCGCGCCGCCGTCGGTGGTGACGTCGAGCTCGCCCGCATCACCCGCCACGTAGACGCCTCCGCCGACCACGGCGACGTCGTAGAGGTCGTTGGTGCCGGGGCCGATGCCGGTCCAGGTCGATCCCCCGTTGTTCGTGTAGCGGACCACCCCGGCCTGGCCGACCGCGTAGCCCTGGTACAGGTTCGCGAACGTGACCTTGGTCAGGTTGGTCGCCGTCCCCGAGACCTCGGGGAACCAGGTCAGGCCGCCGTTGTTGGTGCGCACGATCTCGCCGTTGCCGCCGACCGCCCAGCCGTTGTTGACGCTCTTGAACGTCACCGAGACGAGGTCGTTCAGCGTGGGCGAGGGCGCCTGGGCCCAGACGGCGCCGCCGTCGGTGCTGTGCAGGATCGCGCCGCCGGTCCCGACCGCGTACAGGTCGAGCGCGTCGAGCGCGCAGATCGACGTCAGCTCGCGCCCGTTGCCCGGGGCCAGCGGCAGCGCCTGAGGCGCCCAGGTGGCGCCGCCGTCCGTCGTCCCGTACATCGCGGCGTCGCCGGTCGTGGAGTCCTGTCCACAGGCCCATCCCGTCCTGGCGTCGGCGAAGACGACGGCGTCGAAGAACGTCTGACTGGCTCCGCCTTGGGGCGTCCACGTGGCGCCGCCGTCGTTGGTCTTCATGATGAGCCCGGCCGAGCCCACGACCCAGCCGGTGTCGGCGTCGACGAAGGTCATGGCGCTGATCGTGTCGCCCTGCGGGACCGGGTTCTCCCAGTACCAGGCGCCGCCGGGGGCGGCGACGTTCGCCGCCGCCGGGGCGGCGCCCGCGGCCACAAGCACCAGCAACAGACCGAAGAAGAGGAAGGGACGTCCCGACCGGTGACTGTGGGCTCGCATGCGGCACCCCCGATTCGATGGTGACGGCCGCGTCATCGAGCCGTGGGGTGGGCGAGCCGACGTCTCCGGTCCACCAGCCTCGCGACATGCCGCGACCGCGCCGTTTCGGCGCTCTCGGAGGTATTAACGACGGCCCACCCCGAATCCTTTACTCCCGGAGGCGGGCAGGCGGACCCGGGCTGCCGGAACGGCCGCACGTACCGCGCGGGTCGGTCGCACCAGGCGGTGGGGACGCCGGCGGGGGCGACAAGAGGGTGAGTGGCGGGAGCGACGAGACTCGAACTCGCGACCTCCGGCGTGACAGGCCGGCGTTCTAACCAGCTGAACTACGCCCCCGCGAAAGAAGCGAACGACCGGTCGGATGGGACCGGCCGCCGTGCAGCGAGAACGCATTGTAGCAGGTGGGCCCGGACGGCGAAAGTCGCGGGCCGGGGCTCGCGGCGGCCGGCACTTGCCGTGTTTCTCTTGGACTGCGCAGGAGTGTATTGACAGTCACCACTTTCTGACACAAACTATCACTTAGGAATCTCTGTCGAAAGATTGGAGCTGCCATGTTCGCTCCCGAGAACCGGCGCTGGTGGACGCTGGCGGCGCTCGCCCTCAGCGGCCTGGTGGTCGGCCTCGACCTGACCGTCCTCAACCTGGCGCTGCCGACCCTGGCCACATCGCTTCACGCCTCTACCTCGGGGCTGCAGTGGTTCGCCGACTCCTACGCCCTGGTCTTCGCCGCCCTGCTGCTGCCCGCGGGCCTGGTCGGCGACCGCTACGGCCGCAAGAAGGTGCTGCTGGCCGCCCTGGTCGTGTTCGCGGCCGCCTCAATGGCCTGCGCCTACGCGCCGTCGGCCGGCGCCCTGATCGCCGCCCGCGCCGTGCTCGGGCTCGGCGCCGCCTTCATCGTGCCGATGCTGCTGGCCGTCATCCCCGTGCTGTTCGCCGAAGACGAGCGGCAGCGCGCGATCACCGTCGTGATGGGCATGATGATGATCGCCTATCCGATCGGCCCGATCCTCGGCGGCTGGCTGCTGACGCGCTTCTGGTGGGGCTCCGTGTTCCTCATCAACGTGCCGGTGGTCGCCGTCGCGCTGGTGGCGGTCGCCGCGCTCATGCCCGAATCGCGGGCGGAGACCCGGCCGCGCATCGACGCCGCGGGCATCGTCGTCTCGAGCCTGGGGCTGACGGTGCTCACCTACGGCCTGATCGAAGCCGGGCAGAAGGGGTGGGGCGACGCGGCGGCGATCGGCTCGATCGCCGCGGGCGGCGCCATTCTTGCCGGGTTCGTGGCCTGGGAGCGGCGGCTCGGGCGGCCCGGGGGCCGCCAAGCGCCGCCGCTCGTCGACCTGACGCTGTTCCGCTCGCGCGCCTTCACGTGGGGCACCGTGCTCGCGACGATCGTGTCGTTCGCCACGTTCGGGCTGCTCTTCACGGTGCCGACGTACTTCCAGGCGATCGTCGGCGTCGACGCGCTCGGGGCCGGCCTGCGCCTGCTGCCGCTGATCGGCGGCCTCATCGCCGGCGCGCTCTGCTCGGACCGGCTCGCCCCCCGCACCGGCACACGGGTCACGGCCACGATCGGCTTCGCGCTCATGGCCGCCGGGCTGCTCGTGGGTTCGCTGACCCACGTCGGCGTCGGCTACGGCTTCGCCGCCTTCTGGATCGCGGTCGTGGGCGGCGGGCTGGGCTTCGCCCTGCCCGCCGCCATGGACGCCGCGCTCGGCGCCCTCGACGAAGACCACACCGGAGTCGGCTCAGCCCTGGTCATGACGCTGCGCGGTGTCGGCGGCACCTTCGGCGTTGCCATCCTCGGGTCGGTGCTCAACGCCGCCTACCGCTCGGGCCTTCACCCGGACGGGCTGCCGGCCGCGGCGGCGGCCGCGGTGCGCGACGGCGTCGCCGGAGGCGCCGCCGTCGCGCATCAGCTCGGCTCCGCCGCGCTGTTCGCGCAGGTGACCCACGCGTACGTGCACGGCATGGACGTGATGCTCGTGGTCTGCGGGCTGATCGCGGCGGCCGGCGCCGTGCTGGCGCTCGTCTTCCTGCCCCGCCGGTCGGCCGGCACGGCGCCGGCCGCCGTCCCCACCCGCCCGCGCGAGCCCCTGCCCGTTGCGGGAGCGGCCGCCGAGGGTGGAGAATCGGCGCATGGCACCGGAGGCTGACAGACCCGCCCACCAGAACACCGGCCTGACGCTCGGGCTGCGCGAGCGCAAGAAGCTCAAGACCCGCGCCGCCATCCAGGAACACGCGATGCGGCTCTTCCGCGAGCAAGGCTACGACGCCACGACCGTCGAGCAGATCGCCGCCGCCGCCGAGGTGTCGCCGAGCACCTTCTTCCGGTACTTCCCGACCAAGGAAGATGTCGTCCTGTTCGACTCGACCGACCCTGTCATGTTCGCCGCGTTCGAGGCGCAGCCGGCCGAGCTGAGCGTGATCGAGGCGCTGCGACGCGCCTTCAAGGAGACGTGGAGCAAGCTGTCGCCCGAAGAGCTCGAGGCGCAGCTCGACCGCCAGCGGCTGGCCGCCGAGGTGCCGGAGATCCGAGCCCGCATGCTGAGCGACCTGGTCGGCTACATCGAGGTCCTCGCCGAGATGGTGGCGCGCCGCGTGGGGCGCTCGCCCGACGAGCTCGCCGTGCGCACCTTCTCGGGCGCCCTGATCGGCTTGGTGATGGGCGTGTTCCTGGCCGCGCCCGAGCCGCCCGACCAGGACATGGCCGACTACGTCAAGCTGTTCGACGACGCCATGGCCCAGCTCGAGGCCGGCCTGCCCCTGTAGGGCTGAGCCGGCCGAGACGCCCGACCGGCGGAGGCGCCTCCATGACGACCGACGACCGCTTCACCTACGACGCCTACGACTCGGCCGAGCTGGCCGAGATCTACGACTGCGTCTACGCCGACCGCCAGGACCACGGCTTTTGGGCCGCCGTCGCCGCGGACGCGGCCGACGGCGGCCCCATCCTCGAGCTCGGTTGCGGAACCGGTCGAGTGCTGGTCCCGTTGGCGCGTGCGGGCCATGAGATCGTCGGCCTCGACCTCTCGCCCGACATGCTGGCGCGGTGCCGGCACAACCTGGCGGCCGAGCCCGACGAGGTCCGTGCGCGCGTCATGCTGGTGCAGGCCGACATGACCTCGTTCGAGCTCGGCCGCCGCTTCGCCCTGGTCACCGCGCCCTTCCGCGGCTTCCAGCACCTCATGGGGGTCGAGCCGCAGCTCGCCTGCCTGGCGCGCTGCCACGCCCACCTGCAGCCCGGCGGCAGGCTCGTGCTCGATCTGTTCAACCCCGACCCGGCGCTGCTCTACGCCGGCGGAGAGGCCGACGACGAGGTGCCCGACGAGGTCGTCCATTGCGAGGGCGGGAGGATCATCCGCTGGTGGGGCACCGTGCTCGAGTACGGGCGCGCCTTCCAGGCCAACCAGTGCGAGATGACCTACGAGATCACCGAGCCGGGCGACGAGGCGCCGAGCCGGCGCGTGACCGAGCAGTTCCCCATCCGCTACATCTGGCGCTACGAGCTCGAGCACCTGCTCGCCCGCGCCGGCTTCCGCGTCGTCGCCCTCTACGGCGGCTACGACCGCGCGGCCTTCTCGAACGAGTCCGAAGAGCTGATCGCGATCGCCGAGCCGCTGGGGTAGGCGCCCGGCGCCTCTCCGATCAGTCCCCCTCTTCCCGCCTGATCTCCTCGATCGCCTGCCGCAGCGACGGGTAGAAGTGGTCGCGGTCCAGGGTCTCGAGCAGCCCGTAGCGCAGGACCAGGTCGCGCAGGCGCGTGCGCAGCTCCGCGAAGGCGAGGTGCACTCCCTGCGCGTTCAGCTCGAGGTCGAGCCGCTTGAGCACGTCGGCGGCGGTCAGGTCGATGTCGGTGACCGCCTCACACTGCAGCACGATCCAGCGCGGGTGCTCACGGCGGGCCAGACGGCGGATCTGCTGCCGGAACATGCCCGCGTTGGCGAAGAACAGCGGGGCCTCCCAGCGATAGACGATCACACCCGGGATCTGCTCGGCGTCGGGGTGACGCTTCAGGTCGTGCCACCCGTCCAGCCCCGCGTCGTACCCGAGCACCTCGCCCGGCGGCCACCAGTTGCGCCGGAAGAACAGGAAGATCGACAGCACGACGGCGATCACGATCCCCTGCAGCACGCCGAGCAGGATCACGCCGAGCGTGGCCGTCAGCGACAGCAGGAACGACGTCTTGCGCACTCTCCAGTACGTCTTGAGGACGCGGACGTCGGCCAGCGAGAACGCCGCGGCGATCACCACGGCGGCGAGGGCGGTGTTGGGGAGGTTGCGGAACAGCCCCGGGATGAGGACGAGCACGAGCATGACCACGCCGGCGCCGACCAGGCCGGTGACCTGGGTCTTGGCCCCCGACTCCGTCGCCACCGCGGTCCGCGAGCCGCTTACCGACACGGCGAAGCCCTGGAACAGGCCCGCGGCGATGTTGGCCGACCCGACCCCGATCATCTCCTGGTTGGGGTCGACCTCGTCGCCGCGCCGGGCCGCGAAGCTCGTCGACGTCGCGATGGTGTCGGCCAGCGACACGAGCACGATCCCCAGGGCGGCGAGCGTCAGCTCGGGGATGTCGCCCCAGCCCGTCCACGGGAACGTGGGCACCGGCAGACCCTGGGGCAGCGTCCCGACCGTCGTCGACCCCGTGCTCGGCAAGCCCGAAGACGGCCGTCACGACGATGGCCCCGACCACCGCTACCAGGACGGCGGGCACCCGCCGCGTCAGGCGCGGCAGCAGGAACAGCACCGCCAGGATCGCCACGCCGAGCGCGAGGGTGACGAGCGCTGGTCTCGTCGAGGCCTGTCACGAACGCCTTCACCTCGGCGATGAAGCCGCTGGCGTCGGTCGAGAACCCGAACAGCTTGGGCAGCTGGCCGACGACGATGGTCACGGCCAGCCCGTTCATGTAGCCGACCTGCACCTCCTTCGAGAGCAGGTCGGCGACGAACCCCAGCTTGCCGATGCCCAGCCCGATCTCGATCGCGCCGACCAGGAGCGCCAGCATGCCGGCGAGCGCGATCGCGGTGGCCGGGTCGTTGCCGCCCGCCAGCAGCGGGACGATCGCGGCGAAGATCAGCGGCGAGACCGAGGAGTCGGGGCCGAGCACCAGCACGCGCGAGGGCCCCATGAGGGCGTAGCGCGACGAGGCAGGCGATGGTCGTGTACAGGCCGGTGACCGCCGGCACGCCGGCGAGCTCGGCGTAGGCGAGGCCCTGGGGCACGAGGATGGCCGCCAGCACGATGCCGGCCACCAGGTCGGGGCGCAGCCACGACGCCTGATAGGACCTGAGCATCGCGATCCCCGGCACGTGGGCGCTGAGGCCCTTGCGGGCTGCCTCCGGCTCTGTCGCGGTCTCGCTCATCGCCCCTCGCTCGGACTCACTGGCGGGATGCTAGCACGCGCCGTGAGCGAGGGGCGAGGAGATGACGGGGGTCGACCGGCGGACGGTCAGCCGGGCACAGCCGGCGGAGACGCGTGAGGGGCGAGGGCGGGCTCACGAGCCCGCCCCCGCCCCTCACGCGATCGAGCGATCCCTACTTCTCGTGCTTCTTGGCGCCGAAGGCCTCCTTGAGCTGGGCCTCCTGCTCGGCGGTGAGGTTGGTGCGCACGACCTTGGCGTTCGTGCCCTCGACGGCCGCCAGCCACTTGTCCTCGGTGACCTGGCCGATCAGCAGGAACCAGCCGGCCTTGCCCGGCGGCACCGCGTCGCCCATCTGCTCGAGGACCTGCCGGTCGATGCCCGTCTTGCCGATCTTGCCGAACAGGGCGCCCATGCCGGCGCCGATCGCAAGACCCAGGAACGGGATGAAGAACAGCAGGCCGAACAACATGCCCCAGAACGCGCCGCCCAGAGCGCCCGCCCCGACCAGACCGTGACCGTGCTTGACGTGCGGCTTGCCGTCGGCGTCGCGTACGACCTCGGCCGCATCCTCGAGCTGCACGATCATGTCCTTCTGCAGCTGCGCCAGCTTGACGCCGAAGGCGTCGGCGTCGGCCTCGTTCTCGAAGCCGAGGACCATCATCTCACTCATAGACTCTCCCGTTCGTCGATGGCAGGACCGATCCGTGAGGCATCCTACCCCGTTCGTGAGGCATCCTACCCGCCGTCGTGGGTACAACGCCGAGCGGCTCCCGGGACCGGCAGCCCGACGCTAGAATCAGGGGAAAAGCCCCGAGTGGCGCTCATCTCATCGGCCCGATGGTCGCGCCGCTGCCATGAGAGGAGAGATGGACATGTCCGACGAGATCGAGACCCCGGTCCGGCACATGACCGGAGCGGCGACCGTCCGCGAGTGGTGGCCCGGCCAGCTCGACTTGACGGTGCTGCACCGCGACCCGTCGGCGGCCGACCCGATGGGCGCGGGCTTCGACTACGCCGCCGAGTTCGCCACCCTCGACCTCGAGGCCGTCCGGCGCGACCTCCTGGCGCTGATGACCGACTCCCAGCAGTGGTGGCCGGCCGACTACGGCCACTACGGCCCGCTGTTCATCCGCATGGCGTGGCACAGCGCCGGTACCTACCGGATCAGCGACGGTCGCGGCGGAGCGGGCTCGGGCACGCAGCGGTTCGCCCCGCTCAACAGCTGGCCCGACAACGCGAACCTCGACAAGGCGCGCCGGCTGCTGTGGCCGATCAAGCGAAAGTACGGCCGCAAGATCTCCTGGGCCGACCTCATGATCCTCGCCGGCAACTGCGCCCTGGAATCGATGGGGTTCACGACGTTCGGTTTCGGCGGCGGCCGCGAGGACGTGTGGGAGCCGGAGGACATCGACTGGGGTGCCGAGCACACCTGGCTCGGGGACGAGCGTTACGGCGGCGACCGCGAGCTCGCCGACCCGCTGGCCGCCGTCCAGATGGGCCTCATCTACGTGAACCCCGAAGGCCCCGGCGGTAACCCCGATCCGCTCGCCGCGGCCGTCGACATCCGCGAGACGTTCCGGCGCATGGCCATGAACGACGAGGAGACCGTCGCCCTCATCGCAGGCGGGCACACGTTCGGCAAGACCCACGGCGCGGCGGACGCCGGCAACGTGGGACCGGAGCCTGAGGCCGCCCCGCTGCAGGAGATGGGTCTCGGATGGCGCAACGCGTACGGCACCGGCAACGGCGACGACACCATCACCAGCGGCCTCGAAGGCGCCTGGACCCCCACGCCGGCGGCGTGGGACACCAGCTTCTTCGATACGCTGTTCGGCTACGAGTGGAAGCTTTCGAAGAGCCCCGCCGGCGCACATCAATGGGTCCCTGCCGACCCCGCGGCGAAGGATGCCGTGCCGGACCCCCACGACCCCTCGAAGCGGCACGCGCCGGTCATGCTCACGACCGATCTCGCGCTGCGCATGGACCCGGTCTACGAGCCCATCTCGCGGCGGTTCCACGAGCATCCAGAGGAACTGGCCCTCGCGTTTGCGAAGGCGTGGTTCAAGCTGACGCACCGCGACATGGGGCCGATCAGCCGCTACCTCGGTCCGCTGGTGCCGTTCGAGCCGCAGCTGTGGCAGGACCCGGTGCCTGCGGTCTCCCACCCGCTTGTAGGAGCGCAGGACGTCGCGGCCCTCAAGGAGAAGATCCTCGCCTCCGGACTGACGATATCGCAGCTCGTCTCCACCGCTTGGGCCTCGGCGTCGACGTTCCGCGGCACCGACAAGCGCGGGGGCGCCAACGGCGCCCGCATCCGCCTCGCGCCGCAGAACGGCTGGGCCGTCAACGAGCCGGCGCGGCTGACGCAGGTGCTGGGCACGCTCGAGACGATCCGGCAGCAGTTCGAGACGCAGGCGACCGGCACGCGGATCTCGCTCGCCGACCTGATCGTGCTGGGCGGCTGCGCCGCCGTCGAGAAGGCCGCGAGGGACGCCGGCTTCGCCGTCGAGGTGCCCTTCGCCCCGGGCCGTACGGACGCGACACAGGAGCAGACGGACATCGAGGCGTTCGCCGTGCTCGAGCCGGTCGCGGACGGGTTCCGCAACTACCTGGACGGCGACGGCCGGCGGCCCGCAGAGCACCTGCTCGTCGACAGGGCGAGCCTGCTCACGCTCTCCGCTCCGGAGATGACGGTGCTCGTGGGCGGCCTGCGCGTGCTCGGCGCGAACCACGGCGGGTCGGACCTCGGCGTGCTGACGGCCCGGAAGGGGATGTTGACGACCGACTTCTTCGTCAACCTCCTCGACATGGGCACGGCCTGGCAGCCGGTCGCTGACGCCGAGCAGACCTTCGAGGGCCGCGACCGGTCGACGGGCGAGACCCGGTGGACGGCGAGCCGCGTCGATCTGGTCTTCGGGTCGAACTCCCAGCTGCGCGCGATCGCCGAGGTCTACGCCAGTGACGACGCGCAGGAGAAGTTCGTGCGCGACTTCGTCGCCGCGTGGGACAAGGTCATGACCCTCGACCGGTTCGACCTCGCCTGACCGGGGCACAGGGCCGGGGGCGCACGACGTGCCATCGCTCAGGGGGAAGCGCTGTCGAGGACGTGGTGGGCGATGCTGGATTTGAACCAGCGACTCCCTGCTTGTAAGGCAGGTGCTCTACCCCTGAGCTAATCGCCCGCCGTGCGAGATGAAGGAGTGATGGGGCGGGCGCGGGCAGCGCCCGCGCCCGCCCCATCACCGGCTCGAGTATACAGCCCGTGGGGTAAGGTAGCCTCGTGACGGAGCCCGGACAGCCTGTCCCCAAGCTCGTCGTGCGCGGCTTGGGGTACGCCGTCCCCACCAGCGATGGGGAGACTCGAGCCATCCTGTCGGACGTCTCGTTCTCGGTCCCGGAAGGGCGCTTCTTCACGATCCTCGGGCCTTCGGGCAGCGGCAAGAGCACGCTGCTGCGCTGCGTGGACCGCTTGGCCGAGCCGACCGCCGGCGAGGTGCTGCTCGACGGCGCGCCGGCACGGAGCCTGCCGGTGCAGGAGCTGCGCCGGCGCGCCGGCATGGTGTTCCAGCGGCCGGCGCTGTTCGACGGCACGGTCGCCGACAACGTGCTGTACGGCCCGCGGCTGCGCCGCGAGCGCGTCGACCCCGGCCTCGCCGCCGACCTGCTCGCCCGCGTGGGCCTGCCGGCGGACTTCACCGGCAAGCCGGTGGGCGAGCTCTCCGGCGGCGAGGCCCAGCGGGTGTCGCTGGCGCGGGCGCTGGCCAACCGGCCCGAGCTGCTGCTGCTCGACGAGCCGACCGCCTCGCTCGACCCCACGGCGAGCCGCCAGGTGGAGAGCCTCCTGGTGCGGCTCGCGGCCGCCGACGACCTCACGTGCCTGTTCGTGACCCACGACCTCGCCCAGGCGCAGCGCATCGGCCACCGCGGCCTGCTGCTCGTGGACGGGCGCGTCGTCGAAGAGGGACCCATGGACGAGCTGCTCGCCGATCCCGACACCGAGCTGATGCGCCTGTTCGTCGAGGGGCGCCTCGTCACAGACGAGGCGACATGAGCTTCGGGCCCGTCATCGCCGTCGCCGGCTCGCACTTCAGCTTCTTCAACGTCGCCGTCGCGGTCGTCATGGTCGCCATCGCCGTCGGCCTTTCGCGCTGGCAGCACCTGGGCCTGGGTCGCGACGTCATCGTCGCCTCGATCCGCGCCTTCATCCAGCTCATGCTGATCGGCTACGTGATCGACCTCATCTTCCGCTCGCAGAGCACCGTCGCCGTGCTCGCCATGCTCCTGGCCATGGTCGTGTTCGCCGGCATCACCTCGGGCCAGCGCTTCAAGGGCCTGCCGGGCCGCTTCTGGATCGCCCTCGCCGCCATCGCCCTGTCGTCGGCGCTGACGATCGGCCTCATGGTCGGGCTCGGCATCATCTCGTCGGCGGCGCGCTACCTGATCCCGATCGGCGGCATGGTCATCGGCAACAGCATGAACGTGGCCTCGGTCACGGGGGTGAGGATGATGGAGGACGCCCAGGGCCAGCGCGGCGCCATCGAAGCCGCGCTGGCCCTGGGCGCCGGCCCGAGACAGGCGGCCCAGCCGGTGCTGCGGCGCTCGATCCGGCTGGCGATGATCCCCGTCATCGACAACACCAAGACGATGGGTATCGTCTTCCTGCCCGGCGCCATGACGGGCATGATCATCGCCGGCGCGAACCCGCTCGACGCCGTGCGCCTGCAGGTCGTGATCATGTACATGCTGCTGACCGCCGTGGCGGTGACGGCCGTGACCGTCGCGTTGCTGGTCGTGCGAGCGCTGTTCACCGTGCACCAGCAGCTGCGCCGCCTCGAGGTCGAGGCCGGCTAGGGAACGAGCGGCACGGCACCGGGCCGCGCGCGCGATCTCCGGTGTCACGGGGATGTGGCGGCGCGAACGGGCACAGAAAGAGCGGCGCGCCGCACAGGAAGTGCAGGCGCGCCGCCCCTGACCCCTCGCTGGCACGCCGGGCACGGATCCGGCCGAAGGGTACGATGTCAGTGTCGTCCGGCGGCCGGCGGCGCGACAGAGGACATCCGTCTAGCGGTCGCGCCGCCGGCCGCCGGCAAGAAGCGGTGCCACAGGCGAAGACGGGCGGGGCGTGCTCCCGCACGCCCCGCCCGTCTTTCGACACTCGGTCCCGTCGGCCGCGCCGGTCAGGGCACCCGCACGGAGTCGACGACGACACGCCACGCGCTGCCGTTCCAGTGCACGACGAGAGGCTGCGGCGGGCTGCCGGGGGTCGTCTCGATGTCGCCGACCAGCCACACGTCGGCCGGCGACACGGCGTCGACCGAGCGCACGACCACGGACGAGCCGGGGGGGATGCCCATCGCGTCGGCCGCGACCATCTGCCAGCCGGACCCGTCGAAGTGGGCGGCGCCGGTCGTGCCGGCGGCCAGCCAGACATCGGAGGAGGAGCTCGCCGAGAGCGGCCCGTTGACGTCGGCGGCCGACTCGTCGTCGGACCGCTGCCAGCGCGTGCCGTCCCACGACCACAGCCCACCGCCGGAGGCCCAGACGTCCGCCGGCGAGACCGCCGCGACCGCCCACAGGGCGGTCGTCCCGGTCTCGCCTTCGTCCGGCGAAGGCGGTCCCGGCACCAGCGTCCAGCGCCCGCCGTCCCACCTCAGGGCGACGGCCCTGTCGGCGCCGCCTCCGACGGCCCAGACGTCGTTCGCCGACTCCGCAGAGATCGCGTTGAGCGAAGCGGACGGAGGCGTATCGACCGGCGGTGAGACACTCTGCCACGCAACGCCGTTCCAATGCTCGATCAAGGCTCCGGCCGGCTGGCGACCGACGGCCCAGACGTCGTTCGACGCGAGCGCCGCAAGGGCGGTGATCGTGCCGCCGGCGGGGGCGCCGGTGGGCTGGATCGACCATGCCGTGCCGTCCCAGCGCACCAGGCTGGTCCCCGAGCCGCCGAGCGCCCAGACCTGTCCGTCGCGCGCGACCGTGACGGCCGTCAGCACCCCAACGTCGGGGACGGGCACCTCACGCCACACCGCGCCGTCCCAGTGAAGCGCGAAGGACTGGCCTCGCTCGCCGCTGCCGGCCGCGCTGCGCGACCCCACCGCCCAGGCATCGTTCACCGCTCGGGCCGAGACCGACCAGAGCACGTAGTCGACGGCAGCCGGCGCGGCCGGCGTCGGAGACACGGGCGCCGTCGCGCCGGGCGTCGGTGTGACCCGCGGTTGCACGTAGGCGAACGCGCTCGACCCCGGCAGCACTCCGTTGGCGGCCGGCGAGGCCGAAGGCCCCGGCGCCGGCCGCGTCGCCACGGTGGTGACGGCCACCGCCGTCGCGACCACGAGCGCGGCGGCGGCCCAGCCGACGAGCACACGGACGCGACGGGGCCTCAGCCGCGACGGCGTCCGGCGCTCCCGCGCCGTCGCCGCGCCGGCCTCGACCTCGGCCGCGGCGCATCGCTGCACCTGCTCGCGCAAGTCGTCGAGGAAGTCGTCAAATCCTGCTGCCATGGTCCTCTCCGAGCACCGCCAGGTGCTTGGCGAGCTGCCTCAGCCCGCGGCTCACGCGCTGGCGCACCAGCGCCTCGCTGCAGCCGAGCCGTTCCGCCGCCTCGGCGTACGACCAGCCGTCCACCACGCGCAGCGTGACCGCGTCGCGCAGATCGCCCCGGAGCATGTCGAGCGCCGCGGTCACCTGTTCACGCACCGCCCCGAGATCGAGCAGCTCCTCGGCCCGCTCGATCGCGTCGGATGGCACCGCCAGGGACTCCATGCCGAGCCGTCGCCGCCAGTTCGCTTCGACCACCCGCCGCCTGATGTAGCGGTTGAGCTGCCGGCGGGCGATGGTGTAGAGCCAGGCCGCGGCCGAGCCGGGACCGGGATTGCGGAAGCTCGCGCGGCCCGCGAACGCCTGCGCGAAGGTCTCGGCCGTGAGGTCGGCCGCGACCTGCGAGTCGTACGTGCGGCGCGCGAAGAACGCGAGCACGCCTCGGGCGTGCCGGTCGTACAGTTCCACGAACCGATCGGGGCATGTGACCGATGCCTCCAGGAGCTCCTCGTCGCTGCGCGACGAGAAGCCGAGCGTCTCCGTTTCCCCTGTTGGGCTTCTGTCCATGAAGTGCACCGCGGTCCGAAGCTGTGACACGTTCCGATGTCCCGGCATATAAGCATCGGCGGGCGAGACTCATCCCTGTAGTCACGGCTGGCGACGCGGCGGGGGGTCGCGCCGCCTTCTATCGAGGCACGCCGGCGGGCGCGAAAAGGGGGCGGGGGCGCCTCACGGCGCCCCCGCCCCCGGCCTTCGCGCCCGCCCCGCGGCGAGACGCTCAGCTCACAGCTGCTGGTACGTCCCGGGGATCGTCTGGGTCGTCGTCGTCATGGTGGTGATCGCGTAGTCCATGATCGCGTTGATGACCGCCTGGTCGTAGGCGATGGTCGACGAGTCTGTGAGAGCGATGTCGTAGCTGTCGTAGGTGTTGTCGCAGTTGTAGTACGGCGTGCCGTTGAACACCGCGCCGACGACGTTCGGCGTGGTGCCGTTGCCGTTCGAGACCACGAGCTGCGCCTCCATGACAAGCATGAGGCCGTAGAAGGTACCCGTGCTCCCCCACTCGCAGGTGTTCGAGTAGAGGTCGTCGTTGTCGCAGACCATGTAGTAGACCATGGGCCTGGTCATCGTCCCGAAGTTGACATGGCCGCTGGTCGTGGTCTTCTCGGTCGTCCCCAGGAGCGGGCACATGACCGTGCTGTTGCCGGTCGACTCGAAGTCGCAGGCCACGTCGCTGGTGCCCGCGTCGCCGACCAGCCAGACGTAGCCGTACACGTCGTTGTACGTGCCGGAGCGCGCCAGGATCCTGATGTACATCGGGCCGGGCGCCGCGTTGACGTTCAGGTAGTTGGTCGTCTGCACCGAGGTGGTGCCGCTCCAGTCGGCCGTGCCCCCGACCCAGACCGACGCGAACTGGTCGGTCTTCGCCGCGGTCGCGCTCTTGATCGTTAGGTCTCCAACCGCGTACAGGGCGGTCGCATTGACGGTCACGTTGCCCGTCACGATGCCGGCGCCGACCGTGTACAGGATCCCGGTGTTGGTCGTGGGGTTGCTGATCGTGAGCGCGCCACCGGAGTAGATCGACCCGCTGACGTTCGCGACGTTGCTCCCCTGGAGCGTGAGCGCGCCGACGGTGTAGATCCTCGGGGTGGTGGTCGCCGAGCAGCCCAGGGTGAGGGCCCCGGCACTGTAGATCGACGAGGTCGCGTTGAGCGTGACCGTGCCGGTCACGCTGCTCGCCGCCGAGCCCGCGACGTACAGACTGCCGATCTGGTCGGTGACCGCGGTCGTCGCCCCGCTGATGGTCGTCGCACCGCTGCTGTAGACCGAGGTCGCACTGAGCGACGTGTTCCCCGACAACGCCAGGGTCCCCTTCGAGTAGAGGCTCCCGACAGTGGTCGCGGTGTTGCTGAACGTCGCGTTGTAGCCCGTGTAGAACGACGACGCGGCGTTGATCGTGACCGCGCCGGCAACGCTGTCCGTCGTCGTGGTGCTGCCCGAGGCCGTGTTGCCGGCCCAGAACGCGCCGGAGAACGTGTCGGTCACCGCCGTGGTGGTCGCGTTGTTGACCGTGAGCGAGCCGTCCACCCGCAGGAAGTCGGTGCAGGTGACCTGGACCGGTCCGGTCAGCGTCAGGTTGCCGGTCACGTACAGCTTGCGAAACGCGAACGTGCGCATGGTGGTGTTCGTGCCACGCGACAGCGTCAGGTTGCCGACGACCTTGTAGTCGGTGCTCGAGACGTCGACGGCGGTGGTCGATGTCGTGCTCGTCCAGCCGGACAGCACAGTGGAACTCGGCGTCGCGGTCGGTGTCGGCGTGGGCGCCGTCGGCGCCGTCGGCGCCGTCGGCGCCGTCGGCGCCGTCACCGCCGCCGTCGTCATGCCGGTCTGCGCCTCGGCCTGCAGATCGGACTGCTGCTGCTGGTTGAAGTAGTCGCTGAGCAGCCCCACCCCGCCGATCACGGTCCCCGTGTACGAGGGCGTGACCGTGCCGTTGGCGTCGATGTTGAGGGACTGCGGGTTGGTTCCCGGCGCGCCGGCGGCGAGGTTGGCGCTCGAGCTGCCGACGAAGTTCTTGGCCGCCGCCGGGTTGCCGTTCACCCAGCCGCCGCCCACCATGATCGTCGTCGCGTAGGCGCCGCCGTGGTTGGCCGGCTTGTACGGCGTCGTGCCGTCGTTCTCGACCGCGTACACGTCGCTCGAGTCGGCGAGATCGATCCCCGTGTCGCTGTACACCACGGCGCGGGGCAGCGTCTTGACCATGTTCTGCGTCCGCTGCCACAGCATCACCCGCATGCGGGTGGTCTTGCCCTTGTACGTGAGGCTGACCTCCAGCCAGATCTTGCCGTCCGCGTTCGCGTCGTACCACACGCTGGTGTCGATCGGGTTCCGGTTGTCGTAAGTCTTGAACCAGTTCAGGGTCGTCCCGGCGGGGAAGAGCCCCGCCAGGGCGGTCCAGACCTCGTCCTGCGTCAGCCACTGGCCGCCGGTGCTCGTGGTGGGGATCGTCTTCCACCTGGCGATCGTGATCGCGGTGTCGAGGGTCGCCTCCGCCGAGTCCATCGAGGCCTTGTGCGTCTGGACGTGGGCCGTGGCCTTCGTCTCGTTGTTCAGCACCATCACCGTGGTGGCCGCGATGATCGCCAAAGCGGCGATGATCCCGATGAGGAGGATCAGCGCGGCCCCTCGTTCACTCTTGTCCTTGGCCATGACTGCCCCCTCAGTTGTGGTTGCGCACGCGCACGGTCGCGGTGAGGTCCACGGGGACCGGCGGCCGGTTCAGGTTGTTGTCCTGGATGATCCGCACCCTCACCGCGGAGATGAGGTTCAGGTCGGAGGTCGCGACGCTGTCGGTCGGCGCGGTCAACGTATAGGCGCCGATGCTGGTGACGCACCAGTAGTAGAAGAGCGACGTGTAGGACGTGACCGGCGTCTGGCTCGTGTCGGTGACGCTGGGGTTGACGACGTTCGTCGCCATGACCACCTTGCGATCGCCGCTGCCGAAGACGCCGTCGTTGTTGTCGTCGCGCTGCCAGTACAGGGTCTTGTAGGGCCTGGACCCGCTGGTGTCGAGGTAGATGCGAGTGAGGCGCACCGAGCTCATGTCGACGCCGTTAGGGGCGACGCTCGGGCTGTTGTACGCCGAGTAGAAGTCCGCCTCCCAGCGGCTCGCCACCGTGAAGCCGGCCGCCATGGGGCTCGGCGACGGCGTCTCGGTGTGCAGCACGATCGGCTGGGCGTCGCGCAGCTCACTCGAGATCCGGTCGAGCGCGTCGCGCGCCGTGCCGCGCTCGTCGTTGGCCGTGATCGCCATGCTCGAGGCGCGCTGCAGGTCGACCCACACGGCGATCAACATGGCGGTCAGGCAGGCGAGGATGATCATCGAGATCAGGATCTCGATCATCGTCATGCCGCGCTGAGAGCGCAGGCGCCGTCGCAGCGATGGCGACATGCCGGCGCCCATCACGAGCCGCCCGGGTTGGTGTCGAAGTACTTGAGCGCGTTCGTCAGCAGATGGAACGGAGGGGTGACCAGCGCCGTGCTTCCGCTCTGCCAGTTGACGCTGTAGACGGAGATCGTGTAGGTGTAGTTCGTGCCCCCGGTGAGGCCCGTCCAGCGAACGGTAGGGCTGGCCGACGTGGGGACCTGTTTGACCGGCGTCGGCGTGTAGGTGACGTTCGGCGTGACGTTGGTCTGGATGCGCGTGACGATCACGCCCTTGGTGGTGACGTCACTCCAGTCCTTGAAGTAGGCGCCGATCGTCAACCCACCGATGCTCGGCAGCGGGCTGGGCGCCGACGACGACATGCTGTAGACGTGGGGCAGAGGGTCGTTCAGGATCGTCGTCATCGTCACGGCGGCGCCGTTGTCCGCCGGCTTGACCGTGACCGAGATCAGCTTGTAGCTCCAGGAGGCGCTCGGAGAGGGCGACGCGGAGGGCGTCTCGGGCGTCACGATATAGGTGACCGCGTACGGCCTCTGCCCGGCCAGCTGATACGTCGTCCCGAAACGGCCGTCGCCGAACGGCGACGGAGTGTTCACCGGGGTGGTCAGGTTCCCCTGCGTCACGGTGTTGTAGTCCAGCAAGCGGATCTGCTCGATGCGGTCCTGCGCGATGATCTGCGCGTAGTTGCGCTGCGAGTCGAGGAAGCTGTTGTGCAGGACGTTGCCGAACAGCGGCACCATCGCGGCGAAGACGATCGCGGCGATCACGACGGTGACCATCAGTTCGATCATGCTGAACCCGGCCCCGCCATGACCGGCTCGGGCCGGACCGTTGATCGTGCCGTTCATACCGCCCCCTTTGAGCGTGCCATCCTCGTCCCGGTTACCCGGGCCGACGGCCCCTGGGCGGTCGAGCCCAGAGGGTCCTTTCACTCCTACGGGGAAGCATCGGCCGCTTCCCGCACATATCGAGCCACAAATCGTCGCCAGATCGGGCGACGGGTCTCGGGATTACGCACCCGGCGTGCGATTCCTCCTGGCGTGGCAGGAAACCGGACGCGCTCGAGCTCAAACCCCGTAGTGACTTAGTATGCCGTCCAAGAAGTGCGCTAGACGCGCGAGTTGTGACAACTCGTGCGGCGAGGGGTCTCAGGAGGGTGGAAGTACGGGCGGCGGGGCGGCGGGGCGGGGCGCATGCCCCGCCCCGCCGCCCTCATCTCACTTCAGCGCGTTGAGCTTCTGGAGCGTCACCTGCAGGGCGGCGATCTGGCGGCCGTACTCGGCGAAGTCGCCGCCCTTCAGCGCCGTTTGCGCGGCCTCGAACTCAGCGTTGGCGCGGCTGATCAGCTTGGCGATGCCGGCCGCGGGGCCGGGGCCGGGCTGCGTGGTCGTGGGCGGCGGCGCCGTCTGGCCGGCCGTGGGGCCGGCCGCCGCCGGCGCCGCCCCGAAGATGGCCGTCAGGCTGTCGGCGAGCGTCGGCGTCATCACGACCTTCTGCTGGCCGCCGAGCTGGGTGATGCCCGCGTCGGTCGTCGCCCGGTAGAAGACGATCACCCGCTTGAGCTGCGGCAGCGGCTTGTCGCTGGTCGTCGACTCCAGGTAGAACGGCTGCACGTAGAGCAGCGAGTCCTCGATCGGCATGACGAGCAGGTTACCGAAGATGACGCGCGACCCCTGTTGCCCGAGCAGCGTGCGCTGCGACGAGATGTCGGGGTCCTGGTTGATGGCCGACTCGACCTGGGCGGGCCCGTAGACGGTCGCGTTCTTGGGGAAGTTGAAGCTCACCGCCTTGCCGTAGTCGGGCACGTCGGACTGCGCCGCCAGCCAGCCGACCATGTTCTGCCGCCCGTTGGGCACGAACGGCAGGATCAGCACGAACTCCTCGCCCGTCTGGCCGGGCAGCCGCATGATCACGTAGTAGGGCTCCATCTGGCCGCTCACCGAGCTCAGCGACGTGCCGGTCGGGATCTCCCACTGGTCGCTCTTGTTGTAGAGCACGTCGGGGTCGGTCACGTGGTAGGTCGCGAACTGCTGGGACTGGACGTTGAAGTAGTCCTCGGGGTAGCGGAGGTGCGCGATCAGCGCCTGGGGCATCTGGCTGAAGGGCGTGAACATGCCGGGGAAGATCGCCTCATAGGTGCGGATGATCGGGTCGGTCGGGTCGGCGACGAAGAACTTGATCGTGCCGTCATACGCGTCGACCACCGCCTTGACCGAGTTGCGCACGTAGTTGATGCCGCCCTGCGGCTGCGAGTACGGGTACTGCGAGGTCGTCGTGTAGGCGTCGGCGACCCAGTAGAGGCGCCCGTCGGCGATCACCATGTACGGGTCGTGGTCGAAGGTCAGGAACGGCGCCGCCGCGTGCAGCCGGTCCTTGATGTTGTTGCGGATGATGATGCGGCTGTCGCCGTCGATGTACTTGGTCGCGAGGATGTTGATCGTCCCGAACCGGAAGCTGAAGGCCAGCTGGTTCCACAACGAGCCGATGGGGATGCCTGCCGTGCCGCTGTAGTGCGTGAACACGTCGCCCGTGCCGCCCGGGTAGTCGAACTCGGGCGCCTTGGTCTTCACGAGCGTGTAGTCGGTGCCGATCTCGCCGAAGTAGATCCTCGGCTGCGCGATCTTCAGCTCGGGCGACGACGAGGTGGGCGGCACGTTCTCCACCAGGAAGTCCGGCGAGCCGTCGGAGGCGACCTGGTTGACGGCCGAGACCACCGCGCCGAACCCGTGCGTGTACACCAGATGCTGGTTGACCCAGGTCTGGTTCTGCTGCGGAAGGCCGGCGATGTTCATCTCGCGCGCGGAGAGCATCGTCTCGCGGTAGACGCCGTTCACGTGGTAGCGGTCGACGTCGACGTCGGTGAACGAATAGTAGGGCCGCAGCTCCTGGAGGGCGCCGTAGCTCGTGAGAAGCGTGCGGGGGTCCCAGAGGCGGATGTTGCGGATCGTGCCGCTGTTCAGCGTGAGCTTGGCGGCGTTCAGGTCGCCCTGCAGCGGATACTGGGTCTGGCTGATCGCGTCGAGCTTGTAGGCCGCCCGCGTGGCCGCGATGTTGTAGCCGATGTACTGGTGCTCGCGCGCCTGCTGGCTGGGGTTCACGACCAGCCACTGCATGACCGCGGGGAACAGCACGCGGACGAGCAGGGCGAGCACGATCCAGCCGCCGACGGCGTAGGCGGGCCAGCGCCAGCGCCGGCGCCAGACATTGACGATGAGCAGGACGGCGATGACCCAGGCGACGACCATCATGATCCGCGCACCGGGAATGCCCGCGTGCACGTCGGTGTACCCCGCGCCGGCGACCACGCTGCCGCCCGAGACGAGGTACTGCCAGGCCTTCAGGATGTAGCCAGCGCCGACCACGAGGAACAACGCCGCCAGCAGGGCCGAGAGGTGGGCGATGGCCACTCCCTGAGGCCGCAGCGAGAACTGGACGGGGGTGGTCGGGCGGCCCCGGAGACGGGCGAAGGGGTCCTGCGGAGCGGGCGGCTCTTCGGGCGGCGGCCCCGCCGGGGCCGCCCGCTGCACCAGCATGCCGCCCAGCGCCACGTGGACGATCGTGGCCGCGATCAGCGACACGATCAGCGCCGCTACCAGCAGCCCATAGACGTCGTTCCAGAACGGCACGGCGAAGATGTACAGGGAGTAGTCGTGGTGGAAGATCGGGTCGCTCTGGTGGAACGACACGCCATGCAGCGCCCGCAGCACGGTCAGCCAGCCGGAGGAGGTCGAGATGCCCACCAGCGCCCCGATGACGAGGGAGGCGGCGAGGCCGACGCGGCGTGTCAGCTTCGCCGCCCGCTCGTTCACGTACTCGACGACGTCGATGCCCTCGAAGGCCCGGTAGCGCGGCGACAGGCGGCGCGCGATCTCGATGTTGCCGTAGAGGATGACGAAGAAGACGACACCGAACCCCATCCCGGTGATGATGCGCCACCAGAACGTGGTCCAGAACACGTTGCGCAGATGGACCTCGCCGTACCAGAGCCAGTCGACGTACAGGGCGAAGTAGACGGCCAGCGCGGCGATCGCCAGCACCACGGCGCCGACGGTCCAGCCCACGACGCGGCCCCACCGGCGCGGCTTGCGAGGCGGTCTCGGCTTCTCTCTGCCTTTGAATTGGATGACCCTCGCCACGGGTCAAGTATGGCAGAAACGGTGCTTCCGGAAACGACTCCGGCGGTCTTGCATCGCCGGTCGTCCGAATGCGGGGCGGGTGGGGCGCCCGGCTACCGCTCGCGCGCGCCGGCCCTTGGCAGTGCACTGACCGGCGACAGGCGGCCGGTCTCTTCGGCGAGGAATGCCAGGAACCGGTTGACCAGGCGGGGGTCGAGCTGCTTGCCCGAACGTGCGCGCAACGACGCGCCGCCGGCCGCCCCCGACTCGACCCAGGCGCGCAGGACCGCGTAGGCGCGGGCGACCGGAGGGATCGCCTCGCCTCGCAAGCCTTCGGGATAGCCATGGCCGTCCCAGCGCTCGGTCCCGTAGAGGAGGGCGTTGAAGACCTGCAGGATGATGGGCGAGGCCGCCTCCGCGGCCTCGCCCGCCTTCTTGCCGTTGATCGCGCGCAGACCGTCGCCCTGCGGAGCCGACTCGAGCACCTCGGCGGCGGAGGCGAGCGCGGTCGCCTCCTCGTCGCTCAGGCCGGCGCGCGCCGCGAAGCGGCGCGCGAACTGGGTGAGCGCCGTCTCCGCCGGCGCCCGCCGCACCGCCGCCGCCGGCTCGCCGTACGTGCAGACCCGGTCGCGGCCCGCGGCCTTGGCCGCCAGAAGCGCCGCGTCGGCGGCGCCGATGATGCCGTCCTTGTCGCCGGCCGCGTCGGGGAACGCGGCCACGCCGATCGACATGGTCACCTTCAGCACGGGGTCGCCGGCGGGGATCTCAGCGACCAGCGCCCGGATGCGCTCGGCCGCGCCGCGCGCCTCGTCGAGGCTCGCGTGCGGCAGGATCATCGTGAACTCCTCGCCGCCGTAGCGGGCGGCGCTGTCCGACTCGCGCGAACAGCGTCGCAGCACCCCGGCCACGGCCTGCAACACGCCGTCGCCGTGCTGATGACCGAGGCTGTCGTTGATCACCTTGAAGTGGTCGAGGTCCATCATCAGCAGGCAGAAGCCGCTCTCGTACCGGGCCGCGCGCGCCACCTCGCTGGCCAGCGTCTCCTGAAAGCGGCGGTGGTTGTCGAGGCCCGTGAGACCGTCGGTGCTGGCCTGCAGCTCCATCTCCTTGTACGTGCGCGCGTTCTGGATCGCGATGGCCGCGAGGTTGGCGAACAGCTGGACGGTCTCGAGGTCGCGCTCCTCGAACGTGCGGCCGCCGAGGCGGTCGATGATCAGCAGCCCGATCACGCGCCCGGTATGGCGCAGGGGCACGAGGATCGAAGCCTGCTGCTCGAGGTCGGTGCCGGGCACCCGCACCGCGCGCGAGTCGCTGTTCATGTCGTTGATGAGCTGGGCCTCGTCGTTGCGGACCACCCAGCCGCCGACGCCGTGGTCGACCGGCATCCTGAACTCGAGGATCTCCTCGGCCCACTGGTCCTGGGCGAAGATCGTCACCAGCTCGTCCTCGCTCTCGTCGACCAGGGAGATGTCGATCGTGTCGTAATCGACCAGCCGCTTGAGGACGTCGGCGATCTCACCGAACACGGCGGCGCTGTCGAGCGTGCCGAGCAGGACGCCGCTCAGGTCGAGCAGGTCGTGGCGCACCTGGAGCTGCTCCTCGAGTGCCGCCCTGGCGCGCTCCAGCTCCTCGTACTGCTGAGCGTTGACCACGGCCGTGACGGCGAAGGTGGCGAACACCTCGAGCTGGCGCGACAGCGCCACGTCGGGCAGGCGGCGGTCGGTCGGATCGGCGAGGTCGAGGACGCCGACGATGCGGTCCGACGTCGCCTTGAGCGGCACCAGCAGCAGGTCGTCGCGGTGCCACTCGCCGCCGACCGCCGGGCCCGCCTGGGCGACCGGGAAGTAGCGCCGCTCCTCCGGGGTCCAGGCGTGGTCGCGATGGTCGACGAAGTAGGCGGCGCCGATCTGGTAGCGCTCGACCAGCATGGCGTCCAGCACGGCGGCGGGGATCGGGGTCGCGAGGATGGCACGGTCGACGGCCTCGTCGCGACCGACCACGGCGTGCGCGCGGTAGCTGGCCCCGTCCGGCTCCAGCAGGTAGACGGCGATCTCGTCGAAGCCGAGGGTCCGGGACGCGGCCGTGGCGATGGTGCGCACGACACTGTCGAGGTCCGGGCTTGAACGAAGCTGGTTACCGAGCTGGACCAAGTCGGCGGCCGACATACTGCGACGCCCGCCGTCCGGACGGTCTCTGAGCAGACCCACCTGGAGGTGTCCCCCTACTCACCCGCGTTTGAAGGCCTCTGTACCCTATTGCCGAATAGTACCCCTTTGCCCGGGGATTGTGACGGCGTGAGACCGCAGCCGTTGTCTGGGCTGTGTACGTCGCACGGTGGAAGAGGCGTGGCGAGAGGCGCGGGGCGGGCGGCTGCGCCGCCCGCCCCGCGCCTCCTATTCCTTGTCGTACGGCGGCAGCTTGAGGATGCGGCGCGCCTCGTCGGGAGTGGCACAGTCCCTGTCCCACTCCTTCGCGAGCCGCGCCACCCGGGCCACCATCTGGGCGTTGCTCTCGGCCAGCACGCCCTTGTGGTAGAAGACGTTGTCCTCAAAGCCAAGACGTACGTTGCCGCCCAGCGCCAGGGCCGCCATCGTCACTGGCATGTGCCAGCGGCCGATGCCCGTGCAGGTCCAGGTCGACCCCTCCTTCGGTATCTGGTCGACCAGGAACACCAGGTTGCGCGGCTCGCCGCTCATGCTGCCCGGCACGCCGAGCACGAAGTCCCAGTGCAGCAGCGGCCCGGCCGGCCCGAACTTCCTCACCAGCTTGAGCGCGTTGTCGATCTGTCCCGCCTCGAAGATCTCGAACTCGGGCCGCACTCCCTTGGCCTGCATCCGCTGGTAGAACTCGGTCATCAGCGCGCTGTCGTTGAAGAACACGTCGTCGCCGAAGTTGGCCGTGCCGGTGGTGAGCGAGGCCATCTCGGGATCGAGCTCGAGCGGCTGCAGACGCTCGTCGGCGGTCATGCCCATCGCCCCGCCGGTCGAGGTCTGGACGATGATGTCGGTGCGCTTGCGGATCTCCTCGATCGCCGCCGCGAACACCTCTTTGGCCTGCGTCGGGTCGCCGGCCGCGTCGCGCACGTGCAGGTGGAACATCGAGGCGCCGGCCTCGCGGCAGGCAGCCGCCGCCTCGCCGATCTCGACGGCGCTGACCGGCAGGGCCGGCTGCGCCTCCCTGGTCGTCTCGGCGCCGACGCCGGCGACGGTGATGATCAGCTTGTCCATCAACGACCCCCTGTCACTTCGTCTACTTCTTCCAGGGATGGCTCTCGGCCACGTAGGCCAGCGACTCCCCGACGACGTCGAGCGCGCGCGTGAGATCCTCTTCGGTGTGCCGGTAGGCGATGTACCAGTGGTGATACGGCTGCACGAACAGGCCGCGTCGGATGCACTGCGTGTAGAACTCGGTGCGCCGCTCCTTGTAGTGGTCGTCGACGTGGTCGAAGGTGAGGAACGGCATCGGCGGGATGCCCGACTTGGTGACCGGCACGCCGGACTCGTCGACGATCGTGCCGAGCCGGTCGAGGAAGCGCGTGCCGCGCTCCCAGATCGCGTCCTGCACCTTCTCGCGCTCGAGCACCTCGAGGCACTTCATGCTGGCGGCCATCTCGAGGCTGTTGGGGAAGTACGTCGAGCTCAGGAAGGCGTCCTTCACGTAGACGCTCATGATCTCGCGCCTGCCGACCAGCGCCGCGATCGAGTAGCCGTTGGCCATCGCCTTGCCGACCGTGGTCAGGTCGGGCGTGACGCCGTAGCGCTCGCTGGCTCCACCCATGCTCACGCGGAAGCCGGTGCGGATCTCGTCGAAGGTGACGACGGCGCCGTTCTTGTGGCACAGGTCGACGACCGCCTCCAGGTACCCCGGCGGCGGCGCGATGATCGGCTTGGCCATCGGGTGGCCGACGGGCGTGATGACGACGCCGGCGACCCGGCCGGGATTCTCGGCGAAGACGCGCTCGAGGTCGTCGAGCTTGCCGTACTCGAACTCCTTGGTCAGCTCCCACACGGCCTGCGGCACGCCGCCGTGATGCTCGACGCACCAGTCGCCCCAGCCATGGTAGCCGCAGCGGGCGATGACGTCGCGACCGGTGTAGGCGCGCATCGCGCGCACGGCCGCGTTGGTCGCGTCAGAGCCTGTCTTGACCAGGATCGTCTGCTCGCCGCACGGCATGATGTCGGCAAGCCGCTGCTCGAGCTCGTTCTGCAGGGGCTGGACCAGGCTGAAGCAGAAGCCCTTGTCCATCTGGGCCTTGGCGGCGTCGTTGATCTCGGGCTCGACGTAGCCGAGGATGATCGGCCCGTAGGCGCAGAGCATGTCGATGTACTCGTTGCCGTCGACGTCGAAGATGTGGCCGCCCTTGCCGTGGGTGATGAAGACGGGGTACTCGCCGACGACGAAGTTGTAGGGCCGACGGATGCCGCCGACGCCGCCGGGCGTGAGCCGCTGGGCGTCCTCGAGCATCGACAGGGACCTGGTGAGGGTGAGCGGCGGGGCGCTCTCCACGTGTCTCGTGGTCATACTGGCTCCTTCTGTTGCGCGGGACGATGCGTCCCCTGAGTGGATTCTATGCCTTGCGCGCCGGCGGCTCAGCCGGGGTCGTCGACCTGCCGCAGGACTCGCCAAGGCCGACGATCGCTCATGCCGGTACCAGCTCCTCGCGCTCCCCGAGCACGATCACGAGCAGGCCCGCCGCGACGATCAGCGCCCCGCCGGCGATCGTCCACAGCGAGATCGCCTGGCCGAGCAGCACCAGCGCGTACACCGGCGCGCTGACCGGCTCGAAGTAGCCGAGGACGCCGGCGTGCTGCACCCGTACACGGCTCATCCCCTCGGTCCAGATCGTGTAGGCGAACGCCGTGCACACCACACCGAGGATCAGCCCCGCGAGCAGGTCGCGGCCGGTCATGTGGTAGCCGGAGCCGACCGTCTGCCAGAGCGCCAGCGGGAGAAGCACGGCGGCGTCGATCACCATCTCGCTCAGCACGATCGTCACTGCCCCGACGCCGCGGTTGGTCAGGCCCTTCACGATCAGCTGGAAGGTGGCGTAGCCGAAGCCCGACGCCAGGCCGGCGAGCACGCCCAGCGACGAGATGTGGACGCCCTCGCCGCGCAGCATCGGCGTCAGGATCAGGACCAGGCCGGCCAGCGCGATGGCGAGGGCGCCGTAGACGACCGGCTCGGTCCGGGACCGGAAGACGCGTGGCGCGATCATGGCGATCCAGACCGGGGCCAGGAACTCGAGGAACATGCCGATCGCGACGCTGGTCGTGCGCAGGGCGATGAAGAACAGCAGCAGGGTGGCGGAGTCGACCAGGCCCATCAGCAGGAGGCGCGTCGGTATGCCGGGCCGGCGGATGCCGGCCCACGGCCGCCGGCGCGCGAAGACGGCGCCCAGCACCAGGCCGGCGGTCACGAAACGGACCACGAGCAGCGCGCTCTCGGGAGCGGTGGTCCAGGCGACGAGTGCGCCGATCGAGCCCATCACGAGGTACGAGCCCGAGATCATCAGGTAGCCGGCGGCGCTGCCCTGCGGTGGGGAGGCGGCGGCGGACGCGGCGGGCGCCGATGAGGGCGCGGCCGCCGGCGTGGGCGTGCGGGAGCCGGCGGGGGCGGAGGTGCCGCTCACAGCGGCACCTCCGCCCCCGCCCGCGCCTGCTCGCCGGAGCCGAAGAGGATGACCAGCAGGCCGGCGGCGACGATGAGCGCGCCTCCGGCGAGGGTCGTCGCCGCCGTCCCGAGCCCAAGGAACACGAGCGCGTAGATCGGCGCGCTCAGCGGCTCGAGGTAGCCCAGGATCGAGACGTGCTCGACGCGGATGCGGCGGATGCTCTCGACGAAGACGACGTACGGCACCGCCGTGCACACGAGGGCGAGCACCAGCACCACCCAGAGGTCGTGCAGGGTGGGCGAGAAGTCGCTGCTCGAGTACTGCCAGACGGCGAGCGGCAGCAGGAAGAGCACATCCAGGACCATCTCGCTCAGCGCGATCGTCACGCTGCGGACCTCGCGCGTCAGCAGCTTGGTGGTGAGCGCGTAGCCTGTGTAGGTGAACCCGCTGGCCACGCCGCAGAGCACGCCGAGGGTCGAGAAGCGGTGGGGACCCGACAGTCCCGGCAGAAGGATCACGGCCATGCCGGCCAGGGCGAGCGCGACGGCCGGGTAGACGACCCGGTCGGCGCGCTCGCCCAGCAGGCGCGGGGCAAGGAGGGCGACGTACACCGGGCCGGTGAACATGAGGAACATGGCCACGGCGACGTCGGTCAGCCGCAAGGCGGTGAAGAACAGGAGCAGCGTCGCGGCACTGAAGGCGCCCATCACGAGGAGGCGCCGGAAGCGGCGTCGCTCGCGCAGCTCGGCGAACATCGCGGGGCGCGCGAAGACGGCCGCGACCGCCACCGCGGCGATCCCCATGCGCGCGACCACCAGTGCGCTCTCGGGCATCGTCGTCAGGCGGACCAGCACGCCGACCCCGCCCCAGATCAGGAAGCAGCCCGCGGCGAGCGCGTAGCCGACGGGGTCGCGAGGAACGGCCGCCGGCCGGGCGGGAGCGGCTCCGGCCGGGGCGGCTCCGGCGGGGACGGCTCCGGCGGGGGCGGCCGTGATGGCGGCGCCCGGGACGGCGGCGGTCGGGACGGCGGCGGTCGGGGCGCCGCCCTGCTCCGGCCGCCCGCTCACTGGTGGAACTCCGGCTCTGGCTCCTCGCCGCCGTAGCGCACGACGAGGATCCCGGCGGCGATGATGAGCGCGCCGCCGGCGATCGTCCAGAGACTCGGCCGCTGGCCGAGCAGGACGAACGCGTAGAGCGGCGCGCTCACCGGCTCGATGTAGCCGAGGATCGCCGAGTGCTGCACGCGGATGAAGTGCATCCCGTCCATGATCAGGCTGAAGGTCAGCGCCGTGCAGACGACCCCGAGGTAGGCGGCCGCCAGCACGTTGCCGCCGCTGAACTCCGCCGCCGACGTGTGCGTGAGCCCCAGCGGCATCAGCACGACCGTGGCGACGACCGTCATGGCGAAGACGATGGTGGTGCCGCTGACCTGCCGGTGACGCAGCTGCTTGCCGCCGATCAGGTAGACGGCGTACAGCACGCCGGCCAGCACGGCGAAGAACAGGCCGTAGGCGGTCAGGTGCAGGCCCCCCTCGCCGACGAGGCCCGGGACCAGGATCAGCGCCATCCCGGCCAGGCCCACGACCAGCGAGACGTAGACGATGCGCTCGGTGCGCCCGCCCTCGAGGTGCGGCGCCACGAAGGCGACGTACACCGGCGCCAGGTACGACAGGAAGATGGCCACGGCCACGCCGGTCGTGCGGATGGCGATGAAGTAGCTGAGCAGGTTGAACGCCAGCGCCAGCCCACAGACGAACAGGCGCAGGCGCACGCCCGGCTGCCAGAGCGCCCGCCAGTCGCGGCGCACGGCCACGACCACCCCCAGCGTGAGCGCGGCGAACGCCATGCGCAGGGCGACGAGCATGCTGGCCGACATCGTGGCCCACGTGACGACGGTGCCGATCGAGCCGTCGATGACGCCGGCGGCGAACGTCTCGGAGTAGCCGCGCCAGCGCTTTGCCGATGGGGCAGCGTCTGGGGCGCCGTCAAGGCGGGACGACGCCGGGGGCGCCGGCAACGCCGGCGCCCCCGGCGTCGTCCCGCCTGTGGCCACGTCCGGACTCTCCATCGCGGCAGGGCCCGTCAGGCGAAGCCGAGCTCGCCGGTGAAGACCTCGTGGAAGTCCTTGTTGGTCGCCAGGTCGAGGAACGTGAGCCGGCGCGCCAGCGCGGCCATGGCGCGCCGCTCGCCGACGTCGATCAGCGCCATCTGGGCGCCGACCCCGGCGGCGTTGCCGACGAACGACACGCACTCGTCGGGCACCGGCGGCAGCAGGCCGATCGCGAGAGCGTGTCCGGCGTCGATGTTGTTGCCGAACGCGCCGGCGACGAGCACGCGCTCGAGGTCGGCGGGCCTGAGCCCGAACTCGGCCAGGAGGAGCTTCCAGCCGCTCGCGATGGCCGCCTTGGCGAGCTGCAGGGCGCGCACGTCCTGCTGGGTGAACACGATGTCGCCGCCGCCGCCGTCGCCGGCGGCGGCGAGCAGGTACTCGAGCCCGTTGCCCTCGCCCCGGCCGCGCACGCGCTCGTGCGGCTGGAGGCGGCCTGTCGCGTCGACCACGCCGGCCGCCACGAGGCCGGCGAGCAGGTCGACCACGCCCGAGCCGCAGATGCCGACCGGCGACCGGCCGCCGACCGTGACCACGGCCTCGGGCCGGCCGTCGGGCGCGATCGAGACGCGCTCGATCGCGCCCTCCACCGCCTTGATCCCGCAGCTGATCTGGTAGCCCTCGAAGGCCGGGCCCGAGGCGCAGCTCGTCACCGCGATGCGCCCGTCGTGGACCAGCGCGATCTCGGTGTTGGTGCCGATGTCGATGGCCATGGTCGGCGCCGTGGCCTCAGCCAGACGCGTGGCCGCGATGACGCCGAGACAGTCGGAGCCGACGAAGCCGGCGATCGGCGGCGGGAAGTGCACGCCGCCCTCGGGGTTCATCGCCAGGCCGAGGTCGGCGCCGCGCAGGGTGAGCGGCTCGGCGACGGCCGGCGCGAACGGCGCCGCGCCGAGGCCGGCCGGCGAGATGCCGAGCGCCAGGTGGTGCATCGCCGTGTTGCCGACGACGGTCATGTCGTAGATGCGGCGCGGGTCGATCCGCTGCCGCTCGCAGACGGCGGCCAGCAGGCCGTTGACGCCCTCGCGCACGGCGGTCGGCAAGGTTCGCGAGCCGCCCTTCCTGGATCGCCTGGGCCATGCGGCTGACGATGTCCTCGCCGAACCGCATCTGCGGGTTCTCGACGGCCTCGGTGTCGAGCTGCTTGCCGGTCTGCAGGTCGAACAGGTAGAGGATGATCTTGGAGGTGCCGACGTCGACGGCGGCGCCGTAGGCGCCGTCCCCGACGTCGGCGCCCTCCACGTCGATCACGCGGCCCTCGTAGCGGGTGACGGCGGCGCGCCAGTCGTGGTCGCGCAGCGTCGTGGGCAGCGTGCGCAGCACGCTCAGCGGCAGCGCGTCCACGGCCAGCGCCGCCGTCACCCGTTCACGGTCCGAACGCTTGTCCTCGAGGGTCGCCGGCGAGAGCTCGAGCAGCTCGCGCGTGACCGCCGGGTCGGGCTCGCCGGGGTGCAGGGCGGAGGCCGTCAGGATCTGGCGGCGTCCATGGGTCTCGCGCACCTCGATGCTGGCGCGCTCCGACAGGGGTGTCGTCTGGCACGCCAGACGCCACCCCTCCTCGCGCTTCTTCGCCGGCACCTTGCGCAGCTCGGCCTCCGTAGGCTCGCTGAAGCGCCCGGCGCCGGTGCGGATCAGGCACTTGCCGCAGGTGCCCCGGCCCATGCAGTCGACGGGCACGTCGACGGCGCCGCTGGTCACCACGGCCAGCAGCGTCTCACCGTCGGCGATCTCGACGGTGACCCCGATGGGTTCGACGAAGACCCGGGTCATCTCTGCATGCGCGCCTTGCGGTCGTGGACCTTCTGCATGCGCGCGTCCCAGACCTCGCTCAACGTGGGGCCGTGGTCGTCGAACATGCCGGCGACGCCCAGCCGCTGGCGGCCCGCCTCGCAGTCGGCACAGTGGCACTCGGGCTCGACGTAGTCGTCGGGCTCGGTGTACTTGCTGATCACGCCCTCGTAGTTGCGCAGGATGACCTCGCCCGGGGCCTGGCTGATCATGTACTGCGGCATGACCGGCGTCTTCCCGCCGCCGCCGATGGCGTCGATGATGTAGACAGGGACGGCGAAGCCGGTCGTGTGGCCGCGCAGGCTCTCGGCGATCTCGATGCCCTTGGCCACGGACGTGCGGAAGTGGGCCGTGCCCTCGGCGAGGTCGCACTGGTAGTAGTAGTAGGGCTTCACCCTGGCCGCGACCAGCTTGTGGCAGAGCCGCTTCATCACGTTGGCGCAGTCGTTGATCCCGCGCATGAGCACCGTCTGGTTGCCGAGCGGGATGCCGGCGTCGGCCAGCATGGCGCACGCCCGTAGCGAGTCCTCGGTGAACTCTTTGGGGTGGTTGAAGTGCGTGTTCAGGTACAGCGGGTGGTACTTGCGCAGCATCGCCACCAGCTCGGGGGTGATGCGCTGCGGGCACACCACCGGCATGCGCGAGCCGATGCGCACGATCTCGACGTGTGGGATGGCGCGCACGCGGGCGATGATCTCCTCGAGCTTGGCGTCGGACAGCACCAGCGGGTCGCCGCCGCTGAGCAGCACGTCGCGGACCTCGGGCGAGCGCGCGATGTACTCGATGCAGGCGTCGATCTCGGCCTGCGGGATGGCCTGCTCGTGGCTGCCCACGTGACGGCGCCGGGTGCAGTGCCGGCAGTACATCGAGCACATCTCGGTGACCACGAACAGCACCCGGTCGGGATAGCGGTGGGTGAGGTGCTTGACCGGCGAGTCGAAGTCCTCTGAGACCGCGTCCTTCAGGTCCTCCGGGCGCACGATCAGCTCGGCCGGCGTCGGCACGCCCTGCATGCGCACCGGGCAGTTCGGGTCGTCCGGGTCCATGAGCGAGGCGTAGTAGGGCGTGACCGACACGCGGAACTTGCCCATGCACGCCTCCAGGTCGGCGCGCTGCTCGTCGGTCAGGTTCAGCACCTGGTCGAAGTCCTCGACCGTGGTCAGCCGGTTGGCGAGCTGCCACTTGTAGTCGTGCCACTGCTCCTCGGACACGCCGGCGAAGTGCGGAATGTCCTTCCATATTCGTGTCGGTGAGGTCTCTGTCGTCATCTCGTCTCCTCTTCGCGGGGGCCCGGGCCCCGCGGTCGCGTCCGTCGGGTCGCGCCGCCTACCGGCGGCGGAGGGCGGAGAAGCCGCGTCGGGCTCTCCGCCGGGAGAGTCGGGACTAGAGACCCGCTGTGGCGATGATACGCCGAAGCGTCGAGCGCTTCTCCGCCTCGAGCGGCGGCACCTCGTGGGCGGCCGACAGCTCGGCCGCCAAGGCGGCCGCGCGCTCGGCCGCGCCCTTGCGGCCCTCGCGGTGCCAGACGTCATAGGAGGCGCGGTCGAACAGGCGCGGTCGCCAGACTTCTTTCATGTGGCGCCGGGTGTGGCGCTGGCCGAGGGCGTTGCCGCCGATGCCGATCGCCTCGATCGTCTCGAGGGCGATCGTCTCGTCGTCGACGGCGATGCCGGCGGCGATCCTCGCGCACATCGACCAGGTCTCGGCGTCGAGTACGAGCTGGGCCGCCGACCAGACGGCCCCGTCGCCGACCTGGCCGGCGCCCGCCAGCAGGCCGTTGGGCGAGAGAGTGGTCGTCAGCGTCGCGAGGTGGCCGGCCAGGGCGGCGCGCCACTCGTCGGCCGCCGGGCGCTCGGGCGGCAGGCCGGTCGTGACCGGCAGGCCTGCCGCCGCCGCGAGCTGCGCGACGGCCGCGATGCTGCGCGCGGCCTCGGGGCCGGCGCCGTGGCCGGGGGCATGCCACTCCACGGCGGAGGGCAGCGCCGGCACGACGTAGGCCGAGCCGGGGGCCGCGAGCTGCTGCAGGGCGGCGGCGGCGAGGGCGGCGGCGTGCACGGCCGTGCACGCCGCCGCCCCGGCCTCCGCCGCGTCCGGCCCGGCGAGCGGCCCGGTCAGGAACCCGCACGGCACGCCGGCCTCGGCGCAGGCGAGCAGCGGGTCGAGGTCGTCTTGGGCGCTCGTATGGACGAGCACCGCGAGAGGCGGCCGCGCGCGCGCCTCGCCGGCCGAGCCGGCGAGCGCCGCGGCCGCCTCCACGACGACCGCCGCGGCCGCGGAGGACAGCTGCCCGCAGACCAGCACCGGCTTGGTCGTGGCGTCGAGCACGTCGGGAAGCTCGGCCAGCCGCCGCGTCGGCAGGCCGATGGCCGCCACCTCGGGCAGCGCGTCGGCCAGGCGTGCGGCGGCGGCCACGTCGTCGGCCGCCGCCGTGGCGGCGACCAGGCCGGCGGGGCCGACGCCGAGCGTCACGTCGTGACCGGGCGCGCGACCGGCGAGCGTGAACGTGGCGGGCGCCTGTGCGACCGCGCCGCTCACCAGCGCCTCGGGCAGCCGCGCGCTGCCGGCGGCGCGGTCGACCGCGGCGCCCGCCCCCGCCAGCACGTCCAGCGCGCGTTCGCCCCCGACTCGTACGCCGCCGCGAGCGAGCGCGGCAAGCGCCACTTCGTGGGCTCGCCGCGCCTCCTGCTCGCTCAGCGGCGAGAAGGTGAGGCGGGCGCCCGTCGTGGTCGGTCCAGTCGTGGTCGCGTCGGTCACCGCGCTCCTCTACGCTCCGGCCTCGGCGTCGGCCCGCGCCACGATGGCGCGCAGCTCGGCCGCCACGTCGTCGGGCAACGGCTCGGGGTGGTGGTTGGCCAGGATGTCGTCGGCGATCGCCGTCGCCTTCTCGAGCGCCCCGGCCTTGCCGGCCGCCTGCCACTGGTCCCAGGTCGTGCGGTCCCAGACCGTCGGCCGCCAGAAGTCCTTCATGTGCCGGCGCGTGTGCTTCTCCGAGAGATACGTGCCGTTGGGCCCGATGCGCTCGATCACGTCGAGCGCCAGCGTCTCGTCGTCGACGACGACGCCGTCGGCCACCTTCTGCACGATCCGGTAGATCTCGGTCTCCATGACCATGTGCGGGTAGGACAGGATCTTGGACCCGTTGAGCAGCCCGCACCCGTTCATCATGTCGGCCACGGTCATGACGCTGGCGAAGGTCGACAGCGAGTCGTCGACGGCGGCCTGCCAGTCGGGCGCCTTGGCGCTGGTCGCCATCGTGCCCATCGCCATCGGCACGCCGTAGAAGTGGGCGAGCTGGGTGGCGCCGGCGGCCAGCAGGTAGTCCTCGGGGCCGGCCGTGTAGCCGCCGGTCTTGAGGTCCATGGCGCTCGGCGCGCCGGCGAAGAAGCACGGACTGCCGGGGTACGCGAGCTGCAGCAGCACGACCCCGCTGAGGGCCTCGGCGTTCTGCAGCACGAGGTTGCCGGCCAGCGTCGCCGGACCGGTGCCGGCCATCAGCGGCATGGGCATGAAGCCGCTGGCCAGGCCGTGCTCGGCGGCGACCAGGTTGGCCTCGAGGTTCGGACCGTCGTGCCCCAGGGGGTCGACCGCGCACTGCATGATGCTGACGATCGGGCGGCGGCGCAGCTCGTCGGTCCCGCCGACGATCGCCGCCGCCATCTCCACCAGCGTCCGTGCGGCCTTCTCGCCGACCGTGGTCACCGCCTGGTAGTGCTTGGTCGTGCTGGTGAGCACGGCCTCGGAGTCGTGCAGCGACTTCGTGGCCGGCGGCACGTCCTGCGAGGTGACGACCGGGCCCCAGTAGTAGCTCACGTCGGGCAGCGCGTCGACGAAGCGCGCCGACTCGGCGGCGTCGGCCTTGGTCGAGGGCCGCTTTTCGCCGGTCTTCCGGTCGAAGACGAACACGCCGCTGCCGTCGTTGCTCAGGTAGCAGTGCTTCTGGTCGATCCGCATGTCGCACGCGGGGTCGCGGCCGGCGAGCACGTACTCGTGCGGCGCCTGGCCGACCGCCTCCATGACGACCTTCGCGGGGAACCTCACGACCTCGTTCGCGCGATCGACCGTGCAGCCGTTCTTCTCGAGGATGTCGAGCGCCCTGGCCGACGGGAAGCGCACGCCGGTCGTCTCCATGACGCGCAGGGTCGCCTCGTGGATGCGTTCGATGTCGGCATCGGACAGGACGTTCCAGCGGAGACGCGGGGCGATGGGATTGATCCGGGGAGTCATGGGCGGCAACCTCGCAGGCTCAGGGATGACAGTGGAGGTACGTGACGTGCGAGCGTCGGCCGCCGCGCGGCGCGCGGCGGCCGGTCCGGTTACAGCCCGGACGTGCGGCAGATCGCGATGATGGAGGCCGCTGGCACGGCTCGGAGTCTATCATCGCCGCCGCCATTGGCTCCACCCGGCCGCGTCGCGGCTCCCGCCGCTGTGCAGCAAGAAAGGGGCGGGGCGGGGGCGCTGCGCACCCCCGCCCCGCCCCTCTTGGGCGTTCTCGACGCGCGCCGCCCTAGATCGGGTCGTCGGGCGGCTCCACGATGGGCAGCTCGCCCGACGGGCCGTCGGACAGCGGGATGCGCGGCAGTTCCTCGCGCTCGGTAGCCGTCGCCTCGGCGCCCATGCCCAGCGGCGCCCCGCCCGCGACCCGTTCCTCCGAGTCGCCCTCCTTGGGCAGGATGTGGCGCAGGAACGACTTGGTGCGCTCCTCCCGCGGGTGGAAGAAGAGGTGCTCGGGCGTGTCCTCTTCGACGAAGACTCCTTCGTCCATGAAGATGCAGCGCTTGGCGACATCGCGCGCGAACCCCATCTCGTGCGTGACCACGATCATCGTCATGCCGGAGTCGGCGAGGTCCTTCATGACCTTCAGGACCTCGCCGATCAGCTCGGGATCGAGAGCGCTGGTCGGCTCGTCGAAGAGCATCAGCGTCGGGTCCATGGCCAGTGCCCGGGCGATCGCCACGCGCTGCTTCTGGCCGCCCGAGATCTGCGACGGGTAGTAGTCGGCGCGGTCGGAGAGGCCGACCCGCTCGAGCAGCTCGTGGGCGCGGGCGATCGCCGCGTCCTTCTTCATGCCCTTCACCAGCAGCGGCGCCTCGATGATGTTCTCGGTCACCGACTTGTGCGGGAACAGGTTGAAGTCCTGGAACACCATGCCGCACTGCAGGCGCACGCCATGCACCGCCTTGCGGTACTCGCGGCCCCAGTGGCCGCACTCGACGGTCACATCGCCCACGCGGATGGTGCCCTTCTGGGCCTCTTCGAGCGAGTTGATGCAACGCAGCAGCGTGCTCTTGCCCGAGCCCGACGGGCCGAGCAGCACGATGACCTCGCCACGGTGCACGTCGAAATCGACGCCCTGCAGCACGTGCAGCTTGCCGAACGACTTGTGCAGTCCCTTGACCTCGACCAGCACTTCGTCGGTGCCGGCGTGCGACCCGGCAAGCGGTGTCTGGGTTGTCACGTCAGGCTCTTGCACGGTCGTGCTCCATTCTGCGCTCGAGTCGCGCCTGCCAGAAGCTGAAGAAGATGGTCAGGATCCAGTAGACCGCGGCCGCGACCAGCAGCGGCGACAGGTAGTTCGCGGTGCGGCCGCCGACGAGCTGCGCCCGCTCGAGCAGCTCCGGCACGGTGATGACCGACACCAGCGAGGTGTCCTTGATCAGGGCGATGAAGTCGTTGCCCACTGCCGGGATGACGATCTTGAACGCCTGCGGCAGCACGATGCGCCGGCGCGTCTGCCACGAGCTCAGGCCGAGCGCCCACGAGGCCTCGGTCTGGCCCTTGGGAACGGCCTGGATGCCGGCCCGGAAGACTTCGGTCAGGTACGCGCCGTAGTTCAGCGACAGGGCGGCGACGCCCGTGACGAACGCCGACGGGAACGGCACGTGGTCGAAGATGCCCCACCGCGCCCGGCCCCAGAGGATGACGGCCGTGCTGGCGTAGTAGATGACGATGATCTGGAGCAGCAGCGGCGTGCCCCGGAACAGCGACGTGTAGAAGGTCGCCAACCAGTATGGGATCTTACGGAAGAACGTCGCGATCAGGAACGCCCAGCTGCGGTACTTCTCCCACGCCTGTCGCAGGCCGATGCCGCCGGCGAGGCGCCCGAGGGCTCCGAAGAGCGCGAACACCATCGCGAAGGCGATCGAGATGACGGTCAGCTCGACCGTGTAGATCGCGCCCTTGGCGATGTAGGTCCACCAGCTGCGCATGATCCCGAAGTCGATGAGCGTCGGTTTGGGGGCGCCGTTGTAGCCGTACGTCCAGTCGTAGTCCACGCGCTGTCCGGCCTTCGTGACGAGGACGACCTTGAACTTGAGGTCGCCCTGGGGCATGGAGTAGCTGTCCGGGATCGGGAACTGGATGGCGGCGCCGCCGCCCAGGCTCATGTCGACCGGCGGCTGCTGCAGCGTCACCCTGCCGCCGTTGATGGAGAGCTCGGACTTGGCGGCGACGACCGGCGACGAGCCCGGCTCGTAGTTGACCACGACCGAGTTCCCGCTCCACTTCGTGACCGCGTTCACGTCCGACTCCGCCGACGGCTGTGTGAACGTCACCTTGGGGAGGTTGCCGGCCGCCGGGGACGGCGATGCCGACGACGCGGCCGATGCCGGCGGCGCGAACGCCAGCAGGCAGGCGGCCAGCAGCGCCGCCACCAGGATCGCGGTCTCGTGGGGCCAACGTCGCTTCATGTGCTCAGGACCTCGCGGTTCGGGATGGGCCGGCGCGGCGCCCGCTTGCGGGCGCCGCGCCGGCCGACGATGTGGTCAGCGTGCCTCAACGTCCTTCAGGACGTTACTGCAGCTGGGCCAGCGCCTGGTCGAAGCCCAGTGTGCCGGCCGCCGGCGGCTGGGTCGGGTCGAAGCCGTGGTACCACTTCTTGGCCATCGTGGTCAGCGTGCCATCGGAATGCATCTGCTTGACGGCGTAGTTGAGCAGCGCGAGCCAGTCCGACTGGCCCTTCTGGATGGCGAACGCCAGCGGCTCGTAGTAGTAAGGCTTGCCCGAGAAGACGAACGGGTAGCCCGACGAGATCCCCTGGGCGGCCGTCAGGTCGGCGGTCATGACGCCGTCGATGCGCCCGCTCTTCAGATCCGGGAACGTGTCGGTGTCGGTCGCGTACGCCTTCACCTGGACGCCGCCGATCTTGTCGAGGTACTGCGCGTAGGTCGTGCCGGTGCCGACGCCGATCTTCTTGCCCTTGAGGGCGCTGGCGTCGGCCAGGATCGTCGACCCCTGCTTCACGATGACCTGCCCCTGCGTGTAGTAGTACGGGTCGGAGAAGTCCATGTTCTTCAGGCGATCGGTGGTCACCGTCATCGAGCCGATCGACACGTCGAAGCGACCCACCGGGATGCCCGCGAGCACCGCGGTCCACTGGACCGGCTTGACATGGGCGGGCACGCCGATGATCTGGCTCAGCCGGTTGGCCACGTCGACGTCGAAGCCGATCAGCTTGCCCGACTTGTCGATGAAGCTCTGCGGCGGGTAGGCGGCGTCGTCGACGACCACGAAGTAGCCCTTCTGGGCGATCGCGGCAGCCATGTCGGTCGGCGCGTGGCCGAGGATGGACTGCATCTTCTCTGCCGGAGTGTTGCCGGTGGGTCCGCCGGGCGAAGCGCTGCTCGAGCTGCCGGAACCGCTGCTGCCGCAGGCGGCGAACAGCGCGACGGCGAGCGCCAGGACCAGCGCGAGAACGGTGAGAGCGGACAGTCTGCGTGTGCTCATGTCCCCTTCCTTTCGCACCGCCGGCGAGGTGACCGGCCGGCGACGCCCTAGGGGGCCCGCGGGCCCCGCCAGTAGATCCGACAGGCGGTGATGCCTGGAGCAGCGGGAAGTCATTGTGCGAACCTGTGAATCCTTGTTATACATCACGCTCACGCGAGCGCAACCGGAAGGGATGCGGCGCGGGCTCCCCGGGGCCGCGCGGACGCGCACGTCAGCGCGGTCACTGCTCGAAGCGGGGCACGCTGTCGGACGGGGCCCGCGTCAGGTCCTCGCCGCCGTACCACTTCTTCGAGATCCTCGCCAGCGACCCGTCCTTGCGCATCTGCGCGATGGCGTGGTCGAGCACCTTGACCAGGTCGGGCTGGCCGGTCGCCGTGGCGAACCCGAGGGGCTGGTAGAAGAAGACCGGCCCCGAAGCCTCGAGCGACTTGCTCGCGTCGAGCGCCGCGCCGGCGGCCGCCTGCGAGGTCATGACCCCGTCGACTTGCCCCTCGCGCAGGGCCTGGTAGGCGTCGGTCTCGTCGTTGAAGACGCGTACTGCGACGCCGCCCAGCTGCTGCAACCAGAACTGGTAGACGGACTGGACGTCCACGCCGATCGTCTTGCCCTGGAGGTCGGCGGTCGAGGTGATCGCGGGGTCGCCACGGCGAGTGAGCACCTCGGCCGACTGGTAGGCGTAAGGCGCGGTGAACGACATCGTCTTGGCCCGTGTCGAGGTGATGGGGATCGAGCCGATGGCGACGTCGTAGCTGTTCTTGGCCAGCCCCGCGGCGACGTTGTCCCAGTTCGGGTTCACGAACTCGACGTCGACGCCGAGGATCTCGCCGACGCGCTTGGCGACATCGACGTCGAACCCGACGAGTTGCTTGGACGTGGGGTCGATGAAGCTCTGGGGCGGGTTGTCGGCGGCATTGGCCACGATGAGCTTCTTGGCGGCGGCCACGTTCGCGGCGCGCCCGGTGGGCAGGTGGCCGAGGATCTTCTGGAAGCGCTCGACCGGTGTGAGGTGCAGGCCGCCGCACGAGGCGACCGTGGCGGCCGCGGCGACGAGCGTCGCCGCGACCGCCATGACCGCCACCACGCCTCGTATCCTGCCGCCTCCGACTCGCCTCACGCCGCTCCCCTCACCGCCCAGGCGCGCATCATACATCCGCCGGGTCGGCGACCAGCCGGCGCAGCTCGCCGTCGAGGTCGGGCGCCAGAGGCGGTGGCACGTGGGTGGCGAGCAGCTCGCGAGCGCGCCCGCGAGCGCTCTCCACGGCGTCACGCCCCTCGTCGAGCAGGCTCGCCGCCTGCGCGACGGGGGCCGCGGCGACGGCGCGGGCGGCCGCCCGCGCCGTCGCCGCCACCTCCGTCCCCAGGATCAGCTCCTCGTACGAGAAGATGCGCCCGCCGGCGACCATGCCCACGCCTGTGAGCATGTCGACCCCGGCCAGCACCGACAGGAACGTCGTGGTCACGTCGTCGGCCAGCGTCTGCCAGCCGGGAAGCTTGGCGGCCGAGGCGTTGACGCCGCACATCGTCGGCAGGCCGTAGAAGCGCCCGATGTCGGCCACGGCGGCGCCCATCAGGGTGTCTTCGGGGGCGCCGCCGCTGAAGTCGCCGGTGCGCAGGTCCATGATGCTCGGGATGAAGCAGACGAACACCGGCGCGCCGGCGTGCGTCGCCTGGATCGCGCAGACGCCGCTGATCGCCTCGGCGATGCCGACCACGAGTGAACCGGCCATCGTGACCGGCGTGGTCGAGCCGCCCTGCGGCATCGTGACGAAACCGATGGGGACGCCGGCCTCGGCGAAGACCAGGCCGGCGTCGAGCGTGCCCTCGTCGTGGCCGAGCGGCGTGATCGTCCCCAGCAGGGCCGAGATGGGCGAGGCCCTCCTCACGCCCTGCTCGCCGCCGGCGATGGCCCGCGCCATCTCGACGGCGACGGCGGCCTGCAGCGGGTCGACGATGGTGACCGTCTGCGCGTGCTTCCCGGTGTTGGCGAGCACGTGGTAGAGCTCGTGCAGCCCGCGGCGCCCGACCGGCTGGTCCTGCGCGCTGACGGTGGTCCAGCAGAAGTCGACGTCGTCGAGGGCGTCGACGATCCGGGTGATGGCGTCGACGTCGGCGGTCGTCGTCGCCCGCTTGGCGCCGGTCTCGAGGTCGTAGATGTCGGTCGGGCACCCGTCGGTCGTGAGCAGCGAACCGGCGCCGGTGACGAGCGTCCGGTTCGCCCGCGCCCCGAGCGTCATCCGCTCGGGTGCGAGCGCCAGGAGCGCCTTCACCTTGTCCCGCGGGATGCGCACCACCTCGCCGTCGGCGGCGGCGCCCGCGGCGACCAGCGCCGCCCGTGCCGCCGCCGAGGGCACGCCGACGCCGACGCGCGCGAGCAGCCCGAGCGCCGCGTCGTCCAGACGCTCGAGGTCGCCGGGGCTCAGGATCCGCAGGCGTCCGGCCGCCTGCGCGGCTGGGGTCGTCACCGCGCCACCTTCCTCATCGGATCGGATCTGCTGTCAGTGCTGTCGGTCGGGGCCGGCGGAGCGCCGGCCCGAGCCGGTCAACCCTTCGCCGCGGGCGCCGCCGACTCATTCTGTGGGTCGTCGGCGATCGCCGCAACCCGCGCGCCGAGCACCGTCCGCAGGTCCTCGCCGCGGATCCTCAGCATGGTCGTGGTGGTCCCGCCGCCGCAGTAGACGACCTCGGGGGCGAAGCAGGCGGGGTCGGCGACCATCGGCAGGTCGAGGGCAAGGCCGCAGGGCGGCACGGCGCCGGGGCGGTACCCGGTGACGTCGAGCACCTCGGCCGGACCCGCCAGGGCCAGGCGCCGGCAGCCCAGCGCCGCCCGCAGCCGCGGCAGGCTCGCCTGACGGTCGCCGGGGACGAGCGCGACGACGGGGCCGTTCTCGGTGGCGAACACGAGGGACTTCACGATGTCGGAGACGGCGACGCCGAGCTGGTCGGCGGCACGCGGCGCCGTCGTGGCGAGGGCGGGGAGGTGGATGATCTCGTGCGCGACGCCCTCTTCGAGAAGGAAGTTGTGCACGTCGCTGCAAGACCTCATGCCCACCCCCGTCGGCGAGGGCCCCGACTCTATCACACGTTGCCGGGCGTCCCGCCGCCGCCTAGGATGAGCGCATGACGCCCCGAACCACTCGCCAGCGCATCGTGCGCCGGGTCGCCAACCTGCTCCTCGTCGTCGGCGGCCTGATCCTTGCCTTCCCGTTCTGGTCGGCCGCCTACGCCCGTTTCGAACAGGGCAAGCTGACCGCGAGCTACGACCGGTCGAACGCCGCGTTCGCGGCGGTCGCCGCGGCGCGAGCCAAGCGACTGGCCAAGCTCGACACGACCGACCTCAAGGTGCGCTACCTCGCCTCGGTCTTCGAGACCCGCGTCAAGCCCGGCGACCCGATCGGGCGGCTCGCGATCCCTCGCATCCACCTCAACAAGATCGTGCTCGAAGGCTATCCCGGCGCGGCGGCGTCGCTCAGCCCGAGCGGCGACGCGAGCCTGCTGCGCAGCGGACCGGTCCACTATGCCACGACGCCGCTGCCGGGGATCGGCGAGCCGTTCGCCGTCGCCGGTCACCGCACCACCTACGGCGCGCCGTTCTACCGCCTCAACGAGCTGCGGCACGGCGACGCGATCTCCCTCGACACGCCCTACGCCCGGTTCGCCTACCGGGTGGACAAGGTGACGACGACGCTGCCGGCCGACACCGGCGTGCTCGCCGACCGCGGCTACGGGCTGGTGCTCACCACCTGCACACCGCCCTACAGCGCCAGCCACCGGCTGATCGTCTGGGCGACGCTGGCGTCGGCGACGCCGAAGTGACGCCGCTTCCAGCGGACGCGCCCCAGGGCTGCGATCCCTCCAGCCGCCGCCCGCGCCGCTGAAGCGGCCCGTGGCTCCCGGCCGTCGCCTCAGCCGGGGAACGGGGGCCGCTCGCGACGGGCGCCGTCGAGCAGCATCACCAGGTGTGGCTCGCCCGCCTCGCCGGCGGGATGGCCGGCCGGCACGAACGCGAGACCCTCGGCCTGCGCCATCGAGCGCAGGATCGCCGAACCCTGCGGACCCGTGGTCGAGAACCGCCAGCCGTCGCCGTCGCGCTCGAGCACGCAGCGGCGCGCCTCCATGCGGTCCCTGGTCCCGGGCACGGGCTCGGCCGCGACGGCCCTGACCCACGGCCGCCACAGGTCGTCCCGGCCCTGCAGAGCGAGCAGCGCCGGGCGGATGTACAGCTCGAACGACACCATCGCAGCGACCGGGTTGCCCGGCACGCCGAACACGAGCGTGTCGCCGCGCACGCCGAACGCCATCGGCTTGCCGGGCTTGGTCGCGACCCCCCAGAAACGCCGCTCGACGCCGAGGTCGTCCTGCACCGTCTTGACGAAGTCGTAGTCGCCCACCGAGACGCCGCCCGAGGTGATGACCACGTCGTGCTCGAGGGCGCCGGCGATCAGCTCGCGGGTCACCGCGGGGTCGTCGCGGGCGATGCCCAACAGGACGGGTTCGCCGCCGGCCCCCAGCACCTGACCGTAGGCGGTGACCGAGTTGGAGTTACGGATCTGGCCCGGACCGACCGGCTCGCCGGCGGGCACCAGCTCGCTGCCCGTCGCCAGCACGGCCACGCGCGGGCGGCGCGCGACGCTCACGCGCTCGATCCCGACCGAGGTCAGCAGACCCAGAGCGGCGGGGGCCAGCGCGGCGCCGCGCGGGCAGACCGTCGAGCCGGGCTCGACGTCCTCGCCGGCGCGGCGCACGTTGGCGCCGAGCGCGACGGGGCCGTCGATCACGACGGCCCCGTCGCGCTCGCTGGTGCGCTCCACCGGGATCACGGCGTCGGCGCCGTCCGGCATCGGGGCGCCGGTCATGATGCGGGCGGCCTCGCCGGCGCCGACGGCGGCCTCGGCCACGTGGCCGGCGGGGATCTCGGCCACGATGCGAAGGACCGCGTCCGGCGTCGCGTCGGACACCCGCACGGCGAACCCGTCCATGGCCGAGTTGTCGAACGCCGGCACACGCTCGGGCGAGACGATGTCGGCGGCGGCCGCGCGGCCCAGCGCCTCGAGCAGCGGTACCTCCTCGGCGCCGAGCGGGCGCACCTCCGCCAGCACGCGGTCGATGGCCTCGTTCAGCGAGATCACGTGTCGTCCTCCCTTCGCCGCGCAGTCGCGCCCGCGGGCGGCGCGGCCGGGGCCGGTGCCGGCGACGGCGCGGGCGTCGGCTTCGTCGCCTCCCGCGCCGGGGTCCGCCGCCGCGCGACCACAAGGATACCCAGTCCGGCCGCGGTGCCGACAACGTCGACGACCAGGTCCCGCCAGTCGCCGTTGCGATACGGGATGGGGACCTGCGCGATCTCGATGGCGGCGCCGTAGGCTACGGCCGCCAGGGCGCCGGCGGCGAGACCTCCGCGGGGGCTCTGCCCGGTCACGTCCCCGGCGCCGGCGGGGCGCCCGTCCCGGGCCCGTCCCCGGCGCCCCCAGGCGATGGCGACCAGCGCCGCGAACAGGCCGAACTCGAAGAAGTGCCCGATGCTGCCGCCCAGCGACCACGTCTCTTCGGGCGCGAGGCCGAAGACCCAGCCGACCGGCACGACCGAGACCACCAGCACGACCAGTCCCCAGACGAGCCATCCGCGGCGGGCCAGCCAGTCCCGGAGCGCCGGCGACGAGCCCCCGGGCGTCCCTCTCGCGGCGGAGGCGACCACTACGCGCAACGCCCGAACCGCTCGTCGCCGGCCCAGACGGTCGCGACGATCACGCCAGCCTTGAGCACGAAGCGCGCCGGCTCGGCCCCGGCGGCCACGACGTTGCTCAGGCCCAGACAGCTCTCGGCGGCCAGCGGCGCGTTCGTCACCGCGTAGTCGAACCCGCGCAGCGTGAGCACGGACGTCGGCGCCAGGCTCTGGAACGACACGACCGTGCCGGCCGGCGAGTCGAGGGTGACGCTCGTTGGCGCCCAGAAGACGCGCAGCACAAGCCGGGGCGAGGCGATCCAGGCTGGGACGCCCCGCAGCTCGAGCCCGCGCAGCACGGCGATGTGCCCGAGCAGGTGGTCCGGCCGGCCCCCCAGCGCGCCGAGCAGCTCGATCGCCCGGGCCCCCCGCTCCAGCGCCTCGGCCACGGCGAGCTCCGTGTCGGTCTGGTCCTTGCGCGCCGGACGCTGCACGATCGCCACACCGGCCGCGTCGGCCGCCGCGACCAGGTCCTCGGGGAGGGAGTCGAAATCGCCGACCAGCACCTCCGGCGTCAGCCCGTGGCGGTGCAGGAACGCGTACCCGCCGTCGGCGGCGATCGCCCGTGTGGCGCGGGCGAACCGCTCCCGGTAGTAGGCGTCGTCTTCGTACTCCCCGTTGGCGAAGATCGCGGTCGTCACGTCGGTGTCCCTCTTCTGCGGGCCGGCTGCGGACGGGGCGATCGCGGCCCGCCTAGTCCCGGGCCGCCCCCACCGCTGAATCATACGCGCGGAGCAAGGGTCGCAGGCAGATCGCCGTCACGGCCGTCTGCGGAACGAGATAGAGGAGGTTGTACGTGAGCGCGTACAGCCACGGCCATTCCCAGCCGGGCGCGTAGGTGGCGAAGAAGATCCAGCCCGAGACGAAGTGGAAGACCAGGCGGGCGCCGGCGCCGGTGGCGACGGCGGCCCACAGCGACCACCCCCCGCGCACCGGCACGAGGCCGGCGAGCCCGACGGCGGCGAAGGCCAGCGGGTAGTCGAGCAGCACCTGGGCCGGGTGGTAGATGAACGGCCTGAAGAACGGAAGCAGGCAGAGGCAGCCGAACAGCAGGCCCGTCGTCACGCCCGGGACCACCCCGCGGCGGATGGCGACGAACACGAGCGGCAGCATCTCCAGGCTGAACGACCCTCCCTGGGGCATGGTCAGCGGCACGAACATCGTGAAGAGCGGCCCGATCACCAGCGCCAGGCCGACCGCCATCGCGATCTCGACGATCAGGTGGGCGTCCCAGGCGCGGGGGTCGGCGTTGGCCCAGACCCCTTCTCGTGCGCGCGAGGCGACCGTCGGGCCCGCGGGCGCGGGGCGCGGCGGGGCGGTGGACGGGGCGGGCGGTGAGGTGGCCATGGTGCTACTCCCTTCGCTGGCATTACCCAGCGGCGTCGTGGACGCCGCCACCCTCGCGGGTGGTCAGGTTCTGCGCGTCGGCGCTAGGAAGCGCCCTCTCAGCCCCTCCGACAGGAGCTCCGCAGGACGCCCCCATTGTACCCCGAGGGAAGCCGCACACGTTTCAACTGCGGTCCCGCAGCACGGTGGCTCCCTGTGGAAAATGTGGATAACCCGGATTCCGTGGGCAAAATGGCTCCCCACTCCGTGGAGAAGCGATTCGAGTAGCCGATCCCTCTTGACAAGCCCGTGGTCGAGCGCATGCGTTCCGAAACCCTCGGTTTGCAGGGAGTCCTTGCCACCGTTCGAGGGGGCGGCGGGGCGGGGCGGCGGGGGTCGCCGGCCGGCGCCGCCGCCCCGCCCCGCCGCCCCGGATTCCCGACCCTGAACGCCCGGTTTCCACAAAAGCCGCAGTTTGCGGGCGAACCCACCGCCGCGGCGGAGCACATTCCACAGATGTCGAAAACCCTGTGCATAACTCCGCCGAATCCGCTGCACAGCCGCTTTTCGCACGGCGTTGCGCCGGGCCCGGGGCGGCGATATGCTCGCCCCCCCATGGAGTCGTTCCTCGACAGACTGCTCGGCCAGGATCAGGCGGCACCAGCCCCGCAGGTCGACGAGACCCCGGGGCCGGCGGACGCGCCGCCCCCAGTCGCCCCCTCCGCCCCGCGCGGCGCCGCCGCTCCCCGCATCGCCGTCTACGACACCTTGACCAGCCCGCCGCGCGTCGTCAGCGTGGAGGAGAAGGACGTCCCCGCCCTCATCGCCTCCCTCGCCGAAAAGACCTACCACTCCTGCCGCGAGCAGGGCGGCACGGTCCCGTTCACCGTCATCAACGAACTGATCGAGAACCTGATCCACGCCTTCTTCCGCGACGTCGTGATCACCGTCCTCGACGGCGGCCGTGTGGTGCGCATCTCCGACCATGGCCCCGGCGTCGACGACAAGGAGCGCGCCTTCGAGCCCGGGTTCACGACCGCGACCGCGGTCCAGCGCGAGGTGATCCGCGGCGTCGGCTCGGGCTTGCCGATCGCGCGCGAGTCCCTCGCGTTCCTGCGCGGGGCGGTGTCGATCGAGGACAACCTTGGAGGCGGCAGCGTCATCACCGTGAAGATGCCGCAGGGGGCGCCGGTCGCGGAGGCGCCCGAGCGCCTCCGGCCGCCGGCGCCCAAGCTCACCACGCGCCAGAAGAAGGTGCTCGTGCTGCTCATGGAGCTCAACGTGGCGGGGCCCAGCGCCCTCGCCAAGGAGCTCGGCGTGGCCCCCGCCACGGCCTTCCGCGAGCTGCATGTACTGGAGGGGATGGGTCTGGTACACTCGCGCGGCGACGGGAAGAGGGCCCTGACCGAAGACGGGATGTCCCTGCTCGAGACCCTCTTCTAGCCTGACGATCCCCCAGCCACGGGCGCGGCGTCGGCATCCTCGCGAGCGGGGCCATCGGGACGGCAGGCGGCGACCATCGACGAGCAGCTGACACTCATCTGGAACGAGGCGCGGAGCCAGCTGCGCGATCAGGTCAACGACGCTACCTACCGCCTCTGGTTCGAACGCACCGTCGCCGTGAGCCTCGAGGACGGCACGTTCGTCCTGGGCGTTCCCAACGACTTCGCCCGCGACTGGGTCGACTCGCGTTTCTCGCAGTTGATCCGTGAGTCGCTGACCGCGGTGCTCGGCACCGAGGTCGCGCTCGACACGGTGGTCGACGAGCGCGCCGCCGAGATTGCCGTGCCGAAAGAGGTCCTGGACGACGACGTCCGGGCCGAGCCGGTGGCCGAGCCGAGAGGGGCCGTTGGAGAGGCGCCTGCGGCCCTCTCCAACGGCCCCTCCGGCCTGAACCCCCGCTACGTCTTCGACCGCTGGGTCGTCGGCCCTCACAACGAGTACGCGACCGCCGTCGCGCGCAGCGTCTCCGAAGCCCCGGGCACCGCCTACAACCCGGTCTTCATGTATGCGGACACTGGCCTCGGCAAGACCCACCTGATGCAGGCCATCGCCCACGAGGTCGCCGCCCGCAACCCGTCGTTCCGCATCACCTACGTGACCGTCGAGCGCTTCACCGACGACTTCATCAACGCCGTCACCGAGAAGGGGCGCATCGAGGGGTTCAAGCAGCACTACCGGCACAACGACGTGTTGCTGATCGACGACGTCCAGTTCCTGGCCGAGAAGCAGCAGACCCAGGTCGAGTTCTTCCACACGTTCAACGCCCTCTACGAGGCCGGCAAGCAGATCGTCCTCACCTCCGACCGCCAGCCGCGCGAGCTGGAGGAGCTCGACGACCGCTTGCGGTCGCGCTTCGGCCAGGGCGTGGTCGTCGACATCGGTCGCCCGGACCTGGAGACGCGGATCGCCATCCTCCGCCGCCAGGTCAAGCTCGAGGGGTTCAAGGTCGCCGAGCCCGAGGTCCTCGAGTACATCGCCAGTCGTGTCAGCTCGAACATCCGCGAGCTCGAGGGGGCGCTGCGGAGGGTGGTCGGCTTCGCCTCGATCACACACGCGCCGGTGACGGTCGACGTCACGCGCGAGGCCCTCAAGGACATCATCCCCAAGCCCTACACGCAGCCGATCACGATCGAAGCCGTGCAGGGCGAGGTGGCGCGCCAGTTCGGGGTGCACGTCAGCGACCTGCGCGGCAGTAGGCGCACCGCCGACATCGCCTACGCCCGCCACATCGCGATGTATCTCTGCCGGGAGCTCACCGAGGCGTCGCTGCCGCAGATCGGCGAGCGGTTCGGCGGGCGCGACCACTCCACCGTGATCTACGCGTACGACAAGATCGACCGCCTGCTTAAGGACGGCCGCGACCGTCAACTGCACGAGATCCTGACGGTCATCACCGGCCGCCTGCAGTCCCCCCGCTGACGACCCTCACAGCCGCCTGTTGACAGTCGCCGGAAACGGCGGTGGAGAATGTCGCGCCCCCCGTTGAGAACCTATATGCTTGCCACTTGAAAGGCGCAGGATTGGGGGCGATGTCGTCGATGTCAACCGGGTCTCCACATGGTTCTCACCGCCACGATCACACTCGTGTCGCGGCGACATCCGCGGCTCTCCACAGTTTCCACAGCGTCTATGACGACGATGAACTGAGACTCACCTCACTATATTCATAAGGAGCACGTATGCGATTCGCCTGTCACCGCAGCACCCTCGTCGAGAAGCTCAACGTCCTGGCGCGTGGCGTCTCGACGCGGAGCGCCCTGCCGGTCCTTTCCGGCGTGCTGCTGCAGGCCCGCGAGGGTCGTCTCGACCTATTCTCGACCGACATGGAGCTGTCCATCAAGGCGACGATCGCGACCACCGTCGAGGCCGAGGGCGAGGCGGTCGTGCCGGCGCGGCTGTTCGCCGACGTGGTCAAGAACATGGCCGGCGACGACGTGCGCGTCGAGTCGACCGAGAGTGTCGTCAAGGTCACCTCGGGCAATGCCGTGTTCACGCTCAACTCTTGGCTCGCCAGCGACTTCCCACAGACCTCGGCCTTCGACATGGAGCAGGCCTTCGCCGTCGGCGCCGACCCCTTCCTCGAGACGCTCGAGAAGGTCAGCCGCGCCGCCTCTCGCGACGAGACACGGCCGATCCTCACGGGCGTGCTGGTCACGATCGGCGGTGGCAAGCTCAAGATGGTGGCCACCGACAGCTACCGTCTGGCAGTCAAGGAGACTCCGCTGGCCGGAGGGCCGGCCGAGGAGACGCAGGCGATCGTGCCGGTCAAAGCCCTGGGCGAGGTGCAGCGTCTGGGTGCGGCCCTCGAGGGCGGCGAGTTGCGCGTGGCGCTGACCGACAACCAGGCGCTGTTCGAGATCGGCGACGTATGGATCGCCACTCGCCTGATCGACGGCCAGTTCCCCAACTACCGGCAACTCGTGCCCGACAGCTTCGACCATGCCGTCGAGATGGACCGCGACGCGCTGCTCGGGATCACGCGGCGCGTCAGTCTGATGGCCCAGAAGAATGCGCCACTGCGCCTGCACTTCGCCGACGGCACGCTCACCATCCGCGCCGTCACGCAAGATGTGGGCCAGGCCGAAGAGGCCGTCGACGTCCCGTTCGAGGGCGAGGCGTTCGAGATCGGCTTCAACCCCGGCTTCCTCATCGACGGGCTCGACGGCGTCTCGGGCGACACCGTCACGCTCAAGTTCATCAACCCGCTGCGCCCCGGCCTGGTCACCGGCTCAGACGAGTCGTTCTTCTACCTGATCATGCCGATCCGGCTCAGCAGCTGACCGCCGGCGCGGCCGGCCGCGGCGCCATCGACGACATCGCCGTCAGAGGGCCCATCGCGCTGGGCGCGTTCGTGAAGCTCGCCGGCGCGGCCATGACCGGCGGCGAGGCGAAGTACCTGGTGCAGAGCGGAGCCGTGCGTGTGAACGGCGCGGTCGAGACGCGGCGCGGGCATCAGGTGAGCGACGGCGACGTCGTCGCCGTCGCCGGCAGGGAGTACCGCGTGTGTTCGTCTCGCGCCTGAGACTCGTCAACTTCCGCTCGTACGGCGACACCACGGTCGGGTTCGCGCCCGGCCTGAACGTGATCGTCGGCCGCAACGCCAGCGGCAAGACCAACCTGCTCGAGGGCGCCTACTTCGCGCTGCGCGCCGCCTCGGTGCGCACCACTCGCGAGGAGAAGGTCGTACGCTGGGGGGCGGGGTTCGCCCGCGCCGAGGCAGAGCTCGTGCCGGGGCCGGCGCCGGGCGGCGCGGTGGAGCCGCGCCGCCCCCGGCAGGCGACCGTCGCCTACGCGCCCGGGCAGGGCAAACAGGTGCGCCTCGACGGCGTCGAGGTCGAGACGCTCGACGACCTGCGCCGCGAGGGCGCCGTGTTCATCTTCGTGCCCGAGAGCCTGCTGCTGGTGAAGGGCAGTCCGGCGCGGCGTCGGGCTCACCTCGACGCGTTCGCCGCCTGGGTCGACCCCGCTTACGAGGCGCTGGCGCGAGACCTGCAGAACGTCCTGCGCCAGCGCAACGCACAGCTGTTCCGGGTGCGGGAGGGCGCGCCGGCGGCGTCGCTCGACCCCTGGGACCGCCAGCTGGCGCGCATCGGCCTGGGGCTGGAACGCCGCCGGCGCGCCCTCCTCGAACCGCTGGCCGCTCGCTTCGCCGAGGTCGCCGGCGGCCTCGCGCCAGACGGCGAGCGGTTCTCGCTGTCTCTGGTCTCGCAGCTCGACGCGGTCGACGACGAGGAGACCTTCACGGCCGCGCTGGCGGCGCGGCGCGGCGCCGACGTGGCGCGCCGCGTCAGCGGGTTCGGGCCGCAGCGCGACGACCTGCGCTTCGACGAGGTGCGCGGCGCCGCCGCCGGCGACGCCCTGCGCGACCTGCGCCTCTTCGGGTCGCAGGGCGAGCAGCGCGCCGCCGTCCTGGCGCTGCTGCTCGCGGAGCGGGCGGTCGCCACCGACCTCACCGGCGACGTCGGCGCCCTGCTGCTCGACGATGTGATGAGCGAGCTCGACGACGCGCGCCGCCGCCTGCTCGTCGGGGCCCTGTCGGCCGAGGGCCAGGCGATCGTCACGACCACCAACCGCCACTACTTCACCGACGCCGAGTTGGCGGCGGCGCGCGTCATCGAGCTCGCCGGCGGCGACGACGGCCCGATCGCCGCCGACGTGGCGGAGTGCAGCTGATGGCCGAGTTCTCGCGGCTGGGCGACATCCTCGCCGGCGCGCTGGCGAGGGTGCGCGACAGCGACGAGGCGCGGGCCTACCGGGCGTGGGCGCGAGCCGCCGGCGACGAGGTCGCCGGCGTCACACGCCCACGCCGCCTGGCCCGCGGCACCCTGACCGTGGAGTGCGAGTCGTCCACCTGGGCCCACGAGCTGACCTACCTCGCGCCGGTGATCCTCGAGCGCCTCGCCGCCGTCGACCCGGAGACCTCCGTCAAGAGCCTGCGCTTCGTGGTCGCCACCAGGAGCCGGGGGCAGGAATCGCCTCCCCCGGCGCCGAAGGATGTATCCGGACCCGCGAAGCGCACGACGGAGGATCCGGACCACGACAGCCACGCCGATCGCTGACCGGCGCCCCGGCCGCCCGCGGCCGCGGGGCGCCCGCCGGGCTCTCGCCCGGACCGCGCCCGACCGACCCGGATCGTCACCCGAAAAACCCGCAATTTGCGGCATTTTTCTTGTCTGTCTCAGCTTCCGGTCGAGGCTGAAAACTGGTACAATTCGTAGAGACTTTAGGCACGTCCTCTCCACCAGTCCCGAAGGCTCGCGAGGGCCGTGCATGCGACCAGGTGAGGTGCAGTGAGCAAGCAGCGTTACGACGAGAAAGACATCACCGTCCTCGAGGGCCTCGATCCGGTCCGCGAACGGCCCGGCATGTACATCGGCTCCACCGGACCGCGCGGCCTCCATCACCTCGTCTACGAGGTCGTCGACAACTCAGTCGACGAGGCGCTGGCCGGTTACTGCACCGCGGTCAAGGTCACCATCCAGCCCGACAACTCGGTCGTCGTCGCCGACGACGGCCGCGGCATCCCGGTCGGCATGATGCCGCAATACAAGAAGTCCGCCGCCGAGGTGGTGCTCACCATGCTGCACGCCGGCGGCAAGTTCGGCGGCGAGGGCTACAAGGTGTCGGGCGGTCTCCACGGCGTCGGCGTGTCGGTCGTCAACGCCCTGAGCGAGTGGCTCGAGCTCGACATCTACCGCGAGGGCTTCCACTGGCACCAGCGCTTCGAGCGCGGCGTCCCGGTCACCAAGCTCGAGAAGAAGGAGAAGCTCGCCAAGGGCGCCGGCACCGGCAATACAGTCTCGTTCATGGCCGACCCCGACGTCTTCGAAGAGGTCGAGTACGACCTCCGCGTGCTGGCCCAGCGACTGCGCGAGACGGCGTTCCTGACCAAGAACCTGCGCATCGAGCTGAACGACGAGCGGGCCGAGGGCGAGACGGTGGTCTACCAGTACGCCGGCGGCATCCGCGACTTCGTCAACTACATCAACCGTGAGAAGGACCCCGTCCACCGGACGGTCATCTTCCTCGAGAACGAGACCCCCGACGGCCAGGTCGAAGTGGCGATGCAGTGGAACTCCTCGTACAACGAGTCGATCTTCACCTTCGCCAACAACATCAACACGACCGAGGGCGGCAGCCACCTGACCGGTTTCCGCGCCGCCCTCACCAAGACCATCAACGACTACGCCCGGCAGAAGGGCCTGCTCAAGGAGAAAGAGGAGAACCTCGCCGGCGAGGACGTGCGCGAGGGACTCACGGCGCTCATCTCGGTCAAGCTGCGCAACCCGCAGTTCGAGGGCCAGACCAAGAGCAAGCTCGGCAACACCGAGATCCAGACCCTGGTCCAGACCACCGTCAACGAGAAGCTCGCCGAGTTCCTCGAGGAGAACCCCTCCGAGGCGCGGCAGATCGTCGACAAGGCCGTGCAGGCGGCGCGGGCGCGTTCGGCCGCGCGCAAGGCGCGCGACCTCACGCGCCGCAAGGGGCTGCTCGAGGGCTCCACGCTGCCCGGCAAGCTTGCCGACTGCTCCATCAAGGATCCGTCGCTCTCCGAGCTCTACCTGGTCGAGGGCGACTCGGCCGGCGGCTCGGCCAAGCAGGCGCGCGACCGCAGCTTCCAGGCGATCCTGCCGCTGCGCGGCAAGATCATCAACGTCGAGAAGGCGCGCATCGACAAGATGCTGCAGAACAACGAGATCCTCACGATGATCAGCGCCATGGGCACCGGTATCGGCGAGGAGTTCGACATCACCCAGGCGCGCTACCACAAGATCATCATCATGACCGACGCCGACGTCGACGGGTCGCACATCCGCACCCTGATCCTGACGTTCCTGTTCCGTCACATGACGCCGCTGGTCGACGCGGGCTACGTGTACATCGCGCAGCCGCCGTTGTACCGCCTCAAGCAGGGCAACCAGGAGACGTACATCCACAAGGAGGCCCAGCTCGAAGACATCCTGCTGCGCGGCCGCCTCGAGCAGATCAAGGTCGACAACACGAACACCGATTTCACCTTCTCCGAGACGAAGTACGCGCGCTTCCTCAAGCTCTTCGGCGAGTACGAGGGCTGGGTCAAGAAGCTCAAGAGCCAGTTCGGCGGCGAGCTCATCGACTGGCTCAAGAACGGCCCGATGGTCGAGGCCGACATCCCCGACTTCGCGGCGCTCGTCGAGGTGCTGCGCGGCGACATCGACGAGCGCTACGTGATCGACGTGCTGGCGAGCGACGACGAGGCGCGCGTCGTAGACACTCGCCTCGTCGAGCGCAAGACGGGGCTGGCCATCAACCTGCAGATCCCCTTCGCCGCGCTCTCGGGACGCGAGTTCCAGAGCCTCAAGCGTGTGCACCAGCGGGTCAAGGAGATGGTCGGCAAGCCGCCCTTCACCCTGCGGCTCGGCAACCGCAAGGCGCAGGCCGACAGCTACGAGGCGCTGCGCGTGCAGATCGTCGAGCTGGCCAAGGAGGGCATCCAGCTGCAGCGCTTCAAGGGCCTCGGCGAGATGAACCCCATCCAGCTCTGGGAGACGACCATGAACCCCATGTCGCGCACCCTGCAGCTCGTCTCGATGGAAGACGCGCAGGCCTCCGACGAGGTGTTCACGATGCTCATGGGCGACAAGGTCGAGCCGCGTCGCGCATTCATCGAGAAGAACGCCAAAGACGTGCGCTTCCTCGACGTGTAGCGCCGGCAGCTCTCACTCACGACAGGCGGAGACGTGGACCAGCTCCAGACACTCGAAGGCAAGATAGAGCCGATCGAGCTCGAAGACGAGATGCGCAACTCGTTCATCGACTACGCGATGAGCGTGATCGTCGACCGCGCCCTCCCCGACGTGCGCGACGGGCTCAAGCCGTCGCAGCGCCGCATCCTCGTCGCCATGAACGACCTGGGGCTGGCGCCCAACCGGCAGCACCGCAAGTGCGCCAAGATCGCCGGCGACACCTCGGGGAACTACCACCCCCACGGCGAGGCCGTCATCTACCCGACGCTGGTGCGGATGGCGCAGGACTTCAACATGCGCTACCCCCTCGTCGACGGACAGGGCAACTTCGGCTCGGTCGAGGGAGACCCGCCGGCCGCCATGCGGTACACCGAGGCGCGCCTGTCGCGCATCGCCATGGAGATGCTGCGCGACATCGACGCCAACACCGTCGACTGGGTGCCAAACTACGACGAGACGCGCCGCGAGCCCACCATCCTGCCGAGCCGCATGCCCAACCTCATGGTCAACGGCTCCAACGGCATCGCCGTGGGCATGGCGACCAACATCCCGCCGCACAACCTGGGCGAGATCGTCGACGCCACCGTGGCGCTGATCGACGATCCGCAGGCGACCGCCGACGACCTCATGGAGTACGTCCAGGGGCCCGACTTCCCCACCGGGGGCACCATCCTCGGCACGGCAGGGTTCAAGGAGGCGTACCGCACGGGGCGCGGACGCGTCCGCGTCCGCGCCAAGGCCCACACCGAGCAGCTCAAGGGCAACCGCGCCGCGATCGTCGTCACCGAGCTGCCCTACCAGGTGAACCGCGCGGCCCTGATCGACAACATCGTCGAGCTGGTCAAGTCCAAGAAGCTGACCGAGATCTCTGACCTGCGCAACGAGTCCGACCGCTCCGGCATGCGGCTGGTCATCGAGCTCAAACGCGAAGCCGTCCCGATGGTCGTGCTGAACAAGCTCTACAAGCACACCCAGATGCAGACGACCTTCGGGATCATCAACATCGCCCTCGTCGGCGGCGTGCCGCGCACGCTCACCCTGCCCGAGATGCTGCAGGCCTACATCTCCTTCCAGAAGGAGATCGTCGTCCGGCGCACCAAGTTCGAGCTCGACAAGGCCGAGACCCGGGCCCACATCCTCGAGGGCCTGCTGGTCGCGCTCGACAACCTCGACCAGATCATCGCCATCATCCGCCGCGCCAACGACGTCGAGACGGCGCGCGACGCGCTGATGGACACGTTCGAGCTCACCCAGCCCCAGGCCCAGGCCATCCTCGACCTGCGCCTCCACCGCCTCACCCAGCTCGAGCGCGAGAGCGTCAAGCAGGAGCACCAGGGGCTGCTGGCGCGCATCAAGGAGCTCCGCGAGCTGCTCGGCGACGAAGCCGCCATCTACGCCGTCATCAAGGGGGAGCTGCTCGAGATCAAGCGCCTCTACGACGACAGCCGCCGCACCGAGATCGTGCCCGACGAGGGCGACCTCGACGTCGAAGACCTGATCGCCGAAGAGCAGATGGCGATCACCATCACCAAGACCGGCTACGTGAAGCGCCTGCCGTCGCTCACCTATCGCCAGCAGCACCGCGGCGGCATCGGCGTCGCCGGCATGGACCTCAAGGAAGAGGACGAGGTCGAGCACCTGTTCATCACGACCACGCACCACTTCCTGCTGTTCTTCACGAGCGTCGGCAAGGTCTACCGGCTCAAGGTCCACGAGCTGCCGCTCGGCGGGCGCACGTCGCGCGGCAAGCACATCGCCAACCTGCTGCCGATGCGGCAGGACGAGAAGATCTGCGCGGTCATCGCGACGCGCAACTTCGACGTGGCCGAGGGCAGGTTCCTGATGTTCGGCACGCGCAAGGGCATGGTCAAGAAGACGCTGTTCGGCTCGTACAACACGCCGCTCAAGGCCGACGGCATCATCGCCATCAACATCCGCGAGGGCGACGAGCTGATCTCGGTGCGCCACACCTCGGGCGACGACGACATCATCATCGTGAGCCGTCTCGGCCAGTCGATCCGCTTCCACGAAGGTGACGCGCGGCCCATGGGGCGCAACACGTCGGGGGTCAGGGGCATGCGCATGCGCAAGGGCGACGAGGTCATCGCCATGGACATCGCGCGCGACGACTCCGACCTGTTCGTGGTCACCGAGAACGGCTTCGGCAAGCGCACCCACATGGACGAGTACCCCGTGCAGGGCCGCGGCGGCCAGGGCGTGATGACGGTCAAGCTGACCGACCGCAAGGGGTACCTCGCCGGCGTGCGCGTGGTGCGCGAGAACCACGAGCTGATGCTCCAGAGCCGCGACGGCGTGGTGATCCGCATGCGGGCCGACGAGATCCAGCGCTACGGGCGCGCCACGCAGGGCGTGCGGGTCATGAACATGCGCGAGGGCGACGTCGTCGTGGCCGTGGCGCGCATGGTGATCAGCGCCGACGCCGACGCCGACGCCGTGGCGCCCGAGGCCGGCGACGAGGAGATCGAAGGCTAGACCTCCGGCGGGCGCCGCGGCGCCCCGGCGTCGGCGACCCGAGTCATCCCGGCGCGCTCCCCGTCTTTCTTGGGCCGGCCCTCTTCAGGACGGACCGCCGTCTGCCGATGCCTCCTGTGCCGCCGGTGTCGGCGGCACGCCACGACGTGGCGCCGGGCGTGCGGGTCCCGGCGCCCGATCATGGAGGGGGACAGGATGCTGGTCGCCGCGATGCGATCGGACAACCCACTGGGCGGCACCCCGCTCGTCTACGACGACGCGCAGGAGACGTTCCTGCTCGGCCGCGAACCCATGCTCCCTTCGAAGATCCTCGACCTCGAGAACCGGCGCCAGCTCGACTGGGCCAACCCGGTAGCGCGCGAGTGGTCGCTGGAGATGGCGGCCATGAAGCTGCGCAAGGAGCAACAGGTCCGGGAGGCGGCGCGGGCCGCGGAGGCCGTCGCGGCCGCGGCCGCGGCCGCGGCCGCGACGGCCGAGGCCGAGGCCCGCGCCCACGCTGAGGAGCTGCGGGCGCTGGCCGCGAGCGGCGGCACCCTGGTCTTCGAACCGCCGACGTTCGACAGGCGCCCGGCGGGCATCCGCGCCAAGACGGCCATGTTCGCGCTGCCGACGGCGACGACGACACTCGATCGCAGCGGCCGCGTGGTCTTCATTGAGCCGGCGACCGACGACGAAGTCGCGCACGGAATGGGGGGTGCGGCGGCGGCCGCGCCTGCGGCGCCCGCCGCCGCGGCCGCGAACGCCCTCGAGACCGCCACCTGGACCGCCGCGGCGCCGGTCTCGCCGCCGCTCGCGGCGGCGATACCCGCGGCGCCGCCCGCTCCCGCCGACCTGCACACGAGCCGCAAGGACCGGCGCCGGTCGCGCCGGGAGGCCGAGCACCGGCGCGAGCGCAAGGGTTCGGGGCTGCGGATCGCGATCTACTCGCTGGCGGCGGTCGTTGCCGCCGCGGCGCTGCTCATCGCGCAGCGCGGCGGCCTGTAGGCCACACGGCGCGGCCGTAACCCTTGGCCAGGGCGGCGGCGGCCGGCTGGTCGCGGCCGCTGTAGCTCATCTCACGTGCCGCGGCGGGCTGCCGCTGACAGGTACTCCTCGATCGCCCGCGCCTGTCCGGCGCCGTCGAGGCCCGCCTCGCGGAGGACCACCTGGCCGGGTCCGCTGCCCAGGTAGTGGCCGTTGCGGTACGGATGCAGCGACGCCGCGAGGCCGGCCTCGGAGTGGACCCAGCGGTACATCGTCGGCAGCGTGAAGCCGGTGATCGCCATGGCCTCGCGGGCCCGCTCTTCGGGGAACAGCCGCCGCCGCTCGTCGGCCGGCAGGCGGTCGAACAGCTCCGCGCTGGCGACGTAGTAGGCCAGCGCGTCGACGCCCGCCTGCTCGAGCAGCGGCAACGTCTCCTGCACGAACGCGTAGGTGACGGCGCTCTCCTGTAGCACGATGGTGACGTCGGGCTCGCCCTCGGGCCGCCGCAACACGTAGAGGCCGGCGGCGGCCGCCTCCGGCGGCGCCAGGCCGAGCGCCGGGCGGTCGAGCACCGGCTCGTTGGGCCGGGTGACGAAGGCCCAGACGACGGCGGGCCGCTGCGCCAGCGCCGTCGCCGTCAGCGTCCAGATCTCCTGCGGGTCCCACGGCGTGATCGATATCGACGTGCCCGGCGGGAAGTCTTCCTGCACGAGCTGCAAGGCCTGCGGGTCGGCGTGTGTCGGTCCGTCCTCACCGGTCTTGAGGCCGGCGTGGCCGCAGACGAGGACCATCGGCTTGTACGGGTCGCCGCTCACCGACTCGCGCGCCTGCGCGCCGATGGCGTGCAGGCGCGCGGCGATGTGCCCGAGCGGCGCCATGAAGGCGCCGTACGACGAGCCCACGCCGACGTTGTGGCCGAAGGCCGAGATGCCCGAGAGGATCCCCGACATCGCGTCCTCGCAGATGCCGCCGGTCGACAGCAGACGGGCGTCGGGGTTGGCCGCCGCGTTCCAGAAGCCGCCCGGGAATCCATCGGCGACCGTGCTGACGCTGGTCGAGCCGAGCAGGTCGGCGGCGGCCGACAGGAAGGCGCCGTCGGAGGCGCGGTTCAGGCGGTTCAGGGACCGCGCCAGCTCCTGGCGCAGGGTGGTCGACGAGCCGGGCGCGAGCCGCAGCTCGTCGGGGATGGCGGCCGCGTCGCGGACCGCCGCCTCGTAGGCCGCCTCGACGCGCGGGGCGCCGGCGCGCGGCCTGCGGCCGCGCGCCTCGAGCCGGGCGCGGGACGCGGCCAGGCGGCCCGCCAGCGCGGCCGTCTGGGCGGCGCTCGCCTCGACGTGCTCACGAACGATCTCGAGCCCCGCCCAGAAGCACTCCTCGCGCACCTCAGGGCCCGCCGGCCCATCGCAGCGGTGGTCGCCGGGCTCGCAGACCGGCAGCGCGGGCTCGGCGTCACCGCCTCCGGCCGTCAGCTCCGCCAGCGCGTCGTAGAAGCCCTCGGAGCAGAGCTTGTGGCCGGCGCCGTGCGACGCCTTGCCGGTGACGCCGTACCGCCAGCCCTTGTGGGTGTGGTAGACGATCGCCGTGGGCTGGCCGGTGTCGAGGGTGAGCGCCAGCCGCTGGGCGGACACGATCTGCTGCCAGTCGTGGCCGTCGGGCACGTCGATCACGTTCCAGTCGTGCAGGAAGAACAGCTCGCGGGGGTCCCACTGCACGTAGTCCCCGGGCCCGTCGCCGTCGCGGCAGACGTGGTCGCTGTCGATCGACGCCTGGTTGAAGTCGATGTGGAAGACGAGGTTGTCGAGCGACGCGGTGCCGGCGGCGGCGAGGGCCTCGGCCACGCGGCCCGGCGTGAGCCCCCCCTCGCCCTCGACCACGTGAACGCGCGGGGCGGCGTCGCCGTACCGGTCGCGGGCGCCGAGCGCGAGCCCGATCGAGCTGGCAACGCCCACGCCAGACGCGCCGGTCGACAGGCGCACGAACGGCGTCGCCGGCGTCGGGTGGCCGTCGAGCGCCTTGGCCGTGAAACGTCGGAACAGCGGCGTCGCCGTGATCGGGTTGCGGCGGAACCCGAGCAGGTCCTCGAGTCGCAGACGGCGGGCCGGGTCGGCGGGCAGCAGGCTCGCGTCGCCCACGCGCGCCACCTCGTCGCGCAGGGCCCACATCGCGTACAGGCCCATCGCCTTGTGACCGGCCGCGTACGAGACGATGTCGGCGTCCTCGCGGTCGGGGTCGGCGAGGTCGTAGTCGGCGGCGTCGAGCACGACGCCGGCGACGAAGCGTCCCGACGAGATCGAGCCGCCGGGATGGCCCGAGGTCGGGACGTAGTTGTAGAGCAGGGCGCAGAGCGAGCGGTAGAGCACGTCGTACCACTCGAGGGCGGCGACCTCGTCGGCGGTGAACGGCTGCGCCGTCCCCGCCGCGGTGATGTCGAGGTAGCTCGCCCGCCGGGGGCCGAAGGCGACTGGCATCATGCGCTCCTTTCGTGGTCGGCGCCGCCGGCGTGTCGTGCTCGTCGGGGCGTCCCGATCGGTCGTGCTCGATCTCTCAGGCAGCCTCTCGGCCGCAGTCTCTCAGATGAGGCGGTGCAGGCGCTCGATCAGCGGCTCGAACCCCGGCCCGCCGAAGCAGTAGCCGATCTCGGTGAACCGGGCCCGGAGGGCGGCGGCGTCGGCGGCGACGTCGTCGCCGCGAACCGCCGCCGCCATCAGGTCCGCCACCTCGGCGAACTCGGCCGGTCCCATGCCGAAGCGGGTCATCTCGGCGACGCCGAGACGCAGGGCGCCGGCGGCCGTGAAGCCCTCCTCGTCGGGCGCGGCCTGGTAGTTGCAGACGATGTTGTTGCGCTCGAGCCGGGCCGCGACCTCGGGGCCGCGGCCGTAGCCGACGCGCACGATCACCTGGTGGGTCTCGGTGTAGTCGACCGCCGGGTCGCCGGCGACGTCGAGGCCGGCCGCGGCCAGGGCCTTCGCGAACGCCTTGGCGTTGGCGATCACGTCGCGCTGCCAGCGATCCCGGAACTCGTTCATCTCGTAGGTGGCCATGAGCAGGCCGAGCAGGGTGCCCAGGTGGTGGTTGCTGACCGAGCCAGGGAACGCGCGCCGCTCGATCGCCTCCCACAGCTCCCACTTCACCTCCGGCTCGCGCCAGTCGCCGGCCACGATGCCGCGCTGGGGTCCGAAGAACGTCTTGTGGGTCGAGCCGGTGACCAGGTCCGCGCCCTCCTTGAAGGGCTCCTGGAAGCGCGGCCCAACGAGGCCGAGCACGTGCGCCATGTCGTACAGCAGCACGGCGTCGATGCCGGCCTCGTCGAGGAACGTCCGCACCTCGTAGACCGGCTCGGGGTGCAGCACCATGCTCTTGCCCAGGACGATCAGCTCGGGGCGCTCCTGCTCGATCAGGTCGAGGAGCGCCGGCACGTCGGGCCTGTAGGGGTTCTCGGCCAGCACCGGGATGTCGGCCACGGCCGGCAGCTCGGTACGCGGGTCGCGGGCGACGAAGTCGCGCAGGGCGCCCATCGGTTGGGCGCTCAGGTGGCCGCCCTTGCCGAGGTGGTTGTTGACGACCTTGCGGATGCGCCGCGGCTCGGCCTTGCGGTCGCCGCGGTTGAGGTAGTCGACCAGGGCGCTGAACACGACCATGTTGGCCATCTGGCCGCTGATCGGCCGGGTCTCGACCTCGGCGCAGCCCAGGTACGCGCGCAGCTCGGCCTCGACCAGCCGCTCGACCTCGTCGATGAAGCCGGTCCCCTGGTAGTAGAAGACGTCGAGGTCGTAGAAGGCCTCCATCTGCCTGTGCTCGGCGTAGCGGAAGGCCGGGTCGCTGACCGACAGCAGGCGGACGAGCGGCGACGGCGTCATCTCCGAAGGGATGAGATCGATGGCCTGCGTCTGGCGCCACTCGTGGTTGGCGATCGCCTCGTCGATCAGGCGCAGCGCCCGCCGGCGCAGGTCGCCGGCGGGCGGCGCCGGGCGTTCGGGCTCGTGGTCCCAGACGATCGAGCGCGCGTACGGCGGGGCCTCGCTGCGCAGGTGGTAGGGGACCACGATCCCGGGCAGGCGCCGCCCGCGGACGTCGACCTCCACGGTGTCGTCCTCGACGATCCGGCTGTCGATGTAGGCCAGCGCGATCGTGCGCAGGCTGCGCTCGCCGGTCAGCGTCGAGTACAGGCCGTCGCCCTCGACGTTCCAGTACGGGACGGCGGTGCCGCTCGTGACCCAGCCCACGTGCTCGCCCTCGCGGAACACGTCGGCGCCTTGACGGGCGACGCCCGACCCCGTGACGGCGACGGGCTGGCCGCGCCTCGGCAGGTCGGCGACCGACGACCAGTCGCGCACCAGGATGCGCTCGTAGGCGCGCTGCTGGCGCGCGAGCGCGGAGCGCCCGATGAAGTCGCCCTTCGCCGGTGAGAGGCTCACCGCGAACGGCGCCAGCGCGATGGCGTAGATGGGGATCTCGTCGCCGGCAGGGTCGCGGCCGAGCTCCTGTCCGTACAGCGGCAGGCCGGCCTCGAGGCGCAGGGTGTCGCGGGCGCCGAGCCCGACGGGCTCGGCGCCCGCCGCCGCCAGCGCGTCCCACAGCGCGACCGCGTGCTCGGCCGCCACGAACAGCTCGAAGCAGATCGGCTCGCCCGTGTACCCGGTGCGCCCGATGCGCAACTCGGCCGCGCCGGCGCGAGCGATCGACAGCTCGTTGCGCAGCGGCTCGGGCAGGCCGCCCTCGGTGAGGACCGCGCTCAGGACTTCGCGCGAGCGTGGTCCCTGCAGGGCGACCATGGCGATCTCGGCCGTGCGGTCGATCAACTCGACCTCGCCGAAACCGGGCGACGCCGGGAGTGCGCCGCCGGTCGCCCCGCCCCCTCCGGCCAGGACGGCCTGGAAGTGGTCCCAGTCCTTCTCACGGTTGGCGGCGTTGACGACAAGGAGGTACTCGTCCTCGGTGAAGCGATACAGGTAGGCGTCGTCCACCGCGCCCCCGGTCGGCGTCGGCACGATCGTGTACTGGGCCTGCAGCGGGTCGAGGGCGGCGGCGTTGTTGGTCAGCACGTGCTGCAGGAAGGACAGGGCACCGGGTCCGCGCAGCGTGAAGCGGCCCATGTGCGACACGTCGAACAAGCCCGCCGACCGGCGCGTCGCCAGATGCTCGGCGACGATGCCGCCGGCGTACTGGAGGGGCATCTCCCAGCCGCTGAAGTCGACGAGCCTGGCGCCGGCCGCCGCGTGGCGCTCGTGCAGCGGTGTGTGACGCAACCCGGTCCGGGGCTCCTGCTCGACCGCCACCTTCAGGCCTCCACGAACGCCTTGAGCCTGCCGAGCCCCTCCCGGATGCGGTCGGCCGGGATGCCGGAGTAGGCGATGCGGACGTACCGGCGCGCCTCGCCGGGCAGCTCGCGGCCGAAGTGCAGCCGGGTGCAGAACGACACCCCCGTCTGCCGCAGCGCGGCCATGCGGAACTCGTTGTAGTCGGTCAGGCCGGTGCGCTCCATGGCGCCGGTGACGTCGGGGAACAGGTAGAAGGTGGCTTCGGGCGAGTAGCACGACACGCCGTCGATGTCGTTCAGCGCCGCGACGGCCACGTCGCGGCGCTCCTTCAGCGTCGCCAGGATCTCCCGCGCGCCGGTCTGGTCCCCGGTCAGCCCCTCGACGCCGGCCCACTGGATGAAGTGGCTCGTGCAGCTCTCCTGGTTCACGTTGATCGTGGCGATGACGTCGACGATCTCCTTGGGCCCGATCGCGCCGCCCAGCCGCCAGCCCGTCATCGCGAACTTCTTGCTGAACGTGTAGAGGATGACGGTGCGCTCCTGCATGCCGGGGATCGAGACGATCGACCGGCTGCGGCCCGAGTAGCGGATGTCCCAGTACGCCTCGTCCGAGAGCACGTACAGGTCGTGCCTGAGGGCGAGCTCGGCGAGGGCCTCGATCTCGTCGTCCGGGCTCTCGGCGCCGGTCGGGTTGTGGAGGTTGTTGAAGATCAGCAGCTTGGTGCGGGGCGTGATGGCGGCCTCGATGGCGTCGAAGTCGAGCAGGAAGTTGGTCTCGCCGGGCACGAACCCGTACGGCTTGGCGACGCCGCCGAGGAACTCGATCTGCGACTCGTAGATCGGGAAGCCGGGATTGGGGTAGAGCACCTCGTCGCCGGGGTCCATCAGCGTCAGCAGGAACTTCTCGATCACCGGCTTGCCGCCGGGCTGGACGGCCACGTTCTCGGGGCCGTACGACACGCCATCGTGGGTGCGGGTGATCTCGTCGGCCAGCGCCTGCCGCAGCTCGGGGATGCCGCCGTTCGGACAGTAGCCGGTCTTGCCGGCGGCGAGCGCGCGCTCGGCCGCCTCGACCACGTTGGCCGGGGTGCGCAGATCCATGTCGCCCAGGTGGAACGGGTAGACGGGGTTGCCGGCGGCGGCCCAGGCGTTGCACTCCGCGCTGACGGCGAAGGCGGTCTCGGTCCCCAGGCGCGCGACGCGCTCGGCGATCGGCAGCGTCCCACTGGTCTTCATGTGCTCCTCCTTGCTGGCCGGGCGACATCGGTCGCCGACGGTCCCGCGGTCGGCAGCGCGAGCTGCCTTGCATTGACGATGCTGGGGGCCGCGCGCGGCGGGGCCGGCCCCAGGAACGGCGCCACGTCGGCGCCGTCCCAGGCCGGCCACCCCTGCAGCGCGGCCGCCACGTTGGTCGCGGCGAGCGTCGCCATCGCCTCGCGGGTCCAGCTCGTCGCCGAGCCGATGTGCGGGACGCTGACCACGTTGGGCAGCTCGAGCAGGCCGGGCTCGACGCCGGGCTCGTTCTCGAACACGTCGAGCCCGGCCCGGAAGCCGGGGTGCTCGCGGGCGTGCGCGACGAGCGCCCGCTCGTCGACCAGCGGTCCCCGGCTGGGGTTCACGAGGATGGCGTGCGGCTTCATCAGCGCGAGGCGCCGGGCGTCGATCAGGTGGTGGGTCTCGTCGTTGAGCACCGTGTGCACGCTGACCACGTCGGCCTCGTGCAGCACGTCGTCGACGCTGTCGGCCCGGCGCACGCGCACCGGGTCCTCGCCCCGCGCCCGAAGGAGCTCGCCGTACGCGGCCAGCTCGGCCTCGAGCTCGTCCTGGGGGCTCGGGTCGAAGTAGACGAGGTCCATCCTGTGTCCCTCGACCATCATGCGGGCGTAAGCCGAGCCGATGCGGCCGGCGCCGATCACGCCGAGCGTCCGGCGCCAGAGCAGCTCGCCGAGGAACAGCGTCGGCAGCCAGGCGTGATACTCGCCGGCCGCCAGGTACTCGTGCGACTCCACGACGCGCCGCGCGGCGGCGAACGTGAGGGCGACGGCCAGCTCGGCGGTGGTCTCCGTGAGGACGCCCGGCGTGTTGCCGACCGGGATGCCGAGGGCCGTGGCCGCCGCGACGTCGACGTTGTCGTAGCCGACGGCGTAGTTGCTGTACGCGGCGCCGCCGGCGGCCCGGAAGGCCTCGAGCAGCTCCTCGTCCCACGGCTCGGTCAGCTGCCCGATGGCGCCGTCGCAGGCCGTGCCCACGGCGTCGACCAGCTCGTCGTGGTCGAGGATGGCGCTGGTCTGGCAGACCTCGACGCGGCAGTCGGCCGCCCGCAGACGCTCGAGCCACAGGTCGCCGGGCAGCTCCTTGGTCACCAGCACCCGGCGGCTGCCGCCGGGATGGAGGATCCGACATCGCATGCCGCTCATACTGACCCCGTTCATTCCCTGAAAGCACGAAGGACAGGGCGAGTTGCCTCAACCCTGTCCCAGCGGCGGCGAACGGCGGCTGGTCCGGGGGCCCGTCCCGTCGTGCTCCGTTGGCCTGAGAGTTTCGGCGGTCCGTGACCGCCTTGCCCCTTCGGCGCCCGCCACCGCGGCCCCGCCGCGGTGGCGGGCGCCGCACCTGTGCGGCCGGTCTCTCGCACGACGTTCGTCCGGGCGTCCTTGCGCTCGAGCTCGGGGCCAAATCTAGTCCGGCCCCGGCGGGGGGTCAACCGCGAGCATTGACCGCCCCACCCGCGGCACCCTAGGCTCCGGTGTGCAGGGGCACATCCACGACCAAGGAGCCCACCATGAAGTGCCTCGTTCTCGGCGCCGGCGCCCAGGGGGCCGCCGCCGCCTCGATTCTCGCTCGCGCCGGCGACGTGGAGTCGTTCGTGCTGGCCGACTACGATGCCGCCCGGGTCGAGGCGGTGAGGGCGCGCCTGGCGCTCGACGCCGCGGCCGACGCCGGCAAGGTGACGACGGCCACCGTCGACGCCGGCGACGCCGCGGCCGTGGCGCGCCTCGCGGCCGGCGCCGACGTGATCCTGAACTTCGTGCACATGGACTTCTCGGCCGGCGTACGGGCGGCGGCCCTGCAGGCCGGCGCCCACTACGTCGACACCGCCTCCGACCTCACCTGGCAGCACGACGTGGCCTTCGAGGGACGCTCCAACGACGACGGGGCCTTCAAGGCGGCCGGACTGACCGGCCTTTCGGGCTCCGGCGACACGCCCGGCATCTGCAACGCGATGGCCCGGTACGGCGCCGACCTGTTCGACGAGGTCGATTCGCTGATCATCCGCTGCGGGTACACGCCCGGCGACGACGACGCCGTCATCCATCCCTTCGACCCGGGCTGGTCGCCCGAGGTCGCCCTGCAGGACTACAACGACCGGGCCTGCGTGTTCACCGGTGGGGCGCCGACCCTCCAGGGCCCGTTCGCCAACGCCGAGCTGTACCGGTTCCCCGATCCCGTCGGCGACCGCCTGATCTGCTCGCACAGCCACGACGAGAGCTACACGCTGCCGCGCTACATCGGCAAGGGGATCAAGGAGTGCGATTTCAAGTACAACGTCGACCCCGGCGCCGGCACGCTGGTGGCGATGGGGTTCGGCGACCCGGGCCGCGTCATCGAGCTGCGCGACGGCACGAGGGTGCGTCCGTTCGACGTGGCGATGGCGCTGACGCCGCGGCCCGGCGACGCGTTCCTGGCCGACCCCGGCGCGGAGCCCGAGGGCGGCTGGAACGCGTGGATGGTGATCGACATCGAGGGAACGAGCCACGGACGGGCCCAGCACGTCGTCGTCCGGCGCCGCTACAGCGACGACCCCGCCACGGCGCGCCACCTGGCCGAGACGCTCGGCACGGTCGGCGTGGGCGTGGCCTCCGGCGCGATCGCCGGGGCCCGGATGATCATGGCCGGCAAGACGCCGGCCGGCGTGATGCCGGTCGAGGCGCTCGACCCGCTCGCCTACCTCGCCGAGGTGCAGGCGATCATGCCGCTCGACATCGAGCTGGAGGTCACGGCGCCGCTGCAGCCGTGAGGCGGTGAGGCGGGGGCGGGGCGCCCGCGGGCGCCCCGCCCCCGCCCGGACTCCATGCTAGACTCCTCACCCGTGAGCGAGCAGCCCGACACCACCGCCGCCGGCGAGGCCGGCCCCGAGCGCCGCCCGCGCGTCTTCAGCGGCGTCCAGCCGACCGGCGCCCTGCATCTGGGCAACTATCTCGGCGCCATCCGCAACTTCGTCGCCATGCAGCACACGCACGACTGCGTCTACTGCGTGGTCGACCTGCACGCGATCACCATGCGCCAGGAGCGGGCCGAGCTGCGCCGCAACACGATCGAGCTGGCCAACCTCTACCTAGCGGCCGGGCTCGACCCCCAGCGCTCGATCCTCATCGTGCAGTCGCACGTGCCGCAACACACCGAGCTGGCCTGGATCCTCAATACCGTGACCTACATGGGCGAGCTGCGGCGCATGACCCAGTTCAAGGACAAGACCGGCGGCGGCGAGGCCGAGAGCGTCGGCGTCGGCATCTTCGACTACCCGGTGTTGATGGCCGCCGACATCCTGCTCTACCGCTCCGACGAGGTGCCGGTGGGCGAGGACCAGAAGCAGCACGTCGAGCTCACCCGCGACCTGGCCGAGCGCTTCAACAACGCGTTCGGCAAGACGTTCGTGGTGCCCGAGCCCGTCATCCGCCGGGAGGGCGCGCGCATCATGGGGCTCGACGACCCGGCGAAGAAGATGAGCAAGAGCGCGTCGTCTGCCTCCAGCTACATCGCGCTGACCGACTCGGCCGACGAGATCCGGCGCAAGATCAAGCGGGCCGTGACCGACTCCGGCACCGAGGTGCGCGGCGGGCCAGACAAGCCGGCGCTGCAGAACCTGCTGACGATCTACAGCCTGCTCGCCGGCGAGCCCGTCGCGGCGATCGAGGCGCGCTACCAGGGCAAGGGCTACGCCGACTTCAAGAAGGACCTGGCCGAGGTCGTGGTCGAGGCGCTCGCGCCGATCCAGCTGCGCCTGAACGAGCTGGCCACCGACAAGGGGTTCACGCTCGACGTGCTGCGCGACGGCGCCGAGCGCGCCGAGGCGATCGCCGAGCGCACGATGCAGAGGGTGCGCGAGCGGGTCGGCCTGGTCCCGCGGCCCTAGCCCAGCCGCTTCACCATGACCCGCACGCCGCAGCGGCACGGCGGCGAGCCGCACACCGGGCAGCGGGCCCGAACGCGGACGCTCCAGTCGCCGAAGAAGTCCGGCAGGTCGCACGCCTCCTCATAGCCGAGGCGGCTGTAGAGGGCGACGCTGGCCGGCGCGGGGTCGCCGGCGGGGAGCCAGGCGTAGACGAGGGCGCCGCCCGCGCCGTGGGCGCGGGCGGCGCCCTCGCCGCTCGCCAGCAGCGCCGCCGCCACCCCGCGCCTCCGCCAGGGCGGCGCGACCGCGAGGTCGCGCACGTGGAGCACGCGCGCCGGCAGCTCGCCGCCGAGCGCCTGCCGGCAACGCCGCTCGACCGCGGGGTCGTCGATGCACGGCGACGGAGCGCGCAGGGCGGCGACCAGAGCGCCGGCCAGGCGGTCGCCGTTGCCGGCGACCACGAACGACACCCGTTCGTCTATGGCGCGCAGGTCGAAGTAGCCGACGCCGACGACCTGCTCGAGCAGGGCGGCGGCGGCGGGCACGTCCCCCGCCAGGAGCGGACGGGGCGCCGCGAAGGCGTCCCGGCCGGGGTTCACGGTTGTGCCGCCAGGGCCAACGCCGCCGCCCGGAACTCAGGGAACCGCCGCCGCGTGTAGACCTCGTAGAGCAGGCGGCCGGCGTGCGGCGGCCGGGAGTAGTCGTGGGCGGGCAGGGGGCGGGCCGGCTCGGCCCGCCCCCTGCCCGCCCCTCTGGCCAGCGCCAGCAGGGGGAGGAGCGAGGGCGCGAGCTGGCTCGCGTTGGCGCGAGCCAGCTCGCGCCGCAGCGCCAGCGCCTCCTCGTCGAGGGTCAGCACGTCGAAGGGCTCCGGCGGCGTCTGGGCCGGCGGCTCGGGCGACTGGACGACCAGGCCGCCGCGCCCGCGGCGGTACATCGGGAACTCGCTGATCGCCAGGCTGGGGCGCAGCCGGCGGACCGCGGCCGCGGCGGCGTTCATCGCGTCGTGGTCGGGGTGGCCGCCCTCGTAGGACGGCACGAGGACCGCCGCGTCGTCGCCGGGCGGCAACATCGCGGCCGCCTGGCGGGCGACGACGTCGAGGTGGTCGATGGCCGCCCGGTCGCGCAGGAAGAGGTCGCGCGAGCGCTCCGGCGCCAGCCCGAGCAGCGCTCGCACGTGGCGCCCCTCGGCGAGGCGGCGGCGGGCGGGCGCCAGCCCGCCCGCCGTCGCCCACAGCACCCGCACCTCGTCGCCGGCCCGCCGCGCGGCGAGCAGGTGGCCTGCGCAGAACACCTCGTCGTCGTGGTGGGCGAGCAGGAACAGGACGACGCGGGTCATGGCTGCAGCGTCGCGTACTCGCGGCGCATGCTCTCGAAGGTCGCCGGCCAGCTGCGTTCGAGCGCTCGCGCCCGCCCGGCCTCGCCGAACCGGCGGCGCAGGTCGTCGTCGTCGAGCAGCCGCTGCAGCGCGGCGACGAAGCCGTTGACGTCGCCGGGGGCGACGACCAGCGCCGTCGTGTCGCGCAGCACGTTCTCGTCGATGCCGGTGCCGGCGGTCACCACGGCCGGCAGCCCCGAGGCCGCGGCCTCGAGCAGCACCTGTCCGAACGTCTCGGCCCTGCCGGGAAAGACGAACACATCGGCCGAGGCGTAGATCGTCGCCAGCTCGTCGCCCGTGCGGTAGCCCAGGAACGACGCGGTCGGCGCCCGCCGTACGAGCTCGTCGCGGTACGGGCCGTCGCCGACGACCACCAGCTGTACGTCGTCGCGCAGGCTGCGGAGCCGGTTGTGGACCATCGCCAGGAAGTCGAGCCCTTTCTCGGGCGAGATACGGCCCACCCAGAGCACGACCTTCTTGCCCCCGCCCAGCACCCGGTGCACCTCCTCGCTGCGGTGCGCCGGTGAGAAGTGCCGCCCGTCGACCGCCTGGTCGAGGATCGCGAACCGCGACCGTACGCCGTGCTCGGCCAGGTCCTCCTGTACCGCGCGCGACGGGCAGAAGACGATCTCGCACAGGCTGTAGAAGCCGCGGACGAACGTCCACAGGCCTTCGAGGACGATGTGGTCGGAGGTCAGGAAGTACCCGAGGCGCGGCACGTCGGTGTGGTACGAGCCGACCAGCGGCAAGCCGAGGACGCGGGCCAGCAGCGCCGCCACCATGCCGACGGGCCCTGGCGTGGCGGCGTGGATCGCCTCGATGCGCTCGCCCTCGCACCAGCGCAGCATCTGCAGCAGGGGCGGGATGTACATGGGGAACTCTTCGTAGACGTCGAACCCGAACCGCGCCAGCGCCGCGAACGTCTCGTGGCCCGGCTCCGAGGCGCGCGCGGCGCCACACGAGACGACGGTGAGCGGCCAGTCGCTGCCGGCCGCAGAGGCGGCCAGCGGCTGCAGGACGGCCGCGACGCCGTTGATCTCGGCGAACGTGTCGGTGAACATGGCGACGCGCGGCTCGCCGTCGGCCGGCGCACCCGCGACCAGCCCGGCGTCGCCGAGGCGGCGCCGCAGCCCGCGGGCGTGGGCGCGCTGGCGCGAGACGGCGGTCGCGCCGAACAGATAGGGAGCCACCAGCGTCTGCGTCTCGGCCAGGGCCCTCCAGAGGTCGCCGCGCTGGATGGCGGCGTTCAGCCCCACCTTTTCCATCCGCGCCAGGGTGTCGCGCATCGCGCGTTCCCAGGCGCTCTCGAAGATCGCTTCGAGGCGGTCGTGCTGCAGGCCGCCGGTCACGAGGTCGCCGGTGCGCAGGGCGTGGGCGGCCTCGGCGAGGGCGGCGCGGCGGGCCTTGGGCCCGCCGCGCCGCCACCTCGGCGACGTCGCCAGCCCCAGCACCCGGCCCGCGAGCTGCGCCGTGCTCCTGCGCTCGAGCATGGTCCAGAACAGGCTCGAGCGCATCCCCCGGCGCAGCAGCGTGCGCGTCGGCCAGCGGCGGTGGTCGCCGGTGCCCCCGCGCAGCAGCAGGCTGACCACCGTGTGGGCGGTCTTGGCGGTCGAAGCTTGGGAGCCGCGCAGCATCGCCTTGCGGCGCGTCAGGGAGGCGAGGGGGTCGTCGCCGTCGCGCAGGTGGGTGATCTGCGTGTACGTGGTGCCGATGTCGAGGCCGCCGCGGTCGTCGGAGCCGGCCACGCCGCGCACGACCGTCGCGGCGGGTTCGATCCCGTGCTTGTCGGCGAGCCGCGGGATCAGCTCCGCCGACCGCGACACGAGCTCCGCCGCGAGCTCGTTCTCCTGCCGCGTCGACGAGCCGTTGCGCGTCTCCCACAGCTCGAACAGCAGCAGGAGCTGCTCGAACTGCTCGGGCCGCATCTCCCCGCCGACCAGGGAGGTCGGGTGGGAGAGCGCGTGCGCCAGCCCCGCGGTGCGCAGGTAGCTCGACAGCTCCACCACGTTGAAGCGCACGTCCTGGATCTCGCGATGCTGCTCGTCGTCGAGGCCCCAGACGAGCACGTGCACCCGGGCCGCGTCGGAGGGGAAGAAGGCCGTGACCTCCTCGCCCGGGATGAAGTCGGGGTAGCCGGCGAGCAGGCGGCAGCCCTCGATCGTGTCGTGGTCGGTCAGCGTGACGTGGGTCATGCCCCGCGCCTTGGCCAGTCGGTACACGACGTGGGGGTCCGTGTAACACTCGCGCAGCCCGAAGGCGCGCGACAGGTACAGCTCGGAGGAGTCGGAGTACCTGGAATGGCAGTGGAGGTCGATGCGCGCCACGCCGGGGCGTTCGGGGGGGTTCGTGTCGGCCGTGACTGTTCCTCGCTGCCGTGGACCGTACCGTTGCCCACTCTACCCGCGGCGCGGCGGCGGCAGCAACGTCGCCGTTGAGGGCCTGGGCGGGGCGGCGCCCCGCGGCGGTGGGGAGCTCGCGCCGCGGGGCGCCGCCCCGCCCGACCTGCGGTAGACTACGGGCAGCGCATCCCCCGCCGGTCGCCGCCGGCGGGCCACGGGAGGATCACATGCTGTCGACAGAGACCATCAAGTGGCGCCTGCAGCAGGGCAAGCTCGAGCCGTTCGACCTCGTGTTCTGGCAGGGCACCGGCCGCGTCGTCGCCGCCGACGACCGCGCGCTCTCCCTGCAGGTGCGCGGCAAGCGCGCCGACTACACCTGGGACCGCGTGACGCTGACGCTGCGCCGCCTCCAGGAGAACCAGAGCCTGTCGGTCGACGAGCTGGGCGGAGGGCACGACGCGGTGGGCTTGGTGTCGCTGTTCGTGGCCCTGTTCCCCGAGGAGCTGGCCGTCGACGAGCGCAACGGACTGGTGCGCACGCCGGCGACCGACGGCAAGCCCGTGCGTCCCGACCCCGGACCGTACCTGCCGCCGGACTGGTCCCCGCTCGAGCGCAAGATCGCCGGCAACTAGACCGGCAAGAACAGGCACGGATTGAGGGGACGGGGCGCGCGCCGTCGGCGCGCTCCGCCCTCTCGCTTCCCCCCTCGGCCTTCTCGGCCCCTCAGCCTTCCGCCGCCTCGTCCTCTGGCGGCTCGCTGGCCTCGCCGGTGTCCCGGGGCGCCTCACCCGCCTCGTCCGGGCGCCTGGGCGGCCCGGCCCCATCGTCTCCGTCATCGACCGGGCGCAGTTCGTCGCTGCCGTCGGTGCCGTCTTCGGTGGGGTCGAGGTCGCCGGTGGGGCCGATGGCCGGGTCGACGGCCTCGCGGATGAGGACGTAGCGCCGCGCGAACAGCAGAGCGACGCCGCCGGCGGGGATCGGCAGCCAGAACGAGACCAGCCGGTACATGAGCGTCGCCAGCGTCGCGTTCGCGGCGGGGATCCCCGCCAGCCCGAGGGCCGCCGTGAGGCCGATCTCGACGAAGCCTAGCCCGCCCGGCGTGATCGGCACCATCCCCAGGAGGGCTGCGACGACGTACGCCAGCAGGACGAGCGACGCCTTGGGCCGGGCGCCGACGGCCATGACCGCGGCCAATAGAGCCGTGTAGTCGAAGAGCCAGTTGCCGGCCGCGAAGCCGAGGGCTTTCCACCAGCTGTCGCCGAGGACGCTGCGGATGAGGTCACGCTCCTCGATCAGCTGCTGCGGCAGTCCGGTCAGCGGCGGATGGCGAGGCCGCAGCCGGTTGCGGATCCGCTGCGCGACGCCGCCGGCGAGCATCAGCGGACGGTTGGTGAACAGGCCCAGGGCGCCGGCGGCGATGATCAGGCCGAAGATCGCCGCTCCCAGTCGCAGCGCGTTCGACAGGCCGCTCGAGACCTGCAGGCCGCCGACGATGATCGCCGGTATCGAGAGGATCGGCAGCGCCAGCAGGACCGCCGTCGAGAGCAGCGTGTTGGCGGCGAGCCCGGTGATCGTCCGGGCGCGCGGAGCGCCGGCGGCGACGAGCATGCTGTAGCTCGCCGGGCCGCCCGAGACGGCGCCGCCCGGCACCAGCCGGCTGAACGCGTTGCTCGCGAGCTGCGTCGTCGCCACGACCGACCAGCGCGGCTCGTGCAGGGTGATCCGCATCAGACCCCAGTAGCTGGCGAAGCTCGCCGTCTCGAGCAGGAGCATGGCGACGAACCAGAGGGGCGACACGTGGGCGAGTCCCGGCGCGGCGGCGAAGACGTCCACGAGCCGCGGCCAGACCAGGTACAGGCCGATGGCCGCGGCCGCCAGGAAGACCAGCCGCCGCCACGGCACGCGGAAGCCCTCGCGCCGCGGTCCCTCGTTGCCCGGCCGCTCGCTCATGCCCGCATCGTACACGCTCTCACCGCCGGCGCGTCGCCGGCCGGCCGTGCGAGGGCTTGGCGCAGGCCCTGCTTCCGCAGGTGTTCGGAAGGTTGCGCGAGGGGGCACGAACGACGTCTTCTCGGGCGTCGACGCCGAGAACGAAGGAGGGGCGGGGGCGCGGGCCGTTCCGGCCCGCGCCCCCGCCCCGAGGCGTTCCTTCTCTGGCGGCCTCTAGTCGAGCGTGCGCTCGACCTTGAGCGTGACCGGCATCTCGCGCTTCACCATCTCCTTGATGAAGGCGTCGCGGACCGGGCGGTCGAGCAGCTCGGGCGCGATGACGCCGGGCTGGTCGATCCGGCCTTCGACGACGAGCTCCGCGTAGATCGCGGCCGGTGTGGAGGTGCCGTACGACACGCAGGTCGCGCCGGGGATCAGCTCGTTGACACGCTTGATGTCGGGGCCGACGACCGTGTAGGTGATCGTCATCGGCTTGCCGTCCTTCTCGCCGATGCAGTCGACGACCTGGACGCCGATGTCGGTGATCTTGCCCGCCAGGGCGAGCTTGGCGAGCTCGTCGGCCGGCGGGTTGGGAGCCAGCGTGGCGACGTACACGTCGATCGGCCGCACCTTCGAGCCGTCCTTGAGCGTGACGGGCTCCTTACTGGTCATGCCCGAGCCGACGAAGGCGAGGTCGGCGTCGATCGCCTCCTCCTCGGTCCCCATCTTGAAGTCGACGTAGCGCAGTCCCTTGTCGCCGAACTTCTTCGGCAGCAGGCGCGGCAGCGTGGTGACCTCTTCGTGGTCGTGGCAGATGCAGGCGCCGAGGCCGAACGGCTCGGGGAACTGGTAGTGCTCGCGGCGGCCGAAGATCTCGACGCGCTTGAACTCACCGTCCTCGTAGAGCAGCGGCGGCTGCGCGCAGTCCGTGTAGTAGGTCTCCTGGCTCCACACCTGCAGCGGCACCGGAGAGTCGAACAGGGCGTAGTCCTTGATGCGGATCTCGAAGCACTTGTCGAGATCCTCGTAGCCGTTTGCCGCGAAGGTGTTGGTGACGCCCGGGTCCATGCCGGTGCTCTGCAGCGCCGTGATGCCGGCGGCCTTGAACTCGGGGTCGAGGGCCGACTGCTCGAGCCAGGCCTCATCGATCGTCTGCGTGGGCGTCTGGCCCGAGGCCATGTCGAGGTAGTCGGCCTTCGCCTTGAGACAGGCGCGCAGGATCGCCATGTTGAAGGTCGGCACGACGGCGTTCACGACCAGCTTGGCGCCGGCCGCGGCGGCGGCCACCGCATCGCTGTCGGACGCGTCGATCTTGATCGCCGTGGCCTTGCCGGCGCCGACCTGCCCGGCGACGAACTTCGCCCGGGACTCGTCGTAGTCGCCGAGGACGATCTCCGTCACGGCCGGGTTGCGTGCCAGGTTCCAGGTGAGCACCTGGCCCTGCATGCCTGCTCCCACGATGAGAACCTTCATGCGTATCCCTCCTTGCGGCCCCCGTCGCGGACGGAGCGTCGTCGCCCCCGCGGCGTTGGATGGGACCTGGTTCGCGCCGGCCTCCGTGGGAAGAGACGAGGGCGCCTTGGCGGTCAGGCGATTCTTTCAGATTGGCGGGAGTGCGGCAAAGCGACGCGCCCGGACCGGGACACGAAGATGGAGAGGGGGCGGTCGAGCCCGCGGCTCGACCGCCCCCTCCCGTTCGGGTACAACTACCGTCGTCCACCCAGCAGAGACGCACGGAGACCCCATGCACGAGCTCGGCATCACCCAGGGCATCATCGACCGCGCCCGCGAGGCGGCCACGGGCGGCGGCGCGACTCACGTCACCGACCTCTACCTGTCGATCTCGCCGGCCGCCGACTTCACCCAGGAGTCGATCGAGATGTACTTCGAGATGCTGGCCGGCGAGGACGAGCTGTTCGCCGGCGCCCGGCTCCACTTCACCTTCGTGGCGGTCGCCGCCACCTGCCTGTCGTGCGGCGAGGAGTTCCAGACCGAGGCGCGGCAGCCGGTCTGCCCGGTGTGCGGCGGCCAGCAGGTCGCCCACGACCCCCGTGCGGTGATGCTGCAGCTCACCGACATCGGCGTCGACGACGGCGAAGGCGAGGGATGATCGGGATCGCCGACGCCGCGTCGAGGCGCACGGCCGGCGTCGCGGGAGTGTGGGGAGGAAGTGGTGGAGCATAGCGGAATCGAACCGCTGACCTCCTGGGTGCGATCCAGGCGCTCTCCCAGCTGAGCTAATGCCCCACGCGAGACTGCGGCCCCCGAAGGGGAACCAGTGTTGTACCCGATTATAGCGGCGGCGGCAAGCAGCGCCACGGTTGGAGAGCGCGCGCCAAGCGGCGACGCGGCAGCCCCCGGTTTGGCACGGCCCGCCGCCCCGATGACGTAGACTAACGCCGTCCCGGCACCTCCTCACGGAGCCAGTCAATGAAGGTCACGGCCGTCCACGTCGACGCGCTCGAGCTGCGGCTCGAGGAGCCGTTCGTGATCGCCTCGTCGGCGCTGGCCGTGAGCCCTTGCGCGCTGGTGCGCGTCGAGACCGACGAGGGGCTGACCGGCTACGGCGAGGCCTGCCCCGGCTACGAGTTCACCGGCGAGACGCTGTGGACGGTGGCCGACGTCATCGGCGAGTACCTGGGCCCGGCGACCGTCGGACGCGACCCTGAACGCATCGAGGAGATCGTCCACGTGTGGGAGCATGATCTCTGGACGGTCGGCAACCAGGCGGCCCGCGGCGCCCTGGAGATGGCGCTCTGGGACCTGCGCGGCAAGGCGGCCGGGCGGCCGGTCTGCGATCTGCTCGGCGGCCGCCTGCGCGACGCTGTGCCCGAGGTCTACGCCTTCGGCTGGAACGAGCCCGAGGTGCTGGCCGCACGGGCGCGGGAGCTGCGCGCCGAGGGCGTGACCGTGTTCAAGATCAAGACCGGCGACGCGCTCGAGGCAGACGAGCAGCGCGTCGCCGCCCTGCGCGAGGCCGGCGGCCCCGACGTGCGCATCACGGTCGACGCCAACCAGGGTTGGCGCGACGCCGAGACGGCGGTGGCGGCGATCCGGCTGCTCGAGCCGTACGGCATCGAGTTCGTCGAGCAGCCGGTCCTGCTGGACGACCTCGAGGCGGCGCGCGAGGTGCGGGCCCGGGTCGACGTGCCGATCGCCCTCGACGAGTCGATCCGCGAGCCGGCGCAGGCCGCGGCGGCCGTCAAGGCCGGCGCGGCCGACATCTTCGTCGTGAAGCTTATGAAATCGGGCGGCATCGTCAACGCGGTGCGCATCAACGACATCGCCGCGGCGGCCGGCGTCACGCTGATGGTCGGCAACATGGGGGAGAGCTCGCTGGGGATGGCCGCCCACATGCACGTGACGGCGGCGCTGGCCAACGCGACCCACTGCGACGCCGACGTGCCCACTCGCGAGGGCGGGCTTGAGCGCGACATCGGAAGCGGGCTCGGCGCTGAGCTGCGCCGGGGAGTGTCCATGCTGGTGGTGCCCGGCGGGCCCGGGCTGGGGATCACGCTCGACGAAGAGGCGATCGCCGACCAGCGCGCCATACGACGCTGGTAGAAGGGAGGGGCCGGATGGATCCCAAGAAGGTGCGCGAGGCGTTCGAGCGCGGGGCTGCGGGGGCGGCGGCCGCGCACGGCAGGCCCGAGCGTCAGATGGCGCCGATCCTGCGCGGCGACGTGCCGACGTTCATGGAGGCGCCGCACGCCGCGTCGCCGGGCGAGCTCGAAGGGGCCGGCGCGGCGGTGCTCGGCATCCCCTTCGAGGGCGTGAAGCTGCTCGACCCGGTGACCTATCTGCCGGCGAACGCCGCGCCGGCCCCCGACGGCTCGGTCTACTACCGCAGCGGCGCCGACGAGGGACCCGAGGCGATCCGCCGCTACTCGGTCTTCTATTCGCAGCGCCACGGGCGTGGCTACCTGCCCGAGGCCGACCGCGACCTCGCGATCCTCGACCACCTGAGGGTGGTCGACTACGGCGACGTCGCGGTCGTCCCCGGCGACGCCGAGGAGACCTTCCTGCGCGCCCACGAGAAGCTCGCCGACATCCTCGCCGCCGGCGCCGTGCCGGTCGTGCTGGGGGGCGACCACTCCATCCCCATCCCCGTCCTGCAGGTGCTGGCCGGCAAGCTCAGCGGCAAGCTGGGCATCGTCGCCTTCGATTCACACTTCGACCTCAGCTACGAGCCCCGGTACTGGGCCGGCTCCCAATGGGCGCGGGCCTTCGACCTCGGGGTGGTCGAGCCCGAGAACTTCGTGCAGATCGGCATCCGCGGCGGCCGCGAGTCGCTGGCCGACAGGATGGTGGCCGAGCAGCTCGGCCACCGCTACTACACGATGGCCGAGGTCGACGAGCTCGGGATCAACGCCGTCGCCCAGGAGGCGCTCGAAGCGGCGACGGCCGGCACCGAGGCCATGTACGTGTCACTCGACATCGACGTCGTCGACCCGGCCCACGGCGGCCAGAAATACCCCGACCCGGCCGGCCTGTCGGCGCGCGAGCTGCTGCGCGCCCTGCGCGTGCTCGCGCGCGGGCACGTGGCCGGCTTCGACGTCTGCTGCCTGGCCCCGCGCTACGATCTGCAGGGGCACCTGAGCCAGCTCGCGGCGCGGGCCGCGGTGGAGGTCATCGCCGGTTTGGCCTTGCAGCGGCCGTGAGGGTCCCGTGAAGGGGCGGCGGGGCGGGCCGGACGGCCCGCCCCGCCGCCCCTTCTGTCTGTGGACCGGAAGCCCAACGACCAAATCCGTCGTCGAGCCTGACGACGAAAACCGGCCTCGGTGAGCCTGCCTCACAGGCCATTCCCGTAGCCACGCTGACAACATAGACAGCCGTCCTATCATCGGGCTCGAAAGCCGGGGCGATGCCACTGACATGAGCAACGTCAGACAGAGAAAGGCTGCCGTGATGACTCGCAGACAGAAGACCGAGATGGTCGATCGTATGCTGGATCGTTACGACAGGCTCGGAGCGCTCATCGTCGGCGACGACGTGAGTCTCTGCCGGCTGCTCACCACCCTCGAGATCGGACACGACGAAGACCAGCGGATCGGGGACTACCTCAGATCCTTTCTCGTCGCCTAGAGGCGCGGGGGCGGCCGCCGGGGACCGGCGGCCGCCCCCGCGCCTCTCCGGTCTTCGGCCGGCGGCTCCGCCGCCGGCCCCGGACGCTCTTCCTAGTCCTTCTCCGAAGGCGACGCCCCGCCCGCGGCCTCGGCCACCGCGGCCGCGCCGGCGACCATCACGCCCGCGGCCTTGACCACCGCCGGGTCGAACTGGGTGCCGGCGTTGCGCTCGAGCTCGGCCAGCGCCTCGGCGGCCGTGAGCCCCGAGCGATAGGGCCGCGGGGAGGTCATGGCCACGAAGGCCGCCGCGGCGAGCACGATCCGCGATGCCAGCGGGATCTCCTCGCCGGCGAGGCCGGCCGGATACCCCGCGCCGTCGTACCGCTCGTGGTGGTGGGCGACGCCCAGGGCCAGGCGGTCGTCCTCGCGCAGGCCACGCAGCAGGCGCTCGCCGGTGACGGAGTGCTGGCGCACCAGCAGCCACTCCTCGGGCGTGAGCTCACCGGCCCTGTTGATCAGCTCGTCCGGCACGCCCAGCATCCCGATGTCGCAGAGTCGTCCGACCTCGATGGCCTCGTCGATGCGGTCCTCTGCGACGCCGAGCGCCCGCGCGATGCCGGCCGCCGTCTCGGCGATCGCCTCGGACCGGCGGTCGACGCACTCGTCCTTGTCGTCGACCACCTGCGCGAGGACCGCGAGCTGGCCGTGGGTCGGCGCTCCGGCGCCGCCGCCTGCGGCACCGCGCGGCTCCGGCTTCTCGCCGGCCAGGAAGGTCATCACCCGGTTGCGCCCCCTGCGCTTGGCCAGGTACATGGCCCAGTCGGCCTTGTCGAGCAGCTCCTCCTTGCGCTCGGCGTGGGCCGGGAAGCTGGCGACGCCGATGCTGATCGTCAGCGGAGCATCCTTGCCTTCGAGGAACCGCGCCTCGTCGATGTCGCGCCGGATCCGCTCGGCGACCTCCCGGGCCCCGTCGGCGTCGGTGTCGATGAGGATGACGGCGAACTCCTCGCCCCCGTAGCGGGCGGCGAGGTCGATATGGCGGATGCTCTTCTCGATCGCGCGGGCGACGCCGCGCAGGGCGGCGTCGCCCGCACTGTGCCCGTGGCGGTCGTTGAACCGCTTGAACTCGTCGATGTCGCAGAACAGCAGCGACACCGGGCGGTGCGACTCCGCCGCCCGGTCCAGCTCCTCGGAGAGGCGCTCGTGCAGGTAGCGGTGGTTGTAGAGTCCCGTCAGGCCGTCGGTGATGGCGTCGAGCTCGGCCCGGCTCAGCCGGGCCGCGGTCGTCTGCAGCATCGAGGCGAAGGTCTGGGCGACGTCGCTACGCAGGCCCTCCATCTCGGAGCTGCTCGCGCCCTCGGGCGGCTCGTCGGCCGAGACCACGGCGACGACGTTGCCTTCCTCGTCGTGGATCGGCGCCAGCCCCACCACGTCGACGCCGAACTCGTCGACGTACAGCACGTTGATGTCGGCCTCCTCGGCTCCGGCGAACACCGAAGGAAGCTCCTCGTCGGCGAAGATCTCGCTGCCCAGCGGCGAGTGCTTCTCGGTCACCTCCTCGCAGTCGACGATGATGACGTACTTCTGGTCGTCGACACGCGAGTGGGTGGTCAGGAACTCGACCGGCGGGTTGGCGTCGCGCACGTCTCGCAGGATGGCCGCGAGATGGCGATAGTCGTCGGACCCCTCGTCGGCGGGCTCGCGCAGCCGGGCGTGGATCGCCGCGTCGATCCGGACGGCGGCGTCGGCGGCCACCTGTCGGGCGTGGTCGCGCTGGAGCTCGAGGCGGTCGAGGACCCGCAGGAAGGCGTCGACCAGCTCCGCGTCGAACTGCTTGCCGCGGCAGCGTCCGAGCTCGGCGCGGGCCTCGTGATACCACAGCGCCTGCCGGTACGGCCGGCGGAACGACATCGCGTCGTACGAATCGACGACGCACATGGCGCGGGCGATCAGGGGGATGTCGGCGCCGCTCAGCCCGTCGGGGTACCCGTTGCCGTCCCAGCGCTCGTGGTGATGGCGCACGCCGAGCACGAGGTCGTCGCCGAACAGCGGCCGGATGATGTCGGCGCTGAAGATCGGGTGCTGGCGCATGAGCTCCCACTCGCGCGCGTTCAGGCCGCCCGGCTTGAGAAGCACGCGGTCGGCGACCCCGATCTTGCCGATGTCGTGGAGGTAGGCGGCCTCCTCGACCTGGCCGACGAGGCTGTCGGCCCACCCCAGCTCGTGGCCGAGCAGCACCATGTAGGCGGCCACGCGCGCGGCGTGGCCGAGGGTGTAGTAGTCCTTGGCGTTGAGCGCCGAGCTGAGGGCCTTGAGGTTGCCCAGATGCATGTGCTTGATCTCTTCGTAGAGGCGCGCGTTGTTGATCGCCAGGGAGAGGTGGGTCCCGACCCGCTCCAGGAGGCGGCGGTCGACCGTGGCGAGGGCGCCGGCCTGTGTGGCGCCGAGGTTGAAGATACCGACCAGCTCGTCCCCGCGCATGAGGGCGATCGTCGCCGCGCTCACCGACGGCGTCGACGCCAGGGGCCGTTGGGTCTCGGGCATCCCCCCTTCGGCGTCCCAGATGATCACGCGCTTTCGACGGACGGTCTCCAGGATCTCGGCCATCGCGGGCGGCACGTCGTCGTACTCGGGCGTGCCGATCCAGCGGTCCGACGAGTAGATGGTCGCGAGCCGGCCGGCCGCGTCCTTGATGATCATCGTGGCGTGGTCGAAGGGGATCAGCTGGCGGAGCTCCTCGACGGTGGCCGCGGCGATCTCGTCGATCCTGAGGCTCGCCGCCGTGCGCCGGGCGATCGCGTTCAGCAGCTCGGTCTCCCGTCGCCGCAGCTGCATGCCCTCGAACAGGTTCGCGTTGTCGATGGCCAGGGCGGCGGCGCGGCACACCGCCTCGAAGGTGGCCACCACGTCGGGGGCGAACTCCCGCTCCCGCCGGTCGAGCACCTCGGCCACGCCGATGACCCTGTCCTTGGCGATCAGGGGGACGATCAGCTGGCTCTGGTAGCCGCCGTCCTTGAGGGCCTCGATCTCGATGCGGCTGCGCCGCGGGTCGCGCAGCGAGGTGAGGGTCACGGTCGACCGGCCGGCGACGGCGAGCTTCTCGGAGTACCAGTCGTCGAGCGGCAGGACCTTGCCGAGCCAGGGGTTGACGCTCCCGTCGGTGATACATGTGACGCAGTGCAGGTCCTGCCCCTCGAGGACGTAGATCTCGCAGCCGTGCGTGCCGGAGATGTCGCACAGGCGGCGCGCCGTGGACCCGAGGACTTCGTCGAAATCGAGCGTCGACGCCAGGTCGAGGCTCGCCTCGTTGACGACAGCGAGCCGGCGGGTGCTCTCGTCGAGCTGCGAGTAGAGGGTGGCGTTGGCGAGCGCCTGGGCTGCGATCTGGGCGAGGCCCTGCAGCAGGTCGACTCGGTCGAAGGTGCGCGGCTTGGTGTCGTACACCGAAACGAAGCCGCCCACCCGGCCGCCGATCATCAGCGGCAGGTCGGCGCAGGAGCGGAAGCCCCACGGCGCCCACGCCCGCCGGTCGGATTCGCCGATCAGGGGGTCGGTGTCGATGTCGGCGATGACCACCGGCTCGCCGGACTCGACCACCTTGCGCAGGCGCGCGAAGTCGGCCATCCGGTAGCGCGTGCCGGGGAAGTCCGGGTCGATGCCGTTGCCGTCGACGGCCGCGCGGCCCACGCTGGTGTCCCCGTCGAGCGCGTAGATGTCGCAGCAGGCGGCCCCGGAGACCTCGCGCATGCGGGCGGCGATCGACGTGAGGACCTCGTCGAGGTCGAGGGAGGCGCCGAACTCGAGGCCCGACTCGACGAGGGTCTCGAGCTCGCGGTTGGTAGCGTTCAGGCGCTCGAGCAGGGCGGCGTTCTCGAACGCTCCGGCGACCATCTGCCCGACGGACCGCAGGAAGTCGACGTAGTCGGTGAAGTCCCTCGCCTTGACGTCGTAGATGTCGATGAACCCGGTCGTGCGGTCTTCGATCGTCAGCGGGATCGCGAGCTCGCTCATGAACCCGTACTCGCTGTACATCTCGCGCTCGTGTTCGGTCAGGCGCGGGTCGTCGGGGCCCGCGATCACCAGCGGGTCTCCGCGCTCGATGGCGGCGAAGGTGGTGGGGTAGAGGTCGCGTTCCTGCAGGGGAGTGCCGACCTGGGACTCGTCGAACCCTTTACCCTCGTCGTAGCTCGCGACGCAACGCAGCACGCTTCCTTCCAGACGGAAGATGTCGCAGGTGGCCGCGCCGATGCTCGTCGTGAGGCGCTGGGCCACGGTCCGGACCAGCGCGTCGACGTCGGAGGTGCGCCAGATGAGCGCTCCCAGCTCGACCTGCTCGCGGAGCACGGCGCTGCGGTCGCGCGACTGCTCCAGCAGTCGCGCGTTCTGCAGCGCCTGCGCCGCGGTCTGGGCGATCCCCTGCAGCAGCTCCAGGTGGCCGAACTCGCGCGGGCGGTTGTCGTACAACGCGACGACACCGATGGCGTTCCCCTGCACGATCAAGGGGAGGCGCAGGCTCGAAGGGAAGCCCCAGCGCGCCCAGTAGTCGCGCTCGTGGGGCGAGAGCCGCTCGTCGACCATGGCGTTCTCGATCACCACCGGCTCGAGCCGCTCCAGCACCTCGGCCGTCATGCTCAGCACCGAGATCGGGTAGCGCATGCCGGCCGAGGCCTTGTCGCGACCCTCTTCGTCGACCGACATGACGGCGACGAGCTCGTCGCCCTCCCGCGAGTAGATCTCGCAGGACCGGGCGCCGGTCAGCGAACGCATGCGCTCCGCGGCCGAGAACAGCACCTCGTCGATCTGCAGGGACGAGGCGAACTCGAGGCCGGAGTCCACGAGCAGCCGCAGGTCCCGGTTGCCCTCCTCGAGGCGTTCGAGCAGCAGCGTCTTCTGCAGGGCACCGGCCACGAGCCGGGCCACCGTGCTCAAGAAGTCACGGTGCTCGGCGAAGTCGGTCGGAGTGTCGTCGTACAGGTCGATCAGCCCGCGGACGACGCCGTCCACGACCAGCGGCACCGTGAGCGAGGCCTTGTAGCCGAAACGTTCGAAGATCTCGCGCTCGCTCTCGGGCAGCGACGGATCGTCGAGACTGACGTTGCTCACGATCGCCTGGCGGTCGATGGCGAGGCGCGACGAGGGGAACGCTTCGACGCGCAGCCGGTGGCCGGCGGCCTGCTCGTCGAACCCGTCGCGGTCGTAGCTCACGCGGCTGATGAGCTCGTCGCCGTCGAGCGTGAAGATGTCGCAGTCGGCGATCCGCAGTGTCGTCACGAGGTGCTGGGCGACGAGCCGCAGCAGCTCGCCGGGGTCGTGGGCGCCGCCCACCAGGGCTCCGAGCTCGACGAGCTCGTGGAGACTGTCCGTGCGACGGCGCAGGCGATCGAGGAGGGTCGCGTTCTCGAGCGCGCGGGCGGCGAACAGCGACAGGCCGGCGATGAGCTCGAGGCTCTCCGCGTAGTCCCGCGGCACGAAGTCGGAGAGCTCGAGCAGGCCGATCACCTCGCCGCTCGAGACCAGCGGCGAGGAGAGCTGGGACTGATAGCCGTATTTCTCGAGCGAGTGGCGCCCGTTGCCGGTGAGGATGGGATCGTCGAGGCTGGCGGCGACGCAGATGCGACGGTCCGTCGCCGCCCTGAGGCTGTGGGGGAAGTCGGCCAGGTGGACCCTGGTCCCCTCCCAGGAGAGGTCGAACTCACCGTTGTCGTAGCTGACCAGGGCGCGAAGGTCGCCGCCCTCGATCGCGTAGATGTCGACGACGGGCGACCGGGTCAGCGCCGAGAGGCGGCGGCTGACGGAGTGGAGGACGCCCTCGATCGTCTGCTGCCCGCTGTCCTCGATACCGGCCGACACGAGCAGTTCGAGCTCCCGGTTGTGGTAGCGCAAGCGCTCGAGATCGAGCGTGTCTTCAGGCGAGAGGACGGTGTCGAGGGGAGCGGCCTGAGAGGCAGGAGCGGCGGCGCGGCGCCGCTTCGCGCCGTGGCCGCCGCCGGCCTGCGACGCGAGGATGGCGTCGAGGTCCGAGCGGCGGAAGCGACGATGTCCGCCGGCGCTGCGATAGCAGCCGATCTTGCCGGAGTCGCTCCACCTCCGCAGCGTGTTGATGCTGACGCCGAGGACCTGCGCGGCGGGTCCGAGACGAAGCCACCGCGCTTCGGCATCAGGGGGTCTGTCGACACCCATGGGCCCTCTCCCCTCGCCCCTGAAAACTGTGCAATTCTACCACCCCATGCAAGCCCCGGCGCTGGGACGTTCGTCCAGACTGCGGAGGGCGCGACCGTGGCGGGCGGCGAGAGACGCCATGCCGGGATCTCTCGTCGGGACGTGGTCGTCTACGGACGCGCTGCACCCGATCCCGGCAGCGCCACACCCGGTGGTGAGCCGCCGGGAGGGCCGCGCCGGCACGCAAGTCGTGGCCGAGCGCGCGGCACGCCGGCGCCGACGGGGGGCGCGCGGCGGCGCGACAGGGCCGTCGGTTGGGAGCTTTTGGAGGGGTCAGGCTCCCGTGGCCGCGACGCCGTCGGCAAGGACCCCGGCGATCTCGCGGAACACGGCGCCGCTCCCACTGGCGCCGTCGAGAGCGGGGGGCGTGCCGGCGTCGCCGGCCTGGCGGGTCGCCTCGTCGAGAGGGATGCGACCGAGCAGGGTCGTCTCCATCGCGGAGGCGATCTCGAAGGCGCCGCCGCGGCCGAACACGTAGTGCCGCTCGCCGCACGACGGGCAGATGAAGTGGGACATGTTCTCGACCACGCCGATGACGTGGTGGCCGGTCATCTGGGCCATCTTGGCGGCCTTGACGGCGACCTTCGCGGCGGCTTCCTGCGGGGTGGTCACGATGACCATCTCGGCGGCGGGCAGCATCTGGGCGAGGGTGAGCGCGATGTCGCCGGTGCCCGGCGGCAGGTCGATCAGGAGGAAGTCGGGACTGCCCCACAGCACGTCGCCGAGGAACTGCTCCATCGCCTTCGCCAGCATGGGCCCACGCCAGACCACGGGCTCGTTGTCGTGGAGGAAGAACCCCATCGAGACGACCTTCACGCCGTACCGCTCGGGCGGCACGAGCTTGCCGTCGTGCGACTCGGGGCGCACGGCGCCCATGCCCAGCATGAGCGGGATCGTCGGGCCGTAGACGTCGGCGTCGATCAGGCCCACCGCGAGGCCGCGGGCGGCCAGCGCGACGGCCAGGTTGGCGGTCACGGTGGATTTGCCGACGCCTCCTTTGCCGCTGGCGACGGCGATGACCCGTGTCTTCGACCCGGGTCCGAACGCCGTCGCCGTGAGGGCATGCTGACCGCGGAGCCGCTCGGTCAGGGCCGCGCGCTCCTCGTCGGTCATGGCATCCATCTCGATCTCGACTCGGCGTCCAGCGGCGATGGCGGCGATCGCCTGTTCTGCCTCTCCCCGGATGCGGCTCTGCAGCGGACAGGCGGCCGTGGTCAGCGTGAGGGTGACGCCGACGCGGTCGTCGGTGACTGCGATGTCGCGCACCATGCCGAGGTCGACCACGCTACGGCGCAGCTCGGGGTCCATGACCGTCGCCAAGGCGGCGAGGACGTCCTTGTCGTTCATGCGGGACTCCAGTGTGAGGACCGGCTCGCGGCCGGGGGCGAGACACGTATCGCCATCAGTGTAGCGCATTGCGAGCGGGGCACATGGGCAACGGCGGCGACTGGCGCTAGCCGAGTCGCCGCCGTTCTGGCGTTCCACGTGAAACACCGACCGGTTCGCAGGAACGAGAGGGGCGGGCCGCGGGAGCGGCCCGCCCCTCTTCCCTCTGCCTGGAGACGGCGGGGACCGCCTCAGGCATCCGACGGCGAGCGGGGGGCTTCGGCGTCCTGCGTGGGGCCACGGGGGGGAGTGGCCATCCGCGTCCTGCGAGCGCCCGCCGGCCGCATGTCGGTCGTCGTCAGCGGCCTCAGACCTCCGAGGCCTTGATGCCGACCGGCTCGGGGTTGCCGGCGCCGGTCGCGTAGGTGTCCTTGAAGATCTCGGTGAGGATGGGGCTCTCGCGCACGACCTCGAGCGAGATCACGGCGTGGTCCTTGGTGTAGCCGTTCCCGATGATCATGAGCGTGTCGGCGCCGATGCCCTCGGCTCCGAGGGCCGCCGAGGTGAAGCTCGTGGCCATCGAGAAGAAGTAGACCATCCCGTCGTCCTTGGTCGCCAGGACGGACGCCATCTCGGTGTTCGGGATGTCGACGCAGTTGATCGTCAGGTCGGCCATCTCGCCGCCGGTCGCCTTCTTGACCTCTTCGTAGACGAAGAGCTGGTCGGTCGCCGAGCCCTGGATGATGACGTCGGCGAACCCGGCGCGCTCGAGGCGCTTCTTGCCCGCGTCGCCGTGGACCAGGCAGATGACCTTGCCGGTCGGCTTGACGCGCTTCTTGGCCTCGTAGGCGCAGAGCAGGCCGCTCTTGCCGCCGGCGCCGATGATGAACACCGTCTGGCCCGGCTTGCTCAGCTTGGCCGCCTGGGCCGGTGCGCCGGCCACGTCGAGGATGGCGAGCGCGAGGGGCTCGTCCATGTCGGCGGGCATCTTCGCGTAGATACCGGTCTCGAACAGGATGGCCTGGGCCTTGACCTTGACCTGGCAGGTGTCCTTGTTGATCGAGATGATCTCGTCGACCTTCAGCGGGGTGAGCGACAGTGAGACGAGGGTGGCGATACGGTCGCCGACCTTGAGGTCGCGGTCCTGGAGCTTGTCGCCGATCGCGGCGACGGTGCCGAGCAGCATGCCGCCGGAGCCGGTGTCGGGGTTGTGGTGCTTGCCGCGCTCCTTGATGATCCCGAGGCTGTGGCGGGCCATCTTCTTGACGTCGCCGCCCTCCGCCTCCTCGATCTGGGTGAAGCTGGCGGCGTCGACGTTCAAGGTGTCGACGTCGATGAGGATCTCGTCGTCGAAGATCTCCATCGTGTTGTCGATCTTCCAGGCCGGCTGCGGCAGCACGCCCTTGGGCTCGATGACGCGGTGCGCCCCGAACTTGTTGCCTTCTTTCATCTGTCCCTCCTGTGGTGTGTGTGTTCCCGGCGCGGGGCGGCCGCTCCGCGGCCGCCCCGCGCCGTCGGGAACCCTTTGCCTACGCTTCCACCTTGACGACGGAGCCGGCGCCCTGGCCGCCGCCCACGCAGGCGCCCGTGAGACCGATCTCCTGGCCGCGCTTCTTGAGCTCGTGGATCAGGGTCACGATCATGCGGGTGCCGGTGTTGCCGAGCGGGTGGCCGAGCGCCACCGCGCCGCCGTTGACGTTGACGATGTCGGGGTCGAGGCCGAGCTCGCGGGTGGCGAGCGCGGCGACGCAGGCGAAGGCCTCGTTCAGCTCGGCGAGCTGCACGTCCTTGCTCGTCAGGCCGGCCTTGTCGAGCGCCATCTGGGCGGCGACGGTCTCGCCGTGGCCCATGATGGCCGGGTCGACCGCTGCCGTGGCGTAGCTGACCAGCTGCGCGACCGGCTTGGCGCCGAGCTCCGCGGCCTTCTTGCGCGAGGTCACGACCAGCGCGCTGGCGCCGTCGGCGATCGCCGACGCGTTGCCCGCGGTCACGACGCCGCCGTCCTTCTTGAACACGGGCTTGAGGCCGGCGAGCGCCTCGGGCGTGGTCTCTCGGGGGCACTCGTCGGTGTCGACGACCTTGGGGTCACCTTTGCGCTGCGGGATCTCGACGGCGACGATCTCGTCTTTGAAGCGGCCGTCCTTGATCGCCTTGGTCGCGTTGAGCTGGCTCTTGTAGGCGACGTCGTTCTGCTGCTCCTTGCTGATGGAGAACTTCTCGCTCAGGTTCTCGGCGGTCAGGCCCATGTGGTAGCCGCCGATGGCGCACCAGAGCCCGTCGAGGACCATCGCGTCGAAGATCTGGTCGCTCGGCATGCCCATGCGATAGCCGCTGCGGCCGTTCTGCAGCAGCCACGGCGCGCGCGTCATGTTCTCTGTGCCGCCGACGAGGTAGACCTCGCCGTCGCCGGCCTTGATCGCGGCGGCGGCCATGGCCAGCGCGGAGGCGCTCGACACGCAGACGCGGTTGACGGTGATCGCCGGGATGCTGTCGGGGATGCCGGCCTTGAGCTCGGCCTGCCGGGCGGTGTTCTGTCCCAGGCCCGCCTGGATGACGTTGCCGAAGATGACCTCGTCGATCTGGTCGGCGGCGACGCCGGCGCGCGAGAGCGCCTCCTTCATGACGATCGCGCCCAGGTCGGCCGCCGGCGTACCGGCGAAGCCACCCTGGAACTTGCCCTGGGCCGTGCGGACGGCGGAGAGGATGACGATATCGTTGTCTGCCACTTGCTGTGCCTCCTGACGTGTCGGCGCCGTTGCCGGGTTCTCCGCGCCTCTTACGCGCCCGCGGTCGCCGCTTGAGTTCTCTGTGCGTGGTCCATGCGGTCTCGGTCCGTCGCGCCCCTAGTCGCGCGCCTCGTCGCGGCGCACGACCTCCTGGGCCAGGAACGACGCCACCTCGAGCGGCGTCGTGCGCGGCCCGAAGCCGGCATCGTAGCCCAGCTCCTTGGCGAACGCGTTGTTGATGCGCGGCCCGCCGACCACGAGCACGAAGCGCTCGCGCACGCGTTCGGCCTCCAGGAGCTCGATGAGCTTGGTGAGGTGCTGCACGTGGATGTTCTTCTGGGTGACGATCTGCGACACGAGGATCGCGTCGGCCTTGCGCTCGAGGGCGGTCTTCACGAGCTGCTCGCAGGGGATCTGCGAGCCCATGTTGAGGGCCTCCATCTCGGGATAGCGCTCGAGCCCGTAGTTGCCAGCGAACCCCTTCATGTTGAGGATCGCGTCGATGCCGACGGTGTGCGCGTCGCTCTCGATGGCCGCGCCGACGACCGACAGCTTGCGGCCCAGACGCTCCTTGATGAGCCGGTTGATGGCGTAGTAGTCCATCTCCTCGACCTCGAGGTAGTCGCCCTTGACCGAGTCGGGGTCGATGCTCACCTGTGTGCGGCCGTAGCCTACGAAGAAGGTGAACTCGGGGTCGATCGCCTTGCATTCGGCGACGCCGACTTCGCGGAAACCGAGCTTCTCGAGGAACTGCTTGCCGACGTCGGTCGCCTTGACCGAGTACGGCATCGGGAGCGTGAACGAGAACTGGATCACGCCGTCGTCACGCGTGTCGCCGTAGGGACGGATCTCCATCACGCACCCCTTTCGCTCACCGCGGCTGGGGCGCCGGCTGCTGCAGGCGCGCCGGCGCCGGCCGCCTTCGGCTCCCTGGCGTTCTCGCCCGGCGCCGGGCCGGCCGGCGGGCCGCTCAGCCGGCCCGCACGGAGCTCGGCGAAGAACGGGTTGAAGTAGTCGTCGCGGACGCGGAAGACGCCTTCGTAGCCGCGTCCGCCCTCGGGCTCGCGCTTCACGTCGGCGAACTCTCCCGCCTCCAGGGCGGCGAACAGCCCGGTCTGGCGCACGTGGTCGAGCTGGTCGGCTGCCTTGCGCAAGGTGTCGTTGGCGCGCTCCTCGATCATGCCGCCGCGACGGAACTCGACCTCGTCGGCCAGGTCGCGGCAGCTCTCGAACACGTACTTCGCGTTCTTGATCGACACGTAGCGGTCCTGGAGCAGCGGCGTGTGCAGCGCCTCCGTGAGCATGCCGAGCAGCATGATGTGCTGGCCGGTGAAGATGCCGGTGAAGTTGAACATGCCGTCGATGATGTGGCCCTGGAAGATGTCCCCGGGCATGTACTTGGTCGGCGGCATGTACTTGAGCGGGTAGCCGGGAAACAGCTGGCGGATCAGCTGCGCGTCGGCGATCTGGTAGACGACCTGGTCGGGCGTCGCCGGGTTGATCTCGAACGCGTGCCCGAGCCCGATCTGCCAGGGCTCGAGGTTGGCGCGCAGCGCGAACGCCTCGTTGATGAAGTCGGAGCTGACCACCGTGTAGCCCTTCTCGAAGGCGTCGGCGGTGGTCAGGTAGTTGTCCTCGCCGGTGTTGATGATGATGCCGGCGCGGGCGTTGATCAGGCGCGAGAGGTACTGGTCGACGAACGTCCGCTGCATGTTGATGTTGCGGAAGATGATCCCGTACATCGAGTCGTTCAGCATCATGTCGAGCCGCTCGAGGGCGCCCATCGTGGCGATCTCGGGCATGCACAAGCCGCTCGCGTAGTTGCAGAGGCGGATGTAGCGGCCCAGCTCCTGCCCGACCTCGTCGAGCGCGGCGCGCATGTGACGGAAGTTCTCCTGGGTGGCGTAGGTGCCGCCGAAGCCCTCGGTGGTGATCCCGAACGGCACGTAGTCGAGCAGGCTCTGCGCGGTCGTCCGGATGACGGCGACCACGTCGGCGCCGGCGCGCGCCGCGGCCTGCGCCTGGACGGCGTCCTCGAGGATGTTGCCGGTGGCGACGATCACGTAGACGTACGGCTTGGCCGCCTCGCCCTGGGCCGCGACCAGCTCCTCGCGACGGCGGCGCACGGCGTCGATGCGGGCGACGCCCTCGCGGGCGAGCTCGCTCGCCCGCGCCTCGACCGCCGCCCGCCGCTCGGCCGGTACTTCGGCCAGCTCGAGCGCGCCGGCGGCCACGCCCTCGGCCGCCTGCTGCGCGCCCTTGCCCGTCCGCAGCATGAGGTCGACGAACGGCCGCATGATGCCGCTCGGCAGCACGTCGCGCGCGTGCTCGACCACGATGTTGACGAGCGGGACGTCGACCTCGTTGACGCCGGCGACGCCGAGCAGGCGCAGCGTGGCGCGCTCGGTCGTGTCGGTGGTGTGCTCCTCGATGTGCTGCTGGATGTCGTCGGCGATGGCGTCGGCCGCCGCGCGGGCGCGGGCGACGAGCCGTTCGTCGAGATGGATCGCGTCTGTCACTGGTGCACCTGCCTTTGCGAGGAGGTCCCGGGGGCGCCGGCTGGAGTGGTCGCGGCCTCGCCGCCCGGAAGCCGGGCGAGGCCGTTGACCACGTCGAAGACGGGGGCGCGGTCGCCGACGGCGTCGGCGACCGCGCCGAAGAAGACCGCCGCATCGAAGGGGCGCGGCAGCCGGTAGGGGTTCGCCGTCACGGCGAGCACGCGCAGGGGGGTGAGCACGCGCAGGTCGATGCCACGACGGCGAAGCCTGGACACGGTGGCGGGCGAGAGGATCAGGACCGTGGCGTCGCGCACGACGATCGTCACCTTCCGGCGGGGGGGCAGGGTACGGGTGAGGTCGTCGGCGAACTCCTGCGTGAGCGCGCCGCCGACGAAGAGGGTCTCCGTCTCGAGGCGCTCCAGCTCGCGGGCCACGGTCACCCCTTCGCCCACCACGGTGTCCAGTTCGAGAACGGTGTGGTCGCCGGCGCCGTCGACGGCGACCGCGCGGGCCCGGGAGAGCGTCTCCGGGTCGACCAGCGCCACGGTGGCGGCGTCGGCCGGCGGCAGCGTCAGCATCTCGAGCGTGGCGACGGTCGTCTCGACCGTCTCCTCGAGGGTGTCGGCGACGAGGCCGCCGGTGGCGACGATCACGGCGTCGGCGACGCGCGGCGAGGCGCTGCCGAGGCGGTTGATGGCGCCGTCGACCAGCACCAGCCGGGCGCCGCGGGCCTCGAGGCGGTCGACGGTCGCGCGGACCTCCGACAGGGTCGTCGGTCCGCTGATCTCGACCGCCCCCCGGCCCGCGGCGACGCCGACCACCACGCGGCCGAGCGACGTGTGGTACGGCAGCCGCTCCAGCACCTCCATCGAGTAGTGGGAGCGGTCGAGGGAGCCTTGGGTGGTCGCGATAAGTGTGCCGGCGGGGGGCGCGATGCGCGGCTTGTCGAGGCCGGTGAGGTGGTCGGTGCGCTCGCCGTCGAGGCCCAGCGAGGTCAGTCCGAATCGCAGCGGCACGTGGTCCATGAGCGCGTTCACGACGGTCGTCTTGCCCGCGTTCTTGACCAGGCCGATGACGGCGATCGTCCGGGCCCCGCTGGCGGCGACCACGTCGTAGAGGGTGGCGCCGGGCGCGGGCCGCGGGTCGCCGGCGACGCCCTCGCGAGCGGCGATCACGACTCGTCCCCGGGGGCGTCGCCGGTCGCCGCGGCCGCCTCGCCGCCGCCGTGCCGGATCTCCTTGAGGTAGCTGAAGATCGTGAATCGCGACAGGTCGAGCGCCTCGGCGACCTGCTCGGCGGAACGCTTCACGAGGAATGCGCCGCGCTCTTCGAGACGCTTGACGACCTCCATCTTCTCGTCGCGGGTCATGGCGGCCGGTGTCTTGCCCGACTCGGCCAGGGCGCGCTGGATCATGACGTCGACGACGTCGCGGATGTCGGCGCCGAAGACCTCCTCATCGGGCGCGGCGCCGGCCGGGCCGGCGTCGACCAGGCCGTGCAGGGTGCGCTGCGCCGACACGAGGCCCGAGACGTCGAAGTTGATACCGAAGATCGCGATGGGTGTGCCCTGCGGGTCGCGCAGGGTAACGGCCAGCGACTTGAGCACGCGCCCCTCGTTCGAACTCACGTAGGTGCGCACGTCGTCGCTGGCGGGCCCGCCGGGAGCGTCGTGGAGCGAGCGCAACATGTGGTCGGTGGGGCCGTCGCCGACTTCCCGGCCCGTCACGTGGCCGTTCTCGATGGCGACGATGGACTGCGGCAGCACACTCAGGTCGTGCAGCACCACCTCGCAACCGGGACCGAACAGCTCACCGATCCCTCGCACGAGGGGCAGAAACGTCTGGAGTTGGTCGCTGACGACCAGCGAAGCCTGCACGGACCCTCCCTACGCGGACAGCAACGGGGCGGGACAGCTCCCGCACGCCTTGTGAAACGCATCACAGTGCACCGCTATCAGTCAATCGCGTCTGTCGAAAAAAGTCAACCTTGTGTCTCCTTTGGTGGTGGTCTCGAGGCAGGACGCGCAAGAATCGGCAGGCCCCGGCGGCAGCCACGTCGGAATCGGCCACCCTGTGGGCAAGCGAGGGGCGGCTGACCTCACCCTGTGACGCCGCCCACCCAGGTCCGAGGTTCCCACTGTGGGAGGTTTCGCAGTCCCCCGACGGTCACGTGGCGATGGGAGCGAGCCGTGGCTCGTGGGCGCACGGCGCCTGCTTGGGACAGGAAAAGGGGGCGGCCCTTTCGGGCCGCCCCCTCGAGACGCAGGCCCGCGGGGTGCGGAGGGTCACCCCGCCGCCCGCGTCCGCGGTGCCGGGGTCGACTAGAGTCCTGCCGGACGCGTCCCCAGCGTGACGTCGACTGTGTGCGTCGTGCCGTCGGTGGAGACGACCGTCACCTTGACGGTGTCACCGATCTTGTGCTTGGCGATGGCCGCGACCGCGTCGTCGGCCGACTGGACCTCCTGGCCGTCGATGGCGGTGATGATGTCGCCGCCCACCGTGATCTGCTGGCCCTGGACGGTCACCTGCTGGCTCCCGCCTTTGATGCCGGCCTTGGCCGCGGGGCTGCCGGACTGGACGTCGGTGACCAGGGCGCCGCTCTGCGCATTGAGGTTGAGCGCCTTGGCGATGTCGGTGCTGACGCTGATCATATGCACGCCCATGTACGGGTACTTGACGGTGCCCGTGTCCTTGAGCTGGGTCATCGAGTTGATGGCCGTGTTGATCGGCACGGCGAAGCCCAGCCCCTCGTTGCCGCCGCTCTGGGAGGCGATCTGCTCGTTGATGCCGATGACCTCGCCCGCGGGGTTGATCAGCGGACCGCCCGAGTTGCCCTGGTTGATGGCGGCGTCGGTCTGGATGCCGTTCGGGATGACGCCGTTGTTGGGCGACTGGAGGTCACGGTGAAGGGCCGAGACGATGCCCGAGGTCAGCGAGAAGTCGAAGCCCAGCGGGTTACCGATGGCCACGACCGGCTCGCCGACGTAGGTCTTCTCGGAGTCGCCGAGGGACAACGGGTTGAGCGCGAGACCGCTGGGGTCGACCTTGATCAACGCGACGTCCGAGTTGGCGTCGATGCCGACGATCTTGGCCGGCACCCGCTTGGTGGCGCTTCCCTTGCCGTCGCGGAAGGTCACCTGGACCTGCGCCGCCTTGACGCCGTTCTCCTGGACGACGTGGGCGTTTGTGAGGATGTAGCCGTCGCCGGAGACGACGAAGCCCGAGCCGAGACCCTGTGACGGCTGCGTGCCGCCGCCGAAGAAGGGGTTGGACTGGGAGCCGGCGGCGAAGGTCGACAGGATCTCGACCACGCCGGTCGCGTCCTTGGCGTAGATCTGGGCCGGCGTCATTCCGGCCGTGGTGCTTGGCGTGGCGCTGTTGAACATCGTCGGGGTGACGACCGACGTCTCCTTGGTGACGTCGGTGACCCCGAGCAGGAACAGGGCCAAGAAGAGGATGGCCGCGCCGACGATGCCGCCGACCGCGCCCGCTACGAAACTGCGCTTGTGCATGGAGCCCTCCGTGGGACGATACGTGCCGCCGCGACTTCGTCGCGGCTCCTGCAAGCAGTGTCCGCCGAGCCTGTTAAGTACGGCCTCCTGCGTCGTTAAGGGGAGTCATGCCCCGGTTAACGATTCTTAATCGCCGATGGGCAGGCGGACGGAGAACGTGGAACCGGAGCCTGGCTGGGAGAGCACCGTGAGCGAGCCTCCGAGCAGCTCGACCAGCTCCTTGGCGATGGAGAGACCGAGGCCGGTGCCCGGCCGCTCCGCGCCCTCCCGGCCCCGGAAGAACCGCTCGAAGATGCGGTCGAGCTCGGCCTTGGCGATGCCGGGCCCCTGGTCGGCGACCGACACGGTGGCCGCGTCGCCGTCGCCCGAGACCGACACCGTGACGGCGCCGCCGTCGGGCGAGAACTTCACGGCGTTCTCGAGGAGCTCCCGCAGCACCTGGTCGAGACGCCGCTCGTCGCAGACGAGCGGCTGCGACTCGGCGCCGTCGACGGCGATCGTCACGTCGTGTGCCTCGGCCCGGGGGCGGAACTCGGCGGCCATGGCGTCGGTGACCGTCCGCAGGTCGAGCTCGACCGGCTCGAGGTGGACGGCGCCCGAATCGACCTGCGACAGGTCGAGCAGGCTGAGGGAGAGCTCGGTGAGACGGTCGACCTGCTGGCGCATCGTGGTCAGGAACTCGCGCTCGGTCTCCGGGTCGAGGTCACCCTCGTCCAGGAGCTCCATGAACCCCGAGAGCGAGAACAGAGGCGTCTTCAGCTCGTGCGACGCGGTGGCGATGAAGTCGCGGCGCGCACGCTCGAGGCGAGCCTGTTCGGTGACGTCGCGGACAACGATCAGCCCCTCGATCTCGCCGCGCCCGGCCGTCAGGTAGACGCTCGCCTCGAGGGTCTGCGCGCCGCTCAGGAAGAAGACGGAGCGGTCCTCGCCGTCGGTGAGCATCTCCTCGAAGGCCTCGGCCACGTCCCTGGGCACGACCTCGGTCAGGGGCGTGTCGGCCTTGACCGCGCGACCGAGCAGGCGCGCGGCGGCCGGGTTGGCGACCGCCACGCAGGCGTCGCGAGTGACGCCGATGACGCCTTCGGCCAGGTCGGTCAGCAGCACCTCGACGTTCTCCTTCTCGGTCGCGATCTGCGAGAAGGCCTCGCGCAACCGTCGTCCCATGGTGTTGAAGGTGGCGGCCAGCTGGCCGATCTCGTCGCGCGGCCCCGTCGCCACCGGCGACGAGAAGTCGCCGTCGGCGATGGCGGCCGCGCCGTGCTCGATGCGCTTCAGCCGCCGCGCGATCAGGTACGAGGCGATGTAGCCGACGACGATCGTGAAGCCCAGCAGCAGCACGCCGGCCACCAGGATCTGACGCTCGACGGCGGTCACGGCGCGGTGGGCCTCGGTGAGCGGCGCGGTCACCAGCACCACGGCGATCGGCCGCCCGCCGGTCAGTGACGAGGTGATGGGCACGGCCGCCGCCGCGTAGTCGTGTTCCCCGGCCGAGACGCGGCCGACCGAGATCTGCCCGCTGCCGATGGAGCCGGCGACCATCGGGAACTCGCCCAGGTCGAGCGAGGAGGCGGGGTTGGAGTCGGCCGCGACCGTGTCGTCCGACGCGTCGATGACGACGATGCGCGACCCGGTGCTGTCGGCGATGATGTTGATCTTGGCCGTGAGGTCGGCGGGCGAGAAGTTCAGCTTGCCGGTGAAGGCGTTGGCGCTCAGCGACGACTGGAGCGTGCCGAAGACCAGCGTCGAGCTGCCCCGCAGCTCGCGCAGCTTGTCGTTCACGAGCCGGCTCTCCAGCCGCGGCACGACGTAGGCATACGCCAGCGCGACGTCGAGAGCGACGACGACGAGGAACAGCAGGGTCAGCCAGTTCTTGACGGAGCGGATCACGGTGATCCTAGTATCGCGGTCGTTTGTTGCGTCCGGATTACGTCGCCGCGAAGCCTAGAACTCGCGGAACTTGTACCCGATGTTGCGCACCGTGAAGATGAACTCCGGGTTCTTGGGGTCGGCCTCGATCTTCTCGCGCACGTGACGGATGTGCACGTCGACCGTGCGCGCGTCGCGGAACTCGGAGTCGCCCCAGACGAGCTGCAGCAGGATCTGCCGCGAGTAGACCCGGCCGGGGTGCGAGATCAGCGTCTTGAGCAGCTCGAACTCGATATAGGTGAGGTCGGCCCGCTCCTCGCGCACGGTGACGTTGCGCTTGAGCACGTCGACCTCGAGGTCGGCGACCCGGACGACCTCCTGACGCTGGCCGTCGCTCTGGCGCGCCATGTCCGCGCGACGTAGCTGGGCGCGCACCCGGCTGCGGAACTCGCGCAGGCTGAAACGGTCCTTGGTGATGTAGTCGTCGGCCCCGATCTCGAGCCCCAGGACCTTGTCGAACTCGTCGCCCTTGGCGGTGAGCATGATGATCGGCACGGTGCTGTTGGCGCGCAGCCGGCGACAGACCTCCATGCCGTCGACCTTGGGCAGCATGAGGTCGAGGATCACGAGGTCGAACGGCTCGCGGGCGAAGACGTCGAGGGCGTCCTGGCCGTCTCGGGCCTGGACCACGTGGTAGCCCTCCTTCTCCAGCGGGAAGCGCAGCAGCTTCTGGATCGCCTCCTCGTCGTCGACCAGAAGGATCCGGGCGCCGGTTGTGGTCATGCCTCCTCCCTCCCTGGGTCGGGGACGTACGGACGGAGCCGGAACTCCGCGCCGACGGCCGCGGCGATGGCCCGGCAGCCGTCGAGATCGGCCTCGGGCAGCTCGACGGCCGTGAACGTCGTGTGGATACCGTGTTCGACGCAGTCGCGGGCGAAACCTATCACCGCGCGGTAGGCCTTGCTGAAGATGGGCCGGCAGATGAGGTCGTAGGTCTGCGGGTCGGCCGCGTTCAGGCTGACCGTGGCAGCCTCGAGGCCGACCCGCACGAGCTCAGGCACGACGTCGACGTCGGGGTTCAGGAGCTGGCCGTGACCGTTGGTCACGAGGCGCGACGCGATGCGTCGCGCCGAGAGCCACTCGGTCACGGCCAGCACCACGTCGAGCCGCATGGTCGGCTCGCCCATGCCGACGAAGGCGACCTCGGCGGCCGGGCCGTCGAGGAACGCCAGCTCGATCTCTCGCGTCAAGTCCTCGACGGCAGGCTCGGCGCTCAGGGTGAGGTCACTGCCGAACACCTCGCTCGTGAAGGTGCGAAAGCAGAAGTCGCAATCGCACGAGCAGCGGTTGGTGATGTTGAGGTAGATGTTGCCTTTGCCGCGGTAGACGATCGTGTCGGGCATGGGTGCGCGCCTCGCCGGTTCAGGTCGCGGTCGGCGGCCGGGCGGGCGCCGGCGAGATGGCGCGGCGCCCGTCGCCGCTCCCGGATTATAGCCGCCGTCGCGGCGCCGCGCCTCGGACGGCGCCCGCCCGGCCGGCGGCAGCCGGCCCCCGCGGAGACTGTAGAATGCGCCCGATGGCAGCCGTCGGCCCCGAGCAGGTCCGCTTCAGCGAGGTCCAGCACTTCTCCCGCCACCGCGTGCTGGCGCCCCTGATCCTGATCGCCTGCGTGGGCGCCTGGGTGGCGGCGGTCTTCGCGTTCGCCGGCGGCGAGGCCGGCAAGCCCCCGGTCTGGGAGACCGCCCTGATCCTGGCGGTGGCGACGCTCGTGCCGCTCATGCTGGCGACGATGCGCCAGGTCACGGAGGTGACGGCGACTGGCGTCCGCGTGCGTCTGGCGCCGCTTCAGCCTCACGGGCGCGAGGTGCGTTGGCCCCAGCTCGTCCGGTACGCCGCCGTCAGCTATCGCCCGCTGCGAGACTACGGCGGCTGGGGCATCCGCGGCTGGGGCGACCGGATGGCCTACAACGCGTCCGGCGACCTGGGCGTGCTGGTCGAGGCCTCCGATGGACGCTCGCTGCTGGTCGGCTCGCTGCGGCCGCTCGAACTGGAACGGGCGATCGCCGAGGCCAGCGGCCGCACGCCGCCGCCGCGATCGACGCCGTACGCCACCGCCGACAAGGGGAGACTTGTGCCATGACGGACATCGGCCAGGAACTGCTCGACCTGTGCGCCGCGCTGCGAGAGGTGGTGCGCCCGTTCCTCGGGCTGCACGCCGCGCGTGGCCACGCCGGCGTGGCCGAGGGCGGCGACGTGACCTTCGACATCGACGAGAAGGCCGAGGCGTTCCTCGAGACCTACATGGCCGAGCGCCTGCCCGGGTGGGCCTACTACTCGGAGGACCGAGGGCTGCAGGGCGCGGCCGAACCCGAGATCGTGCTGATCGTCGACCCGATCGACGGCACGCGGCCGGCGGCGGCCGGCTTGGAGGCCGGTTGCGTCAGCATCGCCGCCGTTCCGCCGGCCGCCGGCGGCCCCACCATGGGCGGGATCGTCGCCGGCGTGATCCAGGAGATCAAGTCGGGCGATGTGTTCCTGGCCGAGAAGGGCGCCGGGTTCGAGATGCGCCGGGCCGCCGGCGAGCCCATCCCGTTCCTCCCCTCGCCGACCGTCGACGTCGAGGCCCTGTTCTGGACGCTCGGGTTCCGCGGCCGGCCGGCCGTCCTGCTGGCGAGCGTCCTCGAGGAGCTGATCGACCGCTCGAGCGTGAAGGGCGCCGTGTTCGACATCGGCTCGGCGACGTTCTCGATCACCCGCGTGCTGACCGGGCAGCTCGACGCCTACGTCGACATCGGACCGGCGATCATCGCCGCGCACCCGGCGACCGAAGCCGACTTCCGCCGCGTCGGGATGGGCGCCGTGCTCAACAACTCGCCCTACGATCTGGCGGCCGCCTACGTCCTTTGCTGCGAGGCCGACCTGCCGATCACCGACGCCGACGGCGCCTCGCTGGCCGAGCGGCCGTTGCTGGGCAGCGACGCGAGCTTCCAGATGGCCTGCATCGCCTCGAGCAACGACGAGCTGCAGTCGCGGCTGGTCGACGTCGTCCAGCGGGGGATCGCGGGGCTCGCGAGCAGGTGAGGGGTGGCGGGGGCGGCGCCCCAACGGGCGCCGCCCCCGCCACCCCCGTATGATTGCTGGTGACCCCACCGACCCCGGAGGAGACGTGGCCGACCCCGGCACCCACGAGGCGATGCTCTACGACAGGCGCGACGACGGCGTGGTGCAGTGCCGCGTCTGCCCGCGCCTGTGCGTGATCCGCCCGGGCAGACGCGGCACCTGCCGCGCCCGTGAGAACCGTGACGGCACCCTCTACAGCATGGTCTACGACCGCGTCTGCAGCGTGGCCGCCGACCCGATCGAGAAGAAGCCCCTGTTCCACTTCTTCCCCGGCAGCCTCGTCCTGTCGCTGGGCACGCTGGGCTGCAACTTCACCTGCGGCCACTGCCAGAACTGGCAGATCGCCCACGCCGAGGCCGGCGCCGGCGCCATCCGCGAGCTGCGCGAACTGCCGGTCGCGAAGCTTCCCGTGCTGGCCGACCACAACGGCTGCGCCGGCGTGGCCTGGACCTACAACGAGCCGACCATCTGGTTCGAGTACGTCCTCGACGGGGCCCGGGTGGCCCGCGAGAACGGCCTCTATACGGTGATGGTCACCAACGGCTACATCACCGAGGAGGCGCTCGACCTGCTGGCGCCGCACGTCGACGCCTACCGGGTCGACGTGAAGGGCTTCAGCGACGAGCTCTACCGGCGCCTCTGCCACGTGCCCGACCTCGCGCCGGTGCTGGCCGCGGCCGAGCGCGCGCTGCACGTCCACGGTTGTCACGTGGAGATCGTGACCAACGTCATCCCCACCCTGAACGACGACGACGAGCAGCTGGGGGCCATCGCCGGCTGGATCGTCGAGCGGCTCGGGCCCAAGACGCCGTGGCATCTGACCCGCTTCATGCCCTACCTCGAGCTCTCCCACCTGCCGGCCACGCCGGTGAAGACGCTGGAGCACGCGATGGCGCTGGGCCACGACGCCGGGCTCGAGTTCGTGTACGTCGGCAACGTGCCCGGGCATGCCGGCGAGAACACGGTCTGCCCGAACTGCCGCCGGCTGGTGGCGCGGCGCACCGGCTACGCGGTCCAGGACCTCGCCATCCGTGACGGGCGCTGCGAGATGTGCGGCTGGGACCTGAACGTGCGAGAGCGGATCGCCTCGCAAGAGGGCGAGACTTGAACCCCAGGCCGACGGGTATCGTGTTAAGAAGCAGTAAACGCTTTCGTCCAAGCCCGCTACTCCGATAGCATCGCGGAAGGCAGTCATGGTGGACCAGGTCGTCACACTCGAGATCCCAGCCAAAGCCGAGTACGTCGCGCTCGGCCGCCTCGCCATCGCCGGGCTCCTGCGTGAGAACCGCTTCTCGGCCGACGCCGTCGCAGACATGAAGCTGGCGCTGACCGAGGCGTGCTCCAACTCCATCCGCCACGCCTACAACGGCGGTCCGGGCGCGGTGGGTCTGGACTTTGCGATCACCGACCAGGGCCTGGTCCTCACCGTGACCGACCGCGGCGCCGGGTTCCACGAAGACGACGTCGACTGCCTCGACTGCAGCGCCGCCGGCATCAAGCTCGGCGAGGGCGGCATGGGCATCAGCATCATCCGGGCGGTGGTCGACGAGTTCGACCTGCAGCACCCCGACGCCGGCGGCACGATCCTCGTCCTGACCAAGCGCTGCGACGCCTGAGCCCCGGTGTCGGGGGTGACCCCTGCGCCGCCGGACCGGCCCGAAGACCCTCTCGATGACGTCCTCGCACGCTTCGCGCTGACCCCCGATCAGCTCGCTCTGCCTGCGAGCGTACGCGCGGCTGCTGGACGGGTACGACCGCGCCAACGTGACGGGAGGGCGGCGATCGCCGCCGGCGATCGCCGCCCTCATCGGCGACTCCCTGGCGCTGCTGGACGTTCCCGACCTGCGAGCGAGGTCGACGCCGGGCGCGCGCTGGGCGGACCTGGGCAGCGGCGGCGGCGTGCCCGGCATCCCCCTGGCGGTGGCCCTGCCCGGGGTGGGCGTGACGCTGATCGAGTCGGTCGCCCGCAAGTGCGTGTTCCTCGAGGAGGCGGTCGCGGCGGCGGGCCTCGCCGGGCGCGCCCGCGTGGCGGGCGGGCGCAGCGAGGCCCTGGCGGCCGCCTCCGCGCCCGACCGCGAGGCCTACGGTGTGGTCCTCGCCAAGGCGGTGGGACCGCTGGCGACGGTCGTCGAGCTGGCGTCGCCGCTGCTGGCGCCGGGCGGCGTGCTGGCCGCGAGCAAGGGCGAGGAGGGGCTGGCGGGGGAGCGGGTGCGGGGTGAGACCGCCGCCGCGGCCTGCGGCCTCACCCCGCGCCCGCCGGTGCCGCTCGCGCGCTCGCCCCTGGACCACTCGGTCTGCGTCGTCTACGAAAAGACCGGACCGACGCCACCGGGCCTGCCGCGCCGCCCCGGCCTGGCCGCGAAGCGGCCCCTGGGCGGCGCTGGGTAGCCGCCTTGTTGGCCCCGGGGGCGTCGGGTACGATGGCCGCGAGATGATCCCCTGCGCCACACCCGCCCCGTGACGCGCGTCATCGCCGTCGCCAACCAGAAGGGCGGGGTCGGCAAGACGACCACCGCCGTCAACACCGCCGCCTGTCTGGCCGAGGCCGGCATCCGCGTGCTGCTCGTCGACCTCGACCCCCAGTGCAACGCGACCAGCGGCCTCGGTGTCGAGGCGCCCATCCCCGTCCGTTCGGTGTACGGCGTCCTGGCCGGCGAGTGCGCAGCGGCCAACGCCATCGTCCCGACCCCGGTGGACGGGCTGTCGGTGCTGCCGTCGTGCCCCGACCTGGCCGGCGCCGTGGTCGAGCTGGCCGACGTCGAGGAGCGCGACTTCGTGCTGTCGCGCGCGCTGCAGGGTCACGTCGACGTGTACGACTTCGTCTTCGTCGACTGCCCGCCGTCGCTGGGGGTGCTCACCGTCAACGGCCTCACGACGGCGAGCGAGGTGCTCGTGCCGGTGCAGGCCGAGTACTACGCGCTCGAGGGGCTCACCCAGCTGCTCGACACGATCGACCTCGTCCGCGAGCGGGCCAACCCGTCGCTGACGCTGCTCGGCGTGGTCGTCACCATGCTCGATGCGCGCACGCGGCTGGGCCGGGAGGTGGCGGCCGAGGTGCGGGCGCACCTCGGCCGCCAGGTCTTCGACACGGTGGTGCCGCGCAACGTGCGGCTCGGCGAGGCGCCCAGCCACGGGCTGCCGATCTCGCGCTACGATCCGACCTGCGCCGGCTCCGACGCGTACTTCGACCTCGCCAAGGAGATCGTCTCGCGGTCGGGCGTGGCATGATGGCGGCGGAGGCGACGAGAGACGGGCGCCGGGCGGCGCCTTGAAGAGGACTGACGATGGCTGAGAAGAAGGCACTGGGACGCGGCCTGTCGGCGCTGATCGGCAAGCAGGCGGCGGCCGCGGGGGCGCCGAAGGCGCCGGGCGGCCGCCTGCTCGACCTGCCGGTCGGCGACGTGGCCGCCAACGCCCGCCAGCCGCGCCTGGCGTTCGACGACGCCGACCTGCAGGAGCTGGCCGACTCGATCGCCAGCCTCGGCGTGGTCCAGCCGATCGTCGTTCGCGCGGCGCCGGCAGGTTCCAAGGCGCCCTGGGAGCTGATCGCCGGCGAGCGCCGGCTGCGGGCGGCGCGGCTCGCCGGCGTCGAGACGATCCCGGCCCTGGTGCGCGCCACCGACGACGCCGGCTCGCTCGAGATCGCCCTGGCCGAGAACGTCGCCCGCGAGGACCTGAACGCGATCGAGGAGGCCCAGGCCTACGCGGCCCTGGTCGACGAGTTCGAGCTGACGCACGAGCGCATCGCCCGGCTCGTGGGCCGCAGCCGGGTGGCGGTGACGAACACGCTGCGGCTGCTCGACCTGCCCGACGAGGTCCAGGACATGATCGTGAGCGGCGACCTGACCGAAGGTCACGGCCGCGCGCTGCTCGGGCTCGACGACCACGGCGAACGCCGGGCCGTGGCGCGCCGGGTGGTGGCCGAGGGGCTGACCGTCCGCCAGACCGAGGCGCTGGTGCGGCGACGCCGTGCGGCGCCGGCTGCGCCGGCGCCGCGCCCGGCGTCGCCCGACTACTCCGGCCTGGCCGACGAACTCTACGGCCTGTTCGAGGCGCCGGTGCGCATCCACGGCCGCAAGAAGGGCGGGAGCATCGAGCTGCGTTTCTCGGACGCCGACGAGCTCGAGCGCCTTCTGGCACTGCTGCGCAAGCTGGGAGCCACCGCGGACTAGCCGTCGCCCGGCCTGGGAACGGCCCACGTCGCGACCGTCACGCGTGGGTCAGAGTCCGCCCGTGTTCGGCACGAGGGGCGCCGTCCCGCCGGTCGTCGCCGGGGTCGGCGTGGGCACGCCGGCCGGCGTGGGGGTCACGGCGGGTGTCACCGATGCGGACGGCGCCGGCGTGCCCGTCGTGCCGGTGCCCGTGTCGCCGGAGGGCACGTACACCAGCGTACCGTCGGCGAGCTTGTAGAGCTGGCCGACCAGCGAACCGGTGCCGCTGACCTGCCCGCTCTGCAGGTTGAACTTGGTGATCGTCGTCCCGTTCTTGGTGATCACCTGCATGTCCGGCTGGCCCGGGTTCGTGACCACGGTCATGCTCTTCGACGAGACCAGCCCCGACAGCCCGAGGCCGGCGAGGGCGGCGAGCAGGAAGCCGACGGCGAGCACGATCGCGACGTCGAAAAGGTTGATGACGCCGTCGAGCGGGTCGCCGTTGCGGTCCGCGCGGAGGTCGCCTCGCGGGCGCATGAAGCGGAACTCGCGCGACCGGGCCTCGAGGTAGCTCGCCGGCTCGTGGACGACGTTCTCTTCGACGTTTGGACTCACGGCTCCGCCGGACCTCACTCGCCGGCCGGCGCGCCCGGCTCGATGAGCGGAGCCGGCGGCACGATCAGCGTCGTCTGCTCGTCGCCGGCGGCGGGTTCGAAACCGGCGAAGGCCGGGGAGGCCGCGAACGGTCCCGCCGCGATGGGCGGCGCCGCGGCGGGCGCGTCTGGCGGCGCGGCGTCCGGCTGCGCCGGCGCCTCGCCGCCCTCATCCGCCGCGGCCTCCGGCTCGTCCTCGTCGCGCGCCGCCCTCTTGCGGCGCCGCTGCCGTCCGGCCCTCAACGGCGGCGCGCCGTTGCCCTCGAGCAGCTCGAGCATGTACTCCATGTCGGAGATGTCCTGCGCGTAGATGCGGTCGCGCACGACGCTGATCAGGAACGCCAGGCCGCCGATCAGCAGGCCGACGACGGTGACCGAGAACGCGATCTTGAGGTCGTGGGCCATCAGCGCCGTGTCGCCGGCGGCCAGCGCCGTGAGCGCCGGCGACAGCGGGATCAGGGTGCCCATCAGACCGAGCATCGGGCCCACCCGCACGAGGATCCGCGTGCGCTCGAGGCGTTTGAGCGTCGTGAACTCGTACTCGCGCAGCAGCTTCATGGGCTTCTCGGGCAGCCGCTGCGTCTGGTAGTTGCGGATCAGCTCGAACAGGAACCGCGCGACGAGGGTCGAGTAGTTGCTCTCCTGCAGGTAGCGGTAGGCGCGTCGCGGCTGGCCGTTGTCGAACGCCTCGCGGGCCTTGAGGGTGCGGATCTCGAGCGCCTCGAGGTCGCGGTAGCGCGCGCGCAGGTAGATCTCGAAACAGAGGTAGCCGAGCTCGACGAGGACCCAGACGAGGCAGGCGATGGCGGCGATCAGCACCGGGTAGAGCAGGATCCGCGAGATCGCGAAGATGACGTTCTCGATGCGGACGGCCAAGCTCGTCGCCACGAGCGGGTCGATCATGCGTCACCTCCGGACGGCGCCGGGGGCAGCCGTTCGTTGTCGGCGGTCGCGGCGAGGGCGCCCATCCGCCGCCTGTACACGAGGAACGAGGCGGCCAGCCCGGCGGGCACCAGCGCCAGCAGGATGCCGCCGACGACGGCCGCCGTGCGCGTGCCGCCGCCGCCGCCCGTGGACGTCGCGGCCACGGTGCCCTGCACCGAGGTGCTGGGCAGCGGCGTCGCGCTCGTGCCCGGGATGCCCGTCGTGGGCGGGCCCACCAGGCCGCCGGTCGACGGCGACGTGCTCGGCGACGTGCCGGGTATCACCGACGCCCCCGTCGTCGGCGACGACGAGGAGGTGGGCGTCGGCGTGTAGGTCGTCGGGGGATGATAGGTGAACGACGGCCCCGGGGCCGGCGTGGTGCCGCCGCCCGACCCGCCGCCGCCCGACCCGCCGCCGCCGCTCGCGGGCACGGCGACCGTGAAGGTGCGCGTCACGTCGGCCGTGTTGCCGGCCTTGTCCGAGATGTGGATGACCACGGTGTGCTGCGCGTTCGACAGCCCGGTGAACGTGATCGACAGGCTGCTGGCGCTGACGCTGGCGTGGCTCGTCCGCCCCTGGCCGTCGAGCTTGATCGTCACGGCGGAGGTCTTGATGCCGGTGCCGCCGGTGGTGTCGGCGTAGGTGGCGGCCACCTTCACGGTGCTCGTCGTGTACTTCAAGCCGTTCTTGGAGGGCGTCACGGACTTGAAGAACGGCCTGTACTTGACCGCGTACGGGTCGTGCGCGCGGGCGTACGGCATGAGCGCGCCGGTGAACGACTGCACCGCCCGGGTGGTGGGCCCGAGCGAGGCGGAGTCACCGACCGCCGGCGCCACGCCGCCCGAGCTCTGCTGCAGGGAGTGCAGGTAACCCAGCGGCGAGTGGCCGTCGGTCAGGATGGTCGAGGGGTTGGCGCCGGCCGAGCGGATGCCGTAGATGGCCCAGGACGTCGAGTCGGCGTTGGCGTGCCGGTCGTCGGGCCACTTCGAGTAGCCGCCGTTGCCGCGCTGCTGCGCCTTGAGGTAGTCGAGGCCGTCGCTCATCTCCTGCGATCCGGGCTTGTAGTCGAGCGCGTGCAGGGCCAGGAGCGCGAGGCCGGTGTCGTTCACGTTGGACTCGTCCTTGGGCGAGTAGCCCCAGCCCCCATCGCCGTTCTGCTGGGCGACGAGCCAGTTGATCGTGGTCGCGTCCACCTTGCCGTCGCGCGCGGCCTTGTTGGCGAGGATCGCCCACGCAGTCGTCTCGACGGCGGCGTACGTGGAGTCACCCCCGCCGGGCGAGTAGTGGGAGAGATCGTTGGCGTCGTCGGTGTAGAAATACGCGTTGCTGTTGAGCTTGGCCAGGAGGTTGGCGCCCGTACTGCCCGCCGCGGAGATGTAGATGTCCGCGTCCGCGGCATGATAGGCAAGGATCGCCAGTGAGTAGAACACGGGGACGTTCGGGTTGGGCACACTCGCAGCGGATGTCTCCATGTTGATGGTCTGCAGGTAGGAGATCGGGTTCGCGGCGCCCTTGGTCCATTTCTTCGGAGCTTCCTTGCCGGCGGAGATCGCCAGGATGGACCAGAAAGTGAGGCGCGGGTCGGTGGCGCTGAAGCTGGCGTTGTCCTTCTGCTTCGCGTGCAGGTAGTCGAGGGCGTGCGTGACGCTCGTCGGCCGGCTGGCCTGGGCCGTGGCCGGCGCCAGCAGCGCCACGGCGCAGGCGATGAGGGCGGCTGTCGTCTTCAGCACGGTTCGTTCCTCCCGTCGGCGCGTCCCGATTCACGGGCCGGCCGAGCGCCTAGTCTACCATCCCGTGTCCGCGTGCTCGTGCCCGCGGGCGCGGGTGACGGGCCGGGGCGGGCCGGCGTCCGTGGTGGTGACGCCGCGGGCGTCACCGGGGTTCGCCGGCCCTGCGGCGACGTCGGCGGGGGCGGCGGCCCGGTGGCCCGGGCCGCCGCCCCGGCAACCCTCGTCTGAGAGTGCGGACCGGCCTGCGCGGGTGGGATGGGTCATTCGTCTAGAAGGAACCCGGCGCCCTTGCCGGAATGGAAGCGTGCGCCGATACACACGGTATGGCGGCACAGGCGACAGCGAGTGCGATGATGGTCGACGAAGGCGCAGAGGTCGAGTTCTTCGGGGCGCGGATCAAGGTCAGGAGCGCGCACCTCGCCGCGCTGCTGAACAGCGACCTCACCGAAGACGTGGTCGTCGTCGGCAAGCGCGCCGTCGATCTGGTAGCTGGCGACAACGAGGACGCAGAGCCCGACCTGGTGCTGCGGGAGCACACCGGGCCCGTGACTGCCGACGAGGACGAAGACGCGTAGACTCGGCCTCGCGTGAGGCCGCGAGAGCGCGGGGGCGAGAGGCGCCGGCAGGCGTCCCGCCCCCGCGCTCGCGCCTGCGGTGGCCGCCTTCGGCCCGTGCCCAGGGTGTATCCTCCCTACCGTCATGGACGGCCTTCTCTCCATCGTCGTACCGGTCTTCAACGAGGCCGACAGCATCGAGCCCCTGCACGCCGAGATCGAGGCGGCCGTTGCGGGCCTCGGGCCCTTCGAGGTCGTCTACGTCGACGACGGCTCGAGCGACACGACGCGCGAGGTCCTCGACGCGCTGGTCGCGACCCGGCCGAACGTCCGCGTGGTCCGGCTACGCCGCAACTTCGGCAAGGCGGCCGCGCTCACCCATGGCTTCGCGAACGCGCGCGGCGACGTGATCGTGACCATGGACGGCGACCGGCAGGACGACCCCGACGAGATCCCCAAGCTGCTCGCGCGCCTGGACGAGGGCTACGACCTGGTCTCGGGCTGGAAGCAGAGCCGCCAGGACCCGCTCAGCAAGAGGCTGCCCTCGAAGCTGTTCAACTGGACCGTCAGCACGACGACTGGGATCGAGCTGCACGACTTCAACTGCGGGCTCAAGGCACTTCGCCGCGAGGTGGTCGAGCATGTCGTCGTGTACGGCGAGCTGCACCGCTACATCCCGGTGCTCGCCAGCGACCTTGGGTTCCGCGTGACCGAGGAGAAGGTCGCCCACCGGCGGCGCACGACGGGACGCTCCAAGTACGGCTGGCGCCGCTACGCCCGCGGGTACCTCGACCTGCTGACGGTGCTGTTCCTCGGCCGCTACAAGCAGCGCCCGCAGCACCTGTTCGGCGGGATCGGCACGATCATGCTGCTGGCCGGCGTCGCCATCGACCTGTATCTCACCGTGCTCAAGATCCTGGGCAACTCGATCGGTCAGCGGCCGCTGCTGCTGCTCGGCACGCTGCTGATCATCGTCGGCATCCAGTTCCTGTCGCTCGGGCTGATCGGCGAGCTTGTCACCCACCTGCGGGCTCGCGACACGACGGAGGACTACCAGGTGGCGAAGGTCTTCGGGGCGGGGACGGCGGCCCTGCCGGCCGCCGCCCCCGCCCCCCACGCGGGCCGCGGCGGGCGCGCCCCGCGACCGCCGGAGGCGCCGCCGGCCGACGCGAGCCAGACGGTCGCGGAGCGCCGCGGCGGCTAGCCGATGGCGCTGCGCATCGCCTGGTTCGGGACGTACGACCCGTCGTACCCGCGCAACCGCGTGCTGATCGACGGCCTGCGGGCCGCCGGCGCCGAGGTGACCGAGTTCTCCGCTCCGCTCTCGTCGTCCCTCACGGCCGGGCGCATGGCGTCGCCGGTGGGCGCGGGCACGCTCGCGCTCGAGCTGACCCGCGCCCACCTCGCCCTGCTCGCGCAGCACCGCTCGGATGTCGCGTTCGACGTCCTCGTGGTGGGCTACCCGGGGCACCTGGTGGTCCCCTTCGCCGCGGCCGTGGCCCGGGCCCGCCGGGCCCTGCTCGTGTTCGACCCGCTGGTCTCGCTCTACGACACCTTCGTCGAGGACCGCCAGCTCCTGGCCGAATCGAGCCTGGCCGGCGAGGCGGCCCGCCTGGCCGACGGGCTCGCCTTCTCGCTGCCCCGTGTCGTCCTCGCCGACACGACCGCGCACGCCGACTACTACCGCGCCGTCCTGGGCGTGCCCGAGCGCAAGCTGGTGGTGGTGCCGGTCGGCGCGCTTACCGTGCCCGGCGCCACCGGCGCCGCCCGCGAGCCGGCGCCCGGCGAGCCGCTGACCGTGCTGATGTACGGCAAGTGGAGCCCGCTGCACGGGGTCGAGACGGTGCTGGAGGCGGCGGGGGCCCTGAGCGACACGCCGCTGAGGTTCGTGCTGATCGGCGAGGGACAGCTCTCGCGTCGCCTGCGCGAGCTCGTCTCCGGGGCCGGGCTCGACAACGTCCGGCTGGTCGGCGCGCTTCCCCCTTGGGAGCTGCGCGACCGGGTCGTGCACAGCGACGTCTGCCTGGGCGTGTTCGGCACCTCGGGCAAGGCGTCGCGCGTCGTGCCCAACAAGGTCTACGACGCGCTCGCCGCGGGGCGGCCGGTGGTCACGCAGGACTCGCCGGCCGCCCGCGAGCTGCTCAGCGACGGCATCGACGCGCTCCTGGTGCCCGCGGGCGACGCCGCCGCGCTGGCCGCCGCGCTGCGCCGCCTGCTCGACGGCGGCGAGCGCGCCCGCCTCGGCCTGGGCGCGCTGGAGCTCTACCGCCGCCGCTGCAACCCCGAAGCGGTGGCGGCGGCCCTGCTGGCCGGCCTCGAGGCGCGCCTGTGAGCGACGCCGCCGCGCCGGCCCGCCGGCGCACGCCCGCCTGGCTGCGCGTCGTCCAGGCGTTGCTGGTCGCCGCCATCGTCGTCGCCCTCTGGCGCTACCTCGCGCACTCGTGGAGCGCGGTCAGCGCCTACGAGTGGCGGGTACGGCCGGCGCCGCTGCTGGCGTCGCTCGCGCTCTTCGCCGCCTTTTACCTGCTGAACGCCTTCGCGTGGTGGCTGCTGCTGCGCGGCGCCGGCCTGCGGCCGGGCAGGAGCGCGGCGATGTCGACCTGGTCGGTCTCGATCCTGGCTCGGTACCTGCCGGGGAGCGTCTTCGTGTGGGTGGGCCGCGTGTACCTCGGCTACCGGCGCGGCATCGAGCCCGAGCGCGCCTCGGCGGCGATCGTCTACGAGCAGGCGCTGGCCTTCGCCGCCGCCCTGGCGACGATCGCCGCCCTCTTCCCCTTCTGGCACTACCACCGCTCGGTCACGGCCTGGGGCGTGCTGGCCATCCCCGTGATCGTGGCGCTGCTGCACCCGCGGGTGTTCGCGCCGCTGGCGGACGCCGTCCTGCGTCTGGCGCGGCGACGGCCGCTGCTCCAGGTCCTGCGCTTCCGCGTGGTGCTCGGGATGCTCGCCTACTACGTGGGCGTCTGGCTGGTCTGCGGCCTCGGGGCGTGGACGTTCGCCGAGGCGGTGACGCACGTCACCGCCTCGGCGATCGCCGTGGTCACGGCCGGGGTGGCGGCCGGCTACGTGGCCGGTATGCTAGCCTTCTTCGTCCCCAGCGGGATCGGCGTGCGCGAGAGCGTGACCGCGGCCGTCGTGGCCGGCACCCTGCCCGGCGGCGCCGTCGCCCTGGCGTGGGCCCTGCTCCTGCGGCTCTGGCAGACGGTCGTCGAGCTCGCCTTCGTCGGCGTGATGGTCCTGGTCGACCGCCTGCTGCGACACCCCGAGCGAGAGGCCGGATGAGCGCGAAGAAGAAGCGGCAGGGCGCGAAGGCGGGCGGCGGCGCGGGCGCCGCGGCAAAGGCCGCGGCGCCCGCGCCGCCGCCCGCCCCTGCCGGACCCGCGGACGAGGCCGCGCTGCGCGCCCGCACGCGGCGCTTCGGCTGGTACGTGCTGGTCGCCGCCGTCCTCACGGCGGTGTTGCTCTCGTTCCTGTCGATCCAGCGCTACCGCGACTTCTACGGCGGCCGCTACGACCTGGGCAACATGGTCCAGGCCGTCTACAACACGGCCCACGGGCGGTTCCTCCAGATCACCGACGCCAGCGGCCAGCAGGTGTCGCGCCTGGGCTCGCACGTCGACCCGATCCTGGCGGTGTTCGCCCTGCCCTGGCTGGCGTGGCCCAGTCCGCTGATGCTGCTCGTGGTGCAGGCGGTGATCGTCGCCGCCTCGGCGTGGCCGGCGTACCGGCTCGGGGTGCGCTGGCTCAAGGACCCGCAGGCGGCCTTCCTCATGACCCTGGCCCTGCTGCTCTACCCGCCGCTGCAGTACGCGGTGCTGAACGAGTTCCACCCGGTGACCCTGGCGCTCCCGTTGCTGCTGTTCGGGTTCCTCTACCTGGAGGAGCATCGCACCTGGCGCGCGGTGCCGTTCCTGGTCCTGGCGGCCCTCTGCAAGGAGGAGATCCCGCTCGTCATCGCGATGATGGGCGCCTACTTCGCCCTGCGCCGGCGCAGCTGGAAGCCGCTGATCGTCACGGCCGTCGCGGCGGTGTACTTCGTGGTCGCGGTCAAGCTCGTGCTGCCCCACTACAGCCCTGCCGGCAACCCGATCCTGGACCGCTACTCGGACTACGGCTCGAGCCCCGGCAAGATCGCCGCCAACGTGTTCCTCAAACCGGGGCAGACCCTCGGCGACGTGTTCTCGTGGTCGAACGTCCACTACTGGCTGCAGCTCCTGTGGCCGTTCGGGTTCGCGTCGCTGCTCAGCCCGCTGACGCTGCTGATCGCCGCCCCCGAGCTGCTGCTGAACGCGATCGCCGGGCAAGACTTCCAGCGCTCGATCGAGTTCCACTACGTGGCCGGCGAGACGCCGTTCGTGTACGCGGCGGCGGTGCTCGGGCTGGTGCGCGCGCAGCGCCTGCTCGGCAGGCGCGGCGAGCGCACCCGCCTGTCGGCCCGCCGCCGCGTCGTCCCGCGGTTCACCCTGGCGAGCATGGCCGGCGTGGTCCTCGCCGTCTGCGTCGTGGCGAACTACGTCATGGGTCCGCTGCCCCTTTCGCTGCCCGGGTCACACTCGAAGGGCAAGGACTACGCCGTGAGCAGCCATGCCAAGGCGCTCGATCTGGCGATCAAGATGATCCCCAAGGGCGACAGCGTCTCGGTCACGACCGAGAACGACGCCGGCTCGCACCTGTCGGCTCGCCACACCGTCTACTCGTTCCCCTACATCGACCACGCGGATTGGGTGATCGTCGACAACGGCAACGCCTACGTGTTCGACCGGCCCGACGGCAAGCTCCATTCGCAGGCGCTCGGAGCGCTCGTGCTGAACCCCGACTACACGTCGGTCTTCGCGCGCGACAACGTGTACGTCTTCAAGAAGGTCGCCGGCCAGGGAGGGGCGGCCGGCAAGGCGCCTTCGGGCGCCTCCCCGTCGCCGGCCGCCTCGTCGCTCTTGCCGCTGCCCATCGTCTCGCCGAGCAGGTAGCGGCGTGAGCGAACGCCGGCGACTGCTGCTGCTGGCCGTACTGCCGCCGATCGCGGTCGCGGCCGCGGCCGTCCTCATGGACGCCGTCGGCCTGCGGGGGGCAGACTGGGCCGCCCACGCCTACCGGCTCGAGCTCCTGCGCAGGGGCGCCCCCATCATGTGGGACACGTTCTGGTACGCCGGCACCTACGGCGCGGCCAACTACGGCATCCTCTACTACCTGGTGGCACGGTACGCCGGGCCGCTGCCGGTGCTGATCGTCTCGGCGGGCTCGATCCCGCTCCTGTTCCACCTCTACGTCCGGCGGCAGTGGGGCGTGGCCTCGCTCGTGCCGCCGCTCGCTCTCGCGGCGCTGCTGGTCGCGTACCTCACGAACGGCCAGGACCCGTTCCTGCTGTCGCTCGCCCTGGTCATGGGGGGGCTGGTGCTCTTCGCCCACGGCCGGCCGATCCTGGCGGCGCTGCCCTTCGCCGCCGCCGCCTTCACCAATCCGATCGGCCTCGTCTGCGGCGCCGTTTTCCTGACCGCCGACGTGATCGCCCGGCCCCGGGTCCGCCGTCACTTCGTCGTGATGGCGGCCGTCCTGGTGCCGTTCGTCGTGCTGCGCGTGGTGCTGCTCCTGCTGTTCGCCGAGAGGACCGTGTACGTCAGCCAGGTCTCGGAGCACCTCAAGGTCATCGGCATCGCCGTCTTGGGCATCGTCCTCGCCTGGTACTCGCGCGACCCGGACCGGCGCGGGCGCGTGACGCTGTTCGCCGTGATCGCGGCCCTGAGCGTCGTGTCGCTGCTGCCGGCGCTCGCGCCGCTGGGCAACAATGCGGACCGGTTCCTGTACGTGTTCGCGGTGCCGCTGCTGCTTTGCATCCGCGACTGCCGGCTGGGGCGGCTCGGGCCGGCGGCCGTGGCGGCTGCCTGCGTGCTGGGCCTCTACCTTCAGCTCTACACGCCGTACAAGGTCGTCGTGCGCACGGGGGACTTCGCGGCCTCCAAGCCCTCGTACTTCGCGCCGGCGCTGGCTTACGCGTCCACCGTCTACGACCCCGACTACCGGATCCACGTGCTCGACCTCAAGCGGCACGACGAGGCCTACTACTTCCCGCTCGCCGGGCTGCCGATCACGCGCGGCTGGCTGCGTCAGGCCGATGCGCTGCACAACGAGATCCTCTACCGGCCCTACGACTCGCGTCAGTACGTCGCCTGGCTGCGCGAGCTGGGCGTGGACTACGTGTTCGCGCCCGACGGGCGGCTCGACTTCTCGAGCGAGCGCGAGCTGGCGGCGATCGCCGCCTCGCCAGAGCTCGAGAAGGTCTGGGCCGGTCGTCACTGGACCGCCTACCGCCTGGTCGAACCCCTGCCGATCGTGGTCCCGGCCACGTCGCAGGGCGCGCCGCCGGCGACGACGTCTCCGGGCGCTTCCGGCGCGGGCGCTCCCGCCGGGTCTTCCGTGTCAGGCGCCCGCGTGACGGCCTACCACCGGGCCGTGATCGGCCTGCAGATCGACCGTCCCGGCTGGTACCTCGTGCGCGTGACCTGGTCGCGGTTCTGGCGGACCGACGCGGGGACCCTCAGCCGGGCGCCTGGCGACTGGGTGCTCCTGCACGCCACGCGGACCGGCCCGGCCTCGCTGCGCTACGCCGCCAAAGGGTTCGAGTCGACCATCGACGCCATCCTCTAGGAGGTCGCGCGGGCGGGGCCAGTCGCGGCGTCAGGCGACCCAGCTGAACACGGCGAACTTCGCCGTCAGCACGATCAGGCAGAGGATCGAGACGACGCAGAAGGCGACGTGCGTCTTGCGCCGGCCCTGGGTGAAGATCGCCGCGCTGATGAAGACGGGGAACACCGTCAGCACGAAGCGCGGCATCGACAGCAGCGGCATCACGGTGGCGGGGAACAGCAGCGGGTAGCCGACGGCCACGATGGCGTACGCGGAGTAGGCGGCCGGCAGGCGGCGCAGCCCGTACCAGATCGCCAGGGCGGCGAGCGCGAGCGACGTCAGGTTGACCAGGTTGGCGGTGGCGACGGGCACGGCCGCGCCGGCGTTGGGCACGGGCCAGTAGAGGTGCCGGGTCTGCCCCGAGACGATCTGCCGCAGCCCCTGGAAGGCGGCCACGATCCCCCGCCAGACGGCGAACGTCGGGACCGCCAGCGAGCGCTGCCACTGCACCTGCGCCTGGGCGAACAGCAGCGGCTTCTGGAACCCGAGTCCCAGGTAGGCCATCCAGATCATCAGACCCTCGGTCACCATCAGCAGCGAGGCGACCTCGGAGTCGGTGCGGCGCCACTTCCAGTCCCGCTGCTCCATGTAGGTGACGATCATCGGCACCAGCAGCAGCACGCCGGTGCTTCGAGTCAGCGCGGCCAGCAGGCCGGCGGTGCCGGCCAGGCGCCAGCGGCCCTGCCGCATCCACAGGAAGCAGGCGACGGTGAGCATCAGGAACATCGACTCGGAGTACACGGCGCCCCAGAAGAACGCCGTCGGGAAGATCGAGATGTAGAGGGCGGTGCGCCAGGCGATGCGGTCGCCGAACTCCCGCGCGACGAGCCGGTAGAGGAGCCACATGGCGACCACGTAGCAGACCAGGGAGACGGCGATGCCCGACAGGACGAGGTTGTTGCCGAACAGCACGCCGACCCAGCGCACGACCAGCGGGTAGAGCGGGAAGAAGGCGGCGCTGCCGTCGTTGCTGGCGTAGCCGTTGGCGGCGACCTTGATGAACCACACGCCGTCCCAGCGAGCCCAGGGGTTGAAGACCGCGGAGAGCGCGCCGTGGAAAGGCTCGGCCAGGCGGGGGACGCGCCAGGCCCACTGGGCGGCCTGCATGCCGATGACGGCGACGGCCAGCGTGGCGACGCCGCCCAGGAGCAGGCGCGTGGCGACGGCCATGAGCAGGGTGCGGCGCAGGAGGGGGCGCGGGGCGGCGGCTTCGTCGCCGCCCCGCGCCCCCTCCGGCCCGGGCTTGTGGCCCGGCACGATGCGGTGGGAGGTTGCGGTGGGCGTCTCCATCGGCAGCTATTGTGACACGCTGCCGACGGCGTGGTGCGAGGGGCGGGGCGTGGGCGGCGGGGCGGCCTAGGGCGTTCGCGCCCTAGGCCGCCCCGCCGCCCCCGTCGCCGGCCCCGTCGGCCGCCTCGCTCCCCCCCGGCACCAGTCCCTCGGCCTTGAGCCGCTCCGCCAGGCGCAGCCGCAGGTCGGCCGCGGCTGCGTCGGCTGCCGGCTTGTCGGCGCCCCACACGGTCGCTCGCAGCTTGACCTGGTCCGGCCCGAGCTCGAGCACGGCGAGCGTCGGCTCACGCCCGGCGAGGCGGTTGGCGGCGCGGGCTTGTTCGCCGGCGACGCGAGTCACGTCGGCGAGCGGGGCGGCGGCCGGCACGACGAAGTCGGCCGCCGCCCCGCTCGCCGCGTCGACGATCGAGAAGTTGTGGATCACCTTGCTGGCGAGCTGCTCGTTGGGGATCATCACACGCCGGTTGTCCGGCGCGCGGATGTAGGTGTAGGTGAGCGTCATCTCCTCGACGCAGCCGGAGATGTCGTCGATCGTGACCTCGTCGCCGAGGCGGACCGGCTGAGCCAGGGCGACCATCACGCCGGCGACGAGGTTGGCGAGCACCGACCGGGCGGCGAACCCGATGATGATGGCCGTGATCCCGGCCGAGGCGAGCAGGCCGCGCGCCAGCGTGCCGACCTCCGGCAACTGGACCAGGGCGGCGGCGATGCCGACGAACAGGATCGCCGCCACGATCAGGCGCCGCGCGACGCGCATGCGGGTGGCCTCGGCGGCGGACATCTGGCGCGACAGGCGTCGCGTCAGCCCGCCGCCGTGCCGCGACAGCAGGCGGTCGACGACCCGGGCGACGATCAGGGTCGCGATCAGTATGACGACGGCGCGCAGCACGTCGCCGGCGGTCGACGAGAGGGCGACGACGGGCGTCACGGTCAGGGTGACGGACTCCCGCTCGGGGCCGGCGATCCCGCCGGCACGCCCGGCGTCGTCGGCGTCGTCGGCACGGTCGTCGTCAGGTCGTGGCGCACGTCGTACAGGACCTTCCCGCTCTCGTAGTCCAGCAGCGCCACCACCGTGTCCGATGAGCCGGCGCCGGTGTCGACCGAGCCCGTCACCTGCCACACGAAGCGGCCCGGCGGCGTGATCGTGGTCGACACCTTGTTCCCCCCCGCTTCGTGGGTGAACGTGTAGGGGTCGCCCTCGTCGAGGAACAGCAGCCGCACGGCGTGCGGGTCCACCTGCGAGCCGGCGAACAGCGCGTCGGCGCGGCGCAACGCCTCGCCCGACGTCTTGAGCTTGGAGTCGGCCGGCACGGTGAGCGCCGCCCAGGCGAACGACCAGCTGCGCCACGGGCGGATCAGGAAGCCGGTCCGCTGGGTCGACGCCGTGTAGTGGAACGCGACCAGCGACGGCAGGTAGAAGACGAACCCAGCCACGACTACGATGAGGATGACCCAGAAGCGCTTGGTGCGGTTGCGGAACACGATCGGCCCTCCTGGCGGCCAGTAAACGCCACCGGCGAGAAGGCTGTCAATCCGAGGAGGAGCGTGGCCGCCTCGCCGCCGGCCGCCGCCGGCGCTCGCCGGGCGCGGCTCAGCCGGGCAGCTCGATGACCTGCAGGTCGGGGTACACAGCGGTGCGAGGGAAGATCGCCGCCGCCGACCCGCGCATCCGCTCGTAGTACGCCTCGTCGAACAGCGGGTTCAGGTGCATCAGCACGAGCTCGCCGGAGCCGGCCTGCGCGGCGATCGCCGCCGCCTGACGGGCCGAGGTGTGCGCCTGGTAGGCGTTCCGCACGAGCTCGGCCTGGCCCGGGTCGTCCTCTTCGGCGCCGTCGATCCAGGCCTCGTGTAGCAGCACGCCGGCGCCACGGGCGAACTCGGCCGTGGCCGGGTCGGCGATCGTGTCGGTCGCCAGGGCCAGGGCGTCGTCGAGCCGGTAGGCGACCGTCGTGTCGGGGTGCTGCTGGGTCCGCAAGCGGACGCGGTGGCCGGCGACCTCGTTGTCCGGCCCGAGGGCGTCGGTCGTCACCTTGAGGTCGGCCCAGGGACGCGGGTTGTAGGGCTTGCGGATGAGCTCGGCGACGCCGCGCTCGGGGTCGACGCCGTTCAGGGTCGCCTCGGGGACGTGCACGTACAGGGCGCGGCCGGCGAAGATGCCGGGCACGTAGGCCAGGCCGCAGACGTGGTCGAGGTGGTAGTGGGTGAGGAAGAGGTGGGTCTCGCCGGCCGCGCCCAACAACTCGCGACCGGGGCCGGCGAGCAGCCGCGACAACCCCGTGCCGGCGTCGAACAGGAACAGCAGCGACCCGTCGCTGACGGCCAGTGAGGTGGTCTCTCGCCGCTCGGTCGGGATCCACCCCTGCGTGCCGAGCAGGGTCAGTCGCACTCGGCGACCTCTTCGAGCGCCTTGCGCACGATCTGGCGCTCGTTGGGGTAGGTCATGCGGTCGAGCGCCGCTTCGACGTCGAACCACATGGCCTCGGCGACCTCGTGGTCGTGCTGCGCGGTGTCGCCGCCGACGGCGCGCATCAGGTAGTAGTGGACGATCTTGTGCACGCGAGCCTCGTCCCCGCGGGAGTAGAACCAGTAGTCGATCTCCCCCAGGTCGGCTTGGATCACGCCGTCGAGGCCCGTTTCCTCGCGGATCTCGCGCAGCGCCGCCATCTCGTGGGTCTCGCCGGACTCGACCCATCCCTTGGGCAGGGCCCACACCGAGCGCCCGGCCGGCCGGATCAGGCACAGCTCGAGCGGGTCGCCGGGACGCACGATGACGCCTCCGGCGGAGACCTGGCGCTTGACCTCCACGCTGCCCCCCCGCGTTCGCGCCGGCCGGCCTGCCGCCGGCGGCGCATCGGCTAGTATACCCACGGGTCCACGGCGCGGCGTTTGCCGGCCGCAGGCCTTCTCGATACATCATACGACGCAGGCAGGACAGCGGCGACCACACAGCGGCGACAGGGGATCTTCGCGGCCATCGGGCGGTTCTCGTACCGGCGTCGCAGGCTCGTGGTCGCGCTCTGGGTCTGCGCGTTCGTGCCGGCCGTGTTCGGCGCCGCCGCGCTTCCGCACGAGCTCAAGGGCGGCGGCTTCGGACGTGCCGACGCGCCGTCGGCGGTGGCGCTGCGCGAGCTGCAGCGGCGGCTGCCGGTCGGCGTGTCGCGGGTGACGGTCGTGTTCACCAGCGACCGCCTCGACGCGCGCGGCGGCGCCTTCCAGCGGCTCGAGGAACAGGCGCTGGCCGGGATCACGCCGCAGGCCGTGCCCGGCCTGCTCGACGTGCAGACGCTCGCCTCCACCGGGGCCTCCGACCTGGTGTCGCTCGACGGCCACGCGTCGCTCGCCGTCCTCGACTTCAAGACGACGCTCGAGGAGACCCAGGGTCAGGTCGGGCGCCTGCGCGAGCTGCTGCGCCCGACGGCGCTGCGTGCGGCGATCACCGGCGAGCCGGCGCTCTACGACGACATGGAGCGCGTCGTCTCGCACGACATCAAGGTGGCCGAGGGGTACACGCTGCCGCTCGCCCTGCTGGTGCTCGTGCTGGTGTTCGGCAGCCTGGTCGCGGCCGGACTGCCGGTGGCCGGCGGCGGCATGGCCGTGACCGTCACGCTCGGGCTGCTGGCCCTGCTGGCGCGCGCCTTCGACTTCTCGTTCTTCATGATGAACACGGCCACGATGCTCGGCCTGGCCGTCGGCATCGACTACTCCCTGTTCATGGTCGGACGCTTCCGCGAGGAGCTCGGGCGCGGGCGACCGGTGCCCGACGCAGTCGAGGTGACGGTCGCCCGCGCCGGCCGCTCCATCTTCTTCTCGGGGCTGACCGTGTTCGTCGGCATGGCCGGGCTGCTGATCTACAGGAGCATGGTGCTGCGCTCGATCGGCATCGGGGGGTCGCTCGTGGTGTTCTTCTCGGTGCTGGCCGCGCTCACCCTGTTGCCCGCGCTCCTGGGAATGCTGGGGCCGCGGGTCGACGCGCTGCGGTTGCTCGGCCGCCACGAGGGCGGCAGCCGCTTCTGGGAACGCTGGTCGGTCTGGGTGATGGCGCATCCCGTCGGCGTGCTGATCTGCACCTGCGCCTTCGTGCTGGTCCTCGCCTGGCCGGCGCTGCGCCTGCAGGTCGACGTGCCCGACGCCTCGGTGCTGCCCACCTCGACGGCGTCCCGCCAGGGCTTCGACACCGTGCAGCGGCACTTCGATCCCGGCGTCATCGGGCCGACCAACGTCCTGCTGACCTGGCCGGCGACGGGCCCGGGGGCGCAGCCCCTCTCGGGCCCGTCGCTCGAGCGCGCCTGGGCGTACGCCCGGCGGCTGCAGGCGCTGCCGGGCGTGAAGAAGGTGACCAGCGTCGTCACGCTGCCCGGCGTGTCGTCGGCGGCGCAGGCGGCGCGGTTCTGGAAAGACGTCGAAGCGCCCAACGGCAGCGGCGCGGGCGGCGGCGGCCGGGGGCTGGGCCTGCTCGGCGGGCTGTTCGACGCCCAGACGCGCCTCAGCGCCCGGCGGCTGGCCGCCGCCACCACCGCCCCGGGCGCGATCCTGTTCCTCGTGTCGCCCGACTCGGCCCCGGCCTCGCCGCGGGCGCGCGAGCTCGCGGTCAGGATCCGCGGACTCGCGCCCCCGCCCGGCGCCCGGGTCTCGGTGAGCGGCGTGTCGGCCGACGTCCAGGACTTCGTCACCGATCTCAGCGGCCAGTTCCCCTGGATCGTCCTGTTCGTGGTCGGCACGACGTTCGTCGTGCTGCTCTTCTTTGCACGCAGCATCGTCCTGCCGGTCAAGGCGGTGGTCGTCAACTCGCTGGCGGTGCTCGCCGCCTACGGCGTCCTGGTCTGGCTCTTCCAGTGGGGCCACCTCGAGGGGCCGCTGGGGTTCACCGCCACCGGCTATCTCGACGCGACCCTGCCGGTGCTGCTGTTCTGCAGCGTGTTCGGCATCTCGATGGACTACGAGGTCTTCCTCGTCACCCGCATGCGCGAGGCATGGCTCGAGACCGGCGACAACGTGGCCGCCGTGCGCTTCGGCCTGGTCACCACCGGACGCATCATCACCAGCGCCGCGCTGATCATCGTGGTGGTCACGGGCTCGTTCGCGTTCACCAGCATCGTCGTCACCAAGGCGATCGGGGTGGGGCTGGCCGTCGCCGTGGGCCTCGACGCCACCGTCGTCCGCGTACTGCTGGTGCCGGCCGTCATGCGCCTGCTGGGGCGCTGGAACTGGTATCTGCCGGCTTGGCTCGACCGCGTGCTGCCTCGCGTCGGCGAGTAGCCGTGTCCGCCTACATCGGCCTGACGGGTTCGGCGACCACCGTTGCGGGCAAGTATGAGCGTCGGACCGCGATGGGCGCGGTTCGCGATGGGGCACAGCGATGCAGGGAAGGGCGATCATCACGACCGACCGCGACGAGATCCGTCGCTGGGTAGAGTCGCGCGATGGGCGGCCGGCCACGCTGAGAGGCTCCGGCGAGGGCGTCGGGATCCTGCGCGTCGTGTTCCCGGGGCGCAGCCGCGAGCGCATCGAGTTCATCACCTGGGACCAGTTCTTCGCCAAGTTCGACGAGAAACGCCTGGCGTTCCTTTACCTCGAGACGTCGCGTCACGGCCGCCCCAGCCGCTTCTTCAAGCTGGTGCCGCGCGACGCCCACGCACGCGACGAGGGCCACGGCGAGTCTCACGTCGGCGAGGCGGCCTAGCCCAAGACGGGTGCGGGCGTCCCGCGCTCCCTAGACCGGCCGGCCCGTCTCCTCCCATTCACGGTAGAGCTGCGAGTAGCGGCCGCCGCGCAGCAGCAGCTCGTCGTGTGTGCCGCGCTCGACGATGCGGCCGTCCTCGACCACGAGGATCTGGTCGGCGTAGCGCACGGTGCTCAGGCGGTGGGCGACGATCACCGAGGTGCGGCCGCTGAACAGCACGCGCATGGCCTGGTCGATGCGGCGCTCGCTCTCGGCGTCGACGCTCGACGTGGCCTCGTCGAGGATCAGGACCCGCGGGTCGGCGATGAGCGCCCGGGCGAAGGAGATCAGCTGCCTCTGCCCGGTCGACAGCGCCGACCCGCCCTCCTGCACGTCGGTCTCGTAGCCGTCGGGCAACGCCTCGACGAAGTCGTTGACGCCGACGATGCGGGCCACGCGCCTGACCTCCTCGAGGCTGGCCTCGGGGCGCCCGAAGCGGATGTTGTCGAGCACCGACCCCGAGAACAGGAACGCCTCCTGGGGCACGACCGCCAGCTGGTCGCGCAGCGACTTCATGGTCACGTCGCGCAGGTCGTGCCCGTCGAGCGTGATCGCGCCCTCGCGCGGGTCGTAGAAGCGCGCCAGCAGCTTGACGATGGTCGACTTGCCGGCGCCGGTGGTGCCGACCAGAGCGACGGTACCGCCGGCCGGGATGGAGAAGGCGACGTCGTGGAGCACGTCGGGGCCCTCGCCGTAGGCGAAGCCGACGCGCTCGAACCCGACGTCGCCGCGCACCTCGGGCAGCGGCCGCGCGTCGGGCGCGTCGGTCAGGTCGGGCTCGGTGTCGAGCACGGTGAAGATCTTCTGCACGGCCGCCATCGAGGCCTGGAAGGTGTTGTAGAGCTGCGACAGCTGCTGCAGCGGGTCGAAGAACATCGCCAGGTAGCCGACGAACGCGACCAGCACGCCGACCTGCAGATCGCCGCCGGCGACCAGGCTGCCGCCGAACCACAGCACGATCACCGTGCCCACCGCCGCCATGAACTCGACGAACGGGAAGTACAGCCCGCTCTGCACCACCGTCTGCATGTTGACCTGCCGGTACGCCGCGTTGGCGGCCACGAGCTGGTCGAAGTTGCGCTGCTCGGCGCGGAAGGCCCGCACCACGCGGATGCCCGAGATCGACTCCTGCAGGTGCGCGTTCACGTCGCCGACCTTGTTGCGCAGCAGCGCGTACGAGCGCGCCGAGTGCGTGCGGTAGACGAGCGTGGCGACGATCAGGAACGGCATGATCGCCAGGGTCGCCAGGGCGAGGCGCCAGTCGAGGACGAACAGGAAGATCACGGCGCCGACCAGCGTCAGGCCGTTGGTCACCAGCGTGGTCACCCCGTCGGTGACGAGCTGGTCGAGGGCGTCGATGTCGTTGGTCAGGCGCGAGACGATCCAGCCGGTCCGCTGGCGGCTGAAGAAGTCGAGCGACAGCTTCTGGATGTGCTCGAACAGGGTCCGCCGCAGGTCGAGGATCACGCGCTCGCCGACCCAGCTCACGAGGTAGGTCTGCAGGTAGCTGGCCAGCAGGTTGATCACGGCCAGCCCGAGGAAGATCACGAGCACCGCGTCGAGCACGTGCAGGTCCTTCTCTGCGATGCCCGAGTCGATGGCGACGGCGAGCAGATACGGCACGGCCAGGCCGGTGAGGGTGACCACGACCATGGCCGCGACCGAGCCGATCGCCCGCCAGCGGTAGGGCGCCGCGAAGCGGGCGAGGCGCGCGAGCTTCAGCTCACGTCCCAGGTGCAGCAGCGAGCGCCAGCCCTTGATCTCGGCCAGGTCGGGTCCCGAGCCGTGCGGTCCGTGCGCGCGGCCGGCCACCTCAGGCCTCCACCACGTCGAGCGCCCGGCCCTCGCGCTCGGCGCGGCCGAACATGCGCGCGTAGAGCGTGTCGCCGCCGATCAGGGCCGCGTGGGTGCCGCGCTCGACCACGCGTCCGTGGTCGAGCACCACGATCTCGTCGGCCAGGGTGATGGTCGAGGGGCGGTGGGCGATGATGAAGGTCGTGCGCTCGCGCATGACCTCGCGCAGCGCGCGGCGGATCTTGACCTCGGTCTCGACGTCGACGCTCGAGGTGGCGTCGTCGAGGATGAGGATGCGCGGGTCGAGGACCAGGGCGCGGGCGATCGCGATGCGCTGGCGCTGTCCTCCGGAGAGCGTCAGCCCGCGCTCGCCGACGACCGTCTCGTAGCCCTCGGGCAGCGCCTCGACGAAGCCCTCCGCCTGGGCCCGCGCCGCCGCCCGGCGCACCTCCTCGTCGCTCGCGTCGGGACGCCCGTAACGGATGTTGTCGGCGATGCTGGCGCTGAACAGGAACGGGTCCTGGTTGACGACGCCGACCTCGCGGCGCAGCTCCTCGAGGTCGCGGTCGCGCACGTCGACGCCGTCGACCAGCACGGCGCCACCGCTGACGTCGTAGAAGCGGGGGACGAGGTTGGTCAGCGTCGTCTTGCCGCAGCCGGTGTGGCCGACCAAGGCGATGGTGCGGCCGGCCGGCACCTCGAGGTCGACGTCGACCAGGACCGGCCGGTCGACGTACGAGAAGCTCACGTGGTCGAAGCGCACCGTGCCGGCCGGCCGCTCCACGCGCACCGGGTGCGCGGGCTCGGTCATCTCCAGCGGAGTGTCGAGCAGCTCGTAGACCCGGTTGCCCGAGGCCACGGCGCGCTGCATCAGGCCGGTGAGCCAGCCGATGACCTCTGCCGGGGTGACGAGCATCATGAGGTAGCTGTAGAAGGCGACCAGCGAGCCCAGGCTGAGCGTGCCGGCGATGACCTCGCGGCCGCCGAACCAGAGCAGCACGACCACGGCCAGCATCGGCAGGAACGAGATCACCGGGATGTACAGGGCCCGCAGCCGGGCGGCCTTGATCTCGGCCTCGAACACGCGCGTGCTGCGGTCGCTGAACTTCGCCGACTCGTCGTCCTCGCGGGCGAAGATGCGCACGATCCGCGACCCCGTGACGTTCTCCTCGGCCGTCGCCGTGACGTCGGCGATCTTCTGCTGCACGTCCTGCAGGATCGGGCGCAGCTGGCGGCTGAAGCGGATGGCGACGAGGAGCAGCAGGGGGAAGAAGGCGAGCGTCAGCAGCGCCAGTCGCCAGTTCAGCACGAACAGCAGCACGGCGATCACCGCCATCGTCACGACGTTCGTGAAGAAGAAGACCAGGCCGTAGCCGAGGAACATGCGCACGTTCTGCACGTCGGCCATCACCCGCGACATGAGCTGGCCGGTGGGCCAGCGGTCGTAGTAGGAGTGTGGCTGCTTCAGCAGGTGGGTCCACACGCGGTTGCGGAGGTCGAACTCCAGATCGAGGCTGATCTTGCCGGTCGCCAAGCGGCGGCCGATGGCGAAACCGAAGCGGGCCAGCGCGATCGCCAGCAGCAACGCGCCGTACCACACGAGCAGCCCCTCGTCGCCGCCGATGAGCGCCTTGTTGATGACGCCGCGCACCACCAGCGGGATCGTCAGGCTGAGGGCCATCTGGGCGATGGCGCACACGAACGCCACCGCCATGAGCAGGCGGTAGCCGCCGAGCAGACGCATGATGCGCAGGAAGGTCCTCATCCACCGTCAGCATACCCGGCGGCAAACCGGACCAGCGGGGAGCCGGCGTGAGGCGGGACGCGCCCGCCGCCCCGGCCTGCCGCCGCTCGGCGCGTTGTATCCTGCGTGCATGGCCGATGAAGGGCACAGAGGCGCCGATGAGACCGGCGCGAGGCGCGACGGGGCGGCGCCGGCGTGGCTGCTGGCCGCGCCCACGGGCGCGGCCAGCAGCCACGCCGGCGCCGCCCCCGGCGGGGGCCGCTCCCGCCGCCTTCTGACGGGCACCGTGCTGGCGTCGCTCGCCCACTGGGTCGAGACGGCCTTCACCTCCGACGAGCTGGCGCGCCGGCCCGGCCTGCTCCAGCGCCTCGACCCGCGGGTGAAGCTGGTGACCCTGCTGGGCCTGATCCTCGCCTCGGTGCTGGCGCAGCGTCTGGCCGTGCTCGTGCTCCTGGTGGCTCTCGCCGTGGCGCTGGTGCTTGCGTCGCGGCTCGGCCTGCGCCGGTTCGCCCTGCGCGCGTGGATCTTCATCCCGCTGTTCACGCTGGCTATCGCGCTGCCGGCGATCTTCAGCGCGGTCACGCCCGGCCACGCGGTCGCCCACCTTGGACCCCTGACGGTCACGAGTCAAGGGCTGATGGCGGCGGCCCGGCTCGTCTCGCGGGTGACGGCCGCCGTGTCGTTCGCCGTGCTCCTCGCCGTGACCACGCACTGGGGCGAGCTGCTCAAGGCGCTGCGCGTGCTGCGGGTGCCGCGGACCTTCGTGTTCGTGCTGAGCGTCGCCTACCGCTACGTCTTCACGCTCGTCCGTCTGGTCCAGGAGATGGCCCTGGCGCGGACGAGCCGCACGGTCGGCGTCGTGAGCGCGCGCGAGGACCGCGGGTTCGTCGGCGCCTCCGCCGCCACCGCCTTCGGCAAGTCGCAGGCGAGCAGCGAGGAGCTGTACCTGGCGATGGTCTCGCGCGGCTACACCGGCGAGGTCAGGACCCTGACCGACTGGCGGCTGACGAGCCTCGACTACGCGTGGATCGCGGGCGTGGCGCTGGCGATCGCGCTCGTGGTCTGGGCCGAGGTGGCGGCGTGAGCGAGGTGTTCCGCCTGACCGGCGTGAGCTACGCCTACGCGCCGGGGGTGGACGCGCTCGCCGGCGTCGACCTGCGGGTCGACGCCGGCGAGCGCGTCGCCATCCTCGGCGCCAACGGCTGCGGCAAGTCGACCCTGCTCAAGGTGCTGGCGGGGCTGGTGGAGCCGGGCGGCGGCCGGGTGCTCGCCTTCGGCGAGCCGCTCACCGCCGCCTCCCTGCGCTCCGACGCCGCCGCGCACCGGTTCCGGCGGCGCGTCGGCATCGTCTTCCAGAGCGCCGACGCGCAGCTGTTCACGCCCACCGTGCGCGACGAGGTCGCCTTCGGCCCGCTCCACCTGGAGCTGCCCCACGACGAGGTCGTCGCGCGCGTCGACGACACGCTCGAGATGCTCGGCCTCACGGCGCTGGCCGACCGTGCGCCGTACCACCTGAGCGGCGGTGAGAAGAAGAAGGTGGCGCTCGCCTCGGTGCTCTCGATCAACCCCGAGGTGCTCATGCTCGACGAGCCGACCAACGGCCTCGACCCGCGCACGCAGCAGTGGCTGCTCGACCTGCTGGCGCAGCTCCACGTCGCCGGCAGGACGATCGTCGTGGCGACCCACCAGCTCGAGCTGCTCGACCGGCTCGCCGACCGGGCGGTCGTGATCGGCGAGGACCACCGGCTCGTGGCCGACGGGCCGCTCGCCGCCGTCCTCGCCGACCGCGAGCTGCTCGTGCGGGTGAACCTGGTCCACGAGCATGCGCACTCGCACGGCGCCCTGCGGCACACACACCCGCACTCGCACTCGGGCGAGCACGAGCACCCGCACCCGGCCGACCACGGGCAGCCGTCCGCAGCCGACCAGGAGCACTCACCGCCGGCCGGGCACGGGCATCCCCCCGCGGACGACCAGGAGCCGGCTCCCGCCTCGGACGAGGCCCGCTAGCCGGCCACGAAGCCGGCGGCCCGCGACGGGGCGCTAGTCCGTGAACGTGAAGGAGTCGGTCATCCTCCGGAAGACCGGCGCGTCGGCCGGCCAGTCGGCGGCCGTGGCCTGTTCCACCAGCTCGTACTCGTTGCTGGCGTGGAACACGTAATGGATGCGCATGTGGAGTGCTGTGCCCCCGGTGGTGAGCGTTCCGTCGATGCGCCACGCCGGGGCGCCGGCGATCGTCTCGCTCACCGGACCGGCGATCGTGGCGCCCAGGGTCTTCGTCATGTTCGCCACCGACTTGACGAAGTACGGCTTGAGGCCGGCGACCTTCTTCGCCGTCCACGGCGACGAGTACGTCGTGACCTGGACCACGTACAACGTGAGGACGTTGCCGCTGGGCGGCGCGTCCTTTGGGATGAAGCCGACGCCATAGCCTGACTTGGCCCCCGTCTTGATCTTGGCGTTGATGGGCGCCTTCGGCGTGAAGTGACCGGCGTCGTAGGCGATCGAGAATCGGTACTGGGGGTTGTCGAAGGTCTGCCAGCCGGCCTCGGGCTGCGATCCGCACCCGGCGACGACCGCCGGTGCGAGCAGCGCCAGGGCGGCGGCCAGCACGCCTGACGCAAGGGCAAGTGCTCTCATCGGCTCTCCTCGCCGGGTGGACGGACCGTGCGATTCTACGCGAGCGGCGGGGCCGCGTCAGGCGGGTGTACACTCGACCATCCCGTGCGACGACCGGAGCGACCCTGCAACTTTCTCTGCCATGACGCCGTCTAACCCTTCGAACCAGACCGATCTGCCCGAGCCGAGCCCCGCCGACGTGCGGGCGGCGGCGGCGGGCGACGGCGAGGCGTTCCGCAGGATCGTCGAGAGGTATCAGGGCATGGTCTACACGATGGCGTACAACCTGCTGGGGAACCACGTCGACGCCGAAGACGCGGCGCAGGAGGTCTTCCTGCGCCTGCACCAGAAGCTCGCCGGGTTCCGCGGTCGTTCCACGTTCACGACGTGGTTCTTCCGCCTGAGCATGAACGCGATCATCGACTACCAGCGCCGCTGGCGCCGCGGCGCGGCCGAGCCCACGGCGCCCGAGCCCGTCGCCGATCCCGAGGCCGAGGTCTTGCGCAGGATCGGTTACGAGCAGCTCATGCAGGCGCTCGCCGACCTGCCCGCCGACTACCGCCTGCCGCTCGTCCTGCGAGACGTGTACGGCCTCGCCTACGCCGAGATCAGCGACGCCCTCGACCGGCCCCTGGGCACGGTCAAGGCCAGCGTGCACCGCGGCCGCAGTTCGCTGCGGCTGCGGCTGCGGGCCTCGGGCGCGATCGACGAGGAGTCGTGATGGATTGTGCCCGTTTCAGCGAGGTGATCGCGCGCTACGTCGACGCCGACCTCAGCGTCGCCGAGGTGGCCGAGTTCCAGCGCCACCTGAGCTTCTGCCCGCGCTGCGCGGCCGAGCTCGAGGAGCTGGGGACGGTGCGCGCGGCGCTCGGCGCCGCGCGCACCGTCACCGCCGACGTGCCGGCCGGGTTCGTCGACCGGGTCTGCGCCGCCGTGGCCGCTCAGCCCGAGCCGTCGGCGGTCGAGCGCGCGCTGGCGGCCGCGACCGGAGGCGTGCTGCCCGGGCACCTGCCGCGGCGGGCGCGCCACTACGCCTACGGCGCCGTCGCGCTGGCGGCCGTGGTCATCGGGGTGCAGCGCCGCCTCGCGCGCCGCGAGGAGCCCCGCGGCGAGGTCAAGGCATGACCGCCCTCACCCGCGCCCAGGTCGAAGCGCTGATCCCTCACCGCGAACCGTTCCTGCTGCTCGACGAGGTCGTCGAGCTGGAGCCCGGCGTCAGCTGCCACGCGCGCCGCCTCGTGCGCGACGGGGACTGGTGGTTCGGCGGCCACTTCCCCGGCAACCCGGTCATGCCGGGCGTGCTCATCGTCGAGGCGCTGGCCCAGGCCGGCGCCGTCACCGCCCTGTCGGTGCCCGCCAACCGCGGCAGGCTGGTGCTGTTCGCCGGCATCGACAAGGTGCGCTTCAAGCGCGTCGTGCGGCCGGGCGACGTGCTCGACCTCAGGGTCGAGATCCTGATGGCCCGCAGCGCCGTGGGCCGCGGCAAGGCGGTCGCCACCGTCGGTGGCGACCTGGCCTGCCGCGGCGAGCTGATGTTCGCCCTGACCGACGCCGACGAGACGGCGGCCGGGCAGGCGAAGCTCAGCCCGGCCGCCGGGGACGACCGGTGAGCGGGATGCGCCGGGGGCTCGTCAAAGGCGCACGCATCTCGGCTCTGGGCGTGTACGTGCCCGAGCGCGTGGTCACCAACGACGACCTTGCGCACGGGCTCGACACCTCCGACGAGTGGATCGCCAGCCGCACCGGCATCCGCGAGCGGCGCATCTGCGCCCCCGAGCAGGCGACCTCCGATCTGGCCGTCGCCGCCGTCGAGGACCTGCTCGCGCGCAACGGCCACCAGGCGGCCGACATCGACCTCGTGATCAGCACGGCGCTGTTGCCCGACATGCCGTTCCCGGCCACGGCCTCGATCATCGCCGAGCGCGTCGGCGCCGTGAACGCCGGCGCCTTCGACGTGCAGTCCGGCTGCACGGGGTTCGTGTACGGGCTGGCGGCCGCCGTCGCCTTCGTCGCCGGCGGCCTCTACGGCAAGGTGCTGGTGACCGGCGCCGAGGCGCTGAGCAAGGGCCTCGACTGGCAGGACCGCGCCACCTGCGTGCTGTTCGGCGACGGCGCCGGCGCCGTGCTCGTCGAGCCCAGCGACAACGGTGTCTTCTTCTCGTTCGACCTGGGCAACGACGGCACCGGCGCGCCGTACCTGAACATGCCCGCCGGGGGCACGCGCCTGCCGGCGAGCCACGAGACCGTCGACGCCCGCCAGCACTTCCTGCGGATGAACGGCCGCGAGGTCTACCGCTTCGCCGTGCGCCGCGTCGTCGAGTCGTGTCAGCGGGCGCTCGACGACGCAGGGCTCACCGCCGCCGACGTCGACCTGTTCGTCCCTCACCAGGCCAACATCCGCATCATCGAGAAGGTCGCCGCGAGTCTCGGCTTCTCAGACGAGCAGGTGTTCGCCAACCTCGACCGCTTCGGCAACACCTCGTGCGCCTCCATCCCGCTGTGCTTGAATGACGCCATGGAGCAAGGACGCCTGAAGAAGGGCGACCGCCTGCTGATGGTCGGCTTCGGCGCCGGCCTGACGTGGGGGTCGTGCCTGACCACCTGGGCCCTGTGACGTGACGCGGGAGGCGGCATGATCGCCCTGGCGTTCCCCGGCCAGGGCTCGCAGGCCGTGGGCATGGGCCGCGACCTGTCCACGCGTTACGAGACGGCGCGGTTCACCTACGACGAGGCGTCGCGCGTGCTCGGATGGGACGTGGCGGCGGCGTCGTTCGAGGGGTCTGCCGACGAGCTGACCCGCACCGAGATCGCGCAGCCCGCGCTGCTCACCCACTCGATCGCCACGCTGCGCGTGCTCGAGGAACAGGGCCTGAAGTGGGACCTCGCGCTGGGCCACAGCCTCGGGGAGTACTCGGCGCTGGTGGCCACCGAGGCGCTCGGGTTCGACGACGCGCTGCAACTGGTGGCGGCGCGCGGCCGCGAGATGGCGGCCGCCGCACGCCGCACGCCCGGCGCCATGGTCGCGGTGCTCGGCCTCGAGGGCGAGGCCGTCGAGGCGCTGTGCGCGCCGATCGCCGAGGCCTGGCCGGCCAACTACAACGGCCCCGGCCAGGTCGTGGTCAGCGGCACCGAGGCCGGCGTCGCCGAGGTCTGCGACAGGGCGCCGGCCGCCGGCGCCCGCAAGACGGTCCGTCTGGCGGTCGCCGGCGGCTTCCACTCGCCGCTGATGCAGCCGGCGGCCGACGCCCTGAACGGGCCGCTGCAGGCGACGCCGTTCAGCGTGCCGATCCAGCCGTTCCTGTCGACCTGCAGCGTCGACTACGAGGTCGAGGACCTGCCCGAGCTCCTGGCGCGTCAGATCGTCTCGCCGGTGCGCTTCGAGCAGGCCGTCCGCCGGCTGGCGGGCGAGGGGTACAATGCGTTCCTCGAAGTGGGGCCGGGCGCGGTGCTCGCCGGCCTCGTACGCCGCATCGACGCCGGGCTGGCCGCGGCCAGCACCGGCGACCCTGCGTCGGTCGAGGCCGCGCTGCAGCGCCACTGGCTCGAGACCAAAGGGGAGACCACATGACGACGACCATCGAACTGAGCGGCGTCGCGCTCGTGACCGGCGCCGGCCGCGGCATCGGGCGCGAGATCGCGCTCGCGCTGGCCGCGGCCGGCGCCGACGTGGCCGTCAACGACTTCGCCGGCGAGGACGCCTGCGCGGCCGTCGTCGGCGAGGTGGAGGCCCTCGGCCGCAAGGCGCTGTGCGTGATGGGCGACGTGGGCGACGAGGAGGCGGTCGACGCCATGGTCGAGCGCGTCGAGCAGGAGCTGGGGCCGCTGCAGATCGTCGTCAACAACGCCGGCATCACCCGCGACAACGTGGTGATGATGATGACGCCCGACCAGTGGGACGCGGTCATCCGCACGCATCTGCGCGGGACCTTCCTGGTGAGCAAGGCCGTCTCGCGGCGCATGATGCGCCGCCGCCAGGGCGTGATCGTCAACATCGCGAGCGTGGTCGGCCGCCGCGGGAACGCCGGCCAGGCGAACTACGCCGCCGCCAAAGCAGGTATCATTGGCCTCACGAAATCGCTGGCCAAGGAGCTCGGGGCACGCTCCATCCGCGTCAACGCGATCGCGCCGGGGTACATCGACACCCCGATGACGCAGGCGCTCCCCGAAGAGACCCGGCAGGCGATCGTCGACGCCACGCCGCTGCGCAGCATCGGCGAGGCCGCCGACGTCGCCGCGGCCGTGGTGTTCCTGGCGTCGCCGGGGGCCCGGTTCGTCACCGGGGTCACGCTGCCGGTCGACGGCGGGCTGGGCATCTAGCCGGCGGGCACTGGCGAGAGAGAGTAGAACACACGATGGATGAACCGAAGCGAGTCGTCGTCACCGGGCTCGGGTGCGTCACCCCGCTTGGCTGCGAGGTCGACGAGGTCTGGGGCAATCTGCTCGCCGGACGATCGGGCGTCGCCGAGATCACGCGCTTCGACCACTCCAACCAGACGGTGCACATCGCCGGCGAGGTCGCCGGCTTCGAGCCCGAGGGCTTCATCGACCGGCGTGTCATGCGCCGTCTCGACCTGTTCGCCCAGTACGCGGTAGCGGCGGCGAGCATGGCGCGCGACGACGCCGCGCTCGAGATCGCACCCGAGGCCGAGCGGATCGGCGCGGTCATCGGCAGCGGGGTCGGCGGCCTGGCGACGTTCGAAGAAGAAGTGCGGCGGCTGATCGAGAAGGGGCCGGATCGGGTCAACCCGCTCCTGATCCCCATGATGATCCCCAACATGGGAGCCGCCCAGGTCTCGCTGTTGCTCGGCGCCAAGGGTCCGCTCAGCGCGACGTGTACGGCCTGTGCGGCGGGCTCCGACGCCATCGGCAACGCCATGGCGATCATCCGCCGCGGCGACGCCGACGTCATGTTCGCGGGCGGCAGCGAGGCGGCGATCGCCCCCATCGGGGTGGCCGGCTTCGCTGCGATGCGGGCGTTGTCCACCCGGAACGACGCCCCCACGCAGGCGTCTCGGCCGTTCGATTCCGGGCGCGACGGGTTCGTGCTCGGCGAGGGCGCGGGCGTGCTCGTGCTCGAAGAGCTCGAGCACGCCCGCGCCCGCGGTGTCCGCGTCTACGTCGAGCTCGTAGGGGCCGGCATGAGCTCCGACGCGTTCCACATGACGGCGCCCGACGAGACGGGCCGCTCGCAGGCCCGCGCCATGCTCGCCGCCATGCGGCAGGCCGGCGTCGACCCCTCCGAGGTCGACTACATCAACGCCCACGGCACCTCTACGCCGCCCGGCGACGTGGCCGAGACCAAGGCGATCAAGGTCGCCTTCGGCGAGCACGCGCGCGCCGTCGCCGTGTCGTCGAGCAAGTCGATGATCGGTCACCTGCTGGGCGGCTCCGGCGGCGTCGAGGCGGTCGTCACCGTGCGCACGATCGTCGACGGCCGCATCCACCCGACGATCAACCTGACCGACCCCGACCCCGAGTGCGACCTCGACTACGTGTCCGGAACGGCGCGTGAGGCGGACGTGCGCGTGGCGGCGTCGAACTCCTTCGGGTTCGGCGGCCACAACGTCACCCTCGTCTTCCGCAGATTCGAGGACTGATGGCCGTCACGGTCGAGATCGCCCGGCGCGCCGGGCCCGATCCGCACCGCTGGACCTGCCCCAAGTGCGGCGAGGGGGCCGACCCCGTCGAGGTCAGGCGCAACCTGTCGGTCTGTCCGAACTGCGGTCACCACCTGCGCATCGGCGCGCGCGAGCGGGTCATGCAGCTCGCCGACCCCGAGTCGTTCTTCGAGCGCTGGAACCACCTGCGGCCCGTCGACCCGCTCGAGTTCGTCGACCTGATGCCGTACGCGGAGCGCATCCGCGAGGCGCAGGCGACGAGCGGCATGACCGAGGCGATGCTCGCCGGCACGGCGGTCATCGGCGGCGAGCCCTGCGTCCTGGCGGTGATGGACTTCGGATTCATGGGCGGCAGCATGGGCAGCGTGGTCGGCGAGAAGTTCTGGCGCGCGACCGAGACGGCCGCCGAGCTACGGGTACCGCTCGTCTGCGTGGCCAGCTCGGGCGGCGCCCGCATGCAGGAGGGCGCCGTCTCGCTCATGCAGATGGCCAAGACGACGTGCGCCGTCGACGTGTTGAACGACGCCCGCGTGCCGTTCGTCTGCGTGATGGCAGACCCCTGCACCGGCGGCACCGTCGCCAGCTTCGCCTCGCTGGCCGACGTCTGCATCGCCGAGCCCGGCGCCAAGCTCTACTTCACCGGCCCGCGCGTGATCGCCGAGACGACCAAGGAGAAGCTCCCGCCCGACTACGGCACGGCCGAGCGCAACCTGGCCTGCGGGCACCTCGACGCCATCGTGCCGCGGCCCGAGCTGCGCGACAAGGTGATCAACTACCTCCGACTGCTGAAGGGAGGTGGTCGCATTGACGGACAACCCGAACCTGCCGGAGGACCCGGAGGCAGCCGCACGCGAAGGGTGGCTGAAGCAGCGGCTCGGCGAATTGGCTCGCCTTTCTCGTATGCCCGGCGTCAATTTGTCAGAGGAGATGGAGAGGCTCCAGAGCCTCCTGAAGACGAGGACGCATGAGCGTCACCGCAAGGACACCTGGCTCACCATCCAGATCGCGCGCGAGAAGGACCGGCCGCGCACGCGTGATTACATCGGCTACCTGATCGAAGGCTTCGAGGAGCTCAAAGGAGACCGGCTGCGGGCCGACGACCGCGCGATCGTCGGCGGGCTCGGCTGGTTCCACGATCGCGCGGTCGTCGTCGTCGGCCACCAGAAGGGCCGCACCCTCGACGAGCAGACCGAGCACAGCTTCGGCATGGCCAGGCCCGAGGGCTACCGCAAGGCGCAGCGCCTGTTCGCGCTGGCCGAGCGCAACCGTCTGTCGGTGCTCACCTTCGTCGACACGCCCGGCGCCTACCCGGGAGTCGAGGCCGAGGAGAGCGGGCAGGCGCGCGCCATCGCCGAGACGATGCTCGCGATGGCGCGCCTCAGCGTGCCGGTGATCGCCACCCTGATCGGCGAGGGCGGCTCGGGCGGAGCCCTCGCTCTCGCCGTCGCCGACCGCGTGCTGATGCAGGAGAACGCGACCTACTCGGTGATCACGCCCGAGGGCTGCGCCGCCATCCTGTGGCGCGACGCCGAGTTCGCCCCGCAGGCGGCCGAGGCGCTGCGCCCGACGGCCTCGCAGCTGCAGCCGCTGGGCATCGTCGACCGCGTCGTCCCGGAGCCGCGCGGCGGCGCCCACCAGAACCCCGAGGCCGCCGCGCGGCGCGTCGGGGAAGCGATCGACGAGGAGCTCGCCGAGCTCGTCGAGATGCTGCCCCGCCAACGGCGCATCCTGCGCCGCGAACGGTTCCACCAGCTCGGCGAGTGGGGCGGGGAGGGCACGCAGCCCTTCGGGTCCTAGCCCTCCCCGCCCCACGCGAGGAGCGCACGCCCGAAGGGGAAGCGCCGGCGCGGCGTCGAACCTGGTGGAGACACCTGACCGGGTACGGCTCGACCGCGCCCGGTGGGAGACACGAGTGTGGAGGAGGACGACGATGGGTGGATGGGTCCTGACGGCGGCCGCGGCGCTCGGCGCCCAGCCGGTCGCGAGCGTGTCGCAGGCGAGCACTCTCTCGTACGTCGCGTTCTTCATCCTGCTCGCGCTGTGGATCGTCACCCTCATCGGCCTGTTCACCTTCTTGACGGGCAAGGCCGCCAAGCATGCGCCGGCCTGGATCGTGCTGTGCGCGCTGGTCGTGGTCGGCGTTCTGGGCGTGGTCTGGCTGTTCACCGGATCGGGTCTGTGGATCGTCCTCGGCTTCGTGGCCCTCGGCGCCTACTACGTCTTCCACTTCCTGCGTCTGGCGACGAAGCCGGGCGAGAAGCTCACTGCGCTGGTGTCGACCGACGTGCGCCGTGACGAGGCGGCCGCCTACGCCGCCGGCGAGGTGCCCGACCCCGAGGCGGACCGGGCGGACTCGCGGGAACGTGGCAACGCGCTCGAGGACGTGCTCGACGAGATGGAGCACGAGGCCGGCCACGAAGTACCGGCCGACGACGAAGACGCCTGACGGTTCGCGGCGGTCGTCGACGGGTCGTACACTGGGAGCCCCGTCAACGACCGCCGCGACCTTTGACCAACGACCAGCCCATACCTGCCGCGTCACCTGAGACCGAGCCCTCGGGCGCCGCGTCCGCCCCGCGGGCGGACGCGGCGCCCGTCATCTCGGTCGCCGGGCTGACCAAGCGCTACCGCCACTTCGTCGCCGTCCACGAAGCCTCGTTCGAGGTCGCGCCCGGCGAGATCTTCGGCATCCTGGGCCCCAACGGCGCCGGCAAGACAACGACGGTCGAGTGCCTGCAGGGATTGCGCCACGCCGACGGCGGCGAGATCCGCGTGCTCGGCCTTGACCCGCGCAAGGCCGGCAAGACCCTGCGTCGCCGGCTCGGGTCCCAGCTGCAGTCGTCGGCCCTGCCCGACCACATGAAGGTGTGGGAGGCGCTGGACCTGTTCTCGTCGTTCTCGCGCCGCGGCCGCGATTGGCGGACCCTGATGGACGAGTGGGGCCTGAGCGCCAAGCGCAGCGACACGTTCCGCAGCCTGTCGGGTGGCCAGCGCCAGAGGCTCTTCGTGGCGCTGGCCCTGCTCAACGACCCCGAGATCGTGTTCCTCGACGAGATGACGACCGGCCTCGACCCGGCCGCCCGCCGCGTCGCCTGGGACCTGATCCGCGAGATCCGCGAGCGCGGCGCGACGGTGGTGCTCGTGACGCACTTCCTCGACGAGGCCGAGCGGCTCTGCGACCGCCTGGCCATCATGGAGGGCGGCCGCGTGCTGGGCATCGACACGCCGCGCGGCTTCGTGGCCCGGCACGCGCCGGGCGTGCGCGTGGTCTTCAGCACCGGCGAGAAGGACCTCTCTTGGCTCAGAGGCGTGGAGGGAGTGGTGGCCATCGAACGGTTCGGGCGCCAGGCCTTCGTCCTCGGCTCGGGGCCGATCCTCGCCCGCGTGGCGGCGGCGCTGGTCGAGCACGGCATCGTGCCCGACGACCTGCGTCTCGAGGAGCCGACGCTCGAGGACGCCTACCTGGCGATGACCGGCCACGTGGCGCTGGAGTAGACGATGGGCGCCCTCTGGAGACTCGGCTGGACCGAGGCCAAGCTCTTCGCCCGCGAGCCGGTGACGATGATCTTCTCGTTCGTGTTTCCCGTGCTGGTGCTGGTGCTGCTGGGGGGCATCTTCGGCCAGGACCCGGTCAAGCACGGCGAGTTCGCCGGCGTGAAGATGATGGACTACTACGTGCCCGGCTACATCGCGCTGGTAGTGGCCTCGATCGGGATGATCTCGCTGCCGGTGCACATCGCCACCTACCGCGAGCACGGCGTGCTCAAGCGCCTGCGCGCGACCGGCGTGTCGGAGACGGCGCTGCTGGGCGCGCAGGCGTTCGTCAGCTTCTCGATCGGGTTCGTGGGCGGCGTCCTCATCTTCGTGATCGGGATCGGGGCCTACGGCGTGCGCACCCCGGCGGACCCCCTGGGCGTGATCGTCGCCTTCACCATCGGCGTGCTGGCGTTCACCGCCATCGGCGTGCTGCTGGCCTCGGTCGCTCCCAACGCGCGCGCGGCGCAGGCGGTCGGCCTGCTCCTGTGGTTCGTGATGCTGTTCGTGTCGGGGACGTCGGCGCCGCTGAGCGTGCTTCCCGGGTGGATGAAGGCGCTGGGCCGGGCGCTGCCGCTCTACCACGTGCAGAGGAGCCTCGAAGGGCCGTGGAACGGCTTCGGCTGGGAGCTGAGGGCGCTGCTGATCGTGTGGGCGTTCGGGGCCGTCGCCGGGCTGGTCGCGGCGCGCGTCTTCCGCTGGGAGTAGCTACAGGGCCGACAGCGCCGCGGCCAGACGCTGGGCGACAGCCGACGTGGCCCGCATCAGCTCGCGCTCGCCGAACAGCCAGCTCGTCGAGCCCGGCCTGATCACCGCTACCTCGGTGCCTTCTCCGACCGAGTAGATGGCGACCGGCAGCGTCACCACCGCCGGCACCGTGGGGTCGAAGGCGATGGCGTGGGCGGCGGCCACCGGCAGCGCGACGAGCAGCAGCGTGTAGTCGTTCTCGACCAGGCCGGGAGCCAGCTTGTCGCCGGGGATCTCCGCGACCACCGCGAGTCCCTCCGACTCGAAGACGAGGCGCAGCCGGGCCAGGACCTGGCCCGGCTGCGCCTCGGTGCGCAGCACGTCGCGGAACGCGGCCACCTCTGCGTGCTCGGCCGCCTCTTCAGCCTCGGGGTACGTCTCGCCTAGGTGGTGGATGATCGCGTCGGAGCCGGGGATCACGAGGTCGCCGTCGACCAGCACCGGCACCAGGTCCTGGCCCGAGACCTTGCGCACCTCCTTGCGCTTCTCGAGGCTCACCGACACGTTGACGGCGCGGTAGGCGAGCCCGAGCTCGGTCAGCACCTCGCGCACGCGGTGGCAGTGCGGGCACCACTCGGTCTGGTAGAGCTTGATCACTGCTGACCTCCCCCGGCGGCGGCCGGGCCTCAGGCGAAGTCGTCGGCCAGACTGTAGCGCAGGCGCATGAGGCTCGTCTCGGCGTCGTCGGCCGAGTAGACGACGATGTCCTGCAGCGGAGGCGAGTAGAGGTGCACGGTGACCAGCGCCTCGTCGGTCGTGTTGGCGAGTTGGTGGATGCCGCCGCGGTCGAGGCCGGTGTGGCCACCGTCGAGTTGCTCCTCGTGGTGCAGCCGCACGGGCCCGGCCGGCAGCTCGCCGGCGGCCCCGCCGACCTCACACACGCCGGGGCCGCCGCCGGCGCGCTCGAAGAACCGCGAGGTGAGCGTGCCCTCGTAGATCCGGATGACGTTGAGCGAGCCGGCGTGGTCGTGGATCGTCGACTCCTGGCCCGGCTTCCAGCACAACACGAGCAGCTCGAAGTCGGGGGTGCGGCAGACGAGGTTGCGGGCGTAGTGGTCCTCGCAGAAACGGATGCGCGACCGCACGAGGGCGTCGTCGATGTCGAGGGCCAAGCCGAGCTCTACGAAGCGGTCGAACGGCAGGGCCGCGACAGGCTCGCGGCCGATCTCGAGCACGAACCTGTCAAGCGGAAGCGGCTGACCCTCCGTCTGCATGCCCTGTGGATGCCCATAGGAGGCGGCGGCCAAACGGCTACGCCGTGCCCGCCGCCCCGCCTGTCGCCGTCTCTGTCGCCCGGCCGTTCGAGGCGCTGTTCGCCCCGCCGCCGTCGACGCGAAGCCGCCCCTCGATCGCCTCGACGTGGGACCGGGTCTCGACGCGCAGCCGGTGGGTCAGGTCGCGATACTCGGGGTCGTCGGTGGTCACGATCTCGTAGAAGCGGCTCTCGAGGATGGAGCGCTCGATCTCGCGCGTCGCCAGCAGGGCCGTGCGCAGCGCCACGTCCCCGCCGCGGAACTCGACCGTGCGCGCCACGACGTAGTCGACCTGGCAGCGCGCCGCCTCGGGGGTGAGAGGACGGTTGGGACTGAAGCGCTCGGGATGCTCCATGAGCAGTCGCTCGATGCGTCCCACGCAATCCGCATGGCCGAGCTCGGCCTGCTCCAGGCCGGCGAACAGGTCGCGCTCGCTCGGCCACTGCTCCCCGCACGCCTCGTACATCGCGGCCAGCGCCCGCTCGAACTCGGCCAGCGCCGTGAGCGTCTGCATGGTTCGCGTCAGGTCCTGCCGGACCATCGACCCGTCCCTTCCTGGAGAACTCCCTGCAAATTTGATTCCCCCATTTGTGCGCCTTGACACAAACTCGGCCGTTGGCGTACGGTGCTTGTATCCGCATATCCGGATTGATGGCCTGCGCAAGGAGCCCGGCCCAGGGAAAGGAGCCTGTCTTGGACGAACGCCTCACTCGCGAGGTCAACCTCCTCCACGCCAACATCTGCCAGGCGCTGGCCGACCCCAAGCGCATCCTGATCCTCTACGCCCTGGCCGAGCGGCCCATGTACGTGGGGGAGCTCGCCGAAGCGCTCGACACGCCGCAGTCGACCGTCTCGCGGCACCTCAAGGTTCTGCGCGATCGCCGGCTCGTGAACACCGAGCGCGACGGCGCCGCGGTCCTGTACTCGCTCGCCGACCGGCGGGTCATCGACGCTCTCGACACCATGCGCGCCGTGCTGGCTGGCGCGCTCTCCGAGCAGGCCCGGCTCGCCCAGGGCCTCGTTTAGCCCAAGCTGACATGACCGGCCACGTCCGGTCGCCAGCGCCCGCCGGGTTCGCGACCCTCGGCCGTGGGAACACCCCACGCGAACCACGACGAACGGAGGGCAGCGATGAGTCCGAGTCCCCCAGGCTGGAAGCCCGGGAAGCCGGCGTCACTGGCCGGCTATCTCGAGGCGCTGAGCCGGCCGGTCTTCTCGACCGGGATGACCTGGCGGGTGATCGAGGCGAAGTGGGACGGCATCCGCGACGCGTTCGCGGGCTTCGACCCCGAACGCGTCGCGGCCATGACCGACGCCGACGTCGACCGCCTGCTGACCGACCCGCGCATCATCCGCAACCGCAAGAAGGTCGAGGCGACGGTCGTCAACGCGGAGAGGATGCTGGAGCTCGACCGTGAGCGCGGCGGCTTCGGCGCGTGGCTGGACTCGCTCGGCTCGTTCGACGAGACGGTGCCCGCGTTGCGTCGCGAGTTCCGGTTCCTCGGCGACATGGGCGCTTACCTCTTCCTGTGGACCGTCGGCCGGCCGGTGCCCTCGCACGAGGAGTGGGCAAAGACGCACGGCCGGGTCACCGCCTGACGGCCGCAGTCATCACGCGCCGAGCCGTTGCCGGCCGCAGGCCCGCGGCCGGCCCATCGGGTCAAGCCCCGTCGGTCAGCGGCTGGGTGAGCTCGGTGGCCAGCTCGGCGGGGTCGTCGGTCGACTCGGTGCCCGTGACGTAGACCTCCCAGAGGTCTGCCGCCGGCGTGTGGCCGTGGGCGACGATCCAGTCGCGGAACTCGCCCCAGGCGTCGCCGAGGCCCTCGTAGCCGCCGTGGTAGATGGTGCGCGCCACCCTGGCGGCGGGCAGCTCCCCGGGTACGACGCGGCCGGCCGGCGAGACCGGGCCGTCGACGGGGACCCCGATCTCGAAGTCGAAGACGTCGGGGTCCATGCGCAGGTGGTGCGTGAACCACGGGCCGGTGGGCGCCACTCCCTGGTCGGCGAGCGTGTCCATCAGCTCGGTGAGTCCCGGGCCCATCACGTTCTGGATCTCGCTTCGCGGACAGGTCACGTGGACCACCGCCGTCGGCAAGGCGGGCACGCCGAGGATCTTCGGGGTGTCGACCATGGCTGAAAGCTGGCCGCGGTCGCGCGGACCGAAACCTCAGCGGCCGTCGCCCGGCTCGAGCGGGAGCTCCATGAAGATCGTGATCCGCAGCATGTCGGGCGGGACGTCGTAGTAGGGGCCGGTCTCGCGGAAGCCGAGGTCAGCGTACAGCCGGTTGGCGGCGGCGAGGAACGCGGCGGTGTCGAGGCGCATGAGCGTGTAGCCGCGGGCGCGGGCCTCGGCGAGCGCTCGCCCGGCGAGCGCTCGCCCCAGCCCGCGCCCGCGGAACGCCGGCCGCACGTACATCCTCTTCAGCTCGCACGAGCCGTCGGGCAAAGGCCGGATCCCCACGCAGCCGGCGGGGCGCCAGGCGCCGTCACGCGCCAGCCAGAGTCCGCCGCGCGGTTCGGCATAGGCGCCGGGCAGGCCGGCGAGCTCGCCTTTCACGTCCTGGTAGGCGAGATCGATGCCGTGCTCGGCCTCGAGGTAGGCGTACCACTCGGCGAAGAGCTCGCCGATCGCGGCGAGCTGCGTGGGGCTCTGGACGGCGACGATCTCGCCGGCGTGCGGTTCGTCGATCAACGCGCTGGGCCTGCCGCCGCCGTCACGGGCGCCCGCGCTCCTCCGCGACCCTGAACGCGACGATGCGCGTGATCAGATCGGCGGGCAGCGGCTGCCCGAGCGGGAACTGCACCGAGCCGCGCCCGCGCTTGTACGGCTTCAGCTCGTCCTCGAAGGCGGCGATGCCGCCGCCCGTCGGATAGAACCCGACATGCCGCTCGTAGCCGGCGAAATGGACCAGATGGCGGCCGTCCAGATCGAACGTGGGGATGGCGTAGCTGATCGTCTCGGTCGCGTCGGGGGCCGACGCGCGGATCAGCTCACGCACCCGCTGGAGGACGGCCCGTGTCGCGGGCGGGAACTCCGCGATGTACTCGTCGATGGTGGATGCGGCGGAGCGGGGCATGCGCCAGCCTCCTAGACGCGACTCACGTGGACTTCTTCCGGAGCAGCGAGTCGTGCGAGACGCGGACCTCGTTCAACGGGTTCCCGTCCTCCGTCTGCCTCACGCGGGCTTCAGGTCGACGGTCGCTCCCGCCGCTCCGAGCCTCAGTTGTACCCGCTCTCCCACGTCGGCCGGCACGTTGGGGATCACCACGCAGGGAGCGGTATCGGTGAAGCGCTTCGCCGTCCTCAGGTCGACCGCGCGGATGACCCGCTCGTCGCAGGTCACGTCCCGGAGCGCCTTGATCACCGCGATCTTGTCGGCCCCTGGATCCACGAGTACGACATCCACGAAACCCGCCATCATGCGGCCCCCCTTGTCGACGAACACGGCGCGGCTACGGAAGCGTGTCGGCACCGAGACGGCGCTCGCAGGCGCCCTCGCTTCTGCCCCGGCGTTTGAGAGCTGCGAGCGCTCACGCCACTTCTTCACCTGCTCGAGCGATGCCCAGCGTGGCGTCCTCGATCGCCGCCGGGTCCAGATCGATGCCGAGCCCCGGTCGCGCGGATACGCCCGCGAGCCCGTCAAGTCCTGTGCGGATCGGTTCGAGGACGCCATGCTCGAACGGCTCGGGCGGCACGGCCTGCTCGAAGAACGATGTCCGCCCGAACGCCAGCGCGGCATGCAGGTTCGCGGCCTGGATCACCGTGTGGCCGTAGCTGATCAACTCGACGCACATGCCCGCGCGCTCGGCCACCGACATCAGCTCGCGGGTGGGCGTGAACCCGCCCACGAACGACACGTCGAAGCGAACGGCGTCCCAGGGAGGATCACGCAACGCGTCGGCCAGCAGGCGCGGATCCCAGATCGCATCACCCGCGGGGAGGATCGGCACATCCGGTACCTTCGCCCGCAGGCGCCGGTAGCCGTCCAGGTCGAAGTCGGGCAGGGGCGCTTCGAACCATCGGGCACCCACATCGGCACAGGTACGAGCGACGAGCGCGGCACCTTCGGCGTCGTAGCGCCCTTCCGCGTCGACCATCACGACCAGCGATCCACATCGGCCTCGCACTGCGCGCAGCAGGTTCGCGTCGCGTGAAGGCACGCCCCACGCGTGCACCTTGATCGCGGTGAACCCCTGGGCGACGTAGCCCTCGATCGCGTCCAGGCATGCCTCGGTATCGTCGAAGGCCGGGAGCGACGCGTAGGCGGGCAGGGATGTCGTCACGCCGTCGCCACCGAGCCAGGTGTGGAGCGGTTGCCCAGCGCGTCGGGCGGCGAGGTCCCAGCAGGCCATGTCGATCGTGGACCGTACCGCGGGTGCGAACGGCGACGTTCCGTCCTCGCTGAGCAGCGAGGAGATCGCGTCGTGGTCGTCGGGGTCCGCCCCGACCAGCCGTGGGACGATCGTGCGCAGCGTCTCGAGCGGGCTGCGGTCCCAATCTCCGTAGGAATCCGAGTCGTACGCACCAAGCCCGACGGCGCCGCTATCGTCCGTGATCTGTACGAGCGTCGTGGTGGTGTAGACCTCGTCCTGGAATGAGGTGTAGCGGAACCGTTCCACCTCGGGCGCCAGCGCGCGAACGTCGATCGACGCGATCCTCGCCACCGCTTCCACCCCTCTCGGTCCGTAGTGCATAGGTCGCGAGCCTGCTCGATGCGCTTGTCAGGCCCGGGGCACCTCGGCGACCCACAGCTCGCGCTCCACGCTCCCCGCGACCGGCAGCCCTCCCCGGTGCGCGGGGCGCTTCACCACTCCTTGTCGGCGCATGCCGAGCTTCTCCGCGACGCGCTTCGAGGCGAGGTTCTCCACATCGATCAGGGCGACGACGCGCGTCTGGTGCAGCTCGTCGATGGCGAAGCGAAGCAGGGCGGCGCCGATCTCCGTGGCGTAGCCCTTCCCCCACTCGCTGGAGGCCAGGACGTAGACGAGCTCGACCTCGTCGCGGCCCTCGATCTCCTTGGCGATCAAGCCACAGTCGCCGACGAACTCACCGGTGGTCTTCTGCACCACGGGCCACTGGCCGAGAGGACCGGGCGGCGGCTCCGTGAGCTCCTCGACAAGGATCGCGCGCACCTGTTCATCGTCCCTCGGACCACCCATGAAGCGCATGACCTGAGCATCAGACCACAGGGAGACCTCAGGCTCCACATCTTCGGAGCGAAGCGGCCGCAGCAACAGTCTGTCTGTCTCGAGTCGCATCTAACCCAGCTCTTCCTTGCCCTGCAACGGGCAGCAACTCCGGCCGGCACGAGCCAACGACGGTCCGATCGACACGACTTCACACGTAGGCGAGCGCGCCGTCAAGGGGCGGCGACACCCCGTTCGAGGTCGAGCGCGTCGACGCGCGCTGCAGCATGCCGCCCTCACGCCTTCTGCCAGAGACTACCCAACGTGGGGCGCATGTCTGCTCGCAGCTCTTGTTCGACGAGCCGTCGACGTGCCCTGACATCCTCGAATGGGCAAGTAGACCATCAACACGCATCCATCCCAGAAACCAAGGAGGGACAGGGGTGTCCAAGGTGGTCGATTTCGAGAACGTGTCCGCAGCAGGCCTGGAGTCTTCGCCTGTGGCGGAGGCGCTTGCCGGCCTGCGCGCCAACGAGGCACGGTACTTCATGAACAAGTACAAGCATGCGTTCACGGTCGTACCGGCGAGCGAGAGCCAAGACACGCTGGACTACGTGAACCGGATCCTCAAAGAGGAGCGTGACATCGAGTTCGCCGCCAAGCCCCTACAAACGTCAGCCTTCCAAGTGGAGGGCGTCCGCATGGCCTACGTGTTCTATGAGGATGGCCTCGGGGTCAACGTCATGTACGCGATCGATGATCCCAAGAAGCGAGCTGTCGGTTTCAAGCTGTCGGAAGGGATGGAAGTGCCCAAGGAGCTCGACGGCAAGTTCAAGTTCGCCCGGCAGAAGTCCAAGCTCGCCGGAACGATCCGGGGCTCGTATTTCGTGATCAAAGGCGAGTACTAGACCGGCCGACTCAAGGGCGGAGGAATGCCCCGGCCGGCGACCCTTCGGCCCGAATCATGGCCCCGGGCCGGCCTGCAACACCGATAGCTCGAGCCGAGGCATCCGAATGACGATCAGCCGAGGGATGGCGATGTCAGCAGGTCGAGCTCGAGCACCAGCTCGCCCTGGTGCACTTCGCCGGTTGTCCCGAAGCCCCGTCGCAAGTAGAAGTCGATGGGCGAAGCGGGGCCTTGCCCGACCGAAGTGATCAGCACTCGCGCGTTGGGCCGCGCGCGCACGTGCTCGACCACCAGACCGAGTGCCGCGCTCCCACAGCCTCGCCCTTGGTAGCGCTGGTCGATCAGCAAGCGCCAAAGGAAGTATGGGCCGAGGTAGTCGGAGTTCACCACCGTGATGCCGTCGCTGATCATGACGAAGCCGACCGGCTTGTCGTCGAGGTATGCGGCGCGGTACCAGGGGCGTGCGTCGGGAGTCTCTGCCGCCTCGATCAGTGACTCCGCGACGCCCGTGACGTAGTCGGCCTGCACCGCGGTGACCGCCAGTGCTTCGACTGCCGTCCGATTCGCCGACGTGATCTCGCGGAGGCTCACCCTCGGAGTGAAGATCTTCATGCGAGCATCCTTGCGCATCGTCGCCGCTGCTTGTTGGGTCGCCCTGGGGACGTCCTTCCGTTGGAAGGGTCAGGCCTCGGGTTCGTGGCAAACCACTTCGATGTTGTGCCCATCCGGACCAATGACGAAAGCCGCGTAGTAGTTCGCGTCGTAGTGCGGGCGCAGACCAGGCGAACCGTTGTCTTTGCCGCCCGCCTCCAGAGCCGCGCGATAGAAAGCTTCGACTTGCTGGCGATTCTCGGCCGTGAACGCCAAGTGAAGACGCGCCGGCTTCTCCTCGGTTTGGTACAGGCACAATGAAGCCTTGCCCTTTGCGCTGAGCTCGACACCGTATGTCGGCGGCCCCTCCGAGACAACAGCTACGCCGAGCGGCTCGAGTGCCTTGAGGAAGAACGCCTTGCTCGCTGCATAGTCGCTGACTCCGAATTTGACGTGGTCGAACATGAGTTCTCCTGAAGTGCGTGGGCCTGCGCGAGGCAACGTTCGCGCCACCTACTCCTCAAAGCGACCTGTGGCGTCGCGATCGTGCTCGTATCGTCTCGTGAGCGGAAACGGCGGCAACCAGGACTCGCGACGGACGATCCAGCTTTCGTAGGTTGGCGTCAGTTGGTCAGGAGCATCCAGGGACCCTAGGTGCACTTCGATTTCGTCTGCGGTGCGTGCGAAGACGGACGAGCCGCAGCGGGGACAGAAGAACCGCCCCGCGTAGTCGCGTGTTTCGCCATCGATCGTCACCGCATCCTGAGGAAACATCGCGGAAGCGCCAAAGAGGGCCCCATGATGCTTGCGGCAGTCGAGACAGTGACAAATGCCGACCCGGTAGGGTAGTCCCGACGCCACGATTCGGACGTTACCGCATAGGCAACCGCCCGTGAATCGGTCCATGCTGAGCCTCCTCTGTGACGCCTAACGTGTCGCACATGAGCAGCTCGGGCCGCCGCTCGTTGGTGGCGCAACCCTACTGCGAGCCTGCTCGATGTGCTTGTTAGGCTGCCGCCGCGGATCCGCGCGGCTCATGTCACCAGATGGGAAACGATGGTGAAGAGCAGCCCGAAGACCAGGAGCGCCGCGGTGACCCCGGCGCAGGCGAGCAGGATGATCTTCCACGGGATACCGACCCAGAGGCCTTGGCGCTGGACCGGGTCGGCCTTTCGAGGCAGCTGCTTGGCCGAGAGCCCGAGGCCGTGATAGCCGCTGATGGGCATCCCCAGCGTACCGTCGCTATAGCCGTCGTCTGCGTGCGGGACGACGCTGGCGTTGGTGCGCGGATCCTCGTCGTTGGCCATCGCTCCTCCCGAGGTCAGCCGAACAACAAGTATGCAATGCCACTGGAATCACCCTACGCCTTCCTGCGTAAGTCGTCACCGCTTGAACCTGAAAGGCGACCGCAAGCCGGCGTAAGTGGAAAGTGCAGTCTGCGCAAGCCGGCGGATCAGGCGACGTGTTTGACCAGCGACGGGCGGCGGTAGGACAAACGGGATAGTTTTTGTCCTGTAAGGCAGGCGACGGGGGCGAAGCCGCCGCCGTCGCCCGCCTCAGATGCGGAGGAGTCCCCCATGGCAACACAGACACGGGCCGTTCCGGTCCCGTCGCCTGAGCCATCGGCGCAGCCGGCGACGCACGTGCCCCGCCACCTCGGTCTCGCGCTCGTCGTGATCGCGACGGCCCAGCTGATGATCATCCTCGACGCGACCATCGTGAACGTGGCGCTGCCGCACATCCAGCGGGCGCTCGGCTTCACTGGCACCAGCCTCGAATGGATCGTGACCGCCTACTCACTGGCCTTCGGCAGCCTGCTGCTGCTGGGTGGCCGCCTCGGCGACATGTACGGCCGCCGCCGTATCTTCATCATCGGGGTGTCGGTCTTCTCGATCGGCTCGCTGCTCGGCGGTTTCGCGACCACCGAGTGGTGGCTGCTCGCCGCGCGTTCGATCCAGGGCGCCGGCGGGGCGCTGGCCGCGCCGACGGCGCTGGCGCTGATCGCCACGACTTTCCCGATGGGCCCCGAGCGCAACCGCGCCCTCGGCGTCTACGCGGGCATGAGCGGCGCCGGCGGCGCCATCGGCCTGCTGCTCGGCGGGATCCTCACCTCCTATGTGTCGTGGCGCTGGGTGTTCTTCGTCAACGTCCCGATCGGCATCGCCGTCGTGTCGCTGGCTCCGTTCGCGCTCGCGACCTCGGCCCGCGCCGCTCGCAGCCGCCTCGACATCCCAGGCGTGATCACCAGCACCGCCGGCCTCGCGCTGCTCGTCTACGGGTTGACGCACGCCGCCGCCGGCAGCGACGGCGTCTCGCACTGGGGCGAACCGCTGACGATCGGGTGCCTGGCGGCGTCGGCGCTGTTCCTGATCGCCTTCGTGCTGATCGAGATGCGCACCCGTCACCCGGAGCTTCCGCTCCGCCTGCTGGGGTCGCGCCGCCGTACCGGGGCCTACGTCACGATGCTGTTCCTGGCCACGGCATTGTTCTCGGTCTTCTTCTTCCTGACGCTGTACATCCAGACGGTGTGGGGCTTCAGCCCGATCAAGGCGGGTATCGCATGGCTGCCGTTCCCTGTCACGATCATTGTCGTCAGCATGATCGTGGCGCGCGTGCTGGTGACGCGTATCGGCGTGCGGCCGCCGCTGCTGGCGGGCCCTGTGCTCGCCGGCGTGGGGTTCCTCTGGCTCTCCCGGCTCACTGAGGTGAGCGCCTACTGGACCCATGTGCTGCCGCCCATGATTCTCGTGAGCGCCGGCTTGGGGATGATGTTCGTGCCGCTGACCCTGATGGTCGTGTCGCACGTCGCGCCCGAGGAGAGCGGTACGGCCTCGAGCATGCTCAACATCGGGCAGCAGATCGGCGGCGCGATCGGCCTGGCGGCGATCGGCACCATCGCCTGGACGTCGGTCGCCCACAGCGTGACCGATCAGCTGGCGGCGGGGACCGCGGCGGCCGGCGGCGCCACCCAGGCCGCGGCCGCGAGTGTGCCTCCCTCGGTGATGGCCCACGCGATGACGACCGGCTTCACGATCGGTCTGCGCGTCGCTGCCGGGGTCGTGGCGATCTCGTTCATCTCCGCCCTGGTCACGACCTGGACGCCGGGCGGGTTCCGCCTGAGCTCGGCCGTCCACGAGAATCGCGAGGAGCCCTGCGACGAAGCGCTCGGCACCTGCGAGCCAGCCACCGAGGCGGCGTAGTCCACGACAAGGCCGGGCGGCGGGGGTGTGCTCCGGCACACCCCCGCCGCCTTTTCGTCGCCGCCTCTTCGCCGCCCGAGATCGCTGCCGTCATCGGCCAGATAGTTGACAAAGTCAACTATCTGGCCGATGATCCCTGGTCATGGGACCCGTGCCTTCCCACGACGACGAAGGCCTCTTCGAGCACTCACCCGGCGCCTCGTATCTCCATCTGCTCCGTGAGCTGTTCCTGACGTACCGTCTGTTCGGCAGGCGGCTCGCGGCCGGGATGGGCGTCTCGACCGCGCAGTTCGAGCTCCTCCGAGAGCTGGCATTGGCGGACGGGCGCTCGACAGCTTCGGGATTGGCGGGCAGGCTCGGGGTCGACAAGGCCGCGGTCACCCGGCTGATCGCCGACCTGGAAACGGGCGGCCTGGTCGGCCGCGAGCAGGACGCGGCCGACGGGCGGCGGCGGCCGGTCGTGCTCACGCCCGCCGGCCGCCGGCTCATGGTCGACTTCCACACCCGGATGCACGAGCGCGAATCGGCGCTCCTCGGCGTGCTCGAACCGAGTGACATCGAGACCGCGATGCGGGTGCTCGAGACGATCCGGGACGTGATGGCTGCTCAGGCGCCGCGCCGGTGACTGCCCTGGGTCATGAACGGGAGGTGCTCGTGAACGGAGGGATCGAACGACGATGGAACCAGCGCAGGTTCGTCGCGCTCGGCGCTGCGCTCTCTGGCCTGGCACTGCCGGCGACCGGCCTGGCCGACCACCTTTCCAGCCAGGCCGGCGACCCCGCGAGCTGGTCGATCGTCCATACCTCGCTCGGTGTCCTGTTCGCGGTGTTCGCGACGTGGCACTGCGTGCTCAACCGCCGCGCGCTGGCGCGATACGCGCGCGGCGCGGCCGCGCATCGGGCGCTCGTCGGGCGCGAGATGGTCGTGGCCGCGGCGCTCGTCGGCGGCGTGTTGGCGCTCACGGTCCTCCACGCGGTGGCGCGGCCGTGAGCCGGCGCGAGCGGACGGACCGACGGCAGCGTTCCTCCACCGCGTACGTCGTGCTCGACAGGTCACGGTGCGAGGCCTGCTGGGGGTGCATCGAGGCGTGTCCGCAAGCGGTCTTCGGCAAGGTCGACTTCCTCGGTCACCGGCACGCGAAGGTCCGGGCCGCCGACGAGTGCAAGGGTTGCGGCCGCTGCGTGAAGGCGTGTGAGACGGGCGCGCTCTCGATGTCGGGAGCGTGGGCGGGCGCCATGCGTGGAACAACGGGGTCAGATCCATCCCCATCCGAGGAGACCGCATGACCGAGAAGGAGAAGGCCGCGCTGCGCGAGCGGCTCACTCCCCTGCAGTACAAGGTGACGCAGGAGGAGGGCACGGAGCGCGCGTTCGAGAACGAGTACTGGGACGAGCACCGCGACGGCATCTACGTGGACGTCGTCTCGGGTGAGCCGCTGTTCAGCTCGCGCGACAAGTTCGACTCCGGGACCGGCTGGCCCAGCTTTACCTGCCCGCTCGATCGGGACAAGGTGACTACCCGGACCGACCGCAAGATGCTGGTGCCGCGCACCGAGGTGCGGTCGGTCGGCTCCGACTCGCACCTGGGCCATGTGTTCGACGACGGTCCTGACCCGACCGGCCAGCGCTACTGCATGAACTCGGCGGCGCTGCGCTTCGTGCCCAAGGAGAAGCTCGAAGAGGAAGGCTACGGCGAGTACCTCTCCCAGTTCAAGGACTGAGCCGATGACGGGCCGCCCCGGCCGCTAGGCGGCCACGGCGGCCCGCACCCTCGCCCGCCGCACCGCGGTCGACAAGGCGTCGATGTCGTAGGCGCCGTGATGGCGCCGGCCGTTGATGAAGAACGTCGGCGTGCCGCTCACGCTGCTGAGGTCGGCCGAGTCGACGTCCTCGGCGATCCGGCCGGCGCCGGCGTGCCGGCGAAGGTCGTCGGCGAACCGCTCGACGTCGAGTCCGAGCTCGCCCGCGTACCCCACGAGGTCGGGCGGAGAGAGCGGCCGCTGGCGGTCGAGCAGCAGGTCGTGCATCTCCCAGAACCGTCCCTGCCCGGCGGCCGCCTCGGCCGCCTCGGCCGCGACCTGGGCGCGCGGGTGCACGTCGTTGAGCGGCAGGTGCCGCCAGACGTAGCGCACGTCGCCGGAGCCGGCGAGCAACTCGCGGAGCACAGCCTCCGCCCTGCCACAATACGGGCACTCGAAGTCGCCGTACTCGAGCACGGTGACCGGAGCGTCGAGCGGGCCGCGGACGTGGTCGCGCTGCGGGTCGACGGGCACAGCGAGATCCACGAAGCTCTCCGCGCGGCCGAGCAGGGCGACGGCGCGCTTCTGCTTCGGCAGGAGCGCCGTCGCCCGGAAGATCAGCCAGGTCACGGCCGACGCCGTGGCAACGCCGGTCAGGACGCCGATCTTGGCGTCCTCCAGGCTCGTCCCCGTGAACGCGAGGGCGGCGATCAGGAACGAGACGGTGAAACCGATGCCGGCCGACGCGCCGCCCCCGGCGACCGCCGCCCAGCCGACGGGCGGACGGATCCTCCCCTGCGTGACCCTCGTCACCAGCCAGGACATCCCCGTGACGCCGATCGGCTTGCCGAGGACGTAGCCTGCGATGATGCCGAGCGTGATGGGCGAGGTGAAGGCTCGTCCCAAGGCGCCGCCTCTGACGAGCACACCGGCGTTGGCGAGTGCGAAGACCGGCACGATCAGGTAGCTGGTCCATGGGTGGTAGACGGCCTGCAGGCGGTCGTTGGGCGAGATGGCCGTGCGGAGCGCGCTGCGCGCGGTGCGCTGAAGCTGCGGAACCGGCTGCTCGCGAAACCGGCGGAAGAGGTCGGTCGCCCGCGCGAGGTCCTGGCGGGTCGCCGGATAGGCCGTCGCCAGCAGACCCATGACGAGGCCGGTGACGACGGGGTCAACCTTCGACTCGTACACGGCGACCCAGAGGGCCGCGCCGAGCACGGCGTAGACCGGTCCGTAGTGGACGCCGGCGGCTCGCACGACCAGCACCACTGCGAAGACGCCGGCTGCGACCGCCAGGGCGACCGGCCGCAGGCCGGTCGTGTAGGCGGTCGCGATCACGACCAGCGAGACGATGTCGTCGACCACGACCACCGTGAGCATGAACGCGCGCAGCCGTTCGGGGAACCGCGGGCCGACCAGCACGAGGACCCCGAGCGCGAAGGCCGTGTCGGTCGACATGACCACGCCCCAGCCGTGGGCCGACGGGCGCCCCGCGTTGACGGCCAGGAACAGGGCGACGGCGACGGCCATCCCGCCGATGCCGGAAAGCAGCGGCAGGGCCAGGCGGCGGCGCTCGCGTAGCTCCCCCATGTCGAACTCGCGCCTCGCTTCGAGGCCGACCACGAAGAAGAAGAAGGTCATGAGGCCGGCGTTGATCCAGTGCCGCAGGTCGAGGGAGATCCCCACGTCGCCGACGCGGACCGCCAGACGCGTCGTCCACAGGCTCTCGTAGGAGGATGGGCTCGCATTGGCCCAGACCAGCGCAACGACCGTCGCCGCGAGCAGGACTGACGCGCTGCCGGTCTCCGTGCGCAGGAACTCCCGCAGCGGCGTCTGGAGGTTGCGAGCCCAGGCCGTCCTGCCCGAGAGAGACGGCCGCAATGGGGAGGGCTCGGCCATCTGCTAGGCGAGCCGGATCAAGCCGGTTCCTGGTACAGGCCGATGATGTTGCCCCCGGGGTCGCGGAAGCGGGCGGTGATCTCGGGAGCGTCGGCGCCGATGGCCTGCACGAGCTCTCCCCCGTTCGCGAACACGGCGTCGAGCGTCGCCTCCACGCTGTCGACCATGATGTAGACGAGAAGGCCGGGCGCGCCACAGGGCGCCCGGCCGACGACCCAGGTGCCGCTGACCTCGCCCACGCCGTCGTCGAAGGCCGTCGCCCCGTCGCCCCGCGTGCGGATCTTCCAGCCGAAGACGTCGTGGTAGAAGGCGGCCGAGGTGGCGATGTCGGTGGCGGGCAGCTCGACGTAGCAGATCTTGCCGTTGCCGGTGGTCGGGTCCACGGGTTTGCCTCCTCCATGCAGTTGCCGGGCCGGCCATGACCGGCCGGATACCGTTGCTTTCCCCGCGACGGCCGAGGACTACGACGATTGCGGACCCGGCCGACGCCGGGTCAGGGGATTGCCGTTGCGGGCCCCGCGGGAATGGTCCGGCGGAACAACGAACCATCGGAGGGAGACGATGACCGGCGCGACGACCCACATCACCAAGATCGGCCGAGTGCTGGTCCCCGTCAGGGACCAGGACGCGGCGCTCGAGTTCTACTGCGGCACGCTCGGCTTCGAGAAGCGCTTCGACATGGCCTTCGGCGACGGCGGCCGCTGGATCGAGGTGGCCCCGGCGGGCGCTGAGACCGTCATCTCGCTGATCCCGCCCCAGGAGAGCCTGACGCCCGGCCAGGCGACCGGCATCCTGCTCGCGACCGGGGACGTCGACGCCGACCACGCGGAGCTGAAGGCGTGCGGCGTCGACGTCGACGTCGAGATCACCCGCAGCGGCGAGGGGGCGCCGCCGCTGTTCTTCTTGCGCGACCCCGACGGCAACACCCTCTGCGTCGTCGGGTGACGGGCGCCGGGTGAGGCGGGGGGACGGCCGGCGGCCGTCCCCCCGCCTTCATTTCGTCAACGCTTGCCCGCCGGACATGCCGGGAACAGGTCCGTGAACGGCTCTCCCGCGATCTTCCGGAGGACGAAATGAGTGAATCGACCGGCACGCACATCGAGGACGTGCGCACCGTCAGCATCCCCGTGAGCGACGTCGAACGGTCGCTCGAGTTCTACCAGGGCACGCTCGGCTTCGAGATCCGCATGGACGTGCCCTTCGGCGACGGCCGGCGCTGGATCGAGGTCGCCGCGCCCGGCTCGCCGACCACGATCGCGCTCACGCCGCCCGGCCCCGGGCAGTCGCCCGGCATCGACACCGGCATCCGCTTCACGAGCGGCGACGTAGAGGCCGACCACGCGTCGCTGAAGGCGCGCGGCGCGGACGTCGACCCCGAGATCATGCGCTGGCCGAACTCGCCGCCGATGTTCCAGCTGCGCGACCCCGACGGCAACCTGCTGTACGTGGTGCAGCGGATGAGCGAGGCGGAGTTCTCGCAGCGCACAAGGCTCAAGCGCTTCGCCGTGCTGGTGAAGTCCGACGAGACCACCGAGTCGGGGGCGATGCCCGACAGCTCGGGTCTCGAGGAGATGACCCGCTTCAACCAGCGGATGGCCGACGCCGGCATGATGCTCGCCGCCGACGGGTTCCATTCCAGCGCCGACGGCGCGCGGATCCAGTACAGCGGTGGCGAGACGAAGGTCGTGCACGGGCCGTTCCCCGAGCCGAGGACGCTGGTGGCCGGGTACTGGATCGTCCAGGCGGGCTCGCTGGACGAGGTCGTCGAGTTCATGAGGCAAGCCCCGTTCGGCGGCGGCGCCGAGCTCGAGATCCGTCAGATCTTCGAGGCCGAGGAGTTCGGCGAGGCCTTCACGCCCGAGCTGCGCGAGCGCGAAGAGCGCCAGCGCCGGCAGATGGAGGCGGAGCAGAGGCGGCGGGCGGCGTAGGGCGCGGAGCGCCCCACCGCCCGCCGCCCGCCGCCCAAGCGGTTCACACACGGGTTTCCCTCGCGCCGCCGCGGGAACCACGGGCAGATGAAGCAGATCAGCGACATGGTCATCGAGGTCCGCGACCTGGTCAAGGTCTACGGCCGCGACACGCGAGCCCTCGACGGCGTGACGTTCGGCGTGGCCCACGGTGAGCTCTTCGGCTTCCTGGGCCCGAACGGAGCCGGCAAGACGACGACGATCCGGATCTTGTCGACCCTGCTGCGCCCGACCTCGGGCGTGGCCAGGGTCGCCGGGTTCGACGTGACCTCGCAGGCCCACGAGGTGCGCGAGCGCCTGGGCCTGGCCATGCAGACCCCGACCCTCGACGCCTTCTCGACCGGCCGCGAGACCCTGGAGCTCGCCGGCCGGCTGCACCGGCTGCCGGCCGGCGAGAACCGCCGCCGCGCCGACGAGCTCCTCGAGCTGATGGGCCTGAGCGGCGTGGCCAAGAAGCTGACCGGCACCTACTCGGGCGGCATGAAGCGCCGTCTCGACCTTGCCAGCGCCCTCATGCACCGGCCGCCGCTGCTGATCCTGGACGAGCCCACCGAGGGCCTCGACCCGCAGAGCCGCACGGCCCTCTGGGAGGAGCTCGAGCGCATCGGCGCCGAGGGCACGACGATGCTGCTGACCACGCACTACATGGAGGAGGCCGACCGTCTCTGCTCTCGCCTGGCCATCGTCGACAACGGGCGCATCGTGGTCGAGGGCAGGCCGGGCGAGCTCAAGGAGACGGTCGGCGCCGACTCCGTGGTGCTGCGGCTCGAACCCCAGAACGGCGGCGACGGCGGCGGCGCGAACGGCCACGACGAGGTCGGCACGGTGTGCCGGCTGCTCGAGGGCATGGTGCCCTGCGAGGCCGTCGCCGCCCGCCCCGACGGCGTCGCCCTGTCGGTGCCTGACGCCGGCGCCGCGGTGCCCCAGCTGATCCACCGCATCGACGGCAACGGCCTGCACATCACTGGCCTGCAGATGAGCCAGCCGAGCCTCGACGACGTGTTCCTCAAGTACACCGGCCGCCACATCCGCGAAGAGGCGGCCGACCAGCCGATCATCATGATGGGAGCCTGACCGGTGGCCGCGTTCGCCTACGAGACGTACTGGCTGGGGCTGCGCACGACGCGCCGCTTCTTCCGCGTGCCGTCGAACTGGATGAGCATCATCTTCTTCCCGCTGATCCAGCTGCTCGTGTTCAGCCAGCTCTACAAGGACATCGTGCAGCTGCCGGCGTTCGGCCGCCAGAGCTACCTCGCCTACCTCGCGCCGGGGCAGATCGTGTTCGCCTCGTTCCTGGCGGTCGGCTGGTCGGGCTACGGCATGCTGGTCGAGTACCGCAACGGCTACCTCGACAAGCTGCGCGCCAGCCCCATCGAGCGAGGGTCGATCCTGGCCGCCGAGATGGTGCCGCTGTTCTTCGAGGCGGCGCTGATGGCCGGCGTGCTGCTCATCGTCAGCCTGCTGCTCGGCGCGTCGCTCGCCACCGGGGTCGGTGGGTTCCTGCTGATCCTGGCGATGTCCGGGCTGTTCGGGGTCGCCTTCGCCGGTGTGAGCTTCATCGCGGCGCTGCTGACCAAGAGCGAGCAGGCGGCCAGCGCGCTGTCGCTGCTGATGTTCCCGATCGTGTTCATCTCGACGGCCTTCGTGCCGCGTGCCGTGATGCCGGGCTGGATGCAGGCGGTCAACGACTGGAACCCCGTCACCTTCCAGATCGAGGCCATCCGCCGGCTGATGCTCGTCGGCTACGACTGGTCGGCGATCGGCAAGGCGGTGCTGTCGCTGCTGATCGTCGGCGCCGTGCTCCAGACCTGCACCCTGCTGGCGTTCCGGCGGCTGGCTAGGTAGGGCGCGGCGAACGAGTTACAGGACCGACGGCGCCCGGGCATGCTGACTGGCGAGAACATCCCGGACCCCCATACGGAGGAGACGCACGATGGATTTCCCGAACACGATCGTCTGGGCGGACATCCCGGTCGCCGACCTCGACCGCGCGATGAAGTTCTACGGCGCCGTCCTGCGGCACGAGTTCACGAAGGTGGAGGGCATGGACGGCATCGCGATCATGGCGCCGCCGCCCGACTTCGACCCGTCGCAGATGCAGGGCCCCGGCCCCGTGAGCCTCGACCTGGCGCAGACGCAGGTGACCAAGCCGAGCACCGACGGTTGCACGATCTATCTGAACAGCTTCGACGACCCCGAGGGGATGCTCGAGCGCGTCGCCGCGGCCGGCGGCGAGATCCTGCAGCCGGTGCAGGACATGGGCGAGATGGTCGGCTCCATCGGGTTCTTCAAGGACACCGAGGGCAACCGCATCGGCGTGCACAAGCAGCCGAAGATGTCGTAAGGGGAGAAGGGGGAGCGAGCCGGGGCGCCGGCGGCTCGGCCGCCGGCGCCCCTTCACTCCCCTACTCCGCGAGCATGAAGTACTCGACGAACTCGCCCGCCCGCCCCTCGCCGTCGAGCGTCACCAGCCAGAGGTTGTGGAACTCCTCGGGGCTGATGGCGCCGAGCGTGCCCTGCGGGTAGCTCGTGACCGCCCGCACCACGAAGAGGTCGCCCTCGCGGGCGACCACCTCGTACTCGAAGGTCCAGGGGAGGCCCGACTCCTCCTGGGCGAGCCAGTACCCTGTCACCCGCCCGATGCCCACGAGCGGCGCGCTGTAGGGCGCGGTGAAGTAGCGGACGTCGTCGGTGAAGAGGGCCGCGATCTCGGCCCGGTCGCCGGAAGCCCAGGCCTGCTGGTAGGCCTCGAGCCAGGCGTCGATACCAGAGGTGTCGATGGTCATGGGTCCTCCTCGTTGCTCCTCGTTCTCGCCGCCCCCGCCGCCCCGCTGACTACGAGCCGACAGCGACCGACCCGTCTTCGGCCAGCGTCCAGTGCGGGTTGTAGGCGATCTCCCACGGGTGCCCGTCGGGGTCGACGAAGCAGCCGGAGTAGCCGCCCCAGAAGGTCTCGGCGGGCGGGCGCGACACCGTCGCGCCCGCCCGCGCCGCCGTCGCGAGCACGGCGTCCACCTCAGCCTCCGACCCCACGTTCTGCGCCAGCGTCACGCCGCCGAAGGCCCCCTCGTCGGGCACGCCGCTGTCCTCGGCCAGCCTGCCCCGGTCCCAGAGCGACAGGATCATGCCGCCCGACTCGAAGAAGACGACGTCGGCGCCGGGGTCGGACCGGCTCGTCCAGCCGAGGGCCTCGTAGAACCGCCGCGCCCGCGACAGGTCCGACACGCCCAGGGTGATCACGCTCACACGTGGCTTCACGGCCGTCTCAGACGATGCCCGTCACATCGCGGCGGCGCAGCAGCACGGCCGACACGCCCACGAAGATCACGACCCAGACGACCAGCACGACCAGCGACTGCTGCCAGCCGGTCATGTCGGTGAGGCCGGGCGCGTCGAGGCCCTTGACCGTGATCAGCGATTTGGCCAGGGCGCCGGCGTTGGCGCCCGGCAGCGCCTCGTGGACCAGGCCCAGGGCCCGGGTGCTGTTGGCGAAGCCGGCGACGATGCTCTCCACGACCAGCAGGTAGATGAGCCCCAGGCCGACCGGCACCGACGCGCTCTTGAAGATCACGGCGATGAACAGCCCGGCGAACGCGAAGGCCGTGAGGATCAGCCAGCTGATGCCCAGGCCGGCGAGGATCTGCCCCGCCGAGGCCCAGTCCTGCGGCTGGTTCTGGGCGGCCGCGATGATCGGGCTGGCGACGGCGCCGATCGCGAACGCGGCGACGGTGAACGCGAAGCCCATCGAGACCAGGGCCAGCAGCTTGCCGCCGAGCACCTGCAGCCGGCCCGGCCGCTGCGTGAACATCGCGCCCAGCGTGCCCCAGCCGAACTCGCTGCCTGCCAGCATGGTGCCGCCGATCATGCACAGGGCGGCGCCGAAGAAGGGCACGCCGACCAGCACGTCCTGCACGAAGGCGTGGGGGATCAGCTGCGCGATGAGCTGGCTGCGCGGCTGGCCGCCGGTGTCGGCCGACGGCGTCACGTAGATGATGTAGGGGATGACGTAGCCGAACGCCGTGACCATCAGCATCCAGACCCCGAAGAGGATCCAGACCGCCGGCCGGTGGCGCAGCTTCTCGTATTCCGCTTTGAACGAGGCCCACATCAGGCGGCCCTCCTCTCTGCCTCGCCGGTGTCGGCGGCGGCGTCCGCGGCGGCGCCTGCGGCCGGGCCGGACTCCTCGGCCGGCGTGCCGGCCTCGTCGGACGCCCGGCTTTCGCCGCCGCCGGTCAGCTCGAAGAACGCCTCCTCCAGCGACCGCCCGGCGGGCCGCAGCTCGCTGACGGCCAGGCCGGCGGTGACCAGCTCGCGGTTGATCTCGGCGGCGCGTTCGGGCGCGACGGTGATCCGCACCGAACCGTCCGTCACGCGCACGTTGTCCACATAGGGCAGCCGCTGCACGATCTCACGCGCGTGCCTCTGGGGCTCGGCGCGCACGACCAGGCCGGCGCCGCGCTGCTGCAGCTCCGCCACCGTGCCCTCGGCGATCAGCCGGCCCTCGCGGATCACGCCGACGCGGTCGCAGATCTGCTCGACCTCGCCCAGCAGGTGGCTCGACAGCAGCACCGTGCGGCCGCTCTCGCCGAGACGGCGGATGAGGGCGCGCATGTCGGCCATGCCGTGGGGGTCGAGCCCGTTGGTCGGCTCGTCGAGGATCAGGAACGTCGGGTCCTTGAGCAGCGCCGCGCCGACGCCCAGCCGCTGCTTCATGCCCAGCGAGTACTTCTTGAACTTGTCGCCGCCGCGCGCGGTCATCCCGACCTCGTCGAGGGCGACGTCGACGCGCGAGAGCGGCGTGTCGCTCATACGGGCCAGCACGACGAGGTTGTCGCGGCCCGAGAGATAGGGATAGAAGGCCGGCGTCTCGATCAGCGAGCCGATCTCGGCGAGGCCTGCGGCCTGGCCGGGACGATGCCCCATGACGACCGCCGTGCCCGAGCTTGGGCGGATCAGGCCCAGCAGCATGCGCAGGGTCGTCGTCTTGCCCGCGCCGTTGGGGCCGAGGAAGCCGTACACCTCGCCCTCGCCCACGCGCAGATCGAGGCGGTCGACCGCCGTGATCTCGCCGCCGTAGCGTTTCGTCAGCTCATGTGTCTGGACGACTGGATCCATGTGGTTCCCTCCGCCGGCGCACGGATGTGCCCACCGCTGCGTCGGGTGGTCGATTGCCGTGATCGCGGACCGGCTGGCGCCGGGCTCCGTGGGGCGGGGTGTTCCCGAGGGATGTGTGCGCGGAAACAGTTAGGCGCGAGGCGTCAGGCCCTGCCGGCCTCGCCGGCAGGGGCGGCCGCCTCGCGCCGCCGGTTCTTCGCGCCCCTGAGAGCGCGCGCGGCCATCAGGTACGGGATCGCCGCCGTGAGCCAGAAGAAGATGAGCAAAAGCGCCGCGCCGGGATCGGCGAGACTCGGCGCCGCAGGGGCTGCGGGCTGGTAGGCGAGGTCCGCGACGACGACCGCGACGATGCCGAGCAGGATGGCCGTCGCGAGGCCGTACACCGCGACCGCGCGCGACCACACCGAGGCGATCAGCGACAGCACGGCGAGCGCGGCGGCCGCAAGCCAGAGCACGGCGAGCAGCGTCATGGCGTTGGCGTGGCTCGCGCCGTCGGCCGCCGCCAGCAGGTCGGCCCAGCGCCGGCCCACGTCGAGGAACAGCGCCGACCAGCCGACGACGGCCAGGGTGCCCATCGCGACGTAGGTGACGGCGACGATCCACGGCGGCACGCGGCGGGCATACGGTTCGTCGGTGCGCGGCTCAGCCTCGGGGTAGCGCAGGAAGTATGCTGTCCACAGCATCAGGAAGGCGGGCAGCAGCCACACCAGCAGGAGCCAGCCGGTCGAGAACGGGGTCGCGAGGTGGGCGTGGAAGAGCGGCCGTCCGCGCGCCGGATTGCCGACCCAGCGGGCCAGGACGACCGCGATGAACCCCAGCACGGCGATCCGGTCGAGCCCGCGGGCGAGCACGATCGGCGCCCATGCCGGTCCGATCGCCATCCAGGCGGTGATCAGTGCCAGGATGAGCCAGAAGGCCGTGAGGAACCCCATCGGGTTCGAATGCCCCGCCACGCCGCCCGACTGCAGCAGCCAGGTCTCGCCCTGACGGTACACGAGCCAGGCGGCGAGCATCGAGAGCGTGGCGGCCAGGGCCATGGCGAGGAACAGGCCGGTCGGCGAGGTCAGGCCGTTGTCTCGATCCTGTTCAGTCATCGCGTGGCCGATATCCCCGGTCCGGCCGCATTCGTATCGTTGAAGCGGGCGTCACTCGCCCGGGCGGCGCTCCCTGAATGGCGCGCTGTGGTCGCTGCAGGCGGCCTTCTGCGGCTGTGTCCACGGATACTCCCGGCAGAGCCCCGGCCGCGCGTCGTAGACGCCGCAGGCGTGCCCGTCGCCGACCGCCTCGAGGAAGATGCACTCGCCCCGCCCGTTCATCCGCAGGAAGCGCCTGCCGGACTCGTCGCCGGGGTCGTCGGTGAACACGTCGGCGCGCAGCCCCGAGGCCGGCTCGAGCACGGCGATCTCGTCGGCGTCGAGCTGCACGAACGGTCCCCGCTTGCAGCAGGCGGCGCAGAGCCGGCACACTTCGCTCTCGGTCTGGATGGCGTTCTCCTTTGGCGATGGCGGCGATGCGCCGCCGGGGGTGACTGTCCACCCATTGTCGCACGAAGTGAGCCGGAGTCGGCGTTCGGCGCTCGATCAGGGCGAAGGCGCCTGCCCGAAGCGCAGTCGTGAACGGGCACGATGCTTCGCCGCTTCGACTTCGCGGTCCCTGGGCGGCGCCGCGGTCACCAGTGAGCCGACGAGCCTGCCGGTCACCGCGGCCACGTCCTCGACGGCCTGCGCGAACGCCTCGCTGTTGGCCTGCGACGGCTTGGAGAAGCCGCTGATCTTGCGGACGTACTGCAGCGCGGCCGCCCGGACCTCCTCGTCGGTGGCCGGCGGCTCCAGGTTGTACAGACTCCTGATGTTCCTGCACATGGTCGGCACCTCGCATCGAACGCCACGACAGCGAGCTGGTTCCCGCCAAGCGTCGCCACGACACGAGCCCCCGCGACACGAGCCCCCGCGACGCGAGCCGACGGCGGCTCGGCCGCCGCCTCTAGTGCGCGTCGTAGGCGGCCAGCGCCGCGGGCAGCACCCGGGTCACGCCGAGCCCCGCGGCGGGCATCCCGACCAGGATGGCGCTGACCACCTCTTCGCGCGAGGCGCCGGCGCGCCTGGCTACCTGGACGTGGAACGGGATCCCGCTCTCCAGGCGCTGGACGGCAAGCACTGCGAGATAGGCGAGCGCGGCCGTCTTCTCATCCAGGGCGCTCGCCCCCGCGAGACCCTGCACCATCGCCCCCCACGCCTGCGCCTGCCCGGGCGCCTCGCGCATGAAGGTCTGATAGGCGTCGCTGACGAGTGACGGATCGTTCATGGTCGGCTCCTTTCGGACTGTGCGCCTGTCGCCGGCAGGCGCTTGCAGTACTCATGCTGCGTCTTGACGCGCTCGAACCCGAGGCGCTCGTAGAAGGCGTGCGCCTCCGGGCGCACGACGTTGCTGCTCACCTCCAGGACGGTCAGGCCTCGCCCGGCCGCCCATGCCTCGACGGCGGCGATCAGCCCGCGGCCCACGCCGCGGTCTCGGTGCTCGGGGGCGACGATCAGCCCCATGATCTCGCACGACCTCCCCGACTCGAGCAGTTCAAGCGCTGCTGCGTGGACCCATCCGGCGACCTCGCCGTTGGGGGCCTCGGCGACGAGGACCGCGTCGTCGTCGGCCCCGAGGAGACGGCCGAGCCGGGCGGCGACTGCCTCCGCCTCGGCCGGATACCCGAGCACACCGCTGAGCTCGGCGACGCGGGTGGCGTCGCCGAGGGTCGCCGCGCGGATCGTGTACGACTCGACCACGTGGCTATCGTACTCTCGCCACGCCGCAAGCCGCTTGAGCGATCTCGTTCAGCCGCGGGACAAGCCCTGCCGGACGCGCGCGGCGAACCCCTGATCGCCGAGCTGCCGGCAGACCTCCTCCAGCTCGGCCGCCGGGCCGTGCCACTCAAGGTCGGCCAGGTCTTCGGCCAGCGGAACGTCCTCGCGCAGCGTCGCCAGGGTCCGGTAGAGGAGGACCTCCTCGCGGTGGGCCTCCAGGCTCTCGACCAGGCGGCCGGCGCGAGCGAGGGGAAGGCCAAGTCGGCCGGGGTCGGACGGGATGGCGTCGAGACGCTCGAACCGCGCCAGCACGGCCGCGGCCGACTTGGCCCCCCACTCGGGGATCCCGGGGTAGCCGTCGGCGCTGTCGCCCACGAGCGCCAGCCAGTCGGGGATGGAGCCCGGCCTCACGCCGAACTTCTCGACCACGCCGGCCTCGTCCATGACCACGTCGCGGCGGCGGTCCCAGCGCACGACGCGCACGCCCGAGACCGCCTGGGCCAGGTCCTTGTCGGGCGAGCAGATCACGACCTGCCCGACGCCCGGCCGGTCCTTGAAGCGCGATGCGGCCGTCGCCAGGGCATCGTCGGCCTCGAACTCCACCATCGGCCAGACGACGATGCCCAAGGCGGCGACGGCCGTCTCGGCCAGTTCGAACTGATCCAGCAGGTCGGCGGCGACGCCGGCGCTCGTCTTGTAGCCGACGAAGAGGTCGTTGCGGAACGACTCGATGACGTGGTCGAAGGCGCAGGCGACGTGCGTGACACCCGGCGTCGAGACGAGCAGGAAGAGGCTCCTGAGGAGGCCGACGGTGGCGCCGACCTCGCGGCCGTCGGGGCCCTGCCGCGGCGGCGCCCCGAAGTAGCTGCGGAAGAGCTCGTAGGTGCCGTCGACCAGGTGGACCTTCACCTTCACCACAGCGCGTGCACGTCGGGGCGGATCCACTGGTCGTAGATCGCCCGGATCCGCCCCATGGTCGCCTCGGAGAGCGGGGGGAGCTCGGCGGCACTGATGTTGTCCTCGGCCTGTGCCGGGCGCTTCGCGCCCGGCACCGTGCAGGTCACGGCGTCGAACATGAGGATCCAGCGCAGGGCGATCTGCGCCATCGTGGCGCCCGGCGGGACCAGCTCGCGCAACTCCTCGACGGCCGCCAGCCCGGTCTCGAAATCGACCCCCGAGAAGGTCTCGCCGCGGTCGAACCACTCGCCGTTGCGGTTCGCCGTCCGGTGATCGTCGGGCGAGAACGTGGTGGCGGGGGTCATCTTGCCGGTGAGCAGGCCCGACGCAAGAGGTACGCGAACGATGATCCCCACGCCGCGGCGCTGAGCCTCCGCGAAGAAGCTCTCGGCCGGCCTCTGGCGGAAGATGTTGAAGATGATCATCACGGACTGGACGCCGGGGAACTCGATCGCTTTTTCGGCCTCGTCGATGCGCTCGACGCTGACGCCGTAGTGGCGGATCTTGCCCTGCCGCACCAGATCGTCAAGGATGCCGAACACCTCGGCGTTGTAGACCTCGATGGGCGGGCAGTGCAGCTGCATGAGGTCGATCGCCTCGACACCCAGCGCCCGCAGGCTGTCGTCGGCGAACATCGTCAGGTTCTCGCGCGTGTAGCCGCCGGGGTCGGGGTTGACCCCCATGCCCATCTTGGTGGCGATGTAGAAGGGCTCACTTCGCCGCCGCCGCAGCTTGCCCAGGAGCGGCTCGCTGCCGTAGGCGTCGGCCGTGTCGAAGAAGTTGACGCCCAGGTCGAGGGCCCGGTCGAGCGTGCCGAGCGACTCGCCGTCGTCGACGTCGCCCCACGTGCCTCCGCCCATCGCCCACGTGCCGAGGCCGATGCTCGAGACCTTCCAGCCGGTGCGTCCGAGCTCGCGATACTCCATAGCGTCCTCCCTTGACTGGGGCAGGCGCATCGCACGCACCCGGAGCGGAACGACTTGACGATACCCGGCACGACCGACTCGCTCGGCGTTGGGGCCGCGGCGGTAGACTGTCGCTGTCGTGGGCGGCTCAGGACATCCCGAGCGATCGCTGCCGCCGAGCATTCCGGTCGGGGTGCTGGCGACGGTCACCATGGACGTGGCCATGGTCCTCGCCGCGCGGATCGACCCCGAGCGCTTCGCCAGCGAGAAGCTGGCGCCGGGGACCATCGGGCGCTGGGTCGCGTCGTGCTGCCGCGGCCGGTGGGGCCACGACGACCTCGCCTCGGAGCCTTCGGTCAGAGGCGAGGTCGTCGTCGGCATGGCCGCGCACTACGCGACCGGCTTGGTCCTCACCGAGACGTACTTCTGTCTGCTGCGCCTCGCCGGCGCACGCTCGAGCGTGAGCAAGGCGACGGCCTTCGGCGCGGCGACGGCTCTGCTGCCGTTCCTGGTCATGTATCCGGCGTGGGGGTACGGGGCGTTCGGCCTGTGCGACCCCGACGCGGCGCGCCTCGCCCGTGGCATGCTGCTGGGGCACACGGCGTTCGGCGTTGGGATCGGCGGGTGGGCGGCGCTGCTGTCGCAGCGCCGCCCACCCTCTCACCACACCAAGGGGATCAGGCGGCTCTTCACCTGCTGCCGGTAGTCGGCGTAGTCGGCGTGCTGCTCGAGCAGCCAAGCCTCCTCGCGGCGTCGCTTGGCGTCGAGGAAGACGAAGCTCACGGCCCATACGACCAGTGCCGCCGGCGACGACACGAGCGCCCAGGCCAGCAGCAGCAGCGCGACGCCGCCGTACATCGGGTGCCGCACGAGCCGGTAGACGCCGGTGCGCCGCAGCGTCCCGGATGCGACGGGAAGGGGGTAGGGCGTGAGCTGCTTGCCCAGACGACGCCCGCCGCCGATCAGCAGGACCAGTCCGGCGACCGCCAGCAGGCCGGCGACGAGCGCCAGCCAGGGCCGCGCGCCTGACGGCCAGGCGGGACCGGCGACCCCGGCCGCGACGGCGGCGCCGAACAGCACGAACTGCAGCGCCACCCAGCCCCCGCCCCGCCGCCCGAGGGCCGGCAGCCCCGGGGTGACCGGCGTCACCGGCTGATCGGTGCGCTGCCGCATCTGCCCGGTCACCGTGTCCATCCGCAATACCGTGCCCACCCGTTCCAGGTGGACCGGCTCGAGCCGTCACGATCATCGTTGCTGCGTCTGCCGAGCGCGCTGGCGATCATGAGTGCGCCCACGAAAACGGCCAGCGCCGACCAGATGACGACGTCGCTCGTCCACTGCTGCGCGTCCGCGAGGAGCGCCACACCGACGGCGGACCAGCCGATGCCCCACCCGGTGATCCGGTCGGCCCTGACCATGTCGAGCACCGCCCAAGCGACGATGACCAGCGGCCACCACTGCCCTATCGTCTGGCTGGAGTCGACGATCCCGGCGGCGTCAAGGAACCCGAAGACCCCCAGGGTCACCAGCACCACCCCGATCCACGACGAGTCCGTCATCAGTACCTTCTTCCGATCGTGGTCCATCTCTTTGCCTCCTCGGTTCGTTGATTGCCTTCGATGGTTTGACGAGTATCGAAGTACCGTGCGAAAAAAAGGGGGACCCCGGCCTCCGTGACGTCAGCGCACCGCAAAAGTCTCCAGCGCGTGCAGCGCGTCCTGATCCACCGTGCAGTAGAGCCTCTGGCCGCGCTTCTCGCAGGTGATCAGCCCAGAGTTGCGGAGCTCCTTGACGTGATGCGACACGGTCGAGAGCGACAGGCCGAAACGCTCAGCGATGTGGGACAGGCTGTCCGACGCCTCGTCTTCCGAGCAGCCGTTGGTGCCGCACGAGCGGACCAGCTCGAAGATGGCCAGGCGCGTGGGGTCACCCAGGGCTTTGAAGATCTTCGCCATGTCTGCAGCCATCCGCTATCCTTCGATAGTCATCGAATAATCGAAGGATAGACGAGGCGCTCGGGTTCTGTCAACTCCCCGCGTCTCGGGGCCGGCGCCTAGCCGATCGGCAGCCAGCCGTCGCGATAGGGCGTCGGCTTGGGCTCGGCGAAACGCGCGTAGGCCACGTCGGCGTCGCTCGTCTCCTCGTCGACGCCGACCCCGTGCCGGATGGCCGCCTGATCGATCGTGTAGGCCCCCCACGCCCGCTCGTCGGCCTGATGCTCGCGGGCGCCGATCGCCAGGACCGCGCAGGGACCGTCTCCGGCCCCGACGATGATGTGGTTCGTCCGCGGCGGGCAGTGCACGAAGTCCCATTGCCGCAGGGGCCGCTCCTGGCCCTCGACGATCAAGAGCCCCTCGCCGGAGATGACGAGGAAGTCCTCCTGGTCGGCCTCCCAGTGGTACATGCCCATGGGCTCGCCGGGCCCGAGGACGAACAGGTTGATCCCGACTTGCGGGAAAAGGGTCTCGCATTCCTCATCGGTCAGCCCGGTGAACGGCAGGCTGTTCCCCCGCGCCGGGCGGTGACGCCAGCGCGCCTCCCGGGCGTTCAGGACGAACCACCCCTCACCGGCGGGAGTGAGCCCCAAGTCGGTCTTGTCGAGCTGGGCTTCAGGGACCATGGCGACCTCCAGGTGCTAGACGTTCGCGGCTATGAAGTCGTAGTCGGTGAACTCAACGGGCGCGAGGCATTCCGGATACAGGATCCCGGCGAACTTCTTCACCTGGGCGGACTCCGAATGGATCCGATGCGCCTCGGCGTCGCGAAAGACGAAGCTGTGGACGAAGCGGGTGGGATGGTCGTGCTCTTGCCACACCTCGTAGCGCAGCGTGCCCGGCTCGCTGGCCGTCACGTACGCGACGAACTCGCGGGTGGCGGCGAGGCAACGCTCCACGGACTCGGCCCGGACTTCGTAGCGCGCCAGCTGTCGGATCTCGCCGCGGCTCTCGCTCATGCTTGCCTCATCTCGACCCGGCCTCCTCTGCCGCAGCACACGAAGTGACGCGACCTCTCTCTATACCAGTCGAGCCGGACCGGCTAACCCGCGGGCGCTGGTGTGGACCGATGGGGTTCTGCCGGCGTTGCCCATCGCGTAGGCTTCGTCCATGGCTGCGTCACCGGGGGGTCCGAGCATCGAGGTCGAGCATCTCGCCAAGCATTTCGGCGAGGTCCGCGCCGTCGACGACATCAGCTTCACGGCGCACAAGGGCGAGATCCTTGGCCTGCTCGGCCACAACGGGGCCGGCAAGACGACCACGATCCGCGTGCTGACCGGGCGCGCGCGGCCGACAGACGGCCGCGCGCGCGTCTGCGGCTACGACGTCGTTCACGAGCGCGAGCACCTGAAGCCGCTGATCAACCTCGTCTTCGAGGAGCAGAACCTCTACCCGCGCCTCAGCGGACGCGAGAACCTCCAGCTCTTCGCCGACCTCTACGGCGTGCCGCGAGCTCGCGTGGGCGAGCTGCTCGAGGCCGTGGGGCTCGTCGAGGCGGCCGGCCGCAAGGTCAAGACGTACTCGAGCGGCATGAAGCAGCGGCTGCTGATCGCGCGCGCGCTCGTCAACCGGCCGCGCGTCCTGTTCCTCGACGAGCCGACGCGCGGCCTCGACCCGACCTCGGCTCGCGAGGTGCGCGAGATGGTGCGCGAGCAGGCACGGCGGGGGAGCACCGTCTTCCTGACGACCCACTTCATGGAGGAGGCCGACGAGCTCTGCGACCGGGTCGCCTTTTTGGCCGCCGGCCACATCGTCGCCCTCGACACGCCGCGCGAGCTCAAGCTGCGCTACGGGGAACGCACGGCGCTGGTGCTGCTCGACTCGCGCAAGGAGGAGCGGCTGCGTCTCGACGACCCGGCCGACGCCGCCCGGCTCGAGCGCTGGATGGCCGAGGGCAAGGTCCTGACGGTGCACTCACAGGAGGGCACGCTCGAGGACGTCTTCGTCAATCTCGCGGGCAGGCCGCTGTGAACCGGCGCCGCATCCGCGCCATCTTCCGCAAGGACCTGCGCGACGGGCTGCGCGACAGCCGCGTGCTTACCGCGGTCATCACGCCCCTGCTCATCGGGCTGCTCTACAGCTTCATCTTCACCGACAGCACCGCCCCGAAGGTCAAGGTCGGCATCGTCTCTCCGAGCCCGACCCAGTTGACCAAGGCGATCACGGACCAGGTCGGCGCGTCGGCTCGCCTGACGTTCGTCACCTTCAGCGACGCGGCCCAGCTCCAGCAGCAGGTGCGACGGAGCAAGGTAGATGTAGGCCTCGTGGTGCCGGCCGGCTTCGACGCCGCCGTGCGCGCGGGGGCGGCGCCGACCCTCACCGTTCTGACGCCGTCGTCTCCGGTCGTCGGCGGCGACTACGTCGGCGCCGTGGTCGATCGCAGCGTGCAGGCGATGGCCGGGCGGCCTCCGGCCGCCCGGATCGTGCGCCAGACGCTGCCGCCCGAGCGCGGCACCACCGGTGCCGCGCTCGACGTGCTCGGCACGCGCACGGTCTTCATCCTCGTGTCGATCATCCTCCTGCTCGCCATGGTCGCGGTGTACGCCGTGCCGGCGGTGCTGATCGAGGAGATCGAGAAGAAGACGATGGACGCGCTCACGCTGATCGCGTCGACGACCGAGGTGATCGCCGCCAAGGCGCAGTTCGGCATCGTCCTGAGCGTGATCTCGGTGCCGCTGCTGCTGATCGTCACCCGGGCGCGACCCGACAACGACGTCTTGCTGCTCATCGCGGTGCTGCTGTCGGCCGTCGTGCTGGTCGGCATCGGCCTGCTCGTCGCCGGGCTGTTCAAGACCCAGCAGCAAGTCAACACCTGGAGCGGGCTCATCCTGCTACCGCTGATCGCGCCCGCCTTCACCATCGGCCTGCAGACCCCGGACGTGGTGAACCGGGTGCTCGCGTTCCTGCCCACCGTGTACACCTTCCGTCTCTGCGCGAACGCGTTCGCGGGGCGCACGCTTTATCCGAACGAGTGGCTCTCGTACGCGGTGCTCGTGGCGTGGGGCGTGGTCGTCTACGGGCTGCTCTGGTGGCGGCTGTCGCGGCAGGAGGACGCCTAGCGGGCGCCCCGCTCGTCGGGCGACGGCTGCCTGGCCATCGCGCAGACATACGACGCGCGCGAACCGGGCGCCGGGATCATCTCGATGCCGACGAAGCCGGCGTCCTCGAGAAGGCGACGGACGTCGTCGGGCTCGTAGAGCGTGAAGCCGTGCTTCGTCGCCGGCAGCTTTTCCATCGTGGACCGGGGGGTGAAGCTCACGACGAGACGGCCACCCGCGCGCAGCACGCGTCGAAACTCGTCGAGACAGACGGCCGGGTCGGGCCAGAAGTAGATCGTGTTCACGGTGCACGCTTTTGTGAACGTGCCGGCATCGTAGGGGAGGTCCTCCGCGGTCGCGCAGCGCAGCTCGACGCGCCTCGCCTCGATGAGCGAGGCGAAGCGCCTGGCGCACACGTCGACCATGTCGGGCGAGAAGTCGACGCCGGCGACGAACCCCCGCGAGACGACCGGCGCGATGCGGGCGATGAGGTCGCCGCCGCCGAAGCCGACCTCCAGCACCCGGTCCTCGGGGTCGAGGGCCAGCGACTCCATCGTCAGCCTGTTCATCGCCGCGTTCGACCGGTTGAGCAGCCGCGCCAGAACGACCCTGCCGAAGAAGCCCGAGGGGCTGCGCAGCTGCCCGGCGATGAACGAGGAGACGCCCACGGTCGGATGATACGTCCGTCCTGGGTACATGGGCGCATGGACGTGATCCTCATCCCCGGCTTCTGGCTCAACGCAGCCTCGTGGGACCCGATGGTGCCCGCGCTCGAGGCCGCGGGACACCACGTGCATGCGATAACGCTCCCTGGGCTGGCGTCGCTCGACGACGACCGCGCGGGGATCGGCCTCGCCGATCACGTCCGCGCGGTCGTCGCCGCCATCGACCAGATCGAGGGACCGGTCGCGCTGGTCGGCCACAGCGGCGGCGGGGCGATCGCCCACGCGGCGGTCGACACGCGACCCGATCGGGTCGACCGCGTCGTGTACGTGGACTCGCTGCCGCTCGGCGACGGTGACGTGATCAACGACCAGCTCCCCGTCGTGGACGGCGAGATCCCGCTGCCAGACTGGTCGGTGTTCGACGACGAGGACCTGACCGACCTCGACGACGAGCTTCGCGAGCGGTTCCGCACGGTGGCGATCCCCGAGCCGGCGGGCGTCGCCAACGACCCCCAGGTACTGCGCGACCCGCGCCGCTACGACGTGCCGATCACCGTGATCACCTGCGAGTTCCCGTCGACCGAGATCCGCAAGTTCATGGCGCAGGGTCACCCGTACGTCGCCGAGCTCGCCGCCGTCCACGACGCGGAGCTGGTCGACCTGCCGACCGGGCACTGGCCGCAGTTCACGAAGCCGGTCGAGCTCGCGGCGGCGATCGTCGGGGCCCTCGGCTGATCGACCGGCCATTGGCCCTCCAAGCGTCACCTGCTCGAGTCCGTCGCGCGGTCGGGTTCGCTGTTTTCTCTGCCACGGAAACAGGAACAAGCGTCAGATGTTCCCTTAGCCGAACGGGTGAAGGAGACAGACGATGGACGAACCTAGAGTCACGCAATCGCGCAGCACCTTCTCACTGACGTCTGGCGTAGAGGTCGACGTCCGGGCAAGCGCCGAGCGTATCTGGCAGATCTTGACCGACGCGGAGGACTTCCCGCGCTGGAACTCCACGGTCAGCGGCATCGACGGCCAGATCCGCGAGGGCGAGAAGATCCGGGTGCACGCGCCCGGTACCGCCCGCACTTTCACACCGACGATCACGGGCGTCGTGCCCGACCGGCGCATGACCTGGACCGGCGGGTTCGCCCCCATGTTCAAGGGTGTCCGCACCTTCGAGCTCACGCCCCGCAGCGACGGCTCGACCACCTTTGCCATGAAGGAGCGCTTCTCGGGTCTGATGATGCCGCTGGTCAAGCGGTCACTGCCCGACTTTGGGCCGATCTTCGAGGCGTACGCCAACGACCTCAGACACGAGGCGGAACGAGAGGGAGCCACGCAGGCCGTCGCGGCGTGACCCGCGGCGTGGTGCGTGCGCAGAGCGCTCGAGGACGAGGCGAAGACGTGTCACAGAGTGATCCGCACCAACCCCGGCCTCCTCTCGACGTGGAGGAGCTGTCCCGAGCCGACACGAGAGCCCTCAGGCTCCTGGCGTCGAGAACGATGCCGTTGCTGTTCCAGGTCGGGGATTGGGTCTTCGGCGGCCTGATCGCCTTCAACCTCGTGCTCCTCTCGGCCCTCATCACCGTGGGTCCGGTCGATACCGCGATCCTGGTGTCGATCACGGCGTTCGGCTGCGCGCTGCCGCTGGACGTGGCCGGGATCACACTGCTCAGACTCGTCAAGAGCATGAATGACGTCGGGATCGAGGACCTGACGCTGCAGTCGTACAGGGACGCCGGGTATCCGGACATCGAGGCGTACCTCCCGACCCGCCCCGAGAGGGAGGAACAGCAGAGGAAGCGGGCCATCCTCGCCGTCTGGTATGCGTCGGGCATCGCCGCGGCGAGCATCGTGTTGACGATCACCGGGCTCGTGGCCGCGCTGTGGTACGTGGCCTGGTGGATCGGCGTCGTGGTCCTGTGTGTGGGCTTGCTCAGCCCGGTCCTCGTCGTGCTCATGTTCGTCCATGCACAGCCGAGCGAGTCCGAGGCGGAGAAGGAGCTGAAGGCGAGGTACGCCGACGTCAGCGCCCGGCAGAAGCGGCGCTAGTCGATTCAGTGAGTGCTTGACGGCCTTCCCGCTCTGCCGCGGGGTTTGGACCCGGCCCGCGGCAGATCACGTCGGCGAGGCATTGACGATCACCGGGCACCTGCCCCGCCACGTCGCCCAGGTCCGATCGTCGGTCGCCAGCTCGCACATGAAGTGCGCGACGTTGGCCATGTTCGTCTGGCCAGGGCGGAAGAGACTGTCGACGAGGCCTTCGTGGAGCGAGTACTCGGTCACGTCGCCCTCGCGCAGCGAGTCGGGGCGGACGATGGCCCACTGGAGTGGGCCATCGTCCGCCCCGACCTCGCCCACCAGGAAGTCCGCGGCGCGCTGGTTGTCGCGCGCCGGCGGCATGAGGCCGCGAAGCGCCCACATGACCGTCCGCTCGAACCACCCACGGCGCATGTCCAGCTTGCCGGGCCGATTCACCGACACGCTGCTCATCAGGATGAAGCGCACGGGACGTGCCGGCTGCATCGCCGCGATGGTCCGATACACTCTCTCCGTGGCGCCGGCGACCAGATCGCGCGGCTTTCCGAACATCCCCTGAGCGTTGAGATTGTGGCCGAGGCACGAGATGACGGCGTCGCTGCCCTCGAGCTGGCGGGTCAGGTCGTCCTTGGTCACCGACGACAGGTCCGCCACCGTCACCGTCAGGTTCTGATGTCCGGCGACACCTGCGGGCAGTCGCTCAGCGGAGCGCACTACCACGCGCACGGTGGCGCCGCGGTCCAGCAATTGCTCAAGGACCCGACTGCCAGTGCGGCCGGTGCCGCCGAGCAGCAAGACGACCGGCCCAGCGGCCATCACGCCTCCTTCGGATAGTCGAAGACGTCTTCGAGCGGCACGCCGAACACCCGGGCGATCTGGAACGCCATCTCGAGCGACGGTGAGTAGCGGCCTTGCTCGACGGCGATGACGGTCTGCCGTGTGACGCCGAGCCTGTCGGCGAGCTCCGCCTGCGTCATCTCGCCGGCGGCGAAGCGCAGCGCCCGGATGCGGTTGGTGACGCGCGTCGGCTTGGTCATGGCTAGAACCCCCGGCGGTAGGCGTGCAGCTTGACCACCGAGCCGACCACCGACGAGACGATGAACGACAGGTAGATCGCGTTGGCGATCCAGAAGTAGTCGGCCTTGAGCATCACGAGCGCGAGCGCCCCGACGATGCCCACCGAGGCGACGTAGAAGCCGATGACGGTGCCGCGGCGGGCGATGCTCTTGTCGCGCTCGTCTTTGCGGTCGATCTCGCTGGGATCGCGGCCTCTGAGCTCGGCGGAGATGCCGCTGCCGATTCCGACCAGGATCGAAACGACGATCGTCAGGACGATGCCGATGCCGATCGCGATCAGCAACGGAATCTGGTAGGCGATGTCGGCGGCCGAGGTGCTGCCCAGCCGACCCAGCATGATCGCGAAGTAGACGATGGGCACGAGCACCGCGACCACGAGGTTGACCCAGGTCACCTTCTCTTCGATCGGCATGACACGCTCCTCGCTCACCTGACCGATGTCAGGAATGTTTGACATACGGCAGTGTAAAGAAGCCGCGACACCATGTCAAGAATTCTTTACGTTTGGCTCAGCATGCGGGCGAGCGAGCGACTCTCTCCCTCTGTGACGGCTCGATAGAGTCGCCGCGCACTCGGCGTACGGCCCAAAGGAGGCGTCGGCATGACGAGACTCGCTCGTGGCTGGTTCGCCTTGACGGCGCTCCTCGTGGCCGTCGGCTTGGCGATTGATATCGCCGTGACGGCGACGGATTCGGCGAGCGAGTTCTCGACTGCGCCGCAGCGGGTCGCCAACATGTTCACGTACTTCACGGACCTGTCGAACATCATCGTCGGCGTGACTTGCCTGCTGCTCGCTTTGCGCCTGCGGCGCACGTCGACGCCGTTCGCGACCTTCCGCCTGCTCGGGCTCGTCAACATCACCATCACGCTGGTCGTTTACCGGCTGGTCCTGGCAGGCGACGAGCAGCTGACGCAGTGGGGCAGGTCTCCGACATCCTGGTGCACGCCGTGGTGCCGGCGATGGCGATCCTCGGCTGGCTGCTCTTCGGACCCCGCGGACCGGCGTCGTGGCGGGCGGCCGGCTACGGGTTCCTCATCACGACGGTGTGGCTCGTCTTCACGCTCGTCCGCGGCGCGCTGGTCCACTACTACCCGTACCCCTTCATGGACGTCGACGCGAACGGCTACGCGAGCGTGGCCGTCTGGGTGGTCGTGATCATCGCGTTCTTCTGGGTGCTGTGCGCGGCGGCTGTGGCGCTCGAGGGGTGGGTCGTCCCTCTGCTGGGGAGAGAGCGTGCGCCGGTCCAGGTCGAGGCAGAGCCATAAGGGCCGTCGTCCAGTTCGGCATGTCCGACGTCCTGCGCCTGGAGTAGATCGAGGCCCGCAACAGACGCAGATGGCGCGCGGGGTGCTACGGCTTGGGCTTCACCCCCAACGACTTCGTCGGCCAGGCGCCTTCCGTAGAGAGTACCTGGTTTCCGCTGCGTTGGAGCGTGACGTACCAGAGCTTCGAGACGTTGTCGTTCTCGGGGCTCCAATGTGACGTCCAGGACCCGGTGTTGATGTACGTGCCCCCGACGCGGAGAGTGGAAGCCTCAAATCTTCGTGCGTGTGACCGAAGAGGATGAAGTCGTACGCATCGCGCGAGAGGCACGTCCCCTTGAGCGCACGCAGCTCGCGCCCGTCGCGCCAGCGAACAGGCTGTCGGCCGCGGCGGCGTACGAGTTCGTCGCCGGACGATGTCCCGGCCAACTGAAGCCCAGCAATCCGACGGCAGCTCCTCCCGTCGGGCCGGGCGTCGCGACCGGTGTCTCTGGTACGGCGAGTTCGGGGATTGGGTTGCCGGCGAGGATCGTGTCGACCGCGTCTCGGAACGCGTCGTTGGCCGGATCGGGGTCGTGGTACATGCGGCGCATGTGGTTCTCCGCAGCGTCGTCGGAGGAGAAGATCCGGTCCGGGGTGCTGGCGTCTCCGAACAGCAGGTCGGGGAAGTCCTCGACGGCGGGCCCAGTGGAGGCGGGGGAGATACTTCCGACGCCTGCACCGGCCTCATCCCCGTCGGCTATCAAGGTGAAGGGCAGCGGCGCGACATCGAACGAGACTCCCTTCCACGAGACGAACTTGGTCACTCGCTCGTCCTTCTGGTACTGGCCAAAGAACTCATATGCGTAGGGATCAGGAAGATGAGCCTGTTGTGCCAGATCGCTTGTCCCGACTTGTGCCAGTCTTCCAGGTGCGGGCGTTGCGTCTCGAGACGGTTCCAGAAGAAGCGCACAAGTAGAAGCCGGCCGACTCCTTGCCGAACGTGGCGAACGGCGTCACCGAGTTGTTGGCGTCGTACTGGCTGCCGTGCTCGGCGTAGACGCGCAGCCGCGGCTCGTCGTACCAATCGGTGAAGGCAAGGCGCTTCGCCAGCGACGGCTTGTCCTTGCAGACCGCTGCGCTCACGACCTCGTGTACCTCGTCAGCCACGAGCGAATGGTCGTGATTGCCGGTGACGAACACGACCCGCCGACCCTCGGCGGCGATGAACGCGTGCAGCGCATCGAACGCCTTGCGGTGTGCCTCGACGATCTGCCGCGCCCGCTCGGCATCGGCTGCGGCGTCGACCGCGACGTCGATGTCTTTGGCCTCCACAGCGTGCTTCTCCTCGTCGGTCGCCACCTGCCAGATGTCGAGCGTGTCCCCGAGGACCACGAGGTCGACCTGCCTGCCTGGATGCACTTCCCGCTGCTTGTCGATGAACTCGACGAACGCCTCCTCGTTGGCGGCGAACCCGTCGAGCTCATCGCCCCTTCCCACGTGCAGATCGCTGATAAGACGGCCACTCCAGCCATCACGATGCCTCCAGTGAGCAAGCTTCTTCATCCAGCCTGTTCCTATCGCCCCGAAGACAGTGTCGAGCGCCGGGATGGCGAACACCGTCACGGCCAGGATGAACGTGGCCGACGTCTTGTCGAGGCCGACCTTGCCACCCAGTCGCGTCGTGGTCAGTCCCCAGACACAGAACGCGATCATGGAGAGGATGTAGAAATAGAACTTGGGTTTCTTGTCCTGCGTCAGGCCGGTCGCCTTCTGCCACAAGTAGAAGGGCGTCGCCAGAAACCCGACGATCAATGCCGCGATCAGCAGCGTGTCACGGTCCCCGGCGAGCGCCGCGAGCGGGATGACGACCGCGATGACCTCGGCCGGGATGTACTTGACGAGCTTCTCCGAATACGGGTCGGTCGTCGCACTTCGTGGGCCCGCCGGCGCACCGCCGTTCGCATCGGCGGCGACAGCAGGAGGCGGAGCCGGGGCTGGTGCCGGTACCGGCGCTGGCCTTCGCTGGTAGACGATGGTGCGTGGCATCAGACGTCCCCCTTTGCGGTCGCACTGCCCGGCCTGGCGGGCCGGAGCACCCTGATGCAGTCTACGCTTGGAGCGTCGTTCTTGGAGGATGCCGCATCGTTTGAGCGCTGGTCGGGTCCCCTCTCCTTGATTCCGCGAATGCGGGTGCCAGGTTCTGCACATGCCTCCTAAGTACGTGGACACGGTCCGCAAGCTCATCTACTGGGAATACGCACGCCTGATCGCTCAGAGGTCCCGCGCGTACTCCCGCAGGTACGTCTCGACCTGCCGCCGGCTGATGACCTCGTCCGCATGCGAGTCGATGAACCGTTCCGCGTCGAGGGCGTCGATCGCCGCGAGGAGCCGGGCGATCTCCTCCTCGTCATTGCGCTCGATGTAGAGCGCGTCGCCCAGGAACACGACGCCCTCCTCGGGGACGTGGACGATGAGCTGGCCCTCGATGTGGCTGCTCTCGACCTCGCGCACGACCGCGGTCACACCGCCGAGGTCGACGACGAGCTCGCCGCGCATGCGGATCTCGGGGCTGCGCAGCGCGACCCCGTCGCGGTCGGCGCCGTACTCGACGTCGAGGATGGCGTCGAGCATCTCGTAGCTCTCTCCCGCCTCGAGCTGCCGGCGGTGGCCGTCGTGGCTCCAGTCCATCGTCGTCATCGCCTGGGTGCGGCGAGGCAGAGCCGCGAGCAGATGGCGACGGTCGAGGGGAAGTCGATCAGCCCGAACCAGTGGTCGGGGTGGCTGTGGGTGATGACGGCGAAGGCGGGTTCCTTGATGTCGTGCGCTCGCATCTCATGCCGCACTTCGGCGGCATGGCGCTGCGAGCTGCAGGCGTCGACCATGAGCGTCGCACGCGAGCCCTCGACGAAGCCGATGACGGGGCTGTCGGTGTCCTCCTGCGGCGTCGTGTACGAGGTATGGGCGTCGATGCGGTTCAGTCGAGTGGGCAGTGGTGCTCCAAGTCACGAGTCGGAATGAACCACCAGAACGATACCAGCGAACGGGCGGCCGCGGCAGGTCACCTTGCCGGTGCGGTGCTGTGAACGCGTCTTGTGGTCGCGCGCCTCGCGTCGACCGCAACTAGCGCGACAGCCGTGCTTGAGAGGCAGTTTAGGGCGGCCACCCTCACGACGTGGGCAGCCGTGATCCAGCATCTGTACACGACCATCGATGGCCACCCGGGGGGAGTTGCGTCACCTCCTCTATCTTCTGAGAGCGACGTCATCCAGCTGGGAGAAGACGCAGGCCTGTACAACCGCAACGCCAGAAGCTGCTGCTCGCAAGACTCGACTTGCGTAACCGCTGCGCTCATCCCACGAAGTACAGGCCAAGTCGTGAAGAGACCGTTGTCTTCATTGAGATTTCCCTCCTGAACATCGTCGGGGGCGCGCAACGCATCTGGGACTTGACGTTTAGTGACCACTAACTAGGGTACACTGCGTCCCATGACGCCGAAGTCGACAACTAGACTGACCAAAGAAGAGCGCCAGCGGGCCATCATCGAGGCCGCCACGCAGGAGTTCTCTATTGGCGGCCTCAACGGCACGCCGGTCGGCGCGATCGCCAAGCGCGTCGGCGTCTCACAGCCCTACCTCTTCCAGCTCTTCGGCACCAAGAAGGAGCTCTTCATCGCGACCGTGCGGCGCGCGTTCGAGCGCACCGTGGCCGCCTTCCGCACCGCGGCTGCCCAGGCCGGCGCCGATGCGAGCACCGAGGCCGTCCTCATCTACATGGGCCAGGCATATCACCAGCTGCTCCAGGATCGCACGCTCCTTCTGATGCAGATGCAGGCGTACGCGGCCTGCGACGACGAGGACGTGCGCGCCGCCGTGCGCGAGGAGTTCCTGCGGCTGGTGCGTTTCGTGCAGTCCGCCTCGGGCGCCGACGACGCCATGGTCAGGGAGTGGCTCGCCCAGGGCATGCTCATGAACGTCGCAGCCGCCATGGACCTCTCGAACATCGAGGAGGACTGGGTCCGGCTGTGCCTCGGCGACTTCAAGAGCTGGGACAAGGACGAGGTGCTCAAGGCCCACTCGGGGCTGCTCGAGAAGGACGCGGGGGGCGGCGCTTGACGAAGTCGAGTGCGCCGCCCAGGCGCGATACCTTGCCGTAGCCGAGCTCGATCCGGCCGCGGCGCCACCCCCTTTTTTTCGACTACGAAGTTAGTGATTACTAAGTCACCAAGACAGATCCGGTAGGCAAAGCAACCAAGGGAGATGAGCAAGATGAGCAAACGGGCGATCACGATCTGGACCTTCATCGTGTCGTCGGTCGCGGTCTTTATGGTGTCCCTCGACAACCTCGTGGTGACCACCGCGCTGCCGGTGATCAAGCGCGACCTGGGCGCTGGGCTGAGCGGCCTCGAATGGACGGTCAACGCCTACACCCTGACCTTCGCCGTGTTGCTGCTGACCGGCGCCGCCCTGGGCGACCGGTTCGGGCGCAAGCGGATGTTCCTGATCGGCCTTGTGACCTTCACGGTGGGGTCGGCGGCCGCGGCCCTGGCGCCGAGCATCGGCGCCCTCATCGCGGCCCGGGCGCTGCAGGGCGTGGGCGGCGCCATCGTCACGCCGCTGACGCTGACGATCCTGTCGGCGGCGGTGCCGCCGGCCCGCCGAGGGCTCGCCCTCGGCATCTGGAGCGGCACCGCCGGTCTGGCCGTTGCGCTCGGCCCGGTCATCGGCGGCGCGATCGTCGACGGCCTGTCCTGGCAGTTCATCTTCTGGGTGAACGTGCCGATCGGCTTGGCCTTGCTGCCGGTCGCCTACTTCCGCCTGACCGAGTCCTACGGGCCCAAGAGCTCGCTCGACCTGCCGGGGCTGGGCCTGGTCAGCGTCGGCCTGTTCGGCCTGGTCTGGGGCCTGGTGCGCGGCAACGCCCACGGCTGGACCAACCCGACCGTCCTCGGTCCGATGATCGCCGGCGCTGTCCTGGTCGCTGGCCTTCGTCGCTGTGGGAGCTGCGCGCCCGCGAGCCGATGGTCCCCATGCGGTTCTTCCGCAAGCGGGCCTTCTCGGCCGCCAACCTGACCTCGGTGTTCATGAGCTTCGGGATGTTCGGCTCGATCTTCCTGCTGGCCCAGTTCTTCCAGGTCGTGCAGGGCTACTCGCCGCTGCAGGCCGGGCTGCGCACGCTGCCCTGGACGGCGATGCCGATCCTGGTCGCGCCGATCGCCGGGATCCTGTCGGATCGCATCGGCAGCCGTCCGCTGCTGGTCGCCGGCATGGCATTGATGGCGACCGCGCTCGCCTGGATGGCGGTCGTGAGCTCGCCGACCGTGGCGTATCTCGCGCTGGTCCCCGCCTTCGTGATGGCCGGCGTGGGCATGTCGCTGTACTTCGCCCCGGTCGCCAACCTGGTGCTGTCGTCGGTGCGGCGGTCTGAGGAAGGCAAGGCCTCGGGCGTGAACAACACCGTCCGCGAGATGGGCGGCGTGTTCGGCGTGGCCGTGCTGGCGAGCGTGTTCTCGGCGGCCGGCAGCTACCTGTCGGGGACGGACTTCGTCAACGGCCTGACGGCGGCCCTGTGGGTCGGCGCCGCGGCCGTGGGTGTCGCCACGTTGGCGGCCATCGCCATCCCGCCCAAACAGGACGTGGTGCCCGACTCGGTGTCGTACCTGCCCGGGATGAACGAGCAGGATGGGCGGTCCGGTGAGATCGACGGCAGCCGTTTCGGCGAGCCGGCGTTGATCCCCGTGCGGATCGACGACGACGACGACGAGGAGCTGGCTGGCTGACGAGGGGCGGCGGCTCCGCCGGCGACGGCGGAGCCGCCGCGAGGCGACGAGGCGGGCGGCGGATGCCGCCCGCCTCGTCGCGTCTGGTCCATCCCCTCGTGCAACGACGCAGCGCGCTTGCCGGCGTTCCTCCGGGGAACCACAAGACGACCATCGGCCGAGCGCCGAGAATCCCGGAGAAGGTGGTGCGCATGGACATGAAGCTCGAGCTGGTCGCGGTACCGGTCGCCGACGTGGACCGCGCCAAGCGCTTCTACACCGAGCAGGTCGGCTTCAACGCCGACGTCGACGTGCAGGTCAGCGAGGAGCTGCGCTTCGTGCAGCTGACGCCGCCCGGCTCGGCGTGCTCGATCGCGATCGGCACGGGGATCACCGACGCGATGCCCGGCTCGGTACGGGGGCTGCAGCTCGTGGTGGACAGCGCGAGCGCCGCCCACGACGAGCTGTCGGAGCGCGGGGTCGAGGTGACCGACGTCGAGCGGTTCGACTGGGGCAACTTCGTCTACTTCAGCGATCCCGACGGCAACCGCTGGGCGGTGCAGGAGATCACCCAGCGTGCGGCATGACCCACGCTGCGCGATGCGAGCGGCCGTGACCGGCCCGGCGTGACCGAGCGCGCGCGCATGGACGCCTCCATGTCTGAGCCGGCGCAGCGCCAGGTCTGCCTCGACTTCGCCGACCAGCGGGTGTGCCTCGGCAACTACCCGGCGGCGCTGACCCGTTCGGCGCCGTTCTGGGTCGCCGTCGTGGTCTTCGTGCTCGGCGTCTCCGGCGGCGCCCTGCCCACGCCCATCTACCCGCTCTACCAGGCGCGGTGGGGGTTCTCGAACCTCACGATCACGCTCGTCTTCGCCGTGTACGCGGCCGGAGTGATCGCGGCGCTGCTCGGCTTGGGACGCGTCTCCGACACGGCGGGCCGCAAAGTCGTGCTTCTGCTCGCCGCCGGCTTCGCCGCGGCGAGCACCCTCTTCTTCCTCTTCGCCCAGGGCCTGCCCGAGCTGGTCGTCGGCCGCTTCCTGTCGGGGCTGGCGGTGGGCACGCTGACGGGCGCCGCGTCGGCCGCGATCGCCGAGCTCGAGCCGCACGCGGATAGGCGCCATGCGTCTCGAGCGACGGCGATGGGCACGCCGGGCGCGGTCGGCCTCGGCGTGCTGGTCGCCGGCGCGTTCGTCGAGTACGCGCCGGCGCCGGAACGGCTCGTCTACGGCGTGTACCTCGCCGCTCTCGCGGTCATGGTCGCCGGCGTGCTGCTTCTGCCCGAGACGGTACCGGGAGCGACCGGCCGTATCGCGCTGCGGCCCCGGTCGCCGCATGTTCCTCCGGCGATGCGGGCCCTGTTCACCACGGCCGCCCTCGGGGTGTTCACCGCGTTCATCGTGGTCGGTCTGTTCTCGGCGCTGGCTCCGTCGTTCCTGCGGCAGTCGCTGCACGTGCACAACGCCTTCGTCGCCGCGCTGCTGGTGTCGACGGTCCTGTTCGCCGCCTCGTCGGCGGCGGTGATCGTCGGCGCTCAGCCGATCGCCGCCGCCGCCCTCGAGGGCGTCACCACGATCGTCGCCGGACTCGTGCTGGTGCTGATCGCGCTGTCCGGCGGATCGCTGGCGGCGTTCTTCGCGGGCGCGATCGTGGCGGGCTTCGGGGCAGGCGCGCTGTTCATCGGCACGCTGGCGCTCGTGAACCGGTACGCGCCACAGGAGCGCCGCGCCGAGGTCGTGTCGGCGTACTTCGTCGCCGCCTACGCCGGCTTGACCGTGCCGGTGATCGGGGTCGGCCTGCTGTCGGAGCAGGTCGGTGTGCTCACGTCGGCGGAGTGGCTCGTCGGCCTCGTGCTCGTGCTGTCTGTCGGCGTGCTGGTCGGCGTGCTCCGCTGGGTGCGTTCGGCCGAGGCGAGGCTCGCGGCCGTGAGCGCGGCCGCGAGCGCTGGCGACGGAGAGTCGACGAGCCCGACCGCGGGAGCTGTCGAACGAGAGTCGGCGGCTGAGACCGAAAGGGACCAGGCGTATCGGGACGAGGAGAGCGCCGCCTAGTCCTGGACGGGGGGGCGGGGGTGTGGCGACCGCCAGACCCCCGCCCCGCGACTTCGCAACGGCCCGGCCGACTCACCGGGAGTCACGTGGGGAAGGAGGCATCTATCCGGACGGACGGCGATGCAGGAGGGTCGAGGGATGGGCGAGGGCATCGACAAGCTGCGCGAGAGGGTGCGCGGCGAGATCATCACTTCCGATGACGAGGCCTACGAAGAGGCGCGCCGGGTCTACAACGCCATGATCGACCGGCGGCCACGCGTGATCGTCAAGGCCAGCGACGCGGGCGACGTCATGGCGGCCGTCGACTTCGCTCGCGAGAACAACGTGGATCTGGCCGTCCGCGGCGGCGGCCACAGCGTGCCTGGCTTCGGCACCTGCGACGACGGCGTCGTCATCGACCTCGTGGGCATGCGCGGGGTGCGCGTCGATGCGCAGCGGCGTACGGCGCGCGCCGCCGGCGGCGCGACCCTGGGCGACCTCAACCACGCCACCCACGCCTTCGGCCTGGCCACCACCGGCGGCATCATCTCGACGACCGGGATCGGCGGGATCACGCTGGGCGGTGGCATGGGGTATCTGGCGCGCAAGTTCGGCCTCACGATCGACAACCTCATATCGGCCGATGTGGTGACGGCTGATGGGCGTCTGCTGGTGGCCAGCGAGAAGGAGAACGAGGATCTCTTCTGGGCCCTGCGCGGCGGCGGCGGCAACTTCGGCGTCGTCACCTCCTTCGAGTACAGGCTGCATCCCGTAAAGGACGTCTACGGCGGGCCCATCTTCTTCGAGCTGGACCAGGCCGAGACGGTGCTGCGCTTCTACCGCGAGTTCATCAGCAGCGCCCCCGAAGAGATCGGTGGGTTCCCCGCCTTTCAGGTCGCACCGCCACTGCCCTTCATCCCGGAGGATCGCCACGGCGACACGTTCATCATCATCGTGGCCGCCTGGGCCGGGCCGATCGCGGAGGGCGAGCGCGCCCTCAAGCCCATCCACGACGTCGCGCCCGTGGTGGCGGAGTTCGTGGGACCGATGCCCTACCCGGCGCTGAACGCGGCCTTCGACGGCCTGGTCCCGCCCGGCCTGCAGCACTACTGGAAGGCCGCTTTCGTCAAGGAGCTCACCGATGGGGCGATCGCCGCTCATCTCGAGCATGGGCCGAAGATCCCGACCATGAACTGCGCGATGCACATCTACCCGATCGACGGCGCCGTCCAGCGCGTGCCGTCGGATGCGACGGCGTTCGGCTACCGCGACGCCAACTTCGCGACCGTCATCGCCGGCATGTGGCCCGACCCCGCCGACAACGCCGCCAACACCGAGTGGGTGAAGAGCTACTACGCGGCCCTGGCTCCGCACTCCGAGGCGGGGGCGTACGTGAACTTCCTGTCGGGCGACGACCAGGGCAAGATCCGGGCCAACTACCGGGGCAACTACGACCGGTTGGTCGACGTGAAGCGGAAGTACGACCCGGACAACCTGTTCCACCTCAACCAGAACATCGACCCGCAGGCTGGTGGTCGCAAGGTCGAGGCCGCCTGAGCGGATAGCGTAGTACGTGATGGCGGGGCGGGGGTGGCGGCTGTGCCGCCACCCCCGCCCCGCGTGAGCTTGTGACTCAGGGGGCGTTGCCGCCGGCCCCATCGTGGTGAGAAAGTCCCGGTGACGGCGGCGAGCGAGAGGAGTCGACGTGGGGACAGAAGCCGAAGGCAAGCGTGTGCTGGTCGTCTGCGCGACCCGCCACGAGTCGACCATCGCGATCGCCGACGCGGTCGCCGAGGAGCTGCGCGGCGCCGGCTGCGAAGCAGAGGTGCGCCGCGCAGCCGATGCCGGCCCGCCCGAGGGGTTCGACGCCGCCGTCGTCGGCGGGCCGATGATCTTCGGCTGGCACAAGGACGCCATGCGCTGGATCAAGGCACAGCGCGAGGCGCTGGCGTCGCTACCGGTCGCCTACTTCATCACCGCGGCTTCGCTCACCCAGGACGGCGCCGACGCGGTCGAGGGGGTCCCGGTCGTCAAGGACTCCTGGCTGGTCAAGGCACCGAAGCGGCCCGGCAAGCTCCGCTACCGCGAGCGGTACGCGCTGCCGTCGCACTATCTCGGCGATGTTCTCAAGAAGACTGCGCCGGTACGCCCCCGGCAGGCCGCGTTCTTCGCCGGGTCGACGGACCTGACGACGATGAACCTGTTCGAGAAGGCGTTCGTACTGCTCGTCATCGGCGCCACTCCCGGCGACGGCCGGCACTTCGACGCGGTCCGCGAGTGGGCTCGCGAGCTGCCCGCCGTGCTGTTCAGCGAAGAGTAGGGGCTCGAACCTCTGCCTCACCCCCGATCGCCGCTCCAAGTGTGGGCGGGGGAGGCGGGCGGCGACGCCGCCCGCCTCCCCCGCCCCATGCTCGCTTTGCTCAGGCGCCGGGGACCGTGTACGGCACCTTCTTGCCCTTGGCTTTGTCGATGTCCTCGGCCGTGAGCAGCACCGTCGTGCGGATCCGGACCGCGCCGGCTCCCGAGACCGTCAGGCCGATCGCGGCGGCCGTCGCCTGGTCGGGCACATCGCCGATGATGTAGAAGTCCGTGTCGCCGAACGCCCAGTAGAACGCCTCCATCGACCCGCCGAGCTCCTTGAACAGCCCGTCGATCTGCGCCTTGCGGCTGGTGCCGCCCTGGGCGAGTAGTCCTTTCGCCCCGGCGGCCGTGTAGGTACCCTCAATGAGATAGCGGCTCATGTTCTCCTCCTTCGTACGTTGTCCGACCAAAGGGGGTTCCCCGGGTCCCGGGGGCCAGACGCCGTTGGAGTTGCGGGGTGAGGATGGGGGCGGGGGAGCGGGCGGCTTGGCCGCGCTCCCCCGCCCCTCTCCGCTCCCCGCGCGTGACCGATGGCTGGGAGTAGACTCTTCGTATGAAGCGACTGCTGTCCCCATGGATGGCGTTGGGCTTCACCGCCATCCTTCTGGCCTCGTGGGCCTTCACCATCGGCCCGCTCGGCCCGTGGCATCTCCGCACCCTGACCGTGACCGGGGTCATCAGGGCAAACGCGCCGCGTGAGTCCTTCGTGTCGGCGCCCGCGCGCTTCCACGGAGCCGAGTCGACGGTCCGCGCCAGCCTCGAGCCGGTCGTGCCGCCGGGCGGGGAGAGGACCGTCATCGGGTACGTCGCGTGGCGCCTGTGGCTGCCGGACCGCAAGTATGGACCTGCCGGCTCCTTCGACTTCTCGACCCTCGCGCCCGGTCCGTCGACCGATACGGTCGGCGCCGTGTGGGGAGAACGGCGGCTGGTCGTCACGGCGCAGTCCACGGTGGCTTCCCGGCTGGTCGCAAGCATCAGCACGCCGAGGGACGTGTACTCCGGGGTGTCGTTGGGCTGGCCGGCGCTGTTCGTCGGCGCGGCGTATCTCGGGTTCGCCCTCGTCTGGCCCGTCAGGGGCAAGACGCGCCCGTTCGTCGTCGCGCCGCGGCACGAGCACTACTGAGCGCCTCCGGCCAGGGGCTGTTCTTTCGACGCTGAGCAGCCGATACCGTTCGTCGTGATGTCCGGGCCAGTCGACACCACCATCGGCACGCTGCCGCCGGCCTCTCGCATGCCGGCCGACCTGTTGGACCAGGTCAGGTCGGCCCGCCGCCGGTCGCTGCTGGCCGTCACCATGCAATGCCTGACCATCGTCGCCGTCGGCTTCATCGTCGGGCTCGCGGCCGCGCTGTTCCTCGGCGCCGTGTACGGCGAGATCTTCACGCTGCTTTGGGGCGTGAGCAGGCTCCGCGTCGAGATCGTCATCGTGGCCATCGCCGTCGGCATCTGCTGCGTCATCTACCTGCCCTGGCTGGCCTGGTGCGTGCTGCGGCCCGAACGCCTGGTGCTGCGCCAGCTCCGCTCGCGCGACCCGAGCTCGGCCGAGGAGGCACGCCTGTCGGACATCCTCGAGGAGATGGCGGTCGCTGCCGGCATCCGGCTGCCGATGCTGGGGGTGATCGACGACCGCGCCCCGAACGGGTTCATCGTCGGATCGCCGCGGGTGCCGCAGATCGTCGTCACCACCGGGCTGCTCCAGCTCCTCGAACGCGACGAGCTCGAGGCGGTCATCGGCCACCTGGTGGCGCGAGCCGTCGGAGGCGACCTGCGGTTCGCCTCGGTGCTGGCCGGCAACGTGGCGGCGCTCGGGTACGTCATGCAGACCCGGTCGCTGATGCCGGCGGCGCTGCTCTGCTACTACCCGGCCATCTTCTGGTCGCGCAGGGTCTCGCGCAGCCGCGTGCTGCTGGCCGACCACGTCGGCGTCACGCTGGTGCGCGACCCGCAGGCGCTGATCGATGCGCTCGAGAAGATCTACAAGGACCCGAACGAGAGCTCCGGCCTGCCCGAGGACATGGCGATGCTCGCGTTCGTCGACCCCCAGTACCCGACGACGATGACGGGCCCGCCCGAGCTGCGCGTGCGGCCGTGGTCCGACGACAAGGGGGGCCCGCTGCAGCCGCCGATCAAGCAGCGGGTCGACCGGCTGGCGCCTCTGGCGGCGTAAGGGGCGAAGGGACGGGGGCGCCGGCGCACCCTGACGGCGCCCCCGTCCCTTCGCCCGGCACGGGCCCGGGACTATGCTTTTCGCGGCGTCCGGCCGATGAAGTCTCAGCAGACCGCATGACCAGCGAAGGGAGTTCCTCATGGATTGCCCCGCGTGCCACCATCAGCTCGATCCCAAGGAGGCCGGCGGCGTCACCGTGTACGTCTGCGACCACGGCTGCGGCGGCATCTGGTTCACGTGGATGGAGCTGCAGCGGTTCGACGAGCCCAAGGAGGCGGCCGGCGAGGCGCTGCTCGACATCTCGCGGGTGCCGGGCGTGACGATCGATCCCGGGCCTCTGCACTGCCCGCAGTGCACGGACAAGATCCAGCTGAAGCGGCACTTCTTCAGCGTGAAGCGCGACGTGACCGTCGACGAGTGCCCCGAGTGCGGCGGCTACTGGCTGGACCCCGGCGAGCTGCGCACGATCCGCACCGACTTCTCGAGTGATGAAGAGCGCCAGGCGGCTGCCGCGGCGTACTTCGACGAGGTCTTCGGCGACAAGCTCAAGGCCGAGCACGCCAAGTCGGAGGAGCATCTGGAGCGCGCCCACAAGGTGGCCAACATGTTCCGCTTCCTCTGCCCGTCCTACTACATCCCCGGCGAGCAGAAGTGGGGGGCGTTCTAGGATTCGAGTGTGTGAGGGGCGGGGGTGCGGGCGGACGCCCGCACCCCCGCCCCTTTCTCGTTGTCGGGTACGCATCAGGAGTGCGGCACGCTCCAGAGGTGCTGCGCGGCGTAGGCTCGCCAAGGGCGCCAGCGCTGCGACAGCCGTTCCGCGGCGGTCGGGCTCGCCGGCTGGAGCAGGGTCTCCAGCCCGCGCCGGATGCCGAGGTCGGTCGCGGGGAAGGCGTCGCTGTCGGCCAGCGCGCGCATCGCCACGTACTCGGCGGTCCACGGGCCGATTCCCGGGATCTCCAGCAGACGCCGCCGCGTCTCGTCGCGGTCGGCGCCGCGACTGAGATCGAGCGAGCCGTCGGCTGCGGCGCGACCGAGGGTCCGGATTGTCGTCGCCCGGGCGGCCGGCATCGGCAACCGGGCCGGGTCGGCCTCGGCGAGCGCCTCGGCGGCGGGGAAGGTCGCCGTCAGCGAGCCGTCCGGCTGCGCCAGCGGCTCGCCGAAGCTGGTCGACCAGTTTGGCCGCCGTGGCCCGCGCCGAGGCCAGCGAGACCTGCTGCCCGAGCACCGCGCGCACGGCGATCTCGGCGCCGTCGGCGGCGCCGGGCACCCGCTTGCCGGGCGCCCGGCGGACCGACGGCGCCAGCACCGGGTCCTCCGCGAGCGCCGCGTCGATGGCGCGCGGGTCGGCATCGAGGTCGAACAACGAGCGGCAGCGGCCGACCGCCGCGGCCAGGTCGCGCAGGTCGGTGAGGCGGAGCTCCGCCTCTATGTGGCCGTCGCGCGGCGTGAGCCGCGCGACGGCCGGTCCGTGCGGCAGGCGCAGCGTCCGCAGCAGCCGGCCGTCGACGACCTCTTCCACCCCGGCGACCGCGCGGTCGGCGAAGAAGCGCAGGAGACCGGCGGCGTCGAACGGTTCCCGATACGGCAGTCGCAGCGTGATGGAGCCGGGCGACGGGTCGCCGCCGGGTCGCTCCACGTGCCGGCGCGCCCGCCGACGCAGCTCTCGCGGCGGGCGCGCGTACACCTCGCGCACGGTGTCGTTGAACTGGCGCAGGCTGGCGAAGCCGGCCGCGAAGGCGACGTCGGCGAACGGCAGGTCGGTGGTCTCGATCAGCAGCCGCGCAGTCTGCGCGCGCTGCGCGCGCGCCAACGCGAGCGGCCCCGCGCCGAGCTCGATCTGGAGCAGGCGGCGCAACTGACGCGGACTATACGCCAGGCGCTGCGCCAATCCGTCGACGCCGTCACGGTCGACGACGCCGTCGGCGATGAGACGCATCGCGCGCCCGGCCGCGTCGGCCCGTAGGTTCCACTGCGGCGAACCCGGCGACGCGTCGGGGCGGCAGCGCAGGCAGGCGCGGAAGCCGGCGGCCTGGGCGGCGGCCGCGGTCGGGTAGAAGGTCACGTGCTCGCGCCGCGGCATCATCGCCGGACAGCTCGGGCGGCAGTAGATGCCGGTCGACGAGACGGCCACGTAGAACCAGCCGTCGAACCGCGCGTCGCGGCTCTGCATCGCCTTGAAGCAGGTATCGGGATCGGGGATCGCCATGTCCCGGAGTGTACCCGCAGAGCCCACCAAGACTAGCGGGAAACGGCCATGGACTGCGGGCGGTCCATGGCCGAAACCCGCCGGAACGTGCGTGCCGTCGGGCGCATCATCTTCATCAGTGGTCGGCACTTGGCGGCCATGTTCAACTGAACAAGACCATGCGCTGGTGCGCAGGTGACCGAGGAGGACACCCATGACGACGATCTGGCGGCTACCCCGTAAGGACCGCTCGACGAAGGGTCCGATGCCGGCGAACGACAGGCCGGCCGCCAGGCCGGGCGCCGAGGTGCGCTGGCGGCGCATCGTCGCGCCGCTCGGCCCGTTGACGCTGATCGCCGACGGCGGCGAGCTGGTCGGCATCGACCTGTCCGGAGGGACGCCGCCGGCGGCCGAGGCCGCCGGCGGCGCCGACGACCTGCTCGACGACGCGGCCGAGCAGCTCGCCGCTTACTTCGCCGGCGCGCTGCATGCCTTCGACCTTCCCATGCGTGTCGAAGGCACCGCCTTCCAGATTGCCGTGTGGCAGGCGGTGGCGGCGATCCCGTACGGCGAGACGGTCTCGTACTCGGACATCGCCCGCGAGGTCGTGCGGCCGACCGCGCAACGCGCGGTCGGCCGCACCGTCGGCCTCAATCCGCTGCCCATCGTGGTGCCCTGCCACCGCGTGGTGGGCTCCGACGGCCGCCTGACCGGCTACGGCGGCGGCCTGCCGATGAAGGAGCGGCTGCTCGCGCTGGAGCGCGAGCAGCCGCTCCTTACCCAGCGCTAGGCCGCCTTCCGCTGCAGCTCGGCCAGCAGCTCGTCGAGCCGCTCCATCGACTCCGTGATGCCGTGCGCCATGCCGGTCTCGTAGGCGGCGTCGCGCTCCTCGACCGTGGCGTAGACCGAGTTCACGCTGACCAGCGTCCTGCCGCCGCGCTCGACGAAGCTCGCCGTGTTCAGCGCCACGTGGCCGGGCGCACCCTCGTACTCGAACGTCTGGACGATGCGACCGGGCGACGGGTCGCCGCGGAACTCGCCGCGGAACGCGTACTCGTTGCCGTCGGCGTCGTGCTGCACGAACCGGTAGGCGCCGCCGTCGCGCGGCTCCCAAAGCTCGATGGTCGTCGTCAGGCGGCGCGGCCCCAGCCAGCGTGCAACGAGGTCCGGGTCGATGAAGGCGCGGTAGACGAGCGCCCGCGGCGCCGCGAGCTCGCTCGTGTAGGCCACCACCGGGATGCCGGGGTCGGCCGAGATCCTGGTCTGGGTCATCACGTCATCCTTTCGCGTCGCTCCTCGCGGTCTGAGGTCGGCTTACCCACCGCAGGTGCTCCCGTCACCGCTGGCGGGTACGACTGGGTGACGGCGGCAAGGAGAAGCAAGTGGCAAGCTACGTCGCCCTGCTGAGGGCGGTGAACGTCGGCGGCGTCAAGGTCGAGATGGCGGGCCTGCGGCGGGCGCTCGAGGGCCTTGGATATGGCGCCGTGCGGACCTACGTGCAGAGCGGCAACGTCGTGTTCGAGGCCGCTGACGGCGAGCCGGCCGCGCATGCGGCGGCGATCGAGGAGCTGCTCGGCCGCGAGTTCGGCGTGCGCAGCCGGGTCCTGGTGCTGACGGCCGAGCGGCTGGTCGCGATCGCCGCCGCCGACCCCTTCACCGGTGCCGACGAGAAGCTGCGGCACGTCACCTTCCTCTTCGATCCCGTCGAGGAGGTCGTGTGGACGACCCTGCGGCTCCCGGCGGCCGACGGCGAGCAGGCGGCCTTCTCCGGCAAGGCGATCTACCTGTACCTGCCGCACGGCTACGGGCGCAGCAAGCTGAACAACGCCTACTTCGAGCGGGTGCTGGCCGCCACCGCGACGACCCGCAACCGGCGAACGGTGGCGGCGCTCGTCGAGCTTGCGGGGGCGTCTGTATGAAAGCGGGGCGGGATCCGAAAGGAACTGGGCCGGCGACGGCGTAAACTGGAAGTGCATTTCACCACTGCACCGGGAAACGACGAGGGGCGGGGAGCCGGGAGGCTCCCCGCCCCTCTCTGTGCCGCGAAGCTGCCCGCCGCCTACGCGGCCTTCTCCAGCTCGACCTGCTCCGGCACGGCGCCAGCCGCCCAGTTGAGCGCCTCGCTGTACGAGGGGTGGATGGCGCGTAGCGACGCGATCTGGCCGGCGGTCATGCGCGTGCCGACGGCCAGGGCGAAGGGGTAGATCAGCTCGGACGCGTGCGCGCCGGCGATCGCCGCGCCGAGCACGCGGCCGTCCTGCCCGGCCACGATCTTGACCAGCCCCTCGCTCCGCTCACCGATGATCGCCTGGGCCGTGTAGCGGAAGTCGTCGCGCCCGACGGTGTACGTGAGGCCGCGCGCCTGCGCCTGTTCCTCGGTGATGCCGACCTGGGCGACCTCGGGGACGGAGAAGCAGGCCGTCGGCATGGCCGACAGGTCGATCCTCTGCTCGCGGCCGCTGAGCAGCGAGCGGGCGATGCGCTCGCCTTCCAGGTTGGCGACCGGCGTCAGCTCGATGCCGCCGACGGCGTCGCCGGCCAACCAGACGCGTCGGTTGCTCGTGCGCAGGGCGGCGTCGACGACCGGCGCGCCGTGGTCGTCCAGCTTGATGCCTGCGTTCGTGAGGCCGAGTCCGGTGAGGGCGGGGCGCCGCCCGGTGGCCGCGAGCAGCCGGGCGGCGCGCAGCACGTGGCCGACCCGATCCGGGCCCCTGAGCGCCACCCGCAGGTCGCCGAGCGCGCCCTCGATCGAGGTCACGGCCGTCTCCATGACGAACTTGACGCCGATGCTGTCGAGGCCGCGCCGCACCTGGGCCGCCATCTCGTGGTCGAACCGCTGCAGAGGCCGGTCGCCGCGCACGATCACCGTCACGTCGGTGCCGAACGAGGCGTAGATGGCGGCGAACTCCATGGCGATGTAGCCGCCGCCGAGGATCGCCAGCGACGAGGGCCGCTCGCTGTAGGAGAGGGCGTCCTCGCTCGTGTCGGCGAGCCCGATGCCGGGGATGGGCGGCAGCACCGGCTCCGAGCCGGTCGCGATCACGACCACGTCGGGATGATAGCTGCGCCCGCCGGCGACGATCTCCCCGGGCGAGGCGAAGGCGGCCCCGGTCTCGAGCAGCTCGATGCCGCGGCGGGCGAACTCCGCCCGCTGGTCGCCCACGTAGGCCCGCTGCACGTGCTCCTTCCAGGTCATCAGGCGGGTCCAGTCGAGCGGGGCGCCGCGGGGGAGCGTGAGGCCGAAACGCGAGGCGGCGGCCAGGCCACGGATCGTGGCCGCCGCCTCGTACAGGGCCTTCTTGGGCACGCAGCCGCGCCACACGCAGTTCCCACCCGGCTCGCCCGACTCGGCGATCGTCACCTCGACCCCGGCTGCCGCCAGATCGCGCGCGGCCTTGGTCCCTGCCGTGCCGGCGCCGATCACGAACGCCGATCGCAGCTCGCTCATGTGTCCTCCCGTCGTCACCGGCACCGGGAGACGCCGGTGCCCCGGCTACCAGGGACGTGTACCCTCGGCGGGGCGGTCTCGACCGCGACCTGGCGTTGGCGCCGTCACGGCGGAGCTACACTTGTGAGGATGGTCGCTGCATCCTCCGGACCCCGTTTCGTCTCGCGCCTGGCCCGGGCGCGCCTTCGCGGCCGTCCCCACACGCTCAGCCACCTGGTGACGGCGCGCTGCAACGCCGGCTGCAGGACCTGTCTGTGGCGAGACCCCTCTCGAGGAGAGCTGGGCACCGACGAGGTCGCCTGGCTGTACCGCGAGGCCGGGCGCGCGGGCTTCGCGCAGGTGGTCGTGTGGGGCGGCGAGCCGCTGCTCCGGCAGGACCTGCCGGAGCTGCTGCTCGCCGCCCGCCGCGCCGGGCTGTCGGTGACCCTGATCACCAACGGTTGGTATCTGCCCGAGCGCTGGCCCGAGCTGCGCGACTCGGTCGACACGCTGATCCTCAGCCTCGACGATGTGGGCGCGGCGCACGACGAGCTGCGCGCGCTGCCGGGCCTGTTCGACCGGCTCGACGCGTTCGCCGACGGCCTGTGGGGCGACCCGCGCCGCCCCCGGCTGCTGGTCAACACCGTCCTCTCGCGCCTCAACCCGGGGGCGCTCGCGCGGGTCGCCCCGGTCGCCCGCCGCTGGCGCGCCGGCCTGTACTTCTGCCCGATGGAGAGCGGCGACATGACGGCGGCCGGTTTCGCCGGCCGCCGCGAAGACCTGGCGCTGCCGCCCGACGAGATCCGGGCGGCGGCCCTTCAGGCCGCCGCCCTCCGCCGTGCCGGCTACCCGATCATGCCCACGCGCGCCTACCTCGACCTGCTGGCGCGCGACCCAGACGTGCGCGACTACACCTGCCGCGCGCCGCGGGCGCTCGTCACCGTCGAGTCGGACGGCGCCGTCCGCGACTGCCTGCGCACAGAGGTGCCTCTGGCGCAGGTCCGTGACCTGCGCGCCCGCGGCGCCCGCCTGAGCGAGGTCCTCGAGCTGCCGCGGCGCCGCGAGCTCGTCTCCCAGGCCGCCTCCTGCACGAAGTGCAACAACGCCGACATCGTCGAGCTGTCGTGGCTGTGGGACCTGCGGCCGGCGATGTTCGGCAAGGCGGCGCGCCTGGCGCGCCTCTGACGCGCGGCCCGACGGGCTCAACGGCGCTCGCGCGCGCAAGACGGGGAACACATCCCGGTCTGAAGCCAACGATCCGGGAGATCGTCATGGATGTCTTCGTCGCCGGCGCGACCGGCGTGATCGGCAGCCGGCTGGTGCCGCTGCTGGTACAGGCAGGCCACACCGTCACAGGCATGAGCCGTTCGAACGAGCGCGCCGCCGCCCTCACGCACGCGGGCGCGCGCGGCGTGGTCGCCGACGTCTACGATCGCGAGGCGCTCGAGAAGGTCCTGTCGTCGTCCAGGCCCGAGGTCGTCGTCGACCAGCTCGGCGACCGGCCGCGGGCGATCGCGCCCGACGGCGCGGCGCAGTTCGGCGCTCTCGACCGCATGCGGGTTGAGGGCACCCGCAACCTCATGGACGCCGCGGTGGCGGCCGGCGCCCGTCGCTTCATCGCCCAGAGCTATGCCCATGTCTACGCCGCCTCGGGCGAGTGGGTGAAGTCGGAGGGCGACCCGCTCGACCTCGGCGACGGCGTCTCGGAGGTGCGGCGTCGCACGGTCGAGGCGATCGCCGCGCTCGAGGAGATCACCCTCGACACGCCCGGCATAGAGGGAGTGGCCCTGCGCTACGGCGCGCTCTACGGGCCCGGGACGGCCTACGCTCCCGACGGCGAGGTCGCGCGTCTCGTGCGCCAGCGTCACTATCCCATCGTCGGGGACGGGCGCGGGATGACGTCGTTCATCAACGTCGACGACGCCGCCGCCGCGGTCATGCACGTGCTCGAGGGGCCGACCGGCGTCTTCAACATCTGCGACGACAGCCCCGCTCATCTGTCCGAGTGGGTGCCGGTCTACGCCAGGCTCCTCGAGGCGCCGACGCCGCGGCACGTGCCGGCGCTCGTCATCCGCACGCTCGGCCGCCAGCACCTGGTGTACCGGGCGACCGTGCAGCGCGGAGCCTCGAACGCCCGGGCGAGGCGCTGGCTGAGCTACCAGCCGTGCTTCAACACCTGGCGGATCGGGTTCGAGCACATGATCGGCGCGCAGCGGATGGCAGCGTGAGGCGCTGAACCTGCCCGGCGGGGCGGGGGCGGGGCGCTCGCGAGCGCCCCCGCCCCGCCGCGCCCGCCGCCGGCCGTCGACGCACGCGCATTTCTCGCCCTGGCCCCTTCAGGGAACCGCCTCTGTGGCCGAGTATGGGAGGTGGCGGGTCTTCCCTCAGTATCGAGGCACGGATGAGCGAGCCCTGGGCCGAACTGCTCGGCATCGACATAGCGCAGGTCCCTACGGCGATCGAGGACGTGTGGCCGGTCGTGGACGAGACCGGCACCGTCCAGGCCGTGGTGCGGACCTGGGACGAGGACCTGTACGTGCAGCTCGACGAGGCCGGCGGGCCGGTCGACGACAGCGTCCACACCCATCACCTGATGCCCAGGGGCATCTACCAGTCGTGCGAGCTGCCGGCCGAGTGGAACGTCGTCGGCGTGCGCATCCTGTCGCGCGGGGCTTCGCGCGACCGCTGGGCGGAGGGGCGCGAGGAGAAGCGCTTCGGCGACCGTCGCGAGCGTGACCTGCTGACGGCGATGAACGCCGGTGGCGCCTCGGTGATCGAGACCATCGAGGAACGCCCGCCGTACACGCACATCGTCGAGTACCAGGGGGATTTCTACCTCGCCCAGTTGCGGGAGGCGCCGGCCGAGGCCGGGCCCGGGTCCGGGCGTGAGGCGACGGAGGAGCAGGCCGCGCAGGTGGCGGCGCCGGCGGCTCCCCCGGCGCCCGCCGGACCGGTAGCGGAGAGGGCGGCGGCGCCGCAGGCGCCGCCGCCCCACCCTCCCGTCCAGGCGGGGGCGGCGGTGCAGCCGCCGGCGCCCGAAGCGGCTGCCCCGGTCGCCGCGTCGGCGGATGAGGCGGCGCCGCCCGAGCCTGCAGCGGCCCCGGCGCAGACACCCGAGGCGCTCGAGGCGGCCCAGGCTCAGGCTGCCCTCGCCGAGGCGCTGGCGTCCGAGGCGGCGGCTGAGAAGGCCGGCCAGCCCGGCGGCGCAATCCCGGCGGTGTGGGACCCCGACGACTCGGCGCCGCTCAAACCGCCGACGACCGCGACGATGCATCAGAACGATCCTCTCAGCGCAGTCGTGCGCGAGCCGGGGAGCGAGGGCGAACGCGGCCCATCGGCCAGGGCCGGTGGTCTGTCCGCCTCACTGGAGGAAGGCATCTGGGAGGCTGAGCCGGACGGGCCCGTGACCCTCGCGGCCACGTTCGACCCCCGGGCCGTCGAAGAAGAGGTGCGCAAGGCCACGCCGGAGCAGCGCGAGGAATCGCTGAAGCGGGCGACCGAGTTCTTCGAGGAGGCGGCCGCGGCGCCACGGGACGCGCAGGCGGCCACGGGCGGGCTGCTCACGCTCGAACAGGTCTGCGCGACGCGGCAGTTCGCCTGGGACGAGTACATGAATCTCTACCTGCCGCACGTCGGCTTCGTCGCCGCCGTGCCGGCCCGCACCCCCCGCGCCGGGGCCGCGGCCGACAAGGTCAACTTCGTCTCGCGGCCCATCGGGTCGCTGCGACCGGTCGGCTGGCACCACCTCGACGGCTGCGAGTGCGCGATCTGCGAGGGGCGGCGGGCGACGCAGGACTGAGACGCCGCGGGCTCCGCCCGCGGCGTCACTCTGCGTCGCCCGCCGCCCCCGGGCCCTCCGTCAGGTCCCTTCTTCTGCGCCGCCGCCGTCCGTCGAGAACGTCCCCCCGCCGGCCGCGGCGCCTTCGCCTTCCGCCTGCCGCGCGGCCAGCGCCTCCGCTCGCGCCTTGATCCCGAGCAGCACCTTGCGCATGAACGGGAAGTCGAAGGCGTCGGTCAGCAGCTGCGCGACGATCAGCGGCGAGGTGACCCGGTACTCGTCCCGCATGCGCGTGACCAGTCGCGTGTGCGAGTCGTCGATGGGGTCGAGGTACCAGAGCCAGGTGCCCGAACCGGCGACGAGCTTCTGGGCCTGGCCGGAGGGGACTTCGCCCGCGCCGGCCGCTCCGGCGGCCACACCGCCGGCCGCACCGGCGGCCACGTCGGGGTCGGGCTCGGGTCTGCGGCCCTGCCACAGCATCCAGCTCGGCTCCTCGAAGGCGACGCAGTACATCGCCGTCACCGGGCTCATCGGGAAGTCCTTGCCGACCTCGAGGTGCTGGTGCTCGGGCAGGATCTCCCACGTGCTCGGCCGGCCGCGGTTGTCGACGAGGTCGTAGCCGTACCAGCCGCCGCGGCCCCAGCCGAGCTGCACGAGGAACGGCCAGATCTGCTCGGGCGTGGCCGCGACCTCGACGGCGCGGGTGGCGTTCCAGGTGGGGCGAGCGACGAGCTCGTCGCCCGGCAGCTGCCGAGCGACGAGCTCGTCGCTCGCCCCCCAGCGCGTCTGCCACGGCCGGTACGCCTTGAGATAGAAGGCAACGGCGCCCGCCGCGACCTCCGCGACGAAGATCGCGCTCAGCAACCCCTGCGACAGCCGATCGAGTCTCGATTGCATGACGCCTCCCTCGCAAGCTCGAACGCGCACCTCCGGTCCATGCTACGCGCAGTCGAGAGGAGCGGCGGCGTTGACGCGGACGTTGACGCGGACCGGATGCGGCGGTCCGGAAGCCGCCCAACGGTTAGGTCCCACCCCCTTGGCGGGGAGCCTGCCGACAACAGCGACCTGGGGAGGTAGGGGGATGATCAGACCGTACAGGGCATGTCACGACATCGACGTGCTGCCGTTCCACGAGCCGGCGGGGGCGTTCGGCTTCTTGCCGATGAACGTGTTCCTCATCCGCTCGTCGGAGCCCATCCTGATCGAGACGGGGCTGGCCGGCACCGGCGACGACCTGCTGGGGACGTTGTGGTCGATGATCGAGCCGGAGGATCTGCGCTGGATCCTGCTGACCCACGACGACCGCGACCACAGCGGCAACCTCGCGGCGCTGCTCGAGCAGGCTCCCAACGCCCGCGTGGTGCTCAACTTCCTGGGGATGCTGAAGATCGGCAACGACGCGCCGCTCACGCCGGACCGCGTGTTCTTCGTCAACCCAGGTCAGTCCTTCCGCGCCGGCGACCGGGAATTCCGCGTCGTGCGGCCGCCGCTGTTCGACTCGGCCGCGTCGATCGGCTTCTTCGACGTGAAGACCCGGACGCTGTTCTCAGCCGACTCGTTCGGCGCGCTCGTCCCGCGCCCCGGCGAGGGGGCGAACGACTTCATGGAGGGCTTCGACGACGGCTTCGTCGCGTTCAACCACGCCAACCATCCCTGGATCGACCTGATCGACCCGGGGAAGTTCGCCCGCGCCATCAACACGAGCGTGCGGCAGCTGGAGCCCGAGGCCGTCCTTGCCGGTCACGCGCCGGCCTGCGTCGGTCACACGGAGTACCTGGTCACGCGGCTCGCGGGGCTGCCTTCGGTCCCGGGGATCGAGATGCCCGACGACGCCGCGTTCCGCGAGATGCTGGGGCGGCTGAAGCAGGGCCAGGGCGCAGAGACCCCGGCCGGCGAGACCGAGCGGGCGGCCTAAGGCCGTTCATGCGGCGGGCGCCGCGGCGGGCGAGGGATCTCCAGGCCACCCTCGCCCGCCCCGGCGCCCGCCGCCTCATCCCGTCGGACCCACCAGCTTGAACCCGCTCTGCCACGGCCAGCCGTTACGCAATTGGAGGCTGATGTTCACGAGCGCCATGGCCTCGAGCGCGCGCGCCCTGCTCAGACCGCCGACGTCTACCGGACGGAACCCGACCGACGCGAGCAGCGCCGCCACCTTGCCCTTGGCCGCCTCGTCGTCGCCGGCGAAGTAGCCGTCGAGCTTCTCACCGGCGGCCGAGCCCGTCGGCATGTCGGCGGCGAACACGGTGTTGAAGGCCTTGACGACCGCCGCCGGCGTGAGGTCGGCGAGCTGCTCCGCGACCGAGGCGTCCCAGCGCACCAGGTCGCTGTAGTCGTCGTTGAGCTGGTTGGTGGCGTCGATCAGCACCTTGCCGTCCAGGGCCGCGCCCAGCTCCTCGACGATCGCCGTCGCGGCGCTGGGCCGTACCGCCAGCACCACGATCTCGGCGTCGCGGACGGCCTCATCGTTCGAGCCCGCCGCCCTCGCGCCGGTCTCACTCGCGACCGCACTCGCCGTGTCTCCACTTGCCGAACTGATCGTGACGGTATGCCCGGCGTCGGTGAAGCCCTTCGCCAGCGCGCCTCCTACGTTGCCTGCTCCGATGATGGCGACGTTCATGGTGTCCTCCCTGCCTGTCTGGACCGTCTGCATGCGTGCTAGAAGCCGACGGCCGCGTCGATCAGGATCACGGTGATCCGCGGGTTGTCCTGGCCGTTGACGATCAGCACGTTGTTGACGGCCGTGTGGATGCCGTAGAGATCGAGCATGTGCCGGTCCTCCAGGGGAGCCACGTACTCCTCGATGCGCCGCAGCCCCTCGGCCACGTCGCGCACGATCTTCTGGCTGCCCACGGCGAGGACCACATGGCCGGCGCCGAACACGTAGCCGGCAAGCTGGCTGCCGGTCTTGGAGGCGACCACCAAGTGCCCGTCCTCGGTGACCGCGTGGGCGCTGCCGACGATGAAGTCGGGGCCGGCGCCGAGCTTGCGCATCTCGCGTAGCTGGGTCTCGCGGTCCATGGCCCAGAGGCGCGGCCGCACGGCATCGTACCGGCCCGACTCCTCGATCTCGGTCTTCACGCCAAGGATCTCCAGGGTCACGGACGCGCCCTCGTGGACCTCGGCGCCCTCGGGAAGCTGCTCGAGGACGAGCCGGCGAGCGTGGTCGAAGTCGTCGGCGATGAGGGCATGGATGCCGTTCGCCTCGAGGGCGCCGGCCACCTTCTCGATGCGCTCGCGGTCGGCCGGTTCTGCGTAGAGGCTGTCGGTGGTCATGGTCGCGGTGTGGGTCATCACGCTCGTACCCTTTCTTCTTCCGGTCGTACCGAGTAGAATACTTTACAGTGCAACTATTCTGACCGGTATTACGCGGAGCCAAACCTGGGTACAAGGCGGACATGAGTGAGGACGCGATGATGACGAAGGCTCCCGACGAGCAGCCTGCGGACCTTTCGGCCGGGCTTGTCGGCGACGCCGGCGGCGACGTGATCGGCCTGTGGTTCGACCTCCAGCGCGTGTCCAGCGTGCTGCGCGCAAGCATGGCGTCGAAGCTCGGCGAGGAGCTGGGGCTGCTGCCCGAAGAGATCGAGCTGCTTCTGCGCCTGTCGGGCGTGCCGGAACAGCAGCTTCGGATGGTCGAGATCAGCGCAGCGATGCTGATGAGCAAGAGCGGCGTGACCAGGCTCGTCGATCGGCTCGAGGAGCGTGGCCTGGTCATGCGTGCAGCCTGCCCGAGCGACCGGCGGGTGGTCTACGCCGGCCTCACGGCGCGGGGGCTCGAGGCGCTCGCCCGCGGCCGCACCGTCTTCGTCGGCGCCGTCGACTGCTTGCTCGGCCGCCACGTCGACCGCGACGGCATCGACGAGCTGCGCCGGCGACTGCGCGCCGTGATCGACGGCAACGCGCCGGGCGGGTGTGGCGAGGAAGACCCGACGACGGGTGTGCGATGACGGCCCAGGACGAGGTGGTGGTGCGCGACGCCCCCGAGCGGAACCGCTACGAGCTCTACGTGGGGGACGAGCGCGCCGGCTACGCGACCTATCGTCGTGTCGACGACCGCATCGTCATCCCCCACACCGAGGTCGACCCCGCCTTCGAGGGCCGCGGGCTGGGGAGCCGTCTCGCGCGCTTCGCGCTCGACGACGTCCGGGCCCGCGGCCTCAAGGTCGTGCCGGCGTGCGAGTTCATCGAGGTCTACATCCGCCGGCACCCGGAGTACCGGGACCTCGTGGCGGAGTGAGTCAGGCGGACGGCTTCTCGGAGGTCGCGGCGAACCACGCGCCGGCGAAGGTGGTCCTGCCTTCCTCCGAGCGCGTCTCGACCAGGCCGGCCGCCGCGGTCAGGTCGCGCACCTCCTGGGGGGGCATGCCGTGATGTCCGCCCGACGGCTCGCGCAAGAAGAGGCGGCCGCCCGGGCGCAGCAGTCGCGCGATCTCGCCGACGAAAGCCGCCCGGTCGGCCGCCTCCACGTCGTGGAGCATCCAGTGGACCAGGGCGGCGTCGAAGCTCGAAGCTTCGAGCGACGCCGCCTGCAGCGTCCCGTGCAGCAACTCGAGGTTCGGCGCGTCGCCGTGCCGCTTACGCACGTACTCGAGCCAGTTGGCCGAGGTGTCGACGCAGACCACGCGGCCGCGCGGGAGCGCGGCGATCAGGTACTTCGTCGCCGCGCCCGCCCCCGGACCGATCTCGAGGAACGACTCGTCGCCCTGTAGGCCCATCGCCACGACGAACGCGCGATAGTGTCTCGTCAGCAGCACGCGCGTCGCGAACCCGTCGACGATGCGCTGGGCCGGTCCCGGTTCCTCGTAGGCCATCGCCGCCTCCTTTCACCGGGAAGCATACCCCCGCGTTGACCGGCCCCGGGCCGCCTGCTAGGTTCGCCTCGACCACCGCGAAGGAGTGAGCATGGGTTGCTGCCTGCTGCTGATCATGTCGTTCATCGGTCCGCGCGTGGCCATCATCGTCATGTGGCTGTTCACGAACTACCTGAGCGACGCCTACGGCTCGTTCTGGTGGCCGTTCCTGGGCTTCTTCTTCCTGCCGTGGACGACGATCGCCTACGCGGTGGCCGTCAACGCCTTCGACGGGCTGCACGGCTGGGGACTGGCGATCTTCATGGCCGGCCTGGCGCTCGACGTCTGGTCGTGGGCCGCGGGTTCGGAACGTCGACCCGGTCAGCCACGCTCGCGGCGGTCGTACTCGAACGGCGGATACTACTGAGAGACGCGTTCCGACCCCGAAAAGGGGAAGAGCCCGGTGGGGAGCCGGGCTCTTCCAGGGCTTGGGGATGCCCTTGAGGGGGGTCGATTGGTAGTATCTCCCGCCCTTGTTGACTTGGTGTTAAGCGGCCTTTAAGTGCCGCGTAGGATCTCAGGCCGCTCTCGGCCCGCCGCCCGGTTTTCGGCCGGATGCAGGCATTTCCGCTCTGAGGCCTACTCCCCCTTGGGCAGGCCGAGGTCGCTCGCCGGCGCGATCTGCGGCGCCTGGCCGCGCAGCTCGATCAGCTTCTGCTTGAGCTCGCCCTGCATGTGGGTGATCTCCGTCTCGGCCTCGAGCCGGCGCACTCGGCCCTGCTCCTGGATCGCGATCGCCTCTTCGAGGGTCGCGATCAGCTCGTCGTTGACCTTGCGCAGTGTCTCGACGTCGACGACCCCGCGCTCGACCTCCTTCTGGACCTTGGCCGATCCCTGGCGCAGCAACTCGGCGTTCTTCTGCAGCAGCTCGTTGGTCGTGTCGGCGACCTGCTTCTGCAGTTCCACCGCCTTCTGCTGACGGTAGAGGCTGATGGCGATGATCACCTGGTTCTTCCACAGCGGCACGGTGGTCAGGATCGAGCTCTGCATCTTTTCGACCAGGTCGTGGTCGTTGCTCTGGATCAGGCGGATCTGCGGCGCCGACTGGATCGCGATCATGCGTGTGAGCTTCAGGTCGTGCAGGCGGCGCTCGAAGCGGGTCAGCGCCTGCTGGAAGTCGGCGAAGCGCTGCGCGGCCATCGGGTCGTCGGAGGTGCGGGCCTCGACCTCGAGCCCGGGCAAAGTGACCGTCTGCTCGTGCTCGAGCGCGGCCTCGCCGGCGGCGATGTACAGGTCGAGCTGCCGCAGGTACTCGATGTTCAGCTCGTACATCTTGTCGAGGACGGTGATGTCCTTGAGCAGCCCCATACGGCCCTTCTCGAGCGAGTCGACGATGCGGTCGATGTTGCCGGCCACCTTGCGGTAGCGGTCGGCGAAGCGGGCGAAGCTGTCGCGGAAGCGGCCGACGAGCGGCATCTTCGAGCCGCCGCCAGAGGCCGCGAACGAGTCGATGTCGAGCTCGCGGACCTTCTTGAGCAGCTCGTTGAGCGCCTTGCCGCTCTCGCCGGCGTCCTTGGTGCGCACGTCGCCGAGCAGCGAGTCGGCGAAGTTGGCGATGCGGCCCTGGGCGGGCAGGCCGTAGCTCAGCACGGTCTGGGGGTCGGTGATGTCGATGTCCTTGCGGATGTCGTCGATGCGGGCCAGGTCCTTGGAGTCGAACGGCCCCGCCGCCGGCGTGTCGGCGCCGGGCTCGACGGGCATGTCGCGGCCGGGCGGCACGGGCTCGATGTCGTTCATGCGGTCCCCCCTGTCTGGGTGTAGAGGTCGTCCAGCCTGACGGTCTTCTCGAGCAGCTCGATCTCGGCCTCGAGGTCGAGCACGCGGTCTTCGAGCACGTTACCCAACTGCTGCTCGAACGCCGCCTGCACGGTGTCGAGCGCCTCCTCGGCCCGGGCCAGCGTGGCCTGGACCTCGGGCGACGACGAGTCGCGGCTGCCCAGCTCGGCGTACCCCGCAACGATACGCTCGGTGGCGTCGAGGTAGTAGTTGAGGAACCCGCGCGCGGCGCCGAGCTTGCGCGGGCGCTGCGCGAGCTCCGCGAGGATCTGGTCGGCGGTGCGGCAGAGCGCGGCCACCTTGGTGCGCACGCTCGCCTTGCCGAGGCCGCCGGCGATCTCGGCGATGGCGTCGACCTGGCTGCGGGCGGCGCGGAGCACGTCGGCGGCCTCGTCGTCGATGCCGCGCGGCAGGGCGGCCCGCTCCTGGCGGGCGAACAGGGGCGGCGGCTGCGGGGGCGCGGGCAGGGCCCGCGGCCACGGCAGGTCGCCGAACATGATCGCCCGGTAGTAGGGGCGCAGGTAGAGCGCGTGCAGCACCGAGGCCGCCGCAAAGAACATCTGCAGGATGAAGGCGCCCTTGATGAGTGGCGTGCCCAGGGCGGCGATCGTGAGCGCCAGCGGGATCATGTAGAAGAAGCCCCAGAGGGCCCACGTGATGTGGCGCGCCCGGGCGCCGATGTACATGAAGGCGACCCAGTTGAAGAAGCCGGCGGTGAAGGTCCACGCGACCCACAGCGAGTGGCGCCACCAGAAGCGGAAGCGGGCGGGGCGGTCGGGGGCGAGCTCGTCGCCCAGCTTCGCCGGCACGAGCTCGCCCCCGGCCGCCGGCTGCGACGGCTTGAGCTGCTGGACGTCGCGCACCGACGCGGCCGGATGGCCGCGCTCGCACTGGCCGTAGGGCGTGACCCACACCCAGGTCTGGCAGACTTCGCAGTAGCCTCCGAGAGGCATCCGTTCCTCCTTGGTGACGCAGGTCCTAGGATACCCCGCCACCGCAGTCTGTGAAGGACGGCGCGACCCCGCCCAGGCGTTTGTCGCCGCTGGGCCGTGGGTAAGGCGTGGTCGAAACGGCGCGGCGCGCGTCGCCTGCGGCGACGCGCGCCGCGCCACCCACGCACTCCACTGGAGGGTCACATGTCCTTGGGCAAGAGGGTGGGCGCCGAGTTCCTGGGCACGTTCTGGCTGGTCTTCGGCGGCGTCGGCGAGCGCCGTCCTGGCGGCGTCGTTCCCGGGGCTGGGGATCGGGTTCCTGGGGGTGGCGTTCGCCTTCGGCCTGACCGTGCTGACCATGGCGTATGCAATCGGCCCCATCTCGGGGGCGCACCTCAACCCCGCCGTGTCGGTCGGCCTGTGGGCCGGGCGGCGGTTTCCCGCCCGGGACCTGATCGCCTATATCGCCGCCCAGGTCGCCGGCGCGATCGCCGGGGCGGCCGTGCTCTACGTGATCGCCAAGGGCAAGCCCGGCTTCACCCTGGCCGACGGGTTCGGCGCCAACGGCTACGGCAGCCACTCGCCCGGCGGCTACTCGCTGGCGGCCGCGATCGTCGCCGAGATCGTGCTCACGTTCTTCTTCGTGGCGATCATCCACGGCGCCACCGACCGGCGCGCGCCGAAGGCGCTGGCGCCGGTCGCGATCGGCTTGGCGCTGACGCTGGTCCACCTGGTGCTGATCCCGGTCGACAACGCCTCGGTGAACCCCGCACGCAGCCTGGCGCCGGCCCTGTTCGTCGGCGGCTGGGCGCTCAGCCAGCTCTGGGTGTTCATCCTCTTCCCCCTCGTCGGGGGGGTGATCGCCGGTCTGATCTACAAGGTCTTCTTCGAGGGCCCGGAGGAGCTGGTCGAGGTGCCGACTGCCGGCGCGCCGCCGGAGTCTGAGATCTAGGCCCGCTGGCCGAGGGGCGGGGCGGGCGCCACAGGCGCCCGCCCCGCCCCTCGTGCGTGCGGTAGCATAGACGCCATGCTCGAGAACTACGACCAGCAGGTGGCGATGGCGCGACAGCTGGTCGACGCTTGCTCGAGCGCCGAGACCGACGAGGACGAGCAGTACGCCGCCGACGAGCTCGAGGGCTTCGTCGATGGGCTCGATGAGGCGACCGAGACGCCCGTGTTCATCGCGCTCCTCGCCGTGCCGCGCACCGAGCTGACGGGACGCTCCCTGGACTACGCCGAGAAGTCCCTGGCCGAGCGCGGACCGGCAGTGGTCGAGGCGCTGATGAAGCTCTCGTTCGACGAGGGCGAGACCGGCGCGCACGCGCTCGAGGCGCTCGACTGGATGCCGGTCGCCGACCTGGCGATCGGGTCGACCGAGGTCCTGGCCGGCGACGGCGACGACGAGCTCAAGCAGCTCGCCGCCGACACGCTCGTCGCGCTCGGCGCCGACGCCCTGCGCCAGATCGAGAACGCGCTGCACGACCCCGTCGCCCGACCCTGGGCCGAGGACGCCCTGCGCGGCATCCGCCTGCGCGGCATCGGCGCCGGCGACCCGAGGGTCGAGGGCGCCCTCGGGGCGGCCGATACAGGTGGAGCGGAGGCAGACGACGAAGACACACCGGCTGCCGACGACGACGAAGGCGTCGCCGCGGGCGACGCGGCTGAGGACGAGACGACCGCCGTGCAAGGCGGCGGCACATCGGAGGCGTCTGCTGCCGGCGACCCCGCTTCGGCTGACCAGGCGGAGGGTGACGGGCTGCCGTCGAGCGACGACATCGCCGCCGATCTTCAGGCGTTCCTGAAGCGAATGGACGAGGAGAAAGGCCGATGAGGACAGTCCGGATGGTGTCCGCCGCTTGCGTCCTGGCGGCGCTCCTCGCCGCTGCCGCCTGCAGCGCCGGCGGCGGGGGAGGGTCCTCGTCGACCTTCCGGAACCAGCCGTACGGTTTCACTCTCGAGTACCCGCAAGGCTACGTGACCGCTCAGGCTTCGCCGGCCCCGAAGGGCGCGGCGATGAAGTACTCCGTGGTGTTCGCCGACCCCAAGGGCACCACGGTGAACGGGCAGCTCATTGACGCCGTCTCGGTCGCCGTATACAAGCTCAACCGCGCGGCCACCCCCGAGGCGATCGCCAAGCACACGGCCGATTTCAAGGCGCTGGTCCAGCAGATCCTGGGCGCCAACAAGCAGGTCCGCCTGGCCGGCCCGCCGACCACCGTGCAGGTGAACGGCTCCACCGCCTTCTCGGTCACCTACACCTACAAGGTGGGCGACGCCGACGTCGGCGCCATAACCTACCTGATCCCGCACGGTGACTACGCCTTCGTGGTGACCGGGCAGACCACGCGCGACAAGTGGGAGACCGAAGGCCGTACGCTCGGCTCGATGATGGAGACCTTCCGCTTCTCGCAGTAACGCACCGGGCCCCGGCCGGCCCCTCCCTGTCCTCATCGCGCACGATCATCCCTCCGGCGCTACGTTCGTCTACGTCACGAGTGCGTCGGTTGACGCCGCTCACGTGGCGGCGTACGGTGAACAGCGTTTGCGAAAGCGAGCAGTGTTCCGGACCGGGGACGACGTAGACGGCGGAGGGCCGGATGGCGACCATGACGCGGCGCGAGCGGCGACACTACGAGACGCGCAAGGAGATCCTCGGCGCGGCGCGCGCGATCGTCGCGCAGAGAGGTGCGAAGCACCTGTCGATGCGCGAGCTCGCGCGCCGCACCGACTTCACCCCGGCCGCGCTGTACCGCTACTTCGAGGGCGGCAAGGAGGAGATCCTCCTCGAGCTGGCTCGCGAGGTCTTCGACAAGGTGGCGGCCCACCTTGCCAAGGTCCCGCCCGAGCCTGCCGCCCGACGAGCGCCTGATCGAGCTCGGCGTCGCCTATCTCGACTTCGCCCGCCGGCACCCCGGCGAGCTCGCCCTGCTGTTCGACAGCCTCTCGGCCCTCGACATCGACACCGAGAAGGGCGTGTTCACGCCGACGCGGCTGTTCCAGATCCTCGACGACGTGCTGCGTGACGGCGTCGCCGAGGGCACGCTCCGCGGCGACGACGAGGACATCATGGTCATGTGGCACGGCGCCTGGTCGCTGGTCCACGGCATGGCCTCGATCGAGGCCATGCAGCAGCACCACCACGAGGACATGTTCAGGGGCCGCGGTCGCGACGTGTTGCGCGCCTACGTGAACGGCCTGAAGACGGACTGGGCGGCGGGCGGCCGGTAAGGCCGCCCGCCGCCCTCGCGGCAGGGCCGGCGCGGCCCGATACGGAGGGACCCATGGTGCGCAACCTCACCGAACGCCTCGCCCGGGCCTGTGCCCGGCGTCCCTGGTGGACGGTGGGCGGCTGGCTGGTCGTCCTGGTGGCGGCCGGCGTGCTGTTCGGCCTGTTCTCGCACACCCTCAAGGTCGCCGACGACTTCATGAACGACCCCGAGTCCAAGCAGGCGACCACCCTGCTCTCGCAGCGCCTGCCGGGCAGCGACCTGGACAACGAGGTCGTGATCGTACGGTCGCCAGCCCTCAAGGTCGGCGACCCTGCCTTCCAGGCGGCGGTCGCCAGCCTCGCGCAGCGGATCAGGTCGCTGGGCGCGGCCAACGTCGCCAAGGTGACGGCGGTCAGCGACTTCGCCGGCGCCGGCGCCGGCTCGGGCGCCTCGGCGCCCGGCACCGGCGGCCCAACGACGGCGCTGGCCGGGGCCGCGGCGGCGGCCGCCAAGCAGGCCGCCGCGGCCCTGGTCTCGACGGACGGCCACACCACGATCATCCCGGTGACGCTCAACGGTACGACCGGGAACGTCGACGACCAGACGCAGGCGCTGTGGAACGTCGTGAGGGCGGCGGACGGCAAGGACGGCTTCACCGTGCTGATGACGGGCTCGGGAAGCTGGTCGCGCGAGGCCCATGCGCTGGCCTCGTCGGACCTCAAGCGCGGCGAGATCGTCGGCGTGCCCATCGCGCTCGTGATCCTCATCTTCGTGTTCGGTTCGGTGGTGGCGGCCCTCGTCCCGCTCGGGCTGGGGGTGGTCGCGATCGTCGTCGGCGCCGCCCTGACCGCCGTGTTGGGGACGCAGTTCGAGATGTCCGTGTTCGCGCTGAACGTGGTCTCGATGCTCGGCCTGGCCCTCGGCATCGACTACTCGTTGTTCATCGTGTCTCGGTTCCGCGAGGAGCGGGCGGCGGGGCGGCCGATCGACGACGCGATCGGCCGGGCCGCCGCCACCGCCTCGCGGGCCGTGCTGTTCAGCGGCGGCACCGTCGTCCTCGCCCTGGGCGGCATGTTGCTGGTGCCGTTCTCGGTGTTCACCAGCATCGCCTCGGGCGCGATCCTCGTGGTGATCGCGGCGGTCGCGGCCGCGCTGACGCTCCTCCCCGCCGTGCTCAAGCTGCTCGGCGACCGGGTGAACGCGCTCGTCCTGCCCGGCCGGCACGTCGGCGCCAAGGCCGGCCAGCGGCGCCGGAACGGCTTCTGGGCGAAGACGGCCGACGTGATCATGCGCCGCCCCGTCTTCACGCTGGTCGTCGGCGCCGGCGTCCTCCTGCTGCTGGCGGCGCCGGGGCTCAGCCTGCAGCGCGGCGAGAGCGGCGTGACCGGTCTGCCACAGCGCCTGTCCACGCGTCAGGGCTACGAGATCCTGCGACGCGACTTCTCGGCCGGTCTCACCTCGCCGATCCTCGTGGCGGTCGACGGCGACGTGAGCGACACTTCGGTGCAACAGGCGATCGCGAAGCTGAAGACGGAGGTGACCGCGAGCGGCAAGTATGCCGTGGCCGGCTACGAGACCGGTCCACGGGGCGATCTGGCGCTGCTCAAGCTCGCGGTCAACTCCGGGGGCACCGACACGCGGGCGGCCGACGCCGTGCGAGCGCTGCGCGACACCTACATCCCGCGGGCGTTCCCGGAGGGGGTCCAGGCGCGCGTGGTGGTCGGCGGCGGCCCCGCCCGCTTCGCCGACATGCTCGATCTGATCGACCGCTACCAGCCGATCGTCATCGGCGTGGTGCTGGCGCTGAGCTTCGTGCTGATCCTGGTCGCGTTCCGCTCCGTGGTGATCGCGCTCAAGGCCGTGCTCATGAACTTGCTGTCGGTGCTCGCCGCCTACGGCGTGCTGACGCTCGTCTTCCAGCACGGAGTCGGGCGCGGCCTGCTCGGCTTCACGAAGGTGTCGGCGATCGAGGCCTGGGTGCCGCTGCTCCTGTTCTGTTTCTTGTTCGGGCTCTCGATGGACTACGAGGTGTTCCTGCTCAGCCGCATCAAGGAGCGCTACGACGAGACGGGGGAGACGCGCGACGCCGTGCGGTTCGGACTCTCGAGCACGGCGGGGATCATCACCGGCGCGGCGCTGATCATGGTCGCCGTGTTCGCCGGTCTGGCGAGCGGCGACATGGTGCACTTCCAGGAGATCGGGCTTGGCCTCGCGGTGGCGGTGATCATGGACGCCACGATCGTGCGCGTGGTGGTGGTGCCCTCGACGATGGCACTGCTCGGGCGCTGGAACTGGTACCTGCCGAGGTGGCTCGAGTGGCTGCCCAAGGTGCAGCTGAGCGAGGGGACGGCGGCAGGGGGCGACGGTGGAGCGCTCGCGGCCGAGGGGGGCGCGAAGGCCGGGGCCGCCGAGGCCCCGCCGGCGGTCTGAGGGTCACGGCAGCGGCCCCGGGGGCCTCGGCGGCCCCTCATCCCGCGCCCCCATCTGCCGATACAGACCCTGCCCAGCCGGGGACATCCCGTCCGGAACAGGGAGACCGACGCGGAGGAACCGCCGTGCACAGCCTGCAGTTGCAGGAAGGCGACCAGGAGCTGATCGACGCCGCCAGCGACATCATCCGCAAGCGCTTCGAGCGCGGGCGGCACCACGTGGCCGCGGCGGTGCGCGGGGAGTCCGGCGCGGTCTACACGGGCGTCAACATCGAAGCCACGGCCGGCCGTGCCGCGGTCTGCGCCGAGGCGGTGGCGATCGGGCGCGGCCTGACCGTCGGCGAGAAGGGCTTCCTCACGATCGTCGGCATGATGCACCCGCTCGAAGCGAGCGACGACAGCCCGCAGGTCTGGGGCGGCGCGCCGTGCGGGCTCTGCCGCGAGCTGCTGGCCGACTACATGCCCGACGGCTTCGTGCTCATGCCGCTCGGCGGCCAGATGCACCGCGTCTCGGTCGTCGATCTGCTGCCGCTCAAGTACACCGCCGAGCTGACCTAGCCCCCCGCGTGGCCGGAGCCGGTCGTCACAGCCGGCTCGGCGTGCCTCGTGGACCAGTCTCCGGCCGAACGACCTCGATGACTCTCGCGAACTCCCCGGCGACCACGCGGGCGCCGCGCTCGCTCAGGTGCACGCCGTCGATCGTGAACGGGGGCGCCGCGGCGGCCGCGCGAGCGGCCGCGAAGGCGGCGCCCAGATCGCAGACCGAGGCGCGCGGCTCGCCGGCGGCGAGGGCGGCGATCGCCTCGGCGATCGCGACCACTCGCCGCCCCCACGGTTCGTCCTCGTCACCGCCGTCGGGCAGCACGGGCAGCACGCACACCACGCGCGGCGCGCCGGCCAGCGCGAGCTCGAGCAGCGCGGCGTAGTCGCCGCGCAGCAGCTCGAGCTCGCGCTCCAGGCGCGCCGCCGGGTCGTCCTCCCAGCTCGCGAACGTCCAGACGCCGGCGAACGCGTCGTTGACCCCGGCCCAGATGAACGCCAGGTCGGCGGGCTCGAGACCGGTCGCGGTCAGGCGCGCCAGGACGGCGGCGACCGTGTCGCCGGCGCGCCCGAGGTTCACCAGCTCGTCGCCGGGCAGCAGCCCGCTGAGCGCGGCCAGGTACGAGGCGCCGGGCCACCCTTCGGTCAGGCTGTCGCCCAGGAACGCGACCCTCATCCCGGCTCGTTCCAGAGGCGGCCCTGTTCCCAGCGGGCGACGTGCGGTCGCGGCTCCTGGCGCCACTCGCGCCCGTCGAGCAGGCGCCCGTTGCTGCCGGCGGTCGTGCCGCCCCACTGTTTGAAGGTGAAGGCGACGCCGGCCTCGAGGCACGCGTCGCGGATCCCGCGCACCCACTCGATCCGCGGCGGCCGCCGCTCCGGGCCCGACTCGCCGCCGGCCACGACGTGGTCGATCCCGGTCAAGTCGAGCGCGTCGAGGGGGCCGAGCAGCGGCTCGGCCGAGATCCAGCGCACGGCCGCCGGCACCTGGCGCAGCGCGTCGGCGCGCTGAACGTTGTCGGCGTTCTCGACCGTCACCCCCATGAAGACGTTCGGAGGCCACGGCAGCGACGGCGCCAGTCGCCAGAGACGCTCGTGGCGCTTGGTCAGGAGGTGGTAGGCGTGCCGGTCGACGGCCAGCATCACGGCGAACACCTCCCGGACGTAGTCGTCGGGCACGCGCTCGTGGAACAGGTCGCCCATCGAGGTGACGAAGACGTGGCGCGGCCGGCGCCAGTGCGCCGGCCGCGCCAGGCGGTCGGGGTGCAGCTGGAAGTCGAAGCCGTGCTCGTATGGGTGCCCCGCGATGCCGCGCCAGCGCTCGGCGAAGCGCTCGGCGTAGCAATGGGCGCAACCGGCCGACACCCGCGTGCAGCCGGTGACCGGGTTCCACGACTCCCAGCGCATGGGAAACTCCTGCATACAGGCGGGATTCTAGCAGGACTCGGCGGGCAGGGGAGGAAAATGTGAAGACGGGTACAACTAGGCCGCGCGGACGCGAGGCGTACGCGAGCGCCGCTACGGACGCACACACGAGGACCCGCATGAGAAGAGTCGACGCATCGACCAGGATGAGGTACCACCCGACGTGGCAGCACGTCAGCGACGGGGACGGAGACTGGTACTGGCAGGTACGCTTGCGCGAGATCCCGAGCCTGGTAGGCATGGGCGGCTCGCGGGACGAGGCGGCCGACGACTTGCGCGAACGCTTCGAAGACTACGTGCGCTGGCGGCTCGACATGGGACTGGACGTCCCCCAGCCGCTCGACGGCGAGGAGTGAAGGGGCGGGGCCTCCCGGGTACCCTCGCCCTATGGACATCACCTCCACAGTCACCCTGAACAACGGCGTCGAGATGCCGTGTCTCGGGCTGGGCGTGTGGCAGGCCGGCGCCGGCGACGAGACGCGGCAGGCCGTCCTCTGGGCCCTGGAGGCGGGCTACCGCCACATCGACACGGCCCGCATCTACGGCAACGAGCGCGAGGTCGGGCAGGCCGTCCGCGACAGCGGCATCCCCCGCGACCAGGTCTTCGTCACGACCAAGCTGTGGAACGGCGATCACGGCTACGACAAGGCCCGGCGGGCGCTCCAGGACAGCCTGCGGCGGCTGGGGTTCGAGTACGTCGACCTGTATCTCATCCACTGGCCGGTGGAAGGCAAGCGCGGCGAGAGCTGGCGCGCCCTCGTGCAGGCGCAGGCCGACGGGCTGGCGCGCGCCGTCGGGGTCAGCAACTACCAGGAGCGGCACCTCGACGAGCTGGTGCGCGAAAGCGACGTCGTGCCCGCCGTGGACCAGGTCGAGTTCTCGCCGTTCCTCTACCAGGAGGGCCTGCTCGAGCACTGTCGCCGGCTCGGCGTGCGGCTCGAGGCCTACAGCCCTCTGACGCGCGGCAGAAGGCTCGACGAGCCGGTGCTCGTCGAGACGGCCGCGCGTCACGGCGCGACGCCGGCGCAGGTCCTGATCCGCTGGGCGCTGCAGCACGCCACGGTCGTCATCCCCAAGTCGGTCCACCGCGAGCGCATCCGCGAGAACGCCGATGTGTTCGGCTTCGAGCTGTCCGGGGAGGAGATGGCGGCACTCGACTCGCTCCACCGTGATCGGCACGAGACCTGGGACCCGACGAACGTAGCTTGATAGAGTGAGACGAGCGAGGCCGACTCGCCGTCACGGAGCCGGATCGGTCCTCTTGAGGGCAGGTGGGCGGATGAGCATCGTCTACGACGTCAACGACGACGGCGGCGTCCTCTACGTCGTGTGGGACGGCCCTGTGACGGCGGACGACTTCCTCGGGTACCTGCGGCGCCTGGTCGCCGACCCCGGCTGGCCGGCCCGGCGGCGCCTCCAGCTCGACGACGCGCGTACGGCGCTCCCCGACCGGTCCATCGACCGCGACGTGATCCTCGCGGCGGTGGACATCCTGGCCGCGCACCCCGACAAGCTGACGGGAGCGAAGCTCGCCGTCGTCGCCACTGAGGCGTTCGACCCCGCGCTGGACTTCGTCCACGTCTTCCTGGAGCACCTGCCGTCGTCGATCGCCTGCCACGACCTGGCGACCGCCTGCCGGTGGCTCGGCATCGACGAGGCCCACGCCGATGGCGTGCTCGAGCGGCTGCGCGCACAGGCGCGGGGCGGGGCGCCGGCGGAGTAGGCCGGCCGGCTAGGCCGACTCGTCGGCCACCTGGCCGGCCTCGCGCGGCTGCCCGCGCAGCCGCCATACGTCCTTCACGAGCAGCACCCAGAGGCCGAAGACGATTCCCAGCACGCCCGACAGCCAGAGGGCGCCGTCGATCCCCATCGCCGCCGCGATCGGCCCCGCGAGCACGAGGCCGACGGACCACAGGCCGTTCGACGTCATCCAGTCCCAGCTGCTGACGCGAGCCATCGCCTCCGGCGCGATCTGAAGCTGCAGCGTGGTGTCCCACACCGCCACCAGCACGCCGATGGCGATGCCGCGCAAGAACCACACGGCCGACAGCACGGCCCACGACCACCCCAACGCCAGGGCGAACATCGGCGCCGAGGCGGTGAGCCCCATGAGGGTGACCGTGACCATCGGCCGCCGCGGCCTGTAGTAGAGGGCGATGACGCCTCCAGCCAGCATGCCGAGGCTGAACAGGCCGACCAGCCATCCCCAGAGGGCCGTGCTCTGGTGGTAGGTCCTGATCCACAGAGGGCCGAGGACCTGCAGCGGCGCTATGGTGACGAACAGGACGAGCATCGTGCGCAGCATCATCGTCCACAGCCAGCGCCGCGACCGCACCTCCAGCCAGCCGTCGTGGAACTCGGCCGTGAAGGTCTTGGCCTCGCGCGTGCGCACCAGCGCCGGCACGCGCAGGCTTGCCAGGAAGCCCGCGCTCACCAGGAACGTGGCGGCGTCGATCGCGAAGGTGCCGCTGGCGTGGAGCAGGAGGTAGAGCACGCCGGAGAGCGCCGGCCCTACGAACCAGCCGAAGCTGTCCGACATGCCGCGCAGCGCGTTGGCCTCCTGGAGCCGCTCCTGGGGCACGATCTGCTGGATCAGGCCGGTGTAGGCCGGGAAGAAGAACGCGTCGCCGCAGCCGTAGATGAACCCGCCGAGCGCGATGTTCCACACGCGGGCGTAGCCGGTCGCGAAGAAGACCGCGCCGACGGCAAGGACCGCGCAGCGGACCAGGTCGGAGGCGATCATCACCCACTCACGGCGCAGGCGGTCTCCCCAGACGCCGCCGACCGGCGTGAGCACCGTCAGCGGGATGGTCGAGGCCGCGAGCACGATGCCGACATCGATGGGGGACTTCGTCAGGTCGTAGACGGCGAAGGTGAGGGCGACGGGCATCAGCCCGTCGCCCAGCGTCGACACGAACTCGCCGATGAAGAGGTTGCGGAAGTTGCGCAGGCGCAGCACGTCGAGGCGGGCGGGAATCCTCATGGTGTGAGTCTATCGGGCGGGGCGGGGCGGCGGGCGCCTGTGGCGCCCGCCGCCCCGCCCCGGACGCATGTCGGGGGCGCTCGCGCTCCTGCTACGTCAGCTGCGTCGCCTTGCGCGCCTGCCAGAGCGCGAGCGCCCCGGTCAGGCTGGCGAAGGCGACGACGACGGCGAGCCCGACGAGCAGCGGCTCCACCTTCCAGCCGTCGATCAGCAGCGAGCGCATGGCGTCGAACACGTAGGTCGTCGGGTTTACTCGCGCCGCCCAGCGCAGCCACGTCGTGGTGATGTAGGCCATCGGCACGAACGTCGTCGACAGGAAGATGAGCGGGAAGAAGATGAGCGTCGCGCTCTGCGTGGCGGCCGCGTTCTTGGTGCGCAGCGCGATGAACACCGAGTAGCCGGCGAACGCCATCCCCCAGAGGAACGCGTAGCCGATGACCAGGAGCAGACCGGCCACCCCTGCCGCCGGCTTGAGGCCCATCAGCAGCCCCAGCGCGACGATGAGCACGACCTGCGCCACCAGGATGATGCCGCCGGCGACCATCGGCCCCCAGATGATAGCCAGACGGCTGGTCGGCGTGAGCAGGAGCTTCGTGAAGTACCCGGAATCGATGTCGCGGATCAGCGCCTGCCCGGCCAGGCCGGCGCCGCCGATCGCGCCCGAGGCGATCGACACGGGGATGATGAAGGCCAGGTAGCTGCCGCTGAAGCCCGGCAGGTTGGCGACCGAGCTCAGGCCCGCGTTGTACACGAACAGGAAGAAGATGCTGATCGCGAAGCTCGGGATGATGGCTGCCGGCTGGCGCAGGTAGCCGATCAGCGAGCGGCGGATCATGACGAGGAAGTCGTTCATGGCAGCAGCTCCTGTTCCTCGAGCGCTTCGATCGCCGCGCGCTTCTCCTGGTCGGTCGCGTTCTCGCCGCCGCGCCCGGAGGCGCCTTCGTCGGCAGCCGCCATGCTCGAGCCGGTGGCTCGCAAGAAGACGTCGTCCAGGCTGGGCTGGTTGATGGTCAGGCCGCGCAGGGCGATGCCAGCCTGGTCGAGGGCGCGGACGATCTGCGGCACCTCGTGGGCCGCGACGGGGAAGTAGCAACGCAGGCCGTTGTCGCCGAGCCGGCACTGGGGCGCCACGTCGGTCAGCACGTCGGCCGCCTTCTCGGCGCCCTCGGGCGTCTCGAAGGCAAGCTCCACGACCTCTTCGCCGAGGTCGCGTTTGAGCTCCGCCGGCGTGCCCTCGGCGACGATCCGGCCGTGGTCGATGATCGCCACGCGGTCGGCCAGCTTGTCGGCTTCTTCGAGGTACTGGGTGGTGAGGAAGATCGTCATGCCGAGCTCGTCGTTCAGGCGGCGGACCTCGTCCCAGATCGCGATTCGGCTGGCCGGGTCGAGGCCGGTCGTGGGCTCGTCGAGGAACAGGACGAGCGGGTCGTGGATGAGGGCCAGCGCCAGGTCGAGCCGGCGCTTCATGCCGCCGGAGTAGTCGCCGACACGCTTCTTGGCGTCGACCTCCTCGAGGCCGACGGTCTCGAGAAGGCGGGCGGCGGTCGCGTCGGCCTTGCTCGTCGCCGCCCCGAAGAGCTGGGCCTGCATCACCAGCAGCTCGCGCGCCGTCATCAGTGGATCGAGACCGACGTCCTGCAGGGCGACGCCGATGGCGCGCCGCACCTTTCCCTGCTGGCGGCCGACGTCGTAGCCGGCGACGGTGGCCGCGCCGGCGGTCGGCTTGAGGATGGTGGTGAGCATCTTGACGAGCGTCGACTTGCCGGCGCCGTTGGGGCCGAGGAAGCCGAAGATCTCGCCCGAGGGAATCTCTAGGCTGACGCCGTCGACGGCACGCAACTCGCCGAAGGTGCGGACCAGCGAGTCGGCGACGATGCTGCGGTCGGTGTGCGTAGGATGGGGCGGCGCGGCGCCCGAAGGGCCGGGCGCCGCCGTGTCGGTCGCGGCCAAGGGAAAGCCTCCGTGTCGGGGGGACGTTCGCGGCGAGAGACTACCCGCTCGGGCGCGGGGTCATGCGGCGAGGGGCGGCGGGCGCCGCAGGCGCCCGCCGCCCCTCGCGCGTCGACCGGCGTCGGGCTCGTCCTCAGATCGGGCAGCCGACCTGCCCGTGCTTCTCGAAGTAGCGCTGGTGGTAGTCCTCGGCGCGCCAGAACGGGCCGGCGTCGACGATCTCGGTGACGACCGGCCGCTTGTAGGCGCCCGACGCGTCGACCCGCTGTCGCGCAGCGGTGGCTTGCTCCTTCTGCTCGGCGTCGAGCGTGAAGATCGCCGAGCGGTATTGGGAGCCGATGTCGGGGCCCTGCCGGTTGCGCGTCGTGGGGTCGTGCATCGTGAAGAACGCGTCGAGCAGCTGCCCGTAGGTGATCCGCTCGGGGTCGTACTCGACGCGGACCGCCTCGGCGTGCCCGGTGCGGTCGGAGCAGACCTGCTTGTAGGTGGGGTTCTCGGTGTGCCCGCCGGTGTAGCCGGCCTCGGCGTCGGTCACGCCGGGCAGCTCGCGGAAGCGCGCCTCGACGCCCCAGAAGCAGCCGGCGGCGAAGATGGCCTGTGCCATGTGATGCACCGTCCTTGGGTCCTGCTATTCTCGTGACTCACGCCTGATGTTCCCCTAGCCCGCACGGCCGACGCATGCGCTAGAATCCTGCCGTGAGCGGCGAGCCGAGAGTCCTTGTCATCGGCGGCGGCGTGATCGGCGTCTGCTGCGCCTACTACCTGTCGCGGCGCGGCGTGCCGGTGACGGTGCTGGAACGCGACGAGGTCTGCTCGCGGCAGGGCAGCACCTACGCCAACGCGGGCCTGGTCGTGCCTTCCGACGTGTATCCGCTGGCGACGCCGAACGCCCTCGGCCGTGGCCTGCGCTGGCTCACCGACAGCACCAGCCCCTTCTACATCGCGCCCCGCCCCAGCCCGTCGCTCGTGCGCTGGCTGGCGCTGTTCAGGGCCGCCGCGCGCGAGGAGCCGCTGATGCGCGCCATCCCCGTGGTGCGCGCGCTGCAGCGGGCGAGCAGCGACCTGTTCGACGAGCTCGCCGCCACGATCGTCGGGCCTCGGCTATCAGCAGCGCGGCTGGATGTGGGTGTTCGAGACCGCCGAGGGCCTGAAGAGCGAGCTCGAGGAGATGGGGCGGGTCGAACCGTTCGGCGTCAGGCTGCGCGAGCTCTCGGTCGACGAGCTGGCGGAGCTGGCGCCGGGGCTGAACCGGGCGACCATCGTCGGCGCCATGATCCACGAGGAGGACGGCCACGTCGCCCCCGACACGTTCGTGCACCAGCTGGCGGCGGCGGCCGAGGCGGCGGGGACGGAGTTCCTGACCGCCGCCGAGGTGTTCGACGTCGAGACGGCCGGCCGCCGCGTCACGGCGCTGGTCACGACCCGCGGGAGGGTGGCGGCCGACACCGTGGTGCTGGCGGCCGGGTCGTGGTCGCCGGGGCTGGGGCGGCGGCTGGGGCTGCGCCTGCCCGTGGAGCCGGCCAAAGGCTACAGCGTCACCGTGGCGCAGCCCCAGCCGCCGCTCGAGGTGCCGCTCTACTCGTACGAGTCGGCGGTCGCAATCACGCCGTTCGGCGACCGCCTGCGCTTCGCCGGCACGCTCGAGCTGTCGGGCTGGGACATGCGGATCCGGCCGCGCCGCGTCGAGGGCGTTCGGCGCGGCGCCGGCAAGGTCCTGGTCGGCGCCGCGCAGCTGACCCCCCTCGAGATCTGGCGCGGCCCCCGGCCCTGCACGCCCGACGGCCTGCCCATCATCGGGCGCAGCCCGCGCCACGACAACGTGATCGTCGCCACCGGCCACTGCATGCAGGGGCTGTCGCTGGGGCCGGTCACGGGCAAGCTGGTGAGCGAGCTGGTCGGGGGCGAGCGGCCCGAGATCGATCTCGGGCCGCTCGCCCCCGACCGCTTCCGCTTGTAGCCCTCACTCCGTTGGTCGTGCCCACGGGCATGGGTCCATGCTCGGCTCTGCCGCGAACCCCGCGGTTCCCCGCGACGTCTCTTCATACTGCGCCACAGTTCCTTCACGCGGGCTTCACCGAATCGTCATCCAGGGTGGATACAGTTCTCGTCGAAAGGTACAGTGGACGCTAGGAAGGAGGCATCCAGGTGTCTGGCACCACCATCGTATGCCTGCTCTGTGGAGCCGAGCTGGATATCGAGGAGGTCCTCGCCGACGACGGCGACGAAGTGGACCTGTTCCTCTGCCCGCGTTGCGATCACGGCGGCAGCGGCGTCCTCGATCCCGACGGCGCGCACGTCGCGGCCTGAAGTTCTGTAGGACCCCGCCGCCGTCCGACGACGGCGCTCTGCCCCATGCTGTCGTGCGCGCGTGGCGCACTCCGCCTTCGCCGATCGCACCGCTCCACCCGATGACGAGGCCATCGTCGCCGCCGCCGACGTCGAGAGGCTCGTCGAGGCGAAGCTCGGCGCCCGCTGAGAACAGCCCCCGTTCGGCGTCGCGTCGGGGTCGCCGGTGCACCGGTTCCTGTGCGGCCGTGGGAGTCGTACACTGATACGGTCAGTATGAGGGTCATGGGGGTGTCGTCATGAGGTCCGTCCGTCCATCCCGCCGAGCGACGCCGCGAGCGCGAGCGGTCGCGCTGCGCGCGCTGCCGCTCGCGCTCGCGCTGGTCGTCTTGCTCGTCGCCGCGCCGGCCGCGCTGGCCTGGTCGCCGGTGTGGAGCGATCTGATGCAGGGCTCGAACACCGCGCTGCCGGTCCAGGCGGCGGCCGTCGTCCCCGGGCAGGGGGCGCTGGCCGGCGACGTGTGCGTTGCGGCCACGGTCGACTCGACCGGCCCGCTCGGCGGCACGCCGGTGGTCACCTGCTACGACGCCACGGGTGGGATCGTCTGGCGCACACCCTACACGCCGGCCGGCGGCGCCGTGGCGCGGGCCGTCGACCTCGCTGCCGGCAAGTCCGGCGGACCGCTGCTCCTGGCCAGGCTTCAGACCGACGGCACCGCCTACGGCATGGTGCTGGTCAAGTTCACGGCGGCCGGCGCGGTCGACTGGCAGACGCCGTACCGGCCGGCGAGCCTCGACTTCTCGCCCCGGAGCGTGACGGTCGACGGCGACGGCAACGCGTACGTCATCGGCGACCGGTTCGGAACCTCGTCGCAGGGCGTGGGCGTCGTCAAGGTCGGCGCTGGCGGCAAGCTGCGCTGGAAGCTGTCCTTCCTGGCCGGCGGCACTGCGGCCGCTATCGGCCACGACCGCTACGGCGACGTGTTCGTCGGGGCGACCGGCCCCGCGCACAAGGGCGACTGGGTGATCCGCAAGTTCTCGGCGGCGGGCAGGGCCGGCTGGACGCGGACCTTCGACGGCGCCGCCCACCGGGCCGACTCGCTTGCCGACCTGACCGTGACCTCCGCCGGCACGGTGTACGCCGTCGGCTACATGACGCGCACCTCGGTGGCCAGCGAGGCCGTGCTGCGTGTGTACGCTCGCGGCGGCCGCTGGCTGTGGCGCGCCGGCTATCGCGGCAGCGACCCCGGCTTCGACGAGTTCACCCACATCGCGCGGGCGCCCGGCGACCGGGTGGTCGCGGTCGGGGAGTTCGCCGGCCCGACGGCGGCCGACCGCGACATCGTCGTCGTCGAGTGGCCGTCGAAGGGAATCTCGCTCTGGTCCGACGTCTACGACGGCCCGGACCAGCTGATCGACGCCCCGGTCGCCGTGTCGGCGAGCGCCCGGGGAGTCTCGGTGCTGGGCACCACGGAGACCGCAGCGCACGGCCGCGACATGGTGCTGCTGCAGTACGGCCGCGGCGGCACGATGGCGCCGGGGTATCCGCTGATCTACGGCGGATCCGGCACGAGCGACGAGGTCGGTGCGGCGATCCTCGCCTTGCCGACCGGCGGCCCGGTCGCCACCGGGTCGCAGGACACCGGCAGCGGACATCAGGACACTGTGGTCACCTTCAAGGCGCCGCTCTAGAGACGCGCGCGGCGAGGGCGTGAGGCGGGGGCGGGGGCGGCGCCGCAGGCGCCGCCCCCGCCCCCGCCTCGTCTAGACATCCATCCCGCTTGACCCTTGAAGGGGTCGGGTAGAAGGTGAGCGGACCGCTGCCAGGAGGTGATCGGTGCCCGTCTTCGAGTGGCGCAGCCCCATGCCGGCGTCGGCTCGCGATGTCTACGACTGGCACGCGCGGGACGGCGCCTTCGAGCGTCTCACGGCTCCCTGGCACGAGGTCCACCTCGTCGAACGCAGCGACGGCGTGGCGGACGGCGCGGTCGTCGTCTTCGACTACAAGGCGGGGGCGCTGCGCGGCCGCTGGGTCGCCCAGCACATGAACAACGACCCGGGCCACCGCTTCGCCGACCGCCAGCTCCACGGGCCGTTCGCGATGTGGGAACACACGCACTCGTTCATCCCCGACGGCAAGCGGAGCAGCGTGCTCGAGGACCACGTGGAGTTCCAGCTGCCCTACGGCGCCGTCACCGACCTGTTCGGCGGCGTGCCCGCGAACCGCGTGCTCGAGCGGCTCTTCAGGTTCCGGCACGAGCGCACGCGCAACGACATCGAGCGCTGGCTCGAGACGCGCGACAAGCCGCGCCTGCGCATCGCGATCGCCGGCGCCACCGGTCTGATCGGCGCCCAGCTCACCGCCTTTCTCCAGGCGCAGGGCCACGACGTCGCTCGCATCGTCCGCGGCCTGCCCGAGCGCGAGACCGACATCGTCTGGACGCCCGAGGCCGGCCGGCTCGCGGCCGCCTCGCTCGAAGGGGTCGACGCAGTCGTCCACCTGGCGGGCGAGACGACGGCCGGCCGCTGGACGGCCGCCAAGCGCTCGCGCATCATGCGCACGCGCGCCGACGGCACCGCCCTCGTGGCGCACACGCTGGCCGGCATGAGCGAGCCTCCGAAGGTGCTGCTCTCGGCATCGGCGGTCGGCTTCTACGGCGAAGGCGGCGACCAGGAGCTGACCGAGAGGAGTCGCTCGGGCGACGACTTCCTGGCCGCCGTCACGCGGCGCTGGGAGGCTGCCCTGGACCCGGCGCGGCAGGCCGGCGTCCGGGTGGTGCCGATGCGGTTCGGCGTGGTGATGAGCGGGTCCGGCGGGGCGCTGTCGCGCATGCTGCCGGCCTTCCGCGCCGGTACGGGCGGCCCGATGGGCGGCGGCGAGCAGTGGTGGAGCTGGATCGCCCTCGACGACCTGCTGGCGGCGGTCGCCATGCTCCTGTTCGCCGACGAAGTCGAGGGTCCGGTCGACGTCACCTCACCCCTGCCGCTGCGCAACCGCGACTTCGTCAAGACACTGGGCCACGTGCTGCACCGGCCCGCCGTGGTGCCCCTGCCGGCGGTCGCTATCAAGGCGATGTTCGGGCAGATGGGCGAGACGATGCTGCTGACCAGCCAGCGGGTGCTGCCGCGCCGCCTCGAGGACCTGGGATTCAGGTTCGCGTATCCGGAGCTGGAGGCGGCGCTGCGCGTCGAGCTCGGGCGCAGCGCCGCCTAGGACCCGGGCGCGGAGCTGCCTAGGATCCGGGGCCGTCCGGACCCGCGGGGGGCGACGGCTCGGCCGGCGGTGCCGGAGGTGCCGGTGGTGACGGTGGCGCGGGCGGCGCGGCCGCCTCGGGGACGACCGGCGCGGCCGGCTGCGGCGCCGCAGGCGCGGGAATGGGCGGGACCGCGTAGCCGGCAGCGTACGGGGGCGCCGGCGGGACCGGGCCGGCGGGACCCGCGCCGGCGGGCGCGGGCTGCGCCGCCCGGCGCGCCCGGCGCCACTCCATGAACACCCAGGCCGTCGCGCCGTAGGCGGCCATGGCGACGAGCAGGACGACGAACCCGCCGATGAACGGGATCGCCTGCACGACGCTGAGCACCAGGGCGCCGAGGACGGCCCAGGCCGTGAGTGTGCGGTGACTCCATCCGGTCTTCTCGACGATGAAGCGCCCGATGGTGGTCGCGGCGACCACGCAGTTGAACAGGGCGACGAAGAAGAGGATCACGAGCAGCGGGATCATGACGACGATCCCGATGATCGTGATCAGCAGCAGCACGAGCACGCCGATGCTGGCGATCACCGCGACCGCGCCCCAGCCCAGCGAGGCCAGCGGCTGGGCGCGCAGGCGGTCGCTGGCGACGCTCAGCTGACGCGGGAACAGAACCGCCACCACGAGGGCCAGCAACACGCTGAACAAGGTGCCCGCGACCCAGCCGACGATCGACCCGACGGGTCGCAGGATGCCCCGGGCGACAGAACCGACACCCGAGAGGTGCGGCAGGCTGACCGAGACCTGATTGACCTTGCCCATGAGTCCCGCGCCCTGGTCGACGGTGATGTGGCCGCCGACGCTGACCAGCGACGCCTGGTACGAGCCGCCGACCACGCCGACCGTGGAACCGGGATAGAGGTGGATGTCGCCGCCCACGGCCACGACGGTCTTGCTCACGTGGCCGTAGATGTTGGCGTCGCCCCCCACGGCGACGACGGAGTCGACCGTCTGGCCGGCCGGCAGCGTGGCGTCCTGGCCGACCTTGACCAGCGAGTTGCTGGACGCGACGGGGGTGACGGTCGGGGTCGGACTGGCGGTGCGGGCCTTGGGACTGGCGCTCTTCGAGGAGGCCGCGGCGGTCGCCGGGGCGGCGAACGCCGCCAAGGCGACCGCCGCGGCCGCCACGAGCGCGAGCAGGGCGACGCCGCGCAAGACGGGCCGGCGGGTGCGATGACGGGGTTTCATGATCGTCCTCCGGGTCAGGTGACCGGTCGTGGTTGCGGTTGGGGAGAGGCGCTGCTCGGCCCGTGGCCGAGCAGCGCCTCGTTCGTCACCCGCCAGACCACGGCCATCAGGTTCAGCGCGTGCAGCGACACGAACGCGACGAGCAGGCCGAGGGCGGCCACAAGCATCGCCTCGCCGAACGTGTCGATCGTCCAGAAGCCGAGGTAGATGCCGTGGTGCACCGTGCCGCCGATCTGCGTCTGGGCGAAGCGGTACGAGAACGGCGTGGCGAGCAGCGCGAGCGGGATGCTGAGCGCGACCGTGACCGCGACGAACGTAATCAGGCCGAGCGGGAACTTGAGGAACAGGTAGAAGAGGTCCTTCCAGGTCGAGAGGCTGCTGAAATGGGCCCGGATGCGGCGCCACGTGCCCTGCTCGTTCTGCCAGGGCCGGGGTGAGGGGCCGAGGCTGGTGCCGAGCATCGCGTCGGACATGGCCCGCTCGAACGACGCCGCCACCCACCAGAACGCCACCGTCACGGCCAGGATCGGGATGCCGATGAAGGCGATCAGCACCAGGCTGAGCCCCACCGACAGGCCGACCACCAGCATGACGAAGTAGAACAGCCCCAGCGGGAAGGCCAGGAGCTGGTAGACCAGCCCGAGCCAGGTCCGGCTCTGGCCGGCGACACCGAAGAAGCGTTGTGCCCACGATCCTGCCATCGTGGCCTCAGCCTACACGCCGTGCCCGCGGCCGGTCGTCGCCCTCAGGGGGGAATCGTGCGTCAACCGAGGGGGGATTCGCTCGAAAGGGAAAGGGGCGGGGCCGTCTGGCCCCGCCCCTTTCGGGCGCCCGTGCGGAGGGCGAGCCTACTCGTAGTGGATGGCCTCGAGGATGTCGATCCTGGCCGCCCGTCGCGCCGGCAGCACCGCCGCCAGCACGCCGACCATCGCGGCGGCGACCAGGAAGAACAGCAGCTGGCCGTACGGGACCGCGAACACGAGGCCCTGCGAGCCGAACTGGCGGATGATGACGAACCCGAACAGGACGCCCACCGCCAGGCCGAGCAGGCCGCCGATCACCGAGGTGATCACGCTCTCGTAGCGCACGATGCGCCGCATCTGCCGGCGGCTCGTGCCGATCGCGCGCAGCATGCCGATCTCGCGGGTGCGCTCGTAGACGCTCAGCACCAGCGTGTTGACGATGCCGAACACCGAGATGGTGACGGCCATCGCGAGCAGGGCGTAGAGCATGAGCAGGATCTGGTTGACCTGCTTCTTCACGTAGTTGTCGTAGTCACGCTCGGTCCGCACCGTCTGGGTCGGGAAGCCCTTAAGCGCCGTGGCGACCTCGGCCTTGAGCGTGTCGGGGCTCACGCCGGGCACGCCTTTGACGAGGTACACGGTCGCGTCCAGCGGCATGCCCAGCTTCTTGAAGACCTCGTCGCTGACCCCGACGCCGTTCATCGTCATCGGGCTGTGGTACTCGCCGATGATCGTCAGGGTCGCCGTCTTTCCGGCCTGGCTCATGGCCGTGAACCTGCTGCCGATGCGCAAGCCGTGCGACTTGGCGTATTCCTCCTCGACCACCGCGTTCGTGCCGTCGAGCCGGGCCAGCAGGGCATCACTGCCGCCGTGGAGCCACTGGAAGTGCCAGACGCTGGGCAGGGCCTGCGAATCGACCGCCGCCACGTCGAGGACGCGGCTGCCGGCCTTCACCTGGCCGACGGCGAACCCGGCGGCCGTCTGCACGTCGGGGAGCGCTTTCACAGCGGCGGCGCCGGCGGGCGGCAGGCTCATCATGCCGGAGTCGTCGCTGACGACCACGTCGGCGCGGTTCGACTTGGCCAGGGCGTCGATGAACGACGTCTTGAGGCCTTGGGCGAAGACGGCCACGAACACGACCAGCGCGAGGCCGATCATGAGGGCGGCCGCGGTCGCCGCGGTGCGCTGCGGGTTGCGGGCGGCGTTCTCTCGGGCGAGCCGGCCGCTGCTGGGCGCCAGCCACTGCAGCGGCCGCCCGATCGCCATCGCCAGCGGGCGGACCACATACCGGGCCAGCACGGCCAGGGCGACGAACACGAGCACGGCCCCGCCGCCCATCTCGAGCAGGCGGGTGGTCGTGGGAGCCGAGCTCAGCATACCGGCCGCGATCGCGGCGCCGCCGAGCAGGGTGGTGGCCACGGCGGCCCAGGTGCTCAGGCGCCGCGACCCGGCGTCGCCGGTCGCGGCGCCCTCGCTCAGGGCCGCCACCGGCGGCACGCGCGTGGCGCGCACGGCCGGGATCAGGGCCGAGACCAGGGTCACGCCGACGCCCACGATCAGGGCGATGAGGACCGTGCGCGGCGCCAGGGCCACGCCGGCGGTCGGGATGTCGGCGCCGACGGCCTTGAACAGCGCATTGATCGCGGCGGCCACGCCGACACCGGCGACGAGGCCGAGCAGCGAGGCCGCCAGGCCCATGGTCAGGGCCTCGACGATCACGCCGGCCAGCACCTGGCGGCGCGACGCGCCCAGGGCGCGCAGCATGGCGAACTCGCGCCGCCGCTGAGCGACGGTGATCGAGAACGCGTTGAAGATGATGAAGGCGCCCACGAAGACCGACACGCCGCCGAAGGCGAGCAGGGCCGGCCGCAAGAAGGAGTTGATCGCCTTCGAGGTCTGGGCGCTGCTGTCGGCCGCCTGCTCCTCGCCGGTCTTGACGTCGACCGTCGCCGGCAGCGCGGCGCGGATGTGGTCACGCAACTGCTCGGGCGTCACGCCCGGGGCGGCCGCGACCTGGATCGAGCTGAGCTTGCCCTCGAGCCCGAACCAGCGCTGCACGTCGGCCCGCGTGGCGTCGACCATGATCGTGCCGCCGAGCGAGCCCTCGGCCGGCCAGTGGTAGATGCCGCTGATGTGGACCTGCCGCATCCCCTTCTCGGCGACGATCGCCATCTGGTCGCCCACGGAGAGCCCGTGCTTCTTGGCGAACAAGCTGGGGACGGCGACTTCGCCGGTCTTCCGTGGCGCTCGGCCGGCGATCCAGGTGCCGGTGCTGAAGCGAGGGTCGCCGATCGACTCGATGAAGGTCGGGGCGCCGTTGCTCTTGATCTGCTTGCCGTCGACGAAGACGGCGGTGAAGGCGGAGACGCCGCCGTCGGCGGCGGCGACGCCGGGCACGGCCTGCACGCTGGCGAGCAGCGACTGCGGCAGCGTCAGCGAGGCCGAGCCGGCGTCGCCGCCGCTGCCGAACCGCTGCTTCGGGCTGACGACGACCGACGTCTTCGCATACGCCGTCTTGAAGATGTCGTTGAAGCCGTTGGTGATCTGGTCGGTGAGCACGTAGGTGCCGCTGATCATCGCCACGCCCAGGAGGATGGCGATGGTGGTGAGGGCCGTCCGCAAGGGACGGCTGCGAAGGCTGCGCAGCGAGGTGCGGAACATCACAGCACCTCCGCCTTCTCGCGGGTGACGGGAGCGGCCGGCGCGCTCGCGCCGTCGGTGTCGCTCTCCAGGGTTTTGATCGTGTCGTAGATCTGGTCGCGCGTCATGCGGCCGCGGTCGAGCACGATGCGGCCGTCCTTGAGGAACAGTACGCGGTCGGCCATCGCGGCGGCGCCGGCGTCGTGGGTGACCATGATGATGGTCTGCCCGAACTCGTCGACCGAGCGCCGCAGCAGGTCGAGGACCTCGCCGCCGGTGCGCGAGTCGAGGTTGCCGGTCGGCTCGTCGGCGAACAGCACGGCCGGCTTGCCGACCAGGGCGCGGGCGACCGCCACGCGCTGCTGCTGGCCGCCCGACAGCTCGGCCGGCCGGTGCGCGAGGCGGTCGCCCAGGCCGACGGTGCCGACCAGGGTCTTCAGCCAGGAGCCGTCCGGCTTGCGGCCGGCGATGGTCAGCGGCAGCGAGAGGTTCTCGGCGGCGCTGAGCATCGGCAGCAGGTTGAAGGACTGGAAGATGAAGCCGACCTTGTCGCGGCGCAGCTTGGTGAGCTCGCGCTCCTTGAGGCGGGTGATCTCGACCCCGTCGATGTGGATCGAGCCGCTGGTCGGCGTGTCGAGGCCGGCGAGGAGGTGCATCAGCGTCGACTTGCCCGAGCCCGACGGGCCCATGACCGCGGTGAAGCGGCCGCGCTCGATGGCGACGTCGGTGCCGCGCAGGGCGTCGACCGCCGCATCGCCCTTGCCGTACCGCTTGGTGACCCCGCGCGCGACGACGACGGTGTCGGCGTCGGGGGCGATCGCGGGGGCCGCGTCGCGGCCGGTCGCGATCGCCAGCACCCGCTCGAGGTCGGCGATCGTGGAGTGCGGGCTTACTCGTGTGGCTGTGGCTTCGTTCATGGTCGTTGTCCCTCCGCTCGGACGTTCCCCTTGCTTGATGGGAGCCTACGGAGAGCGGCCGCGGCGAACGTCCCGCCGCGGCGTGAACTTCGGGGTCAACGCCGGGGGGAAATCCGTGGCGGCGCGGCTCCCCCGGCGGGAAGGGGAGGGGTCGCTCACGGGTGGCGAGCGACCCCTCCCCAAGGGGTACGCGCCACCGGCGTGTCACCCCCGTGGGGCGAGCGGCCGGCCTCGCCGCCCATGCGAACGCTCGGCTGCGCCGGGGCGTCAACCAGATGGGCCGGCGGCGCGAGGCTCCCCCCTCATCGCCACCGGCCCGACAAAGAAGAGGGGCGCGGGCCCTGCGGCCCGCGCCCCCTTCAACCGTCCATCGGCCGCCCGGATCGCGACTCAGCCGCCCGCCGGCTCCACCAGCCCCACGTTGTAGGCAAGGATCACCGCCTGGGTGCGGTCGCGCAGGTCGAGCTTGTAGAAGATGCGCTTGATGTGGGTCTTGACCGTGCCCTCGCTGAGGAACAGCTTCTCGGCGATCTCGTGGTTGCTCAGGCCCTCGGCGATGAGCAGCAGCACCTCGCGCTCGCGGGGGGTGAGGTCGTCGAGGGCGGCCGGCGACGGCCTGTCCGTCGCCGGCCGCCGCGCGAACTCGGTGATCAGGCGGCGGGTGATCGACGGCGCCAGCAGCGCCTCGCCGGCGGCCACGACACGGACGCCGGCGACGAGGTCCTCGGCCGGCGTGCGCTTGAGCAGGAATCCGCTGGCGCCGGCGCGCAGCGCCTCGTAGACGTACTCGTCGAGCTCGAAGGTGGTGAGGATCAGGACGCGCGAGCTGTCGTCGCGCTCCAGCGCGACGATCTCGCGCGTCGCGTCGAGCCCGTTCATGCCCGGCATCTGGATGTCCATGAGCACGACGTCGGGGTCGAGCTTCTTGACCAGCTCCACCCCGGGACCTCCGTCCCCGGCCTCGCCGACCACCTCGAAGCCGTCCTCGGACTCCAGGATCATGCGCAGGCCCGCACGGACCATCTGCTCGTCGTCGACCAGCACGATACGGATGCTCATGGTGACCTCCCCGGATCGACCCCGCGCTCTCGGTGGCGCCGCGCGATCCAGCCTATCCTTTCTCGAGCGACAGCGGGATACGCGCCAGCACGCGGTAGCCACCCTCGGGTCGCGGACCGACCTGGAGCTCGCCGCCGAACAGCAGGATCCGCTCGCGCATGCCGATGAGGCCGCGGCCGCCGGCGGGGACCGGCCCAGGCGGCACGGCCGGCGAGGCGGCGCCGGGCGCCTGCGCGCCCGCCGCCGCGGCCGCCGCCGCGCCACCGTCGTCCGTGACCTCGACCTCGAGCCAGTCGCCCACGCACTCGACGCGGACGCTCGCCGTGGCGCCGGGGCCGGCATGCTTGAGCACGTTGGTCAGGCCCTCCTGCACGATGCGGTACACCGACAGGTCGACGCTGGCGGGGAACTCGACCGGCGCTCCGCACATCACCGCGTACTCCACCGGCAGGCCGGCCTCGCGGACCTGGTCAATCAGCGGCTCGAGCTGGGCCATGCCGCGCTGCGCGTACATCGACTCGGCGTCGGAGTCGTCGGCACGCAGGATGCCCAGCATGCGCTCGATGTCGGCCAGGGCCTGGCGGCCCGCATCCTCGATCGAGCCCAGGGCCTCGCGCGCCGCGTCGGGCTTCTTGTCGAACACGCGGCGCGCCGCCCCCGCCTGGACCACGACGACGTTGAGGGCGTGGCCGACGCTGTCGTGCAGCTCGCGGGCCATCCGCGAGCGCTCGAGGCCGATCGCCTCCTGGGTGTGCATCTCCAGGTCCTGCCGGTACAGCTCGGCGCGCTCGCGTTCTCTGCGGGCGCGCTCGCGCGCCTCCTCCACGTTCTCGCGGTAGATGCGGTAGCCCGAGCCGGCGAGCCAGACGGCCGTGAACCCGAGCCAGCTCAGGAGCGCGATGCCGTAGCTGATGCCGCCGCGCGGGATCTCGAAGCCGTAGACGATGAGGAGCACGACCGAGGCGAAGGCGGTGGCCAGCAGGCTTCGCCACACCGGCGCGTGCAGGGCCACGACGAACAGCGCGATGGCGCCGGCGATGTAGCCGACGTTGAGGATCGGGAACGGGTAGTTCAACGCCGCCACGACGCAACAGGCGACGCCGACCGTGGCGAACGCGACCTCGGGGCTGAAGTGCAGGAACGCGATGGCGGCTACGATCGCCACCAGCAGGACGACGCCGAGCACGTCGACCCGGTGCGTCGGGTGCATCGTGTCGGGCGGCATGAGGACGAGGCCGATGAGGGCCACCGCCGTGAGCACGAAGGCGAGGACCACGTCGGCGACGTGCGGGTCGAGGCGGCGGCGAGACCGCCCGGGGAGGGTATCGGGTGTGTCGGCGCTGGCTGCCGTGGCCATGGTCCCCCTGACGCTGCGGGCCTGTCGAGCCTAGCCTCTGCGGCCGCCGGGGGGCAAGCAGCCGGCCGCGCGGGGGGTCACGCCGCGCGGCCGGCTGCTTGCAGGGAACGGCGGCCGGGGCGCGAACCTTCCATCGCCTGGCGGATGCACCCCCAGACCGAGAGCGAGGTTTCGGCCCCCCTAACGGACCCGCTCGTGCCGGCGGTCCCCCCACTGTCCGGCCGGTCTCGTCCGCCGGATACGCCTGGCGGGGCGGGGCGGCGCAACGGCGCCGCCCCGCCCCCCAACCTATAATCGCCGCATGACACTCTCGCTCAGCGCCCGCGCCTTCCGGCGCCTCGACATCGCGCTCGTCGTCTGGATCGTGTTCTGCCTCGTCCTGGGCGGGCTGCTCGCCTACGACGTCCACCGCGTCGACAGGCTCGCGTCCACGCTGGTGACCACGACGAGCGCGCTGTCGCAGACCGCCGACGCCTTCGGCATCGTCGGCGCCATCCCGTTCGTCGGCACCGGCCTGAAGGCGACGGTCGACCAGATCAAGGCCAAGGCCGACGAGGCGCAGGCCGGCGCCGAAGAGACGCAGACCGCGATCGAACGGGTCAGCATCTGGGCGGGGATCGCCGTGGCCGTCATCCCGTCGGTGCTGATGCTCGCGCTCTACCTGCCGGTGCGCCGGTCGTGGAGCCGGTCGGTGGCCGGCGTGCGCCGCTCGCTGGCGACCGGCGGCGACCAGACGGGGCTCGATGCGTACCTGGCGCGGCGCGCCATCGCCGCCTTACCGTTCGACCGTCTGAGCGCGATCAGCGACGACCCGTGGGGCGACGTGGAGGCCGGTCGCACGCGGGCGCTGGCCGACGCCGAGCTGGCGCGCATGGGGCTCGAGCGGGCGCCGGGCGCCTAGCGCCCGGCCCGCGCTCGAGCCCTGGCGCCGGCTCGCTCGAGCTCTCACCTCACGTACAGCCGCCCGACCCCCGTGTGGCTCTGTGGGTTGCCGGCCGGGTCGGTCGCGCGCACCAGGTAACGGTAGGCGCCCGGCGCCAGCCGGCAGCGAAAAGCGCACCGGTGCGACACGTTCGCGGGCAGCGTTCCGCAGCGCAGCGTCTTGACCGGCCGTCCCGACCACGTCGTCAGCCGGATCGTGGTCCTCGCCGTGCCCCCGTTGGGCGCGACGTCGGTCACGCGGTAGGGGAGCGCGACGACGGCGCCGCGCCGCGCGGTGACCGTGGCCAGCGCGTGGGTCGACGGCTTGCGCGTGTCGATCGCCACGGTGAGGTAGCCGGTCGGACAGACGTTGCCGGCCGCGTCGGTCGCGGTGTACACGACGACGTTCCAGCCGTCGGTCAGGTGCGCCACCGGGTCGGCCGGCACGGTGACGGCCGGGCCCTGGTGCCACGGCAGCGAATCGAGGCTCCAGGACAGCCCGGCGACGCCCGAGATCGTGTCGCCGCCGTCGAGCATGATGGTCACGGTGGTGCGGTGCCAGCGACCGTCGACCCCGAGCGGCGTGACCCAGGGCGGGTCCCCGTCATATGCCAGGACGGCGCCGCCGGCGCCGGCGATCCAGGCTTGCCCGGGCGCCGGCGCCGAGACCGCGAGCAGGTCCCGGCTGGTGCCGGCGTCCACGCGCGCCCAGTGATCCCCGCCGTCGGTCGTCCGCGCCAGCGTGCCCGAGGGACCGGTGATCCAGGCGTGCAGGGCGTCCGTCGCTGCGACCCCGGTGAGGTCGCCGGTCAGGCCCGGGTCCTGCGCGTGCCAGACGGCGCCGCCGTCGGTGGTGCGCAGCACCACCCCGGCGGCGCCGACCGCCCACGCCGTCGCCGATCCGCCCCAGTCCACCGCCGTCAAGTCCTCGGTCGTGCCGCTGGTCTGCGGCTGCCAGTCGTGGCCGTCGGTGGTGGCGACGATCGTGCCGCCGTCGCCGACCGCCAGCGCCTCGAGCGCGTCGGCGGCGCCGACCGCCCTCAGGTCCGCCGTCGTTCCCGCGGCCTCGGGCGTCCAGCTGGAGCCGTCGTCGTCCGTGGCGACGATCGTGCCGCCGTCGCCGACCGCCCAGGCGCCGGTCATCGCCGGCGCCGCGATCGCGTGCAGCGCGACGCCCGGCGCCGGCGTGGTCTGGACCCAGGTCGTGCCGCCGTCGCCGGTCGCGGCGACGCGGCCGTCGTCGCCGGTGACCCACACGCACTGACCGGTCGCCGCGTCGAGGCCGTCGGGCGCGAAGCCGGGCTGGGCGGCGGGCGGCGCCCAGGTGTGGCCGCCGTCGCAGGTCGTGAGCAGAGAGGCGCCGCCTGCCGCCCAGCCGTCGGTCGCGTTGACGAAGTCGATGCGGCTGATCGGGTCCGAGGCGCCGGGCGACCCCGGCTCCGGCTGCGTGAGCGAGGTCCAGGCGGCCGACGGGTCGGCGGCGATCGCCAGCCCGCCGGCGTCGCCGCCGGCGAGACAGCCGGCGCTCGACCAGGCGGCGGCGAGTGCCTTCGTGGCCAGCGGAGCCTGAGCGCCGCCGGTCCAGTGCGCGCCGCCGTCGGTCGTGACGAGGACGACCGGACGGTACGTGAGGCCGTCGAACGAAGAGCCGACGGCCACGCCGTGGTCCGTGCCGGAGAAGGCGAGGGCGCGGAAGGTCGTGCTCGGGTCGGTCGCCTGCGACTGCCAGCTGGACCCGCCGTCGCCGGTCGTTGCGAGAGCGCCGCCGGCCCCGGCGACGACCGCGTGCGTCGCGTCGAGCGCCGCGACGGCATGCAGGTCGCCGGTCCCGAGGCCGGTGTCCTGTGTCTGCCAGCCGCCGCCGCCGTTGCCGGTGTGCAGCACGACGCCGCCCGGGCCGGCCGCCCAGCCGTCGTCGGGACCGGCGAACGACACGCAGGTGAGAGCCGTCGACACGGGGCTCGACTGGGCGGCCCAGTGGGTTCCGCCGTCGGTGGTCCTCAGGATCGTGCCTCCGGCGCCGACCGCCCAGGCACTGCCGCCGGCGGCGGCGGCCGCGCCCAGCAGGTCGGCGCCGGTCCCGGAGTCCTGCGCCGTCCAGGCCGCGCCGACGGCGCCGAGATGGAGGACGAGCCCGCCGTCACCCACGGCCCAGACGCCGGGGCCGGGGGCGGCAGCGAGGGCGCGCAGGCGCTCGCCGTCGACGCGGTGACGCCGGGTCGCCCACGTGAGACCGCCGTCGGCGCTCGTGAGGATGGCGTCGCCGGCGAGCGCCCAGGCGGACGACGGCGGCGCCGCGGCCAGGGAGGTCACGTCCTCGCCCTGCGGCGCCGGGCGCTCCCACCACCAGGAGAGGTCGCCGGTGCTGAGCGGGGGCGCGGCGGCGGCCGCGGCCGCCGCCGCGCCCCCGCTCAGCACCCCCAGCGCCCCCAGCGCCGCGATCGTGGCCAGCGCCAGCCGGCCTCGCACCATCGAGTCCTCCCCGTCCCCCGCGACCCCCTGGGCCTACGGGTCCGCGGCCATTGTACGCCGCAGTCGTCTTTCGGCTCGCGGGAGCCCGGCCATGAGAGGCCGCCCCCTGTTCGCCTCGGACCGCGACTCGTCCGTCCCGCGAACGAAGCCGACACGGCGTCCGTCCAAGCGATAGACTCGGACGCGCTGGAGCCGTCCACGACCGAGGGGGGTCACCTCGATGAACCGCAGAACCGTCACCGTCGCGTTCCTGCTGGCAGCGGCCGCCGCCGTGCTCGTCTCCGTCGCGACGCCTGCCCCCGCCGCCGCCACCATGGTCGTCGGCCACTTCAACCTGGGTCTCGGTACGCCGGACGAGTCGCACGCGGCGGCCGACAACGGCATCGTCGTGTACCAGAGGCACGCCTCCAAGACCGGCTGGGACATCTACGGGTACGACCTGGCCACCAAGACGGCCTTCCCGATCTGCACCGCCAAGGCCGATCAGGTCGAGCCCGACATCAGCTACCCCTACGTCGTCTGGCAGGACTCCCGCAACGGCGCCGCCGACGTCTACGGCTACGACCTGGGCGCGAAGACCGAGTTCCCCGTCTGCACCGACAAGCTCGGGCAGCTGCATCCGCGGGTGAGCGGTGACCACGTGGTCTGGGAGCAGAAGCTGTGGTCCGACTCGTCCCTCACCCAGATCCTGGGCACGACGATCGGCACGCCGGGCACCTATCAGATCTGGCAACACCGCAGCGCCTCCCAGCACGACCCCGACGTGTCGGGCGACTTCGTCGTCTGGGTCGACAGGCGCAGCGGCCACGGCGACATCTGGGGCTACAGCTACAGTGCCGACTACGCGTTCCCGGTCTGCACGAACGCGGCCGCGCAGGCGCAGCCGGCGATCGACGGCGACACGGTGGTGTGGTCGGATGGCCGGGGCAACGTGAAGCCTTCAGAGGGCGCCGACATCTATGGCTACGACCTGACGACCAGCAGCGAGTTCCCCGTCTGCACCACGGTCGGCGACCAGACCAGCCCGGCAATCTCCGGAGACATCGTCACGTGGGCCGACCGGCGGACCACCGGCAACTGGAACATCGTCGCCGACGACCTGACGCTCAAGGAGGAGTTCTACCCGTGCCTCGCCGGCGGCTGGCAGGGCCAGCCGGTGGTGAGCGGCGACACGGTGCTCTGGACCGACCACCGCACCGCGTCGCTCGACCTGCGTGGCGTCACGCTGGCGCCCTGGGATGCGAGCATCCGCATCAACGGCGGCGCCGTGTGGACGACGAAGACCAAGGTGACGCTCGACCTGTGGGCGCGCAGCAAGACCGGCATCGTCACCCAGGTGACGCCGGATGACGGCAGCGCCACCCCGACGCCGCGCCCGTATGCCACAGCCAAGCCGTGGACGCTCTCCGGCGACGACGGCGTCAAGACGGTGAAGGTGTCGTTCACCGACATCTCCGGCAACGTCTCGCCCGCGGTCAGCGACACGATCATCCTCGACACGACCGGTCCGTCGACGAGCGTGCCCAAGGCCGTGACCGCGGTGGCGGGCGAGACGGCGGCGATCGCCTACCGGGTCGACGACGCCCTGTCGCAGCAAGCCGACGCCGTGATCCGCGTCTACAACAAGTCGGGGGCCATCGTGAAGGTGCTGCAGCCCGGCTGGGTCTACACCGGCACGGCGCTGACGGAGACGTTCACCTGCGCGCTGGCGCCCGGCACGTACCAGGTCAAGGTGACGGCGGTCGACGAGGCCGGCAACGCGCAGGTCAAGGTCGGTCACAACACGCTGACGGTCACGAGATGAGACGGGCGCTGTTCCTGGCGGTGACGGCGGGGGCGGCGCTGGCGGCGCTTTCGCTGCCCGCCGCCGCCCCCGCCACGCAGGTGCTGACCAAGCCGGCGCCGGTGGCCACCGCCCGCGGTCCGCAGGACGATGTCGACATCTGCGGCGCCACCGCCGTGTGGGCCGACGACCGCGGCGGCGTGTGGCAGGTCTACGAGGCGACGGACGGCGGCGGCGGCGTCTTCGCCGCCGCCGCCGTCAGCCCTTCCGCCGCCGCCCAGACGCACCCGAGCATCGGGCAGCACCTCATCGTCTGGCAGCAGAAGAACCCCGGCACCGGCTGGGACATCGAGGGCTGGAGCATCGACGGCGCCGCTCCGGTGCCCATCTGTGAGGCCTCGGGTGACCAGACCCACCCGCGCCTCGACGCGACCGGCGCCGAGTGCGTCTGGCAGGACAAGCGCGGCGGCACGTGGGACGTGTGGGGCGCGAGCATCTCGCTCCCGGCCGGCCCGGCGGCGCCGCCGGCGCCGCTGGCGACCGGCCCGGGCGACCAGCTCGCGCCCGACGTGGCCGCGGGCCGCGTCGTCTATCAAGACATGGCGACCGGCGGCGGCGACATCGAGGCCGTCGACTTCACCTCTCCGGGCACGCCGACGACCGTCTGCGGCAACGGCAAGCGCCAGGACGAGCCGCGCGTCGACGGCGACGTCGTCGTGTGGCGGGACTGGCGGGCACTGGCGAGCGACGGCACCGACATCTGGGGCTCGTCGGTCGCGTCGCCTTCGCCGTATCCCGTCTGCCAGGCGGTCGCCGACCAGCAGAGCCCGGCGATCAGCGGCGATGTCGTGGTCTTCGCCGACTACCGCGACCAGTTCCTGATGGGGTCCCCGACCCGGGGCCCCGACATCCGCTTCTGCGACCTGACGCTGGGCGAGGACGGGTTCGTGTGCCTGAACTCGGGAGCACAGGACAGGCCGGCGATCGACGGCGACCGCGTGGCGTGGAGCGACTGGCGCGCCGGGGCGACGCGGCCCGACGTCTGGCGCGCCGTGCTCACTCCGTGGACGGCGGCCGTGTGGTTCGACGGCGTGGGGCAGTGGACCGACACCCCGTTGGTGACCCTCGACCTGTATGCCGCCAGCAAGGCGGGCGCGGTGGTCGAGATGCTCGTCTACAACCGGGGGCAGTCGCCGCTGCCGGGCCCGGTCGCCTACGGCGAGACGCTGAGCGGCTGGGACCTCACGACCGGCGTGTCGCCCGCTGACGGACCCAGGACCGTGTGCGCGCAGTTCCTGGACGGCGCGGTCTCCTCGCCGGTCGTCGTGGCGAAGACGACCCTCGACACGACCGCGCCCGTGCCTCTGGCGCCGAACAAGGCGACCGTCGTGCGTGGTTCGAAGGCGACGCTGAAGTACCGCGTCGACGACGACCTGGCCCCGAAGGCGACGGTGACGATCAGGATCAAGAACGCCGGTGGCACGACCGTGAAGACCTTGCACCCCGGCAAGGTCGCCACGGGCAAGCCGCACTCGACCAGCTTCACCTGCTTGCTGGCGAAGGGGGCGTATCGCTTCGTCGTGTCGGCCCGCGACCTCGCCGGGAACGGGGGCGTGCCGGCGTCGAACACGCTGACGGTGAGATAGAAGGGGCGGGGTGCGCTGCGCGCACCCCGCCCCTCTCCGCGTCTGCTACCGGTCGCTGCCCCCCAAGTCAGCGCACCGTGAGCAGACTGCGGCCGACCCGGACCTGGTGGTTGCCCGCCAGGTCGGTCGCCAGCACCGAGACGCGGTACGTTCCGCGTCGCAGCGTGCAGGCGAACCGCGTCGCGACCAGCCTGCCGGTCGCGCGGGTGCCGGCGTCGATCGTCCTCACAAGGGCGCCGCGGGTGTTCCGGACCCGCAGCGTGACCTGCGCCTTGGGACTGAGCCGGTCCTTGACCGTGTAGCGGAGCGTGGCCGTCCGGCCCCTGTGCGCCGTGGCGTCGCAGGCGCTGGCTGCCGGGCCGTGCGTGTCGAGGTACACGGTGAAGGAGACGACCGGCGTCTCGGTCCCGGACTCTGCGCGGAACTGCAGCGAGATCGTCTTGGGGCCGTCGCCGTCGGGCAGCTTCACCTGGTCGATGTCGTCGAAGGGCTGCCAGTCGCTCCAGGTCGCCCCGCCGTCGAACGAGTAGCGGTAGTCACTGAACACGCCGAGCTGCTTGAAGACGGACAGGAACAGCGTGATCAGGTCGTCGGCCGTCCACTCGTCGGTGGGCAGGGGGTCCTGCGGGTCGCCGCCGGGCGCCCACGTCGCGCCGTAGACGGCGGGGTACTGGGCTCCGTCGCGGCCGTCCAGCCAGGTGAGGAGCTGGCCGCCGACGTCGGGCTGAGTCTGGGCGCCGTCCGCCAGGCAGATCGGCATCTGCTCGCCATCCTCGAGGCTGTAGCCCCAGAGGTCGGCCTGGTCGGGCTCGCACCCGCTGCTCGACCACACGACCAGCGGTCCGTCGACCGACGGGTCGACCTGGTCGCCCCACTGGAGGGCGATCGCAAAGACGTCGCCGTCCGAGGTGATGTCGTCGCAGCCACGCGGCGCGCGGAACGTCGTCCGGGCCGCCGCCGCGGCCGACTGGCCGCCGCCGTCGAAGCTGAACCAGGCGCCGAACACGTCGGGGCTGCCGTAGCGGTCGTCCTGCCACACGGCCACGTCGTCGAAGATGTCCGCGCTGGTCTGGTTCCCTTCGCCCGAGCAGACGGTGAACGCCTTCGCGGTGGCGAGGTCGTAGCCGAGGACGTCCCAGGTGCCGGCGGCGTCGTCCTGCCAGACGACCCGGCCGTCGCTGACGGCCGGGTCGCACTGGTCGCCGTCGCCGCCGGCGACCGTCTGCGTCTCGCCGCTCTGGCGGTCGTACACGAGCACGTCGGCGTCGCCGGCGCCGTTGTTCAGGTCGGTCCAGGCGACGTAGCGGCCGTCGGTCGCCGGGTCGCTCCCGGGAGCGGTCGAGATCTGGAACGGCACGCCGCCGTTCGTGTCGAGGCCCCAGATGCAGCCGTCGGCCTCGACCCAGACGACGAAGCCGGCCGCGACGGCCGGCTGTGTCTGATCGCCGTTGCCGCCGGCCACGGTCTGCTGCGTATCGCTGGCCGGCGTGTAGCCGAGCACGTCCCAACCGGCTTCGGTCATCGCGGCCCAGCGGATCGCCCAGTAGATCGTGGCGCCGTCGGTCGCGGGGGCGCCGAGGTCGCCGGCGGGCGTGGACACGGGGAACTCCTGGGTCACCCAGGTGTCGATGGGCTGGCAAGCGACCGCCGCGCGGGCCAGGCCCGGCGTCAGCGCCAGCAGCAGCGCCGCCAGGACGACCGCCAGTGAGACAACGCCGAGGGACCGCGCGCGGGGAGAGAGACGCGGGTGCATGGTTACCTCCAATGCATCTCGGGCTGCCGCCGCAAGAGGAGTATCTAGTCCTATCGGTGCATCGGGGAATAGGCTGAGCCGAATCTATTGCCGGGCCTGTCTACGTTGCCGGGCCTGTCTACGTTGCCGGGATCGTCGACGGCGGCCACCGGGAGGAGCCATGAGAGATACAGGGATCGTCCACTGGGACGACTGCAAGCGGCGTCTGGTCGAGATGGACGACCTGGCGGCGCACTGGACCAACCTCGGGATGCCGGCGGGCACCGTCACGACCGGCCTGCGCCGGGTCGAGATCGAACCCGGGCGCCGCTCGACGCCCGTCCATGTGCACGGCGCCGAAGAGGAGCTCGTCTACGTGCTCGGAGGCTCGGGCCAGAGCTGGCAGGACGGCGAGGGGTACGGGCTGCGCGAGGGCGACTGCCTTGCGCATCTGCCCTGGCGGGAGGCGCACACCCTGATCGCGGGGCCCGACGGCCTCGACGTGCTGATCTTCGGCCAGCGGACGCCGGTCGAGGCGGCCTACCTGCCGCGGGCCGGGGTCGCCTGGCTGGGGGCCACCTGGGTCGAGGCCGGGCAGGGCGAGCAGCCATGGGCGCGCGAGATCGCCGCCGGCGATCTCGCGCGCCCCGAGCCGCGCTCGCCCTTCGAGGCCGCCCAGGCCCGCCAGCCGGCCGATGCGGCTCGGGCTCCGCACATCGTCAATGTCGATGACGTCGAGGCGGTCACCGGCGGCAAGGGCGACACCCTGCGCACGCGGCGCGACCTGGGGCGCGCCGTCGGGTCCGACAAGACCGGCCTGCAGTACGTCGAGGTCAAGCCCGGCAAGCTCGGCTGCCCGCCCCACTGCCACTCCTCCGAGGAGGAGGTCTTCGTGGCGCTCGAGGGCGGCGGCGTCTGCCTGCTGGGCGACGAGGAGCACGCGGTGAAGCCGGGGACCGTCGTTGCTCGCCCCGCAGGCACGGCCGTCGCCCACGCCTTCCGCGCCGGCCAGAACGGCCTGACCTACCTCGCCTACGGCGAGCGCCGGCCCGAGGACATGTGCTACTACCCGCGTTCGAACAAGATCTCGTTCGCCTGGGCTGGGGTGATCGCCCGCCTCGAGAAGCTCGACTACTGGGACGGCGAGGACAAGTAGGGGGCGGCCGCTACGAGTTCGGCTGCATGAACTCCCGCTCGAGCGCCTCCTTGGCGTCGAGCATGGTCGTCTTGAAGCGGACGGGGTCGCCGATCATCGGCATCCAGTTGAGCCCCGTCTCGGCCGCGGTCAGGATCTTGAGCGTGCCATAGCCGAGCAGACGCCCGAAGAGCGGCTGGTTGAGGACGATGTCGTTGACCTTCTCGAGCGACGAGTCCTTGACGTTCTTGCTGAGGACGCCCTTGGCGCGTGCCACGCGCCGGTTGGTGATCACGTAGACCTTCTGGCGCCACTGGAGTGCGCGCCAGGCGATCAGCACGCCGGGGAGCAGCAGGAAGAGGTAGAGCCAGGAGACCCACGACGTGTCCTTCGCCCAGCTGAAGTCGAGCAGCATGACCAGCGCGAGGATGCCGGCGAACACCAGCGCGGCCACGATGATGTGGCGCACGAGGAACGCCCAATGCTGGCGCGTCGAGTACAGGATCTTCTCGTTCTGGGCGAGCTGCTGTTCGAAGTACTCGAGGCTCATGGGGGTCTCCTTCGGGCGGTTGGCGGGAGGCTACCACACCGGGACGGGAGCGCCGCAACGGCGGCGGGGGTGGCGGGCGACCGCCCGTCACCCCCGCCGCCCCGCGCTCCGCCACGCCTCAGGTGTGCTCCTCCTCGACTCTGCGCCGCCGCCGAGCGAGCCTCCAGACGACGATCACCGCGATGATCGCGGCCAGGCAGGCGGCGGCGACGACCAGTGAGACGCGGGAACGTCCGCCGCCGCCGCCCCCCGATGCGGGCTTCAGATTCAGGTACGTGTTGTTCATCGTGACGAAGAACGCCGGCCCCGTACCGTTCAGGATCCTGGTCCAGCCCGTCCATTTGGCGGAGTTGTAGCCCTGGAGATACTGGGGATACGTCAGCACGATCTCGGGGCTGTCCTGGTACATGAGCTGCTGCATACGCAAGATGAGCTGCTGCCGTCTGGTCGTGTCGAGCGTCACGTCCTGCTCGGCGCACAGCTTGTCGAACTCCGGGTTCGACCAGCAAGGCTCGTTCCAGCCACCGATCTGGGCGGCGACGAACGAGGCCAGCGTCTGCCCCGGGTCGAAGTAGCCGTCCCAGTCCCACACGTAGAGGTCGAAATCGGGGGTGTAGGTGTTGCCCGAGTAACTCCAGATCCGGTCGCTCATCGCGCCCGAGTCGAGGACCTCGAACTTGATCTTGAGTCCCAGCGCCTGCAGCTCCGCGGCCACGAACTTGGCTTCGGTCTGTTCCTCGTTGCTCGCGGCGTCCGCGAAGAGTCGCAGCACGATGGGCTTGCCGGTGTGGTCCACGCGCACGCCGTCGACAAGCGCGTAACCGGCCGCGTCGAGCTCCTGTGCCGCCTTCGCGGGGTCGTAGGTGTACAGCTCGCCGACCGGAGGCTGCCAATGGTAGTCGGGGTCGAACCACTCTCCCGGCGGCAGGATCGTCGTGCCGGGCTGCGCGTGGCCGCCCCAGGCGACGGCGACGAGCTTGTTCTTGTCGATCGCCCAGTTCAGGGCCTGGCGGAAGCGCACGTCCCGGAGCACCGGGTTGCCCAGCGAGGCCGCCGACATGTCGCAGTTCATGCACAGGTAGTCCCAGTTGCGGTAGTTGTAGGCGACCGCGGTCAGGCCTTTCGTCCGCGAGATGCTGTCGAACTGGGCCTGGAGCAGGCCCTGTGCCGCGTCGATGGAGCCCAGCTTGAAGTCGTTGCTCATCGCGTCCGCGCTCTGGTAGTCCTGGAACACGATCGTGTCGATGTGGGGCGCGCCGCCGAAGTACTGCTTGTTGGCGACCATCTCCACGTAGTCGCCCTTCTTGAAGGCCACGCACTGGAAGGCGCCGGTGCCGACGATCGGCACCTTGGCCGCGTACGAAGTGCCGACCGACTTGGGCGGCACGTCCTGCCAGATGTGCTTGGGCAGGATCGGCACCCAGATGCTCAAGAGGTCGGCCTTGGGCTTGGCGCAGACGATCCTCACGGTCGCCGGATCGACCGCGATCACCTTGGTGATACCTTGGGTCGACTGGGTGAAGGCCGTGAGCTTGTTCCGGATGATGTACTCATAGGTCCAGGCGACGTCGGCCGCCGTGAAGGGCTGACCGTCCTGCCACTTCACGTCCCGCCGCAGGTGGAAGGTGTAGACCCTGCCGTCCGGCGACGCCTCCCAGCTCAGGGCGAGACCGGTCGGCGCCGGCGAGAAGTCCTTCACGTCGTAGCCGACGAGCGTGTCGTAGTTGAGCCCCCACACCTCGTACGACGCCGTGGCGTACCCGATGAAGGGATTGAGGTTGTCGGGCTCGGCTGTCCAGCCGACCCGGAGGACCACCTTCGAACCTGCCGGGCTCGCGCTCTCGCTGGCTGCGAGGGCGCCGGCCAGCCCCCAGACGAGGCTTGCCGCCAGCGCGCCCACGGCGACCCCAAGGACCCAGGGTCGCCGACTCCGTGTGCGGTGCATCACCATGCCCCCTCACTCGATCTCGCCGGTGTCGCGGTTCGCGCCGCCCCTCGCGGTCGGCACGCCTCCGTTCAGTCCTTCAGCGCCCGGTCGCGCAGCGCCACCAGCTCGCGCTCGACATCGTCGCCGAGCGGCAGCGGCTCGTGTGTCGTCAGGATCTGCGTGACCCGCTCCCTCGCCTGGTCGAGCACGTCGGGCCGGCCGGCCGCGACCCATGCCTCGCGGGCGTCGTGCCAGCCCAGGCCGGCCCGGAACCACTCCCCGCTGCGGGCGTTGCGCCGGGTCGAGCGCTCGCCGAGGAAGCTACCGCCGGGGCCTGTGCGCTCGAGGATGTCGTCGAGCCACGTCTCGTCGTCGGCGCGCACGCCGCGGTGCGCCTTGACGGCCAGGCGCCAGACCTCGACGTCGACCAGCGTCTGCTCGAGGCTGAACACGGTGGCGCCGCCGAGAGTGCCGGGGCCGAGCATGATGTCGGGCCAGGCGAGTGAACCGACGGTCGCGCTGAAAGCCGTTTCGTAGGCGGCCTGCAGGCCGGGCACGTAGGCCGCCGATCCGAAGCCGTTTCCCATGACGGGAAGGCCGTAGAAACGCGCCATCTCGGTGCCGGCGGCGCTCAGCGCCGGGTGCATGCGGTTGCTCATGTAGCCGCCGGTGCGCGGGTCCATGGTCACCGGCAGCGCCGCGTAGATGAAGGGCACCCCCGGCTCGGCCGCCTGCGCCAGGCAGAGCAGCCCCAGCACCTCGGTGTTGGCCTGGAGAAGCGTGGCGACCATGGTGCCCGGGGCCGTGGAGCCCATGATCGGCATCGGCAGAACGGCGACCGGGATGTCCCAGCCGCGCAGCGCCAGCCAGGCGTCGGTGTTGGGTCCCTCGACGATCAGAGGCGACACCGGCGTGACGAGGAACGAGTAGGGGTGCCGGCGGCGGATGCGCTCGCGGTCGCCGTAGACGATCTGCAGCGCCTCGAGCAGCCAGGGCGCGTGGGCGGCGTCGAAGATCGCGTCCTGGATGTGCTTGGAGAACGTCGCCATGAGCTCGTGGGTGTAGGCGACGATCCCGGCCGCGGACCCCCCGGCGGTCGCTTCTCCGGCGCTGCCCTGGACCATCGCCCAGTAGACGCCGATCTCGTCGAGCGCGTCGATCAGCCGCGTGCCGTCGCGCCAGTCCTGCGCGGTGCCTGGGCGCAGCTCGCCGGTCGCGTGGTCGACCACGTCGGTGGCCTCGCCCGAGACGACCAGGGTGGACTCGCCGGCGTTCACGGGGAAGGACCACCCCGGTCGCCGGCCGCCGAGTGAGAACCGCGTCGGCGCGGCCCGCAGCGACGCCTCGACCAGCTCGTGCGGGAAGCGGACCATGCGCGTCGACTCGTCGACGAGGGCGCCGGCTTCTTGCAGAAGCCGGCGCCCGAGCGCCGTGTCGACGCGCATGCCGGTCGTGGCCAGCAGGCGCAGCGAGCGCTCGTGGATCTGCGCTCGCTCGTCGTCCGAGAGGACCTGGAGTCTCGTCTCCATCGTCTACCAGCCCACGTAGCGTCCGACGCGGTCGAGCAGCGGTTGCCCGCGCCAGGTGCGCTCGCGCTCGAACTCGGCGCGGTCGGCGCGCTCCAGGAGTCCCTCCACGAACGACGCGCCGAGCCAGCGCAGCGGCTCGGGCTCCCAGTCCGGCGAGCGGTGGCCGACCCATGGCAGGCGCACGAGGCCGCTGTCGCGCGAGAGGATGAGGTCGGCCAGGGTCCGGCCGGCCAGGTTGGCCGTCGCCACGCCGTTGCCGACGTAGCCGCCCGCCCACGCCAGGCCGGTGGCGCGGTCCAGCCCGACCGAGCAGTGCCAGTCCCGGGCGATCGCGAACGGTCCGCCCCAGGTGTGGGTGACCCCGGCGCCTGCGGCGCTGGGGAACCACGTGCAAAGCGCCTCGTGGATGCGCGCGAAGACGGCCCCGTCGTTCTCGAGGCGACGGTCGAGGCGCGAGCCGAAGTGGTAGTCCTCGCGTGTGCCGCCGAGGACGATGCGGTCGTCGGCGCTGCGCATGGCGTAGACGATGAGGTGGCGGCCGTCGCAGAGCAGCTCGCGGCCCGACCACCCGACCTCGCGCCAGAAGGACTGCGGCAGCGGCGCCGTGGCGATCATGCGCGAGTAGGCGGGGATGAGGGCGCGCCGGTAGCCGGGGAGGGCCGGCGTGTAGGCCTCGGTGGCGCGCAGCACCACCGGGGCGCGCACGCCGGCCCCCGGCGTCGCCACGAACCCCGGGCTCACGGAGAGCGCCGGAGTGCGCTCGAAGAGGCGCACGCCGAGTCGTTCGACGACGTCGGCCAGGCCGCGGGCCAGGCGTGCCGGATGCAGCGACGAGTAAGCGGGCGTGAACGTCCCCGCGAGGGCGCCGGCGACCCGCACGCGGTCGGCGACCTGGTCCCGTTCGAGCCAGTCGGTCTCGTGCTCGGGCGCCAGAGCGTCTAGTTCCTTCATCCCCTCACGCAGGCGCCGCGTCTGCGCCGGCGACGTGCTCACGTTCAGGCAGCCGCCTTTGTGGAACTGAGCGTCGATGCCCTCAGCCGCGGCTACGCGGCCGATCTCGTCGACGGTCGCCAGCATGGCCGCGTCGGTCGATCGCGCAGCCTCGGGGCCGTGCTCGTCCGCGAGACGGTGCAGCGGCGTCGGGAACTGGGGCGAGCACCACCCGCCGTTGCGTCCGGAGGCGCCGGAGCCGGCGACCTCCCTCTCGAGCAGGACCACGCGCAGGCCGGGATCGGCCTTCGCCAGGTAGTAGGCCGACCAGAGGCCGGTGAAGCCGGCGCCGACGATCGCCACGTCGGCGTCGATCGTCGTGCCGAGCGCCGGACGCGGCGTGATGCCGCCGGGCACGTCGTCGAGCCAGAAGCTGAGAGACCCGTAGGCGTCGCTCACGGCGCTCCCCCATCGGCTTGTTGGGCGCGCTGGCGCAGCCGCGTCAGCGCGACCTCGACGTCTTCGCCGAGCGGCAGCGGCTCGTGGGTGGCCAGGATCTCGTCGACTCTGGCACCCGCCTCGTCGTGCACGTCGGGACTCCCGGCGGCCAGCCAGGGGTCGCGCGCGCCGTGCCAGCCGAGCCCCGGCCGGAACCACTCGTCGCTGCGGGCGTTGACACGGGTCGACCGCTCGCCGAGAAAGTTGCCGCCTGGCCCGACGCGCGCGATCACGTCGTCCAGCCACTTGTCGTCGCCGGTGTCGATACCTTGGTGGGCCTTGCGCGTGAGCCGCCAGATCTCCACGTCGACGAGCAGTTCCTCGAAGCTCAGGACCGTGGCGCCGGCAAGCATGCCCGGGCCGACGAACAGGTCGGGCCAGGCGAGGCCGCCCATGACCGCGCTGATGGCCTTCTCGTAGCCGGCCTGTACGCCGGTCGCCCATGGGTCTGCCCCCAGGCCCGAGCCGAGCACAGGGAGGTCGTAGAAGCGCGCCATCTCGGCGGCGGCGGCGGCGGCAGCGCCGAAGGCGGCGCCGCCGCCCACGCGGCCGTTGCGCAGGTCGAGCGGCTCGGGGATGGGCGCGTAGATGAAGGGCACGCCGGGCTCGGCGGCCTGTGCCAGGCAGAGCATGCCGAGCGTCTCGCAGTTGCCGAGCAGTACGGTCGCCAGCGCGCTCCCTGGGGCCGTCGCTCCCATGATCGGCATGGGCAGCACGCAGAGGGGGATGTTCCAGCCGCGCAGCGCCAGCCACGAATCGGTGATCGACTCTTCGATGATGAGCGGCGAGACCGGCGTGACCAGGAACGAGTACGGATGCTCGCGCCGCACCCGCTCGCGGCCGAAGACGACGTCGAGGACCTCGAGCAGCCACGGCGCGTCGGGCGGGTTCCAGAAGCTGTCCTGCACGTGCTTCGAGAAGTTCCGGAACGTCCTCGCGTTGTAGTCGATCCAGCCTGCCGCCGACGGGTCGGGCTGGGCGCCCTCGACCATCGACCACCAGACGCCGACCTCGTCGAGGGCATCGATGAGCCGTGTCGCCGCCAGCCAGTCGCCGCCGGTGCTGGAGCGCAGCTCGCCGGTGGCGCGGTCGACGACCCTGCCCGCCTGGCCGTCCATGAGGAGCGTGGACTCGCCGGCGTTCATGGGGTGGCTCCAGCCCGGCCGGCGACCGCCGAGGGCGAAACGCTTGGGAGCCTGACGCAGCGACTCGTCGATCAGCTCGGCCGGGAAGCGGACCACGCGCGTGGCCTCGTCGACGTCGGCGCCGGCTTCGGCGAGAAGCCTGCGCCCCAGCGCCGTGTCGCAGCGCATGCCGGCGGTCGCCAGCACGTGCAGCGAGCGCTCGTGGATACCGGCACGCTCATCGTCGGACAGGACCTGGAGGACGGCCTTCACGAAGCGTCCTTGGCGGCGCTGCCGGCGGCGCGGTCTGCGCCCGGCGACTCGTCTGCAGTCCCGGCGGCGGCGGGGCGCTCGCCGGTCCCGAGGCCGGCGAGCGCCCCGCGCAGCATCCGCTCCCAGACCGCGTAGGCGCCGTCCACGTCGAAGCCGCGGTCGGCGGCGTACTGCATCGTGATCCCGTCGACGACGGCGATCGCCAGGGCGGCGAGGTGCTCGGCCTCGGCCCGCCGGGCGTCGTCGACGTCCGGAGCGATGACCCAGCTGTCGACGTCGCGGTACCAGTCGTAGAGCCGTCCCAGCCGCGCGCGCAGCGCCGGGTCGCGCAGCACGTGCGGCAGCAGGTCGAAGAAGAGCTGCGCCTCGTCGGCCTCCTTGCAGCCCTCGCGCTGGATGCCCAGCAGCAGGCCGACCCGGTCCTCGTGCTGGTCGGCTGCGGCGAGCTCGCCGATGAGGCGCGCGCTGTCGTCGTGGTCGATCGAGTCGACGAGCGCCGTGATGAAGCCGTCCTTGTTGCCGAAGTGATAGCGGATGGCGGCCCGGTTCTCCCCGGCCTCGGTGGTCACGGCCTCGAACGTGAGGCCGCGAAAGCCGTCGCGGGCCAGCAGCCGCCGGGCCGCGGCGAGCAGCCGCTGGGCCGTGGGAGAGCGGTCGGCGAAGGGGTCGGCGACGGGCGGGGCCTCGCCGTGGGGCGACGCCGGCCCGGGATCGGACGGGGAACGTGAGCCCTGAGCGCCTCGCGTGCCGGAATCACCCATGATGACGGCCTCTTGTCAGCGTGTGCAGCACGATTCATCTATCCAGATGAATGACTTCGCGAGTCTATCGCGGCCGTGACGGGAGTCAAGGGCGCGCCAGACGGACGAAAGGGGCGGGGGTGACGGGCATGCGCCCGTCACCCCCGCCCCCAGACTTGCGCGGAGCGCGGCGCCGGATCGGCCGGCGCCGCGCTCCAAGCTCATCAGGCGATGCCGCGCTCCTCGTCGCACTTCTGCACGTAGCGGCGCATCTCAGCCGCCACGTCGGGCTCGATCTCGACCGCCGGCCGGTGGCTCTCGAGGATCTCGCGCGCCTTCTCCTGGGCCCGGGTGTACATGTCCTTGCCGCCGTCGGCCACCCACTCTTCGCGCACGCGCCGGTCCATGATCGCCGGCTGGCTCTGCTCCCGCATGTGCTTGTACGTGGAATCGAGCGACAGGAAGTCGCCAAAGGGCCCGACGCGCTCGATGTCCTCGACCATCAGCATGTCGTCGCTGACGGGTATGCCGCCGACGACGTGCTTGATCATCCGCGCCCACTCGTTGTCCATGACGAGCTGCGCGCAATCGAAGGTGACACCCGAGTCGAGCATCCCCGCACCGTAGATGAGGCTGGCCCCTGCCAGCGCCACCGTGAGCCCGGTGAGGGTCTTCTCGTGACCCATCTGGGCGTCACCCAGCTTGCTGTCGCCCTACGCACCGGCGATGTAGCTGGGGAGCCGGTATTGCTTGGAGAGCGCCGCCACCGCGGCGCCGATCATCGCCAGCTCGGGCGAGCCGACCGAGGCCGAGGCGTAGCGCAGGTCCATGGCCGTCGTGGAGGAGCCGTAGATCACCGGCGCGCCGCGGCTGGTGAGCTGCGAGAGGACGATGCCCGACAGCACCTCGGCGTTGTGCACCACCAGCGTGCCGGCCAGGCTGACCGGGGCCGAGCCGCCGCACATCGCCATCGAGAGGATGGTCTGCGGTAGGTTGTTGCGGGCGCATTCGACGATCACCTCGGTCGCGTCGCGCGGCAGCTTGAGGGGGCTGACGGCGCAGACGCCGAACGTCACGAACGGCCGCTGGAGGAAGGCGTCCATGCCGCCTGCGGCGATGGCCGCCAGCTCCATGCACTCGCGCACCTCCCGCTTGTTGACGGCCTCGCACCCCACCTGCTTGGTGGTGTTGAGCAGCGCCGCCTCGACGCCGTGGAGGGCGTAGGTCTCGGTCGGCACGTCGGTAGCGCCGATCGCCGAGTCGTAACCCACGATCTCGTCCATCGCGTCGATCAGCAGGGCGCAGTCGCCGACGTCCTTGATCGTCGGGTCGCGGAACTCGCCCGTGTAGGGGTCGTTGTACTTGACGCCCTCGCAGAAGTTGATGAAGTTGACCCGGCCGGGCTCGACGATGGTGTCGTGCTGTGGCGCTCGCCCGTAGTACCTCACCTGTGGCGGGGCGCTGCGGATCGCCTCTTCGACGATGTGGCCGGGGATCCGCACCATGTGCTTCTCGCGGTCGACCAGGCAGCCGCCGTCGCTGAAGATGTCGAGCGGCTCGTCTTCTTCCACGAAGACGCCGGTCTGCTCCAGCACTTCGAGGGTCGCGAGGTGGATGTCGTCGAGCTCGTCCGGCGTCAGCACGTTCAGCGAGAACCCGCCGCTGCCGAGCCGGCCGGCGTGCAGCCCGCGTTTCATCCCAGCAGCCTCTTGGCCCCGTCGACGGCCCCGCCGGCGTTGGCCCCGTAGCCGTCGGCGCCGATCTCCTCGGCGAAGGCCTGGGTGACCGGGGCGCCGCCGACCATGACCTTGACGGAGTCGCGCAGGCCGGCCTCCTTCAGGGCCTCGATCGTGGCCTTCATCTTGGGGATCGTGGTCGTCAGCAGGGCGCTCATGCCGAGGATGTCGGGCTTGTGCTCGGCCACGGCCGCCACGAACTGGGCGGGGGTCACGCCGGTGCCCAGGTTGGTGACCTCCCAGCCCGAGCCGGCGAGCATCATCGCCACCAGGTTCTTGCCGATGTCGTGCAGGTCGCCCTCGACGGTGCCGATCACACAGGTGCCGGTGGCCGAGCTCTCGCCAGCGGCCAGGTGGGGCTTCAGGAGGTCGAGGGCGCCCTGCATGGTCCTTGCGCTGAGCAGCACCTCGGGGATGAAGCACTCGCCGCTCTTCATGCGCGCCCCGACCACCTCCATGGCCGGCAGCAGGCCCTGGTCTAGGATCTCGCGGGCCGTCTTGCCGGCGGCCAGCTGGGCGGTCGTCATGGCGTTGACGAGGTCGCCGTTGCCGGCGATCACGCCTTCCTTGATCTGGTCCATCAATGGGTCTGACACGTTCGCTTCTCCCCCAGCTTCATGGGGCGGGGGTGCTGCGCACCCCCGCCCCCTCTCCTGGCAGTCAGGTCTCAGGCCACGCCCTTTTCGGCGTCGGCCCTGGCGACCAGCTCCTCCATCTGCGTGCGCACGTCCGCGTCGATCTCGGAGGGCCGGTGTCCCTCGATGATCTCGCGCGCCTTCGTCGCCGCGCGCGTCGCCAAGTCGGTGCGCCCGTCGGCCTCCCACTCTTCGCGCACACGGCGGTCCATCAGCGTCGGCTGGCTCTGCTCGCGCATGTGCTTGTAGGTGGAGTCGAGCGACAGGAAGTCGCCGAACGGCCCCACGCTGTGGATGTCCTCGACCATCAGCAGGTCGTCGCTGACGGGGATGCCGCCCACGACATGCTTGATCATGCGGGCGAACTCGTCGTCCATGACGAGCTGGCCACAATCGAAGGTGACTCCCGATTCGGTCATCCCCGACCCGTAGATGAGGTTGGCCCCTGCCAACGCCACCGTCAGGCCGGTCAGTGTCTTCTCGTGACCGATCTGGGCGTCACCGAGCTTGCTGTCGCCCTACGCACCGGCGATGTAGCTCGGCAGCCGGTACTGGCGGGCGAGCTGGGCCACGGCGGCGCCGATCATCGCCAGCTCCGGAGAGCCGACCGAGGCCGCCGCGTAGCGCAGGTCCATGGCGGTGGTCGACGAGCCGTAGATGACCGGCGCCCCCCGCTCGGTGAGCTGGGCGAGCACCAGGCCGGAGAGCACCTCGGCGTTGTGCTGCACGAGGGTGCCGGCCAGGCTGACCGGCGCGGACCCGCCCGACATCGCCATGGAAAGGATCGTGTCGGGCAGCCCCGCGCGGGCGCACTCGATGATGATCTCGGTGCAGTCGCGCGGCAGCTTGAGGGGGCTGACCGGGCAGCAGCCGAGGCCGATGATCGGCCGATCGCGCAGGGCGTCCTCACCGCCGACGACGAGCGCGGCGAGCTCGATGCAGCGGCGCGCCTCCCATTTGTCGATGGCCTCGACGCCGACCGGCTTGCCGGTGTTCAGCAGCGCGGCCATGAGGCCGTGCAGGCAGTAGGTCTCGGTCGGGACGTCGGTGGCGCCGATCGCCGACTCGTAGCCGTCGATGTCGCTCATCGCGTCGACCAGGCGGGCGACGTCGGCGACGTCCTTGATCGTCGGGTCGCGGTAGTCGCCGGTCCACGGGTCGATGTACTTGACGCCCTCGTCGAAGTTCACGAAGTGGACGCGGTTCGCCTCGACCATGAAGTCGTTCTGAGGGTCGCGGCCGGAGTACTTGACGCTCGGCGGCGCGGTGCGGATCGCTTCCTCGACCACGTGGCCGGGGATGCGGACCATGCGTTTGTCGCGGTCGACCCAGCAGCCGCCGTCGCTGAGGATGTCGAGCGGCTCGTCGTCTTCGACGAACACCCCGGTCTGCTCGAGCACCTCGAGAGTGGCGAGGTGGATGTCGTCGACCTCGTCCTGGGTGAGCACGTTGAGACTGAAGCCGCCGCTGCGCTCGCGCCCGGCATGAAGTCCTCGCTTCACAAAGGCACCTCCGACTGGTGGACGACCGGGCACTGCGCGGAGGTCGGGAGAAACGGAGCGGTGCGACGGGAAGTGTCGACCGAAAGGACCGCTCCTCCTTCCTCGCGCGGGAATTGTAGCCCAAGCCGAGGCCCCGCGCCGGGGGACCGCTAAGTTTGCCCGGATATTGGGCGGGCGGGGCGGAGCCACCGCGTGGCTCCGCCCCGCCCGCCCCCGCGGCGCCCGATGAAACGGCGAGCCACAGGGCCTCGCGGGGAACAACGACGCACTTCACAGGCGTCAGGAGGTACCCGATGTACGCACGCATCGCACGGTTCGAGGGCGGGACCGCCTCGGCCATCGAGGAGGAGACCCAGAAGATCCACGGCGACCTCAAGGCCGCGCAGCGCGGTGAGACGGGCGGCTACATGCCCGAGCTCAACAGCCTCGTGAGCCGGGTCGAGGTGTTCGCCGATCGGGGGGAGGGCAGGGTCGCCGTGATCGTCTACTGCGACACCGAGGATCAGCTCCACGAGGCCGACCGGGTGCTCGCGGCGATGTCGCCGCAGAACCCGGACTGGGGCCACCGCGTATCGTCCGACACCTACGAGGTGATCGCCGACGAGAGCGCGCAGGTGCGTAGCGCGGCGTAGCCGCGGCACGGCGCAGCCCCGCGAAGGGGCGGGGGAGCGGCACGGCCGCTCCCCCGCCCCTTCCCATTCCGACAATCATGCCTCCGACTCTCGACGGAGCCCTCGAATGGGTGAAAGACTCGGTCCAGGTCCGGCTCTCGAGGAGGCAAACCATGGACGCAACGACCCGGCGCGACGCGCTTGTCGAGACGACCAAGGCCCTGGAGCTGATGCGTGCCGATGCGGTGACGCCCGAGCGGCAGGCGGCCGTGACCGCCGACTGCGTCGAGAACTTCGCCCGCTACGTGAACCCCGGCATCCTCGAGTACCGCAAGTCGGTCTCGACGGACTACGCCGCCGTCGAGTGGCGCGACGAGGGCAACTGCTACTACGACATCACCGGCCGCGAGTTCATCGACTGCCTGGGCGGCTACGGCATCTACGTGCTGGGCCACCGCCACCCGACGGTCAAGGACGCGGTCCAGGCGCAGCTCCAGCACCAGGCCCTGCACTCGCAGGAGCTGCTCGATCCCATGCGCGCCTACGCCAGCAAGCTGCTCGCCATGGTGACGCCGGGCGAGCTGCAGTTCTCGTTCTTCTGCAACTCGGGGACCGAGGCCAACGAGGGCGCGATGAAGCTCGCCAAGCTCTACGCGCAGCGCAAGAAGCCGGGCCACACGAACGGCATCATCAGCACCACCAAGGCGTTCCACGGCAAGTCGTTCGGCAGCCTCAGCGTCAGCGGCAAGGCCGAGTTTCGCGAGCCGTTCTACCCGCTGATGCCGGGCGTCCGGTTCGTGCCCTACGGTGACGCGGACGCGCTCAACGACGAGCTGAAGGTGTGCGAGGCCATCGGCTTCGACATCGCCGCCTTCATCGCCGAGCCGGTGCAGGGCGAGGCCGGCGCCATCGTCCCGCCCGAGGGCTACTTCACCAAGGTGCGGGAGATCTGCGACAAGTGGGGCGTGCTGTTCATCGCCGACGAGGTGCAGACCGGCATGGGCCGCACCGGCGAGCTGTGGGGCATGGACCACTACGCCGACGCGGCGCCCGACATCATGTCGATGGGCAAGGCGCTGGGCGGCGCCGTCATCCCGGTCGGCAACTTCATCGCCACGCCGGCCGTGTTCGAGACGATGTTCGAGAACCCGTACATCCACACGACGACCTTCGGCGGGAACCCAATGGCGACCTCGGCCTGCATCGCGGCGCTGCACGCCACGATCGAGGAGGACATCCCCGGCCAGGCCCGCGACAAGGGCGCCTGGTTCAAGGCGCGGTTCGAGGAGCTGCGCGGCGAGCACGGCGACCTCCTGGACGAGGTCCGCGGACTGGGTCTGCTGATCGGGCTCCAGTTTGCGACGCCGGAGATCGGCTACGCGGTCGCCACCGGCCTGTTCGCCGAGGGCGTGCTCGTCGGCGGCACGCTGTTCAACGCGCTGACGGTGCGCATCGAGCCGCCGGCGACGATCGCCCAGGAGCAGATGGAGGCAGTGGTCGAGAGGCTCGACCGCGTGCTGGCGGGCGTGCGCGGCCAGGTCGCCGCCGGCGCCCTGGCCGCGCACTAGGCGGCTCGGCCGGACCGGCAGGGGGCGGCGGGGGCGGCGCGGCCGCTCCCGCCGCCCCCTACGCCTCGCCGCCCAGGCGCCCCCGGTACAGCTCGGCGTCGCCGCGCTCGAAGCAGCAGAACGTGACCGAGCGCGGCAGCTCGTGGCCGGCGAGCCACTCCGTGACGGTGGCGACCGCCACATCGCACGCCTCGTCCTTGGGGTAGCCGTAGACGCCGGTCGAGATACAGGGGAAGGCGACCGTCTCGAGGCCCGCGTCGCTCGCCAGGCGCAGCGACTCGCGGTAGCACGACGCCAGCAGCTCGCGCTCGCGCCGGTCGCCGCCGTGCCAGATGGGACCCACCGTGTGGATGACGTGGCGCGCCGGCAGGCGGTACCCGCCCGTCAGGCGCGCCTCCCCGGTCGGGCAGCCGCCGAGGCCACGGCACTCGGCCAGCAGCTCGGGTCCGGCGGCGCGGTGGATGGCGCCGTCCACCCCGCCGCCGCCGAGCAGCGAGCGGTTCGCGGCATTGACGATGGCGTCGACCGCCAGGCGTGTGATGTCGCCTTCGACGACGGCCATCCTGCCCGCGACTTCCTCAGCCACGTTCCACTCCCGCGCTCCACTCTCTGCGGCAGGCACGCCCTACCGCATGAACCGCGCGATCCCGGCGCCGTAGTCGCCCGGGGTGTCGGCCTCGTCGCCGACCATGATGATGGTCGTGTCGTCGGCGGTCGTCATGTCGGTGAACGAGTTGTCCACCGGCAGGGAGCCACTGAGGTGCTCCCACTCGTTGTCCCACAGGTGCGTGCCCTTGGCCGAGTACTTCGCCTCGATCCAGTCGCCGTCGTCATAGGCGGGCGGAAGCGCACAGGTGCCGCCGAAATAGGCGATCCGATCGGAGGTCACGATCACGCGCTGCAGCGTGGTGGACGCCCCCGCCGGGTCGAGCGTCGCCGACCCCTTGCGCACGCCCGCCGCGCTCCATCTCGTGATCAGACCACGGTGGTCGGGAGCGGTCGCTCGCTCGGTGTAGCCCGCCGTCCACGCGGTGCCGGCGCTGTCGACCGCGAGGTCGAGGACCCAGTCCGGCTGGTGCAGGCTGTTGCCCCAGGCGTGTGTCCAGAGGTGCGCGCCGTCGCGGGTGTAGCGGGCGATCAGCACGTCGGGGTCGGCGCCCTCGCTGTCGGCGACGCCGGCGACGTAGACGCCCGCCCGGCAGACCACGACCGACCTGAGCTCGTCGAACCTGTGCGTCGGGCCGTCGACCCTGTGCGCCCACGCCCACGTGCCGTCGGGGTTGACCTTCCCTACGAACCCGTCCTGGGTGGGGATGAGCCCGATCTTGGCTTTCTTCTGAACGAAGCCTGCCACGTAGAGGTTGCCGGCGCCGTCGATGACGAGATCGTGCGCCCAGTCGGTGTAGGGGCGGTCGTGGTGCGCAGCCCAGACGACCGCCCCGTCGGCGGCCGCGAACTTCACCACGGTGATCTCGTCGCTGCCGCCGGCAGTGATCGTGTTCCCGGCCGCGTAGACGTTGCCGGCCTTGTCCGTGACGACGGCCCAGGTCATCTGGTCTCCCGTGCCCGGGCCGCTGTAGATGACGCCCCAGAGCCGGGTGCCGCCGCCGTCGTACTTGGTGACGAGCCAGTCGTAGTGAGCGCTCCCCTTCTGGATGCAGGTGCCGCAGAACGCCGCGGTGTCGGTCGCCTTGCTCCCGGTCGCGTGGTAGAAGCGCTGCTCGATGCAGTTCGGCGCCATCCAGGGATCCGTCCACAGACGGTCGCCGTCGACGTCGTACTTGGCGACGACGCTCTCGGGTCCGCCCAAGCCGACCGGCGAGATGAAGCCGGCGGCGAAGCACGCGCCGGCGGCGCCGGGGGCACAGGCCGTGTACACGTCGTCGCTGGTCGTGGGGTTCCAGACGTCGTGCCAGGTGATGTCGCCCGAGGGAAGGGAGGGGGCGGCGGCGGGCGCCGCGCGCGCGGCGCCCGCCGCCGCCGCGAACACCGCCGTCACCACCACCGCGAACAGAACGAGCCTGCGGTACCGCCGAGCAGTCATCTCGGACCTCCCCCGGAGTCCTGCGGTCATGGTCATACGAGTATACGCCGCGGCGGGAACGGGGGGAGGGTCCGCCGGCGCTGGAGCGGCCTGCGGCTCGCCCGCGCTCACCCGGTTCGCTCAGCCGGCCGGGGACTCGAGGATGCGGCGCCCGAGCGTCGTCTCGATCTGGTGCCAGGAGGCGGCGTCGGCGTCGCTCTCGACCACCGGGCGGAACCCGAAGGCGAGATACAGGCCGACGGGCTTGCAGCTGTCCACCTGGACGGTCACGTAGGCGCTGGAGTACTCGTGGGCCAGCCGCTGCACGACGGCGGTCAGCAGCGGCTTGCCGAGGCCGCGACCCTGGAACTCGGGGACGATGGCCAGCCAGGCGACCCGGCCCCGCGTCTCGCCGCGGTGTTCGCCGTGCCAGGCGATCGCCGTGCCGACGGCCCGGCCGTCGTCGGTCTCGAGCATGAAGGCGCGGTCGGGCAGCTCGTCGAGGAACCAGCCGAACCACTCGTCGAAGCGTTCCATCGCCATGGCGCGGCTCTCGACCTCTCCGGCCTCGGTCACGATCGTCGTCCAGGCCGCCTCGTCGTCGATCCCGTAGGGACGGATCCGAAAGCCGGGCGGACAGGGGTGAGTTGGGTACGTCTCGAGGTCGTCGCGGACCATCGTCACGTCGTGGCCGGTCATCTGTGCCACCTCCCCGGCGGCCGCGGCTCGCGCCGGGCCGGGAGCTGCGATGCGCTCCATCCTGGAGCGTGCTTCCGCCATCAGTAACGGCAGATTCGACCAGAAGATGAGAGGTCCTGCACCCGCGGCGGGCCCTGCCCGGCGCCGCGGCGGCCGGCGTCAGCCGGCCGCCGGCGCCGCCTTCTTGCGCTCGCGATAGCTGCGTGCCTTCGCGTGCGCGCCGCACGAGTCCATGCTGCACCAGTGCCGCGACCGGTTCTTGGAGGCGTCGAAGAAGGCCCAAAGGCAGGTGTCGCTGCGGCAAGCCTTGAGCCGGGGCCAGTCGCCGGTCGTCATCGCGTCGTGGACGATGGCCAGCAGGCGGCTGAGGCCCGCGTCCGCCCCGGTGGAGGCGGGCTCGATCGACGCGTTCCCGCGGGCGTCGAACCGCGTCGTCAGCTGCAGGACGCCGCCGACGCGGTTGAGGGTCGAGACGGCGTCGGGATCGGGGACGCCGCCCTCGTTGTTGGCGAGGATCAGCTCGCGCAGCGCCTCGCGCAGGTCGCGCGCCCGCTCGACGTGCTCGCGGCCGATCGCGTCGCGACGCTGGGCCAGCTCGCGCTCGGCGAGCCACGAACGCAGCCCGTCGGGGGTGGAGATCGCGTCGGTGCCGTTCTCGACGTCGAGCGTGTTGATGAACTCGCGCACCAGGTCGAGCCTGCCCGGGGCCTGCGCCTGCGCCATCGCTGCTCCTTCTCGCCCGTCTGGTCCTCGTGGGCACGCTGCCACGCTGTCGCCGACACTATACCACCAAAAGTGGTTTACTAGTGATTAGTTACCGGTATAATGCTTTTGACGGTACGCGGCGACAGCCGACGAAGTGGAAGCAGAGGTATCGAGATGCCCGATTTCACGACATTGGAACTCGTCCGCCAGCGCCAGGCGTTCGCCGAGAGCAACGCCGATCTTCAGGTTCGGCGGGGTGAGGCCGAGCGTCAGCGCCGTCGGCTGTGGTTCGGCCGCCACGGCCGCCGGGAGGCGTCGTGAGCGCTGTGTGGGAGAGCACGTCGGACCAATTGAGGACCGTCTGGGAGCGGGAGAAGGGGCGGAGATCGGCGGCCGAGGAACCGGGCTCGCCCCGCGTGACCGGATGGCGCGGCGTCGTGCGGGATGTCGTGCACGACGTCGGCGACGCGACCGCGACGCCTCGCGGCGCCGGCCCGTGGCGGCACGTACGCTAGGTGTCCCCGGCTGTGGCAGCAGGGACAGTCGGCAGCCACTCTGCGGCAGGTCGTTGGACACTCTGGCCAAGCCCAAGCGTGGAGGATATACCGCCAAAAGGGTTTGACCAGTCACGCATTTGGCGTATACTACCGACTAGTGAGTGAGTGAAACGGCCGCGAGCCCAATGTGGGCAGCGGACCTGGACGTGAAGGAAGGTCAGTCATGGTCGGATACACACTGAGTCACCTGCTTCTGGGCCGGCGGGAGCGCGACCGCCGGGACGTGGCGCGCAACCTCCGTCTGGGCCTGTACAACAGCCCGCACTTCTAGGATCGAGCTGCCGCGCGGTCCCCGCGCGGCGCCGTCCGCCCAGGATCCACGGGGCGGGGAGCCGGGGCATCGCCCCGGCTCCCCGCCCCGTCTCGTTCGCGCCCTCATCCTACGCGCACCTCATCGCACGCCTTCGCCGGGGCCGCACGCTTCCCGCGCGAAGCTTTCCTTCTCACGGGACTTCTTACGGGATTACGGCCTCGCCGTGTCGGGAAAGGCCCCCGGCATACAGGACTGAAGTCCTCCGCTTCGTGGACGCCACTGTGCGAGCGACGCGGGGGTCGCGACTCGAACGAGGTGCCGGACCATGAGACGGAGGATCTCACCCCAGACCATCGCCCGCTTCGCGGCCACGCATCCTTGGCGCTCGATCGGCGTATGGGCGGGCTTGCTCGTCGTCGCCGTGGTGGCGATCGGCGCGCTGCTGCCCGGCGCGCTGACGGCGCAGTACAGCTTCGTCAGCAAGCCCGATTCGCAGGTCGGCCGCGACCTGCTGGCCTCGCGGATGAACATGCCGCAGAAGGCCAACGAGGTCGTGGTCGTGAGCTCGGCGACGACGCCGGCGACGAGCGCGGCGTTCAAGGCCGAGGTCCTGGGGCTGCAGCAGAAGATCACCGCGCTCGGCCCCGGCGTCGTCGACTCCGTCGTCAGCGCCTATCAGGGCGGCGTGCCGCAGATGATCTCGGCCGACGGCCACACGGCGATCATCCCCATCGTCATGGCCGGGGACCTGAACAAGGCCGAGGACAACATCGACAAGGTCCACGCGATCGTCCACGCCGCCGACGGGCGGAACGGCTTCCAGTCGGTGATCACCGGCACCGCCAGCATCAACAGCGACTTCAGCCACACCGCGACCACCGACCTGAGCAAGGGCGAGGGCATCGGCCTGCCGATCGCCCTGGTCATCCTGCTGCTCGTCTTCGGGACGCTGGTCGCCGCCGGCCTGCCGATCGTCCTGGCGCTGATCGCCATCACGATGGCCGTGGCGCTCACGGCCGTCCTCGCCCACGTCTTCAGCGTCTCGGTCTTCGCCGTCAACATGATCAGCATGATGGGCCTCGCGGTCGGCATCGACTATTCGCTGTTCATCGTGTCGCGCTTCCGCGAGGAGCTGGCGCACGGTCGCTCCGTGCCCGACGCCGTGGCCGTCGCCGGCGGCACCGCCGGCCGCGCCGTCTTCTTCAGCGGCATGACCGTCGTGCTGGCGCTGCTCGGCATGCTCATCGTGCCGACCAACATCTTCGTCAGCCTTGCCGCCGGCGCGATCCTGGTGGTCGCCTCGGCGGTGTTCGCGGCGCTGACCCTGCTGCCGGCCATCCTCGGCCTGCTCGGCCCGCGCGTGAACCGGCTCAAGGTGCCGTACCTCGGAAGACGGCTGATGGAGGGCCGTTCCAAGGGCAAGTCGTCGTGGCCGGCGCGGGTCGCGCAGCGGGCGATGCGCCGTCCGGGGCTTTCGATCGCGGTCGGCGTCGGCGTGCTGCTGCTGGCGGCCTCGCCGCTGGTGACCATGAAGACCGGCGTCTCGGGCGTTTCCAGCCTGCCGAACAGCTTCGAGTCGAAGCAGGCGTTCGGCATCGTCAGCCAGAAGTTCTCGGCCGGCCTCGTGAGCCCTATCCAGATCGTGGTGGACGGGGCGGCGAGCTCGTCGCAGACGCAGGCGGCCGTCGGCCGCCTGAAGAGCGAGCTCGCCGCCGATCCCGTGTTCGGCTCGGTCTCGACCCAGACCAACCCGGCCGGCGACCTCACCCTGCTCCAGGTGCCGGCCCAGGGCGCATCCACGAGCAACGTGTCGCTCGACGCCGTCCGCACCCTGAGGAGCACCTTGGTCCCGCAGGCCTTCAACGGCAGCGGCGACAAGGTCTACGTGACCGGCGAGACGGCTGGCAACCTGGACTACATCGACATCGTCAATGCCTTCTTCCCGTGGGTGATCGCGCTGGTCCTGGCGCTCAGCTTCGTGCTGCTGATGCTGGCGTTCCGCTCGATCGTCGTCCCGGCGACCTCGATCGTCATGAACCTGCTCAGCGTCGGCGCCGCCTACGGCCTCATCACGCTGGTCTCGCAGCACGGCGTGGGGGCGGGCGTCTTCGGGTTCCAGCACGTCCCGACGATCGAGCAGTGGGTGCCGCTGTTCCTGTTCTCGGTGCTGTTCGGGCTGTCGATGGACTACCAGGTGTTCCTGCTGAGCCGCATCAAGGAGGAGTACGACCGCTCCGGCGACAACCGGGCCGCGGTCGCGGCGGGGATCGGCCGCACGGCCGGGATCATCACCGGCGCCGCCCTGATCATGGTCGCCGTGTTCGCCGGCTTCGCCAGCGGCAAGCTGGTCATGTTCCAGCAGATGGGGTTCGGGCTCGGCGTCGCGGTCCTGCTCGACGCCTTCCTCGTGCGCACGCTGCTGGTTCCGTCGATCATGAGCGTACTCGGCCGGTGGAACTGGTACCTGCCGCGCTGGCTCGAGTGGCTGCCGAGGCTGAGCATCGAGGGGACGCCGTCGCCCCTGCCCGGCGCCGTTCCCGGCGGCGCACCCGACGGGACACCGCGCCCGGGTGGCGAGGCTCCGTTCCCGGAGGGGGCCGAAGAGAAGGCCGCCTGACCCGCCTTACAGCACGATCTTGTTCAGCGGGTACTCGACGATCCCCTCGGCGCCGGCCTCCTTGAGGCGCGGTATCAGCTCGCGCACGGCCGACTCCTTCAGGATCGTCTCGACCGCGTGCCAGCCCTCGTCGGCCAGCGGCGCCACGGTCGGGTTGTGCAGTGCCGGCAGGACCGCGAGCACCTTCTGCAGGTCCCCGTTCTGGACGTTGAGCTTGAGGCCGACCATGTCGAGGGCGTTGATCGCGCCCTCGAGCAGCATGCGCACGTCTTCGAGCTTGCGCTTCTTCCAGGCGTCCCGCAGCGCGTCCCAGTTGGCGATCAGCTGGGTCGTGCTCTCGAGCACGGTGTCGACGATGCGCAGCTTGTTGGCGCGCAGCGACGTGCCCGTCTCGGTCACCTCGACGATGGCGTCGGCGAGCTCCGGCAGCTTCGCTTCGGTAGCGCCCCAGCTGAACTCGACCCGGGCGCTGACGCCGTTCTCCTCGAGGTAGCGGCGGGTCGTCGCGACCAGCTCGGTGGCGACGATCCGGCCCTCCAGGTCGGCGACCGACCTGACGGGCGAGGCCTCGGGCACCGCCAGCACCCAGCGCACCCTGGCGAAACTCTGCTTGGCGTAGATCAGGCTCGCGACCACTTCGACGTCGGCCTCGTTCTCCTGCACCCAGTCGTGGCCGGTGATGCCGCAGTCGAGGTGCCCGTCCTCGACGTAGCGCGCCATCTCCTGGGCGCGGATCAGCATGCACTCGATCTCGGGGTCGTCGATGTGGGGGAAGTAGGAGCGCGTCGAGGTGGTGATGGCGAAGCCGGCGCGGCGGAACAGGTCGATCGTCGCCTGCTCGAGGCTCCCCTTCGGCAGGCCGAGTCTGAGGGTGGGCATCGTGTGCTCCTGCGGGTCTGGCGTGGACGTCGTGGTCGACGGCGGGCGTCGTGCAGGCGCGAAGTCTACAGCACGAGCCTCGCGAGGGGGAGGGCTGGATCCAGAGAAGGCGGCCTTCAGGCCGCCTCGCCCTCCGCCGCCTCGGCTTCGGGCTCCGGTGCGATGCGGTTGGCGTGCGTGGGCACGCGCCGCTCGAGCTCGAGCACGAGCAGCGCGCAGCCGGCGCACGCCGTGATGATGATGCCTATCCAGGCGTCGGTCAGGCCGGCCTGCAGCATGAACCCGGCTATGGCCGGGCCCAGCAGCCGGCCGCCGGCGTCCGCCGCCGTGCTGAGCGCGTTGTAGCGCCCGCGCAGCATGCCGGGCGCGAGGTCGTTGACCATGCCGGGCAGGCTCGGCGACCACGTCATCTCGGCGAAGGCGAACACCACGAACGAGCCGACCAGACCGACGGCCGCGACCGTGCCCGTGGCGTGCCCGGAGAGCAGCACCACGAACCAGCTCAGCGCCGCGAAGCCGCAGGCGGCGACCAGCGCCCGCGTGCGCCGCCAGCCGCGCAGCAGCCGCAGTATCGGCAGCTGCCCGAGGATGATGACCAGGGTGTTGGCGCCGAACGCCAGGCCGATCACGCGGGTGCTCAGGTGCTGCTGGTCGACGGCCACGGCCGGGAAGGTCACGTCGAACTGCACCGCGGCGAAGGCCATGATCATCCACGTGAACAGCAGGACGCGCAGGAAGGTGCGGTCGGCGAACACGGTGCGGTAGCTGAGCGGCGGGCAGTCCGGATCGTCGATGTCGCACCACGGCTGGATCGGCTCGGCGGGCTCGACGCCGTGCAGGCGCAGGGCGATGACCGCGAGCGCGAGGTAGGGCAGGGCCGCCAGCGAGAACCAGAGCTCGAACGTGGCCGGGCGTGCGATGTCGAGCACGAAGCCGCCGACCAGGCCGCCCACCCCCCAGCCCGCCGCCATCGCCGTGTAGTCCACGGCGAAGACCGCCGAGCGCTGCGCGCGGTGGACCGAGGTGGCCAGCAACGAGTTGACCGGCGCCTCGAAGGCCGTCATGCCGACGCCCAGCAGGAAGGTGGCGGCCAGCGCCTGCCACATGCCGCTCGCGAAGGCCACGGCGACCGAACCCAGGGCGGCGACGACGGCGCCGGCGGCGATGACCGGCCCGGGCCCGAAGCGGTCGGACAGCGTGCCGGTGACCGGGCCGATCAGCAGACCGCCGGCGGGGATCGCCGCCAGGGCCAGTCCGGCCACGGCCAGGCCCAGCCCGCGCACGCTGTGCAGGTAGATGACCAGGTAGGCGAACACGATGCCGCCCCCGGCGCTGGCGACGCCGTTGGCGGTCACCGCCGCCCAGGCGGGCGCGGGGAGCCTGGGGATCAGGCCCCCGACGGGACGGTCGAGTCGGCGCAGGTCGGACGTACGCGATCACTCCTTGGGGAGTCGTGACGATGGGGGGCCCCGGTCGAGCACTGGGGCCTGGACTGTCTCTACCCAGGAGAGGGGGGGATAGAATCCCGTCATGGACGCACGGAGCATCGTGATCGGCATCGACGTGGCGGCGGCGCGGCCGTGCACCGCCGTGGCGGTGCGGACCGGCCGCGCCGCCCAGGTCGTCGAGTGGATGGAAGCCGACGCGCACGACGCCGGCGAGGTCAAGGGGCTGCTGGCCTGGATCGAGCGGCACGGCCCGGCGGTGGTCGCCATCGACGCCCCGCAGGACTACAAGGGGCCGAAGCGGCGGGCGAGCGGCTCGCGGCCGCAGGCCGACTCGTCGTCCCGCGTCTGCGACCGCGAGCTCCTCGCCCGCCGCATCTCCCTCTACCAGGTCCCCTCACGGGCCGCGGTCGACGAGGACCGCAGCCGGCTGGCGCCGTGGATCGCGGCCGGCTTCGACCTCTTCCGCCGCCTCCGCCGCCTCGGCTTCGAGGTGCCCGACGACGCGGTCCTGCCCGGCGCCTTCGGCGGCGCCCCCGCGCTGCTCGAGGTCTACCCGTACGCCACGTTCGCCACCCTGCTCGGCGGCCTGCCGCCACGCAAGCTCACGCGCGCGGGCCAGCACATGCGGGTCATGACGCTGCGGCGGGCGGGCGTCGAGTGGGACGAGTACTTCGACCACGACTCGCTCGACGCCCTGGCGGCAGCCCTCACCGCCTGGCGGTTCCTGCAGGGCCGGTCGACGCCGGTCGGCGACCCCCGCGAGGGGCTCATCTGGTTGCCCGTGCCGCCCGGCGAGCTGCGCTCGACCTACCTTCCCCTCTAGTCGGCCACGAACCTCGACCCCGGCTCCCCTGGCGACACAGGGTAGAGGCCGGGCTCCGCCGGGTAGAGCATCGGGGAGGAAAGGACCTGACATGGCACGCTCTATCTGGAAGGGGGCCATCAGCTTCGGCCTGGTGAGCATCCCGGTCAATCTGTACTCGGCGGTCGACCGCGGCAACGAGCTCCGGTTCCGCCAGCTCGACCGGCGGACGCTGTCGCCGGTCAAGGAGAAGCGCGTCAGCGAGCAGACCGGGGACGAGGTCCCCTGGGAGGAGATCACCAAGGGGTACGAGTACGAGGACGGCCGCTTCGTCGTCGTCGACCCCGAGGAGCTGCGCGCCGCCAGTCCCGAGGCGACGCAGACGATCGACATCGTGCAGTCGGTCAACCGCGACGAGATCGGCCCGGCGTATTTCGACACCCCTTACTACCTGGCGCCGCAGAAATCCGGCCGCAAGGGCTACGCGCTCCTGCGCGAGACCCTCAAGCGGTCCGGGCAGGTGGCGATCGCCCGGGTCGTGATCCGCACCAAGCAGTATCTGGCAGCGGTCATGCCGGTCGGCGACGTGCTCATGCTGGACGTGCTGCGCTACGCCTACGAGATCCGCGACCCGTCGGAGCTCGACGTGCCGGGCGAGGACCTCGAGGCGATCGGCGTCAGCGACAAAGAGGTCCAGATGGCCGAGCAGCTGGTCAAGGCGATCGAGGAACCGTGGCAGCCCGAGACCTACCGGGACACGTACCGCGACGAGGTGCTGGCCCTGATCGAGCAGAAGGCCGAGCAGGGCGATCTCAAGGAGGTCGCCAGGGGCGGCGCGGCGGAGCGCCCGCCGTCGGACGTGGTCGACATCATGGCCCTGCTCAAGCGCAGCGTCGAGGAGCGCGGCGAGGGGGCACGGGCCGAGCCGCCGGCCGCCGGCGCGGCGAAGGGGCGCAAGCACAAGAAGGCGGCCTAGCCCGTGCCCAGGGCGCCGCGCGACCCTTCCCCGCTCGAGGAGTACCGGCGCAAGCGCGACTTCACGCGCACGCGCGAGCCGGCGGGGCGCGAAGCCGCTGAGCCGGACGGCGACGGGGGCCGCGCGCCGGCCGCGGTCGACGGTGCGGAGCGCGGCCGGCGCGCGGCCCTCGGCGGCGGATTCGTGATCCACAAGCACGCCGCGCGACGCCTGCACTACGACATCCGGCTGGAGCTCGACGGCGTCCTCAAGAGCTGGGCCTGCCCCAAGGGGCCGAGCCTGGACCCCCACGAGAAGCGCCTGGCCGTGCAGGTCGAGGACCATCCGCTCGAGTACGGCGGCTTCGAGGGCGTGATCCCCAGGGGCGAGTACGGCGGCGGGTCGGTGATGGTATGGGACAGCGGTCGCTGGCTGCCGCACGGCGATCCCCACGAGGGTCTCGCCAAGGGGGAGCTCAAGTTCACGCTGGCCGGGCGGAAGCTGCGCGGCAGCTGGGTGCTGGTACGGCTCAAGCCCAAGCCCGACGAGCGCGAGGACGTGGTGAACTGGCTGCTGATCAAGGAGCGCGACGACGAGGTGCGCCAAGGCGCCGGCGACGAGCTGCTCGACACGCCGAGCGTCAAGACCGGCCGCACCATGCAGGAGATCGCCGACCAGCGCGACGACGTCTGGCACTCGAGCGAGGGGCTACCCGATCCCTCGGCGGTGCCTGGGGCGCGGCCGGCCGACCAGCCGGACGAGCTCCTGCCGGAGCTCGCCACGCTGGTCGAGGCCGCGCCCCAGGGCGACCACTGGCTCCACGAGGTCAAGTTCGACGGCTACCGGCTGCTCTGCCGGGTGCGCCGCGACGGCGTGCGCGTGTTCACCCGCCGCGGCAACGACTGGACCGACCGGTTCCCGACGATCGCGCGCGCCGTCAGGGCGCTGCCGGTGCGCGAGGCCTGGATCGACGGCGAGCTCGTGGCGCTGCTGCCCGACGGCCGCAGCAGCTTCGGCTCGCTGCAGCAGGCGCTGTCGGACGAGGACGACACCGGGCTGCTCTACTACGTCTTCGACCTGCCCTATCTCGACGGCTACGACCTGCGGCCGGCGCCGCTGCTGGAGCGCAAGCTCGCGCTCGCCACCCTGGTCGCCAAGGCCGGGCCCCTCGACGGCCTGCGCTTCAGCGACCACGTCGCCGGCAGCGGCGCGACGATGATGGAGCAGGCCTGCGACATGGAGCTCGAGGGCGTCGTGTCCAAGCGCGCCGACAGTCCCTACCGGTCTCGGCGCACGCGCGACTGGCTGAAGAACAAATGCGTCGGTCGCCAGGAGTTCGTCGTGGGCGGGTTCAGCGAGCCGTCGGGGAGCAGGGAGGCGATCGGCGCCCTGCTGCTCGGCCTGTACGGCGACGGCGACCTGAGGTTCGTCGGCCGCGTGGGGACCGGGTTCGACCGGGCGACGGCGCGGCGGGTGCTGCAGCGGCTGGAGCCGCTGCAGCAGGCCGCGCCGTCGTTCGCCGACCCGCCCCGCGGCGCGGCCGCCCGCGGCGTCCACTGGGTGCGACCCGAGGTCGTCGCCGAGGTCGAGTTCATCGGCTGGACGGGCGACGGGCGCCTCCGCCACCCGTCGTTCAAGGGCCTGCGAGACGACGTGTCCGCGGCCGACGTGGTGCGCGAGCAGCCGGCGGCCGACCCGCCCGCAGAGGATCCCCCAGCCGCCGACCCGCCGGCCGCCGACCCGCCGGCCCGGCCCGGCCGCGGCTCCGGTCCGTCGCGTGCGGACGGCGACACGGCCACGATCGCCGGCGTGCGGCTCACGCACCCGGGACGCGTCGTCTACGCCGACCAGGGCCTGACCAAGGCCGAGCTGGCGCGCTACTACGTGCGTGTCGAGGACTGGATCATGCCGCGCCTCGCCGGGCGCCCGCTCACCCTCGTCCGCTGTCCCGAGGGCCAGCCCGGCCAGTGCTTCTTCCAGAAGCACGCCGACGCCTCGATGCCCGACAGCATCAAGAGGGTGACGATCGACGAGGAAGACGGCCGGTCGGTCGACATCTACATCGAGGAGCTCGAGGGACTCGTCTGGCTCGTGCAGATGGGGGTGCTCGAGTTCCACACCTGGGGCTCGCACGTGCAGACCCTGGAGCGCCCCGACGAGCTGGTCTTCGACCTCGACCCCGACGAGGGGCTGCCCTGGGACCGCGTGGTCGAGGCCGCCCGTCTGCTGCGGCGGCGGTTCGGCGCGCTCGGGCTGACGAGCTTCGTCAAGACGTCGGGCGGCAAGGGGCTCCACGTCGTCGTGCCGATCGAGCCGGTCGACGACTGGGGTTACGTCAAGTCGTTCTGCACGGCGTTCGCCCAGAGCCTGGTCGAGGACCACCCCGACCGCTACGTGGCGACGATGTCGAAGCGCCGGCGCGTGGGCAAGGTCTTCGTCGACTACCTGCGCAACGGCCGCGGCGCCACCTCGGTCGCCGCCTACTCGACCCGCAGCCGCGCCGGCGCGCCGGTGTCGCTGCCGATCAGGTGGGAGGAGCTCGGCCGCAGCACCGGCGGCGCGCAGTACGACGTCGCGCGCACGCTGTCGCGCCTCGCGCACCTGCGCGAGGACCCCTGGCAGGGGATCGAGGAGGCGCGCCGCGGCCAGCGGCTGCCGCATCCCGACGCGACGTAGGCCGTCGCCGCCCGTACGACGGCCGCATCTCACGGGGTGCGTGATACTGTCTCAGGCGACGGGTCCGTCCCCCGGTAGCGACGGCAGAGAGGCGAGTGATGCAGTACCGCACCTTCGGCAAGCTGGACTGGCGGCCGTCGGCCCTCGGGTTCGGCGCCATGCGGTTGCCCACTCCTCGAGGGGGCCGACGGCCGCCCCGACCACAGCCGCATCGACTACCACGACGCCACCGAGATGCTGCGCTACGCTGTCGACCACGGCGTCAACTACGTTGACACCGCCTACGTCTATCACGAGGGGCAGAGCGAGATCTGGCTGGCCGAGGCGCTCAAGGACGGCTACCGCGACAAGGTGAAGGTCGCGACCAAGATGCCGTTCTGGAAAGCCGAGAAGCCGGCGGACCTCGACCGGCTGTTCGCCGAGCAGCAGGAGCGCACGCAGCTCGAGTCGTTCGACTTCTACCTGCTGCACAGCGTCGACGACGACAACTGGCCCAAGCTGCAAGAGGTCGGGGCGCTCGAGTGGGCCGCCCGGGCGTTAGCCGACGGCCGCATCGGGCACCTCGGCTTCAGCTTCCACGGCAGCGACCAGCTGTTCCCGCAGGTGATCGGCGCCAGCGACCTGTGGACCTTCTGCCAGATCCAGTTCAACTACATGGACGAGGACGCGTCGCCCGGTACGAGGGGCCTGCACCTGGCTGTCGAGCGCGGCCTGGCCGTGATCGTCATGGAGCCGGTGCGCGGCGGCATGCTGGCGCGGCGACCGCCCGAGGCGGTCGCCGCGCTCTGGGCCGCCGCCAACGAGGCCCGCGTCGCCCGTGGCGAACCGCCGCGCACGCCGGTCGACTGGGCCCTGCAGTGGGTCTGGGAACATCCCGAGGTCTCGCTCGTGCTGAGCGGCATGAGCACGCTCGACCAGGTGCGCGAGAACCTGGCCAGCGCCGCCCACAGCGGGCCCGGCACCCTCGCGGCCGGCGAGCTCGCCGTGTATCCCAAGGTCCGCGACGCCTACCGCGAGCTGGCCTCCATCCCCTGCACCGCCTGCAAGTACTGCGAGCCGTGCCCGAACGGCGTCGAGATCAGCGAGGTCTTCAAGATCTACAACGACGCCGTCATCTACGGCGCCGCGGAGCTCTCGCGCATGTACTACGGCTGGCTCGACGGCAAGGTCGAGAGCTGTACCCAGTGCGCCGAGTGCGAGCCCAAGTGCCCACAGCAGCATCGCCATCGTCGACTGGCTCGAGAAGGCGCAGCAGTTCCTGGCGGTCGCCGAGAAGTAGCACTCGCACCCCCCATCCACAAGGCGTAGCATCGGGCCACCGACGCTTGGTGGTCCGACACGGGGGTGCTTCGATGACAGCTTCGCGCAGACTCTTCCTCCTGGCCGTCTTCTGCGGGCTCGCGCTGCTCGGGCTGGCGGCGGCGGCAGGCACGGCGGCGGCGTTCGCGCCGTACGCGGTGCCGCCGCAGGTGCCGCCGCCTCCCAGCGCCGAGGCGGCCGCCCTGCTCAAGGGAGCGAGCGTCGGCGCGCAGGACGGCTGGACCGTCGCCTATCTGCACGGCCGGCCGTACCGGATCGGCTTCCAGAACGGCTTCCTCACGGCGCAGTCGTCGCACTACTGCATCCTCTACAACGTCGGGCCGAGGGGGAGCAGCTACCGCGATCTCAGCCGCACGATAGCCAAGCGCTACATCTGGCCGCTCGTCCCCGCTACCCTCCAGCAGGAGTTCAAGGGCATCGCCGACGGCATGCACGCCGCCGGCTACCCGCAGGACACCCTCTGGGACGTCGTCGCGGCCAACGCCTGGGCCGACCAGTACGTGTACGCCAAGCTGCTGCCAAGGAAAGCCGAGTCGGCGGTGGCCCTGTCCGAGGCGAGGATGGTCGCCCAGAACCGGATGCGGCGCGGCGAGCGCTGCAGCGCCTTCGTGGCCAGCGGAGCGGCGACCGTCGACGGCAAGCCGGTCATGGGCCACAACACGTGGACGGGCTACGACACGTTCATGTACAACGTCATGTTCTACGTACGGCCGAACCACGGCTACCCGTTCGCCTACGACGCCGCCGGCGGCCAGGTCTGGAGCGGCAACGACTGGTACGTCAACAGCTCCGGACTGCTCCTCTGCGAGACGACGATCGCCGACCCGGTCAGCGATCCGACCAAGACGCCGATCTTCGTGCGCGCCCGTGTGGCGGCGCAGTGCGCGAGCACGGTCGGGCAGGCGGTGAAGATCTTCCTGCACTCGAGCAACGGCGCCTACGCCAACGAGTGGCTGATCGCCGACGCCAGCGGCAGGATCGCCTCGCTGCAGCTCGGCTGCAAGGCGCACGACCTGCACACCAGGACCAGCGGCTTCTTCGGCTCGTGCAACTACACCTGGGGCAAGAACGTGCTGGCCGAGTCGCACGCCGAGGTGGCGCCGCCGACCGGGCGGTGGATCCGCTGGGGACAGCTCAGGACCAGCGAGTGGGGCAAGGTCGACGCCGCGGTGGGCATGGCGATGCTCGCCGACACCTACGACGTCAAGCTCCAGAAGGACTTCCCCGACGGGCGCACGCTTTGCGGCGAGTATGAGAACAGCGCCGCCGACGGCGCGTACCACGGCAAGTGGGCCTGGGGCGCCATCGACGGCAAGGTGTCGACGACGGCCATGGCGCAGCAGGGCCTGCAGCAATGGGCGCGCTGGGGCCACCCGAACGGCGACGGCTTCGACGCGGCGCTGTTCATGACGAACAACCCGAGCTTCGCCACCGACTACGGGCCGTTCAGCGTGTTCGGGATCGAGACCTTCGGGGCCCAGACGCCCAACGCCTGGACGCTGATGAGCCAGAAGTAGGCGGCGGGGCGGGGGGCGGGGGCGGGGTGGCGCAGCCACCCCGCCCCCGCCCCGGCGCTCGTCGGTCGCCTACCTGGCTAGCCCCAGCAACCGCAGCGTTGCCCCCCGGATGGTCTCTTCGCCGTAGGCCATGCTCGGGTCGCCGTCGGTGAGCACGGCCATCGAGAAGCTCACCCCGTCCTTGCGCAGCCACGCCACCTGGTGCACGAGCTGACCGCGGGTGGTGCCTCGCCAGCCGCCCTTGAAGAAGACCCGCCAGTGCGCCGGCCGCGCGGCGGCGGGCACTCCCCAGCTCTGGGTGCTCACGATGCTCGAGAGCAGCGTGTGGGCCAGGCGGCGATGCCCCTTGGGGACGAGACCGTCGAGACGCGAGAAGAAGCGCGCCTGATCGGCGGCGGTGATCTGCGCCCCGAAGAGATAGCCGGCGCCGGCGAAGCGGGTCATGCCGGCGGCGTGCGCCACCGCGTACAGCGCCGCGTCGCCGCCGAGGATGCCGTAGACGGTCTCGGCGGCGTCGTTGTCGGACACCTCGATCATGCGTGTGAGCACGGGCAGCATGCCGGCGTCGACCGTCGTGTGGGTGCGCAGGTAGCCGACCAGCAGCATGGCCTTGATCACGCTGGCGCACACGAACCGCTCGTCCGCGTTCCATCCTGTGCGGTGGCCGGCCGAGTCGACGACCGCGAAGCCGACGTAGGCTGCCCGCGTCTTGAGGTACGCGATGGCGCGGGCGATGGCGCGGGCGTCGGGGAACGCCCGGCGCACGACGAGCGCGTTCTCGCCGGCGACGACTTGCGGCGTGAGTGACTGGTCGACGGCGTACACGACGTACCGGTAGTGGCCGGGCGCCAGCCGGCACGTGAAGCGGCAGGCACGGACGACGTCCGCTCGCACGCGGCCCAGCGGGTGGACGGCCACGACCTTGCCGCGGCGATCGACGATGCGCACCGTGACGGTCGCCGACCATCCGAGGCTGACGCGGACGCGGAAGGGCAGCCGCACCGGCGTGTGGCGGTAGGCGACGACCCTGGCCAGGGCCTGGGTCCGGGGTCCGGGATGGACCGTCCCCGCCACGACCGGCCCGGGCACGAGCGCCGGCACGGAAGCGCCGGCGATGGCGCGTGAGAGGGTGAGGCCCAGGCACAGGACCAGGCCGGTCGCCACGAGCGCCACGGTGAGGCCTCGGTGAGCCGTGGCCGTCATGGCACCACGAACCGCGCCGTGCTGCCCGTCCTGGTCGCCGTCACCTCGAGGCGGGCGTCGATCTGGTCCCGCAGCTCGCCCACGTGGGAGATGATGCCGACCAGCCTGCCGCCGGTCCTCAGCCCCATCAGGGTGTCGATCGCGGCGGCGAGGTTCTCGGGGTCGAGCGAGCCGAAGCCCTCGTCGACGAAGACCGTGTCGAGCGTGATGCCGCCCTCGTAGGCCTGGACCACGTCGGCCAGGCCGAGGGCGAGAGCGAGCGACGCCTGGAAGGTCTCGCCGCCCGACAGGGTCGAGGTAGGGCGCGAGCGGCCGGTGTACGAGTCGGCGACCTGCAGGTCGAGACCGAGGGCGCGGCGCCGATCGCCCTGCTGCGCGCGCTCGAGCGTGTAACGCCCATCGGTCATGCGCGAGAGCCGCTGCGAGGCGACGACGAGCACGTCGTCGAGACAGGCGCCGAGCATGTAACGCTGGAACGAGAGGCGGCGGGGGTTCTCGCCGGTCGCGACCTCGGCGAGGCGTCCGATCAGCCGGTACTCGTCGTCGCGGGCGCCGATGCGGGTTTCGAGGGCCACCAGCTCGGCAACGAGCGCGTCGAGCGTGCGCCGGCGCTCGTCGAGGCGGCCGCGCTCTTGGTCGGCGGCGGACGCCGCCTGCTTGGCCTCATCGAGCGCCTGCTGGAGCGGGAGCAGATCGGGGCGGGCGAGGCCGGCGGGCGCGACGGCGGCGGCGAGCGCGAGCCGCGCCGCCGCCGTCGCGACCGCGTCGTCGTACCCGGCGACCGCGCACTCGAGCTCGGCCACCCGGGCCGGGTCGCGCCGCGCGGAGTAGTATGCGTCCTCGTCGACGAAGTCGAGCTCGGTGAGGCGCCGGCGTCGCTGCTCTTCGAGCTTGTCGACGCCCTCCTGCAGTTTGTCGTAGGCCGTGCGAGCGGCGCGCTCGTCGGACTCGGCCGCCGAGAGGGCGGCTGCCGCCGCCCTCTCGGCGGCCTCGGCTGCGGCGAAGGCCGTATCGGCCGCGTCACGCTCCGTGCGGACGCGCTCGAGCGCGTGCTCGAGCGCCCCCGGCTCGGCCAGCTCGTCGGGCACGCCGCGCGCCCTCTCGTGGAGCGCGGCGGCGGCGGCGGCATGGGCTTTCTCGGCGGCGGCCAGCTCGCGTTCGGCCCGTCGCAGCGTCTGGCCGACCGCCGCCGCCGAGTCGTCGTAGGCCGCTCGCGATCGGGTGGCGCGCGACCGCGCGGCCAGCAACTCGGCCTCGGTGGGCAGGTCGGCGGCGGCCGCGGCGGGCGCGGGGTGGTCGGTGGCGCCGCACACCGGGCAGGGTTGCCCCGCCACGAGGCCGCCGGCGAGGACGGCGGCCTGACCGCGAAGCCACGCCTCCTCGAGCGTCGCCAGCTCGGTCGCGGCCGTCTCCCACTCCTGCTTCGCCGCGCCGGCGCCGGCGGTCGCCGCTGCGGTGGCCTCGTCGTGGGCCGTCTGGGCGGTGGCGAGGGCGGCGACCGCCTCGGCGGTCGCCGCCCTCGCCACCGCAAGGGGTCCGACCCGCCCGCCCAGCGCCTCGAGGGCGCGGACGGCCTCGGTCAGCTCGGCCCGCCGCTGGACGGTCTCGGGCTCGCGTTCGCGCGCCAGGTCGCCTGAAGCCTGCACGTGCGCGCCTCGGGCCTCGAGCAGGGCATTCTCGGCCCGTTCGAGCTGCACCAGCGGCACGGTGAGGTCGTTGCGGCGGTCGTGGATGGCCTTGTCGAGGTCGGACAGGCCGGCGGCGCGGCAGGCCAGGTCGAACTCGCCGCGGATGCCGGCGATCTCGTCGGCGCGGGCGAGCAGGGCCTCGTGATCGCGCTGCGCCGCCTCGCGTTCGTCGAGCCGGCGTACGATGTCGGCGGCGGCCGTGAGCGCGGCGAGCGCGGCCGCCTCGGCCGCGCTCGCCGCCCCGGCCGCCGCCCCCGCCGCCTCGAGCTCGCCGGCCACCGCGGCGGCCGCGGCCGCCAGATCGGTGGCCGAGGCGCAGGCCGTCTGCTCGAGGATGGCGGCGCGCCGGTCGGCGTCGCGCTCGCGCTCGCGAGCGACCGCCTGCGCCTCGTCTTTGAGCGCCTGTTGCAGCCGCTGATACGGGTCCGTCCGGAACAGGCGCCTCAGGATCTCCTCGCGCTCGTCGCTCTTGGCCTGCAGGAGCTCCTGGAACCTGCCCTGCGGCAGCATCACGACCTGGCGGAACTGCACGCCGCGGAACCCGAGGATGCTCTCGACCTCGGCCGTGACCGCCGTCCACTTGACGGCCAGCGGTGTGCCGTCAGACTCGCCGTCGTCGGGGTCGAGGGCGGTGCGCTCCCAGAGGGCGGCGGATTTCTTCTCGTCGGTCACGCCCTCGCCGCGGAGCTTGGGCCGCGTCTGGTCGGGCCGGCGCACGACGCGGTACCGGCGGGTGCCGACGGCGAAGTCGAACCGCACCTCGGTCGGCAGGTCGGCCGCCGCGTGGTCGGACCGCATGTCGTCGGCGCAGCGCGCCCCCCGCTCGTTGGCGCTGCCGCCGCTGGTGTCGCCGTAGAGCGCGAAGGCCATGGCGTCGAGCACCGTCGTCTTGCCGGCGCCCGTGGGTCCGTGGATGAGGAAGAAGCCGTGACCGCAGAGCTCGGCGAAATCGAGCGTCTGGACGCCGGCATAAGGCCCGAACGCCTGCATGACCAGGACCTCGGGCTTCACGACTCTCTCGCTTCGCGCTCGAGCCGGTCGGCGACGGCGGCGAACGCCCGGCGCTCGGCCTCGGTGAGGGGCTCGTCGCACACGTACTCGAAGAAGGCGGCGAAGTGCTCGGCCTCGGACCGCGCGCCCGGGCGCGGCGGCTCGCAGCGCGCCGCCTCGGCGGCGAGCTCGGGCCGCTCGATGGTGAGGACGTTCGGATACACCTCGCGGAGCTGGCCGATGGCGTCGAGCAGCGCCCCCTTGTCGAGCAGGCGCGCGCAGACGTAGTCGTCGTTGCGCGGGTCGGCGCGCGCCGCGTCGACGACCTCGCGCAGGGTGCCCTCGACGATGCGCACGTCGCGCCTGGGTGCCAAGGTCACTTGCTCGACGACGGGGACCGTGGCGCCGAGCTCGACGATCGTCACCGACTTATCGTGCACGGCCTCGCTGAACGAGTACTTGAGCAGCGAGCCGGCGTAGCGGGCGACCTCGGAGCCTGCCGGCTGCGGCCGGTGCAGGTGGCCGAGGGCGACGTAGTCGAACCCGGCCAGCGTGTCGGCCGACGACCTCGCCGGCGCCGCCGACGGTGAGCTGGTCGCTCGGAGTCGCTGGACAGCGCGCCCGCGACGAAGGCGTGGGCCAGCAGCATCCGCCGGGCGCCCTTCGGCACCTTCGTCGCGCGCGCCCGCGCGCACAAAGGCGGCGAGCGCCGCCTGGTGGTCGTGGATGTCTTCGCCCTCGGTGCCCAGCGCGTCGCGTGTCAGGACGGGATCGGCGTACGGCACGGCGTGCACGATCACCGGCGGCTCGCCGTCGGCGCCGGCGAACGGCACGGCCAGCGGATCGGCGCTGACGGGACCGGCGATGTGCAGGCCCTGCGGCTCGAGCAGGCGCGACGCGAACCCGAGCCGGCCGGCGCTGTCGTGGTTGCCGGCGATCATCACGACCGGGACGCCGAGCCCCAGGACGATCTGTTGGAGCACATGGTCGAGGAGCTCGACGGCCCGGGGCGGCGGCACACCGCGGTCGTACACGTCGCCGGCGACCAGCACGGCCGCCGGCCGCACGTCACCGACCAGCTCGACGAAGCGTTCGAGCAGGTACTCCTGGTCGTCGGTCAGGTGGACACCGTGGAACAGACGCCCCAGGTGCCAGTCGGCAGTGTGGATGAACCTCATCGCCGCTCGAACGATAGCACAGGGCCGGGACACGTCAGGGCTCGCCCGGCCCGTCTCCGGGCAGCCCCGGGCGCGGGAAGGGAAGGGGGTTCAGGCCCGCGGACGGGGGCGACGCCGGAGCAGGGGCAGGCCCCGGCGTCTCCGGCGTCGCCCCAGCAGGGCCGGCGCCGGAAGGGTCGTGGCCGGCTCACGGCGAGCGTCACCGGTCCGGCCGTACGGTCCCTTTGCTCGGTTCGACGCGGATCCGCGCGGGATCCTTCACGCGCGACGTTCGCGGGCGCCCCGGACCGGACGACGAAAGGGGGCGGCTGCCTGCTGGCAGCCGCCCCCTCTTCTCATGCCTCGTCCGCCCTTCGTCAGGGCGCGTACTTCATCAGCCCGAGGGAGCTGCCGAAGGCGCCGGCGACGAAGACGCCCGAGGGCGTGTAGACCACCGCCGTCCCGACGTGGTCGGATGGCGACGCCTTGAAGAGACCCGACCACGTGGGCGAGGTGTCGCCCGGCGGCTCGGCGACGGTCAGCGCCGACTCCCCGCCCCCCAGTCCGGAGGGATAGTCGTAACCCGTCGCGTAGGCGACGCCGCCGGGCGCCACGGCCAAGGCCAGGGCGGTCGCCGACCCGTCGATCCCGCCGGGGGCATAGGTCAGCACCGGCTGCAGAGATCCGTCTCCGGCTCCGAACCGCATGACGGCGAAGGCCTGGGCCGCCGGCGCCCCCGTCACCATCGATCCAGCGCCCACGACCTGGCCGCTGGCGTCCATGCCGACCGCCCCCAGGCTGTCGCTGGTGGAGCCGTCGACCCGCGTGGTCCACTTCGTGACACCGCCGAGCGAGAACTTGCCGGCGATGCCGTCCGTGCCGCCGGCCACCGTGGCGTCCCCGATGACGGCGACGCCCGTAGTGTTGACCGCCACGTCTCTGAGCGCCCAGTTGTACGACGTGTCCTCGCTCCACGCGTAGCTCCAGGAGAGCATCCCGCTCGGGAGGTAGCGCGCGACGAACGCCGCCTGGGTGCTGCCCGCGACCGTCGCCGCGCCGGCGACGTACACGTTGCCCGAGCCGTCGAGCGCCACCGCGTCGAAGCGGTCGCTCCCGTGGGCCGATCCGTCGTGGGCGCGCGACCACACGACCTTGCCGCCCGGCGTGTACTTGCGGAGGAAGCCGTCCTGCCCGCCCGCGGTGCGAGTGACGACGCCGGCGACGTAGATCTGCCCCGCTCCGTTCACGCGCACGTCGGTCGGGACGTCCAGCGCGTGCGCGCTGCCCTTGACGGCGTGATACCAGAGCTTGTTGCTGGCGAGGCTGTACTTGACCACCATCCAGTCGGTGTCGGCGTCCTTCTGTGAGCCGCCGACGACGATGACGTTCCCCGCCTTGTCGACCGCGATCCCGGTGGCCGTCAGGTCGGCTCCGGTCGGCGACCGGAAGACGCGGGACCACTTGAACGCGCCGCTCCGGGTGCAGCGCGCGATCAGCAGGTCGCCGTTCGGGCCGGCCGACGGGTGCAGCGTGGCCGCCAGATACAGGTCGCGGTGCGACGCCGTCGCCATCACGGCGCCGGTGGCGCTGCCGGCCACCTTGGAGGGGATGGACAGGTGCCAGCCGGGCGAGACGTCGGCCCGGGCGGAAGGCGCATGAAGAGCGCCCGCCAGCGCCAGCAGGAGGGCGGCGGCGGCGAAGCCGAACGCCGCCCTCTTCGTCGTCGTGGTCTTCATGCGCCCTCCGCTTCCCGGCCGCCGTCCAGGCCGTCAACTGTCCCGTACGTGTCACCCATAGTAACCGCTACCGGGGGGCGCGGCCTATCCGTCCATTCGTCCATGGCTGCGATGCGGCGGGGCGGAAGGGCGTCGGCGGGAAGCCCCCCCGACGATACCCGTACGCGCGCCCCGGCGCCCGCCGCGCTTAGAGCGCGCCCCCGCGCGCCTTCTTCAAGCCCGCGAGGAACGGCTTGGTCAGGAAGCTCTCGTCGCCGAACGCGCAGAGCTGCTCGAACAGCGGCTTCGTCACCGTGTAGGCGAGCACGTCGGGCGGCAGCCACCGGCGCATGGCGAGGTCGGTCGCGCCGATCTCCGCCTGGGGGACGTCGAGGTCGGCGAAGTTGACCAGCTGCCCGCAGCCCGACGAGAAGTCGGCCACGGTGGCCGGCGGATCGCCCGGGGCGTTGCGGTACTGCGCCGCCAGCACCAGGGCGGCCATCTGGTCGGGCCGCACCAGGAACGTCACCGTCTTCAGGTACTCATACAGGTCCGGCTTGAGCGGACCCACCAGCACGTGTCCGTGGACCGGCTCGTACGAGTGGCGGGCGTCGACCCAGCGGCCCATCAGCTCGACCGACTCCTTGAGCCCCTCGTCGATCGCCAGGAAGTGGAGGAAGCCGTCGCGGTCGGCGCGCTGCACGCCGCAGAGCGACGTGCCGGCCCCGCCGCACCCGAAGTTGTCGTGCGTGAGGTGCGAGGTGACGCCGCGGCGCCAGTCCTTGACGTGGCTGAACAGGCACTCGCCGCGCTTGGCCTCCCGGTGCGGCTCGACCAGGGGCGCGAACGCTTCCGGTTCGGGCGCGTCGTAGAGGCCGATCAGCGGCTCGGTGACGTGGAGCTGGGCGAGGAGGTAAGACGGATCGGGCTGCACGGCCGCCTCCGGTGGACGCAGGGACGAGACTCCTCAACGGTAGCACGGACGGCAGACCCGCGTCCGGCGCCGTGGGTCCGTCCCCCGCAGAGCGTAGAATCGCATCATGTCGGGCTATCGATTGAGCAAATCGCGGATCCTCTCGGGGCTGCAGTGCTTCAAGCGGCTGTGGCTCGAGGTCCACCGGCCCGAGCTGGTCAGCTACTCGTCGGCCACGCGGCGGCTGTTCCAGGTCGGGCACTCGGTGGGTGAGGTCGCCCGGGCCTTGCGCCCCGGCGGCCTGCTGATCGACTCGCCCGACCTCGGCCAGGCGGTCGCCGACACCAACGCGGCCCTGGCCGCGCCGGGCGACCTCACCCTGTTCGAGGCGACGCTGCGGCACGGCGGCGTGCTGGTGCGCGCCGACGTGCTCGAGCGGCACCGGGGCGAGTACCGCATGGTCGAGGTCAAGTCGTCGACCTCGGTCAAGCCCTACCACATCAACGACGCGGCCGTGCAGGCGTGGGTCTGCGCCGGCGCCGGCGTGCCGGTCTCGAGCACTGCGATCGCGCACATCGACAGCACGTTCGTCTACGGCGGCGACGGCGCCTACGACGGCCTGTTGCGCGAGGTCGACGTGACCGCCGAGGTCGGCGCCCTCGCGCGGTACGTCCCGGTCTGGGTGAGCGACATGAAGGCGATGCTCGACGGCCCCATGCCCACGGTCGAGGCCGGCAGGTGCTGCTCCGAGCCGTTCTCGTGCCCGCTCGTGGGGTTCTGCGCCGACGGCCGTCCCGAGTACCACGTCTCGCTGCTCCCGCACGGCGCCAAGGTCGCCGCGGCGCTCCTCGGCGCCGGGTACGACGACCTGACCGCGGTCCCCGGTGACTGGCCGCTCGACCGCGACCAGAAGCGGGTCTGGCAGGCTTCGGTCAGCGGGCAGGCCGAGCTCGACCCCGCGGCGCGGGCCGTCATGCTCGGCCTGCCCCGGCCGCGGTTCTTCCTCGACTTCGAGACCATCTCGTTCGGCGTGCCGGTGTGGGCCGCCACGCGTCCATATCAGCAGCTCCCGTTCCAGTGGTCGCTGCACGTCGAGCGCGAAGGCGGCGGGCTCGAGCATCGCGAGTTCCTCGACGCGAGCGGCGAGGCGCCGATGCGCGCCTGCGCCGAGAGCCTCGTCGAGGCGCTGGGCGACACGGGGCCGATCCTCGTCTACACCGGCTTCGAGCGGGCGCGCATCGACGAGCTCGCCGCCCGCTTCCCCGACCTCGCGCCGGCCCTTCAGGCCGCCGCCGCCCGGCTGGTCGACCTGCACCCGATCGTGCGCGAGCACTACTACCATCCGGCGATGAAGGGCTCGTGGTCGCTCAAGGCGGTGCTGCCGACCATCGCCCCCGATCTCGACTACGCGCAGCTCGACGAGGTGCGCGACGGCGAGATGGCCCAGACCGCGTACCTCGAGGCCATCTCGCCGCAGACCTCTCCCGACCGCCGGGCCGCGTTGCGCGAGTCGCTGCTGCGTTACTGCGAGGTCGACACGCTCGCGATGGTGCGTCTGGCCCGCTTCCTCGAGGCGACCGGCACGCCCGCCGCGTAGCCGGTCGTACGGAGTCCAGCCTCTTGTCGTACGGGTCGACTGCGCGGTATCTTGCCACCTTCAGTCTCTCCCAGAAGGAGGCCCTCCCCATGTCCCCCTCGTCTTCTCGTTCGCCGCTGCGGCGCCCGTTCGCCGTCGCCGCGCTTGCCTTGCTCCTCCTGGCCGCGGCGGCCGCCGTCCATACGGCCGGCGCGGCCGCGGCCTACCGGTTCGCCGTCTGGGGCGACGTGCGCCCCGCGTCGACCTCGTGGCCCACGTCGCAGTCGGCCGGGTTCAAGCACATGGTGGCCAGTCTTGCCCCCCGTCACCGGTCGGCGCAGATCTCCGTGGGCGACTACATCAACCTCAAGCCGAGCGACGGCAAGAGCACCGTCCAGGCCAAGTACGCAGCCTTCAAGCAGACGGCGGCGGCCATCCTCGACAAGCGCACGCTGTATGCCATCGGCAACCACGAGGTCGTCGACGGCTACGGCAACACCACGCTCCTCGAGTCGCTGTTCCGCAGCGAGCTCGGCATCAAGGGCGACCTCGACTACCGTTGGGTGAAGATCGACAAGTGGACGCATCAACGTGATCCTGCTCGACACCGAGATGCCCGGCTACATGCAGCACCTCGGCTATGTGAGCGAGACGTCGGGCAGCAACAGCCCGCAGGCGAAGTGGCTCGTGAAGACCCTCAAGACGATCGCCGCCGCACACCCCAAGGCTTGGGTGATCGTCGCCGACCATCGTCCGATCGCCGATCCGGAGTCGGGCGACGCCCTCTACAACGACGCGGCCGAGCGCAACGGACTGAAGGCCCTGTTCACCAAGTACGGCGTCGACCTGGTCGTCTGCGGCGACACCCACTACTATCGCCGGCACGTCGAGTCGACGGGGCCGACCTACCTGGTCCAGGGCACCGGCGGCGCTCCGAGCGACGCCATCGATGTGGCGCCGATCGACTCGTACGACGTGGCCAAGGACGCCAAGGTGTTCGGGTACACCCTGTTCCGGCTCAAGGACGGCAAGCTCACCGGCAGGACCGTCGAGGCGCCACCCTCGACGTGGAAGTTCGCCGTGGTCGACACGTTCTGCGTGCCGAACCGGCCGGCGGCGGCGGCCTCAGCCGCGGCCGCCGCTGCACTCCACCACCGCCCAGCAGCCGGCGCGCTGACCTCTGCTAGGCTGTCGTCCGCATGGCAGCCAGCGAAGGAGCATGCATGAAGGTCGTCGCGTTCAACGGCAGTTCCCGCAGGGACGGCAACACGGCGCTCCTGATAGGCCACGTGTTCGCTGAGCTGGAGGCTGAGGGCATCGAGACCGAGCTCGTGCAGCTCGCGGGCGAGTCGGTCCCCGGCTGCGCCAACTGCGGCATCTGTCTCGAGACCAAGGACGGGCATTGCGGCCAGTACGACGACGTCGTCAACGAGTGCATCGACAGGATGGTCGAGGCGGACGGCATCATCATCGGGTCCCCGGTGTACTTCGCCGACTGCACGGCTACCACACGGGGGCTGATCGAGCGCGCCGGCTACGCGACGCGCAGGGGCGGTGACGAGCTTGCGCGCAAGGTGGGCGCCGCCGTGATCGCCGTCAGGCGCGGCGGCGCCATCCACGCCTTCGACTCGGTCAACCACTTCTTCCAGATCGCCGGCATGATGGTGGTCGGATCGAGCTACTGGAACATCGGCATCGGCCGCGACGCCGGCGACGTCGAGGCCGACGCCGAGGGCGTCGCCACGATGAAGGAGCTGGGCCGGAACATGGCCTGGGCGCTCAAGAAGCTGAACGCGTAGTCGTCGGAGGCGGCCCTGCCCTGGTCGGCGAAGGGGGCGGGGGTGTGGCGGACGCCACACCCCCGCCCCCTCGTCATCGGTGTCCAGCAGCCGCCAGCCGAGCCTTCACGCCCAGCCCCCGCGGCGCCGACGATCCCCCTTGACTCCCTCTCCGGGACTGCTAGAGTCCAGCCACGTTCGTTTGAACGAACGAATCCGTGGGATGGCGTCATCGCCGAGGGGGCTGCCACATCGTGGTGCAGCGTGCGAACGGCTTGCCGGGGGCATCGCGGACGCGCGGACATACCGTGTCGGCGCGCGTCCTGGAAGTACCGAGCCGTCACGCTCATCGCGCATGCCGATCCTCATCCCCGCATCCGATTCCCCGCTGCAGCCCCGCGGCGTACCCCTGGGGAAGGAGGCCCTAGCGAGGCGAACGAGGCAGGTCTTCGCCCGGCCAGCGGCCGGATCTCAGTCTCCTAATGGAGGAACGCCATGGGTCTTTCACAACGTACGACGAACCGCAGCAGGCTGCTGGTCGTCGCGTTCGTCCTCATCCTCGCCGTGGGGCTGGTCTGGGGGATCACCACCGCCCTCGGCTCGAGCGGCAGCCCGGCGCCGGCATCGGGCAGCACGATCCTGCGCGTCGGCTGGGCGGCCGAGCCCAACACGCTCAACCCCTTCCGGATCAACCTGATCTGCGAGGGCGAGGTCATGCACCTCAACTACGACTACCTCGTCGGCGTCGATGCGGCGACCTACCAGCCCAAGCCCGAGCTGGCGACCAGCTGGTCGCACAGCGCCGACGGGCTGACGTGGACGTTCAAGACGCGTGAGGACGTCAAGTGGCAGGACGGCGTGCCGTTCACCGCCGCCGACGTCGCCTTCACGTTCAACTACATGATCAAGAACAAGCTCACCAACTACCAGATGTTCATGAGCGGGGTCAAGAGCGTCGAGGCGCCCGACGCCAACACCGCCGTCTTCCATCTCTCCAAGCCGTGGGCGCTCATGACGCGCATGTTCGTCCCGATCATCCCCGAGCACATCTGGAGCAAGATCCCCGCCTCCGCCGCCGGTGGCGACTTCCTGAACAAGCACCCGGTCGGGACGGGGCCGTTCCAGGTCACCAGCTTCACGCCCGGGCAGACGGTCGAGATGAAGGCCAATCCGGACTACTGGCGCGGCGCGCCCAAGATCGACGGCATCGTGTTCCAGTCGTATCAGAACGCGAACTCGATGTCCGACGAGCTCAAGTCGGGGGCGATCGACGTGGCCTGGGGCATCCCCGAGGCGCAGTTCGCCCAGCTCAAGAGCACACCGGGGATCACGGCCATCGACGGCCTGCGCAAGGGCTTCGAGGAGCTCGGCTTCAACACCTACGACAGTCCGGACAGCAAGGGCAACCCCGTGCTGCGCGACTGGAAGTTCCGCCAGGCGCTCAACTGGGCGGTCGACAAGCAGAAGATCCTCGATACCGCCTGGATGGGCTACGGCACTGCGGCGACGTCGGTCATCCAGCCCGGCTACTTCACCTCCGCGCTCGACTACCACTGGGAGCCGTCGGCGAGTGAGGCGTACACGTTCGACCTGAAGAAGGCCGGCGACATGCTGACCGCGGCCGGCTATCCGCTGAAGAATGGCGTGCGCGTCGACAAGAGCGGCAAGCCGATCGCCGCCCTTCGTCTCGTGGCGCGCGCCAACAGCGCCGAGAGCCAGCGGGCCGGCAAGCTGCTCGCCAGCTGGTTCAGCCAGCTCGGCCTGAAGATCGACTACCAGGTCCTGGACGAGTCGGCGCTGCTCGCCAAGCAGTACAACTTCGCTGGCGATACGTACGAGCCCGACTACGACATGTTCATCTGGGACTGGGTCGGCTTCGGCATCGATCCGAACTTCATCCTCTCGGTCTTCACGAGCGACCAGATCGCCAACTGGAGCGACTCGCAGTTCGGTGACCCGGCGTACGACAAGATGTTCGCGCAGCAGCAGACGACGATGGACGAGCAGCAGCGCAAGGACATCATCTGGAACATGCAGAAGCTGCTGTACCAGAAGACCCCGTACATCACGCTGGTGTACGCCCGGAACCTCGAGGCGTACAACAGCGCGAAATGGACTGGGTGGGTGCGCTCACCGGCGACCGACGGCAGCGTGATGTACGTCGGCGACGTGATCGACACCTACCTGAACGTCCAGCCCGCGACCGCCGGAGGCGGCACGAGCTCGTCGAGCTCCAGCAACACCGGCCTGATCGCCGTCGTAGTGATCGTGGTCGTCGCCGTCGTGGCGATCGTGGCGATCGTCCTGATGCGGCGCCGGTCCCGGTCGGTCGAGGCCTAGGCCCGGCGAGGGCGGATCAGGACGGATGAGGAGGGGGGCGCGGGGCCTGCGGCCCCGCGCCCCCCACGATGATGGACAAGCGACGCTACTTCTCACGTAAGTTCTTCAACGCCATGCTGACGATCGTCCTCGTGGCGACGTTCAACTTCGCCCTGTTCCGCATCCTGCCCGGCGATCCGGCGCGGCTCCTGCTGCCCAAGGGCGCATGGCAGGCGTCGGCGATCGCCGCCCAGCGCGCGGCGTTCCACCTGGACGCGCCGACGTGGAAGCAGTTCGGCTACTACTTCGCCGACACCGCCCAGCTGCGGTTCGGCAACTCGTTCCGGTTTCATGAGCCGGTCGTCTCGGTCGTGTGGCAGCGCGTCCCGTCGACCCTGTTGCTGGTCGGGACGGGGACGATCCTGGCCATCCTCATCGGCATCCCCACGGGCACGTACGCCGGCTGGCGACGCGAAGGGTGGTTCGACACCTCGACCACGACGGCGAGCATGGTCCTGTATTCGACCCCGACGCTCTGGGTCGGCCTGCTCCTGATCATGATCTTCTCGGTGCACTTACACTGGTTCCCCGTGGGGCGTATGAGCGACCCGGGCACGGTGTACACGAGCTGGCTCGCGCACTTCAAGGCGCTTCTCAACCACCTCTTCCTACCGGCGCTCACGTTCGCGCTCGTCTACATCGGCCAGTACCACATCATCATGCGGACGTCGCTGTCGGGAGTCGCCAGAGAGGACTTCGTGCTGACCGCCAGGGCCAAGGGCCTCTCGGACTCGCAGGTCCTCTGGAGGCACGTCGTGCCCAACGCCATGCTGCCGACCACGACCGTGATCATGCTGAACCTCGGCTTCATCCTGTCGGGCGCGATCCTCACCGAGACGGTGTTCAACTGGCCGGGGATCGGGCTGCTCTCGTACGAATCGATCATGAACCTTGACTACCCGGTCATGCAGGCCGTGTTCCTTCTGTCGGCGGTGGCCGTCATCATCGCCAACCTGATCGCGGACATCATGTACTACTACCTCGACCCGCGGGTGCGGGCGTGAACGGCCGCCGCGTCATCCACCGCTGGATCCTGATCTGGGCGCCGGCCACCTGGCTGGTCCTGGAGATGCTGACCTTCCCCAAGGACAGGCCGCTCTCGTCTGGGTTCGCCAACGTCCTCCGCGGCTTCGTCTCTCCCGTGGTCGCTTGCTACCCGGCCTGGTTCGTCTGGGCGCTGGCGGCGGTGGCGGCGGTCGCTGCGATCGTGGTCCTGAGGCGCCGGCCCGTCGCGGCGCGGCTGCTCGCGGCGATCCTGACGCTGACTGCCGTCTTCGCCGTCTGGGCGTCGGCCCAGATGGGGTGGGCGGCCCTGGAGCTGACCGGACGCCACTCCGACTGGTCGTGGCTGTTCCAGACGCTGGCGCTGGCGGCGGCGAGCTGGGCCGTGTGGGCCTGGGCCGACGCCAACCCCGACCGGGCCCAGCTCGCCGCCGGCTCGCTGCAGCGCACGTGGCGGCTGTTCCGCGGGAGCCCTCTCGGCATGCTGGGCCTGCTGGTGCTGGCTGCCTTCGCCTTCATCGCGATCTTCGCGCCGTTCCTCGCCAACCACGTCTACCTCGACGCCGGGTATCCCGTCGGCAAGCCGTTCACTCAACCCGCCCCGTCCTACTACCGGCTGTTCGGGACCGACGACATCGGGCTCTCCGTGATCGCCGAGTTCATCTGGAGCGCCCGCATCTCGCTCGTGGTCGGCCTCTCGGCGGCGATCATCTCGACCATCATCGGCGCCGTCGTCGGCATCGCCGCCGGCTTCTACGGCGGCTGGCGGAGCGAGGTGTCGATGCGGACGACCGACTTCTTCCTCGTGCTGCCGTGGCTGCCGCTGGCGATGGTGCTGGCGTCGGCCTGGGGCCGCAGCTACGGCATGCTGATCCTGATCATCGGCATCACGAGCTGGCCGAGCACGGCGAGGGTCGTGCGCTCCGAGACGCTGCGCGTGCGCGAGCTCCAGTTCATCGAGCGGGCGAAGGCGATCGGCTCGAACAACGTGCACATGATGGCCCGTCACGTGATGCCGAACGTGCTGCCGCTGATCTTCGCCAACACCGTCCTGGTCGTGGCCATCGCGATCCTGTCCGAGACGACGCTGTCGTTCCTCGGCCTCGGCGACCCGCTCAACTTCAGCTGGGGCACCATGCTGCGCAACGCGTGGACCTCGGGCGGCGCGAACCTGCCGGCGTGGTGGTTCATCCTGCCGCCGGGCGTGGCGATCGTGCTCGTCGTGCTCGGCTTCACGTTCGTCGGCCGCGCCTTTGACTCGATCCTGGATCCCAAGCTGCGCAAGCGCGAGGCGGCCGGCGCCGAGCGCATCGGCGAAGGCTCCGGCCGGCCATGGGAAGAAGAGGCGGCCGACGCGGAGCGTCTGGGGCCGGCCTACACCGCCAGGCACACCGAGGGGGGTCTGTGAACATGTCCCGCATACACGCCCGCGACGGCGCGGTGGTGCTGGCCGACTGTCGCCTGATCGACGGCGCCGGCAACCCCTGGGTCCGGGCCGACCTGCTGCTCGACCGCGGGCGCGTCGCCGAGATCGCGCCGCCGGGGGCGCTGCGCCGCCGCCGGCGCCGCCGTCCGGCCGACGTGATCGACGCCGGCGGGCGCTACGTCACGCCCGGCTTCATCGACCCGCACACCCATTCCGACCTGACCGTCCTTACCTGCCCCGGCGCCGAGTCGGCCGTCTTCCAGGGTGTGACCACCCACATCGTCGGCAACTGCGGCATGTCTCCCGCGCCGCTGGAGGCCTCCCGTCTCGACGACATGGTCACTCTCTGGGAGCACTACTTCGACACCTCCCAGCGTCTCCTGGGCCTGGAGCAGCTACGGGGAGTACCTGGACACCGTCGAGTCGGCGGGCTGCTGCATCAACGTGGGCGGCCTGGTCGGGCACGGCGCGCTGCGCCTCGCGGTGATGGGATACGCGCAGCGCGCCGCGACCACGCGCGAGCTCGCCGGCATGCGGAGGCTGGCGCGTCGGAGCATGGCCGAGGGCGCGTTCGGGCTCTCGACCGGCCTCGTCTACCCGCCGGGCTGCTACGCACCGACTGACGAGCTCGTCGAGCTGACCCGCGTGGTCGCGGAGTTCGACGGCATCTACGCCTCGCACATCCGCGGCGAGCGCGAGACCATCCTCGAGGCCGTGGCCGAGGCGATCGCGATCGGCGAGGCCGCCGGCGTGCCGGTCGAGGTCTCGCACAACGCGCCCAAATGGGGCGGACCGCCGGCGAGCGAGAACCTGGGACTGATCGACGACGCCCGACGGCGCGGCCAGGACGTGACCGTCGACAACGACACGCACACCGACCTGGCGCCACGGATGTCCCGGGCGCTGCCCCAGCCCCTGCTGGACCTCGACGCCGACGCGCTCGTCGCGCGGCTCAGCGACCCCGAAGTACGCGCCGAGCTGCACCGCCAGGTCGTCGCCGACGCCCTGCCCGGCGCCGGCTACTCGGGTCTGGTCAAACACGGCGACTTCGCGCGCATCTTCGTGCTCAGCGGCGCCGACCCGTCGTTGCTCGGGCGGTCGGTCGCCGACATCGCCGCCGAGCGCGGCAGCGACCCGCTCGAAACCTACCTCGACCTCATCGTCGAGTCACACGACGAGATCGTCGGCATCTTCGACTACATCGAGCCGGCGCAGATCGAGGCGGTGCTCGCGCACCCGCTCTCGATGGTGTGCTCGGACGGCCTCGTGCTGCCGCTGCCCGAGGGCGCGAAGGACATGGGGTACTCACCCTGCAGCTACGGCGAGTACACCGGCCTGCTGGAGCGCTTCGTGCGCGACCGCCAGGTGCTGCGTCTCGAAGAGGCGATCCGCAAGATGACCTCGGCCCCGGCGCAGCGCTTCGGGCTCTGGGACCGCGGTCTGCTGCGGCCGGGGGCACGCGCCGACGTGGTCGTCTTCGACCTCGAGCGCGTGCGCGACCGGGCCACCAACCCCTATCCGCACACGTATCCGTTCGAGAATATCCCGCCCCGCTACTCCGAGGGGATGGACTACGTCTTCGTCAATGGCCAGGCGGTCGTGTACGACGGCGCCCACACCGGCGTCCGGAGCGGCCACGTGCTGAGAAGGGCCGGCGCGCGGCGGCGGCACCCCCCCGTCGCCGCCGCGCACCCGCCCCGCTGAGGGTCGGGGGAGGAGGGCGAGATGGACAGGACCTACATCGCGGCGGCCGAGGGCAACCCGATCGCCGAGCTGCCGCCCAAGGCGCAGGCGATCATCAGGGCCGCCCAGCGGATCCTGCAGCGCGACGGTTTCGAGGGCCTGTCGTTCGAGGCCGTGGGCGCCGAGGCCGGCCTCTACACCTCGGCCATCCGCTACTACTTCGGGAGCAAGGACGGCCTGATCGAGGCGCTGGTCGACGCCACGACCCACGACGCGAGCCTCGAGGTCTACGAGCGCACCAGGGGAGAGGCCGGCACCGGCGCCCGCGTGCGCACGGCGGTGCTCGAGAGCAGCCAGCTGCCGTCGTCGGAGGCGTACCGCACGATGTGGGAGATGCTGCCCCACATCATGCGGTCCGACCATCTGCGAGAACGCGTCGCCGCGCTGTACGACCTCTACCGGCGACACCACGAGGAGGTGTTCGAGGCCGGCGACGACCCCGACGCGCGCGAGGCGGTCCGGGCCTACGCGAGCCTGTTCCTCGCCGTCCTCGACGGCATCGCGATCCAGAAGGCGCTCGACCCCGGGGGCGTCGACGTCGACGCCATCTTCGCCGTGTGGGCGGAGGTGCTCTCCGGAGCCATGGACGGCGAGGTGGGAGCGCTCAGCGACGGGGGCGGGCCCGCGTCCTGACGCGGGCCCGCCCCCGTCCTCTTCGTCCCACTACGCCGCGCGGTCCGACGCCAGGCCGTCGGCATGGCCCTCGTCGAGCCACGTCTGGAAGTCGCGCAGCCCGGGGTACCGGGTCCGCAGCCAGGTGATGTCGGCTTCGTAGCCGGCCCGCTGGAACCAGCGGTACATGCGGTACTGGTCCTCGCTGCGCGCCCGCACCGTCCCGAACGGCACCTGGACGTAGCGCACCGGCACGCCGATGCGCCCCGAGAGGGCGGCGGCGTAGCCCGGCAGCGTACGCTCGTCGCCGGCCAGCTCGAGCTCGTCGCCGATCCACGCCAGCGGGTCGGCGAACGCCGTCGCCGCCACGCCGGCGATGTCGTCGACGGCGACGCTCTGCAGCGGCCGGTCGGGCGCGAGCGGCATCGAGATGCGGTAGCCGAGCACGCCGGCGCGCTCCATCGCGAAGAAGACGAAGTTCTCCATGAAGTACACCGGACGGATGATGGTCAGCGGCAGTCCGAGGGAGGCGAGGCGGGCCTCGACCTCGGCCTTGCTCTCGAAGTGCGGGATGCCGGTGTGGCGGTCGGCGCCGCCCACCGACGAGTACACGTAGTGTCCCACGCGGGCCGCCGAGGCGGCCTCGCCGAGGGTGCGGCCCTGGGTCACCTCGTCCGGTTCGCCCTTCTCGAACGGCGTCGCCATGGCGAACACGCCGTACACGCCGCGCAGGGCCGGCCCAAGCGACTCTCGATCGGTCATGTCGGCCCCGACCACCTCGACGCCGAGCTCCCGCATCGTTCGGGCCCGGACGCCGTCGGGCTGCCGGCTCATGCCGCGCACGCTCCAGCCGTCGGCCAGCAGGCGCCGCGCCACGGCGCCGCCCTGCCGGCCGGTCACGCCCGCTACGAGGATCGTCTTGTCCTGTCTGTCGATCATGTCACTCCTCAGCCTCGTCCTCGCCGGGCGCCGGACCCGGCGGGCAGGTCCCGGCGGGGAGACACGGGAATGGTTTCCACCATCGTGCCAGGGGTTAACGGCATGCCCCTGCGGGTAGGGTGGAGGCGGCCGTACCCCGGCCTTGGCCGCGGTTCGCGACACGAAAGGGCACCGGTGTCACGTCACGTCCCCCAGCGACTGAGCGAGAAGCTTGCGGAAGTCGACGCCCTGCTGGCCGGCGCCCGCGCGGCCTCGGGCGCGCACTTCGACTACGGCCGCGAGGCCGTTCCCGGTGTCCGGATCGTTCGCGCCACAGTCGAAGGCCAGGTGCTGGCGCTCTCGCTGTGGACCGACCCCGTCGACATCGCCGAGATCTGCGGCGACGGGTCGTTCTCCGCGACCGCCGCCCTGCTGGCCATCGACCGCGAGCACGCCCGGCGTCTCAAGGCTGACGGTGTGTTCGTCGATCTCGGACAGTTCACCCGCAGCTCGTCGCACCCGGGCGTCTACTATGCCCTCTTCGACTTCGTCAGCCCCCGGCAGGTGCACGAGACCCTGCACCGCCTCGTGCCGGCCCTGACGCCCGATGACGACCGCGTCCTGATCGCGTGACGCCGGTCTGATCCCCCTTCCCCGGTGGTAGCGGGAGGGCGCGTTCGGCCCCCGCCGTTGCCGCTGGTAGCATACGAAGTCCAGCTACCCGGCCAGAGACGTCTGGACCGCGCGGCGTGGGCGCCGTGGGTCCCAAGGAGGAGACGAACGAGATGGCAGACGGCTTCATCAACACACCTCCCAAGCCCGAGAAGCTCGGCACCATGACGGAGGGCAACCTCAAGGACGCGTTCGCCGGCGAGAGCCAGGCGTCGCAGAAGTACCTGGCCTTCGCCGCCAAGGCCGACGCCGAAGGGTATCCGAACGTCGGCCGGCTCTTCCGGGCGGTGGCGCACGCCGAGAGCATGCACGCGCGCAACCACCTCAGCGTGCTCGGCGGCATCGGCACCACCGAGGAGAACCTCAAGGCCGCTTGGGGCGGCGAGACCTTCGAGATCGACGAGATGTACCCCGCCTACGACGCGGTCGCCAAGCTGCAGGGCAACGCCGAGGCCGGCACCTCGATCCGCTACGCCGTGACGGCCGAGAAGGACCACCAGGCGATCTACGACACGACCGGCAAGGGCGTCGGCGGCGGCAAGGACCTGAGCGACGCCCCGATCCGCGTCTGTCCGATCTGCGGCCACACCGTCATCGGCGACGCTCCCGACGAGTGCCCCGTGTGCGGCACCGTGGGCGCCCGCTTCACCACGTTCTGAACCGGCAACCGTCACACTGGCAACCATCACACTGGAGGAGCAAGGGATGACCGACGAGGCCGCGCAGCGCGAGTACATCGCAGGCAAGCTGCCCAAGCCCGAAGAGCTGCACGCCATGTCCGAGGGGAGCCTCAAGTCGGCTTTCGCCGGGGAGAGCCAGGCGGCCGAGAAGTACCTCGTGTTCGCCGAGAAGGCCGAGGCCGAGGGCCTGCCCAACGTGGCCAACCTCTTCCGCGCGATCTCGTTCGCCGAGACGCGCCACGCGCGCAACCACCTGGGCACGATGAGCGGGATCGGCGGCACGGCCGACAACCTGCAGACCGCCTTCGAGGGCGAGTCGTTCGAGATCGACGAGATGTACCCCGCCTACGTCGAGGTCGCCAAGGTGCAGGGCGACAGGCAGGCCCAGAAGTCGATGCACTGGGCTCTCAAGGCGGAGATGGACCACAAGCGCATGTACGCCGAGGCCCGCCAGGAGGTCCTGAAGGGCAAGGACATCGGCAAGCAGCCCGTCAGCGTCTGCCTGATCTGCGGCCACACCGTGGTCGGCGAGCTGCCCGACAAGTGCCCCGTCTGCGCCGCGGCCAAGGAGTTCTACCGCACGTTCACCATCGCCTGAGCGGCGGCCGCCGGGGGCGGGGCGGGCGGGCGCGAGCCCGCCCGCCCCGCCCCCGGCGGCCTTCCCGCCCCGATGCCCGTAACACCGCCTGAACATTCGACAACATCCGTGCGCGGCGGCCTGAACACGGGGATGGGACCATACGATGGGCGGCGGTCCCGCGAGCAAGCTCTGCCCCGGTCGCGGGCCGCCGCCCTTCTGATCGGCGTCTCCGGCCCCCAGGCCGCTGTCCTGCCCCCCCGGCCGCTCTCCTGCCCCGTTCGGCTCTCACGCGTTCGGGTCGCCCGCCGCGCTCGTCGATCCCCGTCCTGCCCCGCGGCCTTCGGTCGTCCGGCGCGGGCCTCATCGTGTAGACTCCGGGCGTTCCCAGCGCAGGAGGTCCCCACCGTGGGCTACAGGTTCGGAGTCGGCCGCGAGGCCCCCCTCTTCACGTTGCCGGCGCACGACGGCAGCAAGGTCACCCTCACGCAGTACCGCGGTGACTGGCTGGTGGCGCTCGTGTTCGTCGAGGGCGCCGACTGCGCCGCCCGAGTCGCCGACTTCAACCCGTCGGCCGACCAGCTCTGGGGGCTGCGCTGCCAGCTGGTCGGCGTCGTCCACGCGCCGCTCGACGAGCTGGAGGCGGCGGCCGCCGATGCCTCGCCGGCGTTCGTGCTGGTGGCCGACGAGGACGCGGAGGTCGCTCGCCGCTACGACGCCTGGGATGGGGCATCCGGCCGCGACCGCGACTACGTCGCGCTGGTCGACCGCTCGGGCAAGATCGTGTGGACGGCGGGCGCCGGTACGGCGCCGGTCAAGGCCGCCGAACTGCTCGCCGGCCTGCGCGCGGTCGCCCGCTGACGACTGCGCCCGACGCCCGCCGGCGGTCCCGCCGGCTCCCTTGGCGCCGCCATCCCGCCGCCTGACCACCACCTCGAGACTCGGGCTCGGCTCACGCACGCGTTCCGCCTGCGCCCGTTGCGGGCACAACCCGGCATGGAAGCCCAACGATGAAGGAGTGAAGATGCTCGTCGGTCAGACGATGTTCAGCGTCCGTAAGGGCACGGAGCACCGGGCTGAGGCAGCCTTGAGGGAGTTGAACGCTCTCGTCGTCGGGGCGAACGGGTTGCGGGGGCACCGCGTGCTGCGGTCGTTCGGCATGTCGCCCATCGCCAGCGCGTTGCACCACGACGAGCGCGAAGCAGAGCTGGGGGCCGTCCACTACGTCGTCCAGACGGAATGGGACGGGCTCGAACATCACGACGACTTCTATCGCGGCGACCCGGTCGCTCGCGTGTACTCGGTCCTGTCGTCGATCCTCGTGACCGGACCGTACGAGGTCCTGTACGAGACGCTCGAGGAGCCGGTGGCCGTCTAGACTTCGGAGCCGAGGCCGCGAAGCTTGTGTCGTCGGCGCGACACGCGCGCCGGTTCAGAACCCTCAGCCACCCTCCGGGGCGGCCTGCACGGCGTCCCCGTCGACCACGACGGGGACGACGCGCATGCCCGTCAGCCGCTCGACCTTCTCGGCGGCCCCGGGGACGGCGAAGACGTCGATCTCCTCGTAGTCGACGCCGCGCGCGTCGAGGTCGCGCTTGAGGGCGGCGCAGTAGGGGCAGCCGGGCTTGGTGTAGACGATCATGTCTCCTCCCGGGAACGGTGTCCGGAGAAGAGTCTACCCACGGGCGGTCTCAGCCGCGCCGCAGCCGCAGGCCGTTGAAGATCACGGCCAGCGACGTGCCCATGTCGGCGAGGACAGCCATCCAGAGGCTCACGAAGCCGAGCGGCGCCAACACGAGGAAGACCGCCTTGACGGCGATAGAGAAGGCGATGTTCTCGCCGATGATCGTGGTGGTGTGGCGCGACAGGCGCATGGTGTCGGCGATGGCCGACAGGTCGTCGCCCATCAGCGCGATATCGGCGGTATCGAGGGCGGCGTCTGTGCCGGCGGCGCCCATGGCGACGCCGAGCGACGCCGCCGCCAGCGCGGGCGCGTCGTTCACTCCGTCGCCGATCATCGCCGTCGTCCCGTAGGCCGCCTCGAGATCGCGCACGACGTCGACCTTGTCGGCCGGCAGCAGGCCGGCGCGGACCTCGTCGACGCCGGCGGCGGCGCCGACCGAGCGGGCCGTCGCCTCGTTGTCGCCGGTGAGCATGACGACGCGCTCGACGCCCTGCGTCCGCAGGTCGTCGAGCGCCTCCCGCGCGCCCGGCCGCACGGCGTCGGCCACGGCGATCAGGCCGGCGACGCGCTCCGGCGTGCCCACGACGACGACGGTCGCCCCGCCGGACTCCAGCCGCGCGAGCTCGGCCGTCCACCCGTCGCCCGAGGGGAACAGATCCGGCCGGCCGACGAGCCAGGTCTCGCCGGCGACGTCGGCCCGCACGCCTTGCCCCGTGAGGGCGCGGAAGCGGGTGGCCGTGGGGATGGCCGCGGCGGCAGCCGGCTCGTGCGCGTGATCGTGGTCGTGCGCGTGATCGTGGTCGTGCGTGTGGTCGTGGGCCGGTCCCGGATCACGGTCGTGTGTGGCGGCACCGTCGTGGTCGTCGGCGTGCCGGGTGGAGTCGCCGCCGCCGGAGGCGGCGGCGACGATGGCGCGGGCGAGCGCGTGCTCGCTGCCGCGCTCGCAGGCGGCGGCGGTGGCGAGCACGCGCTCGCTCGTCGTGCCGTCGAAGGTGACGACCTCGGTGACGACGGGACGGCCGAGGGTGAGGGTGCCGGTCTTGTCGAAGGCGACGGCGCGCAGCCGGCGGGCCTGCTCCAGATACGCGCCGCCCTTGACGAGGACGCCCCGTCGGGTGGCGGCGCCGAGCGCCGCCAGGATGCTGACCGGCGTCGAGATCACCAGCGCGCACGGGCACGAGATGATGAGCAGCGCGAGGCCGCGGTAGAACCAGGTGTCGAACGGCTGGCCGAACACCAGCGGCGGGACCACCATGACGGCGGCGGCGAGGGCGATGACGACCGGCGTGTAGCGGGCGGCGAAGCGGTCGACCGTCGTCTGGACTGGGGCGCGCTGCGCCTGCGCCTCCTCGACGAGGTGGACGATGTGGGCGATCGTGGTGTCGCCGCCCGTGGTCGTGGCGCGCACGGAGAGCGCGCCGCCCTGCACGATCGAGCCGGCGAACACCTCGTCGCCGGGCTCGCGCGGCAGCGGCATCGACTCGCCGGTCACGGCCGACTGGTCGACGGCGGCGGCGCCGTCGGCGACGACGCCGTCGACCGGCAGCCGCTCGCCGGGGCGTACGCGGACCAGGTCGCCGACCCGCAGGTCGGCGACCGCGACGGTGCGGACGCCTTCGGCCCCGACCACCTCGACCGTGTCGGGGGTCAGCCGCGCCAGACGGCGGACGGCGTCGCGCGTCCGCTCCATGGTCAGCGACTGCAGCAGGTTGCCGAGCGAGAACAGGAACATGACGAGGCCGGCCTCGGCCCACTGGCCGATGGCGGCGGCGCCGACGGCCGCCAGTGTCATGAGCACGTTCATGTCGAGCGAGCGCGCGCGCAGCGAGTAGAAGGCGGCGCGCGCGGTGAAGGCGCCGCCGGTCACGGCGGCGGCCGCGAACAGGAACGGCGCCACGGCGGGGGCGGCCGCCTCGGCGGCGAAGCCGCCGACCACGGCCACCCCCGAGGCGGCGGTGAGCACGGTGCGCGTGTCCCTGTACCACGCGCGTGCGGTCGCCCGCTCGCCGACCGGCGTCAGCCGGTAGCCCATCTGGTCGGCGGTGGCGGCCAGCGCGCCGGCGGGCGCGCCGGCCGCCACCGCCGTCAGCCTGGCGGTGGCGAAGTCGACCCGCACGTCGCTCACGCCGGTCAGCCGGCCCAGGCGTGTCTCGAGCTTGGCCGCACAGTCGGCGCAGTCCATGCCGGCGACGTCGAAGGCGAGGCGGCGGGGACGGGCGGCCGTCCGCGCCGCCTCGCCTTCGACCGTGCCGTACCCCAGCTTGTCGACGCGATCGAGGACCCCGTCGAAGGCGATCACGCCGGGGTCGTAGGTCACCTTCAGGGTCGAGGCGCCGAAGCTCGTCGTCGCGTCGACCACGCCGGTCGTGTTGCGCAGGGCCGTCTCGAGCTTGAGGGCGCAGTCGGCGCAATCGAGGCCCGTGACGTGGCAGAGGCGCTGCTCGTAGGCGTTCTCCTCCGGGAACGCGATGCAGAGGTCGGCGGCGCCGTGCTCGCACACGCCGTCGGGGCAGTGCTCGCGGCAGTGCGCCCGGGCGCCGATGCGTCGCGCGTCGCGCGTGAGGTCGTCGAAGCCGACCTTGCCCGTGTCGAACGAGACGCGCAGCAGGCCACGGGCAAGGTCGGCTTCGACCTCGCTCACGCCGTCGACGCGGCCCAGGGCGCCGGTCAACTCGTCCACGCAGCCGGCGCACTCGGCGCCTCGGGGCAGCAGCACGGGCAGGTCGAGGGAGCGGGTCGTCACGGCCTCGACTCCGTTCGCCGGACCGAGACGTCCACCGCGCCGGCCGCCGCGCCGTCGACTTCGCCGCCGTGGCGGACGTGTGAGCGGGTGAGGTCGAGCAGCAGCCGGATGTGCTCGTCGTCGGGCGCGTAGAAGACCTGGCGCCCCTCCCGGCGGTACCGGACCAGTCCGTGGGCGCGCAGCAGCCCGAGGTGGTGGGACACGTTGGAGTCGCTCATGGCCAGCGAAGCGGCGAGATCGCCGACGCAGATCTCGCCGGCGTCGAGCAGCGCGTAGACCAGACGGCAGCGGCTGGGGTCGCCGAGCAGACGGAAGACCGCGGCGACCCCCTGCGCCTCGCTCGTGGATATCGTCCCCGTCGCCGCCATCGGTCCTCCGGTATGATTGAACACATGAACAGACGTTCAGATGATACCCCACTGCCCGATGGTGCGCCAACCGTTATAGAGTCCTGACCATGTCGGAGCCGAAGACGACCGGCAAGACGACCGCCAAGAAGGCCTCGCGGGGGGCGGCGACCCAGACCGAGAGCTCGCGGGCCCTCTTCCTTCGCGACCTGCTGCGCTACCTCGGTCCGGGCTTCGTCGTCACCATCGGCTTCATCGACCCCGGCAACTGGGCGACCAACATCGCCGGCGGCTCGAAGTTCGGGTACGGGCTGCTGTGGGTCATCTCGCTCAGCACCCTGATGCTGATCGCCCTGCAGCATGCCGCCGCCCGCCTGGGGATCGTCACCGGCCGTTCGCTGGCGGCCAACGTGCGCCGGCAGTTCCCGCGGCCGCTCGTGTGGCTGTTCGGCGTCACCATCGTCCTGGCGTGCGCCGCGACCGAGCTTGCCGAGTACCTCGGGGCCTCGCTCGGCTTCTCGCTGCTGCTGCACATCCCGGTGTGGGCCGGGGCGCCGCTCACGCTCGCCGTCGTGCTGGTGCTGATCCTGGGGCAGCAGTACGACAACCTCGAGCGCGTGATCGTCGGGTTCCTGGCGCTGATCGGCATCTGCTACGTGATCGAGCTGTTCCTCGTGCACCCGATGTGGAACGAGGCGGCCGTCCACTGGGTGGTGCCCCACCTCGGCGGCGGCAGCATCCTCGTGGCCGTCGGCATCCTCGGCGCCATCGTCATGCCGCACAACCTGTACCTGCACTCCAACGTGATCCTCTCGCGGGAGTGGGACGTGCCCGAGGGCGACCGGCGGCGGCTCATGCAGTACGAGCTGATCGACACCACCCTGGCGATGAGCCTGGGCTGGCTGATCAACTCGGCGATGATCATCGTCGCGGCGGCCGTGTTCTTCGACAAGGGGATCGCCGTCGACACCATCTCGCAGGCGTCGGAGACCCTCAGGCCGCTGGTCGGACCGCTGTCGCAGTTCCTGTTCGGGCTGGCGCTGCTGGCCGCGGGGCTGTCGTCGTCGGTCACGTCGTCGCTCGCGACGGCGAACGTCGTCACCGGGTACCTCGGCAAACCCGAGGACCCGCACAGCGCCCTGTACCGCTGGAGCATGATCGGCATCTCGGTGCCGGCGATGATCATCATCGCCATCGGTCTCAACCCGTACCTGGTGCTGATCCTCAGCCAGGTGGCGCTGAGCATCCAGCTGCCGCTGACCATCATCCCACTGCTGATCCTCGTGCACCGCAGGTCGGTGATGGGCCCGTACGGTGCCAACATCGTCGAGCACCTGCTCGGCTGGTCGATCGCTCTCATAGTGATCGGCCTGAACGTGTTCCTGTTGCTGCAGATCGCCGGCGTGGTAGGGAGGTAACCATGGTCTTCGAACGCATCCTCGTGCCGCTCGACGCGTCGCCGGTCGACGACGCCGTGCTGGCCGTGGTGGAGGAGCTGGCGGCGGCGCTGGGCTCTGAGGTCGTGCTGCTGCGCGTCGCCCACTACCACACCCGCGACACCAAGACCCATGAGGTCGAGGACGCCGAGGAACATCTCGCTGCCGCCGAGGCGCGTCTCCGCGACAAGGGGTTCGCGGTGCGGGTCGTCGTCGGCCACGGCGAGCCGGCGCCGGCGATCCTGGCGCAGGCCGAGGAGGTCGGCGCCGACCTCATCGCCATGGCGACGCACGGCCACGGCACGCTGGCCCGCATGCTGATGGGCAGCGTCGCCAACGCCGTGCGTCACTCCACCCGCGTTCCCTTGTTGCTCGTGAAGGGCGGAGCCGCCGACGAGAAGGACTGACAGCCGCGGTCGGGTCGCGTGAGCGGCGGCGGGCGGGGCCGGACGGCCCCGCCCGCCGCCGCTCACGCTCGCCGCGCTCACTGCCGATACTGCGAACCGCGCACACCGCCGGTTCGCCCGATCTCGGAGGGGGCACGCTTGGCCGCATCGCGCGCGTCCGCGAAACGGACCTGGATCACGCTCGCCGCCGTGCTGACGGCGCTCCTCGCGGTGTTCGTGATCGCCGTGGCGGCGTCGGCCGCCTACACGGAGCGCAGCTCGTTCTGCGTCTCGGCCTGTCATGAGATGCAGCCGTACGGCCGGACGTGGAAGGCCTCTTCGCACAGCGGCGTCGCCTGCGTGCGCTGCCACGTGCGGCCCGGGATCGTCAGGCTCCTGGAGACCAAGCTGTCGGCGCTCCGCGAGGTCTACGTCCACGTCACCGGTCAGGTGAAGGCCCCGATCGCCGTCACCCGGCAGATCCCCGACGCCACCTGCCTCAGCTGCCATCCGGCCCGGAAGATCCCCGATCCGATCTTCTTGAGCGCCACACAGAGCGCCGCGCCGACCGACAGCGCGAGCGCGACCCCGGCTTTCGCGACGACCCCGCCCGCCAACGCCGCTCCCCGCTCGGCGCCACCGGTCGGGTTCTCCCACGCGGCGCACGCCAAGGGCGTCCGCTGCATCGACTGCCATGCGCAGGTCGTCCACCGGGGCCTGCCCGGCCGACCCTCCGACGACCCGGCGACGATGGCCTCCTGCTTGCGCTGCCACGACGGCAAGCGGGCGTCGATCGACTGCGATACCTGCCACACGGCGCCGCACCCGGCGCGTGGCCGTTGCGTGGACTGCCATACGCTCGGCACCTGGGCGACACGTTTCACGCATCCCGTCCCTCTCGGCACGAGCCACCGGTCGGTCCTCTGCGAGCAGTGCCACACGCAGGCGAAGACGGTGACGGAGGCCTCCGGCCGACCGGCCGCCGACATGGGGTTCCCGGCCGGCTGCGTGGACTGCCACAAGGACCACCATCACGACGCCAAGGCGCTGCTGTGCGCCAGGTGCCACGTGCCCGGCCGCTACGCGCCGTCGACCTTCGACCACCCTTCGACAGGCTGCCAGGACTGCCACACGGCGCCGCACAGCGATCGCGGTCAGTGCTCGCGCTGCCATTCGCAGCACAGCTGGACCGCCCACTTCGTCCACCCGATCGTGCTGGCCGGCGTGCACGCCTCGTTCCCCTGCAGCCGCTGTCACACGCGCGGCATCGGCAACCCCGGCCTCGACTGCTCGACCTGCCACGGCAGCAACCACGGCGGCCTCACCGACTGCGGCCGGTGCCACACCACGGCCGGGTGGTCGCCCTCCACGTTCCAGCATCCGGCGACCGCCATGAGCAACTGGGCGTCGATGGTGTGCAGCGCGTGTCACCCCAGCGAAAGCTACGCCCAGGTGTACTGCTCGTGCCACAACGGCAAGCCGCCCGGCGGCAACTGACCGCCCACGCGCCGCACCAGCGCGACCTCAGCGGTGGTCGATAGACAGTGGGACGTCTTTACGCAATCTTTGCCCACTTGTGCCCTGCTGTTGGGGCTACGTCCGCTACGTTGCCGGTTGGAGGACCGCGACCGACGTCGGGAGTGGCGAGCGTGATCCAATGGCGCAAGGCGACAGCCCCATGAGTGCACCCCGGCGCTTCTTGCGGCACACCTGGGCCAAGGTCCTCGTGATCGCGGTCGCCGCGTTGCTCGTGCTCGGCGTTGCCGTCGTCGCCTCGGCGAGCTACACGGAGCGCAGCTCGTTCTGCACGACCGCCTGCCACGAGATGGCGCCGTACGGCTCCACCTGGAAGGCGTCGGCGCATTTCGGCGTCCCGTGCGTGCGCTGCCACATCAAACCCGGCACGATCGAGCTCGCCAAGGCCAAGGTCTCCGCCCTCCGCGAGGTCTACGTCCACTTCGCTGGCCAGGTGAAGGCGCCGATCGCCGTCACCGAGCACATCCCCAACGCGACCTGTGTCAGCTGCCATCCCGCCAAGAAGATCCCCACGGCGATCACGCTGGCGGCCGCCTCGAACCCCGCGCCCGGGGCCTCCTCGACCCCGGCCGCCGGCGCCTCGCCGGGCGGCGCGCCGGCCGCATCGCCGAGTGCCTCGGCGGCTGCCGGCCGGCGCGCCGGCCCGTCCGTGGCCTTCTCCCACGCGGCGCACGCGAAAGGGCTGCTGTGCATCGACTGCCACTCGCAGGTGGTGCACCGAAGCGTGGCCGGCAGACCCTACCTCGACCCGACCACGATGGCGTTCTGCCTACGGTGTCACGACGGCAAGCCGGCGTCGGCCGACTGCCAGACCTGTCATACCGCGCCGCACGCGGCCCGCGGCCACTGCGTCGACTGCCACCGGCTCGGCTCGTGGAAGACGACCTTCACGCACCCGGTGAAGCTCGGGAAGCGTCACAAGACGGTTCTCTGCGAGAAGTGCCACACTCGGGCGGCGCCGGTGGCTGCGCCCACGGCGCCGCCCGACATGGGCTTTCCCGCCGGCTGCGTCGACTGCCACGGCAACCATCATCACGACGGCAAGGCCCTGCTGTGCGCCAAATGCCACGTGCCCAGCTACTACAGGCCCTCCACCTTCAGGCATCCCAAGACGGCCTGCCTGACGTGCCACAAGCCGCCGCATCCCGACCGTGGCACGTGCCTCCAGTGCCACACCCAGCACACCTGGAAGTCGACGTTCGTGCACCCGGTCACGCTCACCGGGACCCACGCCTCGTTCCCCTGCGAGAAATGCCATACCAGCGGCACGAGCTCGCCGCCACAGAGCTGCCAGAACTGCCACAAGCCACCGCATCCCGTCTACGGCTCCTGCCTGACCTGCCACAGCACCACGTCGTGGGCCTCGCACTTCGCCCACCCGATCGCTCTTGGAGGGGTGCATGCGACCTTCCCCTGCGGCCGCTGCCACACGAACGGGATCAACGCCCCGGGAGCGGCCTGCACCACGTGCCACGGGAGCAACCACGGCGGCCTCACCAACTGCGCGCAGTGCCACACGATGAGCGGCTGGTCGCCGTCGACGTTCCACCACCCGGGGGCAGGGGAGCACACGGCCGGCTCGTTCACCTGCAGCGCCTGCCACCCCAACAACAGCTTCGCCAAGGTCTACTGCTCGTGTCACGGGGGCAGGCCGCCGAGCGATTAACTGGGCATCGCCAGGTCCCGGTCCGCGGCCGTCCTTGGCGGGGGGACCGCGACTCCATCGCCTCGATCCGCCTGCCAGTGGCATAGAATCCTCCGGAGTCGATGGGGAGGAGGGGTATGGTCGAGGCAGGCAAGGTCGGGTCCCGGAGCCGCTTCGCAGCGTTCTGGGGCCACTGGTGGGGCAAGCTCGCTCTCATCGTGGTCGTCCTCGCTGCGCTCGGCATCGGGTCCATGCTCGTCGCCGCACGCTTCACCGAGAGCAACAAGTTCTGCGGCAGCGACTGCCATGAGATGTGGCCCTACCGCGACACCTGGGCGGCCTCGACCCACAAGAACGTCAATTGCGTGCAGTGCCACATCCCTCCGGGCCCGGTGAACCTCGCTGTGACGAAGTTCTTTGCGCTGCGCGAAGTTTGGGTCCATCTCACAGGCCAGGTGAAGGCGCCTCTCAAGGTCACCCGCCACATCCCGAACTCGGCCTGCGAGAGGGGCGGGTGTCACAGCGGCGCGAAGCTCGTCGGGTCGATCACGCTGGGCTCGCCGGCGCCGGTCGCGTTCCGGCACGACAGCAAAGGGCACGCGAGCCAGGGCTGCATCGCGTGCCACGCGGCGGTCGTGCACGCCGGTGCGCCGGGCGTCACCGTGGTGCCGCCCAACTCGATGGCCTCCTGCTTCACGTGCCACACGACGCAGACGACCCAGTGCACCTACTGCCACACGGCGCCGCACCCGGCCCGCGGCCCCTGCCAGGACTGTCACAGCCTCTGGGCGTGGACCGGCGGCAAGAACTTCGCACACCCGCAGCCCCTTGTAGGCACGCACGCGCAGATCGCCTGCGAGCAGTGCCACACGCAGGGCGTCGCGGTAAAGCCAGACGGCTGCATCAACTGTCACGGGGACCAGCACAACGGGCTCAAGAACTGCGTCGACTGCCACGTGCTCGCCCACTTCGTGCCCAGCACGTTCGTGCACCCGCAGGAGGGCGAGCACGTGCCCAGGGGCGAGGTGCCGTTGCCCTGCAACGCCTGCCACACCAACGGCTTCGGCCAACCGGCCAGCTGTCCGTGCCATGGGGGCAATCCGCCCAGCGGCGGGGGATGATCGATGCTGGGCACTCGCTCGCGGCGTCTCATCGCCGAGTACGCGGTCACCATCGCGGCCGCGGCCCTCGTCGCGTTCCTGATCCAGGCGTTCGCGGTCAAGCCGTTCCGGATCCCGACGCCGTCGATGGCCGACACCGTGCGCACCGGCGACCGGGTGCTGATCGACCGCGTCGAGTACCACTTCCGCGCCGTGCACCGCGGCGACGTGATCGTCTTCGGGGGACAGGGGCCGATCCCGCTGCTCAAGCGCGTCGTCGGCGTGCCCGGCGACACGCTGTCGCTGCGCGACGGCCGGCTCTACGTGAACGGACAGCCGGCGCCGGACTCCTACGTGCGTCAGGTGAACGGTGTGACCGAGCCGACGAAGCCCGGGCCCGACGCCGGCGCGCCGTGGAGCCTGGACCGGCCCTTCACGGTGCCCGACGGGCGGTACTTCGTGATGGGCGACAACCGCACCGAGAGCGCCGACAGCCGCTACTGGGGCACCGTCGCGCGCGGCGACATCATCGGCCGGGCGTTCGTCGTCTACTGGCCGCCGGGGCAGGTGGGGGGGCTGTAGGCCCTTTCGCATCCTGTACCATCACCACGTGGACCGGCTCGCCCTCTTCGACATCGACTGCACGCTGATCGACGCCCACGGCGCCGGCGGGCGCGCCATCCGGCGCGCCCTCGAGGTCACCTACGGCCGCTGGGAACAGGCCGACGGCTACACCTACCACGGGCGCACCGACCCGCAGATCGTGCGCGACCTGGCGAGCGCAGGTGGCGTGCCGCACGACGAGATCGAGGCCGGCATGGACGCCTGCCTCGACGCCTACGTCCGCTGCCTGCGCTCCGAGGTCGCCGCCGGGGCCGTCGAGGTCCTGCCCGGCGTGCGGCAGCTCGTTCCGGCGCTGGCCGCGGACGAGCGCGTCGTGCTCGGACTGCTCACCGGCAACATCATCGGCGGCGCCGGCGTCAAGCTCGGTCCGACCGGCTTGGCCGGCTCCTTCCGCGTCGGCGCCTACGGCTCTGACTCGTCGCACCGCCCCGACCTGCCCGAGATCGCCATCCGGCGGGCCGAGGAGCTCACCGGCCGCCGTTTCGCCGGCAAGGAGGTCGTGGTGATCGGCGACTCGCCGGCCGACGTCTCCTGCGGCGAGAAGGAGGGCGTCAAGACGATCGCCGTCGCCACCGGGCATCACTCGCGCGACGAGCTCGCCGCCTGCGGCCCCGACCATCTCTTCGCCGACTTCTCGGATTGGCGCGCCGCGCTCGCGGCGATACTGGCCTAGGGGCTCATCATCCGCTAACACGCCGCGGCTATACTCACCGTGGACCGGCGGGAGGGAGATGCCGAACGAGTCGATCCTCGTCGTGGACGACGAGCGCGAGATCCTGGAGCTCGTCCAGTACAACCTCGCGAAAGAGGGCTACAAGGTCGTGTGCGTCGAGACAGGTGAGGACGCGCTCCAAGCGGCGCGTCTGAAGCTGCCCGACCTGGTGCTGCTCGACCTGATGCTGCCCGGCGTCGACGGGCTCGAGGTCTGTCGCAAGCTCAAGTCCGACCCCAAGACGGCGCAGATCCCGATCGTGATGGTGACGGCGAAGGGCGGCGAGGCCGACATCGTCGCCGGGCTCGAGCTGGGCGCCGACGACTACGTCACCAAGCCCTTCAGCCCGCGCGTGCTGACCGCCCGTGTGAGGGCCGTGCTGCGCCGCGACCAGGTGGAAGAAGGCGACGGACAGGGGTCGATCGCCGTCCGCGACCTCGTCATCCACCCCGGCAGGCACCAGGTGCTGGTGCAGGAGCGGCCGGTCGACCTGACGGCGTCGGAGTTCCGCATCCTGGTGTTCATGGCCCGCCGGCCCGGCTGGGTGTTCACGCGGCAGCAGATCGTGGATGCGGCGCAGGGAGACGATTCCTACGTGAACGAACGGTTCGTGACCGACCGCTCGGTCGACGTCCATATCGTCTCCCTGCGCCGCAAGCTCGGCCCCTGCGGTTCGTACATCGAGACGGTCAGGGGCGTGGGTTACAGGCTCAATGACGAGTAGGTCATGAGCCAGATCCGCCAGCAGGTGCGGTCCTCCGTTGCCCGACTCGCCGGCGCCGTGCGAGGCACCCACCTCTTCTGGAAGCTCTACCTGACCTACCTGATCGCGGTCGTCCTCTGCGCCGGCATGGTCGGCGCGTTCGCGATCGCGGCGGCGCGGGACCTCTACCATCAGCATGCGGCCGAAGACCTCACGTCCCGGGCGGAGCTCATCCAGGGCCAGGTCGCGTCGCTGCTCGGGCAGCCCGACAAGCTCCAGGGCCTCGTGCAGAGCGTGGGCAAGGCGTCGGACACGCGCATCACCGTCATCGCCGGGCCTCACAGCCCCAACGGCACGCTCGGGCAGGTGGTCGCCGATTCCGAGAACGACCCCGCCACCATGGTGAACCACAACACCCCCGACCGGCCCGAGGTGCTGGCCGCGCTGGGCGGCGGCGTCGGTCAGGTGATCCGGCACAGCGAGACCGAGAACAAGCAGATGGAGTACGTCGCCATCCCGGTGTTCGACAACGCCCACAACGTCTTGGCCGTGATCCGGACCGCGTTGCCGATGACCAGGGTGAACGCCGCGGTCGCCACGCTCACCGACCGGATCATCCTGGGGACGATCGCGGTCGCGGTCGTGGTGGCGCTGCTGGGGCTCATCGTCTCGCGCGGCATCTCGCGCCGCCTGCGCGAGATCCGGCGCGGCGCCGAGCGCTACGCGGCGGGCGACTTCGCGCACGAAGTGCGCGAGACGCCCGCCGACGAGATCGGCGGCGTCGCGGCGAGCCTGAACGAGATGGCCCACCAGCTGAGCGAGACGATCGAGTCGATCACCGAGGAGCGCAACCAGCGCGAGGCGGTCCTCGCGGGCATGACCGAGGGAGTGCTGGCCGTCGACGACGAGACGCGGGTGGTCACGTGCAACGCCGCGGCCGGGAGCCTGATGGGCGTCGACCCTCAGGCCGCGGTCGGTCACAAGCTCCAGGACCTCGTCCGCAACCTGCCGCTGCACGACTTCGTCGACGCGGTCCTGGCGCAGGGCGAGGCCGTCGAGACCGACCTGACGCTGGTCGTCGATCGCGACCGGCGCGACGTCCAAGTGCACGGCGCGCGGCTGGGGGACGACGGCGAGGGAGCCGTGATCGTGCTCAACGACATCACCCGCCTGCGCCAGTACGAAGCGATCAGGCGCGACTTCGTGGCCAACGTGTCGCATGAGATCAAGACGCCGGTGACCTCGATCAAGGGCTTCGCCGAGACGCTGCTCGACGGTGCCCTCGACGACCGCGAGGACGCCGAGAGGTTCCTGCGCATCATCGCCGGCCAGTCGGACCGGCTGAGCGCCATCATCGAAGACCTGCTGAGCCTCTCCAACCTCGAGAGCGAAGGGCCGGGCGTGGTGCCGCTGGAGCGCGGCAGCGTACGCGACGTGCTTCAGGTGGCGATCGACGTCTGCGAGCTGAATGCGGCCGCAAAGGAGATGCGTCTCAAGCTCGAGTGCGCGACAGAGCTCTACGCCGACATCAACCCGCCGCTGCTCGAGCAGGCGGTCGTGAACCTGATCGACAACGCGGTGAAGTACGGGCCGGCGGGCTCGAGCGTGCAGGTGTCCGCCGCGCTCGAGCCCGCCGGCGTGGTGATCCGCGTGTGCGACGACGGCCCCGGCATCGATCGCGAGCACCTCCCCCGCCTGTTCGAACGTTTCTACCGCATCGACAAGGCGCGCAGCAGGGACATGGGGGGCACGGGGCTCGGCCTGTCGATCGTCAAGCACATCGCCGCCGCGCACGACGGCACGGTGGCGGTCGAGAGCGCTCCCGGTCTGGGCAGCACCTTCTCGATCACCCTGCCGGTTTGATCCCCGCGCGGTCTCCGGCGCGCCTTCTCCCAGCAGTGTCGCGTGGTTTCGAGGCTTTCGGCACGCCTTATCGTCCGGTCACCCAGGGCTAACCGTTCGCTAACAGTCGCTGGCTACATTCCCCGCGGGGCGGTCGACGACCGCCGTCGACCGGTGAAAGGACAAGGAGACACCAGATGAAGACAGGCAGAAGGATCGTGTTCGGCCTAAGCGCCCTCGCGCTGGTCGCGGCCTTGGCACTCGCGCTCGCGGCGTGCGGGTCGAACTCGGCCGGGGCCGCGGGCGCCAGCTCGGCTCCGGCCGCCGACACCATGGTCGGAGCCGGCTCGACCTTCGCGGCTCCGCTGTACTCCGCGTGGGCGCAGACCTACCAGGGCGTGAACGGCGTCAAGCTCAACTACCAAGCGATCGGCTCGGGCGGTGGCATCTCCCAGATCGAGGCCAAGACCGTCGACTGGGGCGCCACCGACGCTCCGCTGACGCCCAGTGACCTGCAGTCCAACGGCCTCGTCCAGTTCCCGACGATGGTCGGCGGGGTCGTGCCGATCATCAACGTGAGCGGCATCGCGCAGGGCCAGCTCAAGCTCGACGGCCCGACCCTGGCCGACATCTTCCTGGGCAAGGTCACGACCTGGAACGACGCTGCCATCGCCAAGCTCAATCCCGGCATGGACCTGCCGTCGACCAAGATCGCCGTCGTCCACCGCTCCGACAGCTCGGGTACGTCGTGGATCTTCACGAGCTACCTCTCGGCGGTGTCGTCCGAGTGGAAGAGCTCGATCGGGGTCAACACGGCTCCCGCCTGGCCGGTGGGCACCGGCGGCGCCAAGAGCGCCGGCGTGGCCGCGCTGGTCGCCCAGGTCGACGGGTCGATCGGGTACGTCGAGTACGCGTACGCCAAGCAGAACAGCCTGAACTACGCGCAGCTCCTGAACGCCGACGGCAAGTACGTCAGCCCGACGCTGGCCGCGTTCGCGGCGGCCGCCAAGAGCGCGACGTGGAACCCGTCCGAAGGCTTCGGCACGGCGATCGTCAACGAACCGGGCGCGACCTCGTGGCCGATCACCGGCGCCTCGTTCGCCCTGATGCAGAAGCAGCAGACGGACGCGGCGCGGGCCGAGATGTCGCTCAAGTTCTTCGACTGGGCGTACAGGAACGGCGCCTCGACGGCCCAGAGCCTCGACTACGTGCCGATCCCCGCCAAGGTCTACAACCTGGTCGAGAAGCTCTGGCAGAGCGAGATCAGCGTGAGCGGAGGCGCGTCGGCGTCGCCCTCTCCCTGATCCAGGGCAGAGACGAGCGGCGGGCGGGCGCGCGGAGCGCGCCCGCCCGCCGCACAACCGGCAAGGGTTACTTCGGGGGAAGGGCCTGATGAGTACGGTAGAGGCAGAAGTTCTCGGCAAGGACGGCGGCGGCGCGCGCGAGCGCACCCGTCGCCGCCGCCATTTCTCGTGGGGCGACCCGCTCTTCCGCTGGATCACGGTCGTCTGCGCGGCCTCGGTCGCGATCGCCATGCTCGCCCTGATCGGCGTGCTGGTGCAGAACTCGTGGCTGGCGATCAGGACGCTGGGCCTGGAGCCGCTCCACACGTTCGCGTTCAACCCGGGCACCAACGCTTACGGCGCCCTGAGCAGCTTGCTGGGGACGCTGCTGACGACGGTGATCGCCATGGTCATCGCGGTGCCACTGGCGCTGGCCATCGCGCTGCTGCTGGTCGAGCTGGTCCCGCCCTCGGTCTCGCGTGTGCTGGGCACCTCGATCGAGATGCTGGCCGCCGTGCCCAGCATCATCTTCGGCCTGTGGGGCATCATGGTGATCGCCCCGCTGATGGCCAAGCACGTGGAGCCCTGGATCCAGTCGACGCCCCTCGGCAGGCTGGGGATCTTCTCGGGCGCATCGGGCACCGGCTACGACATCTTCACGGCAGGCGTCGTGTTGTCCCTGATGATCCTGCCCTTCGTCACCGCGGTCTCGCGTGACGTGCTCAAGATGGTCCCCCGGGTCGTCAAGGAGGCCGGGTACGGGATGGGCTCTACGACCTTCGAGGTGATGCGCAAGATCAGCATGCGCTACGCCCTGGCCGGCATCGCAGGCGCCGTGTTCCTCGGCCTTGGACGGGCGCTCGGCGAGACGATGGCCGTGGCCATGATCATCGGCGGCAACACGGCCACGATGCCGCACTCGCTGTTCTCGAGCGGCACCAGCGTCGCGGCCACCATCGCGCTGCGCTTCGGCGAGTCGCAGAGCAAGCTCGAGACGAGCGCCCTCGTCGAGCTGGCGCTCATCCTGTTCGCGATCACGATGGTGTTCCAGGTGATCGCCCAGTGGTGGCTGGGGCGGGCTCGCAAGATGACCGGGGGCCGGGCATGAGCGCCGCGGCGCCTCAGGTGGCGACGACGCCCGGAGCGCGGCCGGTGCTACGGCCGCGCTCGGTGCGCCGTCGCCGCCTGGTCGACCGCGGCGTCACCGGCGCGGCGTGGATGGCGGCCGCCATCGGCGTGGGCGTCATGGGCTGGATCGTGACCACTGTGGTCGTGCGCGGCATCCACGCCTGGAACCTCGCCTTCTTCACGCAGCTCCCGCCGGTGGGCAACCAGCCTGGCGGCGGCCTGGCGAACTGCATCATCGGCACGATCGTGATCACCGCCGGCGCGACGCTCATCGGCCTGCCACTTGGCTTCTTCGGCGCGATCTACCTGTCGGAGTTCGGCCGCGCCGGCCGCGTCGCGACCGGCATCCGGGCCGTCACCAACCTCGTTCTGGGCGTGCCGTCGATCATCGCCGGCATGTTCGCCTACGGCATCCTGGTCGTCACCCTGCATCATTTCTCAGGGTTCTCGGCGTCGGTCGCCCTCGCGTTCCTCATGCTCCCGGTCATGATCAGGACGTCTGAGGACATCCTCAACCTGGTGCCCAACGAGCTGCGCGAGTCGGCCCTGGCGATGGGGGTGCCGCGCTGGCGGGCGACGCTGGGCGTGGTCGTGCGCGCCGCGCGCCCCGGCCTGATCACCGGCGCCATCCTGGCGGTGGTCCGGGTCGCCGGCGAGACGGCGCCGCTGCTGTTCACCGCGCTGAGCAGCCCCTACTGGATGTCGGGCCTGTTCGGCCCGTCCGGGTACTTCGGTGGCCCGGTGGCCAATCTCACCAAGCAGATCTACGACTTCTCAGGTACTCCCTATCCCCACCTGGTCGAGCTCGCGTGGGGCGGCTCCCTGCTCATCATCGTCGCCGTGCTCGGTGTGAACATCACCGTGCGGCTTCTTTTCCAGCGAGGCAAGGAATGGTAGACGTCATGGACATGGCCGATCCCTCCGTGGAGCCCGTGGCCGAGCGGCCGGTGCCGCCGCGCCTGGAGGTCACGTCGGGGCACGACGCGGCGCAGGAGTTCGACACCCTACCCAGCAAGCTGTCGGTCCGGGGCCTCGACTTCTGGTACGGCAAGCAGCAGGCGCTGTTCGCGAACGACCTCGAGGTCAAGGAGAACCGGGTCACGGCGATCATCGGCCCCTCGGGCTGCGGCAAGTCGACCCATCTGCGCACCTACAACCGCATCTACGAGCTGTACCGCGACCAGAAGGCGACCGGCGAGATCGTGCTCGACGGCGAGAACATCCTGGCGTCGGGTACCGACGTTCTCAGCCTGCGCCGCCGTGTCGGCATGATCTTCCAGAAGCCGAGCCCGTTCCCGATGACCGTCTTCGACAACATCGCCTACGGACTGCGTCAGCACTTCAAGCTGAGCAAGCCGGAGCTCACCGACAGGGTCGAGGACGCCCTGCGCCGTTCAGCCCTGTGGGACGAGGTCAAGAGCAAGCTGAGCGAGCCCGGCATGGCGCTGTCAGGCGGCCAGCAGCAACGCTTGTGCATCGCGCGAGCGATCGCCGCGGAACCCGAGCTCATCCTCATGGACGAGCCCTGCTCGGCGATCGACCCCGTGGCGACGGCCAAGATAGAGGAGCTGGTGCTCGAGCTCAAGTCCGACTACACGATCGTGCTGGTCACGCACAACATGCAGCAGGCGGCGCGTGTCTCCGACCACACGGCGTTCTTCTTCGAGGGCCACATCGTGGAGTTCGGGGCGACCACCCAGATCTTCGAGAACCCGCGCGAGAAGCGCACCGAGGACTACATCAGCGGCCGCTTCGGCTGAGCCGCGGACTCCGAGGAAGGACACCGGCATGGCGACCCAGCTGACGCGCCAGATCGACGCGTTGAAGAAGAGGATCCTGACCCTGAGCGCGCTCGTCGAGGAGAACCTGCGGCGGGCGTTCACCGCGATCGAGACACGCGACCCGGAGCTCGCCACCGAGGTGGTCGACTCCGACTTCCCGATCGACCTCATGGAGGTCGACATCGAGGAAGAGTGCCTCAGGACCATGGCCCTGTACCAGCCTGTGGCCGGCGACCTGCGGTTCCTGGTGACGACGATCAAGGTCAACACCACTCTCGAGCGGCTCGGCGATCTGGCGGTGAACATCGCCGCCCGGGCCCGCCTTCTCTCGGGGATGGAGCAGGTCGTCGTGCCGTTCGACATCGCCGGGATGGCGACCAAGACGCAGCGGATGATCGCCACCTCGCTCGACGCACTCGTGCGCGGCGACTCCGAGCTGGCCCGCACGGTGCTGATGGCCGACGACGAGATCGACGATCTGGACCGGGAGCTCACGGCCGCCTTGCACGACGCGGTCTGCGCGCGGCCCGAGTGGCTCGACCCGGTGCTGTTGCTGCTGCAGGTGTCGCGCTACACGGAGCGCATCGCCGACCACGCCACGGCCATCGCCGAGGACGTGATCTACATGGTCGACGGCGAGATCCCCAGGCATTCGGTCAAGCGGGCGGTCGCCGAGGCGATGGGCATCGTCAACGGCGAGACGCTGAAAGAGTGACGGGGGCGGCGGGCGGGCCTGCCCCTTCCCCCACCCACCCGCCGTGCCTCCGTCGCCGAGAGCCTCTCCGCCGCCTGCCCGGCGGTGAGGCCTTTCCCCCCGCCGGCCGGGCGGGCTCCCCTCAGGGGGAGACCCCGCCCGGTCGGCACCCTCTCCCGGCACCGCTTCGCGGCATACGGCGCGGACTGCACCCGAGCGGCATCGACCCCTGGACAGGCCATGCAGGCGCGAGGCATCGACACGCGCGGCCAGCGGTCACGCCGGCATCGGAGATCGCGAACTCTCGCCGCATTCGGGGCACGTGTACGTGCACATGGCCTTCTCCTCGCGTGTCGTCGCCGGGCAGTCCGTGGCTTCCACCTGTGTCCGTTTGGAGGTTTGAGGGATGCGAACGGCGTGTGAGCATCCGGCCAGGGGATGCAGCGAAACGCGACCGTCACACGATGCTTACACGATACTCACAGTCCCGGGCTACGTTCCGGTCGAGATGTTCACCCGACGTCAGCAGAGACGGCGCCACGCGATCGACGCGTGGGTGCGGATCGAGATGGAGGAGCGGCTCGCCGCCGAAGGGCGGCCGCTGCCGCCGGACGGGGCCGACGGCGCTCCCGGCGACGTGATCGCGCTGCCGGCGGCCGGGACTCGCCGGCGGAGTGAGAACGACGCCGGCGACGAGCCGGCCGCCCGCTCGCTCTAAGCCTCAGCCCGGGCCGGTCACGGTACGGTGACGGTCACCGTACCGCTGGTACCCTGCGCCATGCTGGCGGTCTTGGGCACCCGCAGGCGGAACGCGGTCGTCCCCGATGTGGCCTTCCAGTCGATCGAGAACGTGCCGTCGCCCTTCAGCGTCGTGCTGTCCAGGTCCTTCCAGGTGGTGCCGCTCTTGGTCTGCAGCCACAGCGTTTCGCCCGCGACGACCGGCTTGACCGTGCCGGTGAAGGTCACCGTGTCTCCGGCGGCCGGGGAGGTGGACGACGCCGCCAGCGTCACCGCCGGCTTCACGTAGATCGTCGTCTTGGCCGTGGTGCCGGGCGACGAGGTGAAGTAGTACTGCGTGTTCTTGAGCGGCGTGACGCTGCGCCTGTAGTCCGAGTACCAGACGGTGTAGCCGCCGAGCGTCAGCGAGCCGCGGGTCGTCGCCACCTTGGCGGTGGTCCAGCTCCCGCCGTGCGGCTTGCGGTGGATCGTCACCGTCGTGCCGTCGGCCAGGCCCCGATACCGCCGGCCGCTCAGCGCCGTCGACTTGCCGTAGGTGACGACCCTCTTGGTGGCCGCCGACGGCGAGATCGACAGCGAGGTCAACGAGACCCAGCTGTCACGCAAGTTCAAGTAGAGCCGCAGCTGGTAGCCGGCGATCGTCGAATAGCCGGCGTCGCCGATCACCAGCGCCTTGACCACGCGCGGCGAGGTACCGTGCTTGACCACGTAGATCGCCCGCAGGATGCCCTTGACGCCGAACGTGCGAGAGACCGCGTTGTACGTGCCCAGCTCGCCGGCGATGGTCGACGCTGCGCGCACGATCGGATTGTCCGGCCAGATGTGGTAGTAGGCGCCGGTGCCGGTCGCGGCGTCGTACGCGGGCTCATACGGATCGGAGACGCCCTTGAGATACGGCACCGCCGCGGAACCGGGCCACTGGTACTCGATGTTCTCGGTGTGGCCTCCCGACGTCGAGAAGAAGTACGCCGTGATCGCGCTGCCGGCGGACTTGGGCACGATCCCCTTGGTCGCTGCGACCGCGGCGTTCGTGCTCGTGGCGTCGTTGTCGGACCCCTCGTACATCTGGCTCGCCGTGGTGCAGTACACGTCGAAGGCGCCCGACTTGCCGATTGAGCGGTAGGCGTACGAGCGAGCGGCCACGGCCTGGGCCTTGAGCGCCTCCGCCGGCCACCCCGAGGGCGACTCGTGCGGGACCACGCCGCAGAGGTAGCTCTCGAGCGCCAGCTTGTTCACGACCATGAACCCGGCCGTGTAGTGCAGCACGCGGAGCTGGCCGCGGTAGTGGCCGACGTAGCCGTTCTGGCTCGCGTTGCGCAGGTTCAGCCGCGAGCTTCCCGCCGCGAAGACGATCGGGTTGGAGAAGGTCCACGAGCTCGAGCCGGCCGTGAGCTTGTACTTGCCCGACGACCAGGTGAGCTTGGCCGTCGCGCCGGCCGCGATCGACACGGTCTTCGACCCGGAGATGGCCTTGAAGGCGCTGCTGTCGGCCACGCTCACCGAGCTGAGCCCCTGGTTGAGCATCACGCGGACGATCGGGTTGCTCACCTTTCCCAGCGTGACGCCCGTGTAGTAGTGCTTGATGATGGCGGCGTACTTCCACCCGTGCCTGGCGTAGCCGTAGGCGCCCCACTGGCTCATGCCGATGCCATGGCCCCAGCCGCGGCCGACCAGGGAGAAGGTGGTCTGCGTCTGGGCGCGGGCGGGGGCGGCGGCCGCGAACGCGGCCGCCGCCGCGCCCGCGCCGACCAGGAAGAGCGTCAGCATCAGGCGCGCGAAGCGTGAGCGCACGGCGCGCTGAAGGAAGCTGTTCGACGGGGTCTGCGAGGGGGTCATCCCAGAGGTGCTCCGGATCTCGATTCTGTCTGCATGGTACGACCACCTCCCGGTGGCGACAACCGCCGCACCCGGGCGTGTCCGGGCGGGCCACGTCCCTACCCTTTGGCCGTCGGTACCGGTTTCCCTGCCGTTCCGCAGGCTCGCCCGCGCCGCGGCCCCTTGTACTGATATCGGTCCGGCGGGCGTCATCCGTGAGCCCACGGGGGGTTTCGCCGTGCCGTTCATGGTGGGGTACGCAACGGCCGAGTCCTAGGGAGAACGCTACGGGGCGGCGAATCCTGACAGGCAGCCGGTGAGCACGGCGGGCCACGCCGCTGCCGGTCAAGGTTCCGCGACCCGGGCCGATAGCAGTACGTACCACCGGACGAGAGGCGCACGTTGACACGATCGGGCACGAGAGGACGCGCACGCAGGCCCGCCTTGGCGGCGGCCGTACTGTGGCTCGCGCTCGCGATCGCGCTCGCCACGGCGGCCACCGCCGCCGCCAAGACGTACACCGACGTCCCCGCCAAGTACTGGGACCACAAGGCGATCGACTGGGTCACCGACCAGGGCTCCCCGGGCATGCACCTGCTCGACGACTATCGCGGGACCGGCCTGTTCAAGCCCGGCAGGGCGATCACCCGCGAGCAGCTCGCGCGCGTCGTGGTCCGCGCCTCGGGCCACGAGACCGACGTGATCGACCCGGTCATCCCCATCGCCGACCTGGCGACCGACGACCCCTTCTTCCACGACGTCGAGGTGGCCGTCAGCCTCAAGCTGATGGGCCTCTTCAAGGACGGTTTCCACCCCGCCGTCGCCGCGCCGGCGTGGCAGGCCGACGGGGCGATCGTGCGCCTGCTCAAGCTCGAGAACCCGGCCGACGACTGGGGCGTGCTCCCCGGCCTGAACCCGCGCACCTGGCGGCCGAACAGCGGCTGGAAGACGGGCGCGCCGCGCTACTTCGCCACCGAGGTGGCCACACGGTACCTGGGCCTGCGCAAGGACCACTCCGACGACGCCCTCGAGGTCTCGCCCGGGCAGGGCATGCACCGGTCCGAGGTCGCCTACGCGCTCTACCAGGCGATGCACGTCTCGGCCTGGCGCATCGACGGCCTGGCGACGTTCGACAGCGTGGCGCTGCCGGCGCTCAGCGACCGCCAGAAGCAGGTGCTGTCGTTCGCCTTCAAGTACGCGGGCTTCCCCTACGTGTGGGGAGGCGAGTACCCGGCCAAGTCTTCGCCGTACGGCACCCAGGCGCACGCCGGCTTCGATTGCTCGGGCTTCGTCTGGTGGGTGCTGAAGATCCACTTCGGCTACACGCTGAGCGAGCGCACCGCGGCCGGGATGGCCGCCGGCGCGAAGACGAGGATCACGCGCGCCCACCTCAAGCCCGGCGACATCCTCTTCTTCGGGCCCAGCGGCAAGTCGAGCAGCGCGGCCAGCATCTACCACGCCGCGCTGTACATCGGGAACGGGTGGTTCATCCACTCGACCGGGTCGCAGGACGGCGTCAGCCTCTCGTCGCTGAACTGGGCGGGATGGAGCTGGCAGACCGACTTCGCCTGGGGACGTCGGGTGCTGACCAAGGCCCAGCTGGCGCTGGGCGAGGCGCCGCTGGGGGCCGCCGCCGAGACGGCGCCGGCGCCGCAGCCATCACCCGAACCGTCCGCGCCGGTCACGCCGGCGCCGCCCGCCCCGGCGGCCCCCGGGACGCCGTAGCGGCCCGGCTCGTGGCGCCCCTTTGCAGCCGCTCGCGATGGCTCCTCTGCTAGACTCGCGGCCGATGAAGGGCATCGTCTTCTTCTTCGTGGTGGTCGTGGCCGCGCTGGCGGCGGGGCTCGTCCCCGCCGCCAGCGCGGCCGCCGCCGCCGACACCACGCCGCCGACGCTGTTGTCGACCGATCCGGCGGGCGGGGCGGCGCTCGCCGCCCCGCCCGCCGCCATCGTCCTGCACTACGACGAGCCGCTCGCCGCGGCGCCGGTCGGCGCCTGGCTGCCCGGCGTGCCGCTGCTGCGCGCGGGCGTGAGCGGCAGCGACGTGACCGTCACCCCCCTGTCGCCCTTCGCGCCACACGCCTCGTACACCCTGACGGTCGACGGCGTGCGCGACCTCGCCGGCAACCAGGCCGCGCAGACCGCGGTCTCGTTCTCGGTCGACCGCGTGCCCGCCGGCCTCGTGCTGTCGCCGGCCGCCGTCACGCTCACCTGGCCCCGGCACCTGACGCTCACCGGCTCCCTGCTCCTGGCCGGGGCGCCGGTCACGCTCGACCGCACGGCGGGTGGCGCGGCCACGCCGGAGCCGGTGGCGACGGCGACTTCGGCGCCCGACGGCAGCTTCTCGTTCGCCGTCGCGCCCGACGCGAACGCCGTCTACACGGCGGTCTACGCCGGCGACGCCGATCGCGTGCCCGGCCAGGCGCAGGCCACGGTGCGGGTGCGCCCGCGCCTGACGTTCTCCACCCCGTCCGAGCTCTGGATGGGCGCGACCGTGCACCTGAAGGGTCGGGTCGCGCCGGCCTCACCGGGCGGCTCCGCGGTGATCCAGCGCCGCGTGGGGGATGGCTGGCGCGACTGGAAGACGGTCACGCTCGACGACGCGTCGCGCTTCGACGTGCGCTGGAAGCCCACCAGGTACGGCGTCCACTGGCTGCGGCTCAAGTCCCCCGGGGGCACGCTGCACGCCGAGGCGCACACCCCGAGGCACCGGGTGGTCGTGGACAATCCCAACCCGCACCACATCTCGGTGTTGTACGCGCACTTCATCGTCGTCGACCTCAGCGAGTGCGAGCTGTACTACTACGAGCACGGGCGGGTCGTGAAGAAGTTCGACTGCGTGGTCGGCAAGCCGTCGACGCCGACGCCGGTCGGACAGTGGACGGTCTACCAGAAGGTCGTCGGCATGTGGGGGCCGTATGGGCCGTTCACGATGTGGTACCACTCCCCCTACCACTTCGGCATCCACGGCACCGACGAGCCGTGGCTGCTCGAGGAGTTCCCCCGCCACTTCTCGCACGGCTGCACGCGGCTGTCGAACGCGCACATCACCTGGCTGTTCCCGTGCGTGCCGGTCGGCACCCCGGTGCGCAACATCCCCTGACGTACCCGCGACCGCAACGACCCCGGACGCCCGCCGGCGGCGATCTCGCGCTTTCACGACAGAGGACTGTTGACAGTCGACAATCGGCCTTGCTAGCATCGGCACGAACCACGCACGGTCGCACCCACCACACAACGGGAGGCTTGTCATGAAGGTCCTCATCGTCGGCGCCGGCGCTCAGGGACAGGTCGTCACCTGGAACCTCGCGCGCTGTCCAGAGGTGAGTGAGATCGTCCTCGGGGACATAGACGAGGCGCGGGCCCGCGCCATCGCCGACCAGGTCGGTGGCGCCAAGACCCGAGCCATCGCTCTCGACGCGGGCGACGTCGAGGCGCTCAAGGCCGCCGCCGCGGGCGCCGGGCTGGTGATGAACGCGACGATCCCCGAGTTCAACCTGAAGATCCTCGAAGCCTGCCTTGCCGTCGGCGTCAACTATCAGGACATGGCGACCGGCACGCTCATCGACAAGACCATCGACGAGGCGACCCTCGTACAGATGGAGCTCGACGACGACTTCCGCAAGGCCGGTCTGACGATGCTCACCTGCACCGGTATGGACCCCGGCGTATCGAGTACCTTCGCCGGCAACTGCTACGAAGACCTCGACGTCTGCACCGACGTCCACGTCAGGGACTACGCGGTGCTCGAGAGCCCCGTGCCGCTGCAGATGTGGTCGGTGTGGACCTACTACACCGACTGCGCCACGCCGCCGCTCACGTTCCAGAACGGCGCCTACAAACGCGAGGCGCCGTTCGGCCTGCGTGAGGTCTACGACTTCCCGGCGCCGTTCGGGCGCGGCGTGGTCATCGCCCACGACCACGAGGAGCTCTCGACGCTGCCGCGCTTCCTGCCCAGGCAGTTCGGCGAGAAGGGGCTGCAGAACGTCACCTTCAAGCTCGGCTTCGACGAAGCCGCCCTCAACGCGGACGAGGCCTTCGTCGCCAGCGGCATGGCCAGCAAGGAGCTGGTCCGGGTCAAGGGCGTTGAAGTGCGGCCGATCGACGTGTACTGCGCGACCCTCACGCCGAACCCGTCGCCCGAGGAGATGAAGCGGCTGGTCGAGGCCGGCGAGATCCAGGACTACGGCGTGATCCTGGTCGACGCATGGGGTGAGAAGGACGGCAAGCCGGCGAAGTGGAACTACTCGATCTTCACGCCGACGATCCAGTGGATCACCGAGCGCATCCCCGGTGCCACATCCGTGTCCTACGGGACGTCCACGCCGGCGGCCGTCTACTCCGAGTTCATGGTCAAGGGCATGGTCGAACAGAAGGGCTGTGTCGTGCCCGAGATCCTCGCGCGTCCCGTGCGCGACGCCTTCATCAAGGAGCTCGGCAACCGCGGCCTGCGCGTGACGCGCAGCTTCGAGACGCAGATCAACTAGGGGCGGCGGGCGCGATCGCGCCCGCCGCACTGACCGCAAGAAGGGGGTGGGGCGGGCGCCATCGGCGCCCGCCCCGCCCCCGTTCCCTTTCTCAACGCGTCGTGCTCAGGGCACGTCGACGAAGATCGGGTTGGAGTAGAACCACAGGTCGGCCCACGCCTTGGCGGCGGTGTTCCTGCCCATCTTCGTGTCGAGGAGCGGGTTGCCGCTGGCGCTGGTCTGGTTCTTGACGCCCAGACCGAGATTGGAGCCGCGTAGACGGAAGTACATGTCGTTGGTGACGTTGCTCACGGTCGTGGTGATGACGTTGAAGCCCTCGCCGTCGACGGTCCAGTCGGCGGACGTGAAGCGCTGCACCACGTGGGTGGACGAGTTGGTCTTGTTGGTCTTGAACGCCGGGCTCGCCGGGTCGATCAGGCCGGTCACGTTGCCGGCGATGAGATCGACGTGGTTCACGACCGGCGCGTCACCATGGTAGTTGGTCGCCGGGCTCTTGAAGCGGATGGTGATGGTCACCGTGGAGCCGGAGCTGACGGCCAGGGTGCCGCCCATCTCCGCCGCCGGTCCGCCGCTCGCAGCCGTGAAGTCGAGCTCGTTGATGAGCCCTCCCATGGCCGAGAACGACTTGCCCGAGCGCAGTCCGTCGACGATGCCCTGCTGCGTGAAGTCCGACACCCAGGTGTGGTCCTGGTTGTACTCGCCGGGCCAGAACTCCTCATCGGTCTCGTGGAAGTCCGAGTCGGCGAAGATCCAGAAGTGGCGGCCTTCACCGAGCAGCGCGTCCCACACGCCGCCGACCTTGGCCGTGATCGGGTCCGCCCCGCCGTAGGTGCGCGACGTGTTGGTGACCGCCCAGTCGATGCTCCTCCTCTGAGCCGCGGTCATGGGGTCACCGAACTCAGCGATGAAGCGACCGTTCTTGTCGTAGTACGAGTCGTAGCCGCCGCGGACCGGCTCTTTCTGCGAACCGGGGATGCCGGCCATGCCGAAGCAGACCGTGGGCGCCGCGTTGTTGAAGTTGCGGATCGCCCAGACCGGCCAGCGCAGGTCGCGCGAGGGGTGCGCCAGGGTGCTGTAGGCGGTGGTCGAGTAGTTGTCGTTCAGCCATTTCGCAGCGTCGACGTACCCGTTCGGACCATCGTTGTCCTTGGTGACGCCGAGCACGGCCCGCGACCGGTCGAGGCTCTGGTAGTCGAACTTGTAGATGAGATCGCTGAGCGAGTTCGGCATGTCCGTGATGATCGCCGTCTTGGACTCGGCGTCCCCCTCGCCCTTGCGGACCGGGACGCCCCACTCGGTGCCCGTGATGAGGATCTTGCCCGGGTAGTCGGCGGCGATCTGCTGGTTCAGAGGCCAGGCCAGCTCCCGCATGCTGAGCCAGAAGTCCATCGACACCGGCGCGGGATCCTCGTCGCCGTTGATGCCGCGCATACGCTTGCCGAGCGGGTCGAAGAGCGACGGCGCGCCGTGGTCGGACGTGCCCAGCCAATCGAGACCGAAGTGGTTGAAGGCGTGGTCGACGATCGCGGCCTCGGTCTCAGAGCCGTCCGACAGGTAACTGTGGTTGTGATGGTCGCCGGCGACCCATTGTGGCGTCGCAGCCCGTGGAGCGGCCTTGCTGCTCCCGGACGCCACGGCGAACGCGGCGGCCGCGACGACGACCAGCGCCACGATCACCCCAAGGTAGATCCACAACGTTCGTTTGTGCGCATTCATGTGATCCCCTTTCTGCGAATCTCGCCGATCGTGCGGCTGCCGGCCCGAACCTCAGGTCGCAACAGGTACACGATCGGCCTTGTCGAGCTTGAGATCGACGGCCAGCACATGGGGGTTCTGACAGAAGGCGATGCACTGCGGTTCCCCGTCGCAGAGGTCGCATTTGAAGGCCTTATGCGTGACCGGGTGCTCGGCGATGACGCCGTATGGGCAGACGTCGTAGCAGGCGCCGCAGTTGGTGCACTTCTCCGCGTCGACCACGAGGACCACGCCGCGCGTCGGCTCCCGGCCGACCGCCCGCACCTCGATCTCCCGAGCCACGACGGCCCCCTCCGGGCATACGTCCCGGCACTTGGCGCAACCCGTCTGAAGGCAGGTGGATCCCTTGATCTCGGCCGTGGTCGGATTGCAGTCCACGTGCAGGCGCGCGGCTGTATGGCGGTAGGCGCCCTCGTGAAAAGCGGAGCAGGCAAGCTCGCACATGTGGCAGCCGGTGCACCGCTTCCTGCCGATCATGACGTGTGGCATGGCATCCCCCCTCTGCGGTCGGGGTCGGCGCGCTAGAGGCGCACGTCGATCTCGAGCTCCTGGAGTTTCTGTTCGGTCGGTACTCCGTTCTCGTCCCAGCCGCGCAGGCGATAGTACTCGGCCAGCGATGCCGCGAACTCCTCGCGTTCGATCACCATGCCGGCCGCGGGACCTTCGGCGAAGGTCTGGTCGTGGATGCGCGACGGCAGGACGTCGTCGGCTGCGGTGAAGCCCTCACGCAGGTTGAACAGACGGCCCAGGTTCCAGATGCGCTCACCGAGGCGCATGAGCTCCTCGGGCGAGGCCTCGCGACCCCAGAGGTGCTTCATGAGGCGCCCGATCTGCTCGAGGTCGATGGCCCAGAAGTCGCACCAGATGCCGCTGAACTTGAGAGCGAAGAAGTCCTGGCCCCCGACCGGAGAGTTGATCACCCAGTCGGCCTTGCCCGTGAGCGTGCTGGGCGACAGCGTGCCTTCGACGATCTCCTGGCCGACGGGGAAGGCGCGCATGTGGCAGGCGCCGCGGTCGGAGGTCGCGTAGCCGAGGGCCATGCCGAACGCACCTCGCGGGTCGTAGCCGGGGAACTCGAGGTTCTTGACCTCCATGGCGAGCTCGGGATGACCGTACTTGGCGGCCAGGGCGCGGGCGCCGAGCGCCAGCTCGGCGCCCACGCCCTCCCGCCGCGCGATCAGCCCGGGCGCCTTCAGGTACTCGATGGTGTCGCCGAAGCGCAATCCGAGATCGGCATAGCCCTTCTCCGTGAGATCCATGGCCAGCGCGACGACCGAGCCGGTGGAGATCGTGTCGAGCCCCCACTCGTCGCACTCGACGTTGAACCTCGTCAGGGCCTCGATGTCGTCGACGTCGCAGTTGGAGCCGCAGAGCGCGATGGTCTCGAACTCGGGCCCCTCGCACTTGACGTCCCCGACGCCGTGGAAGTTGCGGCAGGCGATCGCGCACTGATAGCAGGCGCGCTTCTTGAGACGGATCTTCTGGAACGACTCCGAGTTGATCTTGCCGGCGCCGGGGAACACGCCCGCCGAGTAGTTCCGCGTCGGCAGCGCCCCACCCCCGTTGATGACGTCGACCAGCGCCGGCGTGCCCTCCTCGTGCGCCCACAGGTTGGCCGGCGTGAGCACGTAGTCGCGATGCAGCCGGTAGAGATCGGCGAGGAAGGCGCGCGCGTCGCCGACCGGCACCGAGCCGGTGCCGCGCAAGGCGACCGCCTTGACGTTCTTCATGCCCATGAGGGCCCCGGCGCCGCCACGGCCGGCCTTGTGATACTGGTCGGTCGAGAGGCAGGCCCACGGCACGGCGTTCTCGCCGGCGGGGCCGACCGACATGACCTTGGCCTGTGCATCGAGGTCGTCGCGAAGGGCGGCCTCGATCTGCGAGGTCTTCATGCCCAGGTACTTGTCGGCCGGCAGGAAGTCGACGACGTCGTCGCGGATCCAGACGATCGTCGGCCGCGACGCCCTGCCGGTGAGGATGATGATGTCGTACCCGGCGAACTTCATCTCGGGAGCGAAGGACCCGCCGACGTAGGAGTCGAGGATGGTGCCCGTGGCGGGACTCTTGCAGCCGACCACGAGCCGTGATGACGTCGAGACGTTCGTGCCGGCGAACGGGCCGGTGACGAACAGCAGCGGGTTGTCGGGTGACGTCGGGTCGAGTCCCGGCCGCACCTCCTCGAACAGGTAGCGGAACAGGAGCCCCTTGCCGCCCAGGTACAGCCGCGCCCATTCCATGTTCAGAGGCTCGACACTCGTGCTCTTCGTGCTCAGGTCGATCCTGAGGACGTTGCCGCGGTAGAAATCCAAGACCAGACACCCCTTCCGCTGTCTGCTTTGGCCCCGGGGGGCGCGACGCCCCGCGGCCTCGAAGGACCCCGGCTGACTACTCGGGTGAGGATTCGTCCAGAGCCACGTTGACCGCCCCCGCATCGTCCAGGACGAAGCTGCTTTCGGCCGCCCACTTGACGAGCACGGGATCGCCGATGGCGGGCAGAGATCCCTTGAGGTCGTCGTTCAACTCGTGGATCGTCACGCGTTCGCCCGTGACCAGATCGATGATCAGCTGGGTCATGGAGCCGAGATACACGACTTCGACGATGGTCCCGTGCACCCGCGACGTGCGCTCCCCCTCGCTCTCGCCCCAGACGCGCATCCTCTCGGGCCGCACGATGATCTTCATCTCTCCGCCGCCGGCGGGTCCGCCGGGTGCGCAGATGCGGTCGCCGTCCGGCAGGTTCATGATCGCCAGGCCGTCGCGAGCGCCGTCCGGCCTGAGGGTGATCACGTTGGACGTGCCGATGAAGCCGGCGACGAACGCGTTGGCCGGCTTCTCGTAGAGTTCGCGGGGCGTCGCCACCTGCTGCACCAGCCCGTCCTTCATGACGGCGATGCGCTGCGACATGGTGAGCGCCTCTTCCTGATCGTGAGTGACGTAGACGAACGTGGTCCCGGTACTGGCGTGGATACGCCTGAGCTCGAGCTGCATCTCCTTGCGCAGCTTGAGGTCGAGCGCTCCGAGCGGCTCGTCGAGCAGCAGCGCGGCCGGCCGGTTGATGAGCGCCCGGGCGAGGGCCACTCGCTGCTGCTGGCCACCCGACAGCTGCGCCGGTCGCCGGTCGGCCAGTTCGTCCATGCGCACGGTGCGCATGGCTTCGGCCACGCGCTCGGCGGTCTCGGCCTTGGACACATGCCGGATCTTGAGTGCGAAGGCGACGTTCTGGGCCACGGTCATGTGAGGGAAGAGCCCGTAGGCCTGGAAGACCATGTTGACGTTGCGCTTGGCGGGCGGCACGTAGCTCACGTCCTGCCCCTCCAGGACGATGCGACCGGTGGTGGGCTCCTCGAACCCGGCGATCATGCGCAGCGTCGTCGTCTTGCCGCAGCCGCTCGGGCCGAGCATCGAGAAGAACTCACCCCCGGGGATGTCGAACGACACGTCGTCGACGGCCTTGAGTTCTCCGAAGAGCTTGGTGACCGCGTCGATCCTGATCTCGCCCTTGTCGGGAGCACCATCCATCGCGTCTCCTTGCGCAGCGGCAGCAGCTCAGTCGAGCTGGTTGAGTTTGGTGAGGAAGTACGCGGCCACCGAGATGAGGGCCATCGCCGCCAGCATCAGCAGGCTCAGCGCGGCGCCCTGACCCCAGTCGCCGATGGCGACCATGAGGTCGGCGACCGAGTTCCCGAGCATGTACGACGAAGGACCGCCCACCAGGCCGGGAGTCGCGAAGTCGGTGAACAGCGGGATGTACACCAGGATGACGGCCACGAAGATGCCCGGCGCGGCCAGGGGAAAGAGGATCCGGCGCCAGCGCGTGAACCAGCCGGCGCCAAGGTCGGTGGCCGCCTCGAACAGGCTGGGGTTGATGGCCTTCATCGAGGCGTAGATGGGCAACGCGCAGTAGTTCACCCAGCTCGTCGACAGGACGAGGATGACCGAGAACTTGGTGAACAACAGCCAGTCGAGCGGGTGGCTGGTGATGTGGGTCCACTGCAGGAAGTCGTTGATGAGGCCCTCGCGGCCGAGCAGCATGCGCCAGGCGTAGATGCGCACGATCGGGTTGAGCTCGTCGACGAGGACCAGCAGCAGGAGCAGCGGCAACTCCCACCGCCCCGCTTTGAACGCGATGAAATACGAGAGCGGGAAGGCGATGAGAAGCTGGATGAACATGGCCGTGGTGGCCATGATGACCGTGTCCTTGGCGACGTTGCGGAAGATGGGGTCGGTGAAGATGACCTTGAAGTTGTTGAGCGTCCAGCCGGTGTTGAAGCCGTAGAGCGTCTCGTAGCGGAAGCTGAAGATGACGAGGATGATGAGCGGCGCCACGAACAGCAGCAGGATGACACCGACGGGTCCGAAGAGGAAGGCCACCGGCCGGAACTTCTTGACCACCCGCGCGCGTATGTGGTGATCGTTTCGGCCTCCGGTCTCGACGACGGTCGACATCAGTGGACCACCTCCATGAGGCTCTTCGCCTTGTCATGCGAGCTGCGCGCGCCGGAGAGACGCGCGAAGAGCACCCATCCGCCCCAGACGAGCATGACCTCGACCACGGAGACGAGCGTGGAGATGGCATTGACGATGGGCAGGTTGGAGGCGTGACGCAGGGTCGAGTAGACCCAGACCGGGAAGAGCTGGTCGAAGCCGCCCACGAAGTACGTGATTTCGAAGTTGTTGAACGACCACGAGAAGGCAAGGATGAACGACGCCGCCAACGCCGGCAGGATGTGCGGGAGGAGCACGTGGTATACGACCTGGAGCTGGGATGCGCCGAGGTCGATGGCCGACTCTTCCTGCGTCCGGTCGAACCGCGCCAGACGCGAGGCGACGAGCACAGTGACCAGCGGGAACGTGACCACGATGTGCATGAGGATGACCGTGTGCCAGGAGAGCGGCACGTGCGCCTTGTTAAAGTAGATCAGGGCGCTGATGCCGATCACGAGCCAGGGCACGACGAGCGGCGCGGCCACCAGCATGGCGGCCGGGCCGCGCAGCCGGAACCGCAGGCGCGTGATCGGGTAGGCGGCAAGCGTCCCCAGGATCACGCTGACCGGCGCGACAATGCTGGCGACGACGACCGAGTTGCGCAGCGCCAAGCGCAGGTTCGCGTCGCCCAGCGCCTGGTGGTACCACTTCGTCGTGAACCCGGCCCAGGGCAGTGAGAAGACGATCGAGTCATTGAACGAGAAGGCGGCCAGCAGCACGAGCGGGCCGTAGAGCAGCAGGATGCAGGTGATCGCGAAGGCGGGCCCGCCGAAGCGATCCGCGGCCCTGCGCAGGCGGACGCTGAGCGGCTTGCGCGCTACCGGCACCGCAGCGGCGGTCGCCTGCGGCGCGACCGACGCCGATACCGTCACGGCGCTCCGATCGCCGTCGTCGGCCACTAGCCCCTCTTCACCTCTTGCCACACCCGGATCCACTTATCGTAGCCTTCCGCCGGCGGGGCCGCAGGCAGGATGTTGCCCCAGTCCTTGACGACGCCGACACGCTTGACCTGGGCGGGCGGCAGGAGCTTCATGGCGTCCTGATTGGTGATCAAGTAGTTCCAGTGACCGGCCTCGAAGGCCTCGGCCTGAGGTGACAGGTAGTAGTTGATCAGCGCGTAGGCGGCGTCGAGGTTCTTGCACGACGTGCTGATGCCGTAGCCGCAGGTCCAGACGATCTGGCCCTCGCTGGCTGTCGCGAACTGGACCGGGTCACCCTCTTTCTGTGAGTCGAGGGCGTTGCCGGGGTAGCCGAGAGCGATCGAGACCTCACCGGTATGAAGGAGGCTGACGATCTCCGAGTCGTTGCTGAAGAACGTGCGGAACTGGCCGTTCCTCTTCGCCGTCAAGTACAGGTTCTCGACGGCGGCGAGCTGTTCGTCCGTGAGGTGGAGGGGGTCGGAGTAGCCGAGCGCGAGAGCACCGACCTGTATCGCCGTCACGGGGTAGTCGATCATCGCCACCTGACCCTTGTACTTGGGGTCGAACAGGTCCTTGAACGAGGTCGGCGCGGGTGAGACCTTGGTGGTGTTGTAGAGGATGCCCGTGACGCCGGCGTCGACCGGCACCATGTAGTGCTTGCCGTCGGGCTCGGTCACTCCCGGGAGCTTGTGGAACACGGGGAACATGCGGTCCCAGTTCGGGATGCGCGACACGTCAAGCGGCTGCACCAGACCAAGCTTGACGGCAATCTCGGCGTCCTCTTCGACACAGAGGTTGATCACGTCGGCCCTGAAGCCGGCGCGCAGCTTGGCGATGGCGGCATCGCCGCTGTCGTAGGCGCTGGTCCGCAGATTGACGTTGGGATACTGCTTCTTGAAGCCGGCGATGTACTGAGGAATGAACCCGTCCTCGTAGGCGAAGAGAGTGAGATTGCCGCCGGGCGGGCCCGAGCTTGCGGCCGTCGTCGACGGTCCACCCGAACCGGACCCGCAGCCGGTCGCCAGGACGGCCGCGAGCGCCAGAATCGTGACCACGACTGCCGCGCACACGGCGACGGTCGACCGGGTCCTGCGCGAATTGCGTTCCGCGGTCATCCCGCACCCCCAGAGAAGAGCCGCTCGCGCTCGAGGCGCACGACGGCCACCGCCGGACACACTCAGTACGGCCCATGCTACGCAGTCGAGTGTCGACAGTCAACCAAATTGCCGACCTGCCGTGCCGATGCTATCGTCGAGGCGTCATGGCAGACCATCAGCCACTCCCGGCCGTAGAACTCGGTGCGATTCTCGCCGCCCACGGAGTCGACCGTTGGGGCGTGGCCGGTGACGCCGGGTCGATGCCTCTCGCCCCACGGCTGCCGGTCGCGATCTCGTTCCTCATGGCCGTGCGTCCGTCGTCGCTCGAGGGTCTCCGCAACCGCCCCACGCCGGCATACCTCGCCGAGTACGTGCGCATCAACGCCGCACTCATCGAGGCCGGAGAGGCGGTGGTGCGGTTTCTCGAGGCGCGTGGACTGTGCGGCGAGCGTGTCGACGACGACGCTCCCGACGGCCCCGACGACCCGCCCATCTTCCCCTCCAAGACGGCCGCGACTCGCGCCGGTCTGGGCTGGATCGGCAAGACGGCGCTGCTCGTCACCCCCGAGTTCGGGTCCGCGGTGCGGCTGGGAACGGTCTTCACCGACCTTCGGTTGCCGGCCGGCCGAGCGATCGACGATGGTCGGTGCGGCCGTTGCCGCGCCTGCGTCGACGCCTGCCCGGCCGGAGCCGGACGCGACGTGTCCTGGCGCGCCGGGATGCCACGCGACGTCCTCTACGACAGTGAGGCCTGCGACCGGCACCAGCGGCGATTCCCCCAGTTCGACGAGATCTGCGGCATCTGCATCTGGTCGTGTCCGTACACGACGCGAGCCTTTGGCGGCGGCCATACCCCCGGCTGCGATGCCGCCACGATCGGGAAGGGAGCATGAGCATGAGATTCCACGACAAGGTGGCCCTCGTCACCGGTGGCAGCAGCGGCATCGGGCTGGCGACCGCGACGCTGTTCGCTCGTGAAGGTGCTGCAGTGGCGATCTGCGGTCGCAACGCCGAGCGCCTGGCAGACGCGGTCGCCGTGCTCGACGCGGATGGCGGCCAGGTTCTCGGCGTGCCCTGCGACGTTGGTTCCGAGACCGACGTGGCAGACCTGTTCGCCGAGATCGAGCGCCGATTCGGAGGCCTCGACGTCTGTGTCTGCAACGCCGGCATCGAGACCGATGAGGACTACACCATCCTCGACCTGCCGCCCGCGGTCTTCGACGAGAACATGGCCACCAACGTCAGAGGCGTCTTTCTCACGGCGCAGGGCGCGGCCCGACTGATGACGGTCCGCGGCGGCGGAGCCATCGTCGTCATCGGCTCCTCCAGCGGGATCGTCGTCGATCTGAAGGACCCGTCTCCGACCTACAACGCCACCAAGGCCGCCGTCCACATGTTCGCGCGCTCGCTGGCCGTCGAGCTCGCCCCCCTGGGCATCCGCGTCAACGCGGTCGCTCCGGGCTGGGTGCAGACCGCGATGACGGCCGACGACGACGAGGAGACGGTCGCCGAGGCCCTCGCGAAGATCCCGCTCAGGCGCTACGGACGACCCGAGGAGATCGCCGAGGCGGTCGCTTTCGCCGCCGGGGAGGCGTCGTCGTTCATGACCGGCGCGGTCCTGGTGATCGACGGTGGCGAGACGCTGAGTTGATGGGGGGGCGGCCGCCTGTGCGGCGGCCGCCCCCCCACCGCTCAGCTGCTCTTGACGGCCTGGTAGACCCGCAACCAGCGGTCGTAGTTGTCCGGGATGACGAGCGGGATCGCGTGCTGAAGCTGTTCCGGGTGGTCGAGACCGATGGTGTCGATCAGCTTCTGCGGCAGCACGCTCAGCGTCTTGCGGTTGAAGACCCAGTAGGTGTAGGCCTTGGCGTAGTAGGCCTGCGGCGTAGTGGAGTTGTACCAGCTGAGGGCCGCGTAGGCGGCGTCCATGTTCTGGGCGTCGGTGGCGATGCCCCAGCCGCACACCCAGGCCAGCTGACCCTCCGTCGGCACCACGTACTCGGCCGGTACGCCCTCACGCTCCGCCGACGCTTTGTAGTCGTGCCAGGCGAAGCCGGCCACGATCTCGCCGCTCTTGTAGAGGTTGAGGAAGTCCGCGTCGCCGTTGAAGAACGTCCTGATCTGCGATCTGTGAGCCAGCAGGTACTCCTGTATCCGGCTCAGATCGCTGTCCGAGAGGTGGAAGGGATCCTTGTAGCCGAGCGCCAGCGCCGCGACCGGGATCACCGTGGCGGGGGAGTCCTCCAGGGTGACCCGCCCCTTGAGGGCCGGGTCTTCGAACAGCGCCTTCCACGAAGCGACGCCCTGGGGCACCTCTTTGGGATTGTAGAGGATGCCGCCCGTCCCGCCCCTGTCGGGCAGCATGTAGGTCTTGCCGTCGATGACCACGCCGGGAATGGTCTGCAGGGCCGGAACGATGTCGGACCACCCTACGATCCGGGACGTGTCGAGAGGCTGCAGGAGCCCCAGCTTGACCATGCGCGGAGTCTCTTCGACGCACACGTCGACCACGTCGACGCGAAAGCCGGCCCGCATCTTGGCTACCGCCTCGTCGTTGGTGCCGAAGGACGCCGTCGATACCTTGAGGCCGGGGTTGGCCTTCTTGAAGCCGGCGATCGCCTGCGGGACGAACCCGTCTTCGTAGCCGAACAGGCTCAGTCGCCCCGAAAGCCCCGCGGTTTGCGTGGCGCTCGGCGCGCCGGACGACGGTGACGTCGGCGATGTCGTGGAGCCGCCGCACGACGCGACCAGCGACGCCGCCGCAACGGCGCCGAGAACGTAGAGAGCGACCCGGCAGAGCCGCCAAGCACGAGAAGTGTTCACCATGACCCCCTCGAGTAGTCGCTAGCTGGATGGTGACGGGCGTGCGCGCCGGGCGAGATAGCCTTCGGCGATCTCGACGAGGCGCGCGCGCCCGAAGCTGGGATCGTGACCGCCGTGTACGGTCGTCACCGGCAGGTCGATGAGCCTCTTCATGGTCTCCGCGTACGCGGCCGCGTCGCTGCCGGGCAACTCGTCGAGCAGCGGCCCGTCGCGGTACACGGCGTCGCCGGAGAACAGGGTCCCGGTGACCGGCTCCCACAGGCCGATGCTGCCGGGCGAGTGGCCCGGGAGGTGCAGCACGGAGAACGCGCGATCCCCGAGATCGATCTCGTCACCCTCTTTCATGACCTGCGTCGGGGCGACGGGGACGATCGAGAAGGCAGCCGGGTCGAATCCTTCGCGCGGCAGCGCATCGATGAGCACATCGGGCAGCGTCAGACCCGCGGCGGCGATCTCCAGCTTCAGCTCCTCGGCGAAGTCGCCGGTCACCAGGCAGGCGGCGTCGCTGGCGTGCTCGAGATCGGCTGCCTCGAGGCGATGGACGAGCCGTACGGCGAACTCGTGCATGCCGCCGATGTGGTCCGAGTGCGCATGCGTGGCGACGGCGACGATCGGCTTGCCCGCAAGGCCCTGGACGGCGCGCACCGCCGGCATCAGCGGGGCGATGCCGTTCCCGGTGTCGATCACCAGGTCCCGGTCGTGCCCGCGCGCGAACCAGATGTTCGATCGAAGGAACTCGTCGACCCGCGGCTCTGTGAACAGGACGGTTCTCGCGTCGACGACGGTGGCCGTGAACCAGTCGCGGACGATCGGAAGGTCGGTGCGGTCGTCCGTCACGACCAGCTCCGTGCCGGTTGCGTGGAGGCTACCGGCAACGCGATCACGGCCCCGGCACCGGCGGGTTGTCGGCAGGGTCGTACCATTCGCCGGTGAGCTCGCCGCCGTCCACGACGATCGTCTCGCCGCTGATGTAGGAGGCTTCGTCGGAAGCCAGGAAGAGGACCACTGCAGCCTGCTCGCGAGGCTGCGCCGGACGCCGCAACGGCACCCGACTGCAGTACTCGACGAACTCGCGGTGGAACTCCTCCGGCGTCAGCTCGACCTCGGCCTCGGGGGTGACCGTCTGACCGGGCGCCACGCAGTTGCAGCGCACGCCGAGATGCCCGAGCTCGTGTGCGAAACAGCGCGTCATCATGACGAGGGCAGCCTTGGACGTGTTGTAGTTGGCGGCCGGCGACTCGACTCGAAAGGCGTTGGCTGAGGCGATGTTGACGATCACCCCGCCACCCTGCTCGACCATGTGCCGCGCAGCCGCCTGACCGGCGTAGAAGGGCCCGTCGAGATTGACCGCGAAGGTGGCGCGCCAGGTCGTCTCGGGCATCTCGAGGACGGCGCCGTAGGGCATGATGGCCGCATTGTTGACGAGGATGTGGACGCGGCCCAGCCGGGCGACGGCGTCGCCGACCATGCCGCGCGCCTGGTCCGGTACCCCCACGTCGGCGACGGCGGTGACGATACGCTCGGGGGCAGACGACGCCTCCCTCATGCGTTCCAGGAGCTCACCACGCCGTGCGACCGCGTAGACGGTGGCGCCATCGTCGACGAAGGCATGCGCGATCGCCCAGCCGATGCCGCTCGAGCATCCCGTGACGATGACGTTCTTCCCGTCGAAACGACCCACGGGTCCCCCTTTCTCGCCGCCCCCGCGAGAGCGGCTTCCTAGCCGAGTGCCGGGTAGTTGAGCGACAGGCCGCGGGCGCCGACGTCACCGGCGAGCAGGTGCCATTCGCCGACGTTGGCTATCACCATGAGATCGAGCTCGGGGCCGGCGAAGGCGACGTTGGTCGGCGTGTTGAGCTTCATGCCCAGGGGGTCGTCCGCGAAGATCTCCAGACCGCCTCCCGTCGTGAAGCGATAGATGCGGTCGGGCCGGTAGCAGGCGATGTAGAGCCTGCCCGCATCGTCGAACGCGATCCCGTCCGGCACCGAGGGCATGGGCAGCTCGACGACGAGCGAGGGGTCGCCGGCGGAGCCGTCGGCAAGCACGGGCAGGCGCCACACACCCGGCAGGCTGGACTCGACGACGTAGAGCGACGTGCCGGCGGCGTCGAAGCAGCAGCCGTTGGGGTAGCGGCGCAGGGCCCGCGACCAGACGGTGGTCTCGCCCCCGGGCGCGATGCGGTAGATCGAGCCGTTCCGCTCCTCCCAGTCGGCCGAGTCGGTCGCGTAGAGGTTGCCGGCAGCGTCGAAGGCGCAGTAGTTGGGCTCGATCATGGGCGCGCCCTCGACCCCGGACGAGTAGATCTCGACGGCGCCGCTCCGAGGGTCGATGCGCAGCACTTCCGCGCGGCCCTCGTCACAGGCGAAGATGGTGCCCGCTGCGTCGACCGCGAGGCCGAGGAGGCCACCGCCTGTGTCGGCCACCTGCTCCACGTCACCGTCGAGGGTCACGGCGTAGATCTGGCCGGCTTCGCCGCCCGCGTAGAGGCGGCCGCTGACCGGGTCCCAGACGACGTCTTCGGGGTGATCGAGATCCTCGGTCAGGATCGTGAAGGTATCAAGCATGGCGTCCGCCCTCCGCTCGGGCCGGGCGGGGGCGGGCCGGCCGCAGGCCGGCCCGCCCCCGCCTCATCGTTCTGCCTCGCCTCTGAGATTCTTCATGGCCGCCCTCACGGCGTCGCTGTCGACGGCCAGCTCGACGAAGCCGACACGGTCCTCATAGATGGCCGGGTCGACCTGTGATCTGACTTCATCTTCGAAGATGTGCACGACGGGGAGTCCCAACGGGACTCCTGCCAATGGACCCACGAAGCTCGGGTCACCCTCGGTGACGGTCAGGGCCGCCATCTCGATGGCCCACGGATCGGCGGCTCCGAGGACGACGATCATGTCGTCGGCCCCGTAGCGCTCCACCGTCGCCTTGATGCGGCTCTGGTTCTCGGGATCCATCGTTCCGGCGGCCGTTCAGACGAAGCACTCCGTCTCGATCATGACGACCTCGGCACCGGCCGAGCGCACGCAGTCGGCGATGGCCTCGCCGCCGACACTGTCGCGCTCGCCGAGGGCGATGATCTTCTTGCCGCGGAGTTCCACTCAAGCACCTCCTTCCACAAGCTTCACGACGGCCGCCTTGATGTCGGCCGCGGTCGGGTTTCCGGTCAGGCGTTCGATCTCGACGCCGTCGCGGTACAGGATGAACGTCGGCAGGCCGAGAACGCGAAGCGTCAGACACAGGCGACGGTTCTCGGACGCGTTGACTTTGACGAGCTTCAGCCGGCCGTCGAACCGCTCCTCGAGCTGCTCGACGGCCGGCATGAGGGCCAGGCAGGGCACACACTGCGGCCCCCAGAAGTCGGCCAGCACGCTGCCGTCCGCGACCAGCCCCTCGTAGGTCTCCGATGAAGCCTCGACGGCCATTCACACCTCCATGATCACGGAGATCGCATCCCACATCTGGGTCATGCGCCCCAGGAACAGACTGCCCTTGGCCATGAGCATCGTCGAGTGCAGCTCGCCGCTGCGGAACCGGTCCAGCGCGTGCGGCACCCAGGGAACGGCCGAGGCGATGTGGCCTTGCGTCGACGAGAAGCCGGGCATGCCACGCTGGTGGCAGAAGCGCTCCATGTCCTCGCGCGTCAGCTCGCCGCGCATGACCGCCAACGCCGCCAGCAGCTTGTAGTTGCGTTCGGGCACGTCGTAGCCCCCGGCCGGTTCGGTGATCTCGGGATTGTGCAGCTCGGTGGAGTACACGTCGATGTCGGCGATCTTGCGCCCGAGGCGATCGAGCGGCCGCGCGACCACCTCCTGGAGAAGGGTCTGCTGCGACGAGTTGCTGCCGATGCGGTGCTGACCCACGGCGTCCAGCCGCAGGACGGGCTCGCCGGGCTCGGCCGGTCCCACGAGGATCGCCATCCCGCCGAGCACGTCTTCGAGGATGGGGACGCCGCGGTCGACGGTGCCCTTGAACTTCATGCCCAGCTTGGCCAGCGACCCACCGGCGACCACGGCGACGCGCTCGAACGTCCCCGACTCGACGAGAGACCCGGCGATGACGAGCGCGTGCACCGGCGCCGTGCAGAAGGCCTTCACGTCGCTGCCGTTGGCATTGACCACACCGCAGGACTCGGCGATCGCCTTGGCCATCGCGCCTCCGCCGCGGTTGTAGCGATCGCCGACCGCCTCCTCGCCGGCGCCGACGACGTAGCCGATCGACTCGGGGTCGATGCCGAGCCGTCCGACGAGGACACGTAACGCATGCACGCCGCTGGCCTTGCAGGCGAGATTGTCGAGAAGGGCGCGGGCGCTGAGCGCCTCGTCGACGTCGTGGGCGCGAGAGAACGCGCCGACCACGACGTCCCCTTGGTAGAGACCGAGGTCGCCACGATCGGGATCGGGCGACTCGCCGAGATGGAGGAGGTCGAAGAGGTCGACCTCCTCCATGAGCTCGTAGAAGCGACGCTGGTCCATGATCTCGCCGAAGGGTCCCTCCGGCGCGCCGCCGCACGGGTCTTGCCACCAGGGACGAGGCATCTCCCACAGGGTCTCCGGGCGCAGGTTGCCGATGAAGACCTGGTTGGGCGGATAGGCGACCGCTTCGTCGAAGGTGCGCAGCGAACCTGCGACTTCCTCGAAGCGCCGCTGTTCGCGCGCCGGTTTCGAGCCGTACCGCACGAGATCGGGAACGTGGTCGAGGACGAGCGCTGCCGCCAGGATCCCAGCGCGGCGGCTCACGACCCTCTCCCCACGAGCAAGATGATCACGTGACCTCCCATACCGTTGGTCGTTCCACCGGCGTCTCGAGCATCGTCAGCGCGCGCTCGACCATGCGCACCCGCAGGGCGTGCTCGTCTGCTGCGTCGCGCGCCGGATCGCCGACCGGGCTGGTGACGGCCACGCCGCGCAGGGTGCGATTGACGCCTACCATGGTGGCGATCGTCGGCAGCGCGGTGATGAACACCGTAGCGATGCCCTGACGCTCGATCTCCTTCGCCAGCGTTGCCCCGCAACGCGTGCCCGTCCCTCAGGTCCCGGTCAGGATGGCCGCCTGCACGCCGGCGTCGCGCAGCCGCTGGGCGATCTCGTGGCCGAACTTCGCCGAGGTGGCGACCGGCGTCGAGTTGCCGGTCGTCGTGTACAAGGTCTCGTGGAGACGGCCGATCCGGCCGTCGCGCTCCAGCCGCCGGACCGCGTCGAGCGGCACGAGCCGGTCGGGGTCGTCGTTGGCGTGGGTCACGTCGTAGCCGCCGTGCACCGTCTCCCAGCCGGTGGCATCGAGCCGCTCCACGCCGTCGAGCCCGTAGGCGAACCACGCGTGCGCACGATTGGACTCGAGCCGGTCGGGGTTGCCGCGGGGCACGAGCCCGGACTCGGTCACGAGGGCCACGACGGCCGACGCCATGTCGGGGACCGGCGCCGGCGGCCGAACATCGTCGACGGCGACGACGATCTCGGTGCGTGTGTCGCCGGCGAGCTTGGCGAGCAGCGCCTCGACGGCGCGCTCGGCGCCCGTGTGGTCCGCGAGCTCGTTGCGACGCAGCCCGCGCGGCAGGTACCCCTCCTCGTCGGGGCGTCCGATGGGCTCGCCGGCGGCCAGGCGGCGCGCAAGGGCCGACATCGCCGGCAGGGCGTCGCGCATGCCCGCCACCCGGTCCTGCGTCGCCACGATGTAGGCGGCGCCTTCCGCGGCCAGGACGCCGGGATTGTCGGGGTGCATGCCGCATACCGCAGGCGTGCCGCGGCGGGCGGCCTCGCGCGCGAGCGTGCCGCAGGCGTAGCCGTAGCGGCCGGATCCGAAGGCGGGACCGCAGACGAGCACATCGGGGCGCTCCTCGTCGAGCCAGGCGAGGAGGCGCTGCAGCGCCTCCTCCTCGCGCTCGCTGAAGAAGTCGTCGCCGCAGGCCAGCGTCACGGCGATCTCGAGACCCAGACCCCGGCCCGGGCCGACGGCGCCCTCGAGGCGCACCGGAGGCGAACCGGCGGCCTCTTCGGCCCCGAGACCGGCGAAGAACTGGTTGAGGTAGTGGACGACCTTCACCAGGTCTCCGCCCGCAGCTTCATGTCGCCGAGCTGGCAGATGGACCCCAGGTAGCTGACCACCGGGACCGGACCGGCGGCCCGCGCCGGGCGGCCCGTCCACGTGAGCTCCCCGCCCACGACGCGCTCGGGACACCACTCGGCCACCAGCTCCTCCTCGTTGCCGACGCTGATCATGCAGTCGGCTTCGGGTACGTGATCGGTCAATCCGGCATTCGTCTCGGCAAGCAGAAGCACGGTGCGGATGCCGAGGCGCTCGCAGGCGCGGCAGGTGAGCATGGTGTCGGTATGGGAGTTGCCGGTCTGGAAGGTCGTCAGCACGGCGGCATCGGCCCCGATCTGGCGTGCCAGCCCGGCGGCCATGAGAGCGCTGCGTTCCTTCTCGAAGGCGGACGGCAGATAGCCGAGCGTCAGAACGACGCCGCAGAAGCGCAGATCGGTGCCGTGGCGGCGCAGCATCTCGCGCAGCAGGCTGCTGCGCTGGAAGAAGTACGTCGGATCGCGCGAGCCGGCCCAGTCGTACTGGCCGGCCGTCAGGGCCCCGTCGAGGATCTCGCGCGGATCGAGCAGCGTCGGCACGAGACCCGCGAGCTGGCGGCCGTAGAGATAGGTGTCGACGAGCGGACCCTCGGACGCGACCTGCAGGATCACGCAGACCCCCGGCAGCGAGTCGGACGCCGGCGGCAGATCGTAGGACTCGACGTGGTCGGGGGTCTCGGAGAGGGTCGACGCCGCCAGGTCGCGGGCCACGCGCAGCGTGGCCCGCCTGATGGCGGCGTCCGCGACCCCGGGCGCCACGGCGGCGTCGCAGGCGAAGCCGAGCACGAGGTCGTGGGTCGACGACCAGCGCGTGAGGTAGGCTCCGGGCCCGTCCATGTCGACGAACGAGTCGCCGTCGGGATAGACCGGCAGGCTGGCGAGGTCGTACGTGCCGTGCAGGTCGGCCGTGGCCAGGACGGCGACGCCGTCGAGGCGGTGGGTGCGTCCTTCACCGGCCGGCGTCAGCACGCCGAGAGCTCCCGGGAACGTCGCCTCGGGCTGCCCGGCCTTGACGACGGGCTCGACCGCGTCGAGCACGTTCATCACGCGCAGCGGCTCCCCGGGCGCGGCCAGCGTGGCGGTCACACCGAGGATCCCCGGCTCGCCTACGGCCGCCTTCTCGATCGCACGTAAGTCGATCTCGAGCCGCCCGTCGGCGTAGCCGGTGCGCGCGGCGTCCGCCAGGTCGCGAACGACGAAGGTCGCCATCTCGAGCGGCTTGCGGAGCGACATCAGCTCGTCAGCCGCGCCATCGTGGCCGCCATCGTCGCGGCCGCCGTCTCGATGTCGTCGTCGCCCACGTCCAGGTGGGTGACGAAGCGGATGCCATACGGATTGGGGTCCGCGAGCAGCCCGGCCGTTGCGGCGGCGGCGGTGACCGTGTCGGCGTCCAGACCGGCGGGGGTCGTGTCGGCCAGCACCATGTTCGTTTCCACGAGGTCGACGCGCACGCTCAGGCCGGGGATCGCGGCCAGGAGCTCGGCCAGCCGGCGCGCGCGGCGGTGGTCGTCCGCCAGGCGCGAGACGTGGTTCTCGAGGGCGTACAGTCCACCGGCCGCGACGATGCCGACCTGCCGCATCGCGCCGCCGAACTGAGCCCGGTAGCGGCGCGCCCGACGGATGAACGATGCTTCGCCGAGAAGGAGCGATCCGACGGGAGCTCCCAGGCCCTTCGACAGACAGACGTTGAGCGAGTCGCAGGGCGCGGCCCAGTCGCGCAGCGGTACCCCCGTCGCGACGTGGGCGTTGAAGATCCGGGCGCCGTCCAGGTGCAGGGCCAGTCCGTGGCGGTCGCAGAACCCGCGGACGTCCTGCATCCGGACCAGAGGATACACGCGCCCACCCGCGGCGTTGTGCGTGTTCTCCAGGCAGACGACGCGCGTGACGGCATCGTCGGCATCCTCGTCGGTCTGCACGAAGGGCTCCAGTGCCGCCGGATCGAGGGTCCCGTCGGGCGACTCGAACCCGCGCAGCTGGAGCCCCGAGAGTGCCGCCGCCGCCGCCATCTCGTACAGGTAGATGTGCGCCCGCGCGTGGATGAAGACCTCGTCGCCGGCGTTGGCATGCGTGCGCAGGGCGACCTGGTTGCTCATGGTCCCGGTCGGGAAGTAGAGAGCCGCGTCCTTGCCGAAGAGGTCGGCGGCGTGCTCCTGAAGACGGTTGACCGTGGGGTCCTCGCCGGACTCGTCGTCGCCGACATCGGCCGCTGCCATGACCTGTCGCATGGCCGCCGTCGGACGGGTCTTGGTGTCGCTGCGTAGATCTATCACGTTCATGGCCGGTTCAGCCGCGCTTTACTTCCTGCCACACCCGGATCCAGCGGTCGTATCCTTCGGCGGGCGGCGCTGCCGGGATGACGTTCTGAAGATCCTTGGCCGAATCGAGGCCGGCGTCCTTGCGGACCTTGGGGCTCACCACCGTCAGCGTATCCATGTTGGTGATCATGTAGTGCCACTGGGTGGCCTCGTAGGCCTCGGCGGTCGGGGAGAGGTAGTAGTTGAGCAGCGCGTAGGCGGCGTCGACGTTCTTGCAGGACGTGCTGATGGCGTACCCACACGTCCAGAGGATCTGCCCCTCACTGGCGAGCTGGAACTCCACCGGCTCCTTCTCGCGCTGGATGTCGAGAGCGTTGCCGCGACCGCCCGGGGAGAGCCAGATCTCATGCCCGGTGTAGAGCGCGAGGAGATCGGAGTCGGTCTGGTAGAAGGTCCGGAACTGTCCGCGCTTCTTGGCGTCGAGGTAGAGGTTCTTCACGTTCTCGAGCTGGGCGTCCGTGAGGTGCAAGGGGTCGGTGTAGCCAAGCGCGAGGGCCCCTATCTGGATGGCCGTGACCGGGTAGTCGATCATCGCCACGTGGCCGGCCCATTTCGGGTCGAACAGATCCTTGAAGGATGTCGGTGCGGGCGAGACCATCGTGGTGTCGTAGAGCAGCCCGGTCGGGCCGGCGTCGACGGGGACCATGTAGTGCTTGCCGTCGGGCATGGTGACGCCGGGGAGCGACTTGAAGCCGGGGAAGATGCGATCCCAATCCTTGATCCGCGAGATGTCCAGCGGCCGGACCAGGCCGAGCTTGACGGCGACTTCGGCGTCCTCTTCGACGCAGAGGTTGATCACGTCGGCTCGGAATCCGGCGCGCAGCTTGGCGATGGCGGCGTCGCCGCTGTCGTAGGCGCTCGCCCTGAGGTGAACGTCGGGGTACTGCTGCTTGAAGGCCTTGATGTACGCGGGGACGAAGCCGTCCTCGTAGGCGAACAGCGTGAGGTCGCCGGCGACGGCGCCGCCCGAGGCGGTCGCGGTCGGCTTGGCGGTCCCGCTGGAGCCGCACGCGACCGCCAGCGCGACGAGGAAGAGGATGGCGGTCACCGACCCGGCGACCCCGAAGACCTGCCGCGAGATGCTGCGCTTCTCCACCTTCGACCCCCAGTACCGGACAGCCGGCGAGCGCCCGGACCGAGGCGCCGCCCTGGTGGTCACCATCCTACTGTCGACAGTCGACCATCGCAAGGGTCGTGGGCGTTCGTCCGTGAGGTCGGCGAGTGCCCTGCGTGCCACGCCCTGCCGCCGCGCTCCGGACCGCTCCCGGCGGCCCCTAGCGGCATCAGCCACGGCGCATCTTCACCTCGTACCAGGTCTGCAGCCAGTCGGGGTGGTCGAGCTCGGAGAGCAGCGGCACGGGCTTCTCGAGGCGACTCAACAGGTCGAACCCGCGGTCGGCTGCCGTGGAGGGGGCAGACGCAGCGAGGGCGTCACGGTTCACGGCCTGTCGACCGTCGCCCCCGGCCAGACGCATCTGTGCGGCGGGCTGGAGCAGCGCGTTGATGAGGGCATAGGCGGCGCCGGGGTCCCCGGCTCGCTTCGGGATCACCAGTCCGCAGGCGCGTAGCGGCTGGCCTTCTCGAGCCAGCGCGAAGGCCACCGGAGCCCCGCGCCTGCGGAGCTCCAGGAAGGTCGCGTAGTCGCCTGTCGCGATCCGCACATGACCGTCCTTGAAGGCGGCGGCCAGGTTGGCGGGGTCGAACCAGAACGAGCGGAAGTGCTTGCGATAGCGTTTGAGGTAGATCGCGACCGCGTCGACCTGCTCCGCCGTCAACCGGCTCGGATCGGCGAAGCCGAGGTCCAGCGCGGCGACCGCCGTAGCGAGAGCCGAGTCGTCGGCGAAGCCGAGGCGGCCCTTGTTGCGCTTCGCGAAGAGATCCGTGAACGAGCGCGGGGGCGCCGGCGTGCCCGCGCGCTCGTAGATGATGCCCGTCACGTCCGCGACCAGAGGCACCATGTAGACCTTGCCGTCGACGACGACGCCCGGCAGCTCCTTGAGCACGGGGTAGAGGCGCGCCCACTGCTCGATGCGCGCCGGGTCGATCGGCTGCAGGAGACCCGCCCTGGCGAGCCGCGCCAGTCCTGCGTTCGTGCACGTCTCGATCAGGTCGGGGCGGCCGCCGGCGGCGAGGCGGCCGGCGGCCGCCTCGCCGCCGGCGGCCGCCACCGTACTGACGCGGACCGTCGGAACAGTGTCACCGAGAGCCGCTGCGAGCGGGAGAGCGGACCTCCCGGGTAGCGCCCAGACCAGCACGTCCCGCGCGCCCGGCGACGACGGCGCGACGCCAGGGAGGGCCTGACCCGTGGGGCGGCCGCTCGTCGCGCAGGCGCCGCACAGCAGCACGCAGACGCCGACCAGCGCCGCACGGGCCCGCAGCGGGGTGACCGGGAGAATCGACCTGCGACCGGATCGGGAACGCGCCGACGGCATCGCGCGCTCTGACCGGTCAGGGGTGATCGGGGATTGTGTCGATGTAGGCCGCTACCATGTCGCGCGCGTGCTCGGTGTGCGCCTCGAAGAGCGCCGCCGCCAGCTCGGGCTGGCCGTCTTCGATGGCGCGCAAGAGCGGGTCGTGTTCGGCGGCGACGTCGTCGAGCGACGGATAGAGGTACTCGTCGAACTTCATCAGGTTCCTGAGGACCGGCACGTGGCGCAGATACACCTCGTGCAGGCGGCGATTGCCCGTCAGCTTGCAGACGCACTCGTGGAAGTCGAGGTCGGCCAGCGAGAGGGAGGAAACGTCGCCGCTCTCGGCGGCCTGCGCGAGCTTGTCGTGCAGACGCCGCAGCGTGCGCAGGTCCGACGGACGCCCACGCGACGCGAGCTGTTTGGCGGCGCGCGCCTCGATGGCGGCGCGAAGGTCGTAGATCTCGCGGACGTCGTCGCTCGTGAGGCGGACCACGAAGGTGCCGCGGTGAGGCTCCTCGCGCACGAGGCCCTCGGCGCGGAGGAGTTTGAGGGCCTCGCGGACGGGGCCGCGACTCACTCCCAGCGCCTGGGCGATGCCGGCCTCGACGAGGCGCTCGCCCTGAGCGAATCCGCCGGACAGGATCTCCTCACGGATGCGGTCGGCGACATCCTCGGCGAGCAGCTTTCTTGTCTGTAGCGGTCGCATGTTGCTGTCGATTCACCTCGGCCCGCGCCGCGGCCTGGTCGTCTTCGCGGGGCTTGATTGTCAGCATGAATGCTCGTTGCTAGACTGTCAACAATCGACTTGATACCCGCCCGGGGCGTGCCGTCGCCGCGTCCGTGCGGCACGGCACGGCTACCCGCGACGATCAGGAGGCAACCATCATGGATGCCGGCAGCGGCGGCGACCGATCGTTCACGCTTCCCTCCGTTCAGACCCCTCTGCCGGGACCTCGCAGCAGCAGTCTGCTGCGAGTCAAGGATCGGGTCTTCTGTGGACCCCTGCGCGAGTCCGTCGACGTGCCCTTCGTGATGGCGCGCAAGAGCGACTGGATCATCGAGGACGTCGACGGCAACACCTTCGCCGACCATGTCGCGGTATGGGGCTCCACGCCCCTGGGGGCCCACCCGGCGGCCGCCGGCGAGGCGGTGGCGCGCGCCATGGAGCGCTACGGCATGGAGATCACCGACTACGTCATGAGCGAGCCCGCCTTGGCTCTCGCCGAGCGTCTGCTCGAGATCGCTCCTCCCGGCATCACGCGCGTCGCGCCGGCGATCAGCGGCACCGAGGCGGTCGAAGGCGGCGTCAAGCTTGCCCGCGAGGCGACCGGCCGTCCCATGATCCTGGGCTTCTACGGCCAGTACCACGGCGAGTCTACCTACCTCACCGCGGCGGCGAGCACCGATCTCTCGGAGGTCACGAGCAACAACGCCCAGTACGTCTCCGGCATGGTGTTCGCCCCCTACCCGAATCGCTTCAGGGCCCCCTTTCACACGGGACCGGGACCGTACGACGAAGGGATGTACGTCGATTTCATCGAGGAGTACGTCCTCGTCCACCAGGTCGAACCCGACCAGATCGCCGGCGTGCTCATCGAGCCGGTCGTGGGCGAAGGAGGCATCCTCGCCCCCTCGGCCGGGTTCTGGGCCCGGCTCACGGCGCTCTGCCGCCGCTACGGGTGGAAGCTGATCCTGGACGAGGTCCAGACGGGGATGGGGCGCTGCGGGACCATGTTCGCCGCCGAGCTGTGGGGTCTCGAGCCCGACATCCTGCTCCTTGGCAAGGGGTTCGCCGGCGGCGGGCAGCCCATCGCGGCCGTGCTGGCCACAGACGACGTCATGGCCGACTGCGACACGCAGGCCGGCGGCACCTTCGCCTGGACGCCGGCGGCCTGCGCCGGGGCCCTGGCCAACATCGACGCCATCCTCGACGAGCATGCCCTCGACAACGCCCGCGTCCTGGGTGAGATCGCGCGCGAGGAGCTCGGGCCGCTGGTCGAGCGCCACGCCCAGGTCGGCGACGTGCGCGTCATCGGTGCGTGGGTCGGCGTCGAGTTCGTGACCGACAAGACCACGATCTCCCCCGCGCCGGCGTTCCACGCCGCGGTGCACCAGGCGGTGCTGCGTCGTGGCGTACTCGGCATCACGCAGTGGGGCAAGTGGGTCTACCGCCTCCAGCCGGCCATCAACATGCCGCCCGAGCTCTTCCGCTGGTCGTGCCGGCAACTGGCCGAGGCGATCGCGGAGGTGGCGGGCGACCCGCCGCCCGAGCCCGGCCTGCTCGAGCGCTTCGCCGACGGCGCCCGGCGGCGCACCGGCTAGCGCCACGGGCGGCGCCGCGATGCGCAGGCGAGTCCTGTCGACGCTGCTGAGCGCGGCGGCGATCCTGGTCGTCGCCGCCGCGGCGGGGCTGCTCGCCGACTCCGTGTCGCACGCCGGCATCCCCCTCGTCGCGAGGCCGGGACCGACCGGCTCGCCGGTGTCGCTCGATGCGGCGTACACGGCGCACCTGACCGACGCCGCCACGTTCGTGGACGCCCGTTCCGGCGCGGCCTACGCGGCCGGGCACGTCGCGGGAGCGCTGAGCGTGGCCTACGACGCGCGCGCTCGGGAGCGCGAGGCTTTGCGGCAGGAGCTACCGCGCACGCGCGCGCTGATCGTCTACTGCGATGGAGGGACCTGCTCGTCGGCGGCGGAGCTCAGCTCCTGGCTGGGCGCCGAGGGCTGGCGAGACGTCCGCGTCCTCACCGACGGGTATCCGGCGTGGCGGGCGGCGGGCTTCCCCGTCACCTCGGGGCCGACGCCGTGAGCGGTCGAGGGGGCGAGCGTGCGGACGGCCCGGGCGGACGCATGTCCGCCCGGGCCGTCCGCACGCTCGCCGATCCGCGCCTGACCCTCGCTCTGCGCGTGCTGGCGGGAGCCCTTCTCGTCTACGCGAGTCACGACAAGCTGTTCGACCCCCAGCCGTTCGCCGACGCCGTCGACAACTACCGCATCCTGCCGCTCGCGCTGGTGGACTTCACGGCCATCGTCCTGCCCTGGGTCGAGCTCGTGACCGGCGTCTGCCTGCTGCTCGGCCTGGCGACGGCGGGCGCCGGCTTGTTGACGGCCGCCATGGCGGCCGTCTTCACCGGCGCCCTCGCGAGCGCGCTTGCCCGCGGCCTCCAGATCGGATGCGGATGCTTTGGCGCCGCGTCGTCGCCCGTGGCGAGACACGATCTGTTGCTCAGGCTCGCGCTGCTCGCCTGCGGCATCCAGATCGCGTGGCGGGGGAATCTGGTGGACTGGCCCGCTTGCCTGCTCAGGCCCCGGTCGCGAGGTCGCCGCGCCAGAGGTCGAGGAACAAGCGTTTGAGCACCAGGGCGCTGCGCACCACGTCGCGCACGTCGATGTGATCGTCCGGGCGGTGCGCGGTCGATGCCCGCGGCCCGGGACCGAAGACGACTGCTTCCGAACCCCCCAGCTCGACCATGTTGTGCGCGTCGGTCCAGGCGGGGAAGCAGAACGCCTCCGGTGCATGATCGAGCGTGGCCTCGATCGCCCGCCGCAGGGCGCCGACGAACGGTGAGCTCGTCGGCGTCTCCCACGGATCGGCGAGTTCGATAGTGCGCACGTCCGCGTCGTGGCGCGCTGCAAGCGACGCCACCTCGCCCAGGACTTCGTCGGCCGCAAGACCGGGCGCCAGGCGGGCGTCGATGTGGATCTCGGCGAGGTCTGGCACGACGTGCAGGTCGGAGCCCCCATGCAGTTGCAGGACCACGATCGCCGAATCCAGGAGGGGATGTGGGACCGCCAGGAACGGCAGGGAGTCAAGGTCCAGGACCAGACGCGCCGCCTTGACGACGGCGTTGTCGCCCAGCTCGGGCAACGATCCGTGTGCGCTGCGGCCGTGAACGGCGAGCACGGCCTCGACCACCCCCGCTTCGGCCACGGCCATGTCGAAGCCCGACGACTCCATCACCAGTGCGTGGCGCGGACGAAGGGAGCGCGCCAGGGCGATCGAGCCGGTGCCGCCCTCCTCTTCATCGACCGTGAAGCCGAGGCACGCCGGCGACTCATCGATCGGCATGCCCGCGGCGCGAGCCATCACCAGAGCCAGCAGGGCGGCGGTCACCGAGCCCTTGTCGTCGACGGCCCCCAGACCCCACACCTCGTCACCGCGCACCTCGGCCGTACCCGACCACTCCCAGGACGGCTTGACGGTGTCGACGTGGGCGACGACGGCGAGATCCGGCTGCGGCGAGGGGCCCACAACGAGGTTGTCCTGGCCGGCCGCGACGGAGTCACGGCGTACCGGCAGATCCAGCTCCCCCGCGCGCGCTTCCAGATACGCGATGATCTCGGCTTCCGCGCCGGAGGCCGAGGGGATGCCCACAAGCCTCACCAGTTCGTCCCGCGCCCACGCGTACGCGCGCTCGAGCTCGCCGGCTGTCGGCTCGGAAGACCGTCGAGACCATCGCGTCGTCACGGTCGCTCACGCCTTCTTCTGGGTGGCCCTCTTCTCCCTGATGATCGCCCGCGCGTCATGGATGACCTCGCGGGCGCAGTTGGTCCCGTTCACTCCGGAGATGCCACCGCCGGGGTGCGTACCGGCGCCACACAGGTACAGGTGCTCGATCGGCATGCGATAGCCGGCCCACCCGCGCACGGGGCGCATGATGAAGATCTGGTGGTCGCCCATGTCGCCGTGCAGCGCGTGGCCTCCGGTGGCGCCGAACAGGCGCTCCATGTCGAGCGGCGACAGTACCTGCCGGTGCTCGACGAGCCCGTCCAGCCCCGGGAAGTAGTCGCAGAGCTGTCGCAGACAACGGTCGGCGACCGTGTCCTTGATCGCGTCCCAGCTCGCGCCGTCGGCCAGCGTGTAGGGCTGCGAGTTCATGTCGATGGTCATGATGTGCTTGCCCTCGGGTGCCAGCGACGGATCGAACATGGTCGGGATGCAGCATTCGATATGCGGCTGGTCCGTAGCCGGTACGCCGGCCCGCGCGCCCGCCTGGTCGAGGTCCATCTGCCGGATCGTGGAGTTCACCTCGACCATGCTGCGGTGATAGGGCTGCACCCCGGCGCCCTCGTTGAGCGCCGCGAGGTCCAGCCGGGGGAGGGCGCCGAGAGCCAGGTTGATCTTGATGCTCGTGCCGTCTGTGATGAAGCTCTGAAGGGTGGTGCAGAAGTCGCCGTCGAGCTCGGATCCGCCGACAAGGCCGAGCATGGTCGTCTTGGGGTCCGCGTTGGAGACGACGAACCGGGCGGCGATCTCCTCCCCGCTCTCGAGAAGCACGCCGACCGCGGCGCCGTCGCGCACGACGATCTTCTCGACGGCGGCACCCGTACGCACGTCGACCTGGGCCTCGCGCGCCGCGTCGGCCATGAGCTCCGGCAGCACCCCGATGCCGCCGCGCACGAACCCCCACTTGCGCACGCCGCCGCCCGCCTCCGATGAGGCGTACTCGTGGAGCAGGGTGAAGGCGGTGCCCGGCGTCGACGGTCCGGACACCGAGTCGTTGATCGAGAACCAGCCGAGGCCTGCCTTCACCTCCTCGGACACGAAGAACTCCTCGAGGAACTGCGTGCTCGAGGTCAGCATGAGAGAGGCCGCCTCCAGCAGGAGTCTGCGGTTCCTGAGCGCCGACCCACCCAGACGGGCGAGCCGCCCGAGATCGGCGACGGTAGACAGGCGCAGGTCGGGCGGGGTGCGGCCGAACAGAGGTCCGAACCACTTGGCGACACGAGTCAGGCGTTCGTCGAACCGCGGATAGGCGTCCGCGTCTCTGGTCGAGAAACGTCGTATCTCGGCGACCGCATCGGGAACTTGCTCGTGCATCCACAGATGGGCCCCGCCCGGGTAGACGTTCAGGCTCGGACCCATGGGGTCGACATGCAGGCCGCGCTCCACAAGCCGCATGTCGCGCCACACGTGTCCGGCCAGCATCGCAAGGACGTACGCTCCCGGTGAGGCACGATAGCCGGGGGCGAACTCCTCAGTGACCGCCATCCCGCCGACCAGCTCGCGACGCTCGAGGACCACCGTGCTCAACCCCGCACGAGCCAGGTAGAAGGCCGCGACCAGGCCGTTGTGACCCCCGCCCACGACGACGACATCGTAGTGACGGGCGGGTGGGATCGCGGTGCTCATGCGTACCTCCTGGTGTCGTTTCGCCGGCGGCCGCTCAGGCGCGCCCCAGACGATCCTCGAAGTAGACCGCCGGAGCCGGTGGCCGCAGGCAGTGCGCCATCTGCATCGCCTGGTTGTAGCCGCCGACGTTGATGCAGGCGACGATCTCGCCCTCCGCAACGTCGGGGAACGGGTACTCCTCAGCCCACAGGTCGTCGCCTTCGTTGATGTTTCCTGAGATCGTCACGGCGCGCACCGGGGCCGCATCGGCGCGGGAGCAGACGACGTACTCGAAAGGGACGTCGTAGATGAACCGGTCGTTCATGACGTTCCAGCCCATGTCGAGCCCGACGAAGGTCACGCCCATCCGCTCCTCGACGGTCACGACCTCGCCGAGCAGGACCGCCGCCTCCTTGACGAGGAAGTCCCCGGGTTCCACGACGACGGTGACGTCGAGCGGACCCAGTCGACCGGCCAGCGTCCGGGCCCAGCCGCCGAGGTCCAGTGGCTGCTCGCCCGGCAACATCGGCACCCCGAGCCCGCCGCCGATGTTCACGGTGTCGATCGGACACCCCAGGTCCCGTGCTCGCTGGGCGATCGCGACCGCCTTTGCGACGGCGATGTCGAAGGCCGGGAGGGCGTCTGTCAGGTAGCCGTCGCCGACGTGGAAGTGGATGGTGTCGACGACGAGGCCGAACTCGTCCGCGGTGGCGATCGCCTCATCGAGTTGCTCGGGGTAGATGCCGAACTTGGTCGGCCGGGTGCTGCTGTAGAGGGATTCGTTGTCGCCGTGCCAGGCCGCGCCCGCCCTCGGGTTGATGCGCAGCCCTATGCGCCGTCCCGGCTCGCGTCGCCCGACGCGACGGATCTGCGAGAGCAGATCCAGATTCATGTGCACGCCTGTGGGCAGGATGCTGTCGAGATCGCGCTCGGAGACGTTCGTACCCGTGTAGCTGATCTCTTCGGGCAGCCAGCCGTGCTCGAGTCCGCAGTGGACCTCGCCCGGCGAGCACACGTCGAGGCCGACGCCCTCCGTGCCGTCGGGGGCGCCGAGGCTGCGCACATATGCGAGCACCTCGGGCTCACGCTGGGCCTTCACCGCCAGAAGCACCCTGTGCCGCAAGCCGACTGCGGAAAGGCACGACTGAAGCGCGCGCGCCTGCTCGCCGATCTTCTGCAGATCGAAGACGTAGAGGGGGGTGCCGTGTCGTCGCGCCAGCGCCTCAGTGTCACGGCCGGCGACCTGAAGGAGATGGTCGACGACCTCGAGCCCCGGTCTCTGCCAGAACCCGCGGTCTTCGGTCTTGATCTCGGCCATGGCTCCGGTGCCGGAGTGCGGCCCCCGGCGCTCTCGTCACTCCTCTCGGCGCGCTCTGTACGGCTGCTTGGCAGGCTCGCGACGCACGGTTCACGCTAGTCGACCTAGTGTCGACTGTCAACAACTTGCCCCTTCGCGCACCCGTCGCGCACCCGTATTGACGCCATCAATGAACGGATTGTAGACTGTCGACCGTGAACACCGAAGCCCCTAACGGCGCGACGGCAAGCCCAGAGGGGCCGCCAGGCGAGATCGAGATGTTTCTCGAGCGGATCGCATGGCACCCTGTCCTCTCCGGGTGCGAGGTGCGCTCGCTTGGGCCCGTCGAACCGCCGCCGATCGACCTCCTGGCGGAGCTGCCCGCCGCGCTGGGGCGCCCGTTCGGCGCCGCGCCGCTGTCCAGGCTCGCCCGCGGCCGCGCACGTGCGGTCATCATCACCAGCGACGCCACGCGTGCGGTGCCGAATCGGCAGCTTCTCCCGTCGGTCGTTTCGGAATTGAACGCTGCCGGCATCGGAGACGAGGCGATCGACGTCGTCATCGGAACCGGAGCCCACCGCGGCGCCACGCCCGACGAGCTGCGGGCGATGTTCGGCGACGAGTGGCTGGCGCGCCTGCGCGTGACGAACCACGACCCGCGCGGCGACACCGTCGTCGTGGGCACGACCTCGCGCGGCAACGAGGTCCGTGTGAACCGTCTGGTCGCCGAAGCCGGCGTGCGGGTGGCGCTGGGCCTGGTCGAGGCGCACGAGTTCGCCGGCTTCACCGGCGGCCCCAAGGCGATCCTGCCGGCCGTCGCCGGCTACGACACGATCATCCGCAACCACAGCCTGGCGATGATGAGCGATCCCGCCGCGCGGCCGGGGGTGCTCGACGGCAACCCGATCCACGCCGAGATGCGCGAGGCGGCGGCGCTGGCGCGCCTCGACTTCGTCGTCAACGTCGTGCTCGACGGCGCCCTGCGACCGGTCGCCGTGGCGGCCGGCGAGCCGGTAGCGGCGCAGGCGGCCCTGGCTGGGGTGGTCCGCGGGTACGCCGGCGTACGGGTGCCCGGCGGCCCGCCGCCCGACCTCGTCGTCACCGGTCCCGGCCGGCCGCTCGACATCAACCTGTATCAGACGATCAAGCCGCTGGTCGCGATCGAGCCCCTGGTCGGCCCCGGCACGCAGGTCGTGGTCCTGTCGGCCTGCGGCGACGGCAACGGCAGCGCCGAGATGCTCGAGCCGTTCGCCGGCGGCGCGACACCCGACCAGGTGCTGGCGAGGCTCGAGCGCGACTACACGATCGAGAAGGACCACTCCTTCTTCATCGCGCGGTTCCTGCGCCGCTGCCCGAACGTGATCGCCTGCTGCCCGGGCGTGAGCGACGCCGAGCTGGCGCAGCTCGGGTTCGACCCGGCGGCGACGGCGGAGGAGGCGGTGGGGCGGGCGCGGTCGCGCCTGCGCGACCGCGCCCGCCCCACCGCCTGGATCCTGCCCCGCCCCCAGCACGCCCTCTTCCTGACGGACCCTGTCCCCACCACCGACCGCGAACGGAGCGACCAGTGACAGCGACCATCGAGCATGTGACCGCCCGCACCATCCTCGACTGCCGCGGCTACCCGACGCTGCAGGTCGACGTGACGGCCGGCGGGCACGTCGGCAGGGCCGACGTGCCCGCCGGCCGCTCCACCGGCAGCCACGAGGCGCGCGAGCTGCGCGACGGCGGCGCCGCCTGGCGCGGCTTCGGTGTGACGAAGGCCGTCGACAACGTGAAGTCGATCATCGGCCCCGCGCTGACCGGCCGCGACGTGACCGACCAGCGCGGCCTCGACGAGTTCCTCTGCGGCCTCGACGGCACGCCCGCCAAGGGAAAGCTCGGCGGCAACGCGATCGTCGGCGTCTCGCTGGCCGCCGCCCGCGCCGCGGCGCTGTGCATGGGCCAGCCGCTCTTCCGCTATCTGCGCCCCGAAGCCTGCGTGCTGCCGGTCCCGCAGATCAACCTGATCAACGGCGGCAAGCTGACTTCGAACGACCTGGACTTCCAGGAGTTCATCATGATGCCGGTCGGCGCGCGCAGCTTCAGCGAGGCGATGCAGGTCGCCAGCGAGTGCCACATGGCGCTGTTCGAGATCGTCGTCTCGCGCTACGGCAAGCTGGCCGGCAACACCGGCGACGAGGGCGGCTTCGCCACGCCGATCGTCGACCCGCGCGAGGCGCTGGCGGTACTGCACGAGGGCGTCGCCGCCGCCGGCCACGCCGACAAGGCGGTCTACGGGCTCGACTGCGCGGCGCAGCATCTGTGGGACGCGGAGAAGCGCGTCTACACGGTCGCCGGCCGCGCCTACACGACCGACCAGATGATCGAGCTCTACCGCGAGCTGATCCGCGACTTCGGCATCGCCTCGATCGAGGACCCGTTGGCAGAGGACGACTGGGACGGTTTCGTGACGGCGACGAAGGAACTGGGGATCCAGATCATCGGCGACGACCTGTTCGTGACGAACCCGGCGCTGCTGCGTCGCGGCGTCGAGCTCGGCGCCGCCAACGCGGTGCTGTGGAAGTTCAACCAGGTCGGCACGCTGACCGAGGCGTGGGAGACGGCCGACGTGGCCCGCGCCTCCGGCTTCGGCATCTGCGTCAGCGAGCGCTCGGGCGAGACCGAGGACCCGCTCATCGCCGACCTCGTCGTCGCCCTCGGCGCCGGCCAGATCAAGACCGGCTCGCCGGTGCGCGGCGAGCGCACCGCCAAGTACAACCGCCTGCTCGAGATCGAGGAGATGCTGGGCGAGGCGGCGGTGTATCCGGGCCGCGACTTCCGCCGGCCGCGGTGAACGGGGGCGTCGCGCCGGTGACGACCGGGTCCGCGCTGCCGGCGCCGCTCGGCGGCGGCCACGGTCTCGTCGATCACGGCCGCGAAAGGTTGCGCCGCGATGTCTTGGACATCGCGGCCCAGGCTCTCGCGGCCGTCGACCCGGCGACGGCGCTGCGCGCGCGGCTGCGCTTCGAGGACGACACCCTGTGGATCGGCGACGAGGCGGTCGACCTGGCCGGCCGCCGCCTGGTCGTGCTCGGCGCCGGCAAGGCGACGATCGGCATGGCGGCGGTCGTGGACGAGGTGCTCGGCGCGCGGATCGGCGCCGGCGCCGTCGTCGTCAAGAAGGGGCAGGGGCGCCGCCTCGAGCACCTCGAGGTTCTCGAGGCGGCGCACCCCGTGCCCGACGCCGCCAGCCTGGTCGCGGGCGAGCGCCTGCTGGCGCTCGCCCGCGAGGCCCGCCCCGACGACCTGGTGATCGCGCTGGTCACCGGCGGCAGCTCGGCGCTGGCGGTCGTGCCGGCCGACGGGGTGTCGCTCGACGACAAGATCGCCGTGAACCGCCTGCTGCTGGGCTGCGGGGCCGACATCGTCGAGATCAACAACGTGCGCAAGCACATCTCGGCCATCAAGGGCGGGCTCCTGGGCGCGGCCTGCGGCTGCGAGATCGTCAACATCAGCGTCAGCGACGTCGTCGGCGACCCTCCCGACTACTTCACCGACCTCACCGTCGCCGACCGCTCGACCTTCGCCATGGCCCAGGCGGTCTGCGACCGTTACGACCTGTGGGCGCGGCTGCCCGCCGGCGTGGCGCGGCGGCTGCGCGCCGCCGATCCGGCCCAGGAGACGCCGAAGGCGATCGACCGCGTGCGCATCGTCGTCGTGGCCAGCGCGACGATCATGTGCGAGGCGGCGGCCGCGGCGGCGCGCGACCTCGGCTACGAAGCCCGGGTGACGACCCTGGAGCTCGAGGGCGAGGCTGCGGCCGCGGGCCGCCACCTCGCCCTCGAGCTCCAGGCCGCGCCGCCGCGCACGGCCCTGATCTGCGGCGGCGAGAACACGGTCACGCTGCCGGCCGGGCGGCTCGCCGGCGACCGGCGGAGCGGCGACGGTGGCGCCTACGGGGGCCCGAGCCAGGAGGCCTCACTCGCGGCCGCGCTCGAGTTGGGAACTGCCGCGCCGGGCGCCGGAGCTTCCTGCCTGCTCTGCCTCGACTCGGACGGCACCGACGGTCCGACAGACGCCGCCGGCGGCCTGGTCGACGATCTCAGCGCACGGGCGGCGCGCGAGGGCGGCGTCGATCTCGACGCCGCCCTCGCGCGCCACGCCTCGCACGACGCTCTCCTCGCGCTCGGCGACCTGGTCGTCACCGGCCCCACCGGCACCAACGTCAACGACCTCAAGATCGGCCTGCGCGGCTAGCCGGCGCGGCGCGGTTTCGCGCGGGGAACACACAGCGTAGAGATCGCACCGCGACGCAGAGGTCCGCCGGATGGCACGTATCCTGAAGCTGGCCGGGGCGCAGGCGGCGGAGGCAGGCGGAGCCGAGGGCGGCGTCGCCGGCGCGGCCGGCGACGCCGCCCTTCGCGTCTGATCCGCGACGGGCACATCACCCGCGGCCGGATCGGCGTGGCCGGCCAGACCGTGCCGCTCCATCGCCGTCTCGTACGGTTCTTCGCCCTGCCCGTGGAGAGCGCGGTTCTGATCGCCGGCGTCGAGCCGGGAAGCCCGGCAGAGAGCGCCGGCCTGCGCGAGGGCGACCTCGTCATCGCCTACGATGGCCGGCCGCTGCCCGACGTGGATGCGCTGCAGCGGCTGTTGACCGAGGACGCGATCGGACGGGCCACAACGCTGACGGTGATCCGGCGGACGCAGCGGCTGCAGCTCAAGGTCACGCCCGAGGAAGTCGCAGCCTGAGGGACTGGGGCTGGGCCATATCGCAACGGTTCGCAGCGGTTCGCGGTATCATGCCGTGACGCCCCAGTCCGTCCATCCCAGACCCGCCGAGCTTCTGCTGACACGACACCCCTACACGATGACCGGACGCGGAGGTCGCCCAGCGCGGGAGTCCGTGGTCCCGGCGCTGCCGCGCGGCCGTCACGCCAACATCCAGGTCCTGCGCGCCGTCGCCGTGCTGGCCATCTTCGCCCAGCACTTCCTCGGGTTCTGGCACGCCGCCGGTCGGCCGCTCGACCTCTCGGGCGGCGTGGTGGGCTCGATCGACCGCACGCTGCGCTTCGATGCCGGCTTCTGGGGCGTGTCGACCTTCGTCGTGCTCAGCGCCGTCGGGCTCGTGGCGGCCGCCGACCGCGCGGCCAGCGACGGCGCGTTCTACCGGCGCCGGCTGTCGCAGATCTACCCGTTGTTCTGGTGGATCGCGGCGCCGGCCATCGTCGTCCTGCTCGTCGTGGGAAGGATGGCGGTGGCCCAGCTCTGGCAGGCGCCGCTGTGGCTGACCGGCGCCACGATCGCGCTGCCCGGCCGGGCCTGGCCGATCTCGGCGCCGTGGTGGTTCGTCACGCTGATCCTGCAGATCTACCTGGTGTTCCCGCTGCTGATGCGCGCCGCGCGGCGCTGGGGACTGGCGGCCCTGCTGGCCGGAGCGACCGCGATCGACGCGGCCTGCGTGCTCGCGGTCGCGCACCTGCCGCTGGGCCACCCGGCGGCCCAGTTCCTGGGCCTGGCGTTCGTCGGCTGCCGCCTGCTCGAGGTCGCCGCGGGGCTGGCGCTGGGCGAGCTGTACTGGGCCGCCGCATCCGGGCGGCGGGTACCGCTGCGTCGCGTCGCCGGGGTGGCGGCCGGCGTGGTGGCCGGCTTCGCCGCCCTCAAGCTCGCCGGCCGCCCCATGCTGTGGCCGACGCTGGCCTTCGCCGCCGTCGCCCTCGTGCTGGCGCCGCCGGTGGCGCGCGCCTGCGGCGCGCGCGTGGCGGCGCCCCTGCGCCGCCTCGGCGACCTCTCGTACCCGTTCTACCTGGTCCACGCGCTGCTGATCCCGCCGGCGATCGCGCTGGTGGCGATGGCGGGGCTGGGTCTCGAGCCCGTCGCGGCGGCGGCGTCGCTCGCAGTGGCGGTGGCCGTCGCCGCCTTCGCCACGTGGAGCCTGAGCTTTGCGCGGGCGCGCGCGGCGGCGCGCACTGCGACGTCGTGCGCTCGACGCCGCGCGCCGGCCCCGGACGCGGTGTCGATCCCGCACGTGGTCCGCACGCCGGACGATCGCCGGCCGGCGACGCTCACGACGCTGCCCGTGCGGCCGCACGGCGTCCGCGCGGTGGCCTGAGGGCGCGCACGGCAACGAGGAAGGGGCGGGCGGCGCCCGCGGCGCCGCCCGCCCCCGGACGTCGGCCTACTCCTTCGCGCGAGGCTCCGAGAGCTCGCGGTACTGCCCGGCGTAGTAGCGCTTGAACTCGCCCGACTTGATCGTCTGCCACCAGTCGCGGTTGTCGCGATACCACGCGACGGTCGCGGCGAGCCCGTCCTCGAAGGGCACCACCGGGGACCACCCGAGGCCCCGCAGCTTCGAGCAGTCGACCGAGTAGCGCAGGTCGTGGCCGGGCCGGTCGCTGACCCGGCGGATCATCTCGTCGCCGAGCTCGAGCGCGCCCAGCAGGGACCGCGTGAGATCGATGTTGGCGACCTCGTTGCCGCCGCCGACGTTGTAGATCTCGCCTTCGGCGCCCTCGCGCAGCACCAGGTCGAGGGCGGCGCAGTTGTCCTCGACGTGGATCCAGTCGCGCACGTTGCGCCCGTCTCCGTACACCGGCACCGGCTCGCCGTCGAGCAGGTTCGTGATGAACAGCGGGATGATCTTCTCGGGGTACTGGTACGGCCCGTAGTTGTTGGAGCTGCGGGTGATCAGGACCGGCGCGCCGTAGGTGCGCCTGTAGGCGAGCACGAGCAGGTCGGCGCCGGCCTTGCTGGCCGAGTAGGGGCTGGAGGGCCGCAGGGTGTCGGTCTCGACCGATGAGCCCTCGACGACGTCGCCGTAGACCTCGTCGGTCGAGACCTGCAGGTAGCGGCCCACCCCGTGCTCGCGCGCCGCCTCGAGCAGCACGTGGGTGCCGATCACGTCGGTGCGGATGAAGTCGTCGGGGCCGGTGATCGAGCGGTCGACGTGCGTCTCGGCCGCGAAGTTGACGATGGCGTCGGCGCCGCGCGCCACGCCGGCCACGGCCTCGAGGTCGCAGATGTCGCCGCGCACGAACGAGTAGCGTGGGTCGCCGGCGACCTCGCGCAGGTTCTCGAGGTTGCCGGCGTAGGTGAGCTTGTCGAGTACGACGACCTCGTCGCCGGAGTGCTCGCGCAGCACGCGCCGCACGAAGTTCGACCCGATGAACCCGGCCCCGCCGGTGACGACGATCCTCACGATGCCTCCTTCGCGGTCGTGTCGTTGTCGAGCAGCTCGTCGAGCGCCGCCCGCACGCCGTCGTTCCAGGCCGGCAGACAGGGCACGTCGCGCTCGCTGTCGAGCGCGGAGTACGCCGGCCGGGGTGCGGGGCGGCCGGCCTCGGCGGTCGAGATCGGGACGACCTCGACCCGCAGGCCGGCCAGCGCGACCACCTCGGCCGCCAGCTCGCGCCACGAGCACTGCCCGGCCCCGGCCAGATGGTAGATGCCGGGGCCCATGCCGTCGCGCAGCGCCTGGAGGACGGCCGCGGCGAGGTAGGGGGCGTAGGTGGGCGAGCCGACCTGGTCGTCGACGACCCGCAGCGGCTCGCCCGCCTTCGCCTTCTCCCTCGCCGCCCCGAGGATCGTCTTCACGAAGTTGCGGCCCCATGGCGAGTAGAGCCAGGCGGTGCGGATCACGGTGCCGCGCACCCAGGCCAGGGTCTCGTGCTCCTGTGCGAGCTTGGTGCGCCCGTACGCGCTGAGCGGCGCCGGCTCGTCGGACTCGACGTACGGCGCCCCCTTGGCGCCGTCGAAGACGTAGTCGGTCGAGAACGAGACGACCTGCGTGTACGTGCCGCGCGAGGCCTCGACCAGGTGGCGCGTGCCCAGAGCGTTGACGGCGAACGCCGTCTCCTCGTCGGCCTCCGCGCCGTCGACATCGGTATAGGCCGCGGTGTGCAGGATGACGTCGGGCACGAACCCGCGTACCGCGGCCTTGACGGCGCGTGCGTCGCGCAGGTCGACGGCGTCTTCGTGGAGCATCATGACGTCGCCCTCCAGCAGCGCCTCGAAGGCGGTGGCGAGCTGGCCGCCGGCGCCGGTGACCAGCCAGCGAGTGCGGGGATCCACGTCGCGATGCCGGAGCGTGCCGCCGCGCGCTAGCGCAGCGTCACGCCCCAGTCGTACGGGATCTCGGACGTGTCGTGTGGCAGCTCGCGCTGGTCGGGCGCGTCGTAGACGTAGACCTCGGTCGGCGCGTTCACGATGAACGCCTCCTCGGGGCTCACGCACTTCCAGCCGTGCCAGACCCCCGGCGGCACGCGCACCAGCAGGGGGTAGTGCTCGCCCATGAAGAACTGGTCGACCTGCCCCTTCGTCGCGGAGCCTTCGCGGCCGTCGTAGAGCGCGAGCTTGAGCATCCCCTTCACGCAGACGATGTTGTCCCACTGCACGTCGTGCAGGTGCCAGCCCTTGACCACCCCCGGCAGTGTCGTCGTCATGTAGAGCTGGCCGAACTTCAGGAACAGTTCGTCGTCGTTGCGCAGGCACTCCATCAGCCGTCCGCGCTCGTCCGGGATCACGCGCAGCTTCTTGGTCATCACGCCGTCGATCATGCGACTCCCCTCGCGCCGTTCACACGACGCCGATCTGGCTGGAGTCCCCTACCATGAAGCGGTAGGCCAGCGGCCTCCCGTCGGACCGGCAGATGGAGACGTTCTTTCCGATCAGGCTGTCTGTCATGCGCGCGCCCAGGTCTTCGATGCGGCTGTCCTGCAGCACGATGGAGTTCTCGATCTCGGAGCGGCAGATGCGAACGCCGTGGTACACGGCCGAGTACGGACCGATGAACGCGTCCTGCAGCACGCAGTCCTCGCCGATCGTCACCGGGCCGCGCACCGTGCAGCGTTCGAGCCGCGAGCGGGCGCCGACGGCCACGGGACCCTCGACGTGGGTGTCGATCAGCTCCCCGCGCACGTCCCGCTCGAGCGTGCTGAGGATGAGGCGGTTGGCCTCGAGCATGTCCTCGAGGCGGCCCGTGTCCTTCCACCACCCGGTCACGACGTGCGGCTCGACTCGCAGGCCGCGGTCGACCAGGTGCTGGATGGCGTCGGTGATCTCGAGCTCGCCGCGGGCCGACGGGCGGATCGCCTTGGCGCTGGCGAAGATCGCCGGCGTGAACAGGTAGACGCCGACCAGCGCCAGGTCGCTGGCGGGCTCGGCCGGCTTCTCGACCAGGCGCACGACCTGTCCGTCTGCGATCTCGGCCACGCCGTACGACTGCGGGTCGAGCACCTTCTGCAGCAGGATGAGCGCGTCGGGCGCCGACTCCTCGAAGCGGCGCACGAACGGGACGATGCCGTCCTTGAGCAGGTTGTCGCCGAGGTACATGACGAAGGGCTCGTCGCCGAGATAGTCCTCGGCCGTGAGCACGGCGTGCGCCAGGCCGAGCGGAGCCTCCTGATGGATGTAGGTGACGGTCAGGCCGAACGCCGAGCCGTTGCCGACGGCGGCTTCGACCTCGGCGTGGGTGTCGCCGACGATGATGCCGACGTCGGTGATGCCGGCCTCACGCATGGCCTCGAGGCCGTAGAACAGGATCGGCTTGTTGGCCACGGGGACGAGTTGCTTGGCCGAGGTGTGGGTGATGGGTCTGAGCCGGGTGCCTGCTCCGCCGCTGAGAATGAGCCCCTTCACGTCGCCCCCCCGGCGCCGGCGTCAGATGGTCTCGTAGTCGTCGAGCTCGTCGTCGCTTTCGGTCGAGATGAGATCGAGGACGTTGCGTGCGTCGATCGCCTTGCCCACGAAGACCACGCTCGTCTTGTCGGGCGGGCCGGTCCAGAGGGTGACCTTGCTGCCCGTCGTGAACTCGACCGGGGCGCCGTCGCGGAGCACGTTGGTGAGCGTCGAGTGCTCGACATCGCGCTGGACCTCGGCGGAGTCGATGCGGAACGGCTCCTGGTCGTCGATCTGGAGGCGGGGCTGCTTGTCGTCGCCGATGATCACGGTGGGCGGATTATAGCAGCAAAGACGGCGCCGGCCTGGAGGTTTCCATCGGGCGCGCAATCGACTATCGTTCGCGGCAGGGGCTATGGCAACCAAGGGGGTATCCCATGCGCACTGAGGCCACCGGCATCCCGCGCCGGCGTCTCGTCATCCTCGTCGTCGCGGTACTACTGATCGCGGGTCTGGCGTGGGGCATCGCCGGCGCCTTCGCCGACAGTTCGAGCCCGTCGCCGGCCGCCGGCAAGGTCGTGCTCAAGCTCGGCTGGACCAACAACCCCGACAACCTCAACCCGTTCATCGGGTACACGGCGTCGGCCTACGAGGTGTGGGCGCTCAACTACGACCTGCTCTGCGGGTTCGCCGCCACCGACATGTCCTCGCAGCACCAGGGCCAGGAAGCTCCCGGCCTGGCGACCGCCTGGACCACCTCGTCGGATGGGCTCACCTGGACCTTCACCATCCGCTCGGGCGTGAAGTGCAGCGACGGCGTGCCGCTGACAGCCAAGGACGTGGCGTTCACGTTCAACTACATCATCAAGAACGACGAGTCGATGTTCACGTCGTACACGAAGTTCATCACGAGTGTCGACGCTCCCAACGACACGACCGTCATCTTCCACTGCAGCAAGCCGAAGGCGAACATGACGGCGCTGTGGATCCCCATCCTGCCGGAGCACATCTGGAAGGACGTGCCCGGCGACGTGGCCCAGCAGAGCTACAAGATGCCGATGCCGATCGTCGGCAGCGGCGCGTTCTACACCACCGAGTGGAAGAAGAACGACCACATCACGATGGTGCGCAACCCCTACTACTGGCGCGACAAGCCGGCCGTCGACGAGGTCATCTTCCAGACCTACACGAACTCCGACACGATGAAGGCCGACCTGCAGGCGGGCACCCTCGACGCCGCCGTCGGGCTGCTGCAGGGCCAGTACCGCGCCCTCCAGGGACAGTCGGGGCTGAACACGATGGCCTACGAGACGATCGGCTTCGAGGAGATCGGGTTCAACTGCTACACGGGTGGGCCCTCCCTCGGCAACCCCGTGCTCAAGGACTACAAGTTCCGCCAGGCCCTGCAGTGGGCGGTCGACAAGCCGGAGCTCAACCGCATCGCCTACGGCGGCCTGGGCATCCCCGCCGACACGATCATCAACCAGGGGTACTACCACAGCCCGGACTGGCACTGGACGCCGCCGGCCGACCAGGCGTACAGCTTCGACCTGGCCAAGGCCGGGCAGATGCTCGACGCTGCCGGCTACCCGCTCAAGAACGGCGTGCGCGTCGACAAGAGCGGCAAGGCGATCGAGCTGCGACTGTTCACGCGCTCCGAGGACAACGCGACCGTGTCGGTCGGCAAGCTGCTCGTGGGCTGGTTCGGCAAGATCGGGATCAAGGTGAGCCTGACCGCGATGGACGACGACACGATGTCCTCGCACATCTACAACACCAAGGGCGGCGTGTTCACGCCCGACTACGACCTGTTCACCTGGGACTGGGGCGGCGACGTCGACCCGAACTTCATCCTCAGCGTGTTCACGAGCGACCAGATCAACAGCTGGAGCGACTGCGCCTGGTCCGACCCGCAGTACGACAAGCTGTTCCTTCAGCAGCAGTCGACGCTCGACGTCAACCAGCGCAAGGCGATCATCGACCAGATGCAGCAGATCGTGTACGAGCAGACGCCGTACATCCTCACCGTGTACGGCCACGACGTGGAGTCGTACAACACGTCGCGCTGGGCCGGCTGGGTGCACGCCCCGTCGCCCAAGGGCGGTGTGTGGTACACGACCGTGCCCGACAGCTACATCTACCTGACGGCCCAGACGTCGACTGAGTCGTCCAGCAACGCGACGCTGATCGCCGTCATCGTGATCGTGGCGATCGTCGTCATCGCGCTCATCGTCTGGCTCGTGCTGCGGGGCGGGCGGCGCGCGGAGGAGGTCGAGGCCTGACGAGGGAGCTCTCGAGCACCATCGCGGCGCAGGCCGCGATAGCGCAAGGGGGCGGGGTGTGGCCGACAGGCCACACCCCGCCCCCATCGTCTTCTGGGGCGGCCGTCGCCGGGTGGCGCTAGGCCGGCGTGGCGGCGTACGACAGGTACGGCCGCCACGAATCGTGGATGTGGTCCACGTGCATGAACACGAAGCTGAAGGGCTCGGGCGGCCGCGGCTTGCGCGCGAGCTTCATGTCGGCGGCGTGCAGCAGGCGGTCGGCCTTGCGCAGGTTGCAGGGCGCGCACGAGGTGACGACGTTGTCCCAGGAGTCTGTGCCGCCCTTGGAGCGCGGCACGACGTGGTCGACGGTGAGGTGCTTCTGGCTGCCGCAGTACTGGCAGCGGTACCGGTCGCGCGCGAAGACCGCGCGCCGCGAGATGCGCTTGGTCGCCGCCCGCGGGACGTGCACGTAGCTGCGCAGGCGGATCACGTGGGGGACTGGGTAGACGACGCGCTCGGAGCGCACCGCGCCGCCGGACTGCTCGACCATCTCGGCCTTGTCCTTGAGCATCAGGACCACGGCGCGACGCAGCGAGCACACGTTCAGCGGCTCATACGTCGTGTTCAGCACGAGGACCTTGAGCATCGAGCCACATGATAGCAGAGGAGCGTGAGAAGGGCGCGAGCGGCCCCCCGCGAGGGTAGACTACGGCCGTGGAGATGGACCTCTTCAGCCCGTCAGACGAGCAGCTCGCGGCCGAGGCGCCGCTGGCGGCGCGCATGCGGCCGCGCTCTTTGGCCGAGTTCGTCGGCCAGGCGGCGGTCATCGGCCCCGGCACCGTGCTGCGCAGCGCCGTCGAGCGCGCCGAGGTCTTCTCGATGCTGTTCTGGGGGCCGCCGGGCAGCGGCAAGACCACGCTGGCGCGGGTGATCGCGGCCGAGACCGGAGCCCGGCTGGTGCAGCTCTCGGCCGTCAGCTCGGGCACGGCCGACGTGCGCGCCGCGATCCAGGGCGCGCGCGAGGCGCGCGGCCTCGGCGCGGCGCGCACCGTCCTGTTCATCGACGAGATCCACCGCTTCAACAAAGCGCAGCAGGACGCCCTGCTGCCCGCCATCGAGGACGCCGTCGTCTACCTGATCGGGGCGACGACCGAGAACCCGTACTTCGAGGTCAACTCGGCGCTGCTGTCGCGCTGCCAGCTTTACACGTTCACGCGCCTCGCCGACGGCGAGGTCGAGCTGCTCGTGCGGCGCGCGCTCGGCGACGCCGAGCGCGGCCTCGGGCAGCTCGACCTCACCGTCCCCGAGGACGCCATGGCGCTGCTGGTCGAGGTCTCGCGCGGCGACGTTCGCGTCGCCTTCAACGCGCTCGAGGCGGCGGTCCGCGCCAGGGGCCTGCGGCCGGGCGCGCCGGCCGCCACGATCACCGCCGCCGAGCTGCAGGACGCGGCCCAGAAGAAGCCGGTCAGCTACGACCGTGAGGACGCCCACTACGACACCGTCTCCGCCTTCATCAAGTCGATGCGCGGGAGCGACCCCGACGCCGTCGAGTACTACCTCGCCTCGATGCTGGCCGGAGGCGAGGACCCCAAGTTCATTGCGCGGCGGATCATCATCTTCGCCAGCGAGGACGTGGGCAACGCCGATCCCACGGCCCTCGAGGTGGCGGTGGCCGCCGCCCGGGCGGTCGAGTTCGTCGGGCTGCCGGAGTGCCGCATCAACCTGAGCCAGGCGGCGTTGTACATGGCGCTCGCGCCCAAGAGCAACGCCGCCTACAAGGCCGTCGACGCCGCCATGGCCGAGGTGCAGCGCGAGGGGAACCGCCCGCCGCCCCTGCACCTGCGCGACACGAACTATCGCGGCTCGAAGGACCTCGGGCATGGCGAGGGGTATAAGTATCCACACGCGTTCGGAGGCTGGGTCGAGCAGGAGTACCTGCCCGAGGGCCTCGAGGACCGGAGGTACTTCTCGGCACAGCGCGGCGTGGAGCTCGAGCTCGACCGGCGGCTGGCCGAGCTGAAACGGCGCCGGCAGGCCGGTGCGCCGCCGGACGAGGCGGGTAAGGGCGAGGGGGGAGAGACGCGGTGAGCCACACCGGAGTCGTGATCACGGTGCTGCTGCTGATGCTGATGGGCCTCGCGCTGTTCATCGTCTACTCATACGGCGAGCGCGCCAAGAAGCAGCTCGCGAACGAGCCGCCGGCCGCGCCCGCCCTCCCACCCGTCACCGTTGCCGTGTCCGAGGCCAACGCGGCGGCCGCGGCGAGCCTCTCCCAGGAGCCGATCTTCATGAAGCAGGCGGCCGACGGGCTCCGTGTGCAGCTCGACAACCGCCCCCTGGTCCCGATCGCCATGTTCACCGACCCCGCCGCGATGGCGGCGCTGCGCGAGATCGGCGTCCGCATCTGCGAGCGGTACGGCGGCGAGTGGACTGCGCTGGTCAATGTCGGGATGGACAACAGCGTCACGGTGCGGCGGCTGACCTGAGCGTGTAGCGGTCGCCCACGGCCGCTCGCTGACGGCGTGTATACCAGGTTGTACACTGTTAAAGATTCGGCTCGCGTGTGTCGAAAGACACTCAGCCGGGCTCAACGGCGACGACGACTCGCAACGCTGGGGCGTTGAAGGAGGCTTCCATGGGACGGCTGATCAAATTCCTCTTCGGTTGCCTGATCGGGGCGACCGCGGCCCTGCTCGTGACCCCGAAGAAGGGGAGCGAGGTGCGAGAGTTGATCTTCGGCCCCCAGGTGCGTGAGCTCGTCAGCGGCCGCGTCGCCGAGTTGGCCAAGCCGCACGAGGAACCGGCCGCCGACTGGGCGCCCGGGCCGGCGGTGGCCGAGCCCGAGCCGGTCGTCGAATCCGAACCCGAGCCCGTCTTCGTTCCCGAGCCCGTCTTCGTTCCCGAGCCGGTCGTCGAATCCGAACCCGAGCCCGTCTTCGTTCCCGAGCCGGTCGTCGAAGCCGAACCCGAGCCGGTCGTCGAAGCCGAGCCCATCTTCGCTCCCGAGCCGGTCGTCGAATCCGAACCCGAGCCGGTCGTCGAACCCGAGCCCATCTTCGTTCCCGAGCCGGACGTCGAGCCCGAGCCGGAACCTGTCGCGGAGGCCGAGCCCCAGCCGGCCGAAGAGGCGGAGGACCTGCGCGCCCGCATCGAAGAGACCAAAGCGGCGCTCGAGTCCGAGATCGAGAGTCCCTTCGCTGAGCCGGTCGTCGAAGCGGCAGAAGCGGTGGCGCCGGTCGCCGAGGCAGAGCCCGAACAGGCCGAGGAAGCGCCCGCAGCCCAAGAGGGGCTCGTCGCGGAGCCCAAGGAGGAAGTGGCCGCCACCGGCGCCGCGGACCTCGAGAGCAGTCTCGACACTATGAGCGGTCGCTTGGGGGTCGAGGAGCCGGTCGCCTACGAAGAGCCGGTCGTCGAAGCCGAGCCCGAGCCGGTCGCCTACGAAGAACCCGTCGTCGAAGCCGAGCCCGAGCCGGTCGCCTACGAAGAGCCCGTCGTCGAAGCCGAGCCCGAGCCGGTCGCCTACGAGGAGCCGGTCGTCGAAGCCGAGCCCGAGCCGGTCGCCTACGAAGAGCCCGTCGTCGAAGCCGAGCCCGAACCGGTAGCCTACGAGGAGCCGGTGGTCGAAGCCGAGCCCGAACCGGTAGCCTACGAGGAGCCGGTGGTCGAAGCCGAGCCCGAGCCGGTCGCCTACGAAGAGCCCGTCACCGAGGCGGCGCCCGAGCCGGTCGCAGAGCCGGCGGAGCCGGCCCCAGCGGCCGCAGGCGACGCGCAGATCGACCAGGCCGAGATGCGGCGCCGCATCGAGGAGACGAGGGCGCGGCTCAAGGCCAAGGCGTTCGACGCGATGATGAGCGGTGAGGCCGCGCTCCTGGCGCGCGATTCCGGAGAGAAGCCGGTGCCGTCGGCCGACGTCGAGGTCGAACCCGACGTCGCCGAGACGCTCGACGAGTCGCTGTCCCAAGAAGACTACTGATCCGAGCCGAGTCGCCTCGACGGGGGCGGGCCGCCTGACCAGGCGGCCCGCCCCCGTCTTCGTCGTGGCCTAGTCCTCGCTACCGCCCGCGGTGCCGGACGGCCGTGCGGATGGCGGCGAGACGTCGGACGCGGGCGGGCGGGGGCGACGTCGCCCGCGCCCCCGCCCGCCCGCTTCCGCCTCAGGCCGGGGCGCGGTGTGAACGTGCAGCTCGCGGCCGAGCAGCGCGGTCGTCGCCACCAGCGCGATCCCCAGCACGATCGGCGCGGCCGGCACGGTGCGGTTCTCGAGCAGCAGGAAGAAATACCACCAGACGGTGAGGCCGAGCCCGAGCCGCAGGCCGATATACAGCAGGGCGACGCCGACCACCGCGAGTCCGGACCACACGGGCAGCAGCGAGCGGGTCCAGCGGCCCGGTCGTGCGAGCGGCCACAGGGCGGCCGCCGGCAGGAGCAGCACCAGGCTGAACGGGTTCACCAGGATCGTCAGAAGGGCGATGAGCAGCAGGGTCGCGTGCGCGACCAGCACCACCGCCGGCGACTCGGCCGGGTGCTGCCGGGCAAGGCGACGCTCGATCGCCATGGCGTAGTGGTAGGCGACGGCCAGCAGCAGCACCAGCAGCAGCACCCGCAGGTAGCGCGGGGCGTGGCTCACGGCGGCCTCGGGCGGGATCACGGCGCCGGGGCTGTGGGGCAGCAGCGACAGCAGGTTGGCGAGGTAGACGACGCCCAGCACGAGGTACCAGGGGGCCAGCCTGAGCCCGAGTCGCGCCGCCGCCGGCCACAGGCGCTCTCGCCGGCGCGAGGCGCGCGCGGCCAGGTCCACCGTGAGGACCATCAGCGGGGCCATGAGGACGATGAGCGCGAACTCGACGACGCCGCCGTTGATCTTGCGGTACTTCGAGAAGAAGAGGGCGTCGGGACCGCCGATCGCCGGCGTCGGCGCCGCGTCCATCGAGGTCACCATCCGCTCCGCCGCGAGGCCGACGGCGTTCAACGTCTCGCCCGAGACGGTGGCGACGGTGTCGGCGGCGGGCTGCGTACCGCGTGGGTGCGCGCTCAGCGAGATGGCCGGGATCCCGGCGGCGACGAACGGGCCCTGGCTGCCCGACGACGCCGGCACGGCGAGACGCAGCAGCTGGGCGACGACCCCCGGCGTCGGCGCCCCGAGCGGTCCGGTGGACAGCACCGACGTGCGCGCCAGCACCCAGAGCCACGGCGGCGCCACGTGCGGCGACGAGCTCCAGCCGTTCAGGCTCACCCGCGACACGCCTTGCCCGGCGATCTGCTGCAGGGCGACGACACCCATCATCGGGATGTCGCCGTGGCGGGCGACGAAATCGCTCGCGCCCAGGGCTCCGTAGCTGTCGCCGTCGGTCCAGAGGAAGATGAACGGCCGCGCGTGGTCGCGTGCCGTGAGCACCTGGACGAGCTCGAGGACGGCGGCGATCCCTGAGGCGTTGTCGTCGGCGCCCTGGGTCGCCAGCGGCGGCGAGTCGCGCTTGGCGAGCACGACCACCGCGCCCTGCGCGGTGCCCCCCGATGCGGCCCAGACGTTCTCGAGCGTGACCGTGCGGCCGTTGATCACGCGTTCGAAGCGGTCCACCTGCGGCCTGAGGCCGAGCGCCTCGAGCTGGCCGACGAGCCAGAGGGCGCAGCGATGGTCGCCGGGTTCGCCGGCCTGGCGGAGCGGGAACTGCTGGGCCACGGTCTGGAGGGTCGTCATCGCCTGGCCGCCGTCGAACGAGAGCGGGTTCTCGTCGAGCGGCAGCAGGGCGGGAGCGCGGAGGAAGAGGAGCCCGAACGCGGCGACGACCAGGGCGGCCGTCCAGGCCACGCGATAGAGCCTCGACTCCGGCACTCGTCCCTCCCGATGCGGCAGACGGATCGGGCCGGCGCGGCGGCGACGCGCGCGGCGCTGGGATGGTATCAGACGGGAAGGGGGCGGCGCGCCCGCAGGGCGCGCCGCCCCCTTCAGCCTGAGGCGTACCGGGTCGTCGTCAGCCGACGGCCGGCACGTGCTCCATCGCGTGCTTGATGGCCTCTTCGGGGTGGTCGTAGTCCTCGAGCTTGCCTTCCAGATACCTCTGGTAGGCGCCGAGGTCGAGATGACCGTGGCCGGTGAGGTTGAAGAGGATGTTCTTCGCCTTGCCCTCGGCCTTGGCGGCGAGCGCCTCGTCGATAGCGACACGGATGGCATGCGCCGATTCGGGCGCCGGGATGATCGCCTCGGTCTGGACGAACAGCTGCGCCGCCTCGAAGACCTTCGTCTGAGGCACGGACACGGCCTCCATCAGCCCGAGGTTGTAGGCGTGGCTGATGAGCGGCGCCATGGCGTGGTAGCGAAGACCGCCGGCATGGATGCCGGCCGGCATGAAGTCGTGGCCGAGCGTGTACATCTTCAGCAGCGGTGTCGTCTGGGCGACATCGCCGAAGTCGTAGGTGAACACGCCCTTGGTGAGCGACGGGCAGGCGGTCGGTTCCACGCCGACGAAGCGGGTCTTCATCTTGCCGGCCATGGCGTCCCGCATGAACGGGAACGCGATGCCGGCGAAGCTCGACCCGCCGCCGACGCAGCCGATGACCACGTCGGGATACGCGTCGGCGGCGCCGACCTGCTCGATCGCCTCCTCGCCGATGATCGTCTGGTGCAGCAGCACGTGGTTGAGCACGCTGCCCAGCGCGTACTTGGAACCCGGGTGGGTCATGACGTCCTCTACGGCCTCCGAGATCGCCAGGCCGAGGCTGCCCGGGTTGTCTGGGTCGGCCTCGAGTGCCTTTCTGCCTGTCTCGGTGTGGGGCGTCGGGCTGGGGTACACCTCGGCGCCGTAGAGCTCCATCATCACGCGGCGGTAGGGCTTCTGCTCGTAGCTGACCTTCACCATGTAGACGGTGAGATCGATGCCGAACATGTGGCAGGCCATCGACAGGGCGCTGCCCCACTGGCCGGCGCCGGTCTCGGTAGCGAGCCGCTTCACACCACCTTCTCGGTTGTAGTAGGCCTGCGCGACCGCCGTGTTCGACTTATGCGAGCCGGCGGGACTGACGCCCTCGTTCTTGAAGAAGATGCGCACGTCGTCCTTGAGGCCGAGCGCCTTCTCGAGTCCCGTGGCGCGGATCAGGGGCGTTGGTCTCCAGATGCGGTAGATCTCACGTACCTCATCGGGGATGTCGACGTAGCTCTCCGTGGTCGCCTCCTGGGCGACCAGCCCCATGGGGAAGAAGTTGGCCAGGTCCTCGGCCGCGGCCGGCTGTCCGGTGCCCGGATGCAGCGGAGGCGCAGGCGGCTCCGGGAAATCCGGGCCGATGTTGTACCAGCGGCGAGGGATCCTCTCCTCGTCCAACGTGAACTTCTTCGTCATGACGCACCTCCTTCTCATCTCGGTCGGCGACGGCCGTTGCGGCGCGTCGCCCGTTGACTCGGCAACGGTCGCTCCCGGGGGACGCGCAGGCGTCGGCTGCCCGGGGGCTGGGACGGTAGGGGCGGGCGGACGCCCGCGGCGGGTGTCAGGACACGGCGCGCTAGGCGCGCCAGGCGCGCCAGCGACGAGGGCTCGTGGTGTGGGTCGCCGCGCTCATCGTGGGGGGGATTCTACCACGGCGTGTCAACATGCATGCGCGTCAGCCGGCCGCGGGCTCCCCGGCGGCCTCGTCGTCGGCCCTCGCTCCGGGCTCGATCCGGTCCTGGAGCGGATAGGGCGAGCCGGGGTACGCGAACAGGTACCCCTGGGCGTAGGGGATCTGCAGCTCCTTGAGCGAGGCCAGCTGCTCCTCGGTCTCGACCCCTTCGGCGATCAGCGTGATCCCGGCCGAGACACAGAAGTCCTTGAGCGTCTTGACCAGCTTCTGCTTGACGACCGAGGTGTCGAGGTTGCGGATCAGGCTGATGTCGAGCTTGATGAAGTCGGGCTCGATCTCGACGATCGTCTGCAGGCCGGAGTAGCCGGCGCCGGCGTCGTCGATGGCGATCCGGAAGCCGTGCTCGCGCAGCTTGGCCACGACCTCGCGGAAGTGGCCGAAGTCGTCGATGATGCTCTTCTCGGTGATCTCCATGACGGTCTTGGAGCGCAGGTGCTCGGGAGTCGCCTCGACGAACTCCTCGATGAAGAGGTCGCTGCGCGCCCGGAAGAAGAGGTTCACCGGCTCGGTGTTGATGAACCGCAGCGTGTCGTCGGGCAGCGTGGCGCCGCCGCGGGCGGCGATCATCCGGCAGATACGGTCGAGCTCCTCCACCCGGCCCTGGTCGCGGGCCACGTCGAACAGCACGTCGGGCCGGTGCAGCGAGCTCTGCATGGGACCGCGGGCGAGCACCTCGTAGCCGAGGACGGAGAAGTCGTCGAGGGCGACGACGGGCTGGTAGACCGAGGTGATCTCCTGGTTGGCGAGCACGCGGTCCAGCTCGTCGACGAGCCGGTTGTAGTTCTCCTCGCGCTCGATCTGGATGCCGCGGGTGGCGTCTTCGATGGCCTGCAGCAGGGCGCGCTTGAAGCGCACCTTGGGCGACTGGGCGAGCCGTGCGTAGCCCACGTACACCTGGATCTTGGCGAGCAGCATCTCCTCGAGCTCTTCCTCGAGGTGGGCGATCAGGTTGGTCTCGAGACGCTCCTTGATCAGCCGCATGTCCTGCTCGTCGACGGCCCTCTGCTCGCGCGACGGCGCGAGGATGATCAGGAAGGCGTTGCCGAGGCTGGAGATCGAGATGAAGTCTTCTTCGCGCAGGAACGCGCCCCTGGCGTCGACCAGCTTCTGGCCGACGATGCGGAACACCTCGTCGACAGCCTCGAAGCCCTGCACCTGCTCGAGGCCGAAGATCCCGTCGAGGCTCACGTACATGAGGCCCAGGTGATGGTGCTCGGCGAGCTCGCGCTGCACCTCGACCTGGGCTTGCGCCAGGGTGGGCAGGCCGGTGATCTCGTCGAAGTACACCGAGGCGTCGCGCAGCACGTCGCGCACGGTCTGCACGAGGTGCTCCACGCGGAAAGGCTTGGTGATGAAGGCGCTGGCGCCGGAGCGGTTGGCCTCCATCATCGACGCGAGCTGGGTCTTGGCCGTGAGGAAGACGATCGGGATGTCCTTGGTATAGCCGAACTGGAGCTCGCGGCAGACCTGGTAGCCGTCCATGCCGGGCATCATCACGTCGAGGAGGATGAGCTCCGGGTGCTCGGTGAAGGCGATCTCGAGGCCGCGCTCGCCGGTGTTGGCGGTCAGCACCTCGTAGTCGCGCGCCTCGAGGACGTCGCGGACCATCGTCGTGAGGTCCTCGTGATCGTCGATGACCAGGATCCTGATCTTCGAATCAGCCAACTTGCCTCACCGTCCGACTCAATCGACTACACAGCCGCAGCATTTCATAGATACTCCGGGGTGGCAAAGGAAGGACGAGCATGAACCCCGACGCCCCGTCTGGTTCCATCGACCCGCGCTCCGATCCCGCTCCCTCGTTCGTCGGTCTCCCGCTCGCGAGCACAGCCGCCGGAGCCGACCTCGCCGTGCTCGGGCTCGCGTTCGACCCGGCCGGGGCAGACGGCGCCTCGGGCGCTCCCCACGCCGTGCGGGTCGCCTCGTCGGCGCTCACGCCGTCCTACAACCCTTCGCAGCGGCTCGAGGTCCTGCCGGCGCTGGGCGCGGTCGACCTCGGCGATGTGATTCCTATCGGCGAGCTCGACCGCGCCCTTGAATCGCTGAGTGACGCGGTGGCCGCGGTGGTGAGGGAGGGGGCCGTGGCGCTGTGCCTCGGCGGGCACCCGGCCGTGACACTGGCCGCCCTGCGGGCCGTGGCCGCGCGCCACGGCCCCGTCGCCCTGGTGGCGTTCGACGCCCATCTGGACGAAGGACGGGGGATCAGGGGCGCGGTCGACCAGGGCCTGGTGGACCCGGCGCGGTCGACCCTGCTGGGGCCGCGCGGCGGCACGGCCGGACCGGGCGCCTTCGACGAGCTGCGCGAGCTCGGCCTGCTCGTCTTCGGGTGGGACGAGCTCGCGCAGCTCGGATCGGGCGCCGTGGCCGCGGCCGTCGACCGCGCGGCCGGTCCCGCGGTGCTGGCCGTCGATCTGGACGTCGCCGACCCGGCGTTCGCGCCCGCCGTCGCGAGGCCGGTCGCCGGCGGGCCGACGTCGGCGCAGGTGGTGGCCCTGATCCGCGCCTGCCGGGGTCTCGACCTGGCAGCCGCGATCGTCGGCGGCTTCGTGCCCGCGCGCGACGGGTCGGGCACCAGCTCGCTGCTCGCGGCCACGGTGGCGTGGGAGATCATGGCGCTGGTGGCCGCCGGGAAGGGAGAAGGGCCGTGAGAGTCGCGTGCGTTCAGCTGAACACACGAGAGGACAAGGCGGCGAACGTGAAGCAGGCCGTCGGGCTGGCGGCGCGCGCCGCCCAGGGCGGCGCGCGCCTCGTCGTGCTGCCGGAGACCTGGACCTACAAGGGACGTCACCGGCACCTCGAGGCCGAGGCCGAGACGTTCGACGGGCCGAGCACCGCGCGTCTGGCGACGCTCGCGCGCGAGCACGCCGTGTATGTGCTCGCGGGCTCGCTCTACGAGCGCACCGCGACGCCGGGGCGCTACGCCAACACGAGCGTGCTGCTCGACCCGCGCGGCGAGCCGGTCGCCGTTTACCGCAAGATCCACCTGTTCGACGCCGCCGTGCCGGGCGCGGTCGCCTACCGCGAGTCCGACGACATCGAGCCGGGTTCGGAGCTGGCCACCGCCGAGGTCGACGGCGTCACCGTCGGGCTGACCGTCTGCTACGACCTCCGCTTCCCCGAGCTGTACACAGCGTTGGCGGCGCGCGGCGCCCGGCTGCTGCTGGTGCCCTCGGCGTTCACCGCCCACACCGGCGCCGCGCACTGGCACGTGCTGCTGCGGGCGCGGGCGGTCGAGAACCTGTGCTTCGTGGCCGCGCCCGATCAGACGGGAGCGCATCCGCCAGACCGCCGCTGCTACGGCCACAGCCTGATCGTCGACCCGTGGGGCACGGTGCTCGCCGACGCCGGCGAGGACGTGGGCGTGGTCAGCGCCGAGTTGGACTTCGCCAAGGTTGACCGGGTGCGCGATGGCCTGCCGTCGCCGGCGCACCGGCGTCCCGACCTGTACCGCGGCTGGGAGTAAGGGACGTCAGGCGGCCGCGGCGGCGGGGGGCCGCTCCGCGGCCGGCCGCCGCCGCGCGGCCAGCACCAGCGCCACGACGATCCCGACCACGAGGCCGACCAGCAGGCCGGCGGCCGCGTTCAGCGCCAGCGACGGCCCCGAAGGCGACGCCGGCGGCACCGCCGGGCTGATCACGTATGGCTTCTCGATGCTCTGCGTCTCCTGGAGCATGAGGGCGGTGTCCCGCTTGTCGGCGAGCAGCGCCTGCAGCTCGGTGGCCGCCGCCTGGGTGATCCCGACGTAGGGGGCCGCCGAGGCGGCCTTCTCGGCCGCCGTCCCGCCGCCGGCGCCGATCGCGCGCAGCGCCGCCTGGGCGCCGGCCGAACGGGCCTGCGCGGCGGCGATCTGCTGCTGGTCCTGCTTGAGCTGAGCGGTGAGCAGGACGGTCTTCTGGTCGGCGTACGTGGACGTCTTCGCGACGAGGGCGGCGGCGAGGGCGTTCGCCGCCGCCGCCGCCCGCGCCGGCTTGGTGTCGGTCACGGTGATGGTGGCGAAGTTGGCCGGCGAGGAGACGCCCTTGATGCTGGTCGTCGGATACGCCACGGTCACGCCGTCGCGCAGCTTGCGCACCGTCTCGCCCTGACCGACCGTGCCTGCGACGTCCTTGAACGTGCCCTCGGCGGTGACGATCTGACCCGCCGCCTTGGCGTTGGACTGCAGTCCGGTGATGGCGGCGCCGGTGGCATCGGTGGGCTGACCGAGGTACACGGCGCTGGTCGCCTGGTAGGTCTTGGGCTGGGCCAGGGTGAACACCACCGCGGCGCCCATCCCCACGAGGGCGATCACCAGCACGATCCACCACGAGCGCGCCAGCGCACCCAGGTAGCCGCCGAGGTCGATGTCGAGCTCGTCGTCGCTGGCCACGCCGTTCACTCCTGCGGTCGCCGCTGCCGGGCGGCGGCGTCGCGGATGGCCTCCGCGTGCCGTCGGACGGCAATGATACACCCCGCCACGCGCTCGACATCGGCCTCGGTCATACGACCGTACGCGGGGAGGGTGAGGACCTCGTCGGCCAGCGCGCAGGTCACGGGCAGGCGCTCCTCGTAGGCGGGCCCGCTGCCCGCGAACGCGACCGTGCGGTGCACCGGCGGGACGTAGTAGGCGCGCGTGTCGACGCCCTCGGCGGCCAGCGCCGTCGCGAGGGCGTCGCGGTCGAGCCCGAACCCGGCCGCGACGACGCGGATCGAGAGGTCCTTCATCGAGCTGCGGTCGCCCGGCCGCAGGCGCTGGAAGACGATGCCCGGCGTGGAGCCGACGAGGAGGTCGCGGTAGACCACGGCCAGCTCGTTGCGGCGGCGAGCCTCGGCCTCGAGGAGGTCGAGGCTCGCCGTGCCGAGCAGGGCGCTCGTCTCGGGCAGGCGCGCGTTCAGGCCGGCGAACAGCGGGTCGTAGGTGCCGGGGTTGCCGTACTCGCGACCGACGGTCACGCGCTCGGCGAGCGCGTCGTCGTCGGTCGCGACCACCCCACCCTCGCCGGTGATCAGCAGCTTGGTCGGCGAGGTCGAGAAGACGTTGGCGAGGCCGGCGGCGCCGAGGGGCCGCCCGTCCCGCAGCGCGCCGAAGCCGTGGGCCGCGTCGTACACGACGGGCGCCCCGCGGCGCCGCGACAGCTCGTCGAAGGCGTCGACGTCGGCGGGCACGCCGAAGACGTGGACCGGCACGACGACCGCCGTGTCGGCGGTGATCGCCGCCTCGGCGGCGGCCGGGTCGAGGCACCACGTGTCGGGGTCGATGTCGGCGAAGACCGGCTCGAGGCCGGCCCAGACGGCGGCCATCGCCGTGGCCATGAACGTGAAACTCGGCATGACGGCCTGGGGGCGGGGCGCGCCGTCCGGCGCGGCTCCGCCGGCCCGCGGCGCGCCCTCCGGCCGCAGGCCGTCGAACACGAGCATCAGACCGGCCGTGCACGACGAGACCGCGATGGCGTGCGCGACGCCCAGGTGCTCGGCCAGCCGGCCCTCGTACTCGGCCAGGGCCGGCCCCTTGGTCACCATGCCGGTGGCGAAGGCGCTCTCCAGGCCGGGCCTGAGCGCCTCGAGCGGCGGCAGGGTGGGCCGCAGCAGGCGCAATCCGTCGGGAAAGGCGGGCGGTCCGCCCAGGATGGCGGGGGTGTCGGTGCTCATCGCCGTGACCCTACCGTACGCGCGGCGCGAGCGGCAAACGCCGCGCCGGGCGGCGGCGTCACTCGCGGTCGGACGGCGGCGGGACGGGGTCGGTGGGGGCCGGGGGCGCGCTCTGGTGCTCGACGTCCTCGAGGAACTCCTTGCTGACGTCGTTCGTCGAGCCCTTGCGCAGCAGCACGCTGGGAACCGTCTCGACGATGATCTTCAGGTCGGTGGCGAGGCTGATCTCGTCGACGTACTTCTGGTCCCACTCGAGCATCTCCGAGCGGCGCAGGCGGTTGCGGCCGCGGATCGCCACGTAGCCCGTCAGGCCGGGCCGCGCGCTGAGGATCGACTCGTAGAGCGGGCGGTACTGGTCGACCACGAACTGCAGGTTGGGCCGCGGCCCGACCAGGCTCATGTCGCCCCCGATCACGTTGAACAGCTGCGGCAGCTCGTCGAGGCTGAGGGCCCGCATCCAGCGCCCGCACCAGGTGATGCGCGGGTCCTTGTCCTTGAGGTAGTAGCCGTGCTCGTGCAGGTGGGAGTCGACGACCATCGAGCGGAACTTCCAGATGCGGAAGATGCGCCCGTGCTGCCCGACACGTTCCTGCAGGAACAGGACGGGACGGCCGCTGGTGACCAGCACGACGAGGGCGAGGACGCCGATGATCGGCAGGGCGACGATCATCGAGACGAGGGTGACGGCGAGGTCGAAGGCGCGCTTGCCGTGGCGCCGGTAGAAGCGGTGCGGCGGCGTGACCGGGACTGCCAGGGGGCCGCTCACGATTCGGCTCCCGGCACGGACCCCCCGCCGGCTTCGGCTTCGGCGACGGTCGCGGTCAGGACCTCGAGCAGCCGCGCCGCCATCTCGTCGCGGCTGAACTCGCGCTCGGCGAGGCGGCGCGCGCGCGCGCCCATGGCGCGCGCCGCCTCGGGCTCGGCGGCCAGGGCCGCCAGGGCGGCCGCAAGGGCCGGGCCGTCGCCGGCCGGCACGTAGAGGCCTGCCCGGTCGGTCTCGACGAGCCGCCGCAGCCAGCCGTCGACGTTGACGACGACGGGCCGGCCGCAGGCGAGCCCGTCGAAGAACTTGTTGGGCGACGTGGTCTGGAAGACCGGGTCGGGGGCGAACAGCGTGAGCGTGCAGTCGGCCGCGGCCAGCAGCGCGGGCAGCGCCTCCTTGGGCCGCGGGGCCAGGAACAGCAGGTTCTCGAGCCCGAGCTCCGCCGCCCGCGCCTGCAGCCGCGGCCGCTCGCTGCCGTCGCCGACGGCGACCAGGGCGACGCGGCGCTCGCCCTCCTGCTGGAGGGCGAGCGCCGCGTCCACCAGCTGGTCGAGCCCGTTGGCCCTGCCCATCGCGCCCGCGTAGAGGGCGACGAAGCTGTCCTCCGCCAGCCCGTGCCCGGCGCGGAACGCGGCGGCGGCCTGGGCGACCTCGTCCGGCGGGTCGGGCCGGAACAGGTCGAGGTCGCTGGAGTTGGGGATGAAGGCAAGCTTCCCGGCCGGGATCCCGCGGTTGAGGAGCGCGTCGCGCGAAGCCTCGCTGAGCACGACCACGCGCGCCGATGCGTCGTAGAGCGTCTTCTCGAGCCATTGCGCGGCCACGATGAGCGGCGGGCTGGTGAGGGCGCCGATGGCGATCGGCGCCTCCGGCCACAGGTCGCGGATCTCGAAGACGAGCGGCGCGCGCTTGGCGCGCGCCGCGATCATCCCGGGGATGCCGATCGTGAGCGGCGTGGAGGTGGCGAAGACGACGTCGGGCCGCGGCAGCACGAGGCCGGCGGCCGCGGCCCCCAGGGTGAACGCGGCGAACGACGCCAGGCGCATGCCGTACGAGAAGGTCTGCGCGTAGGGGACCGAGACGACCAGCACATCGATGCCGTCGACCCTCGTGCGCAGCACGGGACAGCGGCGCGAGCGCCCGCCTGCGGCGCCGCTCGCGCCGCCCCCGCCTGCTCCGCCGCCGGGACTGCTCTGGCCCGGCGCCTGCGCCGTGACCACCGTGACCTCGTGTCCGGCCCCGACCAGGCGGCGCGCGAACTCGTATGAGCGCGTCGCCGACGCGCCCTCGCGGGTGACGAAGTACTGGTGGAGGTAGAGGATCCTCATCGGGAGGCGGACCGGCGTTGGGGGAGCAGCATCGCGTAGAAGTCTAGCAGGCGCCCCTCGATGGCCTCCCACGAGTACCGCTCGCGCACCGCGGCCAGCCCGCGGCGGCCCATCCCGGCGGTCGCGGCGCGGTCGGCGGCGAGCGCGCGCACGCCGGCGGCGTGGCCGGCGACCGTCGCCGGCACGACCAGGCCGCAGCGCTCCCGCTCGACGACCTCGCTGCGGCCCGGCAGCGCCGGGACGAGCGCGGCGCAGCCGGCCGCGAGTCCCTCGAAAAGCTTGGTCGACACCGCCGGCAGGCTGTACTGGGCTGTCGGCAGGCCGGCGATCCAGACGACATCGGCGGCGGCGAGGTGACCGGGGACCTCGGCCGGCGGCACGCGGCCGAGCAGCCGGACGCGGCCCGAGAGCTCGCCCTCGACGCGGGCCCGGCAGCGGACCTCGAACCCCGGGTCGGGGAAGGGGCCGCCGAGCGTGAGCGTCGCCGCGTCGCCGACCTCGGCCATCACGTCGAGCATCAGCCCGATGCCGCGGGTCTCGGCCAGCGTGCCGATGTGGACGAGCCGCAGGGGGGCGGCGCCGGCGGCCTCGCCGCCGGCGCCGCCCTCGCCGCCGGCGCCGCCCTCGCCGCCGGCACTCCGCCCAGGCGCGGCCGCTCTCGCCTCCGCCACCTCGGCAAACCGCGAGAACCGCGGATAGTTCGGCAGCAGGATGCGCAGGGCCGGGCGCCCACCCAGCTCGCGCCACTGCTCGGGCACCACGGCGACGACGCCGTCGGCCGCCGCCGCCAGCGTGCGTTCGGCGACGCCGACGCACGCCGCCAGCGGCCGCCGCGCCGGTCCCGGCACGTAGTGCCGCGTCTTGACCGCCTGGGCGATGTACTCGTGCATGTCGTAGACCAGCCGCGGCCCGAGCGGCCTGAGCGTGGGCAGCAGGGCCAGCAGCTCGGGGTCGTGCACGTGTACGACGTGCGGGACGCAGATGGCGCACCGCCGCCCAGATCTCGGGCGCGTGACGCCAGCGCGCGGCGCGCGGGCGTTCGGGCAGGCCGAGCAGCGTGACGCCGTCACGCTCGCCCGATCCGCCGGGCACCAGGTACGAGACGTCGTAGCCGGCGTCGGCGAGCGAACGGCACTCGCGTTCGAAGATGCGAGGGTCGTCGGGCCGGTGGACGACGGAGACGTGCAGGACTCGGGGTCGCTGGTCCACGGGCCGATTCTACATCGGGTAGTATTGCGGCCATGCCGGCCCCATCGCCGCACCCCGACCACCCAGCCACCGCCCCGCTCGCCATCGTCGGCGCCGGCGGCTACGCCAAGGAGGTCTTCGACCTCGTCACGGCGCTGGCGCGCGAGGGTGCGCCGTGGCAGGTCGAGGCCTTCCTCGGCCGCTCGGGCGATCCGCTGGGCGACGTGCTCTTCAGGGTCCCCGTCCTCGGCCAGCTCCCGCTCCGGCTCGTCGGCGCGATCCCCGGCGTCGTCGCCATCGGCGACTCGCGCATCCGCCGCATCGAGGTCGGGCTCCGTGGCGCGGAGGTCTCAGACTGGGCGACGCTCGTGCACCCGACGGCGACCTACGATCCCGATCTTGTGACGATGGGATCCGGCTGCCTCGTGCATGCCGGCGCCAGCTTCACGCCGCCGGTCACGCTCGGCGACCACGTGGTCGTCCACGTGCACGGCATCGTCGGCCACGACACGGCGCTCGAGGACTTCGCCTCGCTGATGCCGGGCTGCATCGTCTCGGGGTCGTGCCGCATCGGCCCTGGCGCGTACCTGGCCACCGGCTCGATCGTGCTGCCGGGGCTGACCGTGGGCGAGGGCGCCATCGTGGCCGCCGGCTCGGTCGTCACCCACGACGTGCCGGCCGGCGCCAAGGTGATGGGGGCGCCGGCGCGCGTCGTCGGCTCCGCCTAGCGCGCCGGCGCCCCCGCCTCACACGTCCCAGAACACCTGGTCGTAGTAGCGCACGGTGCGCCGCGACTCGCGCAGCCGCATCTGCGCCCCGCTCACCTCGCGCGCGCTGAGCTCGCCGAGCGCGTACTTCACGCCCAGGTACGGCAGGATGAAGTCCTCCTGGTACACGAACGTCGACACGCGAGGATTCACCTCGAGCAGGCTGTCGCCCTTGAACTGGATGTTGACGAACCAGTCGAGGTTGAGCTGCTCGCAGACGTGCCGCGCCGCCTCCATCAGGTCGGGGCGGTCCACCGTCTTGAAGACCATCGCCAGGCCGGTGTCGATCGCCTCGCGCGTCTTGGCCTGGGCGAGCAGGATCTCGCCGCCGTCGACCAGCGCGTCGACCGTGTACTCCTCGCCGTCGACGTGCTCCATCAGCATCAGGGTCGGGAACGGCTCCACGCCCCGGAACAGCGCCTCGAACTCGTCAAGCGTCATGTACAGGCTGCTAGGCCGCGCGTTGAGCAGCAGGTCGACCTTGTCGACGTGGGCGCTCAGGATGCGGAACCCGCGAGACCCCTTGCTGACCGGCGGCTTGAAGCAGACCGGGCGCTTCGGGTAGCCGAGCGCCTTGGCGCCGTCGACGAACTCGCGCAGGCTCTTGGGCATGAGGAGCTGCGGCTGCCTGACCGGCGAGTGCGCCAGCGCCGAGTGCATCGCCGCCTTGTCGTTGCACAAGTCGATGGCCTGGGGCGAGGCGACGAGCGTGCGCACGCCGATCTCCTCGAAGCCATCGCGGTGCCGCGCGATGTAGCCCACCTCGTAGCTCGACTGCACGAACAGCACGTCGGGCTTCTCGCGGGTGACGATCTCGACCATGGCCGGGATGTAGTCGCGCGACGCGCCCGGCGGCACCGTCTCGAACCCGTCGCAGAGGAACCGGCCGATGGCGTCGCCGCGCACGTCGACGCCGAAGATCTCGACCTCGCGCTCGCCGTTGGCCTTGAGCATGCGAATAAGAGTCGACGCGCCGGGGCAGCCCACCGCGGTCAGGACGAGCTTGATGGGGCGCAGGTCAGGCATGGCGCTCCCGGGCGCCGCGGGGCTGCCGCATCAGATGATCCAGCGGTAGACCTCGAACACCTCGGCGAACTCGCAGCCGACGTCGATGGCGCGCGTGAAGGCGACGTTGCGGATGTAGTCCTCGCGCACGTAGTTGCGGTGCTGCTGCGACTTGTAGCAGGCGAGGGCGTCGACCTTCTTCTGCACGTGCCGCTCCTCGAGGCGCACGTAAGCCTGGTGGTTGAAGTTGAGGTTGTTCCAGGGGATCTCGTAGGCCAGCACGGTCGTGCGCTTGAACGCCCGCAGACCCTCCTCGGCGATCGTCTTGTGGTCCTGGTGAAGGTCGACCAGCGCCGGCATCATCACGCAGTCGGGGTCGATCTCCTGCTGCAGCACGATGAGCTGCTCGAGGATCTCCTGGCGCACGGTCGGGAAGGTGCGCACCTCGAAGTCGTAGACGCGGAGGTGCGCCTCGTCGATGCCCAGCAGCGTCGTTGCCTGACGGACCTCTTTCTCGAGGATGTCGCTGGGGAAGTCGGGCGGCACCGAGCGCGCCGCCGTCGAGAAGGCGACGTAGGTCACGGTCGCGCCTTCTTCGAGCAGGCGCGCCATCGTGCCGCCGCACCCGAATTCGCCGTCGTCGGTATGCGGGGCCAGGACGAGCACGTTGCGGAACCGGTCGGTGACCATGTGGGCGCCTCGCTGCTGTCGCCGTCACGACGCGGGCCGCGCCCGCGCGGCGGGCGCGGCCCGCGGAGAAGTCTACCAGACGAGCTCATCGGGGCCCGCCGGTCGAGCGGCTCCGCGGCGATGGGGTTCGGGTTCCGGTTGCAGGGGGCGAAGGGGGGCGGGGGGCGCTGCAGCGCCCCCCGCCCCCCCTTCTATGACGCCCGCGCCCGACGAACCGGGTAAGAACACCGCCATGACCACCAACCGCCTCGAGGCCTTCAGCGACGGCGTCATCGCCATCATCATCACGATCTCGGTGCTGCAGATGACCGCGCCGGCCGGCGCCCACCTGAGCGACCTGAGGCCGGTGTGGCCGATCTTCCTGAGCTACGTGCTGAGCTTCGTCTACCTCGGCATCTACTGGAACAACCACCACCACATGCTGGCCGTGACCGAGCGCGTCACCGGGGGCATTCTCTGGGCCAACCTCGACCTGCTGTTCTGGCTGTCGCTGGTGCCGTTCGTGACCGGCTGGATGGGGCGCAACCGCTTCGCCCCTACGCCGACCGCGCTGTACGGCTGCGTGCTGCTGCTGGCGGCCATCGCCTACTTCGTGCTGCAGCGCACGATCATGGCCAGTCAGGGTGAGGGCGGGATCCTGGCACAGGCGGTGGGGCGGGACGTCAAGGGCAAGGTGTCGCCGCCGATCTACGCCGTCGCCGTTCCGCTCGCCTTCGTGTCGCCGTGGATCAGTCTCGCCCTGTACTGGCTCGTGGCCGTCATCTGGCTGGTGCCGGACCGGCGGATCGAGCGGGTGGTGGAGGCGCGGGAGGGGCGGGCGGAGTGAGCTGACGGGGACGGCGGCCGGGCTGGCCGTCGTCAGGCACTCAGTGCAGGTCGAGTCGAGCCTGCGACGGATCGGCTCGCGTCGCGTCGAGGTGGGCTCGCAGCAGGATGGCCAGCGACACGCCGAAAAGGACCCACATCGGCGCGAAGTCGAAGACCGAGCTGGGGCCGAAGCTGCCGACCACGAAGCCGAGCAGGGCCACGAGGCAGGCGGTGGAGGCGAAGCGGAGCTGGCCCGGAGAGGCAGCCGCGCTTCGCCTCCACAGCGCCACGACCAGGCCAAGGTAGAACAACGCGTAGAAGATGAAGCCGGGCAGGCCGCCGTCGACGAAGACCTCCATCCACCAGGCGTGCAGGTTGCCGAACGCGACCGAGATGCCCGGCTGCGCGAGGATCCGGCTCTCGGCGTTGCCGGGGCCCACGCCCAGGAAGAGGTAGTGGGCGCTGACCCGCGCGCCGGCGTCGAGCAGCGCCAGCCGCGTGCCGGTCGAGCCGGTGCGGGCTTGGGCGTTGCTGGCCACGTTCTTCAGCCGGAACTGGCTGGCGAGGTACGACGAGGAGCTGTTGAAGGCGAGGAAGCCGAAGAGGACGAGGATCGCCGCGGCGAGGCCGAGGATGAGGCCGAGCCGCCAGCCCCTGATCTGGCGGCGCGCGGCCAGGAGCGCGACCAGCAGCACGGTCTCGAGGACGACGGTCACGAGGCTGGTGCGCGAGCCGGTGTGGAACAGCGTCCAGAGGCCGCCGGCGGCGCCGGCGAGCCCGGCGGCCAGCACCGCCCAGCGCCGCGCCGTGAACACCGCCAACAGCAGGAACGGCCAGATGATGGCCACGAACGTCGCCAGGTTGTTGGCGTTGTAGAAGAAGCTGGTGACGGTGACGCCGACCTTGGCGGCGCCGACCGACGAGGCCCAGGGCAGGCGCACCGAGACAGCGGCCTCGAGGACGGCGAGGGCGACCGCGAGCGCGTACACGACCCCGAGCGAGCCCAGCAGGAACCGCAGCCGCCGGCGGGTCGTGCCGGCGCTCGCGGTCGCCCCCAGCAGGAGCGTCATCAGCGCCAGCAGCCCCAGGTAGCGGAAGCCGGCCCCCTTGTCGGCCGCCCAGAACAGGCTCAGCGTGAGCCAGCCGAGCCACAGCGCCAGCAGCTGGTAGAGGCGTTTGGGCGCGAGGACGACGCGGGGCCGCACGACCGCCACCCAGACCGGCAAAAGCACGATCAGTGCGACCACCAGCACGCGGAAGAGGAAGAGGCTGCGGAACTGCGGCAACGCCAGCGCCGGCCCCATCAAGGCCGCGGCCGGCATCAGCAGGAGCATCCACCAGACGACGTGCCGCAAGCGGATGGCGGCAAGATGACGGCGCCACGCGACGACCAGGGCGACGGCGGCGAGCAGGACTCCGGCCACCAGGGCGCGGCGGGGATGGTGGTACAGGCCCCAGACGCCGAGCACGGTGAGGACGACGCCGGCTGCGAGCGCGACCCAGGCAACGGTCGCCGACGCTGGGGGGCGGGGAGCGCGGCCGGCGGCCGGCCCGCGCGCGTCCTGCGGGGCGACGGCCATATTCATCCGACCATCGCGTCGAGGAAGCGGGCGAGCTCGCCGGTCAGGCGCCGGCCGTCGAAGCGTTCGACCAGCTCGCGGCGCGGCGGCGCCACGGCGCCGCCGCGCACGTCGGCGACGAAGGCGGCGAGGGCCTGGGCGAGGTCGGCGGCGGGCGGGACCACCCGCCCGCCGCCGACCTCGCCCAGCAGCTTCGCCGCCGAGGAGTACTCGGGGGTCATGGCCAGGATCGGCTTGCCGGCCTCGAGATACTCGAAGATCTTGCTCGACAGCGCCTCGGGCGCCAGCCCGGTGATCAGCAACTGGGCGTCGGCCGCGCGCTGCGCGCCGCGGGCGCGAGCGCGCGGTGAGAAGGGCTCGATGCGGACGCGGTGGCCGATGCCCAGGCGGTCGGCTCGCTCGCGCAGCTGCGGCCCGTCAATCCCCAGGAATAGCACGTTGACGTCGTCGGGCAGGCCGGCGAACGCCTCGAGGAACCGCTGCGCGGCCTCGAGGCGCGAGTACAGCCTGCCGGTGTGCACCAGCCAGAAGCCCGGGCCGAGGTCGACGTCGTCGACCGGCTCCTCCGGGTCGTAGCCGTTGGGTAGCACGCAGACGGCGCGCGCGAGGTCGGGGTAGCGGCGGCGCAGGTCCTCGGCGATCGGCTCGTTGGTCGCGGTGGCGCCGCAGGCCCATTGCAGGGCCCATTCCTCGAGCGCGAAGTTGGCCTTGCGGTGCAGCGTCGTCGGGTAACGGCGGAACTGGTGCGTCGGCCACGGGTCGCGGTAGTCGGCCAGCCAGGGCAGGCCGCTGTGCTCGGCCAGCGCCGCCGCGATCAGGTGCGTGCTGCCGCGCGGGTAGCTCGAGAAGATGGCGTCGAAGCGCTGCTGCTCGAGCAGCCGGATGCCCAAGCGGATGCCGGGCGCGATCCAGCCCATGTACTCGTCGGGGACCATGAGCCACGCGTTGACGGCGCCGCGACGGCTCGTGAAGCTCGGCGGGGCGGCGTCGCCGGTGGGCACGCCCGCGGCATCCCCGGCCGAGCGGTCGTCGCCGGGGCCGCCGGCGGCCGGCCGGGCCGGCCCACCCGCCAGCCGCGCGTCGCGTGCGAGGCGGGAGCGGGCGGCGGCGCCGGGGCGGCTGAGGCGCCGGCCCAGGGCGTAGGCGCCCTCGAGCCCCGGCGCCGCCGCCCGGTGGATCTCGACGCCCTCGGGGTCGGGCACCGGGCCGGTGGCCTTCGCCGACAGCACGACCGGCCGCCAGCCGAACTCCGGCAGGTACCTGATGAAGCGCAGCTGGCGCGCCGTGCCGCCGCTGGCCATCGGCGGGAAGTAGTTGGCGACCATCAGCAGCGTGCGAGGCGTGGCGTCGCTCATCGCGGCGCCTCCCGGTCGCGCGTCAGCGCGGTCACAGCGTCGTCTCCCCGGTCGCCGCGCGCCAGCGGCGCACGACCTCGCCGGCCGGCAGCGCCACGCCGCCCTGCTCGCGTACCCAGTCGACCAGCTGCCAGTAGACGTCCCCGTAGCCCTGGCCGACCCAGGGGTGGAAGCGGTTGTGGTGCCAGAGGACGGCAGCGCCGCCGCCCGATCCGGCCAGGGGCCGGAGCGCGGCCGGCGCCGCCTCAGCGGCCGCATCGGCGTCGAGGGCGCGGTACTTCTTCTCCTGCAGGGTCGAGTCCATCAGCGCCAGCGGCAGCTCGATGACGGCCAGCGGCCGGTCGCGGCGCACGTCGTAGGGGTGGAACGGGAAGCTGCAGCCGCAGCGGAAGCCCTCGCGCTCGGCGAACGCGATGCTCGTGTCGTAGGCGAAGCCGGCGGCATCGAGGAGCGGCAGCGTCTCGTGGTAGGCGCATTTGAGGTAGTGGAAGCGGACGCCGTCGATCGTCTGGCCGGCGCGCTCGCCCAGCGACGAGCGGTGGTCGGCGAGCGCCGCCGCGTCGCGGCCGTCGGCGTGGTTGCCGTGCAGGCCGACCTCGCGGCGGTGCAGCCCGAGCAGGCGCAGCAGGTCGGGCAGGCGGCGCTGGTAGACCCCGGGTTGCGAGCCGTCGATCGGGTGGCTATGCCCGGCGAGCAGGAAGAACGTGGAGGCGACGCCGAGCTCGTCTTCGCGGCTCAGCAGGTGAGGGAAGGTCCAGTAGGGATCTTCGCCGCGGGGCACGTCGCGGACCAGCCCGTAGGCGGTGCCGCCGAGCTCGAAACGCGCCTTCTTGAAGTCGCGCGTGCGCACGGCGCCGACGGTGCGCTTGCCGGCGGCCAGCCAGCCGCGCCTGGTCCAGCGCTTGAGGCCGTCGACGTCGTGGGTGAGGGCGAGGGCGAAGCGGGCCCGGCCCGCTTCGCCCTCGCCCTCGCCCCAGTCCACCCCCGGCAGCGGCGGCAGGCCGGCCTCGGCCCGGCGGCCGTCGACCAGCGCGCGCACGATGCGCGCGTACCCGTCGACGGCCGGCTCGGCGAGTCGGAGCGCGTCGGCGTGCGCGTACACGCTGGCGGCGAACGGCAGGCGTCCGTGCTGGTCGCGTTCGGTGGTCGTGAACTCGTCCCAGCAGGCCAGCGGCACGAAGGCCGAGGCGACCAGGTCGAACGGGGCGGCGAAGCCGTCGCCGCCCACCGGGAAGGCGCCGGCGACGGCTTCGCCGCCCACCTGCATCGGCGTGAACGCGTGGCCAGAGACCGGCCGCTTCGCCTCGATCGTCGCGGCCGCTTCGGGCGCGAAGGGTAGCGTCGGCACGCCGGGGACCGGCTCGGGTGCGTAGGCCAGGGCACATCCGGCGGCCGCGCCGCGGTCGCGCACGACCTCGGCGCGGCCGCCGGCCGGCGCCAGCAGCGTGCCCAGCACCCAGGCCGCCTTGGCGGCCAGCGCCGGCGGCGCCTCGACGTAGACCGTCACGGAGGGCACGCGGGCGGTCATCGTCGGGTCCCCGTCATCACAGCTCCATGTCGTCCCTGGAGGGGGGCGCGGCGGGCCGGGCCCGCAGGCGGGCCAGCCGCCGCGCCCACACCATCCGCGCGAACCGCCAGGTGGCGATGGCGCCCGGCACCGGGTCCCGCATGTCGTAGAGGCCGTCGATGCGGGTGCCCCGCAGCGAGCGCAGCCAGTCGGCAGGCGCCGTCTCGCGGCGCAGCATCTCGAGCAGGCTGTCGGGCCCGTCCTTGGTCAGCAGGATCCAGCGGCGGCCGTCGACCTGCCGCGGTGCCGGTTCGGGCTCGCCGATCGCATCCCTGTAGGCCGCCAGCGACAGGTTGACGCCGCACGCCGTGCTCAGCGCGTGCCACAGCCAGTGGCGGGCGTTGACCTCCATCAGCTTGTACTCCCCGCTGCGCACGTCGCGCTTGAACTCCACCTGCGACACGCCGTGGTAGCCGAGCTCCTGCAGCAGGCGCACGCCGGCGTCGGCCAGCTCCGGCACCCATACCGACTCGGCGAAGCGCGCCGTGCCGAAGGTCCGCGGGTGCTGGCGCAGCTTGCGGCCGGTGAACACGGCCAGCGGCTGTGAGCCGGCGTCGACGTACGACCCCACCGTCCACAGCTCGTCGTCGCCCCCGGGCACGATCTCCTGAAGCATGAGCACGCCGCAGTCGGCGCAGCGGTCGTAGACCTCGTCGAGCGCGTCGGCCGACGGGATCTCGAGCACGGGGCGGTGGAAGCGCAGCTTGAACGCCAGCGACTCGACCGGCTTGAAGATGGCAGGGAACCCGATGTCGGCGATCTCGTCGGCGTGAGCGGCGAGGTCGTCGCGCGAGCGGATGAAGACGGTGCGCGGCACGCCGACGCCGACCCGCAGGGCGGAGACGATCTGCTCCTCCTTGTCGGCCAGGCGGCTCATCGCCTGCCAGCCCGAGAACGGCACGCGGTAGAAGCGGTCGAGCCGCTCGCGGTGGCGCGCCACCGGCCAGATGTACTCGTCGTGGGTGGGGAAGACGACGCCCGGCCGCGGCAGCCGCTCGCCGAGGTGCTCGAGGAAGCGGATGAAGGCCTCCTCGTCGGCCAGCGGGTCGGGGCAGAGCATGCCGGCCGCCCAGCGCGAGACGAAGCCGAGGGCGCGGGGGTTCGAGTCGAGAGCCAGCACCGGCACGCCGTTGGAACCCAGGTCGCGGATGATGCCGAGCGCGTTCGCGAACGAGGACTGCAGGATCACGGCCGGCGGCGTGAGCGCCGCTCGGGCGAAGAAACGGTCCGCCTTCATCGGCCGCCTCCCCCCGCGCCGGGTCCCCCGGAGGCTCCGGGCGCTTCGTCCGCGGCTGCGCCGGCGCCGCCGGCCAGCACGTCGTCGTAGATCTGCTTCTGGCGGATCGCGTTCGCCTCCCAGGTGAGCTCGCGGGCCGCGGCCCGTGCGGCTTCGCCGAGCCGGGCCGCGGCCTCCGGGTCGTCGAGGACGCGCTCGATCACGCTCGCGAGCGCGTCCGCGTCGCTCCAGGGCACGAGATACCCGTTCTCGCTGTCGCGGACGAAGTCCTCCGGTCCCTCGCCACGGCAGGCGACGACGGGCGTGCCCTGGGCCATCGCCTCAGTGTAGACGAGCCCGAAGGCCTCGTCCCGGCTGGGCAGCACGAACAGCCGGGCGCGGGCCATGAGCGCGAGCGCCTCGGCGTGGGGCACCCGGCCGAGCAGGTGGACCTTGCTGGCGAGGCCGCGCGCCAGCGCGTCGCGCTCGAGCGCGGCCTTCAGCGGGCCGTCGCCGGCGATCGCCAGCTGCGGCGCGGCCGCGAGGCCGCGCCGCCCGGCGATCGCCCCTAGGGCGGCCAGCACGGTGGCGAAGCCCTTCCGCTCGATCAGATAGCCCGCGCTGAACAGGAGCGGGTCGTCTCCGTACGCGTCGGCCGGCGCGACCGGGTCGGGAGGCAGCGTCGTGCCGTTGGCGTTGACGTGCAGGCGCGCCGGGTCGACGTACGGCGCCAGCAGGCGCGCGACCGCCTGCGAGACGGCGACCACCGCGGCCGCGTCGCGCAGCACCTGCGCGGTCGCCTGCGCGACGCGGCCGCCGAGCCGCAGGTGCTGGTAGACGTCGACGCCGTGGACGGTGACGACGTAGGGCAGGCCGAGGGCCGCGGCCAGCTTCGCCGCCGCGGCCCCGTCGGGCAACGCCTGGTGGGCGTGGACCAGCTCGACGCCGCGCTCGCGCAGGCCGGGCAGGGTGCGGCGCAGCGTGAGGTCGTAGAGGTCGCCCGAGCGCGAGAACAGCAGCCGGCGGGGCAGCACGACGACCCGCGGGTAGCGGGCGACCACGCCGTCGCGCACGGCCTGCGGCGGGCGCAGGGCGCGCCGCCGGACCCGCGGGTCGAAGCGCAGCACGTGCGGCGCGTAGCCGGTCGGCGAGAGCACCTCCACCTCGACCCCGAGCCGCGCCAGCTCGCGCGCCTGCTCATGCACGAACAAGTGCCGCTCGTGGCCCGGCGCCGGGTAGAGGTGCGACACGATGAGCACGCTCACGGCAACGCTCCCGGGTCGTCGCGCGCGTCGGCGCTCCAGGCCCGCACCTCGTGGTCTTCCTCCTGGGCCAGCTGCTCCTCGGTGAAGGTCACGCCGTCGAGCTCGTCGCCGGTGCCCGTGGCGGCCCTGCCTGCCGCCTCGCCGGCGCTCGCCGCGGCGGCTGCCGGCTGCAGGCCCGGGACGGGCGCAGCCGCCTTGCGGCCGCGCCCCGTGGCCTGCAGCCACAGCCGCCGCACGGCCGGCTTCTCGGCCGGCTGCAGGAAACGGGTCGCCCACAAGGTGAGCGGGAACAGCGCCAGCAGGGGCGAGATCGCGATCTCGTGGCGCACCAGGCTCCAGAACGGCATGGAGACCGTGGTGCCGATCGCGCGCCCGACCCCGTAGACCGCGAGCAGGGTCACCGCGGTGGCCAGCACGATCTTGCCGACCCGTACCCACTCGTGCGGGATCGGATAGTAGTGGTTCGACAGCGAACGCATCATCACGGCCAGCAGCACGAACCCGATCAGCGTCGACCAGGCGGCGGCCATCATCCCGTACCTGGGGATGAAGACGACGTTGATGGCGATGTTGACCAGCGCCGCGATCACCACCGGCACCGGCAGGTAGCGGTTCTTGCGGGTCACGTTCACGCCGACCAGGAACAGGTGGTAGGTGTTGTAGGCCGCGTAGCTGAGGATCAGTACGAAGGCCGCCGTGCCGACGCCCCAGAACGACGGCCGGCGCAGCAGCACCCGGATCATCAGCGGCATGAACGCGCCCAGCAGCACGACCATCACGCAGGTCAGCAGCATGTAGTAGGTGTAGCCGCGCGCCACCTGGCGCTTGTGGACGGCGGGCTGCTTGAGCCAGCGGTAGTGCCACTGCGGCCAGGCCAGGCGGAAGGCGAAGCCGGCGAAGTAGACCGGCTGGGCCAGCGTGTACGAGGCGGTGTAGAGGCCGACCTGGCTGAGGGTGGAGTAGCGGTTCAGCAGGAACCGGTCCGAGAAGTTGAGCACGTAGAAGGCGAGCATGGCCGGTACGTTGGCGATGGCGAACGAGGCCATGTGGCGGAACAGCTCCGGCTCCCACGAGAAGCGCAGCCGGTGGACGTAGCTGGGCAGCGCCGCGATGTTCAGCAGCACCGCCGGCACCAGGTTGCCGAGCAGCACGCCGTACACCCCGAGGTGCATCCAGGCGACGAACACGACCGTGAGCGGGATCTGGATGAGCGCCTTCGAGGTCGTGAACGCCAGGAACATCCTGGGCCTGTGGTCGAGGCGCATGAGCGTGAACGGCAGGTCGCTCAGGTTCGTGAAGAACAGGGTGATCACGGCCAGGTCGAAGTACAGCGTGTAGCCGGGAGCGTGCATGATGGTCTCGGAGAGCCACGGCATGACGAGCAGCAGGAACCCCAGGAAGAACGCGGGATAGATGGTGTCGACGTAGAAGGTCTGGGTGATCACCTTGCGCCGGTAGGTGTCGGTGTGCTCCTCGAAATAGAAGCGGCTGAAGGTGCTGTCCCAGCCTGCGGTCACGATCACGTCGAGGAGTCCCTGGGTGACGATGACCATGCCCATGACGCCGTAGTCGCGCGGCGTGAGGTAGCTGGTGTAGAGAGGGACCAGCAGCATCCAGAGGAACTTCTGGAGCATGCGGCCCGCGCCGTAGAAAGCGGAGTCTCTGAAGAGGGTGGCGATGCCGCCGCCGGCGGGTTTGGCGTCCGCAGCCATGTGGGCTATCTTACAGGCTCGGACCAGAGCGAACCCCGGCTCGCGCCGGCGCGTCTCCGACGCAGGCCCACCATGGAGGGAACGTGAGCAGGAGCAGGATCGTGCTGGCGGCGCTCGTCGCCGCGATCGCCACGCTGGCGTTCGCCGACGTGGCGATCGCGGCGACGAGCGCCGCCTCCCTCACCCCGCCGGCCACGATCGAGGTGGCCCGCCGGTTCCCCGCCAACGATCCCAACGGCGTGATCGTGCGCGTCGACACGGTCGACTTCCGCACCTACTGCGCCCGCGTGCTGTCGCACGAGTGGGCGCCGCCCAGCGCCTTCTCCGACCAGGCGCTCCAGGCCGGCGCCCTCGCGGTCAAGGCCTACGCCTGGTACTGGGCGACGCGTCCGACCAAGCTGCCCGACGTGGCCGCCTGGGGCGCCGACGTGGACGACACGACCAACTACCAGGTCTACATGGACTGGGACTACGGGCAGCGCTACCACGACGCCGTGGACGCGACGTGGAGCACCGCCCTCACGCGCGGCGGCGCCGTCTTCCAGGCCTCCTACTACGCCGGCGCCTACAACGGGGGCGCGACCGACGGCTACCACATGACGCAGTGGGGCTCGCAGTACTGGGCCGACCAGGGCAAGGACCACAGGTGGATCCTCGCCTACTACTACCCCGGCATGCAGCTCGTGTCGCAGAGCGGTGCGGCGGCCTCGACGAGCGCCCCCGCCGCGGCCACGACCACGCCGTGGACCGGACCGGCCGCTCCGGCGGGCGCGGCCGCGCTGCGGCTCATCGGCCCTATCACGGTCGCCGGTGACATGCACAAGGTGGGCGACAAAGTCGACGCCACGCTCACGGTGCGCAACGGCGGCCGCGAGCGCGGGGCCTGGCGGGTCACCCTCGTCGGCCGCGGGCCGGGCGACGAGGTGCGCGACTTCGGCTCGGTGGGGGTCAAGCTCGCGAGCGGCGCCTACCGCATGCTCACGTTCCACCGCACCGTCGACCTGGGCGGCACCTGGCACCTGTGGCTGGTCGCCGACCAGGGCGGCTCGCTGAGCCTCGTCGGCGCCGACGGCGGGCTGGTGAAGCTCAAGGTGACCGGCCATCAGGTCGAGGACGGCGCGACGGCGAGTGCGCCGGCTACGCCCGCCGCCGCGGCGGTCGCGCCGGCGGCGGCTCCGCTGCGCGCGCCGTCGGCCCCGCGCGCCTACCTGCGCCGGCAGGCCGCGCTCACGCGCTGAGCCGGCCGGCGGCGCTCAGACGTCGCCGTCGCTGTCGTCTCTGTCGCGCTCGTCGCGTTCGCGCTCGTCGTCGTCACGGTCGCCGAGGTCGTCGCTGTGCAGGAACGCGGCGATCCGCGCCGCCAGTCCCGGCTCGTCGATCTCCACGAGGGTGCCGTTGGTCGTCCGGAGCTCGTGGAACGACTCGATCCCGCGGCCCTCGACGAACGCACGCACCAGCCGGATGCTGCCGCCGTGAGTGACCAGAAGCGCGACGCGGCCCGACAGGGCCGCGTCGCGCACCGCCTCGAGCACGCGCCGTTGCTGCTCGGCCAGGCTCTCGCCGCCGGGGAAGCGGAACGTCTCGGGGTGCTCGCGGTAGGCGGCCCAGACCTCGGGCTCCGTCTCGGTGATCTCGGGGAAGCTGCGTCCTTCCCACGTGCCCCGGTCGGCCTCCGCCAGGCGTGGGTCGACGGTCAGCGGCGGCTGCGGATCGAGCTCCTCGCGCGCCAGTTCGGCGGTCTCGCGGGCCCGTGAGAGCTCGCTCGTGACGACCGTCTCGATGCCGCGGCCGCGCAGCTCCCGGCCGAGCCGGCGAGCCTGCTCGCGGCCGGCGTCGTTCAGCGGCGTGTCGGTCGACCCCTGGCAGCGTGCCGGGTCGAGGTTCCAATCGGTCTGGCCGTGGCGGACGAGGTAGAGCACGTCTCCTTCGCTCTCCACTTCGATGGCGGTGCCCGTCCAGTATCGGCCAACGACCCGGCGCGGTCGAGTCCGGCCGGTCTCAGTCCGGTGTGAGCACGTCCCGCAGGAGGCGGACGATCCGGGGCGCCAGGCGCCGACCGGGGTCGAGGCTCGGGTTGTAGATCGTCACATCCATGCCCAGGAGCGCAGGCGACGACGTCAGCGGCCGCAGGAGGTCGGTGAGCTCGTCCCAGTCGAGACCACCCGGCAGGAGGTAGTCGACGGCCGGCATTACGGCCGTCGACAGGACGTCGAGGTCGACGTGCAGCCAGAAGCGGCCCGGGTCGGCCGCGAGGCCGCGAGCGGCCTCGCGGCCGACCCGGGCCGCCCCGAGCTTCTTCACGGCCTGGTCGTCGCGGAAGTGCGCCGCGGCGATTTCGACGAACGGATCGGGAGAACTCGCGGCCACCATCTGCGAGGCGTCACGGCAGGCCAGCAGCCAGGCGTCGCGCGGCTCGAGCAGGGGCTGTCGGGGGCCGGCGTTCACGAGCTCGGCCGGTCCTGAGCCGGTGAGGACCCGCAGCTCGATGTCGGCCAGCGCCGCGGCTGGTGCCGTCACGCCGTCGTAGAAGTCGTAGTGACCATCGACGAAGGCGAGCCCCACGCGTCCGTGGCGCTGGGTCAGGGCGGCGAAGATGCCGACCAGGATCCCGCAGCAGCCGCCGACCACGAGCGGCAGCGCGTCGCCCCCGAGGAGCGAAAGGACGCCGTCGCGCACGACGCCCGTCGCGGCGCAGACCTGCCCGTAGGCGACGAGGCCGGTGCGGGCGTCGCGCTCCTGGTCGGTGATGCTGATGGGGAGGTCGCCGGCATCGGCGGCCGCGAGGCCGTCGACGAGGCCGGCGGCGCGCAGCGCCGCCGGCATGAGATTGACGCCCTGAAGCAGCGCCTCGGACTCCATGGGCGCCCCCAGGACGACGACGGCTCGACCTCGGGCCGGCATCGGCGTCGGCTCAGCCGCTGGCCATGACGGCGCGCAGGTTGCGCGCCATCGGACCGGGCTCGTAGTCGAGGCCGCAGGCGGCGAGCCGGGCCGCCGTGGCCGGATCGCCCGCGGCCGACCCGTCGCCGGCCAGGATCGCCGCCGACTCGGCCGCGTCGAACCGCACGGGCTCGTCGACCCGCAGGTCGACCCCCGCGTTGGCCGGGCACACCTGCTGGCAGCGCAGGCAGCCGACGGCACAGGTGTGCCACGCCGGCTGGACCCACGCGGGGAAGGGATCGTCGCTCTCGTTGACCATCGTCAGGCAGCGGCCGGCCGTGATCACGAAGCGGTCGGTCGTGATCGCGCCGGTCGGGCAGGCGCGGGCGCACGCTCGGCACTGCTCGCATGCGACGAGCGCCCGCGCCCGCCCCCAGGCCGCCTCGGGCGGCGCCGGCAGGTCGGTGGCGCAGGCCGCCAGCTGCACGTAGCTGCCGAGGCCGTCGACATAGGTGACGTTGTTGCGGCCGTAGCGGGCCAGCCCGCTGCCTGCCGCGAGCGTCTTGAGAGGCACGCGCGCCTGAGCCGCGCGGCGATCGCGCCCGGCCAGGGTGGCGGCGACGAGCTCCGCGAACCCGCGTGGCACGGTGTAGTAGCCGGCATAGTGCGGGGGGACGACCACGGTGCGCTCGGTGCCGTCGACGACCAGCGTCGCCCGCGTGACCGGCCGCGCGATGGCGCCGACCACGAGCGAGCGCGCGTCGGGCAGCTCCTCCGGGACCTCGGCCCGCGCCGCCTGCAGCAGCTCGTCGCCGGAGTCGCCGGTCTCGGGCGAGAGGCCTGCGGTCGCCAGGGCGTCGGCGACGCGGCCGGCGGCGTCGGCGAGGCGCTCGACGGCGACGACGCGCCAGCGCCAGCCGGCGCCGTCGAGCGCCTCGCCGACCGCCCTCCAGGCCTCGTTGGTGGTCATCGTCGCGCCGGCCTCACGTAGCGGCTCAGTGGAAGTCGAGCAGCGTGTCGCCGCGCACGCCGAGGCGGATCGTCTCGACCGAGATGACCTCCTCGGGCGGGATGTTCCCGAGGTTCACGTTGGTGCCGAACTTCCTGACGAACCACACCTGCTGCTTCTTGTTGGGCGCTTCGAACAGCAGCCGCGCGGGGTCGATCCGCTGCACGATCTCGTCCATCAGGCCGGCCTTGACCTCGCCGCTCGACTGGTAGATGCCGACGGTGCCCGACTCGCGGCCCTCGGTCACGACCTTCCAGGCGCCGGCGTCGAGCTCGCGCTCGATCAGCTCGACCCACTTGTTGGGCGGGATCACCACGTCGGAATCCTTGCTGCCGACTTCACTGAGCACCCTGAAGTCCTTGGCCAGCCGGCGCACCACGGCGAGCTTGTCGTCCTCGTCGATGTCGATCGTGCCGTCGGAGACCTCGATGCAGTCGAGGTCGTACCCCTTGACCAGCGTGACGTAGTCGTCGAGCCTGTTCTGCCGCAGCGCCGCCTCGAAGAACGTGCCGCCGAAGCAGACGGGGATGCCCGCGGCCCGGTACCGTTCGATCTTCTCGCCCAGATTGGGGGTGACGACGGCGGTGCCCCAGCCCAGCTTGACGATGTCGACGTAGTCGGCGGCCATGGCGATGAAGTCGTCGACCTGCGACGGCCCCAGACCCTTGTCGAGCACGTGCGTGATGCCGGTCTCGCGAGGTTTGCCCACGCGCTCCGGGAGCTTGAGTACGTCGAGCATGGGTTCCTCCTGCGGGCTTGCCGTTCGGTCGCCGTCCTGCCTGCCATCCTACCACCGGCGCCGACGGCGACCGTGGCTGGTAGACTGGGCGGCGAGGCCGGCCAGCCGGCCTCGCCGCCCGCTCTTCGAGGAGGGGCCGCCGTGCCGCTGAGCGACGAGGAACGCACCCGCTACGCCCGCCACCTGCTGCTGCCCGAACTGCGGGAGGAGGCGATCGAGCGCCTGAAGGCGGCGGCCGTGCTGGTCGTCGGCGCCGGCGGCCTGGGCTCGCCGGCGCTGTTCTACCTCGCCGCCGCCGGCGTCGGCCGTCTCGGTGTGGTCGACTCCGACACGGTCGAGGTCTCCAACCTGCAGCGCCAGATCCTGCACTCGACCGCCGACATCGGCCGCCCCAAGACCGAGGTCGCCGCCGAGCGCCTGACCGCGCTCAACCCCAACGTCGTCGTGGAGCGTCATCAGGTGCGGCTCACGGCGGCCAATGCCGCCGGTATCATCGGCGGCTACGACGTCGTGGTCACCGGCGTCGACAACTTCGCCACCCGCTACGTGCTGAACGACGCCTGCGTCCTGCTGGGCAAGACGCTGTGCGAGGCCGCGATCACCGGCTTCGTCGGCCTGGCGATCACGATCCGCGGCGGGCAGACCGCCTGCTATCGCTGCCTGTTCCCCGACCCCCCCGAGCAGGGTCCGCCGCCCGGGGTCTTCGGACCCGCGCCGGGCGTGCTCGGCGTGATCCAGGCGAGCGAGGCGATCAAGGTCGTCACGGGCATCGGGCGGCCGCTCTACGACAGGCTGTTGCAGGTCGACCTGCTGCAGACGACCTTCGAGGAGCTGCCGGTGCAGCGCGAGCCGGCGTGCGCCGTCTGCGGCGACCACCCCACGATCACCGCCCTGCGCGACCTCTAGAGGCCAGCCAGCCCCGGCCGGCCCGCTTTCAGACGGCGTCCAGCAGGAAGACGTCGGGCTCGCGCTCTTCCCAGAGGTCGAAATCGTCGTCCTCCACGGCCTTGCGCATCGTCTCGACGCCGGCCTCCCACTGCGGGCGCGACTCCCAGATCGCCAGGCCGACGAGGCGGCCCGAGCGCTCGTCCTTGAGCGCGTCGGCGCTTCGCAGGCCCGGCGCTCCGGCGACGGCCGCGGCGAAGCGGTGCATCGAGGCGACCAGGTCCCGCTCGTACTCGGGCTTCGGGTAGTGGATCGAGATGTGGACGAACACGCTGCCTCCCTTCGGTTTGACGCGACTCCGTGGCGCCGCCGTCAGCGCCCGTCCCGCCAGCGACGGATCCAGCCGGCGAAGGCGGCGAGCTCGGCTCCGACCGCCTCGATCGCGGTCGCGTCGACGAGCTCTCCGCCTTCGCGGTCGAAGCTCGCGGCGCAGCGGGCGACGAACACCCCGGGCTTGAAGAGCACCGGGGTCTCGGTGAACGAGAACGCTTGCCGCAGTGCCCCCTGGGCGCGGATCGTGCCCGAAACGCCAGTGGAAGCGCCCATGAGGGCCGCCGGCTTGTCGCGCAGCGGCGACTCGGCCGGCGGCCGCGATACCCAGTCGACGGCGTTCTTCAGCACGCCGGGGATGCCGTAGTTGTACTCGGGCGTGACGATCAACAGCCCATCCGCCTCGCCGAGGCGCCGCCATAGGTCGGCGACGGCCTCCGGCTGCCCCTGCGCCCGCCGGTCCTCGTCGTACAGCGGGACCTCGCCGAGGCGGTCCCAGGTCTCGACCGTCATGCCCGGGGGCGCGAGTCGCACGGCCGCGCGCAGCAGCGCGCGGTTGTACGACTCGCGCCGCAGGCTGCCGGCGATGCCGAGCACCTTCAGGTCGTCGGTCACATCCACTTCCGTCGTCGAAAGGGGTCCTGCCTGCCGCAACCGCCCCGGCGGTCGTTGCGCCCGCCGGCTGGGCGCCGGTACGCGGCCGCGGCGGTCCTCCCCAAGGTTCCCGGTCGCGGCGGCGCCAATCGGGACCCCGGTGGGCGCGAGGGGGCGGGTCGCTCCCGCGACCCGCCCCCTCGCGCCCTAGAGCCGCTCGTACTGCTCGCCGAGGTAGTCGAGGAACGCCTCGACGGCCTTGGAGAGCACGCGGTTGCGCGAGTGGACGAAGTAGAAGTCGCGCAGGATCCGGAAGCCGTCGACCCGCACCGCGGCCAGGGTGCCGTGCTCGACCTCGGTGCGCACGGCGAACTTGCTCAGGTAGGTGACGCCCGCGCCGGCCATCACGGCGTGCTTCACCGACTCGTTGAGGCCGAGCTCGAGGACCACGTTGAGCGCCGCCGGCTTGACCCCGCGCTCCTTGAGGTGCTGCTCGACGACCGAGCGGATGCCGGCGCCCTGCTGCTGCACGATGAGCGGCGCGGCGAGAAGCTCGTCGAAGCTCACCTCGCCGCGCTCGGCCCACGGGTGTGCCGGGTCGCAGATGAAGACGATCTCGTCGCGCGCCAGCGGGCGGACGGCGAGCTCCTTGTGGTGGGCGAGGGCGCCGACCACGCCCACCTCGAGCTCGCGGGCCAGCACCAGCTCGATCACCTCGCGCGTGTCGGTCACCCGCAGCGAGATGTCGACGGCCGGGTGCTCCTGCTTGAAGCGGGCGATCAGCGCCGGGAGGATATGCTCCCCGGGGCCCGTAGAGGCGCCGATCGTGATGCGGCCGCCCATCAGCTCGCCGAGGTTCATGATCTCGACCCGGGCCTGCAGGTCGAGGTCGAGGATCTCCTTGGCGCGTCGGTAAAGCACCTCGCCGGCATCGGTAGGGATGACCTCGCGGCCCGAGCGGTCGAGGAGCTGCGCCCCGATCTCGCGCTCGAGCGAGCGCACCTGCAGGCTGGCGGCCGGCTGGGTGATGTGCATCTCCTCTGCCGCCAGCGAGAAGCTGCCCAGCTCGACGATCTGGCAGAACAACCTGAGGTGACGCAAGTCCATGAGCCCAGCTTATCAAAGTGATAATGGCCGGCGGTGAGATCGTGGCGCCCTCGTCGGTCCTCGCCGACCGTCGCGGACCGCCCGGGCGCGAAACTCTCGCCGGGAGGAACGGGTGCCGATATCCTACGTACGCCCGCTCGGCGCGGGCGGCGTCTGCGTGGCCTTAGCTGGTACCACGCCGGCGGACGACACGGGAGACGGCCGCGCCGGGGGGTCGGGGCGCGACGGGACGGGAGGAGAACGACGATGAGGGGACTGCGCACGACGGCCCTGGCGGCCGTGGTCATCTGGCTGCTCTGCACGGGACAGGCGCTGGGGGCGGGCGTGAGGCCGAGCCTGGCGCCGGCACGCGTTCCCGTCATCCCCACGCATGCGGCGGCGCCCGGCCTCGGCCTGCTGCCCGCCCCCGTCCCCGGGTTCCACATCCCCGCGGGGTTCAGCTACAGCCCCGTCGGCCGTACCTACTCGTCGAGCTTCGACCTGCGCACCCTCGGCAAGGTCACGCCGGTCAAGAACCAGAACCCGTACGGCACCTGCTGGGCGTTCGCCTCGATCGCGTCGCTCGAGTCGGGCCTGCTCACCGGCGAGACCTGGGACTTCTCCGAGGACAACCTCGCCTACTTCCACGGTTTCGACTGGACCTACGACGAGGGCGGCAACTCCCTGCTCGCGGCCTCGTACCTGACACGCTGGACGGGCCCCTTCACCGAGGCCCAGGACCCGTACAACGACAGCGTCCACCCCGATCCCAGCACCCTGACTCTGCAGAAGCACGTGCAGGACATCGTCTACCTGCCGCCCCGCACCTCGCCCACCGACAACGACGACTTCAAGTACGCGCTCACCACCTGGGGCGCGGTCGACGTGTCGATCTTCTGGGACAACGCCTCCTACAACAGCGGCACGCACAGCTATCGCTACACCGGTTCGGCCGGTTACAACCACGACGTCACCATGGTCGGCTGGGACGACGACTACCTGGCCACCAACTTCAGCCCCGCCGCCCCGGGCAACGGCGCGTTCCTGATCAAGAACAGCTGGGGCACGGGCTGGGGCAACGCGGGCTACTTCTGGATCTCCTACTACGACTCCGAGCTGGGCTACGACACGTTGGACAACGGCAACTTGCAGGCCTCGGTGTTCATGGGCGCCCAGCCCACCACCAACTACACGCACAACTACCAGTGGGACCCCTTCGGCTACGTCGGTTCGTTCGGGTACGGCTCCGGGGTCGCCACCTGGGGCGCCAACCGGTTCGTGGCCCAGGCCAGCGAGCAGCTCAAGGCGCTCGGCTTCTGGACGCTCGGCGTCGACACCTCGTATCAGCTCTACTACGGCACGAGCCTCTCCTCGCTGCAGCTGGAGGGCAGCGGCACGCTGACCGACGCCGGGTTCCACACGGTCGCGCTCGACGCGCCGGTCGACCTGACCAGCGGCAGCGCGTTCTACGTGGCGGTCAAACTGACGACGCCGGGCTATGCATGGCCGATGGCCGACGAGCAGCGCGTCTCCGGTTATGACTCGGCCGCGTCGGCGAGCGCCAACCAGAGCTTCTACAGTGCCAGCGGGACGACCTGGTCGGATCTGACCACCTACAGCGCCACCGCGAACATCTGCCTCAAGGCCTACACCGGGCCGTCGGCGGCCGTGCCGCCGGTCGTCACCGCTCCCAACGGGGGCGAGAATTGGGCGGTCGGATCGTCTCGGTCCATCACATGGACCCCGGGCAGCGGCAGCACGGTCGCGATCGCGCTGTCGCGTGACGACGGCTCGACCTGGCAGACGCTCTTCGCCTCGACGGCCAACGACGGCGCCGAGTCGTGGACGGTCGGCGGCGCGACGACGACGCAGGCCCTGGTTCGGATCACGGGTGGCGGCGCCGACACCTCGGACGCCGTGTTCTCGGTCGTACCGGCTCTCACCGGCACGATGAGCCTCGACGGCGGCGACGCGTACGTCACCAGCCCGACGGTGACGGTCGACAGCGCGGTCGCGGGTGTGACCGACATGCGGGTGCGCGATTCCGGCGGTTCGTGGAGCTCCTGGGGCCCGTACGCGGCCAGCATGGCCTGGGTCCTGCCGGCAGGCGATGGCGCCAAGACCGTCGACGCCGAGTACCGGGACACCGACGGCAACGTCCTGGCGCTGCAGGACGCGATCACGCTCGACACCCTGCCCCCCGACACCGCCGTCTCGACCGTACCGTCGCGGGCCAGCGGCTGGTATGGGCGCGACGTCACCATCACCCTCACGCCCCACGACGCCGGCGCCGGCATGAGCGGCGGCCCGGCCCTGACCGCCTACTCGACCGACGGCGGCCTGACCTGGACGCCGGGCAGCAGCCTGACGGTGGCCGCCGACACGGCCACCCATGCGCTCGACGGGCCCCACGCCGTCGAGTACTACTCGATCGACGCGCTGGGCCACACCGAGACGGCCAAGACCCTGACCGTCAACCTCGACACCGTGCGCCCGACCACCAAAGCCCCGGCCGCGGCGACGTCAGGCGCGGCAAGGTGGCGAGCCTCAAGTACCGCGTCGGGGACCTGGCCCCGAGCGCCGGCAGCGTGACGGTGACGATCAAGCTGCGCGACCGCCACAACAAGCTCGTGGCCACCCTGCATCCCGGCACCAAGACGGCCGACCCGCTGACCACCTAGCGGGCGAGGTTCCGCTGCAAGCTGGCCAAGGGCCGCTACAGGTTCACGGTCTACGCCGCCGATGCGGCCGGCAACCCGCAGCTGCGGGCGGCGAGCCGCACGCTGACCGTGCGCTGACGTCGGCGCGGTGCGGCGAAGGGTAGGGCGGGGGTTCCCGACAGGTCTAGGGGCGCGGGGCAAGCTCGTCGAGCTTGCCCCGCGCCTCGTCCTGAATCTCCTCGAACAGGCTCCGGCCGTGCGCGTCCATCGTCACGAACAGCGGGCCCCAGGCCTTCACCCTGAACGTCCAGAGGCACTCCGGCAGCAGCTCCTCGAACTCGACGTCCTCGATCGCCTCGATCTGGGTCGTCGTCAGCGCCGCCGAGCCGCCGACCAGCGCCAGGTAGACGCCGCCGAACTCCGAAAGCGCCGGCAGTGAGCCGGGCAGCAGGCCGGCCTTGCCCATGATCGCGCGGACCCCGTACTCGCTCAGCAGCCCGCGGGTGAAGCGGTCCATCCTGGCGCTCGTGGTCGTGCCGATGCACAGCTTCTCGTAGCGGCCGTCGGCGGCGCGGCGCACGTTCGGCGCCGTGTGGACGATCGCCGCCCCCCGCAGGTCGGCCCGGCGCGGCCGCTCGCCGCGGTCGAACATCGCGATGTGCGTCGCGTCGCGCAGGCCGAAGATCGTGCCGTCGACCCAGACGCGGTCGCCGGCGTGCAGGTCGCGGAGCGAGTCGAGGTCGTCGAGCGGGAAGGTCAGGTGTGGGAAGCGGCGCATCCTGTCGAGACGCCCGCTCCCGGGGTCAGAAGCCATAGGTCACCTCGCCGTGCGGCGTGATCGTGAAGCGGGCGTGGCGCGCGTTCCAGCACTCCATGCAGACCGAGACGGGGTTCTGGGTGATGTGCGTGTGGGCGTGCTCGATGTGGACGGCGAACAGGGTCGTGCTGCCGCCCAGGCCCATCGGGCCGAGGCCGAGCTCGTTGGCGAGCTCGAGGAGCTCGTCTTCGAGCTCGGCCACAAGTGGGTCGTCGCTGTGGGCGCCGACCGGGCGCAGCAGCGCTCGCTTCGCGAGCGTGGCCGCCAGGTCGGCGCTCCCGCCGATGCCGACGCCGCACACGTTCGGCAGGCACGGCTTGCCGCCCGACTCGACGATGCATTCGAGCACGAACCGCTTGATCCCCTGCACGCCGTCGGCCGGCACGAGCATCTTGAGGTAGCTCATGTTCTCGCAGCCCGAGCCCTTCGGGATGCAGTGGACGGTCACGTCCTCGCCGGGCACGAACTCGTAGTGCATGACCGGATAGAGGCGGCCGGTGTTGGTGCCGGTGTTGAGCCGCGTCAGCGGGTGCACGGAGTTCGAGCGCAGCGGGTGGTCGAGCGTCGCCCGCTCGGTCCCCCGTTTCACCGCCGACGTGACCCGCGCGAGGTCGATGGGCGAGTCGAACCCCGCCTCGACCCAGTACACCAGCGTGCCCGTGTCCTGGCACACGAGGTTGTCGTCGCGCTCCGCTACGTCGATCGTCTCGAGCATCACGTCGAGGATGTCGATGCCGCCGTCGTTCGTCTCGGTCTCGCGTGCCCGGGCGATCGCGGCCTTCAGGTCCGGCGGGAAGACCTTGAGCGCCGTGACGTAGGTCGCCGCGACGGCGTCCTCGACGCGGGCGAAGAGCGAGCCGGGCGGGTAGGCGGGCAACTCCGCGGGTGGGCGCGGCGGCATGTGGGACCCCCAGTGTCGTGGCTCCGGCCAGTGCGACGATACCCGTCACGCGGGCAAGCGGAAACGGACCCTAGAGCCGCGCCGTCAGCTCGTCGAGCTTCGCCTTCGCGCCGTCGCGGATGCTCTCGTACAAGCTCGTGCCGTGCGCGTCCATGGCGACGATCAGCGGCCCGAAATCCTTGACCCGGAACCTCCACAGGCACTCCGGCATGAGCTCCTCGAACTCGACCGCCTCGATCTCCTCGATCTGGGTCGTCTCGAGGGCCGCCGCCCCGCCGGTGATCGCCAGGTACACGCCGCCGAACTCCTGCAGCACCGGCAGCGAGTCGGCCAGCAGGCCGCCCTTGCCGATGATGGCGCGCACGCCGTACTGGTCCATGAGCCCGCGCGTGAAGCGGTTCATGCGGGCGCTCGTGGTCGTGCCGATGCAGACCTTCTCGTAGCGGCCGGGGCCGAGCTTGCGGACGTTGGGAGCGGTGTGGATCAGCACCGAGCCGCGCAGGTCCATCCGCGGCTTCTCGCCGCGGTCGAACATGGCGATCTGGGTGGCGTCGCGGATGCCGATCACGTGGCCGTCGATGCGGAGCGTCTGCCCCGCCTGCAGCGAGCGCAGGGCGTCGAGGTCGTCGATGGGGAACGTGAGCTTCGTCTCGTCGGTCATCTCGTCTCCCCTCTCAGAACCCGTAGGCGACGTCGCCGGTGGGCGTGACGAGGGCGCTGGCCCGGCGCGCGGCCCAGCACTGCAGGTTGACGGCCACGGGGTTCTGCGTGATGTGCGTGTGGGCGTACTCGATGTTGACGCCGAGCACGGTGGTGCGGCCGCCCAGGCCCATCGGGCCGATGCCCAGCTCGTTGGCGGCGGCGACGAGCTCGTCCTCGATGGCGGCGATCACGGGATCGTCGCTGTGCGTGCCCAGCGGTCGCAGCACCGCCTTCTTGGCCAGCGCCGCGCAGAGGTCGGCGCTGCCGCCCAAGCCGACGCCGACGATGGTCGGCGGGCAAGGCTTGGGGCCGGCATCCACGATGCACTCGAGCACGAACCGCTTGACCGCCTTCACCCCGTCGGCCGGTATGAACATCTTGAGGAAGCTCATGTTCTCGGAGCCGGAGCCTTTGGGCAGGCAGTGCAGCTTGAGGGCGTCGGCGGGCAGGTCGTCGCGGCCGGCGACGAACTCGTAGTGCATCGCCGGCAGGTGGCGGCCGGTGTTGGTCATCGTGTTCGTGCGGGTCACGGGGTGGACGGCGTTGGGCCGCAGCGGGTACTCGAGCGTGGCGCGCTCGGTGCCCTTCTTGATGGCGGCCGTCACCCGGGCGAGGTTGAGCGGGCACTCCTCCCCGACCTCGAGCCAGAAGACGACCGTGCCGGTGTCCTGGCAGACGAGGTTGTCGTCACGCTCGGCCACGTCGATGTTGGCGAGCATGATGTCGAGGAAGTTGCGCCCGGTCGGATCGGTCTCGGTCTCGTCGGCGCGCCGCAAGGCCTCCTTGAGGTCGGGCGGCAGCACCTTGAGGGCGCGGATGTAGGCCTGCTTGGCCGCCTCTTCGACGGCGGCGTAGACGGAGCCGGGCGCGTACGGCGCAGCGGTCGCGGTCTGATCGGCTGGCATGCGGCTCTCCGGAGGGTCGGGGGTCTCAAGCATACCGCGCGGGGGGCGCGGCGGTCACGACGGCGGCGTGACGGCGACGGACGCTTCGGGCTCCGCCTCTGCCTCGGGAGCGGTCGGCGCGGCGTTCCGCGCCGGCGCGGCGGGGTCCGGCGCCTCAGGCGCCGCGACCGCCGCGCCGGCGTAGCCGCGCCGCGCCCCCACGGCGATGCGCGTCGCCACGGCCGAGCCGAGGGCGAGGAACAGCCACACCAGCGGGTCTTCGAAGAAGGCGTTGTAGGAGAGGCTGTGCACGATGACGATCAGCACGGAGCTGACGATCGCCGCCTGGAGCAGGTAGAGGCGGCGCTCGCCTCCGAAGAGGCGCTTGCGCAGCGTCGTCCCGAAGAAGACGGCCAGCAGCCCGACGTAGGCGGCGATGCCCCAGACGCCCTCCTCGGCCGCCATGGTGACGGGGGTGGTGTGGCTCTCGGTGAGCGTGATGACGGCCGCGTGCGAGGTGCGGAACGCGGGGAACGCCAGCGGGAACCCGCCCAAGCCGACGCCGTACAGGGGCTCCTTGCGGAACATCCGGTAGCCCGCCCTGACCAGGAAGTAGCGGCCGCCGGTGAGCTTGTTCAGCCCGTAGGTCGTCGTCAGCTTCTGCCCGAAGTTGCGGGTGTGGCGGATCTCGGTGATGCCGACCATGCCGACGCCGATCAGCACGACCGTGGCGACGACGGCGATCAGCCCCTTCTTGCGCCCGAGGAACGCCATCTCGAGCACGAGGGCGCCGATGAGCAGCGCTCCCAGGCTCGATCGCGAGAAGGTGAGGGCGAAGGCGACGAGGCAGATGGCGGCGGCGGCGAGGGCGAGCCCTTGCCGCCGCCGCCAGACGCCCACGTCGCCTTCGCCCCCGTACCGCGACCACAGGAACAGGCCGATGGCGCAGACGACGCACAGCGCCATGTAGCGGCCGAAGATGTTGGGGTCCCAGAACAGCGAGTTGACCCGGAAGGCGTGCCGCATCTGCTGCTCGTGGAGGATCCCCGACCGGTTCACGATCACCCAGTGCGTCGGATACTGGACGATGCCGATCAGGCCGAGGACCACGCCGGCGCCGACGAATGCAGTCAGCAGGCGGATGAGCTGCTGCCGGGAGCTCGTGTAGCGGTAGATCGCCCAGTAGGCGACGGCGAACGGGAAGTAGAAGGCGAACAGCTTGATCAGGGCGTAGCCGACGGCCCGGGTGTGCTCGGTGTAGTGCAGGCCGACCCACCACGTCGAGACGACGCCCAGGGCGATGATCACGGCCAGGGCGATGCGCACGGGGTCGACCCGCTCCTCGGGCGGCTGCCGCAGCCGGTCGCGCACGACCAGCTCGGCCAGCGTGACCGCCAGGATCACGAGGTAGAAGGGCACGAGGAGGTTGCCGGCGCCGCCGCCGAGCGGCACCGGTACGCGCAGCGGCATGAGCACGACCAGGACGGGGACGGCCCACTGCGGGTAGCGGTAGGCGAGCCAGACCATGGCGGCCAGCACCACGACCGCGCCGGCGGCGAGCACGAGCAGCTGGGGATGCGGCGTGACGTGCAGCTTGGCCAGGCGGCCCGAGGTGTGGCGCACGGCCAGGAGGCCGGCCGCGACGGTCAGGCCCGTGAAGGCCACGGAGAGGCAGAAGAGAAGCCGCCGCCAAAGAGCCCCTCGCGGCCGGCCCAGCCACAGTGGCAAGAAGGTGACGAGCAGGCCCGTCAGGCCGACCCGGACTGCGAGCAGTGCGCCCAGCGCCGTCCCTACTGCTCCGCGGCGCTGGCGATCGCCTCGACGTCGCCCGGCTCGAGCCGGACGATCCGGTCGGCGATCGCCAGCGCCGCCTGGACGTCGTGGTCGTTCAACGCGGTCGTGATGCGCTCCAGCTCCTGCTTGAGGTAGGGGCGCGGGAGCGGGCGGCGCACGGCCATGGCGATCTTCGGGTGTGAGGTGGTGACGACCTTCTCGGCGTCGTTGAACAGCTTCTCGTGGAGCTTCTCGCCGGGCCGGACGCCGGTGAACTCGAGCTGGATGTCGCGGTCCGGCTCGAGCCCCGACAGCTTGATCATCTCGCGCGCCAGGTCGACGATCTTCACGGGCTCGCCCATGTCGAGCACGAAGATCTCGCCGCCGCTGCCCATGCGCCCTGCCTGCAGCACGAGGCGCACCGCCTCGGGGATGGTCATGAAGAAGCGCGTCATCTCTGGGTCGGTGACCGTGACCGGGCCGCCGGCGGCGATCTGGCGCTTGAAGATCGGCACGACGCTGCCGCTCGACCCCAGCACGTTGCCGAAGCGGACGGTCATCAGCTTGGTCTCGTCGGCCGAGCGGGCAAGGGTCTCGACGATGCGCTCGCAGAGCGCCTTGGAGAGCCCCATCACCGTCCCGGGCTCGACCGCCTTGTCGGTCGAGATGAACACCACGCGCTCGGCGCCGAAGCGTACGGCCTGCTCGACGAGACCGAGCGTGGCGAACGTGTTGTTCTCGAGCGCCTCGGCCGGGTTGTCCTGCATCATCGGCACGTGCTTGTAGGCGGCGGCGTGGAAGACGACGGCCGGCCGGTGGGCCGAGAACAGCTCACGCAGCTTGCGGCGGTCCTTGACGTCGATCAGCATCGGACGGAGCGCGGTGAAGTGGCGCTCGGTCTCGAGCTCGTGCTGGATCGCGAACAGCGCCGCCTCGGAGTGGTCGACCATGATCAGCGTCTGCGGCCCCATCGCCGCGATCTGGCGGCAGAGCTCGGAGCCGATCGAGCCGCCGGCGCCGGTCACCAGCACGACGCGGTCGTCCACGTAGCCGCTGAGGCTGTTGTAGTCGACGACGACCTCGGGCCGGCCGAGGATGTCCTCGACCTGGACCTCGCGCAGCTGCTCGATCGTGACCGAGCCCTTGATCAGCTCGTAGACGCCGGGCAGCGTCTTGACCGGCACGTTCGCCTTCTTGCACTGCAGAGCGATCTGCTCGATCACACGGCCGCCGACCGAGGGCATGGCGATGATCACCTGGTCGACCGAGTACTCTTCGACCAGCGCCGGCAGGTACTTGGTCGAGCCGACCACGCGGACGTTGTGGATGCGCAGGTTCTTCTTCTTGGGGTCGTCGTCGACGAAGCCGACGGGCCGGTAGCGGATCTGCTGGGTCTTGAGCATCTCGCGCGCGACCAGCTCACCGGCATCGCCGGCGCCCACGATCAGCACCTTCTTGCGGTCGCGCGCCAGGTCCTGCCGCCAGGGCCGCTCCCACCACATGCGGGCGGCCAGGCGGGCGCCGCCCATGAGCCCGAGCGCGAGCACCCAGTTGAGCAGGGCGACCGACACCGGCAGGTAGATGGCGGTGATGACGTTGTCGTAGCGGCCGTAGATGTCGGGCTGCAGCCGCATGCTGACGATCTCGGCCGCCGCGAACGCCGCGAAGGCGGCGGCCAGGGTGGCCATGAACACGCTCCACAGGTCGGCCACGCCCGAGTAGCGCCAGTACTTGTTGTAGAGGCCGAAGAGCATGTAGACGACGAGCTCGATGGCGACGACCGGGCCCCACACGTACAGGAACTGGTGGACGTACTGGCGCGGCACGTCGAAGTCGAAGCGCAGGACGTACGCCAGCGCCAGAGCCAGCGACACCAGGACGGCGTCGATGCCGATCTGCCAGAGCCGATGACGGCTGACGAAGAGGCGGTCTCTCATGGCTGAGCCGGGTCCCGCCGGCGGGGGGTGGGGACGCCGAGCGGCGCCTGCGCCTTGTCGCGCCTGCGCATCATAGCACCGGGCCGCGCCCTCGAGACCAGCGGCGGCGAGCCACGGCCAGGATCTCGTCGACGAACAGCTGCGGGTCGCGCGGCTCGGCGACGACGGTGCGGCGGCTCTTCTTCTTGACCGCGACGTCGTCCGCCGCGTACGCGCGGTGCAGCCGGCCCTCGCTGATCAGGCGCTCGTCGACGGCGCCCAGGCGGCCGGCGAACATCGTGTAGGCGGGCGTGCCGAGGGCGACCGCTTCGCGGTTCATCGTGCCGCCGGCCCCGATCACGAAGTCGGCCGCCGCGATCAGGCTGAGGCCGTCGACGGCGCGCTCGGGCACGACGACGTCGTCGAGCCCGAGCGCGCCGTAGTGCCGGCGCTGCTCCTCTGTGCGCGGGATGATCACAAGGATGAGGTTCCGCTTGGCCGCCAGATCGTTCACGACCTGGTCGAACAGCGGGTTCTCGTGGCGGTGGTACATGGTCACGTGCGGCGCCGTGCGCAGCACGCCGACCACCTTGCGCTTGTCGGTGATCCCGAGCTGCTCGAGGACCCCCGGGTCGGGCTGGAAGTCGTAGAGGTAGTACTCCTCCTTGAGCCCCGGATAGCGGAAGACCTTGTCGGCCTTCGCCCCGTAGGGCGCCAGGCGCGAGAGCGGGATCGCGTCGGGCACGATGACCTCGTCGACGAGGCGCACGTTGAGGTGGTGCGAGGCGGCGGCGTACTCGTAGTCGAACATCGTCACCTGCGGGATGCCGAGCGTCCAGGCGGCGACCGCCAGGTCGTTCGAGTTGTGCCCGACGGCGACGTTGAACTTCGCCCCCCTCGCCTGGGCGATCAGGTGGGTCGAGCGGTTCACCAGGCCGATCGCCTTGGCCGGCACGCTCTTGCCGGCGTGCTGGCCCGTGATCACAGCCGCCAGGCCGTAGCGGGCCAGCAGCTGCTCGGTCTGGGCGTACTTGCGGGCCGTCACCGTCACCGTGTGGCCCTGGTCTTCGAGGCGCCGGATGATCGGCGCGAAGAACAGGACGTGCGGCGAGTTGGTGATGTCGATCCAGACCCGCACGCGTCAGTCCAGCGCGCTCGCCACGGCGCCGGCGATGGTCTCGACCTGGTCCTCGGTCAGGTTCGGGTGCATGGGCAGGGCGAGGTTCTCGGCGGCCGCTCGCTCGGTGACCGGGAAGTCGCCGGGCTTGTGGCCGAGGGAGGCGAACGCGGGCTGCAGGTGCATCGGGGTGACGTAGTAGCTCGCGCTGGCGATCTCCTGCGCCTTCAGCGCCGCCGCGATCGCGTCGCGCCGGGGCGAGCGCGCCACGTAGAGGTGGTACACGTGGGTGGAGCCGTCGGGCACGGCCGGGCGCACGACCGGCGCCGGCAGATGGGCGTCGTACCACGACGCCACCTGCTGCCGGCGCCGGTTCCAGTCGTCCACCCGCTGCATGTTCACGCGCAGGACCGCCGCCTGCATCTCGTCGAGGCGCGAGTTGAAGCCGATGAGGTCGAAGGTCTTCTTGTCCTTGCTGCCGTGGAAGCGCAGCATGCGGGCGCGCTCAACGACCTCGCCGTCGTGGCCGGTCACCAAGCCACCGTCGCCGTAGGCGCCGAGGTTCTTGGTGGGGAAGAAGCTGAACACGGCGAGGTCGCCCAGCGCGCCCGCCTTGCGTCCCTTGTAGCTGGCACCGAAGGCCTGGCAGGCGTCCTCGACCACGGCCAGCCCGTGAGCCTTCGCCACCGCGGCGACCGCATCGGCGTCGGCCGGCAGGCCGAACAGGTCGACCGGCATGACGGCCTTCGTCCTGCCGGTCACCGCCGCGGCGATCCGGCCGGGGTCGATGTTGAGCGTGTCGGGCTCGATGTCGACGAACACCGGGCGGGCGCCGGCCTGGACGATGGCCTCGACGGTGGCGTAGAAGGTGAACGGCGTGGTGACGACCTCGTCGCCCGCACCGATGCCCAGAGCGCGCAGCGCGATGGTCAGGCCGTCGGTCCCGTTGGCCACGCCGACCGAGGCCGTCGTGCCAAGGTACGCCGCCGTCTCGGCCTCGAAGGCCTTGACGTTGGGCCCCAGGATGAACTGGCCGCCGCGCACCACCTCGAGCACGGCCTTCTCGGCCGCCTCGCGCACCTCGCCGAACTGGCCTCCGATGTCCATCAAGCCGATCGCCACGCTCACGCACCTCCACGTCCGGGACTCGCGCGCGCGGGTCTATGCCTGCGGGCGCAGTCCCGTGAGCCTACACCAAAGCATGGCCGGCGGCCTTCCGGACGGGCGGGCCATGCGCGGCAGGGCCCGCGCCGAGGCTGTGGTAAGGTGGCGCCCATGCTGCACATCGTCGATCCCGTCGTCACCTGGTGCACCACGCTGATCGGTGACTGGGGCCTGCCCGCCGTCTTCGTGCTCATGGTGCTCGAGAGCGCCTGCATCCCCATCCCCAGCGAGGCGACGATGCCGTTCGCCGGGTTCGCGGTGAGCCAGCACGACCTCCCGTTCGTCGGCGTCGTGATCGCCGGCGTGGCCGGCAACCTCGTCGGCTCGTGGATCGCGTACGCCGTCGGGTACTACGGCGGCGAACCGTTCGTGCGCCGCTACGGCAGGTACGTCCTCTTGCGCCAGCACCACCTCGACACCGCCCACAGGTGGTTCGGCAAGTACGGGCCGGCGACCGTGTTCTTCTGCCGCATGCTGCCGATCGTGCGCACGTTCATCTCGTTGCCGGCGGGGTTCGCGAAGATGCCGTTCTGGAAGTTCACCCTCTACACCGTCCTCGGCTGCGTGCCCTGGGTGATCCTGCTCACCTTCGCCGGCGTCAAGCTCGGCGACAACTGGGAGAACGTCCGCACGCAGTTGCACTACCTGGACTACGCGGTCGTCGTGGCGATCGTGGCGCTGATCGTGTGGGTCGTGGTGAGGCGCCGGCGGGGCCGGTCGCGCCCGGCCCCGCAGGCGCCGACCGAGTGATGGCCGGCCCGCCCGTCACGGTCACCGTCCGCGTGCCGGCGACGACGGCCAACCTGGGCCCCGGGTTCGACTGCCTCGGTCTGACGCTGGACCTGTGGAACTCCGTCACGTTCACGCTGTCGGACGAGGGCGGCGTGCGCGTGACCGCCGTCGGTGAGGGCGCCGAGCGCCTGCCCGACGATGAAGAGAACCTGGTGGCGCGGGCGGCGCTGCGCCTCTACGAGGCGCACGACGCGCCCGCGCCGGCCGGCCTGCGCATCGCCTGCCGCGTCGGCATCCCGCTGGCATCGGGGCTCGGCTCGAGCTCGTCGGCCGTCCTCGCCGGCCTGCTCGGCGCCAACGAGCTGCTCGGCCGGCCGGCCGAGCACGACGAGATCCTGACGCTGGCCGCCGAGCTGGAGGGGCATCCCGACAACATCGCGGCCGCGCTGTGTGGCGGCCTCGTCGTCGTGGTCAAGGGCGAGGACGCGCTGCTCACCGAGCGGTTCGACGTGCCCGACCTCGACGTGGCGCTGGCCGTGCCGGCCATGGAGTACTCGACCACGGCCTCGCGGGCGGAGCTGCCGACCTACGTGGCGCTGTCGGACGCCGTGTTCAACATGGGCCGCACCGCGCTCGTCGTCGAGGCCTTGCGCCGCAGCGACCTGGACCTGCTGGGCAAGGCCATGGACGACCGCCTCCACCAGGCGCAGCGCCTCGAGCGCGTGCCGGGCGGGGCGGCGGCGATGCGGGCGGCCAAGGCCGCCGGCGCCGCCGCCGTGGCGGTCTCGGGCTCCGGACCCAGCCTGATCGCGTTCACCCGCACGCTGGAGTCGGCCCAGGAGGTCGCCTCCGCGATGGTGCGGCCGCTCCATGCGGCCGGGCTGCGCTCGCGGGCGCTGGCGCTGCGGGCGACGTCGGCGGGGGCCGCCGTGGAGGCGGCCCCCGCCGACGTCGCCCCGGCCTGAGCGGCGCGATCCGCACGGGCAGCGAGCGGCGAGGGGCGGCAAGAATGGGCACGAACCCTCGCGACGAACCCCGCCACGGCGCAGGACCCCCGGAGCGCGGGAGCGCCGGCTTCGAGCTCACCGAGCACACCGCCGACGTGGGCATCCACGCGTGGGCCCCGAGCGAGGCGGGTGTGTTCGAGCAGTCGGCTCTGGCGCTCTGCTCGCTGCTCTGCGATCCGGCGACGGTCGAGCCGCGCCAGGCCGTCGGCCTCGAAGCGGAGGCGCCGATGCACGACCTGCTCCTCGTCGCCTGGCTCAACGAGCTGCTCTACCGCTTCGAGGCCGACAGCCTCGTCTTCCACTCGTTCGCGATCGGCGTGCTCGGCGCGCGAACACTGAGCGGCAGCGCCTTCGGCGAGCCGCTCGACCCCGCGCGCCACGCCGCCCACGCCGGCGTCAAGGCCGTGACCTACCACGGGCTTGCGTTGCGCCGGACGGGGAAGGGTTGGGATGCCACGGTCGTCCTCGACGTGTGAGGGGGTGACGACGCATGGCGGCTGAGCAGCGCCGGCCGTTCGAGGTCGAACGGCTCGACGAGTTCACCTGGCGGATCCCGCAGCAGGGCGACATGCGCGTGCCGGGGATCGTGTACGCGCCGCCCGGCCTGTTCGAGCAGGCCGGCCACGACGAGGCGCTGCAGCAGGTCGTCAACGTGGCGACGCTGCCCGGCATCGTCAAGGCCAGCATCGCGATGCCCGACATCCACTGGGGGTACGGGTTCCCGATCGGCGGCGTGGCGGCGATGGACGACGCCGACGGGGTCGTCTCGCCCGGCGGCGTCGGCTTCGACATCGACTGCGGCGTGCGGCTGGTCCGCACCGGCCTGGAGGCCGGTGAGGTCCGGCCGCACGCCGAAGAGCTGCTGCACGAGATCATGCGGCGGATCCCCGTAGGCACCGGCGAGCGCGGCGCCCTGCGCCTGAACCAGCGCGAGCTCAGGCGCCTCATCGAGGAGGGCGTGCCGTTCCTCGCCGGCCGCGGGCTGGCCACGCAGGACGACCTCGACCACACCGAGGAGGGCGGCGCCATCGCCGGGGCTGAGGCCGATGCCGTGAGCGCCAAGGCGCTCAAACGCGGCGCCGGCCAGGTCGGCAGCCTCGGCGCCGGCAACCACTTCCTCGAGCTGCAGGTCGTGGCCGACGTGGTCGACGAGCGGGTCGCCGACGTCTTCGGGTTGTTCCGCGGGCAGGCTGTGGTGATGATCCACTCGGGCTCGCGCGGCTTCGGCCACCAGGTCTGCACCGACCACCTGGCGCGCATGGCGGGGGCGACCGCCGGTTACGGCTACGAGCTGCCCGACCGCCAGCTCGCCTGCGCTCCGGTGCGCTCGCCCGAGGGGCAGGACTACCTGGCGGCGATGGCCTGCGCCTGCAACTTCGCCTTCGCCAACCGCCAGACGATGATGCACGAGGTCCGCGGCGCCTTCGCGCAGGTGTTCCGCAAGCCGTGGGAGCGGCTCGGGCTCGAGCTCGTCTACGACGTGGCGCACAACATCGCCAAGCGCGAGACCCACGCGGTCGATGGCGTCGAGCGCGTGCTCTGGGTGCACCGCAAGGGGGCGACGCGGGCCTTCGGCCCGCGTCGCCCCGGTCTGCCGGCCGACTACGCCGACGTCGGCCAGCCCGTGATCGTGCCCGGCGACATGGGCTCGGAGAGCTGGGTGCTGGTCGGCACCGACAAGGCCATGGCCGAGACCTGGGGCTCGACCTGCCACGGCGCGGGGCGGGAGATGTCGCGCACGGCGGCGCGCAAGGTCAAGAGCGGCGCCGAGGTGCGGCGCGACCTCGAGCAGAAGGGGATCGTCGTCAAGGCGGGCTCGACCGCGCTGCTGGCCGAGGAGGCGCCCTACGCCTACAAGGACGTCGGGGTCGTCGTGGACGTGGTCGACCGGGTGGGCCTGTCGCGCAAGGTGGCCCGGCTCGAGCCGATGGGGGTGCTCAAAGGCTGAGGGCCCGGCCCTGGGCGGCCGGGGCGCCGGCGCCGGCGCCCTTCGGGTCAGGGCGAGGCCGAGGCGCTGCCCGACGGCGAGCTGGTGGGCGACGGTGAGGCGATCGCCTGCACGACGGGCGCCAGCGCCGCCGCCAGCCCCGTCGTCCACTTGGTCCGTCCCGACTCGACGAGGTGGGTCAGGTCGTGGAAGTCGGTGTTCACCAGGCCGAGCGACGGGTTGAGGTCGACGTACAGACCACCGACGCCGGCGGCGATCGACGTGCAGACCGGCACGTAGACGTCCCGGTAGCGGTCGAACGAGTGCTTGATGATCACGTTGTCGGCCGACGCCTCCATCAGCACCACCGTGAAGCCGCGTGCGACGGCGGTGTCCGCGATCGCCTGCAGCAGCTTGCCGTTGAAGCCGTGGCGGTCGTCGAACTCCGCTCCCGGCGCTCCCCGCCCGTTCAGCCAGAGCTGCACCCGCGAACGCTTCTTGGCGTCGGACCACAGGTAGCCCTGGTGGTACCGATGGGCCAGGTAGACGTTGTGCGGCGTGCGGCCGGCGGCGAGCACGCCGGCGTTGGCGCGCTTCCAGTCGGCCTTGTAAGTCTTCAGGCCGGGGGCGATGGTGTCGGCCGGCGCCGCGCCGCGCAGCGCGACGATGAAGTCGCGCAGGGCCGGCGAGCGCATCAGCAGCGTCGTGCCCTGGATCTGGGCCGTGGCCTGGGCCGGCGTGTACGAGAAGCGCGTGTGGTTGACGGCGATCACGACGACGCCGTGGCCCTTGGGCAGGTTGTTCACCACGGCCATCGTCTCGCCGAAGTTCTGGTTGGTCGAGCCGAAGTCGACGACCTTGGTGTTCACCCCGCAGCCGGCGGAGATCGCCTTCTGCAGGTCGGCCGGCGTCTGGATCATCTCGCGCACGTTCGAGCCGCCGACCAGGTAGACGGGGACGCGAGCCGGCGGCGACACCTTGAGGACGCCGATCTCGTACGAGACGTGGCCGGCGTCGTCACGGATGTAGCGCAGGAACGCCGGCTCGCCGATGTGGGTCGTGAACGCCCCCGACTGGATCGACGAGGCGGTCAGCGACACAGGGGTGACGCCCAGGCGGACGGCCGCGGCGGCCGGCGACGCAGTCGGCCCGGCCGCCGTCCCGGAGGCGCCGGCCACGGCCCGGGGAGTGGTGCCGCCCACGCCCGGCCACACGACGACGGCTACGGTCACGGCGCCGGCCAGGATGAGCAGGAAGGCGGCGAGCCACCGGCGACCGTGCCGGGGCGCCTGCCGGCGCCGGGCGCGGGCCATCAGGTCTGGGTCTGCGTGGGCTCGGGGGCGGAGCCGGTCGCCGCCGGCTCGCCGCCCAGCTCGCTCTTGGTCACGGCCAGGATGTGGGCGTACAGCTCCTCGAGCGCCTCACGCGACAGCGGGCCCTTGTTGGCGCGGCTCACGAACGTGAGCATCCACTGCTCGCGGTCCGGGTCGTAGAACTCGAGCCGGTGCTCCTCTTTGTAGCGCTTGAGCTGGGCCACGAGCTTGAGGCGCTTGTTGATCGCCTCGACGATCTTCAGGTCGTTGTCGGAGATCTGCTCGCGGAACTGTTTGATGACGGGGTCGGTCTCGCCGGCCACTCAGTCGTCCTCCTCGTCGTCGGGCTCGTCGGGCTCGTCGCTTTCCTCGTCGCCCTCCTCCTCGTCGAAGGCGTAGCCCTCGGCGTGGGCGAAGTCCTCGGCGTTGACCTGGTCGAGGAAGTCGCGGAACTTCTCCACGATCTCCTCGGTGTCGTCGACCTCGTGCTCGAACTCGATCGCGTTCTCCTCGATCAGGTCGTCGGCGGCGAAGATCGGCGCGTCGGCGCGCACCGCCAAGGCGAGCGCGTCGCTGGGCCGCGAGTCGACCTCGATCTCGGTGCCCTCGCGCGACAGCGTGAGCATCGCATAGAAGGTGTTGTTGCGCAGCGCCGTGACGGTGACCCGCTCGATCTCCGCGTTGAAGTGGCCGATGATCGAGGCCATGAGGTCGTGGGTCATGGGCCGCGGCAGCTCGGTGCCCTGCAGCTTGATGAGGATGGCGGCGGCCTCGGGGTGTCCGATCCAGATCGGCAGGAACTTGTTGCCGTCGACCGTCTTGAGCAGCACGATCGGCTGCTTGCCGATCACGTCGAAGCTCACGCCGTAGATGACCATCTGACGAACGTCCATGCCTGTAAGTATACGACGGCCCGCGGCAATCCAAGCCGCTGCCCGAGCGCACCGGCGCGAGGCCGGCCGGGTCGCCGGCCAGGTCTTGGCCACCGGGTGGCGGCGCGCGCCGGCGCGGCGGCTTGGTGGGAGAGAGAAAAGCTGGTGGGCGCACCTGGATTCGAACCAGGGGCCTCGTCCTTATCAGAGACGCGCTCTAACCGACTGAGCTATGCGCCCACGAGGGCATCCGAGTCTAAGAAGGGCGGCGGGCGGCTGTCAAGCCGCCCGCCGCCCCCTGCGGCGCGGCGCCTGCGGCGCCGCGCCGACCACCCCCGGTGCGCTACTTCCTGGCGACCGCGAGCTGCACGACCGAGAGCGCCACGAGCGCGACGCCGACGATCATCAGCACCCACGGCGGCGACTTCATGGGGCGGCCAGCCCCTGCCGGCGCCGCCGGCTCGAATCGGGCGCGGCGTCTGGAGTAAGCTCATCGCGGGAACCTGGAACCGCCGTTCCGGCACTGCGGCGGGCGCATTGCTGACAGGAGGGACGATGGCCGAAGAGAGCTATCCCGCAGGACTCAAGTACTTCAAGGAACACGACTGGGTGGGCGTCGAGGGCGACGAGGCCGCCTTCGGCATCACCTGGTTCGCGCAGGACGCCCTCGGCGACATCGTCTACGTCAGCCTGCCGGCGGTCGGCGACGCCATCGTTGCCGGCGCCGCCTACGGGGAGCTCGAGTCGGTCAAGTCGGTGGCCGAGATCTACGCGCCGGTCGGCGGCGAGGTCGTCGCCGTCAACGACGACCTCGCCGCCGACCCCGGCCTGATCAACCAGGACCCGTACGGCATGGGCTGGCTGATCCGCGTACGGCTGAGCGACCCAGCCGAGGTCGACGCCCTCATGGACGCCGACGCCTACCAGAAGTTCCTGGCCGAGGCCGGCGCTTGAGATACGTCCCCCATTCGGAGGACGACGTCCGCGAGATGCTCGCGGCGATCGGCGTCGAGTCGATCGACGACCTGTTCGCCGAGATCCCCGAGGAGGTGCGCTTCAAGGGGCGGCTCGACCTGCCTGGGCCGGTCTCGGAGTCGGAGCTGCTGGACGAGCTGGCGAACCTGTCCATCCTCGGAAACGGCGGGGACTGGCCCTACCACACCTCGTTCCTTGGAGCGGGTGTCTACGACGGCTATGTGCCGGCCGTGGTCGACGCGATCACCGGCCGGTCGGAGTTCTTCACCGAGTACACGCCGTACCAGGCCGAGCGCAGCCAGGGCGTGCTGCAGGCGGTCTTCGAGTTCCAGACGGCGATCTGCGAGCTGACCGGCCTCGACGTGGCCAACGCGTCGCTCTACGACGGGGCGACGGCGGTGGCCGAGGCGGCGTTCGTGGCGCGCGCACAGACAGGCCGTGCCACAGGCACGGTCGCCGTCGCGCGCGCCGTGCACCCCGAGTACCGGCAGGTGACGGCGACCGAGACGAAGGGCGTCGGGATCAAGCTGGTCGAGGTGCCCTTCGACGGCGGCGGTCTGACCGACCCGGCGGCGCTGCGCGCCGCCGTCGACGATCAGACCGCCGCCGTCGTCCTGCAGCAGCCCAACTTCTTCGGCGGTATCGAGGCGATGAGCCAAGCCGCCGGCATCGCCCATGATGCCGGCGCCCTGCTCATCGCCGTCGTCGACCCCCTTTCGCTCGGCGTGCTGGCGCCGCCCGGCGAGTACGGCGCCGACATTGCCGTCGGCGAGGGCCAGAGCCTGGGCAACCGGCAGAACTTCGGCGGCCCCGGCTTCGGGTTCATGGCTGCCCGCAAGGAGCTGATCCGGCGCCTGCCCGGCCGCATCGTCGGCGAGACGGCCGACGTCGACGGTAAGCGCGGTTTCGTCCTCACGCTGCAGACCCGCGAGCAGCACATCCGGCGCGAGAACGCCACGTCGAACATCTGCTCCAACCACGCGCTCAACGCGCTCGCCGGCCTCGTCTACCTGAGCTGGCTCGGCAAGCAGGGCCTGCCCGACCTGGCGCTGCACCTGGCGCGCAAGGCCGACTACCTGCGCTCGCGCCTGCTCGAGCTTCCGGGCGTCGAGCCGTTCACGCGTGGACCCGTCTTCCGCGAGTTCGCAGTGCGGCTGCCCAAGAAGGCGGGCGAGGTCATCGACGACCTGGCGCACGACGATGACCGGTTCGCGGGCGTCACCCTGGGCCGCTGGTGGCCGGAGCTCGACCAGGTGTTGCTGGTCGCCGTCAGCGAGAAACAGTCGCGCCACGAGCTGGACGACCTGGTCGAGGCGATGAGGGAGCACTTTGCCTGACGCCGGCAAGAGAGTGCCGCTGCCCACGTCTCCGGCCGCCCGCATCGGCGCCGCGGGGACGACCGACACGCGCACGATCTACGAGAAGTCGCGGCCGGGGAGGCGGGCGTACTCGCTGCCGCGGCTCGACCTGCCCGAGCCCACGGTCGAGGAGCTGTTCCCCGGGGTCGAGCTGCGGCAGCGTCCCGCCCGCCTCCCCGAGGTCTCCGAGACCGAGCTCGTCCGCCACTTCACCAACCTCTCGACGCGCGATTATGGCGTCTCCAAGGGCACGTATCCGCTCGGCTCGTGCACGATGAAGTACAACCCCGAGATCAACGAGCGGATCGCCGCGCTGCCGGGCTTCCGCGACCTCCACCCGTACGTGCCCGACCTGGGCGGCCTCTATCCTCGGCAGACCAGAGGCATCCTCATGGTGCTCGGCCGCCTCGGCTCCTGGCTCGCCGAGATCGCCGGCCTGTCGGCGACGACGCTGCAGCCGGCGGCCGGCGCGCATGGCGAGCTCACCGGGCTGCTGCTGGTGCGCGCGTGGCAGGAAGACCACGGTCGGCACCCCGGCACCGTCCTGATCCCCGACACGGCCCACGGCACCAATCCGGCGACGGTCGTGATGGCCGGCTACAAGCCGGTCACGGTGGTCAGCGACGCGCGTGGCAACGTCGACCTCGAGGACCTCAAGACGAAGCTCTCGGACGACGTCGCCGCGCTGATGCTCACCAACCCGAGCACGCTGGGCCTTTTCGAGGAGAACATCGTCGAGATCGCCCGCCTCGTGCACGATGCCGGCGGCCTGCTCTACTACGACGGCGCCAACAGCAACGCGATCCTCGGTCGCTCGCGGCCCGGCGACATGGGGTTCGACATCGTCCACTTCAACACGCACAAGACGTTCTCGACGCCGCACGGCGGCGGCGGCCCCGGAGCTGGTCCGATCGTCGTTCGCGACATCCTCGAGCCCTACCTGCCGGCGCCTGTGATCGTGCACTACGCTCCGCCGGGCGAGACCCCTCCGGCGTCGCCAATGACCGGCTATTACGTCCTCGACAACGAACGCCCGAAGTCGATCGGCAAGGTCCGCTCCTTCTACGGCAACACGATGGTGCTGCTGCGCGCCTACGCGTACATCCGCGCGCTCGGGGCCGAGGGGCTGCGAGAGGTCAGCGACGCGGCGGTGCTCAACGCCAACTACGTCTTCGCCGGCATCCGCGACCTGTTCGACGTGCCCTACGACCGGCGGCCGCTGCACGAGTTCGTCGTCTCGGGCGAGCCGCTGCGCGCGCACGGCGTGCGCGCGCTCGACGTCGCCAAGCGGCTGCTCGACTACGGCGTGCACCCGCCGACGACCTACTTTCCGCTGATCGTCAAAGAGGCGCTGATGATCGAGCCGACCGAGACGAACTCCAAGGAGGAACTCGACGCCTTCATCGCCGACATGCGCGCGGTGATGGAGGAGGCCGGAAAGACGCCGGAGCTGCTGCTCGAAGCGCCGACCACGATGCCGGTCCGCCGCCTCGACGAGGTCACGGCGGCGCGCAGCCCGGTCGTGCGCCAGCGGTTCCCCGAGGACGAGTAGCCCGTGATCGTGCTGCCGCTCCTGGTGGCCGACGCCGCCACGCAGATGGCGCGCGACGAGGAGCTGCTCGAGTCCGCGCGCACGACGACCGCGCGCCGCTACCTGTGGGACCCCCCGGCGCTGTCGCTGGGCAAGTTCCAGTCCCTGGATGTGGCTGTCGCCGAAGAAGCGCTGCGACCGGCCGGCATGGACGTCGTGCGCCGGCCGACCGGCGGGCGGGCCGTGCTGCACGGCGCCGGGTTCGAGTGGTCGTTCGCCGTCGTCTTCCCGCTCGACGAGCTCGGGTCGGAGTCGCTGCAGGCGTCGTACCGGTTCGTGACCACGGCGGTGCGGCGCGCGCTCGAGCGCGAGGGCGCGCGCCTTGACGACACGCGCGAGGTGCCCTACACGAGATCGGGACTGTGTTTCGCGACCGCGTTGCGCCACGATCTGCTCGCCGGCGGCGAGAAGGTCGTGGCGGTAGCCCAGGCGCGGCGCGGGCGGACGGCGCTCGTGCACGGGAGCGTGCTCGAGCGCCGTCCGCCCGACGAGCTGGTCGCGGCGGTCGAGCGGCTGGTCGGCGAGCCCTGGCGCGGCGAGGGACTCGCCGGCGCGGGGCTCGCCCCCGACCCCGAAGCCGTCTGGGAGAGATTCACGGCGCATCTGGCCGGGGCGCTGGGTACGACCATTGAGACGATGGCCGACGCGACGGCGGCGGCGCCGACGACGAAGACGACGACGGAGGTCGCGGGATGAGGATCGTGGTGCTCGGCGGCGGACCGGCCGGCTACGTGGCGGCGCTGCGCGCGGCGCAGCTCGGCGCCGACGTGACGCTGGTCGAGGCGCGCGAGATCGGCGGCACCTGCCTCAACCGCGGCTGCGTCCCGACGAAGGCGCTGGTCGCCACGGCGGCGAGGCTCCGGGAGGCGCGGCGGGGCGGCGAGTTCGGGGTCGAGCTCGCCGCCCCGCCGCGCCTGGACGTGGCCGCGATGATGGCCCACAAGCAGGCGTCGGTCGAGCAGCTGCGCGGCGGCGTCGAGCACATGCTCAAGCAGCGCAAGGTCGAGATCGTGGCAGGTCGCGGTCGCCTCGACGGCCCGCGACGCGTGGTGGTCGAGCCCGTCACGAGCGATGACGGCGGCGGCGGTCCCGGCGCGGCGGCCGCCGCACGCGCGGTCGAGGGCGACGCCGTCATCCTGGCCAGCGGCTCCGAGCCGATGCGGCTGCCGGTCTTCGAGATCGGCGACCCGCGGGTCATGACCAGCGACGAGATCCTGCAGGTCGACCACATCCCCGAGAGCCTGCTGGTGGTGGGAGGCGGCGTCATCGGCTGCGAGTTCGCGTCGGTGTTCGTCGAGCTCGGCAGCCGGGTGACGGTCGTCGAGATGCTCGACCAGCTCCTCCCGGGCGAGGACAAGCGGACGGGCGCCACGCTACTCCAGGCGTTCCGCAAGGCCGGCATCGAGACGCACCTCAGGCAGAAGGTCGAGAAGGTCGCCGGCGCCGGCGACGCGCTTGACGGTCACGCTGGCCGACGGCAGCGAGCTGCGAGCGGCGGCCGCTCTGGTGAGCGTCGGCCGCCGCCCGGTCAGCCGCGACCTCGGCTACGAAGACGCCGGCGTCGCCATCGGACCGGGCGGCTTCGTCGCGGCCGACGAGACGCTGCGGACCGGCGCGGCCGGCGTCTTCGCCGCCGGCGATCTCGCCGGTCCGCCCCTGCTGGCGCACTGGGCCTACCACGAGGGCGCGGTCGCCGCCGAGAACGCCGTCGGCGGCGGCGACCGCGCTATCGATCGCTCGGTCGTCCCCAACGCCGTGTTCAGCCATCCCGAGGTGGCGAGCTTCGGGCTGACCGAGGACAAGGCGCGGGCGGAATCTACCCAGGTGAGCGTGGCACACGTACGTTTCAACGGTAACTCTAAAGCCGTGCTAGAGGGTGAGAACGACGGCTTCGTGCGCATCGTCTACCGGCCCGAGGACCGGGTGGTCGTCGGCGCCAGCCTGGTGGGGCCGCACGTGACCGAGCTCGTCCACGAGATCGCCCTGGCCGCTCACGCCGGGCTGACGATCGACGCCATGATGGACACGATCCACGCCCATCCGACCCTGTCCGAGGCGGTCGGCGAGGCCGCGCTCGGGGCCGGCGGGCGCGCCATGCACTCGCTCTAGGCCCGTGGACGCGGGTCGCAAGCCATCCTGGCTGAAGGTGAAGCTGCCGGCGCCGGCGGCGTTTCGCGCCACCGGCGCCCTGCTCGACGAGCTCTCGCTGCACACCGTCTGCGAGGAGGCGCGCTGCCCGAACAAGGGCGAGTGCTTCGCCGCCGGCACGGCGACGTTCCTGATCCTCGGTGACACGTGCACGAGGAGCTGCCGGTTCTGCTCGGTGGCGACGGCGACGGGTCGCCCGGCGGCGCCGGACCAGGACGAGCCGGTGCGCGTCGGCGAAGCCGCCGCGCGCCTCGGCCTCTCCCACGTGGTGGTGACCAGCGTCACGCGCGACGACCTGCCCGACGGCGGTGCCGCCCACTTCGCGGCCACGATCCGCGCGGTGCGCGAGCGCGTGGACGGCGCGACGGTCGAGGTGCTGGTGCCGGACTTCGCCGGCGACGCCGGCGCCCTGGCGATCGTGCTCCGCGAGCGCCCCGAGGCGCTAGCGCACAACCTCGAGACGACGCCCCGCCTGTATCCCCAGGTCAGGCCCACGGCCGGCTACGAACGGTCCCTGGCGCTGCTGGCGGCGGCGGCTGCCCAGCGCGCCCCGGCGCGGCCCGCGGTGAAGACCGGCCTGATGGTGGGCCTCGGCGAGACCGGTGACGAGGTCGACGCCGTGCTGCGCGACTGCGCGCGGAACGGCGTCGACCTCGTCACCATCGGCCAGTACCTGCGGCCCGGCCTGAGCTGCCTGCCGGTGGCGCGCTACGTGCCGCCGGCGGAGTTCGACGATCTGCGCGAACGCGGCGAGCGCCTGGGGCTGCGCGTCGTGGCCGCGCCCTTCGTGCGCTCTTCCTACCGCGCCGGTGAGGCGCTCGCCGCCCTGGGCCGCCGATGAAGCCGGGCGGTCACTCCGACGAGGCGGCGGGCGGGGCGGCGATGCTCGCCGCCCCGCCCGCCGCCGTCCTCTTCGACGCGGACTACACGCTGTTCGAGCCCGGCGACCAGTTCGAGGCCGCGGGCTACCGGCGCACCGGCGCCCGCTTCGGGCTCGACCTCGACCCGGCGCTCTGGCCGCGGGCGGTGGCCGCCGCCCACAAGGCCGCCGGCGAGCGCCGCCGCGAGACCGGTCACGAGCACGACGAGGGCCTGATCGACGTGATCGCCCGCGCCGTGATCGGCGGCCTGGGCGGCGGCGACCCCGACGCCGTGACGGCGACGGTGCTGGCGATCTCCGACGCGTGGTGCCGGGTCGAGAGCTTCAGCCTCTACGATGACGCCCTGCCCTGCCTGACCGCGCTGCACGGGGCCGGCGTGCGCCTGGCGCTGGTCTCGAACGCCGTCGGCCACGACCTCGACGAGATGGTCGCGGCGAAGGGCCTGGGCGAGCTGGTCGAGACCGTGGTGACCAGCAGCGCCGTGGGGGTGACCAAGCCGGCGCCGGCGATCTTCGCCGAGGCGCTGCGGCGCCTCGGCGTGCCCGCCGGCGCCGCCGTCATGGTCGGCGACAGCTACGAGGACGATGTGCGCGGCGGCCTCGCCGCCGGCCTCGGGGCGGCCGTGCTGCTCGACCGTGCGGGCAGGCCGCCGCGCCACGCGCCGACGATCCGCTCGCTGGCCGAGCTGCCCGGCCTTCTGGGTCTCGAGGGCGGGAGGTAGGACGACGAAGGGGCGGGGGCGGGCGGCACGCCCGCCCCCGCCCCTTCGTCGTCTGCTACTTCTTCTTCGCCATCAGGCAGTAGAGGGTGTGCGTGCCGCAGAAGTAGAGGTGCGCCGTGTCGCCGGTGACCGGCGTGTAGGAGCCGTCGTTCATGCCCCACACGACCTTGCCGGTGCGTGCGTTCAGGCCCCACGTCCGGTGGCTGGTGGTCGAGAAGTAGACGACGCCGTCGATCACCGTGGGCGAGCCCGAGATCTGGCCGCCGGCCGAGAAGCTCCAGCGCAGCTGCCCGCTGCTCGCGCTCAAAGCGTAGAAGCGGCCGTCGTAGCTGCCCTCGTAGACGATCCCGTGCCAGACGGCCGGCGACGAGTAGATCCACCCGCCGGTGCCGAACGACCAGCGCGTGCCGCCGTTGCTCAGGTCGAGCGCGTAGATCCGGTCCGAGATGCTGCCGATGTACACGGTGTTGTAGGCCAGCGTGGCGGTCGCGTAGAACGAGTCACTCGACAGCGAGCTGCCGGTCGACCGCCTCCAGTACAGGTGCCCGCCGGGGCTGAAGCAGTAGACGGCGCCGTCGTAGGAGCCGACCACGATGCGCCCGTTCAGCATCGCCGGCGCGCCGGCGACCTTGCCGCCGGTCTGGTAGCTCCACTCCTGCTTGTGCGTGCGCGTGTTGACGGCGAAGACCCTGCCGGCGCGGTCGCCGAAGTAGACCATCCCGTCCCAGACCAGGGGCGACGACTCGGTCGAGCCGGAGGCGAAGCTCCACAGCTTGCGGCCCGTGAGGCCGTCGTAGACGAGGAGGCCGTGCTCGAACGTCGTCACGTACACCTTGCCCTTGGCGATCGTCGGCGTCGAGGCGATCTGGCCCGACACCTTGTGCCGCCACTTGGTCGAGCGGTCGGGCGCCCGCAGACAGTAGATGAAGCCGTGCTCGGTCGCCACGTACAGGCGGTTCTGCCAGATGCTGGGGGGGAACTCGAGCAGGTCGCCGGGGTGCCATTGCCATTTGGTCCGGAACGGCGGTCGCAGCGCGATCTCGGGCGCGAACCGCGTGCGCGCGTTGTCGTAGCCGTAGGTCGGCCAGTCGCCGTAGTCGACCGACGTCACGCTCGGCGTGGGCGAGGGCGTGACCGACACCGACGCCGTGGGGAACGGCGTCGGCTTGGCGCTGCTCGGCTGACGCGTGAGGAAGAGGGCCGCGCCCGCCACGCCGACGACGATCACGATCGCCGCAAGGATGTCCAGCCAGAGGAGTCTGCGATGCATGGGGACAGAGTGTACCGTGTCGTGCCGCGGCGCTCATCCCGGCCCGTCCGGCGTGGCTCGGGCAGGGTCCGGCGCCGCGCGCGTCCGGCGTCCCGTGCGGTATAAGGTATCGCCATGACCGACACGATCCGGATGACGCAGTACGCGGCCAAGAGCGGTTGAGCGTCCAAGATGGGTCCGTGTGACCTGGACGCAGTCCTCGAGAGCTTGCCACGCACGGGCGAGGCGTTTGCGCGCCTGCTCGACACGCGCGACGACGCGGCCGTCGTCGAGCTGGGCGACGGCCGCTGCCTACTTCAGACGGTCGACTTCTTCACGCCGATCGTCGACACCCCCTACCTGTACGGGCGGATCGCGGCCGCCAACTCGCTGTCCGACGTGTACGCGATGGGCGGCCGCCCCTTGACGGCGATGAACCTGGTCGGGTGGCCTGCGAGCCTGTCGACCGACGTGCTGACCGAGGTGCTGCGCGGCGGCGCCGACACGGTCGCCGAGGCCGGCGCCCAGCTCGCCGGCGGGCACTCGGTCGAGATGGCGGAGCCCATCTACGGCCTGGCCGTGACCGGGGTCTGCGCCTGCGACGAGGTCGTGACCAACGCCGGCGCCCGCCGCGGCGACCTGCTCGTGCTGACCAAGCGCCTCGGCATCGGCGTCCTGGCGACGGCCCTCAAGCGGGGACTGATCGACGAGGACGGCATGCGGGCGGCCATCGACGAGGCGGCGGCGCTCAACGCCGCCGCCTCCCGGGCGATGGCCGCCGCCGGCGCCGACGCCTGCACCGACGTCACCGGTTTCGGCCTGCTCGGCCACTTGAGCGAGCTGCTCGAGGCGAGCGGCGCCGCTGCCGAGGTCGCGGTCGAGGACGTGCCGCTGCACGCCGGCGTGCTCGACTTCATCGCGCGCGACGTGACGGCTGCGGGACTGCGCAACAACCGCGACTTCTTCGGGCCGAGGGTATCGGGCCGCGGGCTCGACGAGCCCGCGGCCCTCGCCCTGTTCGACCCGCAGACGTCGGGTGGGCTGCTCATCGCCGTGCCGGCGGAACGCCACGAGACGCTGCTCACGGGCCTCCGCGACGGCGGCGCCGGCGCCTGGACGGTCGGCGAGGTCGTGAGCGGGCCGGTCGGGAGGATCGCGCTGACGTGACGCCGGGCGCCGACAAGGGCGGCAAGGCCGGGCGGGCCGAGGAGCCCGACCGCGCCGGCGCCCTGCGCGAGCTGGCGGCCGTCGACGAGGTGCTGCGCGAGCCCGGCGTGGCCGCCCTGCTCGAGCGGTACCCCCGCACGGTCGTGGTCGAGGCGGTGCGCACGGTCATCGCTCGGCTGCGGCGCGAGATCCTCGAGGGCGGCGGGGCGCAGGTCGCCGGCGGCGACCTGCGCCCCGCCGCCCTCGTCCCCTGGGTCGAGAGGCTGGTCGCCGTGGCCGTGACGCCGTCGCTGCGCCGCGTGATCAACGCCGCCGGCGTGGTCGCTCACACCAACCTGGGGCGCTCGTTGCTGCCAGACGAGGCCGTCCGCGCCGTGGTGCAGGCGGCGCGCTCGTACAGCGACCTCGAGTACAGCCTGTCGCTGGGCGAGCGCGCCTCGCGCCAGGACCACGTGCGCGACGTCCTCTGCGCGCTGACCGGGGCCGAGGACGCCCTGGTGGTCAACAACAACGCGGCCGCCGTCCTGCTGGCCATGGCGGCCACCTCCCGCGACGGCGACGTGCTGGTCTCGCGTGGCCAGCTTGTCGAGATCGGCGACGGGTTCCGCATCCCCGACATCCTGGCCGAGAGCGGCGCCGAGCTGCACGAGGTCGGCACCACGAACCGCACCTACCTGCGCGACTTCGAGCGCGGCTGGGGCGAGCGCACGCGTGCGATCCTGCGCGTGCACACGAGCAACTATCGCATCGTCGGGTTCGCGACCGAGGCGGCGGCCGGACAGCTGGCGACGCTGGCCCACGAGCGCGGCGGCCTGCTGATCGACGACCTCGGCAGCGGCGCGCTGGCCGACTTGCCTCTGTTCGCCGAGGAGCCGGCGGTGCGCGACAGCCTCGCCGCCGGCGCCGACGTGGTCACCTTCAGCGGCGACAAGCTGCTCGGCGGCCCGCAAGCCGGCGTCGCCGTCGGCACGGCGGCGGCGATCGGCGCCATGCGCCGGCACCCGCTGGCCCGGGCGCTGCGCATCGACAAGCTGAGCCTGGCCGCGCTCGACACGCTGCTGCGCCTCTATCTCGACCCCGATCAGGCCGTCGCGCGCGTGCCGACCCTGGCGATGCTGGCCGCGCCGCTCGAGGAGCTGCGCGCCCGGGCCGAGCGCCTGCGCGAGCTGGCCGGCGCCGGCGAGGTCGTCTCGTCCGAGGCCCGCGCCGGCGCCGGCGCCCTGCCGGTCACCGACGTGCCCAGCGCGGCCGTGGCGCTCGACCCCGCCGGCGGCGACGCCGACGCCCTTGCGGCGCGCCTGCGCGCGGGCGAGCCGGCCGTCGTGGGCCGCGTCCACGAGGGACGGCTGCTGCTCGACGTGCGCAGCGTGCGCGACGAGGAGGTCGAGGAGCTGGCGGCCGCCGTGCGGGCCGCTCTGGCATGACCTCGCGGGACGAGCCTGCCCCGACGGGCGGCCGTCACGGCGGCCTTGGCGTGCAGCTCACCCTGGGCACGGCCGGCCACATCGACCACGGCAAGACCGCGCTCATCACCCGCTTGACCGGCACCAACACCGACCGTCTGCGCGAGGAGCGCGAGCGCGGCATCTCGATCGAGCTGGGCTACGCCGAGCTCGAGCTGCCGTCGGGTCGCCGCCTGAGCGTCGTCGACGTGCCGGGCCACGAGCGCTTCGTGCGCACGATGGTGGCGGGGGCCACCGGCGTCGACCTGTTCCTGCTCGTGATCGCGGCCGACGACGGCGTGATGCCGCAGACCGTCGAGCATCTCGCGATCCTCGAGCTGCTGGGGGTGCAGCGGGGGGTCGTGGCGCTGACCAAGGCCGATGCCGTCGACCCGGAACTGCTGGACATGGCCCGCGCCGACGTGGAGGGGTTCCTGGCCGGCACGCCGTTCGCCGCGGCGCCGGTCGTCACCGTCAGCGCCCGCGACGGGCGCGGCCTGCCCGGGCTGCTGCAGGCGCTGGACGCGGTCGCCGGTGAGGCCGCGGCTGCCCGCCCCGGCGGGCCGCCGCGGCTGCCCGTCGACCGCGTCTTCCCGCTCAAGGGCATCGGCACGGTGGTGACAGGCACCCTCTGGCGCGGCGAGGTGCGCGCCGGCGACACGCTGGTGGCCGAGCCGGGCGGCGCCCGTGTGACCGTGCGCAGCGCCCAGGTCCACGACCACGACGCCGACGTGGCCCTGGCCGGGCGCCGCGTGGGCCTGAACCTGCGCGGCGCCGACCGGGCCGCGATCCAGCGCGGCACCTGGCTGGTCGGCCCCGCGATCGCCGGTCGCGCGACCCGGTCGTTCGGCGCCTGGGTCAGGCTCCTGCCGGGCGCCCGTCCGCTGCGCATGGGCGAGGGCGTGCGCCTGCACCACGGCACCGCGCAGTACCTGGCGCGCTGCCTGCCGCTGGAGCGGCGCGAGCTTGCCGGCGGCGAGGCCTGGGGGGCGGTCGTGCGGCTCGACGGCGATGCCGCCGTCGAGCCGCACGACCGCTTCATCCTGCGCGCCCTGTCGCCGGTCGAGACGATCGGCGGCGGTGTGGTGCTCGACGTGCGGCCCGGCCGCTGGCACGACCGGGCCGCGCACCTCGCCTTCCTGCGCGCCCTGCAGCAGGGCGACGACGCGCTCGCCTGCTCACTGCTGGCGAGCGAGCGCGGCGAGCGCGGCGTCGCGGTCGCCGACCTCGAGGTGGCCGGGGTGCCGCCGGGTCGCGCGCTCGAGATCCTCGACGAGCTGGGCCGGCGGGGCGAGCTGGAGACCACGGCCGACCTGGGGCACGCGACCCCCGGTGCCGGGCGCCACTGGTTCGCGGCGGGCACGCTGGCGGGGATCGGGGCGCTCGCGGGCGCGGCGCTCGAGCGCCGCGCCCGCGAGCGCCCCGACAAGCCGTTCGTCTCGCCGTCCGAGCTGGCCGCCCAGGCGCCGGCGCTCGCGCCCGAGACGCTGGCCGCGGTGCTCCACAGCATGGTCGCCGACGGCACCCTGGTGGAGCGCGAGGGCTCGTATGCCCTGGCCGGCGCGAGCGCGGCCCTGAGCGACCAGCAGGAGGCTCTGGCGGCCAGGGTCGCCGAACGCCTCGCCGCCGCCGGCTTCGCGCCGCCCACCCTCGCCGTCCTGCACGAGGAGCTCGGCGGCGACCGGCGCGAGCTGGTACGCGTGCTCGACGTGCTCGCCGGGCGCGGCGAGGTCGTGCGGGCCGAGAAGGAGCTGTGGTTCGCGGCGGCGGCGGTCGGGGAGGCGCGCGATCGCCTCGTGGAGGCGTTCGCGCGCCTCCCCGAGATCACGCTCGCCGACTACCGCGACCTGCTCGGCGCCGGCCGCCGCCACGCCCAGGCGCTGCTCGAGCTGTTCGACCGCGAGGGGCTGACGCTGCGTCGCGGCGACGCGCGCGCCCTGCGGCCGAAGCGCTGACGGCGGACCGGCGCTCGCTCGCCCGGGCCGTGGCCCCGAGGCGTAGCGACCCCCGGGGCATCGACCCACAACGACGAAGGGGCGGGCGGCGCCGTCGGCGCCGCCCGCCCCTTCTCACGACTGAAGCCCTACGGCCGGCCCGAACACAGGTAGTCGCCGCCGAACGCCGAGTCGTAGCGCACGACCGTGCCCGTGTAAGGCGCGTCGATCATCGAGCCGCCGCCGACGTAGATGCCCACGTGGTGGATCGAGCTCGTCGAGTAGCCGAAGAAGACGAGGTCGCCGGGCTGCTCCGAGCCGTGGGCGACGTGGGTGATGGAGGCGTACTGCATGGCGGCATTGTGCGGCAGGGAGATGCCGACTTGCGCGTAGCAGTACATCGCCAGGCCCGAGCAGTCGAAGCCCGACGGGCTGGCGCCGCCCCAGACGTACGGCACGCCGAGGTACTGCTGGGCGATCGAGACGACGCTGCCGTGGGCGCCCGAGCTCGACGTGACGCCGGACGGGACGTAGGACGGCGCGGCCATCGCTGCCGCCGCGGCGCGCTGCGCGGCGAGCGCCTTGGCGCGCGCCGCCGCGGCGACCATCCGCTTGATGTCGTGCTTGACCGAGGCCAGCGTCTGCTTGCGGTCGGCCAGCGAGGCGGCGACCTGCTGCTTGGTCGCCTCGCGCTGGGCCACGAGCTTCTCGGCCTGCTTGCGGTCGGCGACCAGCAGCTCGTGCCGGTGAGCGATGTCCTTCTTGAGCGACTCGACCGAGCTGACGACCGTCGAGTCGCCCTGGTTGAGGCGGTTCATCAGGTCGAGCGAGGAGACGAAGTCGTCGTAGCTGCCGGTGTTGAGGAGCACGTCGAGCAGGTCGGTCGGGCGCTCCTTGTAGATGGCCACGGCGCGGGCGGCGAGGTTCTTGCGGGCGACCGTGAGGTTGTACTTGGCGATCGCCAGCTGCTTCTCGTTGTCGTGGATGCGGACGCGGACGTCGGCGAGCTTCTGGGTGGCGGCGTCGTAGGCCTCGACCGCGACCTCCATGCGTGAGTTCAGGACCGAGAGCTGGCTCTCGAGGCTCTTGGCCTCGGCCTTCTTCTGGGCGATCGTCGTGGCGCTGCCGGTCGCCGGCAGCGCGAGCAGGACCGCGAGGGCGGCGAACAGGGGGAGTATGAGGGCGGTCGGTCTGCGCTTCATGACGTCGCCTCCTTTCGGGGTCCGGGACAGCCGGCCCGGATCCACGAGGTGGGCGCGCTGGTGGCGCACCGGTTGCTTCGCGGACCGTCCCCGTGCGCGGGGCACAGGTCTGGGCACCCTACCATAGCGACCGGAGGCCTTCAACCGGGGCTCCGGTCTCCCGAGCGTTGCCCCATAGGATTCGGCGGGAGCGGGGGCGCTCCTGCGCTCGGCGCAGGAGCGCCCCCGCTCCCGCCGGACTACTGTGGCGGCTCGTCCCTGTCGGGCCCGAACGCGACCACCCGGTTGCGGCCCTGGCGCTTGGCGACGTGCATGGCCCAGTCGGCCTTGTCGATCAGCTCCTCCTTGACGACGCCGTCGTGCGGGAAGGTGCTGACTCCGATGCTGACCGACAGCGGGTCCTGGCTAGGCGCGATCCAGGTCTCGTTGACCCGCGCGCGGATGCGCTCCGCCACCTCGAAGGCGCCGGGCCCGTCGGTCTCGATCAGGGCGACCACGAACTCCTCGCCGCCGAACCGCGCCGCCAGGTCGACGCTGCGGATCGACTGCTCGATCGCGTGGGCCACGGCGCGCAGCGCGTTGTCGCCCGCTCGGTGGCCGAGATGCTCGTTGAACTCCTTGAACGCGTCGATGTCGCAGAACAGCAGCGAGAGCGGCGTGTCGGCCTCGGCGCTGCGCCGCACCTCCTCGGTCAGGCGCTCGTGCAGGTAACGGTGGTTGTAGAGGCCGGTGAGCCCGTCGGTGATGGCGTCGAGCTCGGCGCGCTGCGAGCGGACGGCGGCCGACTGCAGGATCGAGGTCAGCGACTCCTTGCCCATGGTGCGCAACCCGGCCTGCTCGGCGCCGCTGAACGGCGGCAGGTCGGCGGCGACGACGGCCACGATGCCGCCGTCGGCGCCGACGATCGGCGCCAGTCCGGTCACCCACACGCCGAACTGGTCGGCGTACAGGGCGTTCACGCGGGGATCCTGGCCGGCGAGCACCTTGGGCAGGATCTGCAGCACCTCGTCGGGGAAGATGTCGCTGCCCACCGGTGAGTGGTCGCCCGGGTCTTCCTCAGGGTCGACGACCAGCACGTAACGCCGCCCGAGGCGGCCCTGCGTGGTCAGGTACGCCGTCGGCGGATGCGCGTCGCGCACCTCGCGCAGGATGCCGGCGATCTCGGCGTACTCTGGAGTGGCTTCGTCCTCGGGGCCCTGCAGCCGTGCATGCTTGGCGGGATCGATCCGGGCAGCGGCCTCGGCCGCGATCTCGCGGGCGACGGCGCGCTGCCGCCGCAGGTCCGCAAGCACCTCGAGGAACGAGTCGACCATCGCCGGGTCGAACTGGCGGCCGCGGCAGCGGCGCAGCTCGGTCAGGCACTCCTCCTCGTCGAGGGCCTCCCGGTAGGGCCGCTGGAACGACATCGCGTCGTAGGAGTCGACCACGCACATGGCGCGCGCCACGGTGGGGATGTCGCTGCCCTTGAGCCCGTTCGGGTAGCCCTTGCCGTCGAACCGCTCGTGGTGGTAGCGCACCCCCAGGACGAGGTCGTCGTCGAACAGCGTGCCGATGATGTCGGCGCTGAACACCGGGTGCTGGCGCATGAGCTGCCACTCTTCGGCGTTGAGCTTGCCCGGCTTGAGCAGGACCCGGTCCGAGATGCCGATCTTGCCGATGTCGTGCAGGTAGGCGGCCTCCTCTGCCGCCCGGACCAGGTCCTCGGGCCAGCCGAGCTTCTCGCCGAGCAGCACCGTGTAGGCCGACACGCGGGCTGCGTGGCCCAGCGTGTAGTAGTCCTTGGCGTTCAGCGCCGAGCTGAGCGCCTTGAGGTTGTTCACGTGCATCCGCTTGATGTCGCCGTAGAGGCGCGCGTTGGTGATCGCCAGCGAGAGCTGGGTGCCGACGCGTTCGAGGAAACCGCGCGCCTGCCCCGGGTAGGCGTCCGGCTGGTCGGTGAGCAGCAGCAGGGTCCCGACCAGCCGCTCGTCCGTGAACAGACCGATCGCGGCCAGCGAGCGCATCCCGTCGGCCCAGTCCTCGGGCAGGCCGGCGGGGAGCTGCGCCGGGAGGCCTGCGGTCACGACCCTGTCCCGGCGCAGCTCCTCGAGCAGCCCCGGCCGCAGGCGGCCCACCGGCCGCCCCTCGAGGGTCTCCATCCTGTGGTCCGAGGCGAACGCCGTGTGGATCGTCTCGCCTTCGAACAGGAGCAGTGCGCGATGCCTGGCCGGCACGAGCTGAAGGAGCTCGTCCGAGGCCGTCTCGGCGATCTCGTGGATGTCGAGGCTGGCGGCCGACCGCGAGGCGACCGTGTTCAGCAGCTCGATCTCGCGGTTCGTCCGCTGCAGGTCGGAGTAGAGGTCGGCGTTGGCGAGCGAGATCGCCGCCGCCTGACAGATGGTCTGCGCGGTCGCCACGTCCTCGTCGGAGAACTGGCGCTCGCGGCGCGTCTCGGAGAGCGTCGCGACGCCGAACACGTGGTCGCCTGTCACCATCGGCACCTGCATCCAGCTGCGCTCGCCCCAATCCTCGCTCAACGCGACGCTGAAGTCGGTGAGCCGCGGGTCCCGGCGCGAGGCGAGCGCCACCGGCTGGCGGGTCTCGACCAGCTGCCGGAGCAGCGGGGCGTCCTCGAACCGCTCGACTGCCCCGACGTAGCTGAGGTCGACCTCTCCGTCTGTCACGCTGAGGATGCAGCGGGTGGTCTCGCCCTCGACGAGGTTGATGTCGCACGAGGGCACGTCCAGGGCCGCGCAGAGCTGGGTCGCGACCTTGCGCACCGTGTCGTTGAAATCGAGGGACGAGGCGAACTCGAGCGAGGCGGCGCTCATCAGCATCATGCGGCGCGCGGTCCGCTGGATCTGCGCATGCAGGCGCGCGTTCAGCATTGCCTGCGCCGCGATCTGCGCCAGGCCGCGCGCCGCCGTCGTGTCGGAGAACCGCCCGGGCGTCGCCGAGTAGACGCCGGCGATGCCGATCAGCTGTGCGCCGGTCACCAGCGGCAGCAGGAGGCCGGCGTGGAACCCGTAGCCCAGCCACTCCTCCCTCTCGTAGTCGCCGGCGTCGGGGTCATCGGCGATCTCGGCGATGATGCGCGGCTCGAGGTGGGTGAGCATCCAGCGAGACAGGCGCATCTTCTCGAGCGGGTACGTCGTGCCCGGGAAGTCGGCCCAGACGACGCCGTCCTCCACGCAGACCACGCCGAGGGCCTCGTCGCCGTGGATCTCGTAGAGATCGCAGCAGTCGCCGCCGGTCGCCGTGCAGAGCTTGCCGGCGACCGACTCGAGCACCTGGTCGTAGTCGAGGCTCGCCCCGAACTCGAGACCCGCGTCCACGAGCTGGCGCAGCTCGGTGTTGCTGTGCTCGAGCTGCTCGAGCAGGAACCCCTTCTCGAAGGCGCCGCTCACGAGCTGGGCGACGCTGCGCAGGAAGTCGAGGTACGCGCCGAAGTCGCGCTGCCGCGTGTCTTCGGCCTCGATCGTCGCGATGGGTTCGCCGTCGACGACGAGCGGCACCGCAACGGAGCTCAGGATCCCGTAGCGCGCGTACCAGTCACGCTCCTCGTCGCTGATCGCCGGGTCGTCGGGCGCGCGCATGATCCACGCCTCGTTGACGGCCAGCGCGCGGGCGAAGTCCGGGTAGCGAGAGAGCGGGTAGCGCCACTCCTTGTCGCTCTCGTCGAAGCCGTCGGCGCTGAGGCTGACCAGCCGCACCATCTCGACGCCGTCGAGGCGAGAGATCTCGCACCACGTCGGCTGGAGGTTGTCGAAGACGCGCCGGGCGACCGTGCGCAGCAGGTCGTCGAGGTCGACGGCGTTCGAGACGTCCTGGCCGAGCGCGACGAGGTCACGCTGCGCCCGGTCGCGCCGCTCGAGGTCGCGCAGCAGGACGGCGTTCTGCAGCGAGCGGGCCAGGACGGGCGCGAAGCCGCGCAGGAAGTCGGCGTAGGCCACGTAGTCCCGCCGCTCCGTGTCGAAGATGTCGAGGAAGCCGACCACCCGCTCCTCGACCACCAGCGGGACGACCACCTCGCGCTGGTAGCCCCAGACGTCGAACTGCTCGGCCTCCTCTTCGGTCAGCCGGGGGTCGTCCCGGTCGGCGACCATCAGCTCGCGACTCGCGACGGCCTGGGCCGTCAGAGGGTAGTTCACCAGGTCGCTGGTCCAGCCGACCTGCTGTTCGTCCACACCGTGCGCGTCGCAGCCGCCGAGGCAGACCACCCGGCTGCCGTCGACGCCGTAGATCTCGCAGTTCTCGGCCCCGATCGCGGCCAGGAGGCGTTTCGCGACCCCGTTGATCGACGCCGTGATGTCGGTCGCGTCGGAGACGGACGTGCCGAGGTCGACGAGCTCGGCCATCAGGATGTTCTGGCGCTCGAGGTCGTTGATCAGGCGGGCGTTGACGAGAGAGTCGGCGACGATCTGCCCCACGCTGGCGATGAAATCGAGGTAGCTCAGCAGATCGTCGCCGTGCGTGTCGTACAGGTCGAGGCCGCCCACGACCTCGTCGCCCGCGTACAGCGGTACCCAGAGCTCGCAGGCGAGGCCGTAGCCGGTGAACATCGCCCGCTCGAGCTCGTTCCAGCGAGGGTCGTCGGCGTCCGTCATGACCAGCGGCCGGCGGCGCTCGATCGCCTCGCGCGTGGCCGGGAAGTCCGCCAGCTCGTAGCGGCTGCCCCGCGTGTCGTCGACCAGGACGCCTCCCTCCGCCTTGATCACGCATACGAGGGCGTCGCTCTCGAGGGTCTGTATCTCACATCCCGTGCAGCCGATCGTGGTCGCCAGCCGCAGCGCGACCACGCCCAGCAGCTCGTCGGGATCGACCGACTGGGAGGCGAACCCGGCCACGTCGAACAGGGCGCGCGACGTGCGGTCGCGTCGCTCGAGCCGGTCCACCGTCGATGCCACACGGATCGCGTGGCTCGCGATCTGGGTGAAGCCCTGGATCACGGCAAGCTCGGGCTCGGCGGCGTCGTCGTCCGCGAGGCACAGCTCGACGGTGCCGAGCAGCTCGCCGCCGACCGCCATGGGCACGACGATCATCGAGCCGCAGCCCCGTTCCGCCAGGATGGCGGCGGCGGGCGCGTCGCGCGCCTCGGTGGCCGTGAGCCGCGCCGCCCGCCGCCCGTCGCGGGCGAACAGCTGGCGGCGCGGCTCCTCGCGCAGCCTCGCCCCGACCCGCTGCGGCGCCGGCTTGCCGTCGATCACGCCGGCCGCGACGCGCAGGCCGCCGTCGACGAAGAGGGCGACCTCGCACGCCGAAGCCCCGGCGACGCCGGCGAGCTTGCGGGCGAGCAGGTCCGGCACCGAGGCCGGGTCCTCGGACAGCATGGTCGCCATCTCGAGCGCGGCCTGGCTGGACTCGCTCAGGGCCTCGACGCGCCGGCGGAGCGCCTCGACGACTTCGTCGTCGCCGGCTCCGCCGGCCCCCCTCGGCGGCCCGCCGCGCGGGGCGCGGCGTGAGGCGAGGGCGGCCACGACTTCATGACGCAGGTAGCGGCGGTGGCCGCCTGGGCTGCGGTAGGAGGTGAGGATGCCGTCGTCGGTCCAGCGGCGGATCGTGTTGCCGCTCACCCCGAACAGCTCTGCCACGTCGCGTACGCGCAGCCACGATCCACCGGCGGGCGAGCCGCCGCCGCGTGTGGCGCCGTCCGGATCTGCTGACACCGACCCCTCCCCACGATGAACGAAGGACTAAAGTTAACCAAACTTCCCATCGGTTGGCAACGCGAGCCTGCGGCGTGACCCGGTGAGCGGCCGGTAGTAGGCTCTGCGTGGCAGTCATTCGGCACGGGAGCGCGCGATGGAACGCAGAGGACGTCTGGCCGGCAAGGTCGCCGTGATCACCGGTGTGGCCAAGCAGAACAGCATCGGGTTCGCGACGGCGCAGGTGTTCGGCGACGAGGAGGTCGAGGGGCTGGCGATCATCGACATCGCCGACGCGGTCCACGCCTGTCCCGTCGCATCTGGGCGAGCACTGCTCCTCGCACACCGCCGACCTCACGAAGGCCGCCGACGTGCGGCGCGCGATCGACGAGGTGGTCGCCAAGCACGGCCGCATCGACGTGCTCGTCAACAACGCCGGCATGGTGATCTACGGCCAGGACGAGGACTTCACCGCCTTCCAGGATATGAGCGAGGAGCAGTGGGACTTCGGCATCGCCATCAACCTGAAGAGCCAGTTCCTGGTCACGCGGGCGGTCCTTCCCCACATGATCGCCCGCGGCTACGGCCGCATCGTCAACGTCTCCTCGGTGACCGGGCCGATCGTCGCCAACCCCGACGAGGCGGTGTACTGCGCCGCCAAGGCCGGCGTGCTGGGCATGACCAGGGGCATGGCGCTCGACGTCGCCAAGCACGGGATCGCGGTCAACGCCGTGGGACCGGGCTGGATCGACACCGGGCTCGAGCTCCGACGGCGAGTCGGCGGGCGGGCTCAACACGCCCTTCGGGCGCTCGGCCCGCCCCGAAGAGGTCGGCAAGCTGGTCGCCTTCCTGGCCTCGGACGACGCGAGCTACATCACCGGGCAGCTCGTCGTGATCGACGGCGGCAACACGATCCAGGAATACAAGGGCCCGAGCGAGCTGTACTACTAGGCGGCGGCCGGGAACAGCGGGGGCCGGCAGGGGCGCGCCATCGGCGCGCCCCTGCCGGCCCTCGCCGCTAGGTGCGATACAGCTGCTGGACGGCCTTCACGTCGCGGGCGTGCTCGTCCCAGCGCCGGTCCCACCAGGTCCGCTGCGCCGGGTCCGGCCGGGTGACGTCGGCGCCGACGGGCGTGACCGGGGCGGCACCCCGGCCGAGCGACGCGCCGGCGACGGCCGCCGCCCCGCGGGCCGACGCGGCCTCGTCGTCGGGCTGCCAGGCGACCTCGCGGTCGAGCGCGTCGGCCAGCAGCTGCCGGAAGAAGGGTGTCGCGGCGCCATGGCCGCCGGCACGCAGCGGCCCTCGCGGCAGGCCCACCGCCGTGAGCGCCTCGACGCAGCGCCGCGTCTCGAGGACGATCGCCTCGACCAGGGCGCGCGCCAGGTCGGCCGGCCCGTGCTCGAGCCCCAGCCCGAGCGCCGTGCCCTGGAGCGAGGGATCCCACAAGGCCCCCTGCTCGCCGTGGCCGAGGAAGGGCAGCAGGCGGGCGCCGCGGGCGCCGGGCTCGGCCGCGGCGGCGATCTCCATCACCTTGGCCTCGCCGCCGCGGCCGAGCCCGAGCAGCCGCGCCAGCCAGGCGACGGCGCTGCCGGTGCTGACGAGGTCCATCTCCAGGCCCCAGCCGGGGGTCGCCAGGGGCGTGACCAGGTACGGCGCGCCGACCGCGGTGTGCGGTTCGGCCGACACGCCCAGCACGACGGTGCTGCTGCCGGTCATGTACGCGATGTCGCCGGGCTCGCGGCAGCCCAGGGCCAGCGCGGCGCAGACCGAGTCGGCGGCGCCGACGCAGACGGGGATCCCGGCCGGCAGGCGGAGGTGCGCGGCCGCCGAGGCGGTGAGCGGCCGCGCGCCGGTCGCCGGCAGCACGCTGGGCAGGACCGGCAGGCCCCCGGAGTCGGGCACCGCCGCGCGCGCCGCCGCGTCGGCCAGCCAACCGCCCGAGCGCAGGTCGTAGCAGCCGAAGCCGGTGGCCGTGCTGGGGTCGGTCGAATACTCGCCCGTAAGGTGGGCGAAGAGGAAGTCCTTGGCGGCGAGGGGGCGCGCGCTCGAAGGCGCGCCCCCCCTCGCCGCCCGGCGCCGGTGCAGCCACATCGGCAGCAGGTAGCGTCCGTCGAGGTGCTGTCCGGTGCGGGCGAAGAGCTCGTCGCGCCCGAGGGCGCGAGCCAGCTCTTCGCCCTCGGCCCCGGCGCGCGCGTCCTCCCAGGTGACGGCCGGCCCGACGGGGCGGCCGCGGCCGTCGACCACGACCAGCGTGGGGATCATCGCCGAGAGGCCGATCGCCGCCCAGCGCTCGGGCGCCGTCTCGCCGGCCAGGGCACGCACGACGCGGCGCAGGGCGCGCAGCCAGGCCTCGGGGTCCTGCTCGGCCATCCCCGGCTCGCTGCGGTCGGTGGCGTAGGCGGCGTGGGCGCGGGCGGCGACCTCGCCGCCCGCGCCCACCACCACGCCCTTCAGCCCTGAGGTGCCGAGGTCGAGCCCGACGAGCAGGTCGGGCGGTGCGCCGACGTCCGCGGCGCCTCCGGCGCCGCCGCGGGCCCCCGCGCGGGCGCCGGCGCCCCCGGCGGCGTTGCCGGCCGCGCCCGTCACGCCTCCTCGACGGCCTGCCCGCGTCGGCGCGCGAGCAGCCACACGACGAGGGCGATGATCACGATGCCGGCCACCACGGCTACCGCCACCGGCCAGGCCGAGCCCTTCGACCCGCCGCCGGTCGCCGTCTTCGGGTGCACGAACAGGTACGAGTCGATGTTGTCGACCGAGTAGATCGCGGAGCCGCCTGTCGGTGACTGCACCCAGCCCTCCCAGTCCGCCGTGTTCAGCGCCTCGAGCCCCTTGGGGTACGTGAGCACGATGTAGGGGCTCTGCTGGTACAGGATCTGCTGCATCTGGTCGATCACCGACTTGCGCGTGGTCGTGTCGATGGTGTTCGCCTGCACCGAGTACAGCGTGTCGTACTTCGGGTCCGACCAGGCGCAGTCACTCCAGTTGCCGACCTGGTCGGTCAGGAAGATCGACAGGATGAACATCGGGTCGACGTCGCCCGTCCAGTTGTAGATGTACATGTCCATGTTGGGCACGAACTTGCCGTCGGCCTGGTTGTACAGGTACTCGTTCATGGTCGCCTCGTCCATGAGCGTGTACTTCACGTGGATGCCGATGGCGCCGAAGTAGCCGGTCAGCAGCTTGGCGATGCTGTCGCCCTGGGGCGGCGCGTCGCAGGCGAACAGGCGCAGCGTGATCGGCTTGCCCTGCTTGTCGAGCAGCTGGCCGTTGATGGTCCTGTACCCGGCGGCGGCGAGCATCTGCGAGGCCTTGGCGGGGTCGTAGCCGTAGAGCTGATCGGCCGGCGGCTGCCAGTGCCAGTCGGGGTCGTGATAGAAGCCCTGCACGATGATCGTGCTGGCCGGCGCGGCGTACCCGTCGTAGGCGACCTGGGCGATGCGCTGCTTGTCGATCGCCCAGTTCAGGGCCTGGCGGAACTTCCCGTCCTTGAGCACCGGGTTGCCGAGCGAGCGGCCGGTGAAGCAGTTGAAGCCGAGCTCGTCGAAGCCCTTGACCAGGTAGTCGATGCCGGTGATCCCGGCGGTCTTGCTGATCGGCGCGAACTGCGCCTCGGGCACGCCCCAGCAGGCGTCGATGGCCCCGCTCTTCAGCTCCTGCACCATCGTGTCGGGATTGCGGTAGAAGCTGAACACGACCTCGTCGATCTTCGGCCGGCCGCGCCAGTAGCCCGGGTTGGCCTCGAGCCGCACGAACGACCCCTTCTTGAACTCGACCACCTGGAACGGGCCGGTGCCGACCAGGGGCGGCTTGTTCTGGTAGTTGCTCTCGACCGTCGCCGGGTCGACCTTGCTCCAGACGTGCTCGGGCAGGATCGGCACCCACATGCCGAGCATGTTCGCCTTGGGCCGCACGCAGGTGAAGCGCACCGTGTGGTCGTCGAGCGCCTCGACCTTCGTGATACCGGTCGTGTAGCTCGTGTACGCCGCGAGGTCGTTCTTGATGATGTAGTCGTAGGTGAAGACGACGTCGGCGGCGGTGAAGGGCTGGCCGTCCTGCCACGTCACGCCGTGGCGCAGCTTGAACGTGCAGACCTTGCCGCCGTCGGAGAAGGCCCAGCTCTCGGCGAGCTCGGGCGCCGGCGCCACGTTGTCGGCCGTGTACCCCGTCAGCATGTCGTAGTTGAGGTGGAAGACCAGGTACGACGAGGTCGAGTAGCCGATGAAGGGGTTCAGGTTGTCGGGCTCGTTGACCCAGCCTACGTGGAGGGTCGCCTTACCGGTCGGCGACGGGCTGGGCGAGCCGGCGGCGAAGGCCCCGGCGAGCCCCCAGACGAGCCCCGCCAGCGCCACCGCCAGCACGGCGCCGACGGCGAGTCGCGACCAGCCGGCCACGGTGGTGATGCGCTTCATCGATCCTCCCCTGGGTCGTCCCCTCTGCCCTGCGTCAACGTATCGTCTGGGGGCGGCGGCGTCGACTCCGTCGACGCCGCCGCCCCTACCTCACGCCACCGTTCTCAGCTCGGGCCGAGCTCCTTCTCGGCCTCCTCGGCCAGGCTGGCGCGCGGGTCGCTGTAGAACTTCGCGTGCCACACGGCCTTGGCGACGAACGACAGGATCAGGCCGACGATCGCCAGGCCGAAGCCGAAGATCAGGTTGGTCGTGGTGAGCTGCTTGGTCACCAGTGAGTAGACGATGACGAAGCCCATGAAGGCGGCGCCGATGAACGGCATGACGCCGCCGAGCACGAAGTTCGCCGCGCTCGCCGTGATCACGCTGCGGTAGTACCAGATGGCGGCCACGGCGGTCATGAAGTAGAAGATGGCCGCCATCAGGCCGAGCGTGCTGACGATGTTCGACAGGGCACTGTCGATCGTGTGGAACAGCGTGATGCCCCAGAGGAACACGATGTTCAGCAGCCCCAGCAGGATGGTCGCGTTCCACGGGGTCTGGTGCTGCGGGTGGACGTTGTCGAAGAACTTCGGGAACACGCGGTCGCGTCCCATCGCGAACGAGATGCGGCCCGAACTGACGATCGCCGCCTGCAGGCTGGCCAGGGTGCCGCCCAGCACCGCGACGATCATCACGTTCTTCCAGAACCCGCCGCCGATCACGTCGCCGACGTAGGCGAGGATGTTGCCGCCGTTGTCCTGGATCGTCTGGTACGAGGCGACGCCCTGGAAGGCGAACATCGCGAACGCGTAGATGAAGAACAGGATGACGACGCTCAGGATCGCGGCCCGGCCGGCCTTCTTGCCCTTCGACTCTTCGCCCACGTAGGCGGCGGTGTCCCAGCCGGAGTAGAGGAAGATGGCGATGAGGATGCCGGTGATCAGACCGCTGCTGGGCAGCGTGAACTCGTTGTGGAGCGTCTTCACCGAGCCCGAGAGCCCGGTGAAGTAGATCATCACGATGGCCGCGACGCTGAAGCCGATCAGCAGCGCGTACTCGAACACCGCCCAGACCCAGTTGAACCGTGCGGAGAGCTTGATGCCGAGGGCGGCGACGACCAGCACGACGACGTCGAACACGCTGCCCACGAGCGCCACCCAGTACTTGTTGTTGGCGGCGCTGTTCGAGAAGAACGTCAGGAAGTAGGTGCCCAGCGGCACGGTCAGGCTGGTCGTGCCGATCGTGTAGTACATCAGCATGATCCAGCCCACGAAGAACCCCGCGTGCGGGTTCAGCGCCCGGCCCACCCAGGAGTAGGTCGCGCCGGCGCTCGGCATCCAGGCGTTGAGGCGCTGGTAGCCGATGGCGATGCCGATCATCGGGATGAAGCAGATGAGGATCGGCGCCAGCGTGTGGGTGCCGACGGCGGCGAGCAGCGCCGCCAGCGAGACGGCGATGCTCTGCGTGGGGCCCGAGCTGGCGAGAGCCATGATGACGACGTCGCCCAGGTTCAGCGCGTCGCTCTTGAGGCCGCGTCTCCCGGGCGGCGCGGCGGACGTGGTCGGCGCGAGGGGTTCGGACATCTCAGACCTCCGGTTCGCGAGACGTGGGCGCGGGTGGGGGGTCGCCGGCGGCGCCGCCCTGCGGCGGTCCGGCGACCCCCCACCCGCCGGGTTCCGGTACGCGGAACAGGCGTCGTGTCGTCTGTCCCGAGAAGTAGAAGACGAAGCCTTCGGCCGGGTAGATCTGCTCGAAGCAGTCGAACGGACGCCCGTCGGGAGTGAAGCTCACCCCGCGCAGGCGCACGACCTGCGAGCGCGGCGGCATGCCGAGCAGCTTGCGTTCCTGCCCCAGCGGGCGGCCGACGGAGAGGTACTGCTCCTCGTGGTCGTCGACCAGGCCGTGGTCGCGGGCCAGCAGCTCGTAGAGCGAGCCGGTCAGCTCGGCGCGGCGGGCGCCCAGGTCGGGCGCCAGGTGGGCCGGGACCAGCGCCTGCTCGAGGACCTGAGGTGCGCCGTCGATCAGGCGCAGGCGGCGGATCTGCCAGACCGCCGTCGCGCGCGTGATGCGCAGCGCGTCGGCGACGGCCGGCGAGGGTCGCGCCGTGCGCAGCTCGAGCACCCGGGTGGTCACCTCGTGGTCGGTGTCGGCCAGCGCGCTCAGGGTGGCGTGCAGGCCGCCGCTGCGCCCGGGCTCGCTGACGATCCGCGGCTGCGCGACGAAGGAGCCGACGCCCTGGTGACTGGTCACGCGGCCGGCCCGCTGCAGCTCGGCGAGGGCGCGGCGCACGGTGATCAGGCTGACGCCGGCCATCGCCGCCAGCTCACGCTGGGTCGGCAGGGGGTCGCCGGGCTTCAGGCCGCGCTCGACGATGAGCGCGGCCACCAGGTCCATCACGCGCTGGTAGCGCAGGGTGCGGGCGCCGGGGCGGCGGGGCGGCGGCCGGACGGCCGCCGCCCCGCCCCCGGCGCCCCGTCGTGCTCGAGAAGGCTCACGGTCAGTCCTCCTCGCCGCCGTCCCTAGGCCTCGGCCGCCAGGATCGGGAAGACCTCGGCCGCCGCGGCCAGCGTCTCGTCGATGTCGCGGTCGCTGTGGACCAGCGAGGTGAACAGGTTCTCGGTGTGGCTCGGGTGGAACAGCACGCCGCGCAGCAGCATCTCCTGCCACCAGCGCGTGAAGCGCGGCTCGCTGGCGTAGGCGTACGCGTCGCGCCAGTTCCTGATCGGATGCTCGCTGAACCACACCTGGAAGACGGTGCCCAGGCCCACGACCTGCGCCGGCACGCCGTGCTCGGCGGCGAGGTCGCGCAGCCCCTGGGCGAGCCGGTCGCCGAGCGCCCGCTGGCGCTCGTAGAGGCCCGGCTCGGCGAGCAGGTCCATCGTCGCCGACACGGCGGCACACTGGACGACGTTGGCGTTGTAGGTGCCCGAGTGCGAGTAGCGGCCCTCGGCGATCATGTCCATGACAGCGCGGGTGCCGCCGATCGCCGCCACCGGGAACCCGCCGCCGAGACCCTTGGCCAGCGTCGTCAGGTCGGGCATGACGCCGTACCACTCCTGGGCCCCACCGCGGCAGAAGCGGAAGCCGGTGATCACCTCGTCGAAGATGAGCAGCGCGCCGTGCTTGCGCGTCTCGGCGCGCAGCAGCTCGAGCCAGCCCGGCTCGGGCAGGATGGCGCCGGTGTTGAACATGGCCGGCTCGGTGATGACGGCGGCGATCTCATCGCCGCGCTCGTCCATCACGCGCCTGAAGCCGTCGAAGTCGTTCCAGCCGAGGACGACCAGCGTGTCGGCCAGCTCGGCCGGCACGCCGGGGCCCGAGGCGACGGGGCGCGGGTGGTCGGCCGGTCCCGCCTCGTCGGGGTCGACGTGGTTGGACCAGTACACGACGTCCTGCCAGCCGTGGTAGTGGCCCTCGAAGCGCACGAGGAGGCGCCGGTCGGTGACCGCCCGCGCCAGGCGCACGGCGGTGCCCACCGCCTCGCTGCCGGAATTGGTGAAGCGCACCATCTCGAGGCTGGGGACTGCGTCGATCACCTTGCGCGCCGCCTCGATCTCGAGCTCGTAGGGCACGCCGAAACAGGTGCCGTAGGCGGCGATCGCGTCGGCCACCGCCTGCGTGACGACCGGGTGGCGGTGGCCGAGGATCATCGGCCCGAGGCCCAGCAGATAGTCGATGTACTCGTGGCCGTCGACGTCGCGCAGACGCGAGCCCGTGCCCTCGGCCATGAACGGCGGGTAGGGGACCCAGCCGAACTTGAACGTGCGGGCGCTGCTGCCGGCGCCGGCCGGGATGACCTGCCGGGCGCGGTCGAAGAGTTCGCGGGAGCCCGGGGCCCAGCGCTCGTAGGTGTCGGCGAAGTCCATGGGGTCCTCCTGCGACATCGCGACCGCCCCGACCGCCTGAACACCGACCACCGCGAGGCTGCGGCGGCGTGACGACACGGTCACTTGTCATACTTGGTATGCTCTGTATGCGGAATCTACTGCAAGCTGCCCGGCCACGACAAGCGGCGGATCGACGGGAGGTGCGATGAGCGTCATGCGCGGCGAGATCCTCGAGCAACCGGGCGTCGTCGCGCGTCTGGCGGCCGAGCCGGCGGCGTTCCGGGCGGCGGCGGGCGAAGCGCGCGCCGCCGGCGCGCGCTTCGTGATCTACGCCGCCCGCGGCACCTCCGACAACGCCGCCGTCTACGGCAAGTACCTGGCGACTATCGCCGCCGGCCTGCCGGCTGGTCTCGCCGTCCCCAGCGCGGTGACCGTCTACGAGGCCGGGATCGACTTCCGCGATTGCCTGGTGATCGGCATCAGCCAGAGCGGCGCCACGCCCGACGTGGCCGAGTACGTCGCCCACGCGCGTGCGGCCGGCGCCTACACGATCGCCGTCACCAACGACCAGGACAGCCTGCTGGCCGACGAGGCCGACGCGGTGCTGGCCACGCGCGCCGGCCACGAGCAGGCGGTGGCGGCGACCAAGACCTACACGAGCCAGCTCGCGGCGTTGGCCCTGTTTTGGGCCGCGTGGACGGGCGACGACGGGGTGGCGGCGGAGCTGGTGGCCGGCGTGCCGGCCGCCATGACCGCCGCCCTCGAGGCCATGGAGCCCGCCGTCGAGGACCTCGCCATGCGCCTGAGCCACACCGACCGCCTGCTGGTCGCCGGCCGCGGCTACAACTACGCGACGGCGCTCGAGACGGCGCTCAAGGTGAAGGAGACCTGCTACCTGGCGGCGATGCCGTTCTCGGCCGCCGACCTGATGCACGGCCCGATCGCGATGGTCGAGCCGCGCTACCCGGTGCTGCTGTTCGCGCCGCCGGGCAAGGCTGAGGCCGGCATGCTCGAGCTGGCGGCGGAGCTGAAGGGGCGCGGCGCCGAGACTTACGTCGTCGCCGCGCCCGGCGTGGCCCGCAGCGCGACCACGGCTCTCGAGCTGCCGGTGGCCGTGAGCGAGTCGCTCTCGCCCCTGGTGGCGGCGCTGCCCGGGCAGCTGCTGGCGCTGCACCTGTCGCTGGCGCGCGGGCTCGACCCCGACCGGCCGCGCGGGCTGAACAAGGTGACGGAGACGCACTGACCGGCATGCCGGTAGGCTTGTGCGCGACGTGACGACGACGAACGCCGACGTGGACCGACCGAGGCTGGAGGTGGCCCGATGACGTTGAACCCGATCGAGAGCCTGCTGGCCGACCTGGTCCGCATCGACAGCACCAACCCGTCGCTGCGCGATGGGGCGCCGGGCGAGAGCGCGCTGGCGCGCCACCTGGCCCGGCACCTCGAGGCGGCCGGGCTCGCGGTCGAGCTGCACGACGTCGTGCCCGGCCGCCCCAACGTCGTCGGCCGGCTGCCCGGTTCGGGGGGCGGACCGAGCCTGCTGTTGTTCGGCCATCTCGATACCGTGGCGGCTGCCTGGCCCGGCGCCTACGAGCCGGTCGTGCGCGACGGCCGCATGTACGGCCGCGGCGCGGCCGACTGCAAGGCCGGCCTGGCCGCGGCCCTGGCGGCCGTCGAGCGGCTGGCCGCGGCCGCGGCGCGCGGCGAGCGCCTGCGTGGCGACGTGCTGTATGCCGGCGTCATGGACGAGGAGTGGGCCAGCCTCGGTGCCGAGGCGCTCCTCGGCCAGCTGCGGCCCGATGCGGCCATCCTCGCCGAGTGCAGCGACCTGACGGTCGTCGACGAGCACGGCGGCTTCGCCTGGTTCGAGGTCGAGAGCCGCGGCGTCGAGGCGGCGGGCGTCGAGGCCGACCGCGGCGTCGACGCCATCGCGCTGCTCGGTCCCGTTCTCAGCGGCATCACGGCGCTCGACGCCGGCCTGGCCGCCCGCCCACCCGCCGCCTACGGCCGCGGCAGCATCCACGCGTCGACGGTGGCCGGCGGCGACCAGTTCCCGGTCTATCCGAAGGAGTGCACGCTGACCGTCGAGCGCTGCCTGATCCACGGCGAGACGGTGGCGCAGGCCGAGGCCGAGCTGCAGGCGCTGCTCGCTGCGGCGAGCGCCGCCGACCCACGGTTCACCGCCGCCACCCGTACGGTGGTCGCTCGCGAGGCGGCCCGCGTGGGCGGCGACGAACCGGTCCTGGCGGCGCTGGCCGCCGCGACCAGCGAGGTGCTCGGCGCGCCGGCGCCGCGGCAGGGCGACCTTGGCTGGGGCGATTCGGGGCTGCTGATCGAGGCCGGCATCCCCTGCCCGACGTTCGGGCCGTCCGGCCAGGGCGAGCACACGGTGGATGAGTCGGTCGACCTGGCCTCGGTCGCACACTGCGCCGACGTGCTGGAGGCGGCGGTCAGGCGCTTCTGCGCCTGACCGCCGCCGCTCGCCGCCGCCGCCCCTTCCCTGTAGACTCGCCGGGCAACCGTTGGCGTGGCTCCCGCCACGCCTGGAGGGTCCGGCATGAGCGGTGAATTCGGCGGCAGGGTCGCACTCGTCACCGGGGCTGCGGGCGGCATCGGCAAGGCCGTCGCGCGGCGCCTGCTGGCCGGCGGCGCGCAGGTCTTCGCCGCCGACGTGAGCGACGCGGCGCTGCAGCGCGCCGCGGCCGAGCTGGGCGCCGCTCCCGGCGTCACCATCTACCCCGTGCAGGCCGACGTCACCGCGGTGCGCGACTGCGAGCGCATGGTCGCCGTCGCGGTGGCCGGCGCCGGTCGCCTCGACGTGCTCGTCAACTGCGCCGGCGTCTGGGTCGAGGGCCCGAGCGAGACGATGACCGAGGCCGACTGGGACCGCGTCGTCGACGTGAACCTCAAAGGCACGTTCTTCGCCTGCCGCTACGCGATCCCCGAGCTCAAGAAGACGAGCGGCTGCATCGTGAACCTGAGCTCGGACGCCGGCGTCGTCGGCACGCCCGAGACGGCGATCTACACGGCCTCCAAGGGCGGCGTGAGCCTGCTCACCAAGTCGCTCGCCCTCGAGCTGGCGGCCGACCTGGTGCGCGTCAACGCCGTCTGCCCAGCCGACGTGATGACGCCGATGCTCGAGTACCAGGCGCGCGAGTACGGCGGCGGCGACGAGGAGAGCTACTTCCGCCGCCTGCTCGGCAGCTACCCGCAGGGCGAGCGCGCCCGGTTCATCCAACCCGACGAGGTCGCCGACCTGGTGGCCTACCTCGCCAGCGACAAGGCGGCGCCGGTCACCGGCGCCCTGATCTCGATCGATTTCGGCACGAGCGCCGGCTACGGCTACGCCTGAGCCGGCGCCCGGTCACAGCACGCGACAAGGAAGGAGCGAGTGTCGCCGATGGCAGAACGACCGTTCATCCATCCCTACATCCCGAACGCGGTGCCGGCCACCAAGGAGGCCATGCTGCGCGAGATCGGGATCGACAGCGTCGAGGAGATCTACGCCGAGATCCCCGAGCGCCTGCGCTTCAAGGGCCGCCTCGACATCCCCGAGCCGATCCTCGCCGAGCGCGACCTCGAGCGCCACGTCAAGGGCCTGCTCGACCGCAACACGAGCTCCGAGGACTTCCTGAACTTCTGCGGCGCCGGCTGCTGGCAGCACTACGTGCCGGCAGTGGTCGACGAGGTGATCAACCGGGCCGAGTTCGTCAGCGCCTACTGCGGCGGCGACTACTCCGACCACGGCAAGTACATCGCCCGCTTCGAGTTCAACAGCATGCTCGGCGAGCTGGTCGACCTGGACGGCGTCGCCAACCCGCTCTACGACTGGGGCGACGTGGCGGGGCGCAGCTTCCGCATGGCCAAGCGCATCAAGGGCCGCTCGCGAGTGCTCGTGCCCAGGACCATGAGCGCGATGCGGCTGGCCGAGGCGAAGACGCTCTGCCAGCCCGAGGAGATGCCCAGCCACGTGCAGATCGACCAGGTCGCCTACGAGCCCGAGACCGGGCGCATGGACCTGAACGACCTGCAGGCGAAGATGGGCGACGACGTCGCCGCCGTCTACTACGAAAACCCGGGCTACCTCGGGTTCATCGAGACCGGCGCCGAGGACATCGTCGAGATCGCCCACCGCGGGGGCGCGCTGGCGATCGCCGGCGTCGACCCGGTCACCCTCGGGGTGCTCAAGTCGCCGGGCTCTTGCGGCGCCGACATGGCCTGCGGCGACATCCAGCCGCTGGGCATGCACATGCACGCCGGGGCCGGCTGCTCGGGCTTCATCGCCTTCCGCGACGACGACCCCGTGTTCGCCCAGGAGTGTCCGCTCGAGCTCTACACGCTGCTCGAGACCGAGAAGCCGGGCGAGTGGGCGGTCGCCGAGGCGATCCCCGAGCGCACGAGCTACGGCTCGCGCGACCAGGGCAAGGACTGGGTCGGCACCGCCTCCGGCCTGTGGACGATCGCGGCGGCGGTCTACATGACGGTGATGGGCCCCCAGGGGTTCAAGGAGCTGGGCGAGACGTGCGTCGCCCGGTCCCACTACGCCGCCGCCCGACTCGCCCGGCTCCCCGGCGTGAAGGTCCTGTTCACACCCTCGTACTTCAAGGAGTTCGTGGTCGGCTTCGACGGCACGGGCAAGAGCGTGGCCCAGATCAACAAGGGGCTGCTCGAGCACGGCATCTTCGGCGGCAAGGACCTGTCGGCTGAGTTCCCCGAGCTCGGCCAGAGCGCGCTGTACTGCGTGACCGAGTTCCACAGTCAGGCGAACATCGTCGAGTTGGTCGACGCGCTGAAGGAGGTGCTGTCATGACGACGCGGACCGACGACCTGCAGGCCAAGCTCGAGCGCATCGGCAAGCTTCGCCGCGACGGCGGCGCCCTGCGCGACTACCACGCCGTCCGCTGGGACGAGCCGCTGATCATGGAACAGAGCGTGCCCGGCGAGCGCGGGATGTTCGTCCCGCTCGCCGAGCCCGAGGTGATCGACGAGGTCGGCGACCCTGCCGAGCTGATCCCCGAGTGCTGCCGGCGCGAGACTCCGCCCGACCTGCCAGAGCTCTCGCAGCACCAGGCGTTGCGACACTTCCTGCGCCTGTCGCAGGAGACGCTGGGCATGGACCTCGGCAGCGACATCTCCGAGGGAACCTGCACGATGAAGTACAGCCCCAAGATGCACGAAGAGCTGATCCGCTACCACAAGGCCGCCGACGTGCACCCCCTGCAGGACGAGTCGACGATCCAGGGCCTGCTCGAGATCGTCTACAACACCGGCCAGTACCTGAAGGCCATCTCCGGCATGGACGCCTTCACCCTGCAGCCGGGCGGCGGCTCGCACGCCGTCTACACCAACGCCTGCGTCATGCGCGAGTACTTCCGGGCCCGTGGGGAGCTCGACCAGCGGACCGAGATGATCACGACGATCTTCTCGCACCCCTGCGACGCCGCCACGCCGATGGTCGCCGGCTTCAAGGTCATCACCGTGATGCCCGACGAGAACGGCTACCCCGACCTCGAGGCCTTCAAGGCGGCCGTCAGCGAGAAGACGGTCGGCTGCAGCATCACCAACCCCGAGGACACCGGCATCTACAACCCGCAGATCGACAAGTACGTCGAGGTGCTGCACGACGCCGGCGCCCTGGCGTTCACCGACCAGGCCAACGCCAACGGCATCCTCGGGATCGCGCGGGCGCGCGACGCCGGTTTCGACGCCTGCCACTTCAACCTGCACAAGACGTTCTCCAGCCCGCACGGCTGCGAGGGGCCGGCCACCGGCGCCTACATGGTGACCGACGAGCTGGCGCCCTACCTGCCGGTCCCGCTCGTCACCCAGACGGCCGACGGCTACCACCTCGACTTCGACCGGCCGCAGTCGATCGGCCGCGTGCGCGGGTTCCTGGGCAACTGGCTGGGCGTGATCCGCGCCTACGCCTGGATCCGGAACATGGGCCCCGACGGCCTGCGCGAGGTGGCCGAGATCAGCGTGCTGAACAACAACTACCTCGACCGGCTGCTGCTGGGCGTGAAGGGCGTCTCGCGGCCGTACGCCGAGGGCCACCGCCGCCTCGACCAGGTGCGTTACTCGGTCGAGACCCTCAAGGAGGAGACCGGCGTCGGCACCGAGGACGTGCGCGACCGCATGATCGACTTCGGCATCCAGAGCATGTGGATGAGCCACCATCCATGGGTCGTGCCCGAGCCGTTCACGCCCGAGCCCTGCGAGACCTACAGCAAGCAGGACCTGGACGAGTGGGCCGCGGTGATCAAGCTCGCCAGCGACGAGGCCTACAGCGACCCCGACTTCGTGAAGGCATCGCCCCACGCCTCGAGCTGCAGCCCCATGAAGCGGCTCGAGGCGCTCGAGGACCCCGACCAGTGGGCGTTCACATGGCGGGCCTACAAGCGCAAGGTCCTGAAGCAGAAGTGAGATGACGGTCGCCGTTGTGAACCCGGCGGGACCCGGCGCGTCGCGCCGGGTCCCGCCGGCGCCGGCGAGGCCGCGCTCGTGAAGCGCGGCCTCGCCGGCCTTGTGTCCGGCGTACGCCTGGTGCTGGTGCTGGCGCTGGCGATCCTGACCGGCGTCGCGGTCAGGCTCGCCGTGCAGGAGATCGCTTCGCCCGGATCGGTGTCGCGCGCGATCGTGGTGCCGGGCATGCTCCTGTTGGTGGCGGCGATCGGCCTGATGCTCACGCTGGCCCTCGACGACACCTATCTCAACGGCTACCTGCAGCGGCGCGGCTGGCTGGGCCGTCTGCACGTCGCGCTCTGGGTCGCCGGCTTCGGCGCCCTCGCGCTGGGCGTGGCCGGCGGCCACGACTTCTCGCTCGCGGTCGTGGGCCTGCTGCTGCCGGCCGCGGTCTGCTGGGTGATCTTCAGTGCGCTGTCGCGGACGTTCCTGACGCCGCGGGAGGGCGGGGATGGCGGCGGGTCGGGGGCCGCCGGGCGGGGGGCGGCGAAGCGCGGCCCCCGCGGCGGCCGGAAGCGGCACTGACGGCGGCGCCGTGAAGCGGCTCGGTGTGATCGTGAACCCGGTGGCGGGTGTCGGGGGCCGCGTCGGCCTCAAGGGAAGCGACGGCGCCGAGGTCTTGCGACGTGCGCTGGAGCTGGGCGCGGCGCGGGAAGCCCCGCGCCGCGCCCAGCGCGCGCTGGAGCGCCTGGCGCGCTTGCGCGAGCAGATAGAGATCGTCGCCTGGCCCGGGGAGATGGGCGAGGTCGAGGCGCGCGCGGCCGGCTGGGAGCCGACCGTGGTCGGCTCGCTGGCCGGCCGCCGCAGCTACGTGCTCTGCGAGCTCGATCGCACCGGCGAGCGTCCGCGCATCACGTGCGACGATTTCGTGCTGACGACGCCGGAAGACTCGCAGGCCGCGGCCCGCGACCTGCTCGCCGCCGGCGTCGACCTCATCCTGTTCGCCGGCGGCGACGGCACGGCGCGGGCCATCCGCGACGCCGTGGGCACGCAAGTTCCGGTCATCGGCGTGCCGGCCGGGGTGAAGATCCATTCGGCCGTCTACGCGGCCACGCCGGCGGCCGCCGGCGACCTGGCGGCGCTGTACCTCCACGACAAGCCGGCGGCGGTGCGCCTGCGCGAGTGCGAGGTCATGGACATCGACGAGGAGGCGTTCCGCGACGATCGCGTGTCGGCACGGCTGTACGGCTACCTCGAGGTCCCCTTCGAGCGGACGCTGCTGCAGAGCGCCAAGGCCGGCGGCGTCGCCGGCGACGCCGTCGACCTGGCGGCGATCGCGACCGACGTCGTCAACGGCATGACGCCGGGAACGCTCTACCTGCTCGGCCCCGGGACGACGGTGCGCGCGGTCGCCGACCGCCTGGGCCTGCCCAAGACCCTGCTCGGCGTCGACGCGGTCCGCGACCGCGCGCCGGCCGGCGCCGACCTCTCCGAGCGCCAGATCCTCGAGGCGCTCGACGCGCTCGAGGACCCGGGCGCCGGCGCCCGCATCGTCGTCACCGTGATCGGCGGCCAGGGCCATATCTTCGGTCGCGGCAACCAGCAGCTCAGTCCGCCGCGGTCATCCGCCGCGTGGGCACGCGCAACCTCCTCGTCCTCGCCACCCAGACCAAGCTGCTCTAGCCTGGGCGGCGGCCCGCTGCTGGTCGACACCGGCGACGAGGACCTCGACCGGGAGCTGGCCGGCTACGCGCGCGTCGTCACCGGCCTGGCGCACTCCACGATGTACAAGGTGGCGGCGGCCGGCGAGGAGTGAACCCGCGGGCTCGCGCCTCGCCGGCCGCCGCTCGGCCATCTTGGCGCGTCGCCTGCTGGCTGATTGGCCCCCGGGACGACATCCTGTATTGGCAGGAGAACCCCGTCGGCGGTAGGGTACCCGTTGACCAACGGGCGCCCGGTCTCTTTGGCGTCCCCGTGTTTCCCTCGTGAAGGAGCTCTGTATGAAGGTCCTCATCGTCGGCGCCGGTGGCGTCGGGCAGTCGATCGCGACGATCTGCAAGCGCCGCGACCCCAAGGGTGGCTGGCTCGAGAAGATGGTCATGGCCGACTACGACCTCGCCGCCGCTCAGAAGATCTCCAAGAAGCTCGGCGAGGACCGCTTCCCGGCCGAGAAGGTCGACGCGGGCAACCCCGCCGAGGTCGCCGCGCTCGCCAAGAAGCACGGCGCCGAGATCATCTGCAACCTCGTGGCGCCGAACTTCAACCCGGCGCTGCTGCAGGCCGCCCTCAAGGCAGAAACGCACTACATGGACACGGCCATGACCGTGTCGAAGAAGCACCCCCAGCGCCTGATCGGCCCTCCCGGCGTCAAGCTCGGCGACGAGGAGTACCCGCTCAGCCCCGAGTTCGACAAGATCGGCAAGATCGCGTTCGCCGGCTTCGGCGTCGAGCCCGGCATGGCCGACTGGTTCGCCCGCTACGCCGCCGATCACTACTTCGACGAGATCGAGGAGATCGGCATCCGCGACGGCGCCAACCTCGAGATCCCCGGCGCCAAGGGCATCGCCTTCGGCTTCTCGATCTGGACCACCATCGAGGAGTGCACGCAGCCGGCGATCATCTGGGAGAAGGACAAGGGCTGGTACACGGTCGAGCCGTTCGCCGAGCGCGAGATGTTCTTCCTGCCCGAGGGCATCGGCGAGGTCGAGATCGCGCACGTCGAGCACGAAGAGGTCATCATGCTCGGCCGCAACGCGAAGCACCTCAAGGGCAACAAGAAGGCCACCTTCAAGTACGCCCTCGGGGACGAGTTCATGGAGGCCATGGAGATCTTCGTGTCGATCGGCCTCGACAACAAGGAGAAGATCAAGGTCGGCGGCGTCGAAGTCGCCCCGCGCGACGTCGTCGCGGCCGCCGCGCCAGACCCGAACGAGATCGGCAAGCAGTACGTCGGCCAGACGGCCGCCGGCACGTGGGTCAAGGGCAAGAAGGACGGCATGGAGCGTCAGTGCTACCTCTACCAGGTGGCCGACAACCAGGAGTGCGTCAAGAAGTACGACCAGCAGGTCGTCCAGGCGCAGACCGCCTTCACCTCGTGCATCCTGCTCGAGCTGCTCGACGCCGGCAAGATCGTCGGCTACAAGGGCAACCCCGAGTCGGGCGTGATCAATGCCGAGCAGCTCCACGCCGACGACTTCGTGGCCCTCATGCCCGAGTACGAGTTCCCGGGCGGGCTCATGGAGATGGACTCCGAGTACAAGCGCCATCAGGACCACCAGGCCCTGACCGCACCGCTCGGCAAGTAACAACCGAGAACGCGGCGGCGACCGCTCGAGGGGGCGGGGGTGGCTTCGAGCCACCCCCGCCCCCTCTTTGCGCTCTTACTTGCCCACGATCGAGTGCGTCAGCGTGATCGGGCCGAGCAGCTGCGGCTCGGTGTAGTGCGAGCGGTCGTGCGAGCTGATCACGGCCAGGAACCGCGGGTCGCCGAAGTCGTGGTAGGCGAGCGTGAATCGCGGAAGGTCGGCCGTGAGGTTGATCGTGTCCTTGGGGTTGAAGCTGCGCCGGGCGCTGGGCGGGAAGTACACCGCCATGTAGGCCCACGAGGTGTGCAGCTTGGCCCTCGCCGCCTTCACCGAGGCGTCGCTCCAGCCCAGGTGCGCGGCCATGTCGGCGAGCACGCTGCAGATCCGCGTGTTGTAGGTCATGTAGTCGAACATGCCGCCGCGGCCGCTGACGTACTTCTTGTAGACCTCCTTCTGCGGCACCGGGTTGGTGCCGGCGCCGTCACCGTCGTTGTGCGGGGTGAGGGCCGAACGCAGGATCTTGCGGACGCCGAGCGGGTTGGAGGTCGAGGTCATCACCTTGTAGATCGTGGCCTTGTCGCCTGTGTCGTAGGCCATCGCCAGCGAGGCGGCCTGGATCAGCGCCGTGAAGTCCGACCCGACGAGCGCGGCGTCGTAGAGGCTGTAGTGCCTGCTCGAGTCCCACTCGTAGGTCCCCTTCATGTCGGTGCGGTCGGGGTGGGAGAAGTAGTAGTCCTTGAGGGTCGGCCGCAGGCAGCTCTGCACGGCGGCGATGCAGCGGTGGAACCACGAGCGGATGACGGCGCGGTCGGCGCTGGAGTACACGCCCGAGCCGTAGGTGAGGTCGTACGCGTAGGCGAAGCTGAAGTCGCCCGTGCTCTGCAGCTGACCGGCGTTCTTGGCGTTCCAGTCGTCGATCGTGGTCGGCGTGTTGCCGTTGGCCCACGCCAGCAGGAACCGCCGCGCCTGCGTGGCGTAGCGCTTGCTGCCGGTCAGGACGTACCCGATGCCCAGGTCGCGGGCCTTGCTGCCGTCCTTCTCGAGCTTGGCGAAGTCGGCGCGGGCGGTCGACAGGCTGGTGCCCCTGAACGGGCCGTGGTAGACGCTGGGGGAATCGGACAGGCAGTTCGACAGGCGGATCTTGAAGACGGACATGGCGCCCGTCTGAGGCTGCGCTTTGGTCGCCAGACGGGCGCGGATGGCGGTGATCGCGCTTCGCGTGAGGACCAGTCGTGGGTGCGTGGCGGCTTGGGCGCGGCCGGCGTGGACGCCGGCCGCGCCGGCCGTCACGAGTGCCGCGAACGCGGAAAGCGCGAGCAGACGACGGGCAGAGAAGAAGCGTCGTGCGGTGAAACGTCGTGCGTCGTGGTACGTGCCAAACACGTCATGCGTCATGTCTCGTGACATGAGGATCCTCCAGGCCAGAAGGTCGTACGGCGCCGCGACCGGACAGACGCCGGCACGGCGGGAACGGAGATCAGGCGGGGAGGTCTATCTGCGCATCGTGCACAGCACGAGGACGTGCGCGCACGAGGTCATCTCGAGCTGATGGCAGATGAGGGGGGCGGTCTGCGGCGGGGACTCGGCCATTCCTGGACGGTGCATGCTTGCCTCCTTTCGGGGACCCGCGAGGCGGGTTCCTTGAGGTGGGCGCTGTCGCATAGCGCGCCGTTGCCGGTAGGTCTCGTGTCCTGCCTGTCAGCAGCCGCCGCGGACCCTATAGGCCGGGCAAGGCGTTGTCAACCCGGGCGACGCTGAACGGTTTGATGGTACGGGCACCCCGTGGGATAAGAGCTGTCATGGACTGGGGGATCGGGTCATCGGGGGTGCGAACGGCGGCGCCTGAGGCGCCGCCGTTCGCTACGCTCAAAGCGGCGCTCGCGCTGGCGGCGCTCGCCGGCGTGCTGGCGCTCTGCGCCGGCGCGCCGGCGAGCGCCCGCGCCGCCACGACCGGGGTCGAGAAGGGGATCTCGTTCACCGGCTACTCGGCCGGCAGCTACGTCGGGAGCGACGCGACCAGCTCGCTCACGGAGCTGCGTGACGCCGGCGCCGACTGGGTCATGTTCCTGGTCACCGTCTACCAGAAAGACATCGCATCGACGACCATTCGCCAGGACACGTCCGCGACGCCCACCGACGCCTCCTTGCGAGCGATCATCGCCGAGGCGCACTCGCTCGGCCTGCACGTGATGCTCAAGCCGCAGCTCAGCCTGACCGACGACCCGATGCACTGGCGCGGGCAGATCGGCCGCGTCTTCACCGCTGCCGGCTGGACGGCATGGTTCGCTTCCTACGATCACATGATCGTGCACTACGCGAGCCTGGCGGCCGAGACCGGCGCCGAGCAGCTGTGCGTGGGCTGCGAGCTCGACACGGCCGCCCGCCACCCGGCCGGGTGGCGCCGGGTGGTCGCCGACGTGAGGCAGGTGTACGGCGGCCTGCTCACGTACGCCGACGCGCGGCTCGACCGGCATCCCCGGGCCATCTCCTGGTGGAACGCCGTCGACCTGATCGGCGTCGACGCCTACCCGACCCTGACGACCAAGACGCATCCCAGGATCCGCGACCTCGTCCGCGGCTGGCGGCGGTACTACCCGGCGCTGCGCGCCGTGCACGAGAGGTGGCACAAGCCTGTCATCTTCACCGAGATCGGCGTGCGCAGCGTGGTCGGCGGCGCCGTGTTCCCCTGGGACTGGCGGATCGACGGGGCGCCCGACCCGAAGATGCAGGCGCGCTGGTACCGCGCCGCCATGCGGACCTTCTCGAGGCGCCCATGGATGAAGGGCGTCTTCTGGTGGCAGTGGTCTCCCGACCCGTCGGTGGGCGGCATGCGCGACACGAGCTACACGCCCCATCGCAAGCCGGCCGAGGCCGTGCTGCGCACCTGGTACACCGAGCTGATCAAGTAGGGCCGTCGGGGCAGCGGCCCGTTGCCGGCGGCGGCAGCCGCCGGAGGGCGGCGGCGACTTTGACAGTCGCCGCCGCCCCTTCTACTGTTGTGGCCCTTGTGGAGCGGCTCGCGGTCCGGTGACCGTCGCGGTCTTCAAAACCGTCTGCGGGGCGGTGATCCCGTCCTGGGTGGGTTCGACCCCCATGTCGCTCCGCCAGCCGTTCTCGTCGTCCGACACGACGTCGTGTGTTCCGCCGTCATCCAGGTGCTAGATTCCGTGCTGAAGGTCACCCGAACAAGGAGCGGGCATGGCAGACAGGCACTATCGCGGCGGCGGCGCCGGCGGCGCGGTCTACGGCCTCGGCTTCATCGGGGCGCTCGTCTACTTCATCCAGAGCGCCCACTCGTTCTGGGACGGCCTCTACGGCGTCTTCCAGTCGATCGTGTGGCCCGCGTACCTCGTCTGGGGGGTGTTGCACTTCCTGAGGCTGTAGGTTCGGCAGCATCTGAGTCGCAGTCTGAGGCGTCGTCCCCGGGGAAGCGATGGACAAGAGATTGGTCACGGTGCTCGTCGTCGTCCCGCTCGTGCTGGCCGCGCTGGTCTTCACGTTCGCATCGCGCCGGGAGACCACCGCGTGGCAGCCGGCGACCAAGCTCACCGAGAAGCAGTCCGCCAGGCTTGCCGTCGTCGAAGACGCGATGCGCAGCATCCAGGCCGGCGTGGAGAAGTACGCGGCCGACCACGCCGGCCACTACCCGTCCGCTCCGGATGTGAGCCGGACCGGCGCGGTCGGCCGCCACTTCCTCGGCTCCTGGCCGACCGACCCGTACACCGGCGGGCCGATCAAGCAGGGCGACGGCCCGGGTGACTTCGTCTACGCCGTCGCCCCCGACGGCTCGGGCTACCGTCTGGTCGCGCACTTGTGGACGGGGGAGGGAGACTACGCGGTACCGTAGACGCCATCACCCACCGGGCCGCTCGAATGTACAGAGATGTACAGCTTTTGCCGATGGAGTAGTGTCACGGCGAGCGGGCTGGGGGGGCGTTGGCAGGCAACGGGTCGAACGGTGCGGACTGGGTCCGTCTGAGTGAAGCGGCGCAGCTGCTGGGCGTGAGCCCGGTCACCGTACGGCGCTGGGCCGACGCGGGACGCATCGCGTGCACGCGCACCCCCGGCGGCCAGCGTCGCTTCCATCGCTGCGAGCTCGAGGCGCTCGTGGGAGCCGATCCGTCGGACGCTGCCGGTCTCTCCTCGCCGGCCGGTCCGATCCTCGTCGCCACCCCGGCCCCGGACCTCGCCAACATGTTCGCCGCGCTGCGCCAGGCGAGCCGGGCGATCACCTCGAGCGTCGTGCTCGAGGACGTGCTCGACATCGTCGCGCGCACGGCGGCGGCGGCGCTCGACGGGTCGGCCTGCACGATCTTCGCCTACGACGCGGCCACCGACACGCTCGCCGCCCGGGCGATCTGCGAGACAAGGCCATCGGGCTATGCCGAGGAGCTGGGGGAGGCGTTCCCCGCCAGCGACTACCCACACGTCCGCGAGCTGCTCGGTAGCCCCGACGTCGTCGTCGAGTACATCTCGGACGCCGGCCTCCCGGCCGACGTGCGGGCCTCGATGGAGGAGTACGGCGAGATGAGCTGCCTGACGGTCCCGCTGCGGCTGGGCGGCGAAGCTCTCGGGTTCCTGGTCCTGACCGAGACCGGCCGCGAGCGCCATTTCACGTCGGCCGAGCTCGAGCTTGCCGCGGCGCTGGGCGAGCAGGCGGCGATCGCCATGCACAACGCCACCATGTTCCGCCGGCAGGAGGAGCAGACGGCGCGGCTGGCCTCGCTTCTCGAGTCCAGCCGCGCAGTGGCCACGACCGCGTGCCTGGAGGACGCGCTGGCGATCGTCGCCCAGCGCGCTTGCGAAGCCCTGGGATCGCCCCAGATCGTCATCTACGAGCACGACGTGGATGCGAACGCCACCGTCGCCCTCGCGCTGTTCGAGTCCGAGCCCACTGGGTGGGAAGGCCTCGGCCGGCGCTTCTCCCTCGAGGATTGGCCGGTGGACCGGCGCATCCTCCGGGACGGCAAGGCGTTGGTCGAGCACATCTCCGACCCGCGCCTCGACCCGGCCTCACGAGCGGCGATGGTGGCGTGGGGTGAGAAGACCATGCTCACCGTGCCGCTGCGCTTCGGGGACGAGTCGGTCGGTCTGCTCGTGGTCTTCGAGACCGAGGTCGAGCGGGTCTACACCGCAGAGGAGATGGCGGTGGTCGACGGTCTCGCCGAGCAGGCCGCCGTCGCCATCCACACCGACCAGATGTTGCGCCGCCTCGGCAAGCAGAATCGTCACCTCGCCTCGCTGCTGCGCGCCAGCCGCGCCAGCGCCTCGACGCTCGTGCTTGACGACGTCCTCGAGGCGGTCGGGCAGTCGGCGGTCGACACGCTCGGCATGCGCGAGTGCGTGATCTGGGAGTTCCACCCCGACCAGGACATCCTGCAGGAGCTCAGCGCGGTCTCGGAGGCCGGCTATCAGGTGACCGGCGAGGTCTGGCAGATGAGCGAGCACCCCAGCGAGAACGCGATCCTCCACGGCGACGTGCCGGTGGTCGAGACGATCTCCGATCCCGGCCTCGACCCGGTGGCGCGCGCCTCGATGGAGCGGTGGGGCGAGAAGACCTGCCTGAGCATGCCGCTCGCGGTCGGCGGGCAGCGGCTCGGGCTCCTCGTCCTGATCGAGGACCGCGAGGAGCGCACGTTCACCGCGGAGGAGCTCGGGCTGGCGCAGGCGCTGGGCGAGCAGGCCGCGATCGCCATCAACAACGCCAAGCTGTACCGCGCGCAGGAGGAGCGCAATCGCCACCTGCTGTCGCTGCTCGACGCCGGCCGCGCCCTCACGTCGACGGTGCGCATCGACGAAGTGCTGGGCATCGTCGCCGAGACCGCCGCCCAGGCGCTCGACTGCCCCGAGTGCGTGATCTTCGAGCACGACCGCGAGGCCGACACGATCACGGCCCGGTCCTTCTACTCGATCGCGCCGAGCGGCTACGACGAGCTCGGGGTGCCGCTGGAGCTCGACGACTTCCCCGACGACCGCCTCATCCTGGAAGGGCACGACATCGTGGTCGAGAGCCTGTCGGACCCGGACCTCGCGCCGTCCGTGCGCGAGTCGCTCGAGGCGTACGGCGAGAAGACCAGCGTCAGCGTGCCGCTGCGGTTCCGAGACGAGCCGGTCGGGATCCTCGTGCTGAACGAGACGGCCAGCGAGCGACGGTTCAGCGACGCGGAGATCGAGCTGCTGCGCGGCATCGGGGAGCAGGCGGCCGCGGCGATCCACAACGCGCGCCTGTTCGCCAGCCTCGAGCTGAGCACGCGCGAGACGGGGCTGCTGAACGAGATCGCGCGCAAGGCCACGGCCAGCCTGAACGTGGTCGAGGTCGCGCGCGCGACGGTCGACGAGATCCGCCGCCTGATGCAGTTCGACGTCGCCAGCCTGGCGATCGCCGACGGCGACGGCTTGCTGGGCAGCGTGTTCGCCTCGACGGGCCGCGAGGCCATGCTCTCCGGCGCTGCCCTGGCCGAGCTGCCCCTGGGCGTGCGCACGCGTCTGGTCGAGGGTCACGCCGCCGTGCTCGACCTGCCGCAGGACCCGCCGCTCCCGGGCGCGCCGGCGGCCTTCGAGGGGCTGCGCTCGGCCGCCCTGGTGGCCCTCCTGCGGGACGAGGAGGTCACCGGTGTGCTGGCGCTGGGCAGCACCCGCGACCGGGCCTTCTCGGCCGGCGACGGCCGCTTCCTCGAAGCCCTGGCGGCGCACCTGTCGCTGGCCATCAACAACGCCGGCCTGTTCGAGAACGTGAAGCTGATGCACCTCGGCAACCTGCGGGCGCTGAGCTCGGCTCTGAACGCCAAGGACTACTACACCTTCGGCCACACCGCGCGCGTGGCCGCATACGCTGTGCTGCTCGCGCGCGAGCTGGGCTGGTCGCGCGAGCTGATCGGCCAGGTCGAGGAGATCGCCTTCCTGCACGACATCGGCAAGATCGCCGTCTCGGACCGCAGCCTGCTCAAGCCGGGCCCGCTCTCGAACGAGGAGTGGGAGCTCATGCGCGAGCACCCGGTGATCAGCGCCGAGATCATCGAGCCGCTGCTGGGGGAGCACCTGGTCGCCGGCGTGCGCCACCACCACGAGCGCTACGACGGCACGGGCTACCCCGACGGGCTGGCGGCCGAGGGCATCTCGCAGATCGCCCGGCTGCTCTGTGTGGTCGACTCCTACGACGCGATGTCGTCGCTGCGTCTCTACCGCCAGGCGCTCACCTACCCGGCCTGCGTCAAGGAGCTCGAGGACGGTCGCGGCACCCAGTTCGACCCTCAGATGGTCGACGCGTTCCTGCGCGTGCTCGAGGAGCTGCGCGAGCTCAAGGCCGAGGCGCTGGTCGCCGCCTGGGAGGCCGCCGCCGAGATCGACGGCGGCCGCTTCGCGGAGCTGGCGGCGTCGGTCGAGCGCGACGAGCCCGCGCGCGCGGCGCTGGGCGCGCAGTTCGACCAGACGATGGCGCTGCGGCCGCGGGTCAGCGGCATGGTCGCCGAGAGCCGTCTCGACGAGCACCGCAGCGCGGTCGTGGTCTCGCGCAGCAACGATCCGGAGGCGGCCGACCGCCTGGGCGAGGTCGTGCTCGCCGACCAGGAGGAGATGGAGGCCTATGCCGGCCGGCCGATCGACGCCAACGTGCTGTTCGTCGACGAGTACGGCGCCTGGGTCTGCGGGCTGGCGCCGATCCTCGACGGCGACGGCGGGATCGTCGGCCTCGTGCGGGCGGTGATCTCGGCGATCGACCTCTCCGGGGCCGCCAAGACCACGAGCGACGTGACGCGCATGTTCACCGGGCTCGCGCGCGACGCGGCCTCGCGCCTCACCCGCGTGGAGATCGACTCGATGACCGACGGCCTGACCGGCCTCTACAACCACCGGTACCTGCACGAGCGGCTGAGCGAGGAAGTCTCACGCGCGCTGGCGCAGGGGACCGAGCTGTCGGTGCTGTTCTGCGACGTCGACCAGTTCAAGGAGGCCAACGACCGCCTGGGGCATCGCGGCGGCGACGACGTGCTGCGGCGGATGGCGCAGGTCGTGGGCCGCACCATCCGCCGCATCGACCTCGCCGCCCGCTACGGCGGCGACGAGTTCGCCGTCGTGCTGATCGAGACCGGCCCGGTCATGGCGTTCGAGGTCGCGGAGCGCATCCGCACCGCGATCTCCGAGGCGCCGCTGGCGCCCGGCGGGCGGGTGACGGTGAGCATCGGCCTGGCGACGCTGCCGGGCGACGCCCAGACCAAGACCGAGCTGCTCGACAAGGCGGACTGGGCGATGTACGTGGCCAAGCGCCGCGGGCGCGACCGCTGCGTGGCCTTCGCGGGCGCAGGCGAGCAGACGGGGCGGTAAACGATGAGAACGGGCCGGGTGACCCGATCGGTCGTCGTCGGCAGTTGCCGCGGCGGGCGCCCAGGCCCTATCATCCAAAGGCAGAGGCAACGCGGCCGGAAAGGACGAAGGTGCCGCATCCAGCGTCGATCGGGTGGTCCGCAGGGGTCGTGAACCCCGCCGCCGCCTGCGACCCGTGGCGCGCCAGTTGCTCCTTCTGGACCTGCGAGCCGCTCTTCCACGGCTAAGGTCGCGCGGGCACACGGCCCGCATTCCGTCCCCGCCGCGCCCCCGCGGCGGCGCCCACCGATCGACAGACCTGGACGGAGCCACCTTGGCGCGATTCCTCGACATAGACCTGACCACCGGCGCGATCGCGCGCCGCGAGGTCGACGCGGCCGTGTTCGAACGGTACGTCGGCGGGCGCGGCCTCGACGCGCGCCGGCTGGTCGACAGCGTGGGCCCCGGCACCGACCCCCTCGGCCCCGACAACCCCCTGCTGATCACGCCCGGCCTGCTGACCGGGGGCGTCGCCCCCGGCTCGTCGCGCGTGCACCTCGGCGCGCGCTCGCCGCTGACCGGGCTGCTGGGGAGCTCGAACATCGGCGGCCGGCTGGGATGGGGGCTGCGGCGAGCGGGCGTAGCCGGCCTCGCCGTCACCGGCGTGTCGCCGCGGCCGGTGTACCTGTGGATCGACGGCGACGGCGCCGAGCTGCGCGACGCCGGCGAGGTGTGGGGGATGGAGACGGATGCGGCGGCCGCGGCCCTGGCCGCGGCCGCCGCATCCGGCGACGCGGGCGGCCCCGGCCGGGCCGGGAACGCGCACCGACGGGGCGCTCACGGCGTCCCGGCGATGCTGCTGATCGGGCCGGCCGGCGAGAACCTGGCACGGATCGCCTGCGCCGTGACCGAGCGCGGCCATGCGGCCGGGCGCACCGGCATGGGCGCGGTCATGGGCGCGAAGCGCCTGAAGGCCGTGGTGATCGGCGGTGCGGGGGCGGCCGGGCGCGACGCGCCCCCGCTGCCCCCGCCCACGGCACGGCCCGCCGTCGAGCGCTTCGTCGCCGCCCTGCGGGCGGCGCCGGCCTACGGCGAGCTCCGTGCCTACGGCACTTCGCTGTCGGTCTCCTGGTCGAGCGACCTGGGGCTGCTCTCGACACGCAACTTCGCGGAGCCGCAGTTCGCGGCCGCGGCGGCGACCGGCGGCGAGGGCATCGCGCCGTTCGTCGGCCGCCGGCACGGCTGCCACGGCTGCCCGGTGCACTGCAAGGCCGAGGTCCGCTTCGCAACGGGGCGGTACGGCGAGCTGAGCGGCGAGCGGCCCGACTTCGAGCCGCTCGCCGCCTGGGGCGCCCGGGTCGGGGTCGACGACCCCGAGGCCGTGCTCTACCTGCACAACCGCTGCGACCGGCTCGGCCTGGACTCGATCTCGGCCGCCGCCGCGGCCGGCTTCGCCGTCGACCTGTACGAACGCGGCGTGATCGGGCCGGCCGACACCGGCGGCCTCGAGCTGCGCTGGGGCGACGCCGAGACGCTCGGCCGGCTGGTCGAGGAGATGGCGGCGGGCCGCGGCTTCGGCGGCCTGCTGGCCGCCGGCGTGCGGCACGCCGCCCAAGCCATCGGCCGCGGGGCCGGGCGCTACGCCTACGAGGTCAAGGGCCTGGAGCTGCCGGCCTACGACCCGCGCGGCGCCTACGGCGCCGCGCTCGCCGTGGCCGTTTCGCCGCGCGGCGGGGACTTCACCGACATCTACGCCCGCCAGGAGTTCAACGTCACCCCCGCCGACGCCGAACGGCTCTACGGCGACGAGCACGCCGGCGACCCCCTGTCACCGCGCGGCAAGGCGGCGATCGTGCGCGCGGCCATGGTCGCCAGCGCCGCGCTCGACGCCCTCGGCCTGTGCAAGATCGCCGACTTCACGCTGCTCGACGACTACCAGCTCGAGCACGCGGCCGACCTCGCCGCCGGCGTCACGGGGCTCGACCTGACGCGCGACGGGCTGCTCGCCGTCGGGGAGCGGATCGTCGCCCTCGAACGCCTGTTCAACCTGCGTCTCGGCGCCACCGCCGCCGACGATGTCCTCCCCGCCGTCTTCGGCGAGGAGCCCCTGTCAACGGGCCCGAACCGCGGCTCGACGGTAGACTTGGCCGGCATGCGGGCGGAGTTCTACCGCCTCATGGGCTGGTCGCCTCAGGGCGTCCCGACCGCGTCGACGCTGGCGCGGCTGGGGCTCGACGAGCGCGGCGCCGACCTGGCCGGGGGGACGAACGCAAGACGGCCTCGTCCGTCCGGACCGGCGGCGCAGGCGACCGGCGAAGCGGCGCAGACGCCCGGCGAAGCGACCCCGGCGACGGCGACCACGGCAAGGAGCAAGCATGACTGACGACCGGCGCGACAGGGTGGCACCGCGGCCCGGGCTGGGCTTCCTGACCGACGACGACAAGCGCGCGATCTACGAGGGCGCCCTGGAGATCTGCGAGCGGGTCGGCATGCGCGTGCACCACGAGACGGCGCTGGCGCTGCTGCGCGAGGCCGGTGGCACGGCCGACGGCGACCTGGTGAAGCTGCCGTCGGCGGCGATCGAGCGGGCGCGCGCGAGCGCGCCGGCCTCGATCGCCGTCTACGACCGGGCCGGCGAGCCGGCGATGGAGCTCGGCGGCCATCGCAGCTATTTCGGTACCGGCTCCGACCTGATGCACGTCTACGACCTCGAGACCGGCGAGCGGCGGCCCTGCGTGCTGGACGACGTGGGCCGCGCGGCCAGGCTGGTCGACGCGCTCGATAGCCTCGACTTCGTCATGTCGAGCGCCTATCCGACCGACGTGACCGACCCCCACCGCGCCTACCTCGAGGAGTTCCGCGCGATGGTCCGCAACACGACGAAGCCGCTGGTCGTGACGGCCGAGAACGCCGGCGACCTGGCGGCGATGGCCGACATCGGCGCCGCGCTGCGCGGAGGCGACCGGGGGCTGGCCGACAAGCCGTACTTCGTCATGTACGGCCAGCCCAGCAGCCCGCTGGAACATCCGCACGACAGCCTCGAGAAGCTGCTGCTGTGCGCCGACCGCGGCATCCCCGCCATCTACTCGCCGGCGCCGCTGGCCGGCGCCACCGCGCCGATCACCGTCGCCGGCCACGTCACGCAGGGTGTGGCCGAATCGCTGTTCGGCCTGGTCATCCACCAGGCGCGCGCGCCCGGCGCCCCCTTCCTCACCGGGATCGGGCCGGCGGTCCTCGACATGAGCACGACCCAGTCCTCGTACAACGCGCCCGAGTACTTGCTGACCTACCTCGGCGCGATCGAGATGGCGCGCTGGCTCGACTTGCCCAACTGGGGCTACGGCGGGACCAGCGACGCGCAGGTCGTCGACGCCCAGGCGGGGATGGAGGCGGCCGAGCTGACCCTGTTGGCGATGCTCGCCGGCTCGAACCTGAACCACGACGTCGGCTACCTCGACTTCGGCCTCACCGGCGCGCTCGAGCTGGTGGTCATGGTCGACGAGTTCGTGTCGCTCAACCGGCGCCTGCTCGGCGGCATCCCGGTCGACCGCGACACGATGGGCCTGGACGTGATCGCCCAGGTCGGCCCCGGCGGCGACTTCCTCTCGACCAAGCACACGGCACGCAACGTGCGCGCGCAGTGGCGGCCGACGATCCTCAACCGCAAGGGCCACGAGCAGTGGAAGGACGAGGGCGGGGCGGACCTGCGCGAGAAGGCTCGCCGCAAGGCGGCCGACCTTCTCGCGCGCCATGCCCCGCCCGACTTGCCGGCCGGCGTCTCGAGCCGCATCGACGCCGTCCTCGACGGCTTCGCCGGCCCGGCGGACTGAGGAGTGACGATGGCCATACCGCCGATCGATCCCGGCCGGGCAGGCCCGGCGCCCGGCGCCGATGTCGCCAGGCAGATGGCGCCCGCGTTGCGCGAGGCGCTGGTCGGCTTCGGGGTACCCGAGGTCGCGCTGCCCTGGATCGACCGCTTCTTCGAGCCCGACGAGCTCAGCCTGATCGCGGCGCTGGCCGGCGGGCCGCTGTCGCTGCCGGCGGCGGTCGCGCGCATGGGCGTGATGGTCGGGCCAGAGTTCTTCGAGCGTGCCCAGCGACGCGGCATCGTCGACCGGCCGACCCCCGAGATGGTCGGGCTGGCCGACTTCGAGACGCGGTTCGACCTGTGGGTGGTCTTCGAGGGCTGGAAGGACCTGCCCGACGAGGTGCGCGACGAGCTGCGCGAGTGGCAGCTCGGGCTGTACGTCGAGGGCGAGCGGCCGATGGTCGAGGCGCTGCTCGCGGAGGCCAGGGGCGGCGTGGGCGGCGGCGCAGCCGCCGCCCACGCCGCCTTCTCGGGCGGCAACCACGCCTACCTGCTCCTCGACGAGGCTGAGGCGCAGGTGATGAGGGCCGAGCACGTCTACCTCTGGCCCTGCAACTGCCGCGCCTCGATGGAGCGCTGCTCCAAGCCCTCGCTGGTGTGCGTGCGCTTCGAGAACGACCGCGGCATCGGCTTCGAGATCTCACGCGAGCGCGCGGTCGAGGTGCTGCGCCGGGCCGACCGCGCCGGCCTGATGCGCACCGGCGACCCGCTGCTCGGCGCCGGCGGCGAGCCGGTCACCGGCGGCGCCATCTGCAACTGCTGCGCCGACTGCTGCTTCCCGCATCTGGCCGCCGAGCGGCTCGGGTCGCAGAAGGTGTGGCCGCTCACCCGCTACGTCGCCGCCCGCGATCCCGAGGCGTGCACGCACTGCGCCAGCTGCACCCGGCGCTGCCCGTTCGGGGCGTTCACGGCACGGCGCGGGGATGGCGCGGCGCCGGCCGGGGGCCGCGTCACCGGCATCCTCTTCGACGAGGCGCTCTGCCGCGGCTGCGGCGTGTGCGCGACCGGCTGCCCCGAGGGCGCCATCACGATGCGGCCGCTGGCCTAGAAGACGGGACGGGGGCGGGGGCGGGGCGGCCGAACGGCTGCCCCGCCCCCGCCCCCGGGCATGATAGTGCCATGACCGTCGTCCTGACAGGGTCCACGCTGACGCTCGACGAGCTGGTAGGCGTCGCGCGGCGCGGCGAGCAGGTCGTCCTGGGACCGGGCGTGGAGCGCCAGATGCGACGCACCCGCGCCGTCGTCGACGCGGCGTTCGCGCGCGGCGACGAGGTCTACGGCCTGACCACCGGCGTGGGCGAGCTCAAGCGCGTGCGCGTCGACGTCGCCGAGGCGGCCGCGTTCAACCGGCGGCTGCTGCAGAACCATCGCGCGGCGCAGGGCGCGGCGGTCTCACCCGACGTCGTGCGAGCCATGATGACGCGCCTGGCCAACGGGTTCGTCTCCGGGCACCCAGGCGTGCGCATCGAGCTGGCCCAGCGGCTGGTCCAGGCGCTTGACCGCGGCGAGTGTCCGGCGGTGCGCGTGCTCGGATCGCTGGGCGAGTCCGACCTGGCGCCGATGGCCGACCTCGCCGCCGGCCTGTTCACCGACCCCGACCTCGCTCCCGGCGAGGGTCTGGCCATCCTCAACAACAACGCCTTCTCGACCGCTCTCGCGGCGCTCGCCGTGAACGACGCCATGGGCCTGTTCGACGCCGCCGACGCCGCCGGCGCCCTGAGCCTGGAGGCGTTTGCCGCCAACCTGTCGATCCTGCACCCCGCGATGGTCGCCTCGAGACCCTACGCCGGCCTCGAGGAGACGGTCGCCCGGCTGCGGCGCCTGCTTGAAGGCAGCAGCCTCTGGGAGCCCGGCGCGGCGCGCAACCTGCAGGACCCGCTGACGTTCCGCTCGCTGCCGGTCGTGCACGGCGCCGCCCGTGACGCCCTCGCCTACGCCGCCGGGCTGCTGGCGATCGAGCTGAACGCCGCACAGGGCAACCCGCTGGTGGTGGCGAGCGAGGAGCGGGTCGTCTCGGTCGCCAACTTCGAGGCGCTGCCGCTGGCGGCGGCGCTCGACCTGCTGCGGATCGCCTTGGCCCCCCTGCTGACGAGCGCCGACGAGCGCATGATCAAGCTGCTCGAGACGCCGTGGTCGGGACTGCCGACCGGGCTCGCGCCCAAGGCCGGCACGTCGGAGACCGGGCTGGCCATCTACGCGGTCTCGGGCGAGGCGATCACCGCCGAGGCGCGGCTGCTGGCGCAGCCGGTGTCGTTCGAGCTCGCCAGCAGCGCCGGCGCCGAAGGCATAGAGGACCGCGCCTCGATGGCGCCGCTGGCCGCCCGCAGGCTCGCCGAGATGGTCGGCCTGGGCGAGCGGGTCATCGCCATGGAGCTGCTGGTCGCGGCGCAGGCCGCGGAGCTGCGGGGGCGCGCGCCGCTGGGCCGCGGCACGGCCGCAACGCTCGCCCTGGTCCGGCGGCGCGCGCCCTTCGTCGGTCTCGGCGACCCGCTGCCCGACATGGAGCCGCTGCTTGAGCTGGTGCGCTCGGGGGAGTTGCATCGGCCGGGGGCGTCGGTGCACGGTTCCGTGGAGGCCCGCCTGTGATTCGCGATACGATGCTGCGCGGACGAGGTGGAGGGGCCACGTGGCGTCGATCGACGACGAGATCAGGGGACGGGTCACCGGCCGCATGCCGCAAGCGGTCGCCGACCTTGCCGCTCTAGTCCGGCACCGGTCCGTGTCGGTCCCCGGCTTCCCCGCCGGGCCCTGCCGGGCCGCGGCGTCGGCGACCATGGGGCTGCTGATCGCCGCGGGGATCGCCGACGTGCGCATGATCGAACTGCCGGACGGCTACCCGGTCGTCTTTGCGGAGGTGCCGGCCCCACCTGGCGCACCCACGGTCCTTCTCTATGCGCACTACGACGTCGTCGCCGCCGATGTCACCGATGGGTGGACGTCCGACCCGTGGCGCCTCACCGAGCGCGACGGCCGCCTCTGGGGTCGCGGCGCTGCCGACGACAAGTGCGGCATCGTCATGCACGCGGCCGCGCTCTCCGTCTTCGACGGCCGGCCGCCGGTCGGTGTGAAGGTCGTGGTCGAGGGCGAAGAGGAGACGGTCGGCCACCTGCACGGGTACGTGCGGGAGCATCCCGACGAGTTCGCGGCCGACGCGGCGGTCATCGCGGACCTGGGCGGCCTCGACGTCGGCGAGCCCGCGCTGACAGTGACGCTGCGCGGCGAGGTTGCGGTCGTCATCGAGGTGCGCACGCTCCCGCGGGGCCTGCATTCCGGGGAGTTCGGCGGGCCCGTGCGCGACGCGCTCGGCGCGCTCGTCCGCGTTCTGGACAGGCTCGTCGACTCGCGTGGTGACGTGATGGTGCCGGGGCTGCTCGAGGGGAAGTGGCGGGGCGACGGGTTCGCCGAGGACGAGCTGCGCCGGTGGGCCGGCCTGAGCGACTGCACGGCGCTCGCGGGGACGGGTGAGCTCGCGTCACGTCTCTGGGCTCACCCCGCGGCCACGATCACCGGGATCGACGCGACCGGTGTGACGGGGGCCGCCAACCGGCTCGCTCCCACGGCTCGCGCCAGAGTCACGCTGCGGATCGCGCCCGACCAGGACCCCGGGACGGCCGCCGGAGCGCTCATCGCTCACCTCGAGCGCAGCGCGTCGCCCGGGGTGGAGATCGACGTCCGGCTCGACAAGGCCTGCGCCGGCTTCACGGCCTCCACCGACGGACCGGTCGTAGCCATCGCCAGGCGCGCCCTCGAGGACGCCTTCGCCGCGACCTGCCGTGACATCGGCTGCGGCGCGACTATCCCGCTGCTCGACGTGCTGCGGTCGGCGGTCCCCCGAACCGGATTCGTGCTTTGGGGCGCTGCCGACTTTGCCGCTGCGCGTACGCACGACGTGGACGAGAGCGTCGACCTGCGGGAACTCGAACGGATGATCCTCGCCGAGGCGCTCCTATTGCAGCGCCTCGGCGACGTCGCCCCGGCCAGGCGGTCATGAGTCGTCTGAGCGCGGACCTCGCCTGGCACCGCGGGCGGGCCGGGCAGTGGGTTCGCAAGCATACGGTCGCTCGCTTCAGGCACCTCCCGAGCGATACCCCCGACGTGTGTCGTTCCACCCGGCGAATCGCGGGCGCGGCGGCTCCCATGCGCGACGGTGTGCGACTGTTCGGCGACGTCTACCTGCCGGCGCCGGGAAGCGGCGCCGGCGACGGTCCCTGGCCGACGGTCCTCATCCGCATCCCATACGGCCGGCGCGAGGCATACTGCGCAATGCCCGCCCACGGTCGGTTCTGGGCACGCAAGGGCTACGCCTGCGTCATCCAGGACGTCCGTGGGCGCTGGAGCTCCGAGGGCGTGTTTCGCGAGTACGTCAACGAGGCGCGCGACGGGTGGGACACGCTCGACTGGGTCGCGGCTCAGCCCTGGTGCGACGGCGCGATCGGCATGGTCGGCGAGTCCTACTATGGGAGCACCCAGTGGGCGGTTGCCTCGTCGGGCCACCCGAACCTCAGGTGCCTGGCTCCCGGCGACGTCGATCCCGACTTCTACACCGCCTGGCGTGACGGCGGCGCGTTCTGCCTGGGCACCGCCGGCATCGGCACGTACGAGTTCGACGCTCGCACCGAGCGCAACCACCATCGGTTCGATGTGTGGCACCTCCCACTGATCTCAAGCGACGAGGTCGCCGGCGGGCGCAGTGACGCGTATCGGAAGCTGATCGAGCACCCGTCGCGCGATGCCTACTGGGACGAGCTCAACGCAAGCTGTCGTTATGAGGAAGTCGCCCTCCCCATGCTGCACTGGGGCGGATGGTGCGACATCCACGTGAACGGCACGATCGCCGGCTGGCGCAAGGTTCGAGAGGGGAGCCGCGACGCCGCGACGCGCGCCCATCAGTGGCTGCTGTTCGGCGGCACCGATCACGAGCTGTCGCCGGAGTCGACCGGCCTGATCGGGCGGACACCGATCCACGCGCATGGCTTCGCCCACGATCGCGTGCGGGAGTTCTTCGACCGCTGGCTCAAGGGGGTAGACAACGGCTACGACGACCGGCCGCGCGTGCAGTACTTCGTGATCGGCAAGAACGAGTGGCGGGCGGCGGCCGACTGGCCGCCGCCCGCCACTCGCTTCGTAGAGTACTACCTGGGAAGCTCAGGAGCCGCCGGCGCGGCCGCCGACGACGGTGTCCTCGACCTCGAGGGGCGGCATGACGAACCTCCAGACGCGTTCGTCTACGATCCCGACGCCCCGGTGGGGTACTGGGTCGAGAGGGACATCTGGGCCGCCGCGCGCACGATGGCGGACCGTCGGGAGGTCGAGGCCCGCGACGACGTGCTCGTGTACACCACGCCGTGGCTGGCCGAAGCGCTCGAGGTGACGGGCCCCATCGTGGTGCGGCTCTTCGCCGCCTCGAGCGCCCGCGACACCGACTTCACCGCCGCCCTCGTCGATGTGTTCCCCGACGGCTTCGCGCAGCTCGTGCGCGAGGGGATCGTCAGGGCGCGCTATCGCGAGTCGGTCCGCGCGCCAAGCCTGATCGAACCCGGCGAGGTCTACGAGTACGGCATCGACCTGGGGTCGACCAGCTATCTCTTCCCGCGCGGCCATCGCCTGCGGCTCGAGATCTCGAGCAGCAACTTCGACCGCTACGACCGCAACCTCAATACCGGCGGCAAGCTCGGCTTCGAGTCGCGAAGGGTGAGCGCGCGCCAGTCGGTCTTTCACGACACGGGGCGCCCCTCGCGCCTGGTACTCCCGGTGGGCGCCTAGTCGTTCGGGCCCGCTGGCGGGCGGCCGGCTCCACCCGCCGCCCGTTGCGCCAGATAGGCGTCCACCAACCCGCTCAACAGGGCAAGTGCCGGCTCGACCTCGACGTTCGTGGGGTCCAGGGCCTTGTGCAGGATGAGGCCGTCAAGCGTGGCTTCGACGATCACCCCCATGGTCCGGATCTCATCCGCGGTCCACGCCTCGGCCCCTTCGCATCCTTCCAGCCGGCCGACACCGATGGTTCGATACCAAGCCAGGAGGTCGACGAGCCGACAGCGGAGGGCCGGGTCGTGCAGCGCGCCGCTGGCGATCACCTGGTAGGCGACGCAGGCGTCTGGGTCGTCGTAGAGCCGAGCCAGGCCGGCCATGTACATCTCGAGACGATCCGGGCCCGGGGGCATGTCGGCGAGCCGCCCCTCGAGCTCGACGGACGGATCGTGCGTCAGCGAGTCGAAGAGGATGGCCAGATAGCCGACGCGATCGCCGAAGTGCTCGACGAAACTCGCCCGGCTTGTCGCCGACTCGTTGACGATCGCCTCGATGGTCAGTGCGCGGAGTCCCCGCTCGGCCGCGATACGACGCCCGGCATCGAGCATCGACAGCGCGGTGGGGGACAACGCGGCGAGCGGCTCGTCGAGCGACAGCCGGCTGCGCTCGCGAGGCGGAACGAACCGACGCGGGCGACCCCGGCGGGCGGACTGCTTCTGACCGTCGCCCTCCATATCCCAAGCATGGCTTCCCGCGACTGCCGCGGTCAACCAGCCGGCCGAATAATCCGTATTGACTTGGGCTTGGGCTCTCACATACTCGGGCAGGACTTGCCGCGGGGTCGATGAGGGAGGTCGTCATGCCGGGTCCGCCAAGGGCGATGCTGCGCCGTGTCGTCAGGGAGCTGCCGGCCGCTGTCGTTGCCGCGGCGGCGGCGGTGGCCGCCGTCGCGGCGCTCGCAGGCGTCGGTTCGGCCGTCGCCGCCAGTCCGACGCCCAGCGCGCTGCCGTCAGGACTCGTCCTTCGCGTCGGCGTCACCACCGACCCAACGAACCTCAACCCGTTCATCGGCTACGAAACCACGACACAGGAGCTCATCACCCTCAACTACGACTACCTCACCGACTTCGACCCGGTGACGCTTGCGCCGCGCCCCCGCTTGGCGACGAGCTGGGAGGAATCCGACGGCGGCAAGACGTGGGTCTTCCACCTGCGCCAGGGGGTGCGCTGGCAAGACGGTCAGCCGTTCACGGCGCGCGACGTGGCCTTCACGTTCAACTACATCATCAAGAACGACCTGAGCAACTTCACCAGCTTCACGACGTTCATGCGCAAGGTGGCCGCGCTCGACGACAACACGGTGGAGTTCCGCCTCTCGCAGCCTCAGGCGAACATGCTCGCCCTCATGGTGCCGATCGTGCCCCAGCACATCTGGGGCAAGGTGGACGGCAAGGCGGCCGGTGCGAGTTACGTGAACAAGCCCCCGATCATCGGTACGGGGCCGTTCCAAGTCGTCGACTACCAGCCCAGCAAGTTCGTCGAGCTGGTCGCCAACAAGGACTACTGGGGTGGGGCGCCCAAGGTCGACGGGATCCTTCTCGAGATCTACCAGGACGCCAACTCGCTGGGTCAGGACCTCACGCTCGGGGCCCTCGACGTCGCCACCGAGATGCCGCTCGCCTACTACGGTCAGTTCGCCAGCAATCCCGCGTTCGCCGTGTCCGACGCCGACCCGTATCGCTGGGTGATCGACGTCGGCTTCAACTGCTACGACGACCCGGCGTCGCACGGCAACCCCATCCTTCTCGACCCGGCGTTTCGCCGCGCGATCAACTACGCGATCGACAAGGCGACCATCTGCAAGGTCGCGTTCCAGGGTCACGCCACCGTCGCGGACACGCTGATCCAGTCGGACTACTATCACGATCCCGACTGGCACTGGCAACCGTCCGGCGAGGAGGCGTACGCCTTCGACCTGCAGAAGGCCGGCGATGCGCTGACGGCGGCCGGGTACCCGCTCAAGGACGGAGTCCGCGTCGACAAGGACGGCAAGCCGATCTCGCTGCGCTTCTGGACGCTCTCGGGGACCGTCGAGCGCCAGACCGCCGGGCGCCTCATCACCGCCGACCTGCGCAAGCTTGGCCTGAAGGTCTCCTACGAGATCATGGACGAGGGGGCGCTGTCGGACCGCATATGGCACTACGACGGCGATGTCATGGCTCCCGATTTCGACATGTTCATCTGGGGCTGGAGCGGCGACATCGATCCCAACTTCGAACTCTCCTGCTTCACCACCAGTCAGATCGGCGGCTGGAGCGACTGCTACTGGTCCAATGCGCAGTACGACCAGCTTTTCAAGCAGCAGCAGAGCGAGTTGGACCCGGAGAAGCGCAAGGAGATCATCTGGAAGATGCAGCAGCTCATGTACCAGGAGTCGCCGGAGATCTTCCTCGCCTATCCGGGGGTGTTCTCGGCCTGGAACGTGAAGAAGTGGGACGGCTGGGTGCGGGTCCCTCCGACCAACGGGCACGCCGTCGGCACCCAGTACTTCGACGACACGTACCTCAAGATCGCGCCGGCCGGTGCGGCGTCGCAGACCAGCGGTCATGCCTCTCTGGTCTGGCTGGCGGTCGCCGTCGTCGCAGTCGCCGCCGTAGGGCTCGCCTGGTGGCTCCTGAGCCGCGGTCGCCGGCACGTCGAGGAGATGTGAGCCGACTGCAAGCGGGCTCGCGGCGCTTCAGGGCCGAAGCCGCCTGGGGGCGCGAGCGTGCGACCGGCTGGTGGCGGCAGCACGTGCTACGGCGGCCTCCACGTGCTGCCGTCTGGCTCTGCGGACCTCTTCGCAGACGTGACCGTACTCGAGAATGAAGTCGCGACCATGCGCGACGGCGTGCGGCTCGTCGCCGACATCTACCTGCCCGCGTCCTCACTCCCATGCCGGGACGGGCGCCGCATGTCCGACGATCCTCATCCGCCTGCCGTACGGCAAGCGCGCGGCGTATTGCTCCATGCCCGCCCACGGGCGATTCTGGGCCCGTCGCGGCTACGCGTGCGTCGTGCAAGACGTTCGCGGGCGGTTCGCCTCCGGCGGCGCGTGGGAGCCCTACGTGCACGAGGCGGACGACGGGTGGGACACCCTGGACTGGGCCGCCGCGCAGGGCTGGTGCGACGGCAACATCGGCATGGTCGGCGAGTCCTACTACGGCAGCACCCAGTGGGCGGTCGCGCCGCTGGGGCACCCCAACCTGCGCTGCCTCGCGCCCGGCGACGTCGACCATGACTACTACGACGCGATCCACGACGGCGGGGCGCTCTGTCTCGCGACCGCCGCCGCCTGGGCCTGGGAGATGGACACCGGGCGCACCCGCAACCATTTCCGCTTCGATCCGTGGCACCTGCCTCTGATCTCGACCGGCATCGCCGCCGGGTGGGACTCCGAGCGGTATCGTTCGCTCGTCGAGCACCCGTCGCGAGACGCCTTCTGGGATGCCGAGAACGCCCGTCTTCGCTATGAGGACATCGCCGTTCCCATGCTCCATTGGGGCGGCTGGTACGACGTGCACGTGAGCGGCACCGTCGAGGGATGGCGGCGCGTCATGGGCGTCGCCTCGGACACCGGCGTCGGCGCCAGGCAGTGGGTGATGATGGGCGCCACCGACCACGAGCTGTCGCCGGAGTTCAGCGGTCGCGTGGGCCGGATCCCGCTGCAGCGGCATGGCTATGCGCACGACCGTCTGCGCGCGTTCATGGATCGCTTCCTCAAGGGTGACGAGGCCGCCTTCCCCCACGGGGAGCCGGTGCTTTACCACACTGTCGGTGGGGACGGGTGGCGGGCGGCGGCCGACTGGCCGCCGCCCGCCACCGAAGAGCTCGTCCTCAACCTTCACAGCCGCGGCTGGGCGGCGGTGTCGGCGACGGACGGCGAGCTCGCCCAGGCCGATCCCGCGGAAGAGCCGGACGACAGCTTCGTCTACGACCCGGGCGACCCGGTCACGGCGTGGCTCGGCCGCAACATCTGGGCGGCCGCCGCGACGATGGTGGATCGCCGGCAGGTCGAGACTCGGTCCGACGTGCTCGTCTACACGTCGGCCGACCTCGGTGACCCCATCGAGGCGACCGGCCCGGTCGAGGTGCGCCTGTTCGCCGCGTCGTCCGCGTCCGACACCGACTTCACCGCCTGCCTCGTCGACGTCTTCCCCGACGGACACTGCCAGCTGGTGAGAGAGGGGATCGTCCGGGCACGGTACCGCGAGTCCCAGCGCGAGCCGACGCCGATCGAGCCCGGCGAGCCGTACGAGTACGCCGTGAGCCTCGGTTCGACGAGCCACGTGTTCGCGCGCGGGCACCGGTTGCGCCTCGAGATCTCGAGCAGCAACTTCGACAGGTACGACCGCAATCTCAATACCGGTGGCACGTGGGGGATCGAGTCGACGTGGCGTCCGGCGCAGCAGAGGGTCTTCCACGACGCCCGCCGTCCCTCGCGGCTGATCCTGCGGGTGCTGCCGGCCGGGACGTCCGTTCCAGCCGTCTCGCTGTAGCGAAGGGGGGCGTGGGTGCCGCCGCCAGCGGCAATCACGCCTCGTGCGTCACGCCCGGGGGCGGACCGTCAGCGGTCGGCGGCGGCGAGCTCCGCGAGCTGCAGCTCGCGGAGCTCGTCCGGCGGGATGTGGCAGCGGTACGTGTGGCCGCCGCCGGTGTCGCGCCAGGGCGGCTCCTGCTCCACGCAGATCTCGCCCAGGAACCGGTGGCAGCGGGTGTGGAACCGGCAGCCGGTCGGCGCCTCGCTCAGGCTCGGGATGACGCCGCGCAGCGGGATCCGCCGCCGCGGGTGCTCGAAGTCGAGCGTCGGGATGGCCGAGGTGAGCGCCTCGGTGTAGGGGTGCTGGGGCGGCGTGAAGACGTCCTCGGCCGGTCCGATCTCCATCAGCCAGGCCAGGTACATGACGGCGATGCGGTCCGACAGGTAGCGCACCACGGCCAGGTCGTGCGAGATGAAGATGTAGGAGATGCCGCCGGCCGCCTGCAGCTCGGCGAGCAGGTTGAGGATGCTGGCCTGCACCGACACGTCGAGGGCCGACGCGGGCTCGTCGCAGACGACCAGCGTCGGCCGCCCGGCGAAGGCGCGGGCCACGGCGATGCGCTGCTTCTGGCCGCCCGAGAGCTCGCCGGGGTGGGCCTCGAGGTGCTGCGGCTCCACGCGCACCCGGCGCGCGAGCTCCTCGACCCGCTCGCGGCGGGCCGCGCCGCGCAGGCCGCCGAGGCGGCCCACGGCGCGGGTGAGGATGCCCCCGGCCGTCCAGGCGGGGTTGAGCGTCGCGTCGGGGTTCTGGAACACCATCTGGATGGCGCGCAGCATGTCGGGGCTGCGCTGCGACACCGAGCGGCGCAGCTCGTAGCCGCCGAACCGCATGCTGCCGTCGTCGGCCTTGTAGAGGCCGGTGATGCAGTTGGCGAGCGTGGTCTTGCCGCTGCCCGACTCGCCGACCAGCCCCAGGACCTCGCCCGGCACGACCTCGACGCTCACGTCGTCGACGGCGATCACGCGCTTGCGGCCGTCCTTGAAGACCTTGACGAGGTTGTCGATGTCGAGCGCCGGCACGGGGGTCTCCGGGGCCGTCGCCGCGACCGCCTCCGGCGTCTCGGCCGCGGCCTCGACCTCGGGAGTGACGTGCTCCGCGGCGGCGGCGTCGGCCGGCCTACGGCCGGCCCGGCCGCCGCCGCCCGCATGCGCGGCACCTCGTCGCTGAAGTAGCAGCGCGCCCTGCGGCCGGCGACCGGTTCGGGACCGGAGGCGTCGAGCGAGCCGGTCGCCGCGGCCGGACCGGGCCACGGGAACAGGTCGGGCTCGCGCGCGCGGCACTCGTCGCGCGCCAGCTCGCAGCGCGGCGCGAACACGCAGCCCGGCAGGTCGGCGCCGAGGCGCGGCAGGAAGCCCGGGATCGGCACCAGCGTCGTCTGGTCCTTGCGCACGCCGAAGCGCGGCACGCAGCGCAGCAGGCCCATCGTGTACGGGTGGCGCGGGTCGGTGAGCAGGTCGCGGGCGGGCCCGTCTTCGACGATCCGGCCCGCGTACATCACGCCGACCCGCCGGCACATGCGGGCGACGAGGCCGAGGTTGTGGCTGATCAGCAGGATGGCCGCGTCGATGCGCTGGCGCAGCTCCTCGATCAGCTCGAGCACCTCGGCCTCGACCGTCGCGTCCAGGCCGGTCGTGGGCTCGTCGAGCACCAGCAGCCGCGGGTCGCCGGCCAGCGCCATGGCGATGACCACGCGCTGCTGCTGGCCGCCCGATAGCTGGAACGGGTAGCGGCGCAGCGTGCCGGCGGGGTCGGGCATGGCGACGCGCTCGAGCGCGTCCCGGGCGCGCTCGAGCGCGTCGCCCTTCGACAGCCCGCCGTGGAACCGGTACACCTCGGCGATCTGGTCCCCGACCCGCAGCGACGGGTTCAGCGCCGTCGCCGGGTCCTGGTAGACCATCGCCAGCTTGGTCCCGCGGATCTCGCGCAAGCGCTCGCCCTCGACGGCCAGCATGTCCTCGCCGTCGAAGGTGATCGTGCCCGAGTCGACGCGTCCGTTGGCCGCCAGATACCGCATCAGCGCCATCGCCACGGTCGTCTTGCCGCAGCCCGATTCGCCGACCAGCCCGTACGTTTCGCCGGGGCCGATCTGCAGCGACACGCCGTGCACGACCGGCAGCACCTGGTCGCGGCGCACGAAGCTGACGCGCAGGTCGTCGATCGACAGGACCGGCTCGCCCGGCACCAGAACCTCGCTCCTCGTCGCGTCGTCGCTCATCGCGGCATGCCCATCACTCCGACAGCACCTTGCGCACGCCGTCGGCCAGCAGGTTGGCGCCGACGACCAGCGATGCGAGGGCGAGCGCCGGGAAGAGCACGGTCCACCAGGCGACCTGGATGTTGACACGCTCTTGCGAGATCGTGAGGCCCCAGTCGGGCGACGGCGGCTGGACGCCGAAGCCCAGGAACGACGAGTGTCGCCGCGGTGAACACCGCGTAGCCCAGCCGCACCGTGCCCTCGACGATCAGCGGCGAGGTGATGTTGGGCATGATCTCCGCCGCCAGGATGTACCACGTGCGCTCGCCGCGCAGGCGCGCCGCCTGCACGTACTCCTTCTCGGCCTCGGCGACGACGGCGGCGCGGATCGTGCGCGCCACGGGCGGCGTGAACAGGATGCCGATGACGAGGATCACGACCGCCGTCTGGGCCGCTGCCGATCCCTGCGTGTGCGACTGGAACGCCGAGACCACGACGATCGCGGCGACGACCACCGGCAGGCTGAGCAGGACGTCGACGAAGCGCATGATGATCTCGTCGGTGTAGCCCTTGTAGTAGCCCGAGACGAGCCCGATGGCGCCGCCGAAGAAGAGGCAGAACAGGGTCGAGAGCGGAGCGATGATCAGCACGCTGCGGGCGCCGGCGAGCGTGCGCGAGAGCACGTCTCGGCCGTTCTCGTCGGTACCGAACCAGTGCAGGCCGCTCAGGCCCTTGAGCGTGTGGTACGGGTCGATGGTGAGCGGGCTGAACTTCGTGACGTGGGTCGAGAGGACCGCCATGAAGACCCAGAACAGCAGGATGAAGCGCGCCGATCAGGAACGTCGGGCTGTGCAGCAGGCTGGCGGACGACGTAGCGGCGGCGGAGGTGTCGTTCCGACGCCGCCGCCGCGACCCCCGGCATCTCCATGCCGTCGAGCGGCGTCGGCTGCGGCAGCGGCGACGGCACGGTAGCTCATCTCAGCTCACCGCCCGTACCGCACGCGGGGGTTGAGCAGCGCGACGATGATGTCGGCGGCCAGGTTGGAGAGCATGTAGATGGCGGCGATGACCAGCACCGTCGCCTCGAGGACGCGTACGTCGTGGTAGTGGCCGAATCGGCCATCACCTTGCCGATGCCGGGGTAGTTGAACAACGTCTCGACGACCACGAGGCCGCCGACCAGCCAGCCGATCTGGGTGCCGATGACCGCGACCGTCGGCGCCAGGGCGTTGCGCAGGGCGTGGGTCATGATGACGCGGCGCCGCGGCAGTCCCTTGAGCGTGGCCGTGCGCACGTACGCCGTGTCGAGCGCCGCGATCATGCCAGCGCGCGCCATGCGCGCGATGTAGCCGAGCTCGACGAACATCAGCGGGATCGCCGGCAGGATCAGGTACCAGATCTTCGTCAGCGGTCCCGATCCCGGCGGGGGGTCGGCCGCGACCGGGAAGATCTTGATCGTGACGGCGAAGAGCACGATGAGCACGACGCCGCTGACGAACTCGGGTACGACGGTCAGCGACAGGCTGGCGATGCTGATGACGCGGTCGACGATGCCGTCTCGTCGCAAGCGCGGCGGTCACCCCCAGGACGATGGACAGCGGGATGATGATCAGCAGGGCGAGGAAGGCCAGCTGGGCCGAGTTCCAGAGGCGCTGCATCGTGACGGAGAACACCGACTGCTCAGGTTCGGGGACTGGCCCCAGCGCAGAGTGACGAAGCCTCCGAGCCAGTCCACGTAGCGCTGCACCAGCGGGCTTGTCGGCGCCGAGCTGGTGGTCGAGTTCGGCTACCGATCGCGGTGAGGCGTACGGGCCGAGGATCTCGCGACCGATGTCGCCGGGCACGACCTCCTCCATCAGGAAGATCGAGGATCGAGACGCAGCAGCAGCGTCGGCAGGATGAAGAGCAGGCGGCGGACGATGAGGCGCCCCATCAGCGCCTCATCGTCCGCCGCCTCGCCGTCACGCTCATGTGGCGCAGCGTAGCACCTCTGTCAGCCGGCTGCGTCGGCCTCAGAGCCTACGCCAGATACGCCTGCGTCAGGTCGAGGAACTCGGCCGGGTCGGACGTGACGCCCATGACGTTCTGCCGCATCGCCCTGTTGACGCTGATCGTGTAGGGGATGACCGCCGGCGTACCGTCGATCAGGGCCATCGCTCCCTGCTTGGCGTACTCACGCCGCTTGGTCTCGTCGACGGTCGTCTGGTAGCCCTTCACGGCCGCGTCGAAGGCCGGGTCGCTGAACTTCGACGAGTTCCAGACGCCGTTGGTGATGTAGGCGTTGAAGTACTCGTCCGGCACGCCGCGGAAGGTCCAGTCGACGATCCCCATCGGGTCGACGAGCCACGGCTGGTTGTTGCCCGAGCCGTAGTAGTAGGTGACGGTCACCTGGTTGAGTTTGAGGTTGATGCCAGCTGGCTTGGCCATCTGCTGCACGAGCGCCGCGTACTGCGGGATCTCCTCGTAGTCCTCGACGTTGAGCGTCGCGCTGTAGCCGTCGGGCATGCCGCCGTCGCTGAGCAGCTGCTTGGCCTTGTCGATGTCCTGCGCGCGCTGCGGCAGGTCCTTTGGCGCCAGCGGGTAGAGCGGGAAGAAGATGTTGTCGTTCGCCAGCGTCCCCCTTGCCGTTGAAGAGCGCCTGGATGAGCGCCGGACGATCGAGCGTGTAGGCGAGAGCCTGGCGCACACTCTTGTCGGTGAACGGCGCCTTGTCGACCCGCATGTGCAGCTCGCGGTGCATCGTCGACGCCGCGGCGAGGACCTTGAGGTTGGCATCGCTGAAGAGGGCCTGTGAGCCCTGCACCGGCGTGTACAGCATCATGTCGACGCTGCCCGCCTGCAGCGCCAGCCCCTGCGCCTGGGTCTGCTCGTTGAAGGTCACCTGCACGCCGTCGAGGTAGGGCCGGCCGCTGTCCCAATACTTCGGGTTCTTCTTGAAGGTCGCGTTCTGCTTGGGCGTGTAGCCGGTCATCATGAACGGCCCGGTGCCGACCGGGGTCTTCTGCCAGGTGCCCATCTTGTAGGTCGACGGCAGCATCACGCAGCCGTAGTTGGTCGAGGCGACCAGATAGGGGAAGTCCGCCGACGCCTGGTCGAGGTGGAACTCGACGGTCGAGTCGTCCACCTTCACGACGCCGCCCTTGCGAGAGGATGCCCTTGAGGGCGGACAGCGCCGAAGCGACCGTCTTCGGGTCGAGGATGAGGTCCATCGTGGCCACGACGTCGTCGGCGCCGAACGGCTTGCCGTCCTGGAACGTCACGCCCTGGCGCAGCTTGAAGGTCCAGGTCTTGACGTCGGAGCTGGGCGACCAGCTCTCGGCCAGCACGGGGCGCAGCGTCAGGTCGTTCTTGACCCAGGCGAGGTACTCGGCGACCTGCTGGACAGACGGCGATCGAGCCGGTGTCGTACATGGTCACCGGCTCGAGGGCGACGATCGGCGAGACCATCGTCTACCTTAAGCGTGCCGCCGGCCTTGGGAGTGCCGGCGCCGGTCGGCGAGGCCGAGCTCGAGGAGCTGCTGCTGCCGCAGGCGGCCAGCAGCGAGCCGACCGCGGTCGCCGACAGCCCCATGATGCTGGCCCGCACCAGCACCTGACGCCGGGTCATGTGGCCGCCCAGGACCTCGTGGAGCAGGTGGTCGGCGTACTCTCGCTGGAACGGAGTGTCCTCGGTCATCTGAAACCCCCTAAGCCCGTGGTGACGTCGCGTTCGCGTGCCAGATGTGACTGCATTCTAGGGATGAAGCGAGCGTGAGGATAGTGGAAGGCCGTTATCGGCCCGTCGCTGCATGGGATGGCGAGTGCCCCAAAGCGCCTCCTGCCGGACGCGGTGAGTGTACATCGTGCGACCGGAGTCGGGAACGGTCACGTCCGGGGGCCGGCGGCCGCGAGGCTAGGTGGGGGGTGTCGGGGTCGGGCGTCGGCGTCGGCGTGCGCGTCGGCGCGGGCGGCGACGGCTTGGCCGTCGGCTTCGGCTTGGGGCTGGGCGCGCTCGCCGTCGTCGGCGCCGCCGACGCCTGAGTGGCGCTCGGCCGCGGCGTCGAGAGGGTCGCCAGCCAGGCGCCGCGGCCGCGCTTCCAGTCGGCGATGTAGTGAGGCAGGATGCCGGGCATCGGGAACTCCAGGGCCGGCAGGTGCTGCGTGGCCACCGTCATGAACCCGTGCCAGATGATCGCCGGGAAGCTGCCGCCCACGACCTCGATGCCGTGCACCGAGGTCATCGAGCGCGACGTGTCGGCTGGGTAGCCGACCCAGACCACCGTCGTGAGGTTCGGCGTGAACCCGCAGAACCAGGCGTCGGTGAAGTCGCTCGTGGTGCCGGTCTTGCCGGCGGCGGGGCGGCCGATCTGGGCCGCCACGCCGGTGCCCTCCTGCACGTTCTTCTCGAGGATCTGGTCGACCACGTAGGCGGCGCCGGCGGGCACGACCCGCCGCGCGTGGCCGTTCGTGATCCGGTCGACCACCGCGCCGCCGGGGTGGACCACCCGCTCGATCGCGATCGGGTCGTGCCGCACGCCCTCGGTGGCGAAGGTCGAGTAGGCGGTCGCCATCTCCAGCGGGTTCACGACCTGGCTGCCGAGCGCGATCGACGGCACCGCCTGCAGCGGCGACCTGATCCCCATCGCGTGCGCCACGCGCACGACGTTCTTGGGGCCGACGTCCATGACGAGCTGGGCGTAGACGGTGTTGTCCGAGCGGATCGTCGCCTGCACGAGGGTGCTGGGGCCGTAGGCCGTGCCGTCGAAGGTCGTCACGTCCCAGGTCGGGGGCACCGAGCCGGGCGGCAGCTGGATGTGGACCGGCGCCGACCTGTAGACGGTCGTCGCCGGGTCGGCGCCCTCGAGCACGGCGGCAGTGAGCACGAACGGCTTCATCGCCGAGCCGGGCTGGCGCTCGGCCTGCACCGCCAGGTTGAACTTCTGGCGGGCGAAGTCGAGGCCGCCGACCATGGCGCGGATCTCGCCCGTCTGCGGATCCACGCTGACCAGCGAGGCCGCCGGGTCGCCGGGCTCGTTCAACGTGTTCTTGATCGACTCGATGGCGGCGTGCTGCCACCCCAGGTCGAGTGTCGTGTACACGCGCAGGCCGCCCTCGAAGGTCTGTCGCACCCCGTAGCGGTGGATCAGCTGCTGGGTGACGTAGGTGACGAAGTAGGACGCCGCGGGATCGACCGCCGACGGCGCCTGGCGGTAGACGTGGAGAGGCGCGCGCTGCGCGCGCGCCATCCGTCGCCCGGAGATGTAGCCCTGCTGCTGCATGAGCGACAGCACCAGGTTGCGGCGGCGCAGCGCCGCCTTCGGATGGAGCACCGGCGAGTAGCGCCCGGGCAGCTCGGGGAGCCCGGCGAGCAGCGCCGCCTGCGGCAGCGTCAGCCTGCTGGCCGGCCGGTGGAAGTAGGTCTCGGCCGCCGCCTGTACGCCGTAGGCGGTCTGGCCATAGTAGATGGTGTTCAGGTAGGCGCAGAGGATCCTGTCCTTGCTCCAGACGTCCTCGAGCTGCCAGGCCAGGACCGCCTCGCGCACCTTGCGCGCCAGCGTCTGTTCGTCGCCCAGGTATGCGTTCTTGATGTACTGCTCGGTGATCGTGCTGCCGCCCTGCACGACGTGCCCGGCCAGCGCATCGGCCGCCAGGGCGCGGACGACGGCTTCGAAGTCCACCCCGTGGTGGTGGTAGAAGCGCTTGTCCTCGACGGCGACGGTGGCCTCCTTGAGGATGCGCGGGATCTTGCGGCTGGACACGACGACCCTGTTGGTGGCGCCGTGCAGCTGGGCGATGAGCGCCCCGTGCCGGTCGTAGATGAAGGTGGTCTGCTTGAGCGGCCGGCGCTCGAGCCTCGCGAGCGGCGGCAGGTCTTTGGTCGCGTCGAGGGCGAGGCGGACGGAGGCGCCGGCCAGGGCGACGGCCACGAGCGTCGCGGCGAAGGCGGCCACCGCGGCGATCGCGGCAAGTCGTCGCCAAGTGCCGCGGCGAGACCGCCGGCGTCTCTCGTGGCGGCCCTGCGAGACCCTGAACTGCACGATCGCTCCCCTGCATCCCTCCGGGACGAGGCGCCGGCGGGCGCCGGCCCGCCGGCGCCTCGTCCCTCAGGGTGGTGGGTTCCCGCGTGACGCGAGGCCGACGCCGTTGACTCGGGGACGGCCTCCGTCCGCGCCTTCGAGCCTGATAGAGTGGCCGCGCAACCGACTCTCTGGGGGAGATCATGAGGTTCACTGACCGAGTGGCGATCGTCACCGGCGGCGCGTCGGGCATCGGCCTGGCGAGCGTCCGGAGGCTGTTCGACGAGGGCGCCGCCGTGGTCGTCGCCGACCTCGACGGCGGCGCGGCCTCGCGCGTGCGCGAGGAGCTCGACGCCGTCGATCCACGCCGCGCGCTCGATGTCTGGTGCGACGTCTCCGACAGCGCTCAGGTCCAGGCGATGGTCGCGGCGACCCTGGAGCAGTTCGGGCGTATCGACGTCCTGTTCAACAACGCCGGCTTCTTCGAGCCCGGCGAGGTGCACGAGATCGCCGAGGACGCCTGGGAGCGCGCCATGGCCGTGAACCTGCGCTCGGTCTACCTCTGCTCGAAATACGTGGCGCCGCACATGCTGGCGGCCGGGAAGGGCGCGATCGTCAACAACGCGTCGGTGGCGGCGCTCGTGGGCGACACCCACGCGGTCGCGTACTGCGCCACCAAGGGCGGCATCGCCCTGGCGACCAAGGCGATGGCGCTCGACTACGCCACCCGCGGGATCCGCGTGAACGCGATCTGCTGCGGCGAGATCGACACGCCCCTGTTCGAGCGTGAGGCGGGACAGCTCGGGATGACGGTGGACGAGTACCGCGCCATCCTCGACGAGGCCCATCCGATGGGGCGCATCGGCAGGCCCGAGGAGGCCGCGGCGGCGGTCGCCTTCCTGGCCAGCGACGACGCCGCCTTCATCACCGGCGTGCTGCTGCCCGTCGACGGCGGCTACTCCGCCGTGTAGGATGCCGTCCGCACGACCAGCCCGAGGCAAGCTCTAGGCCGCTCCGTCACCGTGTGACGGCCACCCTACCTCGGGGCTCGCGAGAGCCTTGTGGAGGTGGGGGATGCAGGCCGATCTCATCAGCGACTACCGGCGGCTGCGCGCCGCCGGGCGGCGTCCCGCCCTGCTCGAGTCGCTGGGTGTGCCCACGACCTTCGGCCGCCGCACGCTGCTCGGCCGGCGGGCCGTTCGGACCCTGGAGGTACGCGGCGGCGGACTCTACGACGATGGCGTGCGTGCGGGCTCTGCCCTCGACCTGTTCGACGTCCTCGAGCTGCCGCCCGGCGAAACCATCTTCCCGTGCTGGATCGGGTTCCTCGCCTACGAGTTCGCGCAGCACCTGGGGCTGCCGACGCTGGCGGCCATGCCGGGTCTGCCCGAGGCGTCGTTCAGCCTCTACGAGGAGGGGTCGGTCTGGGAGGACGGCGTGCTGGTGGAGGGCGGCGGGGGCGCGGCGGCCGGCGGCGGTCGGCCGCCGGCCGCCGCCGCGCCCCCGCCGCCGCTGCCGCCGCTCGAGCTCCACAGCGACTATCCGCCCGAGGAGTTCATCGCCGGCGTCGACGAGGTGCAGGAGCGGATCCGCGCCGGGTGGGTCTATCAGGTCAACCTGTCGCACCGGTTCCGCTTCGACGCGGCCCGCGTCGACCCCCTGACGGTCTACCTGGCGCTGCGTGCGGCCAACCCGAGCCCGTTCATGGGGATCATCGAGGGCGATGGCTGGGCCGTCGTGTCGGGCAGCCCCGAGCGGCTGTTCGACGCGCGCGGCGGCGTCGTGACGGCGCGGCCGATCGCGGGCACCCGCCCGCGAGCGGCCGCGCCCGAGGCCGACGCCTCCCTCGAGGCCGAGCTGCGCGCCGACCGCAAGGAGCAGGCCGAGCACGTCATGCTGGTCGACCTGCTGCGCAACGACCTCTCGCGGGTCTGCGAGCCGGGCACGGTCGAGGTCGGCGAGGCGTTCACGGTCGAGCGCTACAGCCACGTGATGCACCTGGTCAGCGAGGTGCGGGGGCGCCGGTCGGGTGCCGCCACCCTGCGCGACCTGGTCGCCTCGATCTTCCCCGGCGGCACCATCACCGGCGCCCCCAAGGAGAGCGTCATGCGCGAGATCGCGCGCCTCGAGCCGGTGCCGCGCGGCGCCTACACCGGCTCGATGGGCTACGTCTCGGGCGCCGCCGTCGACCTCAACATCCTCATCCGCAGCCTCACGTTCGCCGGGCTCGAGCCGGGGGAGAGCGAGGCGCCGGCGGCCGGCGCCGGCTATCTCTCGGGCGGCGGCGGCGTGGTCATCGAGAGCGACCCCGAGACCGAGTACCTCGAGACCCGGCACAAGGTCGAGGCGCTCCTCAAGATCCTGGGCAAGGGGAAGGGGGGCGAGGCGCCGGCGGCGCCTCGCCCCCACCACTCCTGGCGGCCCCCGGCGGTCCCCAGCCGTCACGACGGCGCCCGCGTGCTGTTCGTCGAGAACCACGACTCGTTCAGCTACAACATCGTCAACTACCTGCGCATGCTCGGCGCCGAGGTGGCGGTCGTGGACCACGGCGACGCGACCGGCTTCGCCGGCGCGTCGCACGTCGTCGTCGGCCCCGGTCCCGGCGAGCCGGCGACCGCCGGCCGCACGCTCGACTGGGTGCGGGGCGCGCTCGATGCGGGCCTGCCCTATCTGGGCGTCTGCCTCGGCCACCAGGCGCTCGGCGTGCTCCTGGGGGCCCGCCTCGAGCGCGCCCCCCGGCCCGTCCACGGCGAGGGTCACGCGATGCACCACCGCGGCCGCGGCCTCTTCGAGGGACTGCCGGACCCTGCGACCTTCACGCGGTACAACTCGCTGGTCATCGCCGAGTTGCCGCCCGAGCTCGAGCTCGAGGCCTGGACCGGCGAAGGTCTCGTCATGGCCGTGAGCCACACGTCGCTCCCCGCCTGGGGCGTGCAGTTCCACCCGGAGAGCATGCTCAGCCCGCACGGCCTCGAGCTGCTTGCCGGCTTCCTTTCGCGGTAGCGGGAGGCGAGTTCTGCGACCTTCGGCCCGCGAGCCCGCCTCCGGCGGGCGCGCTCGCAACGATCCCTCCGTGCATACGGACCCGCCGGTGGTACGCTGTGCCCATGGCCGCCGCTCGACGACACTGGGAGCGCTTCAGCGAAGCCCGGTTGTACCTCACCCTCGGGGCCGTCATCGTGGCCGTCATCGCGCTGGCCGTCGTGTGGTTGAAGGAGCCCGAGCTCGGTGACACCCTGAACTCCCTCAGACTCGGCGACTCGCCGACGGTGATCTGGCCGACCGACCTGCTATGGATCGCGGCGCCGCTGGTGGCCGGCCTCTCGATCGTGTTCATCATCGGCAAGTCGCCGCGCGCCGCCATGGCCGCTGCCACGTCAGCCATCCTGCTGGGAGTCGCCGGCGCGGCAGTCGTGGGCCGCTACGTGGGGTACGGCGGTTCGATGCGCGCGACGGGCGAGTACGGCTTTCTGGCGATCTGGCAGGCGCTGCTTCTGTGGACGCCGGCCGCGATTCTCTTGCTCGGCGCGATCTGGCTGACGATCGTGGACTACCGCGCGCTGCGCGCGGCCAGCCGCGAGCCGGCCGTCCCGACGGGCGGGCCGCCGACGGGCGTCGGCAACGAGGCCCTGAAGAACTGGCCCGGCAGCACCATCTCCGGCGTCGACGCGCAGAGCAATGCCCGGGAGCGGTACTAGCGCGGGCTGCCGTGACGGCGCGCCGTTCCCTGGGTTTGACCTCTGCGTACGGCCCGGGTAGAAGGCAGACGACAACCGACCAAGTGAGGGCCGCATGATCGACGTCAAGCTGCAGGATGCCATCAACAAGCAGATCAACTACGAGCTGTACTCGGGGTACCTGTACCTTTCGATGTCGGCCAAGTTCGGCGAGCTGGGCATGGCCGGCGGACAGGAATGGATGCACGTGCAGTTCCAGGAGGAGCTGGCGCACGCCCAGTTCCTGTTCGACTACCTGATCCAGCGCAACGGCAAGGTCGAGCTGGGCGCGATCAAGAAGCCGCCGGTCGAGTGGGCCGGGCCGCTGGCGATGTTCGTCGACGCCTACGAGCATGAGCAGAAGGTCACCGGGCGCATCAACGACCTCGTCGACCTGGCGCTCAAGCTTAAGGACCACACGACGGTCCAGTTCCTCAACTGGTTCCTCAAGGAGCAGGTGGAGGAGGAGGCGACGGCCAGCGAGATGTGCGACAAGCTCAAGCTGGTCGCCGACACGCCGGCCGGCTTGTACGAGCTCGACAAGGAGTGGGCCGCGCGGGTGTTCACCCAGCCGGTCGGTCCGATGGGCGCGTGACGCCGACGTGACGGATGGGGGTGGGGCGGCGCCGCAGGCGCCGCCCCACCCCCCTTCGTCGTCCCGGCGGGCCGGGCCACTCCCGGAGCGTCACCAACAACACTACTCGCCCACCCTCCCCGCGTGTGAGGATGTGACGACCGCGTCGTTCGAGCGAGGGAGGGGCTCATGCCGAACAGCGTCTACAAGGTCATCGAGGTGGTGGGCAGCAGCCCCGACAGCTGGGAGCTGGCGGCCAGGAACGCCGTCGACACCGCCTCGACGCACCTCGAGGACCTGCGCGTGGCCGAGGTCGTCGAGCTCGACATGAAGATCGTCGAGAACCATGTGGTGGCCTACCGCGCGCGCCTCAAGCTGTCGTTCAAGTACCACCAGGAGGACTGAGACGCGGAACGGGGCGGCGGCGCCGGGAGGCGCCGCCGCCCCGTTCGCCTGCGCCTACGCTTCCAGTCTCGCCGTCACGCTCAGCTGCACGTTGCCCTTGAGCGCCTGCGACACCGGACAGCCGTCCTTGGCCGCCTCGGCCGCCGCGGCGAAGCCGTCGGCCGTCAGCCCGGGGACCCTGCCGGCGACGTCGATGTGCGAGGTCGCCACGTGCCAACCGTCGGCCGTCTGCTCGAACGTGGTGGTCGCCGTCGTCTCGAGCTCCTCCGGCGGAGTGCCGGCATCGGTCAGCCCGCCCGACAGCGCCATGCAGAAGCAGCTCGCGTGGGCGGCGGCGATCAGCTCCTCGGGACTCGTCTTGCCGTTGGAGCGCTCGGTCCGCGAGGCCCAGGTCACCGGCAGGTCCGAGGCGAGACCACTGCTGGCCAGGGTCACCGTGCCCTCGCCACGCACGAGCGTGCCCCTCCAGCCGGCCTCGGCCCGGCGTTCGGCCTTCGCCATCTCAGCCTCCTTGCTACGGTCAGCGTCGTCCCGTGGTCTTGCCCGCCGGGCGAAGGCAGGCAAACATGGCCGGCTCCGGCGGGGCGCCGGCGGGCGTTCAGCGCCCCAGGTTCGCCGTCCAGGCGGCCAGCACCTCGGGGTCGTAACGCTCCAGGCGTTCGGCGGCCACGGCCGCATGCGGGGTGCGCTCGGGCTGCAGGTGCACGACCTCGGCGCCGGCAGAGACGAGATAGTCGGCGATCATCGAGCGGTGGCAGCGCCACCAAAGGGCCTCGGCGCACATGATCGCGACGGTGCGGCGGCGGCCGGCGAGCAGCAGCTCGCCGGCCGCCGCCGCGAACTCGCCGGTGGCCGTGTGCCACATGTAGTTCTCGAAGGCCTCGTTGCGCCAGCCCTCACGCGGGGGCGGGAGCAGCGTTGTCTGCCCGGGCGGCGCGGGAGCGGCCCGGGGCGGCGCGGCGGCGCCCGCGTTGGGTCCGGGCGGAACGACCGCTGCGGCGGGCGGCTGGGCGGGCGGCGCGGGCCGCGGCCCGCGCCGCCCGCCCAGCCGCTTCTCCCACCGGTACGCCACCCCGGCCGCGGGCAGCCACGCCGCCAGCTCCTCGCGGCGGAACCACGCCCAGCGCGAGACCGGGAACGAGCGCACGTCCCAGAGCTCCTCGACGCCGGCGCCGGAGCAGAGCGCCAGGAACTCCTCCACGCTCAGGGTCGAATGTCCGATCGTGACGATCACGAGGCCTCGCCTGCATGTTCCCCTCTGCCCTTTTGAGCGCCTCCGTTCTCCGATATAGAGTAGCCGCGATGCGCATCGACCCATTCAAGCTGGAGCGCTACTTCGCACAGTACGAGTTCACGACGCCGTTCATGCTGTCGTGCTCAGACTGCGACGGCCTCGACCTGAACGAGCTGCTCGCCATGGCCGACGGCGACTCGCGCGCCATGTGGGACGGGCTCCAGCTCGGCTACACCGAGTCTCCGGGCAGGCGCCAGCTGCGCGAGGAGATCGCCGGCCTCTACGAGGGCGTCACGCCCGGCCAGGTGCTGGTCGGCGCGCCCGAGGAGCTCATCTTCATCGCCATCAACACCCTGCTGAAGAACGGCGACCACGTCGTCTGCACCTTCCCCGGCTACCAGTCCCTCTACCAGATCGCCGAGGCGCTGCACTGCGAGGTCGCCCACTGGGAGCCCGACGAGACCGCCGGCTGGCGCTTCGACCCCGACCGGCTCGAGGAGCTGATCAGGCCCAGCACACGCCTGATCATCGTCAACTTCCCGCACAACCCCACGGGGGCGCTCGTCCCGCCGGCCGACTACGAGCGGATCGTCGAGATCGCCGAGCGCCACGGCCTGCCCCTCCTGAGCGACGAGATGTACCGCGGCCTCGAGATCGACCCGGCCGACCGCCTGCCGGCGGCGGCCGAGCTCTACGAGCAGGGGCTCTCGCTCTCGGGGATGTCCAAGGTCTACGGGCTGGCGGGGCTGCGCATCGGCTGGATCGCGTGCCGTGACGAACGGCAGTACAAGCGGCTCGCCGGCCTCAAGGACTACACCACCGTCTGCAGCAGCACGCCCGGCGAGGTGCTGGCCCTGATGGGGCTGCGCGCCCGCCAGGCGATCGTCTTGCGCCACCTGTCGCGGATCGAGCGCAACCTCGAGCTGCTGACCGGCTTCTTCGAGAGGTACAAGGCCCTGTTCCAGTGGCAGCGCCCGCTGGGCGGCACCGTCTGCTTCCCTCGCCTGCTGCCGCCCGCCCTGAGCGTCGACGACCTCTGCCGCCTGGCACGCACCGAGGCCGGCGTGCTGCTGGCGCCTTCGAGCGTGTTCGACTACGGCGACCGCCACATCCGCTTCGGCTTCGGCCGCGAGGACATGCCCGAGGTCATCGCCCACTTCGACGACTTCCTCGAGAGCAAGCGCGCGAGCGGCTGAGCCCCGGCAGGGGCTCAGCCGCTCGCGAAGACGGGGCGGGGGCGGCGGCCGCAGGCCGCCGCCCCCGCCCTTCTGCTACTGCTCGACCGCGTGCCGCGAGCCGCGGCGCGAGAACCACACGATCAGGGCGACGACCACCAGGATGCCGGCCGCCGCGGTGACCCACCACACGCCCTTGGCGCCGCCCGACGCCTTGGCGCCGGTCACGGGGGCGAGGTTCACGAAGGTGTCGATGTTGTTGTAGTTGTAGATGGCCGAGCCGCCGTTCTCGGGCGCTCGCGTCCACCCCGTCCACCTGGCGCTGTTCCACGCCTCGAGCTGTGCCGGGTAGGCCATGATGATGTAGGGGCTCTGCTGGTAGAAGGCCTGCTCGGCCTGCTGCACGATCGGGATCCGCTTGGCTGGGTCGATCGTGACCGACTGCTGGCTCGCCAGCTTGACGTACGCCTGGTCGATCCAGCCGACGTCGCTCCACACGCCCAGCTGCGGCGGCGTGTAGATGTTGACCATGAACTGCGGGTCGACGTCCTGGGTCCAGTACCAGATGAACATGTCGTAGTCGGGCGCGTACGTGTCGCCGTTCCAGTTGTACTGCTGGTTCATGAGCACGCCGGCATCGACCACGCTGAAGGTGACCTTCACGCCCACGTCCTTGAACCACTGGACGATGAGCTTGCCGCCGGTCACGTTCTCCGGCGAGTCGGTCGTCGCCTCGAGCTTGAGCGTGAACGGCTTGCCCTGCAGGTTGTCGACGTACCCGTCGCCGTTGACGTCCTTGTAGCCGGCGGCGGCCAGCAGCGACTTCACCTTGGCCGGGTCGTAGGTATAGAGCGACGAGGCCGGCGGCTGCCAGTGGTACTTGGAGTACGGCACGATCAGCGCGTTGCCCTCGGTGCCATAGCCGCTGAGCGCCGTCTGGATGAACTTCTGGCGGTCCACCGCGTACTGCAGGGCCTGGCGGAACGCCGGGTCGCGCAACACGGGGTTCCCGGTCGAGCCGGAGCCCGTGTAGCAGTTCATGCCGAGCTCGATGAACTGCCACGAGGTGCCCACGTTGCTCGTCAGGTCCTTGTTCCCGGCGAGCGTCTTGAACTCCGCGTAGGGCACGTTGACGGCCGCGTCGATGGTCCCCAGCTTGAGGTCGGAGACCATCGAGTCGGCGTTCGTGTAGGTCATCAGGTAGAGGTCCTTGACCTGCGGTTTGGTGCCCCAGTAGTTCGGGTTGGCCTGCAGGTGCACGTAGCGGCCCTTCTGGAACTCGACCACCTGGTAGGGACCGGTGCCGACGATGGGGGCCGGGTTCTGGAACGAGCTGCCGGCGTCCTTGCCGGGGACCTTCGACCAGATGTGCTCCGGGATGATCGGCACGACCATGGCCAGCATGTTGGCCTTCGGCGCCTTGGTGGAGACCTCGACCGTGTTCTGGTCGATCGCCTTGGCGCCGGTGATGCCGTCGGTGTACACGCCCAGGTTGCTGAGGTCGTTCTTGACGATGTAGTTGAACGTGAACGCCACGTCGGCGGCCGTGAACGGCACGCCGTCCTGCCAGGTGACGCCTTCGCGCGTGTGGAAGGTCCAGGTCTTGCCGTCCGCCGAGACGGACCAGCTCGTGGCCAGCTCGGGGCGCGGGTCCAGGTGCTTGGCGTCGAAGCCGACCAGGAAGTCGTAGTCCAGGTGCCAGATCTGGTAGTCGATGCCCTGCAGCCCGAGGAACGGATTGAGGTTGTCGGGCGCCTGCAGCTCGCCGACGCGCACCGTCAGGCTGCTCGCCGGCGAGCCCGAGGCGCCCGGGGCCGGCGACCCGCTGGCGGCGCCGGCGACGCCCTGCGCCAGCCCGGCGGCGATGCACAGCGCGGCGGCGACCAGCAAGACGAGCAGGACGAGGCGAGGCGAGGTGTGGCGGAGGGTGCGGTGATGCATGCGGACGACCCCCTTCATGGTCTCCGGGCGGGCACACCCGTGCGGACCAGCTCCGCCAGGCGCTCGCGTGTGGCTGCGTCGAGTCTGAAGGTCCGGGGCTCCGCGAGCAACCCGGCGGTGCGCTCCCTTACACGGTCGAAGAGCGTCGGCGAGCCGGCGGACTGCCAGGCCTCGTGGGGCGCCTGGTCGAGCAGGTGCGGCTGCCAGAACTCGCGGTAGCGGCGGCGGGTCATGGGGCGCCCGAGGTGGTTGCCGCCGGGTCCCGCCTGCAGGATCTCGTCGACGGCCAGGTCCTCGTCTCCGAGGGCGACGGCGGCGACGAGGGCGCGGGCGTGGCCCGCCAGCTCGTCGCCGAGCACGACTCCCTCGTATGAGCTCTGCAGGCCCGACTCGAGGTAGCCGACGTCGTGCAACAAGGTCGAGCCCGAGATCGCCCCGAGGGCCGTGGCCATGCCGTACTCGGCCGCCGCCTGCTCGTCGAGCAGCTTGGCGTCCGAGCAGGCCGCGTACGACCACGAGGGCATCCCGTAGTGGCTCGCCAGGTCGGCGCCCATCTGGTCGCCGACGACCACCGCCGGGGACATGTAGGGCTCGATCATGGTGCGCATGTTGAGCATGCCGATGCCGACGCCGTAGAGGAACGGGGCGCCGGCCCTGGCCAGCTGGTGGACGACGAGGCCGGCGAGCACCTCCGCGTTGGCGACGATCGCCGCCGCCGCGGTCGAGGCCGGCGCCGTCGAGCCGATCGACGGCGAGGTGGCGAGGATCACCGGCGCCTGCAGGTCGGCGCAGACGAGGATCTTGTCGAGCGCCGTCTGGTCGAGGCTCAGCGGCGGCGAGGACATGGTCAGGCAGGCGAGGCTGTCGGCGCAGCCGCACAGCCTCGCCATCTCCGCCATGACCCGCAGCGAGGCGCCGTCGAACGGGCTCGACACGACGATCGGCTTGCGCGTGCCGGCCAGCATGGCGGCGAACTGGGCCAGGTCGACGACCTCGTTGGCGGCGTCCTCGGGCAGCCCCATCGACATCACGAAGTCGATGTTGGGCAGGCGTTCGGCGAGCGCCGCGAACGCCTCGACGTCGTCGAGGCGCGCGCGGCGGCGCTCGCCGCTCCCGGGCTCGGCCACGTACAGGCAGTCGGGGCCGGTGCCGAACGAGACGACGCCCTCCTCGAGCACGATATCGAGGCTGCCGTCGGCGGCGCGACCCTTGAGCGGCGCACTCGCCGGGACGGTCGCCAGGGCGCGCTCGACGAGCTCCGCGGGGAAGCGGGCGCGCGTGCCCTCGACACGCGCGCCGGCGCCCCGCAGCAGCTCGAGCGCGCCCTCGTGGCGCGCCTCGACGCCGGCCTCGGCGAGCACTCGCAGCGAAGCCGCGTGCACCCGCCGGCAGCCGGCGTCGTCCAGGACCCGCGCGCGCATGACTGCCCGGCCTGCGCCCTCGGTCATGCCCCGCGCTCCGCGCCGGCGCGTTCCTTGATCGCCTCGACCCGGGCCGCCTGCTCCGGCGTCAGCTCGAACGCCCGCGGCGCGGCGCGCAGCTCGGCTACGCGCGCCTTGAGGCGGTCGTCGAGCGTCTTGCCGCCCTCCTTCTCCCAGCGGTCGTGCATGCTGCGGTCGATGAGGCTGCCGATCCAGAAGTCGCGCGTGTGCCGGCGGGTGTATTTGCTGGACAGGAAGTTGCCGCCGGGACCGACCTCCATGATCTCGTCGAGGTCGACGGCGTAGTCGTCGGTGGGCACGTCCTTCATGTAGGCCTTGGTGAACCCGCACATCTCGGCGCCGAACAGGATCGACTCGTACGAGCTCTGCATGCCGGCGTCGAGGAAGCCGATGTCGTGGACGACCGTCGCCCGCGAGAGCCCGCCGGCGAGCGCCGACCAGGCGCACTCCGAGGCCCACTGGCCGTCGAGGCATTTCGAGTCCGACATGCCGCCGTAGTTGAAGCTCGGCAGCCCGTACCAGCGCGCGAGGTCGGACTGGGCCGACTGGGCGAGCATGCTCTCGGGCACGCAGTAGGCCTCGGTCATGGCGCGCATGTCCATGGCGCCGACCCCCGTGCCGTGGATCCAGGGGGCCCCGGGATTGACGTGCTGGTGCAAGACCAGGGCGGAGCACTGCTCGGCGTTGCCGACGACGATCGACCCGGCCATCGAGCGCGGACCGGTGGTGCCGGCGTTGGGCGCCGAGGCGTAGGCGATCGGCACGTTGAGCTCGGCGCAGGCGATGAGCTTCGAGAGTCCGTCGCCGTCGTGCTGCAGCGGGGGCGCCGGCATGGCGTAGATCATCAGGCTCCCGGCCTCGCCGGCGGCGGCGCACATCTCGACGATGTGCTTCATGACGAAGCCGTTGCGCGGGGCCACCATGAGCGGCTTGCGCGACCCGCGGAGCATGGCGGCGACCGCCGACACGTCGTCGACCGCCTGGGGCACGTCGCCGGGCAGGCCCATGCTCATCACGAAGTCGATGTCGGGCAGCACCTCGCTGAGGGCGGCGAGACCCTCGATGTCGGCGTTGGTGATGCGGCGCCGCTCGCCCGTGTCGGGATCGCGGATGTAGATGCAGTCCGAGCCGGTGCCGAAGTAGGTGTTGCCGTCCGCGAGCACCATCACCTCGTCGCGGCCGCGGGAGCGGACCTCCCAGGTGCGCGGGCAGCTCTCGAGCGCCTTCTCGACGAGACCGCGGTCGACGCGCACGCGGGTGCCGTCGATCCGGGCCCCGGCGGCAGCGAAGGCATCGAGCGCCGGCTGGTATCTGACCTCCACGCCGGTCTGCTCGAGCAGCGTCAGGGTCGCCTCGTGGATGCGGCGGCAGTCGTCCTCGGTCCAGATGATCAGGCGGGCGGCGGTCATGTGAGCCTCGTCGGGTGTGTCGTGGAGGTCATGGCGGTTCTCCTCTCGCACGGAGTCGGTGCCCTGGCAGGCACGGGCGCCGCCGGGACGGGATGGGCCTGACGGTCGCCGGGGCCGCTCGCGCGGCGGCGACTCAGGTGAGGGGCGCGGTGAGCGCGGGGCCGCGCTCGGTGAAGACCTTGAACCAGATGCCGCCGAAGAACTCGGTACGCGAGGCCCTGTCGGCCATGACGACCGCGAGCCGTGCCTGTGAACGGTGCCCGGTCAGCGTCCCCAGCTCCCCGTGTCGGCCGCCGGCGGACGCCGGCGTGGTGCGGCCATTCTTTTGGCCGCCGCACGGGATGTCAACTCGACCGGCGCCGAAATGAAGGAGGGGCGGGGGCGGCGCGCAGCGCCGCCCCCGCCCCTCCCGCCGCCCTCCCTACGCGTTCACCACCTTCGCCCAGGCTTGCGCGTAGCGGCTCTCGAACTCGCCGACGTCGTTGTAGGACTGGCCGCGCTGCATGTCCGCCGCCGTCGGGGCCGTCGTGAACACGAGCGGTTCGCAGCCGGCCTTCTTGGCCGCCTCCATCTCGACCGGCAGGTACCAGGTCCAGCTGGAGATCGCGGCCATGACCTTCGGGTCGAGCACGTAGTCCATGAACAGGTGGGCGCCGTAGGGGCTGGGCGCTCCCTTGGGGATCGCCAGGTTGTCGACCCACCAGGCGAACCCCTCGCGCGGCAGCACGAACCGGAGCGTGCCGCGCGCCTTGGCGCCGCCGCCCAGGGCGGTCATGGCCAGCAGCGCGTCGCCGTTCCAGCACATGGTCAGCGGCACGCCGCCGACCATCGCCTGCTGGACGTTGACCGAGTCGTAGCGCCGCACCAGCGGCTTCTGGTCGATCAGCGCCTGGGTCGCCGCGTCGATCTGGGCCTGGTCGGTCGTGTTCACCGAGTACGGCTTGCCGGTCGCCTTGACGCCGCTCAGGATCAGCGCCGCGCCCAGGCACTCCCGCTCGTCGTTCAGCATGTCGACGTCGCCCTTGTGCCTGGGGTCCCACAGGTCGGCCCAGCTGCCGACGGTCGCAGGGTCGACCTTGTCGGTGCGCACGCCGTACCCGGTCGTCCCCCACTGGTACGGCACCGAGTACTTGAGGCCGCCGCTCTGATCGGGATCGTCGAAGACCGGCTTCTTGAAGCGCTCGTCGGTGAACCGGAAGTTGGGGATGCGGGCCATGTCGAGCGGCTCCAGCAGGCCGCCGGCGCTCATGATGTGGACCATGTAGTCGGAGGGCACGACGACGTCGTAGACGGTCCCTCCCGACTGGACGTCCTGGAGCAGCATCTCGTTGCTGTCGAAGAACGTCTCGACGATCTCGATGCCCGTGGCCTTCTCGAAGCCCTTCTTGACGCTCGGCGGCAGGTACTGGGCCCAGGTGTGGAGGGAGATCGACGCCGGCTTGGTCGTCGCCATCGGCGAGGGCGAGGCGCCCGGGCTCGAGCCGGACGAGCTGCAGGCGGCGAGCAGGCCGCCGACGGCGGAGGCGGAGAGACCCAGGCCGAGCGCCCGGGCGACGAACTGGCGGCGCGACAGGCGGCCGTCGCGGACCTCGGCGACGAGGCGGACAAGCTCGGTGTCCCGCGTGTACTGCATCCCGCTCCTCTCTACCCGCTCGGGCCCCGGCTGAGAACCCCGCGACCCTGCCCCCGGCCCTGCCATGCTAGGCCTTCAGGCGCCGTGGCGGAAGTGCATCACGTCGCCGTCCTGGACCACGTAGTCCTTGCCCTCGATGCGCAGCGCCCCCTTCTCGCGGGCGTGGGCGAACGAGCCGCCGGCGATGAGGTCCTCGATGGGCACGACCTCGGCCCGGATGAACCGCTTCTGGATGTCGCCGTGGATGCGGCCGGCGGCCTCCCAGACGGTGGCCCCGCGGGGCAGCTGCCAGGCGCGGCTCTCGCTCGAGCGGAAGTCGCCGGTGAAGAAGGTGATGTAGCCCAGGGCGCGGTAGCAGGCGGCGATCAGCTCGTCGACGCCGCCCGCCGGCACGTCGAGCTCGGCTCGGAACTCGGCCGCCTCGTCGGGCTCGAGCTCGGCGAGCTCGACCTCGAGCTTGGCGGGGAGAGCGACGACCTCGTCGCCGCGGGCGCCGGCCCAGGCGACGAGGTCGTCGCCCACGTGCGGGTCGGCCCCCTCGCCGGTGTTCAACACGAACAGCGTCGGCCGCTCCGTCACCAGCGCCAGGTCGCGCATCAGCGTCTCCTCGCCCGGCGCGCGCTCGACCGCGCGGGCGCGCTCGCCGTCGCCGAGCGCGCCGGCCAGCCGGTCGAGCGCCTCCAGCTCCTGCTGCGCGGCCCGGTCGCCCGAGCGCGCCGCCTTGACCGTCTTGTCGCGCCGGCGCTCGACCAGCTCCAGGTCGCTCAGGATCAGCTCGGTCTCGACCGCCTCGACGTCGGCCACCGGGTCGATCGTCTGGCGTGGGAAGGCCACCTCGGGGTTGTCGAAGGCGCGCACCACGTGGGCCACGGCGTCGACCTCGCGGATGTCGGCCAGGAACCGCCGTCCCGAGCGCCTGGCCGTGCTCGCCGCCGGCGGCCAGCCCGGGGATGTCGATCACCTCGATCGTGGCGTGGACCTTCTTCGGCGTCTCGAGTGCGGCGTCGAGGCGGTCCAGGCGCGGGTCGGGGACCGGCACGATCCCGTGGTTGGCCTCGGCGGCGCTGAAGGCATAGGCGGTGGCCAGCGCGTTGGCGTGCGTCAGCGCGTTGAAGACGGTGGTCTTGCCGGCGTTGGGCGATCCGACGATGCCGAGTTTCATGCCGGGACTCCTCGGTCAGGGGGTAGGCGGTGGCGGGCGGCGCCGCGGAGGCCGGCGGCGACGGGGTCGCCGCCGGCGGCTCCGGCGCCGCCAGGAAGCGTTCCAGCAGCGTCGTCACCTGGCGCAGCTGCGTCTGGAGGCGGCCGGGGAACGTCGTCTGGATGAACTGCAGGGTGTCGTCGCGCGTGTGCCAGACCTTGCCGGCCGCCTCGGTGGCCACGGAGCCGTCGAGGTCGCCGAGCCCCCAGTTGGTGGCTTCGAAGTACAGGTACGGGATGCCGGCCCGCAGGAACGGCGCGTGGTCGCTCCAGGCGCCGGTGGTGCCGGCGGGGTAGTCCTGGTTGACGCCCGGGCTGGTGGTGAGCGGGATCCCCATCTCCTTCGCCCAGGCCAGCTCCTCGTCGCGCGGCCACCCGGCGTTCGGTTGACCGCCCTGGCCGTCGAGCGGCGTGCCGCTGTAGGCGTAGAGCTGGTCGCCGGTGGCCACGCCGTCGAGGTTGACCATGCAGACCACCGCCTGCTTCTGCTGCGGCGTCAGGTGCTTCACGTACCAAGTCGAGCCCAGCTCGCCCTTCTCCTCGGCGCCGAACAGCACGAACGCGAGCGTGTCGGGCGTGCGCTTGTCGCGCAGGTAGCGGGCGGCGTCGAGCAGCGCGCCGACGCCGGTCGCGTTGTCGAACGCGCCCTGCCCGACGGCCGCCGAGTCGTAATGGGCGCCGACGACGATCGTCCGGGCCGAGTCGCCGGGCTTGGTGAAGACGACGTTGGCCGACACCAGCGGCTGTCCGTGCGACCCCACCGAGAAGCCCTGCGTCTGCGGCTGGTAGCCGAGCTTGTCGATCATGGCGATGAGTGCCATGCGTGCCTTGTCCTCAGCCCGCGTGCCGGCCGGCCGGGCGCCGACGAACCCCGACAGGTCGACGACGGTGCCCAGGGCGGCGACGCCGGCGCTGGGGTCGGGCGACGGGTACAGTGAGGCGCCGGCGCTTGACCCTGAGGAGCCGCAGCCCGTGGCGCCGGCGAGCGCGAACACCAGCGCCAAGACCAGCGCGAGCACCAGGGCGCAACCGACGACCGCGGACCGGCGATGGACGCGCATCACGCGTGCACCAGCAGGATGTAGCCGACACCGAGCACGGTGCCCAGCAGCAGCCCGGCGACCACGTCGAGCACGTAGTGCACGCGCAGGTACACGCGGCTGAACGCGTAGAAGGCGGCCAGGGCGGCGAACGCCGGCCACCACGAGGGCTCGAGCTGCGAGAGGGTCAGCGCTCCGACCATGCTCATGCTGCAGTGCGACGACGGGAACGACGGGCTGACCGGCAGTCGCATGTGCTGGGGACCGGGCTGGCGCTCCGCCGGCCGCACGCGGCGGAACTGCAGCTTGACGATGTAGGTGATGAGCTCGGTCGCCAGCACGCCGAGGGCGACGTAGAGGAAGTGGGCGGCGAAGGAGGGGGCGCCGTCGCCGGCCGCCAGGCCGGCGACGGCGCCCAGCACGATCCACGCCACGCCGTAGTTGCCGGTGAACGAGAGCCCCGCCACCAGGCGCGTGAACCAGTGCGGGTGGGGCAGGGTGGTCGAGAAGAAGGCCGAGGCGCGCCGGTCCCAGGCCAGTAGCCGCCGCCTGGCGCCGCCGGACGGCGCGGGGGGGTGCTCGTGGTCGGGTTCGGCGATCGGCATCGGCATCCGGCCGGTAGTATACTCGGCCGCGTCCTCAGCCCCGGGAGCAGCCGCGATGCCCGAACCGGCCCGCACCAGCGTCATCGTCACCGTCCTCGGCCCCGACCGCCACGGTCTGCTGGCCGCGGTGGCCACGACGATCGCCGAGGCCAACGCCAACATCGACGACGTCAGTCAGACGGTCACCGGCGGCATGTTCACGATGATCATGTTCGTGTCGTTCGGCGCGACCGAGACGACGCTCGACGACCTGCAGGAGGCGCTGGCCGAGACCGGCAAGCGCATGGGCCTGCAGATCACCGTGCAGCACGAGGACATCTTCCGCTTCATGCACCGCGTCTAGCGGCGCCGACGCACAGGAGCCGTCGTGGTCTTCATCACCAGCGAGGAGATCCTCGAGACCGTCGGGATGATCCAGGCGCAGAACCTGGACGTGCGCGCCATCACCCTGGGCATCTCGCTCAACGACTGCTCGGCGCGCGACGTGCGCAAGGTCTGCGAGCGCGTCTACGAGAAGGTCGTGTCGCGCGCCGGCCGGCTGGTCACCGTGGCGCGCGAGATCCAGGAGAAGTACGGCGTGCCGATCGTCAACCAGCGGGTCGCGGTCACGCCCATCGCCCAGGTGATGGCCGGCGGCGGCCCCGAGGCGTGCGTCAAGGTGGCGCACGCCCTCGACGCCGCCGCCGGCGAGATCGGCATCGACTTCGTCGGCGGCTTCTCGGCCCAGGTCCAGAAGGGCTTCACCGAGCGCGACACGGCCCTGGTCGACGCCATCCCCCAGGCGATCAGCGAGACCGAGCGCGTCTGCGCCTCGGTCAACGTCGCCTCCACGCGCGCCGGCATCAACATGGACGCCGTCGTGCGCATGGCCGAGGTGCTGCTCGAGACCTCGCGCGCGACCGCCGACCGCGACTCGATCGGCTGCGCCAAGATCGTCACCTTCTGCAACCAGCCCGAGGACAACCCCTTCATGGCCGGCGCCATGCACGGCGGCGGCGAGCCCGAGCTGTCGATCAACGTCGCCATCTCGGGCCCCGGCGTGGTCGCCAGCGTGGTCAAGGACCACCCCGACCTGTCGTTCACCGAGCTCGCCGACCTGATCAAGCGCACGACGTTCAAGATCACGCGCGTCGGCGAGCTGGTCGCCCGCGAGGCGGCCGAGATGCTGGGCGCCCAGCTCGGCATCATCGACCTGTCGCTGGCGCCGACGCCAAAGGTCGGCGATTCGGTGGCCGAGATCCTCGAGGCGATGGGCCTGGAGCAGGTCGGGGCGCCGGGCTCCACGGCAGCGCTGGCGATGCTGAACGACGCCGTCAAGAAGGGCGGCACGATGGCGACCTCCTCGACCGGCGGCCTGTCGGGCGCCTTCATCCCCGTGAGCGAGGACGCCGGCATGGCCAAGGCCGCGGCCGACGGCGCGCTGTCGATCGAGAAGCTCGAGGCGATGACGGCCGTCTGCTCGCTCGGCCTCGACATGATCGTCGTGCCCGGCGACGTCTCGCGCGACGCCCTCGCCGGCGTGATCGCCGACGTCATGGCGATCGGCATGATCAACAGCAAGACCACCGGCGCCCGCCTGATCCCGGCCACTGGCAAGCAGACGGGCGACTGGGTCACGCTCGGCGGGCTCTTCGGCGAGGGGCCGGTGATGGCGGTCAACCAGGCCGGCAACTCGCGCTTCCTGGCCCGTGGCGGGCGTATCCCGCCGCCGCTGCAGAGCCTGACGAACTAGGGCATGCCTCGGGCGCCGGCGGCGCTGCCGGCCGGGGAACGCGGAGTGCGGACGGTCTGACCGGCTACTTGCGGCTGTGCTTGGCCGCGGCGACCGCGGCGGCGATGCCGGCCGCGAAGATCCCGGCCACGACCACGCCCGGCGTGATCATCTTCCAGGACCCGTGCGTCGGCGGCGCGTGGGGCTCGTCGCCGGCGGGGACCGCCGGCTTCTCGGCCTGCGCGCCGCCCCCCCGCGCGTTGCGCACGCCCTGGTAGGCGCCGCCGGCCGCCGTGGCGGCCTTGCGCACGGTCTCGCGCAGCTCGGGGTCGCTGGCGATCTTGCGGGCGAGCGGGATGAACGCGGCGGCGAGGTCCGCCATGGAGTTCCGGTCTGTGGGTTCCTCAGGCATGCTAGGGCTGCAGCTCCTTCATCATCGCGCGGACCTTGTCGGCGCGCTCTTCGTCGCCGAGGGCCTGGCAGGCCTTCTCGGCCTCGGTCAACTGCAGGATAGCATCGAGCGTCGATCCCTGGCTCCGTAGATCCTCGGCAAGGCGGATCTCGTCGTCGGCCAGCTCCTCGAGCAGCGCGCGCACGTCGGGGTCGCTCAGGTCGATCTCGGCCTCGGTCGTCGTCACCATGATGTCGGAGAGATGGGCGGCGCCTTCGACGGGTGCGACGGGTGCGGCCGGCGCGGCGGGCACGGCGGCCGGCGGTACGGGTGCGGCCGCGGGCGCCGCCTGGGACGGCGGCTCCTGCCACGAGGCCGTCGGCGGCGGGTCCGGCGTGGGTGGCGCCACCGGGGGCCGCGCGGCAGTGGGCGCGTCGGCGGTCACCGGCTTGCCGAGGCCCTCGAAGCCGGCGCCGACCGGCTCGTCGAGCCAGGAGCCGCCCGACGACGACGTCATGACGAGCCTGGGCCCGCGCGGAGGGGCGGCGGCCTTGCCGCCGCCCCCACGGCCACGCCGCATCATCACGATGAGCAGCAGGATCATCAGGACGGCGGCCGCCGCGGCGATGGCGATGTACTGGACGGGCAATGCAGCGATCATCACGTATCCCCCCGGTCGACAGAGGAACCTGTACGTCTTCTCTTTCGGCACGTCGAACCCTGCCGCTGAGGGGTCGCTGTACAATCCGCGCGTGATCGACCGCTCCGTACTGGACGAGACCCTGGCCGCCCTGGGCGAGCCGCGCTACCGCGCCCTGCAGGTCTACCAGGCGCTGGCGCGGCGGTGGGTGACCTCGTTCGACGAGGTCACCGCCCTGCCGCGCCCCCTGCGCGCGGCGCTCGCGGAGCGGCTCGCTCCGGTGACGCTCGCGCCGCACGAGTCGCGCTCGACGCCCCGCGGCGGCGCCGTCAAGGTCCTGTTCGAGACGACCGACGGCTTGCCGGTCGAGGCCGTCCTCATGACCTACCGCCGCCGGGCGACGGTCTGTGTCTCGAGCCAGGTCGGCTGCGGCGTGGGCTGCGCCTTCTGCGCGTCGGGCAGGCTGGGCCTGAAGCGCAGTCTGAGCGCCGAGGAGATGGTCGACCAAGTGCTGCACTTCGCGCGCGGCCTGCGCGACGGCAGCGAGGGACCCGGCCCGCCGGGCCGCGCCGTCACGAACGTGGTCTTCATGGGCATGGGCGAGCCGTTCCAGAACTACGAGCAGACGCTGCGCGCCTGCACGCTGTTGCGCGACCCCGACGGGTTCGGGCTCGGCGCCCGCGGCATCTCGGTCTCGACCGTCGGCGTGGTCCCCGGCATCGACCGGTTCCGCGAAGAGGGCGGGCAGATGAACCTCGCCGTCAGCCTGCACGCGGCGACCGACGAGCTGCGCGACCGGCTCGTGCCGCTCAACCGGCGCTATCCGCTGGACGAGCTGTTCGCCGCCTGCGAACGCTACGTCGCGGCCACCCGCCGCAAGCTCTTCTTCGAATACGTGGTGCTGGCGGGCGTGAACGACGGGGAGGACCAGGTGCGCGCCCTGCGGGGGCGGCTCAAGCGGCGGCTGTACCACCTCAACCTGATCGCCTACAACGAGACGGGCGGCGAGTTCGGGCGGCCACGGCCGCCCGAACTCGCCGCCCTCGCCGCCCGCCTCGAGAAGGCGGGCGTCTCGTGCACGGTGCGCCGCTCGCCGGGGGGCGAGATCGAGGCCGCCTGCGGGCAGCTGGCGATCACGAGAGGCGCACGCAAGGGCTGAGCGGGCACGGCCTGGTTCAGCGGGTACGGCCGAGGGACCTTGAGCGGCCGCGGCCGGCGGCGCCGGCCGGATCTGCGTCAGTAGCCGCCGACCCCCTGGACCACGATGTAGCTCTTCACGTACTTCACGCCGGGCTCGGTCCGGGCGATCCACTCGATCTGCGACTTCTGCCCGTCGTTTCGGACCTTGCCATAGAGGTAGACGACGCCGTCCTGCACGTGCACGACGATGTGCACATCGTGGAAGAGCTGTGCGTAGAGCCCCATTCGGCGGATGATGTCGGCCTTGATCTTGGCGTCGGTGGGCTGGCCCTTGATGTCGCTGAACCCGGGCAGCGGCGAGCCGGAGATCGTCGACACCGGGGTCGGGCTGGCCGACGCGGTGGTCGACGCGCCGGGGCTGGACGCCCCGCTCGGCGACAGCGATCCACCCGGCGTGGTGATCGGGGGAAGCGTCGACGGCGTGATCGCGACGCGGTCGCCGCTGCCGCAGGCCGCGGCGAGCGCGCCGACGGCGAGCACGGCTGCGACGAGAGTGAGGAGGGCTCCGGACCTGCGCATGGCGCGGAGTATAGCCGAAGCCCGCGGGAGCGTCATGCCCGGGTGGGGAACAAGACGGGGAGGCATGCGGCGCATCGGGTCACGTTCCCGGGAACGTGACCCGGCAGACGCACTGCGAAGGAGGACGCGATGCAGAAGCGCACACTCGGAACCAGCGGCCTGGAAGTCTCGGCCCTTGGGCTGGGCTGCATGGGCATGAGCTTCGCCTATGGTCCGCCTCCCGACAAACAGCAGATGATCGGCCTCATCCGGACGGCGGTGGACCGCGGCGTCACGCTCTTCGACACCGCCGAGGCCTACGGCCCGTTCACGAACGAGGAGCTCGTCGGCGAAGCCCTCGCGCCGTTCCGCGGCCAGGTCGCGATCGCCACCAAGTTCGGGTTCAGCTTCGATCCCGGTACGGAGGCGGGGCAAGGAGGGCTGGACAGCCGGCCGGAGCACATCAAGCGGGTCGCGGAGGCCTCGCTGAGGCGACTCAAGGTCGACGCCATCGACCTCTTCTACCAGCACCGCGTCGACACGAACGTGCCGATCGAAGAGGTCGCGGGGGCGGTCAAGGAGCTGATCGAGGAGGGCAAGGTCAGGCACTTCGGCCTCTCAGAGCCCGGCGTGCAGACGATCCGCCGCGCGCACGCGGTGCAGCCCCTGACCGCCGTCCAGAGCGAGTACTCGCTGTGGTGGCGGCGGCCGGAAGAGGAACTGCTGCCGACCCTCGAGGAGCTGGGCGTCGGGTTCGTGCCGTTCAGCCCCCTCGGCAAGGGCTTCTTGACGGGGAAGATCGACGAGACCACGACGTTCGACGAGGACGACTTCCGCCAGATCGTCCCCCGATTCACGCCGGAAGCCCGCACGGCGAACCGTGCCCTGGTCGAGCTGCTCGCCGAGATCGCGGCGGGCAAGGGTGCGACGCCCGCGCAGATCGCGCTCGCCTGGCTGCTCGCGCAGAAGCCGTGGATCGTCCCCATCCCGGGCACGACGAAGGTCGCGCGGCTGGAGGAGAACCTCGGGGCGGCCGAGATCGAGCTCACCCCGGGTGACCTGGGTGAGATCGAGAAGGCCGCGTCGGCGATCGCCATACAAGGTGACCGCTACCCGGAGGAGCTGGAGCGGAGGACCGGCCGCTAGCCGTGACCGGCGACCGGGCGGTGGTCACGCGGGCGGCAGTGCTGCGCGCAGCGCGGCTGCCGCCCTCTCGGGGTCGACGTCGTCGACGGCGATGCCGCTGCCGAGCTCGAAGCCGGCCGGCGTGGTGAGCCGGGCCGCCATCTCGATGTGCCAGTGGAACGGCCCGTCGCTCGCGCACGGGCGCGTGTGGACCCAGTAGTTGTGGGGGGCGCCGCCGGTGACGGCGGTGAGCGCGGCGAGGGCGCGCTTGAGCGCGCCGGCTACAGCGCTCACCGCCGCCTCGCCGAACTCCGGCTGGTGCTCGGCCGGCGCCAGCCACAGCTCGTAGGGCCAGCGCGACGCCTCGGGGGCGAAAGCCACGACGGGGCCGTCGAGCACGAGCCTCACCTTCTGGTCCCGCACGGTGCCGAGCACGTCGCACAGCAGGCAGCGGTCGTACTTGGTGCGGTAGTCGGCGAACAGCGCCAGCTCGTCGACCAGAAGCGGCGGCACGATCGCCGTGGCGAAGATCTGCGAGTGCGGGTGGCTGAGCGAGGCGCCGGCGCCGCGGCCGTGGTTCATGATCGGCAGCACGGCCGCGGCGCCGGCGCCGCACAGCGCGGCGATCCGCCGCTGGTAGGCCGCCAACACCTCGGCGACGTGCTCGACCGGCAGATCGGCGAGGCCCAGCTCGTGCGACGGCGAGTGCACGACCACCTCGTTCATGCCCTCGAGCACGGGGAACTTGTTGGGCACGACGCGGACGGTCCAGCCGGGGCCGTCGGCGGCGCCGCCGCCCGGTCGCACGGCCTCGAGCTCGGGCGGCGTCATCGCTTCGCGCCCTTCGCAGAAAGGACAGACCGGCGGGACCACGGCTGTGTCGCCGCCGTCCGGGTCGACCGGCCGTGCCCGACGACCGGGCGCGACGATCGTCCAGGCGCCGGTGAGCGGGCTGCGGCGCAGACGGCCGCCGTTCGCGGCGCCTCCGCCGCTCGCCGCCGCCTCTTCGTCGCGCCCGTCAGGCATCCAGGGAGAAGTCGTTCCCGCCCGCGTGCTTGGCCACGTACATGGCCTTGTCGGCGCGGGCCAGCACGTCGTCGGGTCCATGGTCGGTCGGGAGCACCAGCGTACCGCCGGCCGACACGGTGACCGGGATCAGCTCCTCCATGTCGGTGATGAGCTCCGAGTCGCCGACCATGTGCGTGTGCCGCCGGCCGATGCGCTCCAGCTCGGCTGCCTCGCCGACGGCGCAGATCGCCACGAACTCGTCGCCGCCCCAGCGCGCCAACAGGTCCATCTTGCGGGTGCCGTCCGACAGCTCGCCGGCGACGAAGCGCAACACTTCGTCGCCGACCAGGTGGCCGATGCCGTCGTTGATCGCCTTGAAGCCGTCGACGTCGATCATGATCACGCCGTAGCGGCGGCCGAGCCGCTTGTAGAGCTCGAACTGCTGCTCGAGGGCGAGGTCGATGTAGCGGCGGTTGAACAGGCCGGTCAGGGCGTCGGTCACGGCCGACTCACTGACCTCCTGCACCAGGCGCGCGACGTCGCGTCCGGCGACCGTCTCCAGGGCGCCGAAGACCTCGACTCCGAACACCTGCCCGTCGACCTCGAACCGTTGCGTCTTGACGTAGACGGGCAGCCGCGCCCCGTCTTCGCGCTTGAGCAGGACCTCGGGCACGGTCCGCGCCTCGCCGTCCTCGATGCACTCGGCCAGGGGGCAGGCCCCTGTGCACAGCTTCGTGCCGTGCACGTCCTCGTGCACCAGGATGTCGTCGTAGCAGTGCGAGCCGAGCACGTCGTCGGCCGGGTAGCCGGTGATGCGCTCGGCGGCCTCGTTCCAGAAGATGATGCGCCGCTCGGCGTCGGTCACGTAGAGTCCGTCGGGGATGGCGTCGAGCAGGTCGCCGAGGAACCGGTCGACCGCGCGGCGCCCCTCGCCGATCACGCGGCCGAACGCCGTCCTCGCCGGTCCCTGGTCGCGGGGGTCGCTCATTTGTCGAGGTCCAGTGAGCCGTCGGAGTCGAGCGCCGTCGCCAGGTCGGGTTTGTCGACCGTCTCGCGCGACTTGTACATGCGCTGGGCGTCCTGCACGCGCTCGTAGTCGTCGTCGATGACGGCGCCCATGCGCCGCCAGGAGCACCAGTCGGGCTTGAGGTGCTTGGCCCTGATCTCGTCGGTGCACTCGGCCTCGACCGGGCAGCCGAAGCAGACCTCGTTCTCGACCACGGTCTTGTTGATCCGCATCTTCTCGCCCTCGTCGATGCGGCGGTAGGCGTCGAGCAGCAGCTCCTGGACGTCGCCCTTGATGCAGATCTTGAACTCCGGCAGCTTCTCGGGCGTGTCGAACTCGAACTGGCCGTGCTGCCAGTGGGCGAGGGCGAAGACCTGGTCCATCGTCTGTCGCTCCATGATGTCGCGCACCTGGTCCTCGGTGATGTAGCCCTTGTCCAGCAGACGCTGGCCGAGCGGCTTGGCCTTCTTCTCCTCTTTGGTGAGGCTGGTCTCCTCGAGCAGCACCTCGGAGAGCTGCTGCTCGGTCAGCAGACCAGCCTTGACCAGGCGCGTGCCCAGCTTCTCGTCGGTGACCGGCAGGGAGATCGCCTCGACGCGGCCGCCGATCAGGTAGATGAAGCCGTACTCGTCGAAGTCGCGGACCTCGACGATGCCCGTGCACGCTCGCTGGGCGAGGAACTGCAGCACACTCGCGAGGTCGAACGCGTGAATCGATCCCTGCAGGAGCATAGGCGCCTTCTGTCGGTGACCAACCCTGCTCTGTGTCGGCAAGTATGGCACGAAAAGTTAGGCGGCCCGGAGCGTTGGGCCGTGGCCGTGCCACTCCCGCGCGAGGCCGGTCCCGCTCGTTGCAGCGGTCCTCAGGCCGCCCTGCCGGACTGCCTCAGGAAGAACTCGTTCCGCACCTGCCACGAGGCGCCGGCGTCGGCCGACTCGCGCGCGATCCAGTGGAATGAGTCGCCGGTGATCTCGGTGAACAGCCACTGCCAGCGGTTGCCGTCCTTCTCGACGTAGTCCTGGACGATGTCGTCGCCCTGCTGCCGTCCGGTCATGCTGCCGATCGTCTGCGTGGCGGGTTCGATCCACGTGATGTGCCAGCTGTCGGACTCTGGATCGTACACGCGGATGGTCGTGCCGTAGATGTCCCGCGACGCGTCGCGGTCGGGGTCGGTCCGGTCCTTGCGGGCGGGCGCGATCCAGACATCCTGGATCGCCCGCCCGTCGAGCACCCAGCCGAAGAAGACCTCGCAGCTCTCCTCGCGGCGGGTGCCGTCGCGACGATGCACGACGACCGTCCCCTCCCAGGCGCCGACGAAACGGCCGTAGAGCATCAGCTGGGCGGCGTGTTCCGCGATCGGTCCGCCGGCACCGAGAACATCAAGCATCCGCTCGTCAGATGCCCCCATCTCCCTCACTCCCTTCGCCAGAGGAGGACCTGTTCGGCGGTCAGGACAGTGGCCGCATCCGAGGGCGCTCCTCCCGCTCCTCAGATGCCGCCAGACTACTCCAGGGAGGCGAACTCGGGCGAGTAGGCGACGAGCCCGGCATCACGCGGCAGCGATCCCGGAACGAGCCCCAGCGCCTGGAACGCTTCGCCGCCGCCATACTCGTCGACGAGGCCGACCGTAGAGGCCGGCTGGAACCCGAAGCGAGCGTAGTAGTGTGGATCGCCGAGCACGACGACCCAGCCGACACCGAGATCGGCGCAGGCCTCGAGCCCTTGACGAACGAGGCCTGCGCCGATCCCCCGGCGGCGCCAGGCGCCCAGCACCGCAAGAGGCGCCAGCCCAACGCCGGACTCACCCGATGAGGTCGAGACCGGGCTGAACCCGACGTGGCCGACGACCGTGCCGTCGACGTCGGCGAGCACGGAGACCGGGAGACGTCCGGCGGTGCGCAGCCGGTCGACGAGGTCGGCCTCCGCCGGCGTGGGGAAGCTCGCAAGATGGACCGCGCGGACGGTCTCGACGTCTTCCGCCCGTTCGTCGCGAAACGATCGGGCCACTACGGCCTGGTACCGGGCGCGGTCAACTCGGCGAGGATGCGGCGGGCGTCGTCGGCGTCGCCGGCCAGGACCTGCAGGTCGGTCGGGAGGGCGGCAGGGTACGGGACGAGCTGGCCGCGCACCGAGAAGCGGATCTCCGCCGACTGCAGCATGGACTGGGCGATCGCGACCAGGCCCGGGTCGTTGCTGGAGAAGACGGTCACCAGGGCGTCGGTCGAGTACTTGCCGGCCGGCTCGTCGGCGGGCAGCGCCTCGACGAGCTCGACGTCGCAATCGGAACAGCGGACGATGCCCGGCGTGTACTCTGCGTGACATCGAGGGCAGATCACCATGTGCCTCCGGTCCAGTCTCGGCGGGTAAAGCCTATTGGTGACAAGCTTGAACGAACGCGAGGGCAAGAGGAAGTGACTGCGCGAGCCGACGCGATGGCAGGTTCTCTGGAACATGGGAATAGAACGGGATCAGGCCACGCTCCTTGACGTCGCGAAGCCAAGCCAGGCAAAGGTCTTTGGCCAATCCCCGTCCCCGATGCTCGGGACGGGTGAAGATCCAGACCTCCGCCGACGTTCCATCTTCCCGGGCCGAGGCGGCCGCGGCAGCCAGATCGTGCTCGACGAGCGCCGCGAAGACGTGCTCATAGGGGATGCCGAAGAAGCCGCCGGGCAGATGGCGCAGGCGCTCGTCGTTCGACCTCAACCTCTGTGCGAGAGAGCTGGCCGGCACCGGTTCGGTCGACGACAAGGCGTAGGTCCAGTACTCGGCTCGCGTTTCCGTTCCCGTCGGGCGTCCGAGCAGCCCAAATACATCATCCTCTCCAGAGAACAGGAGTTGGAAGGGTTGCGCTCGCAGCTGGGCCGCAACGTCCGGGTCCACCCCCGCGCCGAAGTACACGCGGCGAGAATCGCCATCGTCTACCACCATCAGTCGTGGTGGAGGGCCTGATTCTCCGGGCATCTCCTTGAAACGCTCCAGACGTCCGTTCTGATCCAAACGAATGCCCTCCAGAGCGGCCTGCACGTGCCACAGACCTTCTCGGTCACACATGCGGTGGCGTGACTGGCTTGAGCTTGGGCATCTCATCCCGCCTCAGGGGTCCTCGTCCTCAAACAGTAGGCAACGAGTCGATCAAGGCATCAACGTCAACACTGTTGTTGTAGGGCGCGAGCGAAACCCTGATGCGCCCGTTGCGAACTCCACAAACGATGCGGTCGCGGCGCAATGCGTCGATTGCTCTCTCAACGCCGGATCCTGGGTGGGTGAGCGAAACTATGTGGGGTGAAGCCGACGCGTCCTCCAACGCCCGAAATGGCGCCCATCCATGTGCATGCGCCCCCTGGATCAGCCTCCGCGAGAGACGGCGTGAATGCGCCTCGAGTCGGCTTTCTCCCAAAGACAGCAGATGGTCGAGTGCCGTTGCGAGGCCAGCCATCGAAACGTAGGACATCGTCGACTGTGTGAAGCGTCGTGCACCGGTGGCGAAACGCAGCTTCGTGGCTTCAAAGTCAAAGGGATCGGTCGTTCCCATCCAGCCCGGAAGCGCTGGATCTTGCTCGAGCAATGTGGGAGACACTGCCGCGAGGGCAACGCCGCCGTGACCGCCCAACCACTTGTAGCCGCTCGTGACGACCGCATCAGCCTTCCAACGCTGTGAATCTACCTTCAGGATCCCTGCTGCTTGGGTCGCGTCGACGACGAGCCTTGCGCTTGCCCGCGCGCATGCTTCTCGCAACCGAGGTATGTCAACCATGGATCCAGTGGCGAACTGAACAGAGCTGACGGCTACGACAGCTGTATCAGTGTCGATGCCATCGATAAGCCTATCCGTAAGATTCGCGGCTGCGATGTCGTCAACGAAACGGAGAGAGCAATCGTTCTCAGCTGCGTATCGAATCCAAGGGCGCGTGACTGCCGGAAAATCTGTCGCCACCGCAAGAATAGAGCTGCCGGAACCAGGGCGGATCAAGAATGGAAGCTGACCGAGCAGCTCACTGGCGCTTGCCGTGATGGCAAGCTGATCGGTAGGGCAGTTCAGGAGTCTCGCACCGCGCTGACGCAACGCCTCGAAGAAGCCAACCTCCTCCTCGTCGGTCATTCTGAGATTGCCGTGACGGGCAGTGTTGTCGAGGAACTCATGCATCGACTGAACGGCTGGCTGACCGATCAGACCCAAGGAAGCCTGGTTGAGATAGACGTGATCCTTGAGACTGGGATAGTTCGAACGATCGACGAGTGCGTTGATCATGAAGCCTTCACAGGAGATGTAGCACCCAGTGGGCCAAGATGAGCAACACGCCACCGGCCGCCGCCAGCGCAAGCCACACGCGTCTGCGCCTGGCGCCCCGGCGGTAGCTCTCGGCGGCGAGTTGGTCGCTGCCGTCGTCGTGGGGGTCCGGGGGGATGCCCATGGGCATGCCGCCGAAGTTGCGCGGTTCTGGACCCGATGGCGCCAAGCTGTCCCTCCCAGCCGGCTCTTGCCTCTCGCGGTCGGCCTAACAAGGATGATGCAGAGCGAGTAACCGTGGGGGACACCCTACGCCTGTCTGCACATGTCGTCACGGCATGAGGGGGCGGGTGCACGTGAACCGCACCGATCCCGAACACCCACGAGTCCCCGAGAGTGGCATCTTCCTCTTCGTCCCACGCGTTCGCGTTGGGCACCGCCGACCCGGCTTTGCTATACTCTGCGCTTTGGACACGCTCATCGGAACGAGGACGTCGTGAAAAGGACCTACCAGCCCAACACCCGCAAGCGCGCGAAGACCCACGGGTTCCGCAAGCGCATGAGCACCAAGGCGGGTCGGGCGGTCATCAAGCGCCGGCGGCAGAAGGGGCGCAAGCGTCTCACCGCCTAGGCACCCGGCCATGACGGCCCGGCGCTCACGGCTTTCTCGCTCCAGCGACTTCCAGCGAGTGTACCGCCAGGGGAGTTCGACCGCGTCGCGCTTCCTTGTGCTGCATTACTTCAAGCAACCGGCCGAGACGGCGGCAAGCACGCCGCGTCTGGGCCTGTCGGTCTCGAAGCGGCTCGGCGGCGCCGTGGTGCGCAACCGGGCGAAGCGCCTGTTGCGCGAGGCGTTCCGTCACTACGAGCCGCGTCTGGCCAGGGAGTACGACTACGTGCTGATCGCCCGCCCACAGCTCACCGACCTGATCGAGGGCCCCCGCAAGGGCGCCGTGACCGAGGCCGTCGGCGAGCTTCTCGCGCGGGCGGGGCTGCTGGGCGAGGAGCTCGCCGACGGCCCCACCGGCGCCCCCGAGGCGACCGATGCCTGACGCCCCGGGCAAGGTGCTCAAGCCGATCCTCGATGCGCTCGGCAGGGTCTTCATCCTGATGATCCGCGGCTACCAGGTCGTGCTGTCGCCGATCATGGGCGGCCAGTGCAAGTACTACCCGAGCTGCTCCAACTACGCCATCGAGGCGATCCGCGTGCACGGCCCGTTCAAGGGCGTGGGGCTCGCCGCCTGGCGGCTGATGCGCTGTAACCCGGCCAGCCACGGCGGGGTCGACCACGTGCCGCCGCGGCACGCGCACTCATGATCGATCTGCTGCACGCCGCGGTCCCGCTGGCTCTGGCCATGACCCACGCCGCCCAGCACACGGCTGCGTGGGTCGCGACCAACCCGATCTCGCAGTTCCTGCACCCGATCTTCGGCCCGCTCGTCGACCTGCTGCGCTCGGTGCTGCGCGCCATCCACAGCGTGTTCGCCCGCATCGGCCTGCCGGGCGCCTGGGGCTGGTCGATCGTGGTGCTCACGATCATCGTGCGGCTCATCCTCATGCCCTTCACCTACAAGCAGTTCCGCTCGCAGCGGGCCACGATGGCCCTGCAAGGCAAGATCAAGGAGCTGCAGCGCAAGTACAAGGGCAACCGGGCCAAGATCCAGGAAGAGACGATGAAGCTCTACCAGGAGTACAACATCAGCCCGTTCGCCTCGTGCTGGCCGATGCTGCTCCAGCTGCCGGTCTTCATCTGCCTGTACTACGCGATCAGGGGCACCGTCGAGTTGCAGCTGGGCGGCTGGCTCTGGATCCCCGCCGGCAAGGTCCTCTCGACGAGCCCGTACGTGTACGTCCACGGCCTGGGTCACCCGGACCCGTACTACATCCTGCTGATCCTCTACGTCGCCACGCAGATCATCTCGACCGAGCTCATGCTCACGCCCGAGACCGACCGCCAGCAGAAGATGATCATGCGGCTGATGCCGCTGTTCTTCGTGTTCATCCTGTTCCGGTTCCCGTCCGGCCTGTTCATCTACTGGGTCACGACGAACATCTGGACGATCGGCCAGCAGCTGGTCATCAGGAAGACGACCCCGCCGCCTGAGGAGCTGCTCAAGCAGATGGCGGCCAAACCGGCGAAGTCCGGGTTGATGCAGCGCATGGCCGAGGCACAGAAGTCGGCCCAGGAGCGGGCCGCGGCCAAGGAGGGCGGCAGCGGGGACGGCGCCGACGGCGCCTCCTCGAGCGCCGGCAAGCCCAAGCAGAAGCCGAAGACGCGCCCCGGCGGCACGCGTCCGCAGCGCAAGAGCGGCGGCGCGTCGCAGGGCAAGCGACCGAGCAAACAGAGTGGAGCGAGCAGTGGACGAAAGCGCCCTTCCTCCTGACGACGTCCTCGAGGACGCCGACGCCGAAACCGCCGCCGACGCCGAGACCGACGCCGACGCCAACGCCGAGACCGACGCCGAGACCGACGCCGACGACGAGACCGACGCCGAGATCGACGCCGACGCCGACGCTGAGACCGACGCCGAAACCGACGCCGAGACCGACTTCGCGACCGTAGCGCAGGCCGACACCGTCGAGGCCGCCAAGGTCAAGGCGCTCGAGCAGCTGCGCAAGGTCGTACCCTATGTGCAGGAAGCCGACGTCGAGTTCGTCGTGCTCGAAGAGGGCGGCCGCACGGGGTTCCTCGGACGCGGCCGCACACAGCCGAGAGTCGAGGCGCGCGTCGTGTCGGCGCCCGAGGCGCCGGCGCGCGACACCGTCGCCTCCGGCGAGGGTATCGCGCGCCTCACCGAGTTCGTCACCCGCGTGACCGACGGCATGGGTCTCGAGGTCGAGATCGACGTCTTCGACAGCGGCGAGGCGCTCGTGGCCGAGATCGTCGGCGACGATCTCGGCATCCTGATCGGCCGCCATGGCCAGACGCTGGACTCGCTGCAGTACCTGGCCGCGATCGTGGTCAACGGCCACGCCGAGTCGCGTCGCCAGGTGATCGTCGATGCCGAAGGCTACCGTCAGCGGCGCGAGAGCTCGCTCAAGGGCGTCGCCGACCGGGCCGCCCAGAGGGCCGAGCGCACGCGCAGCGCGGTGACGCTCAAACCGATGACGGCCGCCGAGCGTAAGATCGTCCACCTGCATCTCAAGGAGAACCCGCGCGTCGAGACCCACTCCGAGGGCGACGAGCCGCAGCGGCAGGTGGTCGTCTCCCCCAAGGGGCGCTGACCCGCCGGCTGCCTTTCGCCGCTTCGTCCGAGGCGCGGCCCACGGCAACGAGACTCTCGTTCCGCAGGACCGGTGACGATACCTGTAGAAACAGTGCGTGACGAACGGACGTCCCCCGGAAGGAGCAAACATGCCCACGCGCAAGGTCCTCATCGTGTTCGTCGTGGCGGTCCTGGCCGCCGCGCTGATCGTCGCCGGCTGCGGCGGCGGCTCGAACAGCTCGACAGGCAGCAGTCCCGCCGCGTCCGCGGCGTCGATGACCGCCGACCAGGTGATGGCCAAGGCCAAGGACGCCATGAACGGCGTCACCAGCATGAGCTTCACCGGCGACGTGACGCTGACGATCAAGGCCGACACCGCCAAGATCAGCGACGCGACGACCAAGGCGCTGGCGTCGCAGCCGATCAAGGTCCACGCCGAGGGCGCCATCGGCAAGCCCGCCAACGCCGACCTCACGGCCTCGCTGGCCGCCGGTGGGCAGACCCTGAGCGTGGGCCTCAAGGCGACGGACAACCAGGCCTGGGTCGAGTTCGCCGACAAGTGGTACACGGTGCCGCCGAGCCAGATCAAGAGCGTCACCGAGCAGGCGGGAGGCTCGCCCGACAAGGCGCTCTCGAAGCTCGGAATCGACCCGACCTCGTGGACGGGAGAGAGCAGCGTCACGACCGAGCAGCTGGGCGGCGCGACCGTCTACCACGTGACCACCAAGGCCGACACCCAGAAGGTGATGAGCGACCTGATGAAGGCGCTGAACACGCCGGGGTTGACCAGCGGCCAGAGCGGCGCCGTGCTCAAGCAGCTCAAGAGTTCGAAGCAGGTCCAGGAGCTCGAGAAGTCGCTGACCGCGGCGCAGGCCGACTACTGGGTCGACGCCCAGACCTTCTATATCGTGAAGGCGTCGGTCACCGCCAACATGACGTTCGCCGGCAGCCTGTCCTCACAGGGCCTGCAGGGTGCGACCGCGGCCGTCATCTACACCGCCGACAACTTCAACCAGACCGTCACCGTCGAGGCGCCGGCCTCGCCGCTGCCGTTCAGCCAGCTGCAGCAGGGGCTGGGGCAGCTGATCCCGTCCGGCACAGGGTTGTAGGAGCCGAAGTGAAAGGGCGGGGGCCGGTCAGTACTGACCGGCCCCCGCCCTTTCCGTTCCTGTGCGAGATGGGGCGACTGAGCCTCAGCGACCCCAGTCGAAGTCGGGTGCGTTCTGGGACTTCCAGTCGGCCGGCACGTTCTCGTCGTCGGTGCGCTGGCCCATCATCGACTTCGAGATGATGACGCCGCTCGTGACCGCCGCGGGCTTGACCGCCGAGGTGTCCCTGGGGGTCGGGCCCTTGATGAAGGTCGGCGCGAGCTGCACGGTGCCGTCGGCGCGGACGCTGGCGTTGGGCCGCAGGTCGCCGCGGCTGTCGTAGCCGCGCTCGGCCAGGGTGATGCGGCCGCCTTCGGCCAGCTCGACCCTGAACTGGTACCAGCCGAGGGTCCACATGAAGGTGATCAGCAGCGTGCTCTCGTCGTCGGCGCCCACGTGGACCTGCGCCAGTCCGAGATTCTCGTTGGTCTCGACGATGCGCTTTGGTACGGCGCTCACGTTGAGCAGGTCGACCCCGCGCTGCAGGATCACCAGCGAGGGCCCCAGGTCCTCTTCGGACTCGAACGGAGCCGGAGCCTCGGCGGCGGGGACGAAGGTCTCGGTCGGCTCGGGCTCGTCGGCCTGCGCCCGGAACTGTCCGGTGACTTCGGCGTCGTCGTGGGTGGGGCCCCAGTTCTCTTCGGCTGCCGCCTCGGCGATCTCCGCGGCCGGCGTCTCCTCGGCGTTCAGGTCGGGAGGGGCGGGGGCGGCGGCGCGCAGGGCCTCGCCGAGACGAGGATCGGTGCGCGCCGGCTCCGGTTCGGTCCTCGAACCCCGCGATCGGCTCCGGTTCGGTCTCGAACCCGGCCGCCGGTCCCTCGTCGAAGGCCGGCGGCGTGAAGGCCATCGTCTCCTCGGCCGCGATGCGTTCGCGCGCTTCGCGCGAGTCGGCGGGCGGCGGCGCGTCGAGCTCGTCCGGACTCGCGTCGCGGGGGGCGGGGCGCAGCTCGCCGCCGAGGGCGGCGAGCTGCGCCCTCAGCTCCTGCTTCTCGGCCTCGACGTGCGCGAGCATGCTCTCGAGCCGCTCGATCTCCGCGTCCTTGTCCTTGAGCGCGCGCCAGAACGCGTCGCTCTCGGTGCGGGAGTCCTTGACCCTGCCGGTGCCGGCGGGGGTGCTGTCGTAGGTGACGGCGTCATCTTCCTCGACGGCGCTGCCGGCGCGAGTGCACAGGGCGCAGATCAGCAGCTCGTTTCCGCCGTCGTCGACGATGCGCTGGGTCCACTCGCCGGCCAGCAGGGTGCGGCCGCACTCGGCGCAGGTGGCGCCGTCGTTCTCGTCTTTGCCACGTCCGAACAGACGTCCGAGCATCATCGATCTCCGGTCGGATTGTCCCGGCGGACGGGTCGCCCGCCACATCGACTCATAGTACCAGACGCCGACCCGCCCATCGCTCGTCTCGAGGAGTGCCCCGGCGACGTATGGCCTCGATGTGTGGGACGACCGGTCATCCGTTCCGGCATGGCGACGGCGCACAGCATCGCGACACCCCGACGACCTGTGGGGAAAGCGGGCCGAACCAGAGCGATGAGCTAGACCTCTTCTTCGGCCTCGAAGTCGAGGGCGGCCTCTTCGGCGCGAGCGAGCACGTCGCGCGCCGTCTGCAGGTCGCCTTCGTCGACCAGCACGTCGATCGCGCCCAAGCCGGACGTGCCGGGATACGCGTCGTGAAGCCCGCCTCTGAGCTGTGAGGTCACGCCGGCTTCCTCGAGGACTTCCTTGATGGCGGTGGCCTGGTTGAGGTCGGTGGCGGTGGTCGCTATGCACAGCTCCATGGTGCACCTCGCCTGTCGCCTGCTGCTGGCCCGGGTGATGTTGCCCCTTCGCCGCCGAGTATAACCCCGGCCTGATGGCGCCGGTTCGTCGGCGGGGGCGTCGGTCCTCGGCCGGCGTCAGCCCTCGGGCGGCGCCTGCCCGTCGCGCTCGCCGTCGGCCTCGGCGGTGACGGCGTCGTCGGCCAACTCGCCCGACTCGGCCTCGGCCTGCGTCTCGTCGATCAGGGCTTGCGCCCTGTCGGCGTCGGCGGCCGACACCACGACCTCGTACGAGCCGATGACCGCGCCGGGGAACATCTTGGAACCGCCAGCCATCTCAGTCTTGATGCCGGCCTGCTGCAGCAGGTCGCACAGCGCGCCGGCGGTGACGATGTCGGGCACGCGGGCGACGACGACGGTGTCCACGGGTCAGGCCTCCTTGTTGCCTCTGTACAGCTCTTGCAAGATGTCCATGTTACGCGCGTCCGGGCCCTGGTCGTCGAACCCAGGGACCTCGAGGATCCCGGGCAGGTCGGCGAACGCCGGGTGGTTGACGATGACCTCGAACGCGTCGCGGCCGAGCTCGCCCTCGCCGAGGTTGTCGTGGCGGTCGCGGTTGGAGCCCAGCGGGGTCTTGGAGTCGTTGAGGTGGAGCATGACGAGGCGGTCGAGGCCGCAGCCGGCCTCGACCGCCTCGATCATCGCGTCGACGCCGGGCCCGGTACGCAGGTCGAAGCCGGCCGCGAACGCGTGACAGGTGTCGAGGCAGACGCCGACGCGCGGGTCGCCGTCGACGGCGCCGATCATCGCCCCGAGCTGCTCGAAGTCGACGCCCATGGTGCCGCCGGCGCCCGCCGTGTCCTCGAGCAGCACGCGCACCTTCGAGTCGCCGACCTCGACGAGCGCTCGCTGCAGCGCCTGCTTGACCCGTGTAAGGCCGTCGGCGAACCCGGCGCCCTGGTGTGAGCCGATATGGGTCACGATGGCGTCGGCGCCGAGCTGCTCGGCCGCCGTGACCGCGCCGACCAGCGCGACGACCGACTTCTCGTAGAAGTCGGCGTTGGTCGTCGCCAGGTTGATCAGGTAGATCGTGTGGATGACGACGAAGCGGATGGGCGACGCGGCGCGCGCCTCGCGGAAGTGCGCCGCGTCGCCCTCCGTGTAGAGTTGCGGCTTCCAGGTGCGCGGGCTTCCGGCGAAGAACTGGATCGCCTCGCAGCCGAGCTCCTCGCCGTGCTCGACGGCGTGCCAGACGCCGCCGCTGGACTTGACGTGGGCGCCGAAGTACATGGTCCCAGCCTACACGTGATCGCGCGGGATGCGCCGTTCGGCGTCGAGCACGAAGATCTCCTCGCCGTGGTCGAACACGTGCTGCTCGTCGCGAAGGATGAAGTCGGTCGCGTCGCAACGCAGCTCGCTCACCGTCTCCACGCGCACGTCGAGCAGGTCGCCGCGCACGAGGTCGCTGGTGCTGGTCGCGTGCGCGACGGCGCTCAGAGGGTCGCCCTCCGCAAGGCTGTAGCTGTAGACGACGTGGTCCTCGGTCTCGATGCCGTGGCGCCCGTCGCGGTAGCGGCCGCCGTCGACGTAGCGCAGCTCGAACTCGACGGTGCCGGTGTCCTGGTCGATGCGCGTGGCGTCCCCGCGCGTGCCCGGCGGCACCAGCGTCTCGCTCTCGAGCGGGGCCGAGATCTCGGGCTCGGCGAAGGGCGCGAGCCGGTCGTCGTCCTGCCGGGGCGGACGCCCCGGCAGGACGAGCCTGCTCGCGCCCCCCGTGAACACGGTCAGCGTGACCGCCTCGGGTGACGGCCACGCCCACGGCCAGTAGTCGGTCGACACCGCGACCCGCAGCCGGTTCCCGGCCGGGAACGCGTGGGCGATCGAGTCGAGCCTGACGGTCACCGTGCAGCGCTCGCCGGGCGTCATCGGCGCGAGGTCCTCGTGGCCGTTCCGATGGCTCAGGTTCAGGACCTGGCGCGTGACCAGCTTGGAGCAGCCGTCTGGCGCCACGTCGCAGAGGCGCACGCAGATCAGCGCTTGCGGCTTGTCGACGGCCAGCTGCAGCGTCACCTCGGGGAAGCCCATGATCTCGAGCGTCTCGACGAGCGGGGCCGAGGTCCAGGCGACCGAGCGCCCGTCCTCGGCGCGCTGGTCGGCAGGCCAGTCGCCCGGCGTGCCTTCGGAACACCAGGCGCCGGCGTCGATGCCGGTCGTCCCCAGGCCGCGGTGGGTGATCGCCGTCTCGGGGCGGCCGTCGCGGTCGATCGTGCCCGCGTTCAAGACCCATTCATCGGGCACGATCCGCGGCGACGGCCACTCGTCCTCGGCCACCCAGCGGCCCGGGTGATGGGCGATCACCGGCGCCGGCGCGACCCAGTCTTCCATCCACACCCGCAGGGCCGGCTCGTCCATGATCCCGGTGTCGATCCCCTTCAGCCACTGGTCCCACCAGCGCAGGGCCTCCTGCAGGTAGCCGATCGCCGGCCCCGGCAGCGCGTCGTGCGGCCAGCAGTGAGCCCACGGCCCGACCAGTCCCTTGGCCGGCCCCGGCAGCCCCTCGACCAGGCGCAGGACGGCGTTGTGATAGCCGTCGGTCCAGCCGCCGACGGCGTAGACGGCCGCCTCGATGGCGGCGTAGTCCTCGCAGACCGAGCCGTGCTTCCAGTACTCGTCGCGGCGCTGGTGCGCGAGCCAGGTGGTCGTCCAGTCCTCGTTGGCCTCGAGCCGCCGCATCCAATCCTCGCGCCAGCCCTCCTGCCCAGAGACCTGCGGGTGCCGGGGGATGGCGTCGTAGTGGAGCATCGTGCCGCCCCACGGCAGCATGTCGAGGCCCGAGACGCAGCCGCCCTTGTAGTGCACGTCGTCGGCGTAGCGGTCGTCGGTCGACATGAGGGTGATGATCGCCTTGAGCGCCGGCGGCCGGCGGGCCGCGACCTGCAGGCTGTTGAAGCCGGTCCACGAGATGCCGGTCATGCCCACGGCGCCGGTCGACCACGGCTGGGCGGCGAGCCAGGCGATGGCCTCGCAGACGTCGTCGTGCTCCTGGGCCGTGTACTCGTCGGTGATGACGCCGTCCGAGTCGCCGGTGCCGCGCAGGTCGAGACGCACGCACGCGTAGCCGAAGCCGGCCCAGTACGGGTAGACCTCCCAGTCGCGGCTGCCGCCGTCGGTCAGCCGGTAGGGACTCGCCTCGAGGATGACCGGCACCGGGTCGCTCTCGGCGTCGACCGGCAGCCAGACACGCGCGTTGAGGTGCGTGCCGTCGGCGAGTGGGATCCAGAAGTGGTCGCGCGCCACGGTCTCGCGGGGGAACTCGCGCCGGATGGGGAGCTCGCTGAAGAAGGGCATGGGCGTGCCTTTCGCTGGCCGGTGAAGACGTTGCGCAGACTCTAGCTGCAGGGGCGAACCGCCGACAACTACCTCACCAGGGCAGCGCGTCCGTCCGGCCGTCCGCCGGGCGAGCCGCTCGTTCGACAGCCCGGAGGCCGAGCGATACGATGACGCCGCTGCGCGAACCATGACGACGCGCGCCGCGCGTCGACTGAGGAGGTGCCATGGCCGAGCCTGAGCTCAGTGTCTGCGAGACCTGTCCGGCGTATCTGCCGGTGGTCAACGAAGGAGCCGCGGGCGTGTGCCGGCGCAACCCTCCGGTCGTGTTCCAGAACCCCGACTACTTCCGCGGCTCGACGCGCTCGATGTTGTTCGGCGCGTTCCCGGCGGTCGGCACGTTCCCGCTGGTCAAGAGGGGCGACTGGTGCATGGAGCACCCCGCCAACCGCGACTTCTGGGCCAAGGGGATCAAGGCGGCGCTGCCGCCGTCGGGGCTCGACGAGGACAACAACATCGACGACGAGCTCAAGGAGCACAGCCGCAAGCCGGAGCCGCCGCCCGGCAGCTCGATGCTGTAAGAGGGCGTTCCGCCGGAGGGGCGGGGCGAGGGGCCGGCAGGCCCCTCGCCCCGCCCCTCTCGCCGTTTCGTCAGCGCAGGCTGTAGACCAGCGTCACCGGCCCCAGGAACTCGCTCTCGTAGAGCGAGTCGAGAGGCGCGTTGTTCCCCGTCGTCAGGACCTGCCAGAGGCGGTCCGAGCCCGTCTCGTGCCAGCCCACCCACAGCCGCGGCGTGTCCACCTCGTAGTTGACCACGTCGGTCGGCTGGCCGGCGCCGGGCGTGTAGTCGTGGACCGGCGAGCTCACGGCCCCAGGCTGGAACAGCCGGGCGAGGTAGGTCCACGTCGTCTCGAGGTGGGCGCGCCAGGCGGCGACGAGGTCCTGCGGGACGGCGGTCGGCCAGAGCCCGTGCAGATGGACCGACTCGTCGGCGAGGATGCTCGCCATGCGCGCGTTGTACATCATGTAGTCGGTGGTGTCGGGCCCGTCGGCGAGCGGCGCCTTGGCGATCATGACCTCGGGCGCCGGCTTGCCGACGATGTCACGGCCGTCCCCCTGGTTGGCCGGCGTCAAGGCGTCGGCGAGGGCGTGCGTGGCCAGCGACGGCTGGCCGGCGGCGCTCTGCCCGTACTCGCGCCACAGGAGCTTGCGGTCGCCGGCCGCCCTCGCCGCCGCCACCAGCGCCACCTGGGCCCGCAGGGCGAAGTCGTTGGCGGGCCCGTACCGGTCGCTCATCCGGTAGCGGAGGTGCGAGCCGTCCTTCATCTGCCACTCGTAGGGCACCATCAGGTCGCTGTGAGCCTGGAGCGTCGCCAGCAGGGCCTGCAGGTCGAGCCACATCGAGCCGGCCAGGCCGTCGAACCACTGCCGCAGCGTCGCCTGCTCCGCCGTCGTGTAGGCGCCGGACGAGGCCGTCAGGTCGTAGGCCCAGGCGAACGAGAAGATCGCCGGACCGAGCTGGTTGGAGGCGTCGAGGTACACGGCGCTGGTGTGGTCGTTGGATGGATCGGTCGCACGCCAGGTGGCGGCCCAGGCCAGCAGCCCGTCGTGGACGCGCTGCGCATACGCCGGGTCGTGCGTCACCTGGTAGGCGATGGCCAGGTCGCGGAGGCTCCGGCTCTCGGGCGCGACACTTGTGTTGGCCGACTGCTCGAGCTCGGCGTCCGAGCCGCCGGTGTACGGGGGCACGGGCGCGTAGTCGCGGGCCGTCTTCACGTACTGGTCGAGGAAGCTCTGCCAGGCGGCCGCCTGCATCGAGCCGGGCTGTTGCACGGCGGCGCGGACCGCGTCCCACTGCTTCGCGTCGAGCAGCAGGCCGGGATACGGGGGGACGGCGGCAGGGAGCGGCGGCATGGCCGTCGCCGACGGCGCCGCCGTCCCCGGCGTCGTCGGGGTGACGGTCACGACCGGCTGCGCCGTCGAGGGACTCGCCTTCGCGGCCGCGCCGGCGCCGTCGCCGCCGCAGGCCGTCAGCGCGAGCGCAGCGGCGAGGGCGGCGGCGGTCGTCATCACGACCGCCGCCGCCCTCGCCGCCAACGAGCGCCGCCTGTCGGGTCTGCGCCTGAACGTCATCACGGTGAACCGAGCCTTCCCGGCTGCTGCCCCCTCTAGTCCCCCAGGACCGTCGGCCCGTCCGCAGGGCCGGCTATGCCCGACCGCCGGTCATATGATGAATCCTCATTTGCTGGATGAGCCTCGCTCATCCATACTGCCCTGGCGGCGCGCGCCGGCGCGCGCCTTCGCCCACCAGAGAAAGGCAGGTTCGCGCATGGCTGATGGATCCGACCGTCTGTCCCTCGACGAGTTCATCGTGGAGATGGGGCGCGGGCGGGTGGGCGACATGTCCCACGAGCAGCTCCAGGCGCTCGTCTCGCGGCTCGAGCCGCCGGACGAGCTGATCCGCAGCTGCACCTGCTTCGCGGCCGACGCCTATGCGCGCAACCTCGTCTGCCGCACCCCGACCTTCGAGCTGCTCGTCCTCTGCTGGAAGCCGGGGCAGGAGTCGACGATCCACGACCACGCCGGGTCGCTCAACGCCATCACCGTGAACCGGGGCGCCCTGACGAGCCGCATCTTCGTTCCGGCGGCCGGCGTCCCGGCCGGCAGCGGCCCGGTCGTGCTCGATCATGTCGACACCTTCCGGCCGGGTCAGGGCTGGACCGGTGTCGGTCGCGGAGGCATCCACCAGCTCGCCAACACCGGCGACGAGGACCTCGTGACGGTCCATGTCTACGCGCCGCCGCTGCGCACGCTCAACGTGTTCTCGCTGGAGTCGCCCGAGGTCGAGGCGTTGCCGCTGCGCTACACGCTCGAGGAGGACCTCGTCTAGGTGCTGAGGGCGCGGTCGCGTTGACCGCCGCGACGATCGCCGGGTCCTCTACCTCGATCACGAGCCGGGCGTAGCGTTCCCCCCGCATGCGGATCACCATCGCGCTGTCGGGATGACCGACGTCCCAGCACTCCCGGCCCCCCCGACGATCATCTCGCCGGCGGCCACGGTCCAGCCGAGACGCGCGTCGGTCTGACCCGCTCCCACCCACGGTCCTTCAAGGCGAAGGCGAGGATCGATCCCGGCTCCGAGCACGTGACGGCGATCCGTGTCGCCGGGTTCCGCCGACTCTCCTGACCGGAGCGCGGACGTGCCGCCGACATGATGTCGTCTCGGTTGCCCAACTGGCAAAGGCGGTCTGGTATCGAGGTCGACGGGGTCTGATTGTCTCGAGCCGTGTGCGACGCGAGTCCCCGAGGCACCGGTGGGACTCCATCAAGGGGCTCACCGGACAGCTGCCGTCCGGGACCGCGCCGAGGCGTGGGCCAACCGCGAGGAGGTATCGTCATGTTTGCGAAGATCGGACACCTGCGTGGTCACGGGTGGCGCGCCACGACGCTGTGGCTGGTGCTGGGCGCGGCCGCGGTCGTCGCGGCCCTGCAGGCCGTCGCCGTCGCCGCGCCCCACATCGGAAGGCAGGCGACACCGCGCTACGGCCAGGCGGTGCCGCAGGCCGTCGGGGCGCCGTCTGCGGCAACGTCTCAGGCGTTCGTCACGGTGAAGACCACCCATGGCGCCGTCAAGGGTCTGAAGGTGACCGCGGACGGCTACCCGACCTACCAGACGTTCTTCGGGATCCGCTATGCCCAATCGGCCGCCCCGCCGAATCGCTGGCTGCCACCCAAGGTCGCAAACTGGGAGGGAACGTTCGACGCCACGCAGTTCGGCCCGTGCGCCGAGCAGAGCGTCATCAACGGTTACGGCGACCCCGACCCCACGAAGATGAACGAGGACAGCCTGCGTATCAACATCTGGACGCCGAAGGCCGACAACGCGAAGCGCCCCGTCCTCGTCTACATCCACGGCGGCGGCTACACCCTCGGCCGCCCAGACGCCCCGTACTACAACGGCAAGAGAATGGCCCAGAAGGGCGTGGTCTACTGCGACTTGTCCTACCGCCTCGGTCCCTTCGGCTTCATGAACATCAGTGATGTTCCCGGCGCGCCCGCGGAGTACAAGGCCAGCGGCAACCTGGGTCTGCTCGATCAGCGCATGGCGCTCAAGTTCGTGCACGACAACATCGCCAGGTTCGGCGGCGACCCGGATCGCGTGACCGTCGCAGGAGGCTCTGCCGGAGCGTGGAGCACGACCATCCACATGGCGCTCCCGGAGAGCAACCAGTACTTCCAGCGCGCCATCGCCGTCTCCGGTTCGCCGCAGGTCGGCACCAAGGACTGGAGCACGAAGGTCTGCCAGATGACGATGACTGCAGCGGGCGTGACCACCTTCGACCAGCTCATGGCGATGACACCGGAGCAGCTGAACGATGCGGAAGATGTGATCTATCAGCAGTACGACCCGAACTGGTGGTGCATCCTCTACCGGCCCAGCATCGATGGCGTCGTCATCAAGCAAGACCCGAAGAAGAGCATCCGCCAGGGGCAAGGCAAGGACATCGCCCTGCTGACGGAGGCTTCCAAGGACGAGCTGACCGACTGGATGAGCTGGGCCAACTGGTTCCCCTCTCATCCCAGCTGGGGCTTCGGGACCAACGTGGCGACCATCCCCGCCGTCTGCGCCGACGTCGCCGCCCATCCCCAGCTCACGGAGACCTGGCCGGCGGATGCGTCCGGCAACAACGTGTGGGCTTTCGTGTATGAGCGCATGGTCGCGAACGCCGTCGCCGAGTCCGGCAAGACGCCGGAGCAGGTCGAGGCCTCGTACATGACCAGCTATCCCGGCTGCACTCCCAACCAGGCCTTCTTCTCCATGCTCTCCGACCTCACGTTCCGCATCCCCTCCATCCGCATGGCCGAGAACCGGCAGGCGGCGCCGGGGCACAAGAACAACACTTGGGTCGCCATGGAGACCTGGGACTCGCAGAGGTACATGGCGGTGGAGCCGTACGCGAAGTTCGATCCGCTCGGCTTCCCGTGCGGGGCCTACCATGAGATCGGCCTTGGGTTCGCGCTCGGCATTCCGGAGGAATGGGGAAGCGCGTCGTTCTACGAATCCGGGCCCTACGAGGCGGGGCACCAAGGCGAGGCAGGCTACGGTGCGTACTATGAGCTGAAGGTCTGGCCGAGCCAGCTGGTGCCCCAGCACCAGAAGACGTGGCTCGCGTTCATAAGGACGGGCAACCCCAACAACCCGAACATCCCGAAGTGGGCGCCGTACAACACGACGACGCGCGAGACCCTGTCGTTCGACGCCGTACCGAGCGTGAGCAACGACTGGCACCCGACCGACAGGTTGCTGTGGGACTCCGTGCCCGGCGATCCGCTCTACGACTGCCCGACCGACATCGCGATCCCGCTGCCGTGAGCGAGTGAGCGGATCGGAGTCGCAGCGCGTGAGGTGACGTGACAACGCACGATACCTCGCAAGCAAGGCCGGAGGGCCGGACCTCAAGCCAGAGGTCCGGCCCTCCGGCCGCAGCCATATGCGGTCCGCGACCGCGGACTGCCGAGTCCAGCCGGCTCCCCTGGGGTTCCAGGGCTGAAGTGCGTTGCGTCGACAGGGACCGAGGCATCACGTAGTATCCAGGCCGGGGTGTGCGCACCGCATGATCGCTCTGGACGATCTCGACTGTAGCATCGTGACGCTTCTGCAGACCGACGCTCGCATGTCTTCCCGGGACATGACCCGCCGTCTGGGAGACGTGTCAGATCGGGTCGTGCGGTACCGGATCAAACGGCTTCTGGATAGCCACGTCGTGCTGTTGCAGGCGATGGTGGATCCACGCAACGTCGGCTATCCGTTCATAGCCGACGTTCTCATTGACGTGGATCCCCAGAGACTCGCCGAGGTGTGGGCGAAAGTCGCGGCCATCGAGTCCGTCGCCTCGGCGAATTCCTCTCGTTCGGGTGGTCAGCTGAGCATCCAGGTCAATGCGCGAAACGAGAGCGACTTGGCGGCGTTCGTGAGGAATCGCCTCCCCCAGATCGACGGCATCTTGGGTGTGCAAAGCATGGCGGTGCCGCTGCTCATCAAGGATCTCGCCTTCTGGAAGCCACCAGCCGTAGCTGCTTCCAGCAGTCGGGAATCCGGGGAGGCCGACGCGAGAAGCACGTTCTGGCGCGAAGCGACCCTTGCCGGTCGCCCATCGTCGGCAGGCCCGAAGCCGGAGGATCAGCCTCTGGACGAACTGGATACCGGAGTGATCAACCTTCTCCAGGAACAGCCTCTCATGTCCTCCCGAGAGATGTCGTCTCGACTTGGCGGCGTGCCGGACCGAGTCGTGCGGTACCGTGTCACGCGACTGCTGGATCGCGGCGCCATGTTGATCCAGGCGAGACTGAACCCTCACAAGGTCGGGTACCCGGTCGTCGCCGATATCTTCGTCGAAGTGGTGCCCTGGAAGCTCGTCGATGCGGGCGCGAAGCTCGCAGCCATGGGACAGGTCTGCTATGTGAGCGCCGCTTGCCCCGGCCGCGACGGGCGAGAGCTGAGCATCGAGGTCAATGCGCGGAACGACAACGACCTGGTGGCGTTCGTCAGGAACGTGCTGCCCCGCGTCGACGGCATCGTGAACGCTCGCACCGTCATCGTTCCACGTCTCGCCAAGGACGTCGCGACCTGGGAGCTCCCCCGCACGGTGTGATGCCGACCAGATGCGGCGCTGGATGCGGTCCCGCTGACTCCCCGCTCGGTAACCGACGAACCTGGTGCTGCAGTTGCCCAACTGGCAAGCCGGTCGTTGCCGCGGTGTGCGAGGGCATGGAGACTCGACCGGCCAGCTTTGCTGCGCCGCGCTCGCACGCGTGCCGGGCCGTTCAAAGGTTCGAGCGGGTCGCGCGGCGCTCACGGCGACATGATGGGGTGCTTGGCGACCAGGGAGGTCACATGAACGGTGAACGCAGGAGTCGGGTCCGACGACTCGCGCTCGCAGGTGCACTCATGATGGCGGCCGCGGGCCTGGTGACGATGCCGGCCGGGGCCAGCAGTCCGTCGCCCTCAGCATCCTCCCAACAGACCGTACTGCGCGTGGGCTGGACGATCAGCCCGGATAGCCTCAACCCGATGATCGGCTACGAGTCGACGGACTTCACCGTCTGGGACCTCAACTACGATGGGCTGGTGGGATACGACAAGGTCGATCTGCACCCGACGGGGGCTCTGGCCGAAAGTTGGAGCGTGACCCCCGACGGCAAGACCTGGACGTTCCACATCCGCCACAACGTCAAATGGCAGGACGGGGTGCCGCTGACCGCCCAGGACGTGGCGTTCACCTACGAGTTCATGATCAAGGGCAAGATGGCCACCTTCGCGGCGCAGACGCAGGACATCAACCAGGTCGTGGCGACAGACGACTACACCGTGGTGATCCACTGCGACAGACCGGTGGCCAAGATGCTCACCAACTGGGTGCCGATCCTGCCACAGCACATCTGGGGCAAGGTCTCGTATGAGGCGGCGGCACGCTCCTACCCCAACAAGCCACCTATCGTCGGCACGGGGCCGTTCCAGTGTGTGGAGTGGAAGCGCAACTCCTACGTGAAGATGATCGCCAACAAGGATTATTGGGACGGCGCGCCGGCCTACGATGGGATCCTCTTCTCGATCTACACGAACAAGGAGACCCTGGCCGAGGACCTCAAGGGCGGCGCCATCGACGCCACCGACGAGGTCAGCCCGGCAGTGTTCAAGACGTTCAAGAACATGCCGGGCTTCAGCACGAACACGTCCTCGTACCCCCAGTTCCGCAGCGTCGGGTTCAACTGCTACACGGGTCCGTCTCTCGGCAATCCGGTGCTGAAGGACCCGAAGTTCCGTGTCGCGCTGAGCTATGCGGTCGATCGCGCCAAGGTGACCGACATCGCCTGGCAGGGCTACGGGACGCCCGGCTCCACCCAGGAGCTCCCCGACTTCTACAAGAGCCCCGACTACCACTGGCAGCCGACGCCCGACGTGGCGCAGGACTTCGACCTCCAGAAGGCCGGGCAGCTGCTCGACGCCGCCGGTTACCCGCTCAAGAGCGGGTCGCGTGTGGATCACAACGGCAAGCCGATCGAGTTGCGGCTCTGGGCGCTCAGCGACGATCCCGCATACACGCCCGCGGCCAAGCTCATCGCGGGCTGGTGGAAGTCGCTCGGCCTGAAGATCGACCTGTCCGTCCGCGACCCCGATACGGCCACGTCCGCCGTGCTCAACCAGGTGAACGGCAAGTTGTGCCCCGACTACGACGCCTTCGTGTGGGGTTGGGACGGCACCTTCGATCCGGACTTCGTCCTCATGGTGTACCTGACCAATCAGATCGGTGTCTGGAGCGACTCGGCCTGGTCCAACAAGGAGTACGACAAGCTCTACGACGAGCAGTCGGCCGCGATCGACCCCGCCAAGCGCGCGCAGATCATCTGGGACATGCAGAAGCTGTTCTACGACCAGGCGCCCAACCTGATCCTCGTCTATCCCTACGGGCTTCAGGTCTACGACACGACCAGGTGGCAGGGCTGGACCAAGGTCCCGGCCGCCTCGGGCTCGGTCCTGGACAGGTACGGCTTCACGTCGATCAGCCCGACGGGGACGACGGCGGCAAAGTCCAACACCGGGCTCGTCACGGCCACTGTGGCGGGGGTGATCGTGCTCGTCGCAGCCGTCGCCGCCGTGCTGCTGGTCCTCAGGCGCCGCCGCGCACGCCAGGTCGAAGTAGCCTGAATGAAGTGAAGGCGATCGTCGAGAAGACGATCGCCCGGCGGGCGCGCTGTTCGTCCAGACCGACCGTAGATGCGAAAGGGGTAGCGAGATGCCGGTGTCCTTCCTCTACGTGAGGGCGAGCGGGACGTACCACGAGATCGGGCGCGAGATCGGGCAGGCGGCCGCAAGCCAGATCGCGATGGCGGTCGCCTTCTATCGGGAGCACTTCATGCATATGGCCGGGATCTCGTTCGCGGAGGCCGAACGCCGCGTCATGGAGTACCTGCCGCCTGCCCGCCGGCACCTGCCGCAGTACGTCGACGAACTGGAAGGGCTGGCGGAGGGAAGCGGATCGTCGCTGGCGGAACTCCTCGTTCTGAACTGCGCCGAGGAGTTCCTCTACTCCTCGGAGGCCGACGAGGCGCAGTCCTACAAACACAGCGGTGCGAGCGATCGCCGGTGTACCGTGGCGGGCGTCGTGAAGGGCGCCAGCCGCGCCGTGGGCCAGAACATGGACTGGTATGTCGTCGACGTGGAGACCAACGTCCTCTTCGATCTCACCGTGGCCGACGGCACGCGCATGCTGGCGATCGGCAGCGTGCCGTACCTGACGATGGCCGGCATGAACTCACACGGTATCGCCTACGGAGGGAACTCGGTCTTCTCCAACGACAACCGCGTCGGGGTTCCGAACGCGTTCGTGCGTCGCTGGGTGCTCGAGGCGTCGACTCTGGAGGAAGCACGAGCACGTGCCTGCATGCCCGGGCGCGCACGGGGCTCCAATCACTTCCTTGCGGATGTCGCCGGGCGCCTGTGGAACATTGAGACATCGGCGACCCAGGCGACCTGCACGGAGTCCTCGACGTGGCTGGCGCACACCAATCACTACGTCACACCCGCGATGATCGGGCTCGAAACGTCCCACAGTGAGGAGTCTCGCTTGCGGCTTGCCATCACCGAAGACGCACTTGCCCGAGAGTACGAGAGTACCGAGGACGTCCGTGCGCTGCTGACGACCATCTTGCGCGGCCACGACGAAACCGGCGACGGCTCCGTCTGTGTGCATCCGGACGCCTCCCAGCCTGTGCCGGATCGCTGCACGACCGCGGCGAGCATGATCATGGATCTTCAGGAGGGACGGCTCCTGGCCTGCGCGGGGCTGCCCTGCGAGAACCCGTATCGGGAGTTCGTCCTGTAGCTCTGAAGAGGGGCGCCCCAGGAACGCACCATGGCAGCCTTGCGACGGCAGGACGAGCGCCCGCGCCTGCCGGCGGATTCAGCCCATACGTTGTCAATCCTACGAGCAGGCGTATAGTCGGTCGGTGACCCGCATCACACGGGTCCTACCCCGCCGCCGGCCAACGGCGAGGCACAGCACTCCTTGGGGGGGTCGTGCCATGACGAAGTCCTTTTCCTGCCTTTTCCTTGCCTGCCTGCTCGCGCTCTGTCTCGGCGGGACAGCGAACGCCCTCTCGACCCCGACGATCGGCACCGTCATTCCGGCCTCGGCGCCCAACGACCGCGACACGCCCGTGGTCATCACCGGCACCGGCTTCGCCACCGACGGCACGATCGCCCCGACGGTCACTCTAGGTGCCACTTTGCTCACCGCCGTGACTTTCGTCAGCGAGACGACGCTGACCGCCTCCGTGCCCTCGGGGATGGCGCCCGGCGTCTACACCCTCACGGTCACCAACCCCGACACCGGTACGTCCAGCCTGAGCGGCGCCTTCACCGTCACCCTGCCCCCCACGGTGAACGCCATCGGCCCATCAACCGCCTACAACGACATCGACACGCCCGTGACCATCACCGGCACTGACTTCTCAACTGATGCGACTGGCACGATTCCACCGACGGCGACCTTGGGGACCGTCGCTTTGACCGACGTGAGCTTCGTCGATGCCACCACCCTGACCGCCGAGGTGCCCTGGGGAATGGACCCCGGCACCTACGTCCTCACGGTCACCAATCCCGACGGCGGCAGCGGCAGCCTTTCAAGCGCCTTCACCGTCGACAAGGGCATCGGCACATGGAACGGCGGCACCCTCGACGGCGGAGATGTGACTCAGCTCCTGATGAAGCCCGGCGACCCCAACACGCTCTACGCGTCGGCCTACAACGTCGGACTGTTCCGCAGCGAGGATGCCGGCGAGCATTGGAGCTTCCTCTTTGGCAACACGGCCAACGATTTCGTGCTCGACTCTCTACACCCCACCTGGTTGTACATGCAGACCTTTGGGCCCGGAGGCTGGGGGCCTCGAGGCACATGGCCACAGGGGTTCTACCGCTCGACAGACGAAGGCGACACCTGGACGACCTGCGTCGAGGCGAGGTCGACGGAGCACTACCCGGACTATGAGGAGATCTATCCCTCGCCCCACGATCCGCAGACGCTCTTCCTGTCTTCCTGTGAAGGCTGGGACTACGTCAGCGACTCGGCTCGTGCCGACGCCACGCTGCGTGACACCACGGCCTTTGGACTGATCAGAACCACGGACGGGGGGGCGAACTGGAAGGTCGTGAAAGACCTGGCCGGTGTCTCCGTCTCGTGTGTGACCTATCACCCCACGGATCCGTTGCAGATGGTGCTGGGAACCACCGATGGATTGGTCTTTCAGTCCACAGACGGGGGCACTCACTGGAGCGAGGTCATCAAGCCTCCCATCAGCCACATCGGCGTGATCGCATACAACCCCTTCAGGCCCGACGAAGTGTGGGTCGCCTCGACCTCCATCGCACACGCGTCCCAAGGAATCTGCAAGAGCACAGGTGCAGCCTTTGCCGCTTGGCAAGACCGATCGCCGGCGTGGTTCGGGGGAACCACATCTGCGAGCTTCACCGGCGCCGACACGGTCTACCTCCAGGGGATCCGCTCCACCGATGGCGGCACGACCTGGCAGGGGTTCGGCCCCTGGCCGACGGGTTCCGGTGCGCTCGCAATCGACCCGATTGATCTCCAGATTGGCTATGCCGGCGATGTCTCCTACGGGGTGCAGAAGACCACCGACGGCGGCGGGTCCTGGGCGATCAAGAACCAAGGATTGACGGCCATGTACTGCACCTCGATGGCCGTCTCCCGGTCCGATCCGCTGCGGGTCTGGGCCAACTTCGGTTGGCCGGGGATCCATCTCAGCAACGACGGCGCCAAGAACTGGACCTTCATCCCGACCAGTGCTGGGGGCATCATCCGTGAAGATCCCTTTGCCACTCACCGTATCTACGCGGCAGGCGGCCAAGGCTTCTCCGTAAGCACGGACGGGGGCGAGAGCTGGTCTGTCCCGGCATGGAACGCTTCCCCGACTTCGCCAGCCAGCCAGCCCGCTGCCCTGGAACCAGACCCCTCCCAACCAGGCCATCTGCTCGCCGGCTTCTACGACGGAGCCCTCTACGCCAGCACCGACTACGGTGCGTCCTGGCAGTCCATCACGATGCCGCCGAGGGTGACCTGCATCTACGACATGGCCTTCGATCCCTCGAGGCCGGGGTACGTCTACCTCGTATCCACGGCGGCGGGAGTCTGGCGGAGCACCGACGGTGGCAGCAGCTGGGATCGCATCGATGACCGGAAGCAGCCGGACATGGAGATCGCCAAGTACATCGCGGTCGCAAGCCATCCTCGGCACGTCTTGTATGTTGAGACGGCCCAAAGGCCGTACCGCTCCACGGATGACGGCGTCACCTGGGAAGCTACGGAGGACCCCGGCTACATGATCGTTCACGACATGTTCGCGGACGGAGACTCCACCCGCCTGTACTCCGCCACGTGGGGTGGGCTCTACTTGTCGAGCAACGCGGGAGATACTTGGGAGCGGGCGGCAGGCGTCCTGGGAAGGTTCTGTGTCTCGGCCGTGAGCTATACGGTTGCGGACGGCCATACGATCCTTTATGCGGCCACTACCGGTGGCGACCTGGGTGCGAGCCGCAGTGTGGCCGGCGAGATGTCCCGAAGGGCTGCCGCTACATCGAGCCGGATGGTGGGCGCAGGCATCTACCGCTACGTCGTGGTGCGGCCCAAGCTGACGCTCAAGCTGAGCGGCCTATCGGGAGGCGTGCTGAGGCTCGGGCACCGCGTCACAGCCAAGGGCGTCGTCACGCCCAGCGCGCTCCGCGGCGGCAAGGTCAAGCTCCAGGTGCAGCGGTGGATCGGCAAGTGGGTCGCGGTCAGGGCCATGACGCGGACGATCGGTACTGGCGGCGTTTACAGCTGGAAGTACACGCCCGCCGGGAAGGGCGCCTATCGCGTGCGGGCTACGATGGCTAGGACCGCCGCACACACGGCCGCAAAGACGACGTGGCGGACGTTCAAGGTGAGGTGACCTTCGACCAGCGGAGAGCCACATCGCTGTGGTGCGGCCCTAGAGCCTTCTCTTGTTGCCGCTCGCCGTCAGAGCGCGCACCACACCGCCGTGCGTGCCGTCACGACGTCACGGCCTCCGGGCGCGGCTTCGACTTGAGAATGCGCCTGGCCCCGACGACGACCAGGATGATTGCGATCAGCACGAGCAGCGACTGCAGCAGCCCGGCTCCGGCCGTGGCGATGTTCGCCTCGGCAGTCGCGGCCCCGGCGGTCTTGCCGGCGACATGCGTGAAGGTCCCGAAGTCCCACAGGGCGTGGATGACCATCACGACGACGATCGTGCCGAGTATAATCATGGACCTTGGGGGGGCCGGCTGCTCGCCTGTGCAGGACCGCCCTGCGAGAACCCCTACCGGGAGTTCGCCTTTTGGGCCGGGCGGGGGTGGGCCCTTCGGGATTGCCGGATGCCGAGAGCCATGGAGGGTGATCCGTGAGACGGGACGCAAAGAGAGTCCGCTGCAAGACGAGGCTCGGGACTGTGCCGGCGGGCCTGGCCGTGTTGATCTCCCTGATCGTGTTCTTTGCCCTGACGGGTCCCGCCTCCGCGTGCACCACGATCATCGTCGGCAAGACGGCCTCGGCGACGGGCTGCGATCTGATCGCTCACAACGAGGACGACGACACCTTCGACTGCCAGATAGTCAGGGCGGTCCCCGCGGCGACTCACGCCCCAGGCAGCGTCTACGAGCTCCTCTATGGAGGCACGGCTCCGCTGCCGGACCAGACGCAGGGCTACATCGCCACGGCCGTCTTCGACAAGAGCCTGATCCCCGGTGACACCACCGGCGTCATCAACGACAGCCAGGTCTCGATCTTCAACAACTACGCCTCGAGCAAGTTCCCGTGGGGCAAGAAGCGCGGCGTGATCTGGACCGAGTTCACCGACCTTGCGGCCATGCGCGCCACGACGGCTCGTGATGCGATCCAGATCATCGGGGATCTCGCGCAGGCTCACGGGCTTGGGATGGATGACGGCACGATGTTCGGTGTGGCCGATCCCGACGAGGGCTGGTGGATCGAGATCGCCGGACACCAGTGGGTCGCGCAGCGGGTCCCCGACAGCGCGGCCGAGATGCGCGCCAACTGCTTCCGCATCGGCGTGGTGGACTTCAACGACCCGGCGGACTTCGCGTGGTCTCCGAATGTCGTGGCCTGTGCGCGACGCCACGGCTGGTACAGGCCCGCGGACGGGCCCTTCAACTGGGCCAAGGCCTACGGGTGGCCGGGCAACCAGCGTTGGAATGGCAACACCATCCGCCAGAAGATGGTGGGCCGCTACCTGGCCGCGGACCTGGCGCAGGGTCCGATCACCAAGCAGCAGCTGATGACCATCCTGCGTGGCCACTTCGAGGGCTCGCGCTACTACAACCTGCGGTGTCATCCGTACACGGTCTGCAACAACTGGACGATCGCGAGCTCCGTCGCGGAGCTGCGCGGTTCTCTGCCCGCCGGCATCGGCGGCGTGCTGTGGACGAGCCTCAGCGTTCCCTGCTCGAACGGCTACGTGCCCTGGTATGAAGGCATCACGCAGGTGCCGATCGAGTACACGATGGGTTCGCGCGCGTCCGTCCCAGGCTCGGCCTACTGGGCCTGTCGCCGCCTCGCACACTGGGTCGGTACGAGCTACAAGGCCAGACATCCCGCCGTGGCGAGCGCCTGGCAGACATTCGAGCAGGGCGAGTTCGACCAGCAAACCGCCGTTGAGGCGACGGCACTCGACGAGTACGAGAACGTGAGTCCGGCCGCGGCCTGGGAGTACTTGACCACCTACACGGGCGTGCAGGCACATCAAGCCTACCTGCAGACCGAGCTGCTGAAGCACTGACCGATGCCGGCGCTTTCCGGTTCGCGGCAGAGAAGGTGGTGCCCCCCAACGGAATTCGAATCCGTGCTGCCGGCTTGAAAGGCCGGAAGTGCCGTAGGCTGTGTGCAGTGGCGTCTTCGGCTCACGAGTGCGAGCCTGCAAAAGGGGCACCAAGAGAGGCACCACGTGGTGCGACGTCCAGCGGCCCGAAGGTCCCACCGACAGAACATCCGTCTCCGGTCAATCCATCACGCCTCTGACCACGTTGCTTGGCGGACGTCCGGCCAGCAGCCAACCACCCAAGTACGCGCCGGCCGGTACGAGGACTGCGACGGCCAGAAGATAGAGAATCGGCACGTGACCCAGCAGCCCAAGGTCACTGCGATACCCCGCCACAAGTCCCAGGTAGGCGCACGAGAGACCGAGCCCGACGCCGAGCAGGGCAAGCCCGCCCGCCGTGGCCGCCGTGAGCGTGCGGCGGACGTTGCTGTTGGCGCCGGCCGCAACGAGGACGCGCAGATCGCCGGTCGCCTCCCCGCGGATGAGTCCGACCGTCATGGCGAGGACGCCGAGGGCAAGGAGCACGCCGGCACCCGCCGCCCCCAGCCTGATGGCAACCAGCGACTTCTGTTCATCGCGGGTCTCGACGGTCAGACCGGCTGAAGCGGCGATGTGACGTGCCTCCACGATCTGCGTGCTCGTCAGCGGCCGGCTTGCCTCGAGCAGCCAGCCGGCCCTTATCTGTGTCCAGTGACGTCGACGGATGCCACTCAGCGTCATCGCGGATGTGGGAGCAGACGTGTACGTGGAACCCCGAAGGCGCAAGACACCGGTGAGGGTCTGGGGCACAGAGGCGTTCATGATGGTGAGTGTGCCTGAGCGAGCCGACACGATGTCAGTCTCAGCCGGGACTGTCGCCGGATCGACGCCGAGGTACCTGAGCAACTCAGGCGTCGCGACGTAGAGCGGATAGGCGGAGTATGAGCCGCTCTGCCCCGTATTCCGGGTACCGGCTGTTGGTCCCGTCGGGATGTCGAGTTCGGCGACGGGTTGCCCTCCGGTGCTGCCATCCGGGCCCGGCGGTACTCCCTTGACGGCTGGGTCGACCGGCATGGACAAGGCGATCACGCTCGGTCTGTTCAGTGTCGCAGCAATCTGATGAACCTGGGCAGTCAGGGCGCGCAACTGGCTGGCCGTGTGCTTCGGGATGCCCGGGTCGTTCGGCTTGCCGATCCGGACCAGCATCTGGCGGCCGGAAAGGTTGCCGGTGGCAGCGTCGTGCTGGGCTGCCGAAGCGGCGACGATGGTCGCAAAGGCTATGCCAAGGGCGAGGCTGATCGCGGCCAGTGCGGCTGCGGATCGCGCCTGGTGACGCGCGAGGTCGCGAAGGGAGAGGCGCACGGCTACGGGCCCCCGCATGCCGAGTGCGGCGAGTAGCTTGATGGCGCTCGGGCTGACGTAGAGGATGCCGAGCGCCATGGCGAGCATGCCCGCGATGAGCAGTAGCGCCACCTTCTGATTGCCGATGGCGAGGCATCCGGCGCCCGCAGCGAGGAAGAGCGCCCCCAACGCAGCCGAGCGATGCGTGGGCCTGGGACGCGGTGGGCGGCTGGACAGCGCCTCGGTCACCGGCACTCGAGCCACGGTACGCGCTGGCCACCAGGCCGCTCCGATCGATGTCACGAGCGTCAACAGGATGATGCCACCGACGATCGTCCACGGGAGGCTGAGTCGATCGATCCGGTGGTTGACTGCGGTCTCGAACAAAGGTGAAAGCGACATCCACAGGGCGGCGCCGATCACCGCCCCTGTGATCGCGCCCATCCCGCCGACCACGGCGCCGTTCGCAAGCATCACAAGCCGGAGGTGCTTTTGTGTTGCGCCCACCGCCGACAACATGCCGAGTTGACGGAGCCTGCGCTGTGCGACGGCCGCAAACCCGGCGGATGCCACCAGAGCGATGAGGAGCAGAAGGAGAGTCGTGGCGACGAGGGCCAAGGTGGCTGCCGCCGCCTGGGCGCCACCACCCAGGGATTGAGCAGCAAGATCCCTGGAGGACCGAAACGCCGCGAAGGACTCAGGCGAGGCCCTGAGAAGCACCGTGACGGATTGAACCGGCCCGGCCCCGACTGGCAAGACGAGGGCGAATTGGTCGCTCAGCGCGAGTGGGTTCTCCACGATGCCGACGATCTTCCGGTCTTGACCGCCCAAGGTGAGCGTACCGCCGACACCGATGCCGAGCGACTTGGTCAGGCCCTCGGTCAGATCTGCCTCACGGGGACCTTTCGGGTACCTGCCGCTGCGCAAGGCCACAAGGGACGCGGCGTAGGGTCCCGAGGGTGATTGCGCCCGGAACTCCACGCTTTGCACTGATCCCGGGATCGGCACGTACCGATGTCCGATGACCTCGATGGTCCCGAACGCTTCGCGAGCAGCTGCGATGTTGGCCGCCAACGACCGTGGGTTCGCCCCGTCGAAGCTCAGCATCTGAGACGCCGAGCCGAACTGTGCATCGGGCGCTGATGCCGCGTTGTACGCAGCCGAAGTCCCGAACACCGCGGCCGCGACAGTGAGTCCGAACAGGGTGACCAGGAGGATCTGGCCGCGCCAGTCCCGGCGGAACAGGCGCCAGGCCCAACGGACCACGGCCCGGCGGGCAGCGACTCCGCCGCCGGACGTACCTCCCGGCGTAGAGGAATGCCGCTGGGTCATGACCGGCCAGGCTCGGGGAGCTCGACGACCCGCGATGGTGCGTGCGTCTCGTCGACCATCCGTCCGTCCCTGAGGAAGACTACCCGGTCGGCCCACGAGGCCAGTTGCGCGTCATGGGTGACGACCACAGCGGCCACGCCACGGCGACAGGCGGTGAGCAGCAGGCGCATCACCGACTCTCCGTTCGTCGAATCCAACGCCCCCGATGGTTCATCGGCCAGCAGCAGCCGACGGCTTCCGACGATCGCGCGGGCGATCGCCACCCGCTGCCGCTCGCCCCCGGAGAGCTCGTCGGGGAAGCGTGGTGCCCAGTCGGCCATCCTGAGCTCATCGAGCGCCGCCATGCCGGCGGACTGCGCCTTCTTGGCTGGGACTCCGTCGAGCTCGAGCGGCAGTGAGACGTTCTCGAGCGCGGTCAGACCGGCCAACAGGTTGTAGTCCTGAAATACGTAGCCGATGGAGCGACGCCTCAAGCGGGCTTGGTCGTTGCGCGACATGGCCGTTAGGGCGGAGCCGTCGACGACCACCGTGCCGCTCGTCGGCTCCTCGAGGCTCCCCGCGATGGTGAGAAGCGTCGTCTTGCCCGATCCGCTCGGCCCCATCACGGCCACGAGTTCACCGGCATCGACAGAGAGGTCGACTTCAGAGAGCGCGTGAACCTCCGTCGGCCCCTGGCCGTAGACCTTCGAGATGGCGTGCAGCTCCAGGAGACTCATGGCTGCACTCCGACTTTACGCCGCAGGCGCGACCTCGGCATCGCCGTAGGCGTCGACTCCAGCGGCTCGGCGGCGGCACGCTTCAGGCGGCCGTCGGCAGAATCGAGCCAGCGCACGACCGAGTCCAGGCGAAACAGCTCGGCGTCGACGACCAAGGCGAAGTTCAGATCGAAGCGGCTTTCGTCTTCCTTGAGGCGTGTCCATTGCTGCATGAGTTCCACCAGGTAGCGGCGATGTACCTGGATGACGTCGTGAACGTCGATGCCGGGCACTCGCAAGGCGACCATGACCTTGATGACCAGCTCGTCACGGGGAGGAGAGCTGAGGTCGGGAGGGGTGCGCAGCCATTCGGTGAGCGCCTCCACGCCTTTCGGGGTGATGCGAAGGCCCTTCTTCGGGCCTTTCTGGACCGCGTCGTCCGCTTCGACCAGCCCATCGCGTTCGAGGCGCTGCAGCGTGGTGTATACCTGGCCGTCGTTCAGCAGCCAGACTTCCCCAGTTCGCGTCTCGAACTCCTGGCGCAACTGAAGCCCGTACTTGGGTCGCTCGCTCAAGAGAGCGAGGAGGGCGTATGGCACACTCATGACTGGTCGATCGATGACACCATACTGCGTATGCTACCCGATATAGAACATACGGGAAACCTGCGCGGCACGATCCAGTGGACGTGACCGGTTCGGATGGGAGAATGGGTGGTGCCCCCAACGGAATTCGAATCCGTGCTGCCGGCTTGAAAGGCCGGTGTCCTAGGCCGCTAGACGATGGGGGCACGCGGGCGCCGCGCAGGCAGTATACCGCGAACCGCCGGACGGCCCGGAGGCCGCGGGGAGGCGGACGGGAGGCTCGCCCGGCGCCGCCTGCGATAGGATCGGGGCGAAGCTGACGGGGGCGACGGGGGCGGCGCGGCCGTTTGGCCGCGCCGCCCCCGTCGCACAACTCCCTGTAGACACCAACGCTGCATCGACCAAGGAGCACGCCTTGAGCAAGTCCGACAAGTCAACGAACGGCCGCGCGCGAGCCGCTCGCCCCGGCGACGGGAACGGATCGGCCGCGACCGCGCAAGCCGGCGTCACCGCGATCTCCGTCGCCGTCGCCGCCGGGTCCGCCCCTGCGCGCCCGGCCCGCACCCTCTCCAGCTCCGACGTCCGCCGCTTCGACGAGGCGTTCGCCGCCGAGCCGCGCAACCTGCTGGCCCTCAACGCCGTGACCGGCGGCAAGCTGCAGGCCGTCGCCCGCAGCCGCGAGGCCGTGCTGCGCGCCCAGCGCACCTTCTCGCACGAGGTCAAGACGCCGTCGATCACCGACCAGAAGCAGAGCGGCCGCTGCTGGATGTTCGCCGGCCTGAACGTGCTGCGCGTCGAGGCCATGAAGAAGCTCGGCGTCGAGCAGTTCGAGTTCTCGCAGAACTACTTGATGTTCTGGGACAAGCTCGAGAAGGCCAACTACTTCCTCGAGACCATCATGACGACGAGCGACGAGCCGACCGACGGCCGCCTCATCAGCTTCCTGCTGCAGGACCCGATCCAGGACGGCGGCCAGTGGGACATGTTCGCCGCCCTGGTGAAGAAGTACGGCGTCGTGCCCAAGAGCGTCATGCCCGAGAGCGAGTCGAGCAGCGAGTCGATGGGCATGAACGGCACCATCCGGGCCAAGCTGCGCGAGTACGCGGCGGAGCTGCGGCGCCGCAAGGCCGGCGGCGAGGCCGCCGGCGAGCTGCGGCGCCGCAAGGCCGAGATGCTCGAGACGGTGTACCGGATGCTGGCCATCCACCTCGGCCGACCGCCGCGCGAGTTCGAGTGGCAGTGGCGTGACAAGGACGACGAGTTCCACCGCGCCGGCACGATCACCCCGAAGCGCTTCTTCAAGAAGTACGTCGGGGTCGACCTCGACCGTTTCGCCAGCCTCATCAACTGCCCGACGCCCGACAAGCCGTTCGGCCGTACCTACACGGTCGAGCACCTGGGCAACGTCGCCGGCGGCCAGCCGGTGAAGTACCTGAACGTCGACATGAAGGCGTTCAAGAAGGCGGCCGTGGCCCAGTTGAAGGACGGCCGCCCGGTGTGGTTCGGCTGCGACGTCGGCAAGATGATGGAGCGCGACCTGGGCATCCTCGACCGCGACATGTACGACCTCGAGCTGCTCTACGACACGAGCTTCGGGGCCGACAAGGCCGAGCGGGTCGAGTACGGCCACAGCGTCATGACCCACGCCATGGTGCTGACCGGCGTCGACCTTGACGACGACGGGCGACCGGCGCGCTGGAAGGTCGAGAACAGCTGGGGCGAGAAGTACGGCGACAAGGGCTACTTCGTGATGTCGGACCGGTGGTTCGACGCGTACATGTTCGAGATCGTGGTCGACGAGAAGTACCTGTCGCCGCGGCTGCGCAAGGCGCTGGCCACCGAGCCGGCGGTGCTACCGCCGTGGGACCCGATGGGGTCGCTGGCCCGGGCCCGGTAGCGCCCGGGTCGCGCTAGGCGGCCTTCCCGCTCCTCGTCTCTCTCGTGGCGGCCGCGGTGCGCTTCCACATCGTGACCTTGGTCCCGCTCTCGCAGACGATCGTGACGTCGTCCATGAGGGCGTGGATGAGGTACAGGCCGCGGCCGCTCGGAGCCAACGGGTCGGGGCACGCGTGACCGACGGCGGCGACGTCGAAGCCGCCGCCGCCGTCGGTCACCTGTACGAACAACCCTTCAGGCTCGAACGCGAGGCGCACGCGCACCCGCGTCCCCGAGAAGCGGACCCCGTTCTTGGATGCCTCTTCGATGCTGAGCACCACGTCGTCGGCGTCATCGGCGGACACACGCCCGCGCACGAACCGCGCGGCGCGGGTGCGGACGTAGCGGAGACAAGCGGCTTCGGGCGGGATCGTGATGTCGAGCGTATTGTTCATGATGTCTGTCTCGTGCCGTCTGGTTTCAGGTGCTGGCTATTGGTCCCCGCCTGCAGGGGTTTTGTCACTGAAGCGCGTTTGGGGACGCAGCGCGGTCGGCGGACGGCCATGGGCCGCAGCCTGAGGTCCGGGCCGGCGACGGGCGCCGCGTCTCGCTGTACCATTGGCGGGATCGCGGTTTCACCCGAGCCAGGGGGTGTCGTCATGGGCAACGATCTCACCCGGGCCGACCTGCTCAAGATAGCGGGGGCGGCCGTGGCGGGGGCGGCGCTCGCCGGCTGCGGGGCCGGCGGCCCTGCACCCTCGGCGCCGGGCTCCACCGCCGCCGCGGCATCGATCGCTGCCACCCCGTCCTCGTCGGTGTCGGCAGGCGCCAAGCCGGCCTACCTGGGCATCGCCAAGGGTTCCGACCCCGCCGCCATCACCCGCGCCGCCATCGATGCCGTCGGCGGCATCGGACGCTTCGTCAAGAAGGGCGCCGACGTCATCGTCAAGCCCAACATCTGCACCGCGTACCACGGGCCCGAGTACGCGGCCACGAGCAACCCCGACGTGGTGGCCACGCTCGTCCGGCTCTGCTTCGAGGCCGGCGCCAAGCGGGTCCGCGTCATGGACTGGCCGTTCAGCGGCAGCATGCAGGACGCCTACCTGCTGAGCGGCATCGGCCCTGCGGTCGAGAAGGCCGGCGGCACGATGGAGATCATGAGCCCCGTCAAGTTCAGCGACACGGCAATCCCCAAGGGCCGCAGCATCAAGTCGTGGCCCGTCTACCGCGACGTGCTGACCTGCGACACGCTGATCGACGTGCCCATCCCCAAGACGCACAGCACGACCACGCTGACGCTCGGCATGAAGAACCTGATGGGGATCATCGACGACCGCGGCTCCATGCACGCGAACCTGAACCAGAACATCGCCGACCTCACGTCGGCGGTGATGCCGACGCTGACCGTGATCGACGCCTACCGGGTCCTCACCCGGGGCGGCCCGACGGGCGGCGATCTGGGCTGGGTCAAGGAGACCCACACCGTCGCCGCCAGCCACGACATCGTCGCCGCCGACACCTACGGCGCAAGCTTGTTGGGTCGGCGCCCCCAGGACGTCCCCTGCATCCCCGCCGCCGCCGCGATGAAGCTCGGGACGACCGATCTCAAGCGGGTCGACGTCAGGACCGTGCACGTCTAGCGGCTGAGGCGAGGCGCAGGCGGCGGGGGGCGGGGCGGCGAACGCCGCCCCGCCCCCGCCGCCTGCCCAGTCCGCCTACAGATAGCGCTCGACGAGCGCGCGGATGAACGGGTTGATGACGTCCTGGGCATGGCCGAACAGCGAGCAGTGCCCCATGCCCTCGAAGAGGTGCAGCTCCGCCGTGGGGCACAGCGCCGCCACCTCTTCGTTGTCCTGGGGCACGGCCTGCACGTCCTCGTCGAAGGCGATCACGTGCATCGGCACCGTGCAGCCGGGGAGCCGTGCGCTCTGGTCGAACGTCACGCACGGCTCCCACTGCGCGATCAGCGACTCCTCGTTGGTGTCGGTCTCGTAGTACGCGAGCAGCTCGTCGCGCAGCTTCGGCCACAGCTCGCGGTCGCCGAGCACGCGGGCCGGGTAGTACATGGCCGCGTAGTGGCAGACGGCCATCATCGCCGACGACGGGTCGCCGCCGAAGGAATGCCCGGCGCGGCGCCAGTCGATCTCGGCCATCTGGTAGTCCCAGGTCCAGCCGACGCTGCGGGCGCCGGTGCCGATGGGGATGACGCAGCGCAGCAGGTCGGGCCGGTCGAGGGCGACCTGCTGCGCGATGCCGCCGCCGAACGAGTGGCCGATCAGCGCGACCGGGGGCTCGCAGACCGCCTCGATCAGCTCGGCCGTGTCGAGCGCGAAGTCCTCGATCGGCCAAGGCAGCGGCTTGTCGCAGGTCGTGCCGCCGACGCCGCGTCCGTCGAAGGTCGTGCTGCGGAAGTGCCGGTCGAAGTACGGCAGCTGAAAGGCGTCCCACGAACCGATCGTGCCGCCGCCGCCGGACACCCAGACGATGTCGGGCCCGCCGCCGGTCTGCTTGTAGTTGATGCTCGCCTGAGACCCCTTGAAGAGCGGCACCGCTCCTCCTCTGCTGCACCCCATGGCCGGCTGCCCGACGCCTCTCCGGGAGACTGCCAGTCTCGGAGAGTGGCCCCGTAGCGTCAATGCGAGCGGTTCCGATGTGGAAAGGCGGCGTGGGGCGCGAGGCCGACGTCGTGTTCCACTCCGGCAACGCGATGCTTGACCGTCGCGGCCGCCCGGGCCAGAGTGGCCTCGGCACACGGTTCGAGGGAAGGTCGGCGCCCATGGCAGTGAGCCTCGACGAGATCGATCGCCGGATCATCCTGCTCCTGCAGGAGGACGGCCGCATGTCGGCGCGCGACGTCAGCCGCCGGCTGGGCGACATCGGCGACCGCGCCGTCCGCTACCGCATCGACCGTCTGGTGCGTTCCGGGGTGATCTCGATCATCGCCGTGGTCGACAACGAGCGGATCGGCTACCCGGTGCTCGGCGACGTGATCGTCGAGGTGCCGGCCGCTGGGCTCCGCGACGCGCTGGCGGCCCTCGCCGACGACGAGCTGGTCTGCTACCTCGGGGCCGACATGGCGACGGGCACGATCACGCTGCAGATCGCGGTCCAGGACGAGTACGAGTTCCGCGCCTGGGTGAGCGCGCTGGTCAAGAGCCGCCAAGGCGCCACGCTGATCGAGAGCACCGTCGTGCGGCAGGTGGAGAAGGGCTCGAACCACTGGCCGCCGCCGAGTGGTCGCGCACGGACGCAGGATGACGCCGACGACAAGCAGCGGCCGGCCCTACGGCCGGCCGCCCAAGGTAAGGAGTGACCACGTGGACCTGGACCTCGAGTTCCTCCGCGAGTTGTGCCTCAGCCCTTCACCGAGCGGGTTCGAGGGCGCGGTGCAGGCCGTCGTCAGGCGACGACTCCAGGGCGTCGCCGAGCCCCAGGCCGACCCGCTGGGCAACGTGTGGGCTACGGTCGGTCCCGCCGACGGACCACACGTGCTGGCGGTGGCCCACGCCGACCAGATCGGCGCGATCCTCACGCACGTCGACGAGGCGGGTTACCTGCGCCTCGACGTCATCGGCTGGCTCGACGTGGCCCTGCTGCCTGGTCACACGGTGATCGTGCACGGTGCCGGCGGCCCCGTGCGCGGCGTCGTCGGCCGCCTGCCCACCCACATCGTGCCCGAGGACGAGCGCGGCAAGGTGGGGCCGATCATCGAGCAGTTCGTCGACATCGGCGCCCACGACCGCGACGAGGCCCTCGCCCGCGTGGCCGTGGGCGATTGCGTGACCTTCGACCAGGAGTTCTGCGAGCTCTCGCCCGGGCGCTTCGCGTCGCTGGCTATCGACGACCGGGCGGGCGTGTATGCGGTCGTGCGCGGGTTCGAGCTCTACGCGGCGACGCGCGGCAAGGCCCGCCTGACCGCTGCCTCGTCGGCGCATGAGGAGACCACGTTCATGGGCGCCAGGGCACTCGGCCCGCGCCTGCGGCCCGACTGCGTTATCGTCGTCGACGGCACGTTCACGAGCGACTACCCGGGCATCGACCCCAAGCGCATCTCCGGCGAGGTCAAGCTCGGCGCCGGTCCGGTCCTGGGCGTCGGGACGGTCGCTAACCGCAAGCTGACCGCCCTTGCGAAGCAGGTCGCGGCGGACGAGGGCATCCCGGTGCAGACGGTCGCCTTCGGCGGCGAGACGATGACCGACGCCGACGAGCTGGCGGCCGCCGCCGAGGCGGCTACCCTCGCGCTCTCGTACCCGATGCGCTACGCGCACTCGTCCGCCGAGGTGGCCGACGCGAGCGACATCGAGGCGACCGCCAGGCTCGTCGCGGCGGTGACGCGGCGGATCGGCGAGGTGTTCGACCCCGGCCTGTTCCTGCCGTGAGGCCCGAACGGTGACGGCGCGGGCGGCCCCATCCGGGGCCGCCCGCGCCGTTCAGTGGTTCACATCCCTTCGTCTTCCAGATACACGTGCGCGACCTCGTGGATCCCCCTGGGGTTCCGCGAGCGGAGCACGAACAGCACCACCACGCCGACGAGCAGCCAGAACGCCATCACGTAGGGCGCGTACTTGTAGGGCGACGTCAGGGCCGAGATGAACGACAGGCCCGGCACGCCGGTGATCCCGGCCACACTGAAGAACCCGGGGATCAGCAGCAGGGCGCCGATGATCGGCACGACGATGTGCGAGAGCCAGTGCTGCTCTTCGCGGCGATGGCGCGCGAAGTAGCCGATGCAGGCGATGTTGCAGGCGATGTAGACCGGCACGACGATCACCACGATGGCGGTGCCGAGGATGCCGAAGGCGACCTGCGGCGTGTAGTGGAAGCCCAGCGCGAGCCCGAGGATGAGGCTGATGATCAACTCGACCAGGACGCCCACGCGGGGCGACTTGAACCGCGGGTGCAGGTCGGCGAACACGCGCGGGAACACGCCGACGCGCCCGAACGCGTAGGCCGTGCGCGTGAACACGTTCGCGCCGGCGTTGGCGTTGGCCAGCGTCGAGTTGATGATCGCGAACAGCACGAGCGCCCAGAAGACCGACGAGACGGTGCGCGCCAGCCCGTCCCAGGGCACGCCGTTGGCCGACGACGCGAAGCCGGAGAAGTCCGACGGCCCGTAGGCGACGGTGGCGGCGTACGTCGTGATGATGTACAGCGCCCCGATCAGGATCGTCGACAGGATCACGGCTCGCTGCACGTTCTTGCGCGGGTTCCTGGTCTCCTCGGCCAGCGGCGCCGCTGCCTCGAAGCCAGAGAAGGCCAGCAGGGCGCCGACGGCCCCGGCGATGACACCGGTCATGCCGGCGTAGCCGCTGGCGTTCGCATAGTGGGTCGTGAACACGCTGAGCGTGTTGTCCGAACCGGCCTTGACGATCAGGACGATCGACAGCGACAGGAACACGATGATCTCGATGAAGCCGAGCACGACGCCGACCCGGGTCGAGGTCCGCACGCCGCGGTACACGAGGTAGCACATCAGCAGGGTGCCAGCGACCATGAAGACCCACCACGCGCCCGTCGGGAACGACGACTGCTCGGAGTTCCACTCGCCGGCGACGGTGTAGCCGAGCTGCAGCATCACGAGCGGCACGATCAGCACCTCGACCGCCGCGTAGGCCCAGCCCACCAGGAAGCCGACGTACGGGTGGAGGCCCACGGCGTTGTAGGTCGCGACCGAGCCGGCGGCCGGGATGTGCTTGGCGAGCTGGCCGATGCTCCACGCCGTGAACAGCATGCCCGCGAAGGCGAGCGTGACCGACAGGGGCAGGGCGCCGGCGGCGAACGCCGCGCCCAGTGGGATGGAGGCGGCGATCGCTGCGCCGGGCGCCATCGACGTGATCGACTGGAAGAGCACGTCCAGCAGCCCGATGGCGTTGCGCTCGAGCTTCTGCGCCTGAGGCCGGGCGGTCGAAGGTGTCGGAGGCGCCTCAGAGGTTGAGTCAGTCATCGTCGTTCCTTTCGTCGACGAGAGCCGGGCCGTCCGGCGGGTGACACCACGAAAGGGAAGCGGGCCGGCGGGGTTGTCAGAGAGGCCGGGTCATACCAGGCCGCGGCCGAAGGGCTCGAGGACCGCCTTCGGCATCGCGAAGCGGGCGGTCTTGAGCGGGTCCACGACCTGGGAGATCTGCAGCTGGCCGGCGGCGCTCATCAGCATCGTCGCGTCGGCGGGCGACAGGTCGAGTCGTCGGATCAGGATGTCGGCCATGTCGCGGGTCGCCGTGTCGGCGGCCTCGTCGAGCGTCTCGGCGGACGCGATGGTGGCCACCAGGTCGGCCGTCTCGACGATCGGGTTCGTCAGGTCGAGGTCGCGGCGCACGCCGACTCGCAGCGTGACGCGGCCGGCGACCTCCACGCCGGTGCCGCAGATCTCCCCGTCGCCCATGACGGCGTGGAGGTCGCCGGCCGCCAGCAGGGCGCCCGGCGCGAACACCGGCAGGTAGATCGTGGCGCCCTCGCCGATGAGGCGCGTGTCCATGTTGCCGCCGTGGGCGCCGGGCGACCCGCACGGCACCGGCTCGCCGGCCGGCGCCACGCCGATCACGCCGATCATCGGCCGCACGGCGACGCTCGCGCCTGAGACGGTGGCGACGCCGTCCTCGATCGGCACGAACTGGAACGCCATGCCCTCGAGGCGCTCGCGAAGGACCCCGAAGCCGTCGCTCACGGCCATGACGCCGCGCCCCGCGACCTCCAGCTTCTCGATCGTCACGACGAGCGCGTCACCGGGCTCCGCGCCTTCGACGAAGACCGGACCGGTCGCGGGGTTGACGTGAGCCCAGTCCACCGAGTCGATCGTGCTGGCGGGGGACTGCACCTGGCCGCTGAAGCAGTCCGCCGTCTCGAGCACCACGATGTCCCCGGGCTTGATCCGGGCCACCGGCGCGGCGTCGCGCGACAGGCTGAACACACTCTGGTCTGAGGTCACACGCGTCACGGCTCGACCTTCCTTTCGTTCTCCCGACCGGGACCATGACCGATGGCTCGGAGTGTTACCCGCAAGGCGGCCGCTCGAACGTCTCACACCTTGTAGACTGGCGGCAGCGCATCTGGCGCCACCGCGACCAGGGCGCGAGCACCATCGGGCGGATGCGGCGCGCCGAGCGCCGACTGGAGGTCGTCACATGGGCGCCTGGCTCCTCGCCATCGTCATCCTCGCGGTCATCGGCATCCCGCTGCTGATCTGGGCCGGCATCCACGTGTTGCGTGGCGACCGGCGTGTGAAGGAGCCGAGCTCGCACCGGGGGCGCCCGGCCCACGTGCACTGTCCCGTCTGTCACGAGAAGAACGCCGGCAACGCCGAGTTCTGCGAGAAGTGCGGCCACCGGCTGGCCGGGTAGACCGGGTAGATCGAGACGAGACCGACGGCGCGCTAGTCGGGCAGGACCGCGACCGGCATCGTGCCCATCGCGAAGGTCGCCCGGCTAACCCCGGGCTTCGGCTCTGCCGGCCGGACGCGCGGCGGCCACGGCCGCGTATGAGGCCTGTCGGCGCGCCAGAGGGACGAACCGCACGCCAAGGCCCGTCCGCCCGACCTCGACGACGGCCACGGTGGGGCCGTCGTCATCTTCGTCGGGCGAGCTCGCCGTGCCGGGGTTGAGGTGCAGGCTGCCGTCGACCCAGGTGGCCATGGGTTCGTGTGTGTGACCCCACACGACGAGGTCGGGTCGCGCCTCGTGCGGCAGTGCGTCCAGCACGCCCACACCGAGGTGCTTGAGCAGTCCGCGGGGTTTGTGGGCGACGACGAAGCTCACGCCGGCGACCTCGCCGCGCGCCATGCGCGGGAGGCGCGCGGCGAGCACACCGTCGTCGAGATTCCCGGCCACCGCCGTCACCGGCGCGACCGTCTCCAGCGCGGCGATGATGCGGGGGTCCATGATGTCGCCGGCGTGGATGATGTGCACCACGCCGGCAAAGATGCTCAGCACCTCGGGGTCGAGATAGCCGTGCGTGTCACTGAGCACGCCGATGCGCGCCTGGCCCGCCGGAGGCATCGCGCGCGGCGGGCCGCCGTCCGGCGGATGAGTCAGTCTCAGGCGGGACCCGGGTCGCCTTGGCGACGTGTGGTCCGGATCATCGTGTCCCATCGCTCCAGTCTTGTCGTCTGCTGCCGTGGCGCCGCCTCACCACCCCGGCGCTTCAGGCGGCTCCCTCGGCGGCGATCAGCTCCTGCGCCTGGCGGAAGAGCTGGCCGCCGACGCGACGCCGCGTCGTCCGCATCGTCGTCTGGGTGGCCCGGTCGAGGACCGCCTGGCTGAGGCCGCAGCCTTCGGCGTCCAGGCGGGACTCGGCGAAGTCGACGAGATAGACGGCCCGGCGCGGGTCTCCGCCGCCCAACTGATGGAGGGAAAGCACGACCGTCTCCCCGGTTCGCGCCGGTCGTCGGGCCGCCACGGTCTCGGCCCGAAAGCGGAAGACCGCTCCACCGTACTCGACGCGCGCCTTCCCGTCGTGGTCGAGCAGATCGGCCAGCGCCTCGTCGTCGAGCGGACGCCCGTCCTTGTGCCACCCCACCATGGCTACCTCCTCGCTGTCGAGCCGAGGGCTGCGCACGTCTGTTATCGCTCGTCGGGCGACGGGAGAAACATCCGGAAAGCCGCTAGACTCGGCCCGACATGACGGCGCAGCTCACCTTTCGGCCCGGCTCGGGCAGTGCAGACGCGGTCGCCGCGTCGCGGATCATCGGGATCGCCCTCGACGACCTGCTAGCCAGGCAGGGACGGCCGGTCACGGAGGGCCCTGAGGACGAGGCCGCGCCGGCCCTGGCTCACGTCATGCGGACCGATCCCGACGCCTTCTGGATCGCGGCCGACGGCGACGACCCGGTGGGGTTCGGCGCCGGGATGTCCCGCGGCGGTCTCTGGTTCCTGTCGGGGCTCTTCGTGCTCCCGCCCTACCAGGGCGCCGGCGTCGGCCGGCGGCTGCTCGAGCTGGCGAAGGGCGACCACCCGCTGCCCGGCGAGGTGGCGGCCCTGACGTCGAGCGCGGCGAACCCGGTCTCGAACGCGCTGTACTCACGGCACGGGATCTACCCTCAACTGCCGGTGCTCACCATGCAGGGCGGGGCGCGGGCGGTGGCGACGGCCGCACGCGGGATGCCGGGCGAAGAAGGCGGGCGCTCGCCGGGACGGCGAGCGCCCGAGGCCGAACCGCTGACCGCGTCGGGCCCGCATCTCGACGACCTGCGCCGGATCGACGAGGCCGTGACCGGAGTGGACCGCACCGTCGACCACCGCTGGCAGCTCGAGGAGATCCGTCACGAAGGCTGGCTGTTGCGACGTGGAGGGCGACCGGTGGGGTACGCGTACCTTGGTGGCGACGGGACCGAGGGCCCCGGGGCCCTCGGTCCCGTCGCCACCCTCCGTCCCCAGGACCAGGGCGCGGCCCTGTCGTTCGCCCTTGCCGAGTCCGCCGCTCGCCGACCCGGCGAGCCCGCGCTCGTCATGGTCCCGGCCGCCAACCAGTATGCCCAGCGCCTGCTGTGGCGCGCCGGCTTCACGTTCGAGGGCGCGACCGCTCTGCTGTGCGCCTCCCGCCCGTTCGGCCGCTTCGATCGCTACCTGCTGGCCGGAGACTGCCTGATGTGAGGCCTCGCCCGAGGCCGATCGATCTTCCCTGGCACGTTCGCTGTGCCGGCGCTGCGCCCTTGCACCGTCGCTTGAGTCATGCTATTTACGCTCAACAGCGCGTCGCCGCCGACGTGGCCGAGCTCCGCTCGCGGACGTCGTCGGTCGAGCAGATCCTGCGCACGGTCGACTGAGAGGAGGTGGGCGCGATGAAAGCGATCGTCCAGCGCGACTATGGCACGCCGGAGCTGCTCCGGCTCGAGGAGATCCCCGCGCCGGAGATCGGCGACGACGACGTGCTCGTGCGCGTGCACGCGGCGGGCGTCGACGCCGGCGTGTGGCACCTCGTCGCCGGCCTGCCGTACCTGGCGCGCCTGATGGGTAGCGGGGTGCGGCGGCCGAAGTCGCCGGTGCGCGGCATCGACGTCGCGGGGACCGTCGAGTCGGTGGGCGCGCACGTGACGGGGTTCCGGCCGGGCGACGAGGTGTTCGGGTCGTGCGACGCGATCCGCGGTGGAGCCTTCGCCGAGTACGCGAGTGTGCCCGCTGGCCGGTTGGCGCCAAAGCCGGCGACCATCTCCTTCGAGAAGGCCGCCGCCGTGCCGGTCTCCGCCTGCACCGCCCTGCAGGCGGTGCGCGACAAGGGCGGCGTGAAGCCGGGGCAGCGGGTCCTGGTGACCGGCGCCGGCGGCGGCGTGGGGACCTTCGCCGTGCAGATCGCCAAGGCGTTCGGCGCCGAGGTGACCGGGGTGTGCGGCGCGGCCAGGGTCGACGTGGTCGGCGCCATCGGCGCCGACCACGTCATCGACCACGGCCGCGCCGACTTCACCGACGGCACGCGGCGCTACGACGTCATCGTCGACATAGCCGGCAGACTCCCGCTGCGGCGCCTGCGGCGCGCTCTCGAACCGCACGGCATCCTCGTCATCGTGGGCGGCGAGGGGGGCAACCGGTGGACCGGAGGCTTCGGCCGCCAGACGATCCGCGCCCCCCTGCTGTCGCTGTTCGCGAGCCAGAAGCTGGGACCACTCGTGGCCAAGGTCGACCACGACGACCTCGAGGCCCTGCGCGACCTCATCGAGGCCGGCAAGGTCACGCCGGCGATCGACAGGACCTTCGCCCTCGACCAGGCGGCAGACGCGGTCCGGTACCTGCACGAGGGCCGTGCCCGCGGGAAGGTAGTCATCACGATGTAGGCACGCAGATGGCGGGTCGCGCAGGGATCGGACCTGCGATCGTTACCTCGAGCTCACGGCGAGCTCGGAGTCGCCGTCGGCGTCGGCGATGAGATCGGCGTAGCGAGCGGCGACGGGGACGAGACCGCAGGAGCGGTCAGAGGCGTCGAGGCGGGGCTGGGCGAGGCCGGGGCCGCGACCCAGCCCCACCACGACGCGCCGTAGCCGGGCGGCGTCGGCGCCGACGGCGACTTGTGGGGCGTGAGGTAGTGCGCCACGACCCACCGGCCCCGGGCGGTCTGCACGAGCACGAGTCGGACGGCGAGCTCGGCACGGACCCGCGCGAGGTCGCGCGTCTGTGCGGCCAGCGCCGCATCCAGGCTCTGCGTCCGGGCGTCGAGCCGCTGCAGCTCGTGCCCCACCGGGAGCGGCAGGTGCCGCGCGGTCGCGGGCAGCGCCACGGCGACGATCGCGGCGACGGCCACGCACGCGAGGCAGCCGGCCGCGATCCACGGCCAGCGGCCGCGCCGTGGGCGCGGCTCGAGGCGCAGCGTGTGCCGCAACCTGGGCTCGAACCGCTCGTCCGCGGCCGGCATCTCCCGGTCGGCGAGCTCTTGCATGGCGGCGCCGAGGTCGTCGGGTCGTTCAGGCATCGTCTTCCTCCGTGGAGCCGAGTGCGGCGGCCAGCGCCTGGCGGGCGGCGAACAGCCTGGAGGCGACCGTTCCTCGCGGGATCGCGAGGATGGTCGCCGCGCTTCGCAGGTCGAAGCCGAGCTGCAGGACGACCACCGCGACCGCTCGTTGCTCGGCCGTGAGGGTGTCGAGCGCTCGCGAGAGGCGCGTATGGGTGTCCAGCGCCGAGTCAAGGTCGGGATCACTCACGTGGGTCGGCAGGCTGCGCTGGACCAGCGTGTCCTGCCGGTGCGCCTCGTGGATCATGTCGAGGCAGACGCTCAGCGTGATCCGGTGCAGCCAGGTACCGATCCGCGCCTCGCCGCGGAACCCTCTCAGCGAGCGGTAAGCGCGCAGAGCGGCCTCTTGCAGCGCGTCGTCGACCAGGTCCGGATCGCGCAGGACTCCGAAGGCCATCACGCGCAGGGGCCGCGCGTGGGCCAGGAAGAGGTCGGCGAAGGCGTCCCCGTCTCCTCTGCGCGCGGCCTTGAGCTGCATCTCGATCTCAGTCACCGGCCCAGTCTGGCACCGCCGGCGGCCGGCGGCCAGCAGCCCGCCCGACTCGAGCGCCTGAGAGTGAGATGCCATACATCGCCGTCCCGGTCGTGGTGACGGAGCACGCGCTCTCAGTTAGACGAGAGTTTCGCCGGGATGTATCGGTGAGGCGGTCGGCGCACGATCGGAGGCACCTGCCGGAATCGCCGCGCGGGGTGGCTTCCTCCTACCCCTCGGTCGGGGGGGAGTGCCGGCGAGAGCGGCCGTGGCGCATGACTGCTCGCCGGGAGCGCACCGAGGCGATCGAGAGCAGCGATCCGGCTGAGAGCAGGGAGAACGCCGAGCCGACGGACCCGACCGAGCCAAACGAGCCGACGGACCCGATAGACAGAGCCGAGCCGATCGAGCCGATCGACAGCACCGACCCCCGCGAGCCGATCGAGAGCAACGAGCGCTCCGACCGCAGCGACCACTTCGAGTTCTCTGGCAGTATGTGCGTCATCGTTCGTCCGAGGTCGCTTCAGCGACGATCTGGACCAGCAGGTTCGCAGTGGCCTCGAGGACACCCGCGTAGTCGATCCCCATCTCCGTGCCGCTCCTTCGACGGATCGTGGTCTGCGACTATTCCACCGAGGAGCGAGCGCTAACAGTTGGGCGCAGGGTCTCCGTCCGGGCGCAGTAGGCGAGGGCGATCGCGACCAATGGGGGCGCAGGGCGTCTAGTAAGTAGCGTCTGAGCCCTCACGGCGATAGGCTGGCTCGCCCGGGGTATCCTCAGTACTCGACCTCAATGCCAATGTCCGACGTTAGGCATCGCGAGCATCATTTGCAGCCAGAGGCTGACACGGAGTCCGTCTTCCAGGACGGCGAGCTGCGCGAGACCGCTCGCCGAGCGAACCGCATCGCGGCCAACATCGCGGCGGTGATCTTCGGCAAGGAGGAGGTCATCGAGGCTTGCATCGTCGGCCTGCTGGCCGGCGGGCACCTCATCATCGAGGACTACCCGGGCGTGGGCAAGACGCTCCTCGCCAAGGCGCTCGCCCGCTCCGTGAGCTGTCGCTTCGCCCGCATCCAGTTCACGCCCGACCTTCTCCCGAGCGACGTCACCGGCGTCAGCGTCTTCGACCAGAAGACCGCCGGCTTCGAGTTCCGCCCCGGACCCGTCTTCGCCAACATCGTCCTGGCCGACGAGATCAACCGCGCGTCACCGAAGACCCAGGCGAGCCTGCTGGAGTGCATGGAGGAGCGACAGGCGACGATCGACAACGTCACGCATGCGATCGCCGCCCCGTTCATGGTCGTCGCGACCCAGAACCCCATCGAGTACGAAGGCACCTATCCCTTGCCTGAGGCTCAGCTCGACCGCTTCATGATGCGCCTGAGCCTCGGCTATCCGTCGCCCACCGCCGAAGAGGCCATCGTCCACGCCCAGACGTCGGGAGACCCGCTCGCCGACCTCGAGCCGGTCCTCGACGCGGGCGAGGTCCTCGCCATGCAGGAGGCGGCGAGACGCGTCGAGCTCGCCCCCCGGCTCCGCAGCTACGTCGTCGAGGTCCTCACCGCCACCCGCACGAGCAAGGACGTCTACCTGGGCGCCAGCCCCCGCGCCGGCATCGCCCTCGTGCGCGCGGCCAAGGCGCTGGCGCTGCTCCGCCAGCGCGACTACGTCGTACCGCAAGACATCAAGGATCTCGCCGTGCGTGTGCTGAGCCACCGGATCATCCTGTCTCCGGACTTCCGCGTGCGCGAGCAGACCGAGGAGACGGTGATCTCGCGGCTTCTCGAGAGCGTCCCGGTACCAAGGGAGGAGCGCTGACCCGCCCCACGGCTCGGGGAGCGGCGCTTCTCGGCGTCGCGGCAGGCACCTACGTGGCGGCGCGCATCGTCGGCACCTGGGAGCTCTACCTGCTGGCCTTCGCCTTCCTTGCCGTCTTGGTCGTCACCTGGCTTCAGGTCCGTTCTCTCCGAGGGCGCCTCGAGGTCACCCGTACCGTCGCGCCCCGGCAACCGTTCGCCGGCGATCCCCTGCAGGTCTCCTTCCGCGTGCGCAGCGGTTCGCGCGTGCCGGGACAGCAGGTCACGCTGCTCGACGCCTGCGGGGAGCTGGGCTGCGGCGACCAGGCGATCCACATCGAGAGCCTCGGATCGCAAGGCGAGCGAGTGGCCACGTCGGGACCCTGGCCGGCGCGGCGCGGCATCCACCATCTCCCCGGCCTGACCGTCGTCGCCGAGGACCCCCTGGGCCTGGTACGAGCGCAAAGCAGCCAGGGTCCGCTGGACGTCCTCGTCCCGCCCCGCCTGGCGCTTCTCGGGTCGTGTGCGCTGATCTCCGACAGGGAAGTCGGCGGCGACGCCGGCCGCCGCTTGCCGACGCTCAGAGGGTCGGAGTTCCGCGGCATCCGCCCACACAGCCCGGGCGAACCGCTCAACCGCGTCGACTGGAAAGCGACGGCAAAGACCGGAAGCCTCATGTTGCGCGAGACGGAGGACGCGACGGACGGCGACGTCACCGTGCTGCTCAACGCGGCGCCCTCGCACGTCGTCGGGGAGCCGCCGGAGACCAATTTCGAACTCGCCATCCAGGCGGCCGGTTCGATCGTCGACCATGCCCTCCGCACCGGTCACGCCGCCACCTTGCTGGTGCCCGGACTCGAGTGGCGGCCGACACACCTCGCTCCGGGCGCGGGCGGCCACCTCAGGCTGCTCGAGGTCCTGGCCGCGGCCTCCCCCCGTGGGCTGCCGAGGATGGGTCCGTCGCTGCGCACGCTCGTGGCCGGACGCCGCCCGCGAACGACGCGGATGCTCATCCTCGTCGTCCTCGCCCTCGATGACGGACTCGTGCACGCGCTCATGGCCCTGCGCAGAGAAGGGCTGCGCGCCTCTGTGGTCCACATCGATGCCGGTTCGTTCCTTCCGGCGGATCCGGCGGCCGAGAGGGCGAGCCCGCGGCTCGCCCTCTCGGCCGCCGGCATCGGCTACCTCTCGCTCCAGCGCGGCGCCGATCTGCAGGCGGCCTTGTCGATGCCGGTGGGGGTCCGGCACGAACGCGTACGATGAAGGCCACCCGCAGAGCGCTCTACTTCGCCAGCTTCGTCGGCCTCGCCCTGACGGCGGCGGTCGTGATGGCGCATGTCGGCCGACCCCCGATCGCCCCGCTGCTCATGGCGTCCGTGGCGGTCGCGTGCGTGGCGGGCGCGCCGGGGCTCGTCCACCGGCGCGCATGGCCCGTCGCCCTGGTCCTGCTTCCGCTCGGTGCGTACCTCCTGCTGCGGGCGCAGGTGTCGATCCCGTCGCACGTCCACGGGCCCGGAGGGCAGGTCGGCTTCCTGTTCGACCAGGTGCGGGCGGGCGCGAAGGCCTATCGGAACCGCCAGTTCCCTCTGGACTTTGCGACCGCGACCCACGTCGGCCTGCTTCTGAGCGCGGTCGTCTATGGGGTTGTCTGGCTCGCCGCCTTTCTGGCGTTGAGCCTGCGCCGGCCGTTGCCGGCCCTCGTGATCCTCCTGGTGGTGCTCGGATTCGGTTTCACGACCGACAACACGCCGCGGATCGTGTGGGCACCCGTGGCCTTCCTGGTCCTGAGCGGCTGCCTGCTGGCATCGTCGCGGTCCCTCGAGCGTGCTCGCTGGAGGACGAAGGACGCCTTGGCGGGCGGGGCGGCCGCGATGATCGCGGCGGTCCTGGCTCTGCTGCTGCTCGCCACGACCTCGGTGGCGGCCAGCCGGCCCTGGCAGGACTGGACCACGTGGGGGATCGCCGGCCCCGACGACTCGAGCGTGAGCTTCGACTGGATGGAGAACTTCCCTCGCCTGCTCGATCCGGCGACGGATGCCGTCGTCATGCGCGTCACGTCGCCCCTGGCGTCGTACTGGCGGGCCAACGCCCTCTCCAGGTTCGATGGGACGTCGTGGTATTCGGGCGCCTCGTACGACGAGCAGTACGCGAACGGATGGTCGGCTCCCCCCTTCACCTACAAGGTGCCGCCCGCCCCGCCCCAGCCGAACGGCACGCGCGTCACGGAGTCGTTCCACGTGCGGTCGATGTCCACGAACTACCTGTTCGCCGGCGGCGTTCCCAAGTCGTTGTCGATCGGTCATCAGGTGTCGCTGCGTGTCCCCGACACGCTCGCGCTCGGCGTCGATCCCCCGCTCGGGCCAAACGTGGACTACACGATCACAGCCGTCATCCCCCGGGTGCGGACCGCGGAGCTGCTGGCTCGGGGCCGCAGCTACCCGAAGGACCTCTTCGAGCTGTACACGGGGCTGCCGTTCGCGTCCCGGTTTGCCTACGCAGGACCCTCCGCTGAGTCAGACTGGAGCGCCTCGGTGAGCGACACCCCCGGCCTCCGGGAGTGGCTGGGCCTGTACCGGCTGAACCAGGACATCGTCGGCAGCGCGACCGATCCGTACGCGATCGCCCTGAAGGTCCAGGACTACCTGCGCTCCAACTACAGCTACTCGCTCACGCCGCCTCACGGCAGCGACCTCTCGCCCTACGCGGCGTTCCTCTTCCAGACGAAGACGGGGTACTGCCAGCAGTTCGCCGGCGCCATGGCCGTGCTCATGCGGTTCAACGGCGTTCCCGCCCGGGTGGCGGTAGGGTTCGCCCCGGGTAAGCGGGACCAGACCGGGACGTTCGTCGTCATGAGGACCGACGCCCACGCCTGGGTCGAGGTCTACTTCCCGGGCGTCGGCTGGGTGCCGTTCGATCCCACTCCCGGGTCGACGGTGCCCAGCCCCGGCGCCTGGTATGTGAATCCCACGTCGGACCCATCCGCGTCCGGTAGTCCCGGCACCACCGGGGCCACGGCGGGCTCGTCACCCAATGCCCAGGGCCCTGGCAAGAACAGGGGCGCCCGCGGGGCCGGCGCGGGGGCAGCCGCGGCGGCGACGCGATCCTGGACCGCAGGCTTGCTCCTGCCGTGCGCGGTCCTCGTCGCGGTGCTGGTGGCATGGCCCGCCGGCCGTGTCGCCACTCGCAGGCGCGGCCTGCGCCGAGGCGGCTGGGACGCACGTCTCAGGGCCGCTCTGGCGCTGATCTACGTCGACCTCGCCGACCATGGCATCGACGTGCCGCGGTCCCAGACGCTCGACGAGACAGCCCGGTTCCTGAAGAGCTCCCTGGACCTCGATGCCGGCGAGCTCGTGGATCGCGTGCAGGCGGTGCTGTTCGGGGGCCGCGCCGCGACGCAGAAGGACTTCGCTGACGTCGCGGCGCTGCGTCGCGAGCTGAAGCGGCGACTGCGGGCACGACGAGGGCGGCTGAGGTCGGTCCTGGTGCTCTACGGCGTCCGGGGCACCTCTCCGGCCAAGGCCTAGCGCCCACGAGTCGACTCGCCGGCATCGCCGATCAGCCTCGAGCCGACCGAAACGCCGGCAACGTCCACCCGCGACACCTGCTGATATCCTGTCGCTGCCTTGGGAATGCTGGTACGGAAGCCTACCGCCGACGTTCGTGTGAGCCCCGGGGGCCCGATCCGATACGTCTTCGAAAGGAGATGCGGGAGTGTCGACAGGCGTAGACATCCGAGTGAGCCGGCTCTTCAGCGAAGGCAGGAACGCGGTCGTCGTGGCCATCGACCACGGGCTCTACAACGGGCCGCGGCCCGGGTTCGAGCGGGTCTGGGCGCTGGTCGAGCGCCTGAAGGGCGCCGACGCGATCCTCATGAGCCCGGGGATGGTGCCCCACGCCGCCGCCGCGTTCACCAGCCGCGGCGCGCCGGCCCTGATGCTCCGCCTCAACTGGGGCACGCAATACGCGACCCAGTGGGACTACCACGAGAGCCGCAGCGTGTCGATGATCCCCGCCGCCCAGGCCGTCGCGCTGGGCGCCGACATCGTCCTCGTGGGGATGTCGATCAAGACCGGCTCAGAGGCGGTCGACGCCGAGAACGTGGCCGAGGTGGCCCGCTGCGTCGCCGAGACGCGCGAGGTCGGCGTGCCCATCGTCGGCGAGGTCTACCCTGCCGGCCACGAGGACGTCGCTCCCGAGGAGCGCCACGACCAGATCTCGATCGGCTGCCGCATCGTCGCCGAGCTGGGCGTCGACCTGATCAAGACCTTCCACACCGGCGAGCGCTTCGGCGAGATCGTGAAGTCCACGCCGGTCCCGATCCTGGCCCTGGGGGCCAAGAAGACGGACCGCGAGATCGACGCGCTGGAGCTGGCCGCGACCGCCATCCGGGACGGCGCCCACGGCGTCGTGTTCGGCCGCAACGTGGTCTGCGCCAAAGAGCCCGAGCGGTTCCTCGAGGCGCTGCAGGAGGTCGTGAAGCAGGGCGTCGAGCCCGGCGCCGCGGCGGAGAAGCACGGGCTGGACTGAGGTGCGGCCTGCCCTGAAGCGGGGCGCGCGCTGAAGCGCGAGCGCGGGCGGTCGGCGGCGTGAGCCTCCTCATCGGCCTGGACGTCGGGACGACGTCGGTCAAGGCGGGGCTCTACGAGCCGTCGGGCCGACAGCTCGCCGCCGCAGGCGAGGAGTACCGGCTCGACCATCCCGGACCGGACAGGGCCGAGCTCGATCCCGAGGTCTACTGGACGGCGACGCAGGCCGCGATCGGCAGGGTGCTGGCGACGCCCGGGGCCGACCGTGACGCCGTCGCGGCGATCGCCGTCTCCAGTCAAGGGGAGACGGCGATCGCCGTCGACGCCGACGGTCGGCCCCTCGCCCCGGCCCTCGTCTGGCTCGACAACCGGGCCGCCGACGAGGCGGGCGAGATCGGCGAGCGGTTCGACGACGCCACCATCTATGCCGTCACCGGCGTCCCGTCGATGGCCCCGACCTGGACCGCCTGCAAGATCCTCTGGTGGCGCCGCCACGAGCCCGAGGTGTTCGCCCGGGCCAGGGCGTTCCTCCTGGTCGAGGACTTCGTGCTCCAGCGGCTGACCGGACGCTTCGTGACCGACGGAAGCGTCGCCTGCACATCGCTCCTCTTCGATATCGTGGCACGGCGCTGGTGGGAGCCGATGCTCGACACGCTCGGGATCGGGCCCGAACGGCTGCCGCAGCCGGTCGAGCCGGGCGCGGTCGTAGGCGGCCTCACGCCGGCGGCGGCCGAGGCCCTGGGACTGCCCCGGAGCGTGCTCGTCGTCGCCGGCGGCATGGACCAGAGCGCCGGCGCCGTCGGCGTCGGCAACATCGGACCCCGCGTCGTGTCCGAGAGCAGCGGCGGGGCGTTGACCTTGCAGGCATCGGTCGACCGCCACGGCGCCGACCCCACCCGGCAGACCCCCGTCTACATCCATTCGGTGCCCGAGCTGTATCTCTACTGCCCGGTCTGCCCGACCGGCGGCATGGCGCTCACCTGGTTCCGCAACGAGTTCGGCGTCGAGGAGGTCGCCCGGGCCGGGAGAGAGGGCGGCAGCGCCTACGACCTTCTGACGGCGCTCGCCGCCCCCATCGCCCCGGGCGCCGACGGCCTGACCATGCTCCCACACCTGATGGGCGCCTTCAGCCCCGAGTACGAGCCGGGAGCGCGCGGCGCCTTCTACGGGTTCACGCTGCACCACGGCAAAGGGCATTTCGTGCGCGCCGTGCTCGAGGCCGTCGCCTTCATGCTGCGGCGCAACCTGGAGCTGCTGGCCGGCGCCGGCGCCGAGGCCCGCGAGATCCGCTCGCACGGCGGCGGCGCCCGCAGCCCGCTCTGGAACCAGATCAAGGCCGACACCTGCGGGCTGCCCGTGGTCACGTTGCGGGGCGAGGACGCGGCGATCCGCGGTGACGCGATGCTGGCCGGCGTTGCCGCGGGTGTGTACTCCGATCTGAACGAAGCGACAACGGCGATGGTATCGGTCAGCGAGCGGTACGCGCCTGATCCGAGGGCGCACGAAGCCTACGACGTGGCGTATGCCCGCTACATCGATCTCTTCGAGGCGCTCCGACCGCTGTACTACTCGAGCCCGAGATCGACGTGAGGGGCAGAAGAACGCCGACACAGCAAGCAGCCGAACCGGAGGTGACACGGTGGCCGTGAAGCCGAAGATCGGGGTCCTCGTGATGGCCCTGCTCGAAGACGACTACAACAAGACGGCGCACATGCGGCCCGCGGCGACTGCGGCCGCGCAGGAGATCGCCGACGCGCTGGCCGCCTTCGGCGACGTCGTCCACGCCGGGCTCGTGGAGGAGGAGGACCACGCGGCGGCGGCGGCCCGGATGTTCAACGCCGAGGGCGTCGACATCATCGTCGCCGCCGAGCTCGCCTACACGAAGGGCGCCGTCCCGGCCCGCTGCTTCATCGACACGACCGCCCCGGTCCTCGTCTGGAACACGCAGAAGATCCGCAGGTTCGGCGAGGACGACGACTTCGACGTGATCATGCTCAACTCGGGCATGGCCGGCATGCCCGAGCTCACCGCCGTCCTGCTGCGGACCGGGCGCGACTTCGAGATGGTCACCTCGCACTGGGACGACGAGGACGGCCGGCGGCGCGTCGGCGAGATCATCCAGGCCGCCGGGGTCGGGCGCAGGCTGCGGACGGCCCGGGTCGGCCTGGTCGGGCACCCCTTCGAGGGCATGACCGACCTGATGACCGACGGCCTGTCGTTCCGCCAGAAGGTCGGGCCGGTCGTGTGGCCGCTGGAGCCCGAGAAGATCGCGGTCCGCTTCGGCGAGATCCCGCAGGCCGAGGTCGACACCCTGGTCGCCGCCGAGAAGGCGAAGTACACGGTCGACATGGAACCGGCGCTCTTCGAACGCTCGGTGCGGCTCGCGCTCGCCCTGGAGTCGGTGACGAAGGAACACCGCTTCGACATCTTCACCGCGCTCGACCAGATCTGGTTGACCGATCCGCGCGTCGGGATCATCCCGTCGTACGGCACCGGACGCCTGTGCGAGATCGGGATCCCGGCCTCGCCCGAGGGCGATGTGAGTTGCGGAGTGGCCCAGCTCATCCTCCAGGAGCTCGCCGGCCAGTCGACCACGGTCGAGAACTACGTCATCGACTTCGACAACAACGCGGTCGTGTTCTCGCACGACGGCCACGGCAACCCGGCCCTTGCGGTTCCCGGCACGGTCAAGGTCAAGCACTCGATCTACTACACCGGGGTCCACGGGTTCGGCGCCGGCTTCGAGTTCGCGTACCAGCCCGGGCCGATCACCAACCTGGCGCTGGTGCCGATGGGCAACGGGCGCTGGCGGTTCGTGATCTCCGAAGGCGAGTTCCTGGACTATCCGCCGCGGCCGGTCTCGGCGCCCCAGACGCTGTTCCGGCACGACACCCTCCAGATCGCCGACTGGTGCACCGCGTGGTGCACGGCCGGGGCGGGACACCACATGGCGGCGACCCAGGGTCGGTGGACGGCCCAGCTCCTGGCCCTCGCTCGCATCCTGCGGATAGAGGCGGTGGTCGTCTGAAACGGATCGCGCATCCCGGCACGCGCTCCACCGACGCGCGCGGTCAGCCGCGGTCTCCCCGGAGGTCGTGAGTGCACGCGCGTCTCGAGATAGCGCCGCCCTTCTTCGAGGTCGGCCCGAAGGCGTACGCCTGGGGCGAGGAGCTGGTCGAGCTCGCCCGGCGCGCCGACGGCTGGAGTCGCACCTATGACGTGCGGGTGATCTTCACCCCCCAGTACGTCGACATCCCGGCCGTCGCGGCCGCCGTCGAGCGGGTGATCGTCTTCGCGCAGCATATGGACGCCCTGCCGCCCGGCCGCGGCGTGGGCTCGGTGCTGCCCGAGGCCGTCAAGGCGGCCGGGGCCCAGGGCGTCCTGCTCAACCACGTCGAACGGCGCCTGTCGCGCGACGAGCTGGCGCAGACGATGCGGCGAGCCGACGAGGTCGGGCTCGCCACGATGGTCTGCGCCGACGACGTCGCGGACGCCGTCGCCGTCGCCGCGCTGTCGCCCGACGTCATCATCGTGGAGTCGCCCGACCTCATCGCCGGCGGCACCCGCGACGACGACGGCGGCGGGTCCGTCAAGGCAGCGAACGAGGCGATCTGGCGCGTCGACCCGTCGATCCGCGTGCTCCACGGCGCCGGCATCAACGGCCCGCAGGACGTCTACGACGTGACGGCCGCCGGCGCGCAAGGGGCCGGGTCGAGCAGCGCGATCTTCACGGCCCCCGACCCGGCGGCGATGCTCGAGGCGATGATCAGGGCCATGCGCGACGCATGGGACAGCACCCACTGAAGGAGGACGCATGGCGGTCCACCACGCGACGTTCGCGATCCAGTCGGACAAGCGGCCCACGTTCCACGACGTGACGCCCCAGGTCGAGGCGGCGCTCGCCGGGTCCGGCATCAGGAACGGCATCCTGGTCGTGTTCTCGCAGCACACGACCTGCAGCGTGCTGCTCCAGGAGGCGTCCGACGACGTCGACTACTGGGGCACCGAGCTGCTCATGCAGGACCTGCTGACGATCCTCGACGGCCTCGCCCCCACCTGCCGCACGCAGGGGCAGTACCACCATCCGGGGCCGCTGCACATCGAGGCGGCGAGGGGCCGCGACGAGCTGCCGTCCTGGTCGCTCAACACCGACGCCCACCTGCGCTCGGTGATCATGGGCCGTTCCCAGACCGTGCCGGTGGTCGACGGCGCCATGATGCTCGGCGACTTCGGGCGCTTCTACTTCGCCGACTTCGACCAGACGCGGGCTCGCGAGCGGACGGTGCGCGTCCAGATCGTCGGCGAGTGACGGCGCCGCGCGGCAGCGGCAGGGCGTTCCCGTCATGCCTGCGATGACCTGTGAGGAGATCGAGCGGTACAAGGCGCTGGGGCGCGCGCTCCGGCTCACCGGCGCCGGCCTGGAGGCGATCGTCACGCTGGACGTGGGCCCCCGGGTCATGCATCTTTCCCTGCCCGGGGGCCCGAACATGTTCGCCGACGACTGCGCCCTCAAGGAAGACCTGCCCGACGGCGCGGTGTTCGAGTACCTGGGCGGCCACCGCGTCTGGCACAGCCCCGAGGCCTACCCGCGGAGCTACGTCCCCGACAGTCACCCCCTGGCCCGTCACGAACTCTTCGACGACGGTATCCTCATGGTCCAGGACGAAGAACCGTGGACCCACGTCGTCAAGTCGGTCGAGCTGCGTTTCAGAGAGGCTTCGATCGCCGTCACGAGCAGCCTCGCCAACCACGGCGCCTGGCCGGTCGAGATGGCCGTCTGGTCGCCGTTCCTCGGCTCCGCCAACGGGCGGTTGATCCTCCCCGTCGTGCAGCGCGACGCCGGCCTGCTGCCGAACACCCGCTACGTGCTCTGGTCGTACGCGCGCATGGACGACGCCCGGTTGCACTGGGGACAGCGATACATCGTGCTCGACCACGACGAGCGCGCCGAGACGCAGTTCAAGCTCGGGTATCCCAACGAGCTCGGGTGGATGGCCTACGTCAACCACGGCTGTTGCATGGTGAAGAGGTTCCGCCACGAGCGAGGGGCACGCTACCCCGACGGGGGGTGCAGCTCCGAGGCCTACACAGCCGGGTGGGGCATCGACATCGAGTCGTTCTCCCCGCTCCGGCTCGTGCAGCCGGGCGAGACGATCTCCCACGAAGAAGAATGGTCCGTGTTCGACTGCCCGACGCGGCCGTCGCTCGACGAGGACGAGATCGCCGCCGTGCTGGGACCGTTCTCCCGCCGGGCCGGTTTCGAGCTGCCCGTGCCGACCGGCGAAGGCTGGGATCCGACGAGGAAGGAGGACGAGAGGTAGCCGCCGCCGGAACGCATCGACGGCCCGAAAACGATTGGAGGGCGGCCTCCGTGGCAACAATGGAGTGCATCACCCGCGCCAGACTGGCGTGTCCGATACTCGGTCGCACGCCAAGATGGCGGGCCGGTGATGCGACGGTCTTAAGGCTCGGGCGTGACGTGGGGCAGCGTCAGCTCAGCGTCAGGAACACGAAGAAGGGGGCGCCATGAGACGTCGACTACTGCTCATCACGGGAGCGATCATGGTGATGGTCATGATCGCGGCGTGCGGGAGCAGCAACTCCAGCTCCAGCTCGAGCTCGAGCCCAGGCACCAGCCCGGTCACGCTGACCATCTGGCACAACTACGGGACCGAACAGAACGCGACGGCGCTGCAGAACCTCGCGTCCGCGTTCCACCAGCTGCACCCGAACGTGACGATCAAGGTCGTCAGCCAGCCGGCGGACAACTACTTCGCCCTGCTGCAGGCGGCCGCAGTCTCCAAGACGGGGCCCGATCTCGCCGTCATGTGGACCGGGCTCTTCACGCTGCAGTACAAGGACTTCCTGGTCAACCTGAAGGGGAAGGTGCCGGACGCCAGCCTGGCGCGCATCAACCCCGACGCGCTCAAGTGGGTCAGCGACGGGTTCGATCCCGCCAACGGCCCGTACGTGATGCCGCTCGAGGAGCAGTTCTACATCGGCTTCTACAACAAGGCGATCTTCAAGAAGGCCGGCGTGACGTCGGTCCCGACCGACTGGACCGAGCTCCTTGCCGCCTGTCAGAAGATCAAGGCGGCCGGCTACACGCCGTTCACCTACGGCAACGGCGGCCAGCCGCTGACGGCGACCTTCTATCCGTACTACGACCTCAGCTACCTGATGATCGGCAACTACCCCGTCGACCAGTGGCTCGGCCTGTACAACGGATCGATCCCCTGGACGTCGTCGGCGAACGTCGCGGCGCTCGGCAAGTGGGCCCAGCTCAAGAAGATGGGGTACACCAACGCCGGACGTCATCACCAAGACCAACAACCTCGGTGACTTCGAGAGCGGCAAGGCCGCGATGATCATGGACGGCACGTGGGACACCAAGAAGTTCACCGACGCCCTCGGCTCGAAGGTCGCGGCGTTCGTCCCGCCCTTCACTGACCAGCCGGTCAAGGGCGTGGTCGACTTCGCCGGCGACGGCATCGCGGCCATGAGCTACTCCAAGAACGTGTCGACGGCCACCCAGTTCCTCGACTTCATGACCACCACCCAGGCCGGCGACATCATCAACCAGGCCGGTCTCATCCCGGCGATCAAGGGCATGACGACGACCAACCCCGTCAACCAGCAGATGCTCGACTTCTCCGCCAAGGACGGCATGATCGTCTACCCGATGATCGACAACGTGATCCAGTCTCAGGTCGTGAACGTGGGCAACAAGGAGCTCCCGTCTGTGCTGAACGGGTCGATCTCCCCCCAGGCGGCGCTCCAGGCGATGCAGAACGCGTTGCAGAAGCTGCCGGAGAGCGCCAGAGGCAACCAGTACCAGTAAGCGACCCGGCGACCCAGATGAAGCGCGACCCGGTGCGACGACCCTCTGAGGGCGTCGCGCCGGGTCGCCGTCAGCCGCCGACTCTGTTATAGGAAAGGGCATGGCGGCGACCGTCCCCGAAACCACTTCGACGGCCCGGCCCCGCCGCCGCCGCTCCAGTCCCCTGGGGCGGCGGCGCCGGCGGGCCGGGATCCTGCTGTCGCTTCCGGCGATCGCCGTGGTCCTCTCGCTCCTGTTCATCCCGATCGGGCAGGCCGTCTACTACTCGATGACCGAGTGGAACGGGCTCACGTCGACCTGGATCGGGCCGTCCACCTACTCGGCCGCGCTGCACGACCCCGTCTTCTGGCGGGTCGTCGAGAACAACGCGCTCCTCCTGCTCTCCGTGCCGTTCGCCATCGGGATCCCGCTGATCATCGCCACGCTGCTGAACGAGCACGTCCGCGGCTGGCGGGTCTTCCGCTCGGTGTACTTCCTGCCAACGGCCATCTCCTGGGTTGTGATCGGCGTCGTCGCCGTCCAGCTCTTCGCCCTCAACGGGCTGCTGAACCACCTGCTCAGGGACATCGGGCTCGGGTCGCTCAAGACGGACCTGCTGTCGAGTGAGCGGACCGCGTTGCTCGCCCTGGCCATCACGTTCGTCTTCTCGATGATCGGCACGAACACGATCATCTTCCTGACCGGCATGGCGACGCTCGATCCGGCCCTCCTCGAGGCTGCGCGCGTCGACGGCCTCAACGCGCGTCAGGTCTTCCTGCACGTCACGCTGCCCCTGCTCAAGCGGTTCGTCCAGTTCTCGTTCGTGATCACGGTGATCAGCGTGTTCTCCGCTCTGTTCAGCCTGATCTTCGTGATGACCAACGGGGGGCCGGGCTACGGCACGACCACGCTCGAGTTCTTCGTCTATCAGTCGGCCTTCTCGAACGGCCAGTTCGGCACCGCCGCGCTGTACGGCATCATCCTGTTCGTGGTAATGGCCGTCGTAGGGCTCGTCCAGCTCAGGGTGATTCGCGCGGAAGACGGGAGCGGCTGGTGACGATCGAGTCGACTCCTCGCCGGCGTCCCGTGATCGGCGCCCGTGGTCGCAGGAAGGCCACACGCATCGCGTTGCTCATCGTGATGGTCGTCGTCGCCATCGTGATGCTCTATCCCTTCTACTACATGCTCGACAACGCGTTCCGCACCGCGGCGCAGTTCGATCAGCAGAGCGGCCACTCCGTCAGCAGCTGGTCGCGACTCTTCACGGACCTGCCCGTCGCCCGGGAGCTCCTCAATTCCACGCTGATCTGCGTCGTGGCCATCGTGATCATCCTGGTAGTCAGCACGATGGCCGGCTTTGCCTTCGCCAAGCTCAGATATGGTGGCAGCGGCGTCATCTTCCTCATGGTCGTGGCGGCGATGATGGTCCCGCTGCAAGCGATCATCATCCCCGAGTACGTCAACCTCGCGCGGCTGGGCCTGGTCAACAACTACTTCGGCGCCATCCTCGTGTACGCGGCGCTCGGCACGCCCTTCGCCACGTTCCTGATGGCGACGCACTACCGCGGGATCTCCGACGAGCTCATCGAAGCCGCGATCATCGACGGCCTGGGGTACGGCCGCACCTTCCTGCGCATCGCGCTGCCCCTGTCGATACCCGCGATGGCGACGGTCGCGGTCCTGCAGTTCATCCAGATCTGGGACGACCTGCTGGTGGGGCTGCTGTTCCTGCAGAACCCCCAGCAGCGCACGATCACCGTCGGCCTCGCCGCCCTGGCGGCGGGCAGGAGCACCAGCATCCCCGCCTTGTTGGGCGGCTCGTTCCTGAGCGCCCTGCCGGCGATCATCGTCTTCTTGATATTCCAGCGGTATCTCGTCAAGGGTCTGACACTGGGGATGGGAAAATGACCGGGTCGTCTGGCCGGGCAAGCAGCGTCCATCGACGCGAGGAGGCGTAGGTGTCACGGATCGCCCTTGATGGCGTCACCAAGCAGTTCGCGGACGGGACGGTCGCCGTCAACTCGATGAGCCTGGACATCGCCGACGGCGAGCTGATGGTGCTGGTCGGCCCGTCCGGGTGCGGCAAGACGACGGTCCTGCGCATGGTGGCGGGCCTCGAGGAGGTCAGTGACGGCACCATCTCGATCGACGGCGAGGTCGTGAACGACCTGGACCCGCGACACCGCGACATCGCCATGGTCTTCCAGAGCTACGCCCTGTACCCGCACCTGTCGGTCTACGACAACATGGCGTTCAGCCTCAAGTACCGGAGGACGCCGAAGGACGAGATCAGGCGGCGCGTGACCGACGCGGCGCGGATCCTGGAGCTCGAGCCCTATCTCAAGCGCAAGCCCCGCCAGCTGTCGGGAGGCCAGCGCCAGCGCGTGGCCATGGGCCGGGCCATCGTCCGCCAACCCCGCGCCTTCCTCATGGACGAGCCCCTGTCCAACCTCGACGCCAAGCTGCGCGTGCAGATGCGGGCCGAGATCCTGAAGATCCAGGAGTCGCTGAAGGTGACCACGATCTACGTGACCCACGACCAGACCGAGGCGATGACGCTCGGGGACAGGGTCGCGGTCGTCTTCCAGGGCGACCTGCAGCAGGTCGGCACGCCGAGGGAGTTGTATCGGCGGCCGGCGAACCGGTTCGTCGCCGGGTTCATCGGGTCGCCGGCGATGAACCTCATCAGGGCGACGATCGTGAAGGGAGCCGACGGGTCGCGCCACGACGCCGTCTTCGGCTCTCACCGGCTCGCCCTGCCCGACAGCACCTTCGATGAGTCCCCGAACCTCGTGGACTACGTCGGCCGCGACATCGTGCTCGGCGTCCGCCCGGAGGACCTCGAGGACGCCTCGCTGGTGACCTCGCCCGACCCGGGCGCGGTCATCGAGCTCTCGGTGGTCCTGTGCGAGGACCTCGGCTCGGAGGTGGACGTCCACTGTTCGGGCGATCTCATCGCGGACACGGTGGAAGCCGACGAGGAGGTGACCGACGTCGCGGGCGTCGAGCCGGTGGCGACGCCCAAGGTGGGGGACGTGGTCGCGCGCGTGAACCGTCGCACCGAGCTGAAGGAAGGCGACACGGCGCGGCTCCATGTCGACCGCAACGAGCTGCACTTCTTCGACCCCGAGACCGGGAACGCCATCACGGAGTAGCCCGAGGTTGCTGTTCGGAGCGTGCCCGCGACTCCCGGTGGGAACAACTCGTTGCATGGACCCCTTCGAACCCATCCGCCGCGGCTACCACGCGCTCGGGCTCGGCGCCGACGCCGACGTGCTCGCGATGCTCGACCAGAACGGTCCCGAGCCGGCCAACTGGGAGGTGCACCGCTTCAGCCTGCGGCGGCATTCGCGGCCGGCGGGCGAGGTGGCGGCCCTGGCGCTGTTCGGCCACCTGCCCCCGCAGTTCGAACTGGCGCAGGTGCGGCTGGACTCCTGGGAGCCGGATGTGCGCAACGAGCGCCTCGTCGTCGGCGGCCACTTCCGCCTGCGCCTGCGCGGCACCTGGGAGGCAGTCGAGCTGCCGTTCGCCCACGTCTGGTCGTTGGAGGATGGCCGGGTGCAGAGCGTGCACAACGTGCTGAAGGGCTTCGAGTTGCGGCGCTTGCCTATGGGACGCGCCCCTCACAGGCGCTTCTGGCGGGCCGCGTAGGGGACCGGATCTACCACACTCTGATCAGAAGTGGCGCCTCACCTGCTGCTGGGCAGTCTCAGTGCTCCCGGCTAGGCATGCGGCGGAGGGCTGAGTGACTCTTCTTCCCGTTTGCCGGACAGCATCCAGGCCCCCAGGAAACAGACGATCCCGAGGACCAGTGCCGCCACGCCGTGCTTCACGTGCTTGTGCGCGGAGCCGGCGAGGTGTCCGGGGAAGAATCCGGGCAGCGAGCCGGCGGGTGTGACCCAGTAATAGATGGCCAGCGCGACGAGCGCGACCCCGGCGATGATCAGAACGACCATGAGTACTCTCCACTTGTCCATGCACGTCCCTCCCTCGGCTCCTCGGTGTTCCCGCGCGACCCTACCATGTGGCGCGCAGGCCGAGGGGGTGGATCGCGTTCAGCCCCCCGTCCGGCTCACGGCGCCTTGCCGCCGGTCGTCGTCATCAGGATGGCGGCGTCCCCGCCGGCCACCCAGCCGTGCGTGGGGCTCACGAAGCTCAGGGCGTCGAGGGGTCCGGCGACGACGTAGTTGGGCACCAGCTGCTTGGTCCAGGTGGCGCCGCCGTCGGTCGTGCGGATGATGACGGCGTCACCGTGGCCGTTCGTTCCCGCCGCCCAGCCGTGCCTCGCGTCGGCGAAGACCACGTCGGCGAGATTCACCGAGGCGTACAGCGGCCAAAGCTTCTGCCCCACGTTCGTCCAGGTCTGTCCACCGTTCGTCGTGCGCCAGATCTCCGTGTAGTCGTCGTCGTAGCCCACGGCGACGGCGTGCGTGCGGTCGGTGCAGGCGATGCCGGTCAGCGTGGCGTCGTCCTCGTTGCTCACGAAGGGCGGCATGTAGTGGAGCTGCCGCTTCCACGTGGCGCCGCCGTCGGCGGTGTGCATGATCACGGTCAGGTTGTATCCCGAGTCGGACCCCTGGGTCTCGCCCACCGCCCAGCCATGCTGCGCGTCGGCGAAGGCGACGGCGCCGAAGGCGACCCCGGGGATGTCGGTGTGGGGGTCGAAGATCGAGGCGTACTGCGTCGTCCAGTCCTGACCGCCGTCCGTCGTGTGCAGGATGACGCCGCTGCTGTAGTCGTCCTGGTCGAAGCTCTGGCCGGTCGCCCAGCCATCTTGGGGGTCGGTGAAGGTCACGCCGGTCAGGTCGAACCCTGTGCCCGAGGTCTCCCCCGCCCAGGTGGCGCCGCCGTCTGTCGTGTTCACGATGGCGCCCTGGTCGCCGACGGCCCAGCCGTTCGTGGCGTCGATGAAGTGCACGCGGTTGAGATCCGCGGTGACGGTCGAGTCCTGTGCTCCCCAGGCGGCGCCGCCGTTGGTCGTGGCGAGGATCCCGCCGCCGCTGCCCACGGCCCAGCCGTCCTCGGCATTGACGAACTGCAGGCCGTTCAGCCTGCCGAAGTAGTCGCCGGCTGCGGTAGTGCTCGGCTGCCAGGTGGCGCCGCCGTTGGAGGTGTGGCTCAGGCCGACGCTGGAGCCATCGTTGCCGACGATGGCGCCCAGAGGTGTGAGCGCGAGCACCCAGGTGGCGAACGGCGCCGTGTCCTGCGGCGCCCAGTCGGCGCCGCCGTCGGTCGTGCCGTAGACGGTGCCGCCGGCGGTCGCCCAGCCGTTCTGCGAGTCCGCGAACGAGAGGGCAGTGACACCCTGGCCGGCGAGCTGGACGTTCCAGTGGAGACCGCCGTCGGTGGTGTGCACGATCTGGCCGGCGCGTCGGTACGAGCCGCCGCCGGCCCAGCCGGACTGGGCGCTCGTGAAGCAGACGACGTTCAGGTTCGTGGCGCCACCGGCGGGGACGTGCTTCCAGGTCGCGCCGCCGTTGACGGTCCGCAGCAACGTGTCACCGTCGGCCACCCACGCGCGGCGCGTGCTGAGCGCCTGCACGCCGAGCGTCCTGTCATGCTTGCTCAAGGTGTGTATGGTCCAGTGCAGGCCCCCGTCTGTCGTGTGCAGGATGGAGTGCACGAGGGTCGCCCAACCGACCTCGGTCGTGACGAAGCTGATCCCGTTGATCCCGCCGCTCCACTGGAGTGGGACGCGCGTCCAGGTCCGCCCCCCATTGGTCGTGCGATACAGCACGTCTGCGCCTCCCGAGGTGGGCGGTCCAACGGCCCAGCCGTGCTTGGCGCCCACGAAGGTGATGGCCGAGAAGCGGACGTCATGGCGGGCCTGTACCTTCAGGGTGACGCCACCGTCCGTCGTGTGGAAGATGGTGCCGCGGCTGATCAGCCAGCCGTGGTCGGCGTCGAGGAAGTAGCCGCCGTTGTAGCCGTTGCCCTGGGGCAGCGGGTTCTGCCAGGACCAGCCGCCGACGCCGGTGGCCATGTGGGCGGAGGCGGAGGCGGGAAGCAGCGCCGCGGCAGCGCAGACGCAGACCAGACAGAGACTCACGAGGACCCACGCAGACCGCTTCATCGGACATCTCCTTGGTCGCTGTCTCGCCGTCCGGGTTGTGGTGACGGAGCCCATGGCTTCAGTTAGACGGGAGTTTCGCGCGGATGTGTCGATGGGCGGCGCTGTCAGCCGCAGCCCGGTTGCCCCACCTGTCCCCTACCGCTTCACCTTGAAGTGCTTCGCGTTACTCAGGCCGGCCGCGGTCTTGACGGTGAGCTTCAGCGTGCCGAACCTGGCCTTGGCCGGCACGCGGCACCTGATGCGGGTGTTGCTCCAGGAGAGGTACTTGTGGCACTTCGTGGCCCCGAACCTTACGCAACTGGTGCCGCGCCGGGCGCCGAAGGACGTGCCGGTGACTGTGACGACTGCGCCACGCTTGCCCGAGGTCGGGGTGAAGCCGGTCAGCGTCGCGGCCGGGTAGCCGGCGTCCGTGGTGGCCAAGATGGTGCCGGCGCCGGTGCTCGTGTCGTCGCCCACCGCCCAGGCGTCGCTGGGGTTGGCGCAGGCGACGGCGCGGAGCCCCGTGTCCGCGACCACGCCCGAGCCTTGCGCGCTCCAGGTGGCGCCGCCGTTTCTGGTGGCCAGGATGACGCTGGCGCCGGTGCTCGTGTCGTCGCCCACCGCCCAGCCGTGGGAGGCGTCGGCGAAGGCGACGCCGTAGAGTTGCGTGTCCGCGTGCGCGCCCGAGCTCTGCGCGCTCCAGGTGGCGCCGCCGTTGGTGGTGGCCAGGATGACGCTGGCCTGTGTGCTCATGTCGTCGCCCACCGCCCAGCCGTCAGAGGCGTCGGCGAAGGCGACGCCGTAAAGTTGCGTGTCCGCGATTCGCGCCCGAGCCCTGCGCGCTCCAGGTGGCGCCGCCGTCGGTGGTGGCCAGGATGGTGCTGGCGATCGTGCCCGCGTTGTCGTCGTAGATGTGGCCCACCGCCCAGCCGTCGCTGGTGTTGGCGAAGGCGACGCCGTTGAGCCACCCGCCCGCTACCGTGCCCGAGCACTGCACGCCCCAGGTGGCGCCGCCGTCGGTGGTGGCCAGGATGAGGCTGGTGTTCGTGCTCGTGGCGTCGTCGTAGATGTAGCCCACCGCCCAGGCGTCTGCTGGCGTTGGCGCAGGCGACGCCGTTGAGCCACCCGCCGGGGACCGTGCCTGAGCTCTGCGCGGCCCAGGCGCCGCCGCCGTCGGTGGTGGCCAGGATGAAGCTGACATCGAATTCGCCGAATCCGCTGTCGTAGCCAACCGCCCAGCCGTGACTTGCGTCGGCGAAGGCGACGCCGCCGTAGAGCCACGTGTCCGCGATCGCGCCCGAGCACTGCGCGCTCCAGGCGGCGCCGCCGTCGGTGGTGGCGAGGATGGCGCTCGCGCCCGTGTCCCAGCTGTAGCCCACCGCCCAGCCGTCGCTGGCGTTGACGAAGGCGACGCCGTTGAGATACGTGTCCGCGGGCACACCCGACGTCTGCGAATACCAACCGGCGGCGGCCAGGGCCCCGGCCGGCAGGGCCAGGGCGAGGCCGAACAGCACGAGCACGAGGCCGAGCGGGAGCCAGACGGGACGAGCGCTGAGGCGGTAGCGAGCTGCCGACACGGTTCCCCCTTCACCGACTGACGCGCGGACCCCGAGAGACGCCAAGACCGGCCCTTGCGGGCCGGTCTCACCACTGGCTCCCCGCCGGCTGATGGTGCCCGCGACGTGCCACCGGCGGATCAGAGCCTCCCGTACGACGGACTACCTTCGAGGAGTCTCGTCTCCGCACCCTTCTACGCCCGGCGGGTCGTCGCGGCAACCGTTTGCTCGTGGGCCATGAGCGGTGTCTACCGCCCGAGGACATGGCCAAGCTGAAGAGGGGGGCCGGCGTAGCCGGCCCCCCTCTCTGCTCTGTCCGCTCGGCCCCCAAAGGGCCGCTGTCGAATCGACTAGTTCAGCGCTGCGATCTCCGGCGCGATCGTCTCGAGCGCCGTGCTCATAGCGTTCAGCCGGCTAGTGAGATCGGTCAGGTCCTGATCGCGCATCGCGGTGAGCTGCGTCACCGTCTGCGTATCCCAGGTGCCCCCCTGGATCGCGTCGTACTGCGGCATCACATCGAGCACCGGCCAGACCGGATGGCCCTGCGCGCCCCAGGCCACCTTCTTGTAGCTCGGGTCGAGGCGGGTCAGCAGGTGCGCATAGACCGCGTGATCGAGCATCGGACCCCAGGCGGTGAGGTCGATGTTCGTCAGGGCGCTCAACGCGTCGTCGGTGTCGGCCGGGCCGGCCTGCAGGTCGTCGATCGCCTGGTTGAGCGACTGGACGTCGAGCAGCACCTGCTCGTGCGGGTAGACCGTCGACTGCCACGGCGTCAGCCCGGTCAGCGAGCGGCTGATCTGCTTCTGGATCTTGAGCAGCGCCGCGTTGTCGGCCGCGACGTTGACGGCCGGGATGGACGGCGCCCGCGTCTCGTAGTCGCCGGCCGCCGTCTGGAAGGCGGCGACGGCCGCCGCCAGGCGGTCGACCGCGGTCGCGTCGGCCCCGGCCGCCTTGAGGTCGTCGGGCACGACCGTCGCGGCCAGGCTGTCGGCCCGCGACTTCAGGCCGTACGGCAGCAGGCCGGCGTTGTTGAACGGCTTCTCGATGCGGAAGATGAACTTGGCGATGCCGGCCATGTAGCCCCAGTCGATGAAGTCGGCCGTCATGTACTGCGTGTGGTAGGTGCCCAGGCTGTCGACCTTGTTGTCGAACGAGACGACCGGCACGCCCGCGGCCCCGAACGTCCAGGAGTCCTTCCAGGTGCTCGAGGTCGTCTTGATGTTGTAGCCGAAGGGCAGCAGGTCGCCCGCGGCGGCCGCCAGGTCGCTGGCCAGCGGCGTGAAGTCGGGCGTCACGATGTTCAGCGGGTTGTCGCCGATGAAGTGGTCGCTGTTGATGAAGGCGCGCACCTTGCCCGCCCAGGCCGGATGGGTGTGGGTGATCGACCACCAGGCGCCGATGCACCAGTCGTAGTAGGAGTTCTCCATGCCGAAGTCTTCGCCCGTCGTGGCTATGAAGCGGACGGTGTGCTGCGGCCGGTAGCGGCTCAGCACCATGGCCTTGGCGATGGTCAGGTTGTTGACCACCCCGTCGGTGTCGTCGGTCGCGGTGTGGAAGTAGCCGTCGTGGTGGGCGGCGAACAGCACGAAGCTGCCGTCCTTGACCTTGCCGGGCAGGTCACCGACGACGTTGTAGCCGGTGCCGCCGGCCTTCGCCATGCGGACGGTCGTGATGTTCTTCATGGTGACGACGGGGCCGACGCCGTCGGCGTCGAGCTTGCTCTCGAGCCAGGCGCCGTCCTGCTGCGCGATGTAGACCGACGGCACATCGCTCCAGTCGAACTCGCCGTCGAAGCTGCCCAGCGCGTCGGCGGCATACGAGTAGTAGGGCGCGGTGTTGGCGCCGTAGGTGAAGATGACGCCGATCGCGCCACGAGCGGTGGCCTCGGCGCACTGGTAGTTGACCCACCAGCTCCACAGGTCGGCGTCGAGCAGCACCAGCTTGCCCTTGACGTCGACACCGGCCTGGGCGACCGCCTCGAAGTCGGCCGCCGTGCCGTCGTGTGCGTAGACGACCTGGGCCTTCAGGCCCTGTGCCGGCGTGGGATGGGCGCCGGCGAACGTCGAGGCGATCATCGTGTTGTAGCCCACCCTGACGCTCGCGGACTTGAACGTGAAGGCGTCGATCGGGACGGGCTCGAGATGCACGTTCTTGAGCCCGATGGCGCGCATCTGGTCTGCAATGTAGGCGGCCCTCGCGTCGTCGGACCAGGTCCCGGCCAGGAAGAAGCCCAGTTGCCGGTTGGTGCCCGGCATGTTGGCGAGGTGGTTGTCGATCGTCTGCGGGTAGCTGTGCGCGAACAGCTGGTTGACGGCCTGGTCGAACGTGGGCGTGGTGGCCATGGCGACCGCGGGCAGCAGCAAAAGAAGGAGTGCGGTCGCTAGGAGGATGAGAGGTAGGCGCTTCACAGGACCCCCTTGAATCGTGCGGCTAGCGCCGCGCTTCCCACAAGCAAGCCCGCGGACCGGAGTGGTCGTCAAGCTCACGCATCGACCCTATTCTCACCCCCTGCGGCGGTCAATGGACGTCCACAGATTGAGAATGGGCAGCCACTCGTCCCGGGCATCACTCGTCCTGGGCATCGTTCTGGCTAGCTCCTCGCCCCGGCCCCCAGCAACAGTGCGTGCAGGGCAGTCTGCCGTCAGCGCACGACGGCCCGCAGGTAGTAGACCCAGAACGCCGGGATCTCGCGCAGCACCAGCCGGGTGGTCTGCGGTATGCGGTGCGCCCGCGACGGCACGGTGGTCACATCGTAGCCGAGCCGCTGGTAGGCCAGCTTGACGCGGGGCAGGTGGAAGAAGTCGCTCACCACAGCGACCCGGCTATCGCCGGCGGCGCGCAGGATCGGTACCGTGTCGCGCACGGTCGCGTCGGTATTGGTGCCGTTGGGATCGAGCTCGATGGCTGTGGCCGGGACGCCGAAGCCGATGGCCAGACGCCGCATCACCGCCGTCTCGTTGACCGGCTCCCCCGCACCCTGAGCCCCGGACAGAAGCAGACGCTGGGTCAGGCCAGCCTTGTACAAGTCCGCGGCCGTGCGCACACGGTCGGCCAAGCTTTGCGAAGCGTGTCCGTCGCCGTGCACCTGGGCGCCGAAGACCACCGCGACCTGCGTCGGGCGGGTGTAAGTCGTCTTGCCGAAGAAGACCTGCTGGGCCAGCGGGAAGAGGACGCCGCACGCAACGACCACGGTCGCGATGAGCACTGGCGTCCAGCGGCTGCGACGCGTTGGCGTAGCCCGCCTCGCGGCCCACGCGATGGAGAAGAGCGCCGCCGCCCACACCAAGGACAGGGGCAACGGCATCCAGGGCCGGATCTCACCCAGCTGCCAGACACGGTAGAACTCGACGCTGTTGTACAGCGCGACCAGGCCGAGCGCGACGGCTGAGACCGGCGTTGCCGCGCGACGCCACCCCCCGGTCGGCGGCCTCAGGGCCCACCACGCCAGCAGGACTCCCGCAAGTCCGAGGATGATGGCCGTCAGCGCCGCCGGCAGCGGTCGCAGGTCGAGCCACCATATGTTCTCGTCGAAGCCCCGAACGCGCAGCTCGCCGATGATGTTGACGAGAGTGAAGAGACCAAAGAAGAGCGCCACACCCCGGGCGATATCGCGAGGCCAAGTCCGCCGATCACTCGCAGTCCGCGCCCGCTCGCGAGCGCGACGGGCGGCCAACGACCTTCGGCGGCCCGACGAGTGGAGCGTGGTGTGGGCGATCGTGGTCACGTCGGCGGAAGTCTATCGCAGGGCTGGACGATCGGCGAAGCTCGCACGCCACTCGACGTCAGCTGATCGCGAACCATTTGCACTTGGCATCCTGACCAGTGCGCCCCCGTTTCGGCCTGCCGACGTCTTGGCGTCAAGATGTCGGCATATCGTGGCAGGAGGGGGCCTTGGAGGGAAACAGGCTGTCAAGGAGGTGCCGATTTGCAGCCACTTCTGGTGGGCCGCGTGGGGATCGAACCTACGACACCCAGACCAAAAGTGGTGCCGCCCACCTGTGCCGGCTGTCGGCTACGGCGATCGCGGGACGGGCATTCACAGGCACGTCGCTGGCCTCACTTGCAGAAACGGCGCCGACCCGGCTGCACCGTCGGCGCTGCGCGCAGTCGACGGGTCAGTCGACCGGCGAGAAGCGCGCCAGGTGGGGGTGCCGGTGTCCTGCGATCGCCGTGAAGCTGCCGCCGACGTAGACGCTCGCACCCGAGACGGCCACGCCGTAGACGCTGCCGTTCGGTCTGGGGTTCCAGCGTCTGGCTGCGCCGGTGACCGCATTCAGGGCGACCAGATCGTGGCGGCTCTTGCCCCCGATCGATGAGAATACCCCGCCGGCGTAAACGGTCGCGCCCGAGACGGCCAGACAGGCGACCTGGCTGTCGGCATCAGGATTCCAGGCTGTGGGGACGCCGGTCTTCGCGTCGAGGGCGGCGATGTGGTGACGCGTCTTGCCGTCGACGGACGTGAAGGAGCCTCCTGCATAGACGGTCCGGTCCGAGACGGCGAGGCTGAAGACCCAGCCGTTGGCGCCGGGGTTCCAGGCCGTGGCGGCACCGCTCGTCACATCCAGCGCGGCGATGTGGACGCGCTTGTGGCCGCCGATGGTGTTGAAGGCCCCTCCGACGTAGATTTTCGAGCCGGAGACCGCGAGTACGTGGACCCAGTGGTTGGCGTCGGGGTCCCAGGATGTGGCCAGACCACTGCCCGCGTCCAGCGCGGCGATGTGGTCGCGCGTCTGGCCGCCGACGGAGGTGAAGTACCCGCCGGCGTAGACCGTCGAGCCTGCGACAGCCAGAGTCACAACGGTGTCGTCGGCGTTAGGATCCCATGACGTGGCCAGACCGCTGCCCGCATCCAGCGCGCCGATGTGGTCGCGAGTCTGGCCGCCGATGGAGGTGAAGTCCCCGCCGGCGTAGACCGTCGAGCCGGCGACGGCGAGAGCGTAGACGGTCAAGTTCGCCTCGGGATCGAAGGCCGGGTCGACCGAACCGTCGGTCAGCATGTGGGCGACGTTCTTGAGCAACAGACCGCCGGCGGAGTCGAAGCCGCCGCCGGCGAAGACCGTCGTACCCGAGACCGCGAGTGTGGACACGGCGCGGTCCGTCTTGGGATCCCAGGTCGACGTGGCGCCGGTGCTCGTATCCACGGCGGCGAGGTGATAGCGGGACTCGCCGCCCACGGCGGTGAACTGGCCGCCGAGATAGACGGTCGAGCCGTCGACGGCAAGAGCGTGAACTAGGCCGTTCGCCGCGGGATCCCAGCCGGTCGCCAGACCGGTGTTCGCATCCAGGGCGGCGACGTACTCGCGTGGTTGACCGCCGATCGACGCGAAACGTCCGCCGGCGTAGACGGTCTGATCCGAGACCGCGAGGGCGAGAACGGTGCTGTCCGCGCCGGGGTCCCAGGGCGTCGCCGCACCGGTGGTCGCATCCAGGGCGGCGAGGTTGCTGCGGGTCTGGCCTCCGATGGTGGTGAACCCGCCGCCGGCGTAGACGGTGGAGCCCGAGACGGCGAGGCTGAAGACCGTACCGTTCGCGTCCGGGTTCCAGGCCGTGGCGAGACCGGTGGTCGCATCCAGGGCGGCGACGTGGTCGCGCGTCTGGCCGCCGACGGAGGTGAAGTAGCCCCCCGCGTAGACGGTGGAGCCCGAGACGGCGAGGCAGAAGACCCTGCTGTTCGCGCCTGGATTCCAAGGCGTGACGCCGCCGCTGGTCGCATCCAGGGCGGCGATACCGTTGCGGCTCTGGCCGTTGATCGAGGTGAACCCGCCGCCGACGTAGATCGTCTGTCCCGAAACGGCGATCGCGATGACGGTGCCGTTGGCGTGGGGACCGAAGACGGGGGCGAACGCGGGGTCCACGCTTCCGTCGGGTAGGAGGTGAGCCATATGACTGCGCACAAGGCCGCCGACCTTGGTGAACGTGCCGCCGATGTAGAAGCCTCCGGCGCCGTCAGGCACAGCCGCGGTGACGTCGCCGTTCACCAGGGGAAACGAGCTGTCGCGCGCGCCGCTCGTCGCATCAAGGGCGACGCCGCTACCCGTCGTCGGGCCGACATAGGTGAACTCCCCACCGATGTAGACACTTCCGTCCGGTGCGATGGCGAAGGCAGAGACGGAACCGTTGGTGACCCAGGCAGCCCGGTCGGGCGTGGAGCTCAGAGGCGGCAGAGGCGTGGCTGCGGCCGCACCCGCGATGCCCGCGGTCGGCAGTGCGAAGGTCGTCGCGGCGCACAGGAGAGTGACACTCGCGAGAACCCACACAGATCGCTTCATCGAGCATCTCCTCGTTCGCTGAGTCGCCGGGCACGGCGGAGTCGCGTCGGCGTAGACGATTGGTGGCCAGCCGCCAGCCAGCTACCTGACTCCAAAGCCTGAGAGTGAGGGGCCACGCATTGCCGTCCCGGTCGTCATGATGGAACCAGTGACTCCGATTAGACGGGAGTTTCGCGCGAATCTGTCGGTGGGGCCGCGATCCCGCGGACGAACTCACCCGTGAGACACGCTCGACTGGTGACATGTATGCTTGGGCCGCAATGGGCGGCAGGCTATGACGTGGACACCAAAGGCTCTGGCTCGGCGGACTGCCTTTGCTGTGCATTGTCTTGTCAGTCTGTGGCTGTTCCGGCTCCCAAACTCCATCCACGACCGCCTTCGAAGGGTACTGGCGCGGGAGCGTATCGGCGCTGCCCCACCTTGTCTTCATCCAGCGCGCAGACGACCGCTACTCGGTCGAGGCGCCGCCGAGCGTCTGGGCGAGGGGGCTTGATCTCCGCAGCGACAGTTTGGTCATCCCTGTCGTGCAGCATGCGGTCGTCGACCAAGGCAGGGTCATCATAGCGCAACATCAGAGCGGGCAGATTGTTCTCACCCTGGACGACGCCGGCCAGACGCTCGTTTGGAAGCAGTACGTTGGGTCGCCGCCCTACGATAGACCGCCCGTCGGCGTCCTCCGTCTTACCAGGGCGACGGGGTCAGTTGCCTCTCTCGCTTCGGAGCTCCACGGCTGGCTCGCCAATGCGGGAATCCCTGGCCAAGTGTCCGCGCTCTCCAGTGCGACGGACGCCTTCGCGCATCGCTTCGGACGCTTGCCGAAGGCTGACGACCTGCGCCCGGGCGCGCTGTTCTGGACGTGGCGACATGCACCGCACCTCAGTAACCTCGTGAGCGGCGGGGTGATGGCGCGAGGCAGTGCACCGGGAGACTTCACCTTCACGGCCGATCCGCTCGGTGGCTACGCGGTGAGCATCCACCTCTACGGTGGTGGCGAGGTCACGCAGACTGAGGCACGTTGAGTCGCGGCGAAGACGGGTCTCGGAGCGGGGGAGTCGGTAGAAAAGCGGCCAATTTGCAGCCACTTCTGGTGGGCCGCGTAGGGATCGAACCTACGACACCCTGATTAAGAGTGGTGACTCACTCGTGACGGTCCGTGTCGGTCTGTGGCAAGAAGTGCTGCAAAGTCCAGGTTGCGCGCCCGTGGTGAGGCGTAGTCAGGCGTCTCGTCGGCATTGCGTCCGCAATTCAGTAACACTAGGGGGGAGAAGTCGCGACGCTATTGTGGAAAGTACTCTCGCACTTTCGCCGCAATCTGCCGATCCGTCATCTTGTCGACGGTTTCAATGCCTACGATACGTCCACCGAGGTTGTCTCTTTCAAGACGTTCCTTCAGTTCTCCCTTTGCCTCACCAGGACCGAATATCAGAATGGACTCCGCATCACGAATAGCGGCGATCACCGCGTCGTAGTAGATGTTGAGATGTCCCGAAAGTGTCTTCTGGCGGCTGTCACTTGCCGGTACTTGCTGAGATTCATAGGGGCCACTAAGAGGTGAATCACCAGATCGGCGGAGTTGTCTTTCAGACTTGGATATTACCAGCCCCGTCTCTTCACCCTTCTCCGTAGCAGCCACGATAATAGCCTTCCGATGGTCAATCCATAGACCCACTTGTGTCCTCATCGACCTCTCCCTTCGCCTGCTGACTCAGCCTCGCAGCGATCATGCGGTCCGCGGGGGACGGTCGGCACAGACCTGGGAGCCGTGCCTCTGCCGGCGGCGCGCCGACCACTGGCAGCGTCGTCGGCATCAGGCCGAGGCCGAGACGATCACCCTGGCTGGCGCCACACACCATCCCCTCGCTTCAGGGGGCAGTTGGCGGCGCTGATCGCTGATTTGCTGCTAGCGCCGAAGTAGCGCAAGCCGCCGCCGCCCCCTGCCCTGCGGGTCACCGTCTCAGCGCCCGCCGGCCGCTTCGTCAGGTCGCGCCGCCCGTGTCGATCGCGCGCCCCTCGCCCTTTGCCTTGACCTCGATCTGTTGCGGCTTGACCTCTGCGGCCTTGGGCACGCGCACCTCGACGACGCCGTCCTCGTAGGTCGCCTCGATCGCATCCCGCTTCACGCTGCGCGGCAGCGTGATGCTGCGCCGGAAGGCTCCGTAGCGCCACTCCGTGCTCTGGTACTGCTCCGCCTCGAACCTCTCCTCCTGGTGGCGCTCGCCGCTGATCGTGAGCACATCGTCTTCGAGCTCGATGTGGACGTCTTCGAGCTTCATCCCGGCCAGCTCCGCCTTCAGTAGGAAGGCGTCGGACGTGTCGATGATGTCGACGGCCGGGATCCAGCTGCGCTCGAGCGCAGAGCCGAACATGTGGTAGAGACGCTGCAGGCTGGCGGCGTCCTGGAACGGTTCCCACCTGACGACTGGCATGTCGTGTCCTCCTTGTCCCTGGGTTCTTGGCTGGTTGGTGGCCCCCACGGCCGTTGCCTCATAGCAAAGCCCGCCGCAGTCTGGGAGGCGCTGACAAACCAGCCGTGCTAAGACGTGCCTACCTTGCCGCTCCTGAGGCGCGTCACGCCAAGCTCAGTGCTGATTCTGCTTGCCGTGCCACGCCTCAGCCATGCCCAGCATCTGCGACGGGCTATACTTGTCTACCCCGGCGGGGCCGTCACGACGCCGTTGCCCGGGTCGGAGCTGCGGTCGACCTGCCGGCGCGCCTTCGTCTCAGTCGATGCTCGGCCACTACGCGCACGCCATCCCAGGTCAGGCGACCCGCGGCCGCCTGCAGGGCGCTGATCGCAGTCACCAGGCCCTGCCGTTGCCTGTCTTGAAGTCGAGTGCAGCGGGAATCATTGCAGCGCGGGCTCAGACCGGGAGCCCTGACTGCAGGTAGCCTCGAGCCGATCCGAGCCACCGACCCCTGACAATCTGCGTGCAGTGCTACCTGCGCCTCGACCCGTGGACGGCCGCCATCAGACGTGAAGGAGAAGGACATGGCCACCGCATCGATTGATCCGGCAGTCGCAAGGGGGCAGTCATGATGGCCGTCGCGACCGCCACGATCACCCAGCTGATCGTCGTCGTGGTCGTCGTCGTGGTCATCTTGGTCTTGGTGCGCGCCAGCATCCGCATGGTGCGCCCCACGCACCGTGGCCTGGTCGAGCGCCTGGGCAAGTACAACCGCTACGCGGAGCCGGGCATCCATGCGGTCGTGCCGCTCCTCGAGCACATGTATCAGGTCGACGTGCGCGAGGTACTGGTCGAGGCCCAGCCCCAGGAGATCATCACAAACGACAACCTCAATGCCCGCGTCGACGCGCAGGTCTATCTCAAGGTCAAGGGCGATGAGGAGAACGTCAAAGCCTCGCTCTACAACGTGACCAACTATGAGAACCAGGTCGTCAACCTGGCGCGCACGACGCTGCGCAACATCATCGGCACGCTGTCGCTGAAGTCGGCCAACTCCGAGCGCGGCAAGATCAACGACGCGCTGCGCTCGGCGCTCGTCGTAGAGACGGCGAGCTGGGGGATCGAGATCCTACGCACCGAGCTCAAGGAGATCGACCCGCCGCACGACGTGCAGGAGACGATGAACAAGGTCGTCAAGGCCGAGAACGAGAAGGTCGCGGCGATCGACTTCGCCACCGCGACCGAGACGCAGGCCGACGGCCAGCGCCGCGCCGAGATCAAGAAGGCCGAGGGCATCAAGCAGGCCAAGATCCTCGAGGCCGAGGGCGAGGCGCAGGCGATCCAGCTCGTCAACGAGGCGGCCGACAAGTTCTTCGTGGGCAACGCCCAGATGCTACGCAAGCTCGAGGCCGTCGAGCGCGCGCTCTACCAGAACGCGAAGGTGGTCGTGCCGTCCGACACCCAGCTGGTCAACGTGATCGGCGACCTCGGCGGCCTTACGCCGCTGCCCACCGACACCGACAAGCCGACCGTCAAGATCGCGTCGGTGAGCTGACGGACGGCGAAGGGGCGGGTGCGCCAAAACGCACCCGCCCCGATAGTGCGCACCACGGGACGACCATGGATGGTCCGTTGTTCGCCGTAGACCTCGGCGGCAAGTGCCAATCTCAGGAGTGCAGGTCGGCTCAGGCGGCCGCTTCGACCATCTGCTTGAAGTTGTCGAGATCCTTGTCGACGCGGCGCCTCATCCAGTGGCGTACGGTGTCGGCTTTGCCTTCCCATGCCGCGGGGTCGTAGTCGAGCTGGTAGGTCACCTTCGTCTTGTCGGCTCCGAGCTTCTCAAAACGAACCTCGCCGGTCTCGCGACCGTCGATGGCTCGCCATGTGATCTTCTCGTCGGGCACGTGCTCAACGAGGTCCGCATCCCACTCATAGATGTCGTCCTCGATCACCGCGCCCCAGTGCAGCCGGTCGTCCCCGATGACCGTCACCGTCTCGATGGTCTCCATGAACTTCGGGTAGTCCTCGAAGGCCGTCCAGGCCGCATAGACTTTCTGGACGTCCGCCGCCACCTCGGCTGTCTTGTCGATGAACGCCATGCCTCCCCCTCCTCGTCCCGGTTGGTGGCACGACCCTACCCGTCGGCGGGACCCGCGAATCGGGAGCGGATCGTCGGTGGGGCGACGATGCCGCCGCTCTGCAGGTCACGCGCGCCAACGACGCCTCCGCCTCGGTTGGCCCGCCGCGGGAGCCACGGGTCCGAAGCGTTGTCGGACTTCCGGAGGCACCGCGTCACCCCTCTACTCTGACCACACGACATCGCGCCGACGTCACGTCGGCTGGCTGGCGGCGCACTGACCCATGAGTGAGCCAGCTGGGTATGGTAGCGATGGGGGGCAGGCACGAGACGCCCCCCAGCCAGCGAAAGGAGAGCAGATGTCCGACGATCCCACCGTGGCCCGGACCTTGGACTGCCTCGGTCTGTATTGCCCCGAGCCCCTCTTCCAGACGCGAGAGGCGATCGACGCCGTCGAGGTGGGCGAGGTGCTTGAGGTGTTCAGCGACGATCCCGCCGCCGAGGAAGACCTCACGCGCTTCGCCAAGCGCGCAGGCCACGAAGTGGTCGCCGTGGAGAAGCAGAACGGGCAGCTGCGCATCCTGCTGCGCCGCCAGACCTGACGCGAAAGGACGACCGTGGCAGATACCAAGAACATCCTCTACGTGCAGACCAGCAACCTGCCCGAGCGGCAGTACTCCCCGCTGGTGTTGGCCCAAAGCGCCAAGGCGATGGGCCTCGACGCGGCCGTGTACTACCTGGGCATGGGACTCATGGTGCTCAAGCCGGGGGCAGCCGAGGCGATGCAGCTCGGCAGCTTCCCCAGTGTCGGCGAGATGCTCAGGAAGACGCTCGATATGGGCATCACGGTGTATGTGTGCGAGGCGTCCAAGCAGATGCTCGGCTGGGAGACGGTCGAGCTCATCGAGGGCGTCAAGATCGTGGGCGCGGCCACGCTGAACGACCTGGCCTTGGACGCCGACGCGACGATGTGGTTCTGAGGCGGCGGCGATGAGTGCAAAGCGACCCCGGCGAGAAGCTCGCCCGCGACGGATATCGTCTACGCCGACTACCAGTCGGCGAAGCCGGTCGACCCCCGCGTGGTCGAGGCGATGCTGCCCTACTTCACGGAGAAGTTCGGCAACGCCGCCTCGCTGCATGGCGTTGGCGACGTGGCGACCGCTGCTCTCGAGGAGGCGCGCAGGCGCGTCGCGAGCTTCTTCGGCGCCGAGCCCAAGGAGATCATCTTCACATCGGGCGCCACTGAGGCCAGCAACCTGGCGATCATCGGCTACGCCCTGCGCAACCGGCGCAAGGGCGACCACGTCATCATCAGCGAGGCCGAGCACGTCTCGATCCTCAACATAGCCAAGTACCTCGAGAAGAACGGCTTCCGCGTGAGCCGTGTACCGATCGACCTCTACGGGCGCGTGTCGCCCAAAAAGCTGCGCGCCCGTATCACCGACGAGACGATCCTCGTGTCAGTGCAGTGGGCGAGCAGCGAGATCGGCACACTCCAGCCGATCGCCGAGATCGCCCAGCTGCTCGAAGGCACCGGCATCGCGCTGCACAGCGATGCCGTCGCCGCCGAGGGGCTGGTGCCGATCGACACGAGCGCCGCGCCCGTGAGCCTTCTCAGCCTCTCGTCCAACGATCTCTACGGGCCGCGCGGGCTCGGAGCGCTCTACGTGCGCCAGGGCGTGCAGGTGGCGCCGGTGTTGTTGGGCGGCGGCCAGGAGCGCGGACTGCGCTCCGGCACCGAGGACCTTGCAAGCATCGTCGGGATGGCCGCCGCGGCCGATATCCTCGGCGCCGAGATGGGTGCCGAGGCGCCGCGCCTGCGCGCCATCCGGGACCGCCTGGTGAAGCGCGTACTCGCCGAGATTCCCGACGCGCACCTGAACGGCCACCCCGAGGAGCGCGTGGCCAACAACGCTCACTTCCGCTTCGAGGGCGTGGAGGGCGAGGCCATGGTGCTGTCGCTGCGCGACCATGGCATCGCCGCCGCGACCGGTTCGGCTTGCAGCTCCAAGACGCTCGAGCCCTCGCACACGCTGCTCGCCTGCGGGCTGTTGCATGAGGAGGCCCACGGCTCGCTCGAGTTCACCTTCGGGCGCTGGAGCCGGGCGGACGACGTGGAGCGCATCATGGCCGCGCTGCCGGGAGTGATCGCCAGGTTGCGCGCGCTCTCCCCCCTCTACAAGACCACGACCCCGGCATGACCGACCGGACTGAGAGGCACTGCAGATGAAATCGACGCAGTACACAGAGAAGACCCTCGAACACTTCCGCAACCCACGCAACGTGGGCACGCTGGAGGGACCCAACGTCGCCGTCGGCCGTGTCGGCAACCCCGTCTGCGGCGACATGATGGACATCTACATCGACGTCAAGGACGATCGCATCAAGGAAATCAAGTTCCAGACCTTCGGCTGCGGCTCGGCGGTGGCCACCTCGAGCATGATCACCGAGCTGGTTCAGGGCATGACCTTGGACGATGCCCTCAAAGTGAGTCGCGGTGACGTGGCCGACGCACTCGAAGGGTTGCCGCCGATCAAGATGCACTGCAGCAACCTCGCCGCCGACGCCCTCCATGAGGCCATCAAGAACTGGCGTGAGGGCATCAGGCCCGAGGACGCGATGAAGACACCAGGCGGCACCGCCTGTCATCCGATCCCGGCAGCGGTCGCCGAGATCGAGATCGCGAAGCTCGACGAGTACGAGGGCAAAGGCCTCTATCGGCGCGTGGCGGTGGATCAGCTACCGCGGCTCACCGACCAGCGCGTCGTGGTGCTCGATACGGGCGACCGCGCCGCACAGCTCGCCATGGACCTCACCGACCACACCGGCCGCGTGGTGCTAATGACGACCGGCAAGGAACCGAGCGTGAGCCCGGCCGTGCGCTCGGCCCTGCGCCTCAGCGACGTCAAGATCCTCGCCGAGGCGCAGCCACTCGAGCTGCTCGGGGAGGGCGAGCTCGAGCGCATCCGTGTGCACGACCTCAACGAAGACGAGGAATATGAGCTCACAGCTGACGCGTTTGTCCTGCTCGAGTAGGGGACTGACCTCCACCCTGACCTCGGCGGGTGTGCGGAATCTGGCGGATGGCGTGGTCGCCCGAATCCACGACGTAGAGGTAACCGGCAGGGTCGCAGGCGATGCCGACAGGGCTGCTGAAGCTCGCCGCGGCGCCGATGCCCTCGGCCCTCGTCGTGGCCCGCGGCGCAGCCGGGGCGTTTCATCGTTGGGTGGGCGTAGAGTGGCGTGGTCTACCGAGGGAGCATCGTGGCTCAAGGACGGTATCAGCTGAAGCATCTTGAGATCGATGGCCTGGAAGTGTCACTGACCTCGGGGAAGATCACGCGAGGCACCGGTGCCGTGGGGTGGGACGTCTCCGTCCAAGGCGTCTCGCAGGACAGCTTCGACCGCTTGGTGGAGAGGCCTGCAGCCGATGCCAAGGAGACCAAGTTCGAGTTCACCGACGACCAGGGGACATCGCACCACACGCACTGCCACCTGCTCAGGCGCTCGCAGACGGAGTCCGGCCTCCACTTCTCTGGGGGAACGCTGACCTTCAGCTTCGAGGGGCAGATCAAGTAGCCCCAGTCGTGGCGCGGAGAGCCGGCGGCGCGTCCTGGAAGAGCCGTTTCTGATTTCTCTGGCCGCTCAATGAGTACCAGAGCACACAAGGAGGTACTCGATGAGCGAAGCCGACGGAACAGAGGCGACTCAGGTCGGTCTGCAGTTCTCGGTCTACCCGCTACGCCAGCCACACCTGCACGAGGCAATCGAGGCCGCAGTGCGGGCCGCCGCCAACGCCGGTGTCGACGTGACGGTGGGCCGCCTGAGCAGCTTCGCCCCGGGAAACGAAGAGGCGGTCTTCGCCGCCCTGCGAGGCGCCTTTGCTGCAGCGAAGGCCTTCGGGCCAACCGTCATGGTCGTCACGTTGTCGAGCGGCTTGCCGAGCGAAGGCACTGTCGCCGAGATCCAAGGCGCCATCGACGCCTGAGTGTCGCGCTGGGCCAAGACCTGTCGTCAGAATGTCGGCATTTCGTCGGCAAGAGGTCATTGGGGCGGGGAAGACGGCCGAGAAGTTGCCCATGCAGCCCTTTCTGGTGGGCCGCGTAGGGATCGAACCTACGACACCCTGATCAAAAGTGGTGCCTCACCTGTGCCGGTTGGGTGCTACCTGTGTGCGATTGTGCTGGACAGTCCAGGTCTCTGAGGCCCCCAGGTGCGGTTCTGTGCGCGACTGTCGGGAGCTGTGGCGATGCGTCTTGTCGGCAGATGTCGGCAGTCGAACTAGGCAGCGACCATGGCCGGGCGGGGCTGCCGACGCTAGCATGGTGTACATGGACGGCGCAGGAGACCAGTCGACGCACCACAGGCGCGCCACTCCTTCGCCGCGCCGCCGGCAGTTGATCATGGCTCTCGGGCTCGGCGTCGCTGGCTTTCTTTGCATCGGCTACGGGCGGGGCCACCACCTTCTCATGGGGCCTCGCCTGTCTTTGCTCGTCGGCGGCGCACCCTGGTGGCCGTCGCCGTCGCGCTGCGCCTCCTTGCCCTGCTCTCGCTGCCCTCTACCTGGCACATCGAGGGGCTGGTCACCACGGGCACCTACGCCCACACGCGCAACCCGATCTACCTCTCCTTTGCGGTGCTCGTCGTGGGGATCGCCCTGCTTTCGCGCACCTGGATTGCCTGGCCCTGGGTGGCGCTCTGCGTGCTGGTCTTCTGGACGGTGGCCCGACGCGAGGAGACCGACCTCTTGCGTGCCTACGGAGCAGCCTATGCACGCTATCGAGACAACGTCCCACGCTTTCTGCCGCGGCCTTGATAGACGAGTGTGAAGGAGGACGGGATGGGTGGATGGACCCTGACGACGGCGGCGCTCGCTGCCCAGCTCGTCGCGACGGGGTCGGCGAGTACGTTCAACTACGTCGCTCTCTTCGTCCTGCTGGTCCTCTGGATCGTCATCCTGGTCGGCCTGTTCACGTTCCTGACGGGCAAGGCCGCCAAGCATGCGCCTACGTGGGTGGCGCTCGTCGCGCTCGTCGTGGTCGGTGTGCTCGCCGTCGCCTGGGTGATAACCCGGTCGGGGCTCTGGCTCGTTCTCGCGATGGTCGCCCTCGGCGCCTACTACATCTTCCACGTCCTGCGCCTGGTCACGACACCGGGCGAGAAGCTCACCGCGCTCGTGTCGACCGACGTGCGGCGCGATGAGGCCGCTGCCTACGCCGCCGGCGAGGTGCCCGATCCCGAGGGGGATCGCGAGGAGTCGCGCGAGCGCGGTGACGCGCTCTCACAGGTGCTCGACCAGATGGAGCACGAGGCGGGCCACGAGGTGCCGGCCGAAGACGAAGACGCCTGACGGCAGCCGGGGGTATCGGGGTGCAGACCTCGGCCTGAGCCGAGGAGCCGCTCTGGAGTAGCGAGCGTTTCGTACTGCTAGACTCGCCCGCGAACGAGAGGTGTGCGAAGGGAGGGCGAGCAGGTGAGCGACACCGGCAAGCGACCGGCCTTCGTGGCGGCGCATATCGACGACATCCCGTTCGAAGAGGGGGAATCGCCGGACACCGAATGGAAGCCAATCCGGCGCTTCTTCGGCATCGGATCCTTCGGTACCAACCTCGCCCGGGCCACCAGGGCGGGTGACGTCCTGACCCACGACCACGACGAGACGGGCACGCGGCACGAGGAGCTCTTCCTGATCGTCAGCGGCCACGCGACGTTCAAGGTCGATGGCCAAGAGGTCGACGCGCCGGCGGGGACGTTTCTCTACGTTGCCGACCCCGCCACGGTGCGCGGGGCCGTCGCGCGCGAGGCCGGCACCGCCATGCTCATCGTCGGAGCCGAGCCCGGCGCCGTCTTTGAGCCCTCGGAGTGGGACACCGAGCCGCTGTCGGACTGAGAGGGGTCCGACGGCAGCGTGTTCGCACCTTGGCGCTCTGCAGCGGGGTCAGTCCGAGGATCGTCTCATCGAGACTCGGCCACTCGAGCGTGGCGCTCACGCTCGACGTCTACTCCCATGTGCTGCCGCCAGCAGACCAGGCGGCGGCGCTGATGATTCCGGCTCGCGGGTCAGTTGGAGGGTGAGAAACGGGCCAGGAACGACCGCTCGAGTCCGCCGATCGTGGTGAAGCCCCCACCGGCACAGATGGTCGAGCCCGAGGCGGCGAGGGCATAAGCGTCCTCGTTCGCGCCGGGGTTCCAGGACGTGAGGGTGCCACTCGTCGCATTCAGGGCGACGAGGCGGTGGCGGGTCTTGCCGCCGACCGTGGTGAAATGGCCGCCCGCGTAAACCCTCGAGCCCAATACGGCCAGGGCATAGACGTTGCCATTGGCATCGGGGTTCCAGGCCGTGGCCAGGCCGCTGGTCGCGTTCAGGGCGGCGAGATGGCGCCGGGCCTTGCCGCCGATGGCGGTGAATGGTCCGCCAACATAGACGGTCTGCCCCGAGACTGCCAAGGCGTTCACGCCGGGCGCCCAGCGCCAGTTGGCGCTCGCATCGGGGTTCCAGCTCGTGGCCCGGCCTGTGGTGACACGCAGGGCGGCGATGCGGTGGCGCGTCTTGCCGCCGATCGAGGTGAAGACCCCGCCGACGTAGAGTCTCGAACCCGAGACGGCCAGCGCATTGACGTCCTTGTTCGCGTCGGGATTCCAGGCCGTGGCGACGCCGCTGTTCGCATCCAGGGCGGCGATGTCGTGGCGAGGCAGGCCCCCCATGGAGGCGAAGTGGCCGCCTGCGAACACGGTCGACCCCGAAACGGCGATGGCTTGGACATCAGCGAATCGCCCGCCCGCATCAGGATCCCAGCCGGTGGCGGTGCCGCTGGTCGCATCGAGGGCGGCGAGGTCGTTGCGGGTCTGGCCGCCGATCGAGGTAAAGACGCCGCCGGCGTAGACGGTCGAACCTGAGAGAGCGAGGGCATAGACCTCGCCGTTCGCGTTCGGGTCGAAGGCGGGATCGGCGGAGCCATCGGCGAGGATGTGGGCGGCAGAGTTACGGTTCAGTCCGCCGACGGAGGTGAAGGACCCGCCGGCGTAGACCGTCGAACCAGAGACGGCGAGGACGTCGACCGAGCCGCCCGCGATGGGGTCCCAGGCCGTGGCGGCGCCGGTGGTGGCATCAAGGGCGGCGAGGTGGTCGCGCGCCTGGCCACCGATGGTGGTGAAGGCGCCGCCGGCGTAGACGGTCGAACCAAAGACGGCGAGGGCATAGACGTCAGCGTTGACGTTCACGTTGTTGGCGTCGGGATCCCAGGCCGTGGCATCGCCGCTGGTCGCATCCACTGCAGCGATGTAGTGGCGTGACTGGCCGCCGACGGCGGTGAAGTCGCCGCCGGCGTAGACGGTCTGTCCCGAGACGGCGAGGGCGTAGACCGTGCCTTCCGCGTCGGGGTTCCACGCGGTGGCGGCGCCGGTGCTCGCACCCAGGGCAGCGATGTAGTTGCGACTCTGGCCGCCGATCGAGGTGAAGTCCCCCCCGGCGTAGACGGTCGAGCCCGAGACAGCTAGGGCACAGATGCGGCCGTCGGTGTTGGGATTCCAGTCCGTGGCGGCGCCGGTCGTCGCATCCAGAGCAGCGATGGAGTCGCGGTTCTGGCCGCCGAGGGAGTAGAAGTTGCCGCCGACGTAGACGGTCTGCCCCGAGACGGCGAGGGCGAGAATGTTGCCGTAGCTGCTCGCGTCGACGTCGGGATTCCACGCGGTGGCGGCGCCGGTGGTCGCATCCAGGGCGGCGATATGGTTGCGACTCTGGCCACCGATGGCGGTGAACCTTCCCCCCGCATAGACCGTCTGCCCCGAAATGCCAAGGGCGCAGACGCGACCGTTCGCGTTGGAGTTGAAGGCGGGATCGACGGAGCCGTCGGCCAGGATGTGGGCGATGCGGCTGCGGGCGAGGCCGCCCACCGTGGTGAACTCGCCGCCGATGTAGTAGCCACCCCCACCGTCTGAGACCACGGCCAGCACGTTACCGCTCACCAGCGGAAATGAGGGGTTACGGGCGCCGCTGGTCATATCCAGAGCGACGCCATTTCCGGTGAGCGGTCCGACGTAGCCGAAGCGGCCGCCGATGTAGGTGCTGCCATCAGACGCGGCAGCCATGGCAAAGACGTTCCCGTCGGTGACCCAGACCCCCGGGTCGGGGGTGGCGCTCAACGGGGGCGTGGCGGCCGCCGCAACGGGAGCGACCAGCAGCGCCGGAAGACAGCCAATGCTCACCAGACAGAGGCTCACGAAAACCCAGGCAGCACGCTTCATCGGGCATCTCCTTGGTCGCCGTGTTGCCGTCGCGGTTGTGGTGACGGAGGCAGCCATTCTAGTTAGACGGGAGTTTCGCCCGAAGGTGTCGGCAGGGCCGCGATGTCGCTGATTTGCGAAGGTTCAGAGGCGGCAGAAGGGATCGCCAAGCAGCTGCGAGCCGAGAGCTGGTTGTTGTACCGACGAGGGCCTTCGGTCCGTGCGGGTTGGTGCTTGCTTATGCCGAATCGTGGCACGGCGTCTTGTCGTCAAAATGTCGGCATTTCGTCGGCAAGAGGGGTTTCGGAGCGGTAGAGATGGCAGAAAAGTGGCCCATATGCAGCCACTTCTGGTGGGCCGCGTAGGGATCGAACCTACGACACCCTGATTAAAAGTGGTGCCTCACTCGTGCCGGTCTGTCGCTATCCGTGTGCAAACGTGCTGCACAGTCCAGGTTTCTGAAGGCTCCAAATGCCCGTCTATGCGCAACGGTGCTGGGCCGTGGCGAGGCGTCTCGTCGGCAACACGTCGGCAGTGAGCTCGAATGCGCTGGCACCGTCACCCGGCACATCGCGGTAGGCTTGCCTGAGGCACGCCGACGTCGCCCGTCGCACGATAGCGGCGATCCACGCAGCTCCTATCGAACAGACATCGACTCCCTGGCGCGGCCAGCGCGCTTCCAGGCGCCGGCGGCGTTGCGGGCGAAGCCGCGAATGCCGTCCCTCCTCGCTGCCAAAAGCAACCGGTACCCGTTGACCCTGGGCAGCACGCCGCTGCGCAGCGCCGTGCCCGTCACACGGGACAGCGCACTCTCGCGACGCCGCACGATGTGCGGCTGCCACTCGTGCAGCGCCTCGAGCTCGACGTCCCGCGTGACCATGACAGCGCCGGCGGCCTCCGCTTCGCGGAGCAGACCGGCGCCGCGCGACGTGCGGACGAGGACCGTGTTGAAACCTTCGCTCTCGCCCTCGACGTGCTCTGGTGCCACGCTGTCGAACGACATCAGATCGGCCTGCTCGCCTTGGGAGTCCCAGCAGATCTTGCAGCGGAATGGCAGCCCCCACTCATGGATGCTGTCCCCCCAGACTTCGTCGTAGGTGAATGCGAAGTGACGCCCGTCTTCAGTGTCGAAGGCCGTCGGCCCGGGACAGCCGTTGCCGCGGCAGCGGAATCGCGTGAGCTCCTCCTCCGTTACGCCTTGACTGTTGAGGAGCTCCCAGATGAACGACATCTCGGCCTGGCCGCCGCACATCATCGAGAGCAGTGCAACAACCAGCTGATTCACGCGCCGATCCCGGCGCGCCAGGTTGCGCACGGCAGCTATGTCACAGGGCTTGCCCACCACGGCGAATGGCTCGCCGGCTTCGAGCAACTCGTGCAGCCGCAGCAGCGGAGCCGCGGGCCCGTAGCGGGAGCCCGCGGCCGCAAGCGCTCCCGCCCGGTCCCGTGCGACGTGTGAGACGGTGCGCGCGGGCTGGGTGGGCGAGGCGGCGACGTTGAGGACCGCCTTGGCGCGACCCGTCTCAAGCAGGTACATGGTCAGCGCGGTCAGGATTCCGCCCGAAGAGCTGGCAAAACGGACCTCGGCGTCGGCGGCGTACGCTTCGACCATCCGCTCGACGTGTCCGAAGATGAGGTCGTTCGTGCCCCCGGGACTGCGAGCGGCGGGCAACTGCATGCGCAACCCGGGACAGATCGCGCGGACAGCGGCCTGCAGAGGCTGATCCAGGTCGACCAGGACGTGTGGCCGGTAGGCGCCCAGCGAGTTCCATACGACGCGTAGGCGATCCTCGCCGGCGACACCCTGGCAGAGTCCGCATCCCATGCAGAGTCCACTCTCGACGATGTCCTGGACACTCGGCGCCACTGCGCGGCGCAGATGTTGTGTAATCCCGTTCATGCTGGCGACGCTACGGTGCCGGCGGGGGTTGTCAAGGGCGTGAATTCCCCGCAATTTCTGCCCTTGACAAGCAAATGCGAGACCGTAGCGTGAGCCGCGTCGCAGGGACCACACCCAGGGCTCCGACCTCCTCGGCGCCCGCTCATGCGAGGAGATGAGATGAGAACTTCGGCCGGCGCCGCGTTCAAGCGCATCCTCGTCGTCGCGCTCCTGCTGCTCAGCGTCAGTCTCGCTTTGAGCGTTGCCGCTGCCGTTGCCACCGACGCCTCCTCACCCTCACCTTCCGCCGGGAGCGCACTGCGGATCGGCTGGACCCTGGAACCCGACAACCTGAACCCGTTCGTCGGCTATCAGGTGTCGAACTGGGTGATCTGGCAGCTCAACTACGACACGCTGGTCGGCTTCCGCGCGAGCGACCTGAGCCCGGTGCCGCGCTTGGCCATCAGCTGGAATCACTCACCTGACGGCAAGGTCTGGACCTTCAACCTGCGCCACGGCGTAACGTGGCAGGACGGTGTGCCGTTCACGTCCAAGGACGTGGCGTTCACCTACAACTACATCATCAAGAACAAGATACCGCTGGCTGCCGTCTACACCGAATCGGTTCTCCGCGTTGTGCCTGTCGGCGACCTCGCCGTGAAGTTCATCTGCAGCAGACCCAAGGCGAACATGCTCAATTCGCTTGTGCCCATACTTCCGGAGCACATCTGGTCCAAGGTGAGCCCGAAGGCGGCCGTCACGTCGTATCAGAACTCGCCGCCGATCATCGGCACCGGCCCTTTCCAGGTGGACAAGGTGGTCAAGGGCAGCTACATCGAGCTCAGGGCCAACAAGAGCTACTGGGGCCCCAAGCCCGCGGTCGATGACATCATCTTCGAGCTCTATCAGAACTCGAACAGCATGGCCTCCGATCTGAAGACGGGGGCACTCCAAGGTGCATGGGACGTGCCGTCCGCGCAGCTCGGACCGCTCGGAAAGCAGCCGAACGTGACGGCTATCGCGGCCGCCATCAACGGGTTCTACTCACTCGACATGAACTGCTATGCGGGCAAGACGTCGCTCGGCAATCCGGTGCTGCGCGACCCAGCATTTCGCACCGCCTTGCAGTGGGCTGTCGACCAACAACGCATCGCCCAAATCGCCTACTTCGGCTACGCCGACCCGGCCACCACGCTGGTGCGTGCCAACTACTACCAGGGATTGGATTGGCACTGGCAGCCTCCTGCGAACCTCGCGTACCACTTCGACCTCGCCAAGGCCGGCCAGCTACTGACCCAGGCCGGCTACCCGTTGAAGGGCGGAGTTCGCGTCGACCACCAGGGAAAGCCGATCACGCTGCGGCTCTGGGCCCCCACCAGCAATGTCGGTCAGCAGAGCGCAGGCAAACTCCTTGCCGGCTGGTTCCGAGCCTTGGGGCTGAAGATCACCTTCCAGGTGCTTGACGACGGCGCGATCAGCGCGCGCACCTACAACTTCACGGCGTCCGGAGCCTACGCCCCGGACTTCGACATGCAGCTCCTCTACGCGTTCGGCGACCCCGATCCGACGTGGATGCTGTCTCTCTACACAACATCTCAGATCGGCAACTGGAGCGACACTGGTTGGTCTATCGCCGCCTACGACCGTCTCTACGCACTGCAGCAAATGACCATGGACCCGCAGAAGCGACAGCAGCTTGTCTGGCAGATGCAGCAGATCGTGTATGCGCAGAGCCCGTCGATCGTGCTCGTCTACCCGTCCTATCTCGAGGCCTACAACAGCGGTGCCTGGACCGGCTGGATCCGCTCTCCCGAGAAGATCGGCGACGTCCTCTTCACAATGCAAAACCCGGACAACTACATCAGCGTCCATCCTTCCGCGGCCCAGCCAGGTGGGGGCAGCTCCTCCTCGAGCTGGGTGATCGCAGTGGCAGGCGTCGTCCTGGCGGCCGTCGTGATCGGGATCGTCATGTTGCGGCGTCGCGGCAGCACCGTGGAAGAAGAGTAAGGAGACAAGGTGAGGACACTTGGTATCGCGGACGCACGCGCCGCCCTGGTCGGCGGCGCGGTCATGGGTTGCGGGGGCGGCGGCGAGATCGCCCAGGGCATGGAGCTGGTGGAGCGCTACGCCGGCGAAGGACTGGAGCTGCGCCTCGCAGAGGTGGACGAGCTGCCCGAGTCCGCCATGGTCGTGTGCCCCTACGGGGTCGGGTCGCTTGATCCCGATCTCGACGACCCCAGCTACCGTGGCCTCACGGTGGCCGCTGAATACCCCGCGCTGACCGCCGTCAAGGATCTCCAGCAGCACATGGGCATCGCGTTCGACGCGGTGATCTCCGGCGAGCTTGGTGGATGGGCGCTGGCGGACGCCTTCTACGTGGCCGCCGCCCTGGGAGTGCCGCTCCTCGACGCCGACCCGGCCGGCCGAGCCGTGCCCGAGGTCCAGCATTCTCTGTTGTACGTCGGCGGCATCTCGATCACGCCCCAGGTGATTACCAACGAGTTCGGCGAGTCCATCGTCGTGCAGCGCGTCGCTAACGACTTCCGTGACGAGGCCCTGGTGCGCGCCTTCTCGACGATCAGTCGCGGCATCGCCTGGGTCGCAGACCATCCGGCGCCCCTTGCGGATGTCCGACGGGCTTCCATCCCGGGCGCCCTCAGCACCGCCGAAAGGGTGGGCCGCGCCTTCGCGGACGCACAACCTTCAGGCAATGCGGCGGCGGCCGTTGCGGCGGCAGCCGGAGGCTGCGTGCTCTTCGGCGGCACGATCGGAGGCTGCTCATACGAGGACCGCGACGGCTTCACCTTCGGTGAGTTCACCGTCGCCGGTGATGGCGATCGACAAGGCTCAGAACTGAGAATCTGGTACAAGAACGAGAACCTGGTCTCGTGGCTGGACGGCGACGTCTTCGTCACGACCCCCGATCTCCTGTGCGTCCTCGACGAGGACTTGCACGAGCCGCTGACCAACCCGCACGCCAGCGTGGGCAAGCGCGTGGCAATCGTCGGCCTGCCGGCGCCCGCGCAATGGCGGACGCGGGCCGGGCTCGACGTGTTCGGCCCGCGCAGCTTCGGGTTCGAGATCGACTATCGCCCACTGGAAGAAGTAGCCGCCGACGGCGCCGAGAGGAGCCTGCCATGAAGAAGATCCTCGTGGTCGAACCCGTGTTCATGGATGGCATCGAGAGCGAAGTCGAGTACCTCGATGCGATCAAGGACCCGGACACGATCGTGGAGTTCGTGAGCCTCGAGTCGGGACCGACCTCGGTTGAGACCTACTATGATGAGGCGTTCGTCCTGGCCGACACCTTGCGCGTGATCGAGGCACACGCACCCGGCGTCGACGCCGTGGTCATCAACTGCTTCGCCGACCCCGGCGTCATTGCCGCTCGCGAGCTGCTCGACATCCCCGTCGTGGGGCCATCCGAGGCCTCGATGGCGCTGGCGATGCAGCTGGCGCACCGCTTCGCGGTCGTGTCTGTGTACGAGAACTCGGTGGCCCTGATCGAGCTGCAGGCGCGCGCCCGCGGCATCGAGAGCCGTCTGGCCGGCGTCATCGGCATCGAGCTCGGCGTGTGCGAGCTCGAGGAAGACATCGAGACCACCACCCGGCTGCTCATCGACGCCGCGCGGGAGCTCATCGACATCAAGGGCGCTGAGGCGATCGTGCTCGGGTGCACGGGGATGGTTCCCGCAGCCGCAGGCTTGCGCGCCGCCTTGGACGTCCCGGTGATCGAACCGCTCGCCGCCGCCTTCAAGACGGCCGAGGCGATGGTCACGCTGGGCCTCGTGCATGCCCACAAGGGCCAGTACCGGCGGCCAGACGTCAGCAAGCTGAAGGGTTGACCCCGGCGCCACCAATGCGCCCCGGCCGCAGCGTCATCCCTACCCGTTGGTGAGATCTAGGTAGGCGTCGCAGATCTCAATCAGGCGTGCGCGCCCAAAGCTTGGCTCGTGCCCGGCGTGCACGACCTCGACCGGAAGGTCTCGCAGTCGGCGCACCGTGGCCCGATACGCCTCCTCATCGCCGCCGGGCAGCGAGTCCAGGAGCTCTCCGTCGTCGTACACCGTGTCGCCGGAGAAGAGCATGCCGGTCTCTGCCTCCCAGAGTCCGATGCCGCCGGGGGAGTGGCCAGGGAGCGCGAGCACCTCGAAGCGGCGGTCGCCCAGGTCGATCACGTCTCCGTCGTGCAGTGCCCTCGTCGCCCTGCAAGGGGTCGGAGTGAAGACGGAGGGGTCGAAGTCCCCAGACGGACGCGCCTCGAGCAGCACCTCAGGCAAGGGATAGCCTGCCGCCGCGCACTCCTCCACGAAGGCCCGAGGCCAGCTCGAGGCGAGCAGCGGCGGCACGTCCGCCAAGTGGCGCAACTGCCTGATCTCGGCCTCATGCACCAGACGCTCGTCGAATTCGTGGAGGCCTCCGGCGTGGTCGCAGTGGACGTGCGTCGCGACGGCGACGAGCGGCTTGCCGGATCGTCTTGCAGCGCCGCCACGAAAGGGCGCAACGGGACGATGCCATTACCGGTGTCCACGACGAGGTCTCTCTCCGAGCCGCGCACCAGCCACAGGTTGGCGCGGAGGAACGGATCGACGTGGGGCTCGCTCAGCAGAAGGGTGGCAGCGTCGACACGGGTCACCGAGAACCATGGTGTCACGACGGGGAGCGCACGCGTCATCGGCGAGACCTCCTACCTGGCCGGCATGTCGTCCAGGACCTGCGCCAGCACCTCGAGCGCTCGGTCGATATCGTCGTGCGTCTTGAAGAGGTGCGGCGAGAAGCGCGTCGCGCCAAAGCGGGGCGAGACGATCACGCCGCGGCGGTTGAGCTCCGCCGCCACAAGCTCGCCGTCGCGGCCCGGGAAACGCGACGTCATGATGCTGCCGCGATAAGCACTGTCTCGTGGCGACACGATCGTTGCACCTAGATCATCAAGCCCAACGGCGAGCCGGCTGGTGAGCTCGATGCTGTGATCACGCACCGCTTCCATCGGTACTGCGCTCAGATACTCGAGTGAGCGCGCCAGCCCAAAGGCCGACGAGTAGCTCAGGGTTGAGAACTCGAAGCGGCGCATGTCGTCGGCGTAGGTCAGCTGGGTGGCATCGAACGTCCACATGTCCGAGGTGCCGCGCCACCCGACCAGCGCAGGTTCCAGCCGATCGAACAGCTCCGGCGAGAGGTAGAAGAAGGCCGCCCCAAACGGACCGCAGAGCCACTTGTATGCTGTGGCGACCGCGGCGTCGATGGCGGTTGCCTTTAGCGTTAACTGGGATCACTCCTGCAGGACTTGGGTCATGTCGACGATGCAGAGGGCTCCGTCGAACGTACGCCGACTTGCCCAGGCCCGCGAGGTCGAGGCACAAGCCTGTCGAGTACTGCACGTGGCTCACGCAGACGACCGAGGTGGCATCGTCGACAAGTGCGGCGACGTGATCGAGGCTGCCGCGACGCGGGATCGTCGACAGCGCCCACGAGGCGGACCTCGGCTCCCGTCTCCTTGGCAACACGGACCGGAGGGTAGACGACACTCGGGAACTCGATGTCGATGCTCACGATGTTGCCGCTCGGTCTGATCGCCCAGGCGAGCTGGCACAACGCCTCCGTGCAACTGCTGCAGATGGCGATCGAGCCCTCGTCAGCGCCGATGAGACGCGCGACGTAGCTTCGTGCGCCGTCCAGCGCCAGCACCTCGGCCTCTTCGTCCGACTTCACGGTGCCGGCACTGAGGATGCCGCGCTCGTATTCCTCCATGGCGCGCAGCCCCGGCTGTGGCGTCGGCAAGATGGAGGCGAAGTTGAGGTACACGTACTGGTCGGCGGCTTCGGGAAATCGACGCGCGGCACCAGTGAGGTCGGTGATGTCATCGAGAAGGCCTTTCGCTCGGGCTTCAGGAGAGCATCGGCAGCCAGAGCTCCTGGCGGAGCCGACTCCCGATGACGCGGGCGTCGTCCTCGGAGACGCACTCGACATCGACGATGATTTCGCTCTCGCGCAAGTGCAGGGCAATCGCGGGGTCAAAAGCGGCAAGTGCGGCTTCCACTTCTGCGGCACCACGGGCCGCGTAGGGGCCGAGCAAGACACGCAGGCAGTTGACCGGCTCGGGGCGCAGCGTCTCCAGCATCGTCAGGTGCATGGGCGTGCGACTCATTCCAGGAGCATCCTCGATCTGACCCGCGATGGTCGCAACGCGACGGGAGTAGCCGGCGAAGCGCTCAGTGGTGGTCCATGGTGAGCCACTCTTGGAGCGCCGTCACAACGCCGACGACGGTCTGGCGGTCCTGTTTGAACGGGCGCCCCAGCGGCAGGTAGTTGCCGGACTCATAGCGGGTGAAGTCGAGCGCCGCCACGGCCTCGATCAGGTCCGTGCGACCGCAGACCACTCCTCCGGCGTTGGGTCCGTAGAAGTACTTGGCGCTGAAGGTGACGAGGTCGGCGCCCCGCCGCGTGAAGCTGCTCATCAACTCCACGGGGTAGTTGAGGTAGGCGGCATCGACGATGACGGGGATCCCCTTGGCGTGAGCGATACTGATCGACTCATCGAGCGACACGGTCCCCTCCAGCCCATCCAGATGCGCCGGGAAACACATGGCGGCCGTGCCAGTGCCGAGGGCGGCGTCGAGCTCCGCGGGCGTCGTGGCCTCGTCGTCGCCCACCTCGACAAGCTTCGCGCCGGCGATCCGGGCCATGCGGTAGTACTTGTAGCGGTGTCGCCGTTGGATGGCGACCTCCGATTCCATGCCGTCGGTATCAGGGAGCTGCTCCGCCTTCTCTCCGTCAGCGCCGGCCATGCAGGCGGCCGTGGCCAGCGTGATGCAGGCGGCGCGCCCGGCGCGATGCGCGCCGCCTCGCTACCGAGCAACTCCGCGACGATCGAGCCGGTCGCGTCGAGCAGTTCGACCATCGACACCTGCGCATGGTTGGCCTGCTCCATGGCCGCCCATACGGTCGGCGACAGGACCGTCCCGCCCAGATCGGTGTAGATGCCGCAGGCATTGATGGCTGGGCGACACCCGAAGCGATGGAACACGCTCTCTGACACGCTGGACCTCCAAGTCGATGACGCGGCCCGCGGGCCGGTCGTGATGGCAGTGCTTCCTTTGCGTCGCTGGGTGGTAGGCTTCGAGACTATGAGCAGCCTCGTCTCTGTCAAGGGCAGCAAATGCCCGGTCGAGGAGCAGCGTGATGAGCACCGTTGACGAGCCAGCTCCGCGACGCCGCGGCCGGCCGCGGGAGTCGGTCGATCCGGGAGCTCCCCCCAGCGAATGGCTTGATGGCCTCTCTCCGACGGCGCTGCACATCGTGGCTGTCGCCCGCAGTCTCCTGCTGGCCGAAAACCTACGAATCGCTCACCATCGAGCGGGTGGCGTTCGAAGCCGGCGTCGACCCCTCCACGGTCAAACGACTCTTCATCAGCCGTGCCGGCCTCCTGCTCGCCGTGCTCGACCGCATGCAGTACGACGAGTGGAGCGCGCTCGTGGAGCGCATAGCCGACATACGCGACCCGCAGGAGCGACGCGACGCCTACATCCGCGGACACAGCGCACTCCTGGCCGAGAGCAGCTCCAGTGTGGGCTTCGTGGAGGCCGTCATTCATGGTCTCGGGATCCGATCGTTCGCGAGAAGATCGCCATCGCTTATGAAGTGGCGCGCGACAGCACACGCGAGGTCATGGACCTCAGCAATCAGTCTGATGCGGCAGACGAAGCTCAGCGCACGCTCGCCAGTATCGTGCTCGCTGTGGCTGACGGCATCTCGCTGCAGCTCGCCGCCGACCCGGGGGCCGTCGACAAGAATGCCGCCTTCGAGATGCTCGCAGACATGGTGCGGCTGCTGCTGAAAGACAAGACCGGCGACTGACCCCCCGGCCCCGAACGCTGCTCATTCCTGCCCTTGACATGCCAGTGGCGCCCTCTAGGGTCGACGCGAATGCGGTCGCTCTCGCGAATGCCCAGCCGAGTCAGGCCCAGGGGTGATGCTCAGTGAAGGTCCGTGTCCTCAGCGCCGAGGCGATTGCAGGCCTCCTCGACTTTGGCGAGGCGATCGACTACGTCGAGCGAGGGTATGTGGCGCTCTTTGAGGGCCGCGTCCAGACTCCACCCATCCAGCACCTCGAGAACCCCGACGTGCACGGAGAGATCGATGTGAAGTCGGCCGTCATGCGCGGCGCGACTCCATATGTGACCGTCAAGGCGGCGTGTGGCTTCTACAACAATCCGGACCTTGGGCTGCCCACCGGCCATGCCATGGTCCTTCTCCTCGATGGCAGCACGGGCTTCCCCCTGGCGCTCATGGACGGCTGGCTGCTCACAAGCTGGCGCACGGTCACAGCCGCCGGCGTCGCCACGAGGCTCTTCGCGCGCGCGGATGCAGGAAGTCTCGGCTTGGTCGGCTGCGGCGAGATCGCCGCCATGGCCGCGCGCGCCGTCGCGCGCGTGCCGCCGCTCGAACGCGCCGCTGTCTGGGCGCCGCCAGACAACCTCGATCTCTGCCGCCGGCTTTCCAGAGACGATGGGAGCAGAGCTCGGCGTCGAGGTCGTGGTCGCCTACTCTATCGCCGATGCTGTCGGCGAAGCAGATGTCGTGGTGACGGCTACGCCGTCGCGAGAAGCTCTGGTCATGCTTGACATGATCAGGCCGGGCACACATATCACCGCCATCGGCGCTGACGGGCCTGGCAAGCAGGAGCTCGATGAACATCTCACGGCCCGCTCGCGCCTGTTCGTGGACCTCGTCTCCCAGTGTCGTACGGCGGGAGAGCTGCAACACCCCCTTCGCGAAGGCCTCATGACCGAAGCCGACGTGCACGCGGAGATCGGCGCCGTTCTCGCCGGCGACGCCACCGGCAGGGAGAGCGCGGATGAGATCACCGTGTTCAACTAGAGCCGGGACCGCAGGCGGCGCAAGACATCGTCCTCGCGGCTCTCGCCTACGAACGGGCTCTCGCGATGGACGCGGGCAGCGAAGTCGAGCTCGTATGACCACCGACTCGTCGCAAGCCGAGGTGCTTCGCCACCGTGTCCGGGGGATCATGCCGCAGCTTCGCGGTCAGCTCGAGGCCCTCGTCCGACTGCCGTCAGTGGCCTTCGAGGGCTTCGCAGCCCAGCCGCTCGCGGCTGCGGCCGACGCCGTCGCTGGGCTCCTTGCCGAGGCCGGCCTCGACGACGTGCGCCTGGTTGACGTGGCCGATAGCCCGCCAGCCGTCTATGGGGAGCGGCGGGGTGCGCCGGGCGCTCCTACCGTCCTGCTCTACGCCCACTACGACGTGCAGCCCGCTGGCGACGAGGACGCCTGGACGAGCCCTCCGTTCGCCCCGTCGAGCGCGACGGCCGCCTCTACGGCCGTGGCGCCGCCGACGACAAGTCGGGCATTCTCATGCACCTCGGCGCGCTGGTCGCGCTTGGTCGCGACTGCCCGCTGGGTATCAAGGTGCTGATCGAGGGGGCCGAGGAGGTCGGGGCGGGCGGCATCGAGGAGTTCGTGCGGGCCAATGCTGAACTGCTGGCCGCCGACGCGATCGTCATCGCCGACGCCGGCAACTACGCCCTCGGCGTGCCCACCCTGACGACCTCGCTGCGCGGCATCGCGGAGCTCCAACGTGACCGTCGAGACGCTAGCCGGAGCCGGTCCACAGCGGCATGTACGGCGGTCCGGCCCCCGACGCCCTGGTCGCGCTGATCCGTATGTTGGCCACGCTTCACGACGACTCCGGCAACGTCGTGGTCGCCGGGCTTCGGCGCGAGCACCTACGAGGGGCCGGGCTCGGGGGCGAGAGGGCATTCCGGCGCGACGCCGGTGTGCTCGATGGCGTCGATCTCGTCGCCGATGGCACCATCGCCGACAACCTCTACGCGCGACCAGCGATCACTGTCATCGGCATCGACGCTCCGCGGGTCGACGACGCGGCGAGCGCAATCGTGCCCCGGGCGCGCGCTGCAGTCAGCATTCCGCTCGCCCCGGGCCAGACGCAAGGGAGAGCGCGCGGGATGCCGTTGTCGCGCACCTGAAGGCGGTTGCGCCTTGGCACGTCAAGGTCGAGGTTTGCCGACGGCGGCGGCGGCGAGGGCTTTCTTCGCTCGGACCGACGGACCCGCCTATGCGGCCGCGGCGCGTGCATTGCGTCACGCCTTCGGCCGCGAGGTCGCGCACTACGGGGATGGCGCCTCGATCCCTCTCGTCGCGGCATTCCTCGATGCGGCGCCGGGCGCCGAGATGATCTTGTGGGGCGCCAGGAGCCTCAGACCCGTATCCACGGTGTCGATGAGAGCGTCGACCTCGCCGAGCTCGAGCGCTGCGTGTTGGCCGAAACACTGTTCCTGACCATCCTGACCGCCGAGGCCTGACGCAGCACGTCGGTTGACCAACCACAGTGCCTCGGGTACGCCGCCGTTTCAGGCGAGCTGGCCGTCTCCCGCTGCCGATCGACCCTGCAGGCGGGGCCGCCGGTGTGCCGGTGTCCGCGTCGCTTCGCAGGACTGTGGGAGGTCGTCAGCCGGGGCGGTCACTGGCGCATCAAGGCAGAGTCTGTGCGATCGGTCGAGCGACAGTCCGCAGCCGAATGATCGGGGGTGACGATGTACGAATGGGGAACCACGGAGAATGCCGTCGCCGACACGCTCGTGGCTCGGGGTGTTCCGGCGGAGGTCGAGGACACGGGGGGTCATTGTCTGGCTGTGAGGGCTAGGACCCCGGGTGGACTCGCGGTCGTCTGGAACAACCAGGGGCCGGACGAGACACACATCAGCGTGTTCGACCCCGGCGCGGTGCCCGGCGACGAGAACCTATGGTACTTGGAGAACACTGTGGCCACCGTCTATACGACCGACGACGACGTGGCTGCCACCGTCGACGAGTTCGTGCGCCTGTTCGAGCAGAACTAGTCTCATGTGTGGGCCGGTGATCGGACCGAAGAGATGCATCACGAAGTGCGCGCCCAGCGTGGACTCGCCGGCGTAGTCAAGCTCGTCATCGACGAACACAGTCACTACCTGTTCGAAGTCGTCCGGCTTGGGCATTCGCAGCGAATATCCGGCCACCAGTGCCATGCCGTCACGATGCCCGCGAGGTGTGGATCGTCTACCGCGGATTGGTCACCACGGAGCAGGCTCTAGCGCGACGCGAGCTCCATGCAGGCCAGGAAGGCGGCGAAGAGGTCGAGGAAGTCCTGGGCGGGGATGAGCACGCTCCTGCCGTCGCCGCGCTGTACGCCCGGGCAGGCGCCGGCCTTGTCTGCGTAGTCGTTCGTGGCGAACAGGATTCGCAACGAACGTCCGCTCCAGTCGAGGGGTTGAGGCTTGGCCTCACTGAGGAGCGACTGCCGCACTCCCTCCCGAATCAGGCGGGCGGTCTGTGCGGGTGTCGAGAGAAGCGCGCCCGAGTGCCAGAGCCCCTCCTTGACGGCGACCGTGCGGATGCCGGGTATGGTCTCTTCGGCCTCGCGCACCAGGCACGCGTCGCCGCTCGCGAACACGACGTGGACGCCGTACGCGCCGCAGACGGCCGCCGCCAGACCGAACTCGCCGATCTCGCCCACCCCTTCGAGTTCGAGACCATAGACGCCGTCCTGGTAGGTGTGGTCGAGGATCGCTCCACGGGTGCCCACCATCGCGTGGTAGGCGACGAAGACCGCGGCGTCGAACCCCGGTCCCACGCCGCTGATCCAGCTATGGGGCCCGGGGAATCCCGACCGCAGGGTGACGCCGTCGGGCATGTCACGGATCGACAGGTTACTCCCGTCGTGGTGACCGTCCGAGACGACGACGGCGGTCGCGCCTGCCTCCCGGCAGCCCTCGACCGCCGCAATCGTGTCCCCCAGGAGCAGCGCGCATCCTTGAGCGTACTCGGCGCGACCCGGCTGGGTCTGATCATCGCTGAAGACGCCGGTGGCTCCTTCGAGATCGAGACTCATGAAGACCTTCATCGCGCCTCCTCCTGGACGTGTGGGATGGTGGACGTCAGCTCTCGAGGACGACGCCGCGAGGGTCGGGGTAGTCGGAGACTTCCATGTCACGTGCGGCCTGCCGGACAAGGTCGCAAAGACCCTCGAGGACCTCGTCCGGCAGGCCAACCGGTCCAATGGCAAGGATGTCGGGGACGACGGCCGTCGCGCGCTCGACGATGTCTCTCCATCCCTCGCGCATCCACTGGGTGAGGCCCCCTTCGTAGGCGACGCGGGTTTCAGCAGACCCATCCGAGCGGTGGCGGCGGGTGTGATCGAGGCCAAGGAAGCCCTGAGGGGAGGCGACTCCTTGGACGACGACGCTCACGTCGAGAGCGTCGTCGTCCAAGGAGTCGCCGGAACAGCCCGCCCACGCGAGAAGCTGACCGATGATGTCGTCATCGATGAGCAAGGCCTCGAGACAGGTGGTCATCCCCGTCTGCATATCGCCGATTCCCGAGAGCGCCCTGGGCCGGGGGGCGAGACCCAAGAGACCGTTGATCGCCCGCTCGTAACCGGACTGGGCGTCGGGGACTATGCTGTCCGTGCACAGGCCGTAGCAGTCACAGGCGAGGCCGCTGCGACGCGCCAGTTCGACGGCGGCCGCCGAGGCGAGGCCCGTCGAGTACCTCCCGGACGCGAGCAGACCCGAGCGCAGGTCGGCGGCGCCGAGCCGGGGTCCGAGCGTCGTCGGTGTGCCCGGGGCCACCGCCTGGAGCGCGACGACGCCGGCAAGAAGCTCGGCGTGCTGCTGGGCGATTGCCGCCGGCAGGGTGACCGGCGCCGTCGTGCCCGCCGTCGGGCTCGAGATGATCATCATCGCGGCCCCGTCCATCCCGACCATCCCGAGGAGCTTGTCGGCATCTGCGGCAGGCAGGCGGAGCGGGCTCAGCAGGCACGAGTAGAAGTCGATGACGGCATCGGCCGACGGCTGCGCGTCGACGACAACCCGTGCCATCTCCGAGAGGTACCCCGCCTGTGTCTGTTCCTCTATGCCGGGAGCGCTCACGAACTTGTCCGTCTCCCAGGCGGCGATCAGATACGAATAGAGCGGTTCGAGCGAGGCGGGCACGTCCTGGAGCTGGACCATCGGGCAGACGCTGTGCAGGTTGCGCAGGTGATGCATCATGCGTGTCAGCCGCGCCTGGTCCCGGCAGGTCGCCGGACGACGCTCGCCCGTCATCGCGTCGCACAGGGTCGCGGCTCCGCTCATGTTGTGGGTGTAGATCTGGGCGGGGGCCGCGTCCATGTCGAGCGAGTGACGTGGGTCGCGTGCGGTCAGACGGAACGGCTGGGCAGGCCGAGAGCGCAGGGTCACGGCGGCGGCGGGATGCGGATCCTGCCGTCATCGCTCAGCTTGCAGCCGAACGCGAGCATGGCATCATGAGCTGCCGGCGACTCCACAGCCACCCCGGCCTTGTCGAGGATCGCGAACGCCATCCGTTCGATCGCCTCGAGGTCGTGCTCTTCCCACAGTGCGCCGGCAGCTGCTGACGCCGTCCTTCCCGACGCCGCGGGGGAGGTCGCGCTCTGACCACCGGGGCCTCCGCGCGCCCTCCCCCGCGGCTTGGGGTTATTCCGTCTCGATGGGTCTCGGCCGCTTGCGCCGCCAGATGACGCCGCCAACGGCAACGATACCACCACAGCGAACAGCCCGAGGCAGGTGGCTGCCCCGGGACCTCCCCTGGTGCCGGCGCAGGTCCATGTAACTGAGGCGGGTGTAGTTGTACAGGGGCACGCCCGTCTCAGGCGGCACCTGGCGCCAGCCCGTGAACCGGTCGGTCCGCCAGGCCTCGGGTCTCACCGCATACCACAGGACGATGTAGGGGTCAGACTCATAGAGGAGCTGCTGCATGCGGTCGATGATCTTCTTGCGCTCCTGAGCTCACCGCCCGTGTCTGCGCCTGGAAGAGCCGGTCATACTCCGCGTTCGACCAGTTGCAGTCGCTCCAGGACTTGATCTGGCCGGTCGTGAAGGCGCTGAGGATGAGGTTGGGGTCGGGACCGCCGCCCCACGCCCACAGATACATGTCGTCGTCGGTCGACCCGTAGACCACGTCGTAGAACGAGGACTCCGACATGGTGACGATCCGTATCTTGATGCCGATGTCGCTGAGCCACTGTGGATCAGCTTCGCCGCGCTAAGCAGTTCGGGATACTCGTTGAGCGCCGTCAGGCGGAAGCTCAGCTTCGCCCCGTTGGGCGCCTCTCTAACGCCGTCGCCGTCCCGATCGACGTAGCCTGCCGGGTCGAGGATCTGGTTCGCTTTCTCGGGGTCGAATGTGACGATCTCGCCCGCGGGCGGCTGCCAGTGCCAGGACATGATCGGGCTCAGTATCGACGTCGCCGGCTCGGCCTGCCCGAACATGCACTGATTGACGAGCTGCTTCTTGTCGATCGCCCAGGCGATCGCCTGCCGGATGCGCTGGTCGAGCAGCAGGGGGTTGCCCCTCGACTGCGGGCTGTCCCAGCAGTTGAAGCCGAGCTCCTCGAAGCCGATGAACGTCCCGGCCACCGTCTTGGAACCGCTCATCGCAGCGAGCTTCTTGTAGTTGGCCGTGGGGAAGCTCGTGACCGCGTCCAGAGCGCCCGACTGGTAGTCCATGACCATCCTATTCGGGTTCTGGTAGGTGAGAAGATCCACCTCGTCGACAGCGGGGCGAGGGCCCGCCTTGTAGCCATCGTAGGCGACCATCCTCACCAGGGAGTTCCGCTTGAAGTCGGCCAGCCTGAAGGGGCCGGACCCGACGAAGGGCTGGTTCGGCCAGCTCTCGAGCTTGTCGGCCGGGATCTTGCTCCAGATGTGCGCGGGGAGGATCGGCATGTCAAGAGCGAGCATGCCGCTGTAGGGCTGATTGCAGGTCACCACGACGGTCCTGTCGTCGGGCGCCACGATGCTCTTCATCGGGGCCACCTCGGTCGCGAACGAAGCGATCTGTCTCTTCTTGATCAGGTTGAGCGTGAAGGCGACGTCGTGGGCCGTCACCGGCACGCCGTCGTGCCAGGTGACCCCCGACTTGATCTTGAATGTCCAGACTTTGCCGTCGGCGCTGGTCGCCCAGCTCTCGGCGAGGTCGGGGACGGGCCGATAGTGATCGTCCCATGTAGTGAGGTAGCTGTAGCCGAGAGTCAGGACCTCCCACCCTATCCCGCTCATGGTTGCGAACGGGTTGAGACTGTCGACGGCCTCCGGGAAGCCGACGCGCAGCGTCGTTCCCGTGCGCCCGTCGCGCCCGCGGACGCCTGAGGCGAAGGGCTCGCTGCCCTGGCGTCAGGCGCAGCGTCAGGGCCGGGACTAGGAAGATGGTCACGAACACGACTGCCATGCAGGTCCGCATCGAGCCTCGGTGGATTCGAACGAGTGTGAGATGGCCGACATGGCTCCCCCTTCAGCTCATGGCCGACGATCACGATGTCGTGGTCGTCCCGGAACCTTCTGGCCAAACGGTCGACCTGGCGCGAGACCGCTTCATCGAGGGCGAACGCCCGCCCGGCACCTCTCAGCTCCGCTACTCTCCCTGACACGCTCACCGAGGGTGAGCCCGCCGCCGGCCGCCCAACGATCATGGGCCGCGGTGTCGAGCAGCGAGGCCGACCAGAATCGCCGGTAGTTGCTCCGGTGTAGCGCCGGCCGAGATGGTTTCCGCCGGGGCCGACGGCGATGATCTCGTCGACCGCCAACGCCTCTTCGTCGGTCGGCACCTCGCCTAGCAGCGACCGCGCGAAGCCCACTAGTTCGTCTCCCAGCACGATCGCCTCGTATGACGTCTGGAGGCCGGATTCGATGTAACCGACGTCGTGCAGGAGCGTGCTTCGCGACAGCGCCCCGACGATGGCCGTCAACGCTGCCTCCGCCGCCCATTGCTCGTCGAGCGCCTTTGAGTCCGAGAAGCCGGCATACGAGAAGCTCGGCAGGCCGTAGAAGCGGGCCATGTCGCACTGCGCCTGGGCGCCCTGGCACCAGCCGGGCGTCACGTAGGGGTTGATCAGCGTCCGCATGTCCAGGAGATCGCACCCGGTGCCGTAGACGAAGGGCGCCCCTGGGTTCACGGCCTGGTGCAGGACGAGCCCGCTGAGGACCTCGGCGTTGGCGACCACCGAGACCGCGGCGATAGAGGCAGGGGCGCTGGTGGGGGCGGCGGGAGCCGGGGAGTAGACCAGCGGCAGCTGAAGTCTTGCCGACTCCATCACCTTGGTGAGAGCGAACTCGTCGTGCATGAGCGGTGGCGAGGGCATCGCATAGACGATCATGCTGTGGCCCTCACCGCATACCTCGGCCATCTCCATCATGCGGGCGAGCTGATAACCGTCGCGCGGCGTGACGAGGAGCGGCTTGTGGGTCCCCTTGAGCAGCGCCGCCTGTTGCTGGAGGACCTCGTCCTCGGCGGGCACGTCCACGGGGGACGCCATCGACATCACGAAGTCGATGTTGGGCAGCGACTCGCACAGGACCGACAGGCCCTCGACGTCGGCGAGCGTCGCGCGGCGACGCTCGCCGACGTCTGGATCGGCGATGTAGAGGCAGTCCGAGCCGGTCCCGAAGTACACCCTGCCGTCCTCAAGCACCAGGGTCTCCTCGCGGCCTCGCGACTTGACGACCCACGAGCGGGGCGCCATCGTCAGCGCCTCGTCGATCAGGCTCCGCTCGAGGCGGACCCGGGTGCCGTCGACACGGGCGCCGAGTTGGGCGTAACGCTTCAACGCAGGCTCGTACCTGACCTCGACACCACAGTCCTCCAGGATGCGCAGTGTCGCGTCGTGGACCCGGGCACACTCTTCGTCGTCCCAGAGCCGGGTAGTGATCAGACCCACACGTCACCTCCACTGGCGAGTTCAGGATCGGAAGAGTACAGAGAACCCGCTTCGGTCCCGGTAGGGAGGAGGGCCGCGACCAGGCCGGCGACGCCGGCCTCTTCGTCGAGGCCCTCCACGAGCTCGACCACGGCCTCACGTTGCGTACAGCCGAGCACTGACCCGGCGACCCGATGGAACTTGCGTTCCAGCTCCTCGCGCGACATCTGTCGCAGGGGAAAGTCCACGACCCCCGAGTCGAACACCGTGCCGTCGTCCAGCCTGATCCGCACGACGGCCGGGTCCATCCCGGCCGGGTCGAAATCCTCGGCGAGCGCGTGGAGTTCGGTGAACTCATCGTTCGAGCGGGACACGACACTGGCCGCCAGGCGGGCCACCTGCGGGTCCCCAAGCCTCGTCTCCAGCACCTGGTCGGGTCCGACCTCCCCGTCGACCAGCATCACGGCCAGCGTCCATGGCAGGCTGAACTGGGCCTCCTCGGTGGTCATCGGCGCCTTCACATGAAGGCGGCACGCCTGGTGGAACGTCTCGACCTCGATCCGGACCACCCTCTCCGGGTCGATGTCGTGGGCCTTTCGAACCTTCGCGAGGGCCAGCAGAGCCGGGTGCGTCCAGGCGCAGCAGGAGTGCTCCTTCCAGGTCACGCCGCCGTCGAGCAGGTACCTCTCCCCGAGGTCGCCCACCCACGCCTGGTAACGCGTGGTTTCGATCAGCGCGGGCGTGCCGGTGAATCCCCGCTCGGCCAACTGAGCGGACATGATGCCGGTCAGCGCTCCCGCGCCGATGCCGTGCTTGACCATCGCCGGGTGGTCGATGTCGCGCATCATGGGCAGGAAGGGCGAGTCGTAGTCGGCGATGCCGAGAGCATGGCTCGTCTCCTTCTCCGACAGGCCCATGAGCCGTGCCGCCACGGCGGCGCAGGCGACCGATCCCCACGAGCCGCACGAGCGGTAGACGTCGTGGAAGTCGTGAGAGCAGCGTGCGGCGCGAAACGCGATCTCGTAGCCGACGACGAGCGCCTCGAGCAGGGCGCGCCCCGACATCCGGCGCTCCTCCGCGACCGCGAGAGCGGCCGGGACGATCTGGGCGCCGGGGTGTCCCCACGTGTAGATGCCGCAATCGTCGACATCGGTCCCGTTGGCCGCGACCCCGTTGGCGAAGGCGGCCCCGAGCGTGGACGAACGCCGTCCACGCGCGACGACCGTGGCGCTGCCGCCCGGCAGGGTCGCGAGAGCGTAGTCGGCGGAGATCGAGGCGGCGGGAACGCGGGTCCCGGCGAGCATGGCGCCGAGAGCGTCGAGGATACACATGGACGCCAGGCGCTGCACCCTCGCCGGCAGGTCCTTCCACCTCAGGCCCGTCACGAAGTCGACGATCGAGTCCCGCGACTGCTCCGCTACCTCGAGCTTCGCTTCTCGGTCGAAAGCGTGGCTGCGGTGACCCATCCCGTAACTCCCCCAACGGCCTAGAGGACCGCCGACGCAGTGACTGACGAGTCAGTTTGTACTCGCACGTTTGACCTGTGTCAAGAGAAATGTATACATGTCTTTACACGTAGAAAGTGAGATGCCTTTCACGTACAGACAAGTATAACCACGGACCGGCCACGGCCCGGATGCAGGGGTAGGATGACACCGTGAAGACCGAGGACGAAGACAGGGCCTTGGAGCTGTTATGGCGCGCGCTGTACGCGGCGGACGGCAGGTCGGCGGTCTGCCGCAAGTGCGGCGGCATCCGGTCCTTTCATCGCGTCAGCACCCGACGCTCATACGCCTGCGACCGGTGTGGCAGCCAGATCTACCCTGCCGCGGCGACCCCGTTCGCCGGCTCGCCGATCCCGTTGTCCCAGTGGCTCTCGGCGGTCGGCATGGTCGTCGACTCTCCCACGCGAGTGACGGCCGGGTTGCTGGCGGAGCGACTCGGGATCACCTACCGGCGCGCGTGGAGCATGCTCCGCAGGCTGGAACGGAGCTTCGCCGGCGGCACGAAGACCCAGAAGCTGCTGCGTCGCGTAGGCTCGTCCTGGCGAGACGGCTCAGGCCTTGCGCCCGAGACCGTCATCGAGTGGGACTCGCCTCAGCGACGGATCTGCGAGGCGGCGTGCCGCGTCATGGCGGAGAAGGGGCTCTCAGACACGAGGATCTCCGACATCGCCGCGTCGGCCGGCCTCTCGAGCGCGAGCGTCCACTACCATTTCCGGAGCAAGGACGAGGTATTGCTCGCAGCCTTCCGCTGGGCGTGCGAGCAGTCGAATCAGGCTCTCCAAAGACTCGTCGCTGAGCCGTTGGAGCCCGTCGAGCACGTCCACCGGCTGGCCATGCTGTGCATACCGGCCGGGGGCACCGCGCGCGACGAGTACGTGTTGTGGCTGGAAGTCTGGGCGCGAGTCAGGAACCATCCGGATTTCCTCGAGGAGTCCATGCGCATGTCGAGGATCTGGTACGAGGGCGCGAGGGCGATCCTCGAGAGCGGTGTGAAGGCCGGTTCGTTCGTGCCGGTCGCGCCTCTCGACGAGGTGTGTCGCCGGTTCCTCGCGCTGTCGGAGAGCCTGTCGTACCGGGCGACGGTAGGTTATCAGGAGATGTCGTCCGAGGAGGCGCAGGGCATGCTGACTCGGTTCGCGCTGGAGCAATTGGGGATCGCGCCAGACGCCTGATGCTCCTAGGTGATATACCGGCGGAATGTGTAAGCAGGCGAGCGGGGCGCATGTGGGCGTGCACCTGATTCCATGTGGTGACCTGATCTCCAAGAGGCGCACCATGCGGCCACTCCGAGTGGCTTGCCGATGCAGAGCCGACGTGGCTCGAGGGTGCCCTCAAGCGATGCATGTCGGCTCGTGCCATTCCGTGTGCAGCAGTGACGGAGAGTCTTGTCGTCAAAATGTCGGCATTCGTCGGCAAGAGGGTTTCGGAGCGGGGAAGACGGCCAGAAAGTGGCCCATTTGCAGCCACTTCTGGTGGGCCGCGTAGGGATCGAACCTACGACACCCTGATTAAAAGTCAGGTGCTCTACCAACTGAGCTAGCGGCCCACGGGTCATGGATTCTACCCCACCCGTGAGCCGCTTCATCGTGCAAGTTCGCAAAGGGGGTCGCAGGCACCCCGCCGAGGCAGCCTCTCGCCGTCGTCAGCAGCGCAAGCTGCGGTCAACTCCTAGGGCCGCGGGTCTTCGGGCAGCAGCGAGAAGAGGGCGTCGGCGCCGGCCGTGCCGTCGCTGCAGATCACGCCGTACTGGGTGCCCTCGCGCAGGAAGCCGGCCTTGCGGGCGACTCCGCAGGACGCGGCGTTCTCGACGTCGGCGCCGATCTTGAGGCGGGCGAGGCCGAGCTCGTCGAGCGCCCAGCGGGCCACGAGCGTGGTGACCCGGGTGGCGATGCCCTTGCCACGCGCCCCGGGGTCGATCCGGTAGCCGATCTCGCCGGCGGCGTGGTCGAGCTCGATGTCGAGGTCGAGGTCGACGCCGCCGAGCGGTCGGTCGGTCGCCGCGTCGGTGATCGCCCAGTTGGCCTCGGGCTGCGTCGTCGCCCAGGGGATGAACTCGTTGCGCTCGGCATGGCCGCTCCACGCCTGCTGCGCGTGGGCGATGAAGGCGCGGCCGGCCTCCTCCGTGTACGGCCACGGCATCGACAAGAGCCACCTCGCCGCCACCTCGTCGGTGCCGGCGACCAGGGCGGAGAGGTCGTCGTCGCGCCAGGGGCGCAGCCGCAGCTCGCCGTCGGCGAGCACCGGCGGCTGCGCCGGCAGGACGATCTCGCCGGCCGGTGGCCGGTCGCTGCGGGGCTCTACCTCGGCATCGGCGATGCCGTCGGGGCGCCCGGGCTCGTCGTGCCAGCCGGGCTTGGTCAGCCCGAACTGGATGGCGTCGCTGCGGCGCTCACCGATCTGCCGGTAGCTGCGCAGGACGGCCTCGGGCCGGAACCCGAGCGACAGGGCCACCCGCTGTGATGGCTCGTTGTCGACGGCGGCGCAGATACGCAGACTGCGTAAGCCGACGCCGGACCAGGACCAGTCGACCAGCAGGGAAAGGGCGCGGCGCGCGACGCCGGCACGGCGTCGCGCGCCGCGCACCCAGTACCCGAGCTCGCCCTCGAACTCCACCAGGCTGGTGTGGAGCAGGCCGACGGCGCCGAGGAGCTCGCCGGAGGCGGCGTCGGTCACGGCCAGGTGGGCGTCGTCGTCGCGCTCCCAGGCCGACGCCGCCTCCTCGATCCAGGCGCGGGCGTGCTCGGCGCGTGTACGGCTGCTCGAGCATGCACCAGCGCGCGATGTCGGGCTCGTTGCAGGCGGCCGCGAGGGCGGGGGCGTCGTCGGGCGCCCACGGGCGCACGACGACGCCCCCGCCCTCCAGCCGCGGCAGTCCGATCCGTTCCGGCTCCTTCATCCAGCGGTCCTTTCAACGCGAAAGGGCCCGGCGACCGGGCCCCTTCGATGCCGCCTGTCGCCGCCGGCGCTAGTGCAGGAAGTGGCGCCGGTGGGTGAAGACCATGGCCGCGTCCCGGGCGTCGCACACCGCGATCGCGTCGTCGTCGCCCTTCGAGCCGCCGGGGTGCATGAACGCGGTCACGCCGGCGTCGATCGCGATCTCCACCGCGTCGGTCTTGGGGTAGAACGCGTCCGACCCGATCGAGGCGCCGCTCATGTCGCCCTTCGCGACTGCCTTCTCGACCGCGATCCGCGTCGAGTCGACGCGGCTCATCTGGCCGGCGCCGACGCCCAGGGTGACCAGGTTCTTGGCGATCACGATCGAGTTGGACTTGACGTGCTTGGTCACGCGCTGCGCGAACAACATGTCGTCCCACTCGGCCGTGGTCGGGTGCCGCTTGGTGACGACCTCCATGTTGTCGCGCTCCTCGAGGTCGTCGTCCCTGTCCTGCACGAGCACGCCGCCCAGCACGCGCTTGATGTCGGTCTCGCCGGGGCTGACCTTGCGGCGCTCGTTGTCGACCAGCACGCGGATGTTCTGCTTGCCGGTCAGGATCTCGAGCGCGTCCTCGTCGTAGCCGGGCGCGAACAGCACCTCGATGAAGAGCTCGTTCATGCGCTTGGCCGTCTCGACGTCGACCTTGCGGTTGACGGCGATGACCGAGCCGAACGCGCTCACCGGGTCGGCGTCGAGCGCCTTCTGGTAGGCCTCGGTCAGGGTCGGCGCCAGGGCGCAGCCGCAGGGGTTGTTGTGCTTGATGATCGCGCAGGCCGGCAGCTTGAACTCGTCGCACAGGGAGCGGGCCGCCTGCAGGTCGTAGAGGTTGTTGAACGAGAGCTGCTTGCCGTGGAGCTGGGTCACGCGCGACAGCAGGTGCCGGCGGGCGCCGCTCTCGGTGTAGTAGGCGGCCCGCTGGTGCGGGTTCTCGCCGTAGCTCAGGTCCATGACCTTCTCGTAGTCGCGCAGGATGTGGCGCGGGAAGTCGGCCTCGCTCTCGGCGAACCAGTTGGCGATGACCACGTCGTAGTGGGCGGTGCGCTCGAAGGCGTTGGCGGCGAGGGCGCGCAGCGTGGCTGCGCTCAGCTCGCCGCCGTTCTCGCGCATCTCGTTGACGACCGCGGCGTAATCGTTGGTGCTCGTGACGACGCCGACCGCGGCGTGGTTCTTGGCCGCCGCGCGGATCATCGTCGGGCCGCCGATGTCGATGTTCTCGATCACCGTCTGCTCGTCGACGCCGCGCTGCGACGAGACGCGCTCGAAGGGATAGAGGCTGATCACGACGAGGTCGATCGGCTTGATGCCGTGCTCCTCGATCGTCTTCATGTGCTCGGGCACGTCGCGGCGCGCCAGGATGCCGCCCTGGATGCGCGGATGCATGGTCTTGACGCGCCCGTCGAGCATCTCTGGGAACTGGGTGACCTCGGAGACCTCGGTGACCGGGATACCTGCGTCGGCGATGGCCTTGGCGGTCCCTCCCGTCGAGATGATCTCCACGCCCATGTCCGACAGCTCGCGCGCGAAGTCGACAAGACCACTCTTGTCGTGGACGGAGATGAGGGCTCGCTGGACCTTCACTCGGGGCTCCTTTCCCGGAACGTTGCGCGCCGTCAGTCTATCGGGAAGGCGCTCGCGGTTGAAGAGCGGCGCTCAGCCGAGGCGGGCGACGGGCTCGCCGCGGACGTGCGCGCGGGCCCAGGCCGAGGCTTCGGCGAGCCCGTCGCCCGCCTCGTCCACCCGGCCCACCTGCGGCAGCGGCACCGCGCCGTACTCCTCGCTCGCCGGCTTGGGCGGCGCGTGGTCGATCGACCACTCCCGCACGGCCGAGGCGACCGCCGGATGGCCGCCGGTCGCGAACGCGCGCGCCAGCTCGAGGATGGGGGCGGCGTCTGCGGCGGCAGCCGCATACTCCGCCGCCCCCAGCGCGTAGGAGTTGCCGTTGAAGCTCAGCGACACGCCGCCCCACTCGCGCACCGCCTCGAACGGCGGCGCGTCGGTGATCGAGTCGCCGACGTACATGACGTGGTGGTGATCGACGCCGGCAGCGGTCACGATCTCCTCGAGCGCCGCGAGCTTCATGCGGCCGCCGACCGGCCGCACCGCCCCCAGGATGCGGCCACTGACCCGCTTGCCGTCGTCCATGTCGAACCAGAACAGCTGGTCGAGCAGCCCGACGGTGATGCTGTCGTCGCGGGTCAGGTCGTGGCGGCTGGTGGCGCCGTCGGGGATCTCGATCACCGGCCGCGCCATCACCCGCTGCACCTGGTCGCGCAGCCAGAGCTTCTCGTCGTCGCCCATCTCGCGCTGCCACGCGTCCAGCGACAGCTCGGTGCAGCGGCAGTGCCCGAAGTCGAAGCCGACGACCTCGCAGAGGGCGCGGATGTAGGGCGTGTACGACGTCGAGATGATGAAGCTGGGGACCAGGCCGGCGATCTCGCGCAGCGCCTCGCCGGCGCCCGGCACGAGCAGCACGTTGGCCGCGCTGAACGCCTGCACGTCGGCGTCGGTCAGCCCGAAGGCGACGAAGAACGACGCGATCAGACGCAGCGTGTCGCCGGCGTTGTAGCCGTGCCGGTGCTCGACGTCGGCGAGGAAGTCGTCGTAGCGCGACAGCCGGGCGAAGAACTCGCCGCCCCACGGGATGAACCGCGCCGCCAGCTCCATGGCGTTGTCGTTGCGTGAGACGGGACCCTCGCAATCGGTGACGAAGATGCGGGCGGCGGTCACGGGGTCACCTTCGCGGACATCGTGTCGTGCCGCCGCGCCTACTCGCCGCCGGAGCCGCGCCGCAGCTCCTCCTCGACCTCGTCGGTCAGGGACAGCGGCAGCTCGCCCTCGAGGGCCACCGCAAGGCCGTCGCGCACCAGCAGGCGGCCCTCGACGAACTGGCGCACCGTCTGGTAGAGCAGCGGGATCTCGCGGCGCTCGCCCTGGCGGCGCACTTCGGCGAACAGGGGCTCGCGCTCGCCCTCGACGGCGATGACCTCGTTGATCCCCTCGTTCCAGACCTTGCGCCGGAAGGCGAACCACTGGCGGTCGAAGGCGGGGCCGACGATGCGGAACGAGCAGTACGTGACGACCGGCCCGCGGTCGAGCTCGGCGGTGGCGAGGTGGATCATGGCGCCGGTCTCGCGCGCCTCCTGGCGCAGCAGCTCCCAGATGACCTCCTGCCAGGTGCCGGTGGGGCCACCCGGCAGGGCGGGATGCAGGTTCAGCATGAGGTAGCGGTCGCACATCGCCGGGCTGGTGACGAGCATGTAGCCGGCCAGCACGAGCAGGTCGACGCCGAGCGGGTCGAGCAGCTCCATGACCTGGTCGTGGAAGGCGGCGCGCCAACGCTCGCGCTCGGCGGTCTTGTGCACGAGGTCCGGACCGTCGTGCGGCACCTCTTCGCGCCACCAGTCGGCCCAGCTCGTGGCGCTGGACAGGGTGAGACACGGGATGCCGAACCCGTCGGCTAGGGCGAGCAGTCGGTCGCTCTCGGCCGACTCGCCGGGCGGGCGGTCGCAGAACAGGGCGGCGATCTCGAGGTCGAGGCCGTCGCGGCGCGCGCGCTGCACGACGTCGTCGAGCAGCGCGCGCGCCGCCTCGTCGCGACCGGTCGACAGCCAGCCGATCCTCACCGTGGCCGCTCCTGACCGGCTCCTTCGGCCGCTCCTCGGCCAGGCGCTCCCGCCAGGCGGCGGCGTCGGGATACGTGCTGCGGCCGAGGCCGCCGATGCCTCTCGACGCCGCCCAGGCGGCGAGATGCCCGGCGGCCTCCAGGCCGAGGCCTTCGAGCAGGCCGCCGATGAACCCGGCCGCGAACAGGTCGCCGGCCCCGGTCACGTCGACCACCTCGGCCGGGTGCGGCGGGATGTAGAGGTCGATGCGGCGTCCCACGATGCGGGCGCCGTGCTCGCCCATCTTGCGCACGACCAGCCCGACGCCGACCTGCAGCAGGAAGTCGATCGCCTCGTCGGCCGGCAGGCCGCAGAGGATCTGCAGCTCGGTCTCGGTGGCGAACACGAACGAGCTGCGCTTGAGCAGGGGGATGAACCGCTTGACGCCGCGGCGGGCGTAGATCTCGCCGGGGTCGAAGGCGACCTGCACGTCGTCGGGCAGGCGGTCGAGCAGCGCGAGCTGCGCCGCCAGCGGCTTGTCGCCGACGAACGACGAGAAGTAGGCGAAGGCGGTGCGCGGCAGCCGGCGCGGCAGGTCGGCGGGGTCGAAGTCGTCGTTGGTCGCCGGCCACACGAGGTTGCGGCGCTCGCCGTTCTCGTTGAGCAGCACGTAGACGCGGCCGGTCTCTCCGGCGCCGGCCAGGAAGCGCCCGTCGCAGGGCGCGAGCTCGCCGGCCACGAAGCGGCCGTCGTCGTCGCGTCCGACGCGGCCCATCATCGCCGTGCGGTAGCCGAGGCGCGCGAGCGCCCAGGCGGTGTTGGCGGCCTGGCCGCCGCCGCTGCGCACCGCCTCGATGCCGTCGAGCTGGCGGTCGACGGCCGCCCGCTCGGCCGCCGAAATGCTCCACTCCGAGCCCGGCGGCGGCAGCTGCTCCCACAGCGGCGCGTCGGCCGGCAGGCGATAGATCAGGTCGAGGTTGAGCGCGCCGCAGCCGATCAGGTCGTACGCCTTCACAGGCGCAGCTCGCCCTTGTAGCGGATGGCGGTGGCGCCGGCCTCGACGCCCAGGACCTCGCCGACCACGCCGCCCCAGTGCCCGGCCTGGCCGATCACGGCCAGCGCCTTGGGCACCGCGTCGGCCGGCACGGCGAGGACCATGCCGAGGCCGCAGTTGAAGGTGTCCAGCATCTCGGCGGCGGCCACGCCCAGGCCGTGCAGCCAGGCGAAGACGGGCGGCGGCTGCCAGCTCGACAGGTCGAGCACGGCCGCCGCCCCCTCGGGCAGGATGCGCCCGACGTTGTCGGGGAACCCGCCGCCGGTGATGTGCGCGGCCGCGTGCACCGGCACCGCGTGACCGAGGTCGTGCAGCACTGGACTGTAGATGGTGGTCGGTGTGAGCAGGACGTCGCCGATGGTCGCGCCGTCGCCCCCCGGGAACGCGTCCGTCAGCTTGACGCCCTTCGCGTCGAGCAGCCGGCGCACCAGCGAGAACCCGTTCGAATGCAGCCCGTTCGAGGCGATGCCGACCAGCGCGTCCCCGGCTTGTACGTTCTTCGGTCCCCAGAGCTCGGAGCGGCTGCACAGGCCGACGGCGAAGCCGGCCAGGTCGAAGGCGTCGTCTTCCTTGAAGTGGCCGGGGTGCTCGGCCGTCTCGCCGCCGAGCAGCACGCACTGGGCCCGCAGGCAGCCCTCGTCCACGCCGGCCACGATGTCGGCCACGCGCTCGGGCACGACCTTGCCGACGACCAGGTAGTCGAGGAAGAACAGCGGCACGGCGCCGCAGGCCGACACGTCGTTGACGCTCATCGCCACCGCGTCGATGCCGATCGTGTCGTAGCGGCCCATCTCCTTGGCCAGCAGCACCTTGGTCCCAGCGCCGTCGGTGCCGGCGACCAGCACGGCGTCCTTGATCGGCGGCACGCGCATCATGCCGCCGAAGCCGCCGATCCCCTCGAGCACGAGCGGATGGTGGATCGACTTCAGCCGCTCCTTCATCAGCCGCACGGCCTCGTTGCCGGCCGCCACGTCGACGCCGCTGTCCTTGTAGGTGAACTCGCTGTCGTCGGTCATGGACCTCCCTCGCCTCCTCGACTGTCCCGCCAGTCTATGGCATCGGCGGGGCGCGGTGGACCCGTTCGTGTGCGCGCGGCGAGTGGTCTATGGTTACGGCGGAGTGACCACCCGCAGCGACACCCTGACCGTCGACGATCTGACCTTTGCCGTGCGCCGCAGCGCGCGGCGCCGGACGATCGCGATCGCGGTCGGGCACGACGGGAGCCTCAGCGTCGCTGCACCGACACGGTGCTCCTTGCGAAGCATCGAGGAAGCGGTGTGTACCAGGCTGCCGTGGGTGCGGCGGAAGCTCGCCGAGCTCGGCGAGCTTCCGCCGCCGCGGCAGTACGCCACCGGCGAGCGCCTGCCGTTCCTGGGCCGTGACTGCCCGCTGGTCGTCGTGGGCCCCGACGCCCGCCTGCCGGTCGCCTTGCGCGGCGACGTGCTGTACCTGCGCGAGGAGGCGACGCGCGAGGAGCGCCGGCGCCGCCTGGGCGCGTGGTACGCGCGCCAGGCGCGGCGCCGGCTGACCGCGCGCGTCGCCCACTTCGCGCCGCTGGTCGGCGCCGAGCCCGCGCGCATCACCGTGCGCGACATGCGCTCGCGCTGGGGGTCGTGCACGGCCATGGGCAGGGTCAGCTTCAGCTGGGCGATCGTGGCGCTGCCGCCGGCGATCGCCGACTACGTCGTCGTGCACGAGCTGGCGCACCTGCGCGAGCTCAACCACGGGCCGCGGTTCTGGCGCCTCGTCGAGGCGGTGCTCCCGGACTACAAGGAGCGCCGCGCCTGGCTGCGCAAGGAAGGGCGCGGCTTCAGCGTCTAGTTCTTGCCGCTGGCCAGGCGGTACCAGGCCCAGAAGGCGTAGAAGATCGGCGTCAGGACGATGCCGCCGACGAGCGGTACCCACGCCTGACGCCGGATCGTCGCCGCCAGCCCGAAGCCGAACACGCCGAGCAGGGCGAGGCCGCCTCCAAGGAAGCACACGCCCTCGATCAGCTCCCAGAACCCGACCCCCGGGTTCGCGAGCACGATCAGCAGTCCGACCACCAAGAGCGCCAGTGAGAGGAACCCTCCCATGCGGATCGCCTTGAGCTCGCCGACCGTCGGGTCGGCCGTCGGCTTCCCCATCGCGCGGGAGTACAGCTCCTCGGGCGACTGGGCCGCATACGGGTCGTCGGGCGCTTGCCGGTCGGGGGCCCCGTCGGACTTGGTGTCGAGGTCGTCGAGCGGATGCAGACCCTTCGGCGGCACCCGGTTGAACCAGTCTGGGGGAAGCGACACGCCGGACCTCCTAGGTCGGGCACACCTCGCCGGCGTTGGCCTCGAAGCGCATCTTGCACATGGCCAGCTCCTCGGGCACGGCGATCGGGTAGTCGCCGTCGAAGCAGGCGCGGCAGAAGCGCTCGCGCGGCAGGCCGGTGCTTTCCTGCAGGCCCTCGAGCGTGAGGTAGTGCAGGGTCGTCGCGCCGATGTGGGCGCGGATCTCCTCGACGCTCTTGCTGGCCGCGATCAGCTCGCCGCGGGTGGCCATGTCGATCCCGTAGAAGCAGGGGAACCGGATCGGCGGCGAGCTGATCCGCAGGTGGACCTCGGCGGCGCCGGCCTTGTAGAGCATCTCCACGAGCTTGTTGGTCGTGTTGCCGCGCACGATCGAGTCGTCGACCACCACCAGCCGCTTGCCCTCGATGACGGCGCGGATGGGGTTGAGCTTCATGCGGATGCCGAGCTGACGCAGGTGGTCGTCGGGCTGGATGAAGGTGCGGTAGACGTAGCGGTTCTTGAGCAGCCCCTCGGTGTAGGGGATGCCGCTCTCGCGCGAGTAGCCGATGGCCGCGGAGATGCCGGTGTCCGGCACCGGGATGACGAAGTCGGCGTCGACCGGCGCCTCCAGGGCCAGGTGGCGGCCCATCTCGAAGCGGCAGTCGGCCAGGGTCTTGCCGTAGAGCTGCGAATCGGGGCGCGCGAAGTAGATGAACTCGAAGATGCACATCGCCGGCCGCGCGCCCGGCAGCTCGACCCGCTCGCTGCGCACGCCGCCGTCGCCGTTGGTCGCGTAGACGATCTCGCCCGGCTCGACCTCGCGCACGAACTCGGCGCCGATGATGTCGAAGGCGCACGACTCGCTGGCGATCACCGGGTTGCCCTCGAAGTCGCCGAGGCAGAGCGGGCGCACGCCGAAGGGGTCGCGGAAGCCGACGACCTTCTTGCCGGTGAGCACGGTGGCCGAGAAGGCGCCGCGGATCTTGCTCACGGCCTCGCGCACCGAGCCCAGGAGGTCGTTGTCGGCGTGCTGGGCGATGAGCGCCGTGATGACCTCGGTGTCGGTGCCCGACTCGAACTTGACGCCCTGGCGCTTGAGCTCGTCGCGCAGGTCGGTCGTGTTGACGAGGTTGCCGTTGTGCCCGAGGGCGATGGTGCTGGACCCGCGGCTGCGGGTGAGCGGCTGCGAGTTCTGCCAGGCGGTGGAGCCGGTGGTCGAGTAGCGCACGTGACCGATGGCATGGCTGCCCGACAGGCCGGCGAGGATCTGCTCGTCGAACACCTGGCTGACGAGGCCCATGTCCTTGACGACCGTGACCTGGCCGTCGTCGGCGACGGCGATGCCGGCGCTCTCCTGGCCGCGGTGCTGCAGCGCGTACAGCCCGAAGAACGTGAGGCGGGCGACATCGAGGCCCGGCGCGAAGATGCCGAAGACGCCGCAGGAATCGCGGAAGTGGTCGCCGTCCACGGTCAGACCAGGCGCTGGGGCAGGGATTCGTAGGCGGCGCGGAGGTCGTCGACCGGCAGGTCGACGACCTCCGCGCCGCCCAGCTCGAGCTTGAGCCGCGGCTCGGCGGTCACCTCGCCCAGCACCTGCAGCGGCAGGCGGTCGGCCAGCGCGCAGAGCGCGTCGAGGTCGGCGGCGTCGATGCTGACGACCACGCGCGACGGGCCCTCGCCGAACAGGAAGACGTCGGGGCGCAGGGCGGTCTCGGGCAGGACCAGGGCGGCGCCGAGCGACGGCGGCGGAGCCGCCGTCAGGGCGCCGCCCTCGACGCCGCTGGCGACGCAGCACTCGGCCAGCGCGACGGCGAGGCCGCCCTCGGCACAGTCGTGCGCGGAGCGCACGATGCCTCGGGCCACGCCGTCGCGCACCACCCGCTGCAGCAGCTTCTCGAGACCGAGGTCGACGTCGGGGATCCGGCCTTCCACCTTCCCATGATGCACCTTCTGGTACTCCGAGCCGTCGATCCAGGCGTTGTCGGCGGGGCCGAGCAGCACGACGACGTCGCCGGCGCTCTTGAAGCGGCCGTCCTGATGGACCGACACGTCGTCGAACACGCCCAGCATGCCGACCATCGGCGTGGGGTAGATCGCGTTGCCGAAGCTCTCGTTGTAGAAGCTGACGTTGCCGCTCACGACCGGCGTGTCGAACGCCTCGCAGGCCTCGGCCATGCCCTCGACCGCCTGCTCGAAGGTCCAGTACATCTCGCTCTTCTCGGGGTTGCCGAAGTTGAGGCAGTCGGTGACGGCGACCGGCAGGGCGCCGCTGCAGCTCAGGTTGCGCGCCGCTTCGGCCACGGCGGCCTTGGCGCCGCGGTACGGGTCGAGGTAGCAGTGGCGGCCGTTGCAGTCGTTGACGAAGGCGATGCCGCGCTTGGTGTCCTTTGATCCGCAGCACGGCGGCGTCGCTGCCCGGGATCTGCACGGTGTTGGCCTGGACGATGGAGTCGTACTGCTCGTAGGCCCAGCGCTTGCTCGCGATGTTCGGGGCGGCCAGCAGCTCGAGGAGCGCGGCGCCGAGGTCACGAGGCGCCGGGTAGGCGCCGTCGGTCACCGCGACGGGCTCGTCGACCAGGTAGGCCGGCTTGACCGACGGCGTGCGGATGACCGGCGCCTCGTCGGCCAGGCGCCGCGCCGGGATGTCGGCCACGCGCTCGCCGTGCCAGTAGATGCGCAGCATCTTGCTGTCGGTGACCTCGCCGATCACCGTGCAGTCCAGGTCCCAGCGGTCGCAGACCTCGAGCACGGCCGGCATCTGGGACGGGTCGACGATCGAGAGCATGCGCTCCTGGCTCTCGCTGATCATGATCTCCCAGGGCTCCATGTCGGCCTCGCGCAGCGGCACGCGGTCGGCGTGGATGTCCAGGCCGACCATGCCCTTGCTGGCCATCTCGCTCGACGAGCTCGTGAGCCCGGCGGCGCCCAGGTCCTGCATGCTGACCACGAGCTTGCGGTGCAGCAGCTCGAGGCAGGCCTCGATCAGCTTCTTCTCGGTGAACGGGTCGCCCACTTGCACGCTGGGGCGCTTCTCCTCGAGCGTCTCGTCGAACTCCTGGCTGGCCAGCACCGAGGCGCCGCCGATGCCGTCGCGGCCGGTCTTGGAGCCGATCAGCACGACCTTGTTGCCGGGGCCGCTGGCGATGGCGCGCACGATCTGGTCGGCGCGCAGCAGGCCGGCGCTCATGGCGTTGACCAGGCAGTTGCCGGAGTAGCTGTCCTCGAAGTAGACCTCGCCGCCGACCGTGGGGATGCCGAGGCAGTTGCCGTAGAAGCCGATGCCGCCGACGACGCCGTCGAACAGGAACCGCTGGCGCGCGTTCTCGTCGCCCTCGATCTCGCCGAAGCGCAGCGAGTCGAGGCTCACGCACGGCCGCGCGCCCATCGTGAAGATGTCGCGCACGATGCCGCCGACGCCGGTGGCGGCGCCCTGGAACGGCTCGACCGCGCTCGGGTGGTTGTGGCTCTCGACCTTCATCGCCACGGCCCAGCCGTCGCCGACGTCGATGATGCCGGCGTTCTCGCCGGGACCCTGCAGGATGCGCGGGCCGCTGGTCGGGAAGCGCCCGAGGATCGGGCGCGAGTGCTTGTAGCTGCAGTGCTCGCTCCACATCAGCGAGTAGATGGCGAGCTCGACGTAGGTGGGCTCGCCGCCCTGGATCTCGCAGATGTGGGCGTATTCGTCGGGCGTGAGGCCGAGCTGGACGGCCGCTTCGAGGGTGGCGCGGCGAGCGCCCGTCTCGGGCGCGCTCATCGCGCCACCGCCTGGGTCGCTGGCCTGGCTCATCGCGCCACCGCCCGCTCGAGCACGGTGTCGATCATCGACTGGAAGAGGCGGCGGCCGCCGGCTCCGCCGGCCAGCGCCGCCTCGACCGAGTTCTCGGGGTGCGGCATCATGCCGAACACGTTGCCCTCTTCGTTGCAGACGGCGGCGATGTCGTCGAGCGCCCCGTTGGGGCTGGACCCGGTCGGCTCGCCGTCGGGACCTCTCCGCTCGCTGCCGTCGGGCTCGCAGTAGCGCAGCACGATCTGGCCGTTCTCCTGCATCGTCGCCAGCGTGTCGGGGTCGACGCGGTAGTTGCCCTCGTTGTGCTTGACCACGATGCGCAGCACCTCGCCCGGCTCGCAGCCCCAGGTGAACGCCGTGCCGGCGTTCTCGACCCGCAGGTCGACGTAGCGGCAGACGAACTTCAGGCCCACGTTGCGGATCAGGGCGCCGGGCAGCAGGTGTGCCTCGCAGAGGATCTGGAACCCGTTGCAGATGCCCATCACCAGGCCGCCGCCGGCGGCGAAGTCGGCGATCGCCCCCATGATGGGACTGAAGCGGGCGATCGCCCCGCAGCGCAGGTAGTCCCCGTAGGAGAACCCGCCCGGCAGGATGATCGCGTCGACGCCCTGCAGGTCGGTGTCCTTGTGCCACAGGAACCTGCCCTCGGTGCCGGGGAACGTGGAGACGGCGTGCAGCGCGTCGGCGTCGCAGTTCGAGCCGGGGAAGACGACCACTCCGAAGTGGACGGGCGCGGCGGTCATGTCAGCCTCTGGTCACCCCTTCCCGCGAAAGCGCATGCCGGGTGGGGACACGCACGGCTAGGCGTCGACCTCGAAGGTGAAATCCTCGATGATGGGGTTGGCGAGCAGCTTGCGGCACATCTCGTCGACCTCTGCCTTGACCGCGTTGGGCGAGCCGCCGTCGACCTCGACGTCGAGCTCGATGAACTTGCCCACGCGGACGCCGGAGACGCCGTCGAACCCGAGTGCGGGAAGGGCGCGTTCGATGGTCACGCCTTGAGGGTCGAGGATGCCCTGCTTGGGGGTGACATAGACGCGGACGTGTACCGTGCTCACGACCCCTACGCTACTCGATAACGGGCCCTCAGTCCAACAGGTCGGGCTCACCCTTCGAGAGAGGTTTCGGGACCCTCGTTCGACATCTGGGACGGCGAGCCGAACTGGCCTGCGGGGCCCGCCTACCAGTCGGGCGTGTCGTCGGCGATGCGTGCCGCCTCGCGGTAGGCCGCCTCCTCGCGCCTGATCAAGTCGGGGTTGGTGCCGGCGAGGTGGACGAGCGCGAGCGTCAAGAGCTGCAGCGACACCGTGCCGAGCAGCAGGCCGGTGAGGAGCGGGTCCGCTGCCCCGGGCGGATCGAGCTCGATGGTGTGGACGCCGTCCGGCAGGGCGCCGAGCGCCGCCGGCGACCCGATCGCGAGTGTGGGGATGCCGATGGCAGCGGCGGCGCGCGCCGCGAGCGCCAGGCGGCGGTCGCGGCGCGCGCCGCCGCGCGGGTCGAGGGCGAAGAGCACGAGGCTGGTGCTCGCGGCGTCGCAGCCGGCGAGGTGGCCATGGAGGAGCGTCTCGAGGTGGTGGGCGCCCGCCGGTCGGCGGGCGCCCTCTTCGATCTTCAGCGCGAGCTCGCGCGCCGCGATCGAGTCGACGCCCAGGCCGGCGGTCACGATGCGACCCGGGTGGCCGAGGCTTGCGGCCGCGGCGTCGAACTCGGCGCGCCGGGCGATGGTGGTCTCGATCGCCTCGCGTGCTGCGTCGCGGGTCTCGGCGTCCGGCGCCGCCGGCGACGCGATGCTCGCGCCGGCGAGGATGGCGCTCGTGTAGGCGAGCGTATGGCACCACGAGTCGTCGTGGACCGGGGTGACGATGATGTGGTCGGCGAACGCCGCGAGCGGCGCGGCGGGGTTCGCCGTCACGAGGGCCGTGGTCGCGCCGCGGCTCCGGGCGGCGTCGAGGGCCAGCCCGGTCGCCCGCGTGCCCCCGTCGTGAGAGATGGCGATACACAGCCCGCCCGCGCGGGGATCGAGCGCCGCGTCGAGCGCTTGGCGCGCCTCGGCGCGGTTGCTCGCTGCCCGCCCTTCGATACGCGTCGGTGATCAGCCCGGCGACGGCGAGGGCGGCGTGTTCCGAGGTGCCGCAGCCGGTGACGACCACGGGGGCGCCGTCGCCGCCGGCGGCGGCGACGGCGCCCCTCAGCGCCGCCACGTCCGGTCCGTCGGCCCCGAGGATGGGATCCACGAGAGCCGGCTCGGCCAGGATCATCTCCTCCATGATCCAGGGCGGCCCTGCCCGCAGCTCCGGGAAGTCGTCCGTGTACCACTCGCGGCCGGTCTCGTTCATGAGGGGACCTCCGACCTGGCAGTGACCATCACGGCACCAGCGCGACGATGTCCATCGGCGACCCCGATCCGTTCTGCAGCTGGAGCGGCGCCAGGACGAGCGTCGCGCCCTTGGGCGGCAGCTGGTCGAGGTTGGCCATGCACTCGATGGCGATCTTGTGGGTGTTCGCCATCTCGGTGTTGGTGGCGTAGCTCGTGTCCGAGCCGGGGTCGACGCCGTGGGTGTCGATGCCGACGCCGGCGATCTGGCGGTCGGTGACCAGCCACTTGCTGGTCGCCGGCGCGAAGCCGGGGAAGTGCAGGTTGCCCTTGGCGTCCTGGTTGATGAACGCCTTGGGATCGTTCCATTTGTCCTCCCAGCCGGTGAGCATGATCACGAACGAGCCGGGGGCGATCTGGCCGTTCGTGGCCTCCCAGTCGAGGACGTCCTGCTGGCTGAGCCGGTAGTCGGCGTCGGCCGCGCACTTGTCGCGCACGTCGATCACCACAGCCGGGACGACGCGCTGCTCGGGCCCGTAGCTGGTGATCGCCTCGGTATTGCCCTGGAGGAAGCTGTTGGGCGCGTTCATGTGGGTGGCGCTGTGCTCGCCGATCGACAGCTCGCGCAGGTAGTAGCCGTCCTTGGCGAAGGTCGCGACGGGCTTGAGGACGACCTTGGGGTCGCCCGGCCAGAGCGGGATCTGCTCGCTGATCGGGTGGCTGAGGTCGACGATCTTGGCGTAGGCGATGGTCTTCTGGCCGGCGGCGGCCTGCGGCGAGGAGCTCGACGCGGTCGAGCCCGACCCGCAGGCCGCCGCCCCCAGCGCGAGCGCGGTGATCCCTGCGGCGGCGAGGCACAGGAGCGGGTACAGGAGCGGACGACGCGTCATGACGACCCCCTTGGTCGAGTCAGGTGCCCCGATTCTGTGAGCGGGGGCGGCGGGCAGTCAACGTGAGGGCGGGGGCGCGGGCCGGCACGGCCCGCGCCCCCGCCCTCCGAGGCGCGGGGCGGGCCGAGGGCCTGCGGCCTTCGGCCCGCCCCTCTAGCGGGCGCCACTCTCGGTGGCAGCCCGCGGGATGTTCGGGCGCGTCGGCGCGGTTGCCCACGGGACGGTGCCCGGGAACCACCGCCCGCCGGGTCAGGCAGCCTTGCGCGCCTGCTCGCCCAGGTACTGGCCGATCTCGTCGGTCTGGCGCTTGAACTCCGAGATGTCGGTCTGCAGGCCGTGCAGGTACGAGCTGTACCGCGACGTGTCGGCGGCCATCCTGTTGGCCTCTTCGAGCTGCTCGGACGTGCTGCCCATCATCGTCGTCGCGCTCTCGTGGAAGTAGGTGCAATAGGGGCAGTGGATAGCGGCCGCGACCGCGTACCCGATGAGCTGCTTCTCGCGCACCGTGAGGGCGCTGTCCTGAAGCTGGAACTCCTTGAAGTCGTTCCAGGAGTTCTCGAGGGCCGAGTCGGGCATCGACTCGAAGAACGAAGGGATCTGGCCGAGGGTCTGACGGATCTCGCTCTCGACGTCTGAACGGCTCATTGCTGACCTCCATGGGGGGCGTCGGTTGCCGCGGAGCTACCGCGGTATGGGGCGCGTTTTCCCCCGGGCGGTGGAGCGAAACCGTTGCGTCGCGGACGTGCGAAGGGGGCGGGGGCAGGGGCCGCGAGCGGCCCCTGCCCCCGCCCCCTTCGGACGCGACTCTACGCGACGCCCAGGTGCCGCAGGATGAACTCGACCGTGCGCCGGTCGTAGTCGACGCGGTGCTCGACGCCGCTGATCTCGTGCCCCTCGTCGGGGTAGATGTGCGAGTCGCACTCGACGCCGTTGGCGCGGATGCGGTCTCGCACCTCCTCGACCTGCCCGGGCGGGCAGCGCGGGTCGAGCGCCGCCGCCAGCAGCAGCACCGGCGCGGTGATCCGCTGGAGGTGGTTGATCGGCGAGTAATACTCGAGCCGGTCCCGGTCCTTGGCGAGGTCACCGGAGTTCTGCTTGTCCCACCAGATGAGGTCGGCGCGCACCGCCGGGTCCTGCTGGCAGGCGACGAAGTCGAAGAACGGCACGCCGGCCACGCCGCAGGCCCACAGCTCGGGGAACTGGGTGAGCAGCGCCATCGTCTGGAACCCGCCCCAGCTGCGCCCGGTGCAGGCGATGCGGGCCGGGTCGCAACCCTGCTCGACGAGGAAGGCGGCGGCGCCGGCGGTGTCCTGGATCTCGCCGTCGCCGACCAGGTAGCGGTTGGCCAGCTGCCAGCGCCGGCCGTAGCCGTCGCTGCCGCGGTAGTTCGGATGGATCACCATGCAGCCGGCGCCGAGGAAGGCGGCGCGCAGCGGGTCCCACTCGTTGGAGTGGTGCCAGGTGGGGCCGCCGTGGATGATCACCACGCCGCTGCCGTTGGGGCGCTCGGGGCGGAACAGCAGGCCGGGGACCTCGGTCAGGCGGTCGAGGCTGAGGTAGCGCACGTGCTCGCCGGCGACGAAGGGATGGCCCTTCAGGTCGTCGGGCAGCCCCTGCACCAGCGGCGCCACCGTGCCATCGGCGAGCTCGATGCGATAGAGGTCGCTCGGCGTGCCGGGGCCGCTCAGCACCACGACGACGGCGGTGCCGTCGGGGGTGAACCGCGGGTGGTAGTGGTTGCCGCGGCCCACGTCGAGCGAACGCACCGCGCCGGTCGTGAGGTCCAGGTGGCGCAGGCCGGTCTCGGCATCGTGGTCGACGAGGAAGACGAGACTGCGGCCGTCGGGCGACCAGGAAGGGTGATGCCCGTCCTGGTCGCCCGACCACGCGAACTCCACGCGGCCGTCGGCGACGTGGTACAGCGCGATCGCGTAGCGCTCGTCCTTCACGCCGGTGAACGCGATCCTGTCCCCCTGTGGCGACCAGCGCGGCGTCCAAGCGAGGGCCGGCTCGTCGCCGCCGATGGCGGTCGCCGCGCGGGTGGCGACGTCCACGATGAACGCGGCGCCGTCCTGCCCGTACGTCTCGGCCCAGAAGGCCACCGCGCTCCCATCGGGCGACCAGACCGGCGAGAAGTCCGTGAAGGGGTCGTCGGCGAGCAGTTCGATCGCCGCCCCGCCGGGGCTCACGGCCGCCGGCATGACCGCGGCCGCGTCGCTCTCGCCGTGCTCCATCGCGAAGGCGAGGCGCGCGTCGTCGGGCGAGAGGTGGAAGTCGGGGTAGAGCATGAGGTCGGGGGTATCGGGAAGCAGGTTCTCGAGAGCGCCGGTGGCGAGGTCGCAGCGGTAGATGTCGTAGCACTCGCTGCCGCGGTCGTCGCGCGCGAAGTACAGGTAGCGGCCGTCGCGCGAGTATTTGGGGCAGCCGCAGGGGTCGTCGATCTCGGTCACCCTGCGCGGCTCGCCGCCGCGGGCGCCTACCGTGAAGATCTGCCAGTCGCCGCCTTGCCGCCACTCGAACGCCACGGTCTCCCCGTCGGGAGCGATCGAGAACGGTCGGAACTCGCTGCCGATCTCGGGTACGGCGGCAAGCCGTTCGATGAGTGTGGACATGGGCTCTCCTCCGCGTGGTACGACGCATGAAGGATATACACGTCGCGGCATCGTGGCGAACCCACCGGGCGAGTGGATCGCGGCGGCAGGTCGTCGGGGCAACGTCCCCCCGACTACAACTTTGGGTTGAGGACACGAAGCGGCGCGGCGTGTAGGCTGCGGCGGCCATGACCTGCGCGGCCGGCCCGGCGCCATCCCCGGCGCGCCGCCGCTGCCGTCAAGGCCGCGCCGCCCGGCGCCTCACACGAGCCCCCATCCCTCCTCGCGGTCGTCGGCAGCCCGTCTCCCCCCGGGCGCCGGCGTGGGGGTCGGGCCGCCCGGCGCTCGCGCCGGGCGGCCCGGAAGCGGCGCTCGCCCCCGTGCGGGGGCGAGCGCCGCGCGGATCCTCGGTCGCGGCCGAGGACGGCGTCAGGACGCGCGGCCCTGGGCGAACTGCCTGAATCGCTGCATCTGATGATCCACGTGCCGAGCGACGGCGGCTGCGCACGCGGGGTCGGACTCGTCGTAGTCGACCGACCGTGTCACGCGAGTGCGGTCCGGCTCCATCTGCTCGAACCGCGTCGTCTCTGCGACCTCGCAGCTGTCCGCCGGGTCGAACCCGACCCCGGCCTCATCCCTCTCATCGCCGCCGATCGCCGCACGCAGCCCGAACTCGCGAAGCTTGCGGTCGGCCGTCTCGGCCGAGGCGTCCACGTCGACTGATCGTTCGATCATTGGCATCGTGTCCTCCTTGTCCGTTTCCCGTCTAGAGCAAGCGCGCAGGGTTCCCCGCTGCCGCAGGGTGAAACACGGGCCGCCCGGCGCTCGCACCGGGCGGCCCGGGACACGGCCCTCGCGCGCCTTCCCCGCGCGGGGTGTCGGGAGTACGATGCCGGTGACTACCGTCACCCCCGCCAGGAGGAAGCGCCATGATTCCGGCCCGCCGGCTCGCCCTGCTCGCTGCTCTCTGCCCCGTCGTCCTCCTGCTGTTCGCCCTGCCCGCACAGGCCTTGGTGTCGACGGGTGACGGCGGCTGGGTGTGGCAGAACCCCCTGCCGGTCGGGGCTCACCTCCAGGGCGTCGCCTTCGCCGACACTCAGCTCGGCTGGGCCGTCGGCGCCGGCGGCGTCATCATGCACAGCGCCGACGGCGGGACGACCTGGCAGGCGCAGAAGTCGGGGACGACGAAGGACCTCGAGGCGGTGACGTGCGCGAGCGCGAGCGTGGCGTGGGCGGTCGGCATGTCCGGCACGCTGGTCCACACGACCGACGGCGGCGTCCACTGGGCCGTGCAGGGCGCCGGCACCGGTTCGCACCTGTACGCCGTCGACTGCGCCGACGCCAGCCATGCCTGGGCGGTCGGCTGGGGCGGCGTGATCACCCACACGACCGACGGGGTCGCCTGGACGACCCAGACCTCGCCCACCGCAAACAACCTGCGCGGCGTGGCCTCCGCCGACGCCACCCATGCCTGGGCGGTGGGCGGCGACGCCATCGTGCACACCACGAACGGCGGCACGAGCTGGAAGACCCAGACGGCGCCGGCGTCGTCCAGCCTCGAGGCGGTGGCCTGTTTCGACGCCAACCACGCCTGGGCGGTGGGCGACGGCGGCGCCATCGCCCGCACCACGAACGGCGGCACGACCTGGACGGCCGGGACCTCGAACGCGCCGTCGTCGAACCTGCTCGGCGTCGCCGCCGGCAGCGCCTCGCGCGTGTGGGCGGCCGGCACGAGCGGCGCTGTGGTGTCGTCGACCAACGGCGGAGCGACCTGGCAGAAGGCGACGTCGGGCACCACTGAGTACCTCACAGCCGTCGCGTGCTCGGGTGCCACGCACGCGTGGGTCGTAGGCCGCGCCGGCACCGTCATCCGGACGATCGACGGCAGCACGTGGACAGGCGCGACCTCCGGCCTCACCAACGACTTCAACGGGGTCGCCCAGTTCAGCGCCGGCGCTCCCCTTGCCGTGGGCTACGACGCGAACGCATACGAGGGCGTCATCGCCGCCTGGAACCCGATCCAGCAGCAGTGGGTGTCGCAGACGCCGAACACGACCTACAGCCTGATCGGGCTGGCGACGTCGGGTACGTTCGACGCCTGCGCCGTCGGCGCACACGGCACGATCCTCACGACGTCGGACGGCGGCACGACCTGGACGAGCCGAAGCGCCGGCACGCTGGCCAATCTGTACGCCGTCGCATACGGGACCACCAGGGACATCGCGGTCGGCCAGAGCGGGCAGACCTGCCTTTCGTACGACGGCACGACCTGGTACCCGGAGGGGAGCTATCCCAATACCTCGGACCTGTACGGGGTGACCACCTACACCATCTCGGGCGGCGAGTACATCGTGGCCGTGGGCGCGGGTGGCGCCATCATGCGCTCCACCGACGCAGGCTTCAGCTGGGCGTCGGCGACATCGACGCCGGTCTACCACGACCTCTACGGGGTGACCAACGTCAGCGACGGCTCCACCGTGACCCTGTGGGCCGTCGGCGCGTACGGGACGATCCTTACGTCCACCGACGGGCTGAACTGGACGGCCGAGACCTCGCATACCGCGGAGGGGCTGATGGACGTGAACGTTCAGGGCTCGAAGCTGATCGCCGCCGGGGACGGCGGCACGATCGATTACAGCCCGGACGGCGGCGCCACCTGGACGGTCGAGAGCTCGGGCACCACAGGCACCCTGAACGGGGCGCTGGTCGGCCCGCTCGACTCGGCCTGGGCGGTCGGCAACGCCGGCACGATCCTGTACACCGCCACCGACGGGGTCGCGCCGGCGCCCGACACGGCGCCGCCGGTAACGAACGCCGTGGGCGTGCCGACCGACTGGCGCAAGGCGCCGCTCACGGTGAGCCTGCAGGCCAGCGACGCCGACACCGGGGTCGCCTGCACCTGGTGGGAGCTCGACCAGACGCCGTCGGGACTTCCGGCCAGCGCGTGGACGGCCGGCCTCGAACCCGTCGTGCGGACCGACGGACAGCACACGCTGTACTTCTACTCGGTCGACAACGCGGGCAACCCCGAGACGCCGGGGTCGGTGACCGTCTACGTCGACGCCAAGAAGCCGGTGCCCAAGGCCCCCAGAGCGGCGAGCGTCAAGCACGGCAAGGTCGCGACCCTCAAGTACTCGGTGAGCGACGCGCGGCCGGGCAGCGCCACGGCGGCCGTGACGGTCACGATCAAGAACGCGAAGGGCAAGGTGGTCAAGAAGCTGCCCGCGATCGCTGCGGTGCCCGTCAACACGGCCGAGACGCTGAAGTTCACCTGCAAGCTGTCGAAGGGCAGCTACAAGTTCTCCGTCTCGGCCAAGGACTCGGCCGGAAACGTCTGCGCCAAGGCGGCGAGCAACAAGCTGAAGGTCACGTAGGAGGGCGGGGGCGGGCGGGGCGGGCGTGACGCCCGCCCCAGCCGCCCCCCTCATCCCGGCCCACCAACTTTGCCGAACTTCTGCTGTGGCGCCCCCTGTACCGATGCGTAATACTCGGGCCCGTGCAGACACGTGCGCGCGGCCGCCGCCCGAGCCGCGGTCCCGCGGCGCCTCCGCCGCGGCGCACGACCGAAAGGAGCTCGCGTCCATGGCGATCGATCGTCCTCCCATCCAGCCGTTGGTGCGCGCCTTCAGGCAGCAGTACCACGACGCGGCCCAGCTCGACCGCATCAAGCAGGCGACGCTCGACATCCTCGAGACCGTCGGGCGTCAGGGTCGAGTCCGAGCGGGCGCTCGCGCTGCTCGAAGCAGCCGGCGCGAGCGTCGACCGCGAGACGCAGATCGCCAAGCTGCCGCCCGATCTGGTCCTGCGCGAGCACGCGAAGGCACCCCGCTACTTCACGCTCGGCGCCCGCGACGAGAGCTGCGAGCTGGCGATCGCCGACGACACCACCTACTGCACGACCGACGGCTGCGGCGTGAAGGTCGTGGACTGGGACTCCGGCGAGCAGCGCGTCTCGACCAAGGCCGACCTCGCCCGGATCACGCGGATGCAGGACTACCTGTCGTCGATCTCGTTCTGGTGGCCGACCGTCTCGGCCGGCGACCACGGCGAGACCGCGCAGCTCCACGAGATCGAGGCCGGCTGGAACAACACCGTCAAGCACCTGCAGGGGATGGTCAACGGCGCGGCCCACGCGCGGTACGCGGTCGAGATGGCGACGGTCATCGCCGGCAGCGCCGAGAAGCTGCGCCGCCGCCCGGTGCTCTCCGACCTCATCGGCACCGTCTCGCCGCTGGTGCTCGACCACGACGGCATCGAGGCGGCGATGGTGTTCGCCGAGGCCGGCGTGCCGGTCACCTTCGTGACCATGCCGACGCTGGGCACCACGGCGCCGGCGACCAAGGCCGGCGCCTTCGCCCTGGGCGCCGCCGAGCTGGTCGCCGCCACCGTGGTCGTGCAGCTCGCGGCGCCCGGCGCGCCGGTCGCCCACTCGATCATGCAGAGCTACGCCGACCCGCGCAGCGGCGGTTTCGTGAGCTTCCCGCTCGACGGCCGCGCCCGGACGCTGGCGACCGAGCTGGCCCACCACTGGGGCGTGCCCAGCGAGGCCGCCTGCTGCGGCACCGACGCCAAGCGGTCGGGCACCTGGCAGGCGGCCGTCGAGGACGGCATGGACCTGGCCCAGTTCGCCTGGGAGGGCAGCGACCTGGCGCCCAGCATCGGACTGCTGGACGTCTACACGGTGTTCTCGCCCGAGGAGCTGATCCTCGGCGACGACATCTACCATCGCGCCCGCTACGCGATCATGGACCTCGACATCGACGACGAGTCGCTGGCGCTCGACACGATCGCGGCCGTCGGGCCGGGCGGACACTACCTCGGCCAGAAGCACACGCGCCGGCACCTGCGCCACACGTTCGTGCCGGCGATCACCCATCAGGTCGGGCCTGACGGCGGCTTCCGCGACCCGGTCGAGGTCGCGCGCGAGAAGGCCAGGTGGATCGACAAGAACTACAAGCCCGTGCCGCTCGAGGCCGACAAGGCGGCCGAGCTGACGAAGATCCTCGCGGCCGCCGACGCCGAGCTCAGGGCCTAGGCCAGGCCGATCCCCGAGGCAAGGAACCAGACGGCCAGCGCCAGCAGGAAGACCGACGCGCCGAGCAGCATCCCCTTGTAGACGCGCAGGGTGATGAACCGGCGGCCGGCCGAGACGGCCCCGCTGATCAGCGAGTACCAGGTGAGGTCGCCGGTGATGTGGCCGACGTAGAAGACGGCGACGCCGGCCGCCCCGAGGGCGTAGGCCTTGGTCAGCAACCCCAGGCCGATCGTCGCCCACCAGATCGCCCAGTAGGGGTTGGAGAGGCTCGACACGATCCCCATCATCACGGTGCGTGTGCGCCCGCCGGTCGCCTCCGACTCCCAGCCGATTTGCACGCGGTCGCGAGCCACGCCCACGATCATCGAGGCGGCGGTCAGGATCAGCATGACGCCGCCTGCGATCTGCAGCACCGACTGCACCGTCTCGTTCTTCAGCGCCGGCCCGAGCCCGACCACCAGCAGTAGGAGCAGGCTGAGCTCGAGGATGGCGTGGCCGAGCACCACCAGCGGCCCCGCCTTGAAGCCGTGGCGCGGCGTCTCGGTCACGACCACGGTGAGCATGGGCCCCGGCATCATGGCGCCCGAGTAGGCGATGCCCAGGGCGGTGAGGAAGAGGACGAGGTACGACACGGGGCGCCGGCGCTAGAACCGGTCGAAGACGAGGCCGGTCAGCAGCTTGGGATAGAAGTAGGTCGACTTCTGCGGCATCGTCTCGCCGCGCTCGGCCACGGCGCGGACCTCGGCCATCGGCGTGGCGTTCAAGAAGGCGGCGAAGACGTAGTCGCCCTCGCCGCCGGTGGCCGCGCCCTGCATCTCGTTCATCGCGTCGTCGACGCTCTTGGCGAAGGCGATGTGGCCCTCGAGCCGGTCGGGGTCGAGACCCAGCGCGTCGCGCAGGATGAGCTCGTCGAGCAGGGTCACGCTGAGCTGCGCTGACGCGGCCGACACGCCGCGGCTCGTGAGCCGCGTCATGGCGGCCGGGTCGCGCAGCTCGACCGTCACGCAGCGGCCCTCGGCAGGCCAGTACAGGCCGAACACCTTGCCGGCGTCGGTCATGGCGCTGACGTGGCTCATCATCAGGCTGCAGGCGGCCCGGTCCTCGCCGCTCTCGCGGAACACGGTGAACGTGTCTCGCAGGCGCTCGATGACGACGTCGGACGTCGGCACCTGCACGCCCTTGAGCAGACGGTGGGTCGGGAAGATCGTCAGGCCGGGGTCGTCCATGCTCGACAGATAGACCATGACGTGGTCGGCGCTGTGGTCGCCGGCCGCGCGGCGCTCGTCGCGGTAGGCCAGGGCCGTCTCGTAGCGGTGATGGCCGTCGGCGATCAGCACCTGGCGGTCGCGCAGCAGCCCGGCGACGCGATCGACGGCCGCGCCGCTCAGCGGCCGGAAGCGGCAGAGGTTGCCGTCGGCATCGGTGACCTCGAGGGCGGCGGGCCGGGGGGCGGCGGGGGCCGCGGCCCCCGCCGCCCCCCACAGCGCCGCCCCGACCTCGTTGCCCGGGTCGGGGTACAGCATGAAGATCTGGCTCAGGTTCGCGTGGGTGGCGCGCAGCAGCTCGAGCCGGTCCTGTTTGGGCCCGGCGTGGGTCTTCTCGTGCGGCAGCACGACGCGCGCGCCGAGGTCCTCGAGGCGCAGCCGGCAGACGAACCCCCGCCGGGAGCGCTCCCAGCCGTCGGGGCCGGTGAACACCTGCTCGGTCAGGTACAGGCTGGGCTCGGCGTCGCGCGCCAGCGCGCCCTCACGCTCCCAGACGTCGAGCAGGGCGGCCGCGGCGCGGTAGCGGTCGAGCCCGCCGGCCGGCTCGGGCAGCTCCACGTGGACGGCGTTGTACGGGCTCGACCGCCGCAGCGCCGCGGCCTCGGCGGCGCCGATCACGTCGTAGGGAGGGCAGACCACGGGCTGCGGGTCGACGCGCGCGGGGTCGAAGCGCAGGCCCCGGAACGGGAAGATCTCAGCCACGGGTCGGGTCGGGGTCGGCGATAGGGTCGGCGATGGGGACGGCGATGGGGATGGCCACGGTCAGGGCTCGATGATGACCGGCATGCCGACCTGGACCCAGTCGTAGAGCTCCTCCACGTCCCACTCGTACATGCGGATGCAGCCGTGCGAGGCGTAGGTGCCGATCGAGGAGTTCTCCGACGACGGCACGCCGTGGATGCCCACGCCCGAGGCGCTGGTACCGATCCAGCGCATGCCGACCGGGTTGTCGGGCCCGGGCGCCACCGGCTTGGCGCCGGCGGCCCAGGGAGAGTCGGGCGGCGTCCAGGTGGGGTTCTTGGTCATCCACACCACGGAGAAGGTGCCGTTCGGCGTGGGGTAGGCGGGCTGGCCGGTGGCCACCGTGTAGGTCTTCTTCAGCTTGCCGCTGAGGTAGAAGTAGAGGCGGTGCTCGTGCTGGACGATGACGATGCGTCCGGCCAGCCCGCCCAGCAGCATCGGCCCGACGATGCCGTCCTGGGTCAGGCCGAGGTCGGCCTCCATCGCCTTGACGCCCTTGACGGTCTTGGCGTCGAGCACGCCGGTGATGTGCCCGTGGTAGTAACCCTCCTTCTTGAGCCGACGCTGCAGCGCCTGCACGTCCTTGCCGCGGGCGCCGGCGATCAGCGTCGCCTTGCCGAGCTTCTCGGTGCTGTTCACCAGGAACGTCTTGTGACTGACGGCCTTGTGCCCGCCGCGGTCGAGGGCGGTGATGGAGATGGTGTGCAGGCCCTCGGGCAGCTTGTCGATCGGGACTTCGATCTGCTCCTGCGTGCGCTGCGAGATCATCTGCTTGCCGTCGAGGACCAGCCGCAGCAGCGGCGTCGCCGCCTCGTCGGTGGCGATCACCTGGATGTGCGGGCTGGAGGTGCCCACGATCTTGTGCAGGCCGGTCACGGTCAGCCTGGGCGGCTGGGCGTCGGCCAGGAAGCGCCGGGTGAGGTCCGTCGCGTTGCCGGCCTTGTCGGTCGCCGTGAGGCGCAGGGTCGTCTGGCCGTCGGGGACGGTCGGCGCGACGGCGAAGCGACCGTCGGCGCCGGCGACGGCGGTCGCCGTCGCCCCGCCGGCGGTCGCCACGACCGTCGCGCCCGGCTCGGTGGCGCCCGCCACCTGCGCCGGCGCCTTGCTCACGACTGCGTCGGCGCCCGGCGTCTCCACGACCAGCGTCGGCGCCGTCGTGTCGACCGAGAACGTCCACGTCGTGGCCACGTCGGGCCGCAGGACGTTGGAGCTCTTGGCCCTGAACGACACGACGTGGCTGCCGTCGGCGAGGCGCCCGGTCGCGAAGTAGAGGCGGTCGGCCGACAGGCGCACGCTGGGGGTGACGTCGTGGCCGTCGAGGCGCACGGAGAGGTCGTGGAGGCGGTCGGCCCCGCTCACCGGAACGCTGACCGTGAGGGAGTCGTGGTTCAGGTAGGCGTCGGGAGAGGGCGTCACGGCGCCCAGCGTCGGAGCCGTCGCGAACTCGAACCCGAAGAAGGCGAGTGCCGCGATCAACGCGATCGCGCCGAAGACCCAATAGCGGTGCCGCTGAACGAAGGTGACCAGGCGAGCTCTTCCTTGCCGTGTTGCCGGACTAGGATAGCAGGATTCCCCGCGTCTTTCGGTGTAAAGTCGATGGTCACTTGCTGGAGCGGCAGTGGCGCGCGCGGGTGAACAGGAGCCGGATGGCCGGGCACGACGACAGGCTGAGGGAGCTGCTGGACGGGGTCGCCGAGGGGCGGCTGGCCGTCGACGCCGCGCTGGCCCGGTTGCGCGACCACGAGCTCGCCTCGGTCGGCGACTTCGCCCGGCTCGACATCGGCCGCGCCCGGCGTACGGGCGTGCCGGAGATCGTGTTCGCGCCGGGCAAGACCCCCGAGCAGCTCGCGGCCATCGTCGGTGCGTTCCTCGAGCGCGGGACCAGCGTCCTCTGTAGCAAGGTGACCCCCGAGCAGGCCGAGGCCGTCCAGGGCCTCGGCGCGGCGGACTACGGCGAGCGCTCACGCCTGCTCGTCGTCCGCCGCGCCGACCACGTCGCGCCCGACCCGCGGGGCGTGGTGGGCGTGCTGGCCGGCGGCACCAGCGACGTCGCGATCGCCGAGGAGGCGGCCGGCGTGTGTCGCGAGATGGGGGTGGAGGTGCGGACCGCCTACGACGTCGGCGTCGCCGGCGTGCACCGGCTGGTGGCGCCGCTCGAGACGATGGCCGACGCCGGCGCGCTGATCGTCGCCGCCGGCATGGAGGGCGCGCTGCCCTCGGTGGTCAGCGGCCTCGTCGACTGCCCGGTGATCGGGCTGCCGGTGTCGACCGGCTACGGGCTCGGGGGCCGCGGCGAGGCTGCCCTGCTCGGCATGCTGCAGAGCTGCGCGCCGGGCCTGGTCGTGGTGAACATCGACAACGGCGTCGGGGCGGGCGTCACCGCGGCCCTCATCGCCCGAAGGGCTGCCGCGTGAAAGAGCTCGCGATCCTGTTCCGCGACCGCCGCGACGAGCTGTTCCGTGCGTGGCAGACCGAGCTGCGTGGCGCGGCGGGCATCGACGACGAGTACAGCGAGGTGCTCGAGAGCCCGGTCGGGGCGCGCATCGTGCGCAACGTGGTCGATGGTCTCGTCAACCTCACCCAGGCGGAGGAGTACGAGAAGCCCGGGGTCATCCGCGACTTCGAGAGCGAGGCGTACCGCGAGGCCGCCGGCAGGGCCCGTCTGGGGTTCGAGCTGAGCGGCGTCGTGACGGCGCTGCAGCTGGTGCGGACGGCGATGTGGAAGGTGCTGCGCGACGCGCAGGTGACCGGCGACGTGCCGGCGTTTGGGCAGGCCATGGAGGAGATGCAGCAGGTCGACGCGTTCATGGACCGGCTGGTACAGGTCGAGATCAAGGGGTATCTGGGTGGCGGGCTCATCGGTGACGAGAACGAGTAGCGAGGGCAGCGGCCGGCGCCGCGGCGCGGCGCCGGCCGCCGCCCTCGCCGCCCTGCTCCTCCTGTTGCTCGCCGCAGCGCCGGCGCAAGCCTCGATCGGCGGCCGCATCGGCGGCATCCTCTCGGCTTGGGGCTTTTCCGGCTCCGGCACCGGCGTGCGGGTCGTCGACATGGACACCGGCCGCACGCTCTTCAACCGCAACACGACCACGCGCCTGGCGCCGGCCTCCAACATGAAGCTCGTCACCGCTTCCACGGCGCTGGCGAAGCTGGGCGCCGAGTACCGTTTCAGGACCGAGTTGTACGTACCGCCCGACCCGCCGGACACGGGCGGCGTCCTGCGCGGCAGCGTCTACCTCAAGGGCTACGGCGACCCCACGCTCTGCACCGCCTCCTACGCGTCGAGCACCCTGCACCGGCCGTCGTCGCGGCTGGACGACTTCGTCACCATGCTCGTCTCCATGGGAGTGACTCGGATCACCGGGCACGTCGTCGGCGACGAGTCGCTGTTCGACGGTCGGCGCACCGTCTCGACCTGGGCGCCGGGCGAGTGGCAGGACTGCGGCCCGCTGTCGGCCCTGTCGCTGAACGAGGGCGTCGTCGACGGCGTGCGCGTGAGCGACCCCGGGCTGGCCGCGGCGCGCCGGCTGACGGAGATGCTCGAGAGCCACGGTATCGACGTGGCCGGCGCGCCGCGCACCGGCACGGTGCCGTCCACCTATCTGCTGCGCTACACGGAGTACTCGCCGCCGCTCTACGTCGTGCTCGCCGGCATGGACAAGCCGAGCGACAACTTCTACGCGGAGGAGATCACCAAGGCCCTGGGCGCGCTCTTCCGCGGCACCGGCTCGACCGTCGCGGGCGACGCCGTCAAGGCGTCGTTCCTCGAGGACAGCGGCATCCCGCCGACACAGTTCGTGCTGGCCGACGGCTCTGGTCTGAGCCACCAGGACCGGCTCACCGCTTGGTCGATCGTCAGGCTGCTGAGGGTGATGGCCGCGCGCCCCGACTACCCGCTGTTCTGGGCCTCGCTCTCGATCGCCGGCCACGATGGCACCCTGTACGACCGCATGCGGGGCACGCCGGCGCAGAACAACCTCCACGGCAAGACCGGCACGATCAGCATCGCCAGCTGCCTGTCGGGTTACGAGACCACGGCCAACGGCCACCACGTCGTGTTCTCGATGCTGATGAACAGGTCCTGGATCGACGTCTCCGCCGCCCACAAGGCGCAGGACGCCATCGCCGTCGCGCTCGCCCGCTCGCGCCCGTAGACGGGATAGACTACCGCGGATGATGGACCTCGCCCTGATCTTCGGCGGGCGCTCGGCCGAGCACGAGGTGTCGCTGGCCTCGGCCCGCAGCGTGGCCGCCGCGCTCGACCCCGACCGCTACCGCGTCGTCCCCGTCGGCATCACGCCCGAGGGTCGCTGGCTGCTGGTCGACGACTTCCAGGCGGCGGTGCGCGACGGGCTGGCGGCTTCGCCGTCCCGGCCCGTCGCCTTGCTCGCCGACCCCACACGGCCCGGCCTGCAGACCGAGGACGGCGAGACGATCCCCATCGACGTCGCCTTCCCGATGCTGCACGGCACCTACGGCGAGGACGGCACCATCCAGGGCCTGTTCGAGCTCGCCGACCTGCCCTACGCCGGCGCGGGCGTGGCCGCCAGCGCCGTGAGCATGGACAAGGAGCTGATGAAGGCGGTCCTCGCGCAGGCCGGCCTGCCGCAGGTCGACTACCTGGTGGTGCGCGAGGGCGGCGGCGACCTCGACGCCGCCGTCGCCGCCGTCGCGGCCCGCTTCGCCTATCCGGTGTTCGTCAAGCCGGTGAACCTGGGTTCGAGCGTCGGCATCAGCAAGGCCCACGACCGCTCCGAGCTGCGCGCGGCGCTCGAGCTCGCCTTCGCATTCGACCGCAAGGTGATCGTCGAGGCGTTCGCCGACGCGCGCGAGATCGAGTGCGGGGTGATCGGCAACGACCGGCCCGAGGTGTCGGTCGCCGCCGAGGTGACGCCGCAGAACGAGTTCTACGACTACGAGTCGAAGTACACCGACGGCATGATGGCGTTCGCCATCCCGGCCGACCTGATGGTCGTCCAGGCCGAGGAGGTCCGCGGTCTCGCGGCGAGGGTGTTCACGGCCGTCGACTGCGCCGGCTACGCGCGCTGCGACTTCTTCCTCGAGCGCGGCAGCGGCCGCGTGCTGGTGAACGAGATCAACACGATCCCCGGCATGACCGACATGAGCGGGTTCCCGAAGGTGTGGGCGGCGAGCGGCGTGCCCTACCCCGAGCTCGCCGACCGGCTGGTCGCGCTGGCCCTCGAACGGCACGCCGCTCGCCGCCGCCTGCGCACGTCGCGCTGAACGCGACGCGCCGCGCGCATCGCACCGATCTCGCAGGGATCTCTCGAAGCCGCCCCCCGTCGCCCCCGGGGGAGCCCGATGGGCTACCGCGCCGTCACTTGGTGCTGGTCTCGGTGGCCTTCGGGTTGAGCTGGGCCTGGAGCCACGTGCCCACGCCCCACGGCATGCCGGTGAGGTAGTGGAACATGTAGGTGTTGACCTCTTTGGTGTCGCTGATCGTCACGACCGTGCCGTCGGCCGTGTTGGGCGTGATGCGGAAGTAGGTCATGTACATGCCGCGGTCCTGCAGCTCCGCTTTCGCGCGTTGCTCAGCCTCGAAGGTGTTGCTGGAGAGTGCGTAGTCCGACAGGGCGGCGTTGGCGGCGTCGGTGGCGGCCTGCTTGACGCCATAGTGGGACTCGATCGTCGTGACGAGGTCGAGGACGACCACGGCGACGACGAAGATGATCGCCCCCCACATGACCAGGCCCCTGATGAAGCCGTCCTGTCTGCGCAGTCGCGCGAGCTGCACGTCGTCCTCCCGTCGATGACGGTACGACCGTCTTGGGGTAGGTATCGGCCGGCGCGCCGTAGTCTATAGCAGCGGTTCGCCTCGCGGGGCGCGCCGGTCGCGGTTTCAGGTCAGCCGCAGCAGCGCGATGGCGATGTCGTCCAGGCGCCGGCCACGCGTGAAACGCACGACGTCGGCGTGGAGGCGCTCGAGGAGCTGCGCGGCCGGAAGGCCGCGCAGCTCCTCGAGCGCCTCCACCAGGCGCTCGTCTTCGTAGAACCGTCCCTGCTCGTCGCGCGCCTCCGTCACCCCGTCGGTGAACAGCAGCACCGCGTCGCCCCGGTCCAGGTCGACGACCTCGGTCGGGAACGGGTGCACCTCCGCCTCCGGGCTCACGCCGATGGCCGGTGCGGTGAGCAGGATCGGCCGCTCGACGCCGCCGGCGGCGCGCAGCACGGCCGGCGTGGGGTGGCCGGCACTGGCGATGGCGAGCGTGCCGTCGCGCGCGTTGAGCGACGCGATCTCGAGGGTGACGAACGTCTCTCCGGCGAGCCGGCCTTCGAGCAGGGCGTTGTTCGCCTCCATCAGGGCCTCGCCGGGCGGCGGCGGCCAGCGCATCTGGGTCACGACCGCACGCACCGCGTATTTGGCGGCGACGGCTACCGAGGCCGCCTCGATGCCCTTGCCGGCCACGTCGCCGATCGCTACCGCTACCTGCTTCAGGTTGCCGCCGCCCATGAAGTCGAGGAAGTCGCCGCCGAAGCGCATCACGGTCACGCCGCTGGGCGCGTAGAGGCAGGCGATCTCGACGCCGTCCAGCGACGGCGGCTCGCCCGGCCCGAGCAGGCGGGCGAAGCGGGCGACGACGTCGAGGTCGCGCAACCGCAGGCCGACGTGCTCCGCCACCGCCTCGAGGAGCCGGACGTCGCCGGTGCCATAGCCGTCGGACCGTCCGGCGACGGCCAGGAAGCCATCGGCGTGCGACCCTGCCCGGAACGGTGCGCAGATGGCGGGGACCGGCTCGAGCGCCGAGCCGGCCCACTCGTCGCGCGTCTCCACGACCGCTCCCGAGGGCCAGAGGCCGGGCGACCAGTGCAGGTCGGTGTCGACCCACCCCCTGCCGGCGTCGTGGTAGCCGGGCGCCGCGAGGCAGCCGCCGGCCGACTCGGGCAGGGCGGCCACCGCGCGGGCCGAGCGCGTCAGCGCCGCCGCGGCCGCCGCGGCCGCCGGCAGCACGTCGGCCAGGTCCTCGGCGCCGTGCAGCCGGGCGAGCGCTCCGGCGAGGGCGAGCGGGTCGTCGGCGGTCACGACCGCCGCCCGCGCCGCCGTGCCTGCTCGTCGCGCTCGCCGGCCCGGATGGCCTCGGTCTGGGCCGCGTCCTCGAGCGGCGACTCGAGCGGCGCCAACGGCCCGTCGATCCCGGCATGGACCGCCGCACCCTGCAGCAGCCGATCGGTCAGCCAGGCGTTCTTCGGCAGCACGGGGCCGTGGAGGTAGGTCGCCAGGATCGAGCCCGACACGGCGCCCTCGCCGCCGTCCTCGCCGTTGTTGCCCCAGCCGCAGACGACGCGGCCCAGCGGCTCGATGGCGCCCAGGCGCGTGCGGCCGCCGTGATTCTCAAAGCCGGCAAGGCGGCGCGCGCCGGCCGGCGTTTCGACCTCGACGACCACGTTGCCGATGAGCCGCCACTCGCCGGGCAGCGCCGCCAGCGTCTCCAGGTCGAGCAGGCCGATGCCCTCGAGGACCGACCCGTCGGCGGCGACGTAGCGGCGGCCCAGCAGCTGCAGGCCGGCGCAGACGGCGAAGATGACCGCGCCGCCGCCGGCCAGCGCCTCGAGCCAGGGGCGCAGGCGGGCCAGGTCGTCGGCGATCGCGTGCTGCACGCGGTCCTGGCCGCCCCCCATGAACACCAGGTCGCAGCTGGCCGGCGGCCCGTCGCCCAGCTCGACGGGATGCCAGCGCAGCTCGATGCCGCGCAACGCCGCGCGGTGGGTCAGGGCGATCACGTTGCCGCGGTCCCCGTACGTGTTCATCGTCGCCGGATACAGGTGGACGGCCGAGATGACGGGAGGCGCGCTCATGCCTCCACCGTCTCCCAGCCGGCCAGGGTCGTGCGGACCTCCTTGAGCGCCGTGTAGGTCGGCAGCAAGTAGACGGCGTGGGCGCGGCGCTCGGCCAGCAGGCCGAGCGCCGCGCCCACGCCGTCGGCCGTCGTCAGCCGTTCGGCCGGCACGCCCGCGTACGCCAGCCGCAGCGCCATCTCGTGCCTGCGCGTGCCCGCGGCGACCACATGCTGTGCCTCGGGCAGCAGCTCCTCCATGTCGACGTCCCAGATCCACGAGATGTCGCGGCCGTCGGCGATGTTGTCGTTCAGCACGAAGACCAGCGCCTTGTCGCCGGGCAGGCCGCGCAGCGCCCGCAGCGTCTGGTTCATGCCGGCGGGGTTCTTGACCAGGTTGACCTGCACGTCCATCTCGCCGCGGCGGACCTTGCTCCAGCGGCCGAAGACCGGCTGGTAGGCGGCCAGCGACGTGAGGACGGCATCGGTGGCGACGCCGAGGTGGGTCGCGAGGCCCAGCGCGCCGAGCGCGTTGTACACGTTGTGCAGGCCGGGGGTGCGAAGGCGGAGGCGGCCGGCGGCCACGCCGCCCACCTCCGCCTCCGCGCCAGCGCCCGTGCCCGGCGCCGGCCGCGCCCACAGGTCGCGCGCGGGGCGCGCGAACCCGCACCGTGGGCAGGCGTAGTCGCCGAGCTGCGAGAGCCAGCGCGACGTGTAGGCGAGCATCGTGGCGCAGCGCGGGCACAGGGTGACGTCGCTGACCTCGGTGCTGCCGTGCGCGCCCTCGACCTCGACGCCGAAGAACACCGTCGGCAGGCCGCTGGCGTAGGCGACGTGAGCCACGAGCGGGTCGTCGGCGTTGGCGATCAGCGTGGGACGCCGGGTCGAGCGCAGGACCCCGAGCCAGCCGTCGGCGAGGCGGTCGACCTCGCCGTAGCGGTCGAGCTGGTCACGGAACAGGTTGGTCAGCACGACCGCCCTGGGCTCTCCCAGCTTGACGATCGCCGGCGGGACGATCGCCTCGTCGACCTCGAGCAGGGCGAAACGCGCGTACGGCCGGCGCAGGAACGCGGTCGCGATCCCCGACAGCAGGTTGGCGCCCTCGGCGTTGTGGACCAGCTCGCGGCCGGCGTCGTGGAGCGCCCGCGCGGCCATGTTGGCCGTCGTGGTCTTGCCGTTGGTGCCGGTGACCAGGACGTAGCCGTCGGTCAGCCGGCTCGCGTGCTCCCCCAGATAGGCGGGGAAGAGGGTGTTGACGGCCTTGCCCGGCAGGCTGCTGGCCTGGCCGGCGCCGGCGATGCGGATGGCGCCGGCGATCAGGGCGGCGGTGGCTCGCGGCAGGTTCTCCATGGTGGGCTATCGTATCGCAGGGCGGCGGGCGGCTCCGCCGCCCGCCGCCCTGCGATCCTAGATCCGGCGCCGCGACGTGACCGAGATGAGGGCCATCTGCACCGTGATCGCGACCATGCAGAGCACGACGGCCACGCTGAACGACAGGTGCAGCACGAGCACCAGCACGGTGATCGCCGTCGCCCACAGCAGCGAGCGCGGCAGGAACTGCCGCACCAGCCGGTGACGGAACCCCAGCCAGGCGAGCTGGCGGCCCATCAGCGAGCCGCGCTCGGTGTCGTCCAGGTAGGTCGACTCCGCGGTCCGCAGCCGGGGCGTGAGGTCGGCCCCGTCGGCGGCATACAACCGGCAGTGCAGCTCGAGCCCCGCCTTCTCGCGGAGCACGCGGCTCTGCCCGCGGCCGTAGAAGGCGAGCAACGACAGGAAGCGATCGTCGCCGGCCAGGGCGCCGTCGCGCAGCGTGATGTCGAGGAAGAACTCGCGCGCCCGGTGGTCGTACTGCACGCGCGCCTGCCAGCGTTTGCGCGGGAAGAAGTCGGCGAGGAAGCGGTCGAGCTCCCCCGGCAGACCCTCTACGTACTGTTCCGAGTCGCTCACACCTTCATTCTACCCCGCGGTCGGGGTCTCGGCGCCGGTGCCGCGCGCCGCGCGGACGACGGTCCGGGTCGCCGTCCGGTAGACTGGGCCGATGTCCAGGCCAACCATCCTCACCGTGGTCGGCAACCGGCCCCAGTACATCAAGTGCGCGGCGGTCTCGCGCGAGGTGCGCAAGATCGGCGACGAAGTGCTGCTCGACACCGGCCAGCACTACGACCACAGCCTCGCCGGCGTCTTCTTCGACGAGCTGCGGCTGCCCGAGCCCGACGTGGAGCTCGGCGTTGGCTCGGGCTCCCACGCCTGGCAGACGGCGCAGATGCTGACCGGGGTCGAGCGCGCGGTCGTGGACCGGGCGCCGGCCTTCGTGCTGGTCTACGGCGACACGAACAGCACGCTGGCCGGCGCCCTCGCCGCCGCCAAGCTCGGCGTGCCGGTCGGGCACGTCGAGGCCGGCCTGCGCTCGTTCGATCGCGCGATGCCCGAGGAGCTCAACCGGGTGCTCGCCGATCACGTGTCGTCGCTCTTGTTCTGCCCCACCGACACGGCCGTGGCGAACCTCGGCAAGGAGGGGATCACGGCCGGCGTGGAGAAGGTGGGCGACGTCATGTTCGACCTCGCCACACGGGCGCTCGCGCCTGAGCGCGAAGCCGGCGCACTGGCGCGCTTCGGCGTCGAGCCGGGCCGCTACGTGCTGCTCACCGTCCACCGGCCGTCGAACGCCGATTCCGCCGAGCGGCTCGAGACGATCCTCGGGGTGTTCGGTGAGCGTGACGAGCGCGTCGTCTTTCCGGCTCACCCGCGCACCCAGGCGAGCATCGACCGCTTCGGGCTCGCCGACCGCGTGGGCGAGAACATGACCGTCGGCGACCCCGTCGGCTACCTCGACAACCTCGCCCTGATCCGCAACGCGCGGGTCGTCGCCACCGACTCGGGCGGCATGCAGAAAGAGGCCTACTTCTTCGGCGTGCCGTGCGTGACGCTGCGCGACACCAGCGAGTGGGTCGAGACGCTCGACAGCGGCTGGAACGTGCTGGTGGGGGCCGACGGCGATGCGCTCGCCGCGGCCCTCGCCGACCCCCCGCGGGGCGGGGACCGCCCCGCGTTCTACGGCGAGGGCGATGCCGCCGAGCGCATCGCCGCTGCCATCTCCGCCTACCTCAGCGAAGGGACCGACCGATGACCGCACCGCTCCTCGAGATCGAAGCCGCCGGCGCGCCGCGCGAGATCGGCTTGGCCATCGGCGAAGCGGCCCGCGAGCTCATCGTGTCGGGGATCGCCGAGTACCGTCTCTACCACGAGCAGATGGACGGGCCGCCGTTCGACGAGGCCGTGGCGTTGTGCACGCCCTATCTCGAGGCCGCGCGCCGCTGGCTGCCGGCGGTGGTCGAGGAGCTCGAAGGCATGGCCGAAGGCGCAGGGCTGCCGCTCGGCGACCTGCTGGTGCCCAACCTCGGCGAGGAGCTGACCTGCAACGAGGATCCCGGCCTGGCGATGAACGGGCCCGGTCAGGCGCACGCCGAGCACCCCGAGCACTGCACGTCGGTCGGCGTGCGCAGCGGCGGGCATCGCGCGCTCGGGCACAACGAGGACTGGTGGGCGCTCGACGCCAAGCGCAACGTGCTGCTGCGTCTCACGACGGCCGACGGCACGCGGATCATCGCCGTCACGTCGGCCGGCCTGCTGCCGCCCTCGGGGATGAACTCGCACGGGATCGCCACCGCCGGCAACACCGTGTACGCCAACGACTCGCGCATCGGCGTGCCGAACAACATGATCCGCCGCCACGTCCTCGAGGCGAAGAGCCGCGAGGACGCGCGCGCGAGGGCCCTCCAGGGCGCCCGCGCGCGCGGCTCGAACCACATCTTCGCCGACCAGACCACCTTCTTCGACATCGAGACCTCCGGCACGGCGAGCGCCGAGTCCGGCGACGACGAGCTGCTGGTGCACACCAACCACTTCCTGTCGCCGGCGATGGCGCCGTACGAGATCTCGACCTCGAAGGGCACCCGCTGGCGCGTCGAGCGCGCCCGGCAGCTGCTGGCCGAGGGCGTCGCGAGGGGCGAGGACGCGCGCGACCTCGTCGCGCGCGTCCTCGCCGACCACGCGACGCCCGGCGAGGACTGGTACACGATCTGCTCGCACGCCGACATGACCGAGCCCCCCGGCCAGCAGGAGTGCACGACGGCGAGCATGGTCTGGGACCTCGACGAGCTCACCGTCGACGTCAGCTCCGGCCCGCCCTGCGAGAACGAGCGCCGGCGGTACGCGCTCCGGTGATACGGTAGAATCCGTCCCCGGGGCGCGCCCGCGCGCCGGCGTCCACTCGCAAGGAGCGCACGAAGTGAAGATCGCGGTCATCGGTATGGGCTACGTCGGGCTGCCGCTCGCCGTCACCTTCGCCCAGGGCGGCGTCGAGGTCGTCGGCGTCGAGGCCGATCCCGAGCGCTGCTACGCGATCAACGCGGGCGAGTCGTACATCGTCGACGTGGAGAGCACGGAGCTCAAGAGGCTCGTCGACGCCGGGCTCGTGACGGCGACCACCGAGTACGCCGCCACCGAGGACTGCGCCGCCGACATCATCTGCCTGCCGACGCCGCTCAACGCCAACCGCGAGCCCGACCTCTCGCTGGTCAAGGGGGCGACCGAGAAGCTCTCGCACCACTTGCGGAAGGGCCAGCTCGTCTGCCTCGAGAGCACGACCTACCCGGGGACGACCCGCGACGAGCTGGCCCCGATCCTCGAGGCCGGTTCGGGCCTGAAGGCCGGCAAGGGCTTCCACCTCGCCTTCTCGCCGGAGCGCGTCGACCCCGGCCGCACCGACTACACCACCAAGACCACGCCCAAGGTCATCGGCGGCCTCACGCCGGCCTGCACCGAGAAGGCGCTCGAGGTCTACGGCGCCGGCCTCGACCATCTCGTGCCGGTCTCCACCCCAGAGGTCGCGGAGATGACCAAGCTGCTCGAGAACATCTTCCGCAGCGTCAACATCGCGCTGATGAACGAGCTCGCCATGCTGTGCGACCGCATGGGCATCGACATCTGGGAGGTCATCGACGCCGCCGCCAGCAAGCCGTTCGGGTTCATGAAGTTCCAGCCCGGGCCGGGCCTGGGCGGGCACTGCATCCCGATCGACCCCTTCTACCTGTCGTGGAAGGCGCGCGAGGTCGACTTCTGGACCGAGTTCATCGAGCTCGCCGGCAAGGTCAACGAGAACATGCCGTACTTCTGCGTGGCCAAGATCACCCGCGCCCTCAACTCCCACGGCAAGGCGCTCCAGGGCTCCAAGGGGCTCGTGATCGGCGTCGCCTACAAGGCCGACATCGACGACCTGCGCGAGTCGCCGGCGCTGCGCATCATCAGGCAGCTGGACGCGGCCGGGATGGTGGTCGACTACCACGATCCGTTCGTGCCCGAGCTGCCGGCCTTCGGCATGCACTCGGTCGACCTGCACAAGGGCGCCGGCATCAGCGCCTACGACGCCGTCGTCATCGTCACCGCGCACTCGGGGATCGACTACGAGGAGATCGTGCGCAAGGCGCAGCTCGTGGTCGACTTCCGCAACGCGACGGCGGGGCTCGACGGCGACGGCAAGGTCTGGAAGCTCTAGCTCCCGCCCCACGCAAGGAGGCACAGCGTGAACGGTGACACGGTCCGCATCGGCGTCGTCGGCCTGAACTACTGGGGTCCGAACCTGGCGCGCAACGTCGACCGCCTGCCCGGCGCCGAGCTGGCCTGGTGCTGCGACCTCGACGAGAAGGTGCTCGCCAAGGCGCGGACGACGTTCCCCGACGCGGCCGCCACGCCCGATCTCGACGAGGTGCTGGCCGACGACACGGTCGACGCCGTCATCGTGGCCACCTCGGTGCCGACCCACTACGCGCTGGGCAAGCGCGTGCTCGAGGCCGGCAAGCACGCCTTCATCGAGAAGCCGATGGCGCTGCGGGCGGTCGACGCCGAGGACCTGTTGCGCACCGCCGAGGCGCGCGACCGCCGGCTCATGGTCGGCCACCTCCTCGAGTACCACCCCGGCGTGCGCGTCGTGAAGCAGCTGCTCGACGACGGCGAGCTGGGCCGCATCTTCTACGTCTACGCGAACCGGCTGAACCTGGGCAAGGTGCGGCCCGACGAGAACGCTCTCTGGAGCCTCGGGCCGCACGACATCTCGGTCATCAACTTCCTGACCGGCGAGGAACCCGAAGAGGTGTCGGCTCGCGGCGAGTGCTACCTGCAGCCGGGCGTCGAAGACGTGGTCTTCGGCTACATCCGCTTCCCGTCGGGCATGGTCGGCCATCTGCACGTCAGCTGGCTCGACCCGCACAAGTCGCGCAAGATCACGGTCGTCGGCTCCGAGAAGATGGTCGTCTTCGACGACATGGACGCCGACCGCAAGGTCACGGTCTACGACAAGGGCGCCGTGGTGCCGCACTACCAGTCCTACGGCGAGTACGTGACGCTGCGCTTCGGGGACATCCACATCCCGCGCATCCCCAACGACGAGCCGCTGAAGATCGAGGTCGAGCACTTCGCCGAGTGCGTGCGCACCGGCGCGCGGCCGCTGAGCGACGGCCGCGACGGGCTGAACGTGGTGCGCGTGCTCGAGGCCATGCAGGTGTCGCTGCGCGAGGGTGGGCGGCCGGTCAGGACGGCGGAGCTGGCCGGACCGGCCGCGCCGGCCGGGAGCCAGGCCGCGCAGCCGGCGCCCCCGGGCGCGTGACGATGCTCAGCGCCTCCGAACGCGGCCACAACCTGCTGCTCGGCGAGGGCGTCGAGATCGGCGCCGGCGTGGTCTTCGGCGTCAACGTGACCGTCTACGACGACACCGTGATCGGCGAAGGATGCTTCGTGCAGGACGGCGCCGTGCTCGGCAAGGTGCCGAGCCTCGCGCCGTCCTCCACCGCCAGGCGTGGCGAGCTGGCGCCGCTCGTGCTCGGCGCCGGCTGCGTGATCAGCACCGGCGCCGTCGTCTACCGCGGGACGACGCTCGGCCCCGGCTGCATCATCGGCGACTACGCCGGCGTGCGCGAGCGCTGCACGCTGGGCGAGCGCGTGCTCGTCGGGCGCGGCAGCGTGGTCGAGAACGACACGACGATCGGCGACTTCACCAAGATCCAGACCGACGCCTACATCACCGCCTACATGACGATCGAGGACCACGTCTTCATCGCCCCCTGCGTGCGCACGACCAACGACAACTTCATGGGCCGCACCGAGAAGCGCCACGCGCTGATCCGCGGCGCGACCATCCGCCGCGGGGCGCGGGTCGGCGGCGCCGCCGTGCTCTGCCCGGCGATCGAGATCGGCGAAGAGGCGTTCATCGCGGCAGGGGCGGTCGTGACCAAAGATGCGCCGCCGCGCAAGGTCCTCATGGGCGTGCCGGCGCGCGTCGTGCGCGACGTCCACGAGGACGAGCTGCTCGAGAACCAGTAGTGCCCCGGAGTCGTGAGGGGCGGGGGGTGGCCGCCGGCCGCCCCCCGCCCCTTTACAGTGCCACGGCTACTCCCGCGTCAGCGACGCCAGGTGGGTAGCCAGGTGCGGGCCGCGTTTGGGCAGCTCGAGCTTGCGCCGGATGTTGGCGCGGTGGAAGGCGACCGCCGAGGCGGAGATGTGGAGCGTGTCGGCGATCTCGCCGCTGGTCTTGCCGAGGCGCACGAGGTTGGCCACCTCGATCTCGCGCCGGGTGAGCGGCTGGCCGGCGCCGTAGGCGCCGGCCAGCCGCTTCCCGAACGGTCCCACGATCTCGCGCAGGTTCACGCGCACCGCCTCGAGCTCGAAGCGCTCGGGCCGGTGCGTGAGCATGCGGCTGAGACGGTCGAGGCTCGGCTCGATCAACTGCTCGACGTTGGCGACGACGCGTTCCTCGAGCTCGGCCCGGTCGTGCTCGCGCTGGTCGAGGAGCACGCGCAGGGCGGTGTTGCGCTCGTCGAGGATCGTCGCCTGACGGCGAAGCGCCCGCTCCGAGCGCGTCAGCTCCTCCTGCATGCCGCGCTGCCCGGTGATGTCGGTGCCCAGCAGGAAGCAGGTGCGGGCCTCGCCGAGCTGGGCCGGGATGACGCTGAGCAGCAGCGTCTTGGGCCGGCCTCGCACCTGGCAGGTCACGTCGAACTCGGCCACGGTGTCGCCACCGTCGAGCTCGCCGCTCACCGCGGCGAGCACCTCGGACGGGAAGTCGTCACGCACGTTGGCCGCCAGCATCTCGTCGCGGTTGCGTTCGAAGAAGGCCAGCGCGTGGGCGTCGGCATCCAGGTAGGCGCCCGAGGCGTCGACCTCCATCGCCGGGCTGGGCAGGCGGAACAGCACGCGGTGGAGCTCGGTCGCCTCGAGCAGCGCCATGGCCGCCTCGCGCTCCGCGGTCACGTCGCGCATCGCGCCGATCATGTTCGCCGGCTCCCCGGCCGGCGTCGCCAGCAGGACGCCCTGGTCCTGGACGACGCGATACCCGCCGTCCCCGTGCCGCAGCCGGTACTCGCAGCGGAAGGGCTCGAGCTCCGACACGCTGCTCCACACCGCCTCGCCCACGCGGGCGCGGTCGTCGGGGTGCACGTGGCCGAGCCACCCCTCGAGGCTGCGGGGAAAGCCGCCCGGTGGCAGGCCGAGGATGCGGTCGAGCCGCTCGCTGAAGTAGATCGAGCCGGTCTGGATGTTCCAGTCGTAGAGGACGTCGAAGGTGACGCTGAGGAAGGCGCGCAGGCGGGGGTCGCCGAAGGTCAGCGGTGGCTGCGGCGCCGTGCCCTCGACGCCGGGTGACGCGAGGACCACCTGCTGCTCGTCGAGCGCGAGCAGACGTTTGAGCGTGGGAGGGATGCGTCTGCTAGGCATTACCTGTCATCTCCCTCGCAGAAGATTGGTCTTGTCCAGCGGCATACTGTCGATGTTGTCTAGGCATGTCAATTCGTGTGCGCCATTCTGGCGCGCAGGCGTGGCCGCTCCGGCCCGAAGGGAGGCGCTGCTGGCACAGCCCACCACGCCGATCGCCGCATCGGCCCCATCGACCTCTGTCACCCTACACACGGAGGATCCGCATGGAACTACACCTCGTCCCCGCCGGGGAGATCGCGACCGAGCCGCTCGACGTAGGCGCCGACAGCAAGCTGAACCTCGTCGACGTGATCGACCGCACCCAGGGGGCGCCCTTCTGCGCCGGGATCTGCGAAGTGTTCCCCGGCGCTCCCGTCGACTTCGACTACGACGACGACGCCGCAGTCTGCTACATGCTCGAGGGCGAGATCACCCTGAGCGAGAACGGCGAGTCGAAGGCCTTCAGACCCGGCGACGTCGTCTACATCCCGCAGAAGAAGGGGCTGCTCGTCTACTGGAGCACCGAGTCGTACGGCAAGTTCTTCTACGTCACCTACCCGCACTGGCGCTGAGCGGGCGGGATGACCCGAGAAGGGGGCAGACTTGGCACAAGAGCCTGAACACCACGAACACCACGGACTGTTCCACGACGCAGCCGACGCGCAGCACGCCAAAGACCAGGCGCAGCTCGCGAAGTTCGGCTACAACCAGGAGCTGAAGCGCTCGCTCGGGTTCTTCTCGACCTTCGCCATCGCGTTCAGCTTCATCTCGGCCACGAACGGCTTCTACGCGCTGTTCTACTACGGCCTCGACATCGGCGGCCCGGCCGGCCTGATCTGGCAGTGGCCGATCATCGTCTTCGGCCAGTTCATGGTCGCCCTGGTCTTTGCCGAGGCGGCGTCGCACTACCCGCTGGCCGGAGGCGTCTACCAGTGGGCCAAACGCTTCATGGGCGGCGCGTACGGCTGGTGGGTCGCCTGGATGTTCGCGTGCGCTCTGGTAGCGACGGTCGCGGCCGTCGCCTTCGGCGTGGCGCCCATCGTCTGTGCCCTCATGGGCTGGGATTCGAGCAACACGACGACGCTGCTCTGGATCGCGATCGCCTTCGCTATCGGGCCGATGATCCTGAACGTCCTGAGCGTCAAGGTGACGGCCTTCTTCAACAACATCGGGACGGTCACCGAGATCATCGGGCTCGTGGTCATCGCCGTCGCGCTGTACATCGCGGTCATCATCGGCCACGGGCAGCATCAGAGCCTCGGCGTCCTGTTCGACACGACGCCGGGCGCCGGGAGCGGCGCCCTGTTCGGGTACGGCAGCATCTTCCTCGCGGCGATGCTCACCGGCGCGTGGGTGATGTACGGCTTCGACACGGCCGGCGGCCTCGCCGAAGAGACGGTCAACCCTACCCGTGAAGTGCCCCGTGCCATGATCACGGCGATCGCCATCACCGCCGTGATCAGCGCCTTCTGGCTCGTCGCGATGGTCCTGGCCATCCCGGACGTCGCCAAGACGCAGGCTCAGGGCACCGAGGCGATCCCCTACATCCTCGGGGCCCACTTCCCGCACTGGGTGACGAACGTGTTCCTGATCTCGGTGTGCGTCGCGATCTTCGTCTGCTGCCTCGCCATTCAGGCGGCGACGACACGGCTGCTGTACGCCTACGGCCGCGATAAGATGATCCCGGCCTCGAAGTTCTTCGGCTACGTGCACCCCCGCACGCGGACGCCGTTGGCCTCGGCGATCTTCGTCGCCGTGGCGGCGGTCGCCGTGCTCCTGTACGTGAACCTGGGCGGCAGCGACCCGTTCCTGGCCATCGCCCGCGTCACGGCGTGGGCCACCGCCGGCACCTACGTCGCCTACCAGATGGTGGTGCTGGGCGGCCTCATCGCGCGGAGTAAGGGCTGGCCCAAGGACAAGGCCTACTTCAACCTCGGCAAGTGGGGCTGGCCGGTCAACATCATCGCGTTCGTCTACGGCGTGCTCATGATCATCAACCTGGCATGGCCGAGGACGCCGGACGCGAAGTGGTACGACAACTACCTCGTCATTCTGTCGCTGTCGGTCGTGGTCGTCGTCGGCGCCATCGTGTACTTCATCCAGCGGGCGCGCGGCGTCGACCTCAGCGTCACGATCCACGAGATCGGCGAGTCGGAGCCCCAGGCCGAGGCTGCTCTGGCCATGGCGGCCGGCGAGGCCGGCCGGGTCATCCCCGGCGAGGCCATCGCCGGCGAGGCGGCGGGCGCGAGCGACTCCGGCGTCTCGGAGATGTCGGCCGACGAGCCTCCGCAAGGGGGCGGGTTCACGACCTAGCAGAGCGACGGCCGGGCGGCGATCGCCGCCCGGCGGAGAGGCACATCGGGGCGGGGGTGACGGGCGTGAGCCCGTCACCCCCGCCCCTCACCGTGTCCGGGTGGCCGGCGCCGGCTCTCGCGGTGCGCGCGTCAGGCCGCCAGCGTGATCTCGGCGCCGCTGCCGTGCGTATCGTAGCCGCCGAGCTTCTCCACGGCGTCTCTGAACTCGGGCCGCCGGATCCGCTCGAGCAGCGGCGCGAGCAGTGTCGAGTCGTGGTCGGCCTGCGTCATCACCAGGTCGAAGCGCTCCTCGAGGAGTGGGACGAAGCCCAGTCCGAACCGCAGCGCGGCCGCCTGGATCCCGGGTCCGGCCCCGGCCTCGCCGGCGGCGATGGCCCTGGCGACGTCTCCGTGGGTGAGCGCCTCGTCGTCGTAGCCCGGCAGTGACCGCCGGTCGACGCCGCGCTCGTCGAGCAGGCGGTCGAACCAGACGCGGGTGCCCGATCCGGAGTTGCGATTGACGATCGTCGCCCCGCTGTCGACGAGGTCGCCGACGCCGCAGATCCGCAGCGGGTTGCCCGGCGGCACCAGCAGCCCCTGCTCGCGATGGGCGAGGGTGACCAGCACCAGAGTCTGGCCGGGGAAGAGGTGCCGTGCCTGCGGGACGTTGTACTCGCCGGTCTCGAGGTCGAGCAGGTGGCAGCCGGCCACCTGACCCAGGCCCCGGCGCAGGGCGATCAGGCCTTCGAGGCTGCCCATCGGCAGGCGAAACACGTCGGGCGCCGTCGGGTCGTCGTGCAGCTCGGCGGCGAGCAGGTCGAGCGCCAGGTCGTCGCTGCCCAGGATGATGATCAGGCCGCGCTCGGTCGGCTCGGGGAACACCATCAGGTCGACGGCGAACGCGCGCGCGGTCGGCGAGTAGTACTTCTCGATGTAGCCGCCGGTCTTGCGCACCTCGGTGAGCTCCACCAGCCCGGCCTGCTCGAGGGCCTTCAGGTGGTGGCGGATCCAGGCGGGGTGGCGATCGAGCCTGGCGCCCAGTTGCGAGAGCGTCGCCGGGCCGGTCATCAGCAGCCGGAGGATGGCCATGCGGTGCTCGTCCGACAGGGCCTTGATCTGGTCGAGCTGGTCGACGTGGCGGGTCTCATCCATGGGCCGGTCCCCGGGGCGTCACGATAAGGACGAGCGAAGTGACGCCATCTTCTCGCGGGGCGGTCGCGAGCGTCAACCGGGGCGAGTGGTGCGGGATGACGCGTTGCCCGCGCAGGGGGGACCGCACGGGGCGCGCGCGGCGGCACATCCGTGCGCGCGCATGCGCAAAACCGGGCGCGGCGGGGGATACCCGGGTCAGCACCTTCCGAGCGAGTGACGGGAGTGACGGATGTCCGACGAGAGCGAGAGGCGCGAAGGCGTGACCGGCGGCGACGCCGGCGACGGTGGCAAGGAGACAGGCGGCGGCGACAAGCGGGGCGGCGGCGGTCGTGCGCGCAAGCGCGTCGACCGCCGCCGTTTCGTGATCGGCGCCGCCGCCGCGCTCGCCGGCCTGGCGGCGGTGCTCGCCGGCTGGTTCTCGGGCCTGTTCGGCAAGGAGCGTACGCGCGTGCCGCTGGGGCCGGCGAGCACCCTGCTCTCCGACTTCCCCGTGCGCGAGGTAGAGGACGTCCCCGGCGTGCCGGCCGAGCAGTGGACGATCCGCGTCGACGGCCTCGTCGAGCACCCCCAGACGCTCGATCACGCGGCCTTCATGGCCCTGCGCCGGTCGGCCGAGACGGTCGACTTCCACTGCGTGGAGGGCTGGAGTGTCGGCGACGTACGCTGGGCCGGCGTGCCGGTGGCCGACATCCTGGCCCAGGCGGTACCCACGTCCCAGGCGGGAGCGGTCAGCTTCCACGCCTACGGCGGCCAGTACCTCGACAGCCTCACCCTCGACCAGGCACGCGACCCGCAGGTGCTTCTCGCCGACACCCTCGACGACCGGCCGTTGCCCCCCGAGCACGGCGGGCCCGTGCGGCTGGTCGTCCCCGCGCAGCTCGGCTACAAGAGCGTCAAGTGGGTCCAGCGTATCGAAGTAACGGCGACCCAGGCCAGGGGCTACTGGGAGAACAACGGCTACCCGATCCAGGCCCCCGTCGGCGAGTCGCTGAAGGGGGAACGGTCGCTGGCGTGAGGCGTCCGACCCCGAAGTCCTGACCGAGCGAGCCGGCGGCCGGCCCGCCGTCGCCGGGTGAGACCCGGTGCTCGCGCTTCGGCATGGCGTACCTCCGTCGTCGCACGGGGGTGCCGCGGACCCGCCCATAGTACACTGCAACGCGACACGACGGCCTGCCGCCGGCACACCGCGGGGCGGCGAACTGACGGCAAGGAGAGGCTTCATGCAGAAGTGGATCTGCACGCTGTGCGACTGGGTCTACGACCCCGAGGTGGGCGATCCGGAGAACGGCGTCGAACCGGGGACGGCCTGGGACGACGTGCCGGACGACTGGGTCTGCCCCGACTGCGGCGCCGAGAAGGACATGTTCGAGCCGTACGACGAGGACTAGCAGTCGCGACGAGTGATCCGGCGAGGGGGGCGGGGCGCCGCAGGCGCCCCGCCCCCCTCGCCGTTCCTACTGCAGCGGCGTCACCGTGATCGCGCGCGGCGAGACGGCGATCGTCGCGCCGTACACCGCCAGCTGCGTGCCGTCGCCGCGCCGGGCGCTCCAGATCACCGTGCGCCCCGAGATCGACGGCGAGGCGTAGGCGCCCTCGTCGTCGCTGATCTGGAAGACGCGCCCGGTATGCAGGTCGCAGCCCATGATCGCGCTGCGACCGTCGGCGTGAGGGCCGTCCGTCCACACGACGACGTCGTCCGAGATCACGGGGTCGGTCTGCGGCCCCGCCGCGTCGGTCACGATGGACTCCCGCTGCGTGCCGGCGTCGTAGGCGTAGATGTTCCACTCGCCGGGCGCCGTGGCCGTACGGTCCCGCCCGTCCTGCCAGACGATCACGTCGCCCGAGATCGAGGGATGGACCTGCTCGCCGGCCGCGATGCACACGGGGAACTCTTTGTCGGTGCGGAGGTCGGCGGCGTAAACGTCGAGGTCACGGACCGTGCCGTCGGCCTCGGTCAGGCTGTTGCGCCCGTCGACCCATACCGCCATGTCGCCCCAGATGGCGGGCTGCTCCTGCCGGCCGGGGTCGCGCACCAGTGCGTCGGCCAGGCCCGTCCCGAGGTCGTAGCGCAAGATGTCGCCGTCGCCGTGCGTCCAATCGGTCCAGAGGATGGTGTCGCCGGAGATGGCGGCCTGGCCCCTGGCGACAAGAGCGGCCGTGTCGGCATGACGGTCGCGATTGGTCACGGCGGCAGCCTCGACCGTGGTGTCGAGACCCAGCCTCAGGTCGCGCACGTGGAGCGTGCTGCCGCCGTCGCGGCCGTCGAACCAGACGACCCTGCCGCCCCCGAAGGCGGCCAGGCGCTTCGGCGAAGCGAGCGTGGAGACCGGCGCCACGAGCCGCCGCGCGGCGAGGTCGTACGCGAAGATGCTCGTGTCGGGCTCGCCCGTGGCCGGGCTGGTGCCGGCGCGGCTCGTCCAGACGATCACGCCGTCGTCGATCCGCGCGGCGGAGGTCAGGCCCTCCTGCAAGGGCGGAAGCACGACATGGGCGAGCGCTCTGCCGGCGCCGCCGATCGACGCCGGCAGGCGGAACCAGGCGGCGACGAGGAAGGTGGCGGCGGCCGCCACGGCGGCCGCCGCCACGAGCTTCGGCCAGCGCCGCCGCAGGCTGCGGCGACCGTGCCGCTGCCGCAGCTCGGCTTCGAAGGCCAGGGAGTCGGTGATCTCGTCCCAGTAGTCCTCACCGTGCTCGGGGAGCTGCAGGCGCGCGAGCCGGCGTCCGAGCGCCGGGTCGGGCAGCGCCTCGGCGAACACGGCGTCGCGCTCGTAGGCGTCGCGCTGGAGACGGCCGTCGACCTGGTCCCAAAAACGGGGTCCGTGGTCGGGCACGCCGAGTGTGTCGAGCTCGCGTCCGAGGGCCTCGTCGCGCGCGTCCCGGTGATGGCGCCCGTTCATACCCGCACGTCCGCGCGGTAGACGGGCGCCAGGCTGCGGCGCAGGAGCGTGTGCGCGGTCGAGAGGCGAGACCCGATCGTACCGGGCGGCACGCCCAGGATCTCGCCGGCGGTGCGGTAGTCGAACCCCTCCTGGTCGACCAGCAGCACCGCCATGCGCTGCTCGGGGGTGAGCATGGCCAGGCGACGCGCGAGCAGGTCGCGGTCGGTGACCACGTCGGCTGTGTCGGGCAGCGGCGTGGCCGACTCGGGCACCTCGTCGGAGGGGAAGAGATCGACGGGACGGCTGCGGCGCAGGTAGTCGAGGCAGGTCGTGTAGGTGATCCGGTACAGCCACGTGCCGATCGAGGCCTCACCCCTGAACCCGGGCAGGGCGCGGAAGGCCTTGATCGCCACGTCCTGGAGCGCGTCGTCCATCAGGTCGCGGTCACGCAGCAGCCGGAACGCGATCAGCCGCAGCCGGCGGTCGTAGTGGCGCAGGATGGCGACGAACGCCTTGTGCTCGCCGCGGCGCGCCGCCTCGACCAGGCGCGGACTGACGTCGTCGTGCGGTGCCGGGGTCTCCAGCGCGACCTCCCTGAAACGGCTCTCCCCGATGGCGGGCGCCACCGGGGCGATCGTCTCTGATTCTACACGGGCCCGCCGGGGGAACGCGCCTCGCGCGGGTTGCAGAGCCAGCGTCAGCTCCATGCCGCGGCCTTTCGTCGTCTCTACCCAGGTTCGACGCGGGCGGCCGGCGAAATCTTCGCCGGCCGCCCGCGTCGGGAGCCTCGAGCGACCCGCGTCAGGGAACGAGGACGATCTTGCCGCAGGGATGCCCTTCGGCGACCACGGCGTGGGCGACGGCCGCCCGCGAGAGCGGCAGCTCGCGAGCGATGACCGGCCGCAGCTCGCCACGCGCCGCGCCGGCGGCGATCGCCGCGTGGGCCGCGGCCAGCTCCGCCGGCCGGGCGTTGAACAGGAGCATGCCGCGGACGTCGGCGTCGCGTCGCATGAGGTCGCGCGGGTCGACCTGGACCTCACCGCGGCTGCCGATCACGATCACCCGGCCGCCTCGGGCCAGCAGCTTCAGGTCGGCGCCGAGGTTCGTGTGCGCCCGCATCTCGAGGATGACGTCGTAGCCGGCGCCCCCGGTGAGCTCGAGCAGGCGTTCGCCGTGGTCGGGCCGCGAGTGGTCGACCACGTCCGCGACGCCCTGGGCGCGGACCAGGCGCCGTCCCTTCTGCGTGCCGCCGGTGGCGACCACCCGGAGGCCGGCGGCGAGCGCGAACTGCACGGCGGCCAGGCCGACCCCGCCGGTGGCGCCGTGCACGAGCGCGCGCTCGCCGGTCTTGGCCGCCGCGCGCCCGAACAGGGCCCGGTGGGCGGTCGCGTACGGCACGCCGAGGGCGGCGCCCTGGGCCATCGACAGGTCCGGCGGCAGCCTGTGCACGCTCGCGGCCGGCGCCAGGGCCAGCGGCGCGTACGTGCCCGTCACCGAGCCGGCGAGGTAGACGCGGTCGCCCGGCTCCAGGACGCCGACGCCGTCGCCCACGCGCTCGACTACGCCGGCGCCGTCGTCGCCCGGCGTGTAGGGGAGCGCGGGCAACATCGCGTAGGCGCCGGACCGCATGTAGGTCTCGACCGGGTTGACCCCGGCCGCGGCGACGCGCACCAGCACCTCGCCGGGGCCCGGCGAGGGCGGGTCGGGTGTCTCGACGAAGCGCAGGACCTCGGGCCCTCCGAACTCGGACACGCGGATGGCGAGCATGGCCTCTCCCGGGTCGACGGCTCCATCCTGCCCCGGGCATCGTCGCGCCAATCGCCCGCGAGAGAGGGGACCGCGGCTCGAGATCCCGCGCTTGCGGACGCCGGAGGCGTGCGCTTGCGAGCGCTAGAAGACGAGCGCCTCGAGACGGCCGAAGACGACGTCGCGGCCCGCCGTGAACTGGCCGGGGTCCATGGCGGCATCGACCTCGGCGGCGCTCAGCACCGCGCTCGCCTCGGGGTCGGCCTTGACGAGCGCGCCGAAGTCGACGCCCTCGTTCCAGGCCCGCATCGCCGAGTCCTGGACGACGCGGTAGGCGTCCTCGCGCAGCATCCCCTTGTCGACCAGGGCGAGCAGCACGGCCCCGCTGAACACGAGGCGCTGGGACTGGCCGAGGTTGGCCAGCATCCGCGCCTCGTCGACGACCAGGGTGTCGATCAGCTTCGTGGACTTCTGCAGCATGTAGTCGAGCAGGATGCACGAGTCGGGCAGCACGATGCGCTCGGCGCTCGAGTGCGAGATGTCGCGCTCGTGCCAGAGGGCGTTGTCCTCCATGCCGACGACGGCGTTGCCGCGCAGCACGCGGGCGCAGCCGGCCATGCGCTCGCTGAGGATCGGGTTGCGCTTGTGCGGCATGGCCGAGGAGCCCTTCTGGCCCTTGCCGAAGGCCTCCTCGGCCTCGCGCACCTCGGTGCGCTGCAGGTGCCTGATCTCGACGGCGAACTTCTCGAGCGACGAGCCGACGATCGCCAGGCAGCTCAGGAAGGCCGCGTGGCGGTCGCGCTGCACGACCTGGTTGGAGATCGGCTCGAAGCCCAGCCCGAGCTCGGCGCAGACGATCTCCTCGACCCGGGGGTCGATGTTGTTGTAGGCGCCGACGGCGCCGCTGAGCTTGCCGACGGCGGCGCCGTCGGTCACGCGCCGCAGGCGTTCGAGGTCGCGGGCGACCTCGAACGCCCACATCCCCAGCTTCATGCCGAACGTGATGGGCTCGGCGTGCACGCCGTGCGTGCGCCCGACCTGCACCGTGTCGCGGAACTCGAAGGCGCGCCGCTTGAGCACCTCGCCCAGGGCGCGCAGGTCCTGCTGGAGCAGCTCGCCGGCGCGTTTGATCTGCAGCGCCAGGCCGGTGTCCAGCATGTCCGAGCTCGTCATCCCATAGTGGACGTACTTGCTGGCGTCGCCGACGTACTCGGCCACGTTCGTGAGGAAGGCGATGACGTCGTGATTGGTCGTCTCCTCGATCTCGGCCACGCGCGCCGGGTCGAAGGCGGCCTTGGCCTCGATCTCGGCCACCGCCTCGTCGGGCACCTTGCCGAGCCGGTTCCAGGCGCGGACCGCGGCCAGCTCGACGTCGAGCCACGCCTGCATCCTGGCCTCGTCGGTCCAGACGGCGCCCATCTCGGGCAACGTGTAGCGTGCGATCATCGGCGTCCCCTTCGCGTGTGCGGCGGCCGCCCGCCGCGGTGACCCGGCCGCCTGCGATTCTCTCACATCGCCGGCCCGCGGGACGTCGTGGCGCCGGCTCGCTGCGGTGTGCGCCGCGGCCGCGGGCGATGGCGCTCCCGTGCCCTCAGGGCGACGGGGAGGGGACGGGCACGGCCCGCCCGTCCTGCAGGTGGATCACGAGCGAGAAGTCGTTGCCGGCGACCGCGTACGTGTAGCCGCCGGGACCGTTACCGGGGCGCATGGCCTTGCCGTCGTAAGCGTTCAGCGGCCACGGGCGCAGGTAGGCGCGCAGGTCGCCCTCGGGGCGCACCGCCGCCGCCGGCGGCGGTGCGCCGTGATCTGCCTCGTAGGCGAGGATCGCCTTCATGATCTCCTCGGCGCCGGCCGTGATCGGCTGGTCGAGCACCCGCGGGCCGGCCGTCCGCGACGGCGCCGCCGAAGGCCGGGGCGCCGCCGTCGCGGACGGTCCCGGCGAGCCGCCGCGAGACGCGACGAGGGCGGTGGCGGCGGCCGCCACGGCGGCCGCCGCCACCGCCACCCCCACCACGAGCAGCACGAGGCGCGCGCTCGCCGCTCCGCGGCTCGCGCGCCTCATCGCGGTCCTTTCACTGCATCCGTGTCCATCGTGTGGCCGCCCGACGGGGCGTGCCTTGTGGCGTCGGACTGGTCGGGTCCCTCACTCAGTGAGAGCGATGGCCTCGATCTCGACCTTCACACCGAGTGGCAGCGCCGCGACCTGCACGGTGGAGCGCGCCGGATACGGCTTGGTGAAGAAGGCGGCGTACGCCTCGTTGACGGCCGCGAAATCGGCGATGTCCGTAAGGAAGATCGTCGTCTTGACGACGGCGTGCGGGGTCTCCGCGGCCGCCAACAGCAGCGCGTGGAGATTGTCCAGGGCCGCTCGCGCCTGCTCGGCCGCCGTGTCGCCGACGACCTTGCCGTCGGCGTCGACGCCGACCTGTCCCGAGATGAACAGCAGGTTCCCGGCTCGCAGGCCTGGCGAGTACGGGCCTACCGGCGGCGCCGCGTGCGGCGGGTTGATGGGTTCCTTGATCATGTCGGCCTCCTTGTGTGAGCGGTCGCGGCGCTATCCAGCCACGAGCTTGATGACGAGCAGGAACAGGGCGAGGGTGATGACCACACTCAGGCCGGTGACGAGCATCACCAGCACGTAGCGCCACTGCATCGGCGCCATGCCAAGCTTGCGCCGCGGCGGCCCGAGGTCGGCCTCTTCGTCCGACTCGCGGGGCGCGAGCACGGTGCCGCCCCACGTCGTCGGCGCCAGCTCGCGGGGCTGTTCGGGCTCTGTGGGCGGCGGCTCAGGCGGCTCCAGCTCAGCGGGCGGTCCCGGCTGGGGCGGCGGCTCCGGCTCCGTTGCGTCGGTCGGATCGACGGTCGGCTCGTCGGGCGTTTCAGACATCCAGGATCCTGGCCGCCAGCACGGCCGCGTTGCGGGCGCCGTTGATGGCGACGCAGGCGACCGGCACGCCGGGCGGCATCTGCACGATGCTGAGCAGTGAGTCGAGGCCGCCGAGGTCGCTGGTCCTGATCGGCACACCGATCACCGGCAGGTTCGTGTAGGCGGCGATGACGCCGGGCAAAGCCGCTGCCTTGCCGGCGCCGGCGATCAGCACCTTGAGGCCGCGCGCCTGTGCGGTCTTGGCGTAGTGGGCGACCTTGTCGGGGTCGCGGTGGGCCGACAGCACGTTGACCTCGTGCTTGATGCCGCGCTCGTCGAGCTCCCGGGCCGCGGCGTCCATGACCTCGCGGTCCGACTCGCTGCCCATCACGATGCCGACGAGGACCGGATCGATCTCGATCCCTTCGAGGATCATCTCAACCTCGGTGCTGGTCTTCTCCACGTTCGCACGCCTCCCGTGCTGCCGGCCGCGCCGTACGGGCCCGGCCGGACGCTCTCAGCATTCCCCTGCTCGCGGCAGGCTCAACAGGGCCGGCGGGCGGCGCTCACTCCGCCGCCCGCCGGCCCGTCAGGTCGATCGGAAACAGGTCGAGCTCGCCGGCCTGCGCCGCGACGGCGCGGGCGGCGATGTCGTCGCGGTACTGCATGCCGGGAAAGGAGATGCGCGCCAGCGAGGCGTAGGCCCGCTTTCGCGCGGCGGCGAAGGTACCGCCCAGCGCGCTCACCGCCAGGACGCGGCCGCCGGCCGTGACGACGTGGCCGTCCTGCTGCGCGGTGCCGGCGTGGTAGACGGCCACGTCGTCGCCCGCGGCGGCCGCGTCGAGCCCCTCGATCACGTCGCCCTTGCTGCTCGAGGCCGGGTAGCCCCTCGAGGCCATCACGACCGAGACGCAGGGCTCCGGCTTCCAGCGCAGCGGCGCGTCGGGCAGCTCGCCGTTGGCGGCCGCGAAGCACAGCTCGAGCAGGTCGCTGTCGAGCCGCGGCAGGATCGCCTGCGTCTCGGGGTCGCCGAAGCGGCAGTTGAACTCGAGCAGCATGACGCCGCTCGGCCGTCACGATGAGGCCGCCGTAGAGCACCCCGCGGTACTCGACGCCGCGCCGGCGCAGGGCGTCGAGCACGGGCTGGTAGATCTCGTCTGTGATCCGCTGCGCCACGTCGTCGGTGAAGCCGGGCACGGGGCAGTAGCTGCCCATGCCGCCGGTGTTCGGCCCCCGGTCGCCGGCGAAGATGCGCTTGTAGTCCTGCGCCGGCGCCATCGGCACGACCCGCTTGCCGTCGCAGAGCGCCAGCAGCGAGACCTCCGAGCCCTGCAGGAACTCCTCGAGCAGGACGACGTCGCCGGCGGCCCCGAACGTGCGGTCCACCATGCACTCGCGGACCGCCGCGCGCGCCTCGTCGCGGTCGTTGCAGATGAGCACGCCCTTGCCGGCGGCGAGGCCGTCGGCCTTGACGACGAGCGGCCAGTCCTGCTGCTCGTCGATGCGCCTGAGCGCGCTTTCGGCGTCGTCGTGGCGGCTGAAGCCGCCCGTCGGGGCGCCGGCCTCGGCCATGACCTCTTTGGCGAAGAGCTTGCTGCCCTCGAGCTGGGCCGCGATCCTGTCGGGTCCGAACACGAGCAGGCCGTTCTCGCGGAACAGGTCGCCGATGCCGGCGACCAGCGGCGCCTCAGGGCCGACGACCGTCAGGTCGACGCGCTCCTTGCGGGCGAAGGCCAGCAGCGCCGGCAGCTCCTCGGCGCCGAGGGGCACGCAGTCGGCCTCGGCGGCGATGCCGGCGTTGCCGGGGGCGCAGAACAGCTGCGTGGCGAGGTGCGACCCCGCGAACGCGTGGACGAGGGCGTGCTCCCTGCCTCCGCCACCGACGACCAGCACTCGCATGCGCGCCTCCCCAGCCGTTTCCGCCGTCATCCGGTCGTCCGCGAGTCTATGCCGGGCCCGGCGGGGGGGCAACGACGGGGGTAGGGGAGAAAGCGAAGGGGGCGGGGGCGAGCCTGCGGCTCGCCCCCGCCCCAGGGCGCCTGCTATTTCACGTAGAGCTTCTTGGTGGCGCCGGAGCTCTTCATCTGGATGTTGCCGGCGAGGTCGGTCGCCTTGACCTTCCAGAAGTACGTGCCCTTCTTGAGCTTGATCTTGACCTTCACCGTCAGCTTCGCGTTGACCTTCGCCTTGGCCACGGTGATCCGCTTGGCCAGCTTGTACTTGCCGCGGATGTCGATCGTCACCTTGGCGAAGCCGCTGGCCGGCAGCGGGTCCTTGACCTTGTAGAACAAGGTCACGGTCCGGCCGCGCTTGACGCTCACGTTCTTGTAGGCCAGGCACGTGGGCCGGCTCGTGTCGATCCCGAAGGTCGAGACGCGCGCCGGGTTCTCCATCGTGCCGGCGGCGTTGGTCGAGCGATAGGTGACGGTGGTCGGCCCCAGCGTGCTCACCACGACCGGCGAGCCGCTCCAGGCCGTCCAGGTGCCGCCGCCGTCGAACGAGTACTCGGTGCGCGCGATCGGGGCGCCGTCGCCCGGCGTGGCCGTGAAGGTGATCGAGACCGGGACGTTGGCCCAGCCCGTGCCCGGCAGGCCGTGGATGGTGGTGTTGGGCATGCGCGGGTCCATGTTGACCGTCATGGTCGCGAGGGCGTCGGTGTTGCCCGCGACGTCGGTCGCCGTGTACTCGTAGACGTAGCTGTGTGCCAGGCCGTCGGCCGGCGACGGCACGTCCACGTCGGCCGTCGCCCCCGTCACCACCGTCCAGGTGGACGTGCCCTGCAGCCGGTAGGCGACCTGCTTCACGCCCGAGTGAGGGTCGGTCGCCGACAGGTGCACGGTCACGGCCGCGTTGTGCCAGTAGCCGTCGGCGTCGTTCACGACGCCGGGCGCCTGCGTGTCGATGCGCACGGTGCAGCTCTCGGGCGCGCTCTCGTTGCCCGCGTTGTCGACCGCTTCGTACTCGAAGACGTGGGCGCCGTCGTTGGCGCCGGTCGCGGGCGCTGCCACCGTGAAGGCGTCGGCCGTGGTCGGCGTCCAGCCGGGATCGCCCTGCAGGCGGTACTGCGTCCCTGCCAGCCCGCTGCCACCGGAGTCCGCCGGCGTCAGCTGCACCAGCACCGGTGCGTTCTGCCAGGCGGTCGGAGCGTCGTCGCTCACCGTCGGCACGGTCGCGTCGATGTTCACGTAGCCGGTGTGGATCGGCTCGGTGTTGCCGGCGGCGTCGACCGACCACCAGGTGACGACGTGCGACGCCTCGCCGCTCACCGTGAACGGCGCGTGGTAAGTCTGCGTGCCGCCGCCGTCGACCGTGTAGTACGTGTGCGCCACGCCGGAGAGGTTGTCGGTCGGGTCGAGGGTGACGAGCTGGCCGCTGTGGCGCCAGCCCGTCGTCGCGCTGCCCTGGAGCCCGGTGGCCCCGGTGACCGGCTCGGTGAGGTCGATGTTCACGAAGCCGGTCTGATGGAGGCTCTCCTGGTCCATCGAGTTGGTCGCGTAGTAGTCGACCTGGTGGGAGCCCTCCCCGCTGACCGCGAAGCCGGCGGGGCTGCCCACGGTCTGGCCGACGCCGTCGAGCCAGTAGTGGATGTCGAACGGCGGGAAGTCGCCGCCGCCGGTGATGGTCACCGTGCCGCTGGTGTTGATCCAGCCCGAATGGTCGTCGTTGGCCAGGCCGGCCGCCTGAGCGTACGGGTTCGAGATGTTCACGTAGCCCGTGTGCGTGGTTTCGGTGTTGCCGGCGAGGTCGGTCGACCACCAGGTGACGGCGTGCTGGCCGGTCCCCGAGACGGTGAACGCGCCGGTGTAGGCCTGCGACGCGCCGCCGTCGACCGTGTACCAGGTGCCGATGACGCCCGAGCCCGACCCATCGTCGGGCGTCAGGGTCACGCCCTGGTCGGTCGTCTGCCAGCCCGTATGGTCGTCGGGTTGCAGGCCGGTCGCCGCGGTCACGGGCGCCGTCGTGTCGAGGTTGACGTAGCCGGTGCGGGCCGCCTCGGCGTTGCCGACGTTGTCGACCGACCAGTACTGGATGGTGTACCGGCCGTCGGTCGCGATCACGAACGGGTCCGCGTAGGTCAGCTGGGCGCCGGCGTCGATCGTGTAGTAGATGTGGGCGACGCCCGAGAGGCTGTCGTTGGCCGTCAGGGTCACCGTCTGGGCGACGTTCACCCAGGTGGTCTGGTCGGTGGCCAGGCCGGTCGCGCTGCTGAGCGGCGCGCTGAGATCGATGTTCACGTAGCCGGTCACCGGCGCCTGGACGTTGCCGACGTTGTCGACCGACCAGTACCGGACCCGGTGCCGGCCTTCGCCGGAGACCGTGAACGGCGCCGCGTAGGCCTGGCGCACGCCGCCGTCCACGGTGTAGTAGGTGGTGGCCACACCCGATCCCGCACCGTCGTCGGGCGTGATGGTCACGGCCTGGTCGGCGCTGCGCCAGCCGCTGTGGTTGTCGGGTTGCAGGCCGCTCGCCGCCGTCACCGGCGCGGTGGTGTCGATGCGCACCGTGCACGTGCCGGTCGCGCTTTCGTTGCCGGCGTTGTCGAGGGCCTCGTACTCGAAGACGTGCACGCCGTCGTTGGAGCCGTCGCTGGGCGCCGGCACGTCGAACGCATCCCCGCTGGTCGCTTGCCAGGTGGAGTCGCCCTGCATGCGGCAGCGGGTCGTCGCGACGCCGCTGCCGCCGGTGTCGGCGGGGGTGAGCTGGACGGTCACGGGGCCGTTCTGCCAGCCGGCGGGAGCGTTATCGCTTACCGTCGGCAGCGTCGTGTCGATGTTGACGTAGCCCGTATGGGTCGCCTCGGTGTTGCCGGCCGCGTCGACCGACCACCAGGTGACCTTGTGCGACGCCTGGCCGCTCACGGTGAACGGTCCCGCGTAGGTCTGCGTGGCTCCGCTGTCGACCGTGTAGTGCGTGACGGAGACGCCGGACCCGGTGCCGTCGTCCGGCATCAGGGTGACCTGCCGGGCGGCGTTCACCCAGCCGGTGTAACCGTTCGGCTGGAGGGCGTCGGCGCCGGTGGCCGGGGCCGTCGTGTCGATCCGCACCGTGCAGGTCCCGGTCGTCTGGTTGCCGGCGTTGTCGACGGCACGGTACTCGAACACGTGAGCCCCGTCGTTGGTGCCGTCGGCGGGGGCGGGCACGGCGAAGGTGTTGCCCGCCGTCGCCAGCCAGGTCGACGAGCCCTGTGCCCGGTAGTCGGTGGAGGCCACGCCGCTGCCGCCGGTGTCCGCGGGCGTCAGCGTCACGGTCACGGCCGTGCGATGCCAGAGGCCGTCGCAGTCGTCGGCGATGGTCGGTGCGGTCGCGTCGATGTTGACGTAGCCGGTGTGTGCGGCCTCGGTGTTGCCGGCCGCGTCGACCGACCACCACGTCACGACGTGCTGCAGCTGGCCGCTGACGACGAACGGTCCGGCGTACGTCTGCTGGGCGCCTCCGTCGACCGTGTAGTACGTGTCGTCGACACCCGACCCGTCGTCGTCGGCCGTCAGGGTCACGGTCGTGTCGCCGTCCTGCCAGCCGGCGTTGTTCGTCGCCTGGACGCCGTCGGCGGCGGTCGACGGCGCGCTGGAGTCGACGTTCACGTAGCCGGTGTTGACGGCTTCGACGTTGCCGAGGTTGTCGACCGACCACCAGGTGACCTGGTGCTGGCCGTCACCGCTGACGGCGAAGGGCGCGGTGTACGTCGTCTGGTCGCCGCCGTCGACGGTGTAGTACGTGGCGGCGACCCCGGACTGGGTATCGGTCGGCGCGAGCGTCACCGTCGCGCCGCCGGTCGTCCACCCCGAATGGTCGTCGTCGGCGAGGTTGGTCGCCGTCGTGACCGGGGCGGTGAGGTCGATGTTCACGTAGCCGGTATGCGTCGTCTCGGTGTTGCCGGCCGTGTCGACCGACCAGTAGGTCACCGTGTGCGAGTCCTTGCCGCTCACCGTGACGGGCGTGCCGGTGTACGTCTGCTGGGCGCCGCCGTCCACCGTGTAGTAGGTGGTCGCCACGCCCGAGCGAGCGTCTGTCGCGCCGAACGTCACGTCCTGGCTCGTCGCGATCCAGCCGCTGGTCGCGTTGGGCTGCAGGCCCGAGGCGGTCGTGGCCGGCGCCGTCTTGTCGATGTTGACGTAGCCGGTCTGGGTCACGGCGCTCTGCTGGCCGTTGTTGTTCACGGCGTAGTAATCGACCGCGTGGCTGCCTTCGGCGCCGATCGCCGGCAGCGTGGCCACGCTGGCGAGGCTCGTCCAGGAGCCGCCGTCGATGCGGTAGTGGATCGTGAACGGCGGGAAGTCGCCCCCGCCGGTGATCGTGACCGTCGGGCTCGCGTTGCGCCAGCCGGAGTGGTCGTCGTCGGCCAGTCCACTGGCCCGGGCCCACGGGTCGTCGATGTTCACATAGCCGGTCGTCGGATCGCTGACGTTCCCGAGGTTGTCGACCGACCAGTAGGTGACCCAGTGCGAGCCGAGCCCCGAGACCGTGAACGGACCCGTGTAGGTCTGCTGCGCGCCTCCGTCGAGCGTGTAGTAGATGGTCTTGGCCCCCGAACCGCCGTTGTCGTCGGCCGTGAGCTTGATCAGCTGCGGGGTCGTGGTCCAGCCGGAATGGCTGTCGGGCTGCAGGCCGGTCGGTGTCACCGCCGGACCCTGCGTGTCGATCTTCACCGTGCACGTGTGGGTCACGCTGGCGTTGCCGGCGTTGTCGAGGGCCCGGTACTGGTAGACGTGAGCGCCGTCGCTGGAGCCGTCGGCGGGCGCCGGCACGACGAAGACGTCGGCCGTCGTGTCGAGCCAGGTCGAGCTGCCCTGCAGGCGGTACTGCGTGCCGGCGACGTCGCTGCCGCCGGTGTCGGCAGGCGTCAGCGTGATCGACACCGGCGAGTCGTGCCACGCGCTGTCGGCGTTGTCGCCGACCGTCGGGACGGTCGTGTCGATGTTCACGTAGCCTGTCTTCGTGGCCTCGGTGTTGCCGACCGCGTCGGTCGACCAGTAGGTGACGGTGTGCGATCCCTGGCCGGAGACGGTGAACGGCGCCGAGTAGGCCAGGGTGCCGCCTCCGTTGGTGTAGTGGGTCGACGCGACGCCCGATCCAGTGCCGTCGTCAGGCGTCAGGGTGACGAGCTGCGAGGTGTTCTGCCACCCGGAGGTGGTGTCGGGCTGCAGGCCCGCGGCGGCGGTCGTCGGCGCCGTCAGGTCGATGTTCACGTAGCCGGTGTGCGCCGCCTCGGCATTGCCGACGGCGTCGACCGACCAGTACGTCACGGGATGCGAGCCTTCACCGGAGACCTGGAAGGATGCCGTGTACGTCTGCTGGGCCCCGCCGTCGACCGTGTAGTAGGTGGCGGCGACGCCGGAGCCTGCGGACCCGTCGCCGGCGTTCAGAGCGACGGTCTGGGTCGTCGTGCGCCAGCCGCTGTGGTCGTTCGCCTGCAAGCCGGTGGCTGTGGATGCCGGCGCCGTCAGGTCGATGTTCACGTAGCCGGTGTGCGCCGCCTCGGTGTTGCCGGCGGCGTCGACCGACCACCAGGCGACGACGTGCTGCTTCTCGCCCGTCACGGTGAACGGAGCGGAGTACGTCTGCGTGGCGCCGCCGTCGACGGTGTAGTACGTGTGGGCCACGCCGGAGACGGCGTCGCCCGGCGTCAGCGAGACGACCTGGTCGGCCGTGCGCCAGCCGGAATGGTCGTCGCTCTGCAGGCCTGCCGCCGACGTGCTGGGCGCGGTGGCGTCGATGTTCACGTAGCCGGTGCGCACGGCCTCGACGTTGCCGACGTTGTCGGCCGACCAGTAGGTGACGACGTGCGACGCCTCGCCGCTCACGCTGAACGAGCCCGTGTAGGTCTGCTGGCCGCCGCCGTCGACCGTGTAGTAGACGTGTGCGACGCCCGACTCGCCGGCGTCGTCCGCGTTCAGGGTCACGGTCTGCGCCGTCGTGCGCCAGCCGCTATGGTCGTTCGCCTGCAGTCCGCCGGCGGTCGTCGTCGGGGCCGCCAGGTCGATGTTGACGTGACCGGTGTTGGCCGTCTCGACGTTACCGGCGGCGTCGACCGACCAGTAGGTGACGACGTGGGAGCCGTCGCCCGCCACCGTGAACGGTGCGGTGTACGGCTCGGCGCTGCCGCCGTCGACCGTGTAGTGGGTGGCGGCGACGCCGGACAGGGCGTCGGTCGGGCTGAGCGAGACGAGCTGGCTCGACGTCTGCCAGCCGATGGAGCCGTTCGGCTGCAGACCGGTCGCGATGGTCGCCGGCGTCGTCAGGTCGATGTTGGCGTACCCGGTCTCGTGGATGCTCTCCACGTTGACCGTGTTGGTCGCGTAGTAGTCGACCGGATGGCTGCCCTCGCCGCCGACGCTGAATCCCGCGGGGTTGGCGGCCGTCTGCCACGAGCCGCCGCCGATCCGGTAGTGGATCGTCAGCGGCTGGTGGTCGCCGTCGGCCGAGATCGTCACGTCGGCGGGCGTGTTGCGCCAGCCGGTGTGGTCGTCGGACTGCAGGCCGGTCGCCTGGGCGAACGGGCTGGAGATGTTCACGTAGCCCGTTCGCGTGGCCTCGACGTTGCCGGCCACGTCGGTCGACCAGTAGGTCACCGCGTGCTGGCCGTAGCCGGAGACGTTGAAGGTTCCCGAATAGGTCTGCGTGCCACCGCCGTCGACCGCGTAGTAGGTCGCCGTCACGCCGGAGCCGGCGCCGTCGTCGGCGCTCAGGTCGACGTCCTGGCCCGTGGTGCGCCACCCCGAGAACATGTCGGGCTGCAGGCCCGTCGCCGTCGTCACCGGCGGCGTGGCGTCGATCCACACCGTGCAGCTGCGGGTCGTGCTCGCGTTGCCGGCGTTGTCGAGCGCGCGGTACTGGTAGACGCGGGCGCCGTCGTTGGAGCCGTCGGCCGGGGCCGGGACGATGAACGCGTTCCCCGTCGCAGCCGTCCACGTCGACGACCCCTGGGCCCTGTACTGGGTGGCCGCCACACCGCTGCCGCCGGTGTCGGCCGCAGTCAGGTGGATCGTGGGCGGCGTGTGATGCCAGTTGGCGTCGGCGTCGTCGCTCACGGTCGGCGCCGTGATGTCGATGTTGACCCAACCGGTGTGGCTGAGCTCGGTGTTGCCGACCGCGTCGACCGACCAGTAGGTCACGAAGTGCGTGCCCTGGCCGCTGACCGTGAAGGAACCCGAGTAGATCTGCCCGCCGCCGCCGTCCAGCGCGTAGTAGGTCGTCGCCACACCGGAGCCGTTTCCGTCGTCGCCCGTCAGGCTGACCTGCTGGCTCGTGATGCGCCAGCCGGAGTGGTTGTCGGCCTGCAGCCCGGTGGCGGTGGTGACCGGCGCCGCGCTGTCGATGTTCACGTAGCCGGTGTGCGTCGCCTCGGTGTTGCCGGCCGCGTCGATCGAGAAGTAGGTGACCGGGTGGCTGCCGTTGCCCGACACCGTGAAGGGCGCGCCGGTGTACAGCACCGGCGCGCCGCCGTCGACGGTGTACCAGGTGGAGGCGACGCCCGAGACCGCGCCGGTGCCGTCGGTGGCCGACAGGGTCACCGGCTGGCTGGTCGACCGCCAGCCGCTGTGGGTGTCGAGTTGCAGGCCCGTCGCCGTCGTGGTCGGGGCGGTGCTGTCGATGTTCACGTAGCCGGTGTGCGTCGCCTCGGTGTTGCCGCCGGCGTCGACCGACCAGTACGTGACCGTGTGGATGCCGGCGCCCGAGACGGTGAACGGGGCGGAGTACGTCTGACGAGCTCCGCCGTCGAGCGTGTAGTAGGTCGCCGCGACGCCAGATGGGGTGTCGGTGGCGGACAGCGTCACCGACTGGCTCGCGTTGCGCCAGCCGGAGTGGTTGTCGGCCTGCAGGCCGGTCGCTGTGGTGACCGGGGTGGTGATGTCGGCGAGGCTGGTCAGGATGGTGCCGTTCGTCCCCGTGGTCCACACCTTGCCGTTCGAGTACACGGCGCCGTAGAGCGTCCTGGTGCTGTTGGAGGTCAGGGCCCGCCACGTGGCGCCGCCGTCGATCGTGAAGCGGATGGTGCCGTTGGCGCCGAAAGCCCAGGCTGCGTTGGGACCGCAGGTCGTGACGGCGTAGAGCGTGACCGTGACGCCCGAGGTCTGGGACGTCCAGGTCGTGCCGCCGTTGATCGTGTGGAAGATCACGCCGTTGCTGCCGACGATCCAGCCGTTGCTGGCGTCGGCGAACGCCACGCCGTAGAGCGTGCGGCCGGTGACCGGCGCGGTCTGGCCCGCCCAGTTCGTGCCGCCGTTGGTCGTCACGCGGATCGTGCTCGTCGCGCCGACGGCCCAGCCGTGGGTGGCGTCGGGGAAGGCGACGCCGTACAGGGTCTGTGTGGTGCCCGACGTCTGCGCCGTCCAGTTGGTGCCGCCGTTGGCCGTCGTGCGGATCAGGCCGTTGCTGCCGGCGACCCAGCCGCGCGTGGTCGAGACGAAGGCGACGCCGCGCAGCGTGCTGGTCGTACCGGAGGTCTGGCCCGCCCAGTTCGTGCCGCCGTTGGTCGTCGCCCGGATCGTGCCGCGGCCGCCGACGGCCCAGCCGCGGGTCGTGTCGGCGAAGGCGACGGCGTTCAGGGTCTGGGTCGTGCCGGAGGTCTGGGCCGCCCAGTTCGTGCCGCCGTTGGTCGTCGTGCGGATGGTCCCGCCGCCGCCGATCGCCCATCCGTGGGTGCCGTCGGGCATGGCGATGCCGTAGAGGGTCTGCGTGGTGCCGGAGGTCTGGGCCGTCCACGCGTTGTAGGCCGCCGCAAGGGCGACGCTCGCCGCGGCGATGAGGATCGCGAAGGCGATCGCCGCGGCGAGCGTCGCCCTGTGCGTGAGACGGCGTGTGGCCGCGGAGCGGCCCCCTCGCGCCGTCGTTCCCTTGGTTCTCATCGCCAGACCTCCTTGGCGTTCTGTGCATGCGCGGCCGCCAGCGTCAGCTGGTGCTACTGGTGTTGTCGGTCACCACCCACGGCCCTCGTATGGAATAGTTGCCTAGCTCGCGCGCGTGTGACAGGTCTTCCGCGTCCCGCTGGCGGTGTCATTCGCGGCGGGCGTGTCCGGCTCCTGCGCTCGGGCCGGCGCCCGGACGATCGCCCGACCGGCGGCATGCCGCCGTAGTGGCGACGGCGGCAAGTGGAGACCGGAGTGCTGCGGGCTACGCCGTGACGGTGTCGGCGGCCACGCAGACGCGGCCGCGGCCGGCGCGCTTGGCCTCGTACATCGCGCTGTCTCCGGCCGACAGCACGGCCGCCACCGTCTCCCCGTTCGCCGGGAAGAACGCGATCCCGATGCTGGCGCCGAGGTGCACGGTGGCTTCGCCGGCCGCGACGGTGCGCGACGTCATCAGCCGCAGGAGCCGCTCGGCCGCCTTGACGGCCTCGTCGGGCCCGGCGCCGGGCAGCAGCATCACGAACTCGTCGCCGCCGATCCGGGCCAGGGTGGCGTAGGCGCGGCTCTCGTCACGCAGCAGCCGCGCGAAGCCGACCAGGACCTGGTCGCCGACGGCGTGCCCGAAGGTGTCGTTGACGTGCTTGAAGTCGTCGAGGTCGAACCAGAGCAGGGCGCCGACGGCTTCGGTGCGCCGGCTCTCCGAGAGCTCCCGGGCCAGCTCCTCCTCGAACCGCCGCCGGTTGAAGACGCCGGTCAGGGGGTCGACCGTGGCCATCTTCACGAGCTGTGCCCGGGACCGGTCGATCGCCTCGAGCATGCCGTTGATGTCGCGGGCCAAGGCGCCGATCTCGTCACGCCCCCCGATCGCCACGCGGTCGCCCGGGTGGTCGGCCTCGCCGATCGCCCGCACGCGGGTCATGAGGGATGACAGCCGGCGCAGCACCGTGGTGTCGAGGACGATGATCAACGCCAGGATGCTGACCACGATGAAGAAGGCGAGCCCGATGATCGCGTCCTTCTTCAGGACCCGACCCTGGGATGCGATGGCCGGGTCCACCGGAGCCCGCACGACCGCCGCCATCTCGCTCGGGGCGAGCGTGCTTCTCACCAGGCCCCAAGCGTACGTGACGGCGTCCTGCGTCCGCAGCAGGACGGGCGTGTCCCTCCGCAGCCGTGCGAGGTCGCCGGGGTCGAGCGTGCCCGCCGCCGGCTGGCGCCAGCGCACGGCCTCGCCGATCTGCAGCGACGCCTCGGCGGCGGCCTTGTCGTCGAGGAAGCGGCCTGAGACGAAGGTGCCCCGCGACGGGCCGCGGCTCTGGCTGGTGACGATCGGCGTGGAGCCGACGGCGATGACCGCGTTGGGCAGGGCCGCGACGTCGTCGTGGACGCCGTTCACGAGGTCGGTGAAGGTCGACAGGTCGGGCGTCTGCCTGATGTAGGCAAGCACCTCGGACTGCAGCGACGCCTGCTTGGTGAAGGCCGCGGCGATGGGGCGACCCTTCAGATCCAGCAAGATGAAGAAGTCGGCGCCGATGCTCGCGAGGTTGGCGTCGGTCATGTTCATGGAGATGTAGGCCGGATCGCGCGTCACCATGTACCGGTACGTCGCGCTCCAGGCGCCGTAGCTCTGCGCGTTGCGCGCCTGCTCCTTCGCCTGGCCCATCATCCAGTTGCCGACGAGCTGGACGCTCGTCTGACCGTCGTGGCGCTGCAGGCCCGTGAACGCGGCCGAAAGCGCGTCGCCGGCGACCAGGACGAGCGCGACGGCCAGGACGACCATGGTGACGGCCACGGTGACTCCGGTGCGTGCCCTGATCCCCAGCGTGAGCTCCTTCGTGCAGGGGCGGCGATCCGCCTGGAGCCCTGCTCCAGATGATCGCCGCCGCCGATGGTCATGGCCGCCCGCCCACTACCCGCCGGCCGGCGCAGTAGTCAGAATCGGCAACGGGCAGACGGAGCTTGAGAGAACATCGGTCTAGACCCTGGCTGGGCCGAGGCTGCGCGGAGGCAAGGGGAGGCGGGGGCGGGGCGGCGGGGCCGTGCCGGCCCCGCCGCCCCGCCGGATTCACGCTTCTTCGGGGACCGGCGCCCGGCGCCGCACGAGCCAGACGATCAGCGCGACGACCAGCACCACCGCGGCCGCCACCGCGATCCACACACCCATGCCGACGCTCGATCCCGCCTTCGCGGCGGGCTTGAGGTCGAGGTACGACTGGACGTTGCCGGTCGTGTTGAAGGCCGGTCCGCGCCCGTCCTCGATCTGGTACCAGCCGGTCCAGCGCGAGGTGTTGTAGGCCTCGAGGTACTGCGGGTACGCGAGCACGACCCAGGGCGTCTGCTCGTACATGATCTGCTGCATCTGGTAGATCACGTCCTTGCGCGCGTTGGGGTCGATGGTCGACGCCTGCCTGGTGTTGAGGTCGTCGTACTGGGTGTTCGCCCAGCACGGCTCGTTGGTGTTGCCGATCTGGGCCCCCGTCTCGGCCGACAGCGTCTGGCCGGGGTCGCCGTAGCCCGCCCAGTCCCAGACGTAGAGGTCGAAGTCGGGCACATAGGCGTCGCCCTGGAAGTTCCAGATGCGCGACTCGAGCGCTCCCGAGTCGAGCACCCCGAGGGTGATCTTCAGGCCGAGCCGCTGCAGCCAGCCGGCGATGAGCTTGACGTCGCTTTGCTCCGGCGCCGACTCGGTGCTCGCCCAGAGCCGCAGCGTGATGGGCTTGCCCTGGTACTCGCGGATGCCGTCGGCGCCCTTGGCGTAGCCGGCCTGGTCGAGCAGCTGGTTGGCCTTCGCCAGGTCGAACGTGTACAGCGTGCCCGTCGGCGGCTGCCAGTGGAAGTCGGGGTCCGTCCAGGTGGAGGGCGGCAGGATCGTCGTGCCCGGGGTCGCCTTACCGCTGTAGGCGATGCGACAGAGCGTGTTCCGGTCGATCGCGTAGTTGAGGGCGTTTCGGAAGCGCCAGTCCTTGAGCACCGGGTTGCCGAGCGACTTGCCCGTGAAGCAGTTGATGCTCATGTAGTCCCAGTTCATGAAGTTGTAGGCGACGGGCTTGATGCTCTTGACCGAGCTCAGGGAATCGAACTGGGCCTGCGGGATGCCCCACGCGGCATCGATGCCGCCGGACTTCAGGTCGGCGGTCATCGAGTCCGCGTTGGTGTAGGTGAGGAAGAGGATCTGGTCGACCGCCGGTTTGGGGCCCCAGTAGTAGGGGTTGCGGTCCATCTGGATGTAGCTGCCCTTCTTGAAGACCGTGGTGATGAAGGGCCCGCTGCCGACGATCGGTGGCTTGCTGTTGTAGTTGGTCTGCGCGACCTTCGGGTCGACCTTCTCCCAGATGTGCTTGGGCAGGATCGGCAGGAAGATGTGCTCCATGTCTGCTTTCGGCCGTGAGCAGATGATCTTCACGGTGAGCGGGTCGACGACAACGGCCTTCTCGATGCCGACCGTCGTGACCGCCATGTTGGCCATGTGGTTCTGGACGACGTAGTTGTAGGTGAAGGCGACGTCGTCGGCGGTCAGCGGCTGGCCGTCGGACCACTTCACGTTCGGCCGCAGGTGGAAGGTCCAGACCTTGCCGTCGGCCGAGATACCGCCGTTCTGCTGGGTCGGGAACTCGGTCACGAGGTCGAGGGCGGGCTTCATCGAGCCCGACGTGGAGAACAGGAAGTCGTAGTTGATCGCCCAGATCTCGTACGTCGAGTTGAACCACCCGATGAACGGGTTCAGGTTGTCGGGCTCGGTCGTCCAGCCGATGCGCAGGACGACCTTGCCCGAGGCCGGCGAGGGCGCGGAGCTGGAGGCGAGGGCCGTCGCCAGGCCGAAGGCCAGGGCGACGGCCAGCACGACCGTGGCGACGAGGGGCACCACGAGGCGCCGGGAGCGTGTGCTGAAGCTCATGCGAGACTCCTTTCGAGCGCTGGGCGCCGGACGGGCGCGTCGAACCACGGGCGGGCGGCCGCGAATGCCGCGGCCGCCCGGAACACACTGACGTCGTCGTAGGTGCGGCCGACGATCTGCACGCCCATCGGCACGCCGTCACGCGACCGGCCGCAGGGCACGACGAGCACCGGGCAGCGGCTGCACATGTTGAAGATCAGCGTCATGCCGTAGCGGTACATGTCGTCGAAGTCGTAGTCGGCGACGGTCGCCTTGAAGGCGGGGATCCCGAACACCGGCGCGACCAGGATGCGATGGCCCTCGAGGATGTCGGCGACGGCGGCATAGACCTCGCTCTCGATCTCGAGGCCGCGGTAGTACCCGATGGTCGGCCGCTGCGCGTCCTCGGCGAACTCGATCGCGTAGTCGGTCATCAGCTCGCGGTAGGGCAGCGCCTCGCCGATGAAGCTGCCGAAGATGGTGCCGAAGTGGGCCCGCGAGGCTTCGCGCACGTCGTCCATGTCGAGCGCGAAGCCGACCTCCTCGACGTCGGCGCCGAGGGCGCGGAACGTTTCGGCGGCCGAGAGCACGTTCGTGCGCACCTCGTCGCTCACCTCGAAGCCGCCGAGGTCCTGGTTGACGGCGATCTTCCAGCCCTCGACCCCACCCTTCGCGGCGGGGACGGTGAGCTTGGGCCGCAGCGACACGACGTCGCTGCGATGCGGTCCGGCCATGACGTTCTCGAGCAGGCGGCAGTCCTCGACCGTGCGGGCCATGGGGCCGTCGTGACAGTAGTGGTCGAGGTTGAACGGCGGCTCCTGCGGCACGCGGCCGTAGGGCGGTTTGAAGCCGACGACGCCGCTGAACGACGAGGGGATACGGATCGAGCCACCGATGTCGGAACCGGTGGCCAGGGGCGCCATGCCGGCGGCGAGGGCGGCGCCCGAGCCGCCGGACGAGCCGCCCGGGCTGTACTCGAGGTTCCACGGGTTGCGCGTGACGCCCCAGATGCGGGAGTCGGTGATCGCCGCGCAGCAGAACTCGGGCGTGGCAGAGCGGGCGTGGACGATGCCGCCGGCGTCGATGATGCGCTGGATGCAGGCCGCCGTGTGGCGGGCGACGCGGTCCTTGTAGATGAGCGAGCCCTCGGTGCACGGCTGGCCGGCGACCTCTACCTCATCCTTGACGGCCACCGGCAGGCCCTCGAGGGGGCGTGGCCGACCGCTGCCCGTGTAGCGGGCCTCGGCCTGCCGCGCCCCCTCGAGGGCCTCATCGAGGAAACGGACGGGCAAGGCGTTGACCTCGCCGTCGACGGCCTCGATGCGGTCGATGACGGCCCGCATGAGCTCGACCGGCGACAGCTCGCGCGTGCGGAACATGGCGAGCGCGTCGCTCGCCGGAAGGTAGTGCAGGTCGTCGGTCACCGGTCCCCCTTCGTCGTGGTCCACTCGCTCACGACTCCACAGAGTCAACCCTCGCCCGGCGCGAAGGTCAAGCCGGATCGCGCGGCGCGGGCACTGCGGCCTCGCCGCGCGGCTGGACCGGCCAGGTCAGCTCGGTCACGTAGCGCTGCGGGTCGTCGGTGTCGCGGTCGTCCACTGCGTAGAACTCGCGCACCGGCCCGGCGGGCTCGTAGCCCTTGCGCGCGATGCGGGCGAGCATGGTCGCGTACGCTTGCCAGATGTCGTCCCATGGCCCGCGGTAGACGGTCTGCATCGCGGCCCCACCGGGCAGTCGCCGGGCCGCGAGCCCCTCGGCGGCCGCCTCTTCGACCGGCAGGCACACCTCCATGTCGATGCCCTGGTACCAGGCGAGCGTGTTGTGATAGAGGACGAACTCGCGACCGATGGTCTGCGCCCCGGCGGTCGTGAGGGTGGCCGCCATCTCCTCGATGCTGCGTGCGAGCACGTCGTCGATCCGCGCTCGCGGCACCGTCGCCCTCCTCGTGACCACCCAGACCGGCGGCAGCACGACGAGCTCGACCTCGTAGGGCAGCAGTCCGCGCTCCTCCTTGAGCGCCACGTCGATGCGGGCGAGCACGCGCCGCAACTCGACGACTCTGTCCGCCACCCGCTCGCGGTGGAGCGCGAGCACTGCCCGCAGCTCGGCCGCCTCTTCGCTGGCCATCAGGGACCTCACGTCCTCGAGCGGGACGTCGAGGTCGCGCAGCAGGCGGATCAGGATGCCGGTGTCGAGCTGCTCGATCGCGTAACGGCGGTAGCCGGTCCCAGGGTCGATGGACGCCGGCGACAGCAGGCCGAGCTCGTCGTAGCGGCGCAAGGTGTTGGCCGAGATCCCGGTCAGCCCGGCGAACCTGCCGATGGAGATGTGGTGGTCACCCCTTGCCACGGACGGCTGTCCTCCCCCTTGGTGGCGCCTCAGTCTACTCCTGCCGTCGGCCCGCACTCTCAGCAACTTCACAGGTCCTCCACAAGGCCCTCTCACGGGCGGGCGGTAGGCTGCCCTCGGACCAGGACGAGCGACCTCGGGAGGCGACCGTGTTCTTCACCTACCTCTACCGCGAGCTGCGGCGCCGGCACCGGCAGGCGATCCTGACCGCCCTGGGCCTCGCGCTCGGCGTCTGCCTCGTCGTGACCGTCGCGGCGACGGCCTCGGGCGTGCGTGACGCCCAGGGCCAGGTCCTGCACTCCCTCTACGGCGTCGGCACCGACATCACCGTCACCCAGCGGGCACAGCCCGGCGCCGGCGGGCCGATGCAGTTCGGGATGAACCCGGGCGAGGACCAGCGACAGGGCCAGAAGTTCTCGCGCGACCGCGTCACGACGAGCATGGGGCTGTCGCTCGTGTCGACCGACAAGGTCGCCACGATCAAGGGCCTCGGCGGCGTCGGCTCGGCCGTCGGCGGCCTGCTGCTGAACTCGGTGCACATGAGCGGCAAGTTCGCGATGGTCCCGGGTCAGAGTCAGGGCCAGGGCCAGGGACCCAGCGTCTCGGTCGGCGGCGACTCGAACCAGTCGACGCCGACGACCACTCCCAGCCAGGCGCCGATCAAGATCAGCTCGTACTCGATCGCCGGCGTCGACGTGGCCGACCAGTCGATCGGGCCCCTGAGCTCGACGACGATCGCCGGCGGCCGCACCTTCAGCGCCGGCGAGACGAACGCCAAGGTGGTGGTCGTCGACTCGACCTACGCGAAGCAGAAGAAGCTCGTGGTCGGCGACACGATGAAGATCGGTGGCGTCACGTACAAGATCATCGGCCTGAGCACCGCCGCGTCGCCGGTCGCCGACGTGTACATGCCGCTGCAGAGGGCGCAGGCGCTGGCCGGGGCCAAGGGCAAGGTCAACGAGATCTACGTCAAGGCGGCGAGCTCCACGCAGATCGCCCAGGTGCAGAAGGAGATCAAGGCCACGATGTCGGGCGCCACGGTGACCACGGCCCAGGACCTGGCCAAGCAGGTGAGCGGCTCGCTGAGCAGCGCTTCGTCGCTGGCCAACCGGCTGGGCAAGTGGCTCGCGGTGGCGGCGTTGATCGCCGCCGTGGCCGTCGCCAGCCTCCTCACGCTGTCGACCGTGTCGCGCCGCGTGCGCGAGTTCGGCACGCTCAAGGCGCTCGGCTGGCGCAGCCGGCGGATCGTCTCGCAGGTGCTGGGAGAATCGTTCGTGGTCGGTGTCGCCGGCGGCATCGCGGGTATCGTCCTCGGCGTCGTCGCGACCAGGCTCATCGCCCACTTCACCCCGGCCCTGCAGGCCACGGTGGGTAACCTCGGGGCGCCGTCGTTCGCCGGCGGCGGCCCGGGCGGAAGCTCCGGCGGCCCCTTCGGTGACGTCGCGCGCCAGCTCAGCCACACGGTGACGGTGTCGCTGCACACGCCGATCAGTCCATCGCTGCTGGCACTGGCGCTCGCGCTGGCGATCGGCGGGGGCCTCGTCGCCGGCGCCTTCGGCGGCTGGCGGGCGGCCCGGCTCAGCCCGGCCGACGCGCTGCGACGGGTGGACTGACATGGCATCGTCGAACGGCCATCAGGAGGCACGCATGTTGTACGAGCTCACCGGTGTGTCGAAGCGCTACGACGGGGCCCGCAAGGTCCAGGCGCTCGACGGCATCGACCTGACCATCGCCGAGGGCGAGCTGGTGGCCATCCAGGGGTCCACCGGCTCGGGCAAGTCCACCCTGCTCCAGATGCTGGGCGCCCTCGATCACCCGACGAACGGCTCGGTGCTGTTCGCCGGGCAGGACCTGGCGGCGATGCGGGAGTCGCAGCTCGCCCCGCTGCGGGCGCAGGCCTTCGGCTTCATCTTCCAGTCGTTCAACCTGATCCCGACCCTGACGGCGCAGGAGAACGTGGAGACGGCGCTGGTGCCGCTGCACGTCCACGGCGACGAGCGCCGCGAGAAGGCGCGGGCGGCCCTGGCCGAGGTCGGCCTGGCCGACCGCGCCTCGCACATCCCGGCCGAGCTGTCGGGCGGCGAGCAGCAGCGCGTGGCGATCGCCCGCGCGCTCGTGCGCTCGCCGCGCGTGATCCTGGCCGACGAGCCGACCGGCAACCTCGACGAGCGCACTCGCGACGAGATCATCTTGCTGCTCGAGGGCCTCTGGAAGGACCGCGGACAGACGATCATCGTGGTCACCCACGACAGCCAGGTGGCGTCGCGGGCGTCGCGGCTGCTTTGGCTCGACGCCGGCCGTCTGGCCTCGAGCGAGGCCGTCGAGCCCACACCGTCGCCGGAGGTCGCCCCGGTGTAGGCCATGGTCGAACCGGCGCCGGAAGGCCCCGGGGCGGCGGGCGGCTGCGAGGCAGCCGCCCGCCGCCCCTTTGTTCGTGTGCGGGAACGGCGACGGGCCGGCCGACCCTCCGGGGGTCGGCCGGCCCGTCCGCGCAGCGGCGCCTGTCAGGTGGACTAGGCCGTCGGCGAGGCCGACGGCCCCGGCGCTCCGCCCGCTGTCAGCGCCTCGAGGACCGCTTGCGACTGGGCCTTCGTGATCGTGCCGGCGGTGACGAGCTCCGCCAGAGCACCGGAGAACAGCCGGGCGCCCGGGCCGCCGGCGCCCGAAGCGCCGCCCTGCCCCGGAGGAACGCCGCCCTGCGAGGGCGGCGTCGCGCCGGGCGACGGGGCCGCGCCCTGCGCCGGCGGGGTCGCTCCGGGCGCCGGCGCGGTCTGCCCCGCCTGGCCGCCCGAGAAGGCACCGGACATCGCGGCCTTCAGGGCCGAGACGACCGTCTGCTCCTGGGCGCTCGTGATGGTGCCCGCCGAGACGAGCGCGTCGAGTCGCTGCGTGAGCATGGTCGACGGGTCACCCGGCATGCCGCCGTTCTCGCCGGGGCCGGCGGGCATGGCGGCGGTCGTCTGCGTGGTCGACCCGCCGCAGGCGGGCAGCGCGACCAGCGCCACGGCCGCCGCCGAGACGCCGGCCGCGGTCCGGATCCATGGTGATCGTCTCATTCACGCCTCGCTTCTGTCGGGGAAGGTGCGGGGAGTGTCGCATCCCGGTCTTGGACCGGGCTGTGAAGAGGCTGAGAGCGCTTCGTGAGGCCGCCGGCGCGGTGGCGCCGGACGGCGGTGGCCGGCGGCCGCCGCGCCGGGTCAGCCCGTGCCGTCCCCGGTGTCGGGCTCGCCGTCGCTCGCGCCACCGCCACCGGCCGCCGCCGCGCCCGCACTCGCGGGTCTGTCCTCGACGGTCGTCGTCAGCGGCAGCCGCACGGTGAACCGCGACCCCTCGCCGGGGGCGGTCTCGAGCTCGATCGTGCCGTCGTGCGCCTCGACGACGGCGGCCACGATCGACAGGCCGAGGCCTGCCTTGCCCTGCCCGGCCGAGCGCGAACGACCGGGCCGGAAGAACGGCTCGAAGGCGCGTTCGGCCACGCCCGGCGGCATGCCGGCGCCGTCGTCGTGGACCACGAGCAGGGCATGGTCGCCTTCGCTGACCGCCCTCACGTCGACACGGGCTTCGGGACCGGCGTGCTCGATGGCGTTGCCGACGAGGTTGGCGACCATCTGGTGGAGGCGCGCGTCGTCGCCGACGACCGGGACCGGGGAAGGGGCCTCGATCGCGATCGCCTGCCCGGGGGCGATGGCCAGCGCGTCGGCGACGGCGTCGGCGGCCACGCGCGCAAGGTCGACGCGCTCCCGCTCCAGGGCGCGGCCTTCGTCCAGGCGGGCGAGCAGCAGCAGCTCGTCGACCAGCAGGCCCATGCGGGCCGCCTCCTGCTCGATGCGGCGCATGGCCAGCTCGAGGTCCTCGGGCCGGTCCTTGGCGCCGCGGCGGAACAGCTCGGCGTAGCCGCGGATCGAGGACAGTGGCGTGAGCAGCTCGTGCGAGGCCTGGGCCAGGAAGCGGCGCAGCTTGTCCTCCGAGGCCTGCCGCCGGGCGAAGGCCTGCTCGATCTGCGCGAGCATGCTGTTCAGGGCCAGGCCGAGCCGGCCCACCTCCGTGCGCGGCTCGGCCGGCTCCACGCGCCGCGCCAGGTCGCCGGCCGCGATCTCGCCGGCGGTGACGGCCATGTCCTCGAGGGGCCGCAGTTCGCGGCGCACGATCCACCAGGCGAGCAGCCCGAGACCCACCAGGGCGCCGCCCGTCGCGAGCGCCTCGGCGAGAAGCACGCGGTTCAGCGTGTGGTCGACCTCGGAGAGCGGGATCGCCACCACCAGCGAGTCGGTCGAACCCGGGAGGGCCGTGACGAGCACGCGGTAGCGCGGTCCCGATCCCCCCGATGCGCCGGCGTTGAGGTACCGGTCCTGGCCGGCGCCGAGGTTGGCGACGACGTCGGCCGGCAGCGACGGCGCCGCCGGCGTCGTCCCATAGGTGAAGGCGACCTCGTTCAGCGTCTTGCCGCTCTGGTCGAGCAGCTCGCCGTACGTGCCCGGCGGGAAGAAGGACTCGCCGCCGCCGGGCGGCGCCGGCAGCCCCTGGCCGCCGGCGCCCGCCTCGGCGAGCGCCCGGCTGATCGGGAACTTCCCCTGCGAGAGTTGCTGGTCGACACGGCGGATCAGATAGGTCTGCAGCGTGAGGTATGTGGCGATGTCGGCCACCAACAAAGCCACGAACACGAGGCTCACGACCGCAAGCGACAGGCGCAGGCGCAGCGACACGGCTAGTCCTGCGGCTCGCGCAGGCAGTACCCGAAGCCGCGCACGGTGTGGATCAGCGGCGGTCCCAGCGGATCGAGCTTCTTGCGCAGGTAGCTGATGTAGATCTCCACGACGTTGGCGTCGCCGCCGAAATCGTAGTGCCACACGCGGTCGAGGATCTGTGACTTGGAGAGCACCCGGCGCGGGTTGAGCATCAGGTAGTGGAGCAGCTTGAACTCGGTCGCGGTGAGCTCCACCGGGGTGTCGCCGCGCCGCACCTCGAAGGTGTCCTCGTCCATGACCAGGTCGGCGAACTCCAGGCGGTTGTGCTCGTCGCCCGGCGGTCGCGTGCGGCGCAGCACGGCGCGGATGCGCGCCACCAGCTCCTCGATGCTGAACGGCTTGGTCATGTAGTCGTCGCCGCCCAGCGTGAGGCCGCGGACCTTGTCCTCGGTCTCGGTGCGGGCGCTCAGGAAGAGGATGCGGGTCGCCGCGGCGTCGGCGCTCAGCCGGCGCGCCACTTCGAAGCCGTCGAGGTCGGGGAGCATGATGTCGAGCACGACCAGGTCGGGCGCGAAGGCGGGCACGGCGGCCAGCGCGTCGCGGCCGGTGTAGGCGACCTCCACCTCGAAGCGCTCGTACCGCAAGGCCAGGGCGATGAGGTCGGCGAGGCTGCGCTCGTCGTCGACGACCAGGATCCTCGTGCCTTCGCTCATGTCCCCTCCGGCGTTCGCGGTCACCGCGATTCTACCGGTGTTCGCTGTGAGGATGCTGTGAAGCCTCTGTGGGTCGCCGGTGACCCGCACGAAGGGCGACGTCGAGGCTGGAGAGGCGCGCCCGCGTACCGGCCCGGGCGCGACGAGACGCTAGGGCATGACGATCGTCTCGTCGCGCCCGGGCCCGACGGCGATCAGCTTGACCTCGACACGGCAGTACTCGCTGATGAACGTGATGTAGTCGCGCGCCTCCTGCGGGAGCTGCGCCCACTGCATGGCGTGGGTGATCGGCTCGCTCCAGGCCGGCAGCTCCTCGAGCACCGGCCTGGCGTGGTGGAACGCCGTCTGCTGCAGCGGGAACTCGTCGTAGACCTTGCGGCCGGCCTTGTACTTGGTGCAGACCTTGAGCGCCGGCAGGCCGGTCAGCACGTCGAGCTTGGTGATCGCCAGGTGGGTGACGCCGCTCACCCGGCAGGCGTACTTGAGGGCCACCAGGTCGAGCCAGCCGCAGCGGCGCTTGCGGCCGGTCGTGGTGCCGTACTCGTGGCCGACCTCGCACATCGCCAGGCCGATCTCGTCGTCGAGCTCGGTGGGGAATGGCCCCTCGCCGACGCGCGTGGTGTAGGCCTTGGCCACGCCCATCACGTAGTTGATGCGAGTGGGGCCGACGCCCGTCCCGGCGCAGGCGCCGCCGGCGATCGGGTTCGACGACGTGACGAACGGATACGTGCCGAAGTCGATGTCGAGCAGCGTGCCCTGGGCGCCCTCGAAGAGCACGTTCTTGCCCTCGTCGAGCGCCCTGTTGATCAGCAGCGAGGCGTCGCAGATATGGGGCTCGAAGCGCTCGCGGTAGCCGAGCAGCTCGTCGGTGACCTGGTCGGGGTCGAGGATGCCCACGTCGTAGAGCTGGAGCAGCAGGTTCTTCTCGGCCATGGCAGCGTGGATCTTGCGCCGCAGGATCTTCTCGTCGAGCAGGTCCTGCACCCGGATCCCCAGCCGGTTGAACTTGTCGACGTAGCACGGGCCGATGCCGCGCCCGGTCGTGCCGATCTTGAACCGCCCGAGAGCCTTTTCGGAGACCCCGTCGAGCAGGAGGTGGTAGGGCATGATCAGATGCGCGTTGCCCGAGATCTTGAGGTTGCCGGTCTCGATGCCGCGCTCGTGCAGCGCCTCGATCTCGCCGAACAGGATGTGCGGGTCGATGACCACGCCGTTGCCGATGATGCAGGTCTTGGCCGCCCAGAGGATCCCCGACGGGATCAGGTGCAGCTTGAACTCCTCGCCGTCGCGGACGATCGTGTGCCCCGCGTTGTTGCCGCCCTGGAAGCGCGCGATCACGTTGGAGCGCTCGGCCAGGATGTCGGTGATCTTGCCCTTGCCCTCGTCGCCCCATTGGGCGCCGATCACGACCGTCGCGGGCATCAGCGCCTCCCTCCGTTGAGGATCGAACGGGCGGCGGCCACGCCCGCGGCCGAGGCCTGCACGAGGCCGCGGGTCACGCCGGCGCCGTCGCCGATCGCGTACAGGTTGCGGACCGGCGTCTGCAGGCTCGCGTCGAGCTCGGGCCGCGCCGAGTAGAACTTGACCTCGACACCGTAGAGCAGCGTGTCGCGGCCGTTGACGCCCGGCGCCATCGAGTCCATCGCCTCGAGCATGTCCAGGATGTCGCGCAGGTGACGGTACGGGAGCACGAAGCTGAGGTCGCCGGGCGTTGCGCCCGTGAGCGTGGGCTGGACGGTGCCGCGGCTGATGCGCTCGAGGGTGCTGCGGTGACCCTGCTGCAGGTCGCCGAGGCGCTGCACGATGATGTCCTCGCCGATCAGGTTCGCCAGGCGGGCGATCGACTTGCCGTAGGCGATCGGGTCGTCGAACGGGTGCGTGAAGTCGGTCGACACGAGCAGCGCGAAGTTGGTGCGGTCCGTCTTCTTGTCGGCGTAGCTGTGGCCGTTGACCGTGACCACATCGCCGTAGTTCTCGAGCGAGACCTCGCCGTAGGGGTTCATGCAGAAGGTGCGCACCGGGTCGTCGAAGCTCGGCGTGTGGTAGATCAGCTTGCTCTCGTAGAGGGCGTCGGTGAGCGGCTCCATGATGGCCGCCGCGACCTCGACGCGCACGCCGATGTCGACCGGGTTGGTGCGCAGGGCGATGCCCAGGCGTCGGCACTCGTCGACCAGCCAGGCGGCGCCCTGGCGGCCCGGCGCGGCGATGATGGCGTCGGCGCCGACCTCGGTGCCGTCGGCGAGCCGCACGCCGCAGGCGCGCAGCGGCTCGCCGTTCGCCTCGCCGGCGCGGCGCCGTTTGCCGCCCTTGGGCAGCTCACGGTCGGTCAGGATGCGCTCGACCGGCACGCCGGTGCGCACCGTCACGCGCGGCTCCAGGTCGCCGCGCATGCGCGTGAGGATGTCGTAGGAGCGCTCGGTGCCCATGTGACGCACCGGCGCCGCGACCAGCGTCATCCCATGCAGGAGCGCCTTGCGCCGCACCCGTTCGGCGGCCTTGCCGCCGCCGTGCACGTCGGCCGGAGCGCCGTAGTCGAGCCAGACGCCGTCGACATAGGCGACGAGCTCGTTCAGCGTCTCCCGGTCGACGAAGCGGTCGAGCCAGCCGCCGACGTCGGGAGACAGGGTCAGCTTGCCGTCGGAGAAGGCGCCGGCGCCGCCCCAGCCGCAGGTGATGTCGCACGGGTCGCAGCCGCTGCAGACGCCCGTGGAGCGGGCGGGGCAGCTGCGCCGGTCGATGTCGGGCCCGCGCTCGACGAGGAGCACCGAGGCGCCGTCGCGGCGCACGAGCTCGAGTGCGGCGAAGATGCCGGCGGGGCCGGCCCCTACGATGACCACGTCGTAGTGGGTGCGTGCTTCAGTCATAGCCAGTGGGGGAGGGGCGACGGGAAACGAAAAAGGGACCGCCGCACGGGGGTTCCCTTTCCGGGATGATATCCCGAGCAGGTGCCCCGTGGCAATCACCGGGAGCGCCCTGCAGGCTCTGGTAGGGTAGGATGCCGCCGGTCCCGACGCCCAAGGAGCCGACCGTGGACGACCCGGTCCTTTGCCGCCGCAGCATCCGCGACTACACCGCCGAGCCGGTGTCCGACGCCGACCTCGAGCGCTTGCTGCGGGCCGCCATGGCCGCCCCGTCGGCCGGCAACCAGCAGCCGTGGCGGTTCGTGGTCGTCACCGAGCGCGAGACGCTCCAGGCGATCGCTCGCGTGCACCCCTTCGCCCGCATGCTACCGCGGGCCCCGCTGGCGATCGTCGTCTGCGGTGACCCCGGCGACGGTCGCTGGCCCGACTTCTGGGACCAGGACTGCTCGGCCGCGGTCGAGAACGTGCTGGTCGAGGCGCAGAGCCTGGGGCTGGGCGCGGTCTGGCTGGGCGTGCACCCGCTGGCGGAGCGCGTCGAGGGGATCCGGGCACTGCTCGGCGTGCCTGACCAGGTGACGCCGTTCGCGGTCGTCGCGGTCGGCCACCCGGCTTCGCAGAAGCCGCCGGCCGACCGCTACGACCCCGCCCGCGTGCACCGCGAACGCTGGTAGGTCGCGCGTCGTATCGGCGCCCCGGCGCGTCAACGGCCGACCGCTCTCAGGCTCATGGTAGTGTTCATTCCCGTCCCCGGAACCTGACGAGGTGCAGCGCCGTGAGCGAGGAGTGGATCAAGGTCGCCGACGAGCCCAAGGTGGCCGCCGGCGTGCCCCTCGCCGTGTATCCCAAGGGTCTCTCCCTGCTGCTCGTGCGGCTCGACGACGGCATCCACGCGATCGCCAACCGGTGCGCTCACATGGCATGCCCGCTCGAGGCCGGGCGCCTCGACGGGGCCACGATCTCCTGCTCGTGCCACGATTGGTGCTTCGACGTGCGCACCGGCGCCTTCGTGACGGCGCCCGAGATCGCCATCGCCACCTACCCGGTGCGCGTCGACGAAGGCGGCGTCCTGGTCGACATCGCCGGGGCGACGGCATGAGCGCCCCCGTGTTCGTCTACGCGCTCAGCACCTGTCCCTGGTGCCGGCGCACCAAGCAGTTCTTCATCGACAACGACGTGCCGTTCGACTTCGTCGACGTCGACCTGCTGCCCGAAGACGAGGAGCTGCGCGTCTCGGCCGAGGCGCGCGAGGTCAGCGGGTCGCGCAGCTACCCGATCGTGAAGATCGGCGACGAGGTGATCGTCGGCTACAACCCCGGCCGCTACTCCACCCTCCTCGGGATCCAGCAGCGATGAGCGCCGACCGCAAAGAGGCCCTGCGCTACCTGTTCACCCCGGTGGTCGACGCCCTCGGGTTCAAGTTCACGCCCGACGAGGAGCTGGCCGACTTTCTGCTCGAGCAGGAGGTCAAGCTCGAGCAGGACAAGGGGGCGCCGTACTGTCCCTGCCAGGGGCGCAGCGGCGTGCGCGCCGAGGACATGCAGATCGTCTGCCCGTGCATCCCCTTCCACCGGGCCCACTTCGACGCCATGAAGCGCTGCTGGTGCGGGCTGTTCGTGCACAAGGACGTGACCGACCCCGACTCGCTGCCGCAGATCCCGCCCGACCAGATCGGAGCCTGACGTGTGGCGTGACGCCCTTGCCCTCGACGAGATCGCCCCGGGCGGGGTGCGCATGGTGCGCGTCGAGGGGCGCGAGATCGCACTCTGCCGCGTCGACGGCGACGTGTACGCGGTGAGCCGCCGCTGCGGCCACCAGAACGCGCCGCTCGAGCAGGGCTGCCTGCAGGGCTGGATCATCACCTGCCCGCTGCACTGCGCCCAGTTCGACGTGCGCTCCGGCAGGAATCTGGCGTGGCCGCTCGACCGCGACTCCGGCCCCGATCCGCTGCCGCCCACACACGCCCGCTACGACGCCCTCACCAAGCGCCTGCAATGGAAGACCAGGGTCTACGACCTCGACACGTATCCCGTGCGCGTCGAGGGGAGCCAGATCCAGGTCGACCTCTGAGCACCCGACCGCTGACCAACGACGACCAAGGAGGGACCGTGGCTTTCGAACTGCCATCGCTGCCGTGGGCCGAGGACGCGCTCGAGCCCGTCATCTCTGCGCGCACGATCAGCTTCCACTACGGCAAGCACCATCGCGCGTACGTCGACAACCTCAACAAGCTGGTGGCCGGCACCGACCTCGAGGGCAAGGGCCTCGAGGATGTCATCCGCGCCGCCGCCGGCGACCCGGCCAAGGCCGGCGTCTTCAACAACGCCGCCCAGGTCTGGAACCACACCTTCTTCTGGAACAGCCTCAAGCCGGGCGGCGGCGGGGCGCCGACCGGTCCGGTCGGCGACAGGATCGCCGCCGCCTTCGGCAGCTACGAGAAGTTCGTCGAGGACTTCAAGGCGGCCGCCGTCGGCCGCTTCGGCAGCGGCTGGGCGTGGCTTGTGGCCGAGGGCGACGCCGTGAAGATCGTGACCACGCCGAACGCTGAGATGCCGATGCCGCCGGCCCAGAGGGGCCTGTTCACGGTCGACGTGTGGGAGCACGCCTACTACCTCGACTTCCAGAACCGCCGGCCCGACTTCGTTGCGGCGGTGCTCGACAAGCTCGTGAACTGGGACTTCGCCAACGCCAACCTGGGCGCGTAGCGAGGAGTGAACGCGGGCGGGGGCGGGGGAGCGGCGCAGCCGCTCCCCCGCCCCCGCCCTCTTGGTGACCGCCAACGGTGACCCGCGCGGGCCGTTCGTGCGAAAGTGACGCATGGCCCGCGTGCCGCCCCCAGCCGTCGCCAGTCCCGCCGCCATCCGCGCGCGGCCCGGCACGGCGGCCGCGATCTTCGATCTCTCGCGCGGCCGCCAGGCGCTGCTCTCCATCGCCCAGCCGGCGCTGGGCGCGATGCTGGCGATCGGCGGCCTGCCCGCCCTGTGGCAGATCGGCGTCGGCCTGGTCGCCGCCGCCGCCGGGTTTCTCGCCGTCTTCTCCTTGAACGACGTGCTGGACCGGGGCGTCGACCGGCGCTCCCTGCGTGCCGGCAAGGGCGAGGTCGAGGGCTACGACATCGACACCGCCTTCGAGCGCCATCCGCTGGCTCGCGGCGACGTCGGCCTGCGGCTGGCCCTCGCCTGGGTCGGGTCGCTCGCCTCGCTCGCGGCGGTCGGGGCGTGGATCCTCGACCCCCGTTGCCTGCTGCTCTTCGCCGGCGCCGTCGCTCTCGAGATCGCGTACTGCGCCCTGCGCTCGACGACCTGGCTCAAGACGGTCGTCTCGGGCGTGATGGTCGGTCTGGGCGGCCTTGCCGGGTGGGCCGCGGTCGCGCCGCTCGGGCGCGGGGCGCTGCCGTTCTTCGTCTTCCTGGCGTTGTGGGAGATCGGCGGCCGGAACATCCCCAACGACCTGGCCGATCTCGACTCCGACAGCCGCGTGGGCATCACCTCGATCGCGACCGTGTTCGGTCCGCCGGCGGCGGCGCGGGCGACGGCCGCCGTCGGCGCCGCCGCCTTCGCCTCGGTCCTGTTGCTCGGCCTGCCCGCCGGCGCCACCGCGCTGGCGCTGGTGCTGGGCGTGTGGTCGATGGTCCTGCCGGCGGTCCGGCTCGTGCGCCGGCCGACCCCGGCCGAGGCCGGCGCCTACTTCAACCGCGCCAGCCTCTACCCGGCGCTCGTGCTCGCCGCGGCGCTGCCGTTCCTCGTCGGTTGACGGACGCCGGCGACAGCCGGTCGGTCACGGCCCGTCTCTTCGACCGCAACGCGGCGCGCTACGACGCCGTCAACACGGTCATCACCCTGGGGATGGACCGCCGCTGGCGCCACTGGCTGGCGGCGACCGCGGTGACCGAGGCGCGCCGCCTGTCGGCCCGGCCGCGGGTGCTCGACGCCTGCGCCGGGACCGGCCTGGTCGGGCTCGAGGCGGCGCGCCTCGGGGCCGAGGTCACCCTGCTCGAGGCGAGTCCGGGCATGCTGGCGCGGGCGCGAGAGCGGGCGCGGCGTATCCCGGTCGGCCTCGTGGAGGCCGACCTCGACGCCGCGCCCGCGCCCCTGCCCGACGGGAGCTTCCAGGCCGTCGTCGTCGCGTTCGGGATCAGGTACTTCGCCGATCCGGAGGTCGCCCTCGGTCGCCTCGTGGCGACGCTCGTCCCCGGCGGCACGCTGGCCGTTCTCGAGGCGGTCGTGCCGCCACCGGGGCTGCTGTGCAAACCGGCGGAATGGTACTTCTTCAGCGTCGCGCGGCGCGTGGGTGCCGTCCTGGCCGGGAGCAGGGAGCTGTCCGACCGGCTCACCGAGTCGGTGGCGGCCCTCGGACGGGCCGACGCGGTGGTCGAGCTGCTGCGGGCGGCGGGCCTGACGCCCGTGGAGCGGCGGTCGTGGGCCGGCGGCCTGGTGACGGGCGTCGTCGCCCGCCGCCCCCTCGACCCGGTGTCGCCCAAGGGCGCCGGGCGTGTCGCCCGTGGTAGTGTCTCTTCTCGCACCTGAGCGCCGAGCGCCCGGCCGCGCGAGCGACGACGAGGGAGGCCCATGCCGCCGGTCCGGCTAGACGTTGACCCCGGTCAGATCGTGATGCATACGGAAGGCACGATCTGCACGAGCACGCGCGAGCTCGTCGAGAGCGAGGCGTTCGCGCGCGTCGTCGACCTCTACCTCACCGACCTCGAGGCCCGCGACTCCGGGCTCCTGCGTGAGCTCGGCATCGATCCCGAGGTCCCGGCGCAGCGCGCCGGTCTGCTCGACCTCCTGCAGGTGCTGGCCCACAACCCGCTGGAACGGGTGGCCCGCACCTCGCCCGACCGCGACGCGCTGCTCGCGCGACGCGACGCCCTGCACGCGTTCGTCGAGGGCCTGTACGACTTCTGGCGTCGCTACGACCGCATCATGGTCAACCACTCGGAGGCCGGCTCCGACAGCCACGACAAGCGTCCGCACGACACGTTCAACGAGACCGTCGAGATGCTCGCCGACCTCGTGCGCGGCCTGTACCGCGACGTGGCCGAGAACGTCACCGGCACCCACCCGCGCGTGTACCGCCAGGTGCCGGCCGGCTGCGAGATGGGGGTGATCGCCGTGCAGCGCTCGTGGCCGACGCCGGTCGACCACCGCGGCCGCCTCGACGGCATCCCGTTCGTGCGCCACGTGCTCTTGTACCCCCCGTTGCTGCTCGACCCGCCGGCGAACGTGCGCAGCGGCCAGTTCGCCGAGCTCGACGCCGACCCGTTGCAGGGCGTGTCGATCGACCGCGGCCGGTTCCTCTGCTACCCGGCGGTCGTGGGGCCGCTGGTGGTGTTCGTGTTCGTCCACCAGCGCTTCATCACGCTGGGCCTGTCGCTGGCCAACCTCTTCGAGATGGCCTCAGACGAGCAGATCGCCGCCGGCCCCGACGCAGTCTTCGTCTACGGCGCGCCGCCCGAGTCGCTGGCGCGCTTCGGCGAGCCGCCCACGGTCTTCCACGAAGACGCGGCCGGCGGCCTGCTCGTCGGAGCCGTGCCGCTCGAGGATCGCTTCGGCTACTTCGGGTACCTCAAGAAGATGACCCTCACGCTGCACAACCTGGCGGTGATGAAGCGCGGCGAGATGCCGTTCCACGGCGCCTTCGCCCGCATCGTGCTGGCCGGCGGCGAGGCGGCCAACATGCTGCTGATCGGCGACACCGCCACCGGCAAGTCCGAGACGCTCGAAGCGCTGCGCCTGCTCGACGCCGACGTCGTCGCCGACCTGCGCATCGTCGCCGACGACATGGGCTCGCTGCGCGTGGACGAGGGCGTCGTGCGGGCCTACGGCACCGAGATCGGGGCCTTCGTGCGCCTCGACGACCTGCAGCAGGGCTATGCCCTGGGGCAGGTCGACAGGGCCGTCATCATGAGCCCGCAGAAGGTCAACGCCCGCGTGGTGCTGCCGGTCACGACGATCGACGAGGTCCAGCACGGCTATCCCGTCGACATGATCCTCTACGCCGACAACCACGAGCCGGTCGACGCCGCGCACCCGGTGGTGGAGCGGTTCGACGACGCCGATGCGGCGCTGCCGGTCTTCCGCGCCGGCGCCGCCATGGCCAAGGGCACGACCACGGCTACGGGGCTCGTGTCGACCTACTTCGCCAACCCCTTCGGCCCCGCCCAGCGGCGGAGCAGCACGAGGCGATCGCGCAGCGCACGTTCGCGGCCGCCTTCGCCGCCGGCGTGTACGTGGGCCGCCTGCGCACGCGCCTCGGCCTGCCCGGGCTCGCCGGCGAGGGGCCGCGGGCCGCCGCCGCGGCGCTGCTCGACGTGATCCGTGAGATGAAAGGAGACACACGCCGATGACCACGCTGTTCGAGTCCAACGAGGCCGACCTCAGGCTGATCAGCCGCGGCAAGGTCCGCGACATCTACGAGCTGGACGACGACACGCTGGTGATCGTCGCCTCCGACCGGCTGTCGGCGTTCGACGTGATCCTGCCGACGCCGATCCCGGGCAAGGGCGAGGTGCTCACGCAGATCTCGAACTTCTGGTTCGAGAGGACGACCGGGATCATCGACAACCACATCGTCGACCCCGAGCCGTTCGCCGGCAACGCGGCCAAGGCGCACCTGCAGGGCCGCTCGGTGGCGGTGCGCAGGTGCGAGGCGCTGCCGGTCGAGGCGATCGTGCGCGGTTACCTCGCCGGGCTCGGGCTACAAGGACTACCTGGGCAGCGGCGAGGTCTGCGGCATCCGGCTGCCCGAGGGCATGCTCGAGTCGGCGCGGCTGCCCGAGCCGATCTTCGCCCCGTCGACCAAGGCCGAGGTCGGCACCCACGACGAGAACATCAGCTTCGAGCAGGCGGCCGCGCTCGTGGGCCCCGGGACGGCGGCGAAGGTGCGCGACGCGAGCCTCGCGCTCTACACCTTCGCCGCCGACTACGCCCGCGAGCGCGGCATCATCATCGCCGACACCAAGTTCGAGTTCGGCCTGCGCGACGGCGAGCTGATCCTGATCGACGAGGCCCTCACCCCCGACTCGTCGCGCTTCTGGCCGCTCGACCTGTACAAGCCCGGCGGCGCCCAGCCCAGCTACGACAAGCAGTTCGTGCGCGACTACCTGGAGACGCTGGACTGGGACAAGACCGCTCCCGGCCCCGAGCTGCCGCCAGACATCGTCGCCAAGACGGCGGCCAAGTACCGCGAAGCCCAGCGGCTGATCACCGGCAGGTGACATGGGCCGCGCGCGCGTCTGGGTCCCGCTGCTGATCGCCACCGTCGTCCTGGTCGGCGTCGGGATCTGGTACTTCCTGCGCGACGAGTACCCGTTCCAGATCAGCGAGGCCGACATCGTCCAGGTCGACTACGAGACCTTCGGGAGCTTCGGTTCGGCGGCCGGCGTGATCCCCACGCCGCCGAACCTCGCGGCCTGGATCGGCGGCATGGAGCTCGACACGAGCGGCGAGCGGACCGTCACCAACGCGGTCATGGTCGTGGTCCTGCGCGACGGGCGCAGCCTGCGGCTCGACCTCGGCGCGACCTCCGCCTACGGCACCTGGATCACCGGCGGGCGGGAGGGCGACCGCGTGGGGGTCGCCATCCCCAAGCCGTTCCGCTCGTACCTGTCGGGGCTCGCGGCCGGTCTGCGCGCCTCGTCGCGGACGCTGACGCCGCCTTCGTTGCCGTCGCCCTAGGTACAAGAACGGGAGAGGAGGACCCGCATGTTCAAGGGCTTCAGAGAGTTCATCCTGCGCGGCAACGTGATCGATCTGGCGGTCGCGGTCGTCGTGGGCGCCGCCTTCGGCACGGTCGTCAAGGCGTTCGTCGCCGACCTGATCACACCGCTGATCGCCGCCATCGCCGGCAAGCCCGACTTCTCGGGCCTGAGCTTCACGATCCACAACAGCACGTTCCTCTACGGCGACTTCATCAACGCCCTGATCGCCTTCCTGCTGGTCGCGGCGGCGGTCTACTACATCGTGGTCGCACCCATGAACAAGCTCGAGGAGCGGCGGGCCAGGGGTCAGGACCCGACCACGCGCCAGTGCCCCGAGTGCCTGAGCGACATCCCCGCGGCGGCCAGGAAGTGCGCCTTCTGTGGGTCCGGCGTCGAACCGCTGGTCGAGCCGACGGCGTGAAGCCGGAGCCGGGCCCAGAAGCCGGCGACCGCGGCGCGGCGCCTCCCGTGCAGGTCCCGGAAACGGCCCTGTCCTGGGACGAGCGCTACGCGCGCAACGGGCGCTGCTGGGGCGAGGGCCCCGGCGAGGTCGCCGTGGTCGCCGCTCGCGAGATGCGCGAGGCCGGACTGACCGGCCCCGGGGTCTCGGTCCTCGACATCGGCTGCGGCTACGGGCGCGACGTGCTCTACCTCTGGGAGAAGCTGGGCGTCGAGGCGCTGGGAATCGACCCCTCGCCCCAGGCGATCGCCATGGCGGAGGGATCGATCCCCACCGGCGCGCCGGTCCGCTTCGAGCGCCGGGGGTTCGCCGGCCCGTGGGACCGCCGCTTCGACGTCGTGCTGTCGTGGAACGTCTTCCACTTGCTGCCCAGGGAGGACCGCGAGGCGTTCGCGGCCGCCGTGCCGCAGCTCCTGCGGCCCGGCGGCCGCCTCTTCCTCGGCACGCTCTCGCCGCGCGACACCGAGCACGCCGGCGCGCCCGAGCCCGGCGGGCCGCCCGGCGCGGCGGGGGTGGTCCCGCTGCACTTCGCCACCGAGGGGGAGCTGCGCGAGCTGTTCGTCGGCCTGCGCGTCGAGCGGCTGTTCGAGCACGCCTACGAGGAGGGCTGCAGGCGCGCGGAGCACTCGCACCACCACGTCTGCTGGATCCTGGTCGCCTCGGCGCCTGAAGAATGAGCCGGGCGGGGGAGGCGGGCCGTGCCCGCCACCCCCGCCCGCCGGCCTTCCGTCAACCCTTGACGATCTTGTAGACGCCGCCGCCGAGCGTCGTCAGGTACAGCTCGCCGCTCGCGTCCTGCCCGAACGAGGTGATGCTCGTCAGCTTCTGGGAGATGCCGCTGAGAATCGTCTTGCCGGCCGACGGGCCGGTCATGAACCAGACCCGGCCGCTGCTCAGGTCGGCGAACAGGTAGTCGCCCTGCAGCGCCGGGATCGCGCTGCCGCGGTACACGTAGCCGCCGATCACCGCCGAGCCGAGGCTGTGCGAGTACTCGGTGGCGGGGAACTTGAGCCGCGAGCGGTCGATCGGCTGCGTCTTGTAGACGTGGTCGCCCTCGTAGTAGCTCCAGCCGAAGTTGGTGCCGGCCGTCGTGCCTGCCTTGAGGAAGTCGATCTCCTCCCAGTTGTTCTGCCCGACGTCGCCGATCCACAGGTTGCCGGTCTTGCTGTCGAACGAGAAGCGCCAGGGGTTGCGCAGGCCGTAGGCGTACGTGCGCACCTTGATCGGCGACACGGCAAGGTTGAGGCGCAGGATCTTGGCCAGCCGCGTCTTAAGGCTCTGTCCGACGAGGTTCGGGTCGCCCTCGCTGCCGCCGTCGCCGAGGCCCACGTAGAGCTTGCCGTCGGGACCGAACTGCAGCTGCCCGCCGTTGTGGTTGGCGAACGGCTGATGGACCTTGAGCAGCACCTTGCGGCTGGCCGGATCGGCGACGTTCGGGCTGCCGGCCTTGACCCTGTAGCGGACGACTCGCGTGTCGCCGCCGGTGTTCGTGTAGTCGACGTAGAAGCGCCCGTTCGTCGCGTAGTCCGGGTCGAACGCCATCGAGAGCAGTCCCTGCTCGCTGCCGGTCGACACCAGGCGGTGGATGTCGAGGAACGGCCGCGAGCGCACCGTGCCGTTCTGCCGGATACGGACGTAGCCGTTCTTCTGCACGATGAACAGCCGGGCGGTGTCGCCGGGCGCGGCCGCCACGGAGATCGGCTTGGTCACGGTCGCGATCTTCTTTAGCTTGACGGCCGGCCCGGTCGCGGCCTGGGCGTGACGCGCGTCGAGCACGCCGCCGGGGCCGAGGGCCAGCGCCAGACCGATCGCGACGGCGACGACCAGCGCGAGGGCGACCCAGCGTGCGCGCGGGCTGGGGAAATGATGACGGGCCTCCATACGGGTTCCTCCCGCGGCGCCGCAGAGGCGCGCGCCGCGACGACGTTGCAGAGCCTCGCCGTGGAGGTTCCCCGGGCGGGGACCGATCCAAGCCCCGACGCGCCGGTGCGGGTCGGACATGGCGGCGGGTGCGGCGGCGGCGTGGAGGAGCGGTGGCTAGAGGTAAGCGACGCTGAAGGCGGCTGCGGAGGCCCGTTCGGCTTCGCCGACGAGCCGCCGCAGCCGCCCCAGCAGCTCGTCGTCGACGCGCAGCTCGCGGTCGTCGAGCCGGGCGACGGGGACGATGCCGCGCACCGAGCTGGTCAGGAACATGCCGTCGTCGCCGCGCAGGTCGTTGATGCGGGCGAACGCCTCGAGCACGGGGATGCCGTCGGCGGTCGCGACGCGCTCGAGGGTCGCGCGCAGCACGCCGGGCAGGATGTCGCCCTCGGCCGGCGGGGTCACGAGGGCGCCTCCGCGGGCCACGAACACGTTCGACGTGGCCCCCTCGAACATGCGCCCCTCGTCGTCGACGAACACGGCGTCGTCGGCGCCCGCGGCGGCGGCCGCCCGCTGGGCCAGGTGCGACTGCATGAAGGTCATCGCCTTGAGCGCCCCGCTCACGCGGATGCCGCGGTAGGAGATGACGCGCAGGGGGCGGGCCGGGAAGGGCCGCGCGTCGTTGCGGATCAGCAACGACGGGCGGCCCCACTCGGGCCCGCCCGTGACCAGCACGCGGCAGCCGCCGTCGCGCACGCCGGCCTCGCGGCTGAGCGCGACGATCCAGCCGGCGATGGTGGCGCGGTCCCACGGGCACTCGATCTGCAGCAGCTCGAGGCCGGCCTGCAGGCGGTCCATGTGCTGGTCGAAGAAGACGGGCACGCCGTCGACCAGCTTGAGCGTCTCGTAGAGGCCGATGCCGTGGGTGACGGCGCGGTCGACGGCCGGGACGAGGGCGGCGCGCTCGGCGACGAGCTCGCCGTTGAGGCAGACGAGCTCGTCGCCCGTGGCGCCGCCCGGGCTCCCGGCCGCCTCGTGCGCCTCAGAAGTCGTAGCGGCTCTCCTCGTCGGCCTTGAGGGTGCGGAACTTGGTGTAGTCGCGCACGAAGCCAAGGCGGCAGTAGCCGGTGGGCCCGTTGCGGTGCTTGGCCACGTCGAGCGCCACCACGCCCTTCTTGTTCTCGTCCTTGGGCTCGTAGATGAACATCACCAGGTCGGCGTCCTGCTCGATGGCGCCCGACTCGCGCAGGTCGGAGAGCTGCGGGCGCTTCTCGGCCCGCGTCTCGACCTCGCGGTTGAGCTGCGACACGGCCAGCACCGGCACGTTCAGCTCGCGCGCCAGCTGCTTGAGGGCGCGCGAGATGTTGGCGACCTCCTGCTGGCGGTTGTCGGCCCTGCCGTCGCCCATCATCAGCTGCAGGTAGTCGATGATGATCAGCCCGAGCTTGGGCTCGACCCGGCTGGCCAGGCGGCGCGCCTTGGCGCGCAGCTCGAACACGTTGATGCCGGCGGTGTCGTCGACGTAGATCGGCGCCTTCTCGAGCTCGCCGGCCACGGTCACGAGCTTGTAGTAGTCCTCGTTGGGCAGCGTGTCGCCCGAGCGCAGCCGGTGCGAGGCGACGCGCGCGGCCGAGCACAGCATGCGCTCGCTGATCTCCTGCTTGCTCATCTCGAGGCTGAAGATGGCGACCGACGTCTTGCCCTGGGTGCCGACGTGATGCGCGACGTTCAAGGCGAGCGAGGTCTTGCCGACGCCGGGCCGGGCGGCCAGCACGATCAGGTTGGACGGCTGGAACCCGCCGGTGATCTTGTCGATGTCGTGGAACCCGGTCGCCACCCCGGTCAGGCCGACCCCGGCCTTGATCAGGTCGATGCGCTCGAAGGTCGACTTGACGATCGCGTTGAGCTGCTCGAAGTCGGTCGTCAGGCGGGCCTGCGAGATGGCGTAGACCTGCTGCTCGGCCTTGTCGACCAGGTCCTTGACGTCGCCCGGGTGCTCGTAGCCCATCTCGGCGATCTCGTTGCCCAGGCGGATGAGCTGGCGCAGGATGCTCGCCTCGCGCACGATGTCGGCGTACTGGCGGGCGTTGGCCGCCGCCGGCACGATCTCGACCAGCGTGTGCACGAACGCCTTGCCGCCGACGGTCTCGAGGGCGCCCTCCTTCTCGAGGGCCGCGCTCAGGGTGACGGCGTCGACCTCCTGGCCCTTGCCGTACATCTCGCGCATGATGCGGAAGACCACGCGGTGCGTGTCGCGGTAGAAGTCCTCGACCCCGAGGATCTCGGTGACGATCGGGATGGCGTTGGGGCTGAGGATCATCGCGCCGAGCACCGATTCCTCGGCGTCGAGGTCGTGCGGCTGCATGTGGCGGGCCAGCGACTCGGCGCTCTGTGTTGCCACCTGTTCCTCCGCCTGCCGGACGGGCCGGCTGCTCGGCTACTCGGCTACGACGATGAGCTTGACGTGCGCCTCGACGCCCTCGAAGACGTCGATGGTGACGATGTGCGTGCCCACGGTCTTGATCGGCTCGTCGAGGCGCACCTTGCGCTTGTCGACGCGGACCCTGCGCGCCTGCCAGATGGCGTCGGCGACGTCGGCCGCGGTGACCGAGCCGTAGAGCTTCTCGCCCTCGCCGGCGTGGGCGCCGACCGTGAGCACCGTCTTGTCGAGGGTCTCGGCGATCTCGTGCGCCTGCCCGGCCGTGCGCGCCTCGCGCAGCTGGCGCTCCTCCATCTGGCGCCGGACCTCGACCACGCGACCCGGCGTGGCCACCTCGGCGAGGTGCCTGGGGATGAGGTAGTTGCGGGCGTAGCCGCGGGCGACGCTGGCGAGGTCGCCCTTGTAGCCGAGGCCGTCGATGTCTTCGAGAAGGATGACGTCCATGCCGGCCACCTATCGCGCCACGTAGGGGAGCAGGGCCATCTCGCGGGCGCGCTTGACCGCGACCGCCACCTGGCGCTGGTGACGGCGGCAGGCCCCGGTGATGCGGCGCGAGCGGATCTTGCCCTTCTCGGAGACGAACCGCTTGAGCACGGTGGAGTTCTTGTAGTCGACCTCTTCGAGCTTCTCTTTGCAGTAGTAGCAGTAGCGGCGCCGGGACTGCCCGAAGGCGCCTCCCTTGGCGCGCTTCTCGCGCCGCTGCTGGCTCTTGGGTGCTGCCATGTCAGCCTTTCTGTTGTCGGGGCCGCGGGGCGCGGCGCCTGAGGCGCCGCGCCCCGCCCCCGCTACCCTCTAGAACGGGATGTCGTCGTCGCCCTCGGCGACGGCGTCGCTGTCGTCGGGCCCCGGGCCCTTGGCCCAGCCGCCGTCGGGGTCGCGCGGTCCGCTGCTCCCGCTCCCGCCGCCTTCGCGGGGACCGATGAACTGCACGTTGTCGGCGACGACCGAGACGGCCGAGCGCTTCTGGCCGTCCTGGGTCTCCCACTCGCGCCAGCGAAGCCGGCCCTCGACGGCGATCTGGCGGCCCTTGGCGAGGTACTTGGCGCAGTTCTCGCCCTGGGCGCCGAACACTTCGACGTCGAAGTAGTTGGGCTGGTCGCGCCACTCGCCCGTGTCGCGGTCCTTGATGCGGTCGTTCACCGCGACGCGCATGCTGCACACCGTGGTGGCGCCGGCCTGGCGCGTCTCGGGGTCGCGGGTGAGGTTCCCGACGAGGATGACTCTGTTGATCGATCCGGCCATGTGTTGCTCCTCCCGACTAGGATTGGCTCTTCAGCCGCACGGTCTGGAAGCGCATGACGTCGTCGGTGATCCGCAGGACGCGTTCGACCTCGGCGAGGGTCGTCGGCGTGGCCGTGAACGTGACGACGCTGTACATGCCTTCGGACTGGCCCTTGATCTCGTAGGCGAGCTTGCGCTTGCCCCAGTCGTCGACGCCGCTGACCTTGCCCTTGCCCTTCTCGACGGTGGCGGTCAGACGGCCGACGATCTCGGACGACCGATCCTCGGCTACACCGGGGTCGAGCATGAGCATCAGCTCATACTTGTTCGTGGTACTCACCTCCTGTGGTCTCAGCGGCCCCAGCCTTTCTGCTGGAGCAGGGGTGAAAAAGCCGCCCGTGGGCGGCGCAACCTCGGCATGATACCAGTGGCGCGCGGCGCACTCAAGAATAGTAGGCGGCCGCCCGGACGGACAGTCCCGGACGGCCGCCCGCGAGTGACGTTGGCGCCGCGCGCCGGTGACGCCGGCCGCCGCGGCCGGGTGACGCTCTAGCTCGCCGACTCCTCGCGCACCACGATCTCGCCCTCGGCGTCGGTGCCGTCGACCTCCCAGAGCGCGGCCACCCGGGGCAGCCCCTTCTCGTCGCTGCGCATGTGCACGAGGACGGGCCGCGTGGCGCCCAGCAGCAGCTTCGCCTCGGCGCCCTCGACCACGAGCTCCATCTGGCGCACGAGCTTTGCCAGCGCCTTGTGGACCGAGTCGGCGCGCACGGTCGCGAACCCGCCGACGCCCGAGCGCGCGTCGACGGCGCGCAGGAAGTACAGGATCTCGTCGGCGTGCAGCTCGCCGACCACGATGCGGTTGGGGTGCATCTTGAGGGCCTTGGTGAACAGCGTCTCGACGTCGGTCGAATCGTTGACCGAGAGTCGCACGCAGAAGGCGCGGTCGCGCAGCGCCGGCAGGTGGTCGAAGTGCTCGACCGACACGAAGCGCTCGTCGACCGAGACCAGCTCGAGCAGGGCGTTCAGCAGCGTCGACTTGCCGGTCGCCCGGTCGCCGAAGATCAGCAGGGTGCGATGGTCGGCGACGTAGGCCGTCAGCCGCGCCGCCTGGGCGGTGCTCATCGTGGCGCCGTCGACCAGCCCCTTGAGCGTCGTCGACACGACCGGGGCCGGGACGACCTCGCCCGCGTACATCTCGGAGGTCGTCGGCGGCAGCGCCGTGCGGCGCTCGAGCACCCAGCCGAGGTAGGCTCCCACCTGCGCCGTGAGCAGCGCGCGCAGGGCCGAGAGATGCTCCTTGACCTCGTCGTCGCCGATCTCGGACTGGAACGTGCTGATCATCTCGTCGAGCAGCGCCGTCAGCTCGTTCTGGACGCGCGCCAGCGCGCTCTCGCGCGCCAGACGTTCCTCGCGCTGCTCGTCGCTCTCCTGCGACTGGATGCGGGACGCGTCGGCCACGCAGCCTCCTCCGGGCGGTTTCAGGTTCAAGCATACCTCTGCGCCGGCGGATGGGTAGGGGGAAGACCTCCGGGCGCGCGGCGGGAGCGCCCCCGGGGGCCGCGCGCCAGATTGGACGACGGCGCGCGGCATTCTGCTACAATCCGGCCCATGGTAGCCGGAAACATCCCCCGACTGGTCCAGGTCCTGAAGCAGCGCGCCGGCGACGAGAAGCGCCTCCCGTGTGCGGAGGCCTTCAAGGTCGCGCGCGATCTCGAGATGCCCGTGGGCGAGGTCGGCAAGGCCTGCAACGAGCTCGGCATCAAGATCGTGCACTGCCAGCTCGGCTGCTTCTAGCCCGGCCCTCGCTCGCACTGCCCCCTGCGCGTTCGCGGTAGGCGGCCGCCTGCCGTGGACCGTCCGCCGCTGAGGACGTCCCGCATCCCCGCCCGCGCCGCTCCGGTCACGTGTGCATCGCGTTACCCGACAATTCCGGTCGGGTATGTACCTCTTGGCTGCGCACGCAGCCGCAGGAGACGCGGTGAGGGCCGTCGCGCCGAGCGCGACGGCCCATCGAGGAGGACACAGTGGCTACCGTCAAGCACAAAGTACTCACGTATCAGATGTACATCGACGGCCAGTGGACCGACGCCGCGGACGGCGGCGTAGACGAGGTCGTCGACCCGGCGACCGAGGAGGTCGTGGCGCAAGTACCGAGGGCGACGCTGGCCGACGCCGAGCGCGCCGTCAAGGCGGCTCGCGAGGCGTTCGAGCACGGCGAGTGGCCGCGGCTGACGGCCCAGGAGCGGGCCGTCAAGATGCGCGCGATCGCCGACCTCATCCGGGAGCGTGCCGAGGACCTGGCTCGCCTCGAGTCGCTCCAGATGGGCAAGCTCTTCGGCGACTCGCTCGTCGACGTCAACGACGCGGCCCACACGTTCGACTACTACGCGGGGCTCGTCGGCGACCAGCACGGCCAGACGCTCGAGGTGCCGGACGGCGCCGTCAGCATGGTCGTCCGCGAGCCGGTCGGCGTGACCGTCGGCATCACGCCCTGGAACTTCCCGATCCTCATGGCGGCCTGGAAGGCGGCGCCGTCGCTGGCCGCCGGCAACGTCCAGATCCTCAAGCCGGCCACGGTGTCGCCGCTCACGTCGCTCGAGCTGGCCAAGATCGTCGACGAGGTCGGGCTGCCGCAGGGCGTGTTCCAGGTCGTGACCGGCCCCGGCAGCAGCATCGGCGACTATCTCGCCGAGTCGCCCGACGTCGACATGGTGGCCTTCACCGGCAGCGTCGAGGTCGGCAAGCACATCATGCGCAAGGGCGCCGAGAACGTGAAGAAGGTCGGGCTGGAGCTCGGCGGCAAGTCCCCGAACATCGTCTTCGAGGACGCCGACTTCGAGTCGGCCATCGACGGCGCGCTGATCGGCATCTTCGCCGGCAGCGGCGAGGTCTGCTCGGCCGGGTCGCGCCTGATCGTGCAGCGGTCCATCTACGACCGCTTCGTCGGCGAGCTCGTCAGCCGTGCGATGGCGATCAAGGTCGGCCCGCCGCTCGAGGACGACAGCGAGATGGGTCCCCTGGTCTCCCGCCAGCAGCTCGACACCGTCGAGCGGTACGTGCGCATCGGCCAGGACGAGGGCGCCAGGCTGGCCACCGGCGGCCACCGTCTCGAGGGCAGCGGCTACTTCTACGAGCCCACCATCTTCGTCGACGTGGACAACTCCATGCGCGTCGCCCAGGAGGAGATCTTCGGGCCCGTGCTGGTGGTGATCCCGTTCGACACCGAAGAGGACGCGGTCCGCATCGCCAACGACACCATCTACGGCCTCGCCGGCGCCGTCTGGACCAGGGACATCACCCGGGCGCTGCGCGTTATCAAGCAGGTGCGCGCCGGCATCACCTGGATCAACACGTACCACCCGACGTACAGCGAAGCCCCGTGGGGCGGGTATAAGCAGAGCGGTACCGGTCGCGAGCTGGGCACGTTCGGGCTCGACGAGTACCAGGAGGTCAAGCAGATCAACATCAACATGGTCGACGAGCCGCTGGGCGTCTTCCAGCGGGGTAAGCAAGCGCCGAGTGGCACCGGCACCGTGCTGCCGCTGAACGGACAGCGGAGCGATCGCCGGCCGTTCGACGCCGAAACGCTCAAGAACGAGCCTTGGGTGGGTTACTGCACCAACTGCCGCTAGGAGGGGATGGCACGTGAATGTACTCGTCAGCGAGAGAGTTGCCCCCGGTCTCGAGGTCGCCGGTCCCGTCGGGACCGGCGACCCGATGACCGTGCGCGGGCCGTGGGACGGGGCAGAGGTGGCGACCATCGGTACGACCCGGCTCGAGGACGTCGACGGCGTCCTCGACCGGGCGCGTGAGGCGTTCGAGCAGTGGCGCTGGACGCCGGCCTGGAAGCGGGCCCAGATCCTCGAGAAGACGTCGCACCTGCTCGAGGAGCACGCCGAGGAGGTCGCGCGGCTGATCGCCATGGAAGGCGGCAAGCCGCTCAAGGACGCCCGAGTAGAGGCCAAGCGCGGCGCCTCGACCTTCCGCTGGGCCAGCGAAGAGGCCAAGCGCACCGCCGGCGAGATCATCGAGATGGACGCCGACCCGGGCGGCGAGAACCGCTTCGGGTGGACGATCCGCGAGCCGCGCGGCGTGATCGTCGCGATCTCGCCGTTCAACTTCCCGCTCAACCTGGTGTCGCACAAGGTCGCGCCGGCGCTGGCCGGGGCCAACGTCGTGGTGCTCAAGCCGGCGTCGAGCACGCCGCTGACGGCCCTGCGGCTGGCCGAGTTCCTGGCCGAGGCCGGGCTGCCGGAGAACGTGCTCCAGGTGGTCGTCGGCCCCGGCCGCACGCTGGGCACGGCGCTGGTCAAGGACGAGCGCGTGAACATGGTCACGTTCACCGGCAGCCCGCCGGTCGGCCGGCAGATCGCCGGCGACGCCGGCATGAAGATGGTCACCCTCGAGCTCGGCAACAACTCGGCGACGATCGTCGACGAGGACGCCGACCTCAGCCTCGCCGTCCAGCGCGTGGTGGCCGGCGGCTTCTCCAACTCGGGCCAGATCTGCATCTCGGTGCAGCGCGTCGTGGTGCACGAGAAGATCTACGACGAGTTCCTGGCCGCCCTGGTGGAGTCGGTTGACGCGCTCAGAGTGGGTGACCCGCTCGACGAGACGACCGACGTCGCGTCGCTGATCGACGACAAGGAGACCGAACGCGTCAAGGCCTGGGTGCAGGAGGCCCTCGACCAGGGGGCGACCCTGGCGGCCGGCGGCGTCGACGCCGACGGCCGGCTGCGCCCCACGGTGCTGACCGACGTCACCCGCGACATGAAGGTCTGCGCCAACGAGGTCTTCGGCCCCGTCCTGGCCGTCATCAAGGCGCGTGACGTCTGCGAGGCGATCGAGATCAGCAACGACAGCGACTACGGCCTGCAGGCCGGCTACTTCACCCGCGACCTGAACAAGGCGCTGTACGCCGCCAGGCACCTCGAGGTCGGCGGCGTGATGATCAACGAGGTGCCGACCTTCCGCGTGGACCACATGCCCTACGGCGGCATCAAGAACTCCGGCATGGGGCGCGAGGGCCTCAAGTACGCCATCCGCGAGATGACCGAGCTGAAGATGGTCATGATCCGCGAGATGGACTGGGCCGGCCCCGGTTCGCCGCTCGGCGCCTGCAAGCGCGAGGGGATGTAGGGAGCAGGCCGCGAGCCAAGAGACACCGGCCCCGATCGCTCAGTAGGGCGGCAGGGCCACCTGGCGGGGGGCGGCGGAGCCGGAACGGCTCCGCCGCCCCCCGCCGTACGATTTCGGGACCGGCCTGGCCTCGAGAGGTTGTCATCGAGGGGCCGGCCCGTTTACGCTAAGGTATCCTTTAATGCGCCGGTGCGCCCCTCGTGGAGGTGGCGCGGATCCGGCGCGATCAGTAGTCCAATCCTGGAGGGTACACCATGAGTCCGACCCGTTCCCCGCTCACCCGCCGCCTGGCGCTGGCGCTCGCCGTCGTGGCGATGCTCGTCGTCGGCCTGGCCACGGCGGCGACCGCGTCCGCCGCGGTCGACCAGACGAAGCTCGTCGTCTACACCACCACGAGCCTCAACGACTCCGGCCTCATCGCCAACGTGATCCAGCCGGCCTACCAGACGCTGTATCCCGGCGTGACCACGTTCGAGGTCCACGCGGTCGGCTCCGGCCAGGCCATCACCGCGGCGCGCACCGGCCTCGCCGACGTGCTGCTGGTCCACTCGCCGGCCGACGAGGCGCAGCTGATCGCCGACGGTGTCGGCACGCTGCGCCTGCCGTTCGCCTACAACTACTTCGTGATCGTCGGCCCGCCGGTCTCCAAGTCCACGGGCTTCGATCCCGCGCACGTCCACGGTTCCAAGACCGCCTCCGGCGCCTTCAAGAAGATCGCCGCCTGGGGCGACGCGCTCGTGAAGAACGGCAGCTCCCGCAAGGCCTTCACCTCGCGCGGCGACGCCTCGGGCACCAACAAGAAGGAACTGGCCCTGTGGTTCTCCGCCCACGTCACGGCCTCCTCGGGGGCATCGCCGACCGGCGCCTGGTACGAGACGACCGGGCAGGGCATGGCGGCCACGCTGACGATCGCCAACGAGCACAAGTCGTACACGCTGACCGACATCGCGACCTGGCTCACCTGGCGCAAGAACTACATCGACAGCAACGGCAAGGCCCCGTTCCTGACGCCGCTGCTCATGAAGCGCTCCGAGCTGAAGAACCAGTACTCGGTGATCCTGCTCGACCCGGACGCCTCGAGCCCGACGCGTCCCGACATGAACAGCGCCGGCGCGGCGCGCCTGGCGGCGTGGCTGGTCAGCGGCGACGGGCAGAAGGCCATCGGCGACTACGGCAAGGCCGACTTCGGCAGGTCGCTGTTCTTCCCCAACGCCTACACGATCTCCGACCCGATCGTCCCCTGACCGACGGCGACGCTCGCGCCTGACCCCGCGCGAGCGGGAGAAGGCGGTGCCGACGCGGGGGCGGGTGTCCGCACGGACACCCGCCCCCGCGCTGTTCTACACTAGGAGACCACGCCCGGGGAGGTGAGCCCGCATGCACATGATCCTGACAGGCATCCGGCAGGCCGTGCAGATGCTGCTCCACGGCGATCACGACGTCTACGAGATCGCCCTGCGGTCGCTGTTCGTGTCGGGCTGGGCCCTGCTGTTCGCCCTGATCATCGGCGTGCCGATCGGAGCGGTGATCGCCCTGACCCGGTTCCCGGGCCGTCGTTTCGTCATCGCGCTGATCAACACCGGCATGGGCGTGCCCCCGGTGGCCGTCGGCCTGCTCGTGGCGATCTTCCTGTGGCGCGGCGGTCCGTTCGGCTTCCTGCACATCATGTACACGGTCAAGGCGATGATCATCGCCCAGGTGCTGATCGCGACCCCGATCATCGCCGGCCTCTCGCTGGCGGCCCTGCAGCAGCTCGACGCGACCTACCGTCTGCAGATCCTGTCGCTGGGCGCGGGGCGCTGGCGCATGTTCCTGCTCCTGCTGCGCGAGATCAAGGTGCCGTTGATGGCGGCCGTCATGGCCGCGTTCGGCGGCGTCATCTCGGAGGTCGGCGCCGTGATGATCGTCGGCGGCAATCTGGCCCACCAGACGCAGGTGCTCACCACGGGGATCGTCCAGTACGTCGGGATGGGCGCGTTCGACATCGCCATCGCCCTCTGCATCGTGCTGCTGATCCTGTCGTTCTCGACCAACTACGCGATGACGCTGATCCAGCAGGGTGGGTTCCGCCGGTCATGACCGGCGGCGGATCCGGCTCCAACGGCGGCGGGGCGCTGCTCCAGGCCCGCGACCTGGTCGTGCGTGCGGACGGGCACGAGCTCGTCCGGGTGGAGACCCTCACGGTGGAACAGGGGCGCACCCGCGTGCTGCTCGGGCCCAACGGCGCGGGCAAGACGAGCCTGCTGCGGGCCTTGAACGGCCTGGTCGCCTCCGAGGGCGATCTGGTGTTCGACGGCCGGCCCGTCCGGTCGGACCGCGACCGGCTGCGCCTGCGGCGCCGTACGGCCGCGGTCTTCCAGAACGCCTTCCTCCTGGCCACGACCGTGCGCGGCAACGTGGAGAGCGGGCTGCGGATACGCGGCCTGCACGGCGACGCGCGGCACGCCAGGGCCGACGAGGCGCTCGAGATGCTCGGCATCGCCCACCTCGCCGACAGGGGCCGCGCCGGCTTGTCGGGCGGCGAGGCGCAGCGGGTCAGCATCGCCAGGGCGGTCGCCGTCGACCCGGTGATCCTCTTCCTCGACGAGCCCATGGCCTCCCTCGACCCCCCGACCCGGCGGTCGCTGGTCGCCGATCTGCGGGGCATCTTCCGGGAGCTGTCGGTGGCCGTCCTGTGGGTGACCCACGACATCGACGAAGCGCTGGAGATCGGCGACGACGTCACGTTCCTGTCGTCGGGCCGGGTGGTGCAGGACGGCCTCGTGACCGACGTGCTCAACCGCCCCGCCGACGAGGTCGTGTCGGAGTTCATGGGCGTCGACGTGTGGCTCGACGGAACGGTCGAGCACGACCCGGACGGCGGGGCCCGGTTCGTCCTGCAGGACGGCGCCGCCTTGCGTTGCGCCGGCAGCGAGGCGGGGACCGCGTTCGTCTGCCTGCACCCTGAGGACCTGGTCGTCTCGACGGCGCCGCCCGAGCTCCCTGGTCCTGCAGGGGACCGCAACGTCCTCGAAGCGACCGTGACCGATCTCAAGGAGGTGCGGCGCCTGCGGCTCGTGGGGCTCGAGTGGCACGGTCACCGGCTCGAGTCCCTGGTCACGCGGGCGGTCTTCGAGGATCTCGATGTGACGGTCGGTCAGCGCGTCTGGGCGACGGTGGCGCCGGCGGCGGTGCGTCCGGTCACCAGAGCGGAGGGATCGAGATGAAGACCCGTCATCCCCGCGCGGCCGGGTTGGCCGTCGTGGCGGCGCTGCTCCTGCTCGTCGGCGGACTTGCGGCCTGTCACGACCCTGCCAACGACCAGGTCCCCTTCACGCCGCCTCCCGAGCCTGAGCCGACGTCGACGGCGCCCGACGTCATCGCCTGGAGCGAGGCGTCGAGCGTGATCGGGCAACGGATGACGGTCGAGGGCCCGGTCTTGAGCGTGACCAGCCTGCCGGACGGCGCAGTCGCCCTCAACATGGGCCTCGACGCGCCGAGCTCGGACCGGTTCGTGGCGATCGTGCCGGCGAGCGTGGCGAAAGCGCTCGGCGCGCCCGCCGCCGACACCTATGACGGGGCGCTGGTGCGCGTGACCGGCGTGATCAGGGACGTCGACGGCGTGGCGTCGATCCGTGTCGCCCGCGCGCGCGACATCGTCGCGCGGCAGTGAGGCGTGGGCGCGAGGCCGCGCCGGCAGGTCCCTAGAGCGTGTCGTCGAACCGGCGCAGGCGGCGGAGCCGGCGCGAGGTCATCACGCCGGGCAGCACGATGACGGCGACGAGCCCGACCACGGCCGCCGCGACGAGGACGGCCAGGGCCGAGCCGTGGGACCGGATGCTCCTCGCCGTGCCGCCCCAGCCCGCGTCACCCGACTCCGACCCCGTACCGTCGTTCGAAGCCGTCAGGTCGAGCCGCTGGCCGGTGATGGCGGCGACCCCCGAGACCGGGACCACCGCAGCCGGCACGGTCAGCTGGCCCGACGATGTCGCGCCGGCGCTCGACGCCGACTGACCGGGACCGCCGCCCGCGCCCGTCCCCCCGCCGGACCCCGACCCGCCGGACCCCGACCCGCCCGAGCCGTACCCCGACCCACCCGAGCCGCTGCCGCTTCCCGAAGGGAACGCGTAGGTGCCAGAGCCGGTGCCGCCGCCGGTGCCGGACGTGTGGTCGTGGTTCTTGGTGTCGCCGCCGCTGTCGCTGCCGCCGGGCGGCGGCTTGACCCACTTGCGATAGACGATCGTGAGGTCCTCGAGCCGGCCGGGAGTCAGCAGGGCGCCGAACGCGGCGAACTTGACGCTGAGCTGGAGCGATCGGGCGTGCTGGAGCTTGGGGAAGAGGGCTTGCCACGTCGTCGCGCCGGCGTCGGTCCGCACGATCCTCGCACCCGTGAGCGGCCCGAACGCGCTGCTGTCCGCGAAGCGATAGGTGAGGTAGAGGTCCCAGTTCCCGGCCCCAGATACGCGCCAGCGCACGGCGAGGAACTCCTTGTCGATCGGCGACCACAGGGCCCCGAAGTCGATGGGCTGGGTCACGGCGACGGCCGTCACGTCGCCGCCGACGGGCTGGTCGGGCACGTCAAAGGTGACGACCTGGTCGTCGATCCCCTCCGTGACGACGGCCAGGGGCGGATCGAGGCTCTGGAACGCGAACGGCGTGCCGGGGACCCCCACGGACGACTCTTGCCCTCCGGCAGCCCGTGCCGGGGGGGCGATGAGGAGAAGCGAGGCCGCGACCAGGAGGACGACGCTCGACGACGTCGCGATCCGACTGATCCTTGGGGTGATGAGAGATCCGATCATGTGGCTCGATTGTTGCCGGGATCGCCAGGGGCTGCGCCGTTTAAGTATAGCTTAGGGTACGGCGCCCCCTCCAACGGATTTGGTCATGCCCATCGGGTGGTAGGTTCCAGGGGACGATCGGCAGGCGACGAAGAGGGGCACTATGGCGCTGAGCGCACGCAACCAGCTCAAGGGCACGGTCAAGTTCGTCACTCTCGGCACCGTGATGGCCGAGGTGGTCATCGACGTCGGCGGCAACGACGTGGTCGCCGCCATCACGAGAGGCTCGGTCGAGGCGATGGGCATCAAGGAGGGCGACGCCGTCAGCGCCGTCATCAAGGCGACCGAGGTCATGGTGCTCAAGTAGGGCTTTCGGGGGGCGGGGCGGCGCTGCGCGCCGCCCCGCCCCTTTCGCGCGCGAGGGGGGCACAGCTGACGCTTGTGTCCCGTCCGCGCTACACTTGATGCGTGACCTCCGTCCCGCATCGCCGCGTCGACTACCTGCGCCTCTCGATCACCGACCGGTGCAACTTCCGCTGCGTCTACTGCATGCCCCCCGAGGGCGTGCCGCCGCGCACCCACGCCGACATCCTGTCGTACGAGGAGCTGCTCGCCTTCACGCGGGCGGCGATCGACGTGGGGATCAGCCGGGTCCGGCTGACGGGAGGCGAGCCCCTCGTGCGCAAGGGCTGCGTCGAGTTCATCGCCGCGCTGGCGGCGCTCCAGGGGCTCGCCGATCTGTCCCTGACGACGAACGGCATCCTGCTGCCCGCCCACGCGGCCGGCCTGCGCGCCGCCGGCCTGCACCGCGTCAACATCAGCATCGACAGCCTCGACACCGCCCGGTACGCGCGGATCACCCGCGGCGGCCGGCTGGCCGACGCCCTGGCCGGCCTCGACGCCGCCATCGCCGCCGGCTTCGCCCCGGTCAAGGTCAACGCCGTGCTGCTGGCCGGGATCGAGGACGAGGTCGAGGCGTTCGTCGCCCTCACGCGCGAGCGCGGGGTGCACGTGCGCTTCATCGAGTACATGCCGCTCGACCGGAGGCTCACGCCCGAGGGCGAGTTCGTGCCGGCGATGCTGATGCTCGAGCGCCTGCGCGCCGCCTTCGAGCTCGAGCCGGTCGACGGGGACGGGCCGCTCGGCCACGGGCCGGCGAGGTACTACCGGGTGCCCGGCGCCGCGGCCACGATCGGCTTCATCGCCGGCGTGTCGGACCACTTCTGCGACACCTGCAACCGGCTGCGCCTGACGGCCGACGGCCGGCTCAAGAACTGCCTCTTCTCGGGGCGCGAGGTCGACGTGCGGCCGCTCATCGGGCGGCCCGAGCTGGCCGCCACGATCGCGGCCGCCATCGCCGACAAGAACTTCGACCGCTGCGTCGAGGTCCTGGCCAACGGCCGCTCCATGAGCGAGATCGGGGGGTAGAATCGCGCCGTGAGCGAGCTCAGCCACATCGACGAGCAGGGCCGGGCCCGGATGGTCGACGTCGGCGGCAAGCCCGAGACCGAGCGCCGCGCGGTGGCCGAGGCCGTCGTGACGATGGCGCCGGAGACCCTGGCCATGATCGCCGACGGCGCCGTGCCCAAGGGCGACGTCATCGGCGTCGCCCGCCTGGCCGGCGTGATGGCCGCCAAGCGCACGCACGAGCTGGTGCCGCTCTGCCACCCGCTGTCGCTGTCGTTCGCCGGCGTCGAGATCGCCGCCGAGCCCGAGTTGCCGGGCCTGCGCGTCACCTCGGAGATGCGCCTCACGGGGCGCACCGGCGTGGAGATGGAGGCCCTGGTGGCGGCGTCGGTGGCGGCGCTCACCGTCTACGACATGTGCAAGGCCGTCGACCGCGGCATGGAGATCGGACCGGTGCGGCTGCTCGAGAAGTCGGGCGGGCGCAGCGGGGAGTGGCGGCGCTCGCCGGGCGCCGGCGAGCGCCGCTCGTGAGCGCCGCGCCCGCCATGAGCGACCACGGCTCGATCGTCTCGGTGAACCTCGCCCCGGCGGCCGGCATGCGCAAGGCGCCCCAGGCCGAGGTCGTCCTCGTTCCCGAGCACGGCCTCGAAGGCGACGGCCACGCCGGCGAGTGGCACCGGCAGGTGAGCCTGCTGGCCGTGGAGAGCATCCAGACGATGCGCGACAAAGGGCTCGACGTGGGTCCCGGCGACTTCGCCGAGAACGTCACCACCAGCGGCGTGGCCGTGGCCGAGCTGCCGATCGGCACGCGGCTGCAGCTCGGCCGGTGCCTGGTCGAGGTGACCCAGATCGGCAAGGTCTGCCACGACCGCTGCGAGATCTACCGTCAGGCGGGCGACTGCGTGATGCCGCGCGAGGGCATCTTCGCCCGGGTCATCGAGGGCGGACCGCTGCGGGCGGGCGACGACATCGTCGTCGTCGCCCGCCCGCAGCCGGCCCCACAAGGGAGGTGAGCGGAGCGTGGAGGGTCTGGCGCCGATAAGAGCGGTGGTCATCACCGTCTCCGACTCCGGCTTCTCGGGCGACCGCGAGGACGCCAGCGGAGCCGCGCTGGAGGAACTGCTGACCGGGATGGGGGCCGAGTACGTGGAGCGCGTCATGCTGCCCGACGAGGTCAACCTCATCACCGAGAAGCTCGTGCACTACGCCGACCGCACGACGGCCAACCTCGTGCTGACGAGCGGCGGCACCGGCTTCACGTCGCGGGACGTCACCCCCGAGGCGACGCGCGCCGCCCTGGACCGCGAGGCGCCCGGCATCGCCGAGGCGATGCGCGCCGCCTCGCTGTCCAAGACGCCGCGCGCGATGCTGTCGCGCGCCGTCAGCGGCCTGCGCGGCTCGACGCTGATCATCAACTTCCCCGGCAGCCCCACGGCCTGCAAGGAGCAGTTCGAAGTGGTACGCGAGGCGCTGCCGCATGCGCTCGAGAAGCTTGCCGACCTGGGCGGCGACTGCGCGCGGCCCGACGAGGCGTAGGGCCTACAGCTCGGCCGGCATCACCAGGGCGCTGAGGTACGCCGCCACCGCGGCGTCGGCCTGCTCGATCTCGTGCCAGTGGCCGGCCTCGAGGGTCGCCGCCAGCTCCTCTTCACCGACGCCGAGCCGCTCGGCCGCCGCCCGCTCCACGCCGCTGGCCCGCATCGCCGCCACCGCCCGCCACTGCTCCTCGGTGCGCTCGCGCAGCAGCGGGTCGACGAACAGGCTGAAGGCGTTCAGCAGCAGGTCGCCGGCGTCGCCGCTCCCCTCGTAGCACACGAGCCGGTCCTCGCGGCGCGCGCGGGCGAGCGCATCGTGAGCCGGAGTGTCGAAGCCGACCCCCACGCGCACCGGCACCGGCGCCAGCGTCTCGCGCAGCAGGCTCACGCAGAGCGGCGCCTGGACCGGGTCGCTCAGGGCGCCGCGCATCTCCTCGCCGTAGTCGACGGTGAACGGCGCGCTGAGCGCCGGACGGAAGGCCGCGTTGAGGAGCCGCGCGGCTTCGCCGAGGGTGGGGACGAGCTCGGTGGGATCGTCGAGGCTGGGGGCCCAGATGACGTCGGCGCAGATGCTGGCTTGCATGGCCGCACTCCTTCGGCGCGAGGATGACGCCGGTATCTTACGCCGCGCGGTGGGTGGAGTCCCCTGTCGTGGCCCCGCGCCGGCGGCGGAGCAGGCGCGACAGCGCCCACGCCGCCGCCGCCAGCAGCGCCACGCCGATCAGCGCCGAGAGCACGTAGCCGACCACGCCCCAGACCCCGCCGCCGTGACCCGGCAGCGCGTAGTCGGGGACGATCCCGGACCACAGGTCGCCGAAGCGCGCGAGACCGTGCGGCACGTAGCCGACCCGCGCGCCGATCTCGCCGGCTCCCCACTCGCCCCAGGCCGTGCCGGTGGCGAGCAGGCCGAGGGGCACGGCCACGACCAGCAGCGCGACCACGCCGTACAGCGCGCGCAGCCGCAGGCCGGCACGGTCGCCGGCGGCGGCGAAGAGCTGGGGGCTCGTCCGCGACAGGAACGCGAACACGCTGACGGTGAACGCCGCCTCGATCGGGCCCACGATCAGGGCATGGGAGCCGACCATGGCGGTGAGGGCCGTGCCCAGGCTGTAGGGGGCGTACTCGGGGGCGCCGTTCACCGTGTGCAGGGCCGGCTGGATGCCCAGCTCGACGCCGACGAGCGTGGCGGCGGCGACGATCCCCGCGTAGGCGCCCAGGCCGGCGGCGACCAGCCGCCGCGTCGCGCGCAACGGGCTGGCGCCGGCCACCAGCCGGTAGACGGCGTAGCCGGTGAGCGGCATGACGACGGCCATGTTGAAGCAGTTGACGCCGATCGTCAGCACGCCGCCGTCGGCGAACAGCACGGCCTGGATGACCAGTGCCGCCGTGACCGCGAGGATGGCGATCTCCGGCCCGGCGATGATCGCGATCAGCGTCGCGCCGACGGCATGGGCCGTGGTGCCCCCGAACACCGGCACGTTCAGCATCATCACGAGGAAGCTGAAGGCGGCGCCGGCGGCCAGCACCGGCACCGACTTGGCCTCGGTCAGCTTGACGCGCGCGCGCCGGCCGGCGAGGTACCAGGCCGGCGCGCAGGCCGCCCAGCCGACCGCTACCGTCTCGGGACCCAGGTACCCGTCAGGGATGTGCATCGGGCCCCTCGGCGGCGGCTTCTTCCCGGCAGGCGGCGCAGAGGCCGAAGACGGTCGCGCGGATGCGCGTGGCCGCGAACCCTTCGCGCGCCTCGAGCTCGGCCAGCACGGGGCCGAAGGCCTCGTCCTCGAGATGGCCGACGTGGCCGCAGCGCTCGCAGACCCAGTGGTGGTGCACGGGCTTGGGCGCGACCTCGTAGAACGAGGTCGCGCCCCCCAGCCGGGTCTGCGTCACGAGGTCGAGCCTGACCAGCAGGTCGAGCGTGCGGTACACGGTCGAGACGTTCACGTCCGGCAGGTCGGCCTGCACGGCGCGGGCGATCTCGTCGGCCGTCATGTGCTCGCCGCGCTCGCGCAGGACCTCCCAGATGTGGGTGCGCTGCGGCGTGAGCCGGTAGCCGGAGTCCTTCAGGGTCTGGCGAGCGTGGTGCATGCTGCGACGGTAGTGTTTCTGCAAACGAGTTGCAACTGGGTGGCCGGTGAGGAGCCCCGCCGCGGGGACCAAGTGAGGACGCGCACGAGGCAACGCCCCTCGGAGTGACGCCGCCCCGCCCAGCGTTTACACTATCGTCAGCTTCTTATCCGGTCGCCGCAGCAGCCGTGGGGCGGCGACACGTCCGGTCGTTTCCGGCAAGGTAGAATGGTCGCCCGTCGCATCCGGAAAGGTGATGGCGCGTGAACAAGAAGGCCCGCACCCGTCTGATCATCGCCACCGTCGTCATCGTCGCCGCGTTCGCCGGGGCGCTGATCTACGTGACCTTCGCGCAGAGCGCGTCCTACGTGCACGTCGCCCAGCTCACCTCTTCCGAGAACGGCAAGTCGGTGAAGGTCAGCGGCAAGGTCGTCGACACCGGCAGCCGCTCGGCCGGCGGCGCCAGTTTCATGATCGGCGAGGACCGGCCCCAGGACCAGTGGGCGTCGGCCGGCGCGGTGAGCCTTCCGACCGTCAACGTCGTCTACAAGGGCCAGATGCCGGCGACCTTCACCGCCGGCACCTTCGTCGTGGTGGTAGGCACGTACGACGCCGCGACCCACACCCTGAACGCCGACCAGCTGCAGACCAAGTGCCCGTCGAAGTACAAGACGCAGGCGGAGAGCGCCAGCCCGCAGGCGACTCCATAGAGGCCCCCGCTTGATCGTCCTCGGCCGTCTGGCTCTCTATTCAGCGCTCGTCTTCTCGCTCGCCGGCGTGGTGTTCCTCGCCTACGGCGTGCGCACCCGCCGCGCCGAGTTCATCCGCAACGGGTACTTCGCCGTCTACGGCTTCTTCTTCTCGGTGGTCGTGGCCAGCGCGGTGCTGCTCTCGGCGTTCGTGCGCGGCGACTTCTCGTTCCAGTACGTGGCCGACAACTCGGCCACGGGGTTGTCGCTGTTCTACCGCGTCGCCGGCTTCTGGGCCGGGGCGCAGGGCTCGTTCCTGCTCTGGCTCCTGTTCCTGGCGATCGTCGCCACCGTGATCGCCCTGCGCAACATCGAGCGCAGCGACCGCCTGACCGGCGGCGCCGTGATGGTGCTGATGGTCATCTCGGGCTTCTTCTCGGTGCTGCTGGTCGCCGACCATGCGTCGAACCCCTTCGTCGGGGCCGGCGCCTCCAGCGGCGGCATGGGCCTGAACCCGCTGCTGCTGCACCCGGCCATGGTCCTGCACCCGCCGTCGCTGTTCCTCGGCTACGTCGGGCTGGCGGTGCCGTTCGCCTTCGCGGTCTCGGCCCTGCTCGCTCGGCCGCGCCGACCGCGAGTGGGTCGAGCTGAGCCAGAAGTGGACGATCGCCGGCTGGGCGATGCTGTCGCTGGGCATCGGCCTCGGCGCCTGGTGGGCGTACACGGTGCTGTCGTGGGGCGGCTACTGGGGCTGGGACCCGGTCGAGAACACGTCGCTGATCCCGTGGCTCACCGCCACGGCGCTGCTGCACTCGATGAACCTCTATCGCAAGCGCGGCATCTTCAAGCACTGGACGGTGGCCCTGGCCGGCGGCACGTTCTGGCTGACGATCCTTGCCACCTGGACGACGCGCACCGGCCTCGTCACCTCGGTGCACGCCTTCGAGCGCAACACCACGATGATCTGGATCCTGACCGGCCTGCTGATCACGGTGGCGGCGGTGACGATCGGGCTGCTGGCGTGGCGCTGGCGCACGCTCGAGAGCGAGCTGCCACTCGAGTCGCTGGCCTCGCGCGACTTCCTGTACTACGCCACCAACGTCACGCTCAGCGTGTTCGCGGCCGCGCTCGTGTTCGCGACCGTGGTCGTACCGCTGATCGGCGACGGCCGCTCGATCGCCGCCCACACCTACGACCTGTTCGCGCGGCCGCTCGGCGTCGTCGTGCTGGGCGGCCTCGCCCTCTGCCCGCTGCTCTCGTGGGGCCGGACCGAGGGACGGACCGTGTGGAAGAACGTGCGCTGGCCGCTGGCGGCCGGCGCCGTGGCGTTGATCGTCATGATCGTGACCGGCGCCGGCCGCTCCAGCGTGGGCGGCATGATCGGGCTGACCGTGTGCGTCGTGGCCGGCGCGGCCGTGGTCATGTTCGTCGTGACGACGGCGCGGCGGGCCGCCGGCGCCGGCGGAGCCGGCGCCGGCTGGCGCCGCGCCCTGTTCGGCTCGCGCACCCGCTCGGCCGCCTTCGTCGCCCACTTCGGCATGGTGCTGGTCGTGGCCGGCCTGATCGGCTCCAACGTCTACAAGTCCGAGGCCTCGGCCTACATCGCCGCCAAGCCCGGCGCGACGGCGGCGATCGGCGGCTACACGCTCAAGTACGTGAGCATGCGGCCGGCCAGCGGTCCCCAGGGCTCGTCCCAGACGTATGCTCTGTTCGACGTCTACAAGGGCGGGAAGCTGGTGGGCACGGTCGAGCCGCACAGCGACATCTACCCGGTGGCCGGCGCGGTGGCGCAGGCCTCGATCCTGGGCGGCTTCGGGCGCGACCTGTTCGTCGTCGTGCAGGACCCCTTCGACCAGTCCAGCAAGCACCTGCGCCTGCAGCTCGACCTGTTCCCGCTGATCCGGTTCGTCTGGATCGGCGCGCTGCTGCTGGTGTTCGGCGCCGGCGTGTCGCTGTGGCCCCGCCGCCAGCCGGCCGCGGTCCTGGCGACCGCGGCCGAGGAGGGCGGCGAGCCCGCGTGAGCGACCCCGCCGGCGCCCCCCCGACCGCCAGCGCCCCCGAGATCCTCGTCGAGCGCCTGACCAAGTCGTTCGGCCGCCGCGACGTGCTCCGAGACGTGACGCTCAGCGTCGAGCGCGGCGGGTTCCTCGCGCTGTTCGGTCCCAACGGCGCCGGCAAGACCACGACGCTGAAGATCGTCGCCACGCTGCTGGCGCCGACCAGCGGCACCGTGAAGGTCGCCGGGCTCGACCCGCGCGACGACCCCACGCCGGTGCGCGGCGCCATCGGCTTCATCTCGCACAGCCCGCTGCTCTACCGCGACCTGACGGCGCTCGAGAACCTGCGCTTCTACGCCGACATGTACCGCATCGAGCAGCCCGAGCGCCGCATCCTCGACCTGCTCGAGCGGGTCGAGCTCTCGCACCGCCGCTACGACCTGGTGCGCACCTTCTCCAAGGGCATGCTGCAGCGCCTGGCCATCGCCCGGGCGCTGCTCCACGAGCCGCGGGTGCTGCTGCTCGACGAGCCCCACTCGGGCCTCGACCCCCACGCCGTCGACATCCTCGACGGCCTGCTGGCCGAGATCCGCGCCGAGCACACCTTCCTCATGGTCACCCACCACATCCAGAAGGGGCTCGAGCTGGCCAGCCAGGTCGCGATCCTCGACGGCGGCCGCGTGGTGTTCCACCAGCGCGGCCGCGTCGACGCGAGCGCCTTCACCTCGGTCTACCGCGAGCACGTCCACGAGGGGGTCTGAGGTGGGCCGCCAGCTGCGGGCGCTGTTGCGCAAGGACCTGGTCTCGGAGCTGCGGACCAAGGAGATGCTGGTCTCGATGTTCCTGTTCGCCGTGCTGGCGATGATCGTCTTCCACTACGCGTTCACCGCCCACGGCAGCGTCGACCTCACCTACTTCACCGGCGGCATGCTGTGGGTCGTCTTCATCTTCTCGTCGCTGCTGGGGCTGAACCGCTCGTTCGTGCACGAGAAGGACGAGGGCTGCCTCGAGGGCCTGCTGCTGTGCCCCGTCGACCGGGTGACGATCTTCTTCGCCAAGATGCTCGGCAACCTCATCTTCCTGCTCGTCGTGCAGGCGCTCACGGTGCCGGTGTTCACGCTGTTCTTCGTGTCGAAGGGCTACTACGCCGACCTCGGCTGGTTCCTGGCCGTGCTGCTGTTCGCCGACATCGGCATCTGCACGCTCGGCACCCTGCTGGCGACGATCTCGATGAACACTCGCGCCCGCGACCTGCTGCTGCCGATCGTCTTCCTGCCGCTGATCGTGCCGCTGCTCGTGGCCGCCACCTCGGCGACCACGGCGATCTTCGCCAACACCGCCACCGCCGGCTCGACGGGCACGCGCCTGCTGTTCATGGCGGGGTATGATGCCGTGTTCCTTGTCGCAGCCTGGGGGACCTACGACTTCGCGATCGGAGAAGCATGAGTGACATCGTCACCGCGCCGGCCGACACGCGCGAGGGCGCGCGGCCGGCCGCAGGCGGGGCCGCGCGCCTCTGGAGCGTGCCGGCGTTCTACATCTACGCCGGCGTCCTGCTGATCACCGGCCTGCTGCTCGCCTTCTGGTACGCGCCGACGGCGACCTCGATGGGCGGCTTCGCGCAGAAGATCTTCTACTACCACGTGCCGGTCGCCAGCGCCGCGCTGTACGGGTTCGGGGTCGCCTTCGTCGCCGCCGTCCTGTACCTGCGCCACCCCGACGCGAAGTACGACCGCTACGGCGTGGTCGGCGTGCGTCTCGGCCTGCTGTTCAGCGTGCTCGTGATGGCCACCGGCATGATCTGGGGCCGGCTGGCCTGGAACACCTGGTGGAACTGGGAGCCGCGCCTCACCACCTACCTGATCGCCTGCCTGCTCTACGCCGGCTACTTCGTGCTGCGCGCCACCGTCGAGGACGAGTCGCGCCGCGCCACCTACGCCGCCGTGTTCGCGATCATCGCCTTCATCGACGTGCCGATCACGTACTTCTCGACCCGGCTGGTGCCGGTCAACGCCCAGCTGCACCCGGTCGTCAATACCATGGGCGCCAACGTCGCCATCCCGTTCGGGATCAGCATGCTCGGCATGGCGCTGCTGTTCGTGGCCTTCCTTCGCCAGGGCGTGGCGATCGAGGCCGCCAAAGAGGACCTCGAAGCCGTCAAGGCTCGTCTCGGGAGTTGAGGAATGTCCGCTGAAGAAGTCGCCCGCTACGTCATGACCGCCTACGCGGTCATCCTCGCCGCCCTGATCGCCTACGCGGTCTGGCAGGCGCGGCGCATGGCCGGCCTCGCGCGCGAGGCGCGGCTGCTGTCCGAAGAGATGGAGCGGCGCGAGGCGGCGGCGCGGCAGTAGCCGCGCCGCCGCCTCGCGCCCCCACGAGCACACGCAAGGGGGCCCCGCGGGGTGGAGCACGTCCAGGTCATCGCCTTCTGGCTCGCCTTCCTGTTCTACGCCGCCGCGTTCGTCTTCTTCCTGTACTACCTGTTCTCGAAGCGCGAGGCGCAGAACCGCGCCGGGGTGCTCTTCGCCGTCGTGGGCTGGGGCTTCGAGACCGTGGCCGTGGTGCTGCGCGCCGTGCAGGCCGGGCACGTGCCGGTCGTCGGCGCCTACGAGTCGCTGACCACGCTCACCTGGGTGGTCGTGATCGTCTACCTGGTGCTGGAGTGGCGCACGCAGATCAAGGCCATCGGCCTCTACGTGATGCCGGCCGTCTGCGTGCTGCTCGCCGTCGCCTGGACCCAGTTCGAGGCGCCGGTCCACCTCGTGCCGGCCCTGAAGAGCGACATCGTCGTGATCCACGTGATCGTGATCTTCACGGCGGTGGCCGCCTTCGCCGTGGCCGGCGGCTCGGCCGTCCTCTACCTGTACGAGGAGCGCCAGCTCAAGCACCACAGGACCGGCTCCGTGCTCGGCCGCCTGCCCAGCCTGCGCACGCTGGACCGGCTCACCGGGCACGCGATCATGTTCGGCCTGCCCTTCCTGTCGATGGGCATCGTCGCCGGCGTGATCCGGGCCGAGAAGTTCAAGGTCGCGGACTGGTGGTCCGACCCGCTGGTGCTGATGGCGATCGCGACCTGGATCGTCTACGCGGTGTACGTCTATACGCGCCTGGCCTCGGGCTGGCGCGGGCGCCGCGCCGCCTACCTGGCCATCACCGGCCTCGTGTTCCTGGTGCTGATCCGCTTCGTGGCGGTGCCGTACCTGAGCGGCTTCCACACCTTCGGGGCCTGACGTGCACCTGGTCGTCGTAGGGGTCTCGCACAAGACGGCGCCGCTGGAGCTGCGCGACCGGCTGGCGCTGGGCGAGGAGGAGGCGGCGAGCTTCGCGCACCGCCTCCTCGAGCAGGACTCGGTCGCCGAGGCTCTCGCCCTGTCGACCTGCAACCGGGCCGAGCTCTACCTGTTCGCCGACGACACGCTGGCCGCCGAGCAGCTCGCGCTGACCGAGCTGGCCGGGCTCGCCGACACGACCGTCGCCGAGCTGCGGCCCTCCGTCTACAGCTTCTCGGGCGACGCCGCCATCGCCCACCTGTTCCGCGTGTCGGCGAGCCTCGATTCGATGGTCGTCGGCGAGGCCCAGATCCTGGCCCAGATCAAGGACGCCTACCAGAACGCCTGCGGCTCGGGCTGCACGAGCACCGTGTTCAACAAGCTCTTCCGCCACGCGCTCGAGGTCGGCAAGCGGGTGCGCAGCGAGACCTCGATCGGCGAGCGGCCGGTGTCGGTCAGCTCGGCCGCCGTGGAGCTCGCGCGCCAGGTGCTGGGCAAGCTCGACGACCGCACGGTGCTGGTGATCGGCGCCGGCGAGACCAGCGAGCTCACCGCCCGCCACCTGCGCGCCCACGGCGCGAGCCGCATCCTGGTCGCCAACCGCACGCTGGCCGCGGCCGAGCAGCTGGCCGCCCAGTGCGGCGGCGCGGCCGTCGCGTTCGACGCCCTCGACGAGCACCTGCGCGAGGCCGACATCGTGATCTCGTCGACCTCGTCGCCGGGCTACGTGCTCGACCGCGCGCGCGTGGCCGCGGCCCTGCACCGGCGCCGCCACGGCCCCGTGTTCATGATCGACATCGCCGTGCCGCGCGACCTCGACCCCGAGATCGAGCGTGTGAACGACGTCTTCCTCTACGACATCGACGACCTGAAGGGCGTCGTCGAGCGCAACCGGGCAGAGCGCGAGCGCGAGGCGGAGCACGCCGAGCGGATCGTCGCCGAGGAGCTCGCCAAGATGGACGAGTGGCTGGCCGGCCTCGAGGTCGTGCCGACGATCGCCCTGCTGCGCAGCGCCGTCGACGGCATCCGCGAGGGCGAGCTGCAGCGCCTCGGTGCCCGCCTCGACGACCTCACGCCGCACCAGCGCGAGCAGGTCGAGCTGCTCACCACCTCGATCGTCAACAAGATCCTTCACATGCCGACCGTGCGCATGAAGGAGCTCGCCGGCGAGCGCGACAGCTACGTCTACGTGGACGCGCTGCGACAGCTGTTCGGGCTCGACGGGTTGGACGGGGCGGCGGCGGGCGCGGGGGCGGCAGCGGCCGCCCCCGCCGCCCGACGCCGCCCCCACGCCCGACGCCGCCCCGGACGCCGCCGCGAACGCCGCCGCGGCGACGGACGGCTGCGACCCCTGCAGCCTGGGCGACGAGGTCCCCGACGTCACCGGCCGCACCCGCAAGGCCGGGTGAGCGCGTGAGCGAGCGCCTCGTCCTGGGGTCGCGACGCAGCCAGCTTGCGCTGTGGCAGTCCAACTGGGTCCGCGAGCGACTGCTCGAGCTGCACCCGGGCCTCGAGATCGCCGTCGAGGAGATCGCGACGACCGGCGACAAGACGCTCGACGTGCCGCTGGCCAAGATCGGCGACAAGGGCCTGTTCGTCAAGGAGCTCGAGACGGCGCTGCTCGAGGGCCGCATCGACCTGGCCGTGCACTCCGCCAAGGACATGCCGACGGCGCTGCCCGACGGCCTGACGATCGGCGCCTTCACCGAGCGCGAGGACGTGCGCGACGCGTTCGTCGGCCGCGTGATCGGGCTCACTCCCGAGGCGCGCGCGGGACGCGGCGCCGGCGTCACCCGGCTGGCCGACCTGCGCCGGGGCGCCGTGGTCGGCAGCTCCAGCCTGCGGCGCCGCTCGCAGATGCTGGCCGCGCGGCCCGACCTCGAGCTGGTCGACCTGCGCGGCAACGTCGAGACGCGGCTGCGCAAGATCGACGAGCAGGACCTCGACGGCACCGTGCTGGCGCTGGCCGGCCTCAAGCGGCTCGAGCGCGACGACGCCGTGTCGTTCGTCTTCGGCTTCGAGGAGATGCTGCCGGCCGTCGGGCAGGGCGCGCTGGCGATCGAGATCAGGGGCGGCGACGAGCGGGTGGCCCCGCTCGTCGCCGCCCTCGACCACGCCTCGACTGCCGTCGCCGTGCGCGCCGAGCGCGCCCTGATGGCCCGGCTCGAGGGCGGCTGCCAGGTGCCGGTCGCCGCCTACGGCCTCTGCGCCGACTGCGGCGAGGACGGGGAGCGGCTGGCGCTGACCGCGTTCGTCGGCTCGATCGACGGCCGCGACAGCGTGCGCGAGAGCGCCGAGGGGGCGCCGGCGGCGCCGGAGGCGCTCGGCGAGTCCCTCGCCGGGCGCCTGATCGCCGCCGGCGCCGACCGCATCCTCGCCGAGGTGCGTCGTGCCTCGGCCTGAGGGCGCGGCCGGCGCGACCGAGGCGGGCGGCTCCGCCGCCCGCCCTCTTGCCGGCCGCACCGTCGTCGTCACGCGGCCCGCCGCCCAGTCGGCCGGACTCGTCGACCTGCTGACCGCCGCCGGCGCCGAGGTCATCGCGGCGCCGGCCATCGAGATCGTGCCCGCGCCGCTCGGCGACGAGCTGCGCGCGGCGATCGCCGGCCTCGGCTCGTACGACGTCGTCATCTTCACCAGCGCCAACGGGGTCGAGGTCTTCTTCGACCGCTGCGCCGAGTGTGGCGTGGCGGCGCCCGGCGTCGCGCAGCCAGAGGTCGTCGCCATCGGACCTGCCACCGCCGCGGCACTCGAGGAGCACGGCGTCGCCATCAGCCTCGTCCCCGACGAGTACGTCGCCGAAGGCGTGCTCGCCGTAGTAGAGGCCCGCATCGAGAAGCTCGCCGGCAAGCGCATCCTCATCCCCCGCGCGCGCGAGGCGCGGGCCGTGCTGCCCGACACGCTGCGCGAGCGCGGCGCCCACGTGGATGTCGTCACTGTCTACGAGACGCGCGGCGCTCGCGAGCTGCCGGTGCCCGCGGCGACGATCGAGGCGGCCGACTACGTCACCTTCACCTCGAGCTCGACGGTGAAGCACTTCGTGGCGCTGCTGGGCGAGGCCGGGCTGGCGGAGCGTCTCGCCGGCGTGCGACTCGCTTCGATCGGACCGGTCACCAGCGAGACGCTCCGCGAGCACGGCCTCGAGCCGGCGGTCGAGGCGGCGGCCTACACGGCCTCCGGCCTGGCCGCCGCCATCGTCGAGGACGCCGTCGCCCGTGGCGTGGGCAGCCCCGCCGCCGACTGCTAGAGACCCCTGGCGCACTGCCGTGAACGCGGCTGCCGAGCCTGCGGCCCCGCCTGGGGTTTCTTTTTTGCTCCAAATGGCAGAGTATAGCCGTGGGCCCGCACGTCGTGGCGCAAGCTGCAACGTGCGGGTCACTGTAAATGGGCGCTCATCGTGGCTTCTGTCAGTCGTCGCGAAACGCTCGTGACCTGAGGAGCTACGTTGGCTCAAGGTAAAGTGAAGTGGTTCAACGCACAGAAGGGCTACGGCTTCATCGAGCAGGCAGAGGGCAACGACGTGTTCGTGCACGTCAATGAGCTCGCTCCCGGCGTCGGGACCCTGAACGAGGAGCAGCAGGTAGAGTTCGAGGTGACCGAGGGCCGCAAGGGCCCGCAGGCGGTCAACGTTCGGCCTGTCTGACCCTTCGGGAACGCACGCGACGGGGCGGGGCGCCGAACGGCGCCCCGCCCCGTCGTCGTAGTATCGTCACGCCATGACCGGCACACGCACGATCTGCTTTCTCAGCGACTACGGCCACGAGGACGACTTCGCCGGCGTCTGCCGTGGCGTGATCGCTCGCCTGGCGCCCCATGTCGCGGTCATCGACGTCACCCACGGGCTCGTCCGCCAAGACGTGCTCGGCGCCGCCTTCGTGCTGCGCAACACGATGCGCTACATGCCCGACCGCGCCGTGCACCTGGCCGTGGTCGACCCGGGCGTCGGGGGGCCGCGGCGGGCGGTCGCCCTGCGAAGCGGGGGCGACCGCCTCTTCGTCGGCCCCGACAACGGCCTGCTCGTGCCGGCGGCCGAGGCCGACGGCGGCATCGCCGAGGCACGCGAGCTCACCCGCGCCGAGCTCTTCCTGCAGCCCCTGTCGGCGACCTTCCACGGGCGCGACATCTTCGCGCCGGTGGCGGCCCGGCTGGCGACCGGCATGCCGTTCGACGAGACCGGCGATGGCCTCGACCCGACGACGCTGGTGCGCCTGGACATCCCCGAGGCGACGATCACCGACCACGGGGTGCGCGCGGCCGCCGTCCTCATCGACCGCTTCGGCAACGTCGCCCTCAACCTCGACGCGGCCCAGCTCGAGGCCGCCGACCTGGGCGTGACGATCGAGGTGGTCTGCCGCGGCGAACGCTATCTGGCGCGGCTGGCGCGGGCGTTCACCGAGGTCCGGCCCAGCGACATCATGGTCCTGGTCGACAGCTACGGGCAGGTGGCGCTGGCCGTGAACACCGGCTCGGCCGAGGTCGTGATGGGCCTCGAGCCCGGCGACGCGGTCGAGCTGCGGCGCGTCGGGCGCCGGCACTGACCGGCGCCGAGCCGCCCCTGAGCGGGGCGCCGACCACCGGTTTCTTGCAAAGCCCCTCTCGTACGCTTATCATTTCCCTTCGCGCTTTCTGGGAGTGAGCTTGAAGACCTACGTCGCCAAACCCAAAGAGATCGAGAAGAAGTGGTACGTCGTCGACGCGACGGGCCACACGCTCGGTCGCCTCTCCACCGTCCTGGCCGACACGCTGCGCGGCAAGCGCAAGCCGATCTACACGCCCAACATCGACACCGGCGACTTCGTGGTCGTGATCAACGCCGAGAAGATCGTCGTCACCGGCCAGAAGCTCGACCAGAAGATGTACTGGCGCCACTCGGGTTACCCGGGCGGCATCAAGGGCGAGTCCCTGCGCAACCTGCTCGAGCGCCGGCCGGCCGAGGTCGTGCGCCGCGCCGTCAAGGGCATGCTGCCGCACAACAAGCTCGGCGCCGCCCAGCTGCGCAAGCTCAAGGTCTACGCCGGCCCCGAGCACCCGCACGAGGCGCAGCACCCCGAGACGCTCGAGATCAAGGAGTAGACGCTTGGCAGCCGTCACCTATACCGCGATCGGCCGGCGCAAGAGCAGCGTCGCCCGCGTCATCCTCACCCCCGGTGTCGGCCGCGTGGTCGTCAACGGCAAGGAGCTCGAGGAGTACTTCGGGCGCCGCGTGCTGCAGACGATCGCCGTCATGCCCTTCGAGACCACCCGCACGCGCGACAAGTTCGACGCCCGGATCAACGTCGACGGCGGCGGCGTCGCCGGCCAGGCCGGCGCCATCCGCCATGGCATCGCCCGCGCGCTCTGCCTCGCCGACGAGACCCTGCGCACGCCGCTCAAGCGCGCCGGGTTCCTCACCCGCGACGCGCGCACCGTCGAGCGCAAGAAGGCCGGCCTCAAGAAGGCCCGCAAGCGCCCGCAGTTCAGCAAGCGCTAGTCGCCGCATCAGAGACTTCTCCGGCGGGCCGCGAAAGCGGCCCGCCGTCGTTTCCGGACCCCGCGTTATCGCAGCCCCGCTCCTGGGAATCAGCGCATCAGAAGCCGCCGCGTGAGGAGGGGCGGCACGGCAGCAAAGGTGGGAGTCATGGAGCGCGACGAGTCCCTCGCACGCATGTGGGGTGTCGATGAGTGCGATCGGTGCGGGCGCACCGTCATCCTCGGCGAACGGGTCGCGCACACGTTCATCGCCGGCCGACCGGCGACTGTCTGCTCGGAGTGTCTCGAGCCGGCGCCCGCCGAGGCGCAGCGGTTCGTGGTCCACGTGCGCCGCAGGCCGGCCGCCCCGGCCCCGGCTCTCGCCGACTCGCCAAGCCGCGCGTCAAAGGCTGCCTAGGACCTCCGCCAGCCTCTGTCCCAGCGCGAACTCCTGCCGCCAGCGCTCGTGGTCGTCGGGCGCGGCCTGCGTCGAGAACTTGGCGACCACGAGCTCGGCCCGCGGGTCGACGTAGAAGAACTGCCCGTAGATACCGGAGCCCGTGATCACGCTGCGGTCCTCCGACCGCGACACCCAGAACCCGCGCCGGTACGAGGGACCGGGCATGACCGGATCGGGCTCGGCGCGCGCGAACGCCTCCCGGTCGCCGCCCCGCACGATCCCGTCGATCCAGGCCCGAGGGATGGCCTGCCGGCCGTCGATCGCGCCGCCGCCGGCAAGGGCCAGCCCGAACCGGGCCAGGTCGCGGACGCTCGAGCTGACGGCGCTCTCGGTCTGGGCGCTGCCGGCCGCGTCGAGCGCGATGGAGGCGTCGTGCTCGCCGCCGAGCCGGCTCCACACCTCGTCCCGGATGAGCGCCGGCATGCTCCTGCCGGTCGCGCGCTCCATGACCCACGCCAGGACGTTGAAGTTGAGCGAGACGTAGGCGAACTCGCGCCCGTGCTCGCCCCGTTTGCGCATCCGGGTCGCGAACTCGTAGCTCGATCCCGGATGCTCGGCCGAGCGCGCGGGGCGCAGCCCGTAGATGCGGTCGAGCTCGTTGACCTCCGAGTCTTCGTCCTCGTAGTCCTCCGAGTAGTCGATGCCGACGGTCATGTCGAGTAGCTGCTCGACCAGGGCGTCGCCGTAGGCGGACGCTGCCAGCTCCGGCACGTAGGCGGCTACCGGCTGCTCCAGGTCGACGACCCCGTGCGCCGCCAGGTTGCCGGCGACGCACGACGCCAGCGACTTCGACAGGGACTGCCACATGTGCGGGGTCTCGGCGGTCATGCCGTCGAAGTACCGCTCGTCGACGATCGCGCCGCGGTGAAGGACGATGAAGGCGTCGGTCGCCGTGTGCGCCAGCACCTCGGGCAGCGACGGACCATCGCCGCCGCCGAGGCGCACGGCTGCTCAGGTCGCGCGGCTCGACCGGGAGCGGCGTGACCGGCCCGGCGCGGTCGACGAGGGTCGCCGTGCCGACGACCTCGCGCACGTGCTGCATGAACCAACGGTTGGACTCGCGGGAGCCGTAGACCGCGTCGGGCCTCACGCGCCGCTCCTGCATCGGACCCCTCCCCTCGAGCGTTCGCCCGGGCGGGCCGCGTGCGGCCGCCGGCCTGAGTGAAGCACTTCCCAGATGCCCGCATCTCGCGGCCCGCCAAACGGTCCCGCGGCCCCGCCGGATTCCCGCGCCGGTGTGGTGGGAATACCGCAGGCAAGCACGTGCGGCGCCAGCCGTCGGGCAACCGTGGCCACGCCGCCATCGGGCGGGTCCGCTCCGTGAGCGGTCCCCGACGAGAAGGGGTGGTCCATGACATCGCAGTCGTCTCGCGCCGCGTCCGGCGCCCTCACGCATCCAAGGCTCACGAGGTACGTGCTGCCACTCGCGCTGGTAGTCGTGCTCGCCGGGCTCGCCGCCGCCTGCGGCTCCAAGTCGGGCGGGCAGAACGGGGCCGCCGTGACCGTGACGCCGCTGTACACCACGGCGCCTGCCACCAGCGACATCTCGCAGCTCACCTGGGACCTGCCGGCCGGCGAGCCGACCACGCTCGACTACGCCAAGGCCGCCGACTACTCGCCCGACATGGTGATCTCCAACATCTGCGACTACCTGCTGCGCCTGACGCCCGACTGGAAGATCCAGCCCGGCATCGCCGAGTCGTGGTCCAACCCCGATCCGAAGACCTGGGTCTACAACATCCGCCAGGGCGTCAAGTTCTGGGACGGCCACCCGGTGACCGCGGCCGACGTGGTCTACAGCCTGCAGCGCAACCTCGACCCCAAGGTACAGCCGGTCAACGGCGGCTTCTTCAGCTACGTCAAGGCGATCAAACAGACCGGTCCCAACCAGGTCACCGTGACCTTCACCCAGCCCGACGAGCTCTTCAACAAGGAGATGGCGACGATCGCCGGCGGCATCACCGAGAAGGCCTACGTCGAGTCCCACTTCAGCACGTTCGGCACGGCCAAGGGCGGCGTCATGTACTCCGGTCCGTACAAGGTCAAGAACTGGAGCCCCGGCAGCGAGATCGTCTTGCAGAAGAACGCCAACTACTGGGATCCCGCCTACGCGCCCAAGAACCAGACGGTCACCCTCAAGTTCATCGTCAACTCAAGCACCGTGACGAGCGCGCTGCTGTCGGGCCAGCTCGACGGCGCCTATGAAGTCCCCACCACGAGCATCCCCGAGCTCAAGACGGCCACCAACGGGACGCTGTACTTCGGGGTCGGGCTGACCATCTCCGAGATCGTGCCGACCGGTCAGCCCGGCCCGATGAGCGACCCGCAACTGCGCACCGCGCTGTCCATGGCGATCGACCGGCAGGCGATCGTCGACGCCATCTTCAACGGCGCCGCGATCCCCAACAAGGCGCTGACCCCGCAGACCGCGTGGGACCCCGCGGCGCTCGGCATCTACAAGTCCGCCTACGACGCGCTGCCATCGCTGACCCCCGACGTGGCCGGGGCCAAGCAGATCGTCGCGAGCGCCTCGGACACGAGCAAGCCGATCGTGCTGGCGCTGCTGGCCGGCGACCAGACCGAGCTGCAGCTCGGCAGCGTCGTGCAGCAGGCCGCGACCTCGATCGGTCTGACGGTCAAGCTCAAGCAGATGCAGCCTCTCGACTTCTCGAACGCCTTCTTCGTGCCGTCGTATCGCAAGGGCATCGACCTGATGGTGACCTTCGGGTTCCTCGACATCCCCGACCCGCTCGACTACCTGGCGCTGTTCTACGGGCCGGAGCCCCTCTTCAACTGGATCAACTACGACAACAAGACCGTGCTCAACGACGTCGCCAAGGCCCGCGAGACGTTCGACGCGACCGCGCGGGCGACGCTGGTCACCGAGGCCCAGGCCCAGTACATGAAGGACCAGGTCGTGATCCCGATCGCCAACAACTTCGTGGCGCTGTTCATGAACGACAAGATCACCGGGGCGCCGGTGTCGTTCGCCTACATCTACCTGCCCTCGCTGGCGACGGTCGGGGCGAAGTGAGCCTGGGCTGCCCCAGCGACAGAGCGCGGTAACGGCGCCGTGGCGCGGTTCATCCTGCAGCGCCTGATCAGCCTCGTGCTGACCCTGTTCGTGGCCAGCGTCGTGATCTTCGGCGCCCTCTACCTGGCGCCGGGCGACCCGGCGACGCTGCTGGCCGGCGGGCACGTGACGCCGTCGATCATCGCCGAGATCCACAAGCAGTTCCATCTCGACGACCCGGTCTACGTGCGCTACGGGCACTGGCTCGCCGGCGTCCTGCACGGCGACTTCGGCCAGTCGTTCGTGTACCGGGAGCCGGTCACGACGCTGCTGGCCCCCCGCATCGGCAACACGCTGTTCCTGGTCACCTACGCCGCGATCCTGATCCTCGTGATCGGCATCGGCCTGGGGATCGTGGCGGCGCTTGCCCGCAAGCTCAGCTCGGGGATCACGGTCGGCACGGGGATAGGGCTGGCGACGCCCTCGTTCGTGGCCGCCATCGGCCTGATCGCCGTGTTCGCGGTCAACCTCGGCTGGTTCCCGGTGTTCGGCGCCGGCGTGGGCTTCTTCGACCGGCTCTGGCATCTGACGCTGCCGGCGATCGCGCTGGCGATCTCGTGGGTCGCCTACGTCGCCCAGCTCACGCGCACCTCGATCCGCGAGGAGATGGTGCGCGAGCATGTCGAGACGGCGCAGAGCCGGGGCATCCCGCGCAACCTCGTGGTGCGCCGGCACGTGCTGCGCAACGCCTGGATCCCGATCACCACCGTGGCCGGCCTCACCGTCGGCGGCCTCATCGCCGGGGACGTGGTCGTGGAGGAGGCGTTCGGCATCGCCGGGCTGGGCTCGTTCCTGGTGCAGGCGACCTCGCAGAAGGACTTCGCCGTGGTGCAGTCGATCTCGCTGATGCTGGTCGCGGTGTTCGTGATCGTCAACGCGCTGGTCGACCTCCTCAACGGGGCGCTCGACCCGCGCCTGCGGGTCACGGGGACGGGCTGAGATGGCCGAGCTCGCCGAGCTGACCGGCCCCAGGGCGCCGATCGTCACCCGGGTGACGCACCGGGTGAAGGGCGTCGACCCGGTGAGCGCCGTCTGCGCCGTCTACATCGTGTTCATCGTGCTCGTCGCCCTGCTCGCGCCGTGGATCGCGCCCCACGACCCCAACACCCTGAACATCCTGCAGCGCTACGAGGGGCCCTCCTCGGCGCACCTGCTGGGCACCGACTCGCTCGGCCGCGACCTGCTGTCGCGACTCATCTGGGGCGCCCGCCTCAGCCTGCTGGGGCCGTTCCTGATCATCATGATCGCCACCCTGACGGGCACGTTCCTGGCGATCATGACGGCGTGGATCGGCGGGTGGTTCGACAACGTCACCTCGCGCGTGCTCGACATCCTGTTCGCGTTCCCCGGCCTGATCTTCGCGATGCTGGCGGTGGCGATCTTCGGCGCCGGGATCGTCGCGCCGGTCATCGCGCTGTCGCTGGCCTACCTGCCGTACATCGCCCGGGTGCTGCGCAGCGGCGCGATCCGCGAGCGCAACCTGCCGTACATCGACGCCTGCTACGCCGAGGGGCTGTCGACGCGCAGCATCGCCCTGAAGCATCTGCTGCCGAACATCATGCCGCTGGTGCTGGTGCAGGCGACGCTGTCGTTCGGCTACGCGCTGGTCGACCTGGCGGCGATCTCGTACCTCGGCCTCGGCGTGCAGCCGCCCCAGGCCGAGTGGGGCCTGATGGTCGCCAACGGGCAGTCGGCGATCCTCGCCGGCCACCCGCAGGAGTCGCTGTTCGCCGGCGCGCTGATCGTGCTCACCGTGGTCTCGTTCAACCTGCTCGGCGACAGGCTGGCGATCTACTTCTCGGCGGACCGGCGATGAGCGAGCGGCTGCTCGAGATCCGCGACCTGCGCATCGACCTGCCCATGCAGGACGAGCACAAGGCGGTGATCCAGGAGGTCTCGCTCGGCGTTGCCCATGGCGAGGCGGTCGGGCTGGTCGGCGAGTCGGGCGCCGGCAAGTCGATGACCTCGCGGGCCGTGATCCGCCTGCTGCCGCCGGGGGCGAAGGTCACCGGCACCATCTCGTTCGACGCCCACGACGTGCTGGCCATGGACCGCGAGACGCTGCGCCGCTACCGGGCGAGCGACGTGGCGATGATCTTCCAGGACCCGCGCACGCACGTGAACCCGGTGCGCCGCATCGGCGACTTCCTGACCGAGGCGCTGGTCACCAACGCCGGCGTCGCGCCGGCCGACGCCGAGAGCCGGGTGATCGCTCTGCTGCGCGACGTCGGCATCGACGACGCCGAGCGCCGCCTGCGCCAGTACCCGCACGAGCTGTCGGGAGGCCTGCTGCAGCGGGTGATGATCGCCTCGGCGCTGGCCATCGAGCCGCGGCTGCTGCTGGCCGACGAGCCCACGACCTCGCTCGACGTGACCACCCAGTCCGAGGTGATGGCGATCCTCGACGAGCAGCGCCGCCGGCGCGACCTGGCCATGGTGTTCGTCACCCACGACCTGGAGCTGGCGGCCGCGGTCTGCGACCGCATCGCGGTGATGTACGCCGGCTACATCGTCGAGGACCGCCCGGCCGCGGCCATGCACGAGTCGGCGCGCCACCCGTACACCGCCGGGCTGCTCGCCTCGCGGCCCAGCCCGACGACGCGGTCCAAGCGCCTGTGGGCGATCCCCGGGCCGGCCACTGTCGGCCTACGAGGTGACCGACGGCTGCCCGTTCACCACGCGCTGCCCGTTCGTGGTGCAGCGCTGCCGCGACGAGCGCCAGGTGCTGCGCGAGGTCGACGGCGGCCTGGTGCGCTGCCATCGCGCCGAGGAGCTGCGCGGCAGGCTGGCGGAAGGATACGAGCGCGAGGTCGAGCGGGCGCCGGTCTCGGAGGACGCGGTGAGCCTGGAGATGGCGAGCCTCGAGGAGGCGAGCTCGGCGGAGCCGAGCTCGCCCGACGCCGGGAGCCCCGATGACTGACGACGACCGGCTGGGCGATCGAGGTCGAGGACCTGCGCAAGGTGTTCCGGGTGGCCGGGCCGGGCGGGCGCGGCCATGCCGACGTCGTCGCCGTCGACGACGTCTCCTTCAGGGTCGCGCCCGGTGGCGCTCTGGCCATCGTCGGCGAGTCGGGCTCGGGCAAGACCACGACCGCGCGCATGATCATGGGGCTCGAGCAGCCCACCTCGGGCCGCATCCACATCGGCGGCATCGAGCGCGGCCGCGGGCGCCTGCGCTCGAAGGCGCGGCGCCGCTACGGGCGCGCGATCCAGATCGTCTTCCAGGACCCGTTCTCGTCGCTCGACCCGCGCCAGCGCGTGCGCGACGCGATCGGCGAGGTGGTGCGGCTGCACTTCGACCTGTCGCACGCCGAGCGCGACGCCCGGGTGCTCGAGCTGCTCGACCAGGTCGGCCTGGACGAGCGGCACGCGCGGGCGCTGCCCCGCGCGCTGTCCGGAGGACAGCAGCAGCGCGTGGCGATCGCCCGCGCCCTCGCCTCGGAGCCCAAGGTGCTGATCCTGGACGAGGCCGTCGCCTCGCTCGACGTGTCGATCCAGGCCCAGGTGCTGAACCTGCTGGCCGACATCCGCGAGCAGACCGGCGTGACCTACCTGTTCATCTCGCACGACCTGGCGGTGGTGCGGCAGGTGAGCGACGAGGCGGTGGTGATGCGCCGCGGCGAGATCGTCGAGCGGGGGGCGACGGCGCAGGTGCTCGACGACCCGCAGCATCCGTATACTCAGACCCTGCTGAAGGCCGTGCCGCGGCAGGGCTGGAAGCCGGTGAGGAGCTTGCAGAGGGCGCTCGCCGAGTGATCGGCGAGCGCCCGACGTCCCGCAGGTAGAATCGGCGGGCGCCCACGACAAGGAGGCTGACATGCCAGTGACGGTGCAGGAGCTCGGACCCGCGCCGGTCGATCCCCGGGCCGACCAGGTCATGGCGCCGATGCGCGACGGCGTGCGGCTGGCGACCGACGTCTACCTGCCCGACCGTCCCGGCCGGCACCCCGCGGTGCTCGTGCGGCTGCCCTACGACAAGTGCGGCCGCTACACGTTCATGCCGCTGCTGGCGCCGCACGTGACCGAGCGCGGCTACGCGTTCGTGGTGCAGGACGTGCGCGGCAAGTTCCGCTCGGAGGGCGAGACGGTGCCGTTCGTGCACGAGGTCGAGGACGGCTACGACACCATCGACTGGATCGTGGGACAGCCCTGGTCGAACGGCGTGGTCGGCATGTTCGGCGACTCGTACTTCGGCTTCACGCAGTGGGCCGCGGTCGCCGCCGGGCATCCCGCCCTGAAGGCGATCGTGCCCCGGGTGACGAGCGCCGACCTGGCGTTCATGGACACGTGGTCGGGCGAGGGGGTCACGGCGCTCTACGCGGCCGACTACCTCGGCCACTACTGGGTCGACAACCCGATCTACGACTTCGCCGTGGACTGGAGCCACCGTCCGCTGGCCGAGGCGTTCGACGAGGCGTTCGAGGCCATCGGCGCGCGGTCCGCCGGCATGGACGCGATGATCGCCTCGCTCACCGGCGGCGGGCCCGGCCTGAAGCCGTTCCCCACGGTGCACCCGTTCGACGGCGCGAAGGTGCCGGTCCTGCACTCGGTGGGCTGGTTCGACAACCTCATGCCCGACTCGATGCGCGACTACACGGCGCTGCGCGCCCGCCCCGACCGCCGCGACCTGCAGTACCTGATCGCCGACTCGATCGACCACGAGAACTACGTGCTCGGCGACGTGCCGATCGGCGAGGAGGACGAGCACAACACGAGCGACGCCGCGATCGAGCGGATGATGCCCGCCTACATCGGGCCGGCGCTCGAGTTCTTCGACGTGTGCCTGCACGGCCGGGATGCCGCGCGGCATCCCGGCCGTGCGCTGGCACCTGGGCAACGACGGCTGGCAGACGGCCGCGTCGTGGCCGCCGCCGGGGGCGCGGGAGCTGCGGCTGCACCTGGCCGCCGCCGGCCGCGCGGCGGCCGGCGGCGGCCTGCTCGCAGCCGCCCCCGAGCCCGCGCCCTCCGTCGCCCGCTGGACCCACGACCCGTCCGACCTGGTGCCCTCGACCGTCGAGGACCCGTTCTCCTTCTTGTACGAGTATCCGGACGAGCGCGAGGTCGCGGCCCGCGACGACGTGGTCGTGTTCACCAGCGAACCGTGGGATGGGCCGCTCGACCTCGCGGGGCCGGCGACGGCCCACCTGCGCGTCGGGTCGAGCGGCCCGTCGACCCACGTCTTCGTCAAGCTCGTCGACGTGGCGCCCGACGGGGCCGCGCACATGCTCGTGCGCGGCCAGACCGAGATCGGCGACCCCGACCCCGAGCGCGTCACGCGGGTCGAGCTCGGTCACCTGGGCTACCGGCTGCCGCCCGGACACCGCCTGCGCCTGCAGATCGCGGCGAGCGACTTCCCGCTGTACGTGCCGCACCCCGGCACGGCGGACAACCCGTGGCTGGCGACGCGCTGGGAGCCCACCGAGCAGTCGCTGGCCTGCGGCGGCAGCGCGCCGGCGTACGTGAGCCTGACGCGTCATCGCGGGCGGGGAGTGAGGGAGGGGCGGGCGCTCCGCGCCCGCCCCCCAAGCCCACTCCTCGTCCTCAGCGCCCCCGACGCTACGCCGCCTGGGCGATCACCCGGCCAAGCTCGGCGCGCGACTCGCCGAGCGTCAGCAGCGCCCGCACCAGCAGGTCGATCGACACGGTGGCGTCGGCGGCCTCCATCTTGGCCACCCGCGACTGACTGGATCCGAGCAGACCGGCCACGTGCGCCTGGGTCCAGCCGCGCTGCGTGCGCACCTCGCGCAGGTGGACGGCCAACGCCAGCTTGAGCTCGACGAACGCGGCCTCCTCGGGGGTGAGTTCGAGGAACTCGGCGGCATCGCCGATACGCCAGCCCTTGGCTTGAAGACGCTGCTTCCTGTGTTTCTGCATGGCGCGAGGATATGTCAGATGTGAGATCGACGACAAGGCCAAACACCTACGCCATTGGCTCGCGGCGACGGGGGGTGGGGGAGTGAACCTTGAGTGTCCGAGGCCGGTCGGCTACCCTGCCGCCATGGGATACACGATCTTCACTCGCGACAAGCTCGAGTTCCAGCCCCCGAAGCACGGCGACCAGCGCCGCGGCATCGTGTCCCTCTCCGACGCGCTCCACAACTCGCGCGCCAACATCTGGCGCCTGCCGCCCGACAGTCGCGGCCGCCGCCACATCGAGCACGTCCAGGAGGAGATGTTCGTCGTGCTCGAGGGCGCCCTCACGATGATGCTCGGCGACCCGCCCGAGCGCGTCGAGCTCACGCGCGGCTCGATCGTCGTCGTGGAGACCGACACGGCCCTGCAGCTGCGCAACGAGAGCGACGCCGAGACGGTCGTGCTGGCGGTCGGCGCCCCGCCCGAATCGGGCAAGGCCGAGCACCTGCCGGACGTGGACTAGCCGATCACCGCGTCGCACATGCGTCGTAGGTGCTGCGCTCGATCGGGATCCAGTCGGTGCCGTTGACGCCCCGGGCATTGACGGTGCCGGGACCCAAGGGAAAGGCGCTGGCCATCTTCACCCATCGCCCCTGAGCCCGGGAGATCGACCGCACCTCTGACGCGACCTCGGCGAAGTCCTGGTCCTGGCTGAACAAGAGGACCACGTCGCACTCGGCATCCAGGACCGCGCGAACGATGTCGAGCGCGATACGCACGTCGATCCCCTTCTCCTCGAGAACACTGAACTCCGCGACCGACCCGTCGTCGAGCCGCGCCCGCTTGCGCCGCCGCCGCAGCGGGCGCACCGTCACGTGCACTCCTTGGGTGCGCATGCGTCGCAGCTGGCTCGTCCAGGCGCGGTGCAGTCGCGGGTTGTCGCGGGCGGCGGGCACTCCCGAGTAGAAACGAACCGACCCGAGAGTCCAGCCGCGACTGGATGCCACCGCACGCGCCAAGGCCGCGACGTCGAACGAAGGTCGCCGCACGCCGAACGCGTCACGAGCAGCCGCGAACAGGTTCTGTCCGTCGACGAAGACCACCGCGGTCGGGGCAGCCGGCGCGCCGCTCACAGGCGGCGAGAAAGAATAACCCCGCTGGGGGCCTTGCGGCGCTGCCAGCGGGGAGCATACGAACAGAGGATAGCAGGGCGACAGGCCGAGTCAAGGAGCAGCATCGCGCAATGGTAGCCGCCCCCGCGCGGTCGCGGCAGAGAGGCTGGGACTGCGAGCGGTGGACACTGACGAAGGCCGACGGGAGACGCTTGCAACACAAGCAGCATCCGTCACCGCCAAGTCGTGCGGCCTACCCAAACGACCGCGGACAGGACACCTACAGCTTCGCAACGAGAGCGACGCCGAGACGGTCGTGCTGGCGGTCGGCGCCCCGCCCGAATCAGGCAAGGCCGAGCACCTGCCTGACGTCGACTAGTCCAGAGGCGGCCGTCGAGAGGCCCCGGCGGCCGCTCGCAGGTAGTCAAGCACCGTCGGCCAGTCGGGGTACTCGTTGGATCCGAAGTGGATGAAGTCGCCGTCGAAGTCGCCGGCGCCGTGCTCGGTGCGGTCGTCGATCAGGAAGTCGCCGCGGTTGAGGTCCTTGTGGTGGGACAGGATGAGCCGCTTGTAGGCAGGCTCGCCAGGAAGCCCGCCGAGGTAGCGCTTCACCCACTCCAGCTTGTCTGACCAGGCCGAGGGGTTCTTCCAGGGCGCGGTCGACAGCACGTAGGTGTCGAACAGTTGCGACAGCTCCTGAAACGCCTCGATCGCGCCCGGCATGGGATCCATGCGGGCGTAGATGCCGGGTATGTCGTCAGGGTGGCCTTCATGCTCACGAAGCACGTCGGGCGGGACGCGGGCGAACGCCGACTTGAAGTCGACGAGCACGCCGTCCATGTCGATGTAGAGGATCTTCTTCGGCGTCTCGCTCATGCCAGCGTCCCTTCGATACGAGTCAGAGCCTACCCCTTGTCCCAGTGCACCGGCACGATCTCGCGCGGGTGAAGCGCCGCCTCGAGCCGGTCGAGGTCCTCGGGCCAGGCGTGGCCGCCGCTGTGGATGGAGTGGATCGTCACGCCCTTGCTCTGGGCCCAGTCGCGCATCGGCGACCAGTCGCGGTGCAGGTAGCCGCGCCACATCGACCACACCAGCTCGACGTTGGCCGCGCCCACGCGGTCCAGCAGCTTGGGAGTCTTCGAGTTGGGCCGGCCGTTCAGGAGGTACTTGCCGGGCGCGGCCGCCAGCTCGCCCGAACTGACCCTGGCGACGCGCCCCATCTTGTGGGCGAGGTCCATCAGGCCGTGGGCCTTGAGCGTCTCCACCTGCGTGGGCGGGAACGTCACCCGCACGCCCTCCCACGTGTACTGCGGGATCGACGCCGAGAGCTCCTCGAGCTTCATGAGCACGAACGCCTGGTAGGCGTCGATGACGAGCAGCCGGCCCGTGCGCCGCGCCGCCCTGTAGCACGACACCACCCGGTCGATGTTCTGGGCCGACGACATGACGGCGACGAGCTTGCCGGCGCCGGCTTGCGCCAGCGCCGCGAGCTCGTCCTCGACCTCCTGCTCGGAGCGCAGCCCGTGGCCCCCGCCGCCGGCGCCGCGCGTCGTGGCCTCGATCAGCAGCCAGTCCGGCCGCTGCAGCCGCGGGTCGGCGAGCAGCTTCTCGAAGCGGAACCCCGTGCGCCCGTGCGCCCGCAGGTCGCCCGAGTAGACGAGCTTCTGGCCGTCGGCCTCGACGAGCAGGGCGCGCGAGTCGAAGGCCGAGTGGTCGACGGGGATGCCGGTGACCGTGAGCGAGCCGATCCGCAGCGGCTCGTCGTCGGGCAGCGGCCGCAGGTCGGCCGGCTGCGCCGACTCGCCGAGGAAGACCCTGTTGACCTCGAGGATCGCCAGCGTGCCGCGACTCGCGTACACGGGGATGCCCGGATGCGCGTGGTGCGCGAGCCCGTAGTGGTCGAGGTGCGAGTGGGTGACGATGACGGCGGCGAAGCCCGGCGCCTCGGGGTCGTCGGCGTAGAGACCGGGGATGGGGAGGAGGACGCCCTTCTCGAGCAGCTCCTCGGTCGGCCGCCGGTGCATGCCGAAGGGATAGTCGTCGCGCTCGGCGTCGTAGAGCGGCATGCCGAGGTCGAGGAGGATGCGGGTGCCGTCGTCGGCCGAGACCTCGATGCAGTTGCCGCCGATCTGGTCGCGGCCGCGGTGGATCGTGTACTGCGTAGACTCCCTCCGTCTAGGAACGCCCCAGCGACGCTACCAGGCCGCCCGGACGGACCGATGCTCGGGGGCAGGTATGGCGAGCCGAGTCAGCCAGACGCGTCTCCATCGGGCTGCGCGACGAACTCGTCGAGCGGCCTCATGTTCTCGGCAAAGAGCGCGTAGCCCGTCCACCGCACGGTCGCCACTTTGTAGTGTGCGTGCGCTACGCTCCGGCAGGCGCTGCAGCTCGTTTCTCAGGACCTTCGAGGCCGGCTGGTGGTTCGCGATGACGAACAGCACCTCGGGCACTGGAGTCATCTCCGCTATCTTGAGCCCCTTCATCCGCTCGGGGACCGAGGGTAGGTCGAGCCGCTGCTTTGTCTCGAAGGTGCGCCGCAGCTCGGCGCGCAGCAGCTCGTAGGGCCCCGACTTCGCGGAGCCCGGGTCGGGCGCGAGGAACGCCTCGATGTCGCGGACGTGCTTGGCGAGACCCGGTGAGAGCCCTTGCCTTCAGGACCGGTGGGATGCGAGGCGAGCGCCGCGTCCCCGGTCTTCATCTCCATGATGACCGGTGTGACGGCGCCACTCGCCCGGCCGCCGCCCTCGACCGGCCAGCGCAGGCCGACCATGTCGAAACGGAAGTTGTGCGGCCGCTCGGGGAAGGCGGCGGGCGACTGCGCATACTCGATGTCCACGATCATGTAGTCGGACTTGTCGCCGAGACATGCCGGTTGTTGTCCCGCACCACGGCCTGCTGATACTCACGCTCGATCTTCGGGTGCCTGACGAAGCGGATGTCCATGGCCTGCTTGAGATGCGAGAAGGCGTCGACCCACGCGCGTGCGTCGTCCGGGCTCACGATCTTGGCCGGCGGCCGTTCCGTCGGCAGCCAACAGCGGTAGTCGGTCTCTTCGCCGCAATACCGCCAGTCGAAGAAAGTCGTGAACTGCGTCGCCTTGCTGTTGGCGGTGAGCCGCAGGAGATTGCCGCCGCGGTAGTAGATGTTCACGTAGCCGTTGCGAATCTCCAGGCTGAGCGTGTCGTCGTGCTGCAGGCGGTCCAGAATCGGCCGGAGGATGCCGGACTCGAACTGCACAATGAACGCCTCGCTGATGCTGCGCTGAGGACGTGCGTCACTCATCTGACCCCCTTTGCGTTGCACCCATGTGGTGATAGGGAAGCGCGAGGTCCTCGACCATCTCGAAGTCTCGAAGCCCTCCAACGAAGGCCGCAACTCTCGCGGCGATCACTGATTCGGACGTCGCCCCTACGACCTGGACTCCTACTTGTGCTTGGCGCATAGCGAGTCCCAGAACTCCCGGTAGGAGCTGACATCCAGGTGCTTTGCCTTCCAGTGGGCGTCGATGCCATCCCAGCCGTTGCCCTTGAAGACGTGGCGACATTCGGGACACACTCGCGGCAACATGAAGGGCACTCCCTTGATACATGCAAGGCACTCGAATTCGCCAGAGCCCGGAGCGCCTGGTGGCGGTGTGCCCTCAGGGTAGTCGGCAGGCTTCGGGCTAACAGAGTCGCCCTGCGCCGAATCCCAGAGGGTCTCCAAACTCTCCGGCAGCGCCAAAGCGTCAGGCGCCCAGTTCACCCCTCACGATTGGCGGTCGCCGTGTCCCTTGGCGGCATTGCCCGCCCAGCCAGGAAGTCGGCACCGGCAAGGGCACAGACACATGCATCGCCGGCATCGTTCGACCGAGTGATGATGTCGGTCACCGCCGAGCAGTCGAGGACGTCCGAGAGTCCCCCGATGCTTCCGCATCGGGCGCCCCATGAGCGATGCGGGTGGCAGCCGATAGACCTCGACGACGCGCCATGACTCAGCCTCCTCAGGTTTCCACGCGAGCGGAATCGGCCTGTCGGAGGCCTGACGAAGCCGTCGAGCAGGCCGAGCGCGGCCACCCTGTGCGCGCCAGCCAGCTGGCGCCGACTTCGAGCGGCAACTTGCCGAGACGCCGATGGATTGTCGTCTGCCCTACGCCGGAAGAGCGCGTCGGATTCGAACGTGATCCGGCCGCCTGCGACATGCCCGTGGAAGCTTCTCCCAAGGGCATGGGCCAGCCGAGGGGCGAGTCGCCAACGCGAAGAGAACCTCTTTATAACCTCAAGCCACTCCAAGATGATGGCGACGGGCGGTTTGCCCCTGGATTCAACATACAGCGGGTAATACGCAACCGTCCATCCCGCAGTTGCCCAAGGCCAGCCCAGTCTTGCTCGGCTGCGTGGCGTAGTCGACGCCGAGTAGAGCGATTCCGCACTTCCCTTTCGACGCAGAGGTTGGAGAACCAGGATTCATCGTTCAATACATCAGCCCCTGAACACCCGCCGCATGCCACTATCGAGCAGCTCCGCAGCGGGCCGGTCGCCCGGTGCGCGCGGCACGCTGATCTCGCGGCCGGCGAAGCGCTCGTACTCGCGGCCGTTGTGGAAGTCGTCGACGAGGTCGCGGCTCACCCTGAAGCGGTAGTCGGGCGTGACGGTGACGTAGCCGGCGTCGTAGAGGCGGTGGATGTCGGCGCGCAGCAGCAGCCCGTTGGGCAGCGCGTGCGCGCCGCCGTCCGCGTACGGACGCACGTGCGCGGCCTCGAGCGCCGGCAGCGAGTGCTCGCCCGAGACGGCGCAGGCGCCGTAGGCGCCGGTCACGGCGATGCGGAAGGTGCCCTGGCCGAGGCGCGGCTGCACGATGCTGCGGCGCGCCGTAGCGGCGCAGCTCCTCGAGCAGCGGCTCCGCCGCCGGCCGCAGCCGCGCCGTGCGCTCCAGGCACTCGGCGAGGATGCGCTGTCCGTCGCCGTGCAGGATGTCGATGGTCTTGCCGCCCTGGATGCGCGGATGCCAGTCGGCGTGGTCGGCGATCCAGTCGTCGCGGGCGAAGAAGACCGGCTGCGAGATCATGATGCAGCCGACCTCGTAGTCCTGGGGACGGGCGAGGAGGGCGCTCCCCGTGCGGCGGCGGATCGCCTCGATGCGCGCCGTCATCTCGGCGAACGTGTCGGTGCCGTTCAGGTCGCCGAAGGACTCCCAGGCGAGCCACACCGGCACGCGCTCGTAGCGCGCGAAGAAGCCGTAGCCGGCGATGGCCCTGTGGGGCGCGCCGAGACGGAAGAAGAACGGCGCACCCGCCGGAATCGCCCTGAAGCCGTGCGGCGAGGGCTGCCAGAAGTTGACCTCGTCCGGCGGCTCGGCGCGGTGCAGGAAGTGGGAGAACCAGCCGAAGTCGGTGTTGGCGATGAAGGCGGTGGTGGCGATGGATGGCGTCACAGGCTCGCCCGACCAGTACATCCGCCAGTCAGGGTCACGATGTGCGAGTGGTACTGTCGGGGCGCCTCAGAAGTGCCTCCCTTAGCTCGGGGCCCTTCGCAACCTGATCCGTCCCGCCCAGAGCCTCGTATTGCGCCCTGACCACGTTGAGACTGGCGGCAATTAACTCATTCGTGAGTTCGCTCACATCGACGCTTGCCACGTCAGCGGGAGAGCCTTCCGAGGTCGACAGAGAAACATCTATGAGGTGCATGCGCGACGTAGAAACGAAGGTTGTTCCGGTCTGCGGCTGGCAGCCCCGCGTCCGCGGACTTGAGGAATGCCTCCACATGCCGCATCGTCTCCGCGCAGACGTAGTAGAGGTTGATCGGGTATTGCGGATTGTAGATTCTCTCGTAGTCCTCGTCTCTCTTCAGAAGGGACGACGGGCGGGCACGGGCAGTATCAGGCCTACGAAGAACAATGGCCATCACTGCCTGTGCAAGGTGTGGGATGCCAACAATCTTGTCTCGAGGCCTGTCTTCGTTCTTGTATTGATTCTTACGACGGTCGTAGAAGAGCCCTCTTGGTCGCAGGTACTCCTCGATGTCTCTGTGGATCTTGTCCGTGGCTCTCAACGATGCCCGCTGGACGCTCGTTTGGCTGTTGGTCGCCTTGATGATTCTGTCGCGGCTAGCCGGGTCTGGACGGGACAATAACTCTCACCAATACCTTCCGATTGTCTCCGCCAGCCCCGTGCTGGCTATGGTAGTTGAATATCTCGGTCGAGGTTTGGAGTCCATTGACGATCTGGGGGTCTTCAATGGTTAGCGTCTTGCCGCTTAGAGAGGTGTTCGTCGACAAGATCGTCACGCCGTTGTTGAGCCACCAGAAGTCCTCCAGACCCCTCGCGTTCAGGGACTCCTGAATCTCGTCGTTGACTTCCGTTCGTCCCTGGTAGTCCCTTACGTTCGCCTCGAAGATCTGTCGCCGAAGGTGGCCCTCATCATCAGTGATGAAGTCGCAGAAGTCTGGCAGGCCCACAAGGCACACAAATCCGACCTGACCACCGGACGAAACGGGACTCTCGGCGAGAGCCAGAGAGTATGTAGTCTGTGGTGCGCGTCTCGCAAGCTCGAGTAACTGCCCAGCGCCGAGGAACTCGAACTGGAAGTCTGCACTCGGGAAATACTTCTTCAGGACATCACGGAGCTTCTCCACCTTCCTTCTGACGTTCTCGTTGGGGGCTCCGCCCTTGCAGGCGTAGAAAAAGGACACCTTCAGCTTCGGGAACCGAGCGGCCATCTGCTGGTGGACGTCCCTGAATCGGTCCACGGCCTCCATGAGCCGTTCGTTGTATGTGGTCCGAAGTCCGGAAACCGGCTTTGAGAGGTCGAAGATGTCGTCACTCACTGTGATGAATCTCTCGATGGGAGTCTCTTGGAAGCTGGCGGCGGACTTCGATTGGATGACAATCAAGTCAAGTGCGATGTTCCTCTTCAGGTTCGAGTAATCCGTATCTTCCTGAACTAGCTCTCCATTCACGAAGAGGTAGATGCCATCAATCCCCCCGTCGCCGCCGTCGCCAACAAGGCCGGACTGGAGTTCCTCGTATGAAAGGTCGAAATCCTTCAGAATCTGCTCGGCGCAAAATAGCTCCAGGAAATCGCTGTCTGACGCCTCGGATTCGACCTCGCCCTGTCGCTGTTTCAAGACTTCGTCAAGGATGATGCGATCGTTCGACGCCACTTCAACCCCTCTCACTCCTGTGGTCTCCCGGTGACAGAAGGAACACGCCCAGTTGCGGCCGGATCTCGCCGCCTAGTGCATCTTGGGAATCTCGCTCGGCGATCTCGCATCGCCAATGTCGTGAATCTCGTAGACGCAGAGCACGTGGTTCTTGGGCAAACCGCGGTGCACCATTGAGGTGACCACCACGTTCGGTGCCTCAGGGACTGCGTTGAGTAGGGTGCTGCAGCGGCCTTCCAGAAAGCCTTCATTGACGACAAGGTCGCGGCCCTCCGGGAGCTGGAACAACTCTGCCAACCCATTACCGCGCTTTGCGGCAGGTACGTCGCCATCTCCGAGTCCCGTGGCATACACGAAGAGACGAAGCATGTCGTGGGCAGACGGCCCAAGCGATAGAGATCCCTGAAGGAGCTTGCCGGCCTTCGAGGGCGGGGGGCTTCTTCGCGCTAGGAATCGCACGGTCGTACTTCGGAACTCCGCGGCAACGCCGCCGCCGGGGAAGTTGGCGACCCACATATCTACTTGGGCGCCCGCAATCGCAGGATGCGGGTACTCCAGAACGACATCTTCGGGCCGTAGCTTCAACGTCTCCAGCAGCGAGCAATAGAAAGTGTACCGAACCGAATCCTCGGTGGTGAACACGCCCAGCTTCAGACGGATGTTCAAGAGATCAGCGAACGTCTCGAGGGCCGGCTTCAGCATC